>JACJWI010000009.1 GCA_020637215.1 Microthrixaceae bacterium | reverse complement strand
GACAAGGGCGCCCGGTGGGAGCCGGCCGAGATCGGTCCCGTCGTCGCCGACCTGCTGGCCGAGGCAACCGCACCCACCCCGGTCTACGGCGCGGGCTGACCTCGCCGCCGCGGCCCGTCCCTCCGCGGTCGCGCGGGGTCGGACCGGTCGGGGTTGCCGCACCATGGATCGACCCCGACGGGTCGGGTACCGTCGCCGGCAGCGTGCACCCGACAGGGGCGCGACCGATCAGGAGCAGGCCATGACCGCACCGTCCGAACGCGGACCCGTCCGACGGATGTTCACGTCCAAGATCCACCGAGCCACCGTCACCGGAGCGGATGTCGACTACGAGGGCTCGGTCACCATCGACCGGGACCTGCTCGACGCCGCCGGGATCCTCGAGTGGGAGGAGGTGCACGTGTGGGACGTCACCAACGGTGCCCGACTCACGACCTACGCCATCGCGGGCGAGCGGGGCCGCGGCGACATCTGCATCAACGGCGCGGCGGCCCACCTGGTCCGTCCGGGTGACCTGGTGATCCTGGCGACGTTCGTCGACATGGACGACTTCGCGGCCCGCCGCCACGTCCCGACCGTCGTGTTCGTCGACGAGCACAACCAGGTGCGGGACCAGCGGGCCGAAGTCGCCGGACCGGCGTCCACCCGTGCGCTCGACTGACTCGGAACGCGCCACCGGCCGGTGTCCTCCCGACCGTGGACGGGACGACACCGGCCGGTGGGCCGAACGGTTGGGGTTCAGCTCAGGCGCTCGACGACCATCGCCATGCCCTGGCCGCCGCCGACGCACATGGTCTCCACGCCGAAGGTCTTGTCGGACTCCTGCAGGTTGTGGATCAGCGTCGTCATGATGCGGGCGCCGGTCATGCCGAACGGGTGACCGAGGGCGATCGAGCCGCCGCGGGTGTTCAGCTTCTCCATCGGGATGCCGAGCTGACGGGCCGACGGCAGCACCTGGGCGGCGAACGCCTCGTTGATCTCGAACAGGTCGATGTCGTCGACCGACATGCCGGCCCGACCCAGAGCCTTGCGGACCGCCTCGACCGGGCCGAGGCCCATGATCTCGGGGTTCAGGCCGGTGGCCGCCGAGGAGATGATGCGGGCGAGGGGGGTCAGCCCCAGCGCCTTGGCCTTGGTGTCGCTCATCACGACCACCGCAGCGGCACCGTCGTTGAGCGGGCAGGCGTTGCCGGCGGTGACGGTGCCGTCGGGACGGAAGACCGGTGACAGGCCGCTGACCTTCTCGTAGGTGGTGCCGGGTCGGATGCCGTCGTCGGTGCCGACCACGCCGTCGGGGGTCGTGACCGGCGTGATCTCGGCCTCCCAGTAGCCGTTGTTCAGGCTCTCCTCGGCCAGGTTCTGGCTGCGGACCGCGAACTCGTCCTGGTCTTGGCGGCTGACGTTCTCGAGCTGGGCGACGTTCTCGGCGGTCTGACCCATGGCCAGGTACATGTCGGGCAGGCCGGCCTGAGCGGCCCACACCGGCGCACCGCCCTGGGCTCGTTCGACGGAGTGAGCCTCGGCATCGGTGAACACGGGGTTCTTGGGCCCGTCGGCCATGCCGAACGGGAAGCGGCTGGCGGTCTCGACGCCGCCGGCGACGAAGACGTCGCCGTCGCCGGCCTTGATCGCGTGGGCGGCCATGCGGATGGTCATCAGCGACGACGAGCAGTAGCGGTTGACCGTGGCGCCGGGGACGTCGTCGAGCCCGGCGAGCACTGCCGCGACCCGGGCGATGTTGTGGCCGGACTCACCGCCGGGCTGACCGCAGCCCCACAGGACGTCCTCGATCTCGGTGCGATCGAGCGCCGGCACCTTGTCCAGGACGGACGTGATGATGTGGGCTGACAGGTCGTCGGGTCGCATGTCCTTGAGCGAGCCCTTGGACATGCGTCCGATCGGCGTGCGGGCGGTGGCGACGATCACGGCCTCGGTCATGGCGAATCCCCTTCTGCGGACCCCGGTGTCGGGGTCGACGGCTCTTCTGGCGGATCGCAGGTTACCGATCGGTAACCATGCCTCCCAATCGCCAGGGCGGTGGGGCGCCTCGGGACCGACCTGCCGAGGTCCGCTCAGGGGAAGAAGCGGCTGACGGTGTCGGCCACGCACGCCGGCTTGGCGTCGGGCGTGCCGGAGCCGTCGAGGTCACGCTCCACGGTGAGCCGGACCGTGACCTGTACCCCGCCCTTCGCCTCGGACGCGGCCACGACCTCGCCGCGGGCCCGGATCCGGGACCCGGAGGGGACCGGCGCGGGGAACCGGACCTTCTCGAGTCCGACGTTGACCCCCATCGAGAACCTCTCGACGGTCAGCAGCTCGGGAAGGAACAGGTTGACCATCGACAGGGTCAGGTACCCGTGGGCGATCGGCCCACCGAACGGCGATTCGGCCGTGGCCCGTTCGACGTCGACGTGGATCCACTGGTGGTCGCCGGTGGCATCTGCGAACAGTGCGATGCGGTCCTGGGTGACGGTGGTCCATTCGGTGGTGCCCAGGTCGTGACCGACCATGGTGAGCAGGGCGGTGGGTTCGGCAACGACGGTCATCACGATCTCCTGGCAATGGCCGTTCTGTAGTGCGAGATCCAGGCGAACGCCTGGATCTCGCACTACAGAACGGGTTCGGGGGTGGGGTGGGTTCTCGGGGTGTGGGGGTCAGGGGTGCTGGCTGGAGACGGCGAGGACCTCGCCGGTCATGTAGCTCGACAGGTCGCTGGCCAGGAACACCATGACGTTGGCGATCTCCCAGGGCTCCGCGGCCCGGCCGAACGCCTCCTTCGAGGTGAGCTCCTCGAGCAACCCCGGCGGCGTCACCTTGGCCAGGTTGGCGTGCATGGCCAGGCTCGGGCTGACGGCGTTGATGCGCACGCCGTGCTCGGCCGCCTCGATCGCCGAGCAACGGGTCAGTGCCATCACCCCGGCCTTGGCCGCGGCGTAGTGGGACTGGCGCTCCTGTGCACGCCACGCCAGCACCGAGGCGTTGTTGACCACGGCGCCGGAGCCCTGCCCGTACATGACCGGGAGCACCGCTCGGAGGCACTTGAACGTGCCGGTGAGGGTCACGTCGATGACGCGGTCCCACTCCTCGTCGGTCAGCTCGGTGACCAGCCCGTTGCCGCCCAGGCCGGCGTTGTTCATCCACACGTCGATGCCGCCCATGCGGTCGACCGCGGTGGAGACGAGCGCCTGTACGTCGGAGTTGTCGGTGACGTTGCACACGACGGCTTCGGGGCGGGTGCCGAACTCCTCGCCGAGGGCATCGGCGGTCTCCCCGATGCGCCGCTCGTGGGCGTCGGAGATGACGATGGTCGCACCCTCCATCAGGCACCGTCGGGCCAGGGCTCCGCCGATGCCGGTGCCGGCTGCCGCGGTGATGACCACCCGCTTGCCGTCGAGCAGACCTCGTCCGGGGGGTTCGATCGGTGTCGGTGCTGCAGGCATTGGTGTCTCCTCTTCACCCGCTCTGTCCTGCAGAGCGGGGGTGATCACGCCCGCTGTGCGGGACAGAGCTGTGCGGGTGGGGTCTCAGCGGGGCTCGCGGGGGAGTCCGAGGGCTCGTTCCCCGATGACGTTGCGCTGGATCTCGTTCGAGCCGCCGTAGATCGTGTCGGAGCGGCTGAAGAAGAACAGCTTGTGCAGCGCCGACATCTCCTGTTCGCCGGCGTCACCCTCGTCGGCCTCGGAGTACCGGGTGGTGGTCGCCTCGAGACCCAGCACGTCCATGGCCACCTCGCCCATGTCGCGGTGCAGTTCGGCCCAGTAGAGCTTGTTGATCATCGCCTCGCGGGGTAGCGCGACGTTCTCGTCAACCCGCAGCGCACGCACCGCGTTCCAGCGCATGATGCGGACCCGCATCCACAGCTGGACCAGGCGTTGGCGGGTCACCGGGTTGTCGATGGCGCCGGTGCGGCGTGCCGCGTCGACGATGTGGCCGAGCTCCCGGTCGAAGGCCATCTGCTGGCCGAGGGTGAGCACGCCCCGTTCGAACGCGAGCGTGCCCATGGCGACCTTCCAGCCGTCGCCCGGAGCTCCCACCACCAGGTCGGCGGCTGTGCGGGCCCCGTCGAAGAACACCTCGTTGAACTCGGCGGTTCCGGTGATCTGTCGGATCGGTCGCACCTCGATGCCGGGCTGGTCCATCGGCACCAACAGGTACGACAGGCCGTGGTGTCGGGTCGATCCCTCCTCGGTGCGGGCCACGACGAAGCACCAGTCCGACCACTGGGCGAGCGACGTCCACACCTTCTGGCCGTCGATGACCCACTCGTCGCCCTCGAGACGTGCCCGTGTCGAGACGTTCGCCAGGTCCGAGCCGGCGTTGGGTTCGGAGTAGCCCTGGCACCAGAACTCGGTTCCCGACACGATGCCGGGCAGGAACCGCTTCTGGATCTGCGGCGATGCGAAGTGGATCAGCGTCGGACCCAGAAGGCCCTCGCCGATGAGACCGGCCCGGCCGGGGCCGCCGGCTCGGGCGTACTCCTCGTGGAACGCGACCTCCAGGGCGATCGGAAGTCCTCGCCCGCCGTGCTCGACCGGCCAACCCACCCCGGTCCATCCGCCGGAGGCGAGCTCCCGCTCCCACTCCATGCGCTCCTCGACGAAGGCGTGCTCGTCACCCGGCCCGCCCCGGTGGCGGAGGATGGCGAAGTCCCCGGTCAGGTGCTCCGCCATCCAGTCGGCGACCTCCCGGCGGAACTCCTGCTCGTCGATCTGCGCTCCGGTCGATTCCACGGTCCCGACGATAGATGGAACTGACGACCCGTCAGAAAGCGCGACCGGAAGTCGATCGACGTCGCCCGACCCGATCCCGGCGCCGCCGACCCGATCGCGGGTGCCCGTAGACTCGCCCGCCGTGACCGCGCGGAACCGGACGGTGTGGATCCTGGCCGGGATCGTCGGCGTCCTGGTGATCGTGGTGGTGGTCCTGGCCGTGGCTCTGGTCCGCTCCGACGACGGCGCCACGACGAGCAGCCTGCCCGCCCGTCGTCCGACCACCAGCACGACCCCGGCGGTCACCTCCGTTCCCCCGTCGGTGCCGTCGGCGCCGACGTCGACCACCTCCACCCCCGCCGGGGCGGTGTCGGTCCAGGACGTCACCGTGCAGGAGGGCATCGTGCAGCGGCAGTACCTGGTGGTGCGGCCCGTTGACGTCGGTGCCGATGAGCGCCTGCCCACCGTCATGGTGCTGCACGGCCTCACCGTCGATCGCTTCTCGATGGCCGCCACCGCTCCGTGGGCCGAGGCGGTGGCCCGCGACCGGTTCGTCGCGGTGTTCCCCCAGGGGATCCTCTCGTCGTGGAACGCGGGTCCGTGCTGTCCGCCGGCGACCCTGGCATCGGTCGACGACGTCGGATTCCTGACCCGGGTGGTCGACCAGTTGCGGGTCCGTCCGGACGTCGACCCGGACCGGCTCTACCTCACCGGGTTCTCGAACGGCGGGATGATGGCGTACACCCTGGCGTGTGCCCGCACCGAGGACTTCGCGGCTGTTGCACCGATGGCGGCGACCAACGTGTCCGGCTGCTCGCCGAGCCGGCCGATCTCGCTGCTGCACATGCACGGCGACCCGGATCCGACCGTCCCCTACGACGGATCGCCGTCGGTCAGCCAGCTGCTGTCGTCGCAACCGTTCCCGGCCGTGCCGACGTCGGTCGCGGCGTGGGCCGAGGCCGACGGCTGCGATACCGATCCCCAGCGCCGCTCGCCGACCGACGGGGTCACGATCGACTCCTGGCCCGGCTGCCCGCGGGGGATCCGGGTGGAGCTGATCACCTACCCCGGCAACGGACACGCATGGCCGACCGCCCCGCTGGACGGGCTGGACGTCATGTTGCGCTTCTTCGGCATCAGCGGCTGACCCATCTGCGGGACCCGAAGAACCGGTCCGGTCAGGCGATCGGCACGACCGGAGCGACGCGTCGACCCGTCGAGGGATGTCGGCGGCGACCTCGATCACCGCCGTAGTCGGCGATCGCTCGTCGCAACAGGGTCACCGGATCCGAGCCCGCGGCGAGCAGGCGATGCGCGGACAGATAGCGGAGGTAGGTGTGCAGGGTGCGGGCGATGTCGTCCGGTTCCGGGACCCGGGCCGAGCGCTCGCCGCACCAGGACGAGATGTCGCCCCAGAGCAGTTCGCCGATCTGCTCGCCCACCCACGCGGTGGGACCGTCGAGGTCGGCAGGGGCCGACAACGAGTCGGCGCGGGCGCCGATGATCGCGGCCAGGGCGTCGCGGTGCACCGGTCGTCCGCTGGCCAGCGCCCATCGGGCGACGGCCCGTCGATGCCGGAGAACCACGGGTGACCCGGGGGCGGCATGAGCTCGGATCGGTGGTGCGGTCGTGGTGCTCGGAGCCATGACCCCATCGTGGTCGGGGGGTGTGACAGTGGCCGCGGCCGCTGGTCCCCTGGCCGTGTGAGCACGGTTCCGATGACAGTTGAGTACCGCCAGTGTCGTGACTTGTCGTCAGAACGCGGGGTTTGGTGGCGGGGTGGGTGGGGACGCGGATCGGGTCGGGCGGGATGACCCGCCCGACCCGATCAGATCCACCCTCGTGCTCGAATGGGATCAGCCGGCGAGTGCCAGCGACGCTCCCGTCTGGTTTGCCCCGGCCACATCCGCTCCCGGCGTGGAGGCCCCGGCGACAGCGGTCGGCGCCGCGGCCGGGACGGCCACGTCGATGATGCCCTGGGAGCAGATCCCGATCGGGGCCTCACCGGCGGTGGTGGTCACCGCGTTCGGCGGGGTGCTGAACAGGCCGGTCAGCATGGCGATGGCGGCGTTGACGTCGATGTCGGCCATCGCCTTCTTCATCTCGAGGCTGGCTCGCTGGCCGAACAGCTCCTGCCAACGGGGGCTGAAGATCGGCTCGGCGTTGATCTGGGCGGTGAGCCATGCGATGGCGCCGTCGAGGTCGGCGGCGCCGCCGGGCAGGGTGGTCGTGGTGGTCGGACCCTCGCCGCCACCGCCGCCGAGCAGGCCCTTGGCGGCGTCGATGATGCCGGCGAGCGCCTCCTGCGGGAACACCGAGTAGTAGTGGTCGATCGCCAGGCTGTCGACGTCCTTCTGGCCGTTCTTGCCGACGAACTTGATGTCGTAGGTGCCGGGCTTGCCCTGGACTGCGGTGACCACGACGCCGCCGCCGCCGATCGAGGGCAGGCGCTCGAGGGCCGACTGGATGTCACCGGGAGCCGGGAGGGCGAAGCCGGCCAGGAAGTAGCTGTTGGCGTTGTTCATCCAGTCGTTGGTCGGGATGTTCAACAGGCCCGGGTTGAGGATCACCGGCAGCGAGTTCTCGTCGATCATGTTGATCGGCGCGGTCACCTCCTCGCCGTACTTCAGCGTGAACGCCACGCCCTTCTTGAGCGTCTCGCCGGTGGTGTCGAGGGTGAGGGTCTGGACCTCGTCGGTACCGGGCAGCTCACCCGAGCAGACCTCGAAGGTGACCGAGCTGGTGGTGCCCGCCGCGCCGGTGTTCACGACGACCTTGCCGTCGGTGACCTGACCTGGACCGTCGACCACCTTGAGGGTCTCGGGCTTGACCGGCATCTCCTTGCCGTTCTCGTCCTTGCCCGGGGTGACGTACTCGCCGAGCACGTCGACGGTGACCGAGGAGTTGGCCGTGCCCTCGAGCTCGATGGGCTGCTTGATGTCGGGCGAGCCGGGGATCTTGATCGAGGTGATGGCCGCGGTGCCCGCAGCCGCGCAGTTGACCTTGACGTCGGTGGCCTTGCCGCCGATGTCGATCGAGATGGTCAGGCCGATGGCCTTGGGCGAGTACTTGATGACGCCGCCCTTGCCGATGCCGGTGAGCTGACCGGCGAACGGGCCCATCGCGAACGTCGCCGGCTGACCGGCGGTCACGTTGACGTTGAGCGGTGCCGGGCGACCCTCGACGACCTTGGTCTCGGTCGGGCCGGTGACCCCCATGTCGAGCGTGATGTCCTTGATGGTCAGCGACGGGTCGATCGCCGCGACCTGCGAGGTGACCGAGGCGGCGAGCGTGACCGACCAGGTGAACGAGATCGGCTGGTCGTCGGCCTCGGGGTCGAGCTGTGCCGGGACGTCCGAGGTGATCTGGAACGGCATGTTCAGAGCGCCGCCGAACGCGGCGAGCAGTCCGGCCGACGCTGCGTCGGCTCCGCTGCAGGAGCCGGTGAGCGTCTTGGTCTGCGGCGCCGCGGAGGTCGGCGATCCCGCCGAGAACGCGAACACCGTGGCGACCAGCGCGGCGGCGACCGCCACCCGTGTCCCACGCGCTGTGATGATCCTCGACAACATGCAGCCCTCCAGACCGTCGATCGGTGTCGCCTGCAGCCCCCAGACGGAGCTGTCCGGAGAGGTCCCGAACGGCTCCGACCGCCCACCGCGCCGCACAGCGACGAGTCGGACGACACATGTGTGTGGGGATTGAATAGGCGTTGCAGGTGACCATGCGCAAGGGGTGCGGGGGGCCTCGGGTAGGATTCCCCACCCCAGATCTACCCACGGTGGTCGCGGCACCACGGAACGTGTCCGAACCGGTGAGAGGGAGCGTTGGTCGCACCGCGGTCGACGCGTCGGCGATGGGGGATCGCCTCCTCGGGCCGACTGCGTGACGTGTGTACCCTGGGATCCCGAGCGGCGCCGGAGCACCGGCTGCGCTCGTTGCCGGGGAGTGCTGGGAGACAAGTGGCGGACGGTGCGACGACGCGGGGCGGCGGCCCCGACGAGCCGGGTGGCCCGGCCGCGTCCACAACGGCCGCGCCCACGCCGGCTGCGCCCGTCTCGACAGGGGAGGCGCCTTCCGGACATCCCGCCGGCCCCACCGGTGTCGCTCCCTCACCGCCCGGTGTCGGGGAGCCCGATCCTCCGGCCGACCCGGGCGGAGCTTCCACCTCCGGAGTGGTGCACGTCCGCGACGAGACGATCGTCCTGTCCGGACTTCCCACTGGAGCGGCCCCGTCCGCACACGTCGTCGACCCGCCGGTGCCTCGTCCCGGAGCCGCAGGAGGCGGCGATGGGAACGGCCCGGTGCGGGACCGCCGGCCGGCATCGCGGTCGGTCCGCGTGCTCGTCGCGACAGCGGCTGCGACATTGGTCGCGGCGGCCGCCGTTGCGGTGGTCATCGGCGCGCTGGTCGTCGACGGTCCCGACGCGGTGGTCGTCGCGGCCGCCCAGCTGGCGATCCTCATCCCGGCGGTGGCCGTGGCCGTCACGTTGCTGGCGATGGTCCGCAACCGTCTGCGCGACCAGGTCGACGAACCGGTCGCCGAGCTCCGCCAGGTCGCCGCGGCCGTCCTCGACGGCGACCTGACCGCCCGCACTGGCAGGGCCGGACCGACCGATGTCGACGCGCTCGCCGAAGAGCTCGACGCCGCGGTCGGGTCGGTCCAGGTGCACATCCGGCGGTTGCGCCAGCACGCCGAATGGGGCGCTCAGAGCCGGATGATCTTCGAGGCCCTCGACCTGGCCGACGACGAGTCCGGAGCCCACGACGTTGCCCGTCAGGCCCTGGCGATCGTCGATCCCGAGCGACCGGTCGAACTGCTGCTCGCGCCGCACGGCTCGACGGAGCTGACCGTCGTGGCGACCAACCCGAACCAGCCCGCTCCGGGGTGCCCGGTCGACGAGGTGTCCGGTTGCATCGCCATCCGTCGGGCCCAGCCGGTCGTCTTCGACAGCTCCGAGTCGATCAACGCGTGCCCCAAGATGCGGGGTCGTCCGTACGGTCCGTGCTCGGGGGCGTGCGTGCCGGTGAGCGTCGCCGGCCGCCCGATCGGGGTCCTGCACACCGTCGCCGCCGACCGCCACCCGCCTGGGGAGCGACTGGTCGGCCAGCTCGCCACCCTGGCCACCCAGCTCGGCAACCGGCTGGGAGCGCTTCGGGCCCTCGAGAGCTCGCGGCTCGAGGCGGCCACCGACAAGCTCACCGGACTCCCGAACCGGCGCCTCCTCGAGTCGCAGCTGGCGTCGCTGATCGAGCGGTCGACGCCGTTCGTCCTGGTCCTCGCCGACCTCGACAACTTCAAGCACCTCAACGACACCTACGGCCACGAGATCGGCGACCGCGCCCTGCAGCTCTTCGCGCAGGTGCTGCGCGACAAGGTCCGGGGCAACGACGTCATCGCCCGCCTCGGCGGCGAGGAGTTCGTGCTCGTCTACCCCAACATGTCGGTCACCACCTCGATCGAGGCGGTCGAGCGGGTCCGCGACGGGCTGACCCAGACGCTGGCGGTGTCGGCGGTTCCGGAGTTCACGTGCTCGTTCGGCATCACCCACTCATCGGTGGGTCGGGACTCGGAGTCGATCCTGCGGGTGGCCGACGCCGGGCTGCTGCGGGCCAAGGAGCTGGGCCGCGACCAGGTCGTCTACGCGGACGAGACCCTGGCGGCTCGCATGTTCGGCGAGGGCGACGACCGCCGTCGCTGACCGTCAGGCCGTCGCGGTCCGGGGCGGAACCGTGGTCGGCCCCTGCGACAGGTTCTGGTCCTCCGGGGTGGCCGGCGTGAGCGCCCCCGGCGCGTCCGCCGCGGCGAGCAGCGTCGACATGGTCACGAACTCGAGCCCGGCGGCCATCCCTCCCTCGAGGATCGCCGGCACCGCCTCGACGTCCACGTCGCGCTTGGCCTTGAGCGTCTCGACGATGCGGTCCGACTGGGGGAGGAACAGCCCGCGGCCGATCGAGTCGTGCATGTCGACGATCGCTCCCGGACGCAGGCGCTCGACGATGTGCTGCGCGACGACCTCGGGGGTGCCGACCCCGGGCACGTTGCGCGAGACCGACCAGAGGAACGTGTCGTAGTTCTCCTCGGCGAGGATCCGCAGACCGGCGCCCGACAGCTCTCCCCGAGGGGGCCGGAACCAGTTCGTGTCGACGCCGAGGATCTCCTTGATGGCCCGGTGGCCGCCCACGATCTCCTCGCGGGTGCTCGCGGGGTCCTGGAAGGCCAGGTCCTGGTGCGACCACGTGTGGTTGCCGATGTCGTGGCCCTCGTCGAGCACCCGGTGCGCCAGCTCGCGATGGTGGTCGACGTTGTAGCCCATCAGGAAGAACGTCGCCTTGGCACCCGCGTCGCGCAGCGCGTCGAGCACCCGGGGCGTCCAGCGCGGGTCGGGCCCGTCGTCGAAGCTGAGCGCCACGTACGGCTTCTGCGTCCCGACGTCCCACAGCATCCGGTGAACGCCACGCAGCTGGTTGTCGGGCGCCGCGGCGTCGGAGGACTCGACGAGCTGGCGCAGGGTCATGCCCTCGCTTCGCGTCGACAGCCCGGTGTAGGTGTGCTCGATGATCGCCTCGTCCGGGCTGAGCCGCCCACGGGCGGGCTGGTCCACGTCCTCGGTGCAGCCGGTGAGCGCCGCGGCGGTGACGGCACCGCCGACGGCGCCGGACAGGCCCAGGAAGCGGCGCCGACTGGCCTCGGGGAGGGCGACCAGACCGCGGGGGATGTCCTCGGAGCACATGGGCCGAGATCGTGTCAGCTCGAGCGGCTCCGGTGGGGGAGCGCGCTCAGGGTCAGGACGTCAGCGGGCTCCGGGGACGGCGCCGCCGCGCTGCCTCAGTTGCCGTTGGTCGACCAGTGCCAGGGCTCCGACGGCAGGTTGCGGAACCCGAAGCTGCCGGCATTGGCCTTCAGCCAGGCGAACCCGGAGCTGCCGCGGCTGAGGGTGGACCCGCCCTGGGTGAAGTCGATGGCCAGGCCGCGCTCGTGCATGGAGGAGCCGGGCCGGGCGGTCGGCGGGCTGCACGACGACGCCGGTGCCTCGTAGATGGCGTAGTTGCTGGAGCCGCAGTTGTTGCGGCGCACCGCGATCTGCCCGGCCGGGTCGCGGTAACCGCCGCCGCTCAGGTTGATGCCGGCGGCCGAGGCCGCGTTGAGCAGCGCCTGCAGGTTGCCGGCGATCGACTGGTGGACCCGGATGCCGCCGACGCTGACGATCTCGCCGCTGCCGGTGATGGTCGCCGGAACGCCGCCACCACCGCCTCCTCCTCCGCCGCCCCCGCCGCTGGGGGCCTTGAGGGTGACGCGCGCCGCCCGGGCCCGAGCCTCGGCGGCGGCGCGCTGGGCGGCCAGCGCCCGGGCGATCTCAGCCTGCTTGGCCGAGATGGTCGACGACAGGTTGGAGTCGATGGACGCGAGCGAGTCGGCCTCGGACAGGGCCCGGTCGAGTCGGGAGTCGACCTGCGCGGCGAACGCCTGCTGCTTCTCGAAGGCGGCGTTGAGGTCGCCCAGGCGATCCTGCACCGCAGCCTTGCTGCGGGCGGCCCGCTCGGCCGCCGCGGTGGCCGCCGCACGCTGGAGCTCGAGGTCCTCCTGCTTGGAGCGGAACTGCTCGACCACGTCGGTGTTCTCGTTGGCCTGGACCGACAGCAGGGTGCGCTTGTTGACCGCGTCGTTGACGTCGTCGACGCCCACGCCCGACATCGGGTCGGAGCTGCCCATGGTGACGTAGGCCTCGACCGCCGAGGTCTTCATGCGGGCCCGCAGGTCGTCGAGCTCCTGCTGGGTCCGGGCCTGAGCGGACTCGGCCGCAGATCGCTCGGACTCGGCCTGGCTGACAGCTCGCTGGGCCTCCTCGACCCTGTCCTGCTGTGCGTTCACCTGGGCGTCGAGGGCGCTCAGCGCCGCTGACACCTGGGCATCGGTCGCCTTGAGGCCGTTGACCTCGGACGCCTTGGCCGCCTTCTGGGCACGGACGGCGTCCCGCTTCTTCTGGAGCTCGGCCAGGCTCGATCCGCCGTCCTCCTGCGCCGCGGCGGGGGTGGCGGGGACCAGCGCCACCGCGAGGGAGATGGCGGCGAGGGCGGCGACCAGCAGGCTGGGAAGGCCGCGGTGCGTCCGGGGGGCGTCAACGGAGGTGTGGGAGAGGTGCTGCACGTGGTCCTGGGAGGGATCGGTCGGCGCCGGGGCGAGGGGGCGCCGATTCGTTCGTAACGAGAATGCAATCTAACACACCCTTCCCGCCCATCCAGTCGGTGCGCATGAGGCCCCTCCCAGCTCCGTCCGCCGACGGGGCTGGACCCATGCGGGCCGGGTCGGCCGCGGCGCTCGGGGACGGTCATCGACGTCGCTGGCAGTCGGGGCACCAACTTGTCGATCGGGCATCGACGACCGTACCCCGCAGCTCGGTGCCGCAACGGTGGCAGGGCCGGCCGGCCCGTCCGTAGCAGTCGAGGCGATGCTGGTTGCGTCCGGGCGAACCGTCGGCGTCGACGTAGTCGCGAAGGGTCGTGCCTCCGTTGTCGACTCCTTCGGACAGCACGTCGCGGATGGCGTCGCGCAGACGGGCGGCCGCGGCGCGGGTCAGGTGTCGGGCGCGGGGATCGACCCCGGCGCGCCACAGCGCCTCGTCCGCGTAGATGTTGCCGACGCCGGCGACCACGCGCTGGGACAGCAGGACGGTCTTGATCCGACGTGACCCCGCGTTCACCCGCCGCCGCAGGTGCTCGGCGGTGAACTCCTCGGAGTCGGGTTCGGGGCCGAGTGCGGCCAGGGTCGGCAGCGACCGGTGGTCGCCGAGGTCGACGACGGCGATGCGACCGAAGCGACGGACGTCGTGGAAGGTCAGCACCGAACCGTCGCCGAGGCACCACCACGCCCGCAGGTGCGGCTCGCCCTCGATGCGGTCGATCGACCGGTCGGTCACCGCGAGCCGGCCCGTCATCCCCAGGTGGACGATCAGCTCCTGTGTGGGCGGCGCGTCGTCGCGGCGGAGGGGGAGCAGCAGGTACTTGCCCCTCCGGGTCACGTCGGTGACCGTCGTGCCGGCCGCGGCGGGCGCGGCGGAGAACTTCGGGGAGTTGAAGCCCCACGCGTCGAGGATCTGGCGGTCGGTCAGCCGGTCGACCAGCTGACGTCGGATCGTCTCCACCTCCGGCAGCTCGGGCACTGCCCGAGTGTGCCCCGCTGCGGTCCGGCGGACCATCCGCCGGTCTCTGGGGGTCGCGGTCCGGTCGCCGGGTCCGCGAGTAGTACCGTCACGGACGGATCAGGAGTCACGGAGGGGCCGGTTGCCGAACGCCGACGATCACCGCCGGTCGGACGACCGCACGACGATCGACCTCCGCGCGGACTCCGACACGCGGGACCGACTGGTGCAGGCCGCGGCGGACGTGTTCCGCGAGAAGGGATACCCGGGTTCCCGGGTCCAGGAGATCGCTCGACGGGCGGGGTTCACCTCGGGTGCCCTCTACGCCCACTTCGACAGCCGGGCCGAGTTGCTGGCCGAGGCGATCGCCGTCGAGAACAGTCGGATGTTCGAGCTGGTCTCGGACGCACTGGGTCGGTCGATCGTCGACGGTTCCGGGGCGATCGCCTCGTCCATCGCCGACTTCGTGAAGGCCGAGACGGCTCCCACCGACCAGTTGATGCTGGACGGCTTCGCCATCTGCACTCGCGAACCCGAGGCGCAGGTGCGGATCGGCGAGTCCCTCAACCACCTCCTCGACCAGCTGGAGGAGAAGATCGGTCGGATGGCGGTCGAGCCGGGCAGCCTGATGGACGACGACCCCGGGGGCATGGCCTACCTGATGGTCTCGTTCATGTGCGGGGTGGCGGCGCTCCGCGCCGCCGGGCTGAGTGACCGTGCCCCCCACGACGCCGAGAACGTCCTGGCGATGTTCCTCCACGGCCTGGGAGCGCTCGACGACCCGGCCGCCGCCACGACCGCCGCTGAGGGTGGCCCGGGCTGAGCGGCCGTCGGAGTACCGTTGCCCCATGGGGATCCTCGCCGTGGTCAATCAGAAGGGGGGCGTCGGCAAGACGACCGTCGCCCTCGGCCTCGCCTCCGCGGCGATGATGCGCGGGCGTCGGGCCCTGGTGGTCGACATGGATCCGCAGGCCAACGCCACCACCGGGCTCGGGGTGTTCGATGCCGCGACCACCATCGACGAGGTCCTCGCCGAGGACCGGCCCGGGGCAGCCTCGGCCGCGGTGCGCCGCTCGGGGTGGGAGCCGGCGGTGGGCCACGCTCCGGACCTGGTGCCGAGCTCGCCGCGGCTGGCCCAGCGCGAGCACCAGCTCGCGACCGACCCGATCGGCGCCCAGGACCGACTGCGGGTCGCCCTCGACGGTCTGGCTGATCGCTACGACGACGTCATCGTCGACTGCCCGCCGTCGCTCGGCCTGCTGACCGTCAACGCCCTCTTCGCGGCGGACCGGGTGCTGATCGTCGCCGAGCCGGCGGCGTGGAGCCTCGACGGCGTCGAGCAGATCCTCCGCAACGTCCGCCGGATCGCCGATCGTCAGAGCGGTCGACCCGAGGTGGCGGGGATCGTCGTCAACCGGCTGGGCCGCACCCGTGACGCCGGCTACTGGTTCGCCCAACTGCAGGAGACCCACGGCGACCTGCTGCTCGAGCCCGCCATCTCGGCCCGGGCCGCGGTCACCGAGGCGGCGGCGCAGTCGATGCCCATCCACCTCCTGCGCCGTGACGGCGCCGAGGAAGCCGGCGACCAGTTCGCCGCGCTCGCCCGGACGCTCGACTCCCGACCGGCAGCCGACGCGGTCACCTCCCTACCGACCCAGCGGCTCGACCTCACCGCCGAGCTCGACCGCTCCGACGTCGTCGCCCCCGCGGCCGGCGTCGCCGGCTCGTCGAGGGACCTCTGATGGCGGCCTACGACCCCAAGCGCCCCCGGCCCCGCGCCGACGGCGAGGAGCCGGCGCCGGTCGAGGCGCTGCTCGACCCCGACCCCGCCGAACCGGTCGCGGTCGCCGAGCCGGCCCACGCAGATGCGGTCGCCGAGCCGGCCCACGCAGATGCGGTCGCCGAGCCGGCCGAGGTCCGCTACGTCGTCGAGTTGGAGGACTCCGATCCCGCTCCGGCCGACGAGCCTCCGGCCGACGAGGCTCCGCCCGAGCCCGCGGCCGACCCGGCGCCAGTTACCGTCGACGAGCCCGCGGGAGCGGGGACCACGTCCACCCCGTCGGCGACGGATCGCCCGGACCTGCGGCGGGCCGGATCCGACGTGCCGGTGGCCGAACCCCCGCCGGAGCCGACCGCCAACCGGGCGGTCGTGGTCGTGGGGGCGGCCGGCGCGGGGCTGCTGACGTTGCTGGTCCTGCTCCTGCTGCTGCGCCGCCGTCGTCGCTGACCGGGCAAGCACCGACCCGGTCGCATCGGTCCGGGGACTGCGGGCCGGCCACATCGATCCCCGGATCACGGGACGGCTCGCGCGCTCAACCCGCGGCCCGTCCGTGCCGATCAGGTGACGATCGTCTTTCCGTCACCTTTCCGTCGTGACGCTCCGATGACAGACTGCCCGCCCTGTGTCGCGGATCCGTCACCTCAGGGGCGGGACCGGCGCAGCCTCCACCGCCCTCATGACCACCTCGCCACGACTCCTCCGCCGCCGATCGCCCTCGGTCCGATCCCCGTTCCGCCGCCGCATCGGTGTGGCCGCGGTCGCGGCCTCCGTCCTGGTGGGGTTCGCGGCGCCCGTGGGTTCGGAGCCGCTCGCCGGGGCCGACCCGGTCGCGGTCGGTCGCCAGAAGGTGGCGTCGGCGACTGCGGCTCGCCAGCGGGCCGAATCCCGCCTGGCCCAGGTGGTGTCGCGGCGCACGGCGCTCGAGCAGCGATCGCGAGAGCTCGACGGAGCTGACGCGGCCTCGACCGAGGCGCTGGCCGGAGCCCGCCGACGGGTCCGGGAGCTCGCGGTCGCCGCCTTCATCGACGGAGGGCGCACCGAACTGCTCCAGGCCTCTCTGACGCCCGACGAGGCCGCCGTCGTGGCCTGGCGGGTCGGCATGGTGAGCGGCGGAGCAGACACGGTGTCGGACGCGGTCGACCACTTCGAGGCGTTGCGGTCGGCGAACGACCCCGAACAGGAGCAGGTCGCCTCCGAGCTCGACGCGGTGCGAAGCGAGGAGGAGCAGGCCCGCAGCGACCTGGTCCAGAGCTCAGCCGCCGAGCGCGACGCCACCGCCGCGCTCGACGCGAGTCGCCGTGAGCAGGCCGCGGCACGGGCCGCTCGGGCATCCTCGGCGGCTGTGGCTCCGACGCCCCGGGCCCCTGCCGCCCCGGGTCGGCGTTCGACCGCACGCCCGTCCCCGTCGTCGTCCAGCGCGGCCGGTCTCGGGGTGCGGAGCTCGGGAGGAGCTCCCACCGCCGATGAGGCCGCCTTCCTGGCCCGGGTCCGCCAGTGCGAGTCCCGTGGCAACTACCAGATCGTGAGCTCGACCGGCCGCTACCGGGGTGCCTACCAGTTCAGCGTCGAGACGTGGCGAGGCGTCGGTGGGTCCGGTGACCCGGCCGCGGCGTCGCCCGCCGAGCAGGACGCCCGTGCCCTCGCCCTGCTGCGGCTCCAGGGCAAGCGCGCCTGGCCGGTGTGCAGCGGTCGTTGAGCCGATGGGGATGCCATTGCCGTGGGTTTCCCGCGGACGCCGTGCTTTGGCTAGGGTCGCCCGCGGTATGACCGGCCGAGACCGAGGAACGCTGTGACCGTCCGACTCCGCCTCTCCGCACTGCTGACCGCCCTCGTCGTGGTTGCCGTCGGTTGCCAGCACGCCGAGGCGCCCGCGCCGGCGATCAGCGGCGACATCGACAAGGGCAACCCGACGACGACCGAGCCGGCGGCGGTGCAGATCTCCACCGACACGCCGACGCCCGAGCCGCTGAGCCCCGAGCGCCAGGCCCGGCTGAACGCCGCCCTCGCCGCCATCCCCGCCGGATGCGAGATCCTGAGCGACAAGAGCTGCCTGCTGCCGTTCCCGAGCGACGTGCACACGGTGGTCGACGACTCGACGGGAACGCACAAGCGGATCAACCTGCCCTCGGGTCAGCTGGTCAACGTCGACGGCGTCCCGCTCGACCCGACCGCCTGGAACCTGAACGACGGCTGGAGCCCCTCCACCCCGATCCTCGCCTTCGTCCCCGGCCTGGACCCCTCCAAGACGGCGCTCCCGTCCGAGGGTGACATCGGCTTCTCGGTCACCGAGGAGTCCGCCACCGTCATCGTCGACCTCACCACCGGTCAGCTCGTCCCGCACTGGGCCGAGATGGACTCCCGGGCGACCAGCGACGCGGAGCGCCTGCTGATCCTGCGTCCGGCCACCTCGCTGATCGAGACGCACCAGTTCGCGGTGGCGTTCCGCCACCTGATCGGCACCAACGGGGCACCGCTGCCGGCCCCCATCACCTTCCAGGCCATCCGCGACAACAACGCCACCGGCAACGCCCGCGTCGAGGCCCGCCAGCGCGACTTCAACCTGGTGTTCCCCAAGCTCGCCACCGCCGGTGTCGCCCGAGAGGGCCTCTACCTGGCGTGGACCTTCACCGTCGCCTCGCCCCAGTCGCTGGCCGGCCGGGTCCTGTCCATGCGCGACGACGCCTTCGGCAAGGTGTCGGGCACCGCGCCGGTGTTCACCGTCACCGAGACCCAGACCGACGACCTCCAGCCCGGGATCGCCAAGGTCGTGCGCGGAACCTTCGAGGTCCCGCTGTACCTGACCGGCGACGGCGGACCGGGATCCCGGATGACCTTCAGCCCCCTCAACGGCCAGCCGATCTCGACGGGGACGACGACCGCGAACTTCACGTGCTCGCTGCCGGTCAAGGGGATCAAGGAGGGCAACTCCGTCCCGGTGGTGTACGGCCACGGACTGCTCGGCTCGGCCGACGAAGCCGCCAGCTCGCAGGTGCAGCACACCGCAGCGGCCAACAACTCGGTGTACTGCGCGACCGACATCGTCGGCATGGCCGAGGGCGACACCGCCAACGCAGCGGCGGCTCTGGCCGACATCAACCTGTTCCCGTCGATCCCGGACCGGCTGCAGCAGGCCATGCTCAACACGCTGTTCCTCGGCCGGCTGCTGACCAACGTCGACGGGCTGGGCTCGGCGCAGCAGTTCCAGACCACCGGCGGCGCCAACATGTTGAACAACGCGCAGGCGTACTACGACGGCAACAGCCAGGGCGCCATCTTCGGCGGCGCGGTCACCGCGGTGTCCAACCAGTGGACCAAGGCGGTGCTCGGCGTCGGGGGCATGAACTACTCGACCCTCCTCGACCGCAGCGTCGACTTCAACCGGTTCCTGCCCGTGCTGACCGGCGCCTACCCGGACCCGATCGACCAGCAGCTGATCTTCGGCGTCCTGCAGATGCTGTGGGACCGGGGTGAGACCAGCGGCTACGTCCAGCACCTGACCGACCGGGCCTACGACCGCACGCCCAAGCACCAGGTGCTGATGACGGTCGCGTTCGGCGACCACCAGGTGGCGACGATCACCGCCGACAACATCGCCCGCACCCTGAAGCTGCCGATCTACGAGCCGACGCTTCCGAAGAAGACCGAACCCATGCAGGGCGTCACCACCTCGCAGAACGACTTCTTCTACAACCTCGGGCCCATCCGCAAGTTCCCGCTCGACGGCTCCGCCCTCTACTACTGGTACCAGGGCACCCTGGCCCCGCCGCTCGGCAACATCACGCCGGAGATGAGCGCGGCCTACCAGGCCCAGTGCCAGGGCGCGGCGGCCGAGACCGAACGGCAGTGCGAAGATCCCCACGAGATGCCGCGGCGTCAGCCGCAGGTCATCGCCCAGAAGAAGGCGTTCTTCCAGGACGAGGGCGTGATCACCAACGTCTGCAAGGACAAGCCCTGCCTGGGCAAGCCCCGCAGCGAGTTCGACTACTGATCGGACCCGTCCACTCCTGACCTGTTCCGGCTGTGGCCCGGTCGCCGTCGGGCGGCCGGGCCACAGAGGTCCAGGGCCGGAGTCGTGCCGCTCAGCTGCTGACGTCGAACACGCTGAGATCCGCGGCGAGCTCGGAGCGGAGCCGCTCGGCCACCGGACCCCGCACCGTCTCGCGCGTCACGCGGAACGGTCCGCGGTGCAGGCGGGTCCCCAACTCGGCGGCGACCTCGACAGCCCGGTCGCGGACCGCTGCCACATCGACCACCTCGTCGAGGAACCCGGCGGCGAGCGCCTCGGCCGGCGAGTGGATCCGGGCCAGCTGGATGGCCGCGGTGAACGCGGGGATCGCCAGTCGGTCCTGGCAGATGCCGACCGCGAAGCCGGGCACCGGCATGCCGATCGCCACCTCGTTGAGGCCGATCTTGAACGGGCCGTCGGCGCCGACGCGCACGTCCGCGCAGCACAGGAGGATGGCGCCCATCGCCAGCGCGTGCCCGGTCACGGCCAGCACGACCGGCTTGGGGAACATGTACATCCGCAGGCCGAGCAGGGCTCCGCGTCCGAGCATGTCGCGTGCGCCCTCGGGACCCGAGGTCATCACCTTCAGGTCGAAGCCGGCGGAGAACTTCCCCTCCCGGCCGACGATGACGACGGCGGAGACGTCGTCGGCCTCGGCGCGATCGAGGGCGCTCTCGAGCCCGGCGAGCACGTCGAAGCCCAACGCGTTGGCCTTGCCGTCGTCGAGGTCGATGACGGCGACGCCGTCGGTCACGGTGACGGTGACCGGGCCGGCGCCGTCGGGGGTGGTGGTGTCGTCCATGGCCGCACGCTAGTGCCGGCCCCCGGCTCGTCCCGGAGCCCGCAGCGGCGTGGCACACGGTGCTCGGGGCGCGTCCGGATCGGCTTCGCCCTCGCTACGCTGACCGGCGAGGCCCCGTCGGGTGTCCGTGAGCCCACGGTGCGGCGGAGCCTGCCCCCACGATCACGACCCGCACCAGCGGTGACCCGACCGAACGCGAACGACCCGGAGGTTCACAGATGGGATTCCTCGACAAGGCGAAGGGCCTGGCCGACCAGGCCATGGCCAAGGCCGATCAGGCCATGGCCGGTGGGCCGACGAGCAAGTCGGCCGACCCATATTTCCGTGACCTCGGCGTCCTGGCCTACCTCGAGGCCACCGGCCGCGCGCCGGCCGAGATCGATCGGCTCCGCCAGGAGACGATGACGGCGATCCAGGGCCTGGAGGGCCAGACGGCATTGAACTTCGCCATGTCGTCGGCCGCCCCGCCGCCCCCGGGTGCCGCTGCGTCGGCCCTGCCGCCGCCGGGCGCTGCTGCGTCCGCGCCGCCGCCTCCTCCGGGGCTGCCGCGGCTGCCCCGCCGCCGCCGGCTGCGCCTGCGGAACCGGCCGAGCCCGTGGCTCCGCCGCCCCCGCCCGGTGGTGGCGGGACGGTACCGCCGCCGCCACCGCCCACCAGCTTCTGACCACCCCACTCTCGCTTTGTCCCGCACAGGCGCGGTGATCACCGCGCCTGTGCGGGACAAAGCAGCGAGGGGGGTGGGGGCTGGTCCGTGGGCCGGCGCGGTCCTACCCTCTGGGCATGCGCGGGAGAGCAAAGCGTGGCGGATTCGTGATCGCGGTCGTGTCGGCCGCCGTGGTCGGGGCGTGCACGGCCCCACCCCCGCCCGACGGCCCGGTGCCGTCGCCGGCGGGCACCAGCGGCCGGACGTGCGCGCCGGCTGCCGTCCGATCCTGCGCCCTCCCGTACCCGAGCGACCAGTGGACCGTCGCCGATCGGTCCACGCCGACCGGACTCCGGTTGGACCTGCCCGCCGATCTCATCCCCGCGTCGGTGCAGTCCGCCCTCGGCCCGGGTGCCCACCTCGAGGACGTGCAGGCCGGTGCCGACGGGTTCTCGGCCGTCGGCCCGGTCGTGTTCGAGCTAGACCGACCCGTCGACGCCGCATCGCTCCCCGCGGACGGCGGTGACGTCGTCCGGGTCTTCGACCGCGCCACCGGCGAGCCGGTTCCGCTGCGTGTCGAGCTGACCCTCGACTCGATCCGACAGGGCGCACCCGACACGATCGTGATGGCCTGGCCGCAGGTCCGATGGGAGCCGGGCCGCACCTACGTGGCCCGGCTGGCCGACGGGCTGAGCGGTCCGCAGGGCGCACCCGGACGACCGGCCGGCATGGACGACACCGCGGGCGTCGGCGGCAGCTTCATCTCCTCGGTGCGTGCCGATCTGGCCCGCATCGAGGGTGACCGCTGGGACACCACGCTGGAGGCGACCCGCTTTACCGTGCGCAGCACCCGCACGGCCACCGCCACGATGGATCGCATCGTGGCGGCGGCCCGGGCCGCTGATCACCCGGTCCGCAACCTGACCGTCGGCCCGGCGCCGTTGACCCCGTCGGGGTCCGCCGTGGTGCGCGGCGAGGTCCAGCTGTCGGACTTCCGCGACGCCGACGGAGTGGTCCGAGCCGATCGGCCGCCGGTCGGGACCTGGGTCCCGTTCGTCATGGTCCTGCCCGCCCGCCCGGCCGGCCCCGACGGAGCGCCCGTCGTGGTCTACGGCCACGGGCTCACCGCGGCCAAGGAGACCCTGCTGGTCGTGGCCGAGGCCAACGCCGTGCACGGCATGGCCACGATCGGCATCGACGTCCCCAACCACGGCGACCGCCAGGCCGGCGAGGGGGGCTACCTGCTCGACATCACCACCCCGGGCACCCTCGGGCGGCTGGTCTCCATGCCCCTTCAGGGCGAGGTGGACACGGTGTCGCTGTTCCGGGCGATCACCGCTCACATGGCCGATCTGGACCTGGCCGGTCCGGGGGCCACCGGGTGGAACGCGCCGGACGGTCGACCCGATCTCGACACCGCCCGGCTGCTCTACCAGGGGACGTCGATGGGCGGCGTGCTGGGCGCGGCGTCGATCACCCAGATCCCCGAGCTCGACGGCGCCTACCTGCAGGTGCCCGGCAGCGGCATCGCCGACATCCTCTACCACTCGCAGCTGTGGCCGCTGTTCGCCGGCGTCGTGCCGTGGGGAGCCAGCGCGGGTGACGCCGCTGCGCTGCGAGGGTTGGCCACGCTGCTGCTCGACCCGGCGGAGAACTCCTATCTGGTGGACCGACTTCGTGACGGCGCGCCTCCGCTGTTCGTGCAGTACGGCGTCGGCGACGGCGTGGTCCCCAACTTCAGCACCGAGCGGCTCGCCGTGCTCGCGGACCTGCCGTTGGTCGGGCCCGAGATCTCACCGCTGAGCCTCGACCTGCGGCGGAGCGGGGCTGACGCCGTCCCCGCCGACGGCCGTGGCATCGCGCAGGTGTACCCCCTGCACAGCTCGACGGAGATGTCGGCGTTCATGGCCCACCTGAGCTTCGCCGAACCGGCTGCCGACGTCGTGCTCGACCAGTGGTTGACGAACCGCAGCCGGGCGCTGGGTCTGGGCGCCGGGTGACGGCCCGCTCGGCCACCACCGCGTGATCCTCGTCGACGCCGCCGGCGTCACCGCCGTCCGGCCGGGCCGTCCGCTGTTCGAGGACCTGTCGGTCACGGTCTCCACCGGGGACCGACTCGGGATAGTGGGACTGAACGGCTGCGGGAAGTCGACCCTTCTGTCGATCCTCGCCGGAACGACCGACCCCGAAGCGGGGACGGTCCGGCGGGGTCGTGACGTCCGGGTGTCGCTCCTGGGTCAGGACCCGGCGTTGCAGGGGCCCCTGGTCCGTGACGACCTCTTCGGGGTCGGCCCCACCGATGCGGCCGACCCCGGGTCTGCGTCGTCGGCGGCTCCCGGCGCCGAGCGGTGGGAGGCCGCCGCGGTGGCCGACCGCCTGGGCGTCGGCGACCTGCTCGACGCCGACGTGGGCTCTCTGTCGGGCGGGCAGGCCAAGCGGGTGGCACTGGCCCGTGCCCTGGTGACACCGGCGGACCTGCTGGTCCTCGACGAGCCGACCAACCACCTCGACATCGACGCCATCTCGTGGTTGGAGGACCGCATCGTCGAGTTCACGGGCGGGCTGGTCCTGGTCACCCACGACCGTCACTTCCTCGACCGGGTCACGAACGTGGTGCTCGAGTTGGACCGTGGGCGTGGCCACGTCCACGTCGGCGGCTATGACGCCTACCTGGAGGGCAGGGCCTTGCGGGAGGAGCAGGCCGCCCGTGAGGAGGCGACCCGACGCAATCTGGCCCGGGTCGAGTTGGCGTGGCTGAGGCGCGGCGCTCCGGCCCGCACCTCCAAGCCCAAGGCGCGCATCGAGGCCGCCACCCGCATCGTCGAGGGTCGGGCCCAGGCCGCGGCCCGCCCCGGTGAGCTGCCCCTGCACTCCCGGACCCCGCGCCTGGGCGACCGCGTCGTCGAGCTGCACGGGGTCGGTCACCGCTTCGCGGACGGCACCGAGCTGTTCGACGGCATCGACCTGCTGCTCGATCCGCGGGAGCGGCTCGGCATCGTCGGGCCCAACGGGGCCGGCAAGTCGACGCTGCTCGACATCGTGGCCGGGAGGGTCGAGCCGACATCGGGCCGGCGTGAAGCCGGCAGCACCGCCCGGATCGGCTACTACGACCAGGTCGGCCGTCAGCTCGACCCCGGGATGCGGGTCAGGGACGCCGTCACCGGCGGGCACCGCGAAGCCGACTGGGCCGACGCCGCGCTGCTCGAGACGTTCTGGTTCGACGACGACGCCCAGTGGGCGCCGATCGGGCTCCTCTCGGGCGGCGAGCGTCGCCGACTCCAGCTGCTGCTCGTCCTGTCGGAGCATCCGAACGTCCTGCTGCTGGACGAGCCGACCAACGACCTGGACCTCGACACCCTCCGTCAGCTCGAGGACTTCCTCGACGAGTGGCCGGGAGCGCTGGTGGTCGTCAGCCACGATCGGGCCTTCCTGGAGCGAACCGTCGCGGATGTGATCGTCCTCGACGGAGCGGGTGACGTCGGCCGCCGCCCGGGCGGGTACGCGGCCTACGAGGAGGAGCGACGAGCGGTGCGCAGCCGGCGTCGCACCGCGTCGGTGGCGGGACCCCGATCGAACGGAGCTCGAGCTGATGAGCGGGATCGGGGGCGGCCCGCGTCGCCCGAGCGGACGACGCCCTCGACGGGTACGGGTGCCAGAGTCGACCGCGGCGGTGCCGGCCGCACCAGCCCCACCCACCTGCGCAACCGCCTCCGGGCCGCCGAACGAGAGGTCGCCGAGCTCGTCTCGACGCGGGACCGCACCTCCGAGGAGCTCCGGCTCGCGGCCGAGGGCGGTGAACATCGCCGGCTGGCGGAGCTGGGCGAGGAGCTGGTGGAGCTGGAGCGCCGGTTGGCCGAGTCCGAGGAGCTGTGGCTGGAGCTCGCCGCCGAGGTGGAGGAGCGCGGCCTCCACCTCTGAGCGCCCTCACCCCTGCTTTGTCCCGCACAGGCGCGGTGATCACCGCGCCTGTGCGGGACAAAGCGGGCGGAAATCGGGGGGCCGCCCGGCAGAATGTCGACCATGGGTGTCTTCTCCAGGTCGTTCGCGCTGTTCAAGGCCTCGTGGGGGGTGCTCCGCCACGACAAGGAGCTGCTCGCCCTGCCCGTCATCTCGGCGGTGACGTCGTTCCTCTGCGTCGCCCCGTTCGTGGGCCTCATCGCGGTCACCGCGCTCGACTCGGCCACCCGCGGGGTGGCGACGAGCGGGTCGCTCGACGGCCTGAGCATCGGACCGCTCGGCTACGTCCTCATGTTCGTGGCCTACCTGATCGGCGCGTACGTGACGATCTTCTTCCAGTCCGCGCTGGTGCTCGCGGCCAACGAACGGCTCAGCGGCGGCGAGCCCACCCTCGGCTGGGCGATCTCGGCCGCGGCGTCCAACGCCGGTCGCATCCTGCCGTGGGCGATCATCAGCGCGACGGTGTCGATCGTCCTGCAGGCGGTCCAGGAACGGGCCGGCTTCATCGGCCGCATCGTCGTCGGCCTGGTGGGCATGGCCTGGACCCTGGTGACGTTCCTGGTACTGCCGATCCTGGTGATCGAACAGGTGGGCGTGAAGGACGCTCTGAGCCGGTCGGCCTCGGCGTTCAAGCGGACCTGGGGCGAGAACGTGGTCGGCAACGGCGGGATCGGCCTGGTGATGATGCTCGTGGGCCTGCTCGCCTTCGTCCTGACCGCACCGGTGGCGTTCGTCGGCGCGAGCACCGGCAACGCCCCGCTGCTCGTGCTGGGCGTGATCCTGGTGGTCGTGGCGATGGTGGCGGTGTCGGTCCTCGGCGCCGCCCTGAGCGGGGTGTTCCGCACCGCGCTGTACCGCTACGCCGTCCTCGGCGAGGAGCCGACGGGGTTCACCCACGACCAGATCGCCTCGGCGTTCCGGCCCAAGCGCACCCGCGGCGCCTCAGCCATCTGACGGCGTGCCGGGCGTGTCCCGGGGCCGCCGCGGCTGTCGAGGCTCGCATTTCTCCTACTACGATGTGAGAAATCCGGACGGTGGTCGTCCGGGTTGGAGCGCCCGATGACCATCACCGACACCCCGACCCCCACCGACGACGGGACCCTCGTCCTGTCCATCTCCGATGCGGCTCTCGGCACCGTGCTCGGCATCCGCGACCAGGAGGACGACGCCGAGGCGTTGGGTCTGCGGGTCGAGATCACCGGCTCCAAGGGAGCCGAGTTCACCTACGACCTGGGCTTCGAGGAGCTGACGTCGGCCGACGCCGACACCCTCGTCGAGCAGGCAGCCGGCGGGCTGAAGGTGATGATCCCGGCGGCGACGGTCGAGAACCTGCGCGGGTCGGTGCTCGACCTCTCGCGGGCCGGTGCCCAGGGCGGGCTGGTGATCCGCAACCCGAACCGTCCCGACCCGCTGGCCGGCGTCGACCTGGAGCTCACCGGCGACGTCGCCGAGCGCGTCACCCAGCTGCTCGACCAGGCGATCAACCCCGCGCTCGGATCCCACGGCGGGTACGCCACCCTCGTCGGCGTCGACGGCGAGGTCGTCTACGTCACCATGGGCGGCGGATGCCAGGGGTGCGCGGCGAGCGCGGCCACGCTGCGGGAGGGGATCCGGCGATCGATCCTCGACGCGATCCCCGAGGTGACCGACGTGGTCGACGCCACCGACCACACCGCGGGCGAGAACCCCTTCTACACCTGAGACGCTGCGCCGTCGTCGGGGTCGTCGCTGACGACTTCGGTCGGTGAGTCGCTCAGACCGTGCGGTCGGCGCTGCGGATCCAGGCCAGGGCTTCGTCCGCGATCCCGTCGGCGTCGAGCCCCAGGCGGGACAGGATGGCGTCGGGCTTGCCCTGGGCCAGGAACACCGACGGCACGCCGAGCACACGGACCAGCGGCCCGTCGACCGGGGCCAGCTTGGACAGCGAGTCGGCGATCGCAGCGCCGATGCCACCGTCGCGCAGGCCGTCCTCGACGGTGATCACCAGTCGGTGAGACGCCGCGTCGGCGAGCATCTCCGGGTCGAGCGGCTTGACCACCCGGGGGTCCCACAACGTGACGTCGTGACCCTCGGCCGCCAGTCGGTCCGCCGCGTCGCGTGCCGCGGCCAGCATCTTGCCGACCCCGATCAGGCAGACGTCGGACCCGGCGCGGAGCCTGCGCGCCGCGAGGCCCTCGCCGCAGACACCGAGCTCCGGGTCGGCCGGATCCGGAGGCATGGTCTTGGGGTAGCGGATGGCGGCCGGACCGTCGGTGCAGAGGTCCAGCGCGTCGTGCAGCATCCGGGCGACCTCGGCGTGGCTGGACGGGGCGAAGATCGTCATGTCGGGGACCTTCGACAGCAGGACCATGTCGAGCACGCCGTGGTGGCTGGGGCCGTCGTCGCCGGTGATCCCGGCGCGGTCCAGGGCGAAGACCACCGGCTGGGAGTGGAGGCCGACGTCCAGGTTGACCTGGTCGATCGCCCGGGTCAGGAACGTGGAGTAGAGGGCCACCACCGGGCGGAGCCCGCCCATGGCCATGCCTGCCGCCGAGGTCACCGCGTGCTGCTCGGCGATGCCGACGTCGAGCACCCGGTCGGGGAAGCGGGCGGCCACCGGCAGCAGGCCTGTCGAGTCGGGCATGGCGGCGGTGATCGCCACCAGCTCGGGGCGGGCGGCGGCCTCGACCATCATGGCGTCGGAGAACGCAGCGGTGTACGAGCCATCCTTGACGCCGCCGACGTCGTGCATGTGCTTGACCTGGTCGGCCTCGGCGGGTCCGTAGCCCAGGCCCTTGCGGGTCAGGACGTGGACCACGACCGGTTCGTCGAGGTCGCGGGCGGCGCGAAGAGCGGTCTCGACCGCGGTCACGTCGTGGCCGTCGTAGGGACCGAGGTAGTGCACGCCGAGCTGCTCGAAGAACACCGGCGGCTCGAACATCTCCCGGAGGGCGGCCTTGGCCCCGCCGACCCCGCGCTCCAGGTAGTTGCCGACCAGCGGCACGTCCTGGATGAGGCGCTCGAGTCGCTCCCGGTTGCGCAGGTAGGTGGAGCTGGCCCGGAACCTCGACAGGCTCTCGCCCAGCCGGGACGCGGTGGGTGCGTACGAGCGACCGTTGTCGTTGAGGACGATGATCGCCTTGCGGCCGGAGTGGCCCAGGTTGTTCAGGCCCTCGTAGGCCATCCCACCGGTGAGGGCGCCGTCGCCGATGACCGCGACGACCTCCCGATCGGTCTCGCCGCGCTGGTGCATCGCGGTGGACAGGCCATGGGCGTAGGACACCGCGGTGGAGGCGTGGCTGTTCTCCACCCAGTCGTGATCCGACTCGGTCCGGCTCGGGTAGCCCGACAGGCCGCCCTCTTCACGCAACCGGTCGAAGTCCGCCTGCCGCCCGGTGAGCAGCTTGTGCACGTAGGCCTGATGGCCGGTGTCCCACACGATGATGTCGTGCGGGCTGTGGAAGACGCGGTGGAGCGCGATCGTCAGCTCGACCACGCCCAGGTTGGATCCCAGGTGTCCGCTTCCCCGGGCGTTCACCGTGTCGACGACGAACTCGCGGATCTCCGTGGCGAGCTGGGTGAGCTGTGACTCGTCGAGCCCGGCGAGGTCGTCCGGGGAGCTGATCGTGTCCAGGATGGTCGTGGCGTGGTCCTCCATCGGTGCTCCCACGCTACTCCGGGTCGGCGGCGACGTCAGGCTGCCCCGCAGGCCGCGGTGCCCGTCCGGCGCTCCGCGGTCGACCGCCGAGGCCGCCGCGGGCGAAGCTCGGCGCGCCGGCCAGGCTGGTGAGCACGAACACGACGTACACCAGCAGGCCCAGGCCGATCGCGGCCGAGTGGCTGACCCCGAGCGCTCCGAAGAAGAGGACGAACGCGGCCTCGCGGACCCCGAGGCCGCCGAGGGCGAGGGGGAAGTTCTGCAGCACCGCGGTCGGAGGGAAGAACGCCAGCGAGGCGACGAGGGTGACCTCGTCGATGCGCAGCGCCCGCGCCGCGCACCACACGCTGACGCACTGGAGGAACTGGAAGCCGACGCCGGCCGCGAGCACCCGCACGGCCTGGGCCCGTCGGCCGTGGAACGCGACGATGCCCAGGTGGACCGCGCCCAGGTAGCGCCTCCAGCCGGAACGTCCCACCAGTCGACCCGCCCCCCGGGGGTGACCGGCGACCCACAGCAGGGCGAGCAGCGCCACGAAGGTCAGCACGTCGGTCAGGACCGCCACGGTGCTGGCCGCGCCGAGCGACAGGTACCCCGTGCCGAGCAGGAGGCCCACCGCGGACAGCGTCGGGAGGACGAGCCAGCCGGTGAGCCGCTCCAGGCTCGTCGCCGCGAACGACTCCGCGTAGTCGCCGACGTCATGGCCCTGTCGCATGACTCGGACGACGTCGCCGCCGAAGGAGGTGGGCAGGGCGTTGGACACGAACTCGCCGGCGAGCAGGTGGCCGAGCAGTCGACGGAAGCCCAGCGGGATCCCGAGCGTGTCGGACACCGCGGACCACCGGAGGTTCTGCAGCAGGTACGCCACCAGGTGCACACCCACCGCGGCGGCGATCCACACCCAGGTGGCGGGCGTCGGGCTCGGGAACAGCTCGTCGAGCTGCACCTCGGGCAGTCGCCAGAACAGCAGACCCAGGAACCCGAGGCTGACCGCCACCCGGGCGACGATGCGGGACCAGTGGTTGCGGGGGACCTCGGGCGGTCGGTCGGGGTCGCCGATCTCGGAGCGTTCGATCTCCTCCAGCGCCGCGGTGCGATCGTCGGCGGGGTCGGTGTGCTCCATGACCGGATCCACGCTATCGGCGGGTACCCTCGCCGCACCGACGGTCGCGCTCGGCAGGGCCGTCCCACCGCCACCACGGGAGGTCGACCATGACGATCGACGAGCGCGACGACCGACGCCCGTCACCCGCGCTCGGGTTCATGACCGACCTGGCGTCGGTGGCCGACATCCGCCCGGTGGCTGTCCCGCTCACCCCCGGCGACCCGGCGGCACGTGGAGGGGCGGACACGATCGATCTCACGGTCGCCGAAGCCGGCGTGGGTGGACGTCCGCTGCTGCTGGTCCACGGGTTCACCGGCGCCAAGGAGGACTTCCGTGACGTCGTGGCGCCGCTGGCCGCGGCTGGCCACTGGGTCGTCGCACCCGACCTGCGGGGCCACGGCGCCGGGCCGCACCCACCCGGCGAGGCCAGCTACGGCCTCGACCGGTTCGCCGCGGACCTGTCCGGCCTGGTCGACGTCCTCGGCTGGGACCGCTTCGACCTGCTGGGTCACTCGATGGGCGGGATGATCGCCCAGAAGGTGGCGCTCGCCCATGGGTCCCGGATCGACCGGCTGGTCCTGATGGACACCGCCACCGGAGGCGTCGACGGGTCCGAGCACGGCGCGGACCCGGACAACGCGGCGCTGATGCGGATCGGCGTCGAGCTGTGCCGCTCCGAGGGGATCGCCGCCATCGCCGCGGTGCTGCAGATGGGGGACCAGCCGTTGGAGAGCCCCGCGCACCAGCGGTTGGCCGAGCAGCCCGGGTGGACCGAGTGGGAGTCGGGGAAGTTCCTCGCGTGCTCGGGCGACATGTGGTGCGCGATGGTCGAGGAGTTTCTCTCCACCCCGGACCGGATGGATCTGCTGGCGTCGCTGCCCATGCCGACGCTGGTCGTGGTCGGCGAGCAGGACAGGGCGTTCCGGGCGGTGTCGGCACGCATGGCCGAGGTCATTTCCGACGCCCGGCTCTCGGTGATCCCCGATGCCGGTCACAGCCCCCAGTTCGAGAACCCGTCGGCCTGGTACGCGGCGGTGGCGGGCTTCCTGGCGCGCTGAGCCGGACCCCGGTGAGCCCGGGAGCCCGGTCAGTCCGGGAGCCCGGTCAGACGGTGCGGCCCGGTCAGACTGTGCGGCCCAGGTACGCCGCGAGTCGGGTGGCGGCGTTCGCCCCGGCGGGTGCGTCCTGCTCGGCCCTGAAGATCGACCCGTCCTCGGTGCGGAACGACGGCGGGATCGCCCGGTGGGCGTTGTCGAGCAGCAGCTCGGCCAGCTCGGGATCGAGGTCGTTGTCCAGGTCGAGCGCGGTGGCCAGGTCCCAGGCGTGGGTGAACGTGTCGGTGGTGGCGATGCCGAGCAGCGCCGCGGCGGGCATCTCGCCGAAGCCGGGATCGACGGTGCGTTCGAGGGCCCCGTCGGCCTGGAACGCGGCCAGGCACGCCGCGGCGGCGTCGGCGTACCGGGCGCGGAAGTCGTCGGCCGACGCGCCGTCGCCGGTGTCGGTGAGCTCGACGCCGTCGATGGCTGCCCGAGCCCAGTTCTGGGTGCCGACCATGTGATCGATGAGCTGGCCGACGTTCCACTCGGCGCACGGCGTGGGTGCCTGCAGCTGGTCGGCGCCGACCTGGGCGAGCAGCCCGGCGGCGATGTCCTGGGCCTGGGCGAGGGCGGTGGGTTCCATGGCGATCCTCCTGTGATGGACTGGCGGCGGACGGGCACCGCGACGCTACCGGAGGGGTCGTCGGGCCGCTCCGGGGATCGTCAGTGGGCCTTCTCCATGAAGCGGTCGACGTCGACGACCACCCGGGTCACCTTGCCGGCCGCCACCAGGCCGCGCTCGTCGCGGGCCGAGACGTGGAACAGCAGCCGACGGCCCTCGACCTTCTCCAGGTTGGCCTCGGCGCGCACCACACCCCCGATGGCGGTGGGGGAGATGTGCTCGAGCTGGACCCGCATCCCGACGGTGGACGATCCCTCGTCGAGGTGGCCGTCGAGGGCGCGCACCGTGGCCTCTTCGACCAACGCGAGGATGCGGGGGGTGGCCAGCACCGGGACCTCACCGGATCGCATGGCGATGGCGGTGTCGGCGTCCGACACGGTCAGATCGATGGCGGCGGACAGCCCGGTGCGGATCGACACGGCCGATACGATAAGCACCCCGCCGGGCGGTCCCCAAGCTCCGGCCGGTCCCGTGGGCGGGTCCGGGGCATGCTGGTGGCCGTCGTCCCCGCTCCTCGGGGTCCGTTGCGTGATCGCTGCGGACCCGTCGACCGGGCCGCGGCACCGTCCTCTGGCCGTCAAGGAGATCCCCGTGCCCGATGCCCCCACCGACCGCAGCTCCGAGCCGGCCCTGCTCGATCAGGCCGTCGTCGAACGGGTGCTCGGGGCGGGCCTCGCCCGGGGGGCGGACTTCGCCGAGGTGTTCGTCGAGGACCGTCGGTCGTCGTCGGCCCTGCTCGACGACGGCCGGGTCGAGGAGCTGACATCGGGCCGCGACCGCGGGGCCGGCATCCGGGTCGTGGTCGGGGACTCGACCGGTTTCGCCCACACCTCGGACCTGTCGGAGGCCGGGTTGATCGCCGCGGCCGAGGCCGCCGCCGCGGCGTCGCGGGGAGCCGGCGGGTCGACCCGGGTGGTCGACCTCGACAGGGTCGACGCGCCGCCGCCCAACGCTGTGGCGATCCTCCCCGGCGACGTGCCCAAGGCCCGCAAGGTGGAGCTGCTGCTGACCGCGGACGGGGCCGCCCGGGCCGCCGGCGGGGCGATCACTCAGGTGTCGGCGCGCTACGCGGATGGCCGCCGGCGGATCCTGGTCGCCAACAGCGACGGCGTGCTCGCCTCCGACGACCAGGTCCGGACGATCTTCTCGGTGAGCTGCGTCGCCAGCGGCGACACCGGCATGCAGACCGGTCGCGAGTCGGTCGGCCACACGGTCGGCTTCGAGCTGTTCGACGGCGTCGAGGTGGCGGACCTGGCCGAGCGGGCGGCCCGGCGGGCGCTCACCAAGCTGGCGGCGCGCCCGGCGCCATCGGGCGAGATGACCGTCGTCATCGGCCCGGGCGGTGGCGGCGTGATGTTCCACGAGGCGTGCGGTCACGGACTCGAGGCCGACCTGGTCGGCAAGGGTGCGTCGGTGTTCGCCGGCCGGCTCGGCGAGCAGGTCGCGTCGCCGCTGGTCACCCTGGTCGACGACGGGACGATGGGCGGCGAGTGGGGGTGCTTCGCCGTCGACGACGAGGGTCGGCCGGCGCAGCGCAACGTGCTGATCCAGGACGGCCTGCTCGTCGACTACATGTGGGACGGGCTGCGGGCCCGCAAGGAGGGGCGGTCCTCGAGCGGCAACGGCCGGCGGCAGAGCTACCAGCACCTGCCGATGGTGCGGATGACCAACACGTATCTGCTGGGCGGGACGTCCTCGCCCGACGACATCGTCGCCGACACGCCGTCGGGGGTGTACGTGGCGCACCTCGGCGGCGGTCAGGTCAACACCGCGACCGGCGACTTCGTCTTCGGCATGACCGAGGCGTACCTGATCGAGGACGGTCGCATCACCGAGCCGCTGCGCGAGGGCAACCTGATCGGCAACGGCCCGGCGGTGCTGGCCGCCATCGACGCGGTCGGCGACGACTTCGCCATGGGCGCGCCGGGGACCTGCGGCAAGGACGGCCAGGGGGTCCCCGTCGGAGACGGGGTCCCCACGCTGCGGGCCCACGGGCTGACGATCGGCGGAACCGCCGCCTGACCCGAGCCATCGGCCGTCACCCTGCCGTTGTTGTAGCCAGCGGTCGCTGGGGTGGCGTGTGGGCTACGAGTTCGGCGGCGCCGGGCGTTGTTGTAGCCAGCGGTCGCTGGGGTTGCGTGTGGGCTACGAGTTCGGCGGCGCCGGGGCGCTCAGAGCGGGAGGGAGTTTCCGCCGAACGACGTCTGCAGGCGATTCATCCACTCGGTCCACACGCCGGTGACCTGCAGCACGCCGAGCACGACGAGCATCGCGCCGCTGCCGACCATGAGCGCCCGGTAGTGGTTCTTGATCACGCCGAACACCGTCATCGCCCGGTTGAACGCCAGACCGGAGATCAGCAGCGGGATCCCCAGGCCCAGGCAGTAGGCGAGCGACAGGACGGCGCCGCGCCACGCCGAGGCCTGGTCGCTCGAGGCCGACAACCCGAGCACCACGCCCAGGGTCGGTCCGATGCACGGCGTCCAGCCGAGGGCGAAGGTGAGCCCGATGATCGGCGCAGCCAGCAGCCCCTGACCCGGGATCCGGTGGATGCGCAGGTCCCGGTTCAGCAGGTCGCTGCGGCTGAACGCGCCGGCGAGGAGCAGCCCCAGGAAGATGGTGACGACGCCGAGGATCTGGGTCAGCCCGACGGCGTGGCGTTGCAGGGCGTCGCCGAAGCTCCCGAACGCGGCCCCGAACGAGACGAACACGACGGCGGTGCCGGCCACGAACCCGAGCGTTCCGATGACGACCCGCCGCATGGTGTGCACGTCGGTCGAGGATCCACCCTCGCTCAGCTCCGCCACCGACACGCCGGTCACGTAGGACAGGTAGGCGGGGACCAACGGCAGGACGCAGGGCGACAGGAACGACACGACGCCGGCCAGGACGGCGATCGGCAGCGCGATCAGCAGCGTTCCGTCCCGGACCAGGTCCTGGGAGGCGACGACAACGGAGAGGACCCCGGTCACGACGACCGGATCTCCTCGAGCGCGGAGCGGACCTCGGCGCTGTCGAAGTCGACCGCTCCCGGGAAGGTCGCCGCCACCTCTCCGTCACGATCGAGCAGCACCGTCGTGGGGACGCCGAGCGCTTTGAACGAGCGCTTGAACTCGTTGCGGCGGTCCCGCCACAGCCGGGTGCTCAGCCCGTGGCGCTCGATCTTGGCGTCGATCTCGTCGTCGACCGACGCGGCGTCGAGGTTGACCGCCACCACCTCGAGGCCCTTGGCGTCCTCCGACGACGAGAACTCCTGGAGGCCGCGGAGCACCTCGTCGCACTCCTTGCACCAGGTCGCCCAGCTGACCAGGACCACCGGCTCACCCCGGAGGTCCTCGACCGACACGTCCCGGCCGGAGCGCAGGTCCTCGGCGACGTAGGCGTCGTCGGAACCGCCACCCCCGCAGGCTGTGCCGAACACCGAGATGGCGATGGCTGCGATGAGCAGACTGACGGTGGCGGTGGCTCGGTGGGCTCGTGCGGCGGTCATTCCTTGACCACGATCTCGTAGGTCTGCCCGTCGGCGAGAGGGCAGAAGCCGGCGAAGCGCCCGGGGGACCCGTAGGTGAACGAGAACGAGTTGCCCGGGCCCACCAGGTAGGGACCCACCCACTGCGGCACCGCATCCTTGTTCTCGATGAAGAGGGTGTCGCCGACGCGCAGCTCCATGTAGCTGGGCATCATGACGACCTTCTCGCCGGCGTTCACCCGGTCCTGGGTCCCGGCCTCGACGACCAGGTGGACCGTCCGCGGCTCGGGTCCGCTGTCGCGGCTCACGACCAGCCAGGCGACCCCGGCGGTCAACAGGGCGAGCACCGAGATGGTCGCGGCGATCACCAACCCACGATGGCGTCGGCGCGGCTCGGCCCCGGCCGGGGCCCCCGGACCTGTGTCCGGGAGCCCCGACGAGGTCGGATCAGCGGTGTCTCCAGCAGTCGGATCAGCCGTCGGATCCGAGGTCGGGTCAAGGGGCGTTGTCACGGACTTCCGCCTCGACGACGACGTCGCCGGCCTTCTCGAAGGTCAGCGTCACCTTCACCTTCTCACCGACGACCAGCGGCTTGGCCAGCTCCATCAACATGATGTGGTAGCCGCCGGGCTCGAGGGCGACGGTCGTGCCGGCGGCGACCGGGATCTTCTCCACCTCGGCCATCGTCATCATCCCGCCGCCGCCCATCGCGGTGGTCGAGGAACCGTGGGCGTCGCCCGACTGTCCCTGCCCCATCCCCTCTTCGGGCGCGGTGGTGCTCGACATTCCGCCGTCGGCCGCCTTGGTCTCGTGCAGCTCGGTCTTCTTGGCCACCGACGGGTCGACCGCGGCGGCGACCAGGGCGTCGTCGGAGTCGGAGTCGTTGGTGATCTTCAGGTAGACGGCTCCGGCGCTGGCCACCGCGGGTGAGGTGCGGGCCCAGACCCCCGAGGTGCTGATCGCGGCGTCGTCGGCGGGCTGGCTGGTGGACGCCTCGGGTCGGGTCGTCGATGACGATGACTCCTTGCCGTCGTCGCCACAGCCGACGAGGAACACCCCGGCGGTCAGGGCGAGGGCCATCGGTGCCGCCAGGGAGCGGCGGATTCGGTCGGTGTGCATGTCAACCCTCCAGGAGTGTGTTGAGGTCCTTGGTCATGTGCTCGCTGTCGAAGCCGAACGGCCACTCGACGGCGACCTTGCCGGTGTCGTCGATGACGTAGGTCACCGCGGTGTGCGACACCTCGTAGTCGGTGGCACCCGGGGGGTGCGGGGCGATCTCGTAGCGGACCCCGAAGGCTTCGGTGGCAGCGGTCAGGGCCTCGGGCGTCTCGGCCCGCAGGGCCATCGAGCGGTCGAAGAAGTGGCTGAGGTACTCGCTCAGCAGCTCGGGTGTGTCGCGCTCGGGGTCGACGGTCACCATGCCGACCGTCACCCGCTTCGCGTCGGCCTCATCCAGGTCGCCGAGAGCGACCTGGATGTCGCTCAGCGTCGTCGGGCAGATGTCGGGGCAGGACGCGTAGCCGAAGTACACGACGTACAGCTCGCCCTTGGGCGGGGTCATGGTGACCGACCGGGGCGTCGCTCCGGAGGTGTCGGTCAGGGTGACGTCGCCGACCGCGAGCGGCGGGTTTCGGACGGCGCCCAGCAGGTCGCCGGAACCCGAGGCGTCGTCGTCGGTGGTGTCGCTGCCGCAGGCGGCACCTACCAGCGTGAGAGCCACGAGCAGGGCGACGATGCGACCGGTCCGCACCCGTCGCCGTTGACGGAAGTTATCGGACATGGAGATATCAAACCACAGATGCATCACCAGTTCCGTGCTGGGCCGTGGTGACTTGGGTCATGCGCGTGGGGTTCGGGCCCGCGGGCTCGGCGATGTTGTAGCCGGCGGTCGCTGTGGCGGCGCGTGGGCTACAAGTTCGGCGGGCCCCGGCGTTGTTGTAGGTGGCGGTCGCTGTGGTGGCGTGTGGGCTACAAGTTCGGCGGGGGCGGCGGGGTCGGTGGCCCCGTGGCAGTCTGGGCCGATGCCGAGCGTGCTGCCCTCTCCTCGCCTGAACGACCCCCGCCCCGCGTGACCCCCGACGAACTGCTGTCCATCGCCGATGACGTCGTGGCCCGGGCGCGGCCCGACGAGGAGCTCGAAGCCGTCGTCTCCTGGAGCCACGACACCGAGATCCGGGCCGCGGACGGCGAGGTGGAGCACTTCGTCGAGTCCGACAGCGCCGGGCTCGGCGTGCGCATCGTCCGCGACGGTCGGACCGGCATGGCGTGGGTCGGTCACCTCGGAGACCGCGAGGCCTTCGACGAGTGCATCGCCGAGGCCCGCGACAACGCCGCGTTCGGCACGCCGGACCCCGACGCCGGCCTCGCCCGTCCCGACGGCGTCGCCCCGGTGACGCTCGACCTGTTCGACCCCCGGCTGGCCGAAGTGGCCACCGACGCCAAGATCGAGCTGGCCGTCGCTCTCGAACGGGCGATCCTCGACGCCGATCCCCGCATGGTCGGACTGGAGGCGTCGGACTACGCGGACTCCGTCGCCGCCGGGGCGATCGCCACCACCACCGGGATCCGGGTCGCCGGAGCCGACACCTCGGCCTACCTCGGCGCATGGGCGTTGGCCGAGGACGACTCGGGCACCACGACGGGGTTCGGCTTCTCGATCGGGCGCAGCACCGAGGACCTCCGGCTCGAGCCCGCCGCCGCGGACGCCGTGAACCGCTGCCTGTCGATGCTGGGTGCGGCCAAGGCCCCGAGCGAACGGCTCACCGTCGTGTTCGACCCGTACGTGACGTCGCAGTTCCTGGGTCTGGTCGCCGAGCTGCTCTCGGGCGAGGCGGTCCTGCGGGGGCGGTCCGCGTTCGCCGGCCGGGTGGGGGAGTCGGTGGCCTCGCCCCTGGTCACCCTCATCGACGACCCGACCGATCCGCTCGCCCCCACCGCGGACGACACCGACGGCGAGGGCCTGGCCACCCGGACGGTCCCCCTGATCTCGGGCGGCGTGCTCGGCGGCTACCTGCACAACGCCTACACGGCCCGGGCATCGGGCGTCACCAGCACCGGATCCGCCCAACGCGGCGGCCACAAGGGCGTGCCGGGGGTGGGTCCCCGCGTGGCCAAGCTCACCGGCGGCTCCGGCGGGCTCGCCGACGTCCTCGCCCGGGTCGGCGACGGGCTGCTGGTGACGGAGCTGTCGGGGCTGCACTCCGGGGTGAACCCGGTGTCGGGAGACCTGTCGGTCGGCGTCGAAGGCCGTCGGATCCGCAACGGCGAGCTGGCCGAACCGGTGCGCGAGGTGACGATCGGCTCCACCCTGCCCCGCATGCTGCACGACGTCGTCGCGGTCGGCGCCGACACGACCTACTTCCCGTGGGACGCGACCGGGGTCTCGTTGGCGGTGTCCGACGTGACCATGTCGGGCACGTGAGCGGCGGCGACGCCGACCTGGTCGCCCTGGCCCGGTCGCTGGTCGGCAGCGCGACGGGCGGCGAGCAGATCGAGGTCGCGGTCGGTCGGTCGACGTCGACGTCGGTGAAGGTGTTCGGCGGCGAGGTCGAGTCCTTCACCTCCGCGAGCACCGACGGCGCCGGCGTCCGGGTCATCCGCGACGGCCGTCAGGGGTTCGCGCACTGCGGGTCGCTCGAACCCGACGTGCTGGCCGAAACCCTGGCCGAGGCCCGCGACAACTGCCGGTTCGCGGAGCCCGACGAGTTCAACGGGCTGGCCGAACCCGACGGCGTGGCCCCGGTGGCCCAGGACGGCTGGTCCGACGCGGTGGTCGCCCTCGCCAACGACGCCAAGGTCGGAATCGCCCTGGAGCTGGAGCGCCTGACGACCGGGATCGACCCCCGGGTCACCTCGGCGCGCACCACCGCCTACCACGACGGCTGGGGCGAGTCCGCGGTCGTGTCGAGCAACGGGATCGAGGTGTTCCAGCGCAGCGGGTCGTGCTCTGCGTCCACCTCGCCCATGGCCCGCGCCGACGGCGAGACCCAGATGGGCTGGGCCGTCGACGCGTCGCGGGACCCCTTCGCTCTCGACCTGGACCAGGTCGCGGCCGACGCGGTGCAGCGGGCGGTGCGACTGCTCGGCGCGACCAAGCCGCCGTCGTCGCGGCGGACGATCCTGCTCGAGCCCCGGCTCGCCATCACGCTGGTGTCGCTGGTGGCGGGGATGCTGAGCGGAGACGCCGTCACCAGGGGCCGCTCGCCGTTCGCGGACCGGGTCGGCGAGTCGGTCGCGTCGCCGCTGCTCACCTTCGTCGACGACCCGACCCGCTCGGAATCGATCGCGGCCGACGAGTACGACGGCGAGGGCCTGGCCTGTCGGCGCAACGACCTGATCGTCGACGGCGTGCTGCAGGGGTTCCTCCACGACAGCTACACCGGGCGTCGCTCCGGGGAGGCATCCACCGCGTCCGCGGTCCGCGGCGTGCGGTCGCTGCCCGGGGTCGGGGCGCAACTGCTGGTGATGACGCCCGGCGAGCGCAGCTTCGAGGAGCTGGTGGCGGGCATCGACCGGGGGCTCTACGTCACGTCCTTCGCCGGCCTGCACTCGGGGGTGAACCCGGTCTCGGGCGACTTCTCGGTCGGCGCCGACGGACTGCTCATCGACGGCGGGCAGCTCGGAGCGCCGGTGCGCGAGGTCACCATCGCGTCGACCCTCCAGCGGCTGCTGCTCGACGTCGCCGAGGTCGGCGGGGACTTCGAGTGGACGCCGGGCGGTTCCGGGGCCTGCTCGCTGGTGATCGACGACGTCGCCGTCAGCGGGAGCTGACCGGTCCGACTCCCGGGGTCCCGGCCTCGGGAAGGGATCTGGGGGCCGCCGTGGGCGGGTTCGCTGCCGGCGGTCAGCTCTCGGTGGTGCCGTCGTCGCCCAGGTCGAGGAAGTCCGGCACCTCGAACGGCTCGTCGAGCTCGGGCAGGTCGTCGACGCCGTCGCCGACGTCCACGCCGACACGGGCGAGCCACAGGCCCGGCGCCTCGAGCTCGGCCGGGGTGGGGAGGCGTTCGACGTCGCCCCACAGCTCGTCGAGGACCTCGACTCCGGCCCGGTCGACCAGTCCCTCGACGAAGACGGAGCCCCGGTCGAAGGTCGCCTGGCGCAGCTCCAGGCCGAACAGCCGCTCAACGAACCGGCGTTCCGGGCCGAACTCGACCCGGCGTCGACGCATGGCCTCGGTGACGCGGTCGTAGTCGGCGAGCAGCCGGCGTCCGAGCCGGTCGAGCACGTGGTCGACGTAGCCCTCGATGGTGGCGACCAGCGTCTCGATTCGTGGCATCAGCTCGCGCTGGGCGTCGGACTGCATGGCGCCGAGGAGGATGTCGGGGTCGCCGGCCAGGCGTTGCAGAGCGGCCATGTCGGGTTCGCCGGTGCCGAGCAGGTCGGGGATCCCGAGCTCCTCCATGCGCCGCTCCATGTCGCCGACGTCGTCGTTGAACCCCGAGCTGTAGGAGCTGAGCAGCTCGTCGAGGTGCGCTCGAACGTGCGGGATGCCGAGCACCCGGTGGTGGGTGACGTCGGAGAGGACGACCCACAGGCGCACCGAGTCCCGGGGCAGGCTCCACTCGTCGGCGAACTCGTCGACGTTGGACAGGACCATGGTGATCGGGCCGTCGGCGGGCCGGGGCAGCGGCAGCTCGTAGTGGCCGAAGGCGCGTGCGGCCAGGTGCCCGGCGGTGCTGCCGGCCATCATGCCGAGCAGCATCGGGCCCATCATCGCCATCACCTGGCGGATCAGCGCGTCGGCCGAGCCGAGTCCGCCCATCGCCGCCAACGGGTCGTCGTCGGCCTCCTTCTCGAGCTCGCCGAGCTGAGCCTGAAGGGCCCGGCCGAGGGAGCCGGAGAGGCGTTCGAGCAGCGGGCGTTCGTCGTCGAGGAATCGGCGGGCCCACTGGGTCCGGTTCAGCGGCTCCAGCCGGACGGGGGTGTCGGCGCCGACGGTGACGATCCCCTGCACCTGCAGTTCGGCGACCCGGGCCAGCTGCTCGACGGCGATGCGGTCGGCCGGGTCGAGGTTCGGTTCGGAGCGTCCCTGGGTGGCGATCGATCCCGCCAGTTGAGCGGCCGCGTCCCAGCTGCCCCCGGAGCCGGAACCGCCGGCGAGCATCGACGACAGCCCCTGGAGGAACGCGCCCATGTCGCCGAAGGACATGTCGGCCCCGCCCGGAAAGCCGCCGGGAAGGCCGCCGGGGAAGGGCATGCCGCCGGAGAACGGCATGCCCCCGGAGAACGGGGATCCCGACGGGGATCCGCTGCCGGCGTCGGCGCCGTCGTCGAGCGGGTCGTCGTCGAACGGGTCGGGAGGGCCGTCGTCGGTCACGCTCCGATGCTACGACTCCGCCACCGGGGCGCCATCGCGGCGCGACGGGGCCTCAGCGCAGGAGCGCGGTGGCGACCTCGAGCACGGTGGCTGCCGGCAACAGCTGGGCGGCGCCGTGGTCGCCGGCGACGACGAGGCCCACGAAGCGTCCACGGCGGTCGAACGCCGCGCCGTCGGGCCCGGCCGGCTCGGTCGACGCCGCGGTCACGGGGGTGCTGGCGGCGGATGCCCCGGAGGCGACGACGCGCATCGTGGGCGGTTGCCCGGTCTGCTCCTCGGCCCGGACCGCAGCCACCCGACCCGGGCTGACCGACGGCGCGGACTCGCCGACCCCGGCGCGGGCCAGCAGCACGTCGTCGCCGTCGGTCGCCCCGCCGGCCGCGGTGACCGGTCGGCCCGCGGGTTCGCCGAGCGCGACGACCGCCAGGTCCAGACCGTCGTCGTGGGCCACGACGCGGGCCGCCTGGGGTGCAGCGCCGCCGCAGCTCACCCAGACCTCCTGGGCTCCGCTGACCGAACCGGACCGGACTGCCACATGACCCTCGGCATCGAGCACGACGCCGGTCACCGTGCGTCGACTCTGGCCGTCGAGGACGGTGAGCGACGCCAGCGAGGCGGACACCCCGCGGTCCGGGGACGACGCAGCGGTGCCGGGATCCCGGTCCGCCCCGACTCCGATGATCAGACCGAACGCCAGCAGGCCGAGGCCGCCGAGCACCAGCGTCGAGGCCAACCAGGTGCCGCGCCGTCGGTCCGAACGCGAACGTGTCTGCAGGCCCAGCTCGCTGGGGTGGACCCAACGCCGGGCGGTCGCTCCGTCGGCCGCGGCGTCGGAGCCGTCGGGCCCGCGCTCGGCCGGTTCCTGCATGGAGCCCGACGATACCGATCGTCGACGCCGCGCCGGCCGCGGCTCCGGATGGGCGCGGGCGTCGAACTTCCCTACGATGACGCCGTGCCGACGTCCGGAACCCCGAGCGTGTCGCGTCCGCCCGAGCGCGGCGACGACTGGACCGCGCTCGTCGCCGGTGGCCTTCCGGTGGGCGACGCCTACGCGTGGGCGGTCCGACCGGACTGCGGTGCGGTGGTCGTGTTCACCGGGACCGCCCGGGACCACTCGGCCGGTCGACCCGAGGTGACCGAGCTCGCCTACGAGGCCTACGAGGACCACGCGGTGGCGCGGATGGACCGGGTGGTCGACGAGCTGCGTCGGCGCTGGCCCGCCGCCGGTCGGGTGGCGATCCTTCACCGGGTCGGCGACGTCCCGATCGGCCAGGAGGCCGTCGTCGTCGCCGTGTCGGCACCTCACCGGGCCGAGGCGTTCGACGCGGCCCGCTTCGCCATCGACGCGGTCAAGGAGTCGGTGCCGGTGTGGAAGCGCGAACGCTGGGCCGGCGGGCAGGACTGGGGCTCCGACGCCCGCGTCGTCGTCGGCGCCGATCAGGTCGGTGCAGATCAGGTCGGTGCAGATCCCGTGGGGACGACGAGACCATGAGCAACCTGATCTTCCTCGGGGTCGCGCTCGTCATCAGCGTGGTCGGCGTGACCATCCTGGTCCTGCGGAGCCGGCCGCCGTCCTCTCCGCACTCGAGCATCGACCAGTTCCACGACAAGATGCGCGCGCTGGCCCCCGACGAACCCGAGATCGAGGGCCGGGTGGTCCGTCGACGCCGGACCCGGAGGTAGGACGCTGGCACGCGACCTGGCCATCGACCTGGGGACGGCGAACACCCTGGTCTACGCGCGCGGCGAGGGCATCGTGTTGAACGAGCCGTCGGTGATCGCGCTCAACAGCCGCACCAACGAGGTCCTGGCCATGGGCCGGGACGCCTGGAAGATGATCGGCCGGACCCCCAGCTACATCGTGGCGGTGCGTCCGCTGCGCCAGGGGGCGATCACCGACTTCGAGGTCACCCAGGAGATGATCCGGCTCCTGCTCAAGCGGGTGGGCGTCAACCGCTTCAACCGCCCCCGCGTGGTCATCTGCGTGCCGTCCGCGATCACCGCGGTGGAGAAGCGGGCGGTCACCGAGGCGGCCCGCAAGGCCGGGGCCACCGAGGCGCAGCTGATCGAGCAGCCGATGGCGGCCGCGATCGGCGCGGGGCTGCACATCCACGAGCCGATGGCCAACATGGTCGTCGACATCGGCGGCGGCACCTCCGAGACAGCGTTGATCTCCCTCGGTGGGATCGTGGCGTTGCAGGCGGTGCGGGTCGGAAGCTTCGACATCGACGCGTCGATCATCACCTACATCCGCCGCGAGTACGGGATCGCCATCGGGGAGCAGACCGCCGAGGAGATCAAGATCCTCATCGGCTCCGCGTACCCGACGCCGGACGAGGTGCGCGCCGAGGTGCGGGGCCGCGAGCTCATGTCCGGCCTGCCCAAGACGGTGATCCTCTCGGCGGCCGAGGTGCGCACCGCGATCGCCGAGCCGGTCAACACCATGGTCGACTCGGTGCTGAGCTGCGTGGCCGAGGCCCCGCCCGAGCTGGCCCAGGACCTGATCGAGCGGGGCATCTTCCTGGTCGGCGGTGGGTCCCTGCTCAAGGGCCTCGACCTGCGGCTGGCCGAGGAGACCGAGGTGCCGGTGCGCATGGTGCGTCAGCCGCTCGAGTCGGTGGTGCTCGGAGCGGGACGGGTGATCGAGTCCTACGAGGAGCTCCGCGACATGTTCATGGAGGCGCGCCGCTGAGCGGTGGGCCGGGGTCACGGGGTGGCCGGTGGCGGCCCAGCGGTGGTGGCGCTGCGGTGGAGGCGCTGCCCGACTGGTCGTCCGGTGTCGGCCGAGATATCGAACCCGTGCGGCTCGGCGGACGCTAGGGTTCCGCGCCACTCGGGCCAGGTGGACGGTCCGGGCCCTGCGGGGACGGAACCGGACACGAGGACGTACGCCGTGGCAGTGCTCGAAGTGGTCGACGTGGGGGTCCGGTTCGGCGGAGTGGTCGCGCTCGACTCGTTGTCGTTCACCATCGACGCCGGTCAGATCTGCGCGCTGATCGGTCCCAACGGTGCGGGCAAGACCACGTTGTTCAACGTCGTCAGCCGCATCTACGAGCCGACGTCGGGCTCGGTCCGCTTCGACGGTCACGACCTGCTCGGACTGCCGGCGCACCGCATCGCCGAACTCGGCGTCGGTCGCACGTTCCAGAACCTGGCGCTGGTGCCGGGCCTGTCGGTCCTCGACAACGTCAAGGTGGGCGGTCACGCCCGCAGCCGAGGCGGCTTCTGGGCCGCGGCGTTGCGGCTGCCGCCCATGCCGGCCCAGGAGCGCGAGCTCGAGGCCCGGGCCATGGACGTGCTCGAGCGGCTGTCGCTGGCGCCCCTGGCCCGGCGTCCGTGCGCGGGTCTGCCCTACGGCACGCTCAAGCGCATCGAGTTCGCGCGGGCCCTGGTCGGCCAGCCGAAGCTGCTGATGCTGGACGAGCCGGCCAGCGGACTCACCCACGGGGAGGTCGACGAGCTCGGCGCGCTGATCCGCCAGATCCGTGACGAGTTCGCGTTGACGGTGCTGCTGGTCGAGCACCACATGTCGATGGTCATGGCCATCTCGGACAAGGTCGTGGTCATGGACCTGGGCCGCAAGATCGCCGAGGGCCTGCCCGCCCAGGTCCGCGAGGACCCCAAGGTCATCGCCGCCTACCTCGGAGCCCCCGCATGACCGATATAGGGGTCCGCACCGACAACCCTTGTCACGATCCCGACCTCAGAAATCCGGGGGTGGCGTCGTGAGCCTGCTCGAGGTGCGCGGCCTGCGCGCCGGCTACGGCATCGTCGAGGTGCTGTTCGGCCTGGACCTCGACGTCGACGCCGGGGAGCTGGTCGTGGTGCTCGGCGCCAACGGCTCGGGCAAGACGACGACCCTGCGGGCGGTGTCGGGGATGCTCGAGAGCCGCGGCGAGATCGTCTTCGACGGCCGGTCGCTGCGCGGCCTGCGGCCCGACCAGGTGGTCCAGGCCGGCATCGCGCACGTCCCCCAGGGGCGGGGCACGATCAACGACCTGACCGTGGTCGAGAACCTGCGCATCGGTGCCTGGACCCGCCGGGACTCCGAGGTGGCGGCCGACATCGACCTCTGGTGCGACGCCTTCCCCCGGCTGGGGGAGCGGCGCGACCAGCTCGCCGGATCGATGTCGGGCGGCGAGCAGCAGATGCTGGCGATCGCCCGGGCGTTCATGTCGCGGCCTCGGCTCCTGCTCCTCGACGAGCCGTCCCTGGGCCTCGCCCCGCTGGTGACCGCCGAGGTGTTCGACCGGTTGCGCGACATCACCGACCGCACCGGGACCGCCGTGCTGCTCGTGGAGCAGAACGCCAACCTGGCCCTCGACTTCGCCGGTCGGGCCTACGTGCTGGAGGCCGGTGAGATCGTCGCCAGCGGCCCGGCTGCGCAGCTGCAGCACGACGAGACCGTCCAGAAGGCCTACCTCGGGATCTGATGACATGACCGACTTCCTCCAGGTCCTGTTCGTCGGGATCGGCGACGGCGCCATCTACGCCATGCTCGGCCTCGGGCTGGTGGTGATCTACCGGTCGACCGGCCTGCTCAACTTCGCCCAGGGCGAGATGGCGATGTTCTCGACGTTCATCGTGTGGACCGTCTGGGACCTGGGTGTGCCCCTGCCGCTCGCGGTGATCGCCGGGATGGTCGGCGGCTTCGGCGTCGGCGCGCTCGCGCACCAGATCGCGGTCCGTCCCGTCGGCGATCCCCACGAGAAGCCGTTGGCGGTCGTGATGGTCACCATCGGCCTGTTCGTGGGTCTCAACTCCGCCGCCCAGCTCGTGTGGGGCACGCTCGACCGGGACCTGCCACCGTTGTTCGGCAGCGGCGGCATCGAGGTCGCGGGAGTCGCCATCGCCTGGCAGAAGATCGGCGCCGTCATCGTGCTGGCGGTCCTCGCCCTCGGCTTCTACCTGCTGTTCCAGCGCACCGGGCTGGGCCTGGCCATGCGGGCGGTCGCGTCGAACTCCGAATCCGCGTCGCTGGTCGGCGTGCCCGTCCCCAAGCTCCTCATGCTCGGGTGGGGCCTCGCCGCTGCGGTCGGCACCGTGGCGGGGGTGTTCACCGCACCGGGCCGCGGCCTCGGTTCCAACATGATGCAGCTGACGTTGATCTTCGGCTTCGCCGCCATCACCCTCGGCGGATTCGACAGCCTGCTCGGCGCGGTCGTCGGCGGCTTCGTCGTCGGGATCGCATCGTCGGTGGTGCCCCAGTACGTGCCCGGGTTCGAGAAGATGCCGTTGGCGCCGGCGTTCATCCTGATCCTGGCGGTCCTGCTGTTCAGACCCGAAGGGCTGTTCGGTCGAAAGCAGGTGCAGCGGGTATGAGCGACGCAACGGCTCTCGGCGACGGCCCGACGGCGAAGGTCGCTCCGTCACCGGCGCGCCGCGTCCCGGTGGGGCGCGTGGTGGTGTCGGTGGTGGTCGCCGCGGTGCTGGTGGCCCTGCCGTTCATGTTCCCGGCGTTCCGGGTCGAGCAGTTCGTCGGCTGGATGGCGCTGGCCATCGCGGCGTGCGGGCTCAACCTCCTCACCGGCTACAACGGGCAGATCTCCGTCGGTCACGGTGCGTTGTACGGGACCGGCGCCTACGCGACCGCGCTCCTGATCACCGACCTCGGCTGGCCGGTGTGGCCGTCGGTGGCCGCAGCCGGGGTGATCTGCTTCGTGGTGGGCGTCGCCATCGGTCTCCCCGCGCTGCGGATCAAGGGCCTGTACCTGGCGCTGGTCACCCTGGCGGTGGCGACGTTGTTCCCGCTGATCATCGAGCAGTTCTCGTCGATCACCGGAGGTGGGTCCGGCCTGTCGATCACGACGCCGCAGGAGACGCCCCGCGGTGTGATCGAGCGACCGATCCGCCTCGAGTCACCGGGCGGCTCCCTGGCGCCTGACCAGTGGAAGTACTTCGTGTTCCTGGTGCTGACCGTGGTGGTGTTCGTGGTCATGCGCAACATCGTCCGGTCCCGCACCGGGCGCTCGCTGGTGGCGGTGCGTGACAACGAGACCGCCGCCGAGGTCTCGGGCGTCCACGTCGCCCGGGTCAAGATCCTCACCTTCGGGGTCAGCTCGGCCATGGCCGGCATCGGCGGAGCGGTGTTCGCCCTCAACAACGGCCGGATCAACCCGTCGAGCTTCACGATCGTGGTGTCGATCTACTTCCTGATCGCGGTGGTGGTCGGCGGGGCCGCCAGCGTGATCGGCCCGGCCATCGGTGCGGTCGCCTACGGCCTGTTCATCGACGTCCTGTCGCCGGAGCTGCCCGAGCGGTTCAAGCCGGCGACGCCGGTGATCCTCGGCGTGCTGCTCATCCTGCTGATGCTGTTCGCCCCGGGCGGGATCGTGGGGATGTGGCGGACGTCGGCCGCCAAGCGTGCGGCCAAGCGGGCCCGGGCGGCCACCGCGGCCGCCGCGTCCGGCGATACGGTCTGATCACCAACCAGGAGGACAGATGATGAGACATCGAACTCGACGGGTGGGTCTGGCGACGACGGCGGCGTTGCTGGCCGTCGTCACGTTGGCCGCCACCGCCTGCGGGGGTCGAGATGACGACTCCGGCTCCGGGTCCACGACCACGGCCAAGGAGGGCGGCAGCAGCTCCGCCGCCTTCATCGACCCGTCGGTCGACTGCACCGACTACCAGGGCACCGAGGGCATCAACGGCGACACGATCAAGATCGGCACCGTCCGTCCGGCCAGCGGCACCTACGCGATCTACGACCAGGTGACCACCGGACTCAACGCCTGGGTCACCTACGTGAACCAGAGCGGCGGGCTGAAGGCCAAGGACGGCAAGTCCTACAAGCTCGAGCTGATCAAGGAGGACGACGCCTACGACCCGGCCAAGACCCCGGCGCTGGTCAAGAAGCTCGTCGAGCAGGACAAGGTGTTCGCGCTGGTCGGCGACATCGGCACCGAGCCGAACCTGTCGGTCCGCGACTACCTGAACGAGAAGTGCGTGCCCAACATCGCGTTGGCGACCGGTTCCACCCAGTGGGGCAACAACAAGCAGTACCCCTGGTACATCGCCGGTCTGCCGTCCTACGCGACCGAGGCCCACGCCTGGATCGAGTACCTGAAGGAATCCAACCCGAAGGCCAAGATCGCCCTGCTCTACCAGGACGACGACTTCGGTCAGGCCTACGAGAAGGCGATCAAGAAGGCGATCAAGGGCACCGACATCACGATCGTCGCCGAGCAGGGCTTCAACCCGCTGGGCGGGACGACTCCCGAGGCGGCGGTGACCAAGCTGTCGCAGTCCGACGCCGACACCTTCATCGTCGGCCTCGGCGGCACGCCGTGTCCGACGTCGCTCAAGCTGAAGCCCGACACCTGGAACCCCGCGACGATCGTGTCGGTGACCTGCGCGGGCAAGACGGCCCTGTCGCTCGCCGGCGGCAAGGACCAGGGCGTGATCGCTGCCCAGGCGACCTATGACCCGTCGGACCCGGCCGATGCCCAGGTGCCCGCCGTCCAGCAGTTCCGCAAGGACGCGACGGCCGCCGGGCTCACCGAGCAGCAGATCGACGGCGGCATCACCGGTCCCGGATGGGGCTTCGGCTCGTTGTTCGGCCTCGGGATCGAGAACGCCGAGACGCTCGATCGGGCCGGCGTGATGAACGCCCTGTGGTCGCTCGACACCGACAGCTTCGGCCTGGTGCGCGACGGCGTCACGGTGATCACCGACGGGACCGAGGACCCGTGGGCGATCGAGGGCTTCCGCATCGTCCAGCGTGAGGGCGACGGCTGGAAGGAGCTCTCGCCGATCACCAACTGGGAGGGCAAGTCCAACAGCTTCGCCGGCTGATCCCTGCGTTCCGACGACGGCCGCCCCGACCCTCTGGTCGGGGCGGCCGTCACGCGTCCGGTGTCACGTCGTCTCGCCCGACTCGATGGCCAGGAGCTCCTCGGCGGACTGGCGGACCTGCAGGTCGCGGTCTGCGACGAGCCGTCGGAGCGCCTCGGTGGCCGCCGGGTCGTCGAAGGCGGCCAGGGCCAGCACCGCTCGCCGCCGTACGGTCGCCCGGTCCGAGCAGCCGTGGAGCACCGCGGTCAGCCCGGCCGGGTCGCCGATGCTGCCGAGAGCGGCCACCGCCGCCTCCCGGCACAGGGAGTCGGCGTGGGTGCGGGCCAGACGGTCGAGCGCCGCCACGACGTGCGGCCGGGTGCGGTCGTCGAGGGCCAGCTCACCGCAGGCGAACGCGGCGACCTCGGTGACGGTGTCGACCTCGTCGTCGGTCAACCGGCCGAGCAGGCCGTCGACCACCGGTGTCGGCGCCGCACCGGTCGGCTCGGACCCGGCCGGTTCGGCACCGGTCGGTTCGGAACACGTCGCTGCCCATCGGGCGACCTCGGCAGCGGCACGTCGCCGGACGGTGGGGTCGGGATCCGCGAGTGCACGGGCCAGGGCGTCGGGCACGACGTCGGGATCGATCGGCGCCCGGGCGGCGATGCGCCCGAGGGCACCGAGCGCCGCGGCCCGAACCGATGGTTCGGACGCGGCCAGGGCGTCGACGACGGTGACGAGGTCGCCGCGGTGACCGGCGAGGACCACGGCCTCGCGGTCGGTGTTCGCGACGCTCGTCGCAGGACCGGTCGGGTGGTCGGAGGGTGGGTCGGGGATCGGATCGGCCACGGGGCGGTGTCGGTCGCGGTCGGTTCGGACGGACCGCGGGGTGTGACGGGCGTCGCCGGGGTGTCCGGACGGCTACCGTTCAGTCAACCACCCGGTCGGATGAGTCCGCTCGGCCGTGTCCACCCCTAGGATTGAAGCCCCCGGACGACGAGGGACGAGAGAGGTACCCAGACGATGTCGCAACACATGGTGATCTTCCAGACCGCGGACGGCAGCCCCGCGTACAGCCAGTTCGAGTCGGTGAGCGAGGCCGTCGGGTTCGTGGAGTCCCTGCGCAACGACCAGGGCATCGAGAACGCCCGGATGTTCGAGCTCAAGGAGATCAAGTACGAGCTCAAGCCGATCTTCAAGGTCGAGCTGAAGGAGCTCAACCCCGCTCCGTCGGCCCCGGCGTCTGCCCAGCCCCAGCCCCAGCCTGCACCCGCTCCGGCGGCGGCTGCGGCTCCGGCCGCTCGTCCGCAGCCCGCTGCGGCGCCCGGTGCGGGTGACACCACCTCGTTCGGCTCGTTCGGCCAGCCCGGTCAGCCCGGTCAGCCCGGGGCTCCCGGCCCGCAGCCCGGGGCTCAGCCCGGCTCGGCGCCGTCGACCCCCGACGCCGCTCCCGCCGCCCCGGCTCCGACGCCACCCGCGGACCAGCCCGGCTCCGACGCTCCGCCGGCGCGGCGCGGCCTCTTCGGCCGCTGAGACGATCGTTTCCCGGACCGCACGCCGGTTCACCTCCTCGTGGGGTGACCGGCGTGCGGTCGCGTCCGGGTGTCCGCGGGGCGTCGGCCGCGGGTGACGGTCGGTGGGCTCAGCCGATGACGGTGAAGAAGCCCACGACCACGACGCTCAACAGCACGCCGGCGACGGCCGCCACGGCCAGCACGCCCAGAGCCAGGATGAACGCCGAGCGGATGCGCACCGGACCGGGAACCTCCACCTGCAGGCGGGGAACGTCGTGGGCGGAGACGTCGTCGGATCGGCGGAGCGTCCCCCGGCGGACCGGTCGGCCGGCGGGGGCCTCGCTGACGGTGGCCACAGGCACCGGAGCGGTCGCCGGAGCGGCCGTGGCAGGCTGGGGGAGCGGTCGCCGGCCGAACATGGCGACAGCGAACCCGATGGTGGACAGCGCCACCACGGCCAGACCGACGATCAGCGTCGGCACGGCGAGCCTGCACAGGTCGCGGATGCGGGTCCGGTCGCGTCGATGCGATCAGCACGAGATGACGGTGACCGACCCATGACCCCGCCCAGCGTACCGACTGCCGACCCTCCGTCGGAGCGCCCCGGAGCAGACCCGGACGTGAGCGCCGAACCCGTCGGTGCCGAACCCGTCGGCGACCCGTCCGAACCGCACGTCGAGACGGTGCGCTCGACCCGGTCCCGTCGCCGCCGCTGGCTGTGGGGCGGAGTCGGTCTTGCGGTGCTGGCGGTGCTCGCCGGGGTCCTGTTCATCCCGACGCCGTACTACCTGTTCCAGCCCGGTTCGGTTCGTCCGGCCGAGACGCGGATCGACGTGTCGGGCGCACCCTCCTACACGACCGACGGCGACGTCATGTTCACGACTGTGTACGTGGACCAGGCGTCGCTCGCCACGCTGCTGCGGGGCGTCATCGACGACGCGGTCGAGATCCGATCCGAGGAGGACGTCTACGGCCCCGAAGGGCGCGACGCCTCGCGTCGGGCCAACCAGCAGCGGATGGACCTGTCCAAGCTGATCGCCACCAAGGTCGCCCTCCAGTACCTGGGGTACCCGGCGGAGTTCACCGGTCGCGGTGCCCGGGTGCTCGGTGTGGCCGAGGGCGGCGGTTCGGTCGGCAAGCTCCGGGTCGGCGACGTCATCACGTCGGTCGACGGACACGACGTGCGGCTCCCCTCCGACATCCAGGCCGGCCTCCGCGGGAAGGTGCCCGGCGACACCGTCGAGGTCACCGCCCGCCGGGGTTCGGGCAAGGACATCACGACGGTGGCGGAGTCGATCACCCTGGGCTCGGCGCGCACCGAGGACGACGCCGCGTCGACCACCACGACCAGACCGCCCGGATCCACCACATCGAGCACCGTCGGTTCCGACGGCGCCGCCGCCTCGCCGGCCGAGGCGACCCCCGGAGTCCGGCCGGTGCTCGGCATCTCGGTCGAACCCGACGCTCCCTCGGTCGACTCCCCGGTGCGGGTGGACATCGACTCCGGAGACGTGACCGGTCCGTCGGCGGGGTTGGCCTGGGCGCTGGCCGTCGTCGACCGGATGACCCCCGAGTCGTTGACCGACGGCAAGGAGGTCGCCGTCACCGGCGAGATCCTCCCCGACGGAACGGTCGGCCCGATCGGCGGCATCGTCCAGAAGGTGGCGGCGGTGAAGCGGGCGGGCGTCCGGACCTTCCTGTACCCCGAGGCCACCCCCGACGACGAGGAACGCCAGATGCGCGAGGTCGCCGGAGGTGGCGTCCGGCTGGTCCCGGTAAAGACGCTCGACGACGCCGTGGTGGCGCTTCATCCCGGCGGTGTGCGCCGAGCCAACTGAACCGCCCCCGCTCGGACGGCTCACGGCGGCGGCGTGCCGCGTCCGGAACCTCCGTCCGATCGCTCCGGGGCCGTCCGCGACCGCCGGGCGGTGCGCCCGTAGCATTCGGCCATGACCGACCTTCCTGCCGATCCTGTGCCCGATCCGCCGGAACTGGATCCCGGGACGCTGGGGTCGGCGGAGTTCGGGCGGACCCGCAAGGGCTTCGAACCCGTCGAGGTGCGGGCGCTGCTGGGGCGGGCCGCGGATGCTCTGCGGGCCTGGAAGGAGCGCGACGATCGCCTGACGGCCCGTCTGGCCGACCTGGAGCGGCGCCTCGAGCAGTCCCAGGAGCTGGACGAGCAGCGGATCACCACCGTCCTGGGCGAGGAGACCGCTCGCATCGTGGCCGCGGCGCGCGAGGCGGCCACCGAGATCCGCTCCAAGGCCGAGACGCAGGCCGCTCAGCTGGTCGCCGACAGCGAGGAGCGCGCCGCCCGCCTGATCGCCGACAGCGAGGAGGAGGCCACCGCGACCGCGGCAAGGCTGACCGACGAGGCCACCGCCCTCCGCGACGAGGCGGCCGCGGTCCGGACCGACGCCCAGGAGCACGCCGACCGCGTCCGTGCCGAGGCATCGGCGGAGCACGACGCACTGCTGGCCAAGGCCAAGACCGTCCTCGACGAGAGGACCGCCGAGGCCGAGGCGGTCGCGTCGGGCATCCGCGAAGCGGCGCAGATCGAGCTCGACGCGGCGCGCGCCGAAGGTGTTCGCCTACGTGACGAGGCACGCGTCGCGGCCGACGCCGAGGTCGAGCGGTCCCGGGCCGAGGGTCGGGCGATGGTCGACGAGGCCCGCCAGCTCCGCAAGCAGATGTTGCAGGACCTGGCGGAACGCCGTCGGACGGCCCGCCGCCAGATGGAGGCCGCACGAGCCGGTCGTGACCGGATCGTCGAGTCCCTCGGCGCCGCCGCGGATCGGGTCGTCCAGGTGATCGAGGACCTCGCGGCCGGCGACGACCAGATCCAGCGGGCCGCGGATGCGGCCGCGGCGGCGGTGGTCGACGACATCGACGAGGTCGTCGCCGAGCTCGAGACGGGGCTCGGTCCGGGCGCGCTGCCGTCGGGACCGGACGCGGTCGACGACGTCGATGCCGGCGACGATGGCCTCGACGCGCAGGATGCCGAAACCGCCGACGACGCGGACGCCGGTGCCGACCCGCAGGACGATGCCGTGGCGTCGCCCGAGCTAGAGGTGGTCGACAGCGACGGGCCGCCCACCGATGCCGATGCCGACGTCGAGCCGAGTCCGGGCGCCACGGTGCACGACCTCTTCGAGCGGATCCGCGCCGAACGTCGAGCGGACTCCGAGGCCGTCCACCCGTCGGTGGACCCGTCGGACGGGTCGGTCGACGTCGACCTCGACCTCTACGACGACGAGGAGGACGACGAAGGCGACGAGAGCGGGGACGACGACGGCTCTCGCGGAGCGGAGGGGTCCGACGACGAGCTCGCCCCTGTCGTGGTGCTCGAGCCCGCCGACCTCGACGACGGCGATGGTGGCGACGCCGGTGACGCCGGTGACGCCGGTGGGGCCGACGTGGTGGCGATCGAGACCACCGCGGTCGACGCGGTCATCGAGACCACGGTGCGCGAGTCGACCGTCGTCGCCGTGGTCGCCGATTCCGCGGACGACGGGGTCACCGTCGTCGAGGTCGACTCGGTCGAGACGACGACCGTCGAGACCGAGGTGGTGCCGGTCGACGCGGTGGTCGATCTCGACGCCGCCGCCGAGCTCGACGTCGCGCTCGAGGAGGCGGCGGCGGAGTCCTCGGCGCTCGACCGACGCGACGACCTGCTCGGCGGGGTGGAGAAGGCGATGACCCGATCGCTCAAGCGCCTGGTCTCCGACGAGCAGAACGAGGTTCTCGACCGACTCCGCCGGATCCGTCGCGGACGGGTCGAGCTCGAGGTCCTGCTGCCGGTCGGCGACGACCTCGGCGTCTTCGCCGCCGCCCTGCACGACGACTTCGCTGCTGCGGCAGACGCCGGAGCACGGTTCTGGGCGGCCGAGTCCGGCGACGACGTCGACTCCGCGGTGGCTCGGATCGACGCGGACGTGGTCGAGGGGGGTCTCGAGGTGCGGGTCGCCGACCTGCTCGAGCTGCGGCGGGCGCACCTCGCCCGTGCTCTCGAGAACGCCGAGTCCGACGGCGTCGAGCTGGCCGAGATGGCCGACCACGTCCGTGCCGCGTACCGCGAGTGGCGGACCCGCTCGGTGCCCGATCTGGCGGGGGACCTGGCGACCGCGGGCTTCGCCCTGGGCGAGCAGGCCGCGGCCGGCGACGGGACGTCGTGGTGCTGGATGGTCGACAACGGCGGCCTGCCCTGCAGCGACGCCGAGGACAACGCCCTGGCCGGCCCGACGCCGTGCGGGTCCGCCTTCCCCACCGGCGACATCGTCCCGCCGGCGCACCCGGGATGCCGATGCATCCTGGTTCCGGCTCCTCGGTAACCTCATCCGCCGTGCGGATGCCCGACGACATGCCCCGGCCCCCGCGGCGCGAGCGCAAGGAACGGGGGCCGCGCCCCAACCGGGCCCGCTGGGCTCTCGGGATCCTCGCCGGCGTCCTGATCCTGCTCGCGCTGTCCCTCCGGGCGATCGCCACCTTCTGGACCGACTTCCTGTGGTTCGACTCGTTGGACCTCAGCGCGGTCTGGCGACGGCTGCTGTCGGCCCGCCTCACGCTGGGCGTCGCGGTGACGTTGGTGTTCTTCGTCATCCTCTTCGTGAACCTGCTGGTGGCGGAACGCCTGGCTCCCCGGTTCCGGCCGGTGGTCGGTCCCGAGGACGAGGTCGTCGTCCGCTACCGCCAGCTGGTCGACGGCCGACAGCGTGTCCTGAGCTTCGCCCTGGCCCTGCTCGTCGCGCTCGTCCCGGGGCTGAGCGCGGCGAACCAGTGGAAGGCGTGGCTGCTGTTCCGCTTCGGCGGGTCCTTCGGTCAGGCCGACGAGCAGTTCGGCACCGACATCGGCTTCTACGTCTTCAAGCTCCCGTTCCTGTCGTTGGTGGTCGACTGGCTCTTCGCGTTCCTGCTGGTCACCGCCGTGATCGTCGCGGTCGTCCACTACCTGAACGGAGCGATCCGCCTGCAGCCGATGGGGGAGCGCATCACCCAGAACGCGAAGGCGCAGCTGTCGGTCCTGCTCGCCCTCGCCGCCCTGGTCAAGGCCGCCGACTACGCCCTCCAGCGCTTCGAGCTGACCTTCGCGTCGGGCAGCTCGTTCGACGGCGCGGGCTACACGGCGGTCAACGCCCGGATCCCGGCGACCGAGTTCCTGATCCTGATCTCGGTGTTCGTCGCCGTGCTGTTCATCGTGAACATCTGGCGGCGGGGCTGGATCATGCCCGGCATCGTCGTGGCCCTGTGGGTGCTGGTCGCCCTGATCGTCGGGTCGGTCTACCCGGCGTTCGTGCAGCGCTTCCAGGTGTCGCCGGCCGAGCTCTCCAAGGAGCGGCCGTTCATCACCCGCAACATCGACGCGACGCGTGAGGCGCTCGGTCTCGGCGACGTCACCGAGGTCGCCTTCGACTACCAGAAGACGGTCACCCCCGCCGCGATCGAGGCCCAGCGGACCAACCTGGCCGACGCCCGACTGCTCGACCCGGCGGTCATCCAGCCCACCGTGCAGGAGCTGGAGTTCGAGCGCGAGTTCTACCGGTTCGACGACATCGACGTGGACCGCTACGTGGTCGAGGCCGCCGACGGCCAGACCCCGGCACCGGACCGCGTCCCGGTCATCGTGTCGGCCCGCGAGCTGAACGCGGCCGGCATCAAGGACGCCACGTGGGAGAAGCTGCACCTGATCTTCACCCACGGGTACGGCCTGGCGCTGGCCCCGGCCAACTCGACCAACAGCCGGGGTGAACCCGACTTCCTGGTGTGGGGGATCCCCGCTCAGACCAAGGGCCTCCCGGAGCTGAAGCGGCCCGAGATCTACCACGGTGAGGGGATGGGGGGCTACGCGATCGTCGGCACCGACCAGAAGGAGCTGTCGACCGATCAGGTCTCCACGTCCTACACCGGGAGTTCGGGCGTCCCGCTCGACTCGATGGCCCGCCGCGCCGCGTTCGCCCTGCGGTTCGGGCAGATCGAACCGATGATCTCGAGCAACCTGACCGAGCGCTCCAAGGTCATCTACCGCCGCGACGTCACCGAGCGGGTCAACGCCGTCGCCCCCTACCTGACCCTGGACACCGATCCCTACCCGGTCATGGTCGACGGCCGCATCAAGTACGTCATCGACGCCTACACCACCGCCGACACCTACCCGTACGGCCAGTCGATCGACGCCTCGAGCATCGACGCCCGCCTCCAGGGCTCGTTCAACTACATGCGCAACAGCGTCAAGGCCGTCGTCGACGCCTACGACGGCACCGTCACGCTGTACCTGACCGACACGCTCTACGGCGGCAGGAAGGACCCGATCATCCGCGCCTGGGCCAGGGCGTTCCCCGACCTGTACCAGACCGACATCCCCGAGTCGCTCAGCCGGCACTTCCGCTACCCGGAGCTGATGTTCAAGGTCCAGACCGAGGCCTGGGGTCGATACCACCAGTCGGACCCCTCGGCGTTCTTCAACAACAGCGACCGCTGGAGCATCGCCCAGCAGCCGCCGAACTCGGCGTCCACCGCTGTCTCCCAAGACCCGGCGACCGGTCAGACCACCACCAACCTGCCCCGCATCGAGCCGTACTACCAGATGATGCAGCTGACGCCCGATGCCCCGGCCGAGTTCCTGCTGACCCGCCCGTTCGTCCTGTCCTCCAACGACGAGAGCGGTCGCAACCTCACCTCGGTGATGATCGCCTCCAACGACCCCGGTTCCTACGGGCAGCTCCGCCAGATCGTGATGGGCAGCGGCGACTCCGACTCGAACGGACCCAAGGTGGACGGTCCGCTGCAGGCGCACCAGAAGATCGTCACCTACGAACCGGTGTCGCAGTACCAGACGATCGTCGGTCGGAACGGGTCGAGCGTCCGCTACGGCAACATGCTGATCCTGCCGTTCGGCAACTCGTTGCTCTACGCCCGCCCCATCTACGCCAAGGCCGAGCAGAGCGGCCGCTACGCGTTGACCCGGGTGGCGGTGACCAACGGGGACTCGGTCGGCTTCGGTGAGACGATCGACTCCGCAGTGGCCGATCTGCTCGACGGCGACGACAGCGGAGCGGTCGAGCAGCCCGCCGACACCCTGACCCCCACCGAGGGACCGGCCCCGTCCACGACCGAGCCCTCGGACTCCGAACCGTCCGGCTCCGAGGGCCGCAGCGCCACGGAACTGCTCGCCGACGCGGACGCCCGCTTCGACGAGGCCGACAAGAAGCTGAAGGCCGGGGACCTGGGCGGCTACCAGGATGCGGTGGCCGATGCCCGGGACCTGATGCGCCGGGCGGAGCAGGCGCTGTCGCGCTCATCGGCCTCGTCCACGACAGCACCGTCGACGACCCCGTCGACGACAACACCGCCTGCCGGCGCTCCGACGGCCGCGGCCCCCGGTGGGTCGGGATGAGCGCGCCCCGCTACCCTGAGCGCCCGTGCTGAACCTGGCCCCTCTGTTCGCGCTGCTGCCGGACTGGCTCGACCCCGAGAAGATCATCTCCCGGGGCGGCTACCTGCTCATCTTCGCCATCGTCTTCGCGGAGTCCGGCCTGCTGATCGGGTTCTTCCTGCCGGGCGACTCCCTGCTGTTCACCGCCGGGATGTTCGCCGCGGGGACCTTCGAGGACAAGCTCCCCAACGTCCAGTTCAACATCTGGGTGCTGTGCCTGGGCGTGGCCATCGCCGCGGTCGCCGGCGACCAGGTCGGCTACCTGTTCGGACGCAAGGCCGGCCCCGCCCTGTTCAGCCGTCCCGACTCGCGCTTCTTCAAGCAGGAGCACCTGGAGAAGGCGCAGAGCTTCTTCGAGCACCACGGCCCACGGGCCATCGTGCTGGCCAGGTTCGTGCCGATCGTGCGGACCTTCTGTCCGATCGTGGCCGGGGCCGGGCAGATGGAGTACGGCACCTTCGTGCGCTTCAACGTGGTCGGCGGCTTCCTGTGGGGCGTCGGCGTCACCCTGCTCGGCTACTTCCTGGGCAACGTGCCGTTGATCGCCGACAACATCGAGCTCGCCCTGCTGATGGTGGTGGCGGTGTCGCTGATCCCCATCGCCATCGAGGTGATCAAGTCGCGGCGCGCCAAGAAGGCGCACGCCGCCGGCTGAGCGGCGCGTCCGGCTGATCGACCGGTGACGGTTCCGGGCCGTCGATCCGATCGGTCCGCCGCCGGGATTTTGACGGACGGGCGCCCCGTCCACTGAACTGCCCCGGTACCGCTGGGACCGGAACCGTCCCCGGTCCGCGCCCACACCGCATCCCGCAGCGGGCGCGCGCCGACCGACACCCGGTCCGCGACGACATCACGAGGGAAACCCATGACGCAGACCTTCGCCGCCGAGGGCGGCTACCAGATCTTCACTCTCGGTAGCTCCGAGTGGTTCTGGCTGATCTTCTCCATGGCGGTCGCCGCCATCGCCCTGATCGCCGGCTACTTCATGATGCAGGGCGTGCTGAGCAAGCAGACCGGCACCGCCGAGATGGAGGAGATCGCCTCGGCGGTCCAGGAAGGCGCGATGGCCTACATCAAGCGCCAGTTCCGCACCATCCTGCTGATCGTCGTCCCCCTCGCCGTCGTGGTGTTCGCCACCTCGACCGAGGTGCTGAACGTGTCGGGGACCGAGGGGCTCGACCGGGTCCAGTCCGGCATCTTCCGCACGCTCGCGTTCCTGGCCGGAGCCGCCTTCTCGGGCTTCATCGGCTTCCTCGGCATGTGGCTCGCCACCCGCGCCAACATCCGCACCGCAGCGGCGGCCAAGACCGGTTCCATGGACGCCGCGCTGCAGGTCGCGTTCCGCGCCGGTGGCACCATCGGTCTGTTCACCGCCGGCCTGGGGCTGTTCGGCGCCACCCTCATCGTCATGGTCTTCCAGAACACCGCGTCGGCCATCCTGGTCGGCTTCGGCTTCGGCGGGTCGCTGCTGGCGCTGTTCCTGCGGGTCGGCGGCGGCATCTTCACCAAGGCCGCCGACGTCGGCGCGGACCTGGTCGGCAAGGTCGAGGCCGGCATCCCCGAGGACGACAAGCGCAACCCGGCCACCATCGCCGACAACGTGGGCGACAACGTCGGTGACTGCGCCGGCATGGCCTCGGACCTCTTCGAGTCGTTCGGCGTCGTGCTGGTCGCCAACATCATCCTGGGCGTCACCGCCTTCCGGGCCATCGGCATCGGCGGCGGCAACGCCGCCAAGGGCCTCATCTTCCCGCTGGCCATGATGGCCGTCGGCCTGCTGGCGTCGATCGTGTCGATCTTCCTCGTCAAGGCCCGTCCGGGTGAGACCGACGCCCTCAAGCCGATCAACCGGGGCCTCAACGTCGCGTCGGTCATCGCCCTGGTCGGAGCGGCGGTCATCGCCTTCGCCTATGTGGGTGACCCCCGTGGCTCCGAAGTCAGCAACGTCGGCCTGCGGATGTTCATCGCCATCGTCGCCGGCGTCGTGCTCGGCCAGGCCGCCAGCCGGATCACCCAGTACTACACGTCCAGCCAGTTCAAGCCGGTCAAGGACATCGCCGAGTCCGGACGGACCGGTCCCGCGACCGTCGTCCTGTCGGGCATCTCCTCGGGCATGGAGTCCGCGGTGTGGGCGGTTGTCGCCATCGCCGTCGCCATCCTGGTCGGCCTCGGCCTGGGCGGGGGCAGCTCGCTGTTCGCCTTCTACATGGTCGCCCTGACCGGCATCGGCATGCTGTCGACCACCGGCATCGTCGTCGCCGAGGACACCTTCGGCCCGATCGCCGACAACGCCCAGGGCATCGCCGAGATGTCCGGCGAGCTCGAGGGTGAGACCGAACGGATCCTCGACGGCCTCGACACCGTCGGCAACACCACCAAGGCCGTGACCAAGGGCTTCGCCATCGGATCCGCGGTCATCGCCGCGGTGGCCCTGTTCGCGTCGTTCCGCGAGACGATCGCGTCGACGGCCATGACCGAGGTCGGCAACGCCGTGCGCGAGCTCGACGTCGCCGCGGCGTTCGACGCCGTGTCGATCAACATCGCCGATCCCAAGACCTTCGCCGGAGCGCTCATCGGCGGCACGGTCGTGTTCCTGTTCTCGTCGCTGGCCATCCTGGCCGTGGGCCGGACCGCCGGCACCGTGGTGCAGGAGGTGCGGCGGCAGTTCCGGGAGAAGCCCGGGATCATGGACTACTCCGAGAAGCCCGACTACGGGCCGGTCATCGACATCTGCACCGGCGCCGCCCTGCGGGAGCTGACCACCCCGGCGCTGCTCGCGGTGCTGATGCCGGTCGTCGTCGGCTTCGGCCTCGGCGCCATGGCCCTCGGCGGCTACCTGGCCGCCACAATCGTCGTCGGCGCCCTGATGGCGAACTTCCTGTCGAACTCGGGCGGTGCCTGGGACAACGGCAAGAAGTACATCGAAGAGGGCAACCTGGGCGGCAAGGGCTCCGATGTGCACAAGGCCGTCGTCATCGGCGACACGGTCGGCGACCCGTTCAAGGACACCGCCGGTCCTGCGATCAACCCGTTGATCAAGGTAATGAACCTGGTGTCGCTGCTGGTGCTGCCGGCGATCCTGTCGCTGAGCGACAACGACGTGGCCCGGTACTTCATCGCCGCCGCGGCGCTGGTGGTCGTCATCGGCTCGGTGATCTACTCCAAGTCGCAGTCGACGTCGTTCGGCGATGACGTGGCCGAGACCACGGCCTGAGCCCCCCCATCCCCAAACCCAGGTTTCTGACGACAAGTCACGACAACCGCGGTACTCAACTGTCATCGGAATCGCCGATGAGGGACCGAAATCGTCCGATGGTGGCGTCGGATCGCGCCGTCGTCCTGCGAGACTGAACCGATGGACGGTTCGACGGCGGGAGGGTGCACCGATCCGTGGCGGCTCGGGCCGTCGGACCGGGACCAGCCCGCCGGTCGCGTCCTTCCGCTGGTCCTCGGTACGTACCTCGAGGACTTCCGGGAGGCCGAACCGGCGGTCCGCTCCGACGGTGATCCCGAGGATCTGCACCGGTTCCGGGTGAGCCTGCGGCGGGCCCGGTCGCTGATGGCGGTGGGGTCCGACGTCCTGCCGTCCGAGGAACTGGTCCTGCTGCAGGCGTTGGCGTCGTGGTTCGCCAACGTGACCTCGCCGGTCCGTGACCTCGACGTCCTGCTCGTCGACCTGGACGACCTCGGCCGGTCGGTCGTGCCGGAGCTGCACGACGCCCTCGACGAGCTCCGCGTCGCCGTCGCCGCACAGCGCGCCGATGCCTTCGACGCGCTGGTCGCCGAGCTCGACGGCGATCGCTACCCGGTCCTGCTGAGGCGCTGGCAGGCGATGACCGCCGTCGTCCGGGTGGGGGGCAGCGATCCCGGACCGGACGCCCGCCGACCGATGGGCGAGGTGTCCGACCAGCTCATCTGGTCGTCGTACCGCCGGTTGCGCCGCCGGGGCCGGCGGGCCATGTCCACCGACGACCTCGACGCCTGGCACGACCTGCGCAAGGCGATCAAGCGGTTCCGCTACCTGGTCGCCGCGTTCGCCCCCATGTACCCCGACAGCGCCTTCGAGCAGGTGCCACGTCGACTCGCCGACCTGCAGGACACCCTGGGTCGGCTGCAGGACCACCACGTCCAGGCGGCGTGGATCGAGACGATCGGCGTCAGCGCGGGAGGCCGGGCGGCGTTGGCCGCCGGCGTCGTCGCCAACACGCTGCACGAGCGCTCCGATCGGGCTCACGACCACTGTCGGGAGGCGTGGTCGGAGTTCGACCGCCCGAAGCTGAGGCGCCGTCTCCGCGTGCTGCTGACGGCCTGATCCGCAGCCCGGCCGGGCCGAACACCGGGTCGCGCTCCCCGGTGACCGATGTCGGAGCGCCGTGTCAGGCTGGAGCGCATGGCAGACCAGAACGACCGCGGGGCCGACGACCCCATCGACCTCACCGACGGATCGGTCGACGACCGACGTCTGGCCACCATCCGGGGGCTGCTCGCCAAGGCCGAGGCCACCGAGTTCCCCGAGGAGGCCGAAGCGTTCTTCAACAAGGCCTCGGAGCTGATCGCCCGCTACGCCATCAGCGAGGCGCTCATCTGGGCCAGCACGTCACGGGGCCGGGAGCACCCCGACGAGCTGCGCCTGGTCGTCCACTCGCCCTACGTCGCCCAGAAGTCGGTGCTGGTGGGTCGGGTCGCCGCCGCGCACGGTTGCCGCGCCATCCGGTTCGGCTCGGGGTCGGCCCGCGACGGCGAAGTGGTCGCCGTGATCGGGTTCCCCACCGACCTGCGCTGGATCGAGACGCTGGTGACCAGCCTGCTGGTGCAGCTCACGGCCGCCATGCTGGCCCGATGCCCCCGCGGCCTCACCTCGGCGCAGTCCGCCGGGTGGCGTCGCAGCTTCATCATCGGCTTCTCCGAAGAGGTCGGCAATCGGCTCCAGGCCGACCGCGAGGTGGCGGCCCGCGACGCCGACGCCTTCGACGACGGCGGCCGTCGGGGCGACCGCAACGGCCACTCGGTGTCGCTGGTGCTCGTCGAGCGATCCGAGGAGGTGCGCGACGAGTTCCGCAAGCGGTTCCCGCACACCCAGACCACCCGGGCCTCGACCGGTGGATCCCGAGCCGGGCACCACGCGGGGCGGGCGGCCGGACGCGACGCGGCGATCACCCGTGAGTCGATCGGTGGGCCCCGCGGACTGCGTCGTGGCTGAACGGCCCGCCGGACCGGGTCCCGCGCCGCCGGCCGGGCCCGACGGGGACCCCGACCGGACCGCGGTCTACGCGGCCGAGACGGCCGCGGCGCCCGACGGCGGCCGTCGGTTCGCACGCTTCGTCGAGCTGGAGCGGTTCGTCGGCGCGGCCATGACCGAGCCGTGGTGGGAGCAGCAGTTCCCCGACGCCCCGGTGTCGGTCGAGCTGCACCGCCGGTCGCGGTCGGCCACCTTCTCCGCCGCGCACGTCACCGACGACGGCTGGGACGGCGTCATATGGATCCGCGACGGCTCCTGGGACATGGTCACGGTGCTGCACGAGCTCGCGCACGTCGCCACCGGATCCTGGCGGGACCCGGGTCGCTGGTCGGCCGAAGCGGGCCACGGTCCACGGTTCGTCGACGGCCTCGCCCGCCTGTGGCGTCGCCACATGGGCCTGCACGCCTACGGGGCGCTGCGGCTCGCCCTCACCGAACGGGGCGTCACCCTCGACCACCACGGCCCGCGGTCCGCCTCGAGCGTGTAGACGTCGGCCTTCTCACGCCGGCCCCGCACCGCGAGCCGCCCGCCGGGCCGCCACTCCTCCGGGCTCCCGGCCGCGTCGACGGCGGCGCGGGTGGCCAGCACGCCGCTCGACTCGTCCTTGGCCATGTCGCACAGCCGCGACGCGACGTTGACCACGTCGCCGATCACCGTGTACTCGAAGCGCTCGGGCGTCCCGATGAACCCGGCGATCACCTCACCGGTCGCGACGCCGATCCCGGCCCGGAGCACCGTGTCGGCCCGGGCCAGCTCGCGGGGGATGGCCCCGGCGGCCCGCAGCGCCTTGGCGGCGTGGTCGGGGTCGTCGGTGGGTGCTCCGAACAGGCACAGCGCGGCGTCGCCCTCGAACTTGTTGACCCATCCGCCCTCGCGTGCGACGACCGCGACGACGATGGCGAAGAATCGGTTGAGCATGCCGACGACGTCCTCGGGGGAGTGACGCTCGGCGAAGAGCGTGTAGCCGCGCAGGTCGACGAAGAGGACTGTGACCGTCCGACGTTGGCCGGTCGCGGTCGGCTCGTCGTGCGACATCGCCAGCTCGGCCAGGTCGGTCTGGCCGACCTGGCGTCCGAACGCCTCGCGCAACGCCTCACGCTCGCGGATGCCGGCGACCAGGTCGTTGACCCCCTCGGCCAACCGGCCGAGCTCGCCCAGGTCGTCGACGGGGACGTGGGTGTCCAGATCGCCCTGCTCGATCCGTCGCAGCGCCTCTCGCACCCGGTTCAGCGGGCGCGACACCGACACCGACGCCACCGCCATCACCACGCCGCCGGCCAGCGCGCCGATCACCGCGAGCCACGTCAGCCGGTTGCCGTCGAGCGGGACCGGGGTGATCAACGGGTTGAGGCCGATCGCCAGCAGCGGCACGGCGCTGCCCATCAGCCACGCCAGCATCAGCCGGGGGAGCACGTCGCGTCGGTCCTCGGGCAGGTCGGCGTCGATGAGCGCCAGCGCGTACAGCGGCCGGAAGTGACCCTCGAGCAGCAGGTACAGCAGTGTGCAGACGATGATCCCGGCCAGGGCGAGGCCGACGCCGATTCGGGCGACGTCCTGGTTGATCACCCCGAACAGGACCGCGGCGCCGATCCAGGTGACCAGCGCGGAGAGGGTCTCGACGGTCGGCAGGGTGAACAGCAGGCGACGCTGGTGCTCGGTGGGGGGGTTGCCCAGGCGGACCCAGGACACGGCCCGCCGCAGCAGCAGCGCGTTGACCGGCAGGGCGAGCAGCACCATGACCGCGGTGTAGGTCCCGAACGCGACGAGGTTGATGGTGCTCGACTCCATGCGGCCGCCCTCGGAGCCGGGCAGCAGGAACGCGAAGTAGGCCCACACGGCGATGACGCCGAGCCCGTTGGCCAGCGCCTGCAACCAGACGACGCCGCGGATCGTCGCCCGGGCCCGGGCCGGTCCGGCGTCGGTCTGCACGGACGGATCCACGTGGCGGGAGTGTACGGCTGTCACCGACCGCTGAGGGAAGCGGCCGCCCTGGGTGATCCTGCGGATTGCCGGGCCGGTCGCCATGCTGCACCCTGGTGACATGGTGCGGGTTCCGGAGAGCGCTCCGGTCCTGACCGTCGACGAGGTGGAGAGCGTGCGCTCCCGCCTGCGGCGTTCCGATGAGGAGTCCCGGCGGGCGGCTCTCGCGGCGATCGACGGCTGGGACGGACGCGTGGTGAGTCCCGCTGCGGCGGACTCCCTGCTGCGGGCGGTCACCCTCGCCTACCCGTGGGTGCGCAACCCGAGGGTCGACCCGGCCAGCCGTCTGGCCCGGGCGCTGTGCGCGGCGCCGCGGGCGGTCGACGTCCATGCGGTGGAGGCCGCCTACCTGGTGTCCGGTGAGCGGGTGCGCCGCCTGCTTCTGCACCTCCTGGCGTTGCGTCGCGACGACGACGGCGTGGGGTCGTTGGTGTTCCTGCTCGGCCCGGACGGCCCCGCCGACCTGCTGCCGTTGCCGGTCGCCGGGATGCTGGCCCCGGTGCTGTCCGCCGAGCGGGCCGCGGACCTCGTCCCGGTCCTGGTGCACCTGGCCGGCCGGACCGGATGGGTCTGGCACGCGGCGGATCTGCTCGAGGACCTGGTCGTCGACGGCCGGGTGAGCGGGGACCAGCAGCGGTCGATCGCCCGGGGACTCGCTCCGGTCGTGGCGTCGATCGTGGCGGCGTGCGACCGGGCGACGCTTCCCGTGCCGGCGCGGGCCAAGGGCGCCGACCCCGTTCGTGACGCAGACCCCGCCCGTGACGCCGACCCCGCCGGCACCGCCGATGTGGCCGGCCCCGCTGATGTGGCCGACCCTGCCGGCTCCGACCAGCTGCCGGTCCGAGTCGGGCATCCGGCGGGCCGGGCGGGACGGGACCAGAGCCGGGCGGACCGGTTCCGGCTCCACTCGCTCGTGTCGCTGATGGGGCAGCTCGCCCCGACGGTGGCGGAGCCGGTGCTGCGTTCGGTCGTGGCCTCGGCGGACCCCCGGGTCGCTGCCGTGGGAGCGGTCGAGATGGTCTCCCTCGACGTTGCCGTCGCCCCGGACCGGCTCGACCTGATCGCCCGCGCCCCCGAGGCTCGCGCCGAGCTGCTCGACGGCCTGCGGCGCATCGGTCGCCTCGAGGACCTGGCCCCGCGGTGGCGCACCACCGCGGCACGGGCCGAGGCCGAGCTGGTGCGCTGGCTCGCGGACGACGCCGAGTTGGGTCGCGCCCCCGACGAGATCGAACCAGTCGTGGTCATGGCGGTGGGCGACCATCCCGACGACGGGGTCGTCCACCTGTTCCGGTTCCGGATGCGGTCCCCTCACTGGTCATCGGCGCGGGGGTGGATGATCGGTGCGGCCGGTCCGTTCGACGGCGACGGATCCGAGGTCGACGGGTTCGACTCGTTCGCCGTGTCGGTGTACTCCGCCGAGGACGACGACGACCACGACGGGCACCTCGACGCCCTGCTCGACTCCCTCGGGCTGTGGCCCGACGCGGACGAGATCTGAACCCGGCGGCATCCCGGATCGGTAGCCTCGCGGCGATGGCTGCTGCGCAGGAGTCCGGAACCGGGCCGACGCGGCGGCCGCGCTACGAACGGGGGCTGCACGAGGTCGCCGACGGGGTGCTCGCCTACCTGCAGCCCGACGGGAGCTGGGGCTGGTCCAACGCCGGGCTGATCTGCGGCGACGGTGCCTCTCTGCTGGTCGACACGCTGTTCGACGTCCGCCTGACCGGGGACATGCTCGAGGACATGGGGGCCGTGACGTCGTCGCGGCCGATCGGGACGCTGGTCAACACCCACGCCAACGGGGACCATTGCTACGGCAACGGCCTGGTCGCCGGTGTCGAGATCGTGGCGTCGAGCGCGGCGGCGGCCGAGATGGACGAGGTCCCGCCCGCGCTGCTCGGCGCGATGGTCGACTCCGACCTCGGCGACGACGACCTCAACCGCTACGTCCGGGCCGCGTTCGGGCCGTTCGACTTCGCCGGGGCGCGGCCCGCAGCGCCGACCCGGACCTTCGACGGGACGCTGGGACTGGACGTCGCGGGAACCCCGGTGGAGCTCATCGAGGCGGGACCGGCGCACACCGCGGGCGACGTGATCGTGCACGTGCCGTCGGCTGGTGTGGTGTTCGTCGGCGACCTCGGCTTCATCGGTGGGACGCCGATCGTGTGGGCCGGTCCGCTGTCGAACTGGTGCGACGCCATCGATCTGGTCGCCGGTCTGGGGGTCCACACGATCGTGCCGGGTCACGGTCCGGTGTGCGGCGTCGCCGAGCTGCTCGAGGTCCGCGACTACCTGAGCTTCGTCGAGCGCGAGGCGACGGCGCGCTTCGAGGCGGGGATGGGCGTCGAGGACGCCATCGCGGACATCGACCTGGGTCCGTTCGCGGAGCTGTCCGAGCGGGAGCGGCTGGTGGTGAACGTCCACACCGCCTATCGGCACCTCGACCCCACGACGCCGGGGCCGGACGTGATCGAGCTGTTCCGCCAGATGGCGACCTACCGCTGAGCCGTCCGGCGGCGGGACCGTTCAGTAGGCGGTGAGTCCCCGCCCGATCGAGTCGAGGGCCCGCAGCGCCCCGGGGTGACGGGCGACGCGGCGGTACAGGCGCTCGGTCAGCTCCCGCGACTCGCGGTCCTCGACGGCGTCCTCGTACGCCTGACCGAACCGGGCGACGATCTCGTGCTCGGTGGCCAGGACCTCGGCGGGGACCGGGGCGTCGGGGAGGTCCTCGGGGAACTCGTCGAGCTCGCCGGCGTCGAGCCAGATGAACTGGTTGTCGACATCGACGTCGACGACGATGGTCGTGGTCGTCGCGCCGTCACCGGCGTCGCCGTCGGGCACCTCGTCGTCATCGGCCTCGACCGTCACCCGTGCCATCGGGGCGCCGGTGAACGGGCTGGGTCGCGATCCGGGCGCAGCCGCCCGGGCCCGGCTCCAGATCTGGCCGATCTCGTCGGACTGGAGCCGTTCGTAGCTCTCCGACAACGTCATCGCCAGACCGTGGCCGGCGGGACAGGACCAGTGGTCGAACCACCCCGGCCCGTTCACCGACGGGTCGCCGCCCAGGACCAGGTCGGCGGCGCAATCGGGACAGCGGGGCACCGTGACCGCCGCGGTCGCTCGGGAGAGGTCGGCATCGATCGTCATGTCGGTCCACGGTAACGACGTGATCGTGGAATTCCACCGGTGCTCGCCGCCACGGCCGGCCCTCGAGCGGTCGCACTAGCGTCGCCCGGGTGACCGACGACGGATCGAGCGCGGTGAGGGTGGACCGGGACGGACCGGTCACGATCGTGACCATCGACCGGCCCCGGGCCCGCAACGCCGTGGACGGACCCACCGCCGCGCTGCTCGCCGCGGCGTTCCGGGACTTCGACACCGACCCGGACGCGGCCGTCGCGGTGCTCACCGGCGCCGACGGCACGTTCTGCGCGGGAGCGGATCTCAAGGGCGTCGCCGAGGGCCGCGGCAACCGGGTGTCGTCCGACATGGCCGACGACGGGCCGATGGGCCCCAGCCGGATGGTGCTGTCCAAACCGACCATCGCCGCGGTCGAGGGCTACGCCGTGGCCGGCGGACTGGAGCTGGCGTTGTGGTGCGACCTGCGCGTCGCGGCCACCGACGCCACCTTCGGCGTCTACTGCCGGCGCTGGGGAGTGCCGCTGATCGACGGTGGAACGGTCCGCCTGCCCCGCATGATCGGCCACAGCCACGGCCTCGACCTGATCCTCACCGGCCGGGGTGTCGGGGGTGAGGAGGCCCGGACGATGGGCCTGGCCAACCGGTTGTGCCCTCCGGGCGAGGCGCTCGCCACCGCGGTTGCGCTGGCCCACCAGCTCGCTGCGTTCCCCCAGGAGTGCCTGCGTTCGGATCGCCGTTCCAGCTACGAGCAGTGGGACCTCCCGTTCGAGGCGGCGATGGCACGCGAGACCGAGCTGGGTCTGGGCCCCATCCGCTCCGGCGAGACCCTGGCCGGCGCGGCCCGCTTCGCCGGGGGCGAGGGCCGAGGCGGTGTCGGCGTCGACCCCGCTCCTGCCGTGCCGCCCCCGATCCCACCTGTCGACGAGGAGCCCCGATCGTGACCGACCCCGACCTGTCGCCCAAGCCGGCGACTCCGATCACCGCGGCGGCCAACCGCGCCGTCCTCGACGCCCTGCCGTTCGGGGACCGCACCGATTTCGAGTTGGCCGAGCGGGGCCGTCTGGCGAGCTCTCCGCGGCGGCAGATCACCAACGCGGGTGGCGGCGTCACCTGGGACCTCGACTCGTGGAGCTTCCTCGACGGCGACGCCCCCGACACGGTCAACCCGAGCCTGTGGCGCCAGTCGCAGCTGTGCGCGATCGAGGGTCTGTTCGAGGTGGTCGACGGCATCTACCAGGTGCGGGGCTTCGACCTGTCCAACATCACCTTCGTGCGTGGCGAGCGGGGCTGGATCGTCGTCGACCCGCTGACGTCGGCCGAGACCGCCCGCGCCGCGCTCGACCTGGTCACCGACGAGCTGGGGGAGCGGCCGGTCACCGCGGTGATCTACACCCACAGCCACGTCGACCACTTCGCCGGTGTGCGCGGCATCGTCAGCGACGCGGACGTCGCCGAGGGGCGGGTGCGGGTCATCGCTCCGGCCGGGTTCCTCGAGGCCGCCATCGCCGAGAACGTCACCGCCGGTAACGTCATGACCCGCCGGGCCACCTACATGTACGGCATCCTGTTGCCCCGCGGTCCGCAGGGCCTGGTCGGAAGCGGTCTGGGTCAGACCACCCCGCTCGGGACCTTCGGGCTGATCGCTCCGACCGAGCTGATCGCCGAGACCGGCACCGAGCTGGTCGTCGACGGGGTGCGCATCGAGTTCCAGATCACGCCGGGCACCGAGGCGCCGGCCGAGATGAACTTCCTGTTCCCCGACCACGGCGCTCTGTGCATGGCCGAGAACTGCACGGCGGTGTTCCACAACGTCTACACGCCGCGGGGCGCGCTGATCCGCGACGCGCTGGCGTGGTCGACGTACCTGCACGAGTCCCTCGAGCTGTACGCCGATCGGGCCGAGGTCACCTTCGCCAGCCACCACTGGCCGCGGTGGGGCGCCGAGGAGATGCGCCGGCACCTGTCACGACAGCGCGACCTGTACCGCTACCTGCACGACCAGACGATGCGGCTGGCCAACCACGGGCTGACCAGCCTCGAGATCGCCGAGGAGCTCCGGCTGCCGGCGTCGTTGGCCGACGAGTTCTTCAACCGCGACTACTACGGCACGCTCAACCACAACGTGAAGGCCGTCTACCAGCGGTACCTCGGGTTCTTCGACGGCAACCCGGCGCACCTGCACCCGCTGCCACCGGTCGAGGCCGGCCGCCGCTACGTCGAGTTCATGGGCGGCGCCGAGGTGCTGCTGGAGCGGGCCCGGGCCAGCTTCGAGGCGGGGGAGTACCGCTGGGTGGCGCAGGTGGTCGACCACCTGGTGTTCGCGGATCCCGACAACATGGAGGCCCGGGCGCTCCAGGCCGACGCGCTGGAGCAGCTCGGCTACCAGGCCGAGTCGGGGCCGTGGCGGTCCTTCTACCTGACCGCGGCGCAGGAGCTGCGCCAGGGTCCGCCGCCGTTGGTGGTGCGCAGCGCCGAGAAGCCCGACGTGATGGCGGCGATGACCGTCGAGATGCTGCTGCAGTTCGTCGGCGTCCACCTCAACGGCCCCGCCGCCGCGGGCACGCGCCTGGCGTTCACCCTCGAGGTGACCGACGCCGGTACCGACGCCGGTACCGGCGCCGCGAGCGGTGGCGGCGCGGGCGAGGTCCACGCCGTCGGGTTGGAGAACGCCGCGCTGCACCACTCCGCCGGCGGGCCGCACCCCGACGCCGAGGCGACGGTGCGCACCACGCACGCCGGTCTGGTCGCGGCGATCACCGCCGGGCGTCTGGACCACCTGGCCGACCCTGCCACCGAGGCCGGTGCGGTCAGCTCGGTCGAGGGTCGGGTCGAGGTGCTCGCCGAGCTGTCGGACCTGCTCGACGCCTTCGAGCTCTTCTTCCCGATCGTCACCCCCTGACCCACCCCACCCCGGGTTTCTGACGACAAGTCACGACACTGGCGGTACTCAACTGTCATCGGAATCGTCGATGTCCTCCGCGTCGGTAGCTCCCCAGGTGTTGCACACGACACACGCGGATCCGATCCCAGGGCTTTCGCCGACGGGCGGGCGCGGCGAGACTCTTCGGACGGTCCGCGACATCGAGGAAGCGCGGCGACAACCCAGCGAGGTACCGATGACAGACCTGCAGCCCAACCAGTTCGTCGAACGAGCGACGGCGGAGCTGGAGAAGCTGGTGAACGATGCCCGCGAGGGCGCCCGTTCCGCCGAGGAGCTGGTGACGGGCTCCATCGAGAACCTCCAGCAGCTGGTCGAGGACTTGGTCGAGTGGGTGACCGAGGAGATCGACAAGGTTCGTTCCCAGGCCGACGAGCAGCGGGGCCGTCTCGAGTCGCAGTTCAACGACATGGTGGGTAGCGTCCGCAAGCCGGTGAAGCGAGCGGCGGGCCGGGCCAGCAAGGCGGCCGAACGCGCCACCGACACGGCGACCAAGACCGCCAAGGGCGCGGCGAGCTCCGCCGTCGGCGCAGTGCGGGATGCCACGGGTCGTGCCAAGCCCAAGGCGGCCAAGAAGCCCGCGACGGCCAAGAAGCCCGCGACGGCCAAGAAGGCGTCGGCCAAGAAGAAGGCCGCCGCAAAGAAGTCGACGGCAAGGAAGGCGCCGGCCAAGAAGAAGGCTGCCGCCAAGAAGGCGCCAGCCAAGAAGCGGGCGACGACCAAGAAGGCTCCGGCCACCGGTGCCTCCACAGCCACGACCGCTGCGCCCGCGGCCACGCCGGCAGCTCCTCCGTCGGCCGGCTCCACGCCGACCCACTCATCGGACTGATCACCAAGTCGAACTGATCGACTCGGGGGCGCCGTGCGGGCGGCGCCCCCGAGGTTCGTACCCGGCTCTCGTCGCTCTCTCACCGTCCTCTCACCCGGGCGGTCCACGCTGGGGTCATGGACGAAGCGGGTCGTCGAGCAGCACGACGTAGAGCGGTGATTGCCTTCATCGTCGCCGGGGTTCTGGTGATGGTGAGCGTGGCCGGACTGATGGCGGTCGACCGCCGTCACGACCGGTTCGAACGGATCCGGGACCGGGTCGAGGACGAACGTGGCCGCTGGGGTGACCGGATGGGACCACGCCGTGGTCCGGGTTCCGACGGCGATCAGAGCGGCCGGTGGGATCAGGGACCGAACCGGCAGGGCGAGATACCCGGCCGCGGCGATCACATGGGTCCGCGCAGCGGGCCTGCTGACGCCGGAGGCGCCACCGGTGACGGCAACGCCGAGCAGGGTCAGCGTCGGCGCCATCAGCCCGGTACCGACTCGTCCGGCGGACCGTCGTCACCGACGCCGAGCACGACCGTACCGACCACGACCGCACCGGCCCCGGCCGGCGGCATCTGAGGAGGCGTCATGTTCGGACCGGGAACCTTCATCTTCGGTGTCGTCATCCCGCTCTCGGTGGTGGCACTGGTGGCGTACGGAATCTGGGAGCTGATCCGCTCCCGGGACACCGCACCGGCAATGGCTGGAGCCGCCGGGCCCGCCGCGTCGGCCTCGGCCAGGACGATCCTCGACGAGCGGTTCGCCCGCGGCGAGGTCGACGTCGACGAGTACGTGCGACGCCGGGCGCTGCTCGACGGCAGCGTTCCGTCGCCACCGGTCGACGTCGTTCCGGCCGCGGGAGCCGCGGTGGGTGAGGCCGAAACCGATGTGGTTCAGGTCGTCGAGGTCGACCCCGACGACGGGTCCGAGACGACCGGCCCCTGACCGGCTCGTTCCAGCGGCCCGGCTCCGTCGGGCTCCGTCGGGCGCCGTCGTGGGCCGAGTCGAGCGGGCGGTAGGTTCGGACGGTGGCCGACACCAACGAACGAGACCGACCCGACTGGCTGGAGCGGGCCCTCGCTGTCGAAGCGGAGCAGTCCAGCGTCGAGGTCGACGGATGTGACATCAACGTCCTGGCCTGGGGTGAGCGCGGTCTGCCGGGCATCGTCCTGGTACACGGCGGCGCCGCCCACGCTCGGTGGTGGGCGCCGATCGCACCGCTGATCGGCGAGTACCGGGTCGTGGCGCTCGACCTGTCCGGCCACGGCGACAGCGGCCGACGACCCGAGTACCGGGTGGACCTGTGGACCGAGGAGGTCCTGGCCGCCGCGGACTTCTCCGGTGCATCCGGTGCGCCGGTGGTGGTCGGACACTCGATGGGCGGGTTCGTGGCCGTGGCCACAGCCGTCGCGGGCGGGGAGCGGGTGGCCGGCACGATCGTGCTGGACTCGCCGATGGTCGAGGACGACCCCGAGGTGGAAGCGGCCCGCATCGGTGCCGCGTTCGGCGTGCCCAAGACCTATCCGAGCCTCGACGCCGCGGTCGCCCGGTTCCGGACCGTGCCGGCCCAGGACCACTACGACCCGTACATCCTCGACTACGTCGCCCGTCACTCGCTGCGGCAGGTCGACGACGGCTGGACCTGGAAGTTCGACCCGGGCCTGTTCCGGGCGATCAGCCGGACCGCTGCGGCCGAGCAGCTGCCCCGCATCACCAGCCGGGTGGCGCTGGTGCGTTCGGAGTACGGCCTGGTGACCCCCGAGATCGGCCAGATCATCTACGACAACCTGGGTCGGGTGGCGCCGGTGGTGGAGATCCCGCTGGCCGGACACCACATGATGCTGGACCAGCCGTTGATCCTGCTCACGGCCCTGCGGGCGCTGCTGGCGGACTGGGAGCACTCGGTCCCCCTCCACCGCTGAGCCCCACATCCCTTCCCGCTGCGTTCTGACGATAAGTCACGACGCTGGCGGTACTCAACTGTCATGGGAACCGGGAGGCGGGGCTTCCAGGCCGGTGGTTCCGACTGGCTGGGTCGGCGAGCAGGGGCTATCGTGACTGTCACGCCGCGGGGTGGAGCAGTTCGGTAGCTCGTCGGGCTCATAACCCGAAGGTCGCAGGTTCAAATCCTGCCCCCGCCACCATCTGAAACAGCAGGTCAAAGGCCCTTTCCGAGGAATCGGGGAGGCCTTTCTGCTGCCCGTTCCCCGATCTTCTACCGGGTTTTCTACCGGATCGCCTGGTACAGCCCACGACGGTCGGTGACAGGACGGTCCGGGCCGGGATGACGGCGGTCCTTGCGTGGCTTGGGGTTCGGACCGCTCGCGAGGCTCGCTCACGGCAGTTGGGGTGATCTTCGGGTTCTCAGGGGAACGGTCAGGGCGGAAGGGGTGGTGGACCGTTCCCTCGGGTTGAGCTCATCCGCCACACCGGACCGTGGGTCGCCAAGAGCGGCGAATGCTGAACGCCGGGCGGTGGGTCGTGACGCAGGGCGAAGTACCTTCCCCCATGCAACTGAGGCAACCAGCTGGAGCAGCACATCGCCGTGTTCGGCGAGGTGGCAGCAACAAGACCGTTCTGGTCTCGTCGTTCTACGGGGCGACGCAGGAGCCGCAGTTCTTGCAGTCCAGCCTGTTCGATGTCACGGCGGATGACACTGGTCTGGGTCACCGGTTTGCATCGCAACTACCTCGGGATGAAGGACTCGGCGCGACTACCCGAGCCCACGCGCTTCGCTGCCACGTCCTGCGTTCACGGTGAAGCTGAAGGACAAGGTCGCCCGCGAAGGGTCCCGTCCGTTCGGCGCGTTGCGTCTCGTCTGGCACGACTACCCGGGGAATGGTTTGACCAGGACGTCAGCGGCAGCGAGGAAGAGGAGCGCAGGGTTGACACCTTTCGATCGCTGCTGCGATCCGACGTCGCCGTCCTTCTCGTCGATGGCCAGAAGCTTCTGGACAACGAGGGCGAAGGGAGCGCTATCTGAAGTCACTGCTCGGCAGCTTCCGGACCGGGCTGCTCCGGCTCGAAGACGACCTGTTGGTGGACGGGCAGCGTCTTGTCGAGTTCCTCGAATCTGGATCCTGGCCCCTATCGAAGGCGGACCTGCTCCCCAGGTCTCGACGTGTTCGGGTTCCGTAATCTGGTGATCGACCGAGCTGCTGATGACCTCAGCGAGCTGCGTAAGGTCCTCGAGCGACTTGTGGACTCTCCGGACGCCCTCGCTGTAGGCGAGGACTTCTTGCTGCTCTCGTCCGCCAAGTTCGAGCCGAACAAGATCGAGGTGACCGAGCGCATCGGTCTCGACCTTCTCCTGCCCATCACCGCCATGCTCCCGCTGGAGGGCACATCAAGTGGGCCGAGCAGAAGCAGATCGGGCCAAGGTGGCAGAGAACCTCCTGGCGGGCGTCGGAACCCTCGCTACGGCATTGCTTGGAAAGTCCGGGGACGAGGGCATCAAGAAGCTCAAGGGATAAAGAACGTCAGGAACTTGAAGGATCTCAAGGGCCTCGCAGGTGGTCAGCTCGTGGCCGGAGCGTTGGCGGTGGCTGCCAATCTCGGAACGGATCAACTGGTCAAGATCAACTCAGCAGCTCTAGCCAAGCGCGACCATCTGGTCGCAGTCCTTTCTCGCTTCCGCCTGGATCTCGACGAGGGTGAGCAGCAACGTGTCTTCCTCCGGAGTCGCAAGTGAGCGTGAGGCCGCTGGACCTCGATCGTGGGGTCATATGGGCCACCCGCGGCCGAAGCTGGGGCTTCCGCTTCCTCCGTCGTGGTGGCTTGGCGGACCCGCTTGAGCTCTACGAGGCCACGTTCTCGGCGATCGGAGATGAGCCAGAGTCGTGGTGTCGGGTGGCGGGCAGGGTGGGGCTGCGGTTTCCCGATCCTGCGGGTCGGCGTGACGCCTCGGGACGAACCATCCCCCACGACTTCGTGCTTCTTGGGGATTGGGCGGATGGGCTTGCCTCGGTTAACGACGGTCGGCGGCGGATCTGGCCTCAGGTGGCTGATGAGTATGAGCGAGTCTGGGATGCCGAGGAACCGCCGTCTGCTTGGAGCTGACGGGACCCTCGCTGATGCGGTGAGGTGGGTGAAGCAGAGAAGGATGATCCGGTTCGGTCGTCGGGTCCTCGGGGAGGGGGCGTGTCGATCAGGGGCGGTAGACCGTTCCCCCGAGTGGGCGTAGGGTGGTCGGCACAGTCCCGCGTTACCCGTCGAACGCCCCGGGTGCGGACGCAAGGCTGCTCGGCGTTCCTTCTGGACTACCTCGAAGGAACAGCCATGCGCGGTTATGTCGTCAAGAAGGGCAAGAGCTACTACGCGGTCGTCTACGACGGTGTCGACCCGGGCACGGGCAAGGAGAAGCGCAAGTGGGTCTCGGCGGGCCCGCGTCGCAGCGACGCGGAGAAGCTGGTGACCGATCTGGTGAAGCGCCGCAACCAGGGGGTGTCGGTCGCGACCGAGAAGCTGACGTTGGGTGAGTACCTGACGGGGCGGTGGTTGCCGATCCAGGAGAGCCAGATCCGCAAGAGCACGTTCGATTCGTATCGGCGCAACATCGAGCTACACGTGTTGCCGGCGCTGGCGAAGATGCCGTTGGAGAAGCTGACCGCGAGCGACCTCGACGCGTTGTACGCGTCGTTGCTGGTGCGGGGCCGCAAGGCGGCGACTCGTACGGGGGAGGGTCTGGCGCCGAAGACGGTGCGGTCGATCCATCTGGTGGTGCACAAGGCGCTCGCGGACGCGGAGCGCAAGGGCCTGGTGATCCGCAACGTCGCCGCGCTGGCCGATCCTCCCAAGGTCGGCGCCCGCAAGCAGATCGAGATCAAGGCGTGGACCGCGGAGCAGCTCGACGTGTTCCTCGAAGCGATCGAGGCGCACCGTCTCGCCCCGGCGTTCCATCTGGCGTCGTACACGGGGATGCGCCGGGGGGAGGTGTTGGGGTTGCGGTGGAAGGACCTCGATCTCGACGCGAACCGTCTGTCGGTGCGCCAGGCGTTGGTGTCGGTGGCCTATGAGATGCACATCTCTGATGTGAAGACCGGGTCGGGGCGGCGCACGATCGACATCGAAGAGGAGACCGTCGAGGTCCTGCGCCAGTGGCGCAAGGCCCGTGAGGTCGAGGCCGGTGGGCTGATCGGCGAGGAGGCGTTGGTGTTCTCCAAGCCCGACACGGCGTGGATCCACCCTGACGTGTTCAGCCAGACCTTCGATCGGGTCGTCGCGAGGATCGCGGTCCCTGAGATCACTCTGCATGACCTGCGCCATACCCATGCGACGCTGCTGTTGCAGGCGGGGGTGTCGGTGAAGGTGGTGTGCGAACGGCTCGGGCATTCGAACCCGGCGTTCACGATGTCGGTGTACCAGCACGTGTTGCCGGGCATGCAGGCCGAAGCGGCCGTCGCGTTCGCGCAGGTGCTGCGCAACGCCCACATGGTCAGGACCGCGATGGGGACCGCCGTGGCGACGGTGAATGGGCTGTCGGGGAAGGTGGCCCAGGTCGGTGTCGATGGTGTGCTCGAGGCGTTGGGTGGCATCGAGGACCCTTCGACGATGGCGGAGATCGCGGCCGAGGCGGTGCGCAGGATGAACCGCCTCACCCTTGCCGCGCCATCGGCGGGCACGGTTGGGTGGCAGGACGTGGGTGACACCTACCGGCTGTTGGGCGAGCTGGGTGTGCTCGTCGACCGGCTGCCCCAGGTGTGTGATCAGCTGGCACGCACGTTCCAGCGGCCCGCGTTTCGGTCATCGACCCGCAGCGATTCGGAGACCTCCGAGACGGCGACGTCGTTGCTGGCTGTCGCGGCGGACGAGATGGTCAGAGCCGACGAGTACGGGCGGGCACTGGGCCGCTGCATCGCCGCGGCTCATGCCGCGGTGTCGCACCTGGCCCCGCTCGGCGACGACACCCCCGTCATGGACACCTCGACGGAGGCCACGGTCGTGGCCGAGAGCGGAGAGGGGGAGCGGTCGTGACCAGCGATGTGAACGTGATCGAGGTGCTGGGGCACGACCTTCTGTTGGTCGAGACCAGCGGAGCGGAAGCACACCTGGCGTCGCTGTGCGACGGTGATGATCGGCGGGCGGCGGTGAAGGTGGCCGGCGCCGAGTACGCCGAGCTACCGGAGGTCATTGCCGGCTATGACCAGGCCGCGCTCTATCACGAGCGCTGGTCGCCCAAGACCTTGTGTGGCCGTGGGTGGGTCGAGATGGCCGCGGGTGAGGGCGGCACGTTCCGTCGTTGGCAGGTGATCTCGCTGGTGCCGACGTGTCGGTCGTGTCTGCGGGTGATCGACACGTGGTTCGCGCCCGTCGAAGCTCCCGACGGGATGGACTTGCTGGCGTCGGTCGTGGCCGACACGGTGGAGACGTTCGGGTTCTCACGGGTGGTGGGCGCCCCGGTCGAACACGTCGAAGCGCTCCGTCGTGCGATCCGCAAGCACCTCCGCGCCCGGGGCTACCGGTCCGAAACCCACCACGTCAACGCTGTGGTCCACGTGTTCTCCGAGGATGCCCACGCCGGGATCGCCCCCGACGTGCTAGCGCAGCGCGACCGCGAGGTCGCGGCCCGGATCGGCCAGATCATCTCGGGGGTCGCTCGCGAACCGGCCCGGCTCCAAGACCAGCCCGACGTCGTCCTGTGGAGCACCTGGGTCCTCGACCTGTGAGCCAGCGGTCGCCTGGCCTGACCGGTGTGGGTGCGGTCAGCCAGGCGCCGCGGCCAGGCGTCGACCCGATGGGGTCAGTTCGTAGGGGACGGTGCGGCCGTCGGCCTTGGGGCCGTCGTGCTTGCGGACCAGGCCCTTGTCGGCCAGGCGGCGCAGTGCTTGGGTGACGGTTTGGCGTGACAGCTGGAGCGTGTCGGCCAGCTCGCTGGGCAGCATCGCCGAAGGGGAAGCGGCGAGCTCGGCGAGCAGAACCTCGTTGGTGGGCACCGAGGAGCTGCGTGCGGCTTCGGCAGCGGCTTCGACCACCAGGGCAAGGGCGTGGACCGCGCCGCGGGTCTCAGCGGCCGCGACAGGGTCGGCGGTCGTCGCCGCTTCTGATGCCAAGCGGTGCTCCCACGCGCCGAGTTCACCGAGCAGATCGAGCAGCGCCGGTCGTGATGGCCCAGCGATGAGCGTGCGGCCACAGCCACGCGCCAGGGAGTCGGTTCGCGATGGGGCACCGATCAACTGGATCAGGTCCGTGGCCTTGGCATCGCTGGGAGATGGGCGGGGCATCGGGGCACCTCCTCGGGTGCGCTGTGGTCTCGAACCCAATGGTACGAACCACCAACCGAGATAGCAACTATCCGTTAACTATCTGTGGTTCAGGGCCAGGGGTTCGGGATGAGCCGGTGACCGTTGAGGTCGACGATCACAACACCGGCGGTGTCGGTGCTGGCCATGAGGCGCGGTTCGGTCCGGTCCAGTGGTGTGCACCAGATCGCCGTGGCGACCTTCGCTGGTGGCCGGTTCGGTTGCTCGAAGGTCGGGGGTCCGTTCGCGACGAGCGCGAACCCTCCGGCGTCGACGGCCACAGCCTCGGCGCCGCGGGCCAGGTTCGTGGTCTTGGGTGAACAGGCCGGGACCACCAGCAGGTTCACGCCGAGCTGGGCCAACGCGTCGGTGATGGCGGGGTCGCAGAGGTCTCGGCAGATACCGATGGCCATGCGCCACGGCCCCGAGATTTGCACGGTGATCGTGGACGCGACCTCGGTCAGCGGCTCGGTTCCCAGCGCCCCGTCGTAGGGGACACGCTTGAGGGTGCGGATGGGCTGGTCGGGCGGGATCGTCCCGTCGGGTCGAGCGATCCAGGTCGATGCGACGTTGCGGAGGGTCTTGCCTGTCGACTCGTGACCGCTGCCAGCCACCACGAGGGTTGGTCGCTGCGGGCGTGCTTGGCGCAGCCGGTCGATCACATCGACGTACCCGCTGAACTCGGGCAGGACCACGACCGCCGCGTCGAGGGCGAACGCGTCGGTCACTACGCGTTCGGCGGCGTCGAGGTGGCGGACACGGTCACGGGGCCGGATCGGTGCCCGGTCGAAGTCCCACTCCGCGCTCGACGTGTTCGGCACTCCAGCGACCCATGGCCGCGCCCGCCCGTCACCGGTGGCCAGCAGCGGTGCGAGCACCCGGCTGAGCGAACGATCCACCACGACCGAGGGAACACCCTGCTGTGGCCGGTAGATCCCCGCCCGACGGGTACGAGCCGCGCCGTCAGCGGCACGGAACCGAGGCGCCGAGAACGCCCGCCCCGGCGAGTACAGGTCAGTGATGTGGTCGCTGCCCGCCGACAAGACGATGTCGCCCGGCTCGATCCTGTCGCCGCGCGAGGCCAAGAGCTCAGCCCACTCGGACGCGAGATCGTCGCCCCAGATGTCATCGACCGCTCGGGCACACGCCACCGCGGCGACCAACGGGTCCACCCCGTCGAACGCGGCGCCCACCGTGGTGAGGTGGGCATGGACGAACTCCGAGGCGAAGTCGAAGACGGCGATGCCGGGTGCTTCGGCGGCGACCGCCGATCGGATCGCGTCCAGCACACCTCGAGCGTCGACCGCGACCTGTGCCCAATCGCGGCCCTCGGCCAGGTCCTCACAGCGGACGAGCAACGCCTCGACGAAGTCGATCAGATGCGACCCGCGGGCATGGCCAGGTGCGGGTAGCCACTCCTCAAAGCTCATGGCCGCCATTGTGGACCGATCACGCCACGGCCTGAGACGGGCCGTGGCGACCCAGCAGCCGGTCGAGATCGGCGCGGGGCACCCGGAGGGTGCGGCCGATCTCGATGCAGGGCAGGCCGGTCTCGCCGCCGGTGGCGCGCCACTGACGGGCCGCCGCGTAGGCGGCGTTGCGGCTGATGCGCAGGATCGCCGCGGCTTCCTCGACGGTGAGGACCTCGGCGGGGGTGTCGGGAGGTGCGGTGGTCATGGGGCTGGGCCTCCTGGTGTGTTTCCGTACCTGGGTAAGCCGCGAACAGTCCCGAAAACCGACAACAAAATCCTCGATGGTCATCGCTCGATCACCCGACCGGCCAAAGCAGGGTCGATGGGGTGGGCGAGTTCCCAGGCGGTGAGCTCGCCGGTGGATCGGTGGAGGCGGTCGGCGACGGCGATGTCGGCGGGTGGGGCGGGGATGCGGGGGAGGGCTTCGCCGTCGAGGGGGTCGGTGGCTGCGGTGAGGTAGAGGTGGTTGGCGTTGCGGCCTCGGGTGATGTCGACGTAGGTCTCGGCGCGGGTGGCCGTGGCGTCGACTCGACTGGTGGAGACCGATCTGGTGGAGCCCTGCACGGCGTAGCTGGTGAGCGCGTAGGCGTGGTCGATGCCGACCTCGGTCCGGCCGGCGGTGGTGCGGTGGTGGTCGAAGAAGCTGCGGGGCAGTTCGATCGAACCGATACCGTCGAAGTCGACGGTGATCCGATCCTCGGCTGGCCGTTTCGGGTTGTGGTGGGTGGCGGTGATGGTGCCGAGGGCGCCGTTGCGGACGTAGGCGTGGCGGTCGCCGTCGACGTGGAGGCTGCGGTTGGGGGCGCGGGCGGTGACGCGGTCGCCGGTGGCGAAGCTGCGTCCCCCGCTGGCGGGGATCTGGTCGTCGCCGAGTTCGCCGTTCACGGCTCGGAGGAGGTGGGCGAGGCGGTTGAGCTGGCGGCGGGTGGTGTTGCGCCGGTCGACCATGGGGTGGTCGTCGCCGTAGCGGTGGGCGTCCCACCATCGTCCGAGGATCTGGCGGTACATGGTCAGGTCATCACCGACGACGTGGAGGTGCCCTGCCGCGGCGAGAGCGTCGAACGCGGTGTCGATGTCGCCGTGGCGGAGCGCGTCCGCCGCCAGCCGGTCGCCGGGGTGTTGGAGCCGGTGACTGGTGGTGAGTTCGGGGGTGATGTGGGGGTGCCGTTCGCAGAGCACCCGGAACATCCCACCGGCGGCGATCGCTCCGTGTTGGGCGGGGTCTCCGACGAGGCGCACGGCGGCCCCGGTACGGGTGGCCATGTCCATGAGCGTGTCGAGGGCTTGGTCGTGCAGCGTGGAGGCTTCGTCGATGACGAGGATGGTGCGGGCGTCGAGGGGTGGCTGGTCGGGGTCGGTGTGCGCGAGGTACCAGGCGACGGTCTCGCACTCGATCCCGGTCGCCGCTGCGAGGGTGCGCGCGGCTTCGCCCTTCACCGCGGCACCGACGACGCGGTAGCCAGCGACGCGCCAGGCATCGGCACAGGCGGCGACGGTGGTGGTCTTGCCGGTCCCGGCCCGGCCGATCGCGAGTTGAAACCGGTGTCCGCTTTGGCACCAGGACCGAACGAGGTCGCGTTGTTCACCGGTGAGGTGCGGGTGCCCGGTGAGTGCCACTGCGAGGTTGTGGTCGGTGACGTGGTGGGTGCCTTCGTGGCGACCGGCTCGGAACCGTGCTGCGATGCGGTTCTGCATCTCGAGCATCGCACGGGTGGTGAACAGCGGCTCGTCGCCGTCGGTGAGCGCGACCACATGGCCAGACGCGAGGAACCCGTCGGTCAGCTCGAGGACCTGGGTCGCGCCACCGAGGAGTGGTTGGGCGACACCGTCGGGATCGGGGACCCCGACGTTCGCGACCGCGGCGATGGCGTCGGCTCGGGCGAACACCGACCCACCGGCACAGATCCCGTCATCGGCCGCGAGGAGTCGGTAGACGGTCTCTGTCCTATCCCGCTGGCTATCCGGTTGGCTATCCCGTTGGGTATCCGGTTCACGGATGGGTGGGGCGAGCCGGTCGAGATCATCGCTGGTCAGACCGGCTCTTTCGGCGCGTGCCCGCCAGTCGGCGATGAGCTCGTCGGCGGGGGTGTGGTTCTTGGCGGGGCGTGTACGCAACACGATGTGTTCGACCTCGCCGGGATGCGCGCCACGGCCGATCTCGGTTTCGAGCTCGGCGAGGGCGTCGTCGATCTCGTTGCGGCGCTTCGAGAACTCCGACACGACGGCCTGGTCGATGCCGTCGATCTCCCATCCGGACTTGCGGCCGGGCCGCCATCGCACATCGAGCTGGCTGGCGAGCTCGTGGCGCATCTCCGCGGTCGCCAACGCGGACGCGGCTTGGGCGTTGCGGTACAGGCAGCGTGACCACAGCGACCGGTGGGAACCGTCGGGAACCTGGACGGTGTTGAGCACGACGTTGTGATGGTGGGGGAACGGGTCCAGTGCCCGTGAGGTGAGGTGTCGGAAAGACGCCACCATCAACCCCTGCGCCGCGACTGGTTGGCCGTCGATGCGCCCCACGGCACGTTCCTCGATCCAGCCGAGCGCCCAGTCGTTGCCGGCCTGGATCGACCCCAGCACCGCCCGTCGGGTCGTGTCGTTGCCAAGCAGGGCCAACACCCCGAGGGACTTCTCGGTGGTGAGCGTCAGGTCGTAGGCGACGCGCACTGCCGGTGGTCGTCGTCGTTCGAGGAACTCGGCCAAGTGCTCACGGGTGACCAACCAGCGGCCCTTCGTGCCCCGATGCGCTTCCAGGTACGCCCGGCGAGGCTGCCGACCCGCGGCGACCGACTGGGCGATCTCCACCGGGTGGTCCTCGTGGTAACGGGCAACTCCGCGCAGGTAGCGGTTGGTCACACCGGCGAGGCGGGCTGCGTCGCTGATCGACAGCTGATCCTCGGGGCCACCGAGGGCACGGACCTGCTCGGGTGTCACGCCCTCGTCACGGGCCTGTTGGCAGCGGGCCAGCTCTTCCTCGCTCACCCATCGGGACCCGTCCTCATCGACCAAAGGGACCAGGTACGCCGCGCCGGGCTCGGTCTCGGCAGCGCCAACCGGATGACCAACGGGATATCCGGTTGAGCCTTGACCGGCCGTCGGCGGGAGTGCCGCGAGCACCAGGCGGGTCCCGGCGTCGAGCATGCGCCCGACCTCGCGATGCGTGACCCCGAGGACCGCGGCAGCGTCCGCGACGTCATAGAGCCGCTCGCCGTGGGCGCCGGTCCGCGAGTGTGCCCCTGCACCCAACGTCGGGCGTCGACCGGCCGAGCCCTGCGCGGTGATCAACCGTTCCCCGGTGTGGGGATCACGGCCAGCGAGCACCGACGCGAAGTCATGGCGCTGCACCGGTCCCGCCAGGCCAGTGGTCGCGGCGTAGCGGCCCAGCCACCGACCCGGTTCCTCGCCCTTGTCCGCGTAGTACTGCTCCGCGCCCTCTGCCCCCGATGGAGCGGGGCCGCCCGCCCCGGGGGTCTTGGCGGCGGGCGGGTTCAGGTAGCGGACGATCGAGTCCACGACCCGGGCCGTGTCGGCCCGGCCACCGCCGAGCGGGGTGACGGTGAACTTCACGACGAACCGCCAACCGGATAGCCAACAGGTTCCCCGAAGGGGAACCTGTCAATGTGTGCGCGCCAGACCTGCCGTTCAGAACCGACGTGGGTTCCCGCGACGGCCAGGCTTCCGGGAGAGCCGGGACGGCTCCTGAGGCTCATCGCCCGAGGGCCTGACGCGCTGCTGGTGGGGTGCGGTCGGAGTGGGTGGCTCGGTCACGAAACCGATTCAGATCGACCGCCGCGTTGGTGACCTTCGCTCGGTGCTCGGCGACACCGTCGAAGCCCTCGAGGTGCGCTGAGAACAACCGCTCATGGGTGGCCTGGGTCCACTCGGGCACCCGCTCGAGCTGTCGGGCCTGCAATGGTGCGACCTCGAGGAACACGTCGAAGCGGTCCGGTCCGCCACCCCGGCGGACGAGCCCGAACTTGACCATCCGATCGGTGATCGCCATGAGCCGGCTGTTCGGCCCGGTCCCGCCCCCGAGCCCGATCGAGCGGCTCAGCTCGTCCGCGGGCATCTTGGCCGGGACCTCGTGGCGCCACAGCTCGGGCATCCGGCGCAACAGCACCACCGCGCTCGGCCCGACGACAGCAGACCAGCACTGCTCGACGTAGGTGTCCGACAGATCGAAGCCGATCTGTCGAACCTGGCGGTTCGGGTGGTTGACGGGCGTGAACGTGAGGACTCGATCGTGTTCCATGCCCAGGTAAGCCGCGAATCGGACCGAATCCCGCGCTCAAGCTGGATAGCGCCCGCGAACCTGCCCGGTAGGAGCCAGATTCGTTGGTAGCCTGGCTGTCATGTTGCAGTCGATCTTCCTTTGATCCACCAGCCCGGGGACGCGTTGTCGCGTCCGGGTTGATCGGCGAACCCCGACGGAGGGGTCGCTCGTTCGTGGATCGCGTGTGGCCGCGCCGGTTGGCGGTGATGGTCACCCACTGGGAAGGAACTGGTCTTGGTTCGCAACACAGAGGTTCGGGCGCGGTCGCGCGCCCAACTCGTCGCCGCGTCGGTGCACGTGGAACGAGGGGGTCGGCCGGTCCTGGTCGACGTGTCGGTGTCGGTCTCGGCGGGCACCCGTCTGGGCGTGGTGGGTGAGAACGGTCGCGGCAAGTCGACGCTGCTGCACGTCCTCGCGGGGACGCTGCGCCCTGACTCGGGGACGGTCAGCCGGATCGGCAGCATCGGCGTCGCTGAGCAGGAACTGGCTGCTGGAGACGCGCGAACCGTCGGTGAGCTGATCGACGTGGAGCTGGCCGATGCTCGCGCCGCGTTGCAGGCCCTCGACGAGGCTGCCGCGGCCATGGCCGCGGAGGTCGAGGGTGCTGACGACGAGTACGCGGCGGCGCTCGATGCTGCGACGGCGCTCGACGCGTGGGATGCGGACCGACGCGTTGACTTGGCGCTCGACGCGCTCGGCGCGGTGCGCGACCGCAGCCGCGCACTCGCGCAGATGTCGGTCGGGGAGCGCTACCGGGTGCGCCTGGCGTGCCTGCTCGGTGCTCAGCACGACTTCTTGCTCCTCGACGAGCCCACCAACCACCTCGACGAGCACGGCCTCGACTTCTTGACCGCCGCGCTGCGCGACCATCCCGGCGGGGTGGTCCTGGTCAGCCACGACCGGGTGTTGCTCGCCGACGTCGCGACCAAGATCCTCGACCTGGATCCCAGCATCGATGGGCGGCCCCGCGTCTACGGCGACGGCTATGAGGGCTACCGGGCCGGTCGTTCGGCGGCGATGGCCCGCTGGGAGCAGGACTACGACCAGCACCTGGCCGAGGAGGCCCGCCTCGCCGACGACCTTTCGGCGGCGCAGAACCGGCTTCGTTCGAGTTGGCGTCCACCGAAGGGCACCGGCAAGCACCAGCGCGCCACTCGGGCACCGTCTCTGGTTCGGGCGGTGAACCGACGGATCGACGACCTCGCCGACCACGCCGTATCGAGACCGATGGCGCCGCTGCGGTTCCACATGCCCGAACTGGCAACGCTGTCCGGCGTGACGCTCGTGCGAGCCGAGGAGGTCGCGGTCGACGGCCGGCTCACGGGCCCGGTCACCGTCGCGCTCGAATCCGGCGACCGTCTCCTGATCACCGGTCCGAACGGGGCCGGCAAGTCCACCCTGCTCGCGGTGCTTGCCGGACAGCTCGAAGCGGACCAGGGCTCGGTGAGGGTCGCGGCGAACGCTCGCATCGGCTTCGTCGCCCAGGAGACCCCGTCAGCTGACCGACGCCGAGTCCATGACATCTACGAAGCCCGTATGCATCAACTCCGTCACCTGGGACTCGATGCGACCGTGCCGTTGCGGTCCCTCGGGCTGCTCTCGGCTGCCGACACCGCTCGACCCCTTGCCGAGCTCTCCATGGGCCAGCAACGCCGTCTCGACCTCGCCCTCGCCCTCGCCGGCCGACCCCACGCCCTGCTCCTCGACGAACCCACCAACCACCTGTCGATCGCGCTCGTCGACGAGCTCACCGAGGCCCTCGACGCCACGGCCGCAGCGGTGGTCGTCGTGACCCATGACCGCCAGCTCCGCCGCGACCTCGGCCACTGGCCAGAACTGGTGATTCCTGGACGAAACGAGGCCCACAAGGCGTGACATCGCGCTGTCTATCCCGTTGGGTATCCGGTTGAAGAATCTCGAGGATTTCTCGCCAACCGGATAGGTAACGGGAGAGCCAACGGGATGGGCCGCGCGGAGCCTCCTGGTGTCCAACCAGCACCAGGAGGTCCTCCCGATGACAACGATCGTGCATGCTCTGAACGAGGAGTGGGCCACGTTGGCCCGCTCTCCGAAGGCTCGTCGAGCGCTGATGCGCTGGACGGCCCGTCACCCCGAGCTGGGCCAAGTCCAGAGCCTGAACGACTTCGTCGACACCCGGGGCAGACGCGACTGGGGGGCCAGCGCGTTGCGGGTGCTCGCCACCGAGGCCCCCGTCGATGAAGTCGCGGCACGCACGCTGCTCCAGGCGCTGCTGGGCGGCGTCGTCCGCGTGGTCGCCGGGGTGGTGCACGACGAGCCGGACTCGGTGGGTGAGGTCGTGTCGATCGCGTGGAACCGGATCCGCACCTACCCACCGCAGCGGCCGGGACCGGTGGCGGCGAACGTGGTGCTCGACGTCCGCAAGGAGTTCCTCCGCAACAGGGCCACGATCGAGTGCCCGGTCGAACCCGAGGTGCACAACCGGCGCTTCGGCGCCGATCCCAACCCGACTCCGGAACAGGTCGTGTGCGAGCAGGAGTTGTTCGACGAGCTCCGCAGCGCCCAGGAGCAGGGCATGGTCTCCCGCGCCGCGCTGGCGACGATCATCCGCACCCGCCTGGGCGGTGAGTCGCTGGTCGACGTGGCCGCGGACATGAACATGTCGGCGGACGCGATCTGGCGTCGACGCACCCGCGCCGAGCGCTGCCTGCGCGTCCTGCCGCTGGCGAGCTGATGGGTGCTCGAGCGGGATCGACCCGAGGTCAGGAGACAACTCCGAGACGATCGGGTACCGTCGTTGCTGGTCGACGTCGTGGTCGGCCCGGTCTCGTCTGCCTGACCGATACGGGGCGGACCTCCCACCTCAGCGCCACTCGCTGTCGATCCCTCATGGGTACGGTCCGCCGCCGTCCCGTGTTGGTGGGATGGTCGGCGCTGGGTACGGGTCCCCTCGGACGAGGAGGCACACCCATGCCTTGGTTCGGTCACCCACCCCGACGCGCCGTGATCAGCGCCCTCTGTGTTGCGCTGGTTCTCGCGCTCGCCGGTTGCAGCGATGACGACAGCGATACCGCGGCGTCGTCGACGACCGCCGCAGACAGGACATCGACCACCGCGTCGACGTCCTCGACGTCGCGGGACACCACGACGACCACGACCGAGGCCACACCGGTCACCACTGCTCCGGGTACGACCGCGGAGCAGGAGGTGATCGATCGCTACGTCGGCTACTGGAATGCGCGCTTCAACGCGAACGCTGGGGTCCCGAACCCCGACGATCCGGCATTGCGCGACTTCGCCACTGGCCGTCAGCTCGATGCGGTGGTTGCCGAGACCCAGTCCAACCTCGACTCGGGTGTCGCGTTCGAGCGAGCCGCAGAACCACACAACATCCAGCGGGTCACGGTGGTGGAGATCGACGGCGACCGGGCCGTGGTCCAGGAGTGCGTGGTCGACGACGGCCTGGTCGTGAGCCGTGACACCGGTGAGGTGGTCGATGACTCGGTCAGCACCCACAACGTCCAGGCCGAGATGCTTCGGGTCGACGGGGTGTGGAAGGTGTCGGAGGCTCGACTCCTCCAGCAATTCGAGGGGGTGGCCGGATGCGCACTCGCGTCTTGACGGCGTTGCTCCTCGCCGGGGCCTCGGTCCTGCTTGCCGCGACACCGGCCGGTGCCGGCAACCGTCCTCCTCCAGGTGGAGGAGGTGGCGCCTACGTCGACGGTGACGGCGACCCGACGGCCACCGCAGGCGACGGCACCGCGAACCCCGGTGGTGGCGGCTCGGGTGGCGGTGGAGGAGGAGGAGGGGAAGGTCCGCCGTGTGAGTGGCACGTCGTCATCGAGGACGACTTCCAGATGGGCATCTACGACGTCGACACCCTCCAGACCCAGCACTCGGCGACGGGACGCTGGCTCGAGTACTGGTGCGAAGGTACCGGCGCCGTCGCTGTCGACGGCTACTTCATCATCCCCGAGGGCGGTCTGGTCGACCCGGCCGCTCTGGCTCAGCAGGCGTTGCAGTCCGTGCAGATCGCGCCGCCCGCGATCCGCACGAGCCCAGAAGAGAGCGGACGGCTGTACGTGCAGATCCCGACGTGGTTGTGGATCGATTCGTCGTGGTGGCAGCCCTACACCGCTACCGCGCAGGCGGGCCGGGTGTGGTCGACGGTGACCGCTCGACCGGTGTCGGTCACCTGGGGCACCGGTGATGGTGGCAGCGAAGTGTGCCGTGGCCCCGGGGTCGCCTGGTCGCCCGGCGTCGACGAGGACGCGAGCAACTGCACCCACACCTACCGCCGGTCGTCAGCCTCGGCCGACGGCGGCACCTTCGACCTCTCGGCCACGGTCCGCCTCGAGATCACCTGGACCTCCAATGCGCCGTTCGGTGGGACCCTCCCGGCGATCACGCGCACCTCGACCCTCGATGTCGAGGTGGGCGAGATCCAAGCGATCGGCACGAGAGGCGACTGACATGGCATCCACCCCAACCGTCCGCGCTCCCCGATCAGGAGCACCGAGCACGAACGGTCACCGCCCCGCCCCGGTCGCGGGCATCGCCCCACCCCGCCGCCGCGTGCGCCTGCCCGAGCTTGTGGTCGGCGTGCTGGTGATGACCGTGTTCGCTCTCGGCGCGGTCCTGTGGCACCTGAGCGCCGTCGACAAGTCACCAGCGCTTGCGGTCGTCGGCACCGTCGAACGAGGCCAGACCCTGTCGTCGTCCGATGTTCGCGTGGTCTACGTCGCCAGCGACGACACGCTCGCCCACCTGACCCAAGCCGACCTGAACAGCGTGGTCGGCCAGGTGGCGCTCGTCGACCTCGCACCGGGAACCCTGCTCACGCGTTCGGTCGTCGCAGACCGTCCTGCGCTCGAGGCGGGCGACGGCATCGTCGGCCTGTCGCTCGAACCGGGCGGCTACCCAGCGATGGGACTGTCGCCGGGGGACCTCGTGAATGTGGTCCGAACCGTCGACCCCGCCGACCCGGTCACGAACGAGGCTGACGACGGCGACACAAGCGATGACGGTGCCGACACCAGCACTGGTATGGGCGACGTGGTGATCGCCCGCGGGGCGACCGTCGTCTCGGTCGAGGAGCTGACAAGTGACCGACTGCTCGTGTCGATCCTCGCGCCGGAGGGCGACGCGGTTGCGGTCGCCGCCCGGGCGGGGTCGGGGTCGTTGCGGCTCGTGCAGGTGTCGCCATGAGGGCCGTGGCGTTGTGCTCGGCCCGGGGCGCACCCGGGGTCACCACCACCGCTCTGCTCGTCGCGTCGCACCTCGACGCCGTGATGGTGGAGGCGGACCTGTCCGGTGGGGTGGTCGCGATCCGCTACGGGCTCGGACGCGAACCGGGCCTGGTCACGCTGGCTGCGGCGAACCCACACGAGCCCGGCGGTTGGCTCGACCACGCCCAGAACGCCGGCGGCATCCCGGTGCTGGTCGGCCCGGACGCCGCGGAAACTGCGGAGTCGTTGTGGCGGACAGCGGGGGAGCGGATCGTGGGGGTTCTCGGCCGCTCCGACGGGACGGTCGTCATCGACGTCGGCCGGATCTGGCGCCGCCCCCGGATCCTCGACGTTGCCGAGGTGGTGTTGGTGCTGGCCCGACCCAATGCCGAGGAGCTCGTCGCCGCATCCCACGCGGTCGCAACGCTGAACGCCACCAACCTCGGCCACCGCGGCGTGCAGGTCGGCGTGGTGCTCGTCGGTGACGGCACCTACCGGCCCACCGAGATCGGTGACTCGCTCGGCGCGCCGGTCCTGGCCCACTTGCCCGACGACCCCACGACTGCCGCTCACCTCCGCGACGGTGGAACCACTTCCCGGTCCCTCGCCCGCTCCCGGCTCTCGCGAGCCGTCGCCGGGCTCGTCGACATCCTCGACAAGCCCGCCGCACCGGTGTCCGAGGCGGTGACGATCCGATGAGCACCACGGTCGCGATCTCTCCACAGCAGGGAAGCTCGACCGCCTCCTCGGCACCGCTCGAGGGCGAGGCCGCGGAGCTCGTCGGCCGATTGCATCGCATCGTCGGCGAGTCGCTCACCGCCGCCCACAGCGCCCATGAGGACGCGGGCCGAGGCCGACTATCGGTATCCGATGAACGAGCCCTGGCCCGCAAGTTGTTGGCCGACGAACTGCGCCGACTGGCAACCGACGCCTACTCCACAGGTCGCCAACCGCTCGACGAAGCCACCGAGGACGCGGTGATGACCGCGGTGCTCGATCGACTCCACGGCCTCGCCCGCCTCCAACCGCTGCTCGACGACCCGTCGATCCGCGACATCCACATTTCGGGGGCGAACCGGGTGTGGCTCACCATGCGCGACGGCACCAAGGTGCGTGGCCCGTCGGTCGCAGCGTCCGACGACGAGCTGGTCGAGCTGATCGCCACCGCGGCCCGGAGGCTTGGTCGAAGCGAACGCCGCTGGGACCACGCCCAACCCGAGCTCAACCTCCAACTCCCCAACGGCGACCGGCTCCACGCCCTCATGGCCGTGTCAGGTCGACCCACGGTGACGATCCGCCGCCACGACTTCGACATCCACCGTGTCGACCAGCTCGTCGCACGCGGTGTGTGCAACGACCTGCTCTCCAGGTTCCTGTCGGCCGCGGTGCGGGCCCGAGCAAACGTGATCGTTGCCGGCGGCACCGGCACCGGCAAGACCACGATGCTTCGCTGCCTCATCAACGAGATCGAACCCGACGAGCGGCTCATCACCGTCGAGGACTCACTCGAGATCGGCCTGGAACGCTTCGAGGACCTCCATCCCGACCACGAGACCCTCGAAGCCCGCGAGGCCAACACCGAAGGCGTCGGCGCGATCACCCTCGCCGACCTCGTCCGCTCCGCGCTGCGCATGGACCCACACCGCGTCATCGTCGGTGAGGTTCGCGGCGCCGAGGTGCTCCCGATGCTGCTCGCCATGTCCCAAGGCAACGACGGGTCGATGTGCTCGATCCACGCCGACTCGTCCAAGGGCGTCTTCGGGCGGCTCGCCATGTACGCGGCCATGACCCCCGAGCGGCTGGTGCCCGAGGTGACGAACCTGCTCGTCGCCAATGCCGTCGACCTCATCGTGCACCTCGGCTGGGTCGAGGGCGAGCGGCGCATCACCAGCGTCCGCCAGGTCACCGGCACCCTCGAAGGCCCACACATCGTCTCCAACGAGCTCTGGCGCCCCGACGAAACCGGCACAGCGGCCCCGGCCGCACCCCCTACCCGCGAGCTGACCGACAAGCTCGAGCGCTACGGCTTCGACGTCGAAGCGCACGCGCTGGCCGACGGGTGGTGGCGATGAGCGCCCTGGTCATCGCCGCACTCGCGGCCGGCGCAGCACTGGGGCTCCTGCTCGTCGTGGCCGGGCTCACCGGCAGGCCGATCCTCGAAGGGGTGGGAGCCGGCGCTCAACGCAGAGTCGGCGGCCCCGGAACGGCCCGCATCGCGTCCAGCGTCGCTGCGTTCATCGTCGTGTGGGCGGTCACCGGCTGGTTCGTCGGCGGGGTTCTCGGCGCGCTCACCGTCGCGGCCCTGCCGGGTGTGCTCGGAGGAAAGAGCCACCGCGACCGCGAGATCGCTCGCACCGAGGCCATTGCCTCGTGGACCGAGATGATCCGCGACTCGATCGTCGCCGCGTCCGGGCTCGAAGAAGCCATCATCGCCACCGCGAACGTCGCCCCTGCACCGATCGCCCCCGAGGTCCGCACCCTCGTCCGTCGCCTCGAACACCAACCGCTGCCCGATGCGCTCGTCGCGTTCGGCAACGACCTCATCCACCCCTCCGGCGACCTGGTCGTCGCCGCGCTCGTCATCGCCGCCCGGATGGAAGCCAGCGACCTGTCCAGCCTCCTGTCCCGGCTCGCCGATGCCACCCGCGGCGAGGCGAGGATGCGCATCCGCGTCGAGGTCGGTCGCACGAGAGTGCGAACTGCCACCAAGGTGATCGTCGGTGTCGTCGTCGCCGCAGTGGTGTTCCTCGCTCTGGTCAACCGGGACTACCTCGCCGTCTACGACAGCCCCGTTGGTCAACTCGTTCTGGCCGTCGTCGGCGCCATCTTCGCCACCGGCGGATGGCTCCTCACCCGCATGGCCCGCATCGACCTACCCGAGCGCTTCACGGCTCGAGCCGCCAGCCCGACAGCGGTAGGAGTCGAGCCGTGAAGGTCGTCGTCATGTGCCTCCTCGGCGCGGGAATCGGCGCCGGCGCGCTGATCACATGGCGTGCGCTCGCCCCTCGGCCCACCCCGATCGGGCTCGTCCTGGCCGACCTGGCCCGCCCAGGAACACCGATCGGTACCGCCGCGCCAGCAGCGGACCCGACCATCGACCGCATCGGGTCGATCTCGCGGCGGATCATCGGGGCCGTCGGACAGGACACCTCGACAGGGCTGCGCAGCGAGCTCGAGCTGGTCGAACGCACACCCGAACGCCACGCCTTCGACAAGCTCCTCGGCGCCGTCGCCGGACTCCTCGTTCCCAACCTCGCGGCGGTCGCCCTCTCCCTCGCCGGGATGACCATGCCCGTCGGTGTCATCGGCGTCATGTCCCTCGCCACCGCCGCAGCCGGGTTCATCCTCCCCGACTTCCTGCTGCGCGACGAGGCCGAACGCCGCCGACGAGCGTTCCGTCACGCCCTGTCGTCCTACCTGGACTTGGTCAACGTCCTGCTCGCCGGAGGCGCCGGCATCGAGACCGCCCTGCACGCCGCCGCCGACGCCGGAGACGGGTGGGGCAACCGCACCATCCGCAGCGAACTGCGCCGAGCACGCCTCACCGGCCAATCCCCATGGGACACCTTCGCCGGACTCGCCGATCGGCTCGGCGTGACCGAACTCGCCGAGCTCGCAGCCAGTGTGTCGCTCGCCGGGTCTCACGGCGCCCGCATCCGGGCATCACTGGCAGCCAAGGCCGACACCCTCCGAGGTCACCAGATCGCCGAGACCGAAGCCGCCGCCGAAGCAGCCACCGAACGCATGACCGTCCCCGTCGCCGTCCTGTTGTTCGGGTTCCTCGTCTTCATCGCCTACCCAGCCATCGCCCAGATCACCTCGGTGAGCGGGCCGACCCCCTGAGCGAGTTCCCCCTGCACCCACCAGAAAGGACAACCCGATGCCCGACATCACCCTGATATTCGACTACCTCTGCGCCCGCTGCGGCATCGACCCCACCGACGAACGGGGCATGACCACGACCGAGGTCGCGGTCATCACCTTCCTGCTCGTCGGCGCCGCCATCGTTGTCCTCGGGATCATCTACACCGCTGCCAAGGGCAATGCCGACAACATCCCGACCCCTGAGCAGCCCGCCGGCTGAGGACCATGACTCGGCTGCGTGACGAGCGGGGGATGACCACCATCCAGGTCGCCATCTTGTTCCCGGCTGTCCTGATCTGGCTCATGCTCATCGTCCAGTACGGGCTGTGGTGGCACGCCAAGCAGGTCGCCAACGCCGCCGCGGCCGAAGCCGTCGATGCCGCCCAGGTCCAAGACGGCTCAGCTGCCCAGGGCGAAGCCGCTGCGGCCAGCTACCTCGCCCAGTCCGGCAACCTCACCAGCGTCACCATCACCGTCGACCGCCAGGCCACCGTCGTCGTCGCCGAGGTCCACGGCGACGCACCGCAACTGGTCCCGGGCATCGAATGGGCGGTCACCGCCCGCAGCGAAGCCCCCGTCGAACGGTTCATCCCGGAGCCCGAACGATGAAGCGCTCACCGCTTGACCGGTGCAGCGAGCGTGGCTCGGTATCGGTCGAGGTCGCCGTCATCGCCCCCGCGTTCGTGTTCCTCATGCTGCTCGTCGTGTTCGCCGGCAAGGTCTCCGAGGCCGACGGCAACGTCGAGCGAGCCGCAGCCGAGGGAGCACGCGCCGCATCACTGCGCCAACACCCCGGCAACGCCGCAACCGATGCCCGATCCACCGTCGAGGCCAACCTCGCTACCGCAGGCGTGTCCTGCTCGACGCTCGAAGCCATCGTCGACACCAGCGACTTCGAACCCGGCGGCACCGTCACCGTCACCGTCGAATGCACCGCGTCGATGGCAGACGTGACCCTCCTCGGCGTCCCGGGAACCCGGACCTTCACCGCGACGGCCACCGAAGTGATCGACACCTACCGAGGAGACGACGGCCCGTGACCCGATGGAACGACGAACGAGGCAGCATCACCGCGTTCGTCGCGGTCGTCGCCACCGCACTCGTCATGGTCGCCGGCATGGCCTACGACGGAGGCCAAGTCATCCACGCCCACAACGCGGCGCGCAACGACGCCGAACAAGCAGCCCGCGCCGGAGCGCAAGAGATCGACCTCACCCACCTCCGCCAGACCAACGAACCCCGCCTTGACCCCGGCGACGCTGAGACCGCCGCGCTCGACTACCTCGCCCGCGTCGGTGCCACCGGTACGGCGCTCGTCGACGGCGCCGATATCACCGTCACCGTCACTCGCGTCCAGCCCCTGCGCGTCCTCCCCGGCGCCGACCGGACCATCACCGTCACCGAAACCGCCTCCGCCGTTCGAGGAGACGACCCATGACCAGCCGCCGATCGACCGCGGTCCTTCGAGGCCTGGGCTCCCTCGCGGTCGCCGCCCTCCTTCTCATCGGTGTCCCGATTGGCCTGGCCACACTCGTCGGCTGGCCGCTACCGACCACGATCCCCGATAGCGACACCCTCTCTACCGCCATCAACACCGGCATCACCGACACCTTCATCGTCAACGCCCTCGCCGTCGTCGCATGGATCGCCTGGGCGCAGCTCGCCTTGGCGTTCCTCATCGAGGCCACCGCCGCGTTCAAGGGGCGTCAACCCCGCGACCTCCCCATCGCCCCTGGACTCCAAGCGGCCGCGGCCCGCCTCGTCGCAGGCATCGTCATGCTCGTCGCCCCGCTCCAACCAGCTCGAGCTGTCGCAGCTCCACCATCGCCACCACCGGCCGTCGCCACCGTCGAGTCCGCCGCAGTGGCCGCGCCGCCGTCCATCGCCGCGCCCGTCATCGACCTGCGCGCCCAGCTCGCATGCGACACGCCTTCGTGGCCCACGACCGAGCCTGCGCCGGCGTTGGTGGCGGCGCCGACTCGAACCGTTTCGGTCGAACGGCACGACACCTACTGGGCCATCGCTGAACGAGAGCTCGACGACGGGCTGCGCTGGCAAGAGATCCGGGCACTCAACGTCGGGCGCACCATGGTCGACGGGCACGTCCTCACCGCCGCAGACGAGAGCCTTCGGTCCGGATGGGTCCTCGACCTCCCCGCCGAAGAACCAACCGTCACCTCCCCGGAACCGGTAGCCAGCGAAGTCGTGGTCGTCGATGGCGACAACTTGTGGGACATGTCCGAGGACCGCCTCGCCGTCGACCTCGAACGCCCACCAACCGACCCCGAAGTCGAGCCGTACTGGATCGACGTCATGGACGCGAACCGCGACCGCCTCGTCGACCCCGCCAACCCCAGCCTCATCCACCCAGGCCAGGTCCTCGTCCTTCCGCCGACCGGCCACGAACCTGCACCCCCGCCGCCACCTCCGGCCGATCCCGTCGAGCCGGAGTCCCCGCAGCCCGAGCCAGCCCCCGAGTCCGAAGCCGAAGCACCACCGCCGGCCACCGAACCGGCGCCGACCACAACGACCACGATCGTGCCGACGACCACAGCCCCGACCTCGACCGTCGAGTCACTCCCGCAGCATGAGAAGGCTGAGCCGACCGCCGACGATCAACCAGAGACGGCGACGGGGTCGGACTCCGAGTTGGGCTGGTGGCTTGCCTTCGGCGGCCTGTCGAGCGTGGCCCTCGCCGTGGGCGCCAAGCGCCACATCCAGCGCCGACGGCGCGAGTTCGCGCTCGAGCACGACGGCGCAGATCTACCCGCGCCCGTTCCCGACCAACGTCAGGTCCACCAGACCGTGGTGGCGATGGCCGACGAGGACCTCATCGCCGAACTTCAGTACGCGCTGGGCGAGCTGTCCGTTGACTTCGCCGACAGCGGAGTGCCTTGCCGCCCCCGCCTCGTTCGCCACAGCGCCGACAGCCTCGAAGTGCTCCTCGACCAGCCGGCAACGGTGATCCCCGACGGCTGGAGAGCCGAAGGCGACGGACTCGTGCTCACCCTTGAGCACGACATCAACCTCAACGTCGACCTCGACGGCCCATCCTGCCCTGCACCGCTCATGGTCACCATCGGCCAACCAGACGAGGGCGCTCACCTCTACCTCGACCTCGAAGTCGAAGGGGTCCTCGCGCTGGAAGGGGACGTCGAAGCGGCCCGCCGGCTCGCCCGCTCGATCCTTACCGAGCTCGCCTTGACCCCACTGGCCGACAGCAACCGGGTCATCACCATCGGCGACCTCGTCGACCCCGAAGCAGCAGGCCTGCCCCAGCTCACCCACAAGGAGACCTGGCATGACTTCGCCGACGACCTCACCGCATGGGCGACCGGTTCGCACAGCGCTCTCACCCTGAACGACTGGCCCAACGCCTTCGTGGGTCGAGGACACGATCCGAACCACGACGCGTTGATGCCGATGGTCGTCGTCGCCACCAAACCACCCCCACCCGAGCTGCTCGACCTCCTCGTCGACAGCCAGCCCTCCGCTGTCGCCGTCGTCGTCGCCGATGCATTCGAAGGCGCGCTGACCACCATCCACTGCGACGCCGAGGAGATCTGCCTCGACGACCTCGATGTCTCCTTCACCCCACAGCAGGTCGACGCCACCGCCCTTGAGGACATGGGTCGCCTGTTCAACATCCCCGACCCCGATGACGACCCTGGCGATGGTGTCGGCGAGGATCACCGCGAAGGTTTCGACCTCGACGGACCGGCCAGCGAACCACCCACGTCTGCCGAACCCGACGCCGAGACGGAGGAGGCCGCAGAGGTGGCCGAAGAGACGGTGGAGCCGCCTGGTCCACCCACCTACGAGATCCTGGTCCGGCTCCTGGGCGAGATCCGTGTGGAAGGCGCCGAGAAGACCATGCACGCCAAGGCCACCTCGGTCACGGCCTACCTCGCGCTCAACCGAACCGTGACGTCCGACGCTCTCGAGGAGGCGGTCTGGTTCGGTGCGTCAGGATCGTCGAACCGCAAACGCCTCCTCGAGACCATGACTCGCTGCCGGGACGCCATCGGCTCCCAGCACCTCCCACCCAACGAGCGGGGCTCCTACACGATCGGTCCAGGCGTACGGACCGACGTCGAGATCTTCGAGTGGCACGTGGCACAGGTGCAGCGCCAGGAGCCAGCGGACGCGATCGAGAGCTATCGATCAGCCCTCGATCTCGTGACTGGCCGACCGTTCAGCTACACGAACACTGGCCGCGCCTCGTTCGGCTGGGTCGACTTCGAGCACCAGGCCACCACCTGGGAAGGACGCATCGCCGGGGTCGCCAAGGCATTCACCGAGCTGTGCCTCGACAACGACCAGCCCGACGTCGCCATCGCCACCCTCCGCCGCCTCATCCAGGCCGCACCGCTCAACGGCGGTGTCGTCGCCGCGCTCATGCGAGTCCACATCGCGACGGGCGACCGCTCAGCCGCCGACCACCTCTACCAAGAGCACGCAGCCGCCCTCGACCAAGCCGACCTCGGCGACCCTGATGACCAGGTCGAGCAACTGCGACTCGACCTAGTGGGCGACGCTTCGGGCTGATACTCATCGCTTCCTGAGCGATGGCCCATGTCGTTCCGACACGCCAGCCGGAGCAGCGCTAGGTGGCCAGTTCGATCTCGCCGAAGTCGGCGCTGTAGCTCCCATCCGAGGGATGCGGTCCAACATGCGCCACGAGGACGATGCTCCTGCCGTCGAGTTCAGCGACGGTGAAGTAGATCCGTGCCGCCAACTCGGGCGACGTTCGGTCTCCAGCCTTGAGGTGCCACTGGCTTGGGCGGTTGTACCGGTCTGTTCGCGTGGAAGCGCGGTAGCGGTACTCAACTCGGCCGTTTGCTGCGAAGGCCACGCCGTGGTTTGCCTGCCACTCGCGGAAGGGACCTAAGTCACTGCCTCCGTCCGCATGGTTGCGAAGGAGGTCGGCGCTCTTGGCAGCGAAGGCCCAGCGAGATTCGTCCAGTCGGTTCGCCGTGTCGAGGGCACCCGAGAGCAAGCACAACGAAGGGGATGTGGCTGCATCGAGGAACGCTGTTTCTGGCGCAGGCCATGTCCGGGGACTCTCCTCGGCAGGGTCGCGCCGTGTCAGCCAGTCCCGCAGCTGTCGGTCCTCCGCCCGGAACTTCCTGGGTTCGACCGTGAACGTCACGAACCCCTGGACGTTCTTGCGGTACTTGCGGTTCAGTTCGCATGCAGCGGCTTCTGCGCCGCTGTGTTGCTCGAGGAGAGCCTGATCCGCAGATCGAGGGCTGAGTTCGCCCCTGCGGGCGACGATGACGTGCACGTCCTGGACGAGGAGCTCGGCGAGTAGATCGCGAACCTTGCCCGCGGCGGTCTCGTAGACGAACAGGAAGCGCATCGGACTGGGATCCGATCACTGGTCCGCGTGCTGGGCAAGCACATCGAGCACGATTCCCAGGGGGATCTTTAGCTCCCTCAAGTCCGAGCTGGACATCTTGGGGATGGCGGCCAACGCGATCGCTTCGAGATCTGTGCGAGATCCTGTTCGCTCGGACGCGTGCGAGGCAGCCGAGCGCCGACGGATCGACCGATCCTCGACGATCCGGGCGAATGCCATCTCCTTGGCCTCATCCGACAAGCCCAGCTCGGCGAGGGCGGTCTCCAGCGCCGTCTCGAGAGAGGAGGACCTGTGCTCATGCCATGAAGCGTCGAGCCCGAGACCTTTGAGTGCCTTCTGCCAGTCGAACCACCAGCCGTCGGGTCCGCCTGTGCTCGGTAGCGAGATATCGCGCTCGTCGTGGATGCGGGCCGCGAAATCGCGTGCCACAGCCTCATGGATCTTGAAGGGGGCTGGCTCGAGTCTCAGGGCTCCTTCTTGCGTGGCTGCGGCGCTTCGGTTGACTTGGCTGACAACTCCGCTCGCTTTGTCGATCGACAGCGCGTACGGGCTGTTGGGGCTCACCCAGATCCTCCAGAGGTTGACCTCTGTCGCTGGGGTCTCCGCCGGCATCGAGTCCGTCGATGCACCGCCGGGGCTGGTGATGCCGTACACGACGTCCATGCCGGACCTGCCAACGACGCCTGCCCCGTCGACGAGTCTCTCGACGTAGTCGCGGAGGTTGCGTGCTCCGCATACCTCGGCGCTCCAGTCCGGGTACTGGGCGCGGATGAGCTGGGCGAGCTGAGAACCCTGGATCGGTCGGTCGCGAACGGCGTCCAGAATGAAGGCTGAGATGTCCATCTGTGCTTGTCTCCGATGAGTGGTGAGAGAATCCGGCCCGCTAGGGGCCGGATTCTCTACAACGATCTTCAGTCATCGAAGGACTGAGCAAACGGTTGCGATCAGCCAACGTCGTCTTGGGCGGAGCCTGCACCCGATAGACAACCCCACGCGAAGGTTCAGGTCATTCGACGCGTGGATTGCGTGTCACGGTATCGGGATCGCCGATCTCCGTCAACGCGGCGCGGCGCCCGGTGCAGCCGGGCCGGTGCTCAGGGTCAGTACGTGCACCCGCCGGTTGCCAAGGAGTCCGGGGTTACGGGCGCTCCATCGGCGATGCTCACCAGAAGCGCCTGGGGGCACCTCGCGGTGCCGTCGACCTTGATGGCGAAGTGGAGGTGGGGGCCGGTGCTGTTGCCAGTGGAGGCGCTGTCCATGAGGTGCTGGCCGACTTCGACCTGGTCGCCGGTAGCGACGGTGTGACTGCCGGGGAGGCCGTGGCAGTAGGTGTACTGGGCGCCGTCGTCGCCGTTGATGATGACGCCGATGCCGCAACGGCCGCTGGTAGGCGTCGAGATCACGACGCCGTTGGTGATGGCGTAGAGCGGGGTGCCAGTGGGGACGGGGATGTCGGCGGCGGGGTAGTCGTGGTGGGGCTTGGTGAACCACTCGGGGTGCTCGTCGTACCAGCGGCGTTCGACCGGTAGGGCGTAGTCGCCGGCCACCGCGAGGTCGCCGGTCGGGCATCCGGTGACCATGCCGGTGCCGGTGCCGGTGCCGGTGCCGGGGTCGGCGTCGGCCTGTCCGGCAGCGTCGAGCATGGAGCCGTAGACGTCGCTGAGCAGGGTCCAGTAGGTGGGCGAGGTCGCCCAGGTCCCGGCGAGTCCACCCCAGGTGGTGGCCGAGGCCCCGGCGTTGGGGGACACGTCGGGGTTGGCGAGCGCCGTGTCGTTGCCTGCTGCGTACTTCTTGAGGAGCTGGATGTGGGCTCGTACGCCGATGACGGGGTCGGCGAACGCGCTGCCGGACGCAGCGTTGTCGTAGTGGGCGATGCCGGCGAAGTTGTTGATCGACGTGTCGCGGTTGGTGAAGTGGCCGGTCTCGGCAATGGCCTGCGCGAAGGCCATGTCACCGCGGACACCTTCGGCATCGCCCTCCGACAGGTACAGGGCGATCAGATCCGCGATGTCGATGCCGAGACGGCTCGGTTGACCTCGGCCGCTGGCATCCCACCAAGCCCGGAGGTCGGTGACGGTGAGCGTGGAGGGTCCGAGGATGCTTGGCGTCCCGTCGTCTTCGACTTCGAGCGGACCCCCGGCGTCGCACGGTGGCGCCGCGCCCCCGGCGGCGACCGCGAGGAACGGCACAGCTACGAGTCCGCTGAGGAAGATCAGGAACGTGAGGGCGATGGCGGCGGGGAGCTTCGAGCGCTTCATACCTGAGTAGGCCGCGACAGGCCGAGGTTCCCGCGGGATTTCTTGTCGATTTTCGGGCCGGTTCGCGGCTTACCCCTGTGCCGCTCGTTTCCCCGACTCGAAGGAGGTGGCCCGATGACACGTCTCGTCGGAGTTCTCGCCCAGGTGTCTGTCGACCCGAACTCCACGGGCATGCCCGGGGCCGACCTGATCCAGAGGCTGCTCAACTGGTCCCAGATGCTCGCCCTGTGGGGCAGCCTCGGCGCTCTGCTCATCGGCGCCGCCATGTACGGCCTCGCACGTGAGGGCGGCAGCTACGGCGGTGCGAGCCGAGGCAAGGCGCTCGCCATGGGTGGCGTCGTCGGCGCCATCCTCGCCGGAGTCGCCCCGACCGCGGTGAACATGCTGTTCGAGGCGGCGAGCTGATGCCGTCCACCACCTCCCCGATGCCGAAGCGCAGCACCGTCATCGTGGCGTCACTGGCCACGGTCATGCTCGTGGCCGGCGTCGCGGTCACCCGCTTCACCGGCAACGACAGTCGGTCCGACCGTCCGACCGATCATCAGGTCGCCGCCGAGCCGACACCTCGGCCACCGGTCGCCGAGGGAACCCCCGGACCGACGCTGGAACGAGCTGGCCTCGATGTCGGGTTCTCCGATGACGAAGCGGGAGCGGTCGCCGCCGCGGTGTCGTACTCGACGGCGGCGCAGCGCTGGCTGTACTTCACCGACGACGAGATCCGTGCCGCGGTCGACGAGATCGCCACCCCGGTCGCTGCGCCACGCATGGCCGACGACATCGTCCTCGAGGTCTCGATGGCCCGCGACCAGCTCGGCGAATCGTCGGGCCGGGTCTGGTGGCTGGTGCGGCCCCTGGCCTGGAACGTCGAGACCTTCGACGGCGACCAAGCCCGCGTGGCGGTGTGGGTCGTGACGATCCTGTCGGCCGCGGAGGTCGCCGCCCCGCAGAGCGAGTTCCTGACCGTCACCGTCGACCTTGCGTGGCTCGACGGCGACTGGCGCGTCGACGGTGTGCGTGACCACCTCGGTCCGACCCCGATGACCGGACCGCAGGACCAGCCGTGGGATGCCGTCCCCTTCGACGAGACCCTCGCCGGGTTCACCCGACTCGACGGGGAGCCGGTCCAGTGATCCTCGGCATCGGATTCCCCAATCCGATCGGTTGGGCCATCGACAAGGTCACCGGGTTCGTCGGCGGTGTCGCTACCGCAGGGTTCGAGATGATCATCGGTGGGCTGGTCGCCTGGGTCGTCGACGCCGTGGTGTGGGTTGTCGGCGGGGTGTTCAACTTCTTCTTGGACTCCACGGACCCCAACGTCCAGGCCGACTGGTTCATCACCGGTGACGGCCCCTACGCCACCACCGTCGGGATCGGTGCCAGCCTCCTGTTGTTGTTCGTCCTGGCCGGGATCGTCCAGGGAACCCTCAGCGGAGACGTCGGCGGGATGCTGCGCCGCATGGGCCTCGAGCTGCCGATCTCGATCATCGGGATGGTCGGGCTCGTCACCGTCACGCAGATCCTTGTCCAGCTCACCGACGCGCTCTCCGGCGAGGTCCTCGGCAACTTCCAAGACGACATCTCCGATTTCGGAGCCGTGGTCGCCACCCTCAGCCACCTCAACGGCGGCACGTCTACCGCGTTCGTGGTCTTCGTCCTCGGGCTGGTCACTGTGCTCGCCGGGTTGATCCTCGTGGCCGAGCTCGTCGTGCGCTCCGCGCTGATCTACATCGTCGTCGCCCTCGCCCCGCTCGTGTTCGCCGCACGACTCTGGCCCGCCACCCGCGGCGCCAGCCGCAAGCTCCTTGACCTGCTCGTCGCACTCATCGTGTCGAAGCTCGTCATCGCCATCGCACTGTCCGTCGCAGCTGCGGCCGCGGTCGGCGCCGGTTCGGGTGGCGAGGTCACAGCGTTGCCCGAACCGGAGGTGTTCGCCGAGGACCCCGGCGGGTCGGTCACCCAGGCCGTTGGCATATTGCTCACCGCCGCAGCGGCGTTCGGTGTCTCCGCGTTCTCGCCGTTGCTGATCGCCCGGCTCCTACCGCTCACCGAGGGAGCGCTCGTCGCCCAAGGCGTGAAAGGCGGACCCGTCCGGGCTGGGCAACAGGGGATGATGGCCGCCAACACCGTCCAGATGGTGTCCGGTCGGCGCTACAGCCAGATCGCCAACGGCAAGGCTGCTGCGTCGGGCGCCAACGGCTCCGCGCTCCCGGCGGGCGGTGGCGGTGCGGCTGTATCCAAGGCCGGCGCGACCGGAGGCGCGGGTGGAGGTGCCGCAGCGGGCGGAGCCGGCGCTGCTGGTGCAGCGGCTGGGCCCGTAGCCGTCGCGGTCGTCGGTGCTCAGGCGGCAGCCAAGGGCGTCAAGAAGGGCGCGTCAGCGGCAACTGGGACCGCGGAAGCCGCGTCCGACGCAAGCGACGCAGGGTCCAGCTCCGGGTCGGGGTCCTCTGGTCCGGCGCAGAGACGCCCCGAACGACTGGCCAGGCCGCCGGGGTCGGGCCGCAACGGTCAAGGACCACAGCGAGGAGGTCAGCCCGATGCGAGCTGAACGTATCGAGCGCACCTACAAGCTGGAACCGCTCGACACCTCCGGCGTGTTCCTCGGCCTCGGCGTCGTGCAGTGCGGGCTCCTCGGCGCAGGGATCGTCCTCGGTGTCGGCGCGCTGACCATCGGCGCTCCACTGCCTGTCGCAGCGGTGCCGGTCGTGGTGTCCGCCGCGGTGAGCTTCACCCGCATCGGTGGTCACGCCAGCTGGGAGTGGCTGCCCCTGCTCGTGGGCTGGCTGGCCGCCCGTTTGCGACGCGGTCGGCGCTGGCAGGCACCGCTGCCGCTGTGGACCGACGGGGATGATCCCGCGCCGATGCCACCGTGCCTCGACGGCATCGACATCGTCGACATCGACTGGCGGGCTGGAAGCCGCCTCGGTGCCTTCCGCGACGGTCACCGCCGAACCCTCACCGCGGTGATCCCGGTGTCGGGTCCACAGTTCGTCGTCGAACCGAGGGGTGAACAGGAACGACTCCTCGCTGGTTGGGGCGACCTGCTCGGACAGTTCGCGGTCGAGCGAGGCGTCGTCTCGCACCTCTCGTGGTCGGACCTCGCCCGTCCGTCGGGCATGGGCGACCACATCACCTGGCTCGACAGCGATCAGCGCGGCAACCCCGTGCCGGGCGCCGCTGAGTCGTACCGAGAGCTGCTCGAGGACGGCACGACCACGGCGATCAACCACGAAGCCGTCGTCACCATCACCGTTGCGAAGGAACGCCTCTCCCGTCACCGCACCAGCGCTGGCAACGCCGACGACCACCTCCGTCGAGCGCTCATCACGTCCGTCGAAGCGCTGCTCCGTGGTCTGCGCTCAGCGGCGCTCAGCGCCGGTGACCCGTTCGACGCGACGGGTCTCCAGCGGCTGATCCGTTCTCGCATCGACCCGGTCAGCGCCCGACCGCGACCGAGACGAGGACGTCTCGTGGAACGTCTCGCCCTCGTCCGCGCTGCCACGGCAGGCCCACTCGTTCTCGACGCCGGATGGCGGGACATCCAGGTCGACGCCGCGCATCACCGCACCTGGTGGGTCGGCACGTGGCCCCGACTCGCTGTCCCCCCGGCATGGCTCGAACCGTTCCTGTCCAGCGGCGGGATCACGCGGTCGATGACCGTCTACTTCCAGCCGGTCCCGACGCATCAGAGTCGGCGCCGCATCGAACGCGACCTGGTGAAGCTCGAGTCGGACGCCATCACCAAGGAGGACAAGGGTCGACGGGTCGACGCCCGCCACCGGCGAGCCACCCAAGCGCTGCTCGACCGCGAGGAGGAGCTCGTCGCCGGCTACCCCGAGATGGGATACGCCGGGCTGGTCACCGTGTCGGCCCGAACCCAAGAGGAGCTTGACGAACAGGCCGAGGTCGTCGAGCAGCTCGCCCGTGAGACCGGCATGGACCTGCGGGTCCTCGACGCCCGCCAAGACATCGCGTGGGCCGCGTCGCTGCCCCTCGGTCTCGCCCCCTCCACGTTGCTGGCGTCATGAACCGGGCATCGCTTCGCCTCAACTTCCACCGCGGCACGACCGCGCACGTGGCCAGCATCTACCCGTTCTCGGTCCAGGGCTCGTTCGGACACCGGGGCACCTACGTCGGCCTCGACCTCCTCGCCGGAGGAGGCGAGTTCTGCTGGGACCCCTTCGAGGCATACGCCGCTGGGCTGGTCACCAACCCCAACGGCTGGGTCCTCGGCGAACCCGGCAACGGCAAGTCCGCCCTCGTCAAGTGCCTCCTGTGGCGCCAAGCCGCCGTCTACGGGACCGGCAACGCCGGACGCTGGATTGCCATCGCCGACCCGAAGGGCGAGTACGCGTCGCTCGCTGAGCACCTCGGTCTCACCACCGTGCGGCTCAGCCCGGGCGGCACCGCCACCATCAACCCGCTCGCTCCCGGTCCCGCGGCCGAACACGAGCCCGAGGACCGCCAGATCCTCCGACGCGCCGAGATGTGCACCGCGCTCGTCGCCACCGTCCTCGAACGCAACCTCACCCAGCTTGAGGACGCCGTCGTGTTCGCTGCGGTCGAACAACTCACCGCCGCGCCACTCATCGAGCCGACGCTCACCGACGTCGCCCACCTCGTCGCCGACCCCACCGACGAGATGGCCGAACGACTTCGCTCCCACGGCCGGGACCTCGCGGCCGAGACGAGCAACGTCGCCTACGCCCTCGACAAGCTCCTGTCCCGCTCGCTGCGCGGCATGTTCGACGGGCGTTCCACGGTCCCGCTTCGCTGGGACGGCCCCGGCGTCGTGCTCGACCTGTCCGCAGTGCCGCTCGACTCCGAGGCTCTCCCGCTGGTGATGGTCGCGACCGCCGGATGGTTCCAACAGCTCATGGCCTGCCCCGGACCGCAACGCATCCAGGTCCTCGACGAAGCATGGGCGCTGCTCGGCAACCGCCACACCGCCGGCTATCTCCAGACGTGCTTCAAGCTCGGCCGCACCTACGGCGTCGCCAACCTGTGCATCACCCACCGGGCATCCGATCTCGTCGCCCAAGCCGACGACGGCACCGCGACCAGCAAGATCGCCGCAGGGCTCCTGGCCGACTCGGCCACCAAGATCATCCTTCGCCAGGCCCCAGACCAGCTCGACGCCGCGGTCACTCACTTCGGGCTCACCGAACCCGAAGCCTCCATCGTCGGACAGCTCACCCGAGGCCGCGCCCTGTGGAAGCTCGGTGGGCGAACGGCCGTTGTCCACCACGTCCTCGGCCCGAGCGAAGCCGCGATCTGCGACACCGATGCCCGGATGAACGCGAGGCAGGCCGGCGAGGTCGAGGCGGCGTGACATGTACGACCGCGAAGCGCTCCTCGCCGCCACCGACCTCGCCGCGCTCGCCGACGACCTCATCGGCGGCCACGTCGGAACCGCCCGCAGCCCGATGTGGACCTGCCCCAACCCGAACCACGCCCAGACTGGCCGCACCCCGCCGCTCAGCATCTTCCGCGGCCACCAAGGCGACCAACGGTGGCGTTGCCACGGTTGCGGCGACGGCGGCTCGGCCATCGACCTCGTTATCGCCTGCAAGGGCGGCACCGTGCGCGACGCCCTTGAGTTCCTCGCGGATCGAGTCGGGCACCACGACCAGGGAACCGACTGGCAGCCGTCCCGCCAACCGGCAACCGCGCAGCGGCCGATGATGCCCGGCTGTCGGGATTCCGAAGGGCTCCAGCGCTACGTCGACGAGTGCGCCGAACGGCTGTGGAAGCCCGAAGGACGAGCGATCCGACGGTGGCTCACCAACGTCCGCGCCATCCCCGCCGATGTCCTCGCCCAGAACCGCATCGGTGTCGATCTCGGTGCTCGCTACCAGGACCGCCCCGACGGCGTGCCCCGAGCCCACGGAGCAGTCCTTCCGACGATCGTCGAAGGTCGAGCCGTCTACGCCCAGATCCGCGTGCCGCACCCCGATCCTGACCGGCCCCGGTACCTCAACCCGAGAGCTGACCTCGCCGCCAACCCAAAGCTCACCAGGATGCGTCCCGCCGAGTGCCGACACCCCGAGGTCATCGTGACCGAAGGCGCGATCGACGCGCTCTCCGCGGCCACAGCCGGCTACCGGGCCGTCGGCGTGCTCAGCGCCACCTACGGCGACGAGTCCGTCGCCCTCGCGCTCGCTCGTCTCCCACACCCGCTGGTCTTGGCCTTCGACGCCGACGACGCAGGCCAAGCCGGAGCCGACCGACTCGCCACGCTCCTCGAGGCACGAGACCGGACCCCTGTCCGACTCGACCTCGATACCGGTGACCTCAACGACGCCATGCGTCGCTCGGACGACTGGCCCTCTCGCCTCGAGTCTGCCGTCGATCAGGCGATGGCAACCCGTTCGGTCGGGGCCGGGGTGGAGCGGTGACCCTTCACTGCGGGAGGAGCGCGGCCCCCATCGCGTCCACACCGAGACGGCCAACCATGCAGGTCGTCATCGCCACGACCAGGTACGGCACCCACGGTCCTGCAAGGGCGTAGGGCGGGTCGTCGTCGAAGGTCATCGTCACCCGGCGAGCGGATAGGTCGGGGTGGATCTCGCGGATGCCCGCATACCAGACCGAGGCCCAGGCTCCCTCGAACCACACCAGCAGTCGTCGGTCGGTGGCGAGGATGCGTAGACCGCCAAGTGAACGCCACTGCGGAGCTGCCAGCCGCTCCGCCTCCGCACGTGCTCGGCGCCGTGCGGAACCCGCTGCCAGTGCCGTCGTCGCGAACAGAAGCGGCCCACCGAACGCAACGACCCGGGGCTCGTCGTAGAAGACGTCGATCGCCAGGAACCGCCACCCATCGGCCGACAGATCCGCATGGAGGGCCTCGCCGGGATCCAGGAGAACCGGACTCGCGAGGACCGGAAGATCGCCGCCCGCACTGATGTGCCCCGCAAGCTGGACCGCGAGGCCCCACTCGCTGTCAGATCCCCGGCGACTCCGCGTCGCTTCCATGACCCGAAGGGTACCCAGGGGGTGTGACGCGATCCGGGTGATGGAGGAAGGTTGAGAGACGTCTATAGCTCGACGGGGTTGTCGCCGGTGCCGAGTTCCGCCCAGAACTTTCCGAAGTCGTCGAGGCCAGCGAGTGGGGAGGACTGTGCAAGGTCGACGATGCCCCGGACCACGGCATGGACCATCTGAGGGTCGCCCGTATCCATTGCCTGGTCGAGGCGGGTGAACATCTCCTCGCTGCTCTTCGCACGCTCAGCGAAGACCCGATCGAAGTAGAGGCGGAGGATCTGCTCGGCCGCGTGGATGCGATCGACCTGGATGTGCTCTTCCGCCGCGATGGCGGCGCGCTTCGTCTGTTCCTCCTCGCGGATTCGGCCGTACTCGCGTGCGGCTGAGACGATCTCGTTCAGCGCGGCGAAGGCATCGGCATCGAGGACCAACGCGCGCTTTGCAGGCACGATCTCGCCGCGCACGGGTGGGTCAGCCATCGTCAGTCTCCTTGAGCAGGTTTCGGTATCGGAGCCTGAACGTGGACGTCTCCTCGTTCAGGTCGCCTGCTTCATCCACGACAGGGGTAGAAGCGACATCGCGCACTGCAATCGTCAGCGTGAGGGCCTGCTGAAACGGGATCGCGTGCTCCTCGGGGTTGAAGGGTTCCGACTCGAGCTGGTCCAGAGCGGCCGAAGCCCGAACGACGAGTTGGTCGAGGAGGGACTCGAGCTCTTCCGCTCGCGTGATGATCGCATCGAACTTCGCCTTCGTCTCCTGTGCTTCGGCGATCGCGATGTTGACGGCAGCTTCGTTCTCGACCGCCTTCGTCTTTGCCTTCTCGCCCTGCCCTGCGACGACGAATCCGCTGACCAGGATCGCGGGGCCGATCGTGACGAAGTTCAGAGCGGCGGCTCCGACGGCCATTCCGCCGCCGCCGGTAGCGATGCTTCCGCCACCGAGGAAGGCGAGGGTCGCGTTCGTCGCGGCAGCGCCAGAGAGCGTCGAGATCGCGGTACCGGTGCTCGCTGTTGCGAACGTGGTGACAGCCGTGGTCAGGCCAGCGCTGATTCCGACTCCGGTGACGGCTGACCCTGCGATTCCGCGCATCCACGCGATGGCGTCCTGCCCGAGGCTCTTGTCGAGGCTGACCTGGCCTGCGATCGCGTCGAGACCGTCCACGAGGAGCTTCTCGCTCTCCGACACCAGCTTCTCGTGTCGGCGAAGGAAGTCCGCCATGCGCTCGACGACGACGCGGTAGGCCTCCTCCTGGTGGGCCCCGAGCGACCTCAACGTGTCATTCGTCGTAGCGGCGTAGGCCTCGAGGGCGGCGCGCTCTGTCTCGTAGAGGACTCCGGCCGCCCGGATGCGACCGTTTGCCCGCTTGATCTCGTAGCCACCTTTGAGTCCGAGTACCGCACCGCCGGCACCGGTGACCACCCCGGTGCCGATCAGGATCACCGGAATCAGCGGGAGTGGCATCGAGGGTCCTCAAGTCCGGGGTTCGGCACGTCCCGAACCGTAACGTCCGTCGACAGCGGGCAGCCGCGTTCGATCAACAGCGAGTGGATCAAGTATCGGCAGGGATTCCGCCGCTGTTGAGGTCGGCGGACGCCGCGGCGGCGAAGAAGAGCGCGGTTTTCTCGGCGTTTCGCGGCTTACCTGGGTATGGAACGCGATGGGCTTGGGGTGTTCGAGGTCCTGGTGCTCGTGCTGGCCGGGGCAGCGCTGCTGGTCGTCGGTGTCGTGTGGGCAGGAGCGGCACTGGCGCTGCTGCTGTCCGGGGCGCCCCAAGGGGTCGCCTTCTCGGCGGCTGCTGACGCCACCGGTGGCCTGCCCTCGAACCTGGCCGCACCGGCCGCTGCTTGGCCGGCGCCCTACGACCAGGCGTTGCCGGGGGCGCCGCTCTACTGGCTGAGCACCGGGATAGCTGGAGCGATCGTGGCGACGATCGTCGGGCTTGGCGTCCGCTGGTTCAGCCGCTCGAAGGTGGGGACGACCCGCCGTCGGCCGCTCGGTGTGGATGCCCGGCCTCGGTTCGCGCGGCATCGGGACCTGCGGGCACTGCTCGTCCGGGAACCGGTCGCAGGTCGGTTCGTAGTGGCCCGGTTCGGTCGGTGGCTCGTCGCCACCGAGCCGTCGCCGCTGCAAGGCGCTCAGCCGAAGCATCGGTTCGGTGAACCGCGCCGGGGCGACCGAGGAGCGGTCGCGCTGGTCGGGCCGTCGCGGTCGGGCAAGACGACTGCCGCGGTGGCCGGAATCTTGGAGTGGCAGGGGCCGGCGGTCCTGTCATCGGTGAAGGCTGACCTGCTCGGAGCGACCCACGGCTGGCGATCCAACGTCGGCGAGGTGCGGATCTATGACCCGATGTCGTCGTCAATCCCGAAGGGGACGACTGCGTTGTGGTCACCGTTGCAGCAGGCGGGCACGGTCGCCGGGGCGCAGCGGGCGGCGCGGGCGCTGTGCGACGCGGCGCCTCGTGGTGGCGTCGAGGGCGGCATGGACTTCTGGTTGGCGCAGGCCGAGATCCTGCTGTCGGGCCTGCTGTTCATCGCCCATCACGGCCACCGGGACATGGGCGCGGTGTGCCAGTGGGTGTTCTCCCAGGACCGTCCGACCGATGCCGGTGACGGCGAGGTCTACGACGCCATCAAGCCGTTGCTCAACTCGAACAACAGCGCCGTGTCGAACGGGGCGAGCGATGTCCACCAGAGCCTCAAGTCGGTGTGGCAGATGGAGGACCGCACCCGCTCGTCGATCTACGCCACCACCCAGACCGTGGTGTGGCCGTGGTCCGACCCTGGGGTCGCGGCCTCGGCTCGCCTCGCCCATGTCCCACCGGGGAAGGGCCGTCGACCCAAGCCTGGCAAGGATGGAGACGGCCAGATCGATCTCGGTTGGCTGCTCGACCAGCGGAGGCAGAACACCGTCTACCTGTGCTCGCCGATCGAGGACCAGCGCCGGCTAGCCCCGGCGTTCGGCGGTCTGCTCAACGACCTGATCAACCAGGCGTACCGCCACGTCGCAGAGACCGGCAAGCCCCTCGACCCGCCGCTGCTGGTGGTGATCGACGAGGCCGGCAACACGCCGCTGCGGTCGCTGCCGGAGTATGCGTCGACCCTCGCGGGCATCGGCGTGTTGCTGGTGACGATCTGGCAGAGCCTCGCTCAGCTCAACGCCGCCTACGGGCCGCAGTCCGACACGATCCTCACCAACCACCTCACCAAGGTCATGTACGCCGGGCTGTCGGACCCGGCGTCGCTCGGCTACGTCGACCGAATCCTCGGCCAGGCTGAGGTCGACACCCGGTCTCGCACCGCGGCCGAGCGGCTCAACGGTGGCTCGGACCAGTACTCGACGACCCAGGTCCCGCTCGCGCCCGCCCACGTGCTGCGCCAGATGCGACCCGGCGATGCGCTCCTGGTCCACGGAACCCTGCCGCCGGCGCACGTCCGCACTCGGCCGTTCTATGCGACACCGCATCTGGCTGAGCGCGCCGCCATGGAGCCGCGCAAGCAGCGCACCGGGCAGGAGGCGGCGGCGTGAAGCCGTTCCTGCGACCCACGTCTCGTGCCCGGTTGGCCCCGGTCGGTTGGACGTCCGAACCTGCCGGGCAGTGGGCGGGTCGTGAGGTCGAGGTCGTCTACGACCCTCGACAGCACCAGGTCGTGCTGTGCCGCAACGACCCTGGCGATCGGACCCGCGCCGAGCTGGCCGGTGCCGGCTACCGACGGTGCGCCAGCGACGGAACCCAGGAGATGTGGGTCCGCGACCGCAGTGTGGAGGCCGCTGCCGCGCTGGAACGCGAGACCGGACAGCAGCACCGCCCGCCTGCGGTGGCGATGGAAGGCCGCGGGCTGTGACGACCATGCTCCGCTGGGGCGGCCGGTCGTGGCGGTAGCTTGTGTCCAGCGATCGGAGCACGCGCCGCACTCCATCCGAACAGCTCTCGCTGTTCGACATCGAGCTCCCTCCCACCGAAGCCGACACCACGGCAAAGGAGGCGATTCGCGATGAACCGCTACGGCCGGCTCGTCCTCGAGCACAACCGGACCCACCGCCCGGACGCCTATTCGCAGATCCCGGACCCCGACGACTTCTTCACCGAGGCCGGAGAGACGATCGCAACCGCGATCAGCGACCTGCGCGACCAGATCCTCGGCCAACCCCGAACCAACGAGAACCTCGAGGCCTACCGGCACCGCAGCTACCAGGCGTGGTCGACCGCCGAGGAGATCGTCCTGACGGACCACCACCTCCTCCAACCGGAGACGACCGAGACGACGGACGAGGACTGGGACGACGATCAGGAGCTGGCGGACCGTTACCAGCTCCTGGCCGAGATCAACCAGATCATCAACCAGCCCCTGTAGCCCCTGTCGTCCCGACCCCGACCGGGGCCGCGGCAACAGGCGGCGATGCCTCGTCCGCCCAGCGCGAACCGTTCCGACCGGCGAGCCAGGACGACCTCGCCCCACCGGGTGCCACGGCCAAGCTGCGCGCCAACCTCGATGCGCTCGAGATCGTGCGCCGCTGCCGCGACGAGGACCGTGCGGCGAATCCGGCTGAACAGGTAGCGCTCGCCCGGTGGGCCGGGTGGGGGTCGATCCCCCAGGTGTTCGACGACGCCGCCGAGCGCTTCGCCGCCGAGCGAGCTCAGATCCGTCAGCTTCTCGGCACGGAGGAGGCGTGGAGCCAGGCCCGTCGCACCACCCTCAACGCTCACTACACCTCGGCGTCGGTCGTCACCGCGATGTGGTCCGCCGTTCGTGACCTGGGTGTCGACGGGCCGGTCCGGGTGCTCGAGCCGGGCTGCGGGTCGGGGAACTTCTTGGGGTTCGCTCCGCCCGATGCTGTGCTCACCGGGGTCGAGCTGGACGCCACCACGGCGGCGATCGCCCGCCACCTCTACGGTGCCCGCGCCACCATCCACAACGGCGCGTTCGAAGACCTCCGCGTCGAGGACGGCGCGTTCGACGTGGTGATCGGCAACGTGCCGTTCGCCAAGGTCACCCCGCACGACCCTCACCACAACCGGGGCCGCCACGCCCTGCACAACTACTTCCTCCTCAAGTCGCTCCACCTCACCCGACCCGGCGGGCTCGTCGTCGCCCTCACCTCCCGCTACACCCTCGACGCCCGCAACTCGGCTGCGCGCCGAGAGATGGCGATGCTCGCCGATCTCGTCGGCGCCGTTCGGCTCCCCGAGCGCGCCTTCGCCCGAAGCTCGGGCACCGATGTCGTCGTCGACCTGCTGGTCCTGC
>JACJWI010000008.1 GCA_020637215.1 Microthrixaceae bacterium | reverse complement strand
GCGATGCCCTCACTGCCGTGGCGACCGCCTACCGGCAGTTCGCGACCGACCGGCCCGGCCTGTACGCCGCCACCGTTCGTGCCCCGGCGCCCGACGACGAGGAGCACTCCTCAGTGGCCCAGACAGCGCTCGACGTCGTCGTAGCAGTGATGCGCAGCTACGGGATCGATGGAGTCGATGCCGTCCACGCGCTCCGCATGTTGCGAGGCGCGCTTCACGGGTTCGTCGCCCTCGACGCCGCCGGCGGTTTCGGCATGCCCGAGAGCGTCGACGACAGCTTCGATCGCATGGTCGCCGCCTTCGACGTGATCCTGTCCGAGCAGGCGTCATGAGACCTGGTGTCAGTGCGGTCAGGTTCGCGACCGAGGTGGCGGCGCTCGCCGCGCTGGCCGTCGCCGGCCTCGCCATCGCCTGGCCGCTCGCGCTCGCGCTACCAGCGGCGTTCGCCTTCGTGTGGGGCTGGTGGGTCGCACCCAAGGCCCGCAGCAGGCTGGCCGATCCATCTCGCCTCGCGGTGGAGATCGTGTTGTTCGTCGCCGCCGGGGGCGCGCTCGCCGCAACCGGATCCGTGCCGCTCGGACTCCTGCTCACCGCTGTCGCAGTCGCGGCGGCCATCGCGATCCGCCGTGAGTAGGGGCATGGAGCTCGGGTGGAGTGCACCCGCCGGAGCGGGTCCGACACACCTTCGACCCAGTGGACACCGCTGCCCTTCCGCGACGGCTGGGTCGATCCGGGTGTTCCGTCGTTGGGGCCACGGGCTCTGAGACACCCAGCACGACCTCGGTCCCGATGCAGGCGCCGGAGGGGAACTTCGCGAACGGTTCACGACTGGCTCGACATCCAGCTCGAAGCTCGTGGCATCCACATCGTGTCCGGGCCGGTCGCCCATCTGCTGGGACCGGCGGACGGGGTCAACTCATGAGCAGTCCGATCCCAGTGAGTCCCAGCCAAGCGAGCGTCGCCGCGTACCAGCACCGTTCGACCAACCCGAACACGCTGCGCCGCAGGCTCGGCAGCACCCAGACGACGGCGAGCGCGACAGCCGAGACCGTCACGATCGTCCCCAGCCAGCCGTACCACGCACTGTCGAAGCTCCATGTCGGATCGGCGACGAGGTCGCCGCCGAGGGAGCTGGCGGCAACGGCGATCGAGGCGAACGCGACGGCGGCGAGAAGGTTGTGGACGACACCGGTACGGGTCGTCTCGGACCCCGGCAGGTCGACGGGGAAGCCGGCGATCAGGATCCGGCTCGCCGCGAACACGTAGAGCCATGACGATCCATCGGCCGCAAGCCCGGCGGAATGCATCCCGCTCGCCGTGGCGGCTGCTCCCAAGCCGACGAGCAGAACCTGGGCCCGATACCACGACGCGTGCGGACCCGCTCCGTACTCGCTCACGGCGTCCCGGAGCGGATCCACCTCCGGGGCGACTCGGTGGAGCTGGATCAGACAACCGCTGGCGACTGCGAACGCGATCAGCGCGACTGCTGCCAGGACGGTTGTGGTCTCCATGTCGAGTCTCCCTCGTCAGGGAATCTGATCGTCGACTCGGTCTAGCAGCTGGTGGATCCGTCGGAGCCGTCGGCCTCGGACCTCCCGACCATCCCGGTGAGCGTCGACACGGTTCGCCAGTTGCGGATGGTCATCAGCCGGTACGCGGGGGTGCCCATGATGCTCGACAGCCGACTCTGGGTGCGCCGGGCGCTCAGCCGGGCGAAGTACAGGCAGCCGGTTCCCTCCCACGCCCGATCCACCCCGTCGCGCACCTTCACGACCGCCATGGCGTCGGGTGCGGTCAGCGGGTCCTTCAGGAAGATGACGTCGTAGTGGTACGAGTCCGGTTCGGCGCCGAACCCCGACGGTGCGGACTCGACGACCGCTCGCATGTCGGCCGCGGATCGCACGACGGTGGGCGACTCGACGCCGAAGCTCGACCGGACCACGTCGGCGACGAGAACCTCCAGCCCGGCCGGTTCGAGGTCGGATCCGAACACGACGTTGCCGGACTGGATGTAGGTCCGCACGTCGCTGAGCCCGCGCTCGGTCAGTGCCGATCGGAGCTCGGCCATGGGCACCTTGTTGCGTCCGCCGACGTTGATCCCCCTGAGGAGCGCCACGAACCTGTCCGAGCTGTCCGAGTTGTCCGGGCTCACGGGTCGAGTCTGCTCCGGGCCTGACGACGACGACACCCGCGCGTCGATGAGGGGGAACGGTCCACGGGGTGTCACCGCTGCCCGAGGGCGGCGGCGAACTCCTCGACGATCGCGGCCGCGGTCGTCTCGCCGGTCACCGCACCGACGGACCGCCCGGCGTACAGCGCCGCGCTGGTGATGTCACCGGTGAACCCGCGGGTCGGGCAGATCACCGAGCGGGTCACCGGATCCGCGTCGGACGCGGTGACGCACGAGGTCAGCACCCGGTGCGGCGCGTTCGGCCAACCGCCGGAGAACGCCTCGGTGATCGTGGTGTCGTCGCCATCGGCGGCGACCAGCGCAGCGAGGTACCCGGGGTGCACGTCGGCTTCGGTGGCGGCGAGGAATCGGGTGCCGACGCGCACCGCGTCCGCTCCGGCGGCGAGCAGTTCGGCGGCCCGCGCGGGTGTTCCGATCCCGCCGGCGGCGACGACGGGAACCTCGAGCCGCGGACGTGCCGTGCTCACGAGGTCGACCAGCCCGCTGGCCCCGCGGACGTGGCCGCCGGCCTCGGTGCCCTGCAGGACGACCAGGTCGCAGCCGGCATCGACGGCTCGCAACGCCTCGTCGAGGGACCCGACCTGCCACGACAGCAGCGCCCCGGCGTCGTGGGCTCGTTGGGCCAGGTCCGCGTCGGGGTCGCCGTAGAAGCACTCGACGAGCGGGGCCGCGCCCGCGGCGGCCTCGAACGGGGTGACGTCGAGGAACGGCATCAGGAACCCGACGCCGACCACGCCGCCACCGCCCGCGGCAGCGGCGACCGCGGAGGACAGCTGGCGGTCCAGCTCGTCGGGCGGCAACGCCGTGCCCGAGAGCATCCCCAGTCCGCCTGCCCCGGCGACCGCACCTGCGAGGGCCGGTGTGCTCACCGCCCCCATCGCCGCGAGCTGGATCGCGACGCGGCATCCGACGAGCCCGGTGAACCGAGCCGGTGACCCCGGCCGAGCTGCATCGGTCATCGGTGAACCGTACCGGGCGGACGACGGGTCGGGTGTGGGAACTCGACGGAGTCGACAGCGCTCGGCGGCTCAAGCACCCAGGAGGAGCACGTCGCCACCGTGAAGTGCGGCCAGCCCCTTGTCGAGCGTCGCCACCCGCCCGCCGTGGTGTCGGGCGAGTGCGACCAGGTAGGCATCGGTCACCTGACGGTGCCCGATGACTCCACCGAGCTGCGCGGCCTCATACGGGATGTCGTCGGCCCAGAAGCGATGCCACGGTGCGGCCCGGATCGCATCGAGCACGCCGATGGCCGCGCTCGCAGAGCCGCCCTCCCGCATCAGGAACCTCAACAGGGTTCCTTCGGTGATCGGGCAGGTCGCGAGGGTGGGTTCCTCGGTGGCGAACCACTCGACGGCACGGTCGTGGTGCACGTGGTCGACGACGACCAGTGCGATGAGCAGGTTGCCGTCGGCGAGGAGAGTGCTCACTCGTCATCGTCCAGCGAGCGGACGTCCTCGGAGGTCACCGGTCGACCGAGTCGCACGGTCGGCAACCCGCGTGGACCGGTCACGGGAGCCACGGGGCGACCCGCGCTCGGCTGCAGCCCGAGTCGGATCAGCTCGGCGACCACCTCGCTCATCGAGCGGCTGCTCTCGTGCGCGATCTGCCGCGCCAGCTGGTGCAGGTCATCCGGCAGGTCGATCGTCGTCCGCATGAGTGCATCGTAGCATCATGATGCTGAGATGTCGATTGGCCGGCGAGGAGGGTCAGCGATCAGGGTCCGGTGCAATCGGGAACTGGATCTCGGTCTGCCACTGCGCGAGCTCACCCGAGCAGTCGAGATAGTTCTCCCGGGAGTATCCGGTGGTGCGGAAGCCGTTGGCGTGCACCCAGTCCAAGATCGCATCGACGGTGTCGACATCGACCGTTGACATGTCGCCGTGATGGACTGCGGTGGCGGCGAGCCCGACCTCTGGCAGGTCGACGACCTCGAGGCCCGGTACCTGGGTGACGGACTCGTCGATCGGGAACCCGGCGTGGACGCCGATCCCGCCGTCGGCGGTGTCGTCGTAGTACGCGATCGAGGGTCCGGCGATCTCGACTCCCGCGGCGTCGAGCGCTGCGAACAGCTGAGGGTAGAGGGGCTGGATCACCGGGCCGACATCTGCCGACGCGAAGCTGGGGCTGATCGCCGAAGCGACAGCGAGGTGGACGGCCGGGAGTCGCTTCGTGGTGACGGCGACGTCGGGAGCGGACTGTTCGTTCATCTGGCTCTCCAGTCGGGTGAGGTGGGCTTCGACGCGCTCGAGCCGAGCGTTCGTCTCGTTGAGTTCGGACTCCACCTCGGTGCGACGCAGCAGCAGCATTCCGCGCAGCTCGGACGGACTCACACCGCCCTCGACGACGCGCTTGACGTCGGTCAGGGCGAACCCGAGATCCTTCAGGACCAACACCTGCAACAGGTCCGCGAGTTGAGACTCGTCATAGCGGCGGTACCCGGTGGCGTCGTCGACCTCGGCGGGCACCAGGATGCCGAGCTTGTGGTAGTGCCGCAGCATGCGAGGCGAAACTCCGCCGAGCTGCGACAGGTCCCCGATCGAGTACATGCCTGCGACGGTACGGGTTGACACCGCGTCAGAGTCAAGCCCCGCTGCAGGGCAGATCCTGCCGACCGCTCACAACGGCGGTCATCGTCGACGGTCGGCGTCGGGGTCGCCGTAGAAGGACTCGACGATTCTCGCCACGGTCGGGTCCGCCGACTACCCCGGCGACGGGTAGGAGCGGAACTCGACGAGGAGCTGGTCGGGGTCGCGCACGTACACCGATCGTCCCATCCCCCTGGCGCCCGATCGCTGCCCCTCGTCGAGGACCTCGAGGTCGGGATCGGAGGCGATCTCGGCGAGGTCCTCATCGCTCACGACGAAGCAGACGTGGTCGAGGTGTCCGCGGCCTCGGCCGGTCTCGCCCTCGACGAAGTCGATGATCGTGGCCTCGTTGACGCGTAGGGACGGGAAGAAGGCCTCTCCGTTCCGCCACGCCTCCACGTTGACCGACTCGAGTCCGGCGTGACGCATGTACCACTCGAGCGACGTGTCGACGTCTGCGACGACGAGCACGATGTGGTCCAGAGCCGACGGCGACACCATGTGAGGACCCTAGAGCGCTCGCCGCGGTACCGGTCGGCTGCGACTACGAGGAACTGCTCGCGTCGCGGAGGCGTTCGCCGAGTTGCTGGGCCTCTGCGATCAGCTCGGCCGGTGCGAGGACCCGGAACGGTGCGTCGAAGCGGACGACCGCGGCGAGCAGCCCGGCCCACGACCACGAGCCCATCGTGACCCGTGACGAGCCGGGGCCGATCTCCTCGACCTTGCCGTCACGGATCCAGGGGGCCAGCTCGGCTGCGGGCAGGTCGATCTCGAACCGGCCGGTGCACGGCCAGCGGTCGTCGTCGGTGGAGCCCTTCGACCGGGCCGCGACGAAGGTGGCGGCGTCGCCGGTCGGGATCGCCCGCGGCGTGAACCGTGGGCCGGGCGTCCGGCTCGGCGTCATCCGGTCGAGTCGGAAGATCCGCCAGTCCCGGCGGTCCAGATCCCACGCCACCAGATACCAGCGTCCGCCGCGGGCCACCAGGCCGTGGGGCTCGACGTGGCGCGACGTCGCTGGATCGCCGTGGTCGAAGCGCATCGTGGTGCGGTCGTGCACGGCGCGGCTGGCCGTCTCCAACACGTCCGGGTCGACCATCTCCTCGACGACGGCACCGGAGAAGCGCACCGCGTCGACGCGGTTGCGCAGGTGCGACGGCATCACCTGGCGCACCGTGGCGAGCGCACGGTCGGCGGCGTCGCCGACGTCGACGCCGCTGGCGGCCGCGTGCTGGAGTCCGACCGCGATCGCGACGGCCTGCTCCTCGTCGAATAGCAGCGGCGGCAGCTCCGAGCCCGCCGCGAGGCGGTACCCGCCGTCGGGTCCCTTCGTCGACTCGATCCGGTAGCCGAGTGCCCGCAACCGGTCGACGTCGCGGCGCACGGTCCGGGTGGTCACGTCGAGTCGCTGGGCGAGGACGTAGCCGGGCCAGTCCCGGCGTGCCTGGAGCAACGACAGCAACGCCAGCATCCGTTCCGACGGTCCGGCCACGACATCCATGGTTCCACAAGTAGAGGACAGAAGCCGTCCGCTATGGCTGTCAACGTGCCTGTTGGCAACCCCGCCGACCCCCACTGTCTGGAGTGATCATGGCCATCTCGACCGCCACCCACCTCAACTTCGCCGGCAACGCCCGCGACGCGCTCGACTTCTACCGGTCCGTCTTCGGTGGCCACGTCGTGGTGACGACCTACGGCGAGGTGGGCATGCCCGCCGAGGCACCCGACGCGCACAAGGTCGTGTTCGGTCAGCTCGTGGGTGACGACGGGTTCTGCGTGATGGCCTACGACGTCCCGGGACGCGTCGAGCCGTTCACCGGCACGACGCGCCGCGAGCACGGCACCACGATCACCGACCAGCCGTTCTTCGTCTCGCTCAGCGCCGGCACCCTCGACGAGATCGCCCTCCGCTGGGAGCGACTCGCGGATGGCGCCACGATCGTCGAGCCGCTCGCGGCATCGGCGTGGAGCCCCGGCTTCGGCATGCTGACCGACCGCTTCGGCGTCACGTGGGCGTTCACCGTCGTTCCGACCTGAGGCGACCGTGTCATGGGTGAAGCCCTGCGGGTCGATGGCGCTGCGGCCGGATCGCGCGAGCCTGAGGCGATGACTTCGACGATCGGCAGACCCGGCGGCTCCGCGGAGCGTCCGGCGGTGTTCTTCTCGGGGCCGGCGGAGTTCCGCGCGTGGCTCGAGGCGAACCACGACACCGCGGATGAGCTGTGGATGGGCCTGAACCGGCGACACGTCGAGGATCGTGGCCTGACGTGGGAGGACGCCGTCCCCGAAGCGCTGGCCTACGGATGGATCGACTCGAAAGCCGAGCGCATCGACGACGACCGGCGCCGCCAGCGCTGGACCCCCCGTCGGACGGGCAGCAACTGGTCCGTCATCAACATCGCCATCGCAGAGGACCTCATCGCCCAGGGGCGGATGATGTCGAGCGGGCTCGCGGCCTTCGAGGCGCGGCGAGAGGACCGCTCCGGCGTCTACACCCATGAGAACCCGGCCCAGGAGCTCACCGCCGAGCACGCCGCCCTGCTCGCGGCCGACCCGCGTGCGACCGCGTTCTGGGAGGCGGCTCCGCCGTACTACCGCCGCGTGTGCGTCGGCTGGGTGAACGGCGCCAAGCAGCAGACGACCCGGGACCGGCGCATGGCGCAGCTGGTGCAGGACTCGGCGAACGGCCAGCTCATCAAGAGCCAGCGCTACGGCGACACCCCGACCTGGGTGGCCCGGGCCCGGGCCGCTGCGGACGGGGTCGCGTCACCCCCGCTCTGTCCCGCACCCCCGCTTTGTCCCGCACCAGGGCGGTGATCACCTCGCTGGTGCGGGACAGAGTCGTGCGTGCCCACGACAGGTACGACTCCTACCGGTACGATTCCTACCATGAGGGTCACCGAGAAGGGTCAGGTCACGATTCCGAAGGACATCCGGGACGCCCTCGGGATCGGGGCCGGCACCGAGGTCGAGTTCGAGCGTCGGCGCGACAGCATCGTCATCCGCAAGAGCAGCCGGGGCCGCAGCCGTGGGCAGCAGCTCGCCGAACGTCTCAGGGGACGAGGGGACGTCGAGATGACGACCGACGAGATCATGGCGCTCACCCGTGGCGCCTGACGGTGTGGCCGGGACCCTCATCGACAGCAACGTGCTGCTGGACATCCTGACCGACGACCCGAGGTGGGCCGACTGGTCCGCCGGAGCTCTGGCCGACGCAGCCGAGGCAGGTCCGATCTGCATCAACCCGATCATCTACTCGGAGGTGTCGGTGCGCTTCACGACGGTGGAGGCGCTCGACGCCGCCCTGCCGTCTCGGGACTACCGGCGAGAGCCCATCCCGTGGGCGGCGGCGTTCCTGGCCGGCAAGGTGTTCGTCGAATATCGACGGAACAGGGGCACGAAGGCGACGACGCTCCCTGACTTCTTCATCGGCGCGCACGCCGCGGTCGCAGGCATGGACCTGCTGACCCGGGACACCGGTCGCTACCGGACGTACTTCCCGACGGTGAGGGTCATCGCTCCTGACTCCTGACCAACGCTCGTCGACGAACCCCAAATGCTTTGTCCCGCACCAGCGCGGTGATCGCCACGCTGGTGCGGGACAAAGCGTGGGGGAGGGGTGGGACTCAGGGATGTCCGTCGCCGGTCGGGGGTCAGCGCGAGGCGAGGAACTCGAGGATGGAGCGGTTGGCCCGCTCGGGCTGCTCGAGCTGCAGGAAGTGCCCGGCGCCCTCGATGACCTCGAGGCGCGAGCCGGGCACGGTCAGCAGCGGTTCGGCCAGCCGGCCGACCTCGACTCCGATGCAGCCGTCGGACTCGCCGTGGAGGTACAGGTGCGGCTGCGTCGGGGTGCCGTCGATCGCGGCCTCCTCGGCCTGGTAGTCCGCGGTGGTGTGCTCCGCGGGGTTGAGGGTGGCCCGGTAGTACTCGATCGCGGCGTGCAGGTTCGCCGGGTCCCGCAGCGATTCCTTGACCCGCTCGACGTGCTCGGGCGCGTCGAGCCCGGGTGACCAGTCCTGCCACAGGTGGTCGATGAACTCGAGGTCGTTCATGGCGACGGCGATCTCGGCCAGCGGGTTCTGGAAGAAGAACATGTACCAGGAGCGCCGGAGCTGCGGGTAGGTGAGGAAGCCCTGCGCCACTGCCGCCGACGGCGGCACCGACGCGGTGACCAGACGACTCCATCGATCCGGTGCGATCACCGCCGCACCGGTCGCGATGCGTGCGCCCCAGTCGTGGCCGATGAGCACGGCGTCGGCGTCACCTCCGAGCGCCTCGTGCATCGCGACCACGTCGGCCACCGACGCGCCGATCTGGTAGTGGTCGTTGGGGTCGAGCCCGCTCGGCGCGTAGCCGCGCAGCCACGGGGCGACGGCCCGGAACCCGGCGTCGGCCAACGCCGGCAGCAGGTGCGTCCACGTGTGGGCCGTGTCGGGGAAGCCGTGCAGGCACACCGCCAGCGGTCCGCTGCCACCGACCGCGAGGTAGGCGAGGTCGATGTCGCCGACCCGGACGTGGTGCTCGGTCGGTTCCGTCGTCGATGTCAATGTCGTTCCCCCGTGACCGACGCGGACCGCTCCCGCGTCACCTCGTGAGCCAACCTACGGATTCCACGATGATGGACGCCATTGCTGCCCGGCACCGAACTTGTAGGCCACGGGTCGTGTGACGGTGTCGGGGCTACAAGGTCGCTGAGCTTCCTCGAACTTGTAGGCCACAGGTCGTGTGACGACGTCGGGACTACAAGGTCGCGGGGGACCACCCGCGTGCGACCGGCCATCCGTCAGCGTCCCAGTCGAGCGGGCGGATGCCGAGCTCGGGACGGGCGTCGTGCGCGGGGTTGTACCAGTGGTGGATCAGCCACCAGTTGTCACCCTCGTGCAACACCGTCTGGTGTCCTGGGGCGAGCACGTTCCCGTACGCGGCCAGCACCTTCGTGCCGCCGCCGTCGAGCATCGGTCGACCGTCGCGATCGACGTAGGGCCCCGTCAGGGAGGCGGAGCGACCGACCCGCACGTTGTAGGTCGAGTTCATCCCGAAGCAGCACAGGTCGAACGACGCGAACAGGTACCACCAGTCACCCCGCTTGAGGATGGTCGGCGCCTCGATGTTGTCGGTGACCAACTCACGGCGGGCGAGGTTGACCGGGGGCACCGACGGGTCGAGGGTTCCGTCGGGCTGGAGGGGCTGCAGGAAGAGGCCGTCGTAGTTGGACCCCCACGTCAACCACGGGCGGTCGTCGTCGTCGAGCACGACCGCAGGGTCGATGGCGTTCCATCCCGACCGGTCCGCATCCAGGAGCTGGCCCCGCGACCGGAGCACCGGGCCGTGGTCGGTCCATCCGCCGTCGGGCGACGACGGATCGAGGGTCACCGCGGTCGCGTGGCCGATGGCGGAGTTACGGGTCGGCAAGGAGCCGGCCGGGAACTCGCTGGTCGAGTAGTAGAGGTGCCACCGGCCACCCCAGCGGCTGATGTCGGGTGCCCAGATGTCGCCCTTGCCGACCGGAGCTTCCTGGGTCAGCCACGCGGGCGGCTCGGCGAACACCGGCGCCGCCCTGGTCCAGTGCTGGAGGTCCGTGGACGTGCGGTGCTGGATGCCGTCGTGGGTGGAGTAGAGGTGGTAGGTGCCGTCCTCACGCGCGATCGACGGGTCGTGCACCCAGGTCGTGTCGCCCGACACCGGTACTCGAACGGGTCCCTCGGGGTCGGTGACCAGCGGCGGGGATGCCGGCGCCGGTTCGCGACCGGTGCTGGAGTCGTGGGCGGGTCGACCCGGAGCCGACGTCGGGTCCTCTCCTCCCGAGCAGGCCGCGACGAGGACCAGTGCGGCGACGGTCGCGACCAGCAGGAGGCGTCTCACGAATCGGCGAGGCTAGTCACGGGCTGACCGAGCCTCCCCGCAGGAGGGAGTATCGACCCCGGCCCGCGTGAACCCCGGATCGGCTGGACCGGGTCGTGCACCCGCTCGACGGTAGGTTCTGCGGAGCGTCGGCTCGGAGGAGCGCGGCGCCGGCCGACGATCGGGGGATGCGGTGCGGTTCGGATGGGTTCTGGGGGTGGTGCTCCTGTTCGCGTTCGCCGCCGGCTGCTCGACCGACGCACGCGGCGAGCAGGATCGACCTGAAAGGACCGGCCCACCGCCGACGCGACCGGTCGCCGCCGACGGGCCGGACCCCGCTGTCCTCGCTGCTGCCGGTTCGTACTGGCTGTTCACCACCTCCACCGGCGACCTCCTGGCCCCGGTCCGGCACGCCACCGACTCCGGGGCATGGGGGGAACCGACCGAGGCCATGGCCCGTCGACCTGCATGGATCGGCCAGGACGAGATCTGGGCCCCGGGGGTCATCGAGGTCGGCGGGCGATACATCCTGTGGTTCTCGAGCCCGACCGACCCCGACGACGACCTGTCGCAGTGCATCGGGCTCGCGGTGTCCGACACGCCCGGCGGCCCTTACGAGCCGCTCGGCGAGGAACCCGTCATCTGCAGTACGGATGGGCCGACGATCGACCCCTTCCCGTGGCGAGCCCGCGACGGCCGGCTCTTCGTCGCGTGGACCGAATACCACTACGAGTCCGGACGTCCCACCGAGATCCGCACCTCACGCCTCGACGAGTCGGGGACCAGACTGGTCGGCGAACCGGCCCAGCTCCTCACCGACCCGAGCGGGTGGGAGCAACTGGTCCTCGAGAACCCGGCTCTGTTCGAGCAGGAGGACGGTACGGTCCGGCTGCTCTACTCGGGCGGGTTCTTCTTCACCGCCGACTACGCGACGGGATCCGCGACCTGCCAGAGCCCGACGGGCCCGTGTGAGCGTGACACGCCGGGAACCCCGTGGCACCGCAGCGCGGCCGGAGTCAACGGGCCCGGGGGGATGTCGGTGTTCCGCGGCCATGACGGTCGGCTCTGGACAGCGTTCCACGCGTGGGGTGATCAGGTCGGCTATGGCGCGGGCGGGCGACGGGCTCCCCATGTCGTTCCGCTCGACGAGTTGCCGCCGTTGCCCTGAGCCCTGTGGCCGGCGCTCATCCGGTCCGACCGAGGAGTGCGAGCAGTTCGGTCTGCGCGGAGGCGCCGTCGGGCACCCTTCCGCGTTCTGTTCGTTGTTTCACAACGTCGGCGATGTGAAACAACGAACAGAACGGGAGGGAGGGGAGAGCTCGACTGCCATGATCACGCTGTCGGGCCAGAGCGAGCGGCTTCGACTCCGCCGGAGCCGCTCACGCCACCCGAGGTGCCGGTGCACGTTGACCACTCCCGGGATCCTGATCAGCGGGATGACGTTCCACTGCCAGCCGTAGCGTCGGTGCAGCAGACGGTTGGCGGTCTCTGCCTCGTCGCCGTGCAACTCGGTGGCGGTTCCCCGGTGGATGGGTGCGGCGGTGAGCGGTCGGCCTCGATGGTCGCATGCCTGCAACTCGACCTCGGGGCGGTCGGCGATCCGCCGGGTCTTCGGACCGCGCTTGGTCCGGAAGAGCAGTGTGGATCCCTGCAGCGCGAACCACACGGGGGTGTCGATCGGCACTCCGTGTGGGTCGTAGGTTCGCATCAGTGTCACTCTGGTCGGTGTCTGGGAGCTTGGCTCGTAGGTTCTCTGCCGATCGTGGCCGTCATGCTTTCTGCCGGCTTCCGGACGCGCAGAACCGGCCGGCGTGGCTTGATAGGAGCGTGGCATCGCCCCCACTGTGCCAGACCGTTCTTCGATCACCCGGAAGGCGACAGGCCAGTCACCCTCGGCATCGATGCGCGCACCCTACCGTCTCCGGTCGACGACGTCGGCCGTCCCCAGACCACCACCGCCACAACGTGCTGACCACCTCGACATCATCCGGTGGGCGCCAGATCGGCCCCGACCGGCTGGCGTGGACTGCCGTCACCTGTCGACCGGGTCGACATGCTCGCGCTGGGAACGCATCGCGTCCGCCCTGATGGCCCATGCCGCATGCGCACATCAGTCGACCGATCGACGCCGGCGGTCGCTCGCCGCGCGCCTGCCGGTGGCTCGCTGGATGGTCGGCTGCTGCGCCTGCTGGTTGATCACCGCGAGGTGTCGCGGGCCGTGCCTGAACGGGGTGGCACCTCCACAGCTCGGCCGGGACCGCCGTTCGCTCTCGCATCAGAACCTCGATGCCATCAGGCCGCTGGAACGGACCGTCGCGTATCGCCGCAGAGATCGCCCAGTGAGACCTGACCTGCAACCGCCAGCGATCACGAATCGTCACGCTTGCCCGACGCTCAGCTGGTCGGTTCGGGCGCTCACCGCCGCCAAGATCGTCGCCGAGACCGCCGACGTTCGCCGGTTCGCCGACGCTGCCGACACCGACCGCACCGCGCCGGTCTGGTCGAACAGACGCACGTCTCACGCACCGGGAACCGACAGCTCAACGCGGCGATCCACCGCATCGCGATCACGCAGATGCGATGCCACGACGACGCCATCGCCTACCTCGAACGGCGAACAACCCAAGACCACAAGACCAAGACCGAAGCAATCAGAGGCCTGAAACGGCGCCTCTCCGACGTCGTCTACCGAGCCCTGCTCGCAGACGCGCAACCCGCTCAAGCAGCACCCGCAGACTTGCTCGCGGCTGCCGCTTGACATAGGAGCAAAGCAGGACGAACCGGGAGCGGAGAAGGGCTTGGTCGACGGCGACGGATGGCGAATGCATCGCGTCAGCCAACAACTTCGAGTTGACTCCAAGTCAAGCGTCGGCATGCAAGTCTGTTCCGGTGGAACCGGCGATGACGATCGGGGAACTGGAACGTCGCTCGGGAGTTCCCGCCACGACTGTCCGGTACTACGAGTCGGTCGGGCTGCTCCCGCCGCCGGCCCGGGTGGGCGGTCAGCGCCGCTTCGATTCGGCCGTCCTCGGACGCCTCGAGGTGATCGGTCTCTGCAAGGCCGCGGAGTTCTCACTCGACGAGATCAGGGTCCTGTTCGCCGACGACGAGCCCGGACGCCCGGCCAGTCGGGCGCTGGCCGAGGCCAAGCTCGCCGAGATCGACGAGCGGATGGCGACCCTCGAGCGGGCTCGGGCGATCATCTCGTGGGGCATGACCTGCACCTGCCCGTCGATCGACGCATGCACCTGTGGAGTTCACCCGCCCGAGGTCGGTCACCCGTGAGGTCCCGACCACGCTCTCAGAGGTCGGTGGGTACCCCGACGGCGAGCTGACCGGACCGACGCAGCGTCTGCTCGGGCGTGAGCGGATGGAACGACGCGGCCCGGACGTCCCGGTAGGCGCGCTCGATCACCGAGCCCTTGCGGAACGCGGATCCTCCGGCCACCTCCATGGCCAGGTCGCACACCTCCACCGCCGCGAGGGCGACCTCGCGCTTGGCGGTGAGCGCAGCCATCATCCGCTCCTCGGACGGTTCGGGAACCTCCGCGATCACCTCGAGTGCGCCGTCGAGCGCCCACTGGGCCACCTGGACCCGGTGGCGCATCAGGCCGATCTGTCGCTGGGTGATCGGATCCTGGCTGCCGGCGGCGGCGATCGTCGCGGCGTCCACCGCGGACCGGGCGATGCCCAGGTAGGCGCCCGAGATGATCGGCATGGCGATGCTGAGGATCACCTGCAGGGGCGGATCGATCGTGCCGTGCGGACGGTCGGCGAGGACCCGCTCGTCGGGGACGAACACGTCGTCGACGACGATGTTGCCGCTCCCGGCGCCGCGCATGCCCAGCGTGTCCCAGTTGTCGACGAGGCGGACGCCGGGCTCGCTCAGCGGCACCGACATGTTGAGCACGCGAGTGCCACGCTCGGGATCCTCGAACGGGAACATCGTGGACATCGCCGTGCCGACGGGTCCCTGGCTGGCGAAAGCCTTGGTGCCCGAGACCCGGTAGCCCCCGTCGACCCGCACCGCTTGCCCGCGGGGGTGGGTGAAGTCGGCGCCGCCGGTGGAGACGAGCACGATGCCGTCGTCCGCGACACGGCGCAACGTGGCTTCGGCACCGGGCAGACCGCGGCGGTGGCGCCATGCCGTGAACGCCGTGACGTGTTGGTGCATGGCGCTGGCCAGGGCGGTCGAACCGCAGTGCCGGCCGAGCTCCTGTTGCATCGCGGTGACCTCGGCGATGGACGCGCCGGCACCGCCGAGCTCGACGGGCACGGCCGCGGCCAGCAGGCCCTCGCGTCGGAGCGCGTCGTAGGCCTCGACGACGAACGTGGCGTCGCGGTCGTGACGCTCGGCGTGCTGCGCGATCTCCTCGCCGACCCGGGCCGCCCGTTCGAGCAGGGGGAGGTGGGAGGTGGTTGTGGTGGTGAGTGACATGGTTCGAGCATCGGACCGCTGCGCGGACGTTCCCAGTGCAGGATCGTGACCTGGCCAGTACAGAATCGGGACTTCCCGCAGCGCTGTGTCGGCGCGACGCTCAGGGCATGACCGACTACGGCCGCTTCTGTCCGATCGCCCTGGCCAGCGAGGTCGTGGCCGATCGCTGGACGCCGCTGATCCTGCGAGAGCTCGTCCTGGGCAACACCCGGTTCAACGACATCGCCCGCGGGCTGCCGGGCATCTCCCGTTCGCTGTTGGTGTCGCGGTTGAAGCACCTGGAGCGCAAGGGTGTGGTGGAGAGCTGGCCGCTGCCGTCAGGCCGCGGTAGCTCGTATCACCTGACCCCCGCCGGTCGTGACCTGCAGCCGGTGCTCATCGCCTTCGGTCGGTGGGCGGTCAACTGGCTCTACGACGACCTCGACCCCGGAGACATCGACCCGATCACCCTCACCTGGTGGATGCACCGGCGGGTGGATCCGACCGAGCTGCCCGAGCAACGGGTCGTGGTGCAGTTCGACCACACCGCGCCCGAGAGGATGACGCTGTGGATGGTGCTGGAACGCGGGGAGGCGTCCGTGTGCGTGCAGCATCCCGGGTTCGACTCGGACGTGGTCGTCACGATGGAGACCACCGCTCTGGCGGAGGTGTTCGCCGGGACCGTCGAATGGAGGCGGGCGGTGGCCGACGGCCGGATCGAGGTGGTGGGGCCGTCGCATCTGGTCCGCGCCCTGCGCCGCTGGTTCCTGTGGAGCCCGTTCTGGGACGTCACCCGGGAGCGAAGCGCTGCAACAGCTCCGCTGGTCGCCGCCTCGGAGCGCGTCGACCAACAGGAGGTGTCGTAGCCCCGGACGCGGATCGTGCTCGGAGGGCGGGTGCCGGCTCCGAGCCGATCGTGCTCAGCCCTCGCGCTCCATCGACATCGGGATCCCCGCCAGCTCGACCCACGGCTGGCGGTCGGTGCACCACACCTCGACGGCGGGTCGGATGTGGGAGGTGTCGTCGAGGGTGCCCGCCTTGACCGCGACGATGCCGGCCTGGAGCATCTCCGACACGATCGGCGAACCGCAGGACGGGCAGAAGCGTCGATGGACGTACTCGCCGTCGTCGTTCTCGCCGGTCTCGACGTAGGTGCCGAGCTCGCCCGTGACCGTGAGCTGGTCCGGCAGGGCGATCACGTTCACCGAGAACGCTCCGCCGCTCTGGCGTTGGCAGTGGCTGCAGTGGCACACCGCGGTCGCGATCGGTTCACCCGACAGCTCGTAGGTCACCTTGCCGCACAGGCAATGTCCGGACGCGCCCATGGCGTGGCCCTCCTCGGGAGTCGTTCGACCGGTACGTGCCGTGGCACGGACCGCGCTGGAGATCGCGCCACCCTACGGTCGGCCCGCCGTCCGGGGCCGACAGCTCGTCGGGATACCCGAGAGCTGCACCGCCGACGCCGTGAAATCCCGGCCACGGGGACGGGGTGCGGTCGTAGATTCTCGCCATGATCGGTCCCGCGATCCTCGCCGTCGACGCCGACCCCGACCGCCTCGGTGAGATCGAGCGCGAGCTGACCGAGAGGTACGCCCGGAGCTACTCGGTCGCGGTCGCCGGCTCAGCCGACGACGCGCATCGACTGCTGGAGCAGCTCGCCGCCGACGGACGGGACGTGGCGATCGCCCTCTGCGCGCTCGACGTCGGTGGTGTCGACGGCGCCGACATCCTCGACGGTGTGCGGAGCCGACACCGCCACGCTCGCCGCGGCCTGCTGGTCCGATGGGAGTCCCTCGGCCAGCGTGACGTCGGCGAGATCATCTTCCAGGCGATGGCCGCGGACCGGATCGACCAGTTCGTGTTCCGACCGATGGTGTCACCGGACGAGCAGTTCCACAGCGCCGTCTCGTCGATGCTGCTCGACTGGGCCGACGCGCAACGCACCGCGCCCAACACCGTTCGCATCGTCGGCGAGTCCTGGACGGGGAGGGCGCATGAGCTGCGCGAAGCGCTCCAGTCGTGCGCCGTCCCCCACGACTTCTGCCTGGTCGACTCGCCGAACGGTCGGGCGACCCTCGAGATCGCAGGCGCCGATGCCGAGCTCCCGCTGCTGCAGTTCCCCGATGGGTCGATCCTGCAGAACCCCACCAACGCCGAGCTCGCCCTGGCCACGGGCGGTCCGGTGTGCCCGGAGCAGCTCGAGTTCGACGTCGTCGTGGTGGGTGCCGGGCCGGCCGGGCTGTCCGCCGCGGTCTACGGGGCGTCGGAAGGCCTGGGAACCCTGGTGGTCGATCGGGGAGGGATCGGTGGCCAGGCCACCTCGAGCTCCCTGATCCGCAACTACCTCGGCTTCCCCCGTGGTCTCAGCGGCCGTCGGCTCGCCCAGAACGCCTACCACCAGGCGTGGGTGTTCGGCGCCGACTTCACCTTCATGCACACCGTGACCGGCATCCGGCGTGAGGGTCGGTTCCTGGTGCTGACCCTCGACGACGGGACGGAGCTGCGCACCGTCGGTGTGCTGCTGGCGATGGGTGCGACCTACCAGCGGCTCGGAGTTCCGTCGATCGAGGCGATGGTCGGCGCCGGGGTCTTCTACGGCAGCTCGACCTCGGAGGCGGTGTCGATGGCCGGTGCGCACGCGTTCATCGTCGGCGGGGCGAACTCGGCGGGCCAGGCCGCGCTCCACCTCGCCCGATACGCCCGGCAGGTCACGATGGTCATCCGGGCGGACTCGATCGAGAAGGGGATGTCGCACTACCTCATCCGCCAGATCGACGCGACGCCCAACATCGACGTGCGGACCGGGACGACGGTCGTGGACGGCGGCGGGGCGGACCGACTCGAGTGGTTGACGCTGCGCGACGGGATCACCGGCGAGCAGGAACGGCATCCCGCGCAGGGCCTCTTCCTGATGATCGGGGCCCGACCGCTGACCGACTGGTTGCCGGACTCGATCGCGCTCGACCCCCAGGGGTTCGTGCTGAGCGGTGACGACGTCGTGGGTTCGGGGGCCTGGCCGCTGGAGCGCCCGCCGCTCACCCTCGAGACGAGCATGCCAGGGGTGTTCGCTGCGGGCGACGTGCGCCACGGCGGCGTCCGGCGGGTCGCGTCCGCGGTGGGCGAGGGCTCGATCGCCATCCAGCAGCTGCACCAGTACTTCGCCCTCGAGGGGAGATCGCCCGTCGGCCGACAGAAGGTCGACGACCGGGACGCGCCCGATCCGGCTGGGGAGTCGGGTCCCTGACATCTGCTTGCCCATATATATGGCTAGGTGTATGTTCGGGAGGTGGCATCGACCCTGACCGTCCTCGAGGTGATCGCGGAGCCGACGCGGCGCCGGATCCTCGACGCCGTCCGATCCGGCGAGCGCTCGGTGGGGGAGTTGGTCGACGAGGTCGGCATGCACCAGCCGGGGGTGTCGCGGCATCTGAAGGTGCTGCGTGACGCCGGCCTGGTCGAGGTCCGCCGTGACGCACAACGTCGGCTCTACCGCCTCCGGCCCGAGCCGCTGATGGAGATCGACGAGTGGCTCGAGCCCTACCGGCGCGAGTGGGCGAACCGCCTCGACTCCCTCGAGCGGCATCTCGAACGCACCGCTGACCCGATCGACCCGACGATTGGCTCCCGAACGACGCAGCACTCCCGACCGAAGGACTCCCGAACGAAGGACTCCCGAACGAAGGACTCCCGATGACCGACCCCGGATCCCACGGTGGCACAGGCTCCCACGACGGCGCAGGCTCCTACGACGGCACCCTCGAACGAACCGCCACTGGCGGCACGATCCGCTTCGAACGACACCTGCGGTTCCCGGTGGCTGCGGTGTGGGACGCCATCACCAACCCGGAGCGGCTCGCGGACTGGTGGCTGCCCTTCGACGCCGACATCACCGTGGACCTACGTGAAGGCGGGGAGATGGTCTTCACCAGCCGCAGCGGCGAACCCGGCCCGATGACGGCCACCGTGCTGCGGGTGGAGGCACCCGTCCTGTTCGAGCACACCCACTTCGTGGCCGGATCCACCCTGTTGTGGGAGCTCGAGGCCGCCGACGACGGATGCGTCCTGCGGCTCACCCAGCAGGTCGACGACGTGGCCGCCGCGGTCGACGGCTGCTGGGTCGTCGGACTGCACACGTCGCTGGAGCGACTCGCACCGGCCATTTCCGGCTCACCGGTGCCCTGGGACTGGGACGCCTTCGCCGCGGCACGCGAGCACTACGCCGCCATCGGAGCCGCCGCCGCAGAACCCGGGTCCTGAGACCCGATGAACGTGACCGAGCAGACCGGAGAGACGAGGAGATGTCGATGAGCCAGCTCTTGCGAGTCCAGAACTTCGTGGTGTCCCGCGATGGGTTCAGCGCCGGTGAGGGCCAGTCCCTCGATCGTCCGTTCGGACATGCGGACCCGGCCGCGTTCATGTCCTGGGCGGGCGCCACGGCAAGCTGGCCCAACCGCACCGACCCGGGCGGGACGCGTGGCCTCGACGACTACTTCACCCGCGACTTCACCCACAACATCGGCGCCGAGATCATGGGGCGCAACAAGTTCGGACCCCATCGGGGGCCGTGGGAGGACCACGAGTGGAAGGGGTGGTGGGGCGACGTCCCGCCGTTCCACACCCCGGTGTTCGTCCTGACCCACCATCTCCGTCCGTCGTTCACCCTGGACGACACCACGTTCCACTTCATCGACGCATCGCCGACCGAGGCGTTCGCCCGAGCCGCGGAGGCCGCTGACGGCAGGGACGTGCGCCTGGGCGGGGGAGTCGCGACCGTGAGGGAGTTCCTCGACGACGATCTCGTCGACGCCATGCACGTGGCGATGGCGCCGGTCGACCTCGGGCGCGGCGAACGCCTGTGGGACCGGCCCGAGGACCTGCTCGACCGATTCCACATGGAGAAGGTGCCCAGTCCCAGCTCCGGGGTCGTCCACCACATCTTCTGGCGGCGTTGAGTACCGCCTAGTGTCCGCGCCGTGGACGCGACGCAGGACGACGGCCAGGTGAGATCGGAGCCGGAGCCGGGGTCGTCGGGCGGCGACCCGCGTCGGCCGGCGGTGCACACCTTCGACGACGAGCTCGCCCGGCTCGACGCGGTGGCGACGATCGACGCGCTCGACTCGGGCCAGCTGTCGGTCCGGGAGGTGGTCGCCGCGGCGATCGAGCGGGCCCGGCGGATCGACCCGCAGGTCGGGGCGGTCATGTTCGAGCGCTACGGCGAGGTGCTGACCTCCGTGCCGGCGCGGCGCGCTCGACGCGGCTCGTTCGAGGGCCTTCCGACGTTCATCAAGGACATGGTCCCGGTCGCCGGACTGCCGTGCACCTGGGGCGCAGCAGCCCTCGAGGGTGCTCCCCCGCAGAAGCGGACCCGAGGCGTCGCCAGGGACATGGAGGCGATGGGGATGTCGCTGGTGGGGACGTCGACCATGCCCGAATGGGGGTTCGTCCCGTCGACCGAGTTCCCGGAGCGGACGCCGACGCGCAACCCGTGGAACCCGGCCCACACGATCGGCGGCTCCTCCGGTGGCGCCGCAGCGCTGGTCGCGGCTGGCGTGGTGCCGGTCGCGCACGCCGTCGACGGCGGCGGGTCGACCCGCATTCCCGCCGCCTGCGGCGGGCTGGTCGGCCTCAAGCCGTCCCTCGGCCGTCTGCGACGGCATTCCGACGAGCGGAACCTGCCGCTGTCGGTGTCGGTCGACGGGGTCGTGACCCGGACGGTGCGCGACACCGCCCGCTTCTACGCCGAGATGGAGCGGGTGTTCCGACCGCGGTCGATGCCGCCGATGGGCGAGGTCACCGGGCCGCCGTCGCGGAGGTTGAGGGTCGGCGTGCTCGGCGCCATCCCCGGTTTGGCCGACATCGACGAACCGACACGGTCGACCCTGCAGTCCACCGCCGACCTGCTCGCGGAGCTGGGCCACCACGTCGAGGAGACGACGCCGCCGGTCGAACCGGAGCAGTTCCGCGACGACTTCATCTTCTACTACCGGTTCCTGGTCTTCATGGCCACCAACACCGCACCCGTCGTGCACGGCTCCCACTACGACCGGACCCGACTCACGAAGTTCTCCCAGGGCATGGCGGCGTCGTTCCGTGCCGAACCGTCCCGCGTCGTGGGGGTATCGCGACGGCTCCGTCGGGTGCGGGCCCGGATGGCGGCCGCCACCCGCGACTTCGACGTGATGTTGAGCCCGACGGTGTCGACCGTCCCGCCGCTGCTCGGCCACCTGGGTGCGAACGTCGACTTCGAACCGCTGCTCGAACGCATCGCGGCGTGGATGCCGTACACCCCTCTGGCGAACGCGGGAGGGACGCCGGCGATCAGCGTGCCGATGGGTGTCGACGAGGGTGCTCACCTGCCCGTCGGGATGATGCTGTCGGGGGACTTCGGCTCCGATGCCCTGCTGGTGCAGCTCGCGCTCGAGCTCGAGGAGGCCCGACCGTCCGACCTCGCCCGGATCGGGTGAGCCGTCAGGGTTCGGGCAGCCGCGATCGGGTCGGAGACGGCCTGCGCTCGAGCCCTACGCCGAGTAGGTGGCGATCTCGGTCGCCTTCACCGACGCCCAGACCTCGGCGCCCTCGATCAGCCCGAGCCGGCTGACCGACTCCGGTGTGATCTCGGCGACCAGATCGACCGGACCGGTGAGCCGGACGCGGACCCGGTCGCCGAGCAGGTCGAACCCGTCGATGGTGCATCGCCACTGGTTGCGAGCGCTGGTGTCCGGAGGGCTCCGGTGCAGCGACACCGCGTTCGGTCGGATCAGGGCGAGGGTGTCCCCGTCGACCGGACCGCCGACCGCGACGGTCACGTCGCTCCTCACACCGTCATCGCTCACGACGACGGTGTGGTCGGACCCGTGACCGCGGAGCAGGTTCACGCCGAGCAGCTCGGCGACGTACGGCGTGCGGGGCCGGGTGGTGACGTCGGCCAACGTGCCGGCCTGGGTGACTCGTCCCGCCTCGAGCACGACGACGCGGTCGGCCAGTGCCAGCGCGTCGAGCGGGTCGTGGGTGATGAGGACGGTGGCACCGTCGAACTGGTCGAGGTGCCGCTTCAGGTCCCGTCGCACGGTCGATCGGGTGCCGGCGTCGAGCGCGGCGAGCGGCTCGTCGAGCAGCAACAGCTGCGGGTCGGCAGCCAACGCCCGTGCGAGCGCGGCCCGCTGGGCCTGGCCACCGGACAGCTCCGCGGGCCGGGACCCCGCCAACGATCCCAGGCCGACGGAGTCGACCCACCGTCGCGCCGTGATCTCTGCGGTTGTCTTGGGGACGCCTCGACACCGCGGACCGAACGCCACGTTGTCGAGGACCGACAGGTGGGGGAACAACAGGTAGTCCTGGAACACGACGCCGACGGGGCGGTCCGCTGGGGGGACGAACGTCGGTGTGGTCGGATCGTCGAGGACCGTCCCGGCCAGGACGATGCTCCCCCGGTCGAGTTGTTCGAGGCCGGCGAGCGCGCGCAGCGCCGTGGTCTTGCCGGCCCCGTTCGGTCCGAGCAGGGCGAGCACTTCGCCGCGGTCGACCTCCAGCTCAACGCTCAGATCGAGTGACCCGATGGTCAGGCCGATGTCCGCTGCGAGCATCACGACGCACCGAGCCAGCGGTCCCGCATCGACACGATCACCGTGAGCGACACCGCCAGCAGCACGAGGCTGAGCGCGACGGCCACGTCCGGGTCGGTCACGAGCTCCTGGTAGATCGCCAGAGGCAGCGTCTGGGTCCGTCCGACGATGTTGCCGGCGAAGGTGATCGTCGCGCCGAACTCCCCGAGCGCCCGGGCCCAGGACAGCACCGCGCCTGCGATCATGCTCGGTGCGACCATCGGGAGCGTGACACGGCGGAACACGGTGAACGGACGCGCCCCGAGCGTGGTTGCGGCCTCCTCGTAGCGACGGTCCATCGAGCGCAGTCCGGCCTCGACGGTGATCACGAAGAACGGCAGCGCCACGAAGGCCTCGGCCAGGACCACCCCGGCGGTCGAGAAGGTGAGCTGGACGCCGAACCAGTCGTAGAGGTGCTCGCCGAGAAGTCCCCGGCGACTGAACGCGGTGAGCAGTGCCACGCCGCCGACGACCGGCGGCAGCACCAGCGGGAGCAGGACGAGCCCGCGGACCAGGGCCCGTCCGGGGAAGCGGACCCGGGCCAGTACCCACGCCAACGGCATGCCGAACAGCACCGACAGTCCGGTGGCGCTCAGCGAGCAGATCAGCGACAGGCGCAGGGCGCTGAGTGAGTCCGGCGTGGAGAGGTCGGCGAGGAAGGTCGACCATGAAGCGTCTCGGATCAGCCCGAGCAGAGGCAGGGCGAAGAAGGCGACGGCCACCGCCGCCGCGGCCAGCACCGGAATCGGCGGGCGGTGTCTCGATCGGGTGGTCACGGCGCGAGGAATCCGGCGTCCTCCAGGACCGACCGTCCCCGCTCGGACAGGACGTAGGCCTCGAACGCCCGGGCCAGCGCCGGGCTGGAGGTCGCGCCCAGCGTCGCGATCGGGTAGTCGGCGGTGACGTCGTGGGCCTCGGGGATCGCGACGGTGTCGACCCGGTCGGCCGCGGTCGTCGCGTCGGAGACGTACACGATGGCGGCGACAGCGTCCCCCTCGGTGACCGCGGTGAGCGTGGAGCGCACGTCGGTGCCACGTGTGATGTTCGAGGTCGGGATGGTGACTCCGGCATCGGCGAGGATCCGGTCGGCGAACTTCCCGCAGGGCGCGGTGTCCACGCACAGCGAGACCGTGCCGGCGGTGGCCAGGTCGGCCAGCGAGTCGATGCCGTTCGGGTTGCCGGGTTCGGTGACTATGACCAGCCGGTTCCTGGCGAACACCTTCGGCGGGGCGGCGAGGAGATCGGCATCGGCGAGGGCGTTCATCGGCGCGGTGTCGGCGAATGCGGCCACGTCGGCCGGGGCTCCGTTCAGGATCTGCGTCGACAGGGCGCCGGACGATCCGAAGTTGAGCGTCACGTGCGCGCCGGGGTTGGCCGCCACGAACCGGTCCCTGATCGTCGTGAACGCGTCGGTGAGGGATGCTGCGGCAGAGACGACGATGGATCCTGATACCCGGGAGGTGCCGGCGTCCGTCGATGCGGCGGCGGAGGCGTTGGTGGTGGGTGCGGAGCCGTCGGAGTCGGAGCTGCAGCCGGCGATGAACGCGAGAGCGACGAACACGGCGAGGAGGGCGACGGCGGTCCGCGCCAACGTCACCGGCGCGGCGGCGAACCGTGACCTGCGGTGCTCGACCATCGCCCGGAGACTAGGTCCCACCCCCGTTCTGTTCGTTGGTTCACAACGCTGGGGATGTGAACCAACGAACAGAACGGGGGCGGGGGAGGGGGCGGGGGTCGATGGTCAGTTGGCGGGGTCGAGGTTCCGCAGGTCCCGCCAACTCCACGGCGCCTCGTGGGCGAGGAGCTCGGGGTCGCCAGTCCAGACGGTGGCGTCGCAGGCCATAGCGAGGGCCGCGGCGAACGCGTCCGCGTACGCCATCGGATGGTCCGCCTTGATGCGAGCAGCGTCGATCACGAGCCTCTCGTCGGGGAGTCTCACGTCGATGACGTCACGGATGTCACGCACCGTCTCGGCGGCGGCTTCCTCTCCGTGCAATCGGCGCAGGACGTAGTGGACCTCTCCGAGGTTGATCCACGACATGACGGGTCGCTGACGATCGAGGAGGTCGCTGACTGCACTGGCGACGGGATCGCTGTTCTCGAGGAAGCGCAGAACGGCCCACGAATCCAGGGCGACGGTCACGGAACCGCTTCGCGGTCGCGGTCGTCGGCTCGTTCCCTCTGCAGCTCGGCGATCAGCGGCGATCCCGCGAATCGACCTCGGAGCGGTCGGCGGTGCTCTGTCGGCCGGACTGCGACGTGATCGTCGTGGAGCCAGAAGCTGACCTCGTCCCCGGGCTCTATCCCGAGTTGATCACGGAGCTCCTTGGGGATGACCACCTGTCCCTTGGCACCCACCCGGTGAGTCATACCAGCAAGTATAACTAGCAACCCTCGAGTTGTTCCCGCGTCCCGTTCTGTTCGTTGGTTCACAACGTCAGCGTTGTGAACCAACGAACAGAACGGGACGCGGGGGTGGGGGGTCGGGGTCGACGGTCAGTCGGCGGGGTCGAGGTTCCGCAGGTCGATGCGCCGGACCTTGAAGGTCTGGTCGACCAGTGGCCGGTAGGTGAACTCGTCGAGGTAGAGCGCCTGCTTGGTCTGCCGGTCGACGGTGATGATCACCGCGCTCATCGGGTTCTCCTCCTTGCGGTCGAGCACCCGCAGGCCCGCTCCTCCGGTCGATCCGTTCACGACGAGCACCCACGGCGTGCCGTCGGGGTTGGTCCCTCCCGACACCTTCAGCTTGTGGGTGTGGCCGGCCAGGCGCAGCGGCGGCTTGGGCTCGATGGCATCGGTCATCGCCGGGTCGTGGGTCATCACCACATCCGGCCGCTGAGGTTGGGCCGCGAGCAGCGGCAGCATCGTCTCGGTCGACCACCGCTGCTTGAACGCGGTCTGACCCTCCTTGACCACCGCCTTGTCCAGCTTGGGTGAGAACGTGGGGTCGCCGACCCCGAAGAACACCAGGTCGTCGACGGTCGTCTCGGTGCCGTCGAGCACCACGGCGCCCTCACCGGCGTTGGCGGTCTGGGTGACGGCCGTGTCGTGGTTGCCGCGCACCCACAGGTACGGCACGTCGAGGCCGACCGGGCCGCCGAGGATCTCGGACTCGACGTCGCTGCCCCAGTCGGCGTCGTCGCCGGTGTTGGCGACGACGTCGACGTCGAAGGTCGTCGCCAGCCGGCCGGCGAAGGCCAGCGCGGCGGAGTTGAGGTGCAGGTCGCTGATGTGGAGGATCCGGACCACGTCGGGGTGATCGGGGTCCGCCATCCCGAACAGGCCGGCGTACAGATCGGTCGTCGCCTCGGTGTTGGCGGCGACGTTGTCGGCGAACCGGTCCCGGTCGTCGAAGAACTGCGCGGCGTTCGCGGCGCCGTCGGGGACGAGACCGAGCACGCCGGTCGTGCGGGTGTCGGCCAGCTCGTCGACGTTCAGGGTGAACAGGCCGATCCAGGCGCAGGCGCTGAGCGCCAGGAACGGGATGCAGGCGCCGGCTACCCCGTGTCGCCAGCTGCGGCGTCCGATGCCGGCGACCAGGCCCGCGCCGAGCGCGGCGACGCCGACGTAGGTGACGATCGCTCCGATCAGGGTCCGGGGCAGGGTGGATCCCAGGTCGAGCTCCGGAGCGCGCCCCTTGGTGACGACGTCGCTGACCGCGGCGGGGTCGAGGTCCGCCACCTCGGCCCGGAGCCGGATCGGGGCGTAGGTGGGCGCGATCTCCACCTGCCCGAGCGGCGCGAGGTCGAGGGTGACCGGGCCGCCGAGTGCGGGCGTCACCGACACGCCGGTGGTCACCGGTCCGACCGCGACCCGGACCGGTCCGATCAGCCACAGCGCGACGGTCGCCCCGACGAGCGCGAGCACGGTCGTCAGCGCCGCGGAACGCAGGGCGGAGCGGGGGATCAACGGGTCGGCCGGCCCGTCGGCACCAGGCGTCGGGTCGTCGTTCATCGCAGCACCCTGGTCACGGCGATGTCGCCGTTCGCGACGGTGACGAGCTGGGCCTGGACGATGTCGGGGCCGTTGCGGCCGTAGCTGATCACCACCGCCTCCAGGCGATCGTCGTCGATCGTGCCGGTCGTGACCCGGACCGTTCCGGACGCGTCGGTCAGCCCGGCCCCGCGGGCCGAGGGGCGCTTCCCGGTGCTCACGCCGGGTCGCGAGATGTCGGAGGGCACCTCGGATCCTTTCGGGTCGACGACGAGCGCGGCATCGTCGAGCGACCCGGATGTCGACCCGGCCGGAAGGGTGCCGTCGGAGCCCAGCACCAGCACCGGGAAGCGATCCAGGAACTGGAAGCCCGCAGCGGTGTCCGGCCCGATGAACACGACGGGCACCTCGGAACCGGAGCCCAGAGCGGTCGGGTCCCCTGCACCGCCCTCGTCGTCGGGCCCCGATCGCTCGTCGGGCTCGGAGCTCTCGTCGGGTTCGTCGCCGGGCTCGGCATCGGATCCTGCCTCTGATCCTGCGCCGGGCCGGTCGGTCACGATCCACAGGACGCCCTTGGCACCCTGGCTGTCGGCGAGCACCGCCACGCGACGCATCGCGTCCTCGGAGGGGGCGCCGCTCACCGCGATCACCCGGTCCGAGGTCCGGGCGATCCGCCCGGCGGCGACGGACCGGACGTAGCCCGTGTAGAGGCCCTCGATGTTGCGGAAGGTCTTGCCGATGTAGTCCTGCACCCCTTCGGCACCTTCGATGAGACCCGGATCGGCCTGGGGGAGCAGGCCGATCGCCCCGTTGACCTGAGCATCGTCCACGCCGTCGGGGATGCTCGTGAAGGCCACGGTGCACAGCGCCACGACGCTCACCGCTCCGACGGCGGCTCCGACGATCGCCTCCCGTCGAGCGCGGTAGACCAGGAGGGTCAGCAGAGCGGCTCCGATGAGGCCTCCCGCGACGGTCCGGAGCACGAGGGGACCGACGGAGTCGACGATCTGGGACGCGACCTCGTCCTCGATCCGAGCGGCCTCGCTCGCGGGGACCGGCTGCTCACCGCGGGCGAGTCCACGGCCGGCGCGCACCAGCAGCTCGTCGTCCAACGCGACCAGCCGTGCCTGCAGGCGCATCGGCCCGGCGCTCGGCAGGTCGACCGATCCCAGCGGGGCCAGGCTCAGCGTGGCCCCACCTCGCAGCGCCGGTCGGCTGGTCAGCTCCACATCTCCCACCGGCGTGCTCACCGTCGTCCGTCCGAGGAGGGACGCTCCGATTCCGGCTCCGATCAGAGCGACGGCCAGCACTCCGGCCCAGCGCAGCCACGTCCGGGAGCCGGCCCGGCGTTTGCCGGTCATCCGAACACCCGCACCGTCGGACCCTGGTAGTGCTCCCGAGGGGAGAACGCCAGGATCGGAAGGAACACGAAGGGCAGCAGCACCAGGCCGATGGTGAACAGGACGCCGTGGCCGAACATCCGGGCCAGGTCACGGCACAGAAGGACGACAGCGATCAGTCCGATGCACGGGACGATGGGCAGCAGCCCGATCCACCACGGCCGGCCGGCAAGCGCCGCGATCGAGACGAAGTTCACGATGGGCACCGCACCGGTCCAGCCGGGTTGGCCCATTTTGTCGAACACTCGCCACAACGACACCGCGATGATCAGGAGCAACAGGACGGCGACGGCGGTCGCCCCGGGTCCACCGAAGACGCTGACACCCTGCTCGACCTCGATGTCGACCTGGAGGGGGAGCGCCGCGGCCATCGGAGGTGACGCTACTGCGGGGTGCACGCGACCTCGTCGGTGCGGCGGCCGACGGGGACTGAGGGATGTTCACGTTTCACCCCGTCCGCCACCTCGTCGACTGCTACGTTGAGCGCACCTGGCCGTAGGGGGAATCCAATGTCGAAGTCGTCACGTGTCCGCCTTCTCGGTGCACCGCTGCTGGTGCTGGGGGCCATCGGCCTCCTCGCCTCGTGCGCACCCGAACCGCCGCCGTACCGCGGGATCATCTTCAACGCTCCGTCGTTCTCGTACATCGGGCGTACCTTCACGCCGACCGCGACCGACACCTCGGGCATGCCGGTCACGATCACGCTCGATGCGTCGAGCACCGGATGCACGTTCGTGGGCGGCGTCGTCAGCTTCAACTCGCTGGGCACCTGCGTTCTCAACGCCGATCAGCCCGGTGACGCCACCCACGATCCGTCACCCCGTGTCCAGCGGAGCATCGCGATCATCCCGTGCCCGCCCATGCGACCCGGAATCTGGACCGGGCCGATGAACCTGTCGGCCGACGTGTCGGTGTCCGGCTCGTTGTTCTACGGGACGATCGATCTCACCTCGCTGGGCTACGGCGTGCAGGGCTTTTCGGGAACCGTGAGCTGCGAGGTCGTCAACATGACCTTCAACAACGTTCCGCTGCAGGGTTATCTGTCGCCGGACGGGAAGACCCTGTCGAGCAACTACCAGGGCATCGACATCCTCCTGAACGCCCCCGCCGACGCAGGGTAGGTCCGGTTCGATTTCCGTGACTCCTGGTGCCACCTGTGGCACCAGGAGTCATGGGAATCCGGGTGTCGACCATGGCGACGAACACCACGCCCCTCACCGTTCGGTCAGATGAGACGGCCGAGTGCTGTCCAGCGCTGCTCGCCGAGCCCCTCGACCCCACCGACGCGGTCGAGCTGGCCGCGGTGTTCAAGGCGCTCGCCGATCCGGTCCGGTTGCAGCTGCTGTCGCTGATCGCCGCCGCTCCGAACGCCACGGCCTGCAGCTGCGATCTGGAGGAGCCGGTCGGCAAGAGCCAACCCACCGTCTCGCACCACCTGTCGGTGCTGGCCGACGCGGGGCTGATCACCAAGGAGAAGGTCGGCCGCTGGGTCAACTGCACGATCGTCGCTGACCGGTTGGCCCAGGTCCGCGCCGCCCTCGAGGGCTGAGACCCGGCGAGGGCGCGTCCAGTCCGGCTCACCCGGCCCCGACGAAGGCGCGGGCCAGTGGCACGACCGCTGACGGGTCGGGCAGGGCGTCGGGTTCGTGGCGGGGGAAGCTGTTGACCAGGGCGATGACGCCGGCGACGACCGTGGTGGTCTCGACGGGCCGGAGCTCGGGTCGCAGCGCGGCGATGACCCCCCGCCAGATGTCGGCGACCCGACGGTCCCGTCGTCGGAGGCGGGCGATCTCGTTCCGCGGCAGCGCCCCGCGGTTCTCGCCCACGACCACCACCAGATCCGCGGCACCGAAGGCGACTTCGGTGTAGGCCTCGAGCAGGTTCTGGAGCGCGTGGTCGGCGTCCGACGCGGAGGCGACGGCGTCATCCACGGCGACCTCCACCCTGGCTCCGACGCGGTCGTAGATGTCGACCAGAACCTCCTCCTTGGAGCCGAAGTAGCGGGAGACGTTGCTGGCGCCGACTCCGGCGTGGTCGCCGATCTCGCCGATGCCCACCCCGTCGAACCCTCGGGAGCGGAACAGGGGGAGGGCGGCGGCGAGGATGCGCTCGCGTGGTGACGGAGGAAGGCGCCAGGTCGCGGCGTTCGACGGGTGGAGCCGACCCGGGTTGATCGCGCGGACCGGGGCGGCGCGCAGCACCGCGGTGACGGCGTCGGCGATGAAGGCGTCCGCGGCGGGTCGGCTCAGACGGGGGGCACGCTCGGCGACGCCGCGCAGCACGCCGACCATGGCGATCATCCGACATCGGCGATCGCCGGCGGTGAGGCCGGCCACCGCCCGATCGATGACCTGGTCGATGGCGCCGAACAGCTCGACCTCCCGCTGGGTGGGTCGGGTGGTGTCGGCAGCCCAACGGTGCCGTTCCCGGAGGTAGGCCACCACCTGCCAGGGTCGGTCGAGCACCTCGGTGGTCAGGTCCCGGGTCAGCTGGTCCAGTCCGTCGACACCGATGTGGGACTCGGCGACGACGACCAGGCGATCGAGGGTCCCGGTGGTGACCGCGGAGAGGATCTGGTCCTTCGCTCCGAAGTGTCGGTACAGGGCCGGCGCGGTGACGCCGACGGACTCGGCCAGCTCGGCGACGGTCACCCCGTCGAAGCCGCGGCGACCGAACGCCTCGGCCGCCGCGTCCAGGATCTGGTCGCGTCGGTCCCCGGGACGTCGAGCGTGCGTCGCCGCCATCGCTACGAGCGCAGGCGGACCGGCAGGTGCTTGACGCCGTGCAGGAAGTTGCCGCGCAGCCGGTCGGGCGGGCCTGCCAGCTCGATGCGGGAGTAGCGCTCGAGCATCGACTCGAACAGGACCCGTAGCTCGAGCCGCGCCAGGCTGGCCCCCAGGCAGAAGTGCGGACCGCCGCCGCCGAACGCGGCGTGGTGGTTGGGGGAGCGGCCGATGTCGAAGGTGAACGAGTCGTCGAACACCGACTCGTCGCGGTTGGCCGACACGTACCAGAGGCTGACGATGTCGCCGGCTCGGACGAGCTGCCCGGCCACCTCGACGTCCTCCACCGCGTTGCGGCGGAAGTAGAGCAGCGGGCTGGCCCAGCGCAGGACCTCTTCGACCGCGCCGGACAGCAAGGACGGGTCCTCGCGGAGGCGGTCCCACTGCTCGGGGTGCTCGGCGAACGCCCACACGCCGTGGCTCATGGCGTTGCGGGTGGTCTCGTTGCCGGCCGTGACCAGCAGGAGCAGGTACATGATGAAGCGCAGCTGCGAGAGGGGCTCGCCGTCGATCTCGGCGGCGATCAACTTCGACACCAGGTCGTCGGTGGGCTCGGACTGCCGCTCGATCTGCATGGTGGTGAACAGCTGGGCCAGCTGCGCAGCCGCCGCGAGTTGGGACCCGCCCGGCGACAGGTACTCGGGGTCGGTGCCCGTCACCGCCTCGTTGCTCCACCGGAGCAGGTCCCGGTGGGTGTGGCGCGGTGCGCCGAGGAGGTCGCCGATCACCTGCATGGGCAGGGGCATGGCCACCTCGGTGGTGAAGTCGACGACGTCGTCGCCGACGCCCCGGGCCCGGTCCACCGCGTCCAGCAGAGTTCCGGCGAGCTCGCGCACGGCGGGTTCGAGCGACCCGATGGCGCCGGGGGTGAACTCGCGGTTGAGCACCTTGCGGTTCTGGGTGTGCTCGGGCGGGTCCAGGCTCAGCAGCATCTTGGCGTCGTTGTCGTGCAGGCCGATGGCCGCCAGCTCGGCGTTCGACGCGTCGAACGCCGCCTGGAGCTCGTCGCCGGGTCCGAGGCCGACGATGCCGCCGTTGTCCTCGTCGGAGGACATCACGTGCGGGCAGCGACCCAGGGCGGTGACGTGCTCGTGGTCCGACACGACCCAGAACCCCCGGGTGCCGTCGGGTCCGGGGTGTCGCCACACCGGCGACTCGGCACGCTTGCGCGCGAACCAGTCGTGGGGCGGTCCCTCGGCGGCCCAGCGGTCGAGGTCCAACAGGTCGACCTCGCCGGCGTCCGGCCGTCGCTGGGGTGCGGGGGAGAGGTCTGGCGTCAGGGTCATGAGGCCTCCGGATGGTTGCAAGTGAACACATCCACTCGTAAGGGGTGGCGATCAGGGTACCAACATCGGCTCGATCTACCATCGGGCAATGGCCGACTCGTGAACGAACCCAATCAATCCAAGCTCGGAACGAGGTCGGCGAAGCGCTCCCGGAGCTCGGCGGGATCCAGCCCGAAGTCCTCGGGCGCGTACCGGTGGGCGCCGTGCTCGTTGCGCGGCGACGCCCGGTGGTGCGCCTCGACGAACCCCGGGAGGTCGTCGGGTGGATCCATCCCCGCGGCCCGGTAGACGGTGCGCAGCGCCTCGACCGGCGACGCGACCAGGTCCCGGTAGGCCAGGTCCACGAACGTCGCGGTCGCCGGGTCGTGTGCGGAGCGGTGCTCGACGGCGCGCCGCATCCACAGCTCGGTCTGGTCGGTCTGGAACCTGCCGACGTCGAACGGGTCGACCTCGTCGCTGTAGGTCGAGCGGAACACCGAGAACAGCGACGCCCCCGATGCGACGGTCTCGACGACGTCCCGGTGCAGGTTGACGACCACCGCCCCGGGGAACGTGTCGACCAGGGCGCCCGGCTCGGCGAGGTGGGCCGGTGACTTCAGCACGAAGCGTCGTCCGTCGTGGTCGTCGAGCAGGGCGAGCACCCGGCGGTACTCCCGGTACGACGGGCCGAGGTCCTGCTGGGCCAGCCACCGCGAGTAGCTCTCGAGGCGGGCCGTCGACGAGAAGCCCCAGCTGCGCAGATCGGCTCCGAGGGCGAGCACGCACTCCTCGGGCAGACGGGGTCCGTGGTCGTGCACCCGGCGCAGGTCGGGGTTGAGCACGTGCAGCGGAGAAGGAGCCGCGTCCATGCGGCTCAACAGCTCCTCCCGCGCCGCGGCGTCGAGCCCGGCGACCCGCCACGGCCGGGTGAGATCCACCGGCAGCGGTGCCCGCAACCTCGGGTCGCGGGCCATCAGCCGGAACAGGAACGTGGTCCCGGTGCGCCAGCCGCCGACGATCACGATCGGTGGGATCAGGTCGTCGGCGTAGGTGGCGTCGGCCTCGATCGCCCGGGCCACCCGGTGGGCAGAGACCAGCTTGGCCGTCGCCTGCTCGGACATCGTGCGGGCGCCCAGCGCGTTGAGCCGGCCGTCCTCGGCCAGCGACCCCAGGAACTGCTCGAGGCCGTCGCGCCAGCCGGGCAGGAAAGCCTCGGTGGAGCCGTCGGTGCGTTCGAGCACACGGGTCAGGACGTCGTCGGGGTCGAGCGAGTAGAGCTCTGGGTTCGTCCGACGGTCCGCGTCGGCCGCCGCGTGGATGGCGGCTGCGTCCGCGGTCCGCTCGGGTGGGATCCAGGTCACGGCCGCCGCTCCAGGTCACCGATCGGGCAGCGGTGCACGCGGGGGAGCGGGACCTCGCCCTGCGGTTGCAGCCAGCGCATCACGACCAGGCCGAACGGACGGCCCTCGGTGTCGAGCCAGTCGCCGGCTCCGCCGGGATCGCGGGGCGCGACCACGAACCGGTAGCGGCCGTCGACGATCGTCGCGGTGGCCGACGTGCGCGACACCGAGCGGTGCCGCTGGTCGAGCGAGTTCAGGAACCGGCTGTAGAGCAGCACGTTCCAGTACCGGCTGGCCACGACGTCGCCCTCGATCACCAGCGCCTCGTCGGGTCCGAGGCTCCAGGACCCACGGACGTAGGTGATGTCCGGTTCGGTGAACGCGGCCCCTCCGGCCATCTCGGTCCAGTGGCGGAGCTCGTTCGGCCGATCCCGCTCGTCGGCTGTGGCCGCGGCGATCACCTCGGGAACGGCGGCCATCGTGCGGGCCAGGCGTCGGATGCGGCGCCCCAGCGCCTCGGGATCGAGCGTCGGCGGCTCGTGCGGTTCGTCGAGCGGCTCGATCGTGGCGTCCCCGAGGCGGTCCCGATCGACATCGGCGTGGAAGTGGCGGACCCAGATCGTGTCGGCGCCCTCGGGTAGAGGGAGCCAGTCCCCGGACTCCGGCGGCTCAGACGACGCGACCACCGTGAAACGCCCGTCGTCGTCGACGCCGATGGAGTCGGAGTCGATCCGCCCGACCGAGCGGGCGGGTCCGCCCCGGGTCGCGTACGCGGTGATCGACTGGAACACGGCGTCGCCGAGCGTGCCGGAGATCCGGTAGCGGCGGTCGTGGCGCACGTCGGCGACCCAGTAGCGGAAGTCGGGGTTGTCCATGAAGAACTTCTCGCGCCACCCGTTGAACGGCACCAGCTCGGGCCGCTCCCGATCGACCTCCAGACGACCGAGCTGGTTGTTCAGCGCCCGCAGCAGCGCCCGGTGCCCGTCGGCGGCCTCGACAGGGCCGAGCCCGGCGGTCAGCTCCGACATGCGGGCTCCGGCTCCGGCCAGGCTCCCGGTCAGTTCCGCCCAGTCGTCCTCGATCGTCACCCGGTCACCTTGTCACGATCGGCGTGCCGGTCGGGGCGGCGGGCGGAGCCGGTCCTGCCCCCTACGATCCGTGGATGACCGACCTTCCGTCGTCGACCACGCTCGCCTCGATGATCGACCGCACCAGCGACGCGTTCGTCGCCGGCTGCGGGTTCCTCCACGAGCCGCGACACCAGCGGGTCGGCGCGGCCATGTACCGGATCCTGGCCGGTGGACAACCGGCGTCGATCGCCGACATCGCCTCGAGGGCGGAGGTCACGACCGCCGAGGTCGAGGAGTGGGTCGGGTCCTGGCCGGCGGTGTTCCGCGACGACGACGGAGCGGTGACAGGGTTCTTCGGCCTCAGCGTCGACGACGGCTTCAACCACCGGGCCGACGTCGACGGCATGGGTACGGCGTGGACCTGGTGCACCTACGACCCGCTGTTCATCGCCCGGGTGCTCGGCGCCACCGTCCGGGTCAGCTCGCACTGCCCGGTCACCGGGACCGAGGTCCGCGTCACCGTCACCTCCGACGGGGTCGAGGCGGTCGAGCCGGCCGCCGCGGTGATGTCGATGATGCCGCCGGACCTGGCGTCGTTCGACGACATCATCACCACGCTGTGCCACTTCATCTGGTTCTTCGCGGACGACGAGGCGGCGCGCCGGTGGACAGCCGAGAACCCCGACACGTTCGTGGTGTCGATCCAGGACGGCTTCGAGATCGGACGCCGCATGACCGACGCCGTGTTCGACGTCGTCCTCGCCGAGCGGCCCTGAGCAGCCGGCACCGGAGATCCGCTCGGACGAGCCCGCAGTAGCCTGCGGACGTGACGGCGGACGCGGCGACCGGGACCCGACCCCGGCGCATCGTGTTGGTGCTGCCCACCGAGACCTACCGGGCCGCCGACTTCATCGCGGCGGCCGCCGAGGTGGGGGTGGAGGTGGTCGTCGCCACCGAGCACCGACCGCCCCTCGCCACAGAGATGGAGAGCCGGCTGGTGGTCGTCGACCTCGACCGACCCGAGGAGGCAGCGGCGCGGATCGCCGCGATGGGGGACCGGGCCCCGATCGACGCGGTGGTCGGCGTCGACGACCAGGGAGTGCTCACCGCCGCGCACGCCGGTGAGATCCTCGGCCTGGCCCACAACCCGCCCGACGCGGTCGCCGCCACCCGCGACAAGGCCCAGATGCGCGGGGTGCTCGCGTCGTGGGGAGTTCGTCAGCCCGACTTCCGCGTCCTGGTCCCCGGAGCGGACGTCGCCGAGGCCGCAGCCGCGGTCAGTTGTCCGTGCGTCCTCAAGCCGCTGTCGCTGTCGGCGAGCACCGGCGTCATCCGGGCCGACACCCCCGCGGACGCGGTCGTGGTCGCCGAGCGGATCCGACGGATCCTGGCCGACCACGGGCGGTCGCCGGACGAGGCGTTGCTCATCGAGCGGTTCGTGCCCGGTGCGGAGGTGTCGCTCGAAGCGCTCCTGCACGACGGTGACCTGCAGGTGCTGGCCCTGTTCGACAAGCCGGACCCGCTCGACGGCCCCTACTTCGAGGAGACGATCTACGTCACGCCGTCGCGGTTGGGCGGGCCGGAGCAGACCGCGGTGCTGGCCGCCGCGGCCGAGGCCTGTCGGGCGCTCGGCCTGCGCGACGGACCGGTGCACGCCGAGCTGCGGGTCGGGCCGGGAGCGGACGGCGAAGTCGCCGCCTGGGTGCTCGAGGTCGCGGCCCGCTCGATCGGCGGGCTGTGCTCCCGGGTGCTGAGGTTCGGGACCGGGATCTCGCTCGAACAGCTCATCGTCGAGCACGCCGTGGGTCGGGACGTCGCCGACTCCGTACGGACCGACGGCGCTGCCGGGGTGATGATGCTGCCGATCCCGCGATCGGGCGTGCTGACCGGCGTCGACGGCCTGGACGCCGCCCGCGGCGTGGCGGGCGTGACCGGCGTCGAGATCACCGCGACGATCGGCCGCCGCATCGACGCGCTGCCCGACGGCGGGCGCTACCTCGGCTTCGTGTTCGCCCGGGGTGACACGCCCGACTCGGTGGAGTCGGCCCTGCGCCGGGCCCACTCGGAGCTCACCGTCGCCATCGTCGACGAACCGCGCTCTGTCGACGGCAGGACTCCGGCATGAGGGTCCTGCTCGTGTCCACCTACGAGCTGGGTCATCAGCCGCTGCACGTCGCGTCGCCCGCCGCCGCGCTGGAACGCGCCGGTCACCGGGTCAGCGCGCTCGACCTGTCGGTCGAGCAGTGGGACCCGCAGCTGATCGACGACGCCGACGCCGTCGCGGTGTCGGTGCCGATGCACACCGCGATGCGGCTGGCGTTGCAGGCCGCCGGCCTGGTGCGTGAGCAGCGGCCCGGCCTGCCGGTGTGCCTCTACGGGCTGTACGCCGGGACCAGCCACGACACGGTGGTCGGCACGCTGGCGGACCGCGTGATCTCCGGCGAGTACGAGCCCGCCCTCCTGGAGTGGGTCGGTTCGCTGGACGGGCACGGTTCCACCGACGGGGCCGACGCGGCGGCCGGCCGTAACAGCAGCGAACAGATCGTGCACCTCGGGCGGGGCCGCTTCGACGTCCCCGCCCGGCACCTGCTGCCGCCGTTGGAGCGCTACGCCCGGCTGTCCGACGGTGACGAGGAGCGCCTGGTCGGCTACGTCGAGGCCAGCCACGGCTGCACGTTCAGCTGCCGGCACTGCCCGGTGCCGACCGTGTACGGCGGCCGGATCCGCATCGTCGACATCGACACGATCCTGGCCGACATCGACCAGCTGGTCGCGGCGGGGGCCACCCACATCACCTTCGGCGACCCCGACTTCCTCAACGGCGTGCACCACTCCCGGCGGGTCGTCGCCGCGCTGCACGAACGGCACCCGCATCTCAGCTTCGACTGCACGACCAAGGTCGAGCTGATCCTCCGCCACCGCGACGTGTGGGCCGACTTCGCCGACGCCGGGTGCCGGTTCGTCGTCTCGGCGTTCGAGACCGTCGACGACCACGTGCTCGAGATCCTCGACAAGGGCCACACCCGGGCCGAGATGGCGGAGGCCACCGCCGTCCTGCGCAGCCACGGCATCGAGGTGCGGCCGTCCCTGTTGCCCTTCACCCCTTGGACCACCCTCGCCAGCCTGGTCGAGCTGATGGACTTCGTTGCCGACCACGACCTGATCGGAAACGTCGACCCGGTGCACTACAGCATCCGGCTCCTGGTGCCCGAGGACTCGTTGCTGGTCGACCACCCGGCCATGGAACCGCACCTGGGTCGCTACGTCGCCGACCAGCTCGGTTACGAGTGGAGCTCGGCCGACCCCCGGACCGACGAGTTGCAGGTGCGTGTTGCCGCCGTGGTCGAACGCGCCGCCGCCGTCGACCAGCCGCTGGCGACGACGTTCGCCGAGGTCGACGCCCTGGTGCGGGCCGCGGCCGGGATGGAGCCGAGGCACACCCCGATCGACGCCGACGTGGCGGCGCGGGCCCAGAGCCGACCGCGGCTCACCGAGGCGTGGTTCTGCTGCGCCGAGCCGACCGAGCTGCAGCGCCGGCCGCTCGGTGAGCGCTGAGCGGTCCGGGTCGCCGGGCGGGGACTACTTCTTGGACGGCTCGTAGTACGGGTTGGTGCCCGCGGCGTGGTCGGTGACGTCGACGACCTCTTCGATCTCGGGGATCTGGTCCTTTAGCGTGCGTTCGATCCCGGTGCGCAGCGTGATCGACGACACCGCGCACCCCTGGCACCCGCCGCCCATCAGGATGTAGGCCTTGGGCTCCTCCCAGGCCCTCAGCTCGGCGAAGCCGCCGTGTTGGGACAGGTTCGGGTTGATCACCTTCTCGAGCAGGGTGTTGATGCGCTCGGTGACGTCGCCGGTCAGCTCCACGTCCATGCCCGCCAACGGATCGGGCCGGTTCGGGTTGCGCATGACCAGGCCGGGGCCGTCGCCGGAGGGCAGGTCGAGCTGTGCGCCCTGGAGCTTCTCGATCGAGTCCGCGGGCACGATCACCGTGAGCCCCGCCCAGTCGACGACCGAGTCGCCGGGTTCGGCCGCGGCCACGGCGTCGAAGGACAGGTCGTAGCGGTACTCGGGTCCGTTCTCGCCGGTGATCTCGATCCGCAGACCCATCGGGGTGCCGTCGTCCTCCTCGGCGAGGAGCTCGAGGACCTTGGCCCGGGCCGCGTCGGTGACCAGCACCACCGGCTTCACGGGGTCACCCCGGATCGGGTCGTGGTCGTGGCCGCAGGCGAGGGGGCGGGGAGTCGGTCGGTGGGGATCACAGGCCCAAGCTTGCCAGGCTCTCGGGGTCGATCAGGTCGGGACACCACGGTGGGTCCCACACCACCTGGAAGTCGAGCCGGTCCTCACCGTCCGGGCCGAGGGCGTCGAGCGCGGCCTGGCGTGCCATCTCGGGAAGGGTCTCCGACACCGGGCAGCCCGGTGTGGTCAGGGTCATGTCGATCCTGATGCGGTCGCCTTCGGCCTCGAGGCGGTAGATGAGCCCCATGCTGACGATGTCGAGCCCGAGCTCGGGGTCGTACACCTGGCGGAGGGCTTGGTGGATCCGTTCGATCGGGTCGTTGGTCAGAGCCATGGCGGGTTCCTCGGTGATGAAGGCGCAGCGGAGTCGTGTCGAACGGTCCGCGGTCGGTTCCGCTCCGGCCAGGCTACGGCGGTCGCTCCCGGAGGTGAGCTCACGACGACACCTCGGCCGGTCGGCCCGAACCGTCGGACTGATCCGGCCGCCGGTCGTGCCAGCGGATCATGAGCAGCGGACCCGACACCAGGTTGGCGATCGCGACGAGGCCGGCGAGCGCCAGCAGGGCGCCGGCGCCGCGGACGATGACGGTGGTCGAGCCGAGCACGCCGCCGAGCGCGGCCGCCGCGCCCAGCAGCGCCAGACCGAAGGTGACCTGGGACGCGCGCTTGTCGACCAGGTGGGCGAAGAGCAGCGGCTTTCCGTCGCGGCCGGTCCTGATGCCGCGGTCCCGCAGGCGGTTCCACGAGATGAAGGGGACGATCTTGTGGGAGTGGCCGAGCACGGCCAAGGCCAACCACAGGATCAGCGCGACCACTTCGGCCGCGGTCAGCCGGGTCCGGACCTCGACGCCGACCGGCGCCAGCCCCGCGACCACCCCGAGCACCATGGCGACCACCAGGCACGCCGCCGCGCCGAGCACGTATCCGTGGAGGAGCTCGAGGCCCCGCCGCCGATGGTGGATCACCTGGGCGAGCGAGGTGAGGTGCGACACGAGCCCGGCCAGCACCAGCGCCCCACCGACGATCGACAGGAGCTCCGAGGGCCACAGCAACCCGACGGTGAGGACCGGGGCTCCGAGGCCGACCGACCACACGGCGCGCACGCCGGCCCGCACATGGGGTCGGTGCGCCAGGAGGAACATGGGCCAGAGCTTCTCGGCCACCGACACGTAGGCCAGGCCGAGCCATCCGATCAGTCCGAGGTGGGCGTGCGCCAGGACCCGGTGCGACAGGAGCTCGAACCAGAAGTTGCTGCGGTCGAACGCGTAGGTGACACCGAACGCAGCCGTGGCGACCAGGTAGATCACCGCCATGCGCAGCCCGACGATCGGCGCTCCCTTGTCCGGGGCGGAGAGCGGACGCGAGAGGTTCCACGCGGCCAGAACCACTGCCGCGGTCGCCAGGACGCCCCCGGTCTGGATCACCCCGACGTGGCCGGTGGCGAACCCGATCGGGATCGCCCACGCCCCGGGGACGAACAGCACGCCGGTCAACGCTCCGACCGGCACCGAGCGCAGCGGGCGGGCACCGACGACCGGTCCGAACTGGTGCAGGGCGCCGAGGACCGCGGTGGAGAGGAAGGCGAGCACGGCGAGGTGCACGGTGGCGATGACCTCGTCGCTGCGGGGGAAGGTGACCACGGTCGGGGCGGTGGTCGCGGCGGCCACGCCGAAGCCGACCAGGCCCACTCCGGCCGCGGCCATGAACCCGAGCGGCAACCACGCGGGAGGCACGTTGGCGGTGGGGTTCATCGCCATCATCGCGGCCGGCCCGGCGGGCGCTGCGCCAGGTGGGCGGCGTGGGTGCGGCGCCCGACGCGGTGCCCGTGGTCGACGGTGGGCGACGGATGGTGAACGGCGACACCTCCGCCTCCGCGTCCGTGTCGGTGCCGGTGCCGGTGACGGTGCCGGTGTCGGCCGGGCCGGGTGGTGCGACACCGCTCGGACCGGGTCCGGTGGCGGGGGACGGATCGGCCGTACTGGTGGCTCGGGCTCGAAGCGGACCCGCCACTCGGTCTCGCCGACCTGCTCGGAGGCGTAGTGGAAGCCCTGGGCGGACAGCACGCCCTGCAACAGGACCGGCTCGAAGGGTGCGACGACGACCAGGGCTCGTCCGTCGAGCGTTCCCACCGCCTCCATGATCGTTCCGAACGGCTCCTCGCCGCGTTCGATGAGCGGTCGGACGTCGATGACGACGTCGTTTCCTCCGGTGTGATCACCGTCGGCGGGCTCGACCGGAGCGACGCGGGCTTGTTCGGGTTCGTTGTGTCCATCCGGATCCTCCGACGACCGACCCTGGCGGAATAACTCTATCGAGAGGTAGAAAAATAGGAAGGCCGGTCCGAGCAGACCGGCACCACCATCGGTGCCTGCGGGCACCACGATCAGAGGAGCGCTCCCATGCCGGTCACCGATCCCGATCTCGACGTCCGCAACGAGATCCCGAAGCGTCGCCACGAGCTCATCTTCGAGACCTACGCGGCGCTCGGTGCGGGCGAGGCCTTCGTGCTGGTCAACGACCACGATCCCAAGCCGCTCTACTACCAGTTCGCGGCCGAGCACGAGGTGAGTTCTCCTGGGGCTACCTCGAGGAGGGCCCGGACGTCTGGCGGGTCCGCATCGGGCGGGTCTGAGCCGACACGGCACCCGATCGCGGCCCGACGCGAGGAGAGCAGACGATCGCGCCCAGCGACGCGAGGGCGAGCATCGTGGCGGTCACCCGCAGCGAGCTCCGGTGACGGTGGACGAGGCGGTGGCCGATCATCCACGGGTGGTGGAAGCCCGGCCGGCGCATCACCGGGTCGTGATCGTCCGAGAGCCCGAGCGCTCCGACGGGAGACGCGGAGGTGGCGCCCGCGTCGCTGCACCGTGACCGCCACGGAGATGCCGGAGATCCGGGCGAACCTCGGCGATGACGCGAGGGGTTCGATCGCACGGAGGTAGCGCGCCTCGTCGATCAGGATCGCTCGGGCCCACCCGATGGCGACGGCGACCACGCCCGCCGATCCGACCACTATCAGTGACATCGCGACCACACTAGTTGGTCGTCGATCGGGCGAACAGGTCCGGACCGGCGACGTCGGACCGGTTGCCCGTGACAGTCTGTCTGGCGTCGATATCTCCGAGGAACGGACCGAAGGGAGGTGCGATGGCCAAGAAGAAGGGCAAGAAGAAGGACAAGGGCAAGAAGAAGGGCAAGAAGGGCAAGAAGAAGTAGCGCCGGATCGGAGGCGGGGTGCACGCTCCGTCGACGGCCCTGACCGGACGGCCGACGGCCCCGAGGGATGCACCCTCGGGGCCGTCGTCGCCCGTGCGTCGATCGGGGGTTCAGCGCACGGTGAGCTCGGCGAACATGCCGGAGGTGAAGTGCGGCGGTCCGCCGTCGACGTCAGGCTTCTGGCCGTTGGCCGCCGCTGCAGCCCGGAGGTACTCGGCCGGCTCGACGCCGGTGGGGATCGAGCACATCACGAGGTACCGACCGGGCTCGGTCAGGGTGCCGTCCCCGACCGCCGCGACCTGGTCCTCGCCCGGGGCGGCGAGCAGGACTGTGCTCGGCGCGCCCAGCATCGGCATGAGCTCGGACTCGGGCAGCTTCAGCAGCTCGGCCACCGGTCGCTTCTCGTCGTCGGGGAGACGGAACGCGACCAGCTCGTGCAGCTCGCGGTCGGCGTCGTTGCGCAGCGTGAGCCGCGTGCCGGCGTCGATGCTCGACGGCAGGTCCTCGAAGGAGAAGTCGACCGCGCCGACCTCCACGTGCTCGTGGCCGCTGTCGCCCGGGTCGGCCGTGGCCGTGGTCGTCGTGCTCGACGGCGACGAGGCGTCGCTGTCATCGCTGCACGCGGCGGCCGCCAACGGAAGGGCCGCCGCGAGCACGGCCAGCAGGCACGAGGCGGTCCGGCGTCGCGGTGAGAGGTGGGTGGATCGGGACATGGGGGTTCCTTTCGGGTTGGGTGTCTGTTCAGGGGATGGGTCGGATCGGTTGAGGGACCGGGCGGTAGTGCCCGGTGATCACGCCGCACCGGGGCGGAGGGCGGCCAACATCGCGTCGAGGTCGGCTTGGCCGGGCTGCGGCGGGGCGACCAGGTCCGGAGCGGACCGGATGATCTCGTGGGCCCTCGCCAGGTCGCTGGCCCCGATGGTCGGACCGTGCGTGTTGGCGATGGCCCGCAGCGGCAGCTCCTCGACCCGCCGGCACTCCGCCGCGTAGCGGTCGCGGTCGACGAGGTCGACCCAGGGGCTGTTCCAGCGGGCGAACACGCCGGTGCCGCCCGCCCACTCGTCGGGGTCGAGGTCGTCGACGAACTCGGTGCCGGTCGTGACCGGACACGCGTAGCAGTCCGAGCCCCAGTAGACGCCGGTGACGGGATCGAACAGGCCCCGGGTGGTGGGAGAGTCGTACAGGGGAGGACGGATCGCGCTCAGGGTGCGGTCGCCGACGTCCAGCGTCTCGCCGTCGTCGAGCCACCGCCAACGTGTCGGAGCGACGTCGAGCTCGGAGCCGAGCCGCTCGCACAGGAACCAGCTCGTGACGAGCGTCGCGTCCGGGCAGAGCCGCATCAGCTCGCCGACGTTGCCGTAGTGGTCGATGTCGTCGTGGCTGACGAACACCCAGCGGACGTCCGCCGGGTCGACGAGGCCGAACAGGTCCTCGAAGTAGCGGTCGGCGTTGTCGGGAACCCCGGTGTCGACCACGACGGGCTGGGCGCCTCGGATCAGCATCGAGTTCATGTGGACCGCCGGTCCGGGCTGGTCCTCGCCGGCGGTGTCCTGGATGACCCAGGTCTCCGGGGCGATCTCGACGGGCCGGTAGCGGGGTCGCTCCGTCGGAGCGGGGGGATGGGTGGTGGGTGTGGTGTCCATGTCGGCCACGTTGAGGCACGGGCCTCGGGCTCGAACATCCCGTAGCGGCGGGGACTTCCCTCCCGCCGGGTGCGGACAACCCACCCCCAGAGGTGTGGGATGGCACGACGGGCGCGTCCGTCCGATACTGCTCACATGGCCGGAAGCCTGACCATGGACAGGGTGCGAAGCGACGTCGAGGTCCTCGCGCGGGCCGGACTGGACGTGACGACCTTCGTCGCCGAGGTGGAGGAGTCGGTCGGTCGGGCCGTTCCCCACGTCGCCGCGTGCATGTGCACCGTCGATCCGGCCACCCGACTCCTCACCAGCACCTACAAGTTCGGCGACCTGTACGGGAACGACTCCCGCGACCTCGAGTGGGGGCTCATCGAGTACAGCGGGACCGACCCGACGGCGTTCTCGGCGATGTTCGCGGCGCGCCGGGACTCGCTCGGGATGGTGATCGAGACCGCCGACGCGGTCGAGTCTAGCCCGAGGATGGAGCAGCTGATCGTCCCGCACTATGACTACGCGGACGAGGTCCGGCTGATCGCCCGACAGGGCGACCTGGCCTGGGGTGGCATGGCGCTGTTCCGGGGGGAGGGCGACACGCCGTTCTCCGACGCCGAGATCACGTTCCTCGCCTCGCTGTCGGAGGCCTACGCCGTCGGACTGCGGGTCGGGCTGCTCACCCGTTGCAGCGGTTCCCTCGAGGAGTGCCCGCCCGCGCCGCACGCGGATGCCGGGCCGGCGGTGGCGATCTTCGACGCCGAGGATCGGGTGGTTCAGGTGTCGGTCGGAGCCACGCAGCTACTGGCCGAGATGACCAGCAGGGAGAACTCGGCCGACGCGTCAGGGACCCTGGCGGCACTGGTCGCCGGCGCACGTCGGTTCCAGGACGGCACCTCCGACGTTCTGCCCCGCGGTCGCGTGCGACTGCCGTCGGGGCGGTGGCTGGTCCTGCACGCGTCGCCGCTGAGCTCGGTCGACGGTCGTCGCGGCGACGTGGTCATCACCATGGAGGAAGCCCGCCCGCCCGAGATCGTGCCGCTGGTCGTCGCGGCGTTCGGGTTGACCGAACGCGAACGTGACGTGACCCGGCTCGTCCTGCAGGGATCGGACACCAAGGAGATCGCCGCGGTTCTGCACCTGTCTCGCTACACGGTGCAGGACCACCTCAAGGCCGTGTTCGACAAGGCCGACGTGCGCAGCCGGCGTGAGCTGGTCTCGCGGGTCTACTTCGACCAGTACGCACCCCGGCTGGGGTCGGAGGTCGCTCCGAGCGGTTGGTTCGCCGCCACCGGCGACTGACACCCCCGCTCGATCGTCGGAGCGATCCCGATTCCGGGACCGGCGCTCGACCGCGGCGATACCCTGACAGCGTGCACGTGACGGTCTCTCCCGTGCCTTCCTCCAGCGCCCTCGCCTGGATCGCCTTCGCCCACGACGCGGTGGACGCCGCCGCGGCGGGATCCGACGATCCGGCCATCATCGACCCCGAGCTGGCGGCCCGACTGCACGAGCTGCTGGAGGGCTGGGCGCAGCACGCCCGGCAGACAGAGGTCCTGGCGCTGTCGTTCGAGGTCCCACCCGATGAGACCGAGTTCCTCGCCCACGCCTTCCTGCGCATCTCGGACCGGTGGACCTCCGCCGCGGACGAGCGCGGCTTCGACATCTCACCGAGCGAGGGCGACGAGTTCTACAACGCCCTGGTCGAGGCCGTGATCGTCGCCCTCGAGCACGCCGAGGACGACTCGGGTGTCGAGTTCGGCGAGGCGCTCCGGTCGAGTTGGCCCCGATTCGATCGGCTGGACCCGCCCCCGGACGAACCCGAGTAGGGGGCCCGGCGTGTCCCTCCGGACAGCTCGCCGCTGGCTCGAGCCTCCGGTGCGTCGGTGCGTCGGTTCCCCATTCGACGGGACGGGGTGCCAGGATGCGCCATGCGACGGCAGACCTTCTCGATGGGGATCGACCCGATCACCCGCTCGACTCCCGAACGGGTCGAGCTCGCGGACGGGACCACCGCCTGGGTCGTCGACACGGGACCCGACGACGGCCTCCCCGTCCTGTTCGTCGGAGGCTCGGCGACCAGCGCGACGGTCGTCGACCTGGTCAGCTTCCTGTCCTCGGCGCGCGAGGAGCTCGGGATCCGGCTGATCTCGGTGGAGCGCAACGGCTTCGGCGACACCCCGTTCGACCCCGACGGCGACTACGACGACTTCGCCCGCACCGCGATCGGGGTCCTGGACGCCAAGGGAGTCGACGACTTCTCGATCGTCGCGATCTCCGGGGGCGGCCCCTACGCCCAGCGGGTCGCGGCGTCGGTGCCGGACCGTCTGCGATCCGTGCACTTCGCCGCGGCGTACACCGGGACACCCGACGCCGGCCCGCCGAAGGACCTGTGCAGGCTCGAGCCGCAGTCCCGCGCCGCGCTCGCTCAGGGCTACAGCGACGACCCCGCGTCCTGGTGGGCCTTCGGTGACGACGCCATCGCCCACCGCATCCCCGGCTTCCTCGACGCCGCCGTGGCTGACGCGGAACGTGCCCTCCGCGACCCCAGGGCGGTGGCCCACGAGTTCGACTTGTTCTGCCACCCGACCGACGTCGACCTCTCGGTGGTCGACGCGCCGGCGTTCCTCTACTACAGCCCGCAGGACACCTCGACGCCGCTGCCGTTCGCGGACTGGTACGCGCAGCGGCTCCCGCACGTGGTCGCCGACCGTCGGGACCTGACCGGCGACCACGACGAGCAGTACCGGCACTGGGACCAGATCCTGGTCGACCTGGCATGGCCGGACGATCCCCCGACCCTCGTCTGTGGGGAGGTCCCCGCCGGGTCGACGTCGCTGCCGGGCCTCTGCATGGACTGATCGTCGCGAGCCGATGCTCTCCCGGCTTTGGAGCAGGGGGTGGGCCGCCCGTTAGGTTGCCCCGATGGCTGACGCACACGACCTCATCGTCATCGGCGGCAACGCCGGCGGCCTCTCGGCCGCGGTGTTCGCCCGTCGGAGCGGACTCGACCGCGTCACCGTGCTCGAACCCGGAACCACCCTCGCCCTGCCCGGCGTGGCCGGCGAGTTCGGACTCGACGTCTCCTACGGTGAGACGGTCGTGTCGGTCGAGCTCCAGGACGACGACCTGGTCGTCACCACCCACCGCCAGTGCTACCGCAGCCGGGCCGTCCTGGTGGCACTGCGCTCACCCATCGAGGACTGGGCGCCCGACATCCCGACCGTCACCGGCGAACGGGTCCACATCGACGAGATCCCCTCGCCCGCCAACGACGTCGACGTCCTGGTCGTCGGGCACACCGACCAGGCGGTCGAGCTGACCGTGCGGCTGGCCGACCTCGGCGCCGGCGTCGTGCTGGCCGCAGGCGGGATGAACCCCCGACGCCTGTCGCCGGTCGGAGCCCAGCTCCTCAACGACCTGGAACGGGAGCGGCGAGCGACACTGCTGTACTCGTCGCGGCCCCAGCAGATCGCGGACGTCGACGGGTTCCCGATGGCGTACTTCAACGACCGTCGGACCCCCGACCTCCAGTTCGACCACGTCGTGTTCTCCTCGGGGCGGCGAGCGGTCGGACCTGCCGACGTGGGCGCGAGCGACGCGGCACTGGGCGCCGGCCGCCTCTGGTTCCTCGGCCAGGACGACGAAACCCCCGAGGGCGCGCCGAGCGCTCCGGGTGCCTCGATCGGCCGGGACCTGGTCACCGCCGTGTTCCCCGACGCCGCAATCCCCGCCCCCGAGCCGTCCGCGTGGAGCCGCCACGAGGTGCCCGGGGTGACCGAGGAGCTGCGCCAGGAGCACTACAACGCCACCATCACCCACTTCGAGCCGACCCACTCGGACCTGTGGGTGCTGCGGGTCCGCCCGGACCACGGATCGGTGTCGCACCTGCCCGGCCAGTACGCGTCGCTCGGGCTCGGCTACTGGGAGGAGCGCGTCGACGACGCGATCGAGGCCAACATCGACGAGCGGTGGGACAAGCTCGTCCGTCGCTCGTACTCGATCAGCCACCGGATCTTCGACGAGCACGGCTACCTGGCCGACGAGGTCGGTTCCGACGAGCTCGAGTTCTACATCGTGCTGGTCCCGCCGACGCCGGACAACGTGCCCGGCCTGACCCCGCGACTGGCGCTCAAGAAGCCCGGCGACCGCATCTACCTGGGTCCCAAGGTGGCCGGCCGTTACACGTTGGCGCCGGTCACCGACCCTGCCGACACCGTGGTGTTCCTGTCCACCGGGACCGGCGAGGCGCCGCAGAACGCGATGGTCACCGAACTGCTGCGCAAGGGCCACCACGGCCCGATCGTGTCGGCGGTGTCGGTGCGTCAGTGGGCCGACCTCGGCTACCTCGACCAGCACCGCCGGCTCGAGCAGCGCTTCGCCAACTACCACTACGTCCCGCTGCCCACCCGTGAGCCCGACGTCCCCAAGCGCTACATCCAGGACCTGATCGCCGGCGACGTGTTCGCCGCCGATCTCGGCATCACCCTCGACCCGCAGAACACCCACGTGTTCCTGTGCGGCAACCCGGCGATGATCGGGCTGCCCGAGGGCGGCGACGACGGGGACCAGACCTTCCCCGAGACCGTCGGCGTGGTGCAGCTGCTGGTCGAACGGGGCTTCACCCTCGATCACCGCAAGAAGCGGGGCAACATCCACTACGAGGAGTACTGGTAGACCGACGCCGTCGCCCGGGCCGGAACCGGCGACGCCGAATCCAGGGGGCAGAACATGAAGGTCTCGGTGTCGGTGGGCAGCGCCTACTACGACGGGTCGCGCTGGGAGGACCTGGTCGCCTACGTGGCGGCCGCCGAACGGCTGGGAGCCGACACGGTCTGGTCGGCCGAGGCGTGGGGGATGGACGCGGTCGCGTCGCTCGGGTACCTGGCCGCGGTCACCGACCGGATCCGCCTCGGCTCGGGGATCATGCAGATCAGCGCCCGCACCCCGGCAGCGACGGCCATGACCGCCCTGTCTCTCGCGCAGCTGTCGGGTGACCGCTTCTCGCTCGGGCTCGGGGTCAGCGGACCCCAGGTGGTCGAGGGCCTGCACGGCGCCGAGTTCGCCGATCCGGTCGGGCGTCTCCGCGAGTACATCGAGATCGTGCGCATGGGCCTGCGCGGCGACCGGTTGGCCTACGAGGGTCGGCACTACGTCCTGCCGCGACCCGGCGGCGAGGGCAAGGCGCTGCGATCCTCGGTTCCGCCCCGCCCCGATCTGCCGATCCACCTCGCCACGCTCGGACCGAGGTCGCTCGAGCTCACCGGCGAGCTCGCTGACGGCTGGCTCGGCACCTCGTTCATCCCCGAGCAGGCGTCGGTGATGCTGGACCCCATCCGCCGCGGGGCCGAGCGGACCGGGCGGGCGTTCTCCGACATCGAGATCGAGGTCAACGCCCACCTCGCCGTCTCCGACGACGTCGAGTCGTTGATCGGGATCGCCAAGTTCGGCATGGCCTTCTCGCTCGGAGCGATGGGCTCCGCGACGACGAACTTCTACAACAACGCGTACTCCCGGGCCGGCTTCGCGGACGTGGCGGACCGGGTCCGACGCCTGTGGGTCGACGGCGACAAGGACGCCGCGATCGCGGCGGTCCCCGACGAGATGGTGCTGTCGGCATACCTGATCGGAACCGAGTCGATGGTCCGTGACCGCATCCGGGCCTACCGCGACGCCGGGGTCACCACCCTCCGACTCGGGCCCAGCGGATCGACCGCGGCCGAGCAGATCGAACACCTCGAGATGGCCATCGACCTCATCGGTTCGGCGGCGGCGGACTGAACGTGGCCCACCCCGGACACCACGCCGCGGACCGGCCCGACGACACCGCCGTCGTGGTCCTGGGAGACGGGGCCGAACCGGTCGAGTCCGCCACCTGGGCCGAGCTGCGCGCCCGCGCCGTCGCCGTGGCCGACGATCTGTGGGATCTCGGCCTGCGAGCGGGCGACCCGGTCGCGTTCTGCCTGGAGAACCGGGTCGACTTCTTCGCCCTGGTGTGGGCGTGCCAGGACGCCGGGTTCCGCTACGCGCCGGTGCCGACACGGCTGACCGCCGAGGAGGTGCGCCACATCCTCTCGGACTGCGGCGCCCGCGTGGTGCTGCACTCGGCCCGGACCCGATCCGTGGTCGTCCCGGCGTGCTCCGAGCTCGACGGGGTCACCCGGATCGACCTCGACCCCGGCGACGTCTTCGGTGCCGGGTCGGGCGAGGTCCCGCGCTACGAACGGGTCGAGGGCGTTGCGCTCCTCTACTCGTCGGGGACGACCGGGCGACCCAAGGGCGTGTGGCGCGCCGCCCCGCCGGAGCCGATCGAGGAGCTGCCGCCGGGCGACCAGCTCCTGGCCGCGGCCTACGGAGTCGGGCCCGGCTCCGTGTACCTGTCGACCGCGCCGCTGTACCACTCGGCACCCCTCACGTTCCTGGTGCAGATGGGCCGGATCGGTGCGACGACGGTCGTCATGGACCGCTTCGATCCCGGCGCCGCGTTGGCCGCCATCGAGCGATACCGGGTCACCCACAGCCAGTGGGTGCCGACGATGTTCGTGCGTCTGCTGCGGCTCGACGAGGCCGAGCGCCGGGCCCACGACCTGTCGTCGCACACCTTCGCCATCCACGGAGCCGGACCCTGCCCGGTCCCGGTCAAGGAGGCGATGCTCGACTGGTGGGGCCCGATCATCCACGAGTACTACGCCGGGACCGAGGGCGCCGGCACCTGCGTGATCGGTCCGCAGGAGTGGCTGGCCCGCAAGGGGTCGGTCGGCCGCCCGATCCGGGGCCGTGTGATGATCCTCGACGACGACGGCACCGAGCTCCCGGTCGGACAGGACGGGCAGGTGTGGTTCAGCGAGAGCACCGACTTCCGCTACCTGCACGACGACGCCAAGACCGCCGGGGTCCGCCGGGCCGACGCCGCCACCTTCGGCGACCTCGGCCATCTCGATGACGACGGCTACCTGTACCTCACCGGTCGGCAGGCGTTCACGATCAACGTCGGCGGCGTGAACGTCTACCCGCGGGAGATCGAGCTGGTCCTGCTCGAGCACCCCGCGGTGGCCGACGTCGCGGTCTTCGGCCGGCCCGACGACGAGTACGGTGAGCAGGTGGTGGCCGTGGTCGAGGTCGCCGCAGGGATCGAGCCGGACACGGTGCTGGAGGCGGACACGGTGCTGGAGGCGGACACGGTGCTGGAGGCGGAGCTGCTCTCCCACTGCCGGGACCGACTCGCCACCTTCAAGCTCCCCCGGACGGTGCACCTGGTCGACGAGCTGCCCCGGGAACCGACCGGGAAGCTGCGGGTCGCGGACCTGCAGGCCCGCTACCGCTGAGCGGGGGAGCGGTCAGCCGGCCGGTTCGAGCACGAACACGGGGATCGTGCGGTCCGTCGACGCCTGGTAGGTGTCGTAGTCGGGCCAGATCGCCTGGCCGCGCGCCCACCACTGGGCCTTCTCGTCGCCGTCGACCTCCCGTGCGGTCAGATCGTGGAGGTCGGCGCCGTCCTGGATGCGGGCGACGGGGTTGGCCCGCAGGTTGTGCACCCAGTTGGGGTTGGTCGGTGCCCCGCCCTGGGAGCCGATCACCGCGTAGCGGCCGGCTCCGTCGGCGATGCGCACCAGCGGCGTCTTGCGCACCGACCCGGAACGGGCGCCGATCGTCCACAGGATCATCCACGACTCGCCGACCAGGGCGCTCGGCTCGGTGCCGGCGGAGCTCTCGTAGCGGGCGACCTCCTCGGAGATCGGTTCCCACGGGCTCGGCTCGTACGGGGCGTCGAAGGCGGACATCGGTTCTCCTGGTGTCGGGCGGGACGGACGGCTCCGAGGTTCAAGGTCTCCGGCGTCCGCGTCGACCAACGGTAGATCGGACCCGCACCGGCGCGTGTCCACGAGCCACGGACGACCACATGGGACCTGACCAAGCACCGGGCAGCTCGGACTGGATGGTCCCCATCGGAATCCTGGCCGGGCTGCTCGGAACGGCGGCCGCCGGGGTCGGTGCGCTCATCGCCCTGCTCTCCACCAACTCGTGCGGCGCCTTCGCCGACAGCTGCGACACCTACGGGCAGCCGGCCGAGGAGTTCCTCCCCGCCGTCGGGGTGATGGCCCTGGGCGCGGCGGCAGCGGTGGTCGGATTCGTTCTCCTCGTCGTGGGGATGTCCCGGGCGGCCCGAGCTCGACAGTCGTCGGATCCTCGCTCTGAACCCGGCCCGCCCCTGCTCCGCTGAGGGATCAGTCCGCCGGAAGGGTCGGCGGTGGCCAGTCCCGCTGGTCGATCGGGGCGAACACCGGTTGGGTGGCGACGCATCGGGGGGTGGTCGCGGTCGCCGGATCCAGGAAGTTGTCGATCACGTCGTAAGCGACCGGGTCGAACACGATCGACAGATGGTCGGCTTCATCGATGGCGCAGACGTCCTGGACGGTCGTGTTGGTGACGGCCGGATGGTCGATGAAGCCGTACTGGTACGGCACCAGGAAGTTGTCGAGCTGGGTGGCCAGCATCATGTAGCGCACGCCGGGCTGGGTCGGGCCGGTGAACCGTTCGCCGGGCTGGGGTTCCGACGAGTTCAGCTGCTTCAGGAACGACGACCCCGACAGGACCTGCTCGCAGGCCCCGCAGCCGTTCTGCACCATCGTGTCGATCACCCCGGCGAAGAACGGGATCGACCGCAGGGTGGCGGCGTTGCCGCCGAGGTCGGCACCGTGGGTGGCCGGTCCGACCCCGACGAACGTCGCGACCTTGGGCGTGCCGTCGGAATGCACCGACGGACCGAATCGCATCCACCAGCGGGGCATGATCGACCCCTCGGAGTGGCCGACCACGTCGACCTGCCGGGCGCCGGTGCGGGCGAGCACGTCGTCGACGAACGGGCCGAACTCCTCCATCGAGGAGCGGCGGATGTCGTGCAGCCCGCCGAACAGCGAACCGTCCGGGTCGCCGTAGGTGAGGGCGAACACGCAGTAGCCCTGGTTGGCGAGGAACGGGGAGATGCCGCCCATGTTGTCGGCCATGTTGCCGGCGAAGCCGTGCAGGAGGATCACCGGTCGGGGGTGGGCGGTGGACGGGACGCAGCCGTCGACGTTGGCGCCCGGGGGCGGGCCGTGGATGTCGCCCAGGGCGGTCAACAGGCCTTCGGCGAAGTCAGCGGGGACCCGATATCGCTGGCCCGGCTCCGGCGCCGGGGCGCACGCCGTCACGAGCAGCGCCGCCGCGGCGAGGGCGAGCGCCGCCGCTGTCAGGCGTCGTGGACGCCGCCGGGCCGTCGAGCCGCTCCGCTTCATGAACTGTCCCGCCATCATCGTCCCCCCACGATTCCGCCCCACCAGAGGCCGGAACCACGGTACCACCGGCCTCCGGCGGCGGTCCGGGCGGCCTCGATCGCGGCGTCAGAGCGCGACGACGTGTCCGGGCACGTCCACCCCGAGGGCGGCGTACCCGGCGCGCAGATAGGCCTCTCCGGTCGGCGAGCCGACGATGCCGGCGGCCATCTTGTTCATCGTGTAGGAGAACGTCGTCCGACGGTCGAGATCCATGATGATGAACGACCCACCCCAGCCGCCCCAGTGCAGCATCCGGCCGCCGGGGATGTCGGGGTAGTTGCCGGGGTCGGTCAGTCCGAAGCCGATGCCGAAGCGGAACGGGACGCCGAGGACCAGGTCGATCCCGTCGGCCTGCACCTCGAAGGTCCGCTCGATGGTGGCGGGGTCCAGCAGCTCCACTCCGTCGACGGTGCCGCCCAGCGACAGAGCGCTCAGCATCCGGACCAGGGACCGGGCGTTGCCGTGGCCGTTGGCGCCTCCGATGTCGGCGGCACGCCACGCCGCGGTGTTGGCCGCGTCCGCGTCCGCGAGCGGTCCCGTCATGGTCCGGGCCAGGGGGCTGTCGAAGTCGATGTTCTCGAGGTCGAACGGCAGGGGCGGAGGGGCGACGACCGGAGCGATCCGCGAGACCTCGCTCTCGGGGGCGCCGATGGTGAAGTCAGCGCCGAGCGGGCCGGCGATCTCCTCGGCCACGAACTGCTTCAGGCTGCGTCCGGTGATGCGGCGGAGGACCTCGCCGAGGAGGTGGCCGAAGTTCAGGGCGTGGTAGCCCGACGCGGTGCCCGGCTCCCACCACGGGGCCTGGGACGCCATGCGAGAGGTCGAGCCCTCCCAGTCGTAGAGGTCCTCGAGCACGGCCGGCTGGTCCAGGCCCGACACGCCCGAGGTGTGCGACATCAGGTGCCGGACCAGCACGCCGTCCTTGCCGGCCGCGGCGAACTCGGGCCAGTAGTCGGCCACCGGCGCATCGAGGTCGAGCTGCCCGCGCGACGCGAGCATCAGCATCGCCAGGCTGGTGACGGTCTTGGTGCAGGACCAGACGTTCACGATCGTGTCGCGCTCCCACGGGTGGGCCCGGTCCTGGTCGCGCCATCCGCCCCAGATGTCGACGAGGAGCTCGCCGTCGACGTCGAGAGCGATCGACGCGCCCAGGTCCTCGCCCGAGTCGAGGGTCTGCTCCAACAGCTCCCGCAGCGACTCGAACCTCGGGTCGTAGGTCCCGTCCACCGTCATGGTCCACCCCCTGGTCAGGGCCCGGCTCTCTGCCGGGCCCGCCGTCGGCGACCCTACCCCTGCCCCTCCGGGCCGGGTCGCTCCCGGTGGGTCCTGATCGTGGGTTGTGCCAGAGTTGGACGCATGGGACGTGGAACTGGGGAGAACGTGGGGTTCGCCCGCACGGTGCGAGCTGCTGTCGTGGCGGGAGCGGTCCTGGTCGTGGCAGTCGTGTCCGGGTGCACGGTGCCGTCGACGCTGCCGGACGGATCTGTGCCGCAGGTCGCGCCGGTCGGACTGAACGGGATGGCCCAGGACCCGACGGCGGACGGCGGGAACGTGTGGGCGGCCGACTACTTCGGCCACCAGCTGCTGCGGTTCGACCCCGACACCGGCCGGATCGCCGAGCGCTACGGCGGACTGTGCGACACCGACGACGTGGTCGTCGCCCCCGACGGGTCGCTGATCGCCACGTGTGCCGGCGAGGGGACGGTGGTGCGGGTTCAGCGCGACGGCGCCGTCGGCGTCCTGTCCGTCGTCGGTCGAGGCGTCAACCCGATCGCCCTCGAACCCGGCGGCAAGGCGGTCGTCGTCGGCTTCGGAACCACCGACGACGACCGGTTGCTCCGTGTGCCGCTCGACGGCGGGCCGGTCGAGGTGGTCGCCGACGGCCTGCCCGTCCTCAACGGCTTCGGCTTCGGACCCGACGGCCGGCTCTACGCGCCGACCGGGGGAGTGGAGGCGCTGCTGGGATCGACCGGAGGTCTGATCGCGATCGACGTGTCGACCGGGTCGACCGAGGTCATCCCGTTGCAGTTCGACGAGCCGGGTCGGACGGGCCTGGCCTTCGCCGTCGGTGTCGACGTCGGTCCCGACGGGACCGTCTACATCGCCCAGGGCGTCGACCCGGCGCTGTACGCGGTCGACCCCTCGACCGGACACGCGACCCTGGTCGGAACGTCGCCGGAGGCGGCGGCGGACAACGTGCTGGTGCTCTCCGACGGTCGGATCCTGCTGTCGGGATTCGTGGCTCTTCGGAGTTCAGCGGGGTGTGACGGTGTCGAGTAGGTCCCAGTTGGGTTTTCCGGCGTAGAGCAGGACTCGGATCCGGTAGTTGGCGAAGCGGCGGAACCCGAACCCGATGCGTTTGATCCGCTTGATCAGGTTGTTGATCGACTCGGTCGGCCCGTTGGACACCTTCGCGTCGTGCCAGGCCAAGATCTGAGCACGCCAGGTTGTCAGGGTACGGGCGAGGGAACGGACCTCGATCGGCATCGACTCGTCGCCCATGTCGGCGACGAGCTCGTCGAGGAACGCTTCAGCGTTCTCTGCGGGTTGGGTGTAGAACCCGCGGAGGGTCTCTTTGGCGTGCCAGGTCATGCGGACCTCGCCGTGTGGGTCTCCGGCCTCAAGGAATCCGAGGAGCTTCTCGGTGCCCTTCTCATCGAGGCGTTCGTGGCCCTTGGTCAACAGCCGGCGAGATCGGTAGAGCGGGTCGTCTTTGCGGCCTCGGTGCCCGAGCGTCTCGTTCTGCACCCGACGACGGCACTCGTCGAGGCGACTGTTCGCGAGCTTGCACACGTGGAACGGATCAGCGACCTGGGTCGCGTCGGGCAGCGTGTCGTTGAACGTCTTGCGGTACGGCCCCGACAGGTCCAACGCCCCCCAACGGATCGCCGCGCGCCACGACTCCGGGCGGGCCTCCAGCCACGTCGTGGGTGCCTTCGCGGTGCGGCCCTCGACCACATCGAGCAGCTGCGCCGGTCTGTCCAGCGCGACGATCGACGTGCACCAACACCTGGTCTTCTTCGAGCCGGTCCGGGCGAAGAGCGTCTCATCCAACCCGAGAGCTTCGACGGGCCCGATGCGGGCCGGGTCCTCGATCAACGCGGTGCCGTAGGAACGGACGGCGTCCATGACGGTGTGCCAATCGCAGCCGAGCTCAACAGCGACGTCGGTGACGGTGCGGCCATCACGACCGACCCGGGCGGTCACGTGTCGACCCGCACGATCGGTCACCTTCGCCCGCGACGCCGCGATCCGAGCATCGACCTCGGTGAACGACTTGGTCTCACAATCGACATCCGGGCAACACCAGCGGCGCTTGTGCCACACCAGCACTGCTCGACGACCGAACGCCGGAAGGTCCACCAACGCGACCTGGCGTCGGTCCTTCACCCGCGCTTTGGTCCCGCATGACCGGCACGCCACTGTGGTGGCGGTCGTCTCGACGTGGACCCGCAACGGGCCGGCCGGGTCGTCATCATCAACAGCGAGGACGTTCACAGCCGGCAAGCCGACCAACAGTGCGCACATGCGCGTAGCGTCTGGTTCCACGAGGGCTCCGGAGGTTCGGTTGGGGTCAGAGCCACCGATTCTCCGGGCCCTCGAACCCTCAACCGCGGACCCCCGCTACCCGCCCACACCCCCCGCAACTCCGAAGCGCCGCATTTCCTCGGGTCATCAGATGGTCGATGCAGCTCAACAATGTGATGCCATCGGCACGCACACAGTCCGTGAGCGGTGTTACGGTCCCGGTCCCGAGTGACTCGCTCGGCAAGTCTGCGATTGGGGCGCAGATCAACGGAAGGGATCGAGATGCCACTCTCAAAGAGCTTTGCCCGCGCACTCGCTGCCGGGGCCGCCCTGGCTGCGGTGATTCCCGCCGCTCAGGTGGCTGGGGCCTCGGAGGTCCAGCGCGCGGAGGTCAGCGACGCTAACGCGCCGCTGATCTGGAGCGGGAAGGTCGCTGATCTCGTCGGCACCGGCGCGGTTGTCGTCCATGCCCTGCCAGCCGCAGAACGAATGCTGGAACCCGGCGATGGCGCCCCTCCGACCATCCTCGGCCAAGCGACGATCGGCAGCAACGGAGTGGCCGAGGTGCGAGCAGCGCCTGGAAGTTGGACCAAGTCCGCCATGTCGAAGGACGGACGCGTCCGCCTGATGATCACCGCCAGCGGTGACGAAGGGCGCCAGATCGGTGTCAGCTTCGTTGATGCCACCTGGAACGCCGACGCACGGCAAGTCGTGCGCGGCGCGGCCGAATCGGATGGCGCCTGGGAGGCGGTCGAGACCGACCCCGATGGGCTCGGAAAGAGCCGAGCTGCATCGGTCGACGTGCCGACGTCGGTCGTCGAGATGACGGCATCGCCGCCCGAAGTGCTCCGAGCGGTTGAGGCGTCGACGACGGCCAAGTCCCCCACCGCCGCCGCTGCCGCGGTGGGAGTGCCCTCAGGCTTCTACTGCACGGGGTCCACGTTCTACGAGGCAGCTGGTCAGACGTGGTTGACCATCGGCAAGTATCTGGTCGGCAACGGTGCGCCCAAGGAGACGGGGACGTTCCAGCGCACCACCACCACGTCGAGTTCCGTCGGCGCGAAGGTCGGTGCGTCAGCCGGTCCGTTCTCGGTTGCTGGCAGTGTGACAGCGAGCGTTGCGACCACGAACTCTGCGTTCGGTGAGTCTGAGATCCAGGGCGACGGCACCTTCCGGGATGCTCGGCTCCTAGTGAAGTACAACTACCGTCGATACCGTCACTCGAGCTGCTGGTACAGCAACTCGACCCCACCTTCAACTCCCGGGCTGTGGTTCTCGGTCTACTCGATGCAGCCTCACAGCTGGACTGGCGACGTGACGTTCTTCGCTGCTGGAGCCGATCCCGTTGCACCTACAGGAACGACTCGGACTCTGTTGGTTGGGCAGACGATCGGTCGGTCATCTGGCGTCACCACGACAGTCACCTCCGCATTTGAGGCAACGATCGGCGCCTCAGTTCTGAGCGGAGGCGTGCAAGTGTCCACGTCGAACTCCTCGGGAAGTACGGTGACTCGCAAGTGGAAGAATCCCGCCACAAGTGGGCCGAAGTACATCACCGGCTACGGGAGCCCGGGCGGTGACCCGCAGATGTCCGGCGTGTTCGCCGTCTACGGCTACGCCTGATCTGTGACGGTCGCCCCGTTGCGACGCGCTCGATGTCCGCTGGTGACGGCGCTAGTTGTCGCTTCTGTGGCCGTCGTCGGCGTTGGGTGCTCTGATCCAGAACCCGACCGGCCGCCACTGACCGCGACGAGCACGACCGCAACCGCGTCTAGTGGCCAGCTCATCGGACTCTGGGCTGACTTCTACGGGGCACTCGATGCTTCAGACACGGACTGGGTGACTGCGATCCCTGCGACCCTGCGCAACAACTCGGCCGGTCCAATAGTGGTTCGCACCGTCCGATTCGAGCAGACCATTGGGTTGGACGTCGCCGACGTTCGCATGATCGGTCCACAAGCTCAGGCTCTGGGAAACGCGATGTATCTGGGATGGCTGACGCCGACGCTTGTTGGAGTCGGCAACCCGGACTTGTCACTCGAAGCGCGCTCGGTGGACGGATACGAGATACCGCCTGCGGGTCCTGGACAAGCAGATAGCACGTCGAATGTTGCGTTTGACCAGGAGAACGATGCGTCTCCTGTCTTCAAGTTGAGGCGAGACGCCGGGGTGGCCAAGGCTGTCGCCAAGGGTCTGGTCGTTGAGTACTCCGAGGGCGACCAGGTCCGAACGGCTCGGTTTCCGGATTCTCAGGTGATCATCTGTGATCCGACTGTTGTCGCGGAGGGAAGGTGCGAACCCGATGGGGAGTGACTATATGTCGGCGGAGGCCCAAGGGGCTGCGAACACCAGTGTCGTTTCGTTGCTGGGGATGGTCGCTGAGCTCGTTCCTGTCGGCCTGGTGCCGATCGAACCGCTGTACGAGATTGCCCTCCGAGGTGGTGCCGCACAGTCGTGGAGGACCCGCGGGCGGACGGTGTCGTTGGATGCATTCAGCCAAGCGATCTGGGATGCCAGCGTGGCGTCGTTCGCCGTTGCCGGCCGCGGAGCCGATCCGCCTCTGGTCGGATACGTCGGGCTGTACAACGTCGACGAGGTGTCCCAAGTTGCGAGCATCTCGGCCTTCTTCGATCAGCGAATCGTCAACGTGTCGGCGATCGCAGGTGATGCGCTTCGGCTCTTCTGCACCTACGCATTCGATGTCATTGGTCTGCGTAAGCTGACGATCGAGATGCCGGCTGACGTTGCAGGCGGACTCGCCCGTGTCGCTCCGCTGGTTCACGAGGGAACTCTGCGCGCTCAGGCGAGGATCCGAGGTCGGATTCGCGATGTCGAGCTCTATGCCCTGTGGGCAGAGGAGTTTAGGCGATCTCGGCAGGGACTTGATTCCGATGCCCTGACTGCCCGAGAAGTGGTCGCTCTCGCGCTTGGCCAGTTGGATGTGGAGACACCGGACGACCTTCCTGGAGGCTTTCGCCTGCTCGAAGATCTCGGACTCGACTCGATCGGCGTCGCTGAGCTGTTGACGATCATCGAGGACGAGATCGACGGCGAGGTCATCTGCGATGTGGGTGACCGGCCGTTGTGCATCATGGACTTGGTCCAAGCGATCGAGGCCCGGAGCACTGGTGCATTCGCCCGAGTGGTCGAGGGGACAGAGGGCGACGTCGCGTCCCGCCCGCAGCAGACGTGGATGGACTGACGGCGGGTTTGGGCAGCAGCTCTGGGGCGACGAGTCGATCTCGGCGACCGCCCGGTTCGCGTCGAGTTCCGCCAGTTCCTCGACCTCATCGATGCGAACGTCCCCGACGACCTCGCCGTACACGTCGTGCTGGACAACGCCAGCACCCACAAGACCCCCTCCATCCACCGCTGGCTCCTGGTACACCCACGCTTCACGTTCCACTTCACCCCGACCAGCAGCTCATGGCTGAACCTGGTCGAACGCTGGTTCGCCGAGCTCACCACGAAGAAGCTCCAACGTTCAGCTCACCGCAACATCAAAGAACTCACCGCGGATCTCGACGCATGGGTCGCCGGCTGGAACGAGAACCCCAAGCCCTTCGTCTGGCACAAGACAGCCGACCAGATCCTCGACAGCCTCAAGAAATACCTAACGAACATCTGACGCAGGACGCTAGAGCGCGACGACGTGTCCGGGAACGTCCACCCCGAGGGCGGCGTACCCGGCGCGCAGGTAGGCCTCTCCGGTCGGGGATCCGACGATGCCGGCGGCCATCTTGTTCATCGTGTACGAGAACGTCGTCCGGCGGTCGAGATCCATGATGATGAACGACCCACCCCAGCCGCCCCAGTGCAGCATCCGGCCGCCGGGGATGTCGGGGTAGTTGCCGGGGTCGGTCAGTCCGAAGCCGATGCCGAAGCGGAACGGGACGCCGAGGACCAGGTCGATCCCGTCGGCCTGCACCTCGAAGGTCCGCTCGATGGTGGCGGGGTCCAGCAGCTCCACTCCGTCGACGGTGCCGCCCAGCGACAGGGCGCTCAGCATCCGGACCAGGGACCGGGCGTTGCCGTGGCCGTTGGCGCCTCCGATGTCGGCGGCACGCCACGCCGCGGTGTTGGCGGCGTCCGCGTCCGCGAGCGGTCCCGTCATGGTCCGGGCCAGGGGGCTGTCGAGATCGATGTTCTCGAGGTCGAACGGCAGGGGCGGAGGGGCGACGACCGGAGCGATCCGTGAGACCTCGCTCTCGGGGGCGCCGATGGTGAAGTCAGCGCCGAGCGGGCCGGCGATCTCCTCGGCCACGAACTGCTTCAGGCTGCGTCCGGTGATGCGGCGGAGGACCTCGCCGAGGAGGTGGCCGAAGTTCAGGGCGTGGTAGCCCGACGCGGTGCCCGGCTCCCACCACGGGGCCTGGGACGCCATGCGAGAGGTCGAGCCCTCCCAGTCGTAGAGGTCCTCGAGCACGGCCGGCTGGTCCAGGCCCGACACGCCCGAGGTGTGCGACATCAGGTGCCGGACCAGCACGCCGTCCTTGCCGGCCGCGGCGAACTCGGGCCAGTAGTCGGCCACCGGCGCATCGAGGTCGAGCTGCCCGCGCGACGCGAGCATCAGCATCGCCAGGCTGGTGACGGTCTTGGTGCAGGACCAGACGTTCACGATCGTGTCGCGCTCCCACGGGTGGGCCCGGTCCTGGTCGCGCCATCCGCCCCAGATGTCGACGAGGAGCTCGCCGTCGACGTCGAGAGCGATCGACGCGCCCAGGTCCTCGCCCGAGTCGAGGGTCTGCTCCAACAGCTCCCGCAGCGACTCGAACCTCGGGTCGTAGGTCCCGTCCACCGTCATGGTCCACCCCCTGGTCAGGGCCCGGCTCTCTGCCGGGCCCGCCGTCGGCGACCCTACCCCTGCCCCTCCGGGCCGGGTCGCTCCCGGTGGGTCCTGATCGTGGGTTGTGCCAGAGTTGGACGCATGGGACGTGGAACTGGGGAGAACGTGGGGTTCGTCCGCACGGTGCGGGCCGCTGTCGTGGCGGGAGCGGTCCTGGCCGTGGCGGTCGTGTCCGGCTGCACCGTGCCGTCGACGCTGCCGAACGGATCTGTGCCGCAGGTCGCGCCGGTCGGACTGAACGGGATGGCCCAGGACCCGACCGCGGTCGGCGGGAACGTGTGGGCGGCCGACTACTTCGGCCATCAGCTGCTGCGGTTCGACCCCGACACCGGTCGGATCGCCGAGCGCCACGGCGGACTGTGCGACACCGATGACGTGGTCGTCGCTCCCGATGGATCGCTGATCGCCACGTGCGCCGGTGAGGGGACGGTGGTGCGGGTTCAGCGCGACGGCGCCGTCGGCGTCCTGGCCGTCGTCGGTCGAGGCGTCAACCCGATCGCCCTCGAACCCGGCGGCGAGGCGGTCGTCGTCGGCTTCGGAACCACCGACGACGACCGGTTGCTCCGGGTGCCGCTCGACGGCGGGCCGGTCGAGGTGGTCGCCGACGGCCTGCCCGTCCTCAACGGCTTCGGCTTCGGACCCGACGGCCGGCTCTACGCGCCGACCGGGGGAGTGGAGGCGCTGCTGGGATCGACCGGAGGCCTGATCGCGATCGACGTGGCGACGGGGTCGACCGAGGTGATCCCGTTGCAGTTCGACGAGCCGGGTCGGACGGGCCTGGCCTTCGCCGTCGGTGTCGACGTCGGTCCCGACGGGACCGTCTACATCGCCCAGGGCGTCGACCCGGCGCTCTACGCGGTCGACCCCGCGACCGGACACGCGGCGCTGGTCGGAAGGTCGCCGGAGGCGGCGGCGGACAACGTGCTGGTGCTCTCCGACGGTCGGATCCTGCTGTCGGGGTTCGTGGGCAACTCAGTCGTCGTGTTCAGCCCCGACGGAACAGGTGGCTGGATCCGGACCGTGACCGCCGTCGGCAGCTGACCTCTCCCCGCTTTGTCCCGCGCAGGCGCGGTGATCGCCGCGTCTGTGCGGGACAAAGCGGCTCGGTGGCGTAATAGGTCGTTCGACCCAATCTCGATCCACCGTGTAACGGCAGATCCCTGCTGAGCGCTCTCCCTGACGAGTCAGTGAGGAGATCTCCGTTGGTCGAGCCGTTCCGCCGCAGGCGCCAATCCCGTCCGGGTCCAAGGGTCGAGCGAGGCGCGGCCATCGTCGAGTTCGCGTTGGTCGTCCCGCTGTTCCTCCTGCTCGTCATGGGGATCATCGACTTCTCGAACGCCTTCAACGACTACAACTCGGTTCGTCAGGGAGTCCGAGAAGGTGCCCGCCAGATCGTGGTGGCCGACTGGAGCACCGACGGCTGCACGAGCGGCACCTCGTCGGTCCGGGCGGCCTGCGTGACCCGGGCCCGCGTCGGTCTGAACACCGCCGACACCAAGGTGCGGATCGAGCTGCCTTCGACCTACGCCCCGGGTGAGCAGGTGACGGTCTGCGTCATGTACCCGTTCCGGTCGCTCACGGGGCTGTTCTCTCCCGTTCTGAACGGTGGTGTCGCCCGATCGAAGTTGACAATGCGCATCGAATCGATCGACGAGACCGATCCGATCGCCACCTACGAGGACACCCCGCTGACGGGCCAGGGGTGGTCGTGGTGCTGACGCGGTCGACGAGGCTCGCAGCCTGCAGACGCCGTGACGAACGCGGTGCGTTCCTCGTGCTCGCGGCGCTGCTGCTGGTGCTCATGCTCACCATGGCCGCGATCGCGGTCGACCTGGCCAACGGCCGCCAGCAACGCCGTCAGGCCCAGGCCACCGCGGATGCCGCCGCGCTCGCCGCGGCACAGGACCTTCCGGACCCGGCTGTCGTTGTCGCGACCGCCAAGACCTACGTGCAGCAGAACTTCGGGGTGCCCGCCTCGGACTGGGTCGGGTGCCAGGATCCCGAGGCCCTGGCCAACCGACCCGACGACGCGGTCGGTGATCAGTGCATCTCGATCGACGAGGCGTTCACCCGGGTGCGGGTGAGGATCCCCGACAAGCAGGTGCCGACGGTGTTCGCCGGTGTCATCGGGGTGGATCACATGGCCGTGTCGGCCGACGCCGTCGCCGAAGCCAAGCTCAAGCGCGACGACCGGATCATCCCCGCGACGGTGGCGGCGTCATCGGGCAGCGGGAACCTCTGCATCGAGAACGGCGGCAACAACGTCGAGTGCGCCTCTCGCAGCAGCGGCAACTTCGGGTCCTTCGACGCCCGACGGCTGTCGTTGTTCAAGCCGACATCGAGCGACCAGGCCAACTCGTTGCGGATCAACTACTCGATGGGTGTCGACCACGCCCTCACCATCTACGGGACCGGCTCGCCCAAGGTGTGCGACGTCAACCTCCAGTCGCCGTGCGCCATGACGAACGCGTCGTCGACCCTGGACGCCAACCACCTCATCCCCTACACGGGCAACGTCGTCCCTCCCCTGACCGACGGAGTGATCGAGAACGCGACCATCGCCACCGACGAGGGGACCAACCTGTTCTGCGGGCGGCTCAAGCGCCCCGACCTGACCGACACGAACCTGGCCGACACCGATCCGGAGGACTGCAACCATTGGTCCTCGACGCCGGGACCCGGGCCCGCGATCACCGTCCTCGGCGACAAGGTCAACGGTCGCCACGTCTTCACCTGGATGAAGCCCGCGTTCCGCACGGTGTTCTTCCCCGGAGCGTCGGCCGCGACGCCGAGCACCAGCGGGACGTGGGCGGCCGGTGACGGTCGGTTCAACTGCTTCCTGCGCAGCTACCGGTTCGACTACGGCGGCTCGTACTCGTCGGGTCACACCCCGCAGACCGAGTTCTTCATCGATCCGAGCAAGCCGATCGACCCGTCGACCGGGCAGGGCACCGAGTTCACCCTCGCCCAGGCCAAGGCCTACCTCACCGGGACCTGTGGCCTCGACTCGTCGACCGTCGACTCCAAGCTGGCCAGCCTCACCGACTCCAGCTCCTTCTGGCCGATGTTCGACAACGCCATGGTCACCGACCCGCGCTTCGGGATGATCCCCGTCGTCAAGAACTTCGGCAGCGGAGGGAGCACCGCCATGCAGGTCGTCCGGTTCTGGGCGATCTACATGTACCGGTTGTACCCGAACAACGGGAACACCAAGCTGGCCGGGATCGACGCCTGGGTGTTCGAGCCGGCGCTGATCGAGACCGACTCCGGCGTCGCCGACCTCCAGTTCGGCTACCGGACCAACCAGCCCGTGGTGCGGCTCGTCCAGTGATCGGAACCACGTCCGAGGCGCGCCGCTTCGAGGCCGCTCGGTCGCCGTTGCGATGCGCTTCCCACGTCGGCATCGGAGGAAGCGGCCACGCCGGCCGATACCCTCGGGGTCGCCGACGTCATCCGGTCGGTGGACGGACGATGGCGACGCACGACGAGTTCGAACGACTTCTCGATGGTGTCCGCGACGGGAGTGAGGCCGCGGCGTCGGAGCTGTTCCGGCGGACCCAACCCCGTCTGCTGCGCTATCTCCGCTCCCAGGCGCCGGGCCCGGCCGAGGACATCGCCGCCGAGGTGTGGGTGGCGGTCGCGACCGGTCTCGACCGCTTCGAAGGTGACGAGGACGGCTTCCGGGGCTGGGTGTTCACCATCGCTCGGCGTCGTCTGCTCGACCACCACCGACGGACCCAACGTCAACGGACGACCCCGATCGAGCCCCATGCGTTCGACGACCGGGTGGATGGCGCGGCGGCAGCAGCGGTGCACTCCGCCAACGACGCGCAGGAGGCGGTCGACCGCATCGTGGCGGAGCTGTCCCCCGAGCAGGCCGAGGTCGTCGTGCTCCGGATCGTCGCGGACCTGGACGCCGACACCGTCGCCGCCATCATGGGTCGCACCGCCGGCTGGGTGCGGGTGACCCAGTACCGGGCGCTGAAGCGGCTGGCCCGTCGTCTCGATGTGAACCTGGAGGCGACCCGATGACCGCGTCGGACGGAACCCCGATGGACCCGACGGTGTCGTCGCCTGCGGAGCTCGGAGTCGACGTCGGTCCCGAAGTCGATGAACTGCTTCGACTCGCGACGTCGGAACCCCGGGCCGAGGAGCTCGCCGACACCCGGGGCCTTGCCTCGTTGCTCGAGATCGGCGGCCGTGCCCCGGGGACTCTTGCTGATGCGGCAACCGCGTCGGATCCGACCGAATCGGTCGCTGCTGCGGTTGCCGATGTTCCGGTTGCCGGTTCCGAGGTCGGCGACGGCGATGCTGGCGAGCTGTCCGTCCGTCGCCGGCGTCGCGCCGGGCGAGCGGTCAAGGTCGTCGCCGTCGCGGCTGCGATCGCGGCGACCGCCGGCGGCGTGGCGGCCGCGGCGACCGGCCATCTTCCGGTTCCGGTGCTGGGGGACAAGGCTCCGGTCGAACAGCCGACGGTCGTGGTGACGAACCCCGCCGCTCCCAACCGGCGCTCCGACGGTCGGCCGCGTACGAAGTCGTGGATCCCGGGACTGGAGTCGGCGCCGGGCTCGACGGTCGTCGCCCCGGGGGTCGATGCCGGTGTACCCGCGATTCCCGGGTCCGCGGACCTGTCGACAGACGGGACCTCGATGGGCGATGGTGAGACGGTCGGGAACGCAGATCCCGCCGGACGACCCGATCGTGGTCCCGGTGGTGGGTCGACGGGCGGTGGCAACGCCGGAGGCAACAAGGGCGGGAGCACTCACGGCGGCCAGGGCAATGCCAGCGGTCAGGGGAACTCGGGTGCTCAGGGCAACGCGGGTGGCAACGCGGGTGGTCAGGGGAACTCGGGTGCTCAGGGCAACTCGGGCAACGCGGGTGGTCAGGGGAACTCGGGTGCTCAGGGCAACTCGGGTGGTCAGGGCAGTGCGGGTGGTCAGGGGAACTCGGGTGCTCAGGGCAACTCGGGCAACGCGGGTGGCCAGGGCTGACGGCACGTTTCTCCCGCTTCGTCCCGCAGAGGCGCGGTGATCACCGCGTCTGTGCGGGACAAAGCGGGGTCAGCCGAGCTTCTTCATCACCCGCAGCAGCAGTGGGTCCATGCTGCCGGAGCCGTGTCCCCGATCGAAGCGGGCGTCCTGTCGCAACAGCGACCGGCGGGTGAGCTCGGCGCTGATCCAGCACAGCGGCTCGGGTGGGAACCTCGGCTCGGGCGAGTCGACGAAGCACAGGTCGGTCAGGTCGGTCGACTTGCCGAGCACCTTGTCGCGCAGCACCTTGGCGCCGGTGTGGCTCGGGGCGACCCCGTGGCCGTTGTAGCCGAGCCCGTAGTGGAGGCGACCGTCGGACAACGTGCCGAACATCGGCATGAACGAGACCGTGATGCCGACCGGTCCGCCCCAGTGGTGGGTGAAGCGCACCGACGACAGCTGCGGGAACGTTCGTCGGAACGTGCGCTCGAGTCGGGCCGACACGCCGTCGTTGCGGTCCTGGCGAGCGGCGATGCGGCCGTTGAGGTGGATGACCCCGTCGCTCCCTCCCCAGAGGATCCGGCCGTCGACGGTGCGTCGGTAGTAGTGGACGAAGTTGCGCTTGTCCTCGATCCCGCAGTGACTGTCCCAGCCGACGGCGTCCCACTGCGCGTCGGTCAACGGCTCGGTCATGATCACGTAGGTGTAGAGCGGGACGACCTTGTGGCGGAACCACTCCGTCTGCGAGGCCCACGCGTTGGTGGCCAGCACGACCTGGTCGGCGACCACCGCTCCGGCGGGGGTGGTGAGGCGGACCCGCCCGAGCGAGTCGACCATCGAGGTGACGTCGGTGCCCTCGAAGATGATGGCCCCCATCTCCTCGACCACCGTTGCCAGCCCCCGAACGAGCTTGGCCGGGTGGAGGACCGCGCAGTGCTCCTCGCGGAGGCCGCCGAGGTAGGTGGGGGAGTGGACCTCGGCTCGCGCGTCGTCGGCGTTGAGTGGGCGAATGCCGTCGAGGCCCATGGCGGTCGCGGCGGCCAGGTCCCGCTCGATGCGCTCGAGCTGGCCGCGGTTGGTGGCGACGGTCATCAGGCCGCCGTGGCGCCACTCGCAGTCGATCCCCCGCTCGGCGACCGTGGCTCCCATCTCGTCGATCGATGTCGCGACCGCCCGGTGGGCCGCTGCGGCACGGGCATCGCCGTAGTTGCATCGCAGTTGGTCCAGCCCCATGTCCAACAGGGTCATGGCGAAGCCGCCGTTGCGGCCGCTGGCCCCGAAGCCGATCACCTCCCGTTCCATCACCGCGACCCGCAGCGACGGATCGGCCTCGAGCAGGTGGTAGGCGGTCCACAGCCCGGTGTAGCCGCCGCCGACGATGGCGACGTCGACGTCGTGGCGGCCGGTCACGGCCGGGTTCGGCACCCGTTGGGAGGTCTCGTGCCAGTACGCCGACGATCCCAGTCCCTGGAGCATGCGGGCTCCTCCTGTTTCGTCGTCCGGGGCAGGTGCGCCGGATCGTCGTCGACCCCGCCCTGCTCCTGAACGAACGCTCGATCAACTGAACCGAGGGTAGGGGGATCGCTGGGAGCCGTCGAGGTTTCCGGGGTGTGCCACCGGTCTCGTCCAGGGGGTGGGGCGTCGACCGGGTCGGATGTCCAGTGACCAGCTGCGACCGCCTCTGGACCGCGCGCCCGGAGAGCTACGGCCCGCGCTCAACGCCCGAGGGCGTCCATGACGACTCTCGCGACCCGCCGGGGGTGGGTGCCCTGCACGAGGTGGTCGCCGTCGAGCTCGACGACGCGGCGCGCCCGCGAGCCGGTCTCGCGTTGGGTGTCGGGGTGGATGACGGTGTCTTCGGTCGCGACCACGAGGGTCGAGTCGACGGTTCGCCACGGCGCGCCGGCGAGGGGTGTGACCGCGGCGCCGACGGCGAACGGTCGCGGTGGGTTCCTCGCGAACAGATCCAGCACCGCAGCGCCGTAGTGGTCCGGGTTGCCCCACTGGGTGACCATGGCCGTCCCGTCGTCGCGGAAGTCGAGCGGAGAGCCGCCGGCGTCCCGCTTGACCAACCAGTCGAAGAACGACTCGCCCTCCTCCAGCACGACCGACGCCAGGTAGACGAGGTGCGTCGCGTCGAGCCCGAGGGCCGCCTCGGCGATGACCGCCCCACCGTAGGAGTGTCCGACCAGAACCACCGGGCCGTCACCGGCGACGGCCCGCACGTGATCGGCATCGTCGGCCAGCGTGGCGGTTGCCGATCCCATGGTCGGCAGATCGGCGGTGGCGCTGCGGATGCCGGCAGCGTCCAGTTCGGCGACCAGGTATTCCCACAGTCCCGGCGCGCCCCACGCGCCGTGGACCAGCACCACGAGCGGATCTGCCATGCGCGGAGCCTATGCCCCCAACCTCTCGGGAGGCTGCGGTCCGTCCGTTCGTCCGGGGCGCGCAGGTCCGCGATCGCAACTGTCCTGTCGGTCAGCGGACCGCGGGTCGGTAGCGCAGGGCGACCGCCCCCGAGCGGAACTCGCGGCGATGCACGAGCTCGAGTGGGATGCGGTCGCGGAGCCCGGCGAGCAACGTCGGGCCGTGTCCGGCCAGGACCGGTTGCACGAGGAACTCGTACTCGTCGATCAGTCCCAGGTCGGCGAGCGCGAGCGGGAGCGTCACACCGCCCACCGACAGGGCTTCTCCGGGCTGCGCTTTGAGCTGCTCGATCGCGGGGCCGAGGTCGCCCTGGACCAACTCGGCGTTCCAGTCGACCCCGCTCAACGTGCTCGACACGACGTGCTTCTTCGTCCGGTCGATCGCCTCGGCGAACGGGACCTCCCACTCCTCCATCCAGTCGGGCCACGCACCCGAGGTGGGTCTCCGCCACGCCGACTCCATCATCTCGTAGGTGACGCGTCCGAGGATCATGGCGTCGGTTCGTTGCATCTCCTCGGTCCAGTAGCTCATCGACTCCTCGTCGGGAGGGATCCCGGCCTCGTGGTGGCAGCAGCCGTCGAGCGTGACGTTGATCGAGTACCGAAGGGGTCTCATCCGGGGCCGCTCCTCAGGTCGCGGCGCCGGCCAGGGCCGCGTCGATCTGGTCGATGACCATGACCATCCCCTCCTCGACCCCGGTGGCCAGGACGTGCTCCATGCCGGCCAACGAGTCGAAGTGCGTGCGGATGACCATCTCGGTGCCGCCGCTCTCGGCGGCGTCGAACGTGATGACCATGGCGGTCATGGCGTTGCCGTCGTTGGGCACCCCGTCGCTGTCGACGTCCGCGTCACGGAGCTCCAGGTGCTGGGGAGGGTCCGCAGCAAGGACGTCCCACGTGGAGTCGTGGCGGTCGCCCTCGGGGCCGGACATGTAGAAGGTGATGCGACCTCCGGCCCGGAGGTCGTGGTCGACGACGGTGGTCGGATAGCCCGGCGGCCCCCACCACCGCTCGAACTGGTGCGGGTCGGCCCAGAGCTGCCACGCCCGTTCGACGGTGGCGTCCAGGTGCGCGGTGACCGTCATGGTCAGCGCGTCGGGGTCCTTGTCGATGCTGGTCACGCTCATGGGCGGTCTCCTCGGTTCGGTGTGCGCGCGTCGGTCGTCCGCTCGGACTTCAACAGGTCGTCGATCCGCTCCAGCCGGGACCGCCACAGGTCCTCGATCCCGTCGAGGACCTCACTCACCCGACGGATCGGGTCGACCTCGGTGCGCACCAGTCGTTCTCGGCCCCGTCGCTCCTTGGTGACCAGGCCGGCCTCCTCGAGGACGGCCACGTGCTTCTGCACCGCCGCGAAGCTCATCGGGTAGCGCTCTGCGAGTGCGGAGATGCTCCGGCCGTCGCCGGCGGTGACGGCCAGGATGTCCCGTCGGGTCCTGTCCGCCAGAGCATGGAAGATGCGGTCGATCTCGGCCTCTGAGAGCCGATCCACGTCACCGTGATCCGTTCCGAGCTGATCTACAACCATATGGTTGTACGATCGCGCTGATGTCTCGGGGCGTCAAGGTCCGATGGGAGCTCCGCGGCGCAGGGGGGCGACCCACAGGCCGATGCCGGCGATGGCGAACGGGAGGGCGGTGAGCAGCGCCACGATCCGGTCGTCGGCCCACGGCCCTCTCCATCCCGGGATCACCATCAGCACCACCACTTGGGCGAGCCCCGCTGCAGCGATGTCCGCCAACAGCCCGACGAGCACCGGGGGCAGGGCTTTCGAGGTGACGGCATCGAGTGCGGCGGCCACGGTGCCGGCCGCGGACCCGACGGCCGCGCCGACCAGGACCCCGACCGACGTGACGATCAGGAGAGCCAGGCCCAGGAACCACAGACCGGCGAGTGCCTGGAAGGTCGTCTGCGTCGAGGTGGTGATGGTGCCTTCGGGCAGCGGCTCGGCCGGGATCAGGAGCACCGTGACCCAGGCCGCTGCGGCGGCGATCACCGGTGCTGTCGCGCCGGCCACCAGGCCGCGCATCACGCCGGTGCGCGGCCAGTCCGACCCGGTGTCGATCGTCGTCACCGGTCGGACCCATCGCGATTCCGCGGTCGTGTCGTCGTGGTCGTGCACCTCCGACGATCGACCGAGGATCATACGAGCGTATGATAACGCCGGGATCGTCCAGCATGGCGACCCGCGCGTCACGCGGCTGTGACAACCACCACCACAGCGATCCGTTGACCCGGCGCGCGACTCCGAACATATTGTCGAGCAACCACTAGAAGTATCGGGGGTCAGCGGTGACGAGTCGCACGTACGACGCCGTGGTGATCGGGGCGGGCCACAACGGTCTCTGCCTCGCCGCCTACCTCCAACGGGCCGGGCTCTCGACGGCGATCATCGAACGTCGCCACGAAGAGGGCGGAGGCGTCAACACCGAGGAACCGGTGCTGTCGGGCTACCGCCACAACATGCACGCCCAGTTCATGGAGTTCTTCGACGTCATGCCGATGATTCAGGACTTCGGGCTCGAGGACCTGGGTCTGCGCACTGTCATGCCCGAGGCCCAGGCCGGCATCGCCTTCGCGGACGGCCGGCCGCCGGTCATCCTGCACCGGCCGGACCTGCTGGATCGGACCCACGCCAGCATCGCCCGCTACTCGCGCTCCGACGCCGACACCTTCGTCGAGCTCAAGCAGCGCGCCGCTCGCTTCGAGGAGCTGCTCGCGGTAGGCCTCTACAACCCGCCGGGGTCCACCGCCGCGGTCGGCATGGGAACCCTGGAGGGCCGCGCCGCCATCCTCGAGGGCACGTTCGGCGACCTGGGCGTCACCGGCCACTTCGCGCTCAAGACCCCCAAGATGGTCATCGACGAGATGTTCGAGACGCCGGAGCTGCGGGCGTTGATGTACCGGGTCAGCGTCGAGTGGGGGCTGCCGATCGACACCGCGGTCACCGGCACCGACTTCCTGACGTTCCTGATGTGGACCACCGCCAACTGGAAGCTCGTCATGGGCGGCACCCACGGCCTGGCCAAGGCGATGACCCAGGCCTGCTACCGCGAGGGTGTCGACCTGATCGAGAACGCCCACGTCGATCGCATCCTGGTCGAGGACGGTCGGGCTGTCGGCGTGGTCGCCCGGGGCGTCGAGTACCGGGCCGAGAAGCTGGTGGCGTCGAACGCGGACGTGCACCAGACCCTGATCGGCCTGGTCGGCGAGGAGCACCTCAGCCCGTTGTGGGTCAAGCGGGCCAAGGACTTCCGCTTCGGCCCCAGCCATGTGCTCGCCACGCCGATGTTCTGCCTCTACGAGGCGCCCGCCTACCGCTCGGCGCGCTGGGACCCCGAGATCGACAAGTGCTTCTACACCGTCGTCGGCTACGACGGCCCCGACGACATGGCGCGCTACATCCGCGACGCCTACTCGGGACTGCTGCCGGCGCCCGCCGCGGGCACGTGGGTCAACAGCCTGTGGGACCGCTCCCAGGCCCCGCCGGGTCGCCACGCCGCGACCGGCTGGTACTTCTTCCCGGTCGCCAGCGAGCTGAGCACCGAGGAGTGGGAGGAGGTGCGCACCACCTTCAACGACCGGTTCCTGGCTCGGTGGCGCGAGTTCGCCCCGAACATGACCGCCGACAACGTGATCGCCCACAAGCTCTACACGCCGGACCAGATGGAGCGGAAGAACATGATGCGGGAGGGCGACTTCTCCCACGGCGAGTTCGTGCCCGACCAGCAGGGCGTCAACCGGCCCTTCCCCGAGGCGTCCAACTACCGGACCGAGATCGAGGGCCTCTACCTCTGCGGGTCCTCGGCCTACCCCGGCGGCGGCGTGCACGCGGCCTGCGGGTACAACGCGTACAAGAAGATCGCCGAGGACTTCGGGCTCCCCAGCCCGATCGGATCCGGGAGGAGCTACTGATGCCCGACATCTACACGCCGGAGTGGTACGACGCGGTCAAGGACGCGATCAACGCCGCGGTCGACGGGCTCTCCGACACCCCCGAGGGGGCGTGGACGATCTGCGTCGAGATCGTCGGCGACGGCGCATCGCCCTACACGCCCGCCGACGGGATGCGCCGGTTCCTGATCCGCATCGAGCAGGGCCGATGCCTGTGGTACCGGGAGCTCGACGCCGATCCCGACGAGAAGCTCGACTACCGCTTCACCGGAGATGCCAGCGTGTTCGACGGCATCGCCGCCGCCCTCGACGACCCGATCGAGATCGTCCTGCACGGCTCGATCAAGGTGCGAGGCGACATGCGGTTCCTGCTGCGCCAGGCCGAGCTGGTCAACGTGCTGCTCGGCGCCTACACCTCCGGGGTCGACACCACGTGGCCGCTCGGGCGACCGCCCTACGCCGCCGTGGCCGGGGCGGTGGCGCCGTGACCCGCACCTACGACGCCGTCATCATCGGCGCCGGTCACAACGGCCTGACCCTCGGCGCCTACCTGGCCCGCTCCGGTCTCGACGTCGTCGTGCTCGAGCGGCGTCACGAGGAGGGCGGCGGGCTGTGCACCGAGGAGGTCACCCGCCCCGGCTTCCTGCACAACATCCACGCCAACTACCACACGTTCGTCGGCATGGCGCCGCCGGTCACCGACCTCGACGTGCGCGGCCACGGCATCGAGTACGTCCGTCCCGAGGTGCAGATGGCCTCGGTGTTCGACGACGACACCGCGCTGTGCATCTACGAGGACATCGACCGGACCGTCGAGGCGATGGCCGAGTTCTCCGCCCAGGACGCGGCGACGTTCAAGCGGCTCTACGACGAGGCACACGGGTTCGTCGACCTGCTGCTCGGCACGCTGATGTACCAGCCGCCGCTGTCGGTCAAGGAGCTGACCAAGGCGCTGTCGACGTTCGGGGTGGACAAGCGCTCGGAGTTCCTGTCGGTCAAGCTCCGTCGCGAGACGATCAACCAGTTCCTCGACGCGCACTTCACCAACCCCAAGATCAAGGCGCACCTGGCCTTCCACGGGGCGGTCTGCTCCTACACCAACGACGTGATGGGCCTGGCGATCGGGTTCCCGCTGCTGGTCGGCAAGATCAACAACTGGCACCTGTGCATCGGTGGCTCGCACCGGCTCGCCCACGCGCTGTGGCGCGACCTGGCCCAGCACGGCGGGGTGATGATCTCCGACGCCGAGGTCGACCGCATCCTCGTCGACGGCGGGCGCGCGGTCGGCGTGCGCCTGGCCGACGGCACCGAGATCGAGGCCCGCAAGCTGGTCGCCTCGACGGTGTCGGCTGAGCAGACGTTCCTCGAGTTCCTCGACTCGTCGGTGGTCGGCGAGGAGCTCGCACACAAGGTCAAGACCGAGATCCAGCACAAGGACTGGTCGCTGTTCTCGGTGCACCTGGCCATGGCCGCGCTGCCGCAGTACCGGGCCGCCTCGTTCAACCCCGACGTCGACCGGGCCTGGGTGGTCAACCTGGGCATCGACTCGACCGGACGCTTCGACGAGGACTGGGCCCGGATCCGCGCCGGCGAGCTCGTCGACCCGCACCCCAACGCAGCGGTCAACTCGCTGTACGACCCGACCGACGCGCCCGAGGGCTTCTACACCGGGCTGCTGCGCCAGTTCGCCCCGTTCGCCCTGGCCGACGGCGGTGAGGGGACCTGGGACGGGATCGGTCGCTCCTACGGTCATCGCTGCATCGAGGCGTGGCGTCACTACGCGCCGAACCTGACCGACGACGCCCTGGTCGAGTGGGACGTGTTCACCCCGCTCGACATCGCCCGCAAGCTGCCCAACATGGTCAAGGGCGACTGGATGATGGGCGAGATCAGCCTGGCCAACATGCTGGACCAGCGGCCGCTTCCCGAGCTGGGCCAGTACCGCACGCCGGTCGACGGGCTGTACATGGCCGGCTCCACCCAGCACCCGCACGGCTTCATCACCTTCGGGCCGGGCTACAACGCGCTGCAGGTGATCGCGGACGACCTCGACATCGACAAGTGGTGGGCCCAGGTGTGAGTGCCTCGTCGGTGGAGGCCGTCGGATCCGTTCCGCCGGTCGTGCTGCGCGACGGCGACGACGCGTCGGGCATGGCGGTGATGATCGCCGGGCTGCTCGAGGACAACCTCCGCGACTTCCCCGGTCGGGCGCGGGTGGCGGCGCGGACGCGGGGCTCGGTGGTGCTGACGGCGTCGGACCGCGACGTGTCGATCACGGTGACCTTCGGCTCCGACGGCGTCGAGATCGCCGATGGCGCCCGGCCCGGGGTCGCCGCCATGTCGGGTCCGTGGTTGACCATGAGTCGGGTGTGCAGCGGTCGGATCACCCCGTGGCGGGCGATCCGCGACCGGGAGCTCGCTCTGGGGTGGGGTCGGTCCGTGTGGGCGCTACCGGCGGCGGGCTTCGTCCTGTCGGTCCCGGCGTCGTTCTACGAGGACGCCTCCGTCGGGAGCGACGCCGACGGTGCTGGCGCCGGTGCTGGCGATGGTCGCGGGGCCTGCCGCGGCTCGGCGGCGGACCGTCGGGTGGTCGCGGTGGCGGTCGTGGCGGGAGCAACGGTGGCGGTGGTGGGTGGCTCGGTACTGATCGCCCGGGCCTCCCGCCGTCGCAGGCGCCGTCGCACCTCGAGCCCCCACCCGAACTTGTAGCTGTGCGTCGCTGTCGTGGCGCGTGGGCTACAAGTTCGTTGGGCGCTGGCGATGTTGTAGGCCGCGGTCGCTGTCGTGGCGCGTGGGCTACAAGTTCGCTGGCCGCAGGCGATGTTGTAGGCCACGGTCGCTGTCGTGGCGCGTGGGCTACAAGTTCACGGACGGTCGGTCGCCGGTGGCCGACAGGTTCGGTGGCCGGGTAGACACCGACGATGGACTGGAACACCGCCATCGCCGTGGAACCGTTGGGTGAGGGATCGTTCCGAGCGCACGTCGACGAGCACTGGCGGTCGCTGCAGGGAGTGCACGGCGGGATCGTCGCCGCGCTGGCGGTCCGGGCCTCCGAGTCGGTCGTCGCCGGGCTCGGGGCTGATCCGTCGACCAGCCTGCGATCGGCCACCTTCGGCTACGTGCGGGGCAACGTGATCGGTGACATCGAACTGGAGGTCGACGTCGTCCGACAGGGCCGCAACCTCGTCAGCACCCATGTGCGCACAGTCCAGGACGGTCGCACCACCACCGTCGCCCGCCTCCATCACTCCCCGCCGTGGGACGGCGCCGCCTTCAGCGATGTGGAACCGCCTCCGTCGCGGCCCGAGGGGACCGTGCTGTTGCGTTGGGGTGACGAGCCGGCCCATCTCAACAACGTCGAGACCCACCTGCATCCCGACACGACGATGTTCGCCGGGGCGGAGCGGGCCGAGTGGCTCGCCTGGAGTCGACCGATGGAACCGGGTGCAGACGGTCGCCGGACCTTCGACCACGCGTGGCTCACCATGTTCGGCGACTACTTCCCGCCGGCGGTGTTCACCCGGGCGACCGAACCCGCACGGGCGGTCACGATCGAATACTCGATCCAGATCCATCACGCCGAACCGACCTGGACGTTGGAGTCCGACGAGTTCCTGACCGCCCGCATGCACGCGGTGCACTCCCACGATGGATTCGCGGTCGAGGACGGGTGGATCTGGCTGCCCGACGGGTCGCTGCTGGCCACCACCCGCCAGACCCGACTCGCCGGATAGGCCCGTCGAGGTATCGCCCATCCGGTGTTGTTGTAGCTGGCGGTTGCTGGGGTGGCGTGTGGGCTACAAGTTCGGCGGCGGCTGGTGTTGTTGTCGTTGGTGGTTCCTGGGGTGGCGTGTGGGCTACAAGTTCGGCGGCGGCTGGTGTTGTTGTAGCTGGCGGTCGCTGGCGTGGCGTGTGGGCTACAAGTTCGGGGGCGGCTGGTGTTGTTGTAGCTGGCGGTCGCTGGCGTGGCGTGTGGGCTACAAGTTCGGCGGCGGGGTTTGGGGGCGCACGGGCCCGACGGGCTGCCTAGCCTCGCGGCCATGCGATTCGCTCCCGATCGACCCCTCGGCCTGGCCCCGGCCACCATCGGCGACTACCGCGAGCTCGCCCGTCGTCGCCTTCCCCGCCAGCTCTTCGACTACATCGACGGCGGCGCCTACGACGAGTCGACCATGCGCGACAACGTGGCCGATCTGGAGCGGATCCGGCTGCGCCAGCGGGTGATGGTCGACGTCGACACCCGGAGCACCGCGACGACGGTTCTGGGTGAGGATCTGGCGCTGCCGGTCATCCTCGGACCCGTCGGACTCGCCGGCATGTTCGCTCCCCGCGCCGAGGTGCAGGCGATCCGTGCCGCCACTGCGGCCGGGGTGCCGTTCGTCGAGTCCACCGTGTCGATCTGCGGGCTCGACGAGGTGGCCCGGGCGTCGGTGAAGCCTCCGTGGTTCCAGCTCTACGTCATGCGCGACCGCGACTTCGCCGAGGGTCTGATGCAACAGGCCGGAGATGTCGGGTCACCGGTCCTGGTCCTCACCGTCGACCTGGCGGTGGTCGGTGCACGATTCCGCGACGTCCGCAACGCCATGGTCGGCGACGTCGGCCCGGGGGGAGCGATCCGTCGGGGCCTGGACCTGGCGTCGCACCCGCGTTGGATCAAGGAGGTCGCCCTCGGCGGCAAGCCGCTCACGTTCGGCAACCTCGAGTCGGCGGTGCCGGGGGCACGCACTCCGGACTCGTTCAAGTCGTGGGTCGACGCCCAGTTCGATCCGACCGTCACCTGGGACGACGTGTCGTGGGTGCGCCGGAACTGGTCGGGCAAGCTCGTGGTCAAGGGTGTGCTCGATGCCGACGACGCCCGGCGGGCGGTCGACGCCGGCGTGGACGGCGTGGTGGTGTCCAACCATGGAGGTCGCCAGCTCGACGGCGTGCCGTCGACGGTCGCGGCCCTTCCGGCGGTCCTGGATGCGGTGGGGGACCGGACCGAGGTGCTCGTCGACGGCGGCGTCCGATCCGGGCTCGACGTCGTGAGGTTCCTGGCCCTCGGGGCGAGGGCGTGCCTGGTCGGCCGGGCCTGGGCGTGGGCGGTCGCTGCTCGGGGCGAGGCCGGCGTGGCCCACGTGCTCGACGTCCTGCGCTCCGACATGGACGTCGCGCTGGCGCTGACCGGCACCACCGACGTCGCCGACCTGGACCGGTCGATCCTCATCGGGTCCTGACACCCGGTCGCATGGACGGGCGGTGTGGGGGACGGTTCAGGAGTTGTAGGTCCGGAACCAGTTCACGACTTCGCCCGGGGCCTGCGGAATCCAACGGTGCAACGACAGCGGGTCGACCACGACCAGGGTTGGGCGGCCCGCCGCGTTCAGTGCGCCGGCGTAGGCCCACATCGTTCCGACCGGGACGACCGGGTCGAGGTTCCCGTGCAGGAACAGAGTCGGAGGGTGGTCCGTCGGGATGGGGCCGATCGAACAGAGCGGCCCCGCGCAGGTCGCGTACGACGCCGACTGGATGGCCAGCGCCTTGAAGCGGCCGGGGTACGACACCGCCATCCGGCTGGTCATGTAACCCCCGCTGGAGATCCCGGTGGCGAACAGCCGGGCCGGGTTCACCGCTCCGAAGGTCCCGTCCGCCAGCCGGTCGAAGATCGTGAGCATCAGGGCGTGGTCGTTGGACTGGTAGTAGTCGGGAACCAGCGGGTTGTTCGTGTCCCAGAACGTGAGCCCGGCCAGGTGCGTCTCGGGGGTGAGCACGGCGAAGCCGTTGTCGAGGAGCCCCTGGACGACCTGCGTCTGGTAGTAGGCGCCGAAGGGTTCGAGAGGCGACGCCGTCCAGCTCAGCGCGGCGGTGGCGAGGGTGCCCTGGAACATGATGGCCACCGGCCACCCGCCGGTGGGCGGGGTGCCGTGGGGTACCTGCCAGTGCACGACCCGGGCCTCGCCGGCGGCGACGAGCGTGGTCGAGTTGTGCGGGCAGGTGAGCACGAGCGCATCGGTGCTGCAGCGAGAGCTCGGCGGGGCCGGGGTGGGCGAGCAGCCCACGAGGGTCGTGCCCAACAGGACGGCGATGGCCGCGACGGCGGTCGCGGCCCGGCTCCGCTGGATCGGTCGCGTTCCCAACATGGACACCCCCCGGTGGTCGGTTCGACGGGACGACCGTAGCATTAAACAGGACGATCGTCCTAGAACAGCGGCTTGCTATCGTCCGGCCGTGGCCCGCCGTCCCCGACAGGACCGCAGCGAGGAGACCCGGGACCGGATCCTCGACGCGGTGGTCGAGCTCATCGCGGAGCGGGGCCTGGCCGGCGTGTCGCACCGGGCAGTGGCGGAGCGGGCGGGAGTGAGCCTGTCGGCGACCAGCTACTACTTCGGCTCCAAGGCCGAGCTCGAGCGGGCCGCGCTGGAGGAGCACTACCGGCGCCGCCTCGACGACTACCGGCGGACAGCGGAGCTGCTCGCCGGTGCGGACTCGTCGGCCGACGAGCTGGTGGACGCCGCGGTCGAGCTGTTCACCGCCAGCGACCTGACCATGCTGCTCAGCCACTTCGAGGTCTTCCTCAACTCGGCCCGCCGCGACGACATCAGGGATCTACTGGCGCCGACCCTCGACGCCATGCACGACCTGTTGCTCGTGGCGATCGAGCCGTTGAGGCTGCCCGACCCCGAGGCCGCGGCGACGGCCATCACCGCGGTGATCGAAGGCGTCGAGCTGCGTCGGGTGGCGCTGGGCATCGACGGACGTGACGAGCTCCGGGGGTCGCTCCGGGCCCTGCTGCGGGGCCTGGTCCGGCCCGATGGTGAGGTCGGCCCGGAACGAGCGGCACCGTCTGGTGAATAGTTCGTAGTGCGATCTATCGTGGAGGCGTGACCCAGACCTCGCCCCGGCCCCACGGGACCCGCTGGACGTTCCGCGACGGCCTCGAGAGCACACGGCTCCGCGCCGGTCTGGCCGTGCCGGTGCTCATCGTCGGCGTGGGCGGCGGGCTGATCGGCGCTGCCTACCTGGCCGCGCTGCGACTGGTGACCGAGTGGATCGGCCCCGGCTCGCGGGCGGCTCTCGGCCAGACGGCCATCATGGTGACCGTCGGGATCGCCATCGCCCTGATCACCCGGCTCCTGGGCGACAGCGGCAACGTCGAGCTGCTGGTCGACAACATCCACGTGCTCGGAGGCGCCGAGGACCTGCGTCAGATCCGCCCCCTCATCCCCCAGTCCCTGCTGTGCGTCGGTGCGGGAGGGGCGATGGGCCCCGAGGCCCCGCTGGTCCAGACCAACGGCGCCTTCGGGACCTGGGTCGCCGGTCGGTTCCGCCTCGACGCCCACGACATGCGGGTCCTGACCATCACCGGCATGGCCGGCGGGTTCAGCATCCTGTTCGGCGCGCCGCTGGGCGCTGCGTTGTTCGCCCTGGAGATCCTCCACAAGCGGGGGCTGCAGTACTACGAGGCGCTGGTTCCGGCGCTGGTCGGCGCCCTGATCGGCTTCGCCCTCAACTTCGGGCTGACCGGGCTGGGCCTGGAGCCGGTGTGGCAGCTGCCGGCGGTGGGAGAGCTCACCGGTGGCGACCTGCTCTGGGGTGTGGCGTGCGGGGTCATCGGTGCCGGCGGTGCCCTCCTGTTCGCCGCGGCGGCCCGGCTGGGGCACTGGGCGGTGAGTCGGGTGCCGGTGGCGGTCCTGCCGGCGGTCGGCGGGGCGCTGCTCGGGGCCCTCTACTGGTGGTCACCCTTCGCTCTGACCAACGGCGAGATGCAGGTCGAGTCGATCGTGACGGGGGGCCTGACCGTGGGCGCGCTCGCCGTCGCCATCGTCGCGAAGTTCGCCGGTGTGATCGTGACCCTCAGCGGACGGTGGAAGGGCGGCTTCATCATCCCGCTGTTCTTCATCGGCATCGCCGGCGGCCAACTGATCCACCTCCTGGTGCCGAGCACGAACGCGACCGTGCTCATGGTGGCGCTCGCGGTGGCGCTGTGCGTCGGGGTGACCAAGACGCCGCTCGGGTCGACGTTGGTGGTCGCTCAGATGGCCGGCCTGGCGCTCGTACCCACCGCGTTGGCGGCCTCGGTGATCGCCCTGGTGCTCACCAACCGGTCGACGGTCATCGAGTCGCAACGGGCCCGCGCCCCGAGCGAGGAGAAGCGATGAGTCCGTCCCCGGGCGGGCCCGACCTGCCCGACGAGGACTACCGGCGGCTCGCTTCGTTCCGCCACGCACTCCGGCAGTTCCTGCGCTTCTCGGAGCAGGCGGCGCGGGCCGAGGGGCTCACCCCCAACCAGCACCAGCTCATGCTGGCGGTCCGGGGATGGTCCGGCCCGGACAGCCCGACGATCACCGAGTTGGCCGACCAGCTCCAGCTCAAGGTGCACTCGACCAGTGAGCTCGTCCAGCGGGCGGTGGTGTCGGGGATGGTCGAGGTGGCCGTCGACACCGAGGACCATCGGCGTCAGCACGTCGAGCTGACCCCCGAGGGTGATGACAAGCTGCGGTCGCTGTCGGTGCTGCACCGTGACGAGCTGCGCCGGTTCCGCACCCACCTGGCGGACCTGGTCGACGCGTTCGACGGCTGACGGTGCCGTCGGAGACATGAGCGAGAGCGCCGTCGTTCCGGTCCGGTCGACCAGGATGGTGCGGTGAAGCTGATCGATGTCGCGGTCGTCTTGGTGGTCGGCTACTTCGCAGTCACCGGATTGACCTTTCTGATCCGTCCGTCGGCCGTCGGGTTCTACGACATCCGACCAGACGGTCCGGCCGGTCGCACCGAGGTTCGCTGCTACTACGGCGCGCTTGCCCTGGGGCTGGGCGGGTTCGTTGCATACCTGGGGTTCCGCCAGCTCGGACGTGAGGCCCTGCTCGGTGTGCTGGTCATCGCCACCGCGATCCTGGTGACGCGCATCGTCGGCGCGACGGTCGACGGGGCATGGCGTGAGCGCTACACCCGAACGGCGGTTCCGGTCGAAGTGGTGTTCGTCGTCGCCCTCGCCCTGGTGCTCGTGACCGGCTGACCGCCCGCCTAGAGCATCCCGAGCTGCAGGCGGGCGGCGTCGGACATGCGGTCGATGGTCCACGGCGGGTCCCACACGATGTTGACCTCGACGTCGTCGACGCCCGGCACCGCCATCACCGCTCGAGCCGCGTCGTCGCGCAGCACGTCGCCCATGCCGCAGCCCGGCGCCGTCATCGACATGTCGATCTCGATGCGCCGGGTGTCGAGCAGGCCGACGGTCTCCTCGCAGCGGTAGACCAGACCGAGCTCGACGATGTCGACGGGGATCTCGGGGTCGTAGACCGAGCTGAGCGCGTCGTACACGTACTTCATCTCGAAGGGGGCCTCGGGGTCGAGGCCGCGGTCGTCGACCGCCAGCTCGATGCCGAGGGCGTCGGCGTCGTCGCCGTCGAGTCGAAGCAGCGATCCCATCTCGGTGCGCACGGTGATGCTGCCGCCGAGCTGTTGGACGACCTCCACCTCGCCGCCCTCGGACAGCAGCACCATCTGGCCGGCCGGGACCGTGGTGGCCATGCAGTCGCGCGACAGGCGGACCGGGTTCCAACCCTGGGTCACGACGAGACCTCCACGGTACGGGTGTGCAGCCAGGTGCTCAGGTGATCGCGGAGCGATTCGGGCGTGACGGAGTCGACGACCTCGGCCGCGAACGCGGCGATCAGCATGGCCCGGGCCTGGGCGGTCGGGATGCCCCGACTCCGCAGGTAGAACAGGGCGTCGTCATCGAGTCGGCCGACGGTGGCGCCGTGGGTGCAGCGGACGTCGTCGGCGAAGATCTCGAGCCAGGGTCGGGTGTCGGCCTGGGCGGTGGGGGTGAGCACCAGGTTCGGGTTGGACTGGGCGGCGTCGGTGCCGACGGTGCCGTGGCGCACGATGACGTGACCGCTGAACGAGCCCCGACCGTGGTCGTCGACGATGCCCTTGAAGCGCTGGGTGCTGGTGCCGTGCGACGCCACGTGGTCGACGGTGACGACGTTGTCGTGACGCTGGTGGTCGGTGGGCAGGTAGAGGCCGGAGAGGTCGGATCGGGCACCGTCGCCGCCCAGGACCACGTCGACGGCGTTGCGGACGATGCGGCCGTCGGTGATGACCGAGGTGGCGGCCACCCGGGAGTGTGCGGCTTGTTCGATGCCGGTCCGACCGACGTGGATGGCCTCGGCGGGTTCGGACATCACGCGGTGGTAGGTCACCGTGGCGCCCTCCGCGGCGACGACCCGCGTCGAGGAGTTCGTGATCGACGGGCCGCCCGTTCCGACGAACGACTCGATCACCGCTGCGGTCGATCCGGCACCGACGCGGACCACCGTCCGAGGGTGCGTCACGGTGGCGTCGGCGCCAGCGGTGGCGTCGGGGCCGGCGGAGGTGGTGGAGCCGGCCGTGGACAGGTGCACCACGTGGACCGGCACGTCGAGGTGGGTGTCGGCATCGACCAGGACCGCGGCGACGTCGGAGCCCGCAGCCCAGTTGAGGGCGTGGAAGCCATCGGCGGGCTCGTCCTGAGGGGCGGGGGCGCCGGGCGCGCGCCGGGGTCGGAGGGCCTCGGCGTCGCCGATCCACAGACCCCCGGGCGTTGCCTCCACGTCGGACAACTCGGCGGAGAAGAGCCCGTCGACGAACACCAGGCGCGGACCTCCGTGGGAGCCGGCGAGGGCGTCGATCAGCGGACGGTCGGCGACGGTCGACGAGGTCGACCCGCACGGCGCGGGAACGGCGTGCTCCAGCGCGGCGCGGATCTCGGTGACCGGTGTGTAGCGCCACGCCTCGGCCTTGGGGTCGGGCAGGCCGTGGGCGTCGAAGAACGCCCGGCCCCGCTCGGCCCGGGCTCCGACGCCCGCGGTGGGAGCCAGCCGCTCGAGCAGCGCGGCGTCGGAGGTCACCGGGCGCTCCCGGTCAACGGCGCGTAGCCGTGCTCCTCCAGCTCGAGAGCGAGGGTGTGGTCGCCGGAGCGGGTGATGCGGCCGTCGGTGAGCACGTGGACGTGGTCGGGGCGGACGTACTCGAGCAGGCGCGGGTAGTGGGTGATGATCAGCATGGCCCGGTCGGGGCTGCGGAGGCTCTCCACGCCGTTGGCGACGATGCGCAGCGCGTCGATGTCGAGACCGGAGTCGATCTCGTCGAGGATGGCCAGGCGGGGCTGCAGCAGCGACATCTGGAGGATCTCGTTGCGCTTGCGCTCGCCGCCCGAGAAGCCCTCGTTGACCGAGCGGCTGAGGAAGGCCGGGTCCATCTCGAGGCGGGCCATGTTCTCCTTGGCCAGGGTCAGGAACTCGACCGCGGAGATCTCGGGTTCGCCGCGCTCGCGGCGCACGGCGTTGAGGGCGGTGCGCAGGAAGTACATGTTGCCGACGCCGGGGATCTCGGTCGGGTACTGGAAGGCGAGGAACAACCCGGCCGCGGCGCGCTGCTCGGGCTCGAGGCCGAGCAGGTCGACGCCGTCGAGGGTGACGCGTCCGGTGACCTCGTATCCGTCGCGGCCGGCGAGCACGTTGGACAGGGTGCTCTTGCCGGCGCCGTTGGGGCCCATGATGGCGTGGACCTCGCCCGCGGCGATCTCCAGGTCCAGTCCGTCGAGGATCCGCTTGCCGTCGACGACGGCGGTGAGCTCAGAGATGGACAGCATCAGCCGACCGCTCCTTCCAGGGTGAGGCGCATGAGCGCCTGGGCTTCCACGGCGTACTCCATGGGGAGCTCGTCGAAGACCTCCCGGCAGAAGCCGTTGACGATCATCGAGGTGGCGTCCTCTTCGTTCAGGCCGCGCTGGCGGCAGTAGAAGAGCTGGTCCTCGCTGATCTTGGACGTCGACGCCTCGTGCTCGACCGACGCCGTGTCGTTCTTGACCTCCACGTAGGGGAAGGTGTGGGCGCCGCAGTCGGATCCGATCAGCAGCGAGTCGCAGCGTGTGTGGTTCCGGGCGCCCTGGGCCGAGCGCAGCATCTTGACCTGGCCGCGGTAGGTGTTCTGGGCCCGACCGGCCGAGATGCCCTTGGAGACGATCGTGCTCGACGTGTTGCGGCCGATGTGGATCATCTTGGTGCCGGTGTCGGCCTGCTGGAGGTTGGTGGTGACCGCCACCGAGTAGAACTCGCCGACGGAGTCGTCGCCCTGGAGGATTACGCTCGGGTACTTCCAGGTGATGGCCGAGCCGGTCTCGACCTGGGTCCAGGAGACCTTGGCCCGGGCGCCGGCGCGGGCCCGCTTGGTGACGAAGTTGTAGATGCCGCCCCGACCCTCGGCGTCGCCGGGGTACCAGTTCTGGACCGTCGAGTACTTGATCGACGAGTCGTCGAGGGCGATCAGCTCGACCACCGCGGCGTGCAGCTGGTTCTCGTCGCGCATGGGGGCGGTGCAGCCCTCGAGGTAGCTGACGCTCGCGCCCTCCTCGGCGATGATGAGCGTGCGCTCGAACTGGCCGGTCTCCTTGGCGTTGATCCGGAAGTACGTCGAGAGCTCCATGGGGCAGGTGACGCCGGCGGGGATGAAGCAGAACGAGCCGTCGGTGAACACCGCCGAGTTGAGCGCGGCGAAGAAGTTGTCCCGTGGCGGCACCACGGTTCCGAGGTACTTGCGCACCAGGTCCGGGTGCTCGCGCACCGCCTCGGAGAACGAGCAGAAGATGACACCGACCTCGGCGAGCTTGGCCTTGAAGGTGGTGGCGACCGACACCGAGTCGATGATGGCGTCGACGGCGACGCCGGTGAGGCGCTCCTGTTCGGCGAGGGAGATCCCGAGCTTGTCGAAGGTGGCGCGGATCTCGGGGTCGACCTCGTCCAGGCTCTTGGGCGCGGGTCCCTTGGGCTTGGGGGCGGCCCAGTAGTACATGTCCTGGTAGTCGATCGGCGGGTGCTGGACCTTGGCCCAGTCCGGTTCGACCATGGTGATGAAGTGCCGGTAGGCGGCCAGGCGCCACTCGAGGAGCCACTCGGGCTCGTCCTTCTTGGCCGAGATCAGTCGGATGACGTCCTCGTTGAGGCCCTTGGGGGCGCGCTCGGTCTCGATGTCGCTCTCGAAGCCGAACGCATATTCACGTTCGACCAGACCGTCGATCACGTCGGTCATGTGGCCTCCTCGTTCGTGGGAGATAATATATCTAGTCTCGGCTAGAGAAAACAGTGACAATCGTCCGAGAAGGGAACCCGCCATGCGAGACGCGCCACGACCGGAACCGACCCGGGATCTGGACTCTCCCGAGGAGATCGCCGAGATGGTCCGTCGCTTCTACGCCGATGTGGCCCAGGACGATCTGCTCGGCCCCTTGTTCAACGATGTGGCCCGAGTGGACTGGTCCGAGCACCTTCCCAAGCTGACGGCGTTCTGGTGTCGGGTCCTGCTCGGAGTCCCAGGATACGCCGGGAACCCGTTCCGAGCCCATGCGCTGGTCCACCAGCAGGTTCCGTTCACCCCCGCCCACTTCCTGCGGTGGCTCGGACTGTTCCGCGAGACCGTCCAGACGGGGTGGGTCGGGCCGACCGCGGACGGCGCGCTGGAGTTGGCCGCGAACGTGGCCCGGGTGCACTCCCAGCAGCTGATCGGCGAACCGGTCGAGCTCGTCGGGACCTGATCGGCGGCGTGGGTCCGGCTCCCCGCCGTGGGGGCCGGGTCACTCGGGTTCGTAGGTCCAGTCAGGGCGCTTGCGCCAGAACGTCTCGTCGTAGGTGGCGCGACCGTCGGCGAGGTCGACCAGCTTGGGCATCGGCCGGGGTCGCTCCTGCGGGCAGGACCGCTGTTCGATGTGGGCGGCGAACTCCTCGGGGAACGCCCGCAGCACGCTGGAGACGAGCCGCTGCTCCTCGGTGGCCAGGAAGCATCGGCTGCCGTCGGTGACCCGCTCCAGCCAGCCGCCGATCCGGGCGATGTCGTCGTCGGTGCCGACCCCGGTCTGGATGCGCTCGAGGTGCGTGGTGATCTCTCCGGAACCGAGCTTGCACGGTGGGCACTGCCCGCAGGACTCGATGGCGAGGAACCGTGACAGCTGGTACGCTGTGTCGACCATGCAGGCGGTGTCGTCGTAAACGACGAAGCCGGCGGAGCCCATGCCGCTGCCGATCGCGGCGAAGCCCTCGTAGCTGACCGGCGTGTCCAGCTGGGCTCCGGTGACGACGGGGTTGGCCACCCCGGAGAACACCGCCTTGACCGATCGACCCTGCGCGACGCCGCTGCCGACGGCGTCGATCGTCGCGCCCAGCGGGGTGCCGAGCTCGATCTCGCCGACGTCGGGGGCGATGACGTCGCCGACGACGGTGACGATCACGTTGCCGGGCGACTCCGCGGTGCCCATCGAACGGAACCAGTCGGTGCCGTGGACCAGGATCGGCGCCACGTTCGCCAGGGTCTCGATGTTGTTGACCAGCGTGGGGTTTGGTTCGTCGGTGCGTCGGTCGGGCCCGTGGGGGCCGGCCTCCCAGCCCTCCTGGGGGGACGCGGCGAACAGCCCGTGCTCGTAGGGCGGGAACCACCGCGGTAGCGGGGGCTTGCCCTCGATCACCTCGAGCATCGCCTTCTCTTCGCCGAAGAGGTACTCGTCGGGACCGGCGACGATGTTGACGGTGCAGTCGGTGCAGATCCCGGCGGTCTGGAACTCCTGCACGGCCCGTGTGAACGCCTCGATCTCCCGCTCGAAGGACCCCTTGATGCCGACGTAGGCCTCGACGGCCCCCACCGCGAACGCGGCGACGATCAGCCCCTCGACCACCTGGTACGGGTTGGCGCGGAGAAGCGCCCGGTCCTTGAACGTCCCCGGCTCGCCCTCGGCGCCGTTGACGACCAGGTAGCGGCGCGACCCGGTCTGGGCGGCGATCCCCGCCCACTTGCGGCCGGTCGGGAAGCCTCCGCCGCCGCGGCCCCGCAGGCCCGATTCGGTGATGGCGTCGATCGTGGCGGCGGGTCCGAGTCGCATGGCGGCCTCGACGCCCGCGCCGCCGACGTCGGTCGCGAGGTACTGGTCGATCGACGTGATCGGCTCGGCGGGAAGCAGGTAGGTGCCCATGTCACTCCTCGGTGGATGGCCTGATGCTGGATGTCTCGGTGGTGGATGGTCCGGTGCTGGACGGTTCGGTGGCTTGCCGTTCGGCCCGGCTGGTGCCGACCCGGGCGGCTCGCACCGCGGCGTCGAGCAGCCACACGGCGACCGCGGCCACCGCGACCGGGGTCACCGCGACGGCCACGGCGACGCCGGCCACGTTGATCGCGACCAGGCCGGGCCAGGATCGGGTGGTGGCGAAGCCGTCGCTGAGCTGGTCGGGCCCGCCGCCGCGCAGCATCGGCAGCAGGTATGCCAGCGACCCCCAGGCGATCTGCCCGTACCCGGCGAGCACCATGATGACGAGCCAGCGGCCGTCGAGCACCGCGGTGCCGGTGGCGGCGTCGACCGCGGTGGCGACGACCGCGGCGCACCACCAGAACCCGCCCAGCCACAGCGCCACCAGCCTCGGGCCGGCCCAGGTCCACTGGCGCCGGGTCGGCCGGGGCATCCAGGCGAGGATGACCAGGATCCCGACGGCGTAGCCGACGAGGGCGACAGACGGGACGGTCGCCACGTCGAGGGCCAGCGAGATGACCGCAGCGGCCACCATGGCCACCTGCCAGGCCAGGGTGACTGCCAGCCGTCGGGGGGTGGTGTGGCGAGCCATCTTGGACCGTCCGACGGTCGCGGCGAAGAAGGGCAGGGTGCCGCCGATGGTCAGGCCCACCAGGCCGAGCAGGTTTGCGGTCGCGTGCGCCGACCGCAGCGGGAGGGTGGGGGAGTCCAGGGCCATGGTCACGCCCAGGCCCACGCCGACGACGCCGGCGGCCACGGCAGCCAGGTAGGCGGCGACCGCGGCATCGAAGCGCCGCTTGGGTCCCCGTCGGATCGTCCACGCCAGGAGCCCGGCCAGTGCGAGCAGCCCGAGGAGGAACGCAGTTCCCGTCACCGCGACCGCCGCGGGAACGTCCGCCGTGCGGCCGATGCCGACACCGGCGGCGCCGACGATGATCAGTGTGCGCTGGATCGTCACCCAGCGGTCGGGTGGGGCCGGCGCGGCCGACCAGGTCACGGTCAGCATCAGCGACACCCCGCTGATCGCCAGGACGACGCCGCCGACCAGGAAGAGGTGCAGCGGGAGCCAGCGTCCGTGGTCCCACGCCGCGGCCAGCGCGGCCGCAGCGAAGAAGGCCAGGGCGAACCTGATCGTGGTGCGGGTCTGGGCGTGGGATCGCCGGACCCGGTCGGCGGGATCGGGTCGATCGCGACCGGATCGGGTGGCGGATCGGGCGGCGGTCCGGGCGCGGGCGCCCGTGGGGCCGGCGTCGTCGCCGGAGGGTTCGGGCGATTCCTCCGGACTCACCGTTGCTGACGGGGCGCAGCGCCCCCGTCGTGGGGCGGCCCGGGCTCCGGGTCGCCCCGCAACGCCAGGTGGAACAGCTCGGCCAACTCGCCGAGGGTGGCCGGTGGCTCGTCGTCCAGATCGAGCTCTCCGACCGAGCGCTCGCCGTACTCCTCGGCCACCGCATCCCAGAGGTGGAGGACGGCGCCGTCGTCGTCGAGCCCGAGCGGCCCCAGGTCGATCCCGCCGGGATCGTCGGTTGGCTCGGCGTCGACTCCGACCAGGATGACGAGCAGCTCCAGGACCTTGTCGACGTCGAGGTCCTCGATGAACTGGTGGGTCTCGGCGGGCATCGTGACCTCCGGTGTCAGCGCGCGCCGCGCAGACCGGTCAGGACCTGCTCCAACACGATGGCGCCCGAGTGCTCGACGTCGCGGGTGGCGGTGAGCAGCAGGACGCCGTCGCCCTCGGCGGTCTCTGCGAGCGCCGCCAGCGCGTCGGCGGCCGGCGGTCGACCGAGCTCGTCTCGGTAGCGGCGGCGGAACTCGTCGAAGAGATCGACGTCGTGGCCGTACCAGCGGCGCAGCTCGGTGCTCGGCGCCACGTCCTTGAGCCACTCGTCGAGGTCAGCCTTCGCCTTGGAGATCCCTCGGGGCCACAGGCGGTCGACGAGCACGCGGTGTCTCGGACCGGTGCGGGGGCCGGCGTCGTAGATGCGCTCGAGTTCGACGTCCATGGGGTCACCTCCGACTCTACGTCTGCGAGCCTCCGGCTTCCGTCGTGATGGCGGCGTCCTGCTCGCAGGCTCCTTCACGTCGTGCTTTCTTTTCTCTAGTCTAGGCTAGAAGTTGTGCCGTTCGGTCCGAGAGCCGGCCACCGGGAGCAGCCATGACCACACTCCAACAGCAGGCCCGGGCGCTGGGGGACCCGACCCGGCACGCCATCTTCTCGCTCATCTCCGAGTCGGACCGCGCTCTGGGGGTGAGCGAGCTGACCGACCGGTTCGCGCTGAACCACAACGCGATCCGACAGCACCTGGCCCGGCTGGTCGATGCTGACCTGGTGGTCGAGCGCAAGGCTCCTCCGGTGGGTCGCGGACGTCCGCCGTTCGAGTACGTGATCAACCCGGTCGCCAAGGACCAGTGGGGCAACAACGGACCATACGAGCAGCTCAGCCACCTGCTGGCGGAGATCATCACGACCGGTCAGACCCCCGAGGAAGTCGGCCGGCGCGCCGCGGATCGACTGCGGGTGGCCACGCCGTCGGGCGACGTCGTGGCCGACATCGGCGTGGCCATGGCCCGCCAGGGGTTCGATCCCGAGATCCGCGAGGTCGACGGCGGTGTCGACATGGTTCTGCACAACTGCCCCTTCGCCACCACGGCGATCGACGCCCGCGACACCGTCTGCTCCCTGCACCTCGGTATCGCCGAGGGCCTGGTCGAGGGCACCGACGTGCACGTCGAGGAGCTCGTCGCCCGGGATCCGGCGCGGGCCGAGTGCTGCCTGCGGATCCGCGTCGGTGCTCCCGAACAGGACGGCACCGGCGGATCGGCGGGGAGCGGTCGGCTGACGCTGCAACGTCCCGCGTCCTGAGCTCCTGATCGGGCCCGATCCGAAGGGCTCGAGGATGATGCGGGACGGGATGCTCGCGGTCAGCCGTGGCGGGTCCAGGACAGGACCAGGCCGATCGGCGTGCTGATGAGCACCACGACGATGCCGAGCGGATAGAGGATCCGGGCCCATCGGGGCGCCACGGGCTCGGCCGCGTCGTGGTGGGGCCGCGTCGCGGACAGGAACAGAGCCAGCGCGATCAGCACGGCCACTGCGCCGAGGGCCGTGAGCAGCGGGGCCGGGAGCAGGCTCCCTGCCATGGTCGCCGCCAGGCCGATGTTCCAGATGGTCAGCTCGGCCCGGACCGTCCCGGTGTCGGGGAGCCGGTCGGCGACCCACGCCTGCCCGGCGCCGAGGGCGATCTGGGCCACCCCGCCCACCAGCACCAGGAACGCGGCGAGCCAGGGTCCGAGCTCGAACCCCGTCGGACGGGTCACCGCCGCGACCGCGCCGCCGGCCGCGACGGCGGCCGCTCCGACGACCACGAAGGGCCGGGCCGACGGCCAGCGCTCGAGCAGGATCTCGGCCGCCCGGGTGTCGGGTCGTTCCGCGGCGGTGTCGTCGGGTCGCTCCGCGACGGTGTCATCGCGTCGCTCCGCGACGGTGTCATCGGGTCGTGGGCGGTCGCGGCTCGCGTCAGCGATAGGCAACCGGCATCTCCTTGATCCCGTTCAGCCAACCCGAGCGGAGCCGGCGCTGGGGGCCGGCGGGCGCGATGTCGGGGATGTTGTCGGCGATCGCGTTGAACATCAGGTCGATCTCGAGCTTGGCCAGGTGCGAGCCCGGGCAGAAGTGCACGCCGCCCCCGCCGAACCCGACGTGCGGGTTCGGGTCGCGGAAGATGTCGAACCGGTTCGGCTCGTCGAAGACCGTCTCGTCGTAGTTCGCCGACCCGTACAGCAGGCCGACCCGCTGACCCGCGGCGATGGCCTGTCCGCCCACCTCGGTGTCCTCGGTGGCGGTGCGCTGGAACATCTGCACCGGCGTCCCCCAGCGCACGACCTCGTCCGCCGTGGTCGACGGGCGCTCGGCCTTGTAGCGCTCCCACTGCTCCGGGTTGTCGAAGAACGCCTGCATGCCGTGGCTGATCGCGTTGCGGGTGGTCTCGTTGCCGGCCACCGCCAGCAGCAGCACGAAGAACGCGAACTCCTCGGAGGAGACGACCTCCTCGTCGGCGGCGGCGACGAGCCGCGTGACGATGTCCTCCCGGGGGTTGCGCTTGCGGTCCTCGCCCATCTCGGCCGCATACCCGAGGATCTCGGCTGCGGCCTGGGCCGGGTCGACGTCGAAGTCGGGATCGTCGTAGGCCATCATCTCGTTGGACCAGTCGAAGATCTTGCGGCGGTCCTCCTGGGGGAAGCCGACGAGCTCGGCGATGGCCTGCAGGGGGAGCTCGCACGCGATGTCGTCGACGAAGTCGCCGGTGCCCTTGTCCCGTGCCGACAGCACGATCTGGGTCGCCATCTCCTGGAGCATCCCCTCGATGCGGGCGACGCCCCGGGGGGTGAACACCCCGCGCGACACCACGCCGCGCACCCGGGTGTGGCGGGGTTCGTCCATGTTGAGGAGCATGCCCTTCTGGATGTGGCGCTCCTGGTAGCCGACGGTCTTGCCGTCGAACTTGACGATGGCGGTGTTCTCCTCGCTCGACCAGCCGCTGCGCGCGCACGAGATGGCCTTGACGTCCGCGTGGCGGGAGACGACCCAGAGCCCACCGTCGTCGAAGCTGGACTCCTCCACGGTCTGCGCGTTCCAGAAGACCGGAGCGGAGCGTCGGAGCCAGGCGTACTCGGCCAGCGGCACGGCGTTGGCGTAGATGTCGGGGTCGGTCAGGTCGTAGCCGGGGGGTACGGGGACAGGCATCGTCGGCCTCCAGTCAACGTGGGTGCCGTTTTTCTACCAAGAGCTAGACAAAACCTCAACGGCCCCCATGTTCTGTAGTGCGAGATCCAGGCGAACGCCTGGATCTCGCACTACAAACGGTCGGAGCGTCAACTGGGTGGTTGACAAGGGGCGTGGGCGTCCTCGAAGATGTCAACCATGAGGTTGACACGCGATCGGCACCGCTCGTGAGCGACGATCTGTCGCGGGTGTTCTCGGCCCTGGCCGATCCGACCCGACGCGAGATCGTCGCCCGCCTCGCGGTCGGCGACGCCACCGTGATGGAGCTGGCCGCGCCGTTCGACGTGTCCAAGCAGGCCGTGTCCAAGCACCTGCGGGTGCTCGAGGACGCGGGCCTCGTCTCCCGGCGCGGTGAGGCACACCGACGACCCGTCCACCTCGAGGCCGATGTGTTCGACCTGATGACCAAGTGGATCGAGCGCTACCGCCGACAGGCCGAGGAGCGCTTCCAGCGCCTCGACGCCGTCCTCGCCGAGATGCAGGACGACGAACCGACCGACGCCCGACCGGGCATCGGAATTGACCGAAAGACGGGGCCCGACCGAAAGACCGGACCCGACCAGCAAGGGGAACGAGCATCATGACCACTCCGATCACCACCACCACCCGTATCGCCGACGCGACGATCGAGGCCGACCCGGACGTGCCGATCATCCGGATCACCCGCGACTTCGCCGCCACCCCGGCACAGCTGATGCGGGCCCACACCGACCCCGATCTGTTCGCCCGCTGGGTGGGTCCCGACGGCATGGACACCCGGATCCTCGAGTGGGACGTTCGCGACGGCGGGTCGTGGCGCTACGTCGCCGCCCGGGACGGCGAGGAGTACGGGTTCCGGGGTTGCTTCCACCAGGTCACCGACGACCGCATCGTGCAGACCTTCACCTTCGAGGGCATGCCCGACGACGTCTCGCTCGAGACGTTGAGCTTCGAGGACCTCGGCGACGGCTGGACGCGTCTGCACGCCCAGTCCCTCGTCGACAGCTTCGAGGGCCGCGACGCCTGGCTGGCGTCGGGGATGGAGGAGGGCGTCGACCAGGGCTACGCCAAGCTCGACGCCCTCCTCGCCGGAGGAGCCGTGTCGTGAGCGGCGGCGTCGACCTCGCTCCGATCGACGAGTACCGGCTCACCGCGGCGCGGTTCTCGGAGGTGGTCGACGGCGTCGCCGATCCGGCCGACTGGGACCGTCGGTCGCCGGTGCCCGAGTGGACCGCCCGCGACGTGGTCGGCCACCTGGTCGACTGGGTCCCGGCGTTCCTCCGGGCCGGGGCCGAGATCGAGCTCCCCGCCGGCCCGTCGGTTCAGCAGGACCCCGTCGCCGCGTGGCACCACCTCGACGCGGCGGTCCTCGGCCTGCTCGAGGATCCGGCGACGGAGTCGGCGGTCCTGGTGAACCCTCACATCGGCGAGGTGCCGCTGCCGAGGGCGGTGTCGCAGTTCTTCACCGCAGACGTGTTCATGCACACCTGGGACCTGGCCCGGGCCACCGGTCAGGACCACGGGCTGGATCCCGAGCGGTGCGAGACCTACCTGCAGCAGATGCTGCCCCTGGACGAGGTGCTGCGTGCCAGCGGCCAGTACGGCCCGAAGGTCGAGGTGCCCGCCGACGCCGATGCGCCGACCCGCCTGATGGCGTTCATCGGACGCGACCCCGGGAATACTTGATACATCAAGTAGTGTTGGAGATGGTGCGCACCGAGGGTGCCGAGACCGGAGGTCACCATGTCCGTCAACGACACGCTCTCTGACAACGCAACCCTGTCTGACCACGCGACGCGGCCAGCGAACGACGCGCCGCACATGAGCGACCCACAGAGCCTGCGGTCGGTGCACCGGGTGGTCCGCGGTGAGCACTTCCACTGGGTCGGCGACGGGTTCCGGGTCACCAACCTGTTCCCCTCGGCCGCGGACCTGGGCCTGCGGATCAGCCCGTTCTTGCTGCTCGACTACGCCGCGCCCTTCGACTTCGAGCCGACCGAGCACCCCGGCGGCGTGGGCGTGCACCCGCACCGGGGGTTCGAGACGGTCACCCTCGCGTTCGAGGGCAGCGTGGCCCACCACGACAGCACCGGCGCCGGCGGGGTCATCCACCCCGGTGACGTGCAGTGGATGACCGCCGCGTCGGGCGTCCTGCACAAGGAGTACCACGAGGCCGAGTGGGCCCGACGCGGCGGTCGGTTCCACATGGTGCAGCTGTGGGTCAACCTCCCGGCCGCACACAAGATGGACCCGCCCCGCTACCAGGGCCTGACCGCGGAGCAGATCGGTCGCAGCGACCTGCCCGACGGCGCCGGGATCGTCAGGGTCGTCGCCGGGCGCTACGGCGACCACGTCGGCCCCGCCGAGACGGTGACGCCCATCAACCTGTGGGACCTGCAGCTGACCGGTGCCGCTCCGCTGCAGTTGTCGTTCCCCAGCGACGAGACCGTCGCCCTGCTGGTGCTCGACGGTTCCGTCACCGTCAACGGGACCGCGGCCAACCACCGCGACCTGGTCGTGCTCGACGACGACGGCACCGACCTGACCGTGGACGCGGCCGAACCCGCTCGACTGCTCCTGCTCAACGGCACCCGGATCGACGAACCCGTCGTCGCCTACGGACCGTTCGTCATGAACACCCGCACCCAGATCATGGAGGCGATCCAGGACTTCGAGTCGGGCGCGTTCGGACACCTCGACGACTGATCTCGCCGGGTCGGGCACGGACGTGCTCGGATGGCTCCCGTGACCGACGGCTCCCGCAACCTCGACGACCTCGTCTGGCTGCGGCGGGTCCGGGACCGCATCGACCGCGAGTACGCCCAGCCGCTGGACGTGGAGGCTCTCGCCCGGGGTGCGCACATGTCCGCCGGGCATCTCAGCCGGGAGTTCAAGCGCGCGTTCGGGGAGTCGCCGTACTCGTATCTGATGACCCGACGCATCGAGCGGGCCATGGCGCTGTTGCGCCGCGGCGACACCACCGTCACCGACGCCTGCTTCGCGGTCGGGTGCTCCTCTCTCGGCACGTTCAGCACCCGGTTCCGCGAGCTGGTGGGCATGTCGCCGAGCGAGTACCGCCGCCGGGCCGAGTCCGACGAGGGGGTGCCGCCGTGCATCTCACGTCAGGTGAGCAGACCGATCAGGAATCGAGAAGCCGCCGGTCCCGCCGGTCCGTAGGTTGGCTCCCATGGACATCGCCATTCACAACGCCTTCCTTCCCCACACCGATCCGGAGGCCTCTCTCGCCTTCTACCGCGACACCCTCGGCTTCGAGGTGCGCAACGACGTCGGAGGCGGGACCATGCGCTGGCTCACGCTCGGTGTCCCCGGACAGGACGTGTCGCTGGTGCTGACTCCGCCGGCGGTCGACCCGGGCATCACCGACGACGAACGCCGGGCGGTGACCGAGATGATGGCCAAGGGAACCTTCGCGATCCTGACCCTGGCCAGCCGGGACCTCGACGGCACGTTCGACGAGCTCGCCGCGGCGGGGGTCGAGGTCGTCCAGGAGCCGACCGACCAGCCCTACGGGATCCGTGACTTCGCCGTGCGTGACCCGGCCGGCAACCTGCTGCGGGTCAACCAGCTCTGAGGGTCCGGGGCGGGGGAGTGGTGGCCCCGAGCGGGCCACTACTCTCGCCGGATGGCCGACTACGAGACGCTGATCGTGACCAAGAGCGACGGGGTGGCGTCGGTGACGCTGAACCGGCCCGAGGTCCGCAACGCCATCAGCCAGACAATGCGCGACGAGCTGCGCGACGTGTGGACGTCGTTCCGCTACGACGACGAGGTCAACTGCATCGTCCTGTCGGGGGCGGGCCACTCGTTCTGCACCGGCATCGACCGCGCCGAGGCCGTCTCCGACGACAACAACGAGGCCATGGCCGACGGCGTGTACCCCGGCTACCCGACGCCGTGGATGTACGACGATCCCGGCCGCGACGTCGGCCCCAAGAGCTGTGACCTGTGGAAGCCGGTCATCGGCGCCGTGCAGGGGATGGCGTGCGGCGGGGCGTTCTACATGCTGGGCGAGACCGAGTTCATCATCTCCTCCGACGACGCCACCTTCTTCGACCCGCACGTCACCTACGGGATGACCGCGGCGTTCGAGCCGATCCAGATGCTGTCGAAGATGCCGTTCCCCGAGGTCATGCGCATGTCGCTGATGGGGGTCCACGAGCGCGTCGGCGCCGAGCGGGCCCGCGAGATCGGGCTGGTCACCGAGGTGGTCGCCCGCGACGACCTGATGGAGCGGGCGCTCGCGGTGGCGCAGATCATCGCCGACTCGCCGCCGCTGGTGGTCCAGGGGACGCTGCGGGCGCTGTGGACCGCGTTCGACACGTCTCGCTCGCAGGCGATCGACCTGGCCAACCTGTTCACCCGCATCGGCTCCGACGCCGCCGCGTTCAAGGCGGGTCAGGAGCGCTTCGCCTCGGGTGAGCGACCCAACTGGATCGTCCGCTGACGCGCTGATCGCTCAGCGCATGTCGGTCGCGGAGAAGTCCTCGGTGCCGGCGAACGGCAGCAGTTCGGGACGACCGATCTGGCGCAGGTCGTCCCCGGTCATCGGGAGCAGGCCCGGACGTCGGTCGGCTCGACCACGAAGGCGACGCTCGCCGGGGGGACCTCGACCGATCCGGTCGCCTTCTCGGCCTCCATCGGGGGCAGGGTGCCGTCGTCGGCCGCGGCGAGGACCGTGCCGTTGAGCGAGATCGACCCGGAGTCGAGCGAGTCGCTGGTCAGCAGGTACACCTCGGCGGATCCGGAACCGGTGGCGACGGTGCGGGTCTCGGTCTCCGAGGAGTTCACCACCGCGTAGGTGACGCTCGGGTCCTCGGCACCGGGCGTGCAGTGGGCGTACACCGACAGGTCCGGCGCCGGGTGGTGCGTGACGTCGAGGACGGCCGGTCCCATCAGGCGGTGCCACAGCACAGCGGCCCAGTAGTTCGGGCGGGGGACCAGGCCGTCCTCGTCCAGCAGGGCGTAGTCGCTGGCGGCCAGCGTGTTGTGGAACATGGCGTCGCCGTCGCCGGTGGCCAGACGGCCGTTGCTGTCGACGTAGCGGATCACGTCGCGGTAGGTCGACGCCCAGCGGTCCCCGCCGCACGCGGCCTGGGCGATCTCGGTGACCCACATGGGGGCGTCGGGCTGGTACTGGTCACGCAGGCCCTCGTAGAAGTCCTTGTCGGTCTCGATCCTCGACAGGAACTCCTGGGTGAGAGCCACCTCGGGTCCCTCCTTCGACCCGCAGCGCTCCGACACCTTCGGGTAGAAGTGGTAGCTGACCACGTCGAAGTCGCCGTCGGCGGCCTTGAACATGTCCTCCGCGGGTATCGCCGGGCCCTTCAGGATGATCGGCGTCACGTCCTCCACCGCTCCGGGGCCGACGATCCGCAGATCCGGCATGACGTCGTCGACCATCTCCTTGAACGTCGTGAAGTCCCGTCCGAACGCGGCGGCGTCGTAGCCGGCGGGCACGCCGAGAGGGATGCTCGGCTCGTTGACGAGCTCGGCGGCGACGACGGGCACGTCGTTGGCCTTGCTGAACTCGAGCAGCGAGCGGGCCTGGTCGGGCTGCCACACCCCGGCCGCGTCGCGCACACCCGTGCCGGAGGCGAACGAGGTGACCACCTCGCCGTCGACCGCCCGGGCGAAGTCGCCGACGCCCTTCCACTGATCGCCGGTCAGCACCCCGCCGAAGCCCTCGGGGGCGACCCCGCCCGAGGTCCCCTCGGGATCGAAGTACGTGGTGTTGGCCCACGACCCGCTGACCCGGATGTAGGCCGGACCGAGCCCGCGGGCCAGGTTGCGCAGACGCTCGGAGGTGAGGTCGATCGGTGGTCGGGTGACCTTGCCCGGTCCCGAGTCGTACGGCTTCCAGAACTCGCCGCCGGTCACCTCGACCATCTCGATGTTGTAGGACTGGAAGCGGTCGTCGACGTGCGCGACCGCATCGTCGCCGTCGACGGCCAGCACCACGTCCGCGTCGGAGGCGACGACGGTGCTCGACGGTCGGCCACCGTCGGAACCCGATCCGCCCTCGTCGTCGGACCCGCTGCAGCCGGCCAGCAGGCCGGCCGTGGCCAGGACCGCCGCGACGCCGATGAGAAACCGTGAGCTCGCCCCCGAGTGCATCGGGAGAGAGTAGCTGGCCGTTTCGTCCATCCCGGGCCCGACGCGACGGTCAGGATCCGAGAAGTCGGTGCGGCGGGCCGCGTCGTAGCGTGCGTCGGCGGCATGGGAACGACCCGTCGCCACCGACGAGGAGTCGATGTGAGCCCGACAGGACATCCGGCGGACACCCACGACACGATCCGCGTCACGGGAGCCCGGGTCAACAACCTGCGCGACGTCTCCGTCGAGATCCCCAAGCGTCGCCTGACGGTGTTCACCGGCGTGTCGGGGTCCGGCAAGAGCTCGCTCGTGTTCGGCACGATCGCGGCCGAGTCCCAACGGCTGATCAACGAGACCTACAGCACGTTCGTCCAGGGGTTCATGCCGTCGATGGCCCGACCCGACGTCGACGTGCTCGACGGGCTGACCACCGCGATCCTCGTCGACCAGGAGCGCATGGGTGGCGACGTCCGCTCCACCGTCGGCACCGCCACCGACGCCCACGCCATGCTGCGGATCCTGTGGAGCCGGCTCGGCGAGCCGCACGTCGGTCCGCCGAGCGCGTTCTCGTTCAACGTGGCCACCATCAGCGGCGCCGGCGCGGTGACGGTGCAGAAGGGCGGCGCCACCACCCGGGAGAAGCGCAGCTTCACCCGCCTGGGCGGCATGTGCCCCCGTTGCGAAGGTCGCGGTCAGGTCAGCGACTTCGACCTGAGCGCGCTCTACGACGACTCCAAGTCGATCAACGACGGCGCTCTCACCGTCCCCAACTACAGCGTCGACGGCTGGTACGGGCGGATCTTCCGTGGCTGCGGGTTCTTCGACCCCGACAAGCCGATCGGCCGCTTCACCAAGAAGGAGCTCCAGGCCCTGCTCTACAAGGAGCCGACCCGGATCAAGGTCGAGGGCGTGAACGTCACCTACGAGGGCCTCATCCCCCGCATCCAGAAGTCCATGCTGTCCAAGGACCCCGAGTCGATGCAGCCCCACATCCGAGCCTTCGTCGAGAGGGCGATCACCTTCGGGACCTGCCCGGACTGCGACGGAACCCGCCTGGGCGAGGCGGCCCGGTCGAGCAAAGTCGCCGGAATGAGCATCGCCGAGGCGTGCGACCTGCAGATCACCGACCTGGCCGAGTGGATCCGCTCGCTCGACGAGCCGTCGGTCGCGCCGCTGCTCGCATCGTTGGCCGAGACGATGGACTCGTTCGTCGAGATCGGACTCGGCTACCTCAGCCTCAATCGACCGGCCGCGACGCTGTCGGGCGGCGAGTCGCAGCGCACCCGGATGATCCGCCATCTCGGCTCGTCGCTGACCGACGTCACCTACGTGTTCGACGAGCCGACCGCCGGTCTGCACCCCCACGACATCGACCGCATGAACGAGCTGCTGCGACGGTTGCGCGACAAGGGCAACACCGTGCTGGTGGTGGAGCACAAGCCGGAGGTGATCGAGATCGCCGATCACGTGGTCGACCTCGGCCCGGGTGCCGGATCGTCGGGTGGCACGATCTGCTTCGAGGGAGATGTCGCGGGGCTGCGGTCGAGCGGCACCGTGACCGGCCGGCACCTCGACGACCGCGCCGTGATCAAGGAGGACGTTCGCAGCTTCACCGGGGTGCTGGAGATCCGCGGTGCGGACACCCACAACCTCGTCGACGTCGACGTCGACGTCCCGCTCGGGGTCCTGGTCGTGGTGACCGGCGTCGCCGGCTCCGGCAAGAGCTCGCTCATCGACGGATCGGTCTCGGGCCGTGACGGTGTGGTGACCGTCGACCAGTCCGCCATCAAGGGGTCCCGTCGCAGCAACCCGGCCACCTACACGGGTCTGCTCGAGCCGATCCGCAAGGCGTTCGCCAAGGCCAACGGGGTCAAGCCCGCGTTGTTCAGCGCCAACTCCGAGGGGGCCTGTCCGACCTGCAACGGTGCGGGTGTGGTGTACACCGACCTGGGGGTCATGGCGTCGGTCGCCACGACCTGCGAGGACTGCGACGGCAAGCGGTTCGACGCGTCGGTGCTCGAGTACTTCCTGGCCGGTCGGAACATCGCGCAGGTGCTGGCCATGTCGGTCGACGACGCCCTGGAGTTCTTCGCCGACGGCGACGCCCGCACCCCCGCCGCGCAGCGGATCCTGGAGCGGCTGCACGACGTCGGGCTCGGCTATCTCACGATCGGCCAGCCGCTGACCACGCTGTCGGGGGGTGAACGCCAACGCCTCAAGCTCGCCACGCATCTGGGCGAGAAGGGCGGGATCTTCGTCCTCGACGAGCCGACCACGGGACTGCACCTGGCCGACGTCGAGCAGCTGCTCGGATTGCTCGACCGCCTGGTCGATGCGGGGCGGTCGGTCATCGTCATCGAGCACCACCAGGCGGTCATGGCACACGCGGACTGGATCATCGACCTCGGCCCCGGTGCCGGCCACGACGGCGGTCGGGTGGTCTTCGAGGGGACCCCGGCGGATCTGGTGGCGGCGCGCTCGACGCTCACCGGTCAGCACCTGGCCGACTACGTCTCGGCCTGACCCGCCGATGTCGTAGCTGGCGGTCGCTGTGGTGGCGTGTGGGCTACAAGTTCGGTGGGCGGCGGCGATGTTGTAGCCGGGGGTCGCTGTGGTGGCGTGTGGGCTACAAGTTCGGTGGGCGGCGCCGACAGCCGCGCGGGTCAGGTGGTGGCGGGAACCGCGCCGCGGGGCCAGCTGTCGTGCGGGTCGAGCAGCCCGAGTCGGGCGACGAAGTCCTCGGCCGGCATCGGTCGGGCGATGTGGTACCCCTGGCCCATCCCGCACCCCAGTCCCGCCAGGAGCAGGTACTGGTCCTCGGACTCGATGCCCTCGGCCATGCAGTCCATCCCCATGGTCGTCACCAGGTCGAGGATCCCGGCGACCAGGTCGCTGCGGTCGAGGTCGGAGCCGATCGGCTCGAGAAACGCCCGGTCCAGCTTCACGATCCCCACCGGGAGTCGGGCCAGGTAGGTCAACGACGAGTAGCCCGTCCCGAAGTCGTCGATGGCGACGACCACGCCCATGGACTTCAGGTGGTCCATGTGCAGCTCAGCCAGAGCGGCGTCGTCGAGCAGGACCGACTCGGTGATCTCCAGGGTGAGGGTGCCCGGGGTGAGTCCCGTCCGTCGGAGCACGTCGTCGACCAGGTCGACGAAGCCCGGCTGCTGGAGCTGACGCACCGACACGTTGACCGACACGCCGAGGTGCTCCCAGCCCGCCATCCGCTGCCAGGCCGCCAGGTCCCGGCACGCCGTCTCGAGGACCGCGGCGCCCAGCGGGACGATGAGGTCGGTCTCCTCGGCGATGCCGATGAACTCACCGGGGCCCAGGAGCTGACCGTCGTGGCGCCAGCGGACCAGCGCCTCGACGCCGAGCAGGCGGCCCGAGAGCAGGTCGACCTGCGGCTGGTAGTGCAGGACGAGGGACCCGTCGAAAGGGGCCTGGCGCAGGGCGGACTCGATCTGCTGGCGCTCGACGGCACGGGTGCGAAGCTCGTCGTCGAACACCGCGACGCGGCCCCGGCCATCGGCCTTGGCCCGGTACATCGCGGTGTCGGCGTCGCGGATCAGGGCGATCGGATCGGCGTCGGGCAGATCGCCTCGCTCCTCGGCGATGCCGATCGACACGCTGACGTGCACCGGGCTCCTGTCGACGACGATCGGGTCGAGCATCGACTCGGTGATCCGGCGGGCGACGTTCTCGGCGGCCTCGACGCCGGTGAGGCCGTCGCAGAGGATGACGAACTCGTCGCCGCCGAAGCGGGCGACGGTGTCACCCGGACGCACGACGCTGCGCAGGCGCTGCGCGACGGCCTGGAGCAGCCGGTCGCCGAAGTCGTGGCCGAGGCTGTCGTTGATGACCTTGAAGTTGTCGAGGTCGATGAACAGCAGCGCCACCGGACAGCCGGGACCGCAGCAGTCGCGGAGCTGACGCATCCTGTCCTCGAGCATGCTGCGGTTGGGAAGGCCGGTGAGCGGGTCGTGGCGGGCCTGTCGTTCGAGCGAGGCCGCCAGATCCTTGCTCTCGCTGATGTCGTGAGCAACAGCCGAGTATCGCGACGTTCGACCGTCGGGGTCCTGGTGGGCGATGACCTGCACAGAGAACGGGACCTCGACGCCGTCGTGACGCGTCAGAGTTGATTCGACGGTCCAGCGCCGCTCTCCGTTGCCGAGCGGGCACGAGCCCGGCTGGGTGTCCGCGAGCCGAGGCCCATCCCACGTCCGGCCGAGCGGGATGTGGGCCGGGTCGATCCCGGAGAAGCGGGCACACGCCGGGTTCATGTAGCGGAGGGTCTGGTCGCCGTCGACGACCACGACCAGGTCGTCGGTGAGGTCGAAGATCTCGGTGAGGCGGGCGGCTTCGGCCTCGGCAGCGACCACGTCGGTGACGTCGCGGAGGTTGGCGATGATGCCCGAGATCGCCGGATCGCCCAGCTTGTTCGACACCCGTACGCCGAACCAACGGTCGGAGCCGTCGCGGTGTCGGGTCCGGACCCGCAGCGACTCCACGCGGTCGGGATCCGTCGTCACCAGGTCGAGCGCCTCCAGCAGGTCGGTTCGGCCCGGCTCGAGGACCACGTCGGAGACGTCGAGGCCGACCATGGCCCGGGGAGGGAAGCCGGTCAACCGCTCGATCGACGGCCCCACGTAGGTGAGCTGGAGGTCCGCATCGAGCAACACGATGGCGTCGTTGCTGTTGTGGATCAGCGCTTCGAACCGTCGTTGTGACTGCTGCAGGGCCTCCTCGAGGGCGAATCGATAGGAGATGTCTCGTGCTGAGAGGACGACGCCGTCGATGCCGGGCACGTCGCGCAGGTCCGATCCCTTGATCTCGGCCCACACCTCGGACCCGTCACCGGTGATCAGCCGGACGATGGCGGGTGGGTCGTCGTCGACGCCGTCGTCCACCATGCGGCCGAGCAGGACCGCCGCCTCCTGCAGATCGTCGGGATGGACCAGATCGAGTGCGTTGGATCCCCGCAGGTCAGCCAGCGTCCGCCCCAACATCTGCTCGGTGCTCGGGCTGATCCACACCACCCGGGCCGAGTCGTCCATCACCATCAGCGCATCGACCGACGCGTCGAGCAGCATCATCAGACGCGGGTCGTCGGAGGACAGATCGCCCGGGATCGGGTGGAGGGGAGCGGGGGTGGTGTCGGTCATGGCGGCGCGGATCGTTCCGTGCGTCAGACATCGGTCGTGACCCGCCGTGGGCTGAGAACTTCGGGTCCTTCGACCCACTAGCTTCGGCGGCCGTGTCGGACGATCCGCCCGGACCGGACCCCGCCCCGGACTCCGGGGATCCGGATGCGCCCAGGGTGGTCCGTCCTCGCCACACCCCGGTCCCGCGGCGAGCGTCCCGCCGTCGGTGGGCGATCCTGGCCGGCGTGGTCGCCCTGGTCGTCGCGGCGACGGTGACGGTGATCCTCGCCGGCCGAGTCCGGCCCGGCGGTCACGACGCCCGGGGCGGTGACCCACCGCCCTCCGATTCGTCGACGACGTCGATCGGGTCGTCGACGTCTGCGCCCACGACGACCACCACGAACCCGCCGAACGACCTGCTGGCGCCTCCTCCGACCGTGGTCCCCCCGTCGGTGGACGCCGACGGGATGGCGCCGCTGGTCAGGCGGGTCGACACCACCGACCGCGTCGTGTTCATCACCATCGACGACGGCAACATCCGCAACCCGTCCTATCCGGACCACCTGGCCCGGCTGGGCGTCCCGTTCACATCGTTCCTGACCCAGCCGATGGCCAAGGCCGATCCGGCCTACTGGAAGTCGATGGTCGAGCGCGGCGGGACCATCCAGACGCACACGATCAGCCATCCCAACCTCCGGACGGTCGGTGCGGAGCGGATGCGGCGCGAGATCTGCGAACCGGTGATGACCTTCACGGCGTTGTTCGGGGCGCGGCCCACCCTGTTCCGCCCGCCCTACGGCAACTCATCCGACGCGGTCCGACGGGTTGCCGCGGAGTGCGGTTACGCCGCGGTGGTGCTGTGGACGGGGTCGACCAACGTCGGGAAGCTGACCATGCAGGACGTCGTGTTGAAGCCCGGCGACATCATCCTCATGCACTACCGCGACACGCTCGACGCCGACCTGGACGACCTGGTCGCCCGGGTGCGCGCCGAGGGGTTCCGGATCGGTCGCCTGGAGGACTACCTGCGGGCGCAGTGAAGCGCTCGCCTCACTGCGCCACGGCGTCAGAGGTCACTGCTGCACCCAGAGCCCCAGCACGGGGTGGCCGGTCGCCAGGCCGGTGAACGGCTTGCCGCCGTCGGGAAGGTCGGGTCCGTACACGCCGTGGACGTCGGGCGCGGTGCCGATGCTCCACTCGACCCACTGGAGCCACAGGTTGTAGCCCTCGGTTGCGAAGCGCCGGTTGATGTCCTGGTAGATGCCGGCGGCCTTCTCCTTGTCGGGTTCGGCCCGCCCCGCGTCGAGGAGCGCGTTCATCTCGGGGTCGTCGAACTTGTTGAAGTTCACCGTCGACCCGCCCTTCCACCAGATGTACTGGGCGTCGGGATTGCCGCCGGGGTGGTTGCGCCAGTCGATCACGTTCCAGTCGTCGGACAGGGCGGTGTTGATCAGGACGGCCTGTTCGACGGTGCGGATGTTGGCGGTGATCCCCGAGTCCTTCCACTGCTCCTGGAGGAACTGGAGGAGCTTCGTCGTGCCCGGGTCCGGGGTTCCGACCAGGGTGAACTCGAGCGGCTTGCCGGTGGCGGCGGTGTAGGCGTCGAGGTGCTCCTTGGCCTTCTTCTTGCTGTAGGACGGGTAGCCGGTGTCCTCGAGGTAGCCGATCTCGCCGGGTGCGAACGGGCCGGACGCCATCTTGGTCAGCCCCAGGTTCCGGACCTCGTTGAGCTGCTCGCGGTCGATGGCGTAGATGGCCGCCAGGCGGGCGTCCCGGTTGTCGAACGGCGGCTTGGAGACGTTGAACATCTCGTAGGCGACCTCGGTGTAGTCGGTGGTCGCGGTGACGGCGATCTTGCCCTGCTCGGCGTCCTGGCGCATCTGGTCGAGCACCTCGGCGCCGGCCTCGTGCATGGCGTTCAGCTCGCCGGCGAGGAGGGCGTTCAGCCGGCTCGTCGGGTCGGTGATCGGACGGAAGGTGATCTGGTCCAGGTAGGGCAGCTGGTTGCCGGACGCGTCCTTCTGCCAGTAGTTGGCGTTGCGCTCGGCGGTGAGGTGGTCGTTGGGCTTCCACTCGACCAGCTGGAACGGACCGGTTCCGATCAGCTTGCGGTCGCAGCTCACGGGGTCGTCGAGCTGGGCCTGGGCGATGATCCCGGAGCGGCCGTCGTTGAACAGGTAGGCCGGGAACGACGGCCACGACGTCTTCGTCGTGACCTTCACCGTGGCGGCGTCGACAACGTCGACGGCGCTGATCGGTTCGTACACGAACGTGAACAGCAGGGGGCTGCGTCCGGGGTACACGCCGCGCCAGGCGTCGACGTTGTTCTTGACCACCGTCGCGTCGAGAGGTGATCCGTCATGGAACGTCACCCCGTCGCGCAGGACGATGGTCCACTGGGTGAAGTCGTCGTTGGGGGTGACCGACTCGGCCAGGTACGGCTGGTACACGGCGTGCTCGTCGGGCGCGGTCAGGGTGTCGTAGATGGCCCTGGCCACCTGGATGCCCGAGATCGCAAGCTGGGCCTCTGGTAGGCACCAGCCGCCCGCGTTCTCGGCCTCGAGTCCGTAGGTCACGGTGCCGCCGGGGGTCGGGGTCCCGGCAGCCGCGTCGCCGGAGCCGCCGCCGTTGCCCGACTCCGAGGACCCGCCGCATGCGGCGATCAGCATGGAGGCGACGAGCACCGCGGCGGCCACGCCCAACGCTCGGCGTCGCGACGTCCGGGAATGGGGGTGGGTCACCGTTCCTCCTCGTTGGACGGGCCCGGCGATCGGGCCGCCGTGTCCGGATCCGGAGATCCTGCCCGGTCGGCGCCGCGGAGGGGAGGGTCCGGCGACGTGACATCTCTCACCGGGTCCGGCTCCCACCGCTGTTTCGAGTATCCCCGGAATCGTGGCGGGGGCCCGGGTCGGGCAAGCTGGGCCGATGCGCGACGACAGGTCGGGACCACCCGAGGACGACGTCGCGCCGGTCGCCCTGCTGCTGTCGGTGATCGGACTCCTGGGGTGCTTCCCCGTCTCGCTCACCGCACTGGCGATCGCCTACCTGTCGCGGGAGCGGATCCGGAAGTCCGACGGGGCTCTGGGCGGCGAGCGCACCGTGGCGCGGGCGATCGTGCTGGGGTGGGTCGGCGTCGGAGTGTCGGTGGTCGTCTTCCTGGTCTTCGCGGTCGCCGCGGTGATCCGGCGGGGAACCTGACCCGACGCGGTGATCGGTCGCCGGGCGGGGGAGCGGTACGGTTCCGGCCCGGCCCCGGCGTCGGCCGTCGACGCCACCCGGCAGTGATCGCTCCGGACCGATCGGCGGTCGGGCGTCCGCACCACAGGGAGAGCACATGAGCACCGAACGCTTCGTCGGCAAGGTCGCGCTGATCACCGGGGCCGGTTCCGGCATCGGTCGGGCTGTGGCAGGTCGTCTGGTCGATGAAGGCGCGACGGTGTTCGCGGTCGACATCTCAGCCGACGGCCTGGCCGCCCTGGCCGACGAGGTGTCCGGACCCGGAGCGGTGCTCACCCACCGTGCCGACCTGTCGGAGCCGTCAGCGTGCGCCGGCGCGGTGGCCGAGTGCGTGGATCGGGCCGGCCGGCTCGACGTGCTGGGCAACATCGCGGGCATCGCGGCGTCGAGCCACCTGGCTGACGTGACCGTCGAGCAGTACCGCCGCATCATGGCGATCAACACCGACGCCTGCTTCTTCATGTGCCAGGCCGCCGTGCCACATCTGCTCGAGACCGGCGGCAACATCGTGAACCTGGCCTCGAACGCCGGGCTGATGGGCCAGGCGTACACGGTCGCCTACTGCATGTCGAAGGGGGCGGTGATCCAGCTCACGCGCTCGCTGGCCATGGAGTTCGTCCGGACCGACCTGCGGGTCAACGCCATCGCACCCGCGGCGGTCAACACCCCGCTGCTGCACAACTTCGAGATCGCCGACGGCGTCGACGTCGAGCTCATGAAGCCCTACATGGGCTTCCGGGGAATGGCCGAAGCCGACGAGTTGGCCCGGCTGTTCGCGTTCGTCGCCTCCGACGAGGTGCCGAACATGCACGGTGCGGTCATCAGCGTCGACAACGGGATCACCGCGGGCTGAGCAGATCGTCGAGCGGGGTCGCCGAACGTCCGAGGGCGTCGGCGACGGTGGGGTTCACCACGTGCCCGCCGAGCGTGTTCACCCCGCAGGCCAGGGCCGGATCCCGTCGCGCCGCGTCCCGGGCCCCCCGACGGGCGAGCTCGGTGAGGTAGGGGAGCGTCGCGTTGGTCAGCGCGTGGGTAGAGGTGTGCGGGACCGCCCCGGGCATGTTGCCCACCGCGTAGTGCACGACGTCGTGGACCAGGAACGTCGGAGCGGCGTGGGTGGTCTCGTGGCTGGTCTCGACGCAGCCGCCCTGGTCGATGGCGATGTCGATGACCACAGCGCCGGGGCGCATCGACCGGACCATGTCCGCCGACACGACGACCGGGGCGCGGCCGCCCGGGACCAGGACCGCCCCGATCACCAGGTCGGCCTCCGCGACGCAGCGTTCGACGGCGCCCCGGTTGGAGCTGAGGGTCGTGATGCGGCCCATCTGGATCTGGTCGACGTGACGCAGGCGGTCGATGCTCTTGTCGAGCAGGTCGACCTCGGCCTCGAGCCCGGCGGCCATCCACGCCGCGTTCCACCCGACGTTGCCCGCGCCGAGAACCACCACGCGAGCGGGCCGCACGCCGGGGGCCCCTCCCAGGAGCACCCCTCGGCCCCCGTTGTGGCGCTCCAGGAAGTGGGCGCCGATCTGGACGCTCATCCGGCCGGCGACCTCGCTCATGGGGGCGAGGAGGGGGAGCGACCCGTCGGGCAGCTGCACGGTCTCGTACGCGATGCCGGTGACGCCGGCGTCGAGCAGGGCGTCGGCCACAGCGGGGTACGCGGCAAGGTGGAGGTAGGTGAACAGGACCAGGCCGTCGCGGAAGTGGACGAACTCGGACTCGAGCGGCTCCTTGACCTTGCAGACCAGGTCCGCGCGCTCCCACACCTCGGCGGCGTCGGTCACGATCGTGGCGCCGGCCCGGCGGTAGTCGTCGTCGGGGATCGACGAGTCGGCCCCGGCACCGGACTGGACCAGAACGGCGGCCCCGGCGTGCAGCAGCTCGCGGACGCCGTCGGGGGTGATCGCCACCCGGTGCTCCTCGGCCTTGACCTCGGTCGGTACGCCGACGGTGAGTGCATCCATCGCAGTGAACTCCGTGGGTCGGGGTCGCCGGGAACCGACGACGGGGTCGAGTCTTGCAAACCGCGGACCCGACGCGTCGTCCGGCGCGCGGGGCGTACGCTCCCGGTCCTCGGAACGGCCCACCGTGGGTCGTTCCGTCGACGACTCCGGGAGCTCCCACGATGACCGACCTGACGCTCAACTCGCTGTTCTCCGTCGAGGGCAAGGTCGCCGTCGTCACCGGCGGCTCCCGCGGCATCGGCGAGATGGTCGCGGCCGGCCTGCTGACCAACGGCGCCACCGTGCTCATCAGCTCACGCAAGGCCGAGGTGTGCAACGCGACTGCGGCCCGGCTGGCGGAGACCTACGGCGGGACCTGCATCCCTCTGCCGGCGGACGTGTCGGACCTGGCCGGCGTGGACGCCCTGGTCGCCGCGGTGCGAGAGCACACAGACCACGTCGACATCCTGGTCAACAACGCAGGCGTGTCGTGGGGCGCGCCGCTCGAGGAGTTCCCCGAGAAGGGCTGGGACAAGGTGTTCGACACCAACGTCAAGGGCGTGTTCTTCCTCACCCAGCGGCTCCTGCCCCTCCTCGAGGCCCGAGCGAGCGCCGAGGACCCGTCGCGGGTGGTGAACATCGGCTCGATCGACGGCATCCGCACGCCGGTGTTCGACACCCACTCCTACGGCCCGTCCAAGGCCGCCGTGCACGCCCTCACCCGTCAGATGGCGGCAAAGCTCGTCAAGCGACACGTGCTGGTCAACGCCATCGCCCCCGGGCCGTTCCCGACGTGGATGCTCAGCACCGGCGTCGGCACCGGCGGCGACGTGGACGGCACCGACTGGGAGGCGGTCGGCGCGATGACGCCCCGCGGTCGGGTCGGCAGTCCCGAGGACATCGCCGGGCTGACCATCTTCCTGTGCTCGCGGGCCGGGGCCTACACCGTCGGTGAGGTCATCACTTGCGACGGCGGAGCAGTCGTGTCCTGATCCAGGCTCGTGTCCTGATCCAGGCTCCTGATCGGAGGAAACCGATCGATGCGCTACCACCTGTTCCTGCCGCAGATGCGCATGACCCACGACCAGATCGTGGAGCGCGCCCTGGCCGCCGAAGCGGCCGGGTTCGAGGGGGTCGCGTTCATGGACCACCTCGCCCCGCCCCTGGCGGTCGAGGCCCCCATGTGGGAGGCGATGCAGGTGGCCGGCTGGGTCCTGGCCCGGACCTCGACGCTGCGGGTCGGGCACCTGGTGCTGTGCGACTCCCTGCGCCATCCGGCGGTGCTGGCCCGTCAGGTGACCTCGCTCGACCACGCGTCCGGAGGACGGTTCGAGCTGGGCCTCGGTTGGGGGTCGGTCCCCGAGGAGCTCGTCGCCTTCGGGGTCGGTTCGGCGGAGCCGTCGGCGCGGGTGGGGCGCCTGGCCGAGACGCTGGCGATCCTCGAGGCGCTCTGGAGCGGGGAGGCGGTCACCTTCCGGGGTGAGCACTTCACCCTGACGGACGCTCGACAGCAGCCGCCCCCCACCGGTCCGATCCCGTTGACGATCGGCGGCAGCGGCCGGCGGACCATGGAGCTGGTGCGCCGCCACGCCACCTGGTGGAACCTGCCTGTGCACCGGGTCGACCGTCTGGAGCAGCTGCGACCCGCCGCCGGTGACGCACGCGTGTCGGTCCAGGTGATGGTCGCCCTGCTCGGAGACGGTGCCGACCGGGGTGCGGTGGCCGAGATGGTGGCCCGTCGCTACGGCACCGGGGGCCTCGAGTCTCGGGTGGTCCTCGGCACCGCAGACGAAGTCGCCGGCCACATGGACGAGCTCGCCGGTCGGGGAGTGGAGCGGGTCCACGTCTGGTTCGCCGACTTCGCCCCGCCGTCGACGATCGACGCGTTCAGCGCCGTCATCGGTTGAACGCTCAGAGCGGGAGGACGTGCGACACGAAGTACAGCGGCGCCCCGTCGCGGTCGCGGACGACCGTCGCGATGAGGTCGGCGGAGACCGGCGATCCGTCCGGACGCAGGTACCGCTTGGTCATCCGGTAGCCGTCGGCTCGACCCTCGAGGCAGGCCCGCAGGTGCTCGACGTCGGCGTCGAGGTCCTCGGGGTGGGTGAGCTCCTGGAAGCGGCGGCCGGTCATCTCGGCGGTCGTCCGTCCGAGGAAGGCCGCGAAGCGGTCGCTGACCGAGCGCATGGTCCCGTCGAGGTCGACGATCGCGGTCGGCACCGCGGCGCTGAGGACCGCGGTCTCGAACCGGGACTCCATCACCCGTCGGGACCGGTGAGCGGGCGTGCCGATGGTGTGGGCCGGGATCGCCGCCTCGGGCAGACCGTTCGACGGCAGCGGAGCCGGACGCCCGAACAGGTAGCCCTGGAAGATCGAGACCCCGAGGGTGGCGAGGCGGTCGAGGTCGGCAGGCTCCTCCACCCCTTCGGCGACCAGGGTCGCACCCGAGTGACGGGCGAGCTCGCTGATGCCGCCGACGAGAGCCTGACGGGCCGGGTCGCGGTGGATCCCCTGGCTGATGGCCAGGTCGACCTTCACGATGTCGGGCTCGAGCTCGAGGATGTGGCGGAAGCTGGCGAAGCCCGCACCGGCATCGTCGACGGCGATGCGCACGCCAGCGCCCCGGAAGCGGTCCAGGGCGTGACGCAGCTGCTCGTAGTCGCCGACGCGGGCGTGCTCGGTCAGCTCCAGGACGAGCCGGGTCGGATCGGTCGGCATCAGCTCCGACGGTTCGACCGACACGAGTGCCGCGGGCGACAGGTTGATGCTCAGGTAGGTGTCCGGCGGCAGGTTCGTCAGCGCGGAGACGGCGGTGCGGGCGGCGTGCAGCTCGAGGGCCACGCCGAGGCCGACCGCGGCCGCGTCCGCGAACCACTGGTCCGGGCGGGCCGGCTCTCCGGGGAACCGTGACAGCGCCTCGTAGCCCGCGACACGACGGTGCTCCAGGTCGACGATCGGCTGGAACGCGATCGTGAGGAGGTCGTGGTCGATCACGCGTCCGATCCGGTCGCGGAGCCGGCGTCGGTCGTCGCCGTCGATCGGGACGTCGCGGAGCAGGTCGCTGGCGGAGTCGGCCAGCATCTGGAGGAAGTCGCGGGTCCGCTCGTCGACGTCGCGGGGGTCCGTGGACACCGCGGTCAGCATGCCGATGACGCTGCCGGTCGCCGCCTTGATCGGCACGCTCACGAACGCACGGATGCCCAACTGCGCCGCCATCGGCAGGTCCCGGGTCTCGGGGAGCGCCCGGACGTCGGGGACCCAGCTGGCGATCCGACCACCGATGACCTGGGCGCAGAAGGAGTCCTTCAGCGGGATCGTCGAGCCTTCGAGGATGGTGCTGTCGCCGAGGGCTCCGCTGACGATGGCCAGCGACAGGACGTCGCCGTTGATGCGCGACACCCACACCATGTCCATCTCGGTGCGCGTGCGGGCCACCTCGAGCAGGCGACGCACGAGATCTTCGGGCCCGTCGAGATCGGCCAGGTCGGTGTCGGACGATCCGAGCGACATCACTGCGCTATCGGCGGCGGCTCCGGCCACCTGAAGGTTTCCTGAGCACCCGGCGGGGGTCGCGGTGGACCGAGGGTCAACCGCGGTGGCGGTCGAGGAACTCCAGCACCGCGCTGTTGAACACCTCGTTGCGGTCGCCGACCACCATGTGCCCGGCTCCGGCCACGTCCGCGAACTCGGCGTGCGGCACCCGGGCGAGGAAGTCCCGCGCTCCCTCCTCGCTCAGGAGGTCGCTGGAGCGACCCCTGACCAGCAGGGTCGGGACGCGGAGCGCGTCCGCGGACCGTTCCAGGAGGTCGGGGCCGACGATCGTGGCCCGGGTCTCGTCAGCAGCCCCGAACTTGCCGGACACGAACCGCGGATCCCAGTGCCAGCGCCACCGACCGTCGGGCCCCTGGCGCAGGTTCTTGGCCAGGCCGTCGAGGTTGGTGGGGCGGGGACGGTGAGGGTTGTACGCCGCGATCGCGTCGGCCGCCTCGTCGAGCGACGCGAACCCGTCGAGGTTGCCGATCATGAACGCGCCGATCCGGTCGGTGCCCGCCGACTCCAGACGGTGGGCGACGTCGACGAGGACCAACGCCCGGGCCAGGCCGTCCTGCGGGTCCGCCTCGGCGACGGCGACCAGGGCCGACAGGCCGCCGAGCGACGCTCCGACCAGCACCGGAGGTCGTCCGGTCGCGGCGGTGACCGCACCGGCGACCGCGGTCGTGTCGGCGGCGAAGGCCTGGAGCTGGTAGTCGCCGTCGCCGGACCACTCGCTGTCGCCGTGGCCGCGCAGGTCCACCGTCCAGGCCCGCCAGCCGTGATCGGCGAGGTAGCGCCAGGTGCCGGCCCAGGAGTGTCGGGTCTGGCCGCCTCCGTGGAGCAGCACGACGGTCGGGCCGTCGTCGGGCCCCGCCACGTCCGCCGCCAGCCTGAGGCCGTCGCTGCCGATCAGGTCGGTGCGGGTCGCAGCGACCGCATCGTCCGTTCCATCGGTCCCGTCCGCCTCGCCCGTCCCGCCGTGCGGGGTCGGTGGCGGGCCGGCGGTCATGCCGTCCCGTCGCGGATCTCGACCAGCGCGGCGGCCAACGCGTCGGGCTGGGACAGGAACGGCGAGTGCGACGACGCCATCTCCACCACCACGTCCACGCCGACCTCCGCGATCATCCGATCCTGTTCGGCGGGGACGATGGCCCGGTCCCGATCGCATCGCACGTACGCCCGCGGCACCGAACCCCAGCGCTCGGCGCTGGTGTCGATGGTGGACATCGCCGGGCCGATCGGTTCGGGGACCAGGCGCTCGATGGCCGTCCGGACGTCCTCGGGTCGGCAGTCGCCGTAGAACAGCTCGGCCGCCGCGTCGGGGCGGATCGAGGTCGCGGAGCCGTCGGGAGCCATCTCGATCGCTGCGACCAGCGCGCTGTCGGGATCGTGGCGGTGGAGGTCGGCGGGGGTGGCGCCCGACGGTTGCAGGAGTGCGCAGAGGTAGACGAGCCCGGCGATGCGCTCGGGACGTCGTTCGGCGACGGTGCTGATGGTGGCGCCTCCCAGGCTGTGGCCCACCAGGGTGACCGGCTCGTCGATGCCGTCGAGGACCTGGATCACCCGGTCGGCGTAGTCGGAAAGGGTCAACCCCGCGATCGGTGTGCGGTCCTCGCCGTGGCCCGGGAGGTCGACGGCGATGCTGAGCGCACCGAGGCCCCGGAGGGAGACCTGGAGGCGGCTCCAGCACCAGGCCCCCTGCCAGGCCCCGTGGACGAGGACGAACATGGCCCGAACCGTACCGGTCCGTGAACCCGGGGTGGACCAGGCCGGCCGGGTCTCCTCGGGATCTCGTCGTCGTCTTGCGTCATCGACGGGGGAATCGTGAGTCTGTACTGGGGCGGACGTCGTCTGTCCGTCCGGGCGCGCTCCGGTGGCGATGATCGGGAACGCACAGGGAGAACTGTCGAGTGGAGATCAACGTCGACGGGCGCGATCCCAGGTCCTCCGATCGTGCCGGGCGCCGTCGGACCGTCGACGGGTCGACCCGACCCGACTCCGAGCTGCTCGACTGGGTCCGCGAGGAGGACTCCGAACGGCGCGAGGCGGCCGTCGCCGAGCTCTACCGGCGCCACCGCGGCGCCGCATCTGCGGTGGCGGCCCGCCTGGTCCCCGCAGGAGCGGACGTCGACGACGTCGTCGAGGACGCGTTCGAACGGGTGAACCGTGCGATCCGCAACGGGCGGGGTCCGACCGAGGACTTCCGCAGCTACCTGGTGGTCGCGGTGCGCTCCGGTGCGTCGGACCTGCGACGCGGGGCGCAGCGGACCCTGCCGAGCGAGGAGATCGAGGCGGTCGACCCTGACGACCCGGCCACCACGCTGCTGGCGGACCTCGAGCGCAGCAGCGTCGGTGCCGCGTTCGCCGCCCTGCCCGAGCGCTGGCGGACGGTCCTGTGGCTGGTCGACGTCGAGCAACGCCCGGCCAGCGAGGTGGCCGTGATCCTGGGACTCCGCCCGAACGCGGTCGCCGCGCTCACGTACCGGGCGCGGGAGGGGCTGCGCCAGAGCTATCTGGTGGCCTCCGCGACCGACACCGACCCGCCGGAGTGTCGAGCGGTCCGTCGAGACATCGGAGCGTACGTCCGGGGCCGGGCGTCCGGTCGGTCGCGATCCCGGGTCGATCGCCACGTCGAGCACTGCGATCGGTGCGCTGCCCTCGTCGCCGACGCACGCGAGATGAACTCCACGATCATGCTGTCGATCGCCGGGCTCCTGGTGCCGGCTGCCGCGGTCGCTGCGCTGCGCGACGCGCCCTCGTGGCTGCCGGCGGCGGGGGTCGGGGTGGGTGTCACCGGCTGGGTCGGTGCGTCCGCGGCGCGCAGGGCGGTCCACGTTCTCCGTTCCCCGGCGGGCGTGGGCGTGGGGATCGGAGCGGCCGCAGCGGCGATCGCGGCCGCGGTGGCGCTGACCGCACCTCCCCGACAGGTGCCGGTCGCAGCCCTGCGGTCGGTCCCGTCCACCGTCGAACCTCACCGATCCTCCCCGTGCCGTCGTCGGTGGCTCCGGCTCCCGTCCCGTCCGAGTCGACGACCACCGCAGCGCCGTCGACGACGGCCCCGGTCCCGACCCCGGATCCGGGGGTCCGCCGATCGGCCTGGCGCGCGTCCCACCGTCGCCGCGGCATCGGAGGCCGCGATCGGCCCGTCGTCAGTCGCTCGGGTCGGACCGGTGGACGCGCGAGGTCGGTCGAGTGCCGATCGCGGTGCGTCTCGACCGACGGGTCCTCGACGGCGAGTCCGTCGTGCTCCGGTGGCGCCTCGACAGCGGACTGCGGGCGAGCTCGGGGTTCCGCCGGGGGCTGGGTCGGTCTCCGTCGACGTCGGTCCGGTCGCTCCCGGCGTCGACGCTGTGACGGTGGAGGTGGCCGCCGGGGGGCGCAGCGCGGTTCGGCGGTCGTCGTGGACATCAGGACGGAGCTTCTCGGGGACGCGCTGGTCGGGCATCGGTCCGTTCGAGCTCGTCGCCACCGGGAACACCGTCCTGTCCTGCCCCGCCGCCCTCGACGGCTGCGGCTGGCGGAGGCGGAGGGTGGTCGGGGGACCGACTCGAACGACCTGTGGAACATGGTCATGTTCCGTACCGACGGCGACGGCCGGGGTTCGTCGACCGCGCCGCTCGACGTGCCGGCGGGGCCCGGATCCGTTCGGCCTGGCTCATCTGGGGCGGCGCCGCCCCCGCCGCCGCGCGACCGCGCCGCAGCTGTCGGCCACGGTGCTGAGCGCCGGAGGGACGTCCATGCCGGTCCGGGCCACGGAGCTGCTGACCGGACCCGACGGCGCGCATCAGGCGTCGGCGGACGTCACCGGGCTGGTCGTCGGCGGACCGGTCACCGTCGGCGGGGTCACGGCCCGGACCGGCCCCGGTTCCTGGGGTGGGTGGTCGCTGGTGGTGGTGCTCGAGCGGGCGGGGCTGCCCGATCGCATCGCCACGATCGCGACCGGCCTGAGCGCCGAGGACGTCGATCTGCCCCTCGTCGAGGGTCTGGCCGCGGTCGACCAGTTGCTGGCGGTGCAGTGGGACGGCGATACCGGGTTCGGGCCGGACTCCGTCGCCGTGGTCTCCGAGGCCGGAGGCCCGAGGGTGATGTCGGACGCGGCGAACCCCGAGGGTGACGTCGCCAACAGCACCGTGTCAGCAGGAGGGGTTCGTCCGTCGGGCGTCGCGGCGAACACGTTCGGTATCGACGCCGACCTGTTCGAGCTCGGACCTGCGACTTGGATGAACCTGACCCTGGTCGTGGTGACACATGGTCCGGGCGGCGGTTCGTCGGCGCGCTGGCCTGGGTGGCTGACCTCAGGTGAGCGGGACCGTCGACAGTGGGTCGGGGGCGCGCACCGGGGGCGACGCCGGGTCGAGGCTCGGGCGGCCCTGACTCAGGCGTCGAGGTCCTGGCGCGTCAGCCGCTTCGCTTGATGCGGTAGAGCTCGGCGTCGGCCCGCTCGAAACACGTCGTGGGGCGAGTCGTCGGGAGCCCGGACAGCGCTCCCCGCGGACACGGTTCCTCCGCCCCGTCGGTTCCACTCCGTGACGAGTCGGCGGCTCAGCCTGCCGGCGTCGCCGGTGTCGGTGATGCCGATGACGAACTCGTCGCCGCCCAGACGGGCGACGCGGTCATCGGACCGGGTGAAGGAGACCAGGAACTGGGCGAAGTACCGCAGGAACGCGTCGCCCGCAGCGTGACCGCACCGATCGTTGGTCTCCTTGAAGTCGTCGAGATCCAACACGATCAGTCCACCCCCGACCGGCACGGTGGCGATGATCCGATCCGCGACCCGCCGGTTCCCCAGACCCGTGAGCGGATCGATTTCGGCCGCGGCCTGAGCGTCGATCAGGGCGTCGGACCACGTCAGGGTCCGCTCCAGGCGCTGAGCGGCCAGCTCGGCCAGGAGCGAGGAGCGGGTGGGCCGACGCGGTGGGCGACGACGTGCAGCGTCAGGCTGGCCGAACCGATCCGCAGGACCGTCCACTCGGTGCCGTCCGCTCCTTCCAGGACCGTCGCCGGATGCTCGTGCATCGGAGCCGTCCAGGGGCCTCGGGGATCGTGTGCGGTCCGTCGACGCTGGCCCACACGCGGTCCCGCCGAGCACCGACCGGCACCAGTCGCCGATCGAGTCGAGCTGGTCCGACACGGGCCGGTCCGGTCGACGGGGATCGGTGCTCAGGATACGGACCGCGCCGAGCGGTACGTGGACGGTCCGCTCGCCGCGGGAACGTCGCGGATCCGGCTGCGGTGCTGCATCGACGCGGTCATGGTGGTGATGACCCGGATCCGGGCCAGGATGACGCCGGCTGGCTACGTTGGGTCGATCGACCCGAAATCCTCAAGGGACCTCGGGTCGGCTGACGTCCGCTCGGGGAGGTCCCAACGTGAGCAATCCGTACCTGGCAGGCAACTTCGCCCGGTGACCGAGGAGGTGACCATCGCCGACCTCGAGGTCACCGGGTCGATCCCCGAGGAGCTCACCGGCCGCTACCTGCGCAACGGTCCGAACCCGGTGGTCGCGCCCGATCCGGCGACCTACCACTGGTTCCTGGGCGACAGGATGGTCCACGGCCTGCGCCTCGACGGTGGCCGCGCCCGCTGGTACCGGAACCGCTGGATCCGCAGCACCGGCGTGCTCGACGCCCTCGGTGAACCCGCGCCGCGGATCGACCCGACGACTTCGGCCCGAACACCAACGTGATCGGCCACGCCGGGCGCACCTTCGCCCTGGTCGAGTCCGGACCCGTTCCCTACGAGCTCACCGACGAGCTCGACACGGTCGGACCGGCCGACTTCGACGGCACCCTCGACGGCGCCTACACCGCGCACCCCAAGCGCGATCCGCTCACCGGGGAGCTGCACGCGGTCGCCTACCACTGGGCCTGGGGAACCGGGTGGAGGTGACGGTGGTCGACGGTCCGGTCGGGTGACGCATCGCCGGCCGGTGGAGACGACCGGGAGCCCGATGGTGCACGACATGTCCCTGACCGAGCGGTTCGCCGTGGTCTACGACCTTCCGGTCGTGTTCGACCTCGACGCCGCGATGGCGGGCTCGACCCTCCCGTACAACTGGTCCGACGACTACCCGCCTCGGATCGGCTTCGTCCCCGAGCCGACATGACAGGTGTGGCGGATGCGGCGGGCGACGTGGTGTGGGTCGACGTCGACCCATGCTTCGTGTTCCACCCCATGAACGCCCACGACGTTGTCGGCGCCGACGGTCGGGTCGAGTCGGTCGTGCTCGATGTCGTGCGGTGGGGCCGCATGTTCGACCGCGGGCACCAGGGCCCGTTCGAGAGCGGTCGCCCCGAGCTGGTGCGCTGGACCGTCGACCTGGTGCGACGGACGGTGAGCGCGGCTCCGCTCAGCGACCTCGACCTCGAGTTCCCCCGGGTGGACGAGCGGCGGATCGGTCGACCGTGCCGGTTCGGCTACACCGCGGTGAACCTTGCCGGATCGGGCGGGGTGGCGCACGGCGGGATCGCCCGCCACGACCTGCGCGACGGCACCGTCGAGGTGCTCGACCTCGGTGCCGGCGCCGGCCAGAACGAGGCGGTGTTCGTCGCCGCATCACCCGACGCCGACGAGGACGACGGCTGGGTGCTGTGCCTCACCTACGGCGCTGACACCGACACGAGCAGGCTGGAGATCCGCCACGCCCAGGCCCTCACCGACGGCCCCGTCGCCACGGTGCACCTGCCGGTGCGGGTTCCGTTCGGGTTCCACGGGAACTGGGTTCCCGACTCCTGAGCGGCGGCCGCGTGCGGGCCGATCCCCCGGTGGCCGGTGAGATCAGTAGCGCGTGACCTGTGGCTGCGGGTCGCCCACCAGCGTGTCGAAGCGGACCGAGGGAACCGGCGTGGCGGCCGGTGACGTCGCGTCGAGTGCCCGGAACGTGACCGACATCGCGTCCGGGGTCAGCTCGACGAGCCCGTACCCGTTTCGGTGGATGTCCATGAAGTCGAACGGCGGACTCGTGCTGTACCGCTCGAGGCCACCCGAGAGCAGCTCCTCGGTGATTCCGCACGGCGAGGAGATCGACCCGCCGGTGTACTCGTAGGCGACGGTCGGCGCCGCGGGGTCGTCGAAGTCGGTGCTGAGCGATGCGGCCATGAACGTGTGCTGGTCTCCCGTGAGGAACGCCACGTCGGTGATCGAGTGGTCGCGCAGGTGGCCGAGCACCAGGTCGCGCTCCCAGCCGAAGCCGTCCCACGAGTCGGTGCCCAGATACAGGCCGGCGTGACGGGGCAGCGACAGGTCCAGGGCGCGCATCTCCGGCGTGTCCATGTCGACGAGGCGGACCGGGGCGATCATCACCGGGTTGCCGACCAGCTTCCAGCGCACACCGGTCTGCTGGGCCGAGGCGAGGCCGTCGAGGAGCCACTGCCTCTGCGGCGCGCCCAGCATCGTCCGACCGACCGCCTGGAGGTCGTCGCTCATGACCGTCCCGCCCAGCAGCCCGAGGAGCGCCGTGCCGAGGTGCTCGTCGCGGTACTGGCGGCAGTCGAGGACGAACAGCTGGGCCAGGTCGCCCCAACGCAGATCCCGGAACACCCGGCTGCCGTCGATCGGCCACACCGGCATGTACTCGAACCACGCCTGGTGCGCCGCGGCGCCGCGTTCGGGGAACTCGGCCAGGAACGCCCGGTCGTGGTCGTTGGCCACCTCGTGGTCGTCCCACGTCGGGACGATCGGATGCGCGGCGTGGGCGGCCTGCAGGTCGGGGTCGCTGCGGTACAGGCGGTAGCGCTGGCGGTAGCGCTCGAGGGTGTCGGCGTCCTCGAGGTACTCGTCGCGCAGACGGCGTTGCAGCTGGATCGGGAACGACTCGTAGATGTAGTCGCCGAGGAACAGCACCGCGTCGAGGTCCTGGGCGGCGATGTCGCGCCACGCCCCGTAGAAGCCGCTGGCGTAGGACTGGCACGCGGCGAACGCCAGTCGCAGCGACGTCGGTGAGGATCCGGCGGCGGGCAGCGTGCGGGCCCGCCCGACCGTCGAGGTCGTCCCGGCGGAGCGGAAGCGGAACCAGTAGGAGCGGTCGGGGTCCAGGCCGTCGACCAGCACCTTGACGCACCCGTCGGACGCGGCGCTGACCGGGGCGGTGCCGGAGGCGACGACGTGGTCGAGCGAGGCTGTGTCGCACAGTTCCCAGTCGACCGTGGTGGTGCCGGGCGCGTTGGCCAGCTCGACGCGGGTCCACAGGACCACCTCGGTCGGGGAGTGCAGGCCCGAGGCGACGCCCAGGCCGAAGACGCCGGGGACCGGACCGCCGGCCGGGCTGCACGCACTCGTCGCTCCCAGTGCGGCGGCTCCCACCGCCGCGCCGCCCGCGACCAGGAACTGCCTTCGACCCAGCATCTCGACTCCCGCTCTTCGCCTGAGAGGTCAGGTTACGCGTTCCGTCGGCCACATCCCGAATCCGATTCAGGATCCCCGGCCCCGCCCGGTCCTTCCCCTCCCGTTCTGTAGTGCGAGATCCAGGCGAACGCCTGGATCTCGCACTACAGAACGGGGGTCGGTGGCAGAACGGGGGTCAGCGGCAGGCGGCGATCGTGGTCTCGGCGAACCGCTCGAGCGCGCCGATCTTGTCGGCAAGCGGCTCGGTGTCCGCGCCGACGACGTACGGCCAGCGGAAGCCGACGATCACGTCGGTGACGCCCTTGTCCTCCAGGCGACGGACGCCGTCGACGCTGAAGCCCTCGGCGCTGATCACCTGGATCTGGAACGGCTCGTCGGCCCGATCCGACTCGCGGCGCAGCTGCTTCACCCGCTCGATCAGCTCGTCGAGGTCGTCGGAGCCGCCGCCGTGGATCCAGCCGTCGAGGCGGGCGGCGCGACGGAGCGCGGGACCGGAGTGGCCGCCGACCAGGATCGGCACCTTCTGGGTGGGGACCGGGCAGATCTTCAGCGACGGCAGGTCGAAGAACTCGCCGTGGTGCTCGTGGTAGCCGCCGTCGAGCAGGCTCGACACGATGTCGATGCACTCGTCCATGCGGCGGCCGCGACCCTCCCACGGAGTTCCGGTCATCTCGTAGTCCTCGGGCCAGGGGCTGACGCCGACGCCGAGGTTGAGCCGGTTGCCCGACAGCACCGCGGCGGTCGAGGCGAGCTTGGCGGTGTGCAGCGGGTGGCGCACCGGCAGCTTGAGCACCGAGACGGTGAAGCGGATGCGCTCGGTGACCATGGCCAGGGCGCTGATCAGAGCGAACGGCTCGAGCAGCGGCTTGTCCTCGAGGAACTCGCGGGAGCCGTCGGGGGTGAACGGATAGATCGAGTTCGACACCTCGGGGTAGGCGACCGAGTCGGGGACGAGGAAGGCGTCGTAGCCCGCGGCGTCCGCGGCTTGGGCCAGCGGCGCCATGTAGCTCGGGTTGGTCAGCGCCTCGGCGTAGGTGAACCGCAACTGTGCCCCCTCGGGTGATCCGCCGGCCGGTTTGGCCGTCGGGGGCTCATCGTGTCACGCGTGCGGGGTGGCGGTGGTCAGCGCCCGGGTCGGAACCGAGACGCGAGCCGCATGCCGATCCGATCGCTGCTCGGACGCGACGGTGGCCGCACCCTGGAGGGGTGCGGCCACCGGGTCAGTCGATCAGGATCGGGCCGGTCGACTCAGAGGGTGAAGTGGATCGTGGCGGACCAGGGGCCGGCGGTGCCGTTCGCCACCGCACGGATCTTGGCGTCGTACTGCGTGCCCAGGCACATTCCGGTCGCTCCGCCGTCGACGAAGTGGGCTGTCGAGACCTGACCGGGGAACGACTGCTGGTAGGTGTGGCCGAACCAGGTGCATCCGAAGGTCGGATCCAGGAAGATGTCGTAGGAATCCGCGCCGGGGACCGGGTTCCACGAGAAGTCGCCGTAGGTCGGACAGCAGCCCGAGCCCGTCTTGGTGAAGCCGGTCGGGGCGGTCGCCGGGGCGCCGGTCGCGGTGACCGAACGGGTCTTGGTGGCCGTGGCGCCGTTGTTGTCGGTGACGGTCAGGGTCACGTCGATGGTCCCGGCGGGGATCGTCTTGACGACCGTCGCGCCGGACTCGGTGCCGAGCTCCTGGAAGTCCCAGGCGTAGCTGACGATCGTGCCGTCGATGTCGCCCGACAGGATCGAGGCGTCGAAGGTGGCGTTCAGCGGGGCCGTCCCGGTCGCCGGCGAGATCGAGAAGTCGGCGGTCGGGGCGTTGTTGGTGGCCACGATGGTGGTCGCCGTGGTGCCGATCGCGCCCTTGTCGTCGGTGACCTTCAGCTGCACCGTCCACGTCCCGGGGGCGAAGGTGTGGCTCACGACGTCGCCGTTCTGGGTGTGGCTGTCGCCGAAGTCCCAGTAGTAGTTGACGATGGTGCCGTCGGTGTCGACCGAGCCGGTGGCGTCGAAGGCGATTGTCAGCGGCGCCAGACCCGTGGTCACGCCCCCGGTGTCGATGTTCGCCACCGGCGGGGTGTTGGCCGGGGTGGCCGGTCCGCCGGGGTCACCGGAGCACGCTCCGGCGAACAGGGCGACGGCCGCGATCAGGCCGACGGCGAGCAGGTTGCGGTGCTTCATGGATCTCCCTCCAGGGCTGAACGATGTGTCGTGTGGGGTGGGCGGGTGCCGAGTCGGTCCGACGGCGTCAGAGGTTGTTGACGTAGACGATCGGGGACCACGGACCCCACTGGCCGTTGGCCCGAGCCCGGATCTTCACCTCGTAGTCGGAACCGAGGCAGAGGCCAACGGCCTGGACCCGCCCATGGTTCGTCTGGCCGTTGATCACCGCACCGTGGTCGGTGAAGCAGCCCTGGCCGAACACGCCGTCCATGAAGACCTCGTAGCCGTCGGCGCCGGGCACCGGGGTCCAGGCGAAGTCTCCGTAGGTGTCGCAGCAGCCTGAGCCCACCTTCTGCAGGTTGGTGGGGGCGACGGTCGGGGCGCCGGTGACGGTGACGGTCACGGTGGTCGAGGTGGCGTCGCCGCGGTTGTCGGTGACGGTGAGGGTCACCGGGTAGGTGCCGGGCTGGGTGAAGGTGTGGCTGGTGATCGCCCCGGAACCGGTGGTGAAGTCGCCGAAGTTCCAGTCGTAGGCGACAACGGTGCCGTCCGGGTCGCTCGAGCCGGCCCCGTTGAACGCCACCGCCAGCGGCGCGCTGCCCGAGGTCACCGACGCGGTGGCCGAGGCGACCGGCGGCTTGTTCAGGGTGGCGGTGTTGATCACCTGCAGGTCGTAGTCGTGGCGGGCGCCGCTCGAGGAGAACTGCTGGCCGCCGATGTTGCGGCCGCCGTCGAGGGCGAAGATCATGCCGCCGTCGATGTTCGGTGGGACGCTGATGACCGGGATGTCGACGGTCGGGAAGTTCACGTTGGCGCCGTTGATGATCCCGGCCAGGGAGCCCTTGGCCGCGACTCCGACGTAGAAGCGGGAGCCGATGGCGTCGTCGGGGATGCCGGGGATGGAGTCGAACAGGCCGCCGGCGATCAGGGTGAACGCCTGGCCGAAGTCGTCGAAGAGCTGGGAGATCAGGGCGTTGGGGTCGCTGGGGACGGAGCCGGCGGCCACGGTGGCGTCGAGGGCGTTCTCCATGACGCCGGCGGCGGCCTGCGCGACCGGCAGCACGGTCACGTCGTCCTGCTCCATCGCCCAGGTCCAGGTCCCGACGACCTCGAGCCCGTTGACCGGGTTGGCCAGGTCCAACACGTCGAGCAGCTGCACGTTGGGGAAGTCGACCTCGGCGCGCTCGCCGCCGACGAGGACGTGGGACTGGCCGTCGCCGAGGTCGTCGAAGGCCTGGGCGCGGTCGCCGACGATGCCGACCTGAGCAGATCCGGGGACGCCGACCTTGACCCGGAACCAGAGGTTGTAGACGAACGGCTCGTCGCGGGTGCCGTAGAAGAACGTGTCGTTGTGGTTGACGACGGTGACCTTGCTGGCCCGGAACTTGAACCCGTAGTTGGGTGCGGGAGTCCCCGGAGGTGTCGAGCAGGACGCCGCCACCAGCACGGCGACCACGGGGACGGCGATCAGGGCGGCGACGCGGCGCAGCCGGACAGAGCGGTTCATGGCGGGGTTCTCCCTCGTCGGCGCGGGGACGCCCCCACGTTCGCAACGGACCTCCTGAGCCGGGTTCAGGAGGTCTTGAACGATAGTTCAGGAACGGGTTCGCGAACAAGGTGGGTGGCGGGCAATTGGCCCATCCCGACGGGCCGGGGCACGGCCGCTCGGACCGCACGGGATCGGATCCGGTCAGCGATGAGCGAGCAGCGGCAGGTGCTCGAGACGTCGCGGGGTCCGAAGCATCTGCGATGCTCTCGGGATGCTCAGCTACGACGAGGCGGCCCGGCAGGTGACCGCGGCCGGGATGCCGTTCGAGACCGTGCAGCAGGACGTGATGGGAGTGCCACGCACGTTGTTCCGCAACGCTCCGAACAGCCTGCGCGACATCGTCGTCGCCGCGTCCGCTCGCAGCGACGACGTCACCTTCCTGGTCTACGAGGACGAACGGTGGGGCTTCGAGCGCTTCGGTCGCGAGGTCTCGGCCCTCGGGACGGCCCTGGTGGAGCAGTACGGCATCGGACGCGGCGACCGGGTGGCGATCGCCATGCGCAACTACCCCGAGTGGGTCGTGTCCTTCGCCGCCGCGGTGTCGATCGGGGCGATCTCGGTCAGCTTCAACGCCTGGTGGACCGCCGAGGAGATGGACTTCGCCCTGTCCGACTGCGGGGCGTCGGTGCTGATCGCGGACGCCGAGCGGATCGAGCGCAGCCGGGCCACGTGCGAGCGACTGGGGGTTCCGACCCTCGCCGTGCGCGCTCCGGACGCGGCCGCGCTCGGTACCACCGCCGCACCGGTCGCCCAGTGGTCCGACGTCGTGGGAGCCCGGGCCACCGATCCGACCGTCGCCCTGCCCGACGTGGCGATCGATCCCGACGACGACGCCACGATCCTCTACACGTCGGGCACGACGGGCAACCCCAAGGGCGCGGTCTCCACCCACCGCGCCGTCGTGCAGGCGCTGATGGGCTACGCGTGCCGCTCCGCGCTGGACAAGGCGCGTGACCCCGACCGTCAGGGCGGACTGGCCGCTCCGTCGTTCATCCTGGTCGTCCCGCTGTTCCACGTGACCGGCTGCGTCCCGGTCATGCTCAGCTGCATGCTCGGCGGGCTGAAGCTGGTGATGGTCTACCGGTGGGATCCCGAGCGGGCGTTGCAGCTGATCGAACGGGAGGAGATCTCGAACTTCGTCGGCGTCCCCACCCAGAACTTCGACATGCTGAACTGCGAGGCGTTCGAGCGCTACGACACCTCGAGCCTGCGCAGCGTCGGGGGCGGGGGAGCGCCGGCCCCGCCGGAGCTGGTGCAGCGCATCGCGACCACCTACGCGAAGGCCGCGCCGGGCATCGGCTACGGGATGACCGAGACCAACGCCTACGGACCCCAGAACGGCGGGGCCGACTACCTGACGCATCCGACCAGCGCCGGGCGGACGACGCCGATCATGGCGGTCGAGATCCGCGACCCGAACGGCGTGCCGGTCCCCGTCGGCGAGGTCGGTGAGATCTGGTTCAACGGACCGAACCTGATCCGCGGCTACTGGAACCGACCCGACGCCACCGCCGAGGTGCTCGTCGACGGGTGGCTGCGCAGCGGCGATGTCGGCCGACTCGACGCGGAGGGCTTCGTGTACGTCGAGGACCGGATCAAGGACATGGTGCTGCGGGGCGGCGAGAACGTTTACTGCGCCGAGGTAGAGGCCGCGATCCACGAGCACCCCGCCGTGCACGAGGTGGCGGTCTTCGGCGTGCCCCACGACCGCTTGGGCGAGGAGGTCGCGGCGGTCGTCGTGCCCAGGGCCGGCTCGTCGGTGACCGAGACCGAGCTGGTCGACTTCGTGGCGGAACGTCTGGCGCCGTTCAAGGTGCCGACCCGTCTGCGGATCCGGCCCGAGCCGCTGCCGCGCAACGCGGCCGGCAAGTTCCTCAAGCGCGACCTGCGCCGCGAGGAGGAGGCGGCCTCGGCCTCGGCGACTGCGTGAGGGTGGCGGCTAGACGGCGTGACGGTGGTGGCTCGACGGCGGCTTGATGGCGGCGGCGGGACCCCGGGTACCGTGAGCGCCGATGGACGCAGCGACCAAGACCAACCCGGGCAACTTCTTCGAGGACTTCACCCTCGGGCAGCGGATCGACCACGCCACCCCCCGCACCGTCACCGCCGGTGACCGGGCGCTGTACGGCGCCCTGTACCCGACGCGGTTCGCCCTGCCGTCCTCCGACGAGTTCGCGGCCGCCTGCGGACTCAGCCCGGCGCCGGTCGAGGAGCTGATCGGCTTCCACATCGCGTTCGGCAAGACGGTGCCGGACATCTCGCTCAACGCGGTGGCCAACCTGGGCTACGCCGAGTGCCGCTTCCACCGGCCGGTGCGCCCCGGCGACACGCTGCGGTCGAGCTCTGAGGTGATCGGTCTCAAGGAGAACTCCAACGGTCGCACCGGTGTCGTGTGGGTGCGGTCGACCGCCACCGACCAGCACGGTCGCACCGCCATCGACTGGGCCCGTTGGGTCATGGTCCGCAAGCGGGACGAGTCGGCCCCCGCCCCCGAGGCCGTCGTGCCCGACCTGGCGCCGTTCGTGGAGCCGGCCGACCTGATCGTGCCCGACGGACTCGACCTCACCGCCTACGACGCGGTGGCGGCCGGTTCGCCGTTCCGATTCGACGACTACGAGGTGGGCGAGAAGATCGACCACGTCGACGGCGTCACCCTGTCGGAGGCCGAGCACATGATGGCGACCCGGCTGTGGCAGAACACGGCCAAGGTCCACTTCAACACCGAGGCCCGCGACGACGGCCGCCGCCTGATCTACGGCGGCCACGTCATATCGATGGCGCGGGCCCTGTCGTTCAACGGGCTGGCCAACGCCCAGCTGATCGCGGCGATCAACGCGGGAGCGCACACCAACCCGGCCTTCGCCGGCGACACCGTCTACGCGTGGTCAGAGGTGCTCGACAAGGCCGAGCTCGATGCCCCCGGCGTCGGGGCGCTGCGTCTGCGGCTGGTGGCCACGAAGGGCCGCGACGAGTCGATGACGCTCAAGGGCGACGACGGCAAGTACCTGCCGCACGTGCTGTTGGACCTGGACCTCTGGGTGCTCTGCCCCCGCTGAGTGCTGTGCCCCTGCTGGCCGAGGGCCCGCTCCGGGGTCAGGACTTCTCGGTGGCCTCGGCCTCGATCGCCTCGGAGTCGGCCTTCAGCTGCTTCTCCTCGACCTTGCGGGCCTTCTTCATGGCGTGCTCGATCTTGGACTGCATGTCGGCCACCGCGACCACGACCAGGCCGGCGGTGCCCTCGTCGAGCTGCTCGCCGGCCTCCTTGAGGTCCTTGCGGCTCATGCCCGCGGCCGCGTGCCCGGCGAGCGAACCCAGGAGTGCTCCTCCGGCGGTGGTGCCGACCAGCAATCCTGTGCCGATGGCGGCCGCCGGGAAGAGGGCTATCACCAGACCGGTGGCCAGCCCGACGCCACCGCCGAGCACGCCGCCGACCCGGGTGGGTGTCTCGTGCTTCTTGACGATCTTGACCTTGCCGTCGTCGCGCTTCTCGACCACGGCGGCGTCGTAGGCGTCGATCAGGCCCGCCTCGGTGTGGAGGGCGTGGACCGCCTCGTAGTCGGCGAGGGCGTCGGCGGGGTCGTCGTAGACGCCGAGGTAGGCGTAGAAGGTGTCGATCGCCATTGGGAGCTCCGTTCCGTCGGTTCGCCGGCGGGTGCCCGCCGCAGTACCGGTGCAGCCTACGGATGACGGCCGGCGGTCGTCGTCGCCCCGAACGGGTGATCCGACGGACCGGGGCTCAGACGAAGCGGGTCACCCAGCCGTCGCGGCGGAACCGGCGGAGCTGGTGGGCCACGAACCAGGTCGAAGCCGCCGCGATGACCGCGGTGCCGGCAGCGGCGACCGCGAGCTGGGCCCATGCCACCTCGCCGTCCTCGATGCCGATCCTCACCGCGTCGAACACGTGGGTGAGCGGGATGGCGCGGGCGACGGCCTGCAGGACCGGCGGCAGCGACTCGACGGGGTAGAACACGCCCGACAGCGGCATCAGCAGCACGAGCGTCCCCCACGAGAACACCTCCGCCCGATCGCCGTACTGGAGCGTCAACCCGACCACGAACAGGGCGACGGACCAGCCGAACAGCAGCAGGAGCGCGGCGCTCGGGACGAGCACGACCCCGGCCGAGGTGGGCGACACGGCGAAGAACACGACACCGACCGCACCGATGACGGTGACCGACACCCCGGTTCGCAACAGTCCGACGACGCCGAAGCTGCTCAGCATCTCGCGTTCGGTGAGCGGTGTGGCGATCAGGTTGAGCAGGTTGCGGCTCCACACCTCGTCGAGCAGCCCGAAGGAGCCGGCCAGGGTGAGCTGCCAGATCAGATGGAACAGCATGATCCCCGTGACCAGCAGGACCACCGGTGCGTCCCCGATCCCGTAGGCCACGCCGATCGACCCGAACAGGAGCCCGTCGACCAGCGGCAGCACGAGCAGCAGGAACCAGAAGTCGGGGTTGCGGCTCTGCGACAGGAGGCTGCGGCGCACCATGGCCCGGACCCGCCTGGTGTCGAACGTCGGTGGGGCGCTCCGGGAATCGGTCTCGGTCGTCGAGGGGGTGGCGGGATCCATCAGACCTCCTGTTCGCGCACGCGGGCGGCCTCGGCCAGGAACATCGATTCGAGATCCGCGTGGCCGTGGGAAGCCACGACCTGGTCCGGCGGGCCGTCCGCGATGATCGTGCCCTGGCGGAGGAAGATCACCCGGGTGGTCAGCTCGGCGACCTCGCGCATGTCGTGGCTGGTCAGCAGCAGCGTGGCGTTGCGCTCCGAGTTCATGTGCTCGAGGCGGTCCCGCACCCTCATCGCCACGTCGGGGTCGAGCGACGCGGTCGGCTCGTCCAACACGATGAGGCGCGGATGGTGGATGACCGCCTTGGCGAAGCCGACCAGGGTGCCCTGGCCCGACGACAGCGACTCCACCTTCTGGCCCGCCAGTCGGCCGATGTGCAGCTCGTCGAGCACCTCGGCGGCCCGGGTGGTCGGGTCGGCCACGCCGTAGAGACGGCCGAACAGCTCGAGGGTCTCGGTGACGGTGAGGCCCGACGGCAGCGGAAGGTAGCCCGCCGCGAAGCCGACCCGGGTCATGGCGTCGCTGCGTCCCCCGGGCAGGCGGTGCCCGGCGATGTCGATCGTGCCGTGGTCGGGCTCGATGGCGCCCAGCAGCATGAGCAGCGTCGTCGTCTTGCCCGCACCGTTGGGTCCGACGATGCCGACCCGCTCCCCGGCGTGGATCGTGATGCTGACGTCGTCGACGGCTCGGGTGTCGCCGAAGTCCTTCCGTAGTCGAGATGCCCGGAGTACGACGTCAGGTCCGGTCGGCGTCGTTGGCTGCTCCATCGACCCAGTCTCCACCGCCACACCCCGTTCTGTAGTGCGAGATACAGGCAAACGCCTGGATCTCGCACGACAGAACGGTGGGCGGGAGAATTCTCGGTGATCGGTGTCGATCCACGTCGTCCCGTTCGTCGTGGTGGTGACCGCAACGCTCCGGAGGTTCCGGGCCGGTCCAGGACGAGGAGAACGACCATGGCGCAGTACCTGCTCTCGGTGTGGCACGACGAGGACTACATCGACGCGTTCGAGACCACCCCGCCCGAGGTGATCGAGCGGCTCCACGCCCAAGTGGGAGCGCTCAACGCCGACATGGAGAAGAAGGGCGTCTGGGTGTTCGGCGGCGGGCTGGTCCCGGCGTCGTCGGCCACCGTGGTGCGCCCCGGCACCGACGGCGACGTGTCGATCACCGACGGGCCCTACGCCGAGGCCAAGGAGATGATGGGTGGCTTCTGGGTGATCGAAGCCCCCGACCTGGACTCGGCGCTGGAGTGGACCCGCCGGGCATCTCTGGCCTGTGAGGGAGCCGTTGAGCTGCGCCCCTTCCAGGATGGGTGAGAGCGGAGCTCGGGCCTCTCGGTCCGCCGGCACCGCCGCGGGGCTGAGCCGGGCGGTCGAGTCGGTGTTCCGGCGGGAGTCGGGACGCTGCACCGCCACGCTGATCCGTGTCCTCGGCGACGTCGACCTCGCCGAGGACGCGGTGGCCGAGGCGTTCGAGGTGGCCCTGACGCGATGGCCCCGTGACGGCATGCCCGACAACCCGGGGGCGTGGATCACCACCACCGCCCGGCGGCGGGCTCTCGACCGACTCCGACGTGAGTCGACCCGCCACGACCGACACGTGGCCGCCCACCGCACGTTCGGGACCGGCGACCCGACCGGCGCTGACCCCTCGACCGTCGGTCGGCTGGTCGAGGAACTGGGAGGTGAGCAGGTGGAGGTCGTCGCCGACGACCAGCTCCGACTGATGTTCCTGTGCTGCCATCCGGTGCTGGCGCCCGATTCGCAGGTGGCGCTGACGTTGCGGCTGCTGGGAGGTCTGCAGACGCCGGAGATCGCCCGGGCGTTCCTGGTCCCCGAGGCCACGATGGCCCAGCGGATCGTGCGGGCCAAGCGCAAGCTGCGCGACAACCACGCCCGGTACCGGATCCCGGTCGAGGCCGAGCTCCCCGACCGGCTGCCGCCCGTTCTCGCGGCGATCTCGCTGATCTTCACCGAGGGGCACCGCGCCACCGACGGGTCCGGTCTGGTCCGCGTCGAGCTGTCGAACGAGGCGATCCGACTGGGGCGAGTCCTGGCGGATCTCATGCCCGACGAGCCCGAGGCGGCAGGCCTGCTGGCGCTGATGCTGCTGACCGACGCCCGCCGCTCGGCGCGTCTGGATGCGGCGGGTGCTCTGGTTCCGCTGGCCGAGCAGGATCGGGACCGGTGGGATCAGGATCGGATCGCCGAGGGCCTGGACCGGCTCGCCCCCTGGAGTCGGCGGGTGGATCCCGGTCGGTTCCGGATCCAGGCCGAGCTGGCGGCGGCTCACGCGAGAGCCGCCACCTTCGCCGACACCGACTGGGCGCGGATCGTCGAGCTGTACGACGTCCTGCTGCAGCGGCGGTCCGACCCGGTCGTGGCGATCAACCGGGCCGTCGCGCTCGGCGAGCTCGATGGGCCCGCGGCCGCGCTCCTCGCCCTCGAGGGGCTGACGACCACGAGCGTCAGCAGCTCGACTCCTACCAGCCGTGGCACGCCGCCCGGGCCGATCTCCTGGCCCGGGCCGGGCGTCCGTCCGAGGCCGTCGAGGCGTACGACCGGGCGATCGCCCTCACCGCCTCGGAGGCGGAGCGGCGGTTCCTCACCGCTCGTCGCCAGGCGTGCGGAGCCGGGCAGACCCCGCCGTAGCCGTCCGGAGGTCGGCTGCGGTGTAGACATCGGCAGGGGCGCACCGACAGGGGGATCGACATGACCGACACGGCCGCACGGAACGACACGGCCACACGGAACGACACGGCCACACGGAACGTCACGGCCGACCGCGAGGACCGACCGCCGCCGCCGGACCGGGCGGATCCGACCGCGATCGGCGCCCAGCGGGTCGCTCTGCCGGGCAGCGACGTGAAGGTCGGCCCTCTCGGCCACCTGGCGGCCGAACGCCAGCGGCTCGACGCCCTGCGCTGGGAGCACTTCGACGTCACCCGGACCTCGGCGACGTTGGGGGCCGAGGTGAGCGGGATCTCCCTGGCCGACGACCTGCCCGATCCGGTCATCGCCGACCTGGCCCGCGCCCTGGCCGACTACAAGGTGCTGTTCTTCCGGGACCAGCCGCTCACCACGGCCCAGCACGTCGCGTTCGCCCGCCGGTTCGGTGAGCTCGAGGTCCACCCGTTCCTGCCGGCGAACACCGACAGCCCCGAGGTCGTCCGCTTCGCCAAGTCCGCGGACGTCGGTGGCTACGAGAACGGCTGGCACCACGACGTCACCTGGCGCGAGGTGCCATCGATGGGGGCGGTGCTCCACGCCGTCGAGGTGCCCGACTCCGGAGGGGACACGCTGTTCGCGGACGCCCACGCCGCGCTCGACGAGCTCGAGCCGCAGCTGCGCGAGCGTGTCGACGGGCTGCTGGCGGTGCACGACTTCGTCCACGTGTTCGGCCACACGCTGTCGCCGGACGACCTCGCCTCCATGCGGGAGCTGCATCCGCCGGTGGCGCATCCGGTGATCGCCACCCACGACCGCACTGGCCGGGACCACCTGTACGTGAACCGGTTCTTCGTGTCCCACCTGACCGAGGCCGACGGTGAGCCCCTCGACCCGGCCGAGAGCGCCCAGCTCATCGACGCCCTGTGCCGACCGTTCGAGACCCCCGAGCTGCAGGTGAGGCTCCGCTGGGAGCCGGACTCGGTCGCGTTCTGGGACAACCGGGCGGTGCAGCACTACGCCTGCAGCGACTACTGGCCCGACGTCCGGGTGATGGAGCGGGCCAGCATCGTCGGCACCCGACCCGTGCGACGCTGATCGACCCGCACCCACCCCCGCTTTGTCCCGCACAGACGCGGTGATCACCGCGTCTGTGCGGGACAAAGCGGTGGCGGGACAGAGCGGGGGCGGTAGCGTCCGGCCCCCGTGGGGAGCTACACGGCCTCGGCGGTCGCAGCGATCGTCGGTGGCGTCATCGTCGCCGTCGTCATCTTCGTGCCCGACGTGGCGTACCGGTACCGCCGGTCCGGGAGGCTGCGGGGATCGGACGTGGTGGCCGTCGTCGTGGTCCCGACCTACGCGCTGGCGCTGTGGACCTACACCCTGCTGCCGTTGCCGGACCCCGACGACATCGTGTGTCGCGACCCGAACCTCGACGCCTTCCGCTTCGTCGATCAGATCCGGGCGTCGGGGGTGGACTCTCTGGCGGACCTGCTGACGAACTGGGCGTTCGCGTCGACGGTGCTGAACGTCCTGCTGTTCGTGCCGCTGGGGGTCATCCTCCGTTGGCGGTTCCGGCGGGGAGTGCTGGTCGCCCTGGTCGTCGGCTTCGCCGTGTCGTTGCTCATCGAGACGACGCAGCTGACCGGGCTGTGGGGGGTCTACGACTGCGCGTACCGCTACTTCGACGTCGATGACCTGATCACCAACACGACCGGCGCCGTCGTCGGGTCGGTGCTGTCGTGGCTGGTGCTGCGCCACCGGCCCGATCCGGAGGTCGTCCCCGACGAGGCCATGGCGACCTCGGGTCAGCGGATCGTCGCCGTCGCCTGCGACGTCGTGGTCATGCTGCTGGTCGGCACGGCCACCGTCGTCGCCTGGCGGGCGATCGCGCTGCGGACCCTGAAGATCGACGAGGCCGTCCACCCGCTGGTGCAGCGATCGCTGCAGTGGGGCGTGCCGCTGGCGCTCGAGGCGATCGCCGTCGTGGGCTTCGGACGCACGATCGGGGAGTGGGCGGTGCGACTCGGGACGGTCGCCCGGCGACCCGGCTGGACGTTCCCCGGGCGCGTGCTCAAGCTGGCGTTCGGTCCGGGGCTGATCGCGGCGGTCGGCTGGTGGGACTCGGGGTGGTCCGGCGTGCTGCTGCTCGTCCTGGCCGCGTTCAGCGTGGTGGTGGCGGTGATGACGCCGGATCACCGGGGGCTGGCCAACACCGTTGCGGGTCTGCGCCCGGTCGTCACGCCGTGGGGTCGTCCAGCCGGTCCCGACTGATCTCCATCGGTCGTACCGTGGGGTGGTGGCCCCGACGTTCCTGACCGAGTTCGACCCGCGGTACGGCGAGCCGGTGGCGGTCTCCGACGGCGTCGTCCGTGTGGTGGCGGACAACCCGAGCAAGTACACCGCCTGGGGAACAGGGACCTACGTGCTCGGCGAGGCCCAGGTGGCCGTCATCGACCCCGGCCCGGACCTGCCCGCCCACGTCGACGCCCTGCTCGCGGCGCTCGACGGTCGAGCGGTGTCGCACATCCTGATCACCCACACCCACGCGGACCACTCGCCCGCGGCCGCCGCGCTGGCGGCGGCGACGGGAGCTCCCACCTACGGGTTCGGGCCCCATCCGATCGATGCCGGCACCGGCGACGACACGGTTGACGGGCCGGATGCGGCGGACCGGCCGGACGCAGCCGACGGAGGTGAGGAGACCGAGTCGGGAGATCGGGACTTCGTCCCCGACGTCGTCGTGCGCGACGGCGATGTGCTGGTCGGCGACGGGTTCCGCATCGAGTGCCTCCACACCCCCGGCCACATCTCCAACCACGTGTGCTTCGCCGAGGTGGAGCGCAATCTGCTGTTCCCGGGCGACCACGTGATGGGCTGGTCCACCACGGTCGTGTCGCCGCCCGATGGCGACATGGACGCCTACATCGCCAACCTCCGCCGCCTGGTCGACCGACACGCCACAGGCCGGGACGCCACCTACCTGCCCACCCACGGGCCGGCCATCGTGGACCCGGGTCCCTACGTCGAGTCGCTCATCGAGCATCGACTCGAACGCGACCGCCAGATCCTCGACCTGCTCGCGGCAGCTCCGGCTGGTGACGGCGTCAGCGTCGAGGGTCTGGTGGCGGTGATGTACGCGGACGTCCGTCCGGAGCTGCACCGGCCTGCGGGCCGCTCGGTGCTCGCCCACCTGATCGGCTTGTCCGGGCGCGGGTCGGTGGAGCGCCGGCCCGATGGTCGGTGGCAGCTCAGCGAGGACCGGGGCAGTCTGGGGCGATGACCGTCACGGAACCGGTGCTCCCCTTAGCACCCCGAACGAACCACGTCCCGTGACCGGACCGGGTTCCGCAACTCCGCCGGGTTCTGCAACTCCGCCGGGTTCCGCAACTCCGCCGGGTTCCGCGGCCCCGCCGGCCCCCGCGGTCGGGCCGAGCCCGTCGTCCGAAGCATCGGTGGAGGCCCCGGCCGGACCGGACGTCCGCAACGGGATCTCCCTGGCCGTCGCGTCGGCCGCATGCTTCGGCTTGTCCGGATCGCTGGCCTCGGCGCTGATGCTCAGCGGGTGGACCGCGGGCGCCGCGGTGACCGCCCGGGTCACGATCGCCGCGCTGGTGCTGGTGGTCCCTGGAGTGAGGGCGGCGGGTGTCGACGGTCGGGACCGCTGGGCGATGCTGCGGCGCAACGCGGGGACGATCGTGGCCTACGGGGTGCTCGCGGTCGCCGCGACCCAGCTCTGCTACTTCTACGCGGTGTCCCACCTGCCGGTCGGGGTCGCACTGCTGGTCGAGTACACCGCCCCGGTCGGAGTCGTCGGCTGGATGTGGGCGGTGCACCGCCAACGCCCCAGCCGGCTGACCGTGCTCGGCGCAGCGATCGCGCTGTGCGGGCTACCGCTGCTGCTCGACCTGCTGGGGTCCTCGGGCGGCGGAGGTGGGGTGGACCCCGTCGGGGTCGCCTGGGCGCTCGCCGCGATGGTCGGCGCCGCGGCCTACTTCGTCATGTCCGCCGATGACCGATCGGGTCTCCCGCCGATCACGCTGGCCGCATCAGGCCTGGTCGTCGGCGCGGTCGTCCTGGGTGCGGCCGGGCTGCTGGGCGTGCTGCCGGTGACCGCGACGACCGACTACGTCGCGTTCCAACGGCTGGTCGTCCCGTGGTGGGTCCCGGTCCTGGCGCTCGGGGTGGTCACCGCCGCGGTCGCGTACGTGACCGGGATCGCCGCCACTCGACGGCTGGGTTCTCGCCTGGCCAGCTTCGTGGCGCTGACCGAGGTGATCGCGGCCATCGCGTTCGCGTGGCTGCTGCTGGGCCAGACACCGTTGCCGGTCCAGCTGGTCGGTGCCGCGGTCGTGCTCGGCGGGGTGGCCGTGGTCCGCCTCGGCGAGCCCTGACCACTGCACATCCCTCCACGTCCCCCTCCCGTTCCCACGCCCCCTCCGCAGCGGTTCTGTAGTGCGAGATACAGGCGAACGCCTGGATCTCGCACTACAGAACGGGGAGGGGCAGGAACGGGGAGGGGCGGCAGGAACGGGTAGGGCTACTTGATCAGGGGGTCGCGGGGGAGGCCGAGGATCCGCTCGCCGATCTGGTTCCGCTTGATCTCCGAGGTGCCGCCGGCGATCGACATGCCCCGGTGCCACAGCACCAGCGCCCCCGACGTGAGCCCGGCGGCATCGAGGTAGGCGGCGTCGGGGTTGGTCGCGTTGAGCACCGCGGCCGCCTCGGCCAGGTTCTCCGACAGCACCAGCTTGGTGATCGCACCTTCAGGGCCCGGTGCGGCGCCGGCCACGGCCCGGTGCGCGCTGCGCAGGTTCAGGATGTCGCAGGCGCGGTTGTTGGCGGCGTAGCGGCCGACGCGCTCGGAGCCCCCGGCGAGCGAGGTCGGGTTGGCGTCGTAGGCGTCGATCAGCATCTCGGCGGGCATGGCCATGCCGCCCTGGCCGCCGCCGATGCTGACGCTCTCGTTGCCGAGCGTGGCCCGGGCGACGGTCCAGCCGCCGTCGACCGGTCCGACCACGTCGTCGTCGGGGATGAACACGTCGGTGAAGAACACCTCGTTGAATTCCGAGGAGCCCATCGGCATCTTGAGCGGCCGGACCTCGACGCCCTCGGCGTGCATGTCGATGACCATCACGGTGATGCCGTCGTGCTTGGGGACGTCGGGGTCGGTACGCACGGTGGCGAAGCCGAAGCCGGCGACGTGGGCGCCGCTGGTCCATACCTTCTGGCCGTTGAGCAGCCAGCCGCCGTCGACCCGGGTGGCCCTGGTGGTGATTCCCGCCGCGTCGGAGCCGGCGTCGGGCTCGCTGAACAGCTGGCACCAGATCACCTCCTGCTCGAGCGCGGGGCGCACCCAGCGGGCGATCTGGTCCTCGGTGGCGTACTGGATCAGCGTGAGGATCACCCAGCCGGTGATGCCGTAGCCCGGCTTCTGGATGCCTGCCGCGGAGAACTCCTGCTCGATCACCAGCTGCTCGACCGCCCCGGCGTCGCGACCCCACGGCGCGGGCCAGTGCGGCATCACGTAGCCGGAGTCGATCAACTCGGTGCGCTGCTCATCCGCGGGGAGGCCCTTGATCCGCTCGGCGAAGGTCCGGACCTCGTCCCGGAACGCCTCGGCCTCGGGCGGCAGCTCGATGGTGACCGAGCGGCGCACACCGGAGCGGTGCAGGTCGGTCAGCGCGGACGCGGCGTGGTCGGCGGAGACGACCCGTTCGACCGCGGTGGCCCGACGCAGGAACATGTGGGCGTCGTGCTCCCAGGTGAAGCCGATGCCGCCGTGCACCTGGATGTTCAGCTGGGCGCACAGGTCCGCAGCGGGGATCGCCAGGGTCGCAGCGGCGGCCGCAGCGGCGGAGAAGGCGTCGGTGCCCGCTTCGGTGCGAGCCGCGTCCCACACGTTGCCGGTGGCCAGCTCGGTGGCGACGAGCATGTTGGCGCAGTGGTGCTTGACCGCCTGGAACATGGCGATCGGCCGACCGAACTGCTGACGCTCCTTGGCGTACTCGGCGGCCTGCTCGGTGCACTCCCGGGCGATGCCGACCGCCTCGGCCGAGAACAGCAGCCGGGCCGAGTCGACCAGCGCGCCGGCGCCGCCGGCGACGGTCTCGGCGGGGGCGCCGTCCAGGGTGACCCGGCCGGAGCGGCGGCTGGGGTCGAGGTTGTCGGGCACCTCGATCGACACGCCGGCGACCGGATCGGCGGCCGGACCGGAGTCGCGCAGCGTCACGACGACGACGTCGCTTCCGACCGGGACCAGCAGCAGGTCGGCGATCCCGGCCCCGACCGCGGTGCGCACGAAGCCCGAGGCCTTCCCATCGGCGACGGTCACGTCACCGTCGAGGGCGACAGCGGCGGTGACCGAGCCGTCGGCCAGGCCGGGCAGCAGGCGGGCCCGCTGCTCGTCGGTGCCGGCGGACTGCACGGCCGCGGAGGCGATCACGGTCGGCAGGAACGGCCCGGGCATCAGGGCGCGTCCGGTCTGCTCGGCGACGACGACGAGCTCCTCGAGCCCGAAGCCGGACCCGCCGACGTCCTCGCCCAGGTGCAGGCCCAACCAGCCGAGCCCGGCCAGCTCGCCCCAGAAGTCGGGGAGGGCCTCGGGGGCGCCGTCGAGGCGGGCCCGGGCCTCGGTCAGCGAGCCGCGCTGGGTCAGGAAGGCGGCGACGGTGTCGGCGAGCGCGACGTGGTCCTCGTTGATGGCGATCGACATTCGGTTGCTCCTGCTGGTCGGGTCGGGTCGGGTTCGGTTCTCAGATGCGTTCGATGACGACGGCGGGGGCCATGCCACCTGCGGCGCACATGGTGACCAGTCCGACGTTGAGGTCGCGGCGCTCGAGCTCGTCGAGGACGGTGCCGATCAGCAGGCTGCCGGTGGCCCCGATCGGGTGTCCGAGCGCGATCGCTCCGCCGTTGACGTTGATCTTCTCCCGGTCGATGTCGAGGTCGCGGATGTACTTCTCGGGGACGACGGCGAACGCCTCGTTGACCTCGAACAGGTCGATGTCGTCGAGCGTCATGCCGGCGCGCTCGAGCACCTTTCGGGTGGCGGGCACCGGGGCGTTGAGCATCAGGGTCGGGTCGTCGCCCATGTTGGCGATCGCCCGCACCCGTGCCCGCGGCGTCATGCCGTGGGCCCGCGCGTACTCGGGGCTCGTCACCAGGATCGCCGCGGCGCCGTCGACCACGCCGGAGGAGTTCCCGGCGTGGTGCACGTGCTCGATCTCCAGGCCGGGGTAGCGCGCCAGGACCATCGCCCGGTACGTGGTGCCGTCCTCGTCGAGCGGCATGTCGGCGAGCGCCTCGAAGCTCGCGGGGAGTTGTGCCAGCGAGTCGACGGTCGTGCCGGGGCGGGGGTACTCCTCGCGGTCGAGGGCGACGGTGCCGTCCTCGTCGAGCACCGGCACGAGCGAGCGCTCGAAGCGACCTTCGGAGATGGCGACCTCGGCCCGACGCTGCGACTCGGCGGCCAGAGCGTCGAGGGCGGAGCGGGGGATGCCCTCGAGCGTGGCGATCGCGTCGGCGGCGACGCCCTGGTTGGTCTGGGGGTGCTGGGCCCGCAGGTGGAGGTTGCCGTTGTCCATGAACGGGTTGCGGTTCTTGGGGGCGTTCTGCTTGTAGCTCGACATCATCTCGGCGCCGCCGGCGACCACCACGTCCTCGAGGCCGGACATGACGCTGGCCGCGGCCAGGTTGACCGCGGTGATCCCCGATCCGCAGAACCGGTCGAGGGTGACGCCACTGGCGGTGATCGGGTAGCCGGCGTCGAGGGCGGCCATGCGGCCGAGGTCGCCGCTCTGGGTGCCGACCTGCCAGGAGCAGCCGAAGATCACGTCGTCGACGTCGCCGGTGTCGAGCCCGGTGCGCTCGGCCAGGGCGGCGAGCACGGTCGCGCCCAGCCGCTGGGTGTGGAGGTGGGCGAGCGATCCCTTGCCCACCTTGCCCGTCCCCCGCGGCGTGCGGCACGCGTCGATGATCCAGGCCTCGGTCATGGGTCCCCCTGTGCGGTCGAGGAGGAGCACGCTCCGACCGTCGTGGCCGGGGTCGGGCTCCTCCATAAGTGATCCTATGGAAGCGGCCATCCTACGGAATCGGTCGGTGTGCCGCCGAACGGTCCGTCGGCGGCTACGTCGATGGCCCCGTCGGGGTGGGTCGGGAACCAATATGGGGTGTGACCGAACCCGCTGACACCGGCGCCATCTCCCTCGACGACCGGCTGGCGGATGCCTCGGGCTCGCTCTCCGCCGCCGAGCGACGGGTGGCCGAGGTCGTGGTCGCGGACCGGGAGCTGGTCGCGTTCGGGACGGTGGCGCGCATCGCGGAGCGGGCCGGCACGAGCGGGGCGACGGTCGTCCGCTTCGCCGACCGGCTCGGTTTCTCGGGGTTCCGCGGCCTGCAGGAGTCGGTGCGGGCGGAACTGTCGCACCGGTTGCTGCCCGCGGCGGCCCGGATCCGGCGCCCGGTCTCGAACGACCTGGTGGGGAGCCTGGGGCGATCCGTGGCGGCGTCGCTGGAGCGGACCCTCCGCCACCTCGATCCGGGGGAGGTCGATCGTGCGATCCGACTGCTGGCGGGTCGTCGCCGTCGGGTGTTCGTGATGGGCGGGGATGCCGGGTCCGGCGTGGCCCACCAGGTGTCGGTGCACCTGTCGATGCTGCGTGAAGGGGTCGAGGAGCTCGTCGGCGGTGCGGTAGAGGTCGGTCGGACGGTCGCCCGGTCCGGCCCCGACGACGTCCTGGTCGTGATCGATCTCCCCCGCTACGACCGGGCCGTGCTCGACGTGGTGGCCTGGGCCCGAGGACGCGGTCTCCGGACGATCGCCGTGACCGACTCGTCGCTGTCGCCGGTGGCCGCCGGAGCGGACGGGGTGCTGACGGTCCAGTCCCACGACGTCGGACCCTTCGACAGCTACGTCTCGGCGCTGGCCGTGGGCGAGGTGCTCGTGGCCGGGGTGGCGGTCCGGATGGGCCGGAGCGCGGTGGACCGCCTGGACGCGCTCGAGTCGGTGTGGGTCGACACCGATGCGCTGAGCGACTGAGGCGCGGCTACCGCTCCCCGCTCGAGACTGAAACAACTGGTCCGACACCGCTAGCATGGTGGAATGGTTGTTGCAGTGTCCTGGGATCCGGCCGTGGCCGAGCCCGAGCCGTCGTCGGCCGCGCCGGGATCCGAGCCGTTCGTCGCCGAGGCGGAGGTGCTCGGACGGACCCTTCCGCCGACGGTCCGCTCCGCGCTGCTCCGGATGGTCGACTCGCCGCCCCGCGAGGGGGCGATCCTGGTCCGGGGCGTTCCGGTCGGGGAGCTCCCGCCCACCCCGGCGACCCCGACGGAGCCGACGACCAAGGACCACGTCAGCGAGCTCGTGCTGACCGCGGTCGCCCGGACGTTGGGGGAGCCGGTCGGCTACCGACCCGAGCACGGCGGCGATCTGGTCCAGAACCTGGTCCCGACCGTCGCGGGAGCCGACCGCCAGGTGTCGACCTCGTCGCGGGTGGACCTGGCGTTCCACACCGAGACGGCGTTCCACCCCCACGCGCCGAGGTTCCTGGTCCTGCTGTGCCTGCGGGGCCATCCCGACGCCCGGACCACCCTCTGCTCGGTCCACGACCTGATCGATGCCCTCGACGGCGACACCCTCTCGGTCCTGCGCCAGGCGCGGTTCGTCTGCGGAGTGGACGAGTCGTTCCTCGACGGGGCCCGGGCCGCTCTCGCATCGACCGAGCGGCGGTCCGGGCCGGGGTCGGTGTCGGAGGCGTCGACGGGACCGCTCGGACCGCGGGGCCCATTCCCCGTCATCGGGGGAACCGCCGATCGCCCCACCCTCTGGTACGACGCGGATCTGATGCGGGGTACCGACCCGGCGGCTCAGGCCGCCCTGGATCGCCTGGATCGGGCGGTGGCCGACCACCACCGCTCGGTCGTGCTCGAGGCCGGCGACTGCCTGGTGGTCGACAACACCGCGGCGGTCCACGGCCGGTCGTCGTACCAGGCTCGCTTCGACGGGACCGACCGCTGGTTGCAGCGGGCATTCGTGGTCACGGACCTCGACCAGTCGGCCGCCGACCGCGACGGCCGCATCATCCAGACGTTGTTCGCCTGACTCTCGGTCGACTCCGACCCATCCGCCGGCCGCGTTCGGCTCGGCGGACAGCTCAGCCGCCGACCTCGGATCGGTAGCTGCGCAGGAGGTCGGTGATGTCGTCGGATGCCGCGGTCAGCGCCGGTCGGACCTCGGCGCCTGCGCCGACCTCGTCCAGCAGTCGGTTGAGCCGGTCCCGGTACTCGCCGTAGGGGCCGACGAGCGGACCGGGGAAGTCCGGGTCGAGCTCGGCGATCCCCTCGGAGACCGTGGCGGTCCAGCGTCCGCCCCGGGTCGTGGTGAACGCCTTCTGCACCTCGGGTGAGTCGAGCACTGCTTGGCTCGACGGCACGTAGGACCCCTCGAGCACCCAGCGCTGCTGCTGGGGGAGGGCGTTGAAGAACTTCATGAAGTCCCACGCGGCCGCGGTCCGGGCGTCGGATCCGCCGACCACGTAGCCGGCGCTGCCCGACACCCCTGAGCGGCCGGCCTCCTCCAGGCCGGGGAACAACCCGGCTTCGATGTCGAGCTTCTGAAGGACGTCCGAGCTCGGGGCGCCGGCGATGTCGACGCCCTGGGTCTGGCCGTCCATCACCGCGGCGACAGTCGTGATCGACCGCTGGCCGCTGATGATGAAGCTGGAGTTGCCCTGGCTGAACGCCAGGAAGTCGTCGATGCTGTCGCCGTAGGGGATGGTGGTGAGCAGCCCGTCGTCGACCATGCCCTGGATCCACTCCAGGACCTCGACGGAGTCGCGGTTGTCGAGCTCGGAGGCCGAGGCGAGCTCGTCGCGACCGTTGCCGTGGTTGACGATGAGCTGACCCGACCCGGTGAGCAGCGTCTCGAGCACCCACGGGTCGAGCTTCATCACCAGCGGCGCCTTCACCCCGGGGAGGTTCGCGGCCTTGATCTTCTCGGACATGGTCCGCAGCTCGTCGAGGGTTTCGGGGAAGACACCCGGCTCGAGGCCGGCGGCGCGGAGTTGGGCGTCGTTGGCGTACATCATCAACGTCGAGACGCTGAACGCGGCGGGCCACAGGGTGCCCTGCACCGTGTACGCGGCGGTGACGGCGGGGAAGAGCCCGTCGAGGTACCGACCGCCGCTCTGGTCGGAGCTCTGGCACGCCGAAGCCGGCACGACGACGCCGGAGTCGCTCATGAACTGGAGGTTGGTGTCCTCGGTGAACACCACGTCGGGGAGCTGGTCGGGCGTGGCCATCATCTCGTCGAACTTCTTCTGGAGCTCGATGGTGTTGCCCTGGGCCTCGACGTTCACGTGCACCTTGGACTGCGACGCGTTGTAGGCCTCGGCGATCGACTCGAGCGTGGTCTTGGTCAGGGTGTTGTAGGGGTGCCACACGGTGATCTCGGTCGGCCCGTCGGCCAGGTCCGTGGCGCACGTGGCGGTGTCGGTCACGGGGTCGGTCGAGCCTCGATCCGTCCGGTCGTCGCTGCTCCCGCCGCAGGCGGCAGCCCCGAGCGACGCGAGGAGCACCGCGGCACCGCAGCGCACCCACCGGTGCCCGCGACTGCGGCGTCGTGACGTTCGGGACATGGGCACTGCCTTCTCCACCACGCGATCCCTTCCGGGTCTCGATCCCCCTGTGTCACAGTCTGCCGGGAACGACGTCGTTCGCGGTGCGTGCCGGTGATCACAGCGTCACGGCGCTGCCAGACTGTCGCCCGTGCCGACACAGAACGACTCCGGTCTCGCGCTGCAGCGCCCCGTGGCCACCCCCGTCATCGTGGGGGCGGCCCAGAGCATCGACCGCCCGGGCGACCACGACCTCCTCGACGCCCCCGGGCCCATCGAGCTGATGGTCGCGGCGGCCCGTGCCGCGGCCGCCGACGCGGGGGCGCCCGCCCTGCTCGACCGGGTCGGCTGGATCGGAGTCACCGGAGGCTTCTACCGCTACCGGAACCCGGCCGCGGTCGTGGCCGAGGAGCTCGGACTCCGCGGTGTCGGCACCGCCATCACCGAGATCACCGGAACCGCCCCCCAGGACCTGGTCGGCCTCGCGTGCGAGCGGATCGCGGCGGGAGAGCTCGATGCGGCGCTGGTGCTGGGCGGCGAGGCACGTTGGACCAACCAGCAGCTCAAGCGCCAGGGCCTGTCGCCGCGCTGGAACGAGTCGCCGGGCGACGGAACGCCGGAGGTGATCGGAGGGTTCGCCCCCGAGGCGATCGCCGAGATGGCTCAACTCGGATCAGCGACGGTGTTCTACGCGCTGTTCGAGGATGCGCTGCGGCTGAGCCACGGCCGCACGGTGGACGAACAACGCGACCACTGCGCCGAGCTGTGGGCGCGGGAGTCGCGGGTGGCGGAGGCGAACCCGTACGCCTGGGACCGCACCCGCCACGAGGTCGCAGCCATCCGCGACGAATCGGAGCAGAACCGGATGATCTGCTTCCCGTACCCCAAGGCGATGGTGGCCAACAACACGGTCAACATGGCGTCGGCGGTCCTGATCTGCTCGACCGAGCTGGCCCGCTCGGCCGGCGTGGCCGACGACCGGCGGGTGTTCCCGCACGTCGTCACCTCCTCGCACGAGACCTGGGAGGTGCGCCGACGCGCCGAGCTGACCGGGTGCCCGGCGCTCACCGCGGCGGGGGAGGCGGCGCTCGAGCACTCCGGGCTGGACGTGTCCGACATCGAGCACGTCGACTTGTACGCCTGCTTCCCGTCGATCGTGCAGATGTCGTCGGCCGCTCTCGGGCTCGACGAGGGTCGTCCCCTGACCGTCACCGGCGGGTTGGGGTTCGCCGGTGCCGCGATCAGCAACTCGGTCGGTCACTCGATCGCGGCGATGGTTCCGCTGGTGCGGGCCGGGGGAGCGGGGCTCGTCCACGGCAACGGGGGCAGCGCCACCAAGCACAGCTTCGCGGTGTACTCGCCGGAGCCGCCGCGGGCGTTCGCCCGCATCGACTGTCAGGACCGGGTCGACCTGCACGAGCGGGATCCGCTGGACGACGGCTTCGACGGTCCGGTGAGTGTCGATGCCGCGTCGGTGCGCTTCGACCGCGAGGGCCCGACCGACGTGCTGGCCGCGGTGCGCTCCGAGGGCGGCGCCCGAGCCTGGGCGACCAGTGAGGATCCGGGCATCCTCGACGAGGCGATGCGCTCCGGCATCTCAGGCCGAAGCGGTCGCGTGGTCGCCGGCACCCTCCTCCTCTGAACCGAGTGAGGGTCAGCCGACGGTCGCGCCCGAGCTCAGTCGTCGAGCAGCTCGCCGGCGTCGAGGTCGAGGGCCTGCAGGGCGTGCCGTGATCTCCCCGGACGGACTGAGGCCGCGGACCCGTCTGCCTCCGCCGGCAGCAGGCGCGTTGCGCCGGCGGCGGTCAGCCCGGTCGCAGCTCGCGTTCGATGCGCACGTCCGCTGTGGTCGCGAGGACGTGGTAGGTCGCCGACCACTCCGGATCCATCGACGGTGCCGGTGAGGGTGATCGCCAGGCGAGGCTGGGCCTGGAAGTCGTCGGGGTCGCGCACCACGTCGACGAGCGCTCGGGCGACCGTCCGCGACGGCGCCGGGGCGGCGGGCTCGGTCGGAGAGGTCCCGTCGGAAGGGCCGGTCGCCACCTCGTCGGCCAGGTCGTCGTCGCCATCGGCCAGGGCACGGTCGGCCAGCAGCAGTGCCCTGACCCAGGTCGTCGGCGACCTGTCGGGCCCGCTCGGTCCCGAAGGAGCCGCCGAGCCCATCGAGCCCGTCGCCGATCTCCACCCGCGGCCGCTGGTCCTCTCCGAGCTCGACGGCGGGACGGTCCCCGATCCGCGGCTCGGGAACCGATCCGGTGGTCGATGAACCCAGCACCGTCAGGCCGACGGCGACGATCCCGATCGCAGCCACCGACATGGCGCGGCCTCCGCTGCCGGGTCCACCTGAGCACACCGACAGGCGGGTCGGCCGGCGCCAGGTGCTCGAGGACGGGACGCAGGGCGCAGACGACGACCAGGCCGGCGAGCAACGCGACCTTGGTCGCGTACTCGGTGCTCTGGAACGCGATCAGGACTCCGCTGGTGAGCGCCACCGCGGCGCCGTACAGGACACCTCCGGCGCGCCCGGTCACGCCGGTTCGAGGATCGGTGATCATGAAGAACACGAAGATGAGCACCTCGGGCGATAGGGCCAACGTGGTCCAGAACTGCATTCCGGCCACCGGACCGAGGTTCCATCGGGCGGTCATGGCGTGGCCGCTGATCGCCAGCACGCCCATGAGGGCCGCGAACACCGACCAGAACGCGACCGACACCCGGAGCAGGTCGAGCCGCCGGGTGACGAGCACGCCCCCGACGACCACGATCGCATACGTGGCGGCGAGGCCCACCGACATCGGGCCCCACCAGAGGTCCTGCGGGTCGGCGATCCCGGAACCCAGAACGAGGAACGTCACCACCAACGCCAGGTTGGACGGGTTGAAGAGCGGCCGCCCCCGCGATCGGAGGACGTACTTCGACAGCACGCCGACCGCCGTGGTGGCCGCGAACACGTACCAGCCCCGCATCGACCACCAGTCGCCGTGCTCGGTGCCGGGGACACGCAGGATCAGCGCGATGCCGTTGCCGGTCAGCAGCGCGCTCGCCGGCCACGCCACGACCCGGGTGCGTGGGGCCGTCAGCGCCAGCTCGATCGCCGCGGCGGTCAGCAGACATACCAGGATCTGTGCGATCGACAGGTCGAATCCGAGTGCGACCTGGCCGAGCACCTGGACCGACACCACGACCGCGGCGACGTGCAGACGCGGGTCACGCAACCTCGGGGGCTGGAACCGCCACCGGTGCACGTCGCCGTCCGCCACGGACGGGTCGGGGTGGCCTTCCTCCCGTTCCCCCACCATCACCGTCGGCACGGTCACCTCCCCTGAGCGGCCCCGCGAGTATGACGACGACCGCCGGTACCGGCAAGGGTGCGCCGGTACGCTGAGCTCTCGTGGGGGGTGACTCGGTTCAGCGGCGGTCGCCATCAGCGCGGCGGGCGGTGCCGGTCGTGGCGCTCGTCGTCGCCCTCGGTCTCCTGGTGGCGATTCGGATGCTGTCGGAACGGTCCGACGGTTCTTCGCCGACGGGTCACCGATCCGGGTCGGGGCCCGACGCTCGGCTCGTCGACGGCATCCGCTTCACCGACGTCACTGAGAGGGCGGGACTGCTCGAGCCGCACAGCCGCACCGACCTGACCGGCGAGTCGGCCATGACCGCCGGCGCGGCCGTCCTCGATCTCGACGCCGACGGCGACCTGGACGTGTACCTGACCCGCATCGGGTTGCCGAACCGGATGATGATCAACGACGGCTCCGGGCGGTTCACGGACCGCGCCGGCGAGCTCGGTGTCGGAGGCGACCCCTACGACGGGTCGTCAGCGGCCGTGTTCGGAGACGTGGATGCCGACGGCGATCCCGACCTGGTCCTCACCGGAGCCCGCCGCAACGGCACCACTCTGCTCCGCAACGACGGAGGCCACTTCGTGGACGCAACTGCCGGCAGCGGGCTCGACGACCTGCCTCCGGTCGCCGATGGTGACATGGCGCAGATGCACGGAGCGACCTTCGCCGACTACGACCGTGACGGGCTGCTCGACCTCCTCGTCACGCACTGGGACGAAGTCGTCCCCGCCGCGCTGAGGGACGCTGGCGACTCGATCACCCCCGACGCGCACGGGAGGACGGTGTGCGCCCGGGCGCAGTGGTTGGCCGAGCGCGACTTCCCGCGTGCCGACGGCTCGCCCCCCAACCGCGGCCGGCTCTACCACAACGAGGGCGGCGGCCGGTTCCGGGACGTCTCGTCCGCGCTCGGGCTTCCGTTCGACGAGGTCATGGGCTTCACGGGAAGCTTCGTCGACGTCGACGCCGACGGCTGGGACGATCTGCTCCTCACCGGCGACTTCTGCACCAGCCGGCTGTTCCGCAACGACGCCGGCACCGGCTTCACCGACGTGACCGCGGCCTCTGGCGTGGGCACCGACGAGAACGGCATGGGGTCGGTGGTCACAGACCTGGACGGCGACGGCCACCCCGACTGGTTCGTCACCGGCATCGGCCCGGTCGGAGACGCGGCAGCCCCTCCGCAGCTCGGAGGGTTCGGTTCCTCGGGCAACCGGGCCTATCTCAACGACGGTGACGGGACCTTCACCGACGCCACGGACAGGTTGGGACTCCGCAACGGTGGATGGGGGTGGGGCGCCGCGGTCGAGGACTTCGGCAACGACGGCCGTCGTGAGGTGGTGATGACCAACGGCTACGGCATCGGGGAGGCGTCCGATCCCGATCGGTCGTCGGGAACCCCTGCCGATGATCCCCTCGTGTTCTGGGTCCCGGACGGCGCGACGTTCGTCCCGGCCGCAGCCGATGTCGGCCTGGACGACACCGGGCTGGGGCGGGCTCTGGTGCCCTTCGACATGGACCGCGACGGCGACCTCGACCTGCTGATCGCCAACTTCGGCACGCCGCCGCGGCTGTACCGCAACGACACCCCGACCCGACACTGGGTCGTGGTCCGACTCGACGATCAGACGACGCCGGGGAACCGTGGGGCCATCGGTGCCCGCATCACGGTCACCCCGACAGATGGACGACCGGTGACGGGCTGGATCACCGGCGGTGGGTCCTACGAGTCCCAGCTGCCACCGGAGGTGCACATCGGTCTGGGTCCGAAGAAGTCGATCGAACGGGTCGAGGTGCTCTGGCCCGGCGACCCGACACCCCAGGTGCTCGACGGAGTGGCCGGCGACCGGGTCCTCGTGGTGGAACGGGCGACGGGGTCCTGAAGGTCGCGACTGGCGGTCGGACCCGTGCTCAGTCGTCGAGTAGCTCGCCGGCGTCGAGGTCGAGGGCCTGCAGGGCGTGCCGTGAC
>JACJWI010000007.1 GCA_020637215.1 Microthrixaceae bacterium | reverse complement strand
TCGCCGCCGTGGTCGACACCCCGTAGCCTCGGCGCCTGTCCCGTCCGCCGATTCGAGTCGGCGCCGTCCGTCGAGCAGGCCCCCGTCCCGTGACCACGACCCCCTCCAGCGCTGCACCGATCGCCGCGGTCGACCCGCGCACCGGGCGACCGCTCGACGTCGACGCCCTCCAGTGCCGGACGTTGCGGGTGGTCGTGGCGTCGCAGATCTGCGGAGGCGCCGGACTGGCCGCCGGGGTCACCGTCGGAGCCCTGCTCGCCCGGGAGATGCTCGGCGGCGAGGGATTCGCCGGTGTCCCCACCGCTCTGTTCACCCTCGGCTCGGCCCTCACCGCGTTCCTGGTCGGGCGGGTCACCCAACGCGCCGGCCGTCGTGTGGGTCTGGCCGCCGGCTTCGGTGCCGGAGCCATCGGAGCGGTCGGCATCGTCGCCGCGGCCGTGCTCGACAACGTCGTGCTGCTGCTGCCGTCCCTGCTCGTCTACGGCGCCGGGACCGCCACCAACCTCCAGGCCCGCTACGCCGGCACCGACCTCGCCCACGCCGACCGACGCGCCACCGCGGTGAGCGTCGCCATGGTGTCGACCACGATCGGCGCGGTCGCGGGTCCCAACCTGGTCGGGCCGCTCGGGTCCTTCGCCCGTTCGGTCGGAGCGCCGGCGTTGGCAGGTCCGTTCGTGCTGGGCGCGGTCGCCTACGCGTCGGCGGGGACGGTGCTGTTCCTGTTGCTGCGGCCCGATCCGTTCCTGGTGTCACGCTCGCTGGTCGACTCCGAGCGTCGGTCGGCGACCGACGGCTCCGCCGCAACCGCGGGTGCCGCCGCGGCGGAGCACCCCGAGATGCCCGCGTCCGTGCCGTCGACCGAGCCCGTCCGGCCCGACGTGCGGGTGGGCAGCGGTGCCTACCTGGGGGCCGCCGTCATGGTCATCACCCAGATGGCGATGGTCGCGATCATGACGATGACGCCGGTGCACATGCGGGCCCACGGCCACGACATCGGCGACGTCGGCCTGGTCATCGGGTTCCACATCGGTGCCATGTACCTGCCGTCGTTGGTCACCGGCGTGCTGGTCGACCGGTTCGGCCGCATCACCATGGCGGTCGCGGCGGCGGTGACGCTGCTCGCGGCGGGCGTGACCGCGGCGACAGCGCCGGGGGAGTCGTTGCCGGCGCTCGTGGCGGCGCTGGTCCTGCTGGGTCTCGGATGGAACTTCGGCTTGATATCGGGGACGGCGCTCGTCGTGGACGCGACCTCCCCCGAGGACCGACCCCGGGTGCAGGGGACGATCGACGTCGGCGTCGCCCTGGCCGGCGCCGGTGGTGGCGTGCTGTCGGGTGTGATCGTCGCCGGATCGAGCTACGCGACCCTGTCGCTGCTCGGGGGAGTGCTGTCGCTGGCGGTGATCCCGGTCCTGTGGTGGACCCGGCGCATGGAGGCCCGGCACCGGGCTCAGCGCGGGCTGACGGTTCCGGGTTGAAGGTTCCGGTTGACGGTTCCGACGACCACGCACGACACCGAAACGTCGCCGATGCCCTCAACCGCCACCGCCGGACCATCGAGAACAGACCGCCCCCAGGCATCGCCTCTTGACCCTACCCCGAGGGCCGGATGATCGGTTTCGGGTTCCGCCGCTTCGCCAACTCCCTACCTGTCAGTATGAGTGTCGCTCAGTGGAGTGACCATATTCGATGAGGGCGGGGAGGTGAGATCATGACCGTGATGACTGATGAGACCGAGGTGCGACGCGCGAAGCGTTCGTGGCCGGCGCAGTACAAGCTCGACATTCTCAACGAGATCGAGGCGGCGAAGGAGTCCGGTGAGACGACGGTCGCGGAGATCTGTCGGCGTGAGGGCTTGTATTCGTCGTTGATCTCGGAGTGGCGCAACCAGCGCGACGCCGGTGCCCTGGAAGGGTTGACTGACCGCAAGGCCGGCCGGCCGAAGAAGGACCGCACGAAGGAGCAGTTGGCTGCGATGCGCGCGGAGAACGAGAAGCTTCGCGGCGAGTTGGACACGGCGAACGAGTTGATCGAAGCGCAGGGAAAAGTCTCGGCGCTCTTGCAGCAGCTGTCCCGCAAGAGCGCCGAGAACAACACGTCCAAGCCGTGAGCTCGAGCATCGAGGAGTGGGCGCCCAGAGTGGGGATCGGCCGGGCCTGTGCGGCGTTCGGGGTGTCGCGACGGAGCTACAACCATCGCCGTCAGGCAGCCGAGGGGCGACTCCCCGCACGCCCGTCGAAAGCCAAACCGGTCTCAGAGCACCGTCCGGTCCCGTGGAAGCTGTCCCCCGATGAACGGGCCCGGGTCCGAGACGTGTTGTGTTCAGAGCGGTTCGGGGACCTCGCTCCCGCGCAGGTGTACGCCACGCTGCTCGACGAGGGCACCTACCTGTGCTCAGAACGCACCATGTACCGGATCCTGCATGAACACGACCTGGTCCGAGAGCGTCGCCGAGGGCACCGCCGCCACGGCCATGCCCCACCGAGGGTGCACGCGACCGGACCGAACCAGGCGTGGTCCTGGGACATCTCCCGGCTACGCGGACCCGCGCCGCGGTCGTGGTTCTACCTGTACGTCGTGTTGGACATCTTCAGCCGCAAGATCGTTGCCTGGTCGATCGACACCATCGAGTCCGACAAGGTCGCCAAGACGCTCATCAGCCGCGGTTGTGCCCGCGAGGGCATCAACGCAGACGAGTTGTTGTTGCACTCCGACCGAGGCGCCCAGATGACCTCCACCACGATCGCGGAGCTCCTCGAGGACCTCGGTGTCACCCGCAGCCTGTCCCGCCCCCGCACCAGCAACGACAACCCGTTCATCGAAGCGCATTTCAAGACCGCCAAGTACCGGCCCGATTACCCCGACCGCTTCGAGTCCCTCGACCAAGCACGAACCTGGATGCGCCGATTCGCGCACTGGTACAACCACGACCACTACCACTCCGGCATCGCCTACCTACACCCCGTCGATGTCCACAACGGCACCGCCCACAAGACCGTCGCCGCCCGCCAGACCGTGCTCGACACCGCCTACGCAGCGAACCCCGACCGGTTCCGCAACCGGCCACCCCGAGCAGCAAGCCCACCCGCCGAAGCGTGGATCAACCAGCCGACCCTACAAACGAAACCCTGAACAGATCAGCAACCAACCCTTGACAGGTTCCGAACTACCGGATCCGAGTCCTGCTCTACGCCGGCAAACCCAACGGGACCTACTCGCCACGATCACACCCCGCTGAACTCCGACGAGCTAGATCACCGACACCCAGATGAAGGCCTTGCCCCTCCACCGTGTTCTGCGTCTGAGATCGCCGCGGAGGGTCCGACCCGAAATGAACCAAGCCTGGTTGTCTCCTCGTTGACGAGAGGAGCATCAGATGACGACCAGCAGCGGGCGTCGGAGGCCGACGAAGTTGTCGCCGGAGAAGAAGTGGGAGATCTTCTTGGCGGTCACCGCCGGGGACATCACCCAAGCCGACGCGGCACGCAAGCACGCGGTGGATGTGTCGACGGTGATCGGCATCCGACGCACGGTGAAGGACGCTGCGCTGGCCGCGCTGGCCTGCAAGCCGGGTCGTCCTGCGAAGCGAACGGAACTGGGAGCTCGAAGCAGCGAGAGCCGAGATCGCCCAGCTGACCGAAGCAATCAAGTCCCAGGCGATCGAGCTGGCGGTCGTCCGGGGAAAGTCCGGTTGGGGCTGAACGGACCGGTCCCGGCGCGGGTCCCCGCCGAGGTGAAGGAACTGGTCCTCAAGACCGTCGACGACGCAGTCGCCGACGGGATTCGCACCGGTGGGCGTGCTCGCTGTGGCAGGTGTCCGATGACCGGGTGCACCGCTGGCGGGCCCGCCGTCGGGATGTCGGCACCCTCGAGGACCGAGCCCCGGGCGGCACCCCGTTCACGCTCTGCTGCCCGCCGAGGTGGACGCGATCATGGCGATCGCCGAGCAGTGGGGGCCGGTCGACCGGTCCCACCGCAAGCTCGCCCACCGCGGTTCCTACGTCGGTCAGGTATGGGTGTCGCCCTCGACGTTCCGGCGTGTTCTCGCAGCCCAGGGCCTGGTTCTGCCCCACAAGCCGGCGATGCCACGCCGGGAGAAGACGCCGTGGCCCGACTGGCTGGTGAATGGGAACCGAACCGGATCTGGATCTGGGACGTCACCCACTTCAGTCGGTCGCGGCGCTGCGTGTTCGCAGTCATCGACATGGTCAGCCGCTACTGGATCGCCACGCTCGTGTCGCCCGAGGAGACCTCCACCCAGGTCCGGGTCGTATTCGACCAAGCGCTCGTCGACCAGGGCCTCGACGAACTGCTCACCGATGACCGCCTCGACCTCGACACCGATGACCCGGCCCGGCCGATCCTGCTAGCGGTGTCCGACAACGGTCCGGCCATGACCTCAGTTGACACCCGCGCCTACATGGCCATGATGGCCATCGCCCAACACCACGGCCGGCCCCACACGCCCACCGACCAGGCCTGGATCGAGACGTTCTTCGGGCACATCAAGCACGAATGGCCCCACCTGCTCGACATCACCGATCCTGCCCTGCTCGAAACCGAACTCGACCGCATCCGCATCGACTACAACACGGTCAGGTTGCACGAAGCGATCGGCTACGTCACCCCACACGACGAACACCACGGCCAAGGAGAAGCCATCCGCGAGGCCCGCCGGCAAGGCCTCACCCGAGCCCGCCAGACCAGGCTCGAGCACAACCGCCGGACCACCACCAACAAGCCCGAGGAGACACCATGACTTGGTTCATTTCCAAGCCGACCTCCGCGGAAGACTCAGACACACTCAACCGTCAGGACTGGCATGGCGACTGGGACTACACCCTCACCGCCAACACCGCTGCATGAAACGCGAACTCAATCTCGCGACGGGCCCTTACCTCGCCGACCCTGGAAGCTGAACCCCCTGGTACTTCGCAGCACGGACCGAATCCAACTCGTGAACAGACTCGCGGTCATCGGTGGTGTAGGCCGCGTACAGCTTGCGGTAGTCGAAGCCGGGACTCAGGATCTCATCGAATGAAATCCATCCGATGTTCGGCGCCCACCAGGCGATCTGGACGCCTTTGGAATCGGTGATCGGCACCATCGGTGGGACCCCTGTCTCCTCCGCTGGCACCGCTGTCGGGTACATGTCGTCCCAAGCGACCCACCCGCTGAGTGCTTCCGAGAATCCCCCGACCTTCATCGGCTTGCCGACAGCTGCGACGCTGTCCTGTGCGGGAGGTCGAAACGGTTCAACGATCCGCATCGGACCCAGTGGCCGGTCTACCGTGCCAGCACCCGGAATCGGGCTATCCGGCCGAAGTTGTGATTCCGACGCCGGATTGGACGCCCCCGCGAGCGACGCGTAGACGAGTTGATCATCGCTGCGGCTCAACAGGAGTGAGACGGCAGCCACTGTCACCGCGAGCCCGGCTGCCGACACCTTAAACGTGGTGCGCTTCGCCTTGAACATTCGTCTACGCCTCCGGTTCTCTGACGTCTCGATCACGTGATCGGGAAGAACGAACTCGCCTTCAGGGCGTCCTTCCATCCTCCGACTATCAATACGCGGTGAGCGGTCACTCCTCGGAAGTTCCCCGTGTATGCAACCCATCCGGGAGGCTGACCGCTGTAGCGGACGTTTGAGGTACTTGAGGTATAGAGCATTCCGGTGTTTCGGACGATCGCCCCGTCGCTCTGGCGCTCGATCAGGGCTTGCGCCCCAATCCATCCTGCCGGAAGCGCGAAGCTGTTGAGGCAATAGAGGTCGCGCTTTGCCCACGTCCACGCTTCGGTCCGAGCCTCGCCGGAAGCACCCCAGTCTTCGGTTACAAACCAAGTGTCCAACCGGCCACACTGAATGGTGCCGCCTAGACTGCCGACGTAATAATCGTACTGCTCGTGAAAACCGTAGTCTGCCGCAGCTGGACTGGCAGAGGCCATAAGGAGCACGGCAGTCGCCGCCAACGACAGCCCAATCGATCGACCTCGATGTCGGCGCACGAGGCACACCTCCCTCATGGGGCAACAACCCGCCCCCGTGATGAACGCTTGGGGCCGATGCTAGCACAACACCTAAGCCACTCTCTCAAGAGTCAGGGAGTTGTGCCCGCGCGTGGAGATTGTCCCGTTCGCTGTTGAAGTCGCCGCGGGTGGTGGTCCCGGTGTTCATGCGGCGAGGTCTTCGTTGGGGTCAGTCTCGCGTGGTGGTGTGACACTCTCGGCGTGACGGGCGAGAGCGGTGACGAGGTGGGGCATTTGGGCGTGTCCGCGTACTCGTCGGAACTTCTTCTCTGCTTCGAGCAGCCCGGCTGCGCACGAGCGTCGGCGCATGTCTCCCTCGTCTCGCCACCGCTTGACGTTGCGGGTCGTGGTGCGTGCGATGCCGATCATCGACTCGATCATGTTCGTGCACACCAACGTCCGGGCCAGAGTCCCGTCTATGCCGAGGCGTCGGACGGTGAACATGTCCTCGAGGCCCTCGCGTAGCGACCCGGCGGCGTCGGGGTGAGTTCGCTCGAGTTCTGCTGCGAGGGCCTTGGCCTTGCGCAACCCGCCGTCGGGATCGGGGTCCGCGAACGCGCCACGCAGCCGGGCGTCCACAGCCTCCCTGCTGGCCTTGGGGAGGTGGTCTTTGACGTTGCGGCGCTTGTGGATCTGACAGCGCTGTACCAGGGCGAGATCGCCGAACACCGACCTGACCGCCGAGGCGAGCGCCTTGGCGCCGTCGATCACCACCACCACAGGCCGCGGTCGTAGCGCAGACCGCGGTCGACCAGGTCGGCCAGGAGCGCCTTGACGACCGTCGCGTTCTCGGTGTCACCCAACCGCAGCCCGACCGGGACCTTCGTCCCATCGCTGGTGACGACAAGGGCGACGACGCACATCGAGCCGCCGAACTCGGCGCCGTCGACCATCAACACCGCCGGCTCCAGGTCCGACAGATCCCGGGCCAACAGCTCGTCGAGCGCCTTCTTCGTTCCCGTCACGAACCGACGCGACACCGTCGACTTCGACGTCGAACGCCCCGGAACGCTGGGTGGCACCGATCGGGTCCGCGACCCGCTCGAAGCTGCGGGTGGCGACACCGGCGAGCATCCGTTCCATCACCGTCGCGTTCAACAAGTCGCCCTGGGAGAACACCCCTGAACGACGCCAACGGCACCTCACCACTCCCATCGGCTGCCGCACCCTGGGACGGCGGATCGGAAGGCGTTGGCCACCCATCACCACCGACGTCTCCGTGGTCCCACCCCCGCACATGGGAGCGCTGCGGGTCACGAGCGTTCCACACACCACACAACCCAGCAGCCTCATCAGCCATGATCGCCATCGCAGTCGCCAGTCCCGCCTCGACCGCGACAGCCATCAGGCCTTCCCGACACGCGGCAGCGATATCGACCAACGTCACCGCCAACTCCGTCGGCATCGCCGCCAACGCAGCCTCGGTGTCATCGACCAGCCGAACAGCCGGTCCGTCTACGTTCTTCACCATGGTGGTCCCTCTCTTCAGGAAGTAGTTGAGATGACCTCCTGACGATGCCCGAACGGCACCGCCCGGAGGGGGACCACCACCCCTCAACTTCAACAGCTCCCGGGACAACCTCGTCGCGATCACGTGACCGGGTAGAACGCTTCTGGGCATCCTTCCATCCGCCGGCGATCATGATACTGGCCTGCGCCGGTCAGCTCCGTCGTAGGGCTACCCACGTGAACGCCTGGGTGGCACCCCACGGGGTGGTGTGGGTCTGGCGTCTGGCCATGAGCAACCGGGCGGGGATCCGCTCGGTCAGCGCGGCGACCAGGCCCTCGGCGTCGTAGCGGTCGACGACGAGACCCGAGCAGCGTTCCGGTCCGTCGGGGGCGAACGTTGCCACCACGATCGTGGCCCCGGGAGCAACCGCGGCGTCGAGGGAGCGCAGGTATCCCGCACGCTGCTCCGGGTCGGTCATGAAGTGGAACACCGCACGGTCATGCCACAGATCCCATGTGCGATCCGGACGCCAGGTGGTGACGTCGCCGACCACCCAGCTCACCGGCGCCGAGCCCAGTCGTTCCCGTGCCATCGCCAGCGCGGCCCCCGACACATCGAGAACGGTGAGGTCGGTGAACCCGCGGTCGACCAGTCCGTCGACCAGGGGCGACGCGCCCCCGCCGACGTCGATCACCCCGCTGAGCGGGTCCACGTCCAACTCGGCGATGAGCTCGATCGACGGCGTCGCCACCGCCTGGAACCACGACAGGTCCCGCGGCGGGGTGGACCGGTAGCGGTCGTCCCAGAAGCTCGCCGGGTCCTCGGTCACGACGACGGCCCCCGAGGTCGGTCGAGGATCTGGCGGGCGATGGGGGCGAGGATCAGCCACGGGTGCCCGGCCGGCGCGTCGCCGTCCCATGCCGACATCTCCACCAGGACCCGCAGGGCGTGCAGGCGGCGGTGCCAGTCGAGCTGGGTCGGGTCGAGGTGATCATCGGCGTCGGGACAGAGCGTCCGGTAGGTCGTCGTGAAGCGGCGGGCCATCGCCCGGGCGATCGGGCCGAGCGCGGTCCGGGCCGGTGTCGGCAGGGCGATCGGCGGGTGGGCCAGCACGAGCTGCGTGAAGGCGAGTGTGAACGCAGGGTGGGCGATCGCGGCGAGCGTCCAGTCGATCAGGACGGTGCCGTCGGGTCCGTCGATCAGGTTGAACGGGTGCAGGTCGCCGTGGGTGACCGCCCTCGTGCCGCCGTCGGGTCGGTGGCGCAGGAGGTCCCCGCAGGCCCCGACGAGATCTCCCCGTCCGCGATCCTCAGCGGCCGCGCTCAGGTGCTCTGCGAGCTCGACGGCGGTGATCGGCACCTCGGTGCCTTCTGAGCGGAGCGCTCGCTCGACCGGTGCGGGATCGACGGCGTGCAGGCGGCCGGCCACCGAGGCGAGCTGGTCGGGGAGTTGGCGGGTGAGCCGGGGCAGGTTGCCGAGCACCGCCGCGGGGCCGAGGCCGGCGAGGGGCGGTCGACCCGGCACGTGGTCCATGACGATGACGAAGCCGCCCAGCCCGTCGGGGTCGTCGACGGCCAGTCGGACCACAGGTGTCGGGATGCCCGCATCGGCCACGCGGCGTTGGACCTCGGCCTCGAACCTCCCGAGCGGCGAGCGCGCCACGATCCGGGCCACCAGCTCCCGGTCGAGGTCCGGGGGCGGACTCTCCAGGCGGAACCGGAGCAGTCGGGCGTCGAAGCCGCCGCTGATGGGGCTCGGCGGGTCGCCGAAGGCGAGGTCGGCCCGACCGGTGGAACGGCGCAGGACCCCGAGCAGGAGCCGGTTGGTGTCGGCGTCGGTCGTCCCGGATCCGGCCACGACCGACAGCATGTCACCCCCGTCGGCCGGGCTGTCGCGGTGACCGACGCCCGGGGTCCCCCGATACCGGCCCGGCAACGAGGTGTGGCACTGTCCGGGTATGCGACGTCGCCCCGAGCCCGAGATCCTCGTCCCGACCCGAGCGCCGAGCCGGCGCAGCGTGCTCCGCGCCGGAGCGCTGCTGGGCGGACTCGGTGCCGCCGGAGCACTCGTCGGCTGCGGCGACGACGGATCGTCAGCCGGCGGATCGACGACGACCGCCGCGGGCGGCGGGGCCACCACGGGCGCGCTGATCGCCTCGTTCCCTCAGAGCACCCCCTACATCGCGGCGGGGTCGCCGGCCCGGATGCCGTACCTCATCGCGGACCGTGAAGGGGTTCCGCTGCGCAGCATCGACGGTCCGGTGCGCTTCACCGTGAGCCGGGACGGCACGCCGGTGGGCGAACCGGTCGAGGTGACGCCCCGCTCCGACGGGGTGCCACGCGCCTACCTGCCGTTGGCGTTCACGTTCGCGGAACCCGGCATCTACGACGTGAGCGCCGAGTACGGGGGCTCGACCCTCGAGGGGTCGGTGCAGGTGGTCGATCGATCGAAGATCACCACTCCGATGGTCGGTGACCGGTTGCCCGCGGTCGCCTCACCGACCACGGCGAACGCGATGGGCGTCGACCCGCTGTGCTCGCGGGACCCGGTGTGCCCGTACCACTCGGTCAGCCTCGACGCCGCGGTGGCATCGGGCAAGCCCGCGATCCTGGTCGTCTCCACTCCGGCGTTCTGCCAGACCGCGGTGTGCGGACCGTTGCTCGACCACGTGATGGAGGCCGTCGGTGAGCCCGGCGGGATCAACGTGATCCACTCCGAGGTGTACGCGAACCCGACCGCGGTCGACGACCTGGCCAAGGCGACGGTCGCCCCGGTGCCCAAGGCGTTCGACATGGCGTTCGAGCCGGCGCTGTTCGTCGCCGACGCGTCGGGCGTGGTGGTCAGCCGCGGCGACATCATCGTCGACCGCGGCGAGCTGGCCGAGATGCTCGCCCCGATCCGCTGACGCGTCCGTCCGCTCAGAGCGGGTCGGCGCCGACGGGATCGTCGCCGACAGGATCGTCCTCGCGGTCGTCGTCTCCGGCTGTGACCGTGGCCGGCAGGTGCCGGGTCGACATCAGCGACAGCAGCGCCAGCACGCCGGTGACCAGAAGCCCGGTCTTCAACGCCCGCAGCTGGGCCTGCTCGTAGTCGTCGACGAGCGCGTCGGCGGACTGCTCGTCGATGCCGGCGTCGGTGGCCGCGGCGGCCAGGTCGTCGCTGGCGACGAAGTCGACGCCGTTGCCGGCCGCGGTGCTCACCTGCTGGGCCACCTCGGGGGCGATGCGCTCGTCGGCGTCGATGGTGCGGACGAACACGTTGGTCAGCCCGGCCAGCACGATCGCCCCGATGAGTGCGACTCCGACCGAGGAGCCGAGCTGCTGGCCGGTGTACTGGAGGCCGCCGGCCTCGCCCCGGCCCGACGCGTCGACCGAGGACTGCACGACGTTGCCGAGCTGCGACACGATCAGACCCATGCCGACGCCGAGCAGCGCCATCGACACGGCGAAGCCGAGGTCGTTCAGCTGCGCGTCGACCGTGGCGATCAGCACGACGATCGCGAGGGTGGACACGACCAACCCGGTGCGGACGATGGTGCGGACCGACACCCGGGCCGACAGACGTGACCCGATCGCCGAGAACAGGAACATCGTGATCGAGATCGGCAGCATCCGCAGTCCGGTGTCGAGCGCGTCGAGGCCGATGACGAGCTGCAGGTAGAGCGGAACCACGAAGAACACGCCCATCAGCACCAGGTTCTGGGTCAGCAGCCCGACCAGCCCGGAACGCAGGGGGAGGACCTCGAACAACCGCAGGTGCACCAGCGGGTCCCGACCCTGGGCCTCCCGGTGGCGGGACCACACGACGAAGGCCCACAGCAGCAGCGCTCCGCCGATGACGACGAACACGGCGAGAGAGAACCCGAGCGGTTCGACCGGCGAGTCCTTGGGGGCGAGGAAGCCCCAGGTGCTCGACTGGAGGATCCCGAGCACGACGGCTCCGATCCCGGTGGCCGACAGGACCGCGCCGACGACGTCCAGGCGGGGAGCGGGTCCGTCGCGGAGGGCGTCGGCCACCTTCGGGGTGAGGGCCAGGATGATCGCGACCAGGACCACCTCACCGGCGAACACGACCCGCCACGACAGCTCGGTGGTCGCCCAACCGCCGACGATGGGCCCGACCGCGATCCCGGCGCCGGCCACGCCGCCGATCACCGCGTAGGCCTGCTTGCGGGCGGTCCCCTCGAAGTTGCCGGCGATCAGCGCCGCCATCGCCGGCAGCACCAGAGCGGCGCCGATCCCCTCGAGGACCGACCACCCGAGGGCGAGCACCGCGACCGTCGGCGCCACGGCGGTGGTGGCCGAGCCGACCGCGTAGATGACCAGTCCGATGGTGAACGCCCGGCGCCGACCGATGATGTCGCCGATCTTCCCGCCGGTCAGCATCAGCATCGCCATCACCAGGCAGTAGAGGGTGATGACCGCCTGGATGGTGGGGACGGTGGTGTCGAAGTCCGCAACCAGCTGGCTGATCGACACGTTCATGACCGACTGGTCGAGGACCATCACGAACTGGGCGATCGCCAGCGCGATGAGCGCCGTCTTCTTCATCGTCGGGTCCCCTGTCGGTGAGCTCGGCCGGGACCGATGTCTACCGCATGGGTGTCCCGTGATGTAGACAGTTGGCTACTCGCGGTGCGCCCGCCCGTCGGTCTGGGATGACCGGCCCGGGTGCCGCCCCGGCAGCGGACACTTCCGGTCCGCGAACACAATCCGACCTCAGAGAGTAGAGACAACGATGATCCTGGCCGACGTGAACCTGGGTGAGATCCTCTGGACCACACTCGTCATCTTCTTCATGGTCATGTACTTCATGATCCTGTTCAGCATCCTGGGCGACCTGTTCCGGGACCACGACACCAGCGGGTGGGGCAAGGCCGCGTGGGTGCTGTTCCTGGTCATCGCCCCGTTCCTGACCGCGCTGATCTACCTGATCGCCCGCGGCAACGGGATGGCCAAGCGCTCCATGGCCGCCCAGGCCGACGCGCAGAAGCAGTTCAACGAGTACGTCCAGTCCGTCGCCGGCAGCGGATCGCCGACCGAGCAGATCGCTCAGGCCAAGCAGCTGCTCGACTCCGGTGCGATCGACCAGGCCGAGTTCGACCGACTCAAGGCCAAGGCGCTGGGCTGACGCCCGTCGTCTCCACCACCGTGGACCTCTGGCTGTCGTCCTGTCGCCGTGCGGCGTCGGGGCGGCAGCCGGTTCGCGTTCCGGCGCAGGTCCCGGCCCGGTGCTGAACCCGCGCACCTACGAACGGGGCTGGCTGCGCTTCGACCTGGTCGCCGGCATCGTGCTGGCCGCGATCCTGGTCCCGCAGGGCATGGCCTACGCCGAGCTGGCCGGGCTGCCGCCGGTCACCGGTCTCTACACGACGATCGCCTGCCTGGTCGCCTACGCGATCTTCGGGCCGTCGAGGGTCCTGGTCCTCGGGCCGGACTCGTCGGTGTCCCCGCTGATCCTCGCGTCGATCACCCCGTTGGTCGTCGTCGGCGATCCGGGCAGCGCCATCGTGCTGGCGGGGATGCTGGCGGTGCTGGTCGGCCTGATCGAGATCGGCCTCGGAGTCGCCAAGCTCGGCTTCGTGGCCGATCTGCTCTCGAGCGAGGTCCGGGTCGGCTACATGAACGGCCTGGCGGTCACGATTATCGTCGGCCAACTCCCCAAGCTGTTCGGGTTCTCGACCGACGCCGACGGGTTCGTCGACGAGCTGACGGCGTTCTGGAACGGACTCGACCAGACCAACCGGACCACGCTGATCACCGGACTGGCCGTGCTGCTCGTCCTGCTGGTGCTGCCGCGGATCACCACCCGGATCCCCGCCGTGCTCGTCGCCATCGTGGGCGTCACCGTCGTGTCGGCCCTGCTCGGTCTGGCCGACGAGGGCGTGAAGACCGTCGGCACGTTGCCCCAGGGCTTCCCCACGCCGTCTCTGCCGTGGACCAGCGCGTCCGACGCGGTGGCCCTCATGGTCGGCGCCGTCGGCATCACGATGGTGTCGCTCACCGACACCATCGCCACCGCGTCGAGCTTCGCGGCCCGTCGCGGTGACGAGGTCGACGCCAACGCCGAGATGATCGGAGTCGGGGCGTCCAACGTCGTCGCCGGGTTCTTCCAGGGCTTCGCCGTCTCGGTCAGCAGCTCGCGCACCGCAGTCGCGGACCAGTCCGGTGCCCGCACGCAGCTCACCGGACTGGTCGGCGCCGGGCTGGTCGCGCTGCTGCTGCTCGTGTTCAACGGCCTGCTCGCCGATCTGCCCCAGACCGCGCTCGCCGCGGTGGTGATCGTCGCGGCGCTGTCGCTCGCCGACCTGCCGGCGCTCGCCCGTTTCGCCCGGCTACGTCGCTCCTCGCTCGTCCTCAGCCTGGTGGCGAGCGCCGGCGTGATCTTCCTGGGCGTGCTGCAGGGGATCGTCGTCGCCATCGTCCTGGCGATCCTGCTGTTCTTCCGACGCAACTGGTGGCCCCACGGAACGGTGCTCGCCGAGGTCCCCGAACTGGGCGGTTGGCACGCGGTGAGCGTCCACCCGGAAGGTCGTCAGGTCGACGGGATCGTCGTGTTCCGCTGGGAGGCGCCGCTGTTCTTCGCCAACGCCGGCCAGTTCCGTGATCAGGTCCGCGCGCTCGTGCGCGACAGCTCACCCGCCTACGTCGTGCTGCAGTGCGAGGCGGTGACCGACATCGACGTCACCGCGGCCGAGGTGCTCAAGGACCTCGACGAGGAGCTCAACGCGAAGGGCGTGCACCTGGCGTTCGTCGAGCTGCGTGACCGCCTGGCCGACCTGATCGTCCGCTACGACCTGGACGCCACGCTCCAGGCCGAGCACTTCTACGCGAGCGTCGAGGAGGCCGTCGCCGCCCTCGCGTCCGAGCGTGACGGCGGGCCCGCCGGGGCGGGGTCCTGAGATGTCCGACGACTCGACGACTGCGCCGGAGGACGGGTCGGGACAGTCCCAGGAGGGTTCCCGGTGGCGGCGCCGCAAGCGGCCGGGTCCCCGTCGGGCCGAGGGCATGCCCACCGGGCCGACCGAGGTGCGTCGAGCCGTCATCGACGCGGCCGCCCAGCTGTTCTGTCGCGACGGGGTCGCCGAGGTCACCCTGCGTGACGTCGCACAGCGCGCCCGGGTGAACCTGGGTCTGATCAGCCGCTACGTCGGCAGCCGTGACGACCTGGTCCGGGCCACCTTCGCCGATCTCAGCGACAAGCTGACCGCAGAGGTCCGCGCCGATCCGACCGCGGCCCGCGGGTTCGAGTCCGACTCGGTCATGGTGTGCTGGACCCGGATCCTGAGCCACCTGGTGGTGGTCGACCCCGAGACGGCCGTCGAGCTCGGCCGGGCCCCGATGGAGGACCTGGTGGCCGCGGCGCAGGACGTCTACGGCCAGTCCGAGCCGGCCGCCCGGCTGCGGGTGGCTCAGCTGATGGGCTCGGCCATGGGCTGGCGGCTCTTCGAGCCGTTCCTGATGGAGGCCGCGGGTCTGGACCCCGACTCGATCGACGACATCCGCGCCGAGCTGCTCGGCGTGCACCGGCGGCTGGCCGCCCAGCCGCTGCCGTCGCCGCCGGACCCGCCGGAGCGTCCGGGAGCTGGCTGACCGGTCGGCTGAAGGGCCGGTCAGATGGAGGACCGGTCAGCTGAAGGACCGGTGGTCGGCCTCGTTCTGGTCCGCGTACCGGCGGGCGAACTCGACCAACGACGCGGTCATGGTCCGACCCTTGCCCAGGTAGGCGGCGAGGGCGACGCTGTCGCCGGTGCGGGCGTGGGCCCGGGCCAGGCAACGGCCGCAGATGGCTGCGTACATGGCCATCGCCTCGGCGGGCATCCGTTCGAGGTCCGCGGAGCCCTTCCAGTCCCACAGCTGGCGGAAGTAGAAGTCGCGGGCGACGCCGTCGGGACCACGCACCTGGTCCCAGCCCAGGAACACGTCGGGAGACGACTGGATGAGGCGCTGACCCTCGACCACACGTTGGCCGTGCTGGCCGTAGCGGCTGGCGCCGAGGTGGGCCTCGAGCACGCTCGCGTTGGCCTCCTTCACCTGCAGGAAGAGCGGATCGGTCTCGTCGTTGCCGATCAGGAGCGCCACCCAGCAGCGGGTGCCGACGCTGCCGACCCCGACCACCTTCCGGGCCAGGTCGACGAAGCGGTACCGGTCCATCAGCAGACGTCGATCAGGGGCCAGCGTCCGTCGGTACAGCTTCAGCGACTCGTCGACCGCCTTCATCAGCGCGGCGTGCTCCGCGCCGGTCACCAGCTCCCGGACCGGCACGAGCACCGGAGGATCGCTGCGGAACCTGGGGGTGCCGTCGGTGACCTCGACCAGCTTGTCGAAGGCCCGGATGCGGTCCTTGCTGCGGGCCTTGTCGACGTTTCGTCGGAAGCGCCGCAACACGTCATCGGAGGCGCGTGCCGCCCACCGCTGCGCGATGTCGTCGACGGTCAGGCGGTCGTACCAGACCTCCAGGTTGCTCATGGTCGAGTACTGCCTCATGGCCGACACGTACGACAGCACCGAGTCGGCGACGATCTGGACCCGCTGGGGGTCGTCGAAGGAACGGTCACGGGCGGCCACCTCGAAGCTGGCGACCAGTCGGCGCAGGTCCCACTCGAACGGTCCGGGATGCGTCTCGTCGAAGTCGTTGAGGTCGAACACCATGGCCCGGTCCGGCGAGGCGAAGACGCCGAAGTTGGCCAGGTGGGCGTCGCCGCACAGCTGCACGTCCAGACCGGTGCGGGGCATCGGTGCCAGGTCAGCGGCCATCACCGCGGCCGCACCCCGGTAGAACGTGAACGGCGACACGCCCATCCGGGAGTGGCGCAGCGGGACCAGGTCCTGGTCGCGGACCTTGTCCTGCGCCGAGAGCACCCCGAGGGGGTCGCGGTCGGGGGCCGGGGTCCAGTCGCCGAGCGAGGCGCGGGGAACCACCGATCGAACCGCTCGTCCCGACTCGGCCCGCTCCCGCGGGTCGGTCGGCCGCTCGGATCGCCTACCGGACTTCTTGGCCATGGGGTCCATCCTCCTCCGCCCGGCGCACATGCCGTCGACACCGCGAGGAGAGCATCATGTAGACATCTGATCAAGTCAGGCGCTCGTGGGTCGCGCCAGAGGGAGGATCCGTGAACGAGGAGCGACGGGGCGCCGACGCGCTGACCCTGCCCGATCCGCGCCGTCGGGCGGCCGCCGCGGTCGCGATCCTCACCGCGCTCGCCGCACTGGCTGCGCTCGCAGTCGGGCTGGTCCGGTCGTTCCCCCAGGGCCCGAGCCTTGTCCTCATGGTCGTCGTCGCCGGGGGACTCGGCCTCGACGGGTTGCGTCGACGGGGTGCCTCACGGCGCATCGAGTTGGTCGTCGCGGCGGTGGTGCTCGCTGCCGTCGTCGTGCTGGCCGTCGTCTGGCGGACCGGGGGAGCGGCGCTGGTCGCAGCGGTGCTCCTGGCGCTCGGTGGGGTCGCGGCCCGGATCGCGTTCGCCGCCCGGGTCGTCCGCCCTGCAGCGCCGCGCCCGTCGCGACCGGTGGTGATCTGGAACCCCCGCTCCGGCGGAGGCAAAGCCGAGAAGGCCAACCTCGGCGCCGAGGCCGCGGCCCGAGGGATCGAGGCGGTGGAGCTCCGTCCCGGCGACGACCTGGTGCAGCTGGTCGAGGATGCGGTGGCCCGGGGTGCCGACGCCCTGGCTGCGGCAGGCGGCGACGGCACCCAGGCCCTGGTGGCCACGATCGCGGCCCGTGAGGGCCTGCCGTTCGCTTGCATCCCGGCCGGCACCCGCAACCACTTCGCCCTCGACCTGGGCGTGGACCGCGACGACGTGGTCGGAGCTCTCGACGCGCTCGTCGACGGCGGCGAGCGGGTGGTCGACCTGGCCGAGGTCAACGGCCGGGTGTTCGTGAACAACGCGTCGCTGGGCGTCTACGCCGAGGCGGTGCAGCGCGACAGCTACCGCGGCGCCAAGACCTCGACGTTGCTGAACACCGTGCCCGACGCGTTCGGCAAGGACGGACCCGATCACCCGACCCTGCGCTGGACGGGTCCTGACGGGCGGCCCGGCCCACCGGTCGCGGCCCTGCTGGTGTCCAACAACCCCTACCGGCTCGGCACCATCGTCGGCTCGGGGACACGACCCGACATGGACGGCGCCACCCTCGGCGTCGTGAGCCTGGGTACGCGGCTCCAGCGGTGGACCGCCCCTGAGTTCGTGGTCGACTCGGACCGACCCGTTCCGGTCGGAATCGACGGAGAAGCCCTGGTGATGGATCCTCCGCTGGTCTTCCGGAGCCGGCCCCGTGCCCTGCGCGTCCGCATCGCCCAGGCCCATCCGGGCGCCTCGCCGTCGTCGGACGCGCCGGTGTCGGCGTGGGCCGCGCTGCCGGCCCTTTGGCGCATCGTGACCGGGCGCCCCGGCGTCGGCTGATCTCGGAGCCGCGGCCGGCACCGCACGGGTGGCCAGGGTGGTTCAAACAGCGGCTCCACAGCCACTGCGGTCCGACGGTGAGTGCGAGGTAACCACTTCTTATTAGGTCCTTGACGTTGTCCTGATGTCCGACCAGAGTGCTGTCCTCGCTGTCTGTGTGGAGAGGGGTGGCGGATGGTGGGTGGTGGACGTCCCCGTGTTTCGATCGCGGCTGTGGTCGCGTCGGCTGTTGTGGTGGTTGGTTTGCCGGCCATCGTGTCGGCGTCTGCGGCGCCGTCCGTGGAGGTGAAGCCCCCTGCGGTGGTGGAGTCGACAGCGACGGTGGCGAAGGATGCGTCGGCGCCGCAGTTCGGGTCGGTGGCTCCCGCGGTCGACGTGGCGGCCCCTGGTTCGTTGCCGGAGCTCCACGCTTCGAGTGGGGAGGGGTTTCAGCTGGGTCGTTCGTCGGAGAAGGTCGCGGATCGGACAGCAGTTCGCCAGCGGTTCCGGAATCCGGACGGGTCGGTGACGGATCGGTTCTCGTTGGAGCCCCGGTTCTACAAGGCGGGCACCGAGTTGCTGCCGATCGATACGAACCTGTCGGCAGATGGTTCCCGAACGGCGAAGACGGTGTCGGCGGGGGGCAAGGGTCTGGCCGCGACGGCGAACTGGTTCTCCACAAAGCTCGGCAACCTGTCGCAGGGTGTGACGGTGGGTGTGGGGGCGGATGCGTTGACGATGACGCCGGTGGGTGCGGTGTCGTTGCCGGATCCGACGTCGCTTTCGAATGTGGCGGTGTATCCGGAGGTGTGGCCGGGTGTGGATCTCCGCTACCGGGTCACTCCGACGGGGCTGAAGGAGGAGATGGTCCTCAAGAACCCGTCCGTCGCTTCTTCCTATTCGTTCAGTCTGACGGGTGCGACGACGACGGGCCCGGTCGTTGCTGGGAAGGGTGACGTCGCGGCGCAGTTCGACGGGTCGCTCGGCTTGTCCGGCTCGTTGGGTGAGCGGGTGATGTTTGCTCCGCCGGTCGTGACGGGCGATGGCGATGGACGGATCTTCACCGATGCGAAGCCGACGTTGACGGGTTCTGGTTCGTCAGTGTCGGTGGCGGTTGATCCGGCGTGGTTGGCTGCGCAGCCTGCCTCCGAGTTCCCGATCGTGGTGGACCCGACGATCACCGGTCGAGCGGGGACGGGTTGGGCGTCGTTCGCGGCGGGTGGCGGGTCGGTGGGTGACTCCTACGTTGGCAACAGTTGTGTGAATCCGCCGACGTGCAGCGGTTACTTGTGGCGGTCGATGGCGAATTTCAGCCATGGCGAGCTGTACTCGAACTTCGTGCAGTCCGCGACGCTGCACATGGCGGCCGGTGCGGTGGGTTCCCCGTCGGGGACGCTCGGGTTGGTCGGTTGGGCGTCATCGGCCGATTACGATGGGGCGGCCACCTACATCAATGGGCAGTCGTCGGTGTTCGGCATCGGTGCCGGCACGTCGTTCGCTGATGTCGACATCACTGAGACGATGCGTGACATGGCTGAATTGGACCCTGGGAACTACGGCTTGTTGGGGTTCGCGTTCTACCAGACTTCCGGCTACTACAGCCTCCACCGTCTCGGGTTCTCGACGATCGATGTCACCTACGAGTCCGACGGCCATGTGTCGAACCTGTCGCCGGCATCTGGTTCACAGACGGCGCACACTCGTCGTCCGACGCTGACCGCAACGGTCGGCAATGCGGGCGGGGCGACGACGGTGAACGTCAGGTTCCAGGTGGCGTGTCCCGGTCAGTCGACGATCGATTCGAACTGGCTCGCGGCGTCACCGGGTACGCCGTACTCGTGGGCGTTGCCGTCGGACATGCCGTGGAACGCTGAGTGCCGCTGGTACGCGGGTGGGCGCAACTCGAGCTACGAGGACTGGAGCCCCGGCTACTCGATCACCGCGGTCTCTCAACCGGCGCCGGCGCCGGCGTTGGACCGGACGATGGACGGGTCGATCGTCTCCACTCCGACGTTGAGCTTGTCGGCGCCAGGGACGTTGACCGATCCCGAGTCCGACACGGTCTATCTCGACTACTCGATCGCCACCGGCTCCGACGGTGTGACCGGCCGGGTCGTCCGTTCTCCGCTGTTGGCGTTGAACACGACGTTCAGCGCGCCGACGTCGTCGCTACCGGACGGGATCTACTACGCGACGGTGCGTTCGGTGGATTCGACCGGCGCCGCGTCAGCGTGGGTGAAGCCGATCAGGTTCCGGGTCGTGCAACGCCTCGGCGTGCAGGCCAAGATGGCCTACGACTCGACCGGCCCGTTCAACGTGAACCTGGCGTCAGGCAACCTCGTCGTTGCTGCCAGTGGTCCGTCGTTCTCGACGCTCGGTGGAGACGCCGGGGTGAACTTCACGTACAACTCGCAGGCCGCGGTGCCCAAGGGCGTTCGGGCCGCGTTCTGGGACGACACCAACGCGGACGGGGTGTTGCAGTCGTCGGGTTCGCCGAAGGACGCGAAGCGTGCCGAGCGCATCGACCCGGTCGCGTCGTACAACTGGAACGACACGGCGGGCCCGATCCCGGGCACGGTGAACCCGAACTCGTTCATCGCGGAGGTGACCGGCTCGTACAAGAACACGACCGGCTCCGCACAGAACGTCAGCTTCCAAGCAGTCCCGGTCGACTCGACCGGCGCCGGCAACAAGGTCAAGGTCCAGGTCAAGGGCGGCGCCGCCGCCGGCGGACCGGAGACCTCGGCGTGGAACACGGCGACGACCGCGGTGACGGTCCCGGCGAACGACACGGTGTCAGTACGGGTCGAGTACGCCAAGCTCGCAGCCGTTGCGTCATCGGGGTTCCGAATCGTGTTCTCCGAAGGCTCCGGCTGGGCTGATGTCCCTGCGGACCGCTGGATGCAGTACGCGCCCGTGCTCCCCGGCGGATGGTCATCGACCGGACCCGGGTTGGGGACGCTCGGCTACTCGCGGCTCAGCCCCGGGGAGAACCAGGTCACCTTGTATGACGACTCCGGCGCAGCCCACGTGTGGCGCTCCAACGGCGACAGCTTCACCCCGCCACCCGATGAGGACGGTGTCCTGCGCCGCCAGCCGAATGGATTCACCTACACCAACGCTGCGGGAACTTCTGTCACGGTTTCGTCCGGGTTCGAGTTCGTCGACGACGACGGCTATCAGTACCTGTTCGATGACACGGGACAGATCGTGTCGGTCGTCGCACCCGCTGACGCCGTGAACCCCGGCGCGCTCCGCTACGCGTATGCGCGGCTGTACACGTCCGGTCCCATGCGCATGACGCAGATCAAGGACCCGTTCGGCCGCACCGTCGACCTCACCTACAAGGATCCCTCAACGGCGAACTGCCCGACCGACGGATCCTCGTCACAGCCGCCGTCCTACACCCTGTGCCTCGTTACCTACACCGGGTTCACCCGGAACTCGACCGGCACCGCACCCACCACCAACCTCTACTACGACACCGCTGGCAACCTTGCGGCCGTCGTCAACCCCGGTGACACCGGCACCGGCGTGGTCCGACCGCGGACCGACTTCGCCTACGACGCAGCCGGTCGCATCGTCGGGGTCCGAGACAGCTACACCAACGACCTGATCGCATCGAGCGTCTTCACCGCGACCAACGTTCCATCCTCCGATCCGCACTGGTGGACCGTCACGTACGGCTCCGGTGGAACTGACGGCATGGTCACCCAGCTCACCGCCCCGGAACCTTCCTCTGGAGGGACCCGCCCGCAGCAGACCTACACGTGGAACCTCACCTCCACATATCCAGGCGCGAAGTCCGCAACACGTGTGGCGGTCGCGGGATCGGTGAACGCATCAGGGTGGACCCAGCACGTCGACATCGACACCGCAGGTCGACCAGTCCAGAGCATCGATCAGGGCGGCGTCGCAATCGAGACGTTCTGGGACCCCGACCTCGACAAACAGGACCGCGTCGTCAAGACGATCGACCACCACTACCTGGCAAACCCGACCACAGGGCTGCAGACCACCACCATCTACGACGCAGCGGACCGGCCCACCGACACCTACGGGCCCGGCACACCATCAGAGTTCATCGGACAGACCTCCGCAACAGCACCACACGCCACGACGGCCTACGACGAAGGCATTCCCGGGCTCGCAGCGAAGTGGTTCAACAACACCAGCGCATCGGGACCCGCCGCGCTCTACTCGACCTCGTCGGGCACCGAGTCGTGGGGGAGCGGCGCCCCTTCCAACGCAGCGTTCCCTGGAGCAGCCATCGGCAACGACTTCTCCGGCACCCTCACCGGTCAGGCCACGTTCGCGTCCCCGACCGCGCTCGGTGTCCGCGCGGATGCCGGGCGTCTGTTCGTCGACGACATCAAGGTCGGCGACACATTCAACGGCGCCTACCGGGCCGCTGTCACCACCGACCAGCCGTCCAACTACTGGCGCCTCGACGACACCACCGGCTCGACAACCGCGACTGACATCGCCTCCGGTGTCACCGGCACCTACATCGGAGCCCCGACCCTCGGCTCTGTCGGTGCGTTGAACCAGGGCGGTTCCGCCGACCCCGACACCTCGATCACCGTCGGCGGCACCGGCGTCTCCGGTGAGACCGCCAGGGGCGTCAACGTCACCGCCCCAAGCGGCACCGACGCACTCAACCTCTCCGGCGACATGGCGATCGAAGCGTGGGTCAACCCGTCGACGACGACCGGCTACCAGATGATCGTCGACCGCTCCACCAGCACCGGAACCACAGCCGTCTACGAGCTGCGCCTCAACGCCGGGCGCCTCGAGTGGTGCCAGGTCAACAACGGCGTCATCACCGTCGTCACCGCTGCGACGGCTCTGCCCGTCAACGCTTGGTCCCACGTCGCAGCCACCCGCATCTCCACCCCGACCGGGCTCGTCATCAAGCTCTACGTCAACGGCGTCGACGTCACCCCAGCCGGCGGACCGTTCAACGTCGCCACCGCATCACTGCCCACCGACACGACACGGATCGGCAACCGAACCGACGGTTGGGTGTTCTCCGGCAAGCTCGACGACGTCGCCATCTACAGCCACGGACTCTCCGCAGCCCGCGTCGCGACGCACTTCGCCGCAGCCACCAACGCCACAGCAGCCGAACTGTCCACAGCCAACGCGTGGACCCAAACCATCCGCGACGACGGTCCGTCGCAGTGGTGGCGTCTCGGCGAAACGACCGGAACCACAGCAGTCGACGCGTCCAGCGAAGGTTCCAGCCCCGGCGTCTACTCCTCGCCCACGCTCGGCGCGACCGGCGCCATCGTCGGTGACCCTGACACCGCTGTGACGTTCAACGGGACGAGCGGCGGCGTCACGCTGCCCGACGACGTCATCTCGAGCCGCAGTCTCACCATTGAGATGTGGTTCAAGGCTACCGGCGCCGGAGCCCTGTACGGGCAACGCAACGCCACGAGCACCAAGTACGCGCCGATCCTCTACGTCGGCACCGACAACAAGCTCTACGGCGGACTCTGGGGACCCGGCTACGGCGCCGCGAACCTCGTCTCGACCGGCTCAGTCGTCGGCAACGGGTGGCACCACGTCGCCCTCACCTCGAACGGTGTGTCCCAGACCCTCTACCTCGACGGCGCGCAAATCGGAGACCGCTCCGGCGTCCCCGACGTGCTTGGCATGCCGATCGGATCGATCGGCTCCGCGTGGACCAACGGATGGACCGCCACCAACAATGCCTGGTTCGTGTTCAACGGCACCATCGACGACGTCGCGGTATACAGCTACCCGCTGTCGGGCTCAAGGGTGAAGACCCACTACGACGCCCTCAGCCTCGGCGAATTCTCCGGCACGAAGCGGGTCCGAGTCGACTACCAGGACCTTACCGGCAACGCCGCCTTGCAAGTCGTCCAAGGCCGCCCGGGCTCCAGCACCGCCGTATCCGCGGGAGTGTTGTCTCCCCGATACGGGCTGGTCACCTCGACCGTGGACCCAGACGGAAAGAAGACCTCCTCGGAGTACACCAATCCCGAGCTCGGATTGAAAACCGCGGATGTCGCGGATCCGGCCGGGCTGAACCTGCGGACCGTCTACACCTATGAGGGCGCCAGCGCCGCGAACCAACAGTTCCGACGGCAACTCACCCGGTCCCTCCCAGGGATCACCGGCACCGCCACCACCCCAGTCACCTACGGCTACTGGGCCCAAGGCTCCGGAGCGACCAACACCGCGGACAACCCGTGTACCACGGGCACCACCGAGACCATCAACCAAGGCGGTGCCGCAAAGACCCGCACCGCTGTCGACCCCGACGGCGCCGCCAGCGCGACCGCACAGACCTCGGAGACCCGCTACCACGGCGACGGCCTGATTGCCGCGACGAAACGCAACGCCGAGACCGGCTGGACGTGTTTCACCTACGACGGACGCGGCCGAACCCTCACCCAGACCATCCCCGCCTTCGGATCCTCACCCCAGCGGGTCGTGACCACCAACTACAAGGCCGACCCCGACGGCGCCGGTGCAGCGCCGGCAACAGCCGAGTGGACCAGCGTCACCGACGACGCCGCCAGCACCGTGGCGACGAGCCCGATCCTCACCAAGACCGACTGGCTCGGCCGCACCATCTCCTACACCGACGCCCTCGGCCGCACCACCACCACCGCGTATGACCAGGCGGGACGCGTCACCACCACGACGGGTCCCACCGGCTACGGCACTGTCACGCAGGCATACGACTCCAACGGACGACCCACTACCTCGTCGGTCAACTCCCAACCCATCGCCACCACCACCTACAACACCTCATCGGGCGTCGCCACCTCGACCACGTACCCATCCGGGGCAGGCAACGCCGGCAACGGCGTCACCGTCACCAACGGCTTCGACACCCGAGGACGCGCCACGTCGGTCACCTGGACCGGCCCCGAATCCACCGCCATCGCGTCCAACACCGTGTCGCGCTCCGCCGCGGGACGCATCGTCGACGAAGCAACCGACGGCACCATCGGTGCCACCGGCGACGCCAACACCACCGGGCCGAACTACACCTACGACGGCGCTGCGCGACTCACCGACGCCTACGCCCCCGGACACCACTACACCTACAACTACGGCACCCCCTCCGGCAGCGACTGCCCATCCACCTCACCCGTCTACGCGACGCTGATTGCCAACAAGAACTCCAACCGGACATCGGTCACCGACCAGCCACTGCCTTCGGGCACTGCGACGACGACCAAGTCGTGCTACGACGCAGCCGACCGCCTCACCTCCACCACGGCAGGCTCGATCGGCACCAACGTCACCTACGACACCCGAGGCCGAACCACCACGCTCGGCACCGACAGTTACGCCTACGACCAGACCGACCGCCACAGCGCCACCACTGCCAACGCGTCCGCGGCCCGTAACGCCCTCCTTGCCGTCGGCGGCCCCGCAGCCCTCACCTCCCGCGACACCTGGCTGCAGCAACGGCTCATCGACGCAGGATGGACCGTGACGATCGGCGACGACGACACCGTCACTGCATCCTCTGCGAGCGGCAAGCAGCTGATTGTCTTGTCCGAGTCGGTGACTCAGGCCGGGATCGGCACCAAGTTCACGTCCGTCGCGGTGCCGCTCATCTCCGCAGAGCCGTTCCTCTACGACGAGCTCGGCATGACCGGCACCGGCACCAACCAGGGCGGCACGTCCGGCGCCACCGAGACACAGGTTGCTGTCACGGCAGCAGGTGTTCAATCCAGCCTCGGTGCGGGCCTGTCCGCTGGAAACGCCACCATCGCCTCCTCAGGTGTCGACCTCTCCTGGGGCAAGCCCGCCGCCACCGCAACCGTCGCAGCCACGATCGCGAGTGACGCCACCAAAGCCACGCTCTTCGGCTACCGCACCGGAGCCGCCATGGTCACCGGCACCGCCCCGGCACCGCGCGTTGGATGGACCCACTACACCGGCAGCCCAACACCACTGAACTCAACAGCGGTCGCGCTGTTCAACGCCGCTATTGGCTGGGCGGCCCCAGCCTCGGCCACAACGAGCGTCACCTACGTTCGAGACGTCACCGACCGCATCATCGCCCGCAAAGTCAACGGAAACCTCAACGCCTGCTTCAGCTACACCGCAGGAGGCGACACCCCCGACCAGACCCTGGCCCCTTCCGGTAGTAGCTGCTCGACGACCGTCACCGAGACCGTGAGCGGACTGCCCGGCGGCGCGACGCTCACCTCGCGCGGGAACTCAACGACCGACGTGTGGTCCCTGTCCAACATCCACGGCGACACCCTCGCCATCACCAACGGAAACGGCGTCAAGCAAGGCACCACCCTCACCTACAACCCCGACGGCCAAGCCCTCGGCGACAACCCCGACAACAGCACGGGAGCATTCGACAACGGCTGGCTCGGCCGCCATCAACGGCCCCTCGAGCGGCAAGGCAACCTGCTTCAGACGATCGAGATGGGAGCGCGTCCCTACAGCGTCACCACAGGTCGCTTCCTGGAGATTGATCCGGTCGAGGGGGGAACTGCCAACGACTATACGTACGTGACTGATCCGCTCAACTCGTTCGACCTGGACGGAATGTGCGGCGTATTTGGGAATCCGTTCAAGAAGTGCAGTAAGGACCAAAAGGGCCAACGAGGATTCCTTGGTGGAGTGTTCTCAAAGGGAGCGCGCGGGGTTCGCGTGATCATGACACTGCCAGCGTCGCAACTTGGGATAACCTGGGCCAAAATGCACCGAGGGAAGTGCTCTTGGGATGGCACTCACTGGATGTCAGTGTGCACGGGCATGCGAGGTGGGTATGGGCGTGGCGGAACCACGGTGGGGAGCGTCTACATGTCGGGACGTACGCCGGACGCAAGGATGATGAGGCATGAGAGCAAACATGCGAATCAATACGCGTGGTTTGGAGGTGGAGCAATGTTCCCCGTCGTATATGGCATCCAGGAATGGACCAGCGGGGGCGGAAAGCACAACACCTTTGAAAGGCAGGCTGGTCTCAAGGACGGATGCTACGTGGCGAATCGCCCTTTCTGTCGCTAGACCACGAACACCGCCCGTCCGTCTCGCCGCAATAGTTGCCTGGTGTTTGCTTGGGGCTCTTTCATCAGCGTCGTGTGTTCCGACCTCACAGCCGGGAGTGATTGGAGCATCCGGCGGCCGGAATAGTCTTAATGCATGGCTTGCGCCATGCCCTTCTTCTGCTGTGATCGGACTGCAGGTGTTTCGCTCCTATCCGGGTTGGGACCCTGAGACGGATCGACCCCTTTGGAGTGCCCGGTTTGATCGGCCCCTCGAGACGGGAACGCCGATCAACCTGAACTCGCTCCCGCCGGATACGATTGAGTCAGGCTCAATATCATCTGCTCTCTCGGGCGGAGAAGTGGCCTTGGCAGTGTCTAGGGGAAGAACCGGAGCAACCGGCGTTGCATACGTGACGTTTCGTCCATCTGAGTTGTCGCCAAGATCGGTCTGGCTCGACGGCAGGGAGATCTCGCCCGGAGAGTTTCGTAGATCAACCCGCGAAAGCTGCCAGTCGTGAGGGGGCGAAGGCGCCGAGAGGAGGATGTCCCGTTCGCTGTTGAAGTCGCCGCGGGTGGTGGTCCCGGTGTTCATGCGGCGAGGTCTTCGTTGGGGGTCAGTCGGCGAGTTCAACCGGTCATCCCGTCCCGTTGCAACCGAACCGAAGGATCACGACCATGATGACAGCACCTGACCGCCGCGTCACCGGCGGCGTCGACACCCACGGGGTGATCCACGTCGCCGCTGTGCTCGACAGCGCGACAGCTCGGCGGCTCGCCGTGGCCGAGTTCAGAGCCGACACCGCTGGCTATGTGGCGCTGCGCGAGTGGATGAGCGGCTTCGTGACCCTGGACGCGGTCGGTGTCGAGTCGACCGGCGCGTGAGGTGCCGGTTTGGCTGTCGCCCGCCAGATGCAACGGACCGGGGTTCCGCCAGGTGCATGGGACCACCCGCGGGGGTGTTGACGTCGGCGGCGTGATGCTCGTCGCCGGTGGCGGGGTGGGTCAAGTGGTGAGGGTGGGCTTCTGTCGGTTGCGGTAGCTGTCGCCGTCGACGACGAGCTCGTAGGCGGCTGACTTGAGCCGGTCGACCGCGGACTGGGCGAGTAGCGGGTCGGCCATGAGGGCGAGCCACTCGATGGGTTCTCGGTTGGAGGTCACGATCGTGGATGCCTTGCGGTGGCGTTCGACGACGATCTCGTAGAGGTCGTCGGTGTCGGCTTGGTTGAGCCCGCCGAGCGCGAAGTCGTCGAGGATCAACAGGTCGACGCGCAGGAGCTTGCGGAGCTCGGCGTCGTGACTGTTGTCGAGCTTCGCTGTCCGTAGTCGCTTGTGGAGTCGGTCGGCGCGTTCGAAGTGGACGCTGTGGCGGCGGCGCACGGCGATGTGTCCGAGCGCGGTCGCGAGGAACGTCTTGCCGACACCGACGGGTCCCATGATCAACACGTTGTTGGCGTTCTCGACGAAGCGCAGGGAGCACAGCTCGTCCCAGAGCTTGTGGTCGAAGGCGGCGTCGGTGGTGGCGTCCCAGTGCTCGAGGCGCATGGTCGGCTCCAGCCCGGCGGTGCGGCCCCGCCGGTCCGCGGAAGCGGCGTCGCGTCGGGTGACCTCGTCGGAGAGCAGGACCTGGAGGAACTCGGCGTGGGACAGCTTGTTGGTCTTCGCGAGCGCGAGCCGTTCGGGCAGGGTGTCGGCTAGGCGGCCCAACTTGAGCTTGCGCAGCGTGGCGACCAGGTCGGCGTCGATGATCGGGGTGGGGTTCATCGGGTCACCCCCGAGGGCGTGACGGCGAAGTGGTCGTCGCCGCGGGCGAACCGCCCCCGGATCACGTTGTCCGGGACCGGGTCGTCCTCGGTGGTCTCGGCTTCGAGGGCCCGCTCCAGCATGCGGCCGACGACGGTGACGCTGTCGGTCTCGGCATCGAGCGCCCGGCGACACGCGGCGTCGGTTCGGTCGTCGCCGTAGCGGCGACACAGCCCCAACAGCTTGTAGACCTGGCGCATCTTCGTCCACGGCAACGGGTGATCCAGGACCACCTTCGCGAACTCGCCGACGGCGGCCCCGTGGGCCGACGCGTCGGCGACGAGCCGGTCGATGTCACGCAACGCGTACGCGGTCCGCTCCGCTGGGAGGTCCTCGACGTCGGTCGAGCGGTGCCCGGCCGGGACCCGAGCATGGGTCTTGACCAGCACACCGCGGGCGTAGATCTTCACCAGCTTCGTGTCGGCCCGAACGGCGACGGTCTGGCCGATGAGCCCGCCCGGGACCGAGTAGAGCGCCTTCGCGATCTAGACGTGGTGGTCCCGGGCGACCTTGGCGTCGCGGTAGATCGGCAGGTCATAACGGCCCGCCGGCGCCGGGGCGAGCACCGGCGCCTCGTGCTCGACGAACACCTCGATCGGCCGCAGCCCGGTCGTGCCATGGGTGCGCATCCCGGCCCGCACCCGGCACCAGTCCTCGACGGCGGCCTGTGCCTCGCCCAGGTCGACGAAGCTCTCACCGGCCCAGAACGAGTCCTTCAAGAACCGGACGTTGCGCTCGACCCGAGCCTTGTCCTGAGGGGCGCGCACCCGCGCCGGATCGACGAAGAACCCGGCCCACTGCGCGTACTCGACGAACGCCTGGTTCAACCGCGGCTCGGTCGCGTCGGCGTCGATGACGATGGTCTTCATGTTGTCGGGGATCACCACAGCGAACACGCCACCGAAGAACGCCCACGCCGCGTCGAACCCGGCGATCACCGCGTCGAGCGCCTGGGAGTGCGACAACCACACGAAGCAATGCCGGCTGAACACCGACGTGAACAACAACGCCCACACACTGCGCCGCCGGCCCGTGTCCAACTCGACGATGAACCCCAGCTTGGCCCAGTCGACCTGCAACTCGGCGCCGGGCTCGCAGTCGGCCAACGGCACCGTCGACTCCGCCGGCGTGCCCCCGAAGTGCTCGGCGACGTAGCGGTGCAGCGTGCGCTCGGGCACGACCACCGAGCGGCGGGCCAGCAGCTCGCACATCTTCACCACCGGCACCTTCGTGTCCACCCAGCCAGCGATCCGGTCGTGCTCGCCGGCGATAGCTGCCCACGACTCGCCGTGACGATCCGGCCGGCCCACCGCCAACTCCGACATCACCGAACCCACGAACTCGTCGTCAAGCTGAGCTGCCCCACCGTCGCGGTCCAGGCCCAACCTGACCGCGACCTCGACCACCCGCCGGATCGTCTTGCGATCCGGCGGCATCACCGCCGCGATCGACCGCAACCCCCTTCCGTCCAACCACAACCTCAACACCTCACGAACCTCGAACACAGGGACCTCCCTGAACGCCATGCACACCGCCTTCCGGATCGAGTGAACCACCCTGGGTTCGTTGGAGGCTCCTGAGCTTGGAAGGCTGGAGTCATGCCACAGGAGAAGTCGCCGGGGAAGCCGACTACGCGTCGCTACTCGGATCAGGAGAAGGAACAGGCGGTCCGTCTGGTGCGCCAGGCCCGTTCGGAGGGACGTGGTCATGGCGCGATCCAGCGGATCGCGCTACAGCTCGGATATGGGACCGAGACGGTGCGCAAGTGGGTCAAGGTCGCTGATATCGATGAGGGTGTGAAGCCGGGACGGTCGACCGCGGACGCGGCGAAGATCAAGGAGCTCGAGGCTCAGGTCAAGGAGCTGAAGCGGGCGAACGAGATCTTGCGGAAGGCGTCGGCGTATTTTGCCCAGGCGGAGCTCGACCGCCCATGAACATGCTTGTCGGGTTCATCGACGAGCACCGTGACGAGCTCGGAGTCGAGCCCATCTGCAAGGCCCTGCAGGTGGCTCCGAGCAGCTACTACGCCGCCAAGAAGCGCGAGCTCGCCCCCTCGGCGAGAGCGGTGCGTGACGCGGTGATGATGCAGGTGCTGATGGTGTTGTGGGTGACGAACCGCAAGGTCTACGGCGCTCACAAGCTGTGGCTGGCAGCCAGACGCGCTGGCCATGAGATCGGCCGGGACCAGGTCGCCCGTCTGATGCGCGAGCTGGGCATCGGGGGCGTCTCTCGGCGTCGCAAGAAGGTGTTCAGCACCATCTCTGACCCGGACGCCACCCGGGCAGCGGACCTGGTGAAGCGCAACTTCACCGCGGACCGGCCCGACGCGTTGTGGGTCACGGACCTCGAGCGCCACGAGGCGCTCCCGAACCTTGCGGTGGTGAAAGGACACCGCCTCCCGTGCGTCGCAGCGGACGGGCAGAAGCTGAGGGCAGCCTGAACCGGGGGACGCCGGGGAGGGTGGAAGCAGCCCTGACAACGACGGGACGGGCCAGCACTGTCAGATGGTCCGGGTCCGGCTAGCGAGACGGAAAGGCGTACGTGAGGAACCAGCGGCTGAACGCCCCTCAAGACGAGACCACCAGCTCGAACCTGACAGATCTGGGCTGGGCAGCAGCGCGCACCCGACCGGCTCCGGCTAGTCGGGGAACTCTTTGGTTGGGTGATGTCGCCGACCGGGAGGCCACGGTGAATGCCTGCGGCGTAGCCGTGGCGATGTTGCAGGGGCATAGTTGGGCGCCGACCCCGTTGAAGGGTTCGGGAGTGAACGTGGGAACCATTCCGGCGGTCCCCTCCCCGGCCAGCAGCCAGCTGGTCGGCGGGAAGGCCCGTCGTCGGCCGATGCCGTCGGGATGGGGCGGAGGACCCGTAGTAGTCCGAGGCCGGGAAAGCCGGTCACATGGCGAAGGGGTCCAGCGTGTTCGCAGCATCAACGCTGATCGAGGAGTTCGCTGGTGAATATCGGCGCTCCGTGGCCCGACCTCGACGAGGCCGAGCACCGGGTACTCGTGATGCAGACGAAGCTGCACCAATGGGCGAAGGCCGATCCTGGCCGTCGCTTCGATGACCTTGCCAACCTCGTGTATGACCCGGCGTTCCTCGTTGTGGCGTGGGCTCGGGTGCGGGGCAACAAGGGCGCACGAACTGCCGGCGTCGATGGAGTGGCACCCCGCTCCATCGTGTTCGGTGCTGGGGGACTGCTCGGAGGGCTGCGAGATGACCTCAAGGCTGGCCGGTTCGTCCCTCAGCGGGTGCGGGAGAAGACGATCCCCAAGGCGAACGGCAAGATCCGGTCGCTGGGGATCCCGACTGTCGCAGACCGGGTCGTGCAGTCCTCGTTGAAGCTGGTGCTCGAGCCGATCTTCGAGGCGGACTTCAAGCCGTGTTCCTACGGCTTCCGCCCCAAGCGCCGAGCCCAGGACGCCATCGCTGAGATCCACTACCTCGGATCGCCTCCTCGGAACTACGAGTGGGTGTTCGAGGCGGATATCAAGGCGTGCTTCGACGAGATCGACCACACGGCCCTGATGGGCCGGGTGAGAGATCGGATCGGAGACAAGCGTGTCCTGGGTTGGGTGAAGGCGTTCTTGAAGGCTGGGGTCCTCACCGAGGAGGGCCGCAACCGTGAGACGATCACCGGCACACCCCAGGGCGGGATCCTCTCACCGCTGTTGGCCAACATCGCCCTGTCTGACCTCGACGAGCACTTCGCTGCCAAGTGGGCTGCGTTGGGTCCGTCATGGACACGCGCGAAGCGTCGTCGCGCCGGGGAACCAACCATGAGGCTCGTCCGCTACGCGGACGACTTCGTGGTCATGGTTCACGGCACTCGCGATGATGCCGAAGCGCTTTGGGGCGAAGTGGCTGCGGTGCTCGCTCCGATGGGCCTGCGCCTGTCGGAAGAGAAGACGAGGGTCTGCCACATCGACGAGGGGTTCGACTTCTTGGGATGGCGCATCCAACGCCGAGCCTGGAGAGGCCGGGCAGGCAAGCGGGCGGTCTACACCTACCCGTCGAAGAAGAGCTTGCTCTCGGTGATGGACAAGGTTCGATCGCTCACTCGCAGAGCGAGACATCGAACGCTTGGTGACCTGCTGCGCCGGTTGAACCCGACGCTGCGGGGATGGTGCAACTACTTCCGGCACGGCGTGTCATCGCGAACCTTCAACTACGTCGATCACTTCGCCTTCTGGCGGATCGTCGGCTGGCTGAAGAAGCGGCACGTCGGGCTGAACATGCACACCCTGGTCCGCCGCTACCTCCCCGGTTGGAGGATCAGCGACGGCGGGATCGAGATGTTCCGGCCCTACAAGGTCAACATCGAGCGCTACCGCTACCGGGGCGCACGCATCCCGACCCCATGGTCGAGCGCAACGACAACAGGATCACCCCCACCAGCGGCATGACCACGTGGAGAGCCGGATGCGGTGGAAGTCGCACGTCCGGTTCGGAGGGCGGGCCGGAGAAACCCACCAGCCGAAAGGCTGACAGGGCGCTCCGGTCCGACCCCTACACCTACGTGCCGACCCGGTCCGGGATGGCGTACGTGTGTTTCATCGTCGACGCGTTCAGTCGTCGGATCGTCGGCTGGCGCGCCGCGTCGCACATGCGTACCGACATGGTCCTCGACGCCGTCGAGATGGCCAGACGATCCAGAGGCGGAGGGCGCCTCGTCGGGCTCGTCACCCACTCCGACGCCGGCAGCCAGTTCACCAGTGTGCGGTTCACCGAACGGCTCGACGAGATCGGAGCCCGCCCTTCGATCGGCACCGTCGCCGACTCCTACGACAACGCCCTGGCCGAGACAACCAACGGTCTCTACAAAGCTGAGTGCGTCTACGGGCCCGACACCACAGGCTGGGCCGACGTCAACGAGCTCGAACACGCGACGCTCGACTGGGTGTACTGGTTCAACGAACAGCGGCTCCACAGCCACTGCGGCCACGTGCCCCCGGCAGAGTTCGAAGCAGCGTTCTACGCTGCCCAACAAGCCGACCCCGTCGGGGTTGGAAACCAATAGAACGAGCCTCCAACGAACCCAGGGTGGTTCAAGCCGCCCGGGAATCAGCGGTCGGGGACGGTCCGGGCCTGTTGGGGAGACTCCGCGGTCCGTCGGCCACGCCACCACAGCGTCGTTCCGCCGGCGACCGCGGCGACCACCGAGGCGACCAGCACCGCGGTCTTGGCCGCGTCGCGGATGGCCGGGTCGTCGAAGGCGAGCTCGGTGACGAACAGCGACACGGTGAAGCCGATCCCGGCCACCATCGCCATGCCGATCACCTCGCCGGCTCCGACCCCGTCGGGCAGACGGCCGATCCGGGTCTTGACCGCGATCGCGGTCGCGGCCGAGATGCCGACGGTCTTTCCGATGACCAGGCCGACCACCACCCCGAGCGCGACGGCCCGCGGCGCCGGTTCCGACAGGGACCCGACGTCCAGGCGCACCCCGGCGTTGGCGAGGGCGAACAGCGGGACGATCACGAAGCTGCTCAGCGGGTGCAGGCGGTGCTCGAGTCGCTCGGCAACGCTGTCGGGTCCTCGGGCGGGGGTGATCAGCCCGAGCACGACCCCGGCGATGGTGGCGTGCACCCCCGACTCGAACATGGCGTCCCACAACAGGACGCCGAGCAGCACGTAGACGACCAGGCTCTGCACCCCTGTGGCCCGGGCGAGCAGAACCATGCCGATCACCACCGCGGCGCCGAGCAGGGCGCCGGGCGAGATCGACGTCGAGTACACCACCGCGATCACCACGATCGCGCCGATGTCGTCGACCACCGCCGAGGTGAGCAGGAACAGCTTGGCGCCCGACGCCAACCGGGACCCCGCGACCGCGAGGACGCCGAGGGCGAAGGCGATGTCGGTCGCCATCGGGATGCCCCACCCCCGGGTGGTGCCGGTCGAGGCGTTGATCGCCACGAACAGCAGCGCCGGGACGACCATGCCGCCGATCGCCGCGGCCACGGGCACCGCGGCCGTGCGGGGGTCCGACAACTCGCCGTCGACCAGCTCCCGCTTGATCTCGAGGCCGACGACGAAGAAGAACACGGTCATCAGGCCGTCGTTGACCACCTGGTGCATCGACATGTCCAGACCCCAGCCCACGCTCACCGACAGCTCGGTGTGCCACAGGTCGGAGTAGCTGCTCGACAAGGACGAGTTGGCCCACACCAACGCCACGACGACCGCGACGAGCAGGACGACGGCCCCGGCGACCTCGGTGTCGAGGAACTCGCGCAGCGCCCGGGCCCGCCGTCGGCGGGTGCCCGGCCCGGTCACGTCACCGCTGTCGGTCACATCGCCGTCGTCGGTCACATCGTCGTCGTCGGTCATATCGCCGTCGCCGGTCACGGCTCGGTGCCGGGGTCGCGGTGCAGCGGCAGGTCGGCGTCAGTGGGTTGGCGGGCGACCATGTCGGTGACGACCACGTGGCCCCGACCGATCGGACCGGTGGCAGCGTCGATCAGGCGGTACTGCTGGGTGCCGCGGTGGAACGGTTGGGACTCGAGGAAGACGATCCGCACGTCGCCGGGCGCGAAGTCGCAGCGGCGCTGCAGGGCCTCGATCAGCTGCTCGTCGTGGAGGTGGCCGTCGCCGAAGTTCCACCCGAGAGCGGTGCCCGCCACCAGCTCGCCGTCGAGCACCAGGTAGTCCTCGTGGTCGGGCCCGCACGCCTCGGCCACCAGGGTCCACAGCGCCCGGCCGTGGGTGTGGAACCCGCGGAAGGCGTAGCCCATGTGGAGCGGCACGGCCGCCTCCTCGGCGCTGCCGTAGACCTTCTCCAGCTGTTGGTGCGGGAGCAGGGTCGCGGTGGTCACGTTGCGCTCGAACCGCTCGAGGGCGTCGCCGCGGAAGCACCACATGGTCGCCGCCCAGTTGCCGGCGTAGTAGCGCATCGATGGCAGGAACGACACCTGCTCGGGCACCAGGTTCCCGTAGACGACGACGGCCAGCAGCCCGAGGACCAGCGCCGCCAGAGCGACCGGCTGCGACAGCGCGCCCAGGTCCAGTCCGGGGTTGCCGAGGAACAGCACGACGATCCCGATGATCATGAACACGTTCCACTCGAGTGGGACGCCCATCGGGAAGCTGGTGAGGATCGTCAGGTGGAACCCGATCATCACCAGCGCGGCAACCGTGGTGACCCACCCGCCGCCGCTGAGCAGCAGGACCATCGGTGCGACCAGCTCGACGACCGTCCCGGTGTGGGCGAGCACCGCCGCGGGCCGTCCCGGTCGCAGGTCATCGGGTGCGTCGCGCCACAGGTGGGCCTTGAGCCGGGTCGAGCGCAGCACCGGGCTGTTGGCCATCATGGCGGCGACCACGAACGGGAAGTGCCGGTTGAGCTTCGACACCGCGGCGCCGAACCAGATGATCACCATCACGAACTTGGCCGCGGTGACCTGGTCGCCGGCGCTGAACAGCGCGGCGAGGGCGATCGATCCGTACACCTCGCCCCGCGCGGCCAGGAACACGGTCTGGTCGCGCAGGCCGATGAACCCCAGCAGCACCACGACGGTCAGCACCTCCCATCGGGGGATCGCCCCGACGAGGGTGACGACGAGGGCGACGAGCAGCCCGGCGTAGAGCGCGACGTCGAACGGGGTGCGGGTGTCGCCGCCGGCGATCGGGTTGCGCCGCGGCCACGGTGGCAGGCGGATCGTGCCCGGCCGCAGCCAGTACAGGAACGAGCCGAGCGGCGGGATGAAGCGCAGGTTGAGCGGACCGAACCCGCAGCCCAGGCCCAGCACCTCGAACAGCATCGTCCAGAACGCGAACTTGAAGAAGACCGCCGGGTTGGACCACCAGGCCCCGACGTCGAACGCCCCGTCGATGCCGGGGGTGGTCATCACGAACGCCCAGCCGACGGCGAGGTAGATCCCGATCTTGACGATGTAGGAGAGGATGACGACGTCGGGGGAGCCGAACCCGTGCAGCGCGAAGTGCCGCGTCATCGGCACGATCCGCTCCTGGCGGGGCAGGTGGTCCCAGACCTCGTGGTCGACCACCGGCAGGTTCGGTTGCAGGAAACCCACTCCGACGTCCCCCTCGATGCTGCTGGGTCGACCGACAGTCTGGCCGACGCGGCCCACCGAACTTGTCGCTGGGCGGTCACGGGAGCGACCGGGGGCTACAAGTTCGTGGGGCGCTGGTGATGTTGTCGCTGGGCGGTCACCGGAGCGACCTGGGGCTACAAGTTCGTCGGGCGCTGGCGATGTTGTAGCTGGGCGGTCACCGGAGCGACCGGGGGCTACAAGTTCGTGGGGCGCTGGCGATGTTGTAGCTGGGCGGTCACGGGTGCGACTTGGGGCTACAAGTTCGTCGGGGCGCTGGTGATGTTGTAGCTGGGCGGTCACGGGAGCGACCGGGGGCTACAAGTTCGACGGGTGCTGGCGATGTTGTAGCTGGGCGGTCACCGGAGCGACCGGGGGCTACAAGTTCGACGGGTGTCGCTGCCGCGGTGGCTACGGTTCGGCCCCGTGATCGGGTTGAGGTTCGACATGCGGCTGGCACCCGGCCAGGACGTCCGCGGCGCCTACCGTGCCGCGCTCGACATGGTCGAGTGGTCCGAGGGGTCCTTCGCGCCGTTCGTGACCGTCTCGGAGCACCACGCGGTGGCCGACGGGTACTTGACCTCGCCGGGGACGATGGTCGCGGCGATGGCGGCTCGGACCACCTCGACGTACTTCATGGTCACCGCGGCGATCCTGCCCCTGTACGACCCGGTCCGACTGGCCGAGGAGATGGCGGTGATCGACCACATCAGCGGCGGTCGGGTCGGCTGGGTGCTCGGCGTGGGCTACCGGCCCGAGGAGTACGCCCTGCTCGGCGTCGACTTCGAACGCCGGGGCCGGCTCGCCGACGAGCACCTCGACACCCTGTTCGACGCGCTGGCGGGCCGCGACCTGACCCCCCACGGTCGACCCGGATCGATCGGGCGGGCCCCCGAGGGCCGGATCACCCTGTTCTGGGGTGGGGCCAGCCGGCCCGCGGCGCGTCGGGCCGCCCGCCGAGGCCTCGGTCTGTTCGCCCAGACCAACGTCGACGGCCTGGCGCAGGTGTACGAACAGGAGTGCGCAGCCGCCGGCATCGAGCCCCGCGGGTGCGTCATGCCCAACCCGGGGGCGCCGATGACGGTGTTCGTGGCCGACGACGTCGACCGGGCCTGGGACGAGCTCGGGGAGCCGATGCTGCGCGACGCCACGGCGTACGCGGCGTGGAACCCGCAGTCCGCGGCGCGCAACGCGTCGATGTCGACCAGCCGCAGCGTCGAGGCTCTGCGCTCCGAAGGTGCGTCGCACCGGGTGGTCACCGTCGACGGTGCCCTCGACATCCTCGGGAACGATCCGCTGATGTTGCACCCGTTGTGCGGCGGGCTGGATCCCGAGGTGGCGTGGCCGTACCTGCGTCGGGTCGGCGAGCAGGTCGCCCCGGCCCGGGACGCGGCGCGTTCGTGACCGACTCGTCGCCGGGTGCGGGCGTCGGCTCGGGCGTCGGGCCCAAGGTCTACATCCACGAGCTGGTCGACGTGATCGGCCACAACCGGGCCCGCTACATGCAGCACATGACCGCCAACTGGTGCCCGATCGCCCGCCGCGAGCGACACCAGCTCTGCCTGGGGGTGTGGGCGACGATCGGCTCGACCGGCGACTGGCCCCAGGTGGTGAACATGTGGGAGCTCGACGGATGGGAGGGCCTCGCTGCCAACCTCGCCCACGAGACCGGCGGGGGACGTGACCAGGACCCGTCGCTGGCGAAGTGGTGGGCGACCGCCGCGTCGCTGCGTCGGGGTGGCACCGACCGCATCGTGGTGCCGACCGACTGGACCCGCGACGTGATGACGCTGTGCGCGGACGGGGTGCGGGGCGAGGTCTACGCCCACGAGCTGTTCACCGTGGCACCCGGCGCCGCGCCGGATCTGCTCGCGGCGGCCGGGGAGGTCGCCCGGCCGGCGGTCGCTGCCCTCGGCATCGAGGCCGTCGGCGGCTACGAGGTCGCCATGGCCGACCGATCCGAGGCGATCCTCATCTGGGCGGTCCCCGACTGGCCCGGCTGGGTCGCCTACGAACGGGCGTGGGAGCCCGGCGGGCCGCTCGGGGAGTGGTCGGCGGCCCTTCGTCGACTCGGTGCCCGGTGGCGGCGCCAGCTCATGGTCGACGCGCCGCTCGGCCCGCTGCGCACCGGTCGCCAGCCCCAGGAGTCGGACCGCCGCCCGCTCGAGGAGATCTGATCGCTGGAGGACCCTTGATCGCGGGAGGACCCTGATCGCCGGCCGCTCGACGACGGATCAGGGCGCGAGCTCCTTGCGCAGCACCGCGAACTGAAGGTCGTCGCGGCGGGGGAGTCCGAAGCGCTCGTCGCCGTAGGGGAACGGGTGGCGCTCGTCGGTGACGACGTAGCCGCGTCGCCGGTACCAGTCGATCAGCTCGACCCGGACGTCGATCACGTGCAACTCGAGCGCGGATGCCCCCCGCTCAGCGGCGAACGACTCGCCGGCGTCGAGGACGCGCCGGCCCAGGCCCACCCCCTGGCGGTGGGGGTCGACCGCGAACATGCCGAGCACGCTCGTGCCGGCGCTGTCGGGTCCGGTCAGCTCGCAGCACGCCACGATCGATCCGCCCCCGTCGTCGGTGTGCGGGCCCGCTCCGTCGGTGGCGACCAGCACCGTCCGGGACGGGTCGTCGATCGCCTCCCGGACCATCGCCCGGTCGACCCGCTGGCCGCCGAGGATGTCGGCCTCGGTCGTCCACGTCGAGTCGGCCGGCTCGCCTCGGTACGCGGCGTGGACCAGCGCCACCAGCGCGTCGACGTCGTCGACGTCGGCGACGCGGATCTGCAGGGCGCCCTCGCTGGACCCGTCGAACCCGTCAGGCATCGACGGGTCGGAGCTCGAACACCCGGAACTCGCGGTCGGTGACCTCGGTGTAGTCGCGCCAGTTCGGGAACCACTCGAGCAGCAGGTCCCAGCGATCGGCTCGCTCCCGATCGTCGAGCAGGCGGGCCGTGACCGGGTAGGTGCGGCCCCGGAACGTGACGGTCGCGTCGGGGTGGGCGAGCAGGTTGGCGGTCCACGCCGGATGGCGGGGGCTGGCGAAGTTGGAGCCGACGACCAGCAGAGCGCCGTCCTCGACGGGCACCGCGGCCAACGGCGTCTCGCGGGGTTCGCCGCTGCGGGCCCCGATCGTGTGCAGCATGCACATCGGCTGCCGTTGCGAGTCGAACATCAGGCGCCCGCCGCTGAGGCGGTGCAGCAGCTTGTGGGTGGGGGGCAGGACCTTGGGGGCCGCCCACCGGAACGGCGCCGAGGACAGGACCCGCGCCGGCACCTTCACCCGCTTGATCCGGGCGAGCGCCGCTCGGGGCCAGCTCTGGGTCCGGGACGGTTCGGGTGGAGGTGGTGCGGAGCCCCGGCCGTACATCAGCGGGTGAGGGCGGAGGGTCGGCGGTCCGGGTGCACCGGGCGACGATCGCGGGAATGAGGGCCGCGGTCAAGCACCGACGGCACCCGCTAGCTTCCCCCACGACGGAGGGCGACGATCGGGGGATCAGGTGAGCGAGGACCGCAGCGAGCCGTTGGTGACCGTGCAACGACCCCGGCCCGAGGTCGCCGTGGTGACCCTGGACAACCCCGACCGCCTGAACGCCCTGTCGTTCCGCATGGTCGACGACCTGCTCGACGCGCTCGACGAGATCCACGGCGACAACTCCTGTCGGGTGGTCGTGCTCACCGGCGCCGGCCGGGGCTTCTGTTCCGGTCTGGACCTCAGCAGCGCCGGCGGGTCGTCCACGTCGGTGGGGACGTCGGGACCGCGGGCGGGCATGTTGAGCCAGGAGCGCATCGCCGAGCTGCCGATCCGCATCCGCCGGATCCAGCAGCCGGTCATCGCCGCGGTCAACGGCGTGGCCTACGGCGGCGGGTTCGCGTTGGCACTGGCGTGCGACCTGCGGATCGCGGCGCCGTCCGCCCGCTTCTGCGCCCAGTTCATCAAGATCGGCCTCAGCGGCTGCGACATCGGCATCAGCTACACGCTTCCGCGCGCCGTCGGGTCCTCGAGGGCCTTCGACCTGATCCTCACCTCGCGGGTCGTCGACGCGGACGAGGCGCTGTCGATGGGTCTCGTCTCCGCGGTCGCGGTCGACCCGGTCGAGCGGGCGCTCGAGACCGCCGAGGTGATCCTGGGCTACAGCCCGTTCGGGGTGGCGATGACCAAGGAGGTCATGTGGGCGAACCTCGACGCGTCGTCGATCGAGGCCGCGATCCACCTGGAGAACCGCACCCAGATCCTGGCCTCGACCGGCGGCGAGGTGGTCGAGGCGGCGACCGCGTTCATGGAGAAGCGCGACCCCGACTGGTCCCGGGTCAGCTCCCGCGGGGTCTGGGACCGGTGAGCGCCGGTCGTGCCCGTCGGTTCGAGGGGCGCCGGGCGCTGGTCACCGGCGCCAGCCGGGGGATCGGGGCCGGCATCGCCCGACGGCTCGCCGCCGAGGGCGCGGCGGTGGCGCTCGTGGCGCGGACCGCCGAGCCGGGTGGACCGTTGGCCGGGAGCCTGGCCGAGACCGCCGCTCTCGCCGCCGCGACGGGCTCGACGGCGGTCGGCGTCGTGGCCGACCTGAGCGACCCGAGCGACCGGGCCCGAGTGGTTCCCGAAGCCGTCGACGCGCTCGGCGGGCCGATCGACGTGCTCGTCAACAACGCGGCCGCCGCCATCTACGGCCCGCTCGGCGAGCTGACCCTGAAGCGTCGCCGCCTGATGTTCGAGGTCAACGTCCACGCCCCGGTCGACCTGGCCCAGGGTGTCGTCCCGGCCATGGCCGAGGCCGGTGAGGGCTGGATCGTGAACGTGTCCAGTCGCACGTCGCGGCCGTGGCCGGGACCGCCGTTCGAGCTCGGGGTCACCGGGACCACCACCGGCGCCTACGGCGCGTCCAAGGCCGCCCTCGACCGCATGACCAACGCCCTGGCCGCCGAGCTCGCCCCGACGGGGATCCGGGTCAACGCGGTGGCGCCGCGTGCCGCGGTGATGACCGAGGGGGCCGAGGCGCTGGTCGGGGACCGCATCGGCGAGGACCGGATCGAGTCGCTCGAGCACATGGTGGAGGCGGTGGTCGCCCTGTGCTGCGGCGGGCCGGAGCTGACCGGCCGGAACGCGACCAGCTACGAGATCATCGACGAGCTCGGCCTCGCCGTCCGATCCCTCGAAGGGACGTGACCGCCGTGCGCATCATCTACTTCGACATCGACACCCTGAGGGCCGACCACCTGGGCTGCTACGGCTACCACCGGGACACCAGCCCCAACATCGACGCCCTGGCCGCCGAGGGGATCCGCTTCGAGTCGGTCCACGCGTCCGACGTGCCGTGCCTGCCGAGCCGCACCGCGCTCGCCACCGGCACGTTCGGCACCCGCAACGGAGTGGTCAACCACGGCGGGGTGGCTGCCGACCTGCGCGTCGAGGGCGCCGACCGCCAGTTCGTCAGCTCCACCATGCGCTCGTCGTGGGCATGGCGGCTCTACACCGCCGGGTTCCACACCGCGTCGATGTCGAGCTTCCCGTTCCGGCACTCGGCGAGCTGGTGGAACCACGGCTACATGGAGGCCGCCAACCTGATGCGGGGGATGGGCGTCGAGCGCGCCCCGGCGGTCACCGAGCACGTCGTCGACTGGCTGCGGCGACGGGGCCGGGCCGACCGCTGGTTCCTGCACGTGCACCTGTGGGACCCCCACACGCCCTACAACACCCCCGACGACTACGGGAACCCGTTCGAGGGCGACCCGATCCCGGCCTGGCACACCGAGGAGGTCCGCGCCGCCAACTGGGAGCGGCCCGGCCCGCACTCGGCGCAGGAGCCGTGGGGGTTCACCCCCGACGAGTGGGGACCGCCCCCGCCCCGCCAGCCGTGGGACCTGTCGAGCATGGACGACGTCAAGGCCGCGTTCGACGGATACGACGTCGGCATCCGCTACGCGGACGACGCGGTGGGCGCCGTCGTGTCCGAGCTGGCCGACCTGGGAGTGCTCGACGAGACCGCCGTGCTGGTCAGCTCCGACCACGGCGAGCAGTTCGGCGAGCTCGGCGTCTACTGCGACCACCAGGGCGCGGATCAGGCCACCACCCACATCCCCGCCGTGCTGCGCTGGCCCGGCCTCGAACCCCGGGTGCAGCCCGGGCTGCACTACCACCTCGACCTGGCCGCGACCGTCGTCGAGCTGGCCGGTGCGGTGGTCCCGACCGACGTGTGGGACGGCGAGTCGCTCGCCCCCGCCCTGCACGCCGGCACCACCGCCGGGCGCGACCACCTGGTGCTGACCCAGGGGGCGTGGACCGCCCAGCGGGGCGTGCGCACCGGCGACCACCTGTACCTGCGCACCTTCCACGACGGCTACCACGGCTGGGACGACGAGATGCTCTTCGACGTCGCGGCCGACCCGCACGAGATGACCGACCTGATCGACGAGCCGTCGGCCGCCGCGGCGGCCGACCGGGCCCGCTCGGTGCTCGACGACTGGACCGCGGCCCAACTCGCCCGGTCAGGGGCCGAGGACCCGATCGACACCGTGCTGGCCGAGGGCGGGCCGTACCACACACGGGGTCATCTCCCCGCCTACCTGCAGCGCCTGCGCGACACCGGTCGGTCCGGGTGGGCGGACCTGTTGGCCGAGCGCCATGCCGCCGAGGCCGACCCGGGCCGTTGGGCCGACTTCGAGCGCACTCGTCGACGGCTGGCCTACGACCTCATGGGGATCGCCGAGCCGAGCTGAACCGCTCGGCGGCGAGCTCGACGAAGCGGGCCGCCAACGGCGACAGGGGGCGGTCGCGGTGCACGATCCCGATGGTGCGCTCGATCGGAGGGTCGAGGGGACGGACCCGGACCGCGGCGCTGTCGGAGCCCGCGGCCATGGATGCGGGCACGATGGTCGAGCCGGCTCCGGCGGCGACCAGAGCCAGGATCGCCTCACGGTGGTCGACCTCGAGCGCCCGCTGCGATGAGCTCGACGCGGCGGCGAACCAGGCGTCGATCACCTGGCGGGTCGGGCTCCCGTCGGGAGGCACCACCAGCACGGCGCCTCCGAGCCGGTCGGCCCGGACGGGTCGCGGTCGGGGTCGGCGGCGCTGACCGGACCCCGCAGTCGGGCGGGGCCCATCGGGGTCCGGTTCGACCCACACGTAGGGCTCGTCCCACAGGGCCCGCCAGCGCAGCGACGGTTCGGCGACGTCGCCGATGCCCAGATCCGCGACGCCGCTGGCGACCAGGGCGCCGACGGAGCCGTCGCCGGGGGAGCGCAGGTGCACCGAGACGCCGGGGTGGTCCCGGCGGAACTCGGCGACGAGCCCGACGACGGTCCCGACCACCGTGGGTTGCACCGCCAGGTCGAGGTGACCCGACAGTCCGTCGGCCACGCTCGACACCGCCCGGCGGGCGTCCGCGGCGGCCCGCAGCAGGTCCCGTGCCGCCGGCAGCATGGCGAGGCACGCGTCGGTGGGGACGATGCGACGCCCGATCCGGTCGAACAGGGTGATGCCCAGGTCGCGCTCCAGCCGACCGATCGACGCCGAGAGCGTCGGCTGGGACACCGAGCACTCGATCGCGGCCTCGGTGAAGGAGCCCTCCTCGACGGCCGCGACGACGTAGCCGAGCTGGCGCTCGCTCAGCGACGGGAGCTCATCCATAGTTGGACACTATCGACGCAGAGGACGACATTGTTGGACGCGATGGATGGTCGACGGGTGGAGTGGGGTCGTGCTGTGGCTGGAGATCGCCCTGATCGGACTGGGGATCGGATTCCTCGGTGGACTGTTCGGCAAGGGCGGCTCCGCGGTGGCCACACCGCTGCTGTACCTGGTCGGGGTGCCGGCCATCGCCGCGGTGGCCTCGCCGCTGCCCGCCACCATCCCCGGCACGCTGGTCGCGGCCGGGGCCTACCGGCGGGCGGGGATGATCGAGCTGCGCACGGTCGGCTGGAGCCTGGCCACCGGTCTGCCGGCCACGGTCCTCGGCGCGCTCGCCACCAACTGGATCGACGGCTCGGCGCTGGTCACCGCCACCGAGATCATCCTGATCGGGATCGGGCTCCGTCTGGTCATCTCGCGCCACGGGCTCGGCGCCGACCCGACCGGCGACGAATCCCCCTCGATCGAGCGGTGGCGGTTGCTGCTCGTCGGCGGCCTGGTCGGGTTGATCGGTGGTCTGCTGGCCAACAGCGGCGGGTTCCTGCTCGCACCGCTCTACCTGGCGGTCGCCCACTTGCGCATCAAGCCCGCTCTGGCCGCCAGCCTGGCCGTCTCGGCGGTGCTCGCGGTGCCCGGCACCGTCGTGCACGGCTTCCTCGGCCACATCGACTGGGCGGTGGCCGCCACGCTGGCGGTCACCTCGGTGCCGGCGTCGCGGCTCGGGGCCACCGTCGCCATCCGCACCGCCTCGGACCGGCTCGAGCGCCTCTACGGCGCGGCGCTGGTCGTGCTCGGTGCCGGATTGCTCCTGGTGAGCTGATCGGCGGGTGCGGCCTCAGTAGGGCGGTCGGGTGGGGTCGACGTTGCCCTCGCCGACGTCCGCGGTGACCTTGGTCAGGCCGTCCGCGGGGCAGTGGAAGCCGTCGCCGTCGTCGCCCTCACCGCCGATCTCGGGGTAGCGACGCACGAACTTCCCGTCCTTGACCATGACCAGCATGCTGCACGTGCTGGCCTTCATCGTCGGTCCCTCGTCGGGGTCCTGCGGGGCGTGCAGCCCGCCGCCGGTCCAGTCCGAGGTCGCCGCCGCGGTCTCCATGATGCAGTTGCGGCTGATCTCACCGCCGTTGTCGGCCGCGCACTTGTTGGCGGCGGTGACGAACAGCAGCCACGCCGACATCGACTGCATGCCGAGCACCGCGACCTCGCCGCCGTCGACGTACTGGTCGACCAGGTCCAGGTACTTGCGCACCGCCGGCCACTTGTCGGCCTCCTCGAGCATGTGCGGCGCCATGCGCACCAGGGAGCCGTCGAGCGCCTTGGGGCTGCCGGACTCGATGAAGAGCTTGTCGTACTGGTTGGTCTCGAGCAGCGCCCGGCCCTTCCAGCCCTGGTCCTTCAGCTTCTCGAGCAGCTTGGCGATGTCGGGCGACTCGCCGGTCCAGCTGAGCGAGGTCGCCCCGGAGTCGATGACCGACAGGGCCAGCGGCGTCCAGTCGGTGGTGCCGATCGGCGGGTAGTTGAAGTCGCCGACCTGGCTCATGCCCTTCACGTCGGGGATGATCGCCTCCTGCTTGGTCTTGACGATCTTGAGCGACGGCAGGTTGCCCCACACCGGTGCCCACTTGGCGGCCTGGTCGGGGTAGAGGGCGAAGAAGTCGCGGAACCAGGTGTTGGAGATCGTGTTCGTCGGGTTCGGGATCGGCTGGACCTGCCCGTTGCTCATCGACTTGGCGCTCGACACAGCGAACGCCGGGATGTCGATGAGCTTGCAGCGGTGGAAGTCCGAGCCGTCCTTGCCCGAGAACTGCAGGTCGTCCTGGACGTTGCCCCCGCCGACCAGGGCGAACGCGTTGCCGCAGGCCTTCTGCATGGCGGCTTCGACCTCGAACAGCTTGCCGTCCATGTCGATCAGCTCGATCTTCAGGCCACCGATGCCGCCCTGGGCGTTGCACCACGCCGCGAACGCCACCGACGCGTCCCAGATCGGCTTCTGCAGCCCCGGTCGGATGGTCGCACCGCGATCGTTGGGGACCCCGATCTGGATCGTGTCGGCCCCGCCCTGCTGCTCGCCGTCGGCGACCTTGGCGTCGCCCTTTCCGCACGGCGCCTTCACCGTCCCGAAGTCGGGCGAGTCGACCGCCGCGCCGTCGTCGGCGGGGGCGGTGGCCGCCGCCCCTCCCTGCGGGGTGCCGTTCATCTCCGCGCCGTCGGTGATGTGCTCGCCGCCCCGGGCGCCGCACGCACCGGCGAGGACCGCGAGGGCCGACACGGCTGCGACCACGGCGACGGAGCGGCCGCGGCGGAGGGGTGACAAGCGAGCTGTGCTGGACATCGGCGACTCTCCCGGAGCTGACCACTGGCGGGGGAGGGGTCCCGGATCCCGCGGCCGGGGGCCACGGTCGGGGCCGTCGCCGCCACGAACGTCGACAGTCTGCTCCGCGGGATCCGCAGCGGTCGAACCCGGTCGTCGTCGGTGCGGGGTCGGCCGTCGGCGGGTCGCCGTCCTAGGTTGAGCCGCCATGCAGTCCGACGTCGACTTCCTCGGCATGGCGCCCGGTCCGGGTGCCGACCGGTTCCGCTTCACCATCTGCGGCCACCTGGCCCGTCTCGACGGTCTCCTCTACGGCGGGACCGCGATCGCCGCGTCGATGGCGGCGGCGGAGGCGGTGACCGGCCGGTCCTCGCTGTGGACCACCACCCAGTTCGTCGCCACCGCCGGCCCGGGAACCGAGGTCACCGTCACCGTCGAGGAGCTGGCCGCCGGTCGGCGCGCCGCCCAAGTGCGGGTGACGGGGACCGACCCGACCGGCCGGGTGCTGTTCGCGTCGCTCGGCGCCACCGGCGAGGCCGACATGGAGCGACCCCGCGGCGTGTTCCTGGACCCGCCCCGGGTCGCGGATCCCGACGACAGCCCTCCGTGGGGCGGACCCATCGCCACGATCGTCCGCCTGATCGCGGACGCCGAGGAGTCGTCGGGGCGTCCGCCGGGGGTGGGGTTCATGTCGGTGGTCGAGCTGCTCGAACCCGAGGTCGTCTCGCACCCCGATCCGGGTCCCGGACGACTGACCTACTGGGCCCGACGGGTCGACGGCGGTCCGATGACCCCGGCGATCGTCGCCTACATCGCGGACCTGGTGCCGCTGTCGGTATCGACCGCGATGGGTGTGGTCGAGGTCGGCACCAGCCTGGACAACACGATCCGGGTCGACCCGTCGGTCCAGACCGACTGGGTGCTGCTCGACCTGCGGCCCCACGCCTCGATCGGCGGGTGCTGCCACGGTGAGGTGCACGCCTGGGCACCCGACGGTCGACTGCTGGCGACCGCGAGCCAGACCGCGCTGCTGCGGCCGCTCGATCCGGCGCTGGTCGCGGCGTTCCGGGCCGGCCCGTCGGACTGACCGGCGGGTTTCTGAGGTCGGGATTGCGACAAGGTGTGTCGGTGAGGACCCCTATATCGGCCAGACTGGCGGGGTGGAGCCTGAGCTGAGCGTCCGGCACCGACCGGTGCAGGCCCGGGGCCGCGAGCGCTTCGAGCTGATCCTGCGCACCGGTCGCGACCAGCTCGCCCGGGTCGGGGTCGACGGCTTCACCTTCGACGGCCTCGCCGATGCGGCCGGCATCCCGATCGGGTCGATCTACCAGTTCTTCCCCAACAAGCACGCGCTGATCTGCGAGCTGTCCGCCCAGGACACCGACGCCATCGTCGCCGCCCTCGGCCGGGCCGCCGAGCAGTTCCCCAGCGACGACTGGCAGACCGACGTCGACCGGCTGATCGACCACCTGGCCGACCTGTGGCGCTCCGAACCCGGCCGTCGCCACGTCTGGCTCGCCATGCAGTCCACCGCTCTGACCCGGTCGCTGGCCGCCGAGCAGACCACGCGGATCGCCGAGCAGATCGTGCCCCTGGTCGCCTGGCTGATGCCGGAGGGATCCCGGCGCCGGGCCCGCACCGTCGCCGCCGTCGTCGTGCAGATGTGCTACTCGCTGCTGCACTTCTCGGTGCACGACGACCGGCCGCACCCGGCCACGGTCCGGGAGCTCAAGCGGGCACTGAGGTCCTACCTCCGGGCGGTCGCCCTGGACGCCCAGGGCTGAGATGCGGGCCGGGCCCGGTCAGCCGGGCTGGGTCAGGCCGGCGGCGACGGCCACCGCAGCGGCCTCCGCCCGGCCCCGGACCTCGAGCTTGCGGTAGATCGAGACCGTGTCGGCGCGGATCGTCGACGGGCTGTACGCCAGCGCCGACCCGATGGCGGCGTTCGTCATGCCGGTGGCGATGAGCCGCAGCACGTCGCGCTCACGATCGGTCAGCTCCGCCAGACCCGTGTGCGTCGCTGCGGAGGTGACAGGCGGACGGGGAAGGGGTCCGTTCCCGAGGCCCCGCTTCAGCTCGTCGGCGCGTCGAGCCGCCCGACGGTCGCCGACCGTCTCGATGATCGAGACCGCCTGTGCCAGCGACTCGGCCGCACGGTCGGTCCGACCTGCGGCGGACTCCATCTCGGCCAGCACCAGGTCGACCGGCCCCGCGCACCACCATCCGCTGGCGTCGATCGCGACGTGTCCCCGCCACGGTTCCAGCCGGGTCGTCAACTCGGTGATCAGGCGGTCGCTGCCCAGCGTCGCCGCGGCCCGGGCCAACAGGACCAGGCACAGCAGCAGACTGGACTCCTCGTCCACGTCGCGCAGAGCGGTCTCGGCGTAGCGAAGGGTTCGGTCGTCGTCGCCGAGCAGGGCCGACATGAACGCGACGCTGGAGCGGGCGATCGGGCTGTCGAGGATCGGTGAGTTGTCCGGCACCAGATAGCGACGCATCTCGCCGGCGTCGCCCGATCCCAGGGTCATCTCGGCGGCGAACAGGAGCTCGGCGGCCACCCACCCCGGCAGGTCGTGGGCGTCGCCGATGCGGTCCGCGTCGGTGCGGTGCTGCTCGGCTGCCTCCATGTCGTCGTCGAGGAGGGCCTCGCCGGCCGAGAGGGTGGCCGCCAACCACAGCAGACGGGGGTTCGCCTCGGTCGCCGCCGCCCACCGCAGCGTGGCCAGCGCCCGGCCGTAACCGCTGCGGTCGCCGGTCTCCAGGCAGTCGACGGCCAGCAGGGAGCAGGCGTCGACCAGGCGTTCGTGGTCGAGCAGCCGTTGCGCCAGATCGACCGCGGCGGCGGACGTCGCCCGCCGTCGGGCGAGCCAACGGGGGGCACGGTGCGTCGCCCTCCAGGAGATCAGAGCGAGCAGGCGGTCGATGTCGGTGCGGCCGTCGGTGATCGCCAGCGCCTCGTCGGCCAGGGGCTGGGCGACGCTGGCCCGGGTCACCCAGGCGACCTGTTGGTCGGGGTCGCTCGACGCGGGGATCCGCATCTCGACGAGCGCCCGACAGGCCAGGATCGCTCCGCGCCGGACGCCGTCGTCGAGTCGTTCGGCCAGGTCGAGCAACGCCGCGCTGTGACGGTCACCGGCGCGCCAGTCGGCCGGGAACGTGGAGCGGATGGCGGCATCGACCAACAGGTCGACGTCGCCGGCGGTCTCCGCCAGGGTCACCACCTCGTCGAGCAGGGTCCGTGCGCCGACCAGGTCCCCGGATCCGGCCGTGGCCCGAGCCAGGTTCAGCAGCAGCCGGGCCCGTTCGACGCCGCGGTGCTCGGAGAGCTCGAGTGCGGCCTGCAGGAGGTGGCGAGCGACGTCGTGGTTCCCGGCGTTGACCGCGAACCGACCGGACGAGGCGGCCAGGCTCGCCAGCTCGGCGCGTCGCTCCGGGGTGGCGTGCCGTGCCGCGTCGAGCATGGCCGCCATGCGATCGGCGGTCGCGTCGTCGAGCAGAACTCGCCATTCCGGTTCGATCGGACGCCCCCCCGTTCCTGATCGGCGCACCGGCGCCGTCGTCTGCGTTCTGGCGTGACCCTAGGGGACGCCGGTCGTATACGCCCGCTGTCCGTTCGGACATGACCGGTGCGGGGGCGGATGGTCCCCGTAGTCTCGGCGCCCGGTACCCGGTGGGCCCCTCGGGCGTCACCGGAGACGATGGTGAACGGGGGGACCGTGATCGAGAACGTGGGGAAGTGGGGGCTGTGGTCGGTGCTCGCACTTGGCGTCGTGGCCGGCGTGCTCGCGGTCGCGGTCGACCCGGGGTGGTGGTGGGCGGAGCTCGTCCTGGTGCCGCTCGTCCTGCTCGGCGTCTGGGATCTGGTGCAGACCCGCCACAGCATCCTGCGGAACTTCCCGATCCTCGGGCACTTCCGGTTCCTGATCGAGGGCGTCGGATCCGAGATGCACCAGTACCTGGTCGAGAGCAACACCGACGGTCGGCCCTTCAACCGCGACACCCGGTCCCTCATCTACCAGCGGGCCAAGAAGGCGGCCGACAAGAAGCCGTTCGGTACCGAGCTCGACGTCTACGAGAACGGATACACCTGGCTGGCGCACTCGATCACGCCGCGCCCGATGCCGGAGGACCCGGTGGGTGACCTCCGGGTCGAGGTCGGGGGACTGCAGTGCGCTCGGCCCTACTCGCTGTCGGTGCTCAACGTGTCGGCCATGAGCTTCGGGGCCCTGAGCGCCAACGCGGTCCGGGCGCTGAACCGGGGGGCGCGGGCGGGGCGATTCGCCCACGACACCGGCGAGGGCGGCATCTCGCGCTACCACCGCGAGCACGGCGGCGACCTGATCTGGCAGATCGGCACCGGCTACTTCGGCTGCCGCGACGACCAGGGCGGGTTCGACGCCGACCTGTTCGCCGCCACCGCGGCGGACGAGCAGGTGAAGATGATCGAGCTCAAGCTCTCGCAGGGCGCCAAGCCCGGTCACGGCGGGATCCTGCCCGCGGCCAAGGTCAGCGCCGAGATCGCCGAGGCCCGCCGGGTGCCCGTCGGCGTCGACTGCCTGTCGCCCACCAGCCACCGCGCCTTCTCGACCCCCAGGGAGATGGTGTCGTTCCTCGATCGCCTGCGCGACCTGTCGGGCGGCAAGCCGGTGGGCTTCAAGATCTGCATCGGCGATCCGCGTGAGTTCTCCGCGATCGTCAAGGCGATGATCGAGGCGGACTCGTATCCGGACTTCGTCGTCGTCGACGGCGGGGAGGGCGGAACCGGCGCCGCTCCGCTCGAGTTCTCCAACTCGCTCGGCATGCCGCTGGTCGAGGGTCTGATGCTGGTCCAGAACGTGCTGACCGGCGCCGGGGTGCGGGACCGGATGCGGGTGGGGGCCAGCGGCAAGATGGTCACCGCGTCGGCCATCGCCCAGTCGATGGCGCTGGGCGCGGACTGGTGCAACACCGCTCGGGCGTTCATGATGGCGGTCGGTTGCATCCAGGCCCAGCAGTGCCACACCAACCGGTGTCCGGTGGGCGTCGCCACCCAGGACCCGAAGTTGCAGCGGGCGCTGGTCGTCGACGACAAGTGGGTGCGCGTCGAGCAGTTCCACCGCAACACGGTCCACGCCCTGGCCGAGATCGTCGCCGCCATGGGGCTCGACCACCCGGCGCAGCTCGAACCGGACCACGTCGTGCGTAGGGTCAGCCAGTACGAGGTGCGGACCTTCGGCGAGATCCATCCGACGCTGCCGTCGGGGGCGTTGCTGGAGGGGGTCGCGCCGGAGCGCTTCCAGAGGATGTGGGACAGCGTCGGCACCGACGCCTTCCGCCCCTCGACCGGCCGCCTCATGGGCTGAGCCAGCCCGAACTTGTAGCTGGGGGTCGCTCGGGTGGCGTGGGGGCTACAAGTTCGGCGGCGGCTGGCGTTGTTGTAGCTGGTGGTCGCTGGGGCGACTTGTGGGCTACAAGTTCGGCGGGGTCGGGCCGGCCGGCGTCGCGTCGAAGGCGACGGGGGCGTCGAAGGCGGCGCGGCGCACCGATCGACGCAACGTCGTCAACACGATCGGTCCGAGCAGCACGACCGCGACGACGTTGGTGATCGCCCGACCGGTGTCCCAGCCGAGGGTCGAGGTCGCCAGGGTGAACAGCACGAACCGGTGCAGGTTCTCGACCACCGGGGCCCCGGCCACGAACGACAGCTCGGTCCCGGCACCGATGGCGAACGGCCAGAACCACATGTTCATCAGGAACCCGTACGCGTAGGCGGCGACGGCCCCGTAGAGCGCCAGGACCGCGATCTCGGTCCGACCGCGCAGCGCCCGACCGGCGATCGAGTCGGGCAGCAACCCGGCGCCGAGGCCGACCCAGCCCGAGGCCATCATCTGGAACGGGAGCCACGGCCCGATGCCGCCGGTCAGGATCGCCGAGGTGAACATGGTGGTGGTGCCGAGCACGAAGCCGAACCCGGCGCCGTAGACCCTCCCGGCGAGCACCAGCAGGAAGAACACGGTCTCCAGGCCGGCCACACCGGCGCCCATCGGGCGGAGCGCGGCGCCGATGGCGGTGAGCACGCCGAGCATGGCCAGCGCCTTGGTGTCGATGTCCCCGGAGTGCAGCTCGGACAGGACGACGGCGATGACGACCGGGAGGATGAGCGCGAACACGAACGGGGCGTCGGTCACGTGGCCGACCTCGTCGGGCGGCGACACGAGCAACGGCCACAGGAACATGACCAGACCGCCGACCGACGCCACCGCCAGCACGAGAGACGGTCGCCGCCCGACCTCCAACGCCCGGCTGCGCCCGGTCGGTGGTGCGGGCGTGGGACGGGCCGACGGGACGGTCGGCGATGGGCCCGGCGCGGCGTCTCGGTTCAGCACGGGGTCAGCTCCAGGGACCGGCGGACCTCGTCGACGGTGAGCCACGGCCGGGGGGCGAGGACCTTGGCGACCTGGGGGGCGAAGGCGGGGGAGGAGACGACGACCTCGGCGGTCGGACCGTCGGCGACGACCTCGCCCTGCGCCATGACCACCACCCGGTCCGCGACGGTGGCGACGAACTCGACGTCATGCGTCGACACCATGACCGCGTGGCCGGTGTCGGCCAGGTGTCGCAGCACCGCCGCCAGCGCGGCCTTGGCCGGGTAGTCGAGCCCGCGGGTCGGTTCGTCGAGCAGCACGACCTCGGGCGTCGCGGTGAGCTGGATCGCCAGCACCAGCGACAGGCGTTGCCCCTCGGACAGGTCGCGGGGGTGGGTGCGGCGGTCGATGCCGGGGACCAGCTGCTCGAGCAGCGCGTCGCAGGTCCCGGCGGGCCTGCCGGCGTCCGCGTCGGCCTGGGCGCACTCCTCGGCGACCGTCGCCAGGTACAGCAGGTCGCCCGCGGTCTGCGGGACGAGGCCGACCCGGCGACGGGCGTCGGCGGGGGCGAGATCGGCGGTGTCGACGGGGGCGGCTCCGGACCGCTCCGCGGGGACCCGGACGGCGCCCCGGCTGCGGAGGCCGGATCCCTGCAGGGCCCACAGCAGCGTCGACTTGCCGGACCCGTTTCGGCCCATCAGGGCGACCACCGCTCCGTGGTGCAGCTCCAGGTCGACCTCGCGCACCGCCACGGTGGACCCGTAGGCGACGCTGAGCGCACGGGCCGCCAGCGCCGCCGGGGTTGGCGGGGTCGGTGCTGACGGGGTCGGGGTCGACGGTCCCACCGCGGTCCGGAACGGCGGGGGGACGCGGCCCAGGTGCTCACGCAGGGCAGGGGCGAGTCGGCGGGCGTCGCGGATCGACAACGGCAGCGGCGACCACCCCGCGAGTCGACCGAGCTGCACGACCGGCGGCGCCACCGTCGAGGTCGCCAGGACCTGCTCGGGTGGACCGCTGAGCACCGTCCCGTCGCCGCGCAGCTCCACGACGCGGTCCGCGTGCTGCACCACCCGCTCCAGGCGGTGCTCGGCCATCACCACCGTCACGCCCAGGTCGTGCACCAGACGGGTGACCGCGGCGAGCACGTCCTCGGCCGCGGTCGGATCCAGCGCCGAGGTCGGCTCGTCGAGGACGAGCACCCGGGGGTGCGCGGTCAGCACCGAACCGATCGCCACCCGTTGCTGCTGGCCGCCCGACAGCGTGCGCAGCGCCCGGTGGCGCAGCTCGGCGATGCTCATCAGGTCGAGGGTCTCCTCAACCCGTTTGCGCATGACGTCGGGAGCGACGCCCAGCTGCTCCATCCCGTAGGCGAGCTCCTCCTCGACGGTGTCGGTCACGAACCCGGCGAGCGGGTCCTGGCCGACCACGCCGACGACCTCTGCCAGCTCCCGGGGCGGGCTCGTCGCGGTGTCACGACCGGCGACGGTCACCCGGCCGTGCAGGGTGCCGCCGGTGAAGTGCGGGACCAGGCCGTTGATCGCTCCGAGCAGGGTGGACTTGCCGGTGCCGGTGCGGCCGACGACGACGCACAGCTCGCCCTCGTCGACGTGCAGGTCGACGCCGGCGATCGTGGGTCGGTCCGCGCCCGGATAGGTCACCCCGACCCGGTCGAACACGACGATCGGCGGCGTGGTCATCGAGGCACCTCGCCGCGCAGTCGGCGGATCCGGGTGGCGTCGTCGGGGTCTCCGGCTGCCGCCTGGTTCGGCAGTGCTCTCGGTTCGAGGGTGCTCGGTTCGAGGGTGGCCGGTCCGAGGGGGACCGACGCGGGGGCGCCGGTGACGCGCACCGGCGGCGGCGCGATCACCGAGGGCAGCGCGCCGATCAGGACCGCGACGGTCGCTCCGATCGGCAGGGTCGGCCACACCAGCGGCTGAAGCGATGGGTTCAACGACCCCGGGTCGACCGTCGACGTGGCGTACAGGGCCGCGCCGACGCACACGCCGACCGCGGTGACGCCCCACTCGGCGGACCGCCACGGGTCGGGGCGGTAGCGGGTGCGTCTGACCCGGCGACCGGATCGGGTGAAGCCGACGGTGGCCAGCGCCAACCCGACGACCAGGGTGGGTACGCCGAGGGCCCGGGGCGAGGTGCTGTCGAGCAGGCCGTAGGTGCCGATCGCCACTCCGACGAGCCCGCCGAGCACCAGGACCGCGGTCCAGCGCCGTCGGGCCGGCGGGTCGCCGGCGGTGCGTCCGTAGCCGCGGGAGTCCATGGCTGCGGCCAGCATCAACGAGCGGTCGAGGGCGTCGGTCATCACCGGCACGGCGACCTGGCGGAACCAGTGGGTGCGGCGGCCGACCTCGCCGCGCAACCGGCGGGCGCGGCCGACCCGCCGGCCGCTCTCGACCAGTTGCGGCGCCACCGACAGGGCGACGGTGATCGCGGATCCGACCTCGTAGAGGGCGTTGGGTGTGGCCGCCAGCAGCCGCTTGGGATTGGCGAGCGAGTTGGCCGCCCCCAGGCAGATGATCATGGTGGCCAGGCGGAGCCCGTCGTAGAACGCGGCGAGGATCCCCTCGACGGTGACCGGACCACCGATGCTGATCCCCGCCGCCGCGTCGGGCAGCGGCACCTCGGGCAGCGTGAACACGACGTGGCCACCGGACCCCCCGTCGAGCACGATGCGGAACACGACCCGGATCGCGATGACGACCAGCCCGGCGACCAGGTAGGCGGAGAAGCCGCTGGCCCACGGGGCGTCGCTGCGTCGGGCCGACACGACCAGGGCGACCACGGCGATGAGCAGGCCGAGCACCAGCGGGTTGGTGGTGCGGCTGGCGGCGGTGGCCAGGCCGAGCGCCCAGATCCACCACGCCCCGGGGTGCAGGTCACGGGCCGGCCGGTACCACCGGGCGCGTCGCGCTGGCGCGGCAGCGGTCCTCGCGTCACGGACCCGCTCGGTCGAGAGCCACCCGGTCGTCCCGGCTGTCCCGGTCGGGGCCACCGGATCTGCAGCCGTCCCGGCGTCGGCTCCGACGGCGGTGGTCACGACGGTGGCGCCGGTGCAGCGGGAGTGCGGTGGCGGCGCACCATGAAGGAGGTCGCGCTCAGCGCGGCGATGAGCACCACGGCGACCAGCACGCCCAGCGGAGACCCTGCGGTGCCCGATGAAGGGCCGGGGCCCCCGGCGTTGACCGCGATCTCCTCACCGTCGGCTCCGTCGGGGCGCCCGTCCGCGGTGCGGGTGCCCGCTCCCTCCTCCGAGGCCGTGCCGGTCGCTCCCGGCTCGGTGGCGGACGAAGGTGGCGGCCCGGTGGCCGCCGTCGGATCGGCGGGGTCCACGACGGTGGTCCCACCCGCGGCGTCGGTGGCGGCGGAGCCCGGGGGTGGGGGGCCGGCGGTCGGTGCGGGAGCGCCTGCGCCCGCCGCAGGTCCAGGGGCGGGTGCCGTGGCGGGCCCCGGTCCACCGCCGGTCGCAGCGCCGGTCGTGACCGGTGGCGACGAGGTCGGCGGTGGGGTGCTCGGCGTCGGGTTCGGGTTGCACGACGGGCCGGGCAGCGACGTGGGTGCTCCGGGCACGGCGGGTGGCGGCGCGATCCGAGGCGGCGGCGACGGAGAGCGGTTCAGCGAGAACGACCACCCCTCGACGGTCCCCTCGGGCGGGTTGCGGCTCGCCGCGCCGATGTTCGAGTAGCACCACGACCCGCCCCGGGGTGCGACCCAGTACGACCAGTACGCCGCGGTGGGCGACGGGTTGATGCAGGGGTCCCCGGCGGGGAGCTCGTTGATCCGGCACAGGAACCCGGGGGATCGCACCGCGGTGCGGTAGGGGATCCCGGCCCGTTCGAGCGCCTGGAACCCTGTGTCGGCGGATCCGTCGGTGCAGCGCAGCCAGACCCCTCCGCCCAGGTCCTGGAAGTCGACGACCATGGTGACGCCCGCCGCGGTCGGACACGCGCCCTCGACCCCGGCGGCGCGCGCACCCACAGGCGCCCGGGCCGGCTCCGCCGGGTCGGCTCCGACGGCCCCTGCTCCGCTGGACACCGCAGCGACAGCGACGACGACGGCGACCGCGAGCCCGATGATGGGGACGCGGGAACCGGGCCTCACCCACCCTCCCGTCGCTCCGCGGCCGTCAACGCGACTCCCGCTCCGATCAGCGCCAGCGCTGCGGTCAGCAGCCATCGGCCCTCGGATCCGGTGCGGGCCAGGGAGCTGCTCTGGGGCGATCCCGAGGACGGGGCGGTGCTCTGGGCGCCGGTCCCGCCGTCGAGCTGCTCGCTCTCGACCGACGCCGGGGTGGTCACCTGGGTCGCCGGTCCGAGCTCCACGCCTGCGGCTGTGTTGGACGGTGCCGTGCTCGAGGGTGCCGTGCTCGACGGTGGCGTGCTCGATGGTGCCGTGCTCGAGGGTGGCGTGCTCGATGGTGCCGTGCTCGAGGGTGGCGTGCTCGAGGGTGGCGTGGTCGACACCGACGAGCTCGGTCCTGCGGTGGTGACGGGGGGGCCGGCCGGCGCCAGGGGCTCGACGGGTGGACCGTAGGGTGCCAGCCCGAACGCCAGAACGGCCTGTGTCGTCGTCCGCCTCCACTGGTCCATGACTCCGGCATCGATCCCGGTGGCCAGGGCTGCGGCCTGCGCCACAGGGTCGTATCCGATCGCTCCGACGTGGCCTGCGGCGGGCGTGCCCGCAGCGACCGGGGCGCTGAGCTGGCAGCAGGTGGCGATCCACCTCGCGGCCCGGTCCGCTGATGCGGTGTCACCCGCGACGCGCAGGAGCTGGGCGCTCATCCCTGTCGTGTTGGTGTTGCGAGCCGCAGTCGGCCCGGTCCCGCCGAAGGATCCGTCGGCACCCTGGCGTGACCTCAGCCAGTCCGTGCCGCGGTGCAGCGCGGCGAGGACTCCCGGGCTGCGTTCGACGGCCAGCAGTGCCTGCAACGAGACGGCGGTGGCGTCGGAGTCCGCCTCGGCGTCGGTGCCGCATCCGGCCGTGACCCCGTAGTTGAGCCGGAATCCACCGGCCGGGCACTGCTGGGCGAGCAGGAACCCGACCGCGGGGGCGGGGACGCCGCGGTCGGTGCGGGCCAGGGCGAGCATGGCCAGCGACTGACCGAATCCGTTGGAGCCGTCCCATGTCGGGTCGGGGGCGCCGTCGGCGAACCGGCCGGTCTGCGGCCCGGAGCTGCGCATGAGGGCGCGGAGGGCGGCGTCGAGGTCGACCCCGCCGACGGTGGCGGACCGGCCGGTCGACAGCGCGACGAGCAGGACCTTGGCGGTCGGGCCGGCGACGCGGACGGTGACGCCGCCGCTGGTGTAGGTGGTGAAGTCGGCGGCGTGGGCCATGAGCTGATCGGTGGCCGCGACCGCGGCCGGGTCGGTCGAGCGGCCGGCGGAGGTGAAGGCGAGCACGGCGTCCGCGGTCACGCCCCAGTCGGGGGTGCCGGCCACCGGGCCGGGAAGGGCCCCGCCGTGGGAGGTGATCTGGCCGGCGAGCCAGTCGAGGGCCGCTGTGGCCTCGGCGGTGGGGCGGGGCGACGTCGGTGTCGCTGCGCCGCTGCGGACCGTGCCGAGGAGACCCAGCACGAGGCCGGTCCCGATCAGCATGGCGGCCGCGGCGCCCGGTCGTCGCCGGCGGGTCGTGGCGTTGGTCATGGTCGTCCTCCCGGCCGATGGCCCTGGAGGTCCGCGACGCGCAGATCGACCCGGGCTCCGGCATCCGCAGTCCTCGACGGATTCCTCGAAGCTGATCCACCGGGGGGAGTGATCCGACTCGTCGAGCTCCCGCCGGCTCCGCCGGGAACGTTCGACCTACGGCTGCGGGACAGCGCCGGGATTGGACCGGCTTTCCTCCCTCGCGGCGGGATTGGCTGGTTGTCGGCCCATCTGAGCACCAGCCTCTCCGACCTGCAAGCGCCGGTCGTGGCTTGTTGCCACAGTCCATCGTCGGGGAACGGGCCAGGCTCTCCGAGGGGTTCGTGGATCGGGGTGCATCCAGTCCGTTGCCCGTAGCGAAGGGAGGACGATGGGACTCGGGATCCATGGGAGGCTGCGGTAGATGTTCATCGCGCTGCACGAGATCCGGCGCGCCTGGGTCAGGTTCGCGCTGGTCGTGACGGCGATCGGGCTGTTGGTCTTCCTGATCCTGTTCCAGCAGACGCTGCAGTCCGGGCTGATCACCTCGTTCGTGGGAGCGATCGAGCACCAGTCGTCTCCCGTGCTCGTCTACAGCGTGGATGGTCTCTGCAACCTCGAGGGGAGCGTGATCCTGCCCGATGTCGAGCAGGACGTCCGCTCCGTCGACGGTGTGGGCGTCGCTGGTCGGATCGGACAGGGAACCTTCAGCGTGCGCGCCGGCGGACAGACGACGAGCGCAGCGATCGTCGGGTTCGAGGACCCCCGTGTGGGAGCGCCCACGACGCTGGTCTCCGGCCGGATGGCCGCCGCGGACGGTGAGGCGGTCGCCCTCGAATCGTCGGCCGACGAAGGCTTCGGCCTCGGAGACACGGTCAGGGTCGAACCGGGGGGTCTCGAGCTGCGCATCGTCGGCCAGGCGTCGGAGATCGGACTGCACGCGTCGCCCACCTTGTTCACGACATACGGGACGCTCGAGGAGGTCCTCGCATCCTCCAACCCGGCGGCCCGCGGACTCGCCCCCGCAGCGATCGGGGTGATCCCCGAGGGCGGGGTGAGCGATGCGCAACTCGTCGAGCGGATCGACCGTGCCGTACCCGATGCAGAGGCGCTCACCAGGGCCGATGCGGTGACATCGACTCCCGGAGTCGCACAGATCCAGCAGTCGTTCCGGTTGATCTTCCTGCTCTACGGGCTCGTGATCCCGCTGGTCACGGGCATGTTCTTCCTGATCCTGACGCTGCAGAAGGCGCAATCGCTCACTCTGCTGCGCGCCGTCGGTGCCTCGGCCGGCTACCTGATCTGGAGCCTGCTGATCCAGGTCGTCACGGTGATGGTCCTCGGCATCGGGCTCGCAGTCGCCATGTACACGCCGCTCTCGTCCCGCCGGCTCGGCGGCCTCCCGCTGACCTTCCAGACGGGCGCGGTGGTGTTCTGGGCCGTGGCCCTGCTCGTGCTCGGAATCCTCAGCGCCCTCGTGTCGATGCGGCGGGTCCTGCGCATACAGCCGATCGAGGCGATCACCGGTGCGGGAGTCACGGCATGAGCATCGAGACCCTGGAGCTTCGTCGTCGACCCGGCCGGTTCGCCACGGCCGCATCCATCCTCACCCTCCTCGCCGCTTTGCTCATGCTGCTGGGCGGACTCCTCGACGGGCTGATCGACGGATCGACCGGAGCTTTTCGTGCCCAGCGCGCCGACCTCGTCGTCTACTCCGCCGCTGCGGACCGGTCGCTTCCGCGCAGCAGGATCAGCGACGCCGACCGGGCGGCGGTGGACGCCGTACCCGGTGTGGAGAAGTCCGCTGCCCTGAGCGTGGTCCAGCTCGGGGCGAGGGTGCCCGGCAAGGCGCCCAGGGACCTGGCGCCGGTGGCCCTCGTCGGATACGAGCTCCCTCCCAATGGGGTGCCGGCCGTGCCGGCCGATGGCTCCGCCTTCGCGGACCGGATCCTCGAATCCGATGGGGTCCGGGTCGGTCAGACGCTCCTGGTCGGTCCAGCACGCTCTCCGGTGCGGATCCAGGGGTGGGTCGACGGCCTCACGTACGCCGGCCAGGGCACCCTGTGGGCCTCGATGGGCACATGGCGGACGGTGACGGCGGCCAACCGGCCCGACGCCGTCCTCGGTCCGAACGAGTCGCAGGCGCTTCTGGTGCGCGCCGATCCCGGTGTCGACCCGTCGGCCCTTGCCGCTCGCGTCTCCCGAGGCACCGACGGCGCAGTGGAAGCGCTGACGCTCGCGTCCGCCATCGACGCCATCCCAGGTGTCTCGGAGCAGAACAGCACCTTCAGTCAGATCATCGGGGTGACGCTCGTGATCGCCGTGCTGGTGGTGGCTCTGTTCTTCGCGCTCCTGACGATCGAGCGCCAGCCCCTCTACGGCGTCCTCAAGGCGGTCGGTGCAACCTCGGGTCGCCTGTTCAGAGGTGTGTTGGTCCAGGTGTTCGTGATCACAGCCATCGCGTCGCTCATCGGCACCTCGATCGCCGTCGCCATCGACCGGGCGCTGCCGCCCGGGTCCATACCGTTCGATCTGCGGCCCGCGAGGGCTGCGGGGAACCTGGTCTTCCTGTTCCTGGCCGCCTTCCTCGGCGGAGCGTTTTCGCTCCGTCGGGTGCTGCGCATCGACCCTGCATCTGCGATCGGAAGCTCCTCGTGAACAAGACACCGAACCCGCCATCGGCCACCGACGCCCCAGCCCTGCAGCTGCGAGGAGTCCGCAAGGTCTACGAGGTGGGAGGCCAACCCGCGGTCGCCCTCGACCACGCGTCCCTGACGGTCGAGCGCGCCGAGATCATCGCCCTCGTCGGGCCGTCGGGATCGGGCAAGTCGACGTTTTGCTCCATCGCCGGCGGCCTGTTGAACCCGACCGAGGGGTCCGTCGTGGTGGCGGGCGAGGACATCACCGGTTACGATCCGCGCCGGCTGTCCGAGTTCCGCCAGAGCACCGTGGGGTTCGTGTTCCAATCGGCGAACCTCGTCCCGTTCCTGACCGCCCGGGAGAACCTCCTGGTGGTCGACGAGGTCGGCCGCCGGACCGGCGCCGCCGCGCGCCGGCGCGCAGACAAGCTGCTCGACGAGCTCGGGGTCGGGGAACGGGCGAAGAACATGCCGAACCAGTTGTCCGGCGGTCAGCGGCAGCGGGTCGCGATCGGACGGGCACTCATGAACGAACCGCAGTTGGTCCTGTTCGACGAGCCGACGTCGGCGCTGGACACTGCGACCGGCGAGCAGGTGATGGAGCTGATCCGATCCGAGATCGGGTCGCGTGGGACGGCGGCGATAGTCGTCACCCACGACGAGCGGATCACCCGGTTCGCCGACCGGACCGTGCACATCGTCGACGGGGTCCTCGACGCCTGACCGGGGTTGAGCCATCCTCCAGATCTCTCCCACGGAGGCATCGATGTCGCGGACCCTCGCACGGGTGCTCTGTGTACTCCTCATTGTCGGTACTACTCATGGTCGCAGTGATCGTCGGGGTCGACGTGGCGTTCCTCCGTGAGCGCCTCTGGCTGCGTCTCGTGGTGAACGTCGTGATCGTCGCTGCCTTCCTCGCGATCTACATGGCGGTCCTGAGAGCTCGGTGACGACGCGTCGAGCGGAGGAGGGCTCAGGTACGGCGGGCGTCGAGGATCCGCTCGATCTGGGCGCGGTTGCTGCGCTGGACGACGATGAACGGCAGGTGAGCGGCGATCCCGAACGACACCATCGCTGCTCCGAGGCCGGGTGGACACCAGATGAAGAAGATCGGCCCTGCGACGAGGTTCGCCCAATGGACCAGCTCGGCACGGCGGGTCTCCATCGCGAACCGGATGAGCGACCGGTCGTCGCGACCCGGAAGGTGGCGCTTGGAGGTGCCTCCGGGGAAGAGCGCCCCGGCCTCCGGGAGCAGATCCTTCCACCTGTTGAGCCGGAGACGCCGCTGGTAGATCCGTCCGTGGTCCTCGACGTCGCGGATCCTGGTCAGCCAGGTGTCGTGATCGATCGCAGCATCGGGCAACCGGCTGCCCACGAACCCCGTGGCCAGTCCGATCACCGTCCACATCACCGTCGAGACGGCCACCGCCCAACCGGGGTCCAGCGGGAGGTCGAGCGCGTTCACCCTGCTCGGGGGCTCATCCGCGCCCCTGCTCGCGCACCCCGACGATCGGCGCGACGCGGATCTCGCGTCCACGCCAGGTGACGCGGCGACGGAACATGGTCCGCCACACCGATCTGCTGAACAGCGTCACGAAGAGCACCAGGTGGACCGGAAGCAGCAGGGCGTCCCACAGCCCGAAGCGACCGCAGCGCCGGAACATGGCCGCAACCTGGACGACGACCGCGACGTAGAGGACCACACCCGCCGACAGCGGTTGTCGACCGAGGACTCCGTCGAGCAGGGCGATGCAACCGGTCCCGAGGGCGGCGGTCCAGGCCACCACCGCCGCCAGCCGTCGCTTGGGGACCGCACCGGCGCCGATGGCGAAGTTCTTGGTCCACCCGTCGACGAGCTGACGCACGCCCGCGGGATACATCCGATAGGTGATCCTCGGATCGCAGCTCACGACGGCGGTCGGAAGTCCGGCGTTGCAGTAGAGGCGGGCGAGCGCGAGGTCCTCCACGACCTGATCGCGCACCGCTCGGTGTCCACCGACCGCCCGGTACCCGGCTGCGTCGGTGACCATCACCGGACCGAACGCAGTGCACGGGCGCGCGCTCCCGGCCCCTGCGCCCATCAGCGCCACCACGTTGAACAGGGCGGAGAGACGCTCGTAGGGCCGATCGACGGCATGCCACGGCTGTACCGAGACCAGTCCTCCGGTCCTTCGGTGTTGGCCGAGGACATCGCGGAGAGCTCCGGGCTCGAGCCTCACGTCGGCGTCCACGAACGCAAGCGTCGCTCCCCGGGCGGCCTCGGCTCCCTGGTGACAGGCCCAGCACTTCCCGGTCCATCCCTCAGGCAGGTCCGGGGCGTCCAGGAGGATCACGTCGGTGTGCTCTGCGACGATCGAGCGGGTGGCATCGGTGGAGTGATCGTCGACGACTATCACCTCCACGTCCGGGTCGCGGTCCCTGAGATCGTGGAGAAGGCGACCGATGCTGAGCTCCTCGTCACGCGCCGGGATCACCAGGGTCACCGTCCCGTCGGGTCGGTTGCGTGTCCGGCTGAGCCGTCGGGGACGGCCGAACACCCAGGACCCTGCGGTCATGCCGAGAAGGCAGACGGCTATGCGAACGACGGTGGTCGTCGTCACGTGGCGACTCCGGCCGTCATGCGACGTCGAGCCGGACCCGGCCGAGGAGATGGCGCAGGGCGGGTTCCAACGTGGCGTGGCGGAACTCGTGGCCGACCGCCGCCAGCGATGCGGGGTCCACACGCTGACCGGCGGCGACGAACTCGTGCACCGCTTCGGCGCCGAACAGCGCCCGTGGTCCGATCGACGGGACGGGGACCAGGGCCGGCCGCCGGAGCACGTGTGCGAGAACCTTCGTGTAGTCCCGGTTGGTGACCGGGGTGGGCGCGACTGCGTTCACCGGACCCGACAAGCGCTGGTCGACCAGGCATCGCAGGTAGATGTCGACCATGTCGTCGATGCCGATCCACGGCGTCCACTGACGGCCGTCGCCGATCCGTCCACCGGCCCCGATCTCGAAGATGGGACGCAAGAGGCGCAGGACGCCACCACGGGGGGATTGGACGATGCCGGTTCGCACGTGGGTGACCCGGCTGTGGGACTCACGCGCCGGATCGGCGGCGGCCTCCCAGTCCGACACCACATCGGCGAGGAAGCCGTCGCCACGCTCGCTGCGCTCGGTGAGGATCTCGTCGCCGCGGTCGGGACCGTAGATCCCGACGGCGGAGGCGACGACGAACGTTCGGCCACCCATGATCTCCGCCAGACGTCGGGTGGGTCCGATGCGGCTGTCGTGCACCGCTCGCTTGTGCGCAGCATCGAAGCGACCCGCAACCGGCTCTCCCGCCAGGTGGACGACAGCGTCGACTCCGTCGAGCAGGTCGGGCGAGGGGTCGTCGGGGTCCCAGTGCCGCTGGTCGATGCCGGACCCGGACGACGACCCGGGCGTGGAACGCACGAGCCGTACGACCCGGTGGCCACCGGTGCTCAGGAACGCGCACAGAGCCGAGCCGATGAGTCCGCTGCTCCCGGTGACCGCGACCGTCATCGGTACCCCGCCGGCGTCCGCAGCCGCGCGGTGCGCTGCCAGGTCGCCCGAGAGCTGCCGTCCCCGGTACGCCAGGTTCTGAGCCAGGACACCGTCCGGCACCCGGGTGATGACGCGATCGGTGACCAGGGTCGACGTGTCGGAGATCGGCTCGAAGCAGTGCTCGTGGGTCCACGGAACGAGGTTGCGCAGGATCGGCGTGTCGAGTCGATCGACGAAGCGGGCCCCGTCCCGGTACTCCGAGGGCAGGTGGCGCGCCGACCAGCGGATCCCCAGCGGTAGACCGAGCACTGCTGTGCCCGACGACAGTGACTGCGCCTCGCTGAGGACGTGCAACGGCTGCCACGGGGGGATCAGTCGCTCGATCGCGCCGGGCCGGCGGTGCCACTCGAAGACATCCGCGATCGGCGCGTCGATGACGGTGCTGTGCTCCATGGCGGCCTCCCTGGGCGATGGCGGTGCGGATCGCGAGCTCGACCCTAGGAGTCCTCTTCGGTCCCTGCATCCGGGCGGATGCGCCCAGGGTCCGGGGTCCGACCGATCGCGAACATCATGGCCTCCAGGGTGCATCCGGAGCCGGCGGATCGACGAAGGAGTGGACGTGCTGCTTCTCGAGAGCTCGTCCCCTCCGGCATCGGCGGATCGCCGGCTGTCGCCGCAGCGGCCGGACGTCACTACGATGCCGTCCGTGACGCAGCTCTCCGACGGCGACCTGGCGACCTCGTTCGTCGCCGGCGAACCCGAGGCGCTCCGACGGATCTTCGACGAAGAGCAGCGGGCGATCTACTCCTATTGCCGCCGATTCGTCGAGGACCACGCGGCGGACGTCACCCAAGAGGTGTTCCTGGCGGCGTGGCGCTCCCGGCACCGCTTCGATCCCGCTGCCGGTTCCCTCGGCGGCTGGCTGATGGGGATCGCCCGCTTCAAGGTGCTGGACCACGTGCGCGGCAGGTACCGCGACGGATCGACGCCGTCGGCCGACCTCGTCGACCACTTCGCCGACGGGGGCGCCGGTGAACGGGAGATCGACCTCGTGGGGACCCAGATCCTTGCGGCCCAGGTCCTGGAGGACCTCGACGAGCCTGCGGCCACCTGGGTCCGGATGGCCTACATCGACGGACTGTCCCACGCAGAGATCGCCGAGGCCGTCGGCGCTCCGCTCGGGACGGTGAAGAGCACCATCAGACGTTCCCTGCAGAGGGTCAGACGTGAGCTGGAGGCGTTCGATGACGGACGTTGATCTCACAGGCGGTGGATCCGCCGACGACGGCTTCGACGGGGAGTTCCTGAGGGAGGCGAGGGTTCTCGGCACGCTCGCCGGAGGAGCCCCCGAGCTCAGCGATGCTCCCGGGGACCTCTGGGAGCGGATCGCGGCGGCGATGGAGGAGACCGACCCGTCGGAGCAGATGCGGCTGCACTCCGTCGACGGAGACGGGGGCGGCGCTGCATCCTCTGCCGATGCCGGACCCACCCCTCGCGTCCGGAGGCTCCGACCCCGCCGCGACATCCTGCTGGCCGTCGCTGCGGCGCTGTTCGTGGTCCTCGTCGGAGCCGGCGTGGTCCTCTCTCAGCGCGACAGCGGTCCGTCGACTGTCGCGTCGGCTGTGCTCGAGCCCTACGAGGGCGCCCAGGTCGGCACGGCGCGGGGTCAGGTCGATCTGGTCGATTCCGACGGGCAGCTCCGGCTGCGCGTCGACATGCACGACCTGCCCGCTCCGGCTCCCGGCACGTTCTACGAGATGTGGTTGATGGACCCGGAGACCGGTACTCCGGTGTCGGTCGCCAGCATGAAGGACAGCGAACCCGACGTCGCTGCGGTCCTCGAAGTCCCTGCGGGCACCGATCCGTCGCGCTACGACGTCGTCGACGTCTCGGTGCAGCGCGAGGACGAGGGGCCGCAGCACTCCGGTGACAGCGTCCTGCGCGGGACGCTGGCGACCTGACCCATCGACAGCCCGTCCGCCGCGTGGGCGATGTGCACGGCGGTGCATCCGCACCGGTGTCGGACGCGAAGGTCATCACGTGAAGGCGTCGAGACGTTTCGTTCGCTGGGCGGTGGTCGGCGCCACCGCCGTGGCCGGGCTCGCCCTCGTGGTGGCGGTCGGGGCATTCCTGCTCCGTGGTTCACCCGCTCCGGTGCCCCTGGAGCAGGCCCGGCGTGACTTCGCGCAACTGGGCGCCGACGGCGGGGGGTCCGGTCTTGCTCCGGGCGTCTATCGAGCCGAGGGGAGCGGCGAGGGTGTCCTCGACCGACCGCCGACACGTCAGCAGGACGGCTCCGTCATGCCCGTCACGGTCCGATCGTCCAAGCCGGGCTGTTCGAGCTGGCTGATCGAGTACAACACCAGCCACTCGCAGGGCGTCGAGCTCTGCCGAGAGGACGGAACCGTCAGCGTGGTCGCCCGGAGCAACTTCCAGGCGTTCGACTTCGGGGTCGCCACGGTGTCGAACCGCAGCGAGTTCCGGTGCGACCCTGCGATCGCGGTCGGAGGTTCATCCGAGGGTGCCCGGCCGAGTCGGGTGCGCTGCCACGGCGACGACTCGGCCCTCGGCGGTGCTGTCACCACCGAGCTGGACGTCGAGTACCTCGCGCCGAGAGAGATCACCGTCGACAAGCGGCGTGTAGCCGTCGAGCGTCAGCGCTGGACCCAGAAGCTGGTCGGAGAACGGTCCGGCACGCTGGTGGAGGAGTGGTGGTTCGACCGCTCGAGCGGCATGCCGGTGCGCGCGTCGCGCCGATACCAGTTGGAGACCTCGACCCCCATCGGACGCGTCGGCTATCGGGAGACCGGCAGCTGGTCGCTGGCGTCGCTCGACCCGAGCTGAGCGCTTCGGTCGACCCGCGTCGATTCGCCCCGACGCCCAGAGCGACCCGATGCCCCGGCGGGCGTAGGGTCACCAGGATGGGCCGACCGAACGTGATCGTGGTCTTGAGCGACCAGCAGCGACCCGACTCCTGCGGCGTCTACGGCCAGCGGTTGCCGGTCACGCCGCGCCTCGACGCCCTCGCCGCCGACGGCGTCCTGTTCGACCAGGCGTTCACGGTCCAACCGGTCTGTGGGCCGGCGCGAGCGGGGATCCAGACCGGCCACTATCCGACCCGGACCGGTTGCTGGCGCAACGGAATCGCTCTTCCCGGGGGCGTCGACACGCTGGCGGACCGGATGGCGGCTCTGGGCTACCGGACCGGTTACATCGGCAAGTGGCACCTGGCATCGAACCGAGGCCGGAACCTGCCGCCCGACCGACCGGCGGCCCGCTTCGAACGACGTGCCGTGCCACCGGAACGGCGCGGCGGATACCGCGACGTGTGGGTTGCGGCGGACGCGCTGGAACACACCTCGGGTGCGACGCGTGGTCACGTCTTCGACGAGAGGGGTGACCGTGTGGAGCTCCACGGCTACCGGGTCGACGCCCTGACCGACGTCGCGGTCGACCGTCTCGGGCGCCTCTCCGGCGACCGTCCGTTCCTCCTCTTCATCTCGTTCCTCGAACCTCACCACCAGAACGACCGCTTCCGGGCCATCGGACCCGCCGGTTGGGCACGACGGTTCCGCGACTTCGACCGCCCTGGTGACCTCTCCGCGTGGCGGGGCGACTGGCGTTGGAACTACGCCGAGTACCTCGCCTGCTGCGCGAGCATCGACCGGAACCTGGGTCGGTTGGTCGACCACCTCGAGCTCATCGGAGGCCTCGAGGACACGTTGATCGTCTTCGCGAGCGACCACGGCAACCACTTCCGCACCCGGAACCTCGAGTACAAGCGCAGCCCCCACGACGCGTCCATCCGGATCCCCCTCGTCATCGCTGGGCCCGGCTTCCGCGGCGGCGTCCGACGCGACGACCTCGCCACCAACCTCGACCTCGTCCCGACGATCGTCACGGCTGCCGGCGGTGAGGCTCCCGATGTCGACGGCCGCCCCCTCCAGAGCGACGCGGGTGCTCCCGATGACGTGCTCATCCAGATCAGCGAGTCCCAGATCGGACGGGCCCTGCGCACGACCACCCACACCTACGCCGCGCGCGCCCCTGTTCGGAACCCTCTCGCCGGTCACCTGAGACCGGACGCCCACCGCTACATCGGCACCCACCTCTACGACAACACGATCGATCCGGCCCAGCACCGCAACCTGATCGACGATCCGGCGCGAGCCGAGCTCCGCCATGGGCTGGCGGCCCGACTCGCCGAACGCATCCACGACGTCGAGGGGTCGCGGCCGACCGTCACCTGATCGGCGCTGCGGTCGACGGGTGAGGCGGCCCGAGCGCGTGCAGTCCGGTGCATCCATCCGGTCGTCGGGGTCGAAGGGGGTAGCGACGTCGCCTGAGGCGTCACCCCGACCATCAGGAGGAAAGATGCGCAAGACCCTGCTAGGACTCATGGCGGTGCTCGCCGCCGTGCTCGTGGTCCCCACGGCTGCTGGAGCGTCGAACCGGAACGGCTACGGCTCGTCGCGCGAAGCCCAGGTGTACGTGGTGCACGGGCTTCCCCTCCCGGACTCGGCGACCGGTCCGGGAACCCCCGTCGACGTCTACGTCAACGGCGACCGCCTGCTCGACGACTTCACCTTCGGGAGGACCGTCGGTCCGGTGTCGCTGCCCGCAGGGGACTACGACGTCCAGATCCGGACCCCTGACGGGTCGACCACGCTGATCCAGCGGACCGTCGCAGTGCCGGCCACGGGCAGCTTCTCGCTGGTGGCGAGCTACGTCGATGCGGCCGGGACGCCCGGAATCAACGTGTTCGCGAACGACACCAGCCGCCCGTGGCGCGGGTTCGGGGCGATCGCCCTCCATCACGCCGCCGCCGCCCCGGCCGTGGACGTCGACCTCGGTCTGTTCCCCTACACCCGCAAGCTCCCGTGGCTGAAGCTCCAGGTCGTGTCCGGAGCGGCGAACGGCGCCCAGGCTCGTTTCGTGCTGCCGAGCGCTGCTGCGTACACCGCGGACGTGCGGGTGGCCGGCACCCGTCAGGTCGTCCTCCCGCTCGACGACGTGCGTGTGAAGCGGAACACGCTGACGAACGTCTACGTGGTCGGATCCGCAGCGGCCGGGACGCTCCAGGCCCTGGTCAGCTCGGTGCCCGTCAGCAGGTGACCGGTCTCTCGGCCGGGACCGCGTCGGTCCCGCCTGTTGCCTCACGTCAATACCTCCGGGAAGGGTGATTCGTTGCCTCATGTCAGGATCTCCGGCTGGCGGTCTTCGTTGCCTCACCTAAAAGCTCCGGACGGGGGTCTTGACGAAGTCGGTGTTCACGCGTCGGATCGAGGCAGGTTGTTTGGATAGGGCGAGTCGTTCGAGTTCGGCGCAGAGCTGGTCGATCTGTCGTTGCAGCTGTCCGGGTCGCATCTCGTTGAGAGCGCGGGTGAGCGCTGCTTTGCGAGCAGGGGTGATCATTAGACCTGCGCGGAGTTTTGAACCACCCTGGGTTCGTTGGAGGCTCCTGAGCTTGGAAGGCTGGAGTCATGCCACAGGAGAAGTCGCCGGGGAAGCCGACTACGCGTCGCTACTCGGATCAGGAGAAGGAACAGGCGGTCCGTCTGGTGCGCCAGGCCCGTTCGGAGGGACGTGGTCATGGCGCGATCCAGCGGATCGCGCTACAGCTCGGATATGGGACCGAGACGGTGCGCAAGTGGGTCAAGGTCGCCGATATCGATGAGGGTGTGAAGCCGGGACGGTCGACCGCGGACGCGGCGAAGATCAAGGAGCTCGAGGCTCAGGTCAAGGAGCTGAAGCGGGCGAACGAGATCTTGCGGAAGGCGTCGGCGTATTTTGCCCAGGCGGAGCTCGACCGCCCGTGAACGTGCTTGTCGGGTTCATCGACGAGCACCGTGACGAGCTCGGAGTCGAGCCCATCTGCAAGGCCCTGCAGGTGGCTCCGAGCAGCTACTACGCCGCCAAGAAGCGCGAGCTCGCCCCCTCGGCGAGAGCGGTGCGTGACGCGGTGATGATGCAGGTGCTGATGGTGGACGAACCGCAAGGTCTACGGCGCTCACAAGCTGTGGCTGGCAGCCAGACGCGCTGGCCATGAGATCGGCCGGGACCAGGTCGCCCGTCTGATGCGCGAGCTGGGCATCCAGGGCGTCTCTCGGCGTCGCAAGAAGGTGTTCAGCACCATCTCTGACCCGGACGCCACCCGGGCAGCGGACCTGGTGAAGCGCAACTTCACCGCGGACCGGCCCGACGCGTTGTGGGTCACGGACCTGACCTACGTGCCGACCCGGTCCGGGATGGCGTACGTGTGTTTCATCGTCGACGCGTTCAGTCGTCGGATCGTCGGCTGGCGCGCCGCGTCGCACATGCGTACCGACATGGTCCTCGACGCCGTCGAGATGGCCAGACGATCCAGAGGCGGAGGGCGCCTCGTCGGGCTCGTCACCCACTCCGACGCCGGCAGCCAGTTCACCAGTGTGCGGTTCACCGAACGGCTCGACGAGATCGGAGCCCGCCCTTCGATCGGCACCGTCGCCGACTCCTACGACAACGCCCTGGCCGAGACAACCAACGGTCTCTACAAAGCTGAGTGCGTCTACGGGCCCGACACCACAGGCTGGGCCGACGTCAACGAGCTCGAACACGCGACGCTCGACTGGGTGTACTGGTTCAACGAACAGCGGCTCCACAGCCACTGCGGCCACGTGCCCCCGGCAGAGTTCGAAGCAGCGTTCTACGCTGCCCAACAAGCCGACCCCGTCGGGGTTGGAAACCAATAGAACGAGCCTCCATCAGACCCAGTGTTCTGCGTTGAGCAGGTCGAGTTCGGCTTCGGTGTCGTAGCGGAGGTAGCCGACGAGGCCACGGACGTGGGTCCAGTTCTTCTGCTCGACGTGACAGCCGTCGTTCTTGTTGCCGGGCCGGCCTCGGGTGAAGGTGATCTTGCGGGCTTCGCAGTAGTCGAGGAGGTGCGCGTTGATGAACTCGGAGCCGTTGTCGGAATCGATGCCGAGGATCGGGAACGGGAACCGACTCGACGCGTGTTCGATCGCGTCAGCGACATGTGCTGCTGCTTTGTTCGGCACAGAACGGTTGACGGTCCAGCCGGTGGCCACGTCGACCATGGTGAGGGTGAAGCAGAACTCGCCGTGGCTGTTGCCGCCTTCGTGGCCGACGAGGTCGATCTCGACGAACCCGGGGGACGTCTCGTCCCACTCGGACCAGGTCCGGATCGGGATCTGGGACTTCAACATCGAACCCGGTTTCGTGTGCGAGGTGGCGGTGAACCCGTCGCGTTCCTTCGCTGGTCCGAGACGCCGGTCGATCGTCGCTGCGCTCATCTCGACCAACAGGGCGGCTTCGTTGTCGGTGAGGTCCAACTCGCCGTCGCGGCGCAGCATCGGCACCAACGTCGGGAGCATCGGAGCCAGCCGCTTCCCGGCGGGGAACCTGGCCACACACCAACACGTCTCGAGTGCTGTGATCACCCGCTCGGAGTAGAGCGGCGGGCGAGGCTTACGGGCCACAGCCACCCGCACAGTGCCAGCCGCTCGTAGCTGGGCCCGGGCGTGGTCGCGGTGCCAGCCGGTGAGCTCGACCAACTGGGTGAGGATCTCAGACTTCTCAGCCCTGGTCGCCTGGCGGTATCTCGCCGCCAGACGGTTCGTGACCGCACGCCTTTGCGCCATCGAAAGCTCCATCGTTCAGGCGTAGCGGCAACCAGCCTCGAAACGGAGATTCCTGGATGAGGCAACGAAACCACCCACGCGGAGGTTTCGAGTGAGTCAATGCGCCCGGCCGAGCGCCGGGTTCTCCGGGAGTAGGGTTCGGCGTGGATCCACGCGACAGCCCGCTGCTCGGTGCCAAGTACTTCGACCGACCGTCGGTGTTCCAGCCGGCGAACCTCCTGCGGGAGGGTAGCCGCCAACGACGTCGGCCCGACGTGGCGGTCCCGGAGGTCTGTCTGCTCGACCCCGACGGTGACATCGTCGGTCATCTCGTCGCCACCGGCCGGGCCCTCGAGCACCCCGGCTGGGCCTGCTATCACACGACGTTGTCGACGCCGACGTCGACGGCGTCGACGTCGGCGTCATCGGCTGCGCGGTCGGAGCGTCCTTCGCCGTTCTGCTGGCCGAGCAGCTCGCCGTGTCCGGCTGCCGGCTTCTCCTCAGCATCACATCGGCAGGGTCCATCACGCCCGTCGCCGACCCGCCCTACTTCGTGATCATCGACCGGGCGCTGCGTGACGAGGGCACCAGCCACTACTACCTGCCACCAGCGCGCTGGTCCCCGGCGCCGCCGCAGTTGCTGGCTCGCCTCGGCGATGGTGTCCCGGGTCTGGGTCAACCGGTCGTGACCGGCTCGACGTGGACCACCGACGCCCCGTACCGCGAGACCGCCGAGGCGATCGCGCAGGCCGAATCGCTGGGGATCGTCGCCGTCGAGATGGAGGCGGCTGCGCTCTACGCCTTCGCCTCGGCCAGGGAGTTCGACGTGGTGTGCGTCGCGCACGTGACCAACGCGATGGCCGCCGACGGCGACGACTTCGAGAAGGGTGACGCCGACGGCGCCCATGACGCCCTCGAGGTCGTTGCGGCCCTCATCGGACGCCTCTGCTGATCACGGGCCGGGCCGATCGGCTCCGACGGCTTGCGCATGGTGTGGGACGTGGGGCGACTGCATGCTCGACCACGTCACCTTCGCGAGGACCGCCGGTCCGGAGACGCCACCCGCAGCGATCCGACAGGGGCTCGCTCACCATCATTTCGAGATTCGTGCATCCGAGTGGGCCCCAGCCTCGAAGGAACGTCCGACCAAGCACGTGGCCGAACCGCCATCGCAACAGACAGCTGCCCCAAGGAGGCCGTTCCATGAAGACCAAGTTCATCGCCCCGTTCGTCGCACTGGTGCTCGGAGTCTCACTCGTCGCTGCGTCCTGCAGCTCCGATGACGACTCCACGAGCAAGGAGACGACCACGACCATGGAGAAGTCGACGACCACAGCCGACGACTCGATGGGCGACAAGAGCGACTCCAGTTCGGAGTTGACCATCGTCGACATCGCCGCATCCAACCCCGACTTCTCGACGCTCGTCAGCTTCGTCAAGGCCGCTGGTCTGGCGGAGACCCTCTCGGGTGAGGGACCCTTCACCGTGTTCGCTCCCACCAACGAGGCCTTCGCCAAGGTCCCTGCGGACACCGTGGCGGCGCTGAAGGCTGATCCGACCGGAGCGCTCGCTGACGTGCTGAAGCTCCACGTCGTCAGCGGCAAGGTCCTCGCAGCTGATGCGGCCAAGCTCGACGGCCAGTGCGTCGACACGCTCGGAGGCAAGGTCAAGATCGCCAAGAGCGGCAACGACCTGACCATCGTCGGCCAGAAGATCGTGAAGACCGACATCGAGGGTTCCAACGGCGTCATCCACGTGATCGACGGCGTGATCACCGCCCCCTCGACCGACTGCTGATCCGAAGGCCACCGAGCCGAACCCCCCCCACTGGTGCCAGGCGTCCGGAATCGGGCGCCTGGCACCGTCGCGCTTGTCCTCAGTTGGGAGTGCGAGCTGCGCCGTAGGCAGCGATCGCCCGCTCGCGGGCCGCAGCGTGGTCGACGATCGGAGCTGGATAAGTCGCTGCGTCGGAGGTGTCGGCGTCTCCGAGGACGACACCTGCGGCCGCTAGCTCGATCGGCCCCACCTCCCATGGTGCATGGCGATCGGCGGCCGGAAGCGCCGACAGCTCCGGAACCCATCTGGCGATGTACGCACCGTCCGGGTCGAATCGTCGTGACTGGGTCACGGGATTCAGCACCCGGAAGTACGGCGCAGCATCCGGCCCGGTTCCGGCGACCCACTGCCAGTTGCCGGCGTTCTGCGCCACGTCGGCATCGACGAGCTCCCGCCGGAAGTGACGCTCGCCGATGCGCCAGTCGACGAGGAGGTCCTTCACGAGGAAGCTGGCTGTGATCATCCGCACGCGGTTGTGCATCCAGCCGGTCGCAGACAGCTCCCGCATCCCGGCGTCGACGATGGGGAAACCGGTCCGGCCGGCGATCCAGGCGTCGACGCCCTCGGGGTCGTCGCTCCACGCAACGCCGTCGAGGTCCGTGCGCATGGCGGTGTCGACCAGGTCGGGACGTTCCAGGAAGAGGCTCGCGTACCAGTCCCGCCATGCCAGTTGACGGACGAACGCGGCGCGCCCGGCGGTCGCGGTGCCGACTACGTCGACGACACGGCGCGGTGACAGCGTCCCGAAGTGGAGATCGGTGGACAGGTGAGAGGTTCCCGAACGCTCCGCAGGCAGATCATGGGTCTGTTCATAGGCATCGACCCGGTCGAGCCAGTCGAGCAGGCGGCTCTCCGCAGCGTCCGCACCGGCACCGTCGTTCCCGTCGTCACTGCTGTCCGAGGTCGTAGGGATCTTCTCGGACGGCAAGCCGTCGCGTTCGGGGTCGATCACCTCGACGTCGACCGGTGTCGGCCAGTCCTGACGTGAGGTCGTGGCCCAGGCCCGGTGATACGGGGTGAACACCAGGTGGGTCCGGCCGGTGGTTCGCGAGGTCACCGATCCCGGCCGATGGAGGTGACACCCCCAGTGCAGGTCGAGACGGATCTCCGGCTCCAGCGCCGACTGGACGCGGCGGTCCCGTCGTTGGGCGTACGCGCTCACGTCCCCGTTGGCGTGCACGCTGGTCGCCCCCGACCCGCGCGCCACCGCTTCGACGACCCGGACCGGGTCACCGGTGCGCACGAGCAGACCCCCACCGAGTGCCTGCAGGTCCGCATCGAGGGCGCGGAGCTGGCGGAGCAGCACGTCGCGTCGTCGTCGCCCCGCCATGGCCATGATGGCGGGGTCAACGACGAACAGGGCGAGGACCCGATCCGCGGATCGGGTGGCCGCCGCCCAGGCGGGCTGGTCCGCCAGCCGCAGGTCGCGGCGGAACCAGGTGATCGCGGTGCTCAGGAGGCGTTGCGCAGCAAGGCCATGTTGGCCTCGGCCGGCAGCTCGGTGACGGGCTGGGCGATCTCGGCCACCGTCGGGCCGATGCGCTCGGCGACCGGCGCCAACGCGTCGACGTCGAAGCCGTAGAGCTCGGCGGGGTTCTCGGTCAGCACCTTGCGCACGTCCGCGGGATCCCAGTCGTGGAACACCTGGCGCAGGGCGATGGTCGAGTACGGCGAGGTCGCCTCGTCGTGGGGGTAGTCGCTGCCCCACATGACGTGGTCGATGCCGACGGTGGCGACCGCGGCGTCGAGGTCGGCCTTCAGCGGGAAGCTGAGCCCGAACCAGCAGTTCTGGCGCACGTAGTCCGACGCGTTCTTCGGGAGGATGTGCTCCGGCTTGAACCGCAGCTCGCCGATCGCCCCGTTGGCCCGGATCGACTCCAGGTGGCCGTCGAGGTACTGGACCAGCTCGGGCAGCCAGGCGCAGCCCTGCTCGGTGAGCACGAACTTGAGGCCGGGGAACCGCTCGAACGCGCCCGACAGCAGCATGTAGATCAGCGGGCGCCGGCTGAAGTAGGGGACCTCGGCGATCATCATCAGCGCCGAGGACGGCAGCGGTTCGTACGCCGGGGTGCCGGTTCCGCCGTGCACGTTGATCGGCACGTCCAGCTCCTGGCACACCGCCCACAGCCGGTCGTAGTCGGGGTGGTTGAGCTGCTTGACCCAGTCGACGTCGGGCGGCACGTTGGGCAGCAGGACCCCGCCGGTGAGGCCATGGTCCTTGATCCAGCGCACGTCATCGATGGCGTCGTCGATGTCGTTGATGAAGATCTGGCCGATGCCCTTGCGTCGCTCGGGCTGCTCGGCGCAGAAGTCGACCAGCCAGCGGTTGTGGGCGCGGATGCCGGCCAGGCGGTGCTCGTACTCGTCGGCCTTGGGCGGGCGGGCGAACAGCACGAAGCTCGGGAAGAACGGCGGCACGGTGTTGGGGAAGATGACCTCGCCCGCGACCCCGTCCTCGTCCTGCTGGCGGGTGCGCATCTCGGTGTCCCAGTTGCGCAGGCGGCGCTGGTCGCCGAGGTCGCTGAACGGGTTCTTGTACTTGTCGCGCCAGGCGTCGAAGTCGTCGAGGTACTTCTCCTCGAGGTACTCGCGGTACATCGCGTGGCTGCCGCCGGCGTGGGTGTCGGCGGAGATCACGGTGTAGCGGTCGTTGCCGTCGGTCATGGTCGTCCCTTCGGGCGATGGGTTGGGTTGGGCCCGTGGACCGCGGTCCCCGTCGGCCGCGGCCCGCTCTCGGGGGCCTGCCCCCAGCATGGCAGAAACTGAAACCGAATTCTAGTGTCAGTTTCGAGGTCCGACCGTGGTGGGAGCGACGCGTAGCCTCCGGACGTGATCGACCGGTCCACGGGCAACCCAGAGGGCATCGATGGGATGATGCTGGTCCCCGGCGGCGAGACCCGCGTCGGATCCGAACGCTTCTACCCCGAGGAGCGACCGGTCCACACCGTGACCGTGCCGTCGCTGTACGTCGACACCCACCCGATCACCAACGACCGCTTCGCCGAGTTCGTGGCCGACACCGGTTGGGTCACCGTCGCCGAGCGACCGCTCGACCCGGCGGACTACCCGGGCGCGGACCCCGACCTGCTGCACCCGGGCGGCGTCGTGTTCCGTCCGCCCCCGGGTCCGGTGCCCCTCGACGATCCGTCGCGGTGGTGGGCGTACGTGCCGGGGGCGTCGTGGCGTCACCCCCGCGGGCCGGGCTCGGACCTCTCCGGTCTCGGCGACCACCCGGTGGTGCAGGTGAGCTTCCAGGACGCCGCCGCGTTCGCCGAGTGGCGCGGAGCCCGTCTGGCCACCGAGGCGGAGTGGGAGCGGGCGGCCCGCGGCGGCCTGGTCGGCGCCGAGTACTGCTGGGGTGACGAGCCCTACCCGGACGACCGCCAGCTCGCCAACACCTGGCAGGGGCGGTTCCCCTGGGAGGACCTGGCCCTCGACGGCTGGTCAGGCACGTCGCCGGTCGGGTCGTTCCCACCCAACGGCTACGGGCTGTTCGACATGGCCGGCAACGTGTGGGAGTGGACGACTGACTGGTGGAGCGACGAGCGCGGATCATCCGGCGGGGCGTGCTGCAGCGGGGGGGCCGCCGCGGATCCGGCCCGGGCGGCAGTCGAGGCGGAACGGGAATCGGCGGCCGTGGGGGAGCGCTACGGGCGCAAGGTCATCAAGGGTGGGTCTCACCTGTGCGCGCCGAGCTACTGCCACCGGTTCCGCCCCGCCGCGCGCCAGCCCGAGGCGCTCGACACCGCGACGTGCCACATCGGGTTCCGCTGCGTGCTTGACGCCTGATCGCCGACCATCAGGTCGGGAAGGACCTCGCTCGGGGGCGTGGGTTGGTCCGGTGCCGGTCCCGCGCTCAGGCGGGTGCGGGTCTGGACTGTCCGGGTGGCTGGTCCTGTCGGGGTGGCCGGTCGTGGCGGGTGGGGAGTCGGGCGCCGTCGGGGGTGGTGATGGTGAAGAAGCTGCCGGTGCCGGTGCGGTCGTCGTGGTCGGGGTTGAGGGTCATGTGCCATCCGGTGCGGTGGATGACGCCGTGGTGGTGGCGGCACAGCAACGCGAGGTTGTCGATGGTGGTCGGGCCGCCGTCGGTGTGGCGGGTGACGTGGTGGGCGTCGCACCACGACGCGGGTCGGTCACATCCGGGGAAGACGCAGTGTCCGTCGCGGACGGCGAGCGCTCGGCGTTGTTGGGCGTTGGCGTGGCGTTCGTCGCGTCGGCAGGCGACGGGTTGGCCGTCCGCGGCGATGAGGATCCAGGTGTAGGTGGGGTCGCAGGTGAGCATCTCCCACTCGCGGCTCGAGTGCCGGAGTCGGGCGCCGGTGAGGTCCATCGCCCTCTTCGACCAGTCGACGGGGCCGTCGTGACGCGGTCCGGGCAGGAGGGTGCCGTCGTGGAACAAGTCGGCGACGGTGTCGGTGTCGACGTCGATGACGAGCGTGATGTCCGCCGCGGGACCGGTGCGCGTGCCGGTGTCGGTCGCGCCAGCACCGCGTTCGACGAGGTTGACGAACGCTCGGGCCAGCAGCTCCGAGCGGGCCGGCACCTCGAGTAGCGGGCTCTGTTCGTGGTCGCGGACGGCTTGGAGGTGGAGGCGGTCGGCTTCGGCTTCGAGACGTTCGGCGAAGCCGACCGCGGTGGGTCCGTACAGGTCGATGGTGGCGTTGACGGTGTCGCCGGAACGGACGATGGAGGCGTGGTCCCGCGGTCGGGGTGGCTCCGCGCCGTCGCCATCGGCGTAGGAGCCGATCTGAGCGACGTCACGGGCGAACGCGGTCCACGTCGAGGACGCGGCGGCGACGTCGACGAGCTCGTCCTGGATGGCAGCAAGGGTGTCGCGGGTGCGGTCGTTGACCACACGAGCCACTTCGCGTACTCGATCGACGGGCAGCTCTCCGCGTTGGAGGGCGTCGGCGAGTCGGGGCAGGTGCCGCAACGTCGCCGCCGTGCGCAGGTCCCGTCGCACCCGGCGAGGATCCGCGCCATGACGCCAACCGGCTTCGTTCGCGACGGTGTGACCGAGGCGCCGGTCGGTCAGATCACGGGCGTCCAGCTCGGCGAGCAGCCCGAACCGGGCCGAGTGGAACAGGCGGTCCACTCTCTCGAGCGCGTCGAACAACCCGAGGCAGGTGTCGTCGTCCAGACCACGCCACTGCGTACCGGCCAGGACCCCGATCGCGTCGAGCACCGCGGCAGCGTCGGCCGGCACCGGGAACACCGGCACCCCGAACCCCGCCGACACCGCCTCCCGGCCAACACCGTCCCCGGCCGACCCTCCTCCTGATGCCCATTCCCCAGTCGAACGCATGTTCGCATCATGCCGAGAGGGTGTGACACTCCGCCGGCGGTCGTGTCCGCCTCCGAGGCTCCACGTGTTCGTGTACGAGATCGACCGACCACACGCCGATCCCGCACACGAACGGCGGTGACGCCGGGCCGATATGCGGGTTCCGGACTCCCGCCCGACATCCCGTGCCGGCCGGGTAGGTTGCCGCGGTGGACGTCTTCGAGGCTCTGTACACCACCCGGGCCATGCGTCGGGTCCGGCCCGACCCGGTCCCGAGCGACGTGCAGGCGTCGATCCTGGACGCGGCGATCCGGGCGCCCACCGGCGGCAACGCCCAGAACTGGCGCTTCCTGCTCGTCGACGACGCCGAGGTGATCGCCCGGCTCGCCCCGCTGTACAAGGCGGGCATCGACTCGCTGTGGGTCACGCTCTACGCCGACCGGGTGGCGTGGGCCGCCGAGGACCCCGACGACCCGGAGCGGCAGGCGTTCCTGCGGGTCCAGCGCTCGGCGCAGTGGGCGGCGGACAACTTCACCACCTACCCGCTGCTGCTGTTCGGCTTCGCCCAGCACGACCCGACCGGCGGATCGATCTACCCCGCGCTGTGGAGCGCCCAGCTAGCGGCGCGGGCCCACGGCGTCGGGTCCACGCTGACCGCTGTCCTGCTGTTCGCCGACGGTGAGGTCAAGGAGATCCTCGGCGTGCCCGCGGATGAGGGCTGGAACCAGGCCGGCTGCGTGCTCATGGGCTACCCGACCGGTCGCTGGGGAGTGGCGGAGCGCCAGCCGGTGCAGCAGGTGTCGTATCGCAACCGCTGGGGCGAGCCCCTCGGCGTCGAGGTGACGGACCCGCTCTGGCCCTGATCGCGCCACTCTCTTCCCGATCGCACCGCTCTTGTCCTGATCGCACCGCACCCTTCCTGGTCGCACCAGACCGTAAGTTGAGTTATGGTGGTCGTCCGACGTCGGGGGACGACGTGACGAACAGGGGGACGGACGTGGGGGACCAGTTGATCGGCGAGGAGTTGAGCGGGCACGCCGTGGTGTCGGACGAACCGGCGTGGGCCGGCCGGGCCCGTGGCCTGGTCGACCTGCTCGACGCCGAGGCCGCCCACGCCGAGGAGCTGCGCCAGCTCACCCCCGCCGTGCTCGACGCCGCAGCCCGTTCCGGGCTGTTCCGGATGGTCGTCCCCGAACGCTGGGGCGGCGAGGGCCGCGGGCTCAGCGAGCTGATCGACACCACCCGGATCCTGGCGACCGGGTGCCCGGCCTCGGCGTGGACGCTGTCGTTCCTGGTCATGCACAACTGGCTGATCACCCGGTTCCCCGAGCAGCTCCAGGCCGAGGTGCTCGGCTCCGCCCCGGGCTACGGGCTGGTGCCGGCACCGCTCGCCCCGACCGGCCGCCTGCGGGCCGCCACCGGAGCTGACGGCGCGCCCGGCTGGGAGGTGACCGGCCGCTGGGAGTGGGCCACCGGTGTGCGCCACGCGGACTGGGTCATGGTCACCGGGCTCGAGGACCGCGACGACGCGCTGGTCGCCCGCTTCGCCGTGCTGCCGATCTCCGACGTGGTCGTCGACGACGTCTGGCACACCTCCGGCATGCGCGCCACCGGATCCGACGACGTGCGCGTCGAGGGCGTGTTCGTCCCCGAGCACCGGACGCTGGTCGCCGAGGACCTGCTCGAGTGCGGACCGGTCACCGCGGGTGACGGCCTGGCGCACCTGCCGGTGATGGCGGTGCTCGCCCTGATGGCCGCCGCACCGGCGGTCGGCGCCGCCGAGCGGGCGGTCGCAGAGTACGAGGAGCGCCTCCGCAGCCGTGTCCTCGCCTACAGCTTCGGCGACAAGGCCGCCGAGCAGCCCGCGGCCCAGGTGCGCCTGGGCACCGCGCTGGCCGACGTGCGCGCCGCCCGCGCCGCGCTCGACGGCGGCGTCGCCGTCCTCGGGGGAATCGCGACCTCGGCCGACCCGATGGCGGACCGCATGGCGGTTCGGCTGGCGGCCGCCGACGCGGTGCGACGCTCGGTCGCGGTGATCTCGATGGTGTGCGCGGGTGCCGGCGCCAGCGTCTACAAGGCCGACGCACCTCTTCAGCGGCTGCAGCGCGACGTCGAGGTGCTCAAGGGCCACGTCATCTTCGACTGGGACCGCACCACCGAGCTGGCCGGACGAGTGGCCCTGGGCCTGCCGCTGCGACCGGCGGACAGGCTCTGATGTCGGGTCGCGCCGCTGCCCCGGGCGTCGGTGCTGCGGCGTCGGGACCGGAGCCCGGAACCGACGACAGCCGCCGCGCCTGGCTGGTCGCCGGCCAGGACCTGCTGCGGCGGGGCGGGTTCCCGGCGGTCAAGCTCGCCGCGCTGTGCGAGCTGACCGGCCGCACGACCGGCAGCTTCTACCACCACTTCCCCGGCATGTCGGAGTACCTGGGCGAGCTCGCCTCGTTCTTCGGGACCGAGCAGCCCCGAACGGTGCTCGACCGGCTCGCCGAGCGGCCGCCCGCCGAGCGGTTGGCCGAGCTGGAGCGGCTCAGCGTGCAGCTGCACATGGGGGCGCTGCACCGCGCCATGCGCGACTGGGCGACGGTGAACGAACCGGCGGCCGAGGCGGTCCGCGACGCGGACCGCGTGCTGCTCGTGTTCCTGCGGGACGCGCTCGTCGAGCTCGGCATCACCCGCGCCGACGCCGAGCTGCGCGCCGAGGTCGTCTACGCCCTCGCCGTCGCACGCATCGACCCGCCCTGGCCCCGTCGCAGCACCACCATCGACGCGGTGCTCGGCGCCTGGCCGGCAACGCGCCCGCCCGCCGCGACGACCCGTCCGAACGGATCGCGCCGTTCCCGATCTTCGACCACGACACCGACCAGCAAGCAGGAGGAACCGTCATGACCGCACCCACCGGCGTGCACCACCTCGCCATCTCGACCAAGGACATGAAGTCCCAGTTCGAGTTCTTCACCCAGGTGATGGGCGCCCCGATGGTCGCCCTGTTCGAGATGCACGGCGTCGAGGGCGCCTGGCACGGCTTCGTCCGCCTCAGCGACACCTGCCTGCTGTCGTTCGTGCAGATCGCCGGGGTCGAAGACGTGGAGCCGATCATCGGCGTCACCCACTCCGGTACCGGCGCCGGGATCAGCGCCCCGGGCACCATGCAGCACCTCGCCTTCGACGTCGGCTCCGAGGAGGCGCTGCTCGCCATGCGGGACCGGCTGCGCTCCAACGGGATCGTCACCTTCGGCCCGATCGAGCACGGCATGTGCCGCTCGATCTACTTCGCCGGACTCGAGGGCCTGACGCTCGAGGCCGCATGGTCGGCCGAACCGATCGAACCCCGGGCCTGGGTCGACCCGGTCGCGTGCGAGGCGATCGGCATGACCGCCGCGGATGCCGAGCGGTTCATGTCGCCGCCGTCGTACGACCCGCCCGCCGAGCCGGTGCCCCAACCGCCCATCGACCCGTCCAAGCCCCAGATGGGCTACCCCCGCAAGGAGCTCGAGTTCATGGTCGCCCTCTCCGACGCCGAGGTCGCCGCTGCGGCCAGCACCCCCGACCCGCCGGTCCGGCTCGAGCAGGCCTGAGGTCCATCGTGTCGACGTCGGAACGGATCGAGGTCGAGCTGGTCGCGTACCCGCTCGTGTACGCCGAGCAGGCGGCGTTCAAGGACACCTACGGCGGCCCCGAGGGCGTCGTCGTGCTGGAGTCGTACCTGTACCGGCCGGTCGGTGTCACCTCCGACACCGTCCTGCTGTTCATGCACCCGATCGGGGCGGGTGCGTACCTGCCGATGGTGCGCGCGCTGGCCAAGGCCGGCCACCACGTCATCTACTGCAACAGCCGCTACCGCTCCGACTCCGCGCTCATCATGGAGAAGGTCGTGTTGGACATGCGCGCCGCGGTCGCGGACGCCAAGGAGCGCCTCGGCTACTCCAGGGTCGTGCTGGCGGGGTGGTCCGGCGGCGGGTCGTTGTCGCTGCTGTACCAGGAGCAGGCCGAGGCGCCGTCGATCACCTCGACGCCATGGGGCGACCCGCCGGACCTCACCGCCGCGGAGCTGATCCCCGCGGATGCGGTCATGCTGCTGGCCGCGCACCCGAGCCGCCATGGTGTGCTCACCGACTCGCTCGACCCGGCGATCGTCGACGAGTCCGACCCCGATCGACGCGACCCTCGCTGGGACCTCTACGGGCCCGACGCCCCCGCACCTCCCTACGACCGCGAGTGGCTGGCCGGCTACCGGGCCGCCCAGGAGGCCCGCAACCGGCGCATCACCGCCTGGGTGCGCGGCGAGCTCGAGCGGCTGCGCGACTCCGGACGCCCCGACGAGGAGCGTGGCTTCGTCGTGCACGGGACGATGGCCGATCCGGCCGTGCTCGACGGCACCATCGACCCCAACGACCGTCAGGTCGGCGTGTCATACCTGGGCGACCCGCGGCTGGTGAACAACGGCCCGGTCGGCCTGGCCCGGTTCTGCACGCTGCGCAGCTGGCTCAGCCAGTGGAGCCTGGACGACGCCCCGGCCGACGGTCTGCGGTGCGCGGCGGCCATCACGGTGCCGGTGCTCGTGGTCTCCAACGGCGCGGACGACGTCTGCTACCCGGAGATGGGCCGGTCGCTGTTCGCCGCGGTCAGCCACGACGACAAGGAGTTGCACGTCGTCGAGGGCGCCACGCACTACTACCTGGGGACCGGACCCGACGGCACCGACCAGCGCCCCAAGCTGGCCGAGGCCGTCGGCATCTGCACCGACTGGCTCCGCGCCCACGACCTGGCCCCCTGACCACCGCCCGTCCCGTCCTGACACAGTGGCGACTCGGGTCGACGTCGCCCGGGCGGAGTGGGTCGACGATTCACGGCCACGTGTGCACGGTCGGCGCGGCGGACCCGAACGATGCCGCGAGCGGCGCGATGTCGTCCGGATCGCCGGTCAGGATGTCGTGGCCGACGCGGACCGCGCACGTGACCAGGTGGGCGTCGACGACGTCGGCGGTCCGGGATCGGGCCAGGAGCAGTCCCACCGATGGCCCGTCGTCGAGCGGGTGGACGTGCACGATCCTCAGGAAGGCGGCCAGTCGAGCCTGGCGACTCCCGTCCCGCCAGACCTGGGCGACGACAGGATGGGTCGTGTGCAGGTCCGTCCCGGTTCGGGCGGCGGCCTCGAGGAACGCGTGTGCGGATCGCTCGCTCCGGTCGACGCTGATCAGGAACCCTGCATCGAGGATCACAGGCCGTATCGGTCGGCCATCGCCGCGACCGTCGCCTCGTCGGGGGGTCCGTCGCTGGCGCCCCAGGCGGTGAGGAACGATCGGAGCGCATCCTGGCGGTGATGGGTGACGGCCAGTTCGCGGAGCGCGTGGCGGATCGCGCTGGAGCGTCCGCCGTACCTCGGAGCCAGCTCGTCGAGGATGGCCTCGTCGTCGTCATCCAGGCGCACGGTGGTGGTGCTCACGAGGCCAATGTAGCACGGGTGTGCTGCGGTCCGATTCGCGGGCTGACGGCTCAGGTCCACAGGCCCCGCCGATGTGGACTACCATCTGGACAGATGTCCAGTCCGACGGCCGCCACCGCCGCTCTCCTCGCCCCGCGCCGGCACCTGTCGGACCGCCAGGCCCGCACCGTCGCCGGACTGCTCGACGCCACCGTCGACGAGCTGCGAGAAGTCGGCTACGACGGTCTGACCGTCCGCAACGTCGCCCGCCGCGCCGGGGTCGCCCCGGCCACTGCCTACAACTACTTCGCCTCCCGCGAGCACCTGGTGACCGAGGTGTTCTGGCGACGGCTGGAGGCGCTGCCCGAGACCCGCATCGACCGTCGCCGCACCGCCGCGTCGCGCGCCGCGGCCACCCTGGCCGAGATGGCATTGCTGGTCGCGGACGAACCCGAGCTGGCCGCGGCGTGCACCGCGGCCATGCTCTCCAACGACCCCGACGTCAAGGTCCTGCGGGACCGCATCGGGCTCACCTGGCGGCGCCGGCTCCAGGCCGCGCTCGGCGACGACGCCGATCCGGCCGTGCTGCGTTCGCTCGAGTTCGCCGTGTCGGGGGCCATGTTGCAGGCCGGCATGGGACATCTCGACTACACCGACCTGCCCGACCAGCTCGCCCGCACCGCCGAGCTGGTCGTCGGCTGACACCTGACCAACCCGGGGGGACCGTGAGCACCGCCATCGACGACGCCATCGCCTTCGACCCGTGGGCCTACGAGTTCCACGAGGACCCGTACCCCCTCTACGAACGGCTCCGCGAAGAGGCGCCGCTCTACCGCAACGACGAGCTCGGCTTCTGGGCGCTGTCGCGCCACGAGGACGTCATCGAGGGCTTCCGGGACTTCGAGCGGCTGTCGAGCTCGCACGGCGTGTCGCTCGACCCGGCGGCGTCGGGGCCCAACGCGCATCGCACCATGTCGTTCCTGGCGCTCGACCCGCCGATGCACGGCCGCATGCGTGGGCTGGTCTCCAAGGGGTTCACCCCGCGGCGCGTCGCCGAGCAGGAACCCCACATCCGCGACCTCGCCCGCCGCTACGTCGAGCGCATGCGCGACACCCCCGACGACCTCGACTTCATCTCCGACTTCGCCGGGCGCATGCCGATGGACGTCATCTCCGAGCTGATGGGCGTACCCGAGTCCGACCGCGAGGAGCTCCGCCGCCTGTCGGACCTGCTCGTGCACCGCGAGGAGGGCATCCGCGACGTCCCGCCCGAGGGGGCGGCTGCCGCCCTGGATCTGGTCGTCTACTACTCCGACATGCTCGCCCAGCGCCGGGCGCGTCCCACCGACGACCTCACCTCCGCACTGCTCGCGGTCGAGATCGACGGCGACCGCCTGACCGACGAGGAGATCATCGGCGTCCTGTTCCTGCTCGTCGTCGCCGGCAACGAGACCACGACCAAGCTGCTCGCCAACGCCTGGTACTGGGCGTGGCGGTTCCCCGACCAGCGCGCCAAGCCGTTCGCCGACCCGGCTCGCATCCCGCAGTGGATCGAAGAGACGCTGCGCTTCGACACCTCGTCGCAGATGCTGGCGCGGACCGCCACGGTCGACATCCCTGCCCACGGCGGCACGATCCCGGCGGGCGACCGGGTGCTGCTGCTGGTCGGATCGGCCAACCGCGACCCCCGGGCGTTCACCGCCCCCGACGTCTACGACCTCGACCGCCCCGAACCGCTGCCGCAGCTCGCCAGCTTCGGCTTCGGCCGCCACTACTGCATGGGGGCGTCGCTCGCCCGCCTCGAGGCCCGGGTCGCGCTCGAGGAGCTGCTCTCTGCGTTCTCCGACTACGACATCGACCCCGACGGCCTGGAACGGGTCCACTCGGTCAACGTGCGGGGCTTCTCCAAGGTGCCGACCTCGGTCACGTTGCGTTCCGGGGGGAACCGCTGATGCCCCGCTTCGAGCCGCACCCCGACCGTCGGACCGCCGTGGTGACCGGTGCGTCGTCCGGTCATGGCGCCGCCATCGCCGCCCGACTGGCCGCCGCCGGGCACCCCGTCGTGGTGGGCGCCCGTCGGGTCGACCGCCTCGAGGAGCTCGCGGCCAAGATCGCCGCCGACGGCGGCGAGGCCGTGGCCGTCGCCCTCGACCTGACCGATCCCGACTCCATCGCCGACTTCGCCCGACGGGCCGAGGACGAGCTCGGACCGATCGAGATCGTCGTGTCCAACGCCGGGGACGTGCAGCCGATCACCACGCTGGCCGACCCCGTCGAGTTCCACCGCCAGATGCAGGTCAACCTGCTCGGCGCCCAGGCCCTGGTCCACGAGATCGTGCCGGCGATGGTCGCCCGACGCCGCGGCGACGTCGTGTTCGTCACCTCCGAGGTGGCGGTCGATCCCCGCACCCACATGGCGGCCTACGTGGCGTCCAAGGCCGGGCTCGAGGGCTTCGCCCGGGCGATGGCCATGGAGTGCGAGGGCACCGGCGTGCGCGTCGGCATCGTCCGCCCCGGTCCGTCGAGCACCGAGCAGGGCACCACCTGGTCGGTCGACTCGATCAACGAGGTCGTCGCCTCGTGGTCGCACTGGGGCCTGCTGCGCCACGACGGCGCCATCCGGCCCGTCGAGTTCGCCGACGCCGTGCTGGCGGTGGTGTCCGCGCCCAAGGGCACCCGCTACGCCCTGCTCGAGGTGCAGCCCGAGGCGCCGATCGGCGACCCGGCGGTGCTGCGAGCTCCGAGTCCGGACGACCAGGGGGAACCATGACCGACACCACGACCGCCCCGACCGGGCGCTCCGCCGACATCCCCAAGGTGTCGGGCGACGACGGCGGGACCGGGCACCTCGAGGAGCTGCGGGTCGACCCGATCGGACTGATGCAGCGGGTGCGCGACGAGTGCGGCGACGTCGGCGAGTTCCGGCTGGCCGACAACGACGTCGTGCTGCTGTCGGGCGCCGAGGCCAACGAGGTGTTCTTCCGGGCCTCCGACGACGAGCTCGACCAGGCGGCCGCCTACCCGTTCATGACGCCGATCTTCGGCGAGGGCGTGGTGTTCGACGCCACCCCCGAGGAACGCCGGCGGGCGCTGCACAACCAGTCGCTGCGCGACAAGTTCATGCGGGGCCACGCCGCGACGATCACCGCCGAGATCGAGCGGATGCTCGCGGAGTGGGACGACGAGGGCGAGATCGACCTGCTCGACTGGACCGCCGAGCTGTTCATCTACACCTCGACGTCGTGTCTGATCGGGCCGCGGTTCCGCGAGGAGCTCGACGTGTCGGTGGCTCACCTGTTCCACGAGCTCGAGCGCGGCACAGACGCCATCGCCTTCGTCGACCCGTACGCCGACATCGACAGCTTCCGTCGCCGCGACGCGGCCCGCGCCGCGCTGGTCGAGCGGGTCCAGGGCATCATGGCGCGCCGCCGCGCCGCCGGGCCCCCCGCCGAGGGCGAGGAGCGCGACCTGGTCGACGTGCTGATGTCGATCAAGGACCCCGACGGCAACGAGCACTTCTCCGCGGACGTGATCACCGGCATGTTCATCTCGATGATGTTCGCCGGGCACCACACCACCTCCACCACCGCGTCGTGGTTCATCATCGAGATGCTGCGCAATCCCGACGTCATGGCTGCCGTCGTGGCCGAGATGGACGCCCTGGCCGACGCCGGCGGCGGCGAGATCACCTACCAGGACCTGCGCGAGGTGCCGTGGCTGGAGGCGTCGATCAAGGAGACGTTGCGCCTGCACCCACCGCTGATCCTGCTGCTGCGCCTGGCGAAGGTGCCCGTAGAGGTCGAGGGCTACACGATCCCGGCCGGCAAGCTGGTCGGCGCGTCGCCCGCGGTGTCGAACCGACTCCCCGAGGCGTTCGACGACCCGGACCGCTTCGACCCGTCGCGCTACGTCGAGCCCCGTCAGGACGATCTCGACAACCCGTGGAACTGGATCCCGTTCGGTGCCGGCCGGCACCGTTGCGTCGGCGCCGCGTTCGCCATGATGCAGCTCAAGACGATCTTTTGCATCCTGCTGCGCGACTGGGAGCTCACCGCGGCGCAACCGCCGGAGACGTACCGCAACGACCACTCGAAGATGGTCGTGCAGCTCGCCCAGCCCTGCATGGTCCGCTACCGACGCCGGAGCGGACCGACGGTCGTCGAGGACGGCTCGCCGACAGGGGAGAGCGCCTGATGGCATTCCGGATCGTCGTCGACTCCGACCTCTGCCAGGGCCACGGGGTGTGCGAGAACGAGGCCCCCGAGCTGTTCGAGGTCGGCCGGGACATGCTCGCCCACGTGCTCGTCGAGCAGGCCGATGAGTCCCAGCGCCGCGCCGCTGAGGCCGCGGCCAAGTACTGCCCCACCCACGCCATCACCCTCGTCCCCGTTCTGTAGTGCGAGATCCAGGCGAACGCCTGGATCTCGCACTACAGAACGGCGGGGGGAACGACCCAGAAGGAGTAGCGACGTGCCCGGATTCCCACGCGAAGAGCTCGAGGAGATGGTGCAGCGGTGGCTCCAGGCCAACCGCGACGCCGAGGCCGCCGGAGACTGGCGGCCGCTGGCCGAGCTCTACACCCCGGATGCCACCTACGGCTGGAACTACGGCCCCGACACCGACTTCATGGCCGTCGGTCGCGACGAGATCCGCGACCTGGCCCTCGGCGCCGAGATGGGCGGCCTCGACGGCTGGCAGTACCCCTACGAGGAGATCCTCATCGACGACCGCAAGGGGTTCGTCGTCGGCTTCTGGCGCCAGGTCGCCGACGCCACCCGGCCCGACGGCACCCCCTACGAGGTCAACGGCATCGGCGGCAGCTGGTTCCGCTACGCCGGGGACTTCCAGTGGGACTGGCAGCGGGACTGGTTCGACTTCGGCAACGCCGCCCGGACCTTCCTCGACATGATGTCGGCGGGGGTGCTCTCCGAGGGCATGACGGCGCGCATGAACCGCTCGATGCGGGGCCCGCTTCCCGGCTACTACCCGGCGGGCACGTCGCCGGTGAAGATCTGGGAGCGCTGAGCGTGGCCGACATGCTCGCCGACGCCGGACTCGACGTCGTTCTGGTCGACGGGACGTTGCGCCCCGCGACCGGCGGCGGCACCTTCGAGACGTCCAACCCCGCCACCGAGGAGGTGCTCGGCGTCGCAGCGGACGGCACCGCGGCCGACATGGACGCGGCGATCGCCGCGGCCCGCGCCGCGTTCGACGCCGGGACCTGGGCGGGCGACGCCGCGCTGCGGGCCCGGTGTCTGCGCCAGCTGCGCGACGCCCTGGTCGCCCACGGCGAGGAGATGCGGGACCTGACCACCGCCGAGGTGGGCGCCCCGGCGTTCCTGACCGCGGCGGCGCAGTACGACTTCCCGGTCGAGGACCTCAGCTACTGGGCGGAGCTGGCCGAGGGCTACGACGGCTGGGTCACCGACCTGGGCGAGAAGGAGTCGTTCGGCATCGTGTCGCACCGCCGAGTGCACCGAGAGCCGGCCGGGGTGGTCGGCGCGATCACCCCGTGGAACTTCCCGCACCAGATCAACTTCGCCAAGGTCGGCCCGGCTCTGGCCGCCGGCTGCACCGCGGTGCTCAAGCCCGCCCCCGACACCCCGTGGTGCGCCAGCGCCCTGGCCCGAATCGTGGCCGAGGAGACCGACATCCCCGCCGGGGTGCTCAACGTCGTCACCTCGACCGACCACTCGCTCGGCTCACAGCTGGCCCGGGACCCCCGCGTCGACGTCGTGTCGTTCACCGGCTCGACCGCGACCGGACGATCGGTCATGCGCGACGCGGCCGAGAACCTGACCCGGGTGTTCCTGGAGCTCGGCGGCAAGTCGGCCTTCGTCGTCCTCGACGACGCGGACGCGGCCGCGGCCGCCGGGCTGGCCGCGTTCACCGCTGCGACCCACGCCGGTCAGGGATGTGCCATCACCACCCGCCTGGTCGTCCCCCGATCGATGCACGACGAGATCGTCGAGGCGGCCGCGGCCACGATGGGCGCCCTCACCGCGGGCGACCCGACCGACCCGGGCACGATCTGCGGACCGCTGATCTCGGCCCGCCAGCGCGACCGGGTGCAGGGCTACCTCGACCTGGCCGTCGCCGAGGGCGGGACCTTCGCCGTCGGTGGGGGCCGCTCCCCGCGCTTCGACCGCGGGTACTTCATCGACCCGACCCTGGTCGTCGGCCTCGACAACTCGGCCCGGGTCGCCCGCGAGGAGATCTTCGGGCCGGTGCTGGTCGTCATCGCCCACGACGGAGACGACGACGCGGTCGCGATCGCCAACGACTCGCCCTACGGCCTGTCCGGCGCGGTGTGCTCCGGCGACGAGGACCGCGCCCTGGCCGTCGCGGCCCGCATCCGCACCGGGACCCTCGGGATCAACGGCGGCATCTGGTACGGCGCGGACGTCCCCTTCGGCGGCTACAAGCAGTCCGGCATCGGACGCGAGATGGGCGTGGCCGGATTCGAGGAGTACCTCGAGACCAAGGCGATCGCCGTCGCCCGCTAGGTACGGCGCGGGACGCTCCGGGCACCCGGGCCCCGACGCGGCCCGGGCCGGCACACACGACAGACCGACACGACAGACCGACACGACACACCGACACGACAGGAGACCGACCCGTGGCCAGCACCCCGAACCTCCGCTTCCAGGACAGGGTCAGCATCGTCACCGGCGCCGCCGGCGGCATCGGCGAGGCCTACGCACGCCGCCTCGCGTCCGAAGGGGCGTCGGTCGTCGTGGCCGACATCGACGCCGAGCGGGCCGCGGCTGTCGCCAGGTCGATCGTCGCGGACGGCGGCACCGCGCTCGGGGTGGCGGTCGACATCTCCGATCCCGACTCCACCCGGGAGATGGCCGCGGCGACCATGGACGCCTTCGGCCGCATCGACCACCTGGTCAACAACGCCGCCATCTTCGGGGGCATGGAGATCGACCTGCTGCTGACCGTCGACTGGGACTACTACCGGCGCTTCATGAGCGTGAACATGGACGGGGCGCTGCTGTGCATCCGGGCGTGCTGGGAGCACATGGCCGCCGGCGGCGGGGGAGCGATCGTCAACCAGAGCTCGACCGCGGCCTACATGTACGCCAACTACTACGGGCTGGCCAAGGCCGGCATCAACGGACTGACCATCCAGCTGGCCCACGAGCTCGGCGGCTCCAACATCCGCATCAACGCCATCGCCCCGGGCCCGACCGACACCGACGCGGCGCGCAGCGTCGTGCCCGGCTCGATCATGGACGACATCGTCAAGGGCCTGGCCCTCAAGCGCCGCGGCACCCCGGAGGACATGGCCGGCATGGTCAGCTTCCTGCTCTCCGACGACGCCAGCTGGATCACCGGGCAGATCTTCAACGTCGACGGCGGACAGGTCGTGCGTCCGTGATCGGCTTCATCGGCCTGGGCAACATCGGCGCGCCGATGGCGCGACGCCTGCTCGACCGACCCGACGAGCTCGTCGTGCTCGACGTCGCCGCAGCCGCCACCGCTCCGTTCGCGGCCGAGGGCGCGACGGTCGCCGCCACCCCGGCCGAGCTGGCGGCCCGAGCGCGGGTCATCAGCATCGTGGTGCGCGACGAGGCCCAGGTCGCCGACGTGCTCGACGGCCCCGACGGCCTGCTCGCCGCAGCGACGGCCGGCACCGTCGTCGCAGTGCACTCGACCATCAGCGCCGAGGGCGCCGTCGCCCTGGCCGAACGGGCATCCGCCGCGGGGGTCGACCTGGTCGACGCCCCGATCAGCGGCGGGGCGATGGGCGCGCACGAGGGCACCCTGGCGGTCATGGTCGGCGGGTCCGACGACGCCGTCGAACGGGCCCGCCCCGTCCTCGAGCGCTACGCGTCGCTGGTCGTGCACTGCGGTCCGGTCGGACAGGGCACCCGGATGAAGATCGCCCGCAACCTGATCACCTTCGCCTCCTTCGCCGCCGTTGGCGAGGCGCAGCGACTGGCGCAGGCCGCCGGGCTCGACGTGGCCGCCCTGGGCGACGTCGTGCGCCACTCGGACCGGGTCACCGGCGGAGCGGGAGCCATCATGTTGCGCCCGGACGCCTCGGTGATGGCCGACGACGACGGACTGCGTCCGATCTTCGCCCACACCGCCGCGCTCGGGACCAAGGACCTGGAGCTGGCTGCGGAGTTGGGCGACGGCCTCAACGTCGACACCCCCGTCGCCGAGCTGGCCCGGCGGCTGCTCGCCCCGGCGCTGGGCCTCGAGTCGTACCCGGAGCCCTGAGGTGACGGCGCCGCGGACGCTGGCCGAATTCACCCACGACGAGCTGGCCCGTCTGGTCCGCGAGTACCTGCTCGCCGGCCAGCTGATGGACCGGGCCGGCATGCCGCACCTGATCGGCGCCTACGGCCGCGACGAGATGACCGCCATCGCCATCGACGAGTGGATGGGGGCGAGCCCGATCTACACCCGGCGCATGCAGCAGCTGCTGGGCTTCGGGCGCGGCGACGTCGAGACGATCTTCAAGGGCATGCAGTTCGACATCGGCGCCCCGCCGGAGTTCATGGACTTCCGCTACCGGGTGATCGACGCGAACCACGGCGAGTTCTGGCTGGACCACTGCGGCGCCCTCATGGACGTCGAACCGATGGGCGAGGACTACGTCCACGCGATGTGCCACACGATCGAGGACCCGACCTTCGACGCCACCGCCATCGCCACCAACCGCCGGGCCCAGGTCCGCCCGATCCACCGTCCGCCCCGCGAGCCCGCCGACCGCCAGCCGCACTGCCACTGGACGGTGACGATCGACGACGCCCACCCCGAGCTGCCGCTGCCCGAGGTGATGGCGCCGGTGCAGGCCACCCGCCTGGCCGCGCTCGAGCTCGGCCCGATCGGGCGCGGGGCCACCGACGCCGAGGTCGCCGACGGCTGGAACGACTACACCGCTCCGCTCGATCCGGACCTGGTCACCGAGCGGTTCTCGACCGCTGCTCTACGGGTGCTGGCCGAGGAGGTCTGCGTCCAGCAGCACCTGCTGGTCATGTCGTTCGGCGCCGCGATCGAACGACGTCACGGCACCGAGGACGCCGTGGCGGTCGTCGACCGGCAGTTCACCGGCATCGCCGGGCTGACCTCGCAACGGCTCCGCGACGCGTTCGCCGCCGGCGACGGATCCCGCTCCGGGACCACCCTGGCCGACGTCGCCCAGGTGCTGGATCTGCACCCGGCGTTCCGGCCCCGGGCGTACGTCGACTGGCGGGTCACCCTCGCCGACGACCACGTCGGGCTGGTGCTCGGCGACTGCCCGGCCCGTCACGAGCGTGGGATGGAGACCTGGATCAGTCGGCTGGCCGACGGCCACGACGACGGCCTGGCGGCCGCGGTCGAGGGGGTGACGCCGTACGCCCGGCTGGAGCGGACCGGTCCGTCGCGCTGGTCGGTCACCATGGCCGACGAGCCGGCCCCGGACCGCTCCGAGGTTGCACTCACCCGCTTCTCCACCGGCGCCACCTTCGTCTTCATCCGATATAGGGGTGCTCAGTGACACACCTTGTCGCAATCCCGACCGGAGAATCCGACGATCCGGCGATGCGGGCGTTCATCGGCCCGACCGGGCTGCTGGTCGAGGGCGAGCCGAGCGGTCCGCTGGCCGGCACGACCCTGGCGGTCAAGGACGTCATCGACGTCGCCGGTCGGGTGACCGGGGCCGGCAACCCGGACCTGGCCGCGTCCCGGGCCCCGGCGGGGCGATCGGCCCCGGTCGTCGAGGCGCTGGTTGCGGCCGGGGCGACGGTGGTGGGCAAGACGGTGACCGACGAGCTCGCCTACTCCCTCGGCGGCGACAACGAGCACTTCCCGCCGCCGGTCAACCCGGCCGCGCCGGACCGGACCACCGGCGGGTCGTCGTCGGGCTCGGCGTCCGCGGTGGCAGCCGGCGTTGTCGACCTGGCCCTGGGTACCGACACCGGCGGGTCGATCCGGGTGCCCGCCAGCTACTGCGGGATCCTCGGGTGGCGGCCGACCCACGGGGCGGTCAGCGCCGAGGGGGTGACCCCGTTGGCCTCCAGCTTCGACACCATCGGGCTGTTCGCTCGGTCCGCTCCGCTGCTGCGCGCCGCGGCCGGGGTGGCCCTCGCGACGGTCGCCGGACGTCCCGTGTCGCCGTCGCCGGTCGAGCGGTTCGCGATCGTCGCCGAGCTGATGGATCTGATCGGGCCACCCGGGACCGATGTGAGGGACGCCCTCGAGGGGGCTGTCCTCGATCGGTTCGGAGCGGCGGTGCCCACCATCCGCCTCGGGTGCGACATGGACGAGTGCCTGGCCACCTTCCGGACCCTGCAGGGGGCCGAGGCGTGGGCCACCCACGGTGGGTGGATCCGATCATCCCGCCCGAGGATGGGGGAGAACACGGCGTACCGCTTCGACGCCGCGTCGAAGGTCACCGCCGAACAGGTCGCCGCCGCCCGACCGGTGCGGGAACGGGTCCGCCGGGCGGTCCACGACGCGACCGTCGGGGGGACGGTCCTTTTGGCCCCCGCCGCTGCAGGCCCGGCCCCGGTCCGTGGGGAGTACGGACCCGAGGCCGAACGCATCCGGGCCGACACGCTGCGCTCGACCGTGGTCGGCAGCCTGGCCGGCGTCCCGGTCGTGGTGGTTCCGACGTCGGGCGTCCCGGTCGGGTCATCGCACCTGCCGCTCGGGTTGGCGCTCATGGGTGCCCCGGGAACGGATCTCGCCCTGCTCGACCTGATCCTCTGACCGACCGGACCCCGTCGATCTTGTAGCTCGCGGGTCGCCACAGAGACGGTGGGCTACAAGTTCGGTTGGGGCCGGCGAACTTGTAGCTCGCGGGTCGCCACGGAGACGGTGGGCTACAAGTTCGGTTGGGGCCGGCGAACTTGTAGATGGTGGGTCGTCACAGCGACGGTGGGCTACAAGTTCGGCGGGTGGCAGGTCAGGCCGGGATCCAGGTCCCGTGGAACCCGAACGGGACCCGAACCGGAAGCTGCACCTCGCCCACCGGGCCCGACGCCACGTCCTGGGCGTCGAAGACGGCCAACGACGACCGGTCGGTGGTGCGGTCCCACACGTAGGTCAACACCCACCCGTCGCCGTCGGGACGGCTGCTGTCGGCGCCGACGAAGAACGGCTCGCCGCCGCGCCGGTGCGGACCCGGGTCCCACACGTCCTCCTTGCCGGTGCGCAGGTCGAGGTGGCAGATCCCCTCGAGCTCGAAGCCGTACTCGGAGTCGGGTGAGGTCGTGGTCACGAACCAGCCGTGGCGGGTCTCGCGGCCGGTGCGTCGACGGTCGTGGCTGGGCAGGTCCATCGGCCGGTCGCTGATCTGCTCCTCGGCGAACGTGAGCGAGGGGCCGGCGGTGCCGATGCGCCACTCGGTCAACAGCGTGCTGACCAGATCGCCCTTGGGCCCGAAGGCCTCGTCCGCGCGGTGCACCCGCAGCACCACGTCGTCGCCGTCGCGGTGGGCGTTGTAGCCGTGGAACGCGAACGACGGCGGCACGTCGACCCAGCGGATGTCGGCCCCGGACCCGTCGAGGGGCATCACGCCGATCCGGCTCGGTCCGGTCGGATCCCAGTGGAACGGGATCTGCGAGGTCCCGGTGGGGTCGGGGCCGAACACCACCGGACCGATCCAGAACACGGCGTCGCGGTCGGTGACGGCGAAGTCGTGGATCATCGTGGTGGCCGGAACCGTGATCGGGCTGACGACGTCGAGGGTGCCGTCGGAGTCCGCCGCGTAGTAGGTGAGGGCGGGCCGCATGAACTCGTAGCCGAAGAAGTGCATCCGGCCGGTCTCGGGGTCGACCTTGGGGTGTGCGGTCATGGTCGGGCCGAGCTTGCCGGCGTAGTCGAACGGGCCGACCGTCGATAGGTCCTCGGTCGACATCTCGTAGGGCCAGCCGACCTCGCCCAGGCTGAGGAACCGGCCGCCGTGCTCCACCACCGCCACGTTGCTCTGGTTGTTCTGCTGGCCGGGGACCCCGCCGAACTCCATGAGGCCCTTGCCGGACTGCTGCAGCGGCGTGGTCACGTAGCGGTTGCGGTACCAGAGGGCCTTGCCGCCATCGAGGCGGACGCCGTGGACCATCCCGTCGCCGAGGAACCAGTGCAGCGCCTCGCCGGTGGCGGGGTTCGAGCCGTTTCGCACGAACAGGCCGGTGAGCTCGGCGGGGATCTCACCGGTGACGGCCAGTTCGGTGACGGTCTCCTCGGCGGCGACGGGGGCGAAGTTGCCCTGCACCCAGTACGGCCGGGACGGGTCGTAGGGGGTGGGTGCCACCGTCGGAGTCGGCGCGGTGGTCGACGTGGCGCCCGCTCCTCCGGCTGCTGCTCCAGCTGCTCTTCCGGGAGCTCCTGAGGCGTCGTCGGAACCTCCACCGCAGGCGGACAGAGCGCCCGCGCCGATCGCGGCGCCGCCCAGGCCCAGAGCCGTCAGCAGCTTCCGTCGGTGCATCGGTCCCTCCGGGGTCGTGACGGCCACAGGGCGTGGCGGTCGCAGCCGCCCATGGTGGCACGGGGGAACCGCCGAACGCGACCGGCGGGGTCCTAGGGTGGCCGCCATGAGCAGCGGACTGACCCCCCGGCCCTCCTCCGGTGACCCCGACGACGACCTCATGGTCGACGTGGCCCGGACCGTCACCGGTGCCTGGTGGATCTACCTCATCGCGGGCATCGCCTGGTTCGTCCTGGCCTTCGTCGTGCTGACCGTCGACGCAGCCAGCGTGTGGACCGTGGCGATCCTGGCCGCGATCGCGTTCATCGTCGGCGGCATCTTCGAGCTGGTGCTGGCGTCGATGGTGCCGTCGTGGAAATGGGTCCACGTCCTGTTCGGCGTCATCAGCATCATCGCCGGCATCGTCGCACTGGCGTGGCCGCAGCAGACCTTCGTCGTCCTGGCCGCGGTCCTGGCCTGGTACCTGCTGATCATGGGCATCGTCGAGATCGTCGTCGCGTTCATGACCCGTCACGAGGACGGCATGTGGTGGCTGCGCCTGGTCATCGGCATCGTCGAGGTCCTCGTCGGCTTCTGGGCGGTGGCCTACATCGGTCGGGCGATCGTCCTGCTCGTGGTCTGGGTGGCCGCCGCCGCGTTGGCCCGCGGGCTGTCAGACCTGTTCATCGCCTTCGGGCTGCACAGCGCCCACAGCCACCTGGACGCCGAGCGTTCCTCGTGACCGCTCGTCGGTCGCGTCGCGGGCCGCGGCTCCGTTGCTCTGGGGCGCGGGTCATGGCCACGCTTGCGGTCGCGGTCGCTCTGATCCCAGCTGCAGCCTGCAGCGGTGACGACGACGGCTCGGCCTCGACGTCAGATGCGGGCACCACGACCGGCGGGACGGAGGCGGCAGCGATCCGCTTCGACGCCGACGCGCAGCGGGAGCTCGCCCGCGTGGGGTGTCACCCAGGGACGGTCGACGGTGTGATGGGCCCCAAGACCGACGAAGCGGTTCGGAACTTCCAGGCCGCGTCGGGCCTGGACGTCGACGGCGAGCTCGGACCCGAGACCGCGAAAGCCCTGGCCGAGGCCGCCGACGCTGACGAGACCGTCTGCTCCACCTCGACGACAGCCACCCCGACGACAGCCACCCCGACCAGCGCCGGATCGGCCACAGCTCCGAGCGGTCCGACGCCCTGCACCGCGTCGGCGCTGATGGGTGGTCTCCCGTCGCAGAGCGGGACCATCTCCCGGTTCGTGTGCTCCGACGGCTACGCGGCCGGCACCCTGAGCGACCGCACCCGCTTCCTGCTGCGGTCCCAGGACGGCCGCTGGTACGCCCCTGGCCAGGACCCGTGCGGATCCGCCAGCGCCGGGATCCCGCCGGTCGTGCTGGCCGACGGCTGCCCTGACTGATCCCCGGCCCTGACCGGCCCCCGGCCCTGACCGGCCCTCAGGCGTCGATCAGGCCGAGCAGATCGGCGATCGAGTCGATGACGTGGTCGGGCGCCTTCGGCGACCGGTCCAGGGTCTGCTGGCGGAACTTGCCGGTGCGGACCTGGACCCCGACCATGCCCAAGGCCTGAGCGGCGAGCACGTCGCTCTCGAGGTCGTCGCCCACCATGATCAACCGCTCCGGCGGTGCTCCGGTCGACTCCGCCGCGGCGAGGAACATGTGGGGCGCCGGCTTGCCGGCCACCACCGCGTCGACCCCGCTGGCGGACTCGAGCATGCGGGCGTACGCGGCTCCGTCGAGGCAGAACCCCTCGGGGGTGTGCCAGACCGGGGCCCCGTGCATGGCCACCAGGTCCGCGCCGTTCAGCAGGCAGTTGAGCGCTGTGTTCATCTGCTTCCAGGTGAACGACGGACCGCCACCGCCGACGACCACCACGTCCGCGGTCGGATCGTCGGGGTCGGCCAACCTCACGCCGGCCAGATCCGCGTTGGGGCCGTCGTTGAGGACCAGGCAGCGTGCGTCGGGATGGTGCTCCCGCAGGTACGCGGCGGTGACCGACGCCGCGGTGACCAGCTCTCCGGCGCGGACCTCGATCCCGGCGTGGATGAGGCCGGCGGCGATGCGCGCCGCCGGGGTGGAGGTCGTGTTGGTCACGAAGCGGATCGGCAGCCCCCGTCGGCGCAGGGCGTCGACCGTCCGGGCGGCGCCGGGCAGCGGAGCGGACGACGACATCAGGACGCCCTCGATGTCGAGGAGCACCCCATCGACGGATCGCTCCGCCCGATCGACGCCGGGTCCGGCCACGTCACCTCCGTTCGGCCCGATCCTACGACCGACCGGGGTGTCCGAACCGGCGGGCGTGCCGGCGGTCGGGACGACGTCGCGGTCCGCTCAGCAGGTGTGGGTCGCGCTGACGAGCCCGGCCCGCTCGCCCTCGGCGATGGCGAGCGCCACGGTCCAGGGGACGAGGTCTGCGACGGATCCGGTCCCGTCGGGGGTGACCGAGGTGGTGGCCGGCCACCCGCCGGCCCGGCCGGTGTCGAGGTAGGTGAGGTGCCAGTCGATGCGGGCGATGCGCCAGCTCATCGCCCGGGTGCGCTCCGACATCCGAGTCCGGGACGGGGGCCGCGGCACGGCGACGGGATCGGACGCCGCGGCCAGGTCGACGCCGAGCTCGGCCAGCTCGTCGACCACCCCGTCGATGACCGACTCGACCACCAGCGCCTCGAGCGACCCCGGCGCTGGCCGGGCCGGCTCGTGCGGGCCGGTCCGGCCCGGTTCCTGTCGATCGGCATCCCACCGATCGGACCCGGACCACCCGGTCCCGGACCGATCGGGGTCGGGGCGACGTCGCCGGGACCACGCGGTCTGGGTGCGCAGGGCCGGCAGACCGTCCCAGTGACGGGCCTCGACCGACGGCAGGAGGCCCGCGGTCTGGGTGTCGGCCGACAGCAGCGACGTGGCGTGATCGAGTCGGTCCCTGACCGGGGCCGGCAGTCGGTCGCGCATCTCCCGGTGCTCGGGGCGTTGCAGGGCAGCCGCTGCCAACGGGCCAGCAGTGCTCAGGCATCGGCGTTCGACCGGCCCGTCGGCCGCCGTGGCCGAGTCGAGCCGACGGCGCAGCGGCCGGCACCGGTCGTCTCGCAGCCGTCCGAGCCGATCGGCCAGCTCCCGCACCGACGGGACCGGGCTCGACGCTCCCAGCTGCTCGCCCGAGCGGGCGTCGAGGAGGTCGCCGGTCGCCACGACCCACGCCACCGACACGTCGCCGCCCCGACGGTCGTGATCGCGGGTCAGCGTGTCGGCGTCGCGGATGACGTCGAGAGCGTCGCGGACGCCCGCCCCCTCGACCGCCCACAGGCACCAGTCGCAGCCGTCGGGCGGTCGGTGGCGGTGTGGGCACTCCGGCAGGTGGCCGTCGAGGCGCAACGCCGGGTCGAGCGCGCCCAGGTCGAGCAGCACCGCCGCGCTCACGGCGTGTCCACCCGGACGGTGCGGAACCCGTCGCCGCCGGGGGCGGGGGCGACCCGGTGCTCGCTCTCGTCGATGATCACAGCCAGCACCGAGGTGCGCGGCGGCGCCGTGTCCGGCCACGGCGTCCAGCCGTCGGTGAGCACGACGATCAGCCGGGGGAGCGGTCTCAGTGCGGCCGCTGCCGCGATGCCGACGCGCAGATCGGTCCCGCGACCTCCGCTCAGGCACAGTTCGCTGAGTCGCCGGACCGTCTGGGTGCGAGCCGCCAGCTCGTCGCAGACGACGACCGGGACGGGGGCGACGCCGCCGTGGTGCAGCAGGGCGTCGAGCTCGGTGACCGCGGCGTCGAGCCGCGGGCTGCTCATCGACGCGGACGTGTCGATGACGACCGCGACCGACGACCTGAGCCGGCGTTGGCCGGGCCGCAGCACCCCGGGTGTGGACGCGGCGCGGCGATCGGGACGGCTCCAGTCGGGCTCGGTGTGGCGGGTCGTCGCCCGCAGGTCGCGGCGCACCGCGGAGCGGAGCAGGGTCCGCCACGGGACCTGCGGCGTCAACAGCGCGGTGGCCCACCGGTGCAGGCCGGGCGGGACGGTCCCGCCGGCGGCGTGGGCGGAGGCGATGTCGTGGGCGACGGCGCGGCGCACCGCGTCGGCGTCGACGTCGTCGAGGCCCTCGGTCGGGTCGGCGGGTTCGTCGTCGATCTCGACGGGCAGGGCCGCGCCGCCGGAGCCGGACCCGCACCCCGGGTCCGGCTCCGGGTCGTCCGCGTCGCAGTCGTCGCCGTCGGGGTCGTCCGGATCGTCGGAGAGGTCGACGACGGGGCGACGGGGCCGCTCGGGGCGGTGGTGGTGCGGGTCGCGCAGCGCCCGGTAGTAGACCTCCTCGAACCCGCCCCGCCGGCACCCGAGGTGGTGCGGCAGCACCGGGTCGGGCAGGTCGAGCCCGTCGTCGACGAGGTCGTCGTTGATCGCGGCGTCAGCGGCCAGGTTCCAGTCGCGGTGCCGCTCGCCGGTCGCCCCCACGCGTCGGGCCCGCTCGTGGTGGCCGCGGACCAGGTGGTGGGCCTCGTGCACCAGCACGGCGGCCGTCGCCGCCACCCCCCACTCGCGGGCCTGGTCCATGTCGAGGTAGACCCGCCAGTACCGGTCGACGGCGAAGGTCCCGAACCCCGGCCTGACGACGGGGACCATGGCGAACAGGGCGGTCGCGAGGTAGGGCTGGCTCCGCGCCGCACGGAGGCGGGCCGCCGCGAACAGCTCGGCGTCCGCGGCGTTCAGGGGCTCCAGTCGGGTGGTGGCGACCACGGCAGAACCGGCTCAGACCAGTTCGGCGGCGCGCAGCATCGGTGCGAACGCGGCGGCGGCGCGGGGAGCGGGCCAGTCGTCGAGGCGGAGCTCGACCAGCGCGGTGGCCGACATGGCCGCGACGTCGGCGCGGCCGGCGTCACACGCGACCGACAGAACCCGCCATGCCGCCTCCCATCGGTCGAGGCTCAGGTCCCCGGCGACCGCGGCGGTGACCCCGGCCAGCGCGGCGAGCAGGAGGTCGACCCTGCTGTCGGTGGGCAGGAGGTCGGGTTCGGCCAGCAGCAGCTCGGGGTCGGGGAGGTCGAGCTCGTCCGCGAAGCGGAGCAGCTCGATGGCCGGGCCCTGGCCGAGCAGCCCGGCCACGAGCAGGCGGATCACGTCCCGTCCCGCTCCCGCCGCGTCGGCCGCCGCGGCGACGACGTGGGCCCGGTCCCACGTGCGCGGCGACGGCCACGCCCGACCCTGGCCGACCACGTCGGTGGGGACCTGGCGCAGCGTCGCCGGACGGGACCGGATGAAGCCGACCACGATCGCCCGCCACCGGTCGCGGTGCGCGGCGAACGCGGCGGGCACCACCGGCACGGGTCGGGGAGCCCATCCCCGCAGCATCCCGGTCGACCAACCGGCGGGGTCGGCCTCCCAGTCCAGGTGGCAGAACCGGTTGGCCAACGGCGCCGACAGGTCGTCGCCTCCGGCGGACAGCTCGGGCGGGTTGGCCGCCGCGACGAACGCGACGGTCGGAGGCAGGCGCAGGTCGCCGACCTCGCGCTCGAGCACCACGCGCAGCATGGCCGCCTGCACCGATGGGGCCGCGGTGGTCAGCTCGTCGAGGAACACGACGGTGTCGGGCCGTTCCACGCAACGGGTGGCCCACCGCGGCGGGGCGAAGCTCACCGACCCGTGCTCGACGACCGGCAACCCGGCGAAGTCGGACGCCTCGCGGACGCTGCCGACGACGACCTCGCACGGGCGTCCGAGCTGCTCGGCGATCGATTCGACCAGGCGTGACTTGCCCTCGCCGGGCCCGCCCCACAGCAGGACCGGTTGACCGGCCTGGACCGCCACCGCCAGTGCGTTGCGCACGGCGTCAGCGCTCCCACGCAGCGGTTGATCGGAGCTGTTCCCGGCCATCGACACCCTCCCAGAACCTGTGTTCGACCCGAGCTCCTATTACGAACACACGTTCGCGCCGGGCGCAAGCGGGTTCCGCGGGATCGGGCGCGGTACCTTCCCGGCGTGGACCCTGCGCACGCCGGTTCGGCCCCTCCGCTCGACGATCCGCGCCGCACCCGTCGGCGCGCTCGTCTGGTCGAGGAGCTCGCCGACACCGGCTTCGTGCTGCCCGGACCCGCGTCGCTGGCCGAGGCGGCCCTCAGCGAGCTCGACTACGCAATGCGGCCACGGGTCCATGAGCGTCGCGTCCCGAGCTACGGGGCGATCATCGCCCCGACCGGCCCGCGGGAGGGATGGCAGACCTCGACCCGGCTCACCGTCACCGCCCGCCCGTTCCCCCACGGTGGGCTGGCCGGCGCCCGCATGTTCGCCGACGGCCTGTCCAGCTGGGTGATCCGCGGGGTGGACGACCTCCTGGGGCCCGACGCGTCGGACGACGAGCTGGTCGTGTTCGACCGGCCCGCGGGTTCCGAGCGCGACGTCGTCGTGCTGGCCGAGTCGACCGGCGGGATCGTCGTGCAACGCCACCCGTCGGGCGTGGTGCGGGTGGCCGGCGAGTTCGGGGTCCTGCGCTGGGACGGGGTCGCCTGGCAGCAGCAGCCGCCGGTGGGCGAGTGGGTGGAGACCTTCGTCGAGTGCTCCGGGCCCGAGCAGCGCGAGGTGGTCGAGACGCTGCTCGAGATCGCCGTGCACGACCTGGGCGCCCGGGGCATCGGGGCGATCCTGGTGTACCACCGCGAGAGCGCCGGTCCAGGTCTGGGCGACGGGCCGCACCATTTCGAGACCCGCCGGCCGGTCCCTCCCGCACTGTCGGTCCTCAACCCGGCGGACCTGGCGCCGCTGGTGCACGTTCTGGCCCAGATCGACGGCGCCGCGGTGTTCGACCGCGACGGGGTCCTGCGCGAGCTCGGCGTGCGGCTGCGGCCCCGCCCCCAGACCGAGTCCGAGGTCGAGGGCTTCGGTGGGATGCGCCACACCACCGCCCGGCGCTACAGCGTCGACGAGCCCGACGCGGTGGTGATCGTGGTCAGCGAGGACGGGCCGGTCACCGTCATGCGCCGGGGATCGATCCACCTCGGCGGCTGAGCCGGCTCAGCCCGAGGGCGGCACCCCGTCCGCGATCGCCCGCATCCCGTTGGTGATCAACGCGGTCAGCATGCCGACGACGACGTCTCGGTCGACATCGTCGGAGTCCCGCCAGGACTCGAGGGTGGCCAGCACCAGGCCGTACATGCCGTCGGTCAGCACCGAGTGCTCGGCCGGACCCAGACCGGGGGTGGCCAACTCGGTCACCGGTCGGATCCGCTCGCGGACCACCGCGACCAGCGAGTTGTCGAGCATGCCGCGCCGGTCGCCGCGCATCGCCGAGGTGATGAACGTGTACAGCTCCGGTTCCTGGTCGACCAGGAACACCAGGGCGGTGACGATCAGCTCGATGACCCGTTCGACCGACACGTCGTAGGTGCCGTCGGGCAGCGCGGGTCCGAAGCGCTCGACGACGAACGCCTCGGTGCGTTCGGCCAGGGCCAGGGCGAGGGCGTCGGCCAGGCCGGTGCGGCTGCCGAAGGTGTCGTAGAGCACAGGCTTGGAGACCCCGATGTGCGCCGCGATCTCGTCGAGGGACTGGTCGCCGCCGCCCTCGCGGACCGCGGCCATCGCCCGCTCGGTCAACTCGGCCCGGCGCTCGGCGCGCTCCTCGTCGCTGAAGCGGGGCCGACCCCGGCGGCTCATGGCGGTGGTCACCGGTCCGTCTCCCGCGGGCCCGGACCGTGGGGCAGGTCGGGGTGCTGCGTCCGCCACGCGTCGAGCCAGGCCGTGACCATCGGTCCGAAGTGGGACGGGTTGTAGACGTCCTCCTCCGACGCGAACAGGCCGTCGCCGGCGTACACGAGCCGGGTCCAGTTGGGGGCCTGGTGGACCGAGCCGTCACCCGGGTCGACGAAGCGGTTCTGCACCTGGCCGACCACCCAGCCCTGCTCGGCGTCGATCGTGTACCAGTCCCACGGGAACAGCTGCATGTGGTCGAACGGCCAGGCCCCCATGGTGGAGGTGATCCACGCGAGCACCGCGTCGCGGCCGTCGAACTCGCCGTAGAGGTGCTCCACGTAGTGGACGTCGGGCACGAAGCACTCGACCCACGGCCTCCAGTCGCCGGTGCGCCCGCCGTGCTCGGCCGCGGCCGCGAACCGATCGAAGGCGTCCTGGATCTCCTCGCGGCTGAAGCTCATCGATGTCCCCCGACGGTCCGCGGCACGTGCCCGCCCCTCTGTGCGGTCAGATCTCCGGTTCGGACGGCGTGCGACGCGACAGGTGCGACACCACGTCCGCGTCCGCGCCGCTCATCGACGGACCGTAGGCGATGACGTAGATCCCCCGACAGCCGCAGTGGCAGGTGAGGGCGAACACGGCGGCCTGGTCATCGGGGTCGCTCTGGCCCTCGAAGCGGTACACGCTGTCGATGTGGACCTCGGTCGGCGACAGGGTGTCGCCGCACAGCCCGCAGGTCAGCAGCCCGCCCTCGACGGCGGCGAACTCGGCGTCCCAGCCCCTCGCGGCCAGGTCATCGACGGTCTGCGCCAGCGACAGCTCGGGTCCCATGGATCCGAGCTGAGCCCAGCGGGAGCGTCCCGTCAAGGACGATCCCTCATCCCGCTCAGCGTCCTGCCCTTCCATCGGAGGCCGTCGCGTGGTCCACTGGTCCGGTGACCACGGCGGGACGACCGAAGATCCTCGAAGCGCTCGACGCCTACGGGCCCCGTCCGGTGTGGCGGGGCCGGGTGCACTTCCTGGCCGCGCTGGTGGCCGCGCCGGCCGCTGTGGTGCTGTTCCTCGTCGCTCCGGGTCCCATGGCCAAGGTCGCCGTGACGATCTACGCCGTGTCGCTGGTGGGGCTCTTCGCAGTGTCGGCCAGCTACCACCGCCTGGCCCACACCGAGACGGCGGTCAAGTGGTTCCGCCGCGCCGACCACTCGATGATCTTCGTGCTGATCGCCGGCACCTACACCCCGCTGTGCCTCCTGGCGCTGCCGCCGGCGTGGGGGATCCCGCTGCTGGTCGCGGTGTGGGTGGCCGCCATCGGCGGCGTCATCACCAAGATGACCATGCTCGGCCGGGGACCGGGCAGCGCCGGGTCGTGGCTGTACATCGTGATCGGCTGGGCCGCGGTGGTCGCGGTGCCGGCCCTGGTCACCAACCTCGACGCGCTGCAGCTCGTGCTGCTGGCGGTCGGCGGTCTGCTCTACACCGTCGGGGCGATCGTGCTGGGCAAGCGCTGGCCGGACCCCGTGCCGCACGTGTTCGGCTACCACGAGGTGTGGCACTCGATGACCGTCGCGGCGGGCTCGTGCCACTTCGCGGTGGTCGCCTTGGTCCTGCGCTGAGCGCACCGACAGCCGGGATGGACCACACGGGCGTCACCGCGTCCCACCGGCCGCAGCCGCAGCCGCAGCCGCAGCCGCAGCCGCATCGGCAGTCGACCGTCGAGGTGGTGGCCTACCGGGCGACCTGGCCGGCGGACTTCGCGTCCGAACGCACGGTGCTGGCCGCGGCGACCGGCGGGGAGGCCGTGACGATCGAGCACATCGGCAGCACCGCGGTTCCGGGGATGTCGTCCAAGCCGACGATCGACATCCTGATGGTGTTCGAGCGGGCCGATGACGTGGCGGACCACCTGCGAGCGCTGGCCGACGTCGGCTACGAGCTGCGACCCGGGGCGTTCCCCGACCGTGCCGGCCACCTGTTCATGCGCAAGGTCGTCGAGGGCAGACGGCTCGTTCACCTCCACGTCCTCGACGCGGACTCGGTCGAGATCGACGACTACCGCCGGTTCCGCGATGCGCTGCGGGCCGACCCGGACCTGGCCGCCCGCTACCAGGCGCTGAAGGTCGACCTGGCCGAGCGGTTCGGCGATGACCGGGCGAGGTACGTGGCCGAGAAGGAGCGTTGGGTCGACGCGGTGGTGGGTTCGCTGCGCGCCGAAGGGTCCGGGGCTGACGCGTTGTACGACCGGATCGGGGTCGGATACGCGGGCCAGCGGGTGTCGGAGCCGACGTGGGTGTCGCAGATCGGTGCCGCGTTGGGGGCGTCGCGTTCGGTGCTCAACGTGGGGGCCGGATCCGGGAACTACGAGCCGCTCGGCCGGAGGGTCGTCGCGCTCGAGCCGTCGTCGACCATGCTCGCCCAGCGCGACGGGCGCCACCCGGCGGTGCAGGGGGTCGCCGAGCACCTGCCGTTCCCGGACGGGTCCTTCGACGCCGCGCTCGGCACGTTCACCGTGCACCACTGGACGGACCCGGCCCGCGGGCTGGCCGAGCTCGCCCGGGTGGCCGACCGCCAGGTGCTCGTCGTGTTCGAGCCGCTGGTCGCCCACGGGTTCTGGCTCCTCGACTACTTCCCCGAGGTGCTGACCTCCGATGTGGAGCTCAACGCTCCGACCCCCGACGACGTCGGGCGGCACCTCGACGTCGTCGACGTGCAGACGATGTGGATCCCTGCCGAGTGCCGCGACGGAGTGGCGGCCGCGTACTGGCGACGCCCCGAGGCCTACCTCGACCCCGTGGTGCAGCGGTCGATGTCGCTGTTGGCGCTGCTGCCCGAGAGCGTCGTCGCCCGCGGCACGGCCGAGTTGGCGGCGGACCTGGCCGACGGCACCTGGCTCGAGCGCCACGGCCACCTGCTGGAACAGGACCGCGCCGACTACGGCTACCGCCTGGTCATCGCCGGGAGCTGACGCCCGGGCGTCGGTGGGTCGCCCGGTGGTGGCGCGGCGGACCGGCGTTCAGGGCCGTCGGGCGAGGGTGAGCCGGACGTCGCCGGCCGGGTCGGTCCACGCCGACACCGGCTCCAGGCCGGCGGCGAGCAGCTCGTGCTCGACGCCCTCGGCGGTGAACTTGGTGCTGATCTCGGTCCGCAGGTGCTCCCCGGCACCCAGATCGACGACCAGGTCGTCGAGCCCGCGCACCGTGACCCGCTGGTGCCGGTCGGCCACCAGGTGCATCTCGATGCGGTGCGCGACGGGGTCCCAGTGCGAGCGGTGCGAGTAGGCGTCGGGGTCGAAGTCCGCGCCGAGCTCGCGGTTCATGACCACGAGCGCGTTCCGGTTGAACGCCGCGGTGACCCCGGCGGCGTCGTCGTAGGCGGCGAGCAGCCTCGCCTCGTCCTTGACCAGGTCCGTTCCGAGCAGGAACCAGTCGCCGGGGGCGAGGGCGTCGGTGACCGACGCCAGGAAGGCCCGACGTTGGTCAGGGTCGAGGTTGCCGATCGTCGAGCCCAGGAAGGCGAGCAGGGTGCGCCCGCCGGTGGGGATCCGGTCCAGGTGGCGGCCGAAGTCGCCGACCACGGCGTCGACGGCGATGCCCGGGTACCCCTCGGCGATCGCGGTGGCCGCGGTTCGCAGGACCTCCTCGCTGACGTCGACGGGCGAGAACGTGCGCAGCGTCCCGGCCGCCCACAGGGCGTCGAGCAGCAGACGGGTCTTGTCGGAGGTGCCCGATCCGAGCTCGACGAGGGTGCGGGCTCCGGTGAGGTGGGCGATCTCGTCGGAGCGGGCGGCGAGGATCGACCGCTCGGCCTCGGTCGGGTAGTACTCGTCCAGCCGGGTGATGCGGTCGAACAGATGCGAGCCGACCTCGTCGTAGAACCAGACCGGCGGCGTCCACGGTGGGTCGTCGGTCAGTCCGCGGCGGGTCTCCTCGGCCAGGTGCCGGGACCAGTCCGCGGGGTCGAGGTGCACCCGGACCCGGACCGTCCCGGTGGTGTCGGTGGTGGGGGGCATCGGCGTGGGGACCTCAGGCGTCGGTGGCCAGGCGCAGGCCGGTGAACGGCCACCGCGCCGCCGGCGGGAAGAAGTTGCGGTAGGTCGGTCGGGCGTGGCCGGGTGGGGTGGCGCACGATCCGCCCCGGAGCACGTGCTGGTTGACCATGAACTTGCCGTTGTACTCGCCGACGGCACCCGCGGCGGGCCGGAACCCGGGGAACGGGAGGTAGGCGCTGGCGGTCCACTGCCACACCGCGCCGCGGAACTGCGGGTCGGACCCGTCGGCGCCGGGTCGGGGGTGCGGAGCGGTCGCCAGTCCGTCGGTGTCGGCGCCCCAGCGGTCGCGGGCGACGACCTCCCACTCGGCCTCGGTGGGCAGTCGTGCCCCGGCCCAGCGGGCGAAGGCGTCGGCCTCGTACAGGCTGACGTGGACGACGGGGTCGGCGGCACGCACCGCCTGGGGTCCGGCGAGGGTGAACACCTGGGGCCCGTCGGGGTCGTCGAGGCCGAACCAGTACGACGGTGCCCGCCAGCCCTGCTCGTTCACCGTGGCCCAGCCGTCGCTCAACCACAGCTCGGGGCGCCGGTAGCCGCCGTCGTCGATGAAGTCCTGCCACTCGCCGTTGGTGACCAGTCGGTCCGCGATCGCGAACGGCTGAAGGTGCACCGTGTGGCGGGGCCCCTCGTTGTCGAACGAGAAGGTCGGGTCGCCCGCTGCCACCCCGATGTCGACCGGCCCGCCCTCGTGGGGGATCCAGCCCTGAACGCCGGCGGGTGCGGTGTCGCCGCGCCGGGTCGGTGACGCGTCGGCGTCGCCGTCCGGCGCGTCGGAGCGGTACGCGGGGTGTTGCGGGTTCTGGAACAGCAGGTGCTTGGCGTCCATGAGCAGCAGCTCCTGGTGCTGCTCCTCGTGGTGCAGTCCGAGCTCGACCAGGGCGGCGACCTCGGGCTCGAGCGGTGCTGCGGTGTCGCCGGGGCGGCCGAGCAGGTCGAGGACCGAGCGGTCGATCGCCCGGCGGTACGCGGCGACCTCGTCGACTGTCGGTCGGGTGATCAGCCCCCGTCGGGGTCGGGGCTGACGCTCGCCGACCGCCTCGTAGTAGCTGTTGAACAGGTAGCGGTACGAGTCGTCGACCGGCCGGTAGCCGGCGACGTGGCGGTTCAGGACGAACTCCTCGAAGAACCACGTCGTGTGCGCCCGGTGCCACTTGGTCGGTGAGCAGTCCGGCATCGATTGCACCACCTGGTCCTCGGCTCCGAGCGGGGCGGCCAGCGCCTCGGTGCGGGCGCGGACGGTGCAGAACGCGGCCGGGTCCGCGCCCCGGCTCGGCGCGGGGCGGCCGGTGGCGGTTGTGACGGGCATGGCGACTCCCTCCCGGATCGATCGACGGGCCCGCCGTGTGGGCTACCCGCGGACCCGGCCCGATGCCCACACCCTACGGGTCGCCGCGCGGACCGTCGCCCCGTCCGGGGCTGGCAGGATGACCCGATGCCGAGCGCCGATCCCGCCCCCGCCCCCGGGGCGCCGGCCTCTGCGCAGCGCGGTTCGGGCACGGTCCCGGTCCTGATCGGCGCCGCGTCGCTGGGTGCGGGTGTCGGGGTGATCTTCCCGCTGCTGGCCGAGTTCCAGGACCGCTACGGGTTCTCCGACCGCGGCTTGGGAATGCTCAGCGCGGCGGCCTTCGTGGCCGCTCTGGTGTCGGGGCTGTTCCTGGCCGGTCTCGCGGACCGGGGTCACGCCCGCCTGCTGATGGTGGGCGGCATCGCCCTGTCCGCGGTCGGACTGCTGTGGTTCGCGACCGCCACCGAGCTGTGGCAGTTCACCAGCGCCCGCCTGCTCGAGGGCCTCGGCTACGGCGTGTTCCTCCCCGCGGCCCGCAAGGTGGTGACCGTCGGCGATCCGGCCCGCGCCGGCCAACGCCTGGGCAGACTCACCAGCGCCGAGCTGGCCGGGTTCCTGGCCGGACCGGTCATCGGTTCGCTGCTGAGCGAGGTGGTCGGCCTGTGGGCGCCGCTCGTGTTGATCGGGGCGGTGCAGGTCGCCATGGCCGCCTGGTTGCTGTCGATCCGGCTCCCCACCCTGGTCGGCTCCGTCCGACCCGGCGGCGGTCTGGGCGCGGCGCTGGCCCCGTTCCGGATGCTGCGCCGCGGCGCGGTGACCGGCGCGGCGTTGCTGTCGTTGACGATCTTCCTGCCGGTCGGGGTGTACGACGCCCTCTGGTCCCGCTACCTGACCGACCAGGGCGCGTCGACGCTGTTCATCGGGATCGGCCTGTCGCTGTACTCGCTGCCGATCGTGCTGCTGGCGCCCACCGGGGGCCGCGTCGCGGATCGGATCGGACCGGTGCGCGCCACCGCTCTCGCCATCTGCCTCATCATCCCGCTGACGGTCACCTACGGGTTGCTCGCCGCTCCGGTCGCCATCACCGCCATGGGCCTTCTCGAGTCGTTCCCGCAGTCGCTGGCCACGCCCTCGGTGCAGACCGCGATGCTCAGGGCGTGTCGACCCGACGAGGTCGCCGCCGGCCAGGGACTGGCCCACGCCGTCAACCAGATCGGCGCCGGCACCGCCGCGCTCCTGGGGCCGATCCTCTACGGGGCTGCCGGGGCCACCGTGCTGTTCGCCTCTCTCGGTGCCGTGATGGCGGCGCTGTTCGTGATCGGCCTGACCCTGAACCGACGCGGCGGGGGAGAGGCGATCGCGGTGCTCGATGGCGGCTGAGGTGATCGGTTCGCGTCGACAGCGCTCGGCGCTGTCGCGGCTCAGAGGGCGGCGAGCACCTCTCGAGCGGTCGCCTCGCCCGAGCGGACCGCACCCTCCATGTAGCCGTTCCACACCGGGGAGCACTCGGCGCCGGCCCAGTGGATCGCCCCGATCGGCGTGCGCAGGGCGTGGCCGAACCCGGTCCACACCCCCGGTGTGAAGTGCGCGCCGTAGCAGCCCCGGCTGAACGGCTCGGCCATCCAGTCCCGCTCGATGTACTCGATCGGGTGTCGGGCCCGGTCCCCGAAGTAGCGGGCGAAGCACTCGACGGTGGCGTTCCGTCGCTCCGCGGGCGAGCGCCGGGCGAAGTGCCGGCCGTCGGCGCCCTCCATGAACCCGACCAGGATCCCCGGGCCCCCGCCGGGTGGCGAGTTGTCGAAGACGACCTTGACCGGCCCCCGGTCCGAGGCGGCCTGGCCGTTGAGGCCGTCGGCCCGCCAGAACGGCTCGTCGTAGACCGCATGCACCTTGATGACGCTGCCGGCCGGCAGCCGTTGCGTGAGCTGGTCCCGCCAGCTCGGCAGCGCCGGCGCGTAGTCGAGGCGACCGGCCAGGGTCGGCGGCAGGGTGACGATCGCCCGCTGGGCGTGGAAGGCCTCGCCGTCGGTGCCGTCGGCCGCGACGGTGCGCACCGTCACCCCGGTGGGGCCGCTCTCGATGCGCCGCACCGGATGCCCGGTGCGGACCCGGTCGCCGAGCGATGCGGTCATGGCGTCGCTGATCAGCCACGTGCCGCCGACGACCCGGTCCTGTTGGGCGCCCCGGTCGACGGCCAGCAGGTTCTCCAGGCCGGAGCCGGAACGGGCGTAGAACAGCGCGTGCAGCAGCGACAGGTCTCCGGCCTGAGCCGAGAAGACCGCTTCGGTTGCCACCCGGAAGTACTCCCGTCCGACCGGTGTGCGCAGGTTGCGCCGGATCCACGACTCGAAGGTCTGCCCGTCGAGTTCGACCGCCCGCGGCGCGGCCCATGGCTGCTCCAGGTCCACCCGGCCGGCCAGCCGGTCGAAGCGGGCCAGGCCCTGGGCCAGGTCGGCCAGCGCGAACGGCCCCAGGTCCGGCGTCGCGCCGCGCTGCGGGCCGAGTCGGGAGCGTCGACCGCCCAGGTGCAGGACCAGCTCACCGTCGTTGAAGGTCGGGAACGTCTCCAGTCCCAGTTCGGCGACCAGCTCGTACATGCGGTTCTGGGTCGGGCCGATCCACTGCCCGCCCAGCTCGACCGGTACGCCGTCCGCGGTGTGGCCTCGCTCGGTGCGTCCGCCGACGCGGTCCCGGGCCTCGATGACCACGACGTCGACGCCGGCTCCCGCCAGGACACGCGCCGCGGCCAAGCCGGCCAGGCCGGCGCCGACGACCGCGACGGTGGCGTCAGCGACGGTGGTACCGGTCCCCACGCTCACGCTCCGCGGCGCAGCGCGTCGGACGATCCCAGCGGGGCGACGGCGCGGATGCTCTCCAGCGCGGGCCGGTAGCGCCCCGAGCCGTGCACGTCGACGACGGGAACCCCCGCGTCCCGATCGAGCTTCGTCCACTGGCGGCGCACCCAGCGGGGTCGCCGGTCGGGTTGGGTGGCCCCGACCACGTCCTCGGTCCAGCGGGCCTCGAGCCCCTCGGCAGCTCGCATCGCCTCGTCGGTGGAGGGAGGGTCGGCCCGCCACGCCGCTTCGACGACGTCGCGCTCGGCGGTGTAGCGGGGCAGCAGCGACTGCGGGTCGCACATGGTCGCCCGGTGGAGCACCTCGTGGCGCCACCAGCGGGTGGCCGCGTCGAAGCGGTCATCGGGTGCCGGCCCCAGCTCTGCGGGCTCGTCGACCCGCACCGGCACGAAGATCGAGGTGCACGGCGCCGCGGTGGCGGTCACCCAGTGCCGGGCCGGGGTCGCGTCGGGGCCCGGGGCGGCGCCGCGGAGGTCGGCGACCCACGACGCCGTCGTCTGGGTCGAGGTGACCAGACCGCCGATGTGGGCGCACGGAGCGTCGAGTGCCCCGTTGACCGGCGAGTAGCGGGGCAGGCCGTCGGGCCCGTGGTCGCGCAGCGCCGCCATCAGGTCGGCCACCGCGTCGCTGTGGCCGCCGCCCGCCGCTGCCGCCGCGGCCTGGGTGCGGCGCGCCGCGCGCGCACGACGCCACCCGGGAGCGCAGCGCGCGTCGGCGTGGGCGGCCGCGAAGCCGGGGATCGTCAACCCGTTGGAGATGCTGCGTCCGCCGGAGCGGACCTCCTCGGTGGCGTGGTGGCGACCGGCGGTCTCTACCACGATCGCTCCGTGCGGATCGGCGACGATGAAGCTGTTGTCGTAGGTGAAGTTCGGGTGCGCCCGACTGCACGAGCCGGCCTGGCCGTGGCGTTCCAGCAGGGTCACGATCACCTCGACGGCGTCGGTCGCGTTGGTCGCCCGCTCCAGCGCGAGGCGCAGCAGGTCCATGCCGAGCAGGCCGGGTTCGGCCTCGGGGCGTCGGGACCCGACCCGTCCGGCGCGACGGGAGAGCTCCCGGGTGAACACCGCCTCGTTGCCGATGACCACGCCGTGCTCGTTGGCCCCCATCTCGGCGCCGAACATCCACCAGGGCCGCGACAGCAGCACGGCGTGGGTGTGGGCCACCTGCGCGATGTCGATCCAGGTGCAGCGCACCGTCACCTCGGAGTCCGTCGGGTCCGCCGAGTCGGTCCGGACGTGGTCGCGCGCCGGGATCCACTCGAGCAGCTGCGCCTCGTTGGCGTCGCGGTCGCTGTTCTTGGCGAACAGGACGCCCTCGTCGGTGACGGTGACCATCGTGTCGCACATCACCACCGACCCTACGCCTCGTCCGACCGTGCCGACGTGAGAAGGTGAGCGCGGTGCTGCGCTCGGTCGACGTGCACGACCACCCGGGCCGGGAGGTGGTCGCGGGGATCACGGTGGCCGCGGTCGCGGTGCCCGGGGTGATCGGCTACGCCCACATCGCCGGCATGCCGATCGTGACCGGCCTCTACACGATGATCATCCCGGCGACGGTGTTCGTGGTCCTGTGCTCCTCGCGACACCTCGTGGTCGGCGCGGATTCGACCACCGCCGCGATCCTCGCCGCGGGACTCACCCCGCTGGCCGCGGTCGGCTCCGCCGACTACGTCCACCTTGCCGCGATGGTGGCGGTCCTCACCGGCGCGATGCTGCTGGTGGCGAGGCTGGCCGGCCTGGGGTTCATCTCCGACTTCCTGTCTCGCACCCTCCTGATCGGCTTCCTCGCCGGTGTCGGGGTCCAGGTCGCGGTCGGCCAGCTCCCCGCCGCGCTCGGCGTCCCGGTGACCGCCACGGGACCGGTTCCGACCCTCGTCGCCCTCGTCGGTCACCTCTCCGAGATCGTGGCGGCCGACGTGGCTCTCTCCGCGGTGTCGATCGCGGTGATGGCGGTCGGGGGTTGGCTGCGGCCACAGGTCCCGTGGCCGCTGCTGGTCGTGGTGGCGGGGATCGCCGCGAGCGCCACGGGGGCGATCGATGTGGCGACGATCCCCGACGTCACCGGCGGGCTCCCCCTCCCGTCGTGGCCCGCGGCCGGGGACCTCGACCGGGTCGCGTCGCTGCTGCCGGTCGCTCTCATGTGCTTCGTGGTGGTGTTGGCGCAGAGCTCGGCGACGGCCCGGGCGTACGCCGGACGCCACGGCGAGCGCGTCGACACCGACATGGACCTGGTCGCACTGGGCGCGGCCAACCTGGCCGCCGGCTTCACCGGGACCTTCGTCGTCAACGGCAGCCCGACCCGAACCGAGGTGATGCACGGAGCGGGCGGACGCAACCAGGCCGCGCAGCTCGTCGCCGCGGCGGTCACCGTCGTGGTGCTGCTGGTCGCCGGTCCGGTGCTCACCGACCTGCCCGTCGCGGTGCTGGCCGCGGTCGTGGCGATGATCGCCATCCGCCTGATCGACCTGCCCGCCATCGTCGACGTCTTCCACCGTCGTCGGGTCGAGGGCGCCGTCGTCATCGCGACGGCCGTGACGGTGATCGCCGCCGGCGTCGGCCCCGGGATCCTCTTCGCCATGGGTCTGTCGGTCGTCGTGCACCTCCGCCACAGCTACCGACCCAACGTGCGGGCACTCGGCCGCGACCGCGATCGATGGCGGATGAGCCGACTCGAACACGACCACCAGATCGTCCCCGGCCTGGCCGCGGTGTTCCCGAGCTCGAACCTCTACTACGCGAATGCCACCCACATCGCCGACGAGATCCTGGAGATGGTCGACGCCGCCCGGCCCCCGCTGCGATGGCTCTGCGTGCTGGCGATCGCGGTCGACGACGTCGACCTGACCGCGTCGGAGGTGCTCGGCAGGCTCCACGGGGAGCTGGCCGATCGGGGCGTGACGTTGGTGCTGTGCGGCCTGGAGCCCCACGTCCGCCACGAGCTCGAGCGCGACGGTCTGATCGAGCGGATCGGACCGCAGCACGTCTTCGACTACGTCGAGGACGCCGTCGCGGCCTACCGGGCGCTCTGAGCGGGCCCCGGTCCCGTCGGGTCCCGGTGCCGCGGTTCGGGGCGGCGGAGCTGTGAGACCTAGGTGGCGGCCATCGCCTCGACCATCTCGACGCGGGTCGCCCGTCGGGCCGGCAGGATCGATGCGACGACCCCGGCCGCCACCCCGAGCAGGACCACCAGCGTGATCCGCGCCCAGTTCACCTCCAGGGCGATCTCCGCGCTGAGGCTGCCGATCAGCACCCAGCCGAGCAGCAGACCGGAGCCGACGCCGATGAGCGTGCCCAGCGTGCCGATCAGCACGGCCTCGGCCCGCACCATGCGTCCGACCTGCTGACGGGTCATCCCCAGCGCCCGGACCATGCCGAGCTCCCGTCGCCGTTCGATGATCGACAGGGTGAGGGTGTTGACGATGCCGACCAGGGCGATGATCACGCTCATCCCCAGCAGCGCGTTGACGGTGTTGATCAGGAAGTCGAACACCTGCCCGACGAGCTGACCGAGGAAGTTGCCGGGTTGGACCTCGACGCCGGTGTGGCCGGCGACGAGTCGGTTGAGCCGCCGTCCCACCGCGTCGGCCTGTCCCGGGTCGACGCGCACGTAGATCATGGACACCGGCTGGTCACCCGCGAGCTCGGTGAAGCGCTCGTCGGAGACGACGACCTGCAGCAGGAGGGTGTCGAGCTCGGGCTTCAGGGTGGCCACGACGGGGACCCCGACGGTGGTCCCGTCCGCGGCCACCAGCTCCATCGTCGAGCCCGTCCGGGTGGGCAGCGGGGCCATCGAGCGGTCCTCCCCGGGACCGGCTCCGCCGCCGGACGCTCCCGCCAGCGCGGGGACCGCCGCTCCGGTCCCGTCGGCGACGGCGTCGATCGACCCGTCCTCGGCGGCCAGCCCGGTGGAGCGTCGCAACAGGTCGATGTCGGCGCCGGAGAGGAACACCATCCGTCCCGACGAGTCGAGCACGACGGTCTGGCGGATCGGCGCCCCGGCCGCCACGCCGTCGGTGCCCTGGACCTTTGCGACCAGCTCGGGCGAGATGCCGTTCGCTCCGGCGGCGACGATGTAGTCCGAGGCCGACAGCTCGTCGATCTTCTCCACCGTGAACCGCTTGAGGGCGTCGCCCGACACGGTGACCACGGTGACCAGGAACAGCCCGATCACCAGGGCGTTGGCCGTCGTCGCGGTGCGGCGAGGGTTGCGCACCGTGTTGTCGACCGCCAGCCGTGCGGTCAGGCCCAGGCGGCGGGCCGGCACCCGCAGGGCACCGGCGAACAGGCGCGCCACCAGCGGACCGCCGACCAGCACACCGACGAACAGCAGGAGCGCTCCCGGCGGAAGGAGCCACGAGGTGAGACCCACCAGGCGGACCCCGAGCAGCAGCGCAAGGCCCAGCGCCAGGGCCGAGCCGCCGATGACGGCGCGCACCGTCGAGGTGCCGGAGTGGTCGACCGCCGCGTCGCGCATCGCTTCGACCGGCTTGGTGCGCCCGGCGCGGAACGCGGGGACGAACACCGACAGCACGGTCACCACCGTGCCGACCGTCAGGCACAGCACGATCGTCCAGGGCCGCACCGACAGCCCGGCGCCCGGCAGTCGGATGTCGAAGGCCCCCAGGATCGCCTGGACCGCGAACGCCAACCCCATGCCGAACACGATGCCGATGGCGCTCGACACCGCCCCGATGACCGCCCCCTCGAACAGCAGCGACCGACGGACCTGCGCCGGGGTGCCGCCGACGGCGCGGATCAGCGCGAGCTCGCGGAACCGCTGGGTGACCACCACCGAGAACGTGTTGAAGATGACGAACGCGGCCACGAACATGGCCAGGTAGGCGAAGCCCTGCAGCAGCGGCCGCAGCAGGTCGACCAGGCCGGCGCTCATCGCTCGTTGGTCGCTGCGGAACCGGTCCCCGTCCTGCACCTCGACCGACCGTGGCAGGTCCTCGCGCAGCGTGTCGGCGACGGCCCGGGTGCGGCCCTCGTCGGTCGCCACCAGGATGCGGGTCCAGCCCCCGGTGCCGGGGGCGAGCAGCCGGGTGGCGTCGGTCGGCGCGAAGGAGAACGTGCCGCCGTCGTCGAGGGCGTCCTGGCCGCCCAGGTTCGTGACTCCGACGACGGTGGCGGCGACCGGTCCGGACGGGGTCGCGAGCCGGACGTGGGAGCCGACCTCCAGGTCCTGGTCCTCGGCGGTGCCGCGGTCGACGGCGACCTCGACGTCGCCGTCGCCGTCGGTCGTGCTGCCGGTGGCCGATCGCGGCGCTCGGCCGGACTCGATCGACAGCGGATCGAGCTCGTCGTCGTCGATCCAGGACCGACCCTGGGCGCGGGAGGTCAGCGACTCGTCGTTGCGTCCCAGCAGGTTGACCGGCCCGGTGAGCTCGCCGGCCGCGGCGGCGACCCCGTCGGTGGCGCGGACCGCGTCGAGCACCGATCCGGGGACCGACGCCGGTCCTCCCTCGATCGCGCCGGCCGGTTCGACGACCAGGTCGACCCGCGCGTACTCGAGGTCGACGGTGCCGGTCAGCGCCGCGCGCATGGCGTCGGTGAGCATCAGCCCGGCGGCCAGGAACCCGATGCCGATGATCACGGCCAGCGCGGTCGAGATCAACCGGGTGAGGTTGGCCCGGAGGTTGGTGAGGGCGTAGCGCAGCACGGTCGGAGCGCGCCTCAGATGCCCAGGGCGCCCATGCGGGCCAGGATCGACTCCCGGGTGGGGGCCAGCAGCTCGTCGACGATGCGTCCGTCGGCCAGGAACAGGATGCGCCCGGCGTACGACGCGGCGACCGGGTCGTGGGTCACCATCACCACCGTCTGGGCCTGCTCGGCGACGGCCCGGGCCATGAAGGTGAGGATCTCGGCCGAGGACCGGGAGTCGAGGTTGCCGGTCGGCTCGTCGGCGAAGATGATCTGCGGCCGCTCGACCAGGGCGCGGGCCACCGCCACGCGCTGCTGCTGGCCGCCGGACAGCTCCGACGGCTTGTGATCCAGGCGGTCGCCCAGCCCGACGGTCGCCACCACCTGGTCCATCCACGCCGGGTCGGGGGAGCGGCCGGCCAGGTCGAGGGGGAAGGTGATGTTCTCGCGGGCGGTGAGGGTGGGCAGCAGGTTGAACTGCTGGAAAACGAACCCGACCCGGTCCCGGCGCAGCAGGGTCAGCTGCTTCTCGGTCAGGCGGGTGATGTCGACGTCGCCGATGAACGCCTGTCCGGCGGTGAGCCGGTCGAGCCCGGCGGCGCACTGCATCAGCGTCGACTTGCCGGAGCCCGACGGGCCCATGATGGCGGTGAAGCGGCCGGGTTCGAAGCCGACGGTGACGCCGTCGAGGGCGCGCACCTCGGCCTCGCCGACGCCGTACACCTTGGTGGCGCCGATCACCTGGGCCGCCCACGCGATCGTGGCGGCGGGCGCGGGCGGCACGGGCGCGGTGGGCGCGGCCGGGGGCAGGTCGGGGGAGGTCACGGAGCTCTCCTGCGGGTCAGTTCGGGGACTCGGCCCAGTTGATCGTGATCTCGTCGAACCCGGCGGCGCCCAGGAAGGTGCGCAGCCACTGCTCGGTGTTGGTCCGGGCCTGTTCGAGCACGTCGGAGTTCCGGGCGGCCGCCTGCAGCTTCTTCTCCGCCGCGCGGTAGACGGGCCCGTCGTCGATCGGGTTGGACTCGAACACGTCCGCGATCCGGTCGACGATCCCACGGTCCCGGCTCACGATGCGGGCCGACCCGACGTCGATCTCCGGGTCGGTCAGCTGCGGTTCGGGCAGGGTGAGCTGGATGCTGGTGCCGTCGTTGGACACCTTCACCGAGTTGGGGCCCAGGTCGCCGAAGTCGACCGTCGCCCGCACGTTGCCGGTCACGATCGCGGTGACCCGTTCGCCCTTGATGAACCCGGGCAGGAAGTTGTCGTTCTCCAGGTCGACGTCCTGGGTGAAGTTCGCCTCGGCCGCCGTGAACTCCTCGAGCGTGCGGATGCGGTCGAGGACCGCGGGGCCCGATCGGTCGACGGTCGTGGTGCCGAACGGGTTCCAGACGTTCAGCAGGCCCACCACGACCAGGGCGAGCAGTCCGAGCGCGATCACGACCAGCGACGCGGTGGCGACGATGCCGAGGCCGGCCCGGCCGGGGGAGGTTCGGGTGCGAGCCATGGTCCGCCCAACGTACCGGGCGGTCGGTCCCCTCCGACGGTTCCGGTCCGGGCCGCTGCCCGCCTTCTCAGGATTCGCTGCGCTGTGTCGGGTGACCCGGGGGTGGCCTTCAGGTGCTGGCTACCCTGGGTCGGTGCCCGACGACCTGCCCGCGGACGCGGTCCCGATCCGGATGCTCGGCCCCGACGACACGGGTCCTGGCTCGGTCGATCCCGGAACCGTCGATCCCGGAACCGTCGATCCCGGAACCGTCGATCCCGACACGGTCGATCACCAGATCCTGGATCCGGGCGCCGGCGGCGGAGGCCCGTCCGGTCGGGTCGTCGTCGCGCTGGTCGCGGTGCTCGCGGTCCTGGTCGGCGTCGCCGGGGTGCTCGTCTACCAGCGGGCCACCACACCCGGCGCGGACTCGGTCGACGTCGGGTTCATGCAGGACATGACCACCCATCACCAGCAGGCCGTCGAGATCGCGTCGATCGTCGCCGAGACCGCCCAGGACCCCGACATCCGGGCCTTCGCCCGCGAGATCCTGACCTTCCAGAGCTACGAGGTGGGCTACATGGAGGCGCTGCTCGAGGACTGGGGCCAGTGGCCGTTCTCCGACGACCGCACCGCCATGAAGTGGATGGACATGGCGTCGGCGCCGTCGGAGATGCCCGGCATGCAGACCGAGGCGTCGATCCAACAGCTCGAGGACGCCACCGGCAGCCAGGTCGACGCCCTGTTCATCCCGATGATGATCGACCACCACCGGGGCGGGGTCCACATGGCCGAGTACGCAGCCGAGCACGCCTCCGACCCCCGGGTGCGGGACCTGGCCACACGGATCGTCACGCAGCAGAACGGCGAGATCGCCGACTTCCAGCGGGCCGCCGCCCGCCTGGGCGTCCCGCTGTAGACCGCCCGGGTTCGGCGGGCGCATCGGAGTGGACCGGTGGGTCAGAGCTGATCGGCGACCATCCGCACGAAGTCCGGTGTCGCCCCCAGATGTGGCCGAAGGTCGATGTCGACGTCGGAGTGGCGGAGCCGTGCCGCGTCGACGATCCCGGGGATGTCGACCTCGACGTGGTTGCCGGCGTGGACGAACAGCGGGACCACGGTGACGACCCGGGCCCCGTCGCGCACGGCGGCGTCGACGGCGTCACCGATCGACGGTTCGCTGATCTCGAGGAACGCCGGTCGGACGGTGCGGCCCGACTCGTCGGCCACGGCGTTGCACAGAGCGGTGTGGTCCGCGGTGGCCCGGGCGTTGCGGCTGCCGTGGGCGACCAGCAGGGTCACGGCGTCCGGGCGGTGATCGGCTTCGGGTCGGGCCACCGCGCCACGGTACGGTCCGTCGTCGTGGTCGACAACGGCGACATGGCGGGCAGGCCCGGCGACGGGAGAGACCGCGCCGGAGACCGCGCTGCTGATCGCGCCGGCGGCCGCGGCCCGGGGGACCCGGATCTCCCGGAGGTCGGGGTCGGCCCGCACCCGATTCCGTGGCCCGACGACGACCGCCTCGATCCGCAGCTCCTCGCCGAGGGCGACCGGCGCAACGTCGTCGACCGCTACCGCTACTGGAGCGTCGAGGCGATCGTCGCCGACCTCGACACCCGCCGCCACGACTTCCACGTCGCCATCGAGAACTGGCGCCACGACCTCAACATCGGGACCGTGGTCCGCAACGCCAACGCCTTCGGGGCGGCGGGCGTGCACATCGTCGGCCGCCGGCGCTGGAACCGTCGGGGGGCCATGGTCACCGACCGCTACGTCCACGTCCAGCACCACGCCACGGTGGGGGAGCTGGCGCAGCGCTGCCGGGCGCTCGATCTGGTGGTGGTCGGCATCGACAACCTGGGCGACGACCACCCCGTCGGCTCCCGCCCGCTCGACGACGAGCCGCTGCCCCGGCGGTCGCTGCTGCTGTTCGGACAGGAGGGGGCGGGTCTATCGGCCGAGGCTGTCGGGATCTGCGACCAGGTCCGGGAGATCCCGATGTTCGGCTCGACCCGCTCGATCAACGCCGGGGTGGCATCGGGCATCGCCATGCACGCCTGGGTCCGAGCGCACGGGCCCTGACCCCTGCCGCCCGTTGTTGTAGCTGGTAGGTCGCCGGGTTGACCGTGGGCGACAAGTTCGTCGGCGCTGCCCGTTGTTGTAGCTGTTGGGTCGCCGGGTTGACCGTGGGCGACAAGTTCGCTGGCGTGGTCCGTTGTTGTAGCTGTTGGGTCGCCGGGGCGACCGTGGGCGACAAGTTCGCTGGCCGGGCCAACGACGGGGGTCAGGTCGACTGCTCGACGGTGAACGCCACCTGCTGGCCGTGGGCGATCTCGAGGTGGTGGCCGTCGGGGTCGGCGATGATGCCGAAGTACCCGACCGGTGCCCCGGCGTCGACCGGGCCGTCGGTGCGACAGCCGGCGGCGTCGGCGTCGGCCAGGCGCCGGTCGACCTCCTCCCGCGATCCGACCCCGACACCCAGGTGGTTCCAGCCTCCCAGACGGTGGCGGCGGGCCTGGGCGGCGGAGGTCTCGATCAGCACGACCACGAACGGTCGGGTGAGGTCGCTGATCCAGGCCACCCGGGTGCCGTCGTCGCTGGTGCGGCGGTGCACCGGGACCAACTCGGCGTAGCGCTCGTAGAACGCGAGGCTGGCGTCGAGGTCCGACACCTGGAGCGCGACGTGGGTGAAGCCGCGGTCGGGGTGGTCGCCGGCCGCGGTCGGGTCCGCCTCGGCGTGGTCGCTCATGGTCCGACGCTACCGGCGAGTCCGCCGCGCCCCGCGGAGCGGCCGGTGTGGTCGGTGTGGCCGCGGCGCGGCCGGGCCGGTCGGGGGCATCGGACCGCTCGGGTACCGTGCGGCGGTGGACCGACAGATCGCATTGATGCAGCAGCTCTTCGGACTCGACGGCCGGGTCGCGGTGGTGACCGGCGCGTCATCCGGACTCGGCGACCGCTTCGCCCGGGTCCTCCACGGCGCCGGCGCCACCGTCGTCGTCGCCGCCCGACGGGCCGAACGGCTCGAGGCGCTGGCCGCGGACCTGGGCGGCCGCGTCGTCGTCGTCCCGGCCGACCTGACCGTCGCCGCGGACCGGGAACGCCTGATCGAAGAGGCGTTCGACGTGGCCGGACGGATCGACGTGCTGGTCAACAACGCCGGCTACGGCGTCCCGTCGCCCGCCGAGTCGGAGTCGATCGACCGCTTCGAGCAGACGATGGACATCAACGTGACCGCCCCGTTCCACCTGGCACAGCTGGCCGGTCGCCACATGCTCGCGGCGGGATCGGGCAGCATCGTGAACATCGCGTCGGTGTTGGGGCTGGCGGCCTCGGCTCCGATCAAGGAGGTCAGCTACTGCGCCTCCAAGGGGGCGGTGGTCAACCTGACCCGCCAGCTCGGCTGCGAGTGGGGTCGCAAGGGGGTCCGGGTGAACGCCATCGCTCCGGGCTGGTTCCCCTCGGAGATGACCCAGGCCGAGATGTTCGACGATGAGGGCGGTCAGTCGTTCATCGTGCGCAACACCCCGATGGGTCGGGCGGGCGAGCTGGCCGAGCTCGACGGAGCCCTGCTGTACCTGGCCGGCGACGCCTCGACCTACGTGACGGGCCATATCCTCGCCGTCGACGGGGGTTGGCTCGCCCGCTGAGCCGGCGCCGCCCACCGACCGACCCCCGCCGAACTTGTAGTCCCCACGCCGCGTGGGCGCCCGTCAGCTACAAGATCGATTTCCCTCCGACTTGTTGTAGCCCACGGGTCGCCGGACCGACGGGGGACTACAAGTTCGACGGACCGGGAGCGGGTCAGCGGAGCTGGTCGAGGCGTCGCTGGTAGGTGGTCACGATGTCGTCGAGCACCAGCTCCGGCTCGTCGGACACCTCCTCGTCGAGGACCCGCATTGTCTGCCAGCCCATCCGGGCCGCTGCCCGGTCCCGTTCCCTGTCGCGACGCATGGCGGATCGCCGCTCGTGGTAGGTGCGCCCGTCGATCTCGACGATGAGCAGGGCGTCCTCCCATGCCCGGTCCGCGAACCCGGCCCCCGGAACCATCGACGGGACGGGGTACTCGCGGGACGGGGTGGGCAGGACGGATCCGTCGAGCAGCTCGTCCATCGCCCGCTCGAGGGTGCTCCGCGGCGTGGACCCGGTGGCGGAACGCTCGTCGAGCAGTTCCCCCAGCACGGCGATGCGTCGGCGCCCCCGGTGGTTCACCTGGCGGTACGCCCGGGCGATCGCCCCGTCGCTGACCAGCCGTCGGGTGATGGTGACCTCGTCGAGCAGCCAGTTCATCCGGGGTCTCCAGAACTCCGAGGAGACGTCGACGATGGCCCGGGCCAGGGTCGTGGTCGGGATCCTCTCCACCTCGCAGAGGTGCTCGGCGTGCTGGTCGATCAGGCGGTGCACCCGGATGCCGGGGTGGTCGGCCCGACGGCGGGGTGGGACCGACACCACGATCCGGTTCCGAGGGATGCTGTTCACCCCGTGGAGGTGGAGGCTCGATTCGTGGCTGGCCCGGGCATCGTCGCCCACCGCCAGGACGGCGGCCCGGATCTCGCGGGTGGTCGAGGTGGGCGTGGCGGTGAACCGGTACACGCCGCGGTGCATGGCCACGACCAGGCCGTGGTGCTCGGCTCTCTGCACGGACCGACGAGGGATGCCCAGGTGCTGGGCCTGGTCGATCGACACGACTCCGTCGTGCATGGCGGCGATCCGTGCCAGGTCGGTGAGGTGGTCCCATCCCATGCCGTCGACAGGACCACGGGTCCGGCCCGGGTGGCAACGGGGACCGCGACCCGTTGACGGCACCGTCGCGCTGTGACCAGCGGCGTTGTTGTAGCGAGGGGGTCGCTGGGGCGACGGTGGGCTACAAGTTCGGCGGGCCCTGGCGATGTTGTAGCCAGGGGGTCGCTGGGGCGACGGTGGGCTACAAGTTCGGCGGGCTACGAGTTCGGGGGACTGCCAGTTCGGGCCCGGAGGCGCCGGCTCGGCCTGTCAGTCGGCGGTGGCCGGCTCCGCGGCATCGGTCGCCGCGTCGCTGTCGTCCGAAGCCGCCGGCTCGGGCTCGGTGGCTGCACCCACCGGTGAACCCCGGAACGGTGCCGGGTCGCCCGCCTTGGGGTACACCGAGCGGCTCCACGACATCACGCGGGCCAGGTTGTCGGTGATCGGCTTCCAGGCGTCGGGGTCCCAGCCGTCGGCCTTGCCGACGACCGAGCGGTCGGTGCCGATGTGCACCAGCGCGGGGATCTCGGTGATGCCCAGTGCGTTGACGGCGATCCGGTTCGGGTCGCACAGCGTGAGCATGCGCTCCGCCCACGGTCCGAGGAACGTGACGGCGTCCTCTTCGGGGGCGGTCACCAGCCAGGCCACCCGGCAGTCCGCCTCCTCGTACTCGGTCAGGATGCGGCCCGCGGTGGCGAGGATCCAGGAGCTCTCGTACTCGTAGGGGTCGATGGCCACGACCACCAGGTGGAAGAGCGAGGTGAGCTCCTCCAGGGTGCGCTCCTCGCCGCCGATGGGGTGCAGCACGATGTCAGCGGACACGGTCGTCATCGGGCCCGAAAGGTAGCGCGACCGGGCCATCGGGCGACAGATGGGGCCCCGCCGCTGCGTAGAGTTCGGCGGGTGCACCCCATCGAGCGACTCCGCTTCGTGGCCCGCTCCCAGGGCGCCCCGGCCGACCTGCTGGTCGAGGAGGCGGCCGGTGCCCTCGGCGCCTTCCGAGACGACCCGGCCGGCATGGTCGCGGCCTGCCGTCGGATCATCGACCGCCAGCTGACCTGCGGGCCGCTGTGGTGGCTGTGCGCACGCATCCTCTGCGCCCCCGATCCGATGGTCGAGGCCCGTTCCGCGGTGGCCGACCTCGAGGCGGACCCGACCGCCCGTCTGCTGGCGAGCGCGCTGCCCGACGACGCCACCGTCGTCGTCTTCGGCGTGCCCGAGCTGACCCTGGGGGCGCTCGCCCGTCGGGGCGACGTCCGCCCGCTGGTGGTCGACGTCGACGGCGTGGCCGACGACGTCGTCGGGTACCTCGAACGGGTCGACGTCCGGGCCGAGGCAGTCCCGGCCCGATCGGTCGCCGTCGCCGTCGACCGGGCCGACCTGGTCGTCATCGAGGCGTCGGCCGCCGGTCCCGGAGCCGCGCTGGTGCCCTCGGGCGCCCGGGCCGGCGCATCGGTGGCGGCACGCGCCGGCACGCCGGTGTGGCTCGCCCTGGGCACCGGTCGGCTGCTGCCCGAACGAATGTGGGACGCGCTGGTGTCGCGGTGGTCGGCCTCGGTCGACCCCTTCGACGCCGCCGAGGAGGAGCTCGATCTCGGCCACGTCGAGCGGATCTCGGGTCCGGACGGACCGGTCGAGCCCGCCGAGGCCGTCCGACGGATCGACTGCCCGGTGGCCCCGGAGCTGTTCCGCCTGGCCGGGTAGGGTTCGGGCCCATGGGACAGTTGGTGGAATTCCCCTCGAACGGCTCGACGGCACAGGGGTGGTTCGCCCCCTCGGCCACCGGATCGGGCCCCGCGGTTCTCGTGATCCAGGAGTGGTGGGGTCTGGTGCCCCACATCCAGGAGGTGGTCGACCGCTTCGCGGCGGAGGGCTTCACCGCTCTGGCCCCGGACCTCTACCACGGCGAGACGACCACCGAGCCCGACGAGGCCGGCAAGCTCATGATGGCGCTCAACCTGGAGCAGGCGGCCAAGGACCTGCGCGGCGCCATCGCCTACCTCAAGGGCAGCGACGCCACCTCGAGCGAGGGCGTGGGCGTCATCGGCTTCTGCATGGGGGGTGGCCTGGCGTTGGTCGTCGCCTGCAACGAGCCCCAGGACGTCGTCGCGTGCGCGCCCTACTACGGGCTGATTCCCTGGGAGGGCGCGGCGCCGGACTACTCCCGGCTGTCGGGTCCGGTCCACGGCCACTACGCCGAGAACGACGGGTTCTTCGGACCGGCTCTGGCCCAGGCGTTGGAGCAGGAGCTGGTGGAGACCCACGGCAAGGACGCCGTGCTGCAGGTCCACCCCGGCGTCGACCACGCCTTCTTCAACGACCACCGCCCCGAGGTGTACGACCGGACCCAGGCCGACGCCGCGTTCGCGGAGACCGTCGCGTTCTTCCGCGACGCGGTGCGCTGACCCGGCGCGCGTGCGCGTCCTGATCGTCACCAACGACCTGCCGCCCCAGGTCGGGGGCATCCAGTACTACGTCGACCAGCTGGCCCGCGGTCTGGCCGCGACGGGCGACCAGGTCACCCTCTACGGCTCCACTCCCCGCAGCGACACCGCGGACGGCGACTGGCGCCGCCACGACCGTGACGCCCCCTTCGAGGTGGTGCGGGAGCCCACCTCGGTGCTGCTGCCCACCCCACGGGTCCGTCGTCACGCCGCCGAGCTGGTGCGTTCGCTCGACGCCGAGGTGGTCGTGTTCGGGGCGACGGTCCCGCTGGCGTTCATGGGCCCCGGCCTGCGTCGCCGCACCGGCGTCCCGTACGTGTGCTGGACCCACGGCCTCGAGGTCTCGGCGGTGCGGATGCCGGGCAGTGGCCCGCTGCTTCGCCGGATCGGACGCGATGCCGGTGCGATCACCTACGTGTCGCACTGGTGTCGGGACCTGCTCGCCCCCGCGTTCGGAGCCGGGGTTCCCTCGGAGCTGCTCCCACCCGCGGTCGACCCCGCCGAGTACCACGGCGACGTCGACGGATCCGCGGTCCGGGCCCGATACGGGCTGGCCGACCGGCCGGTGGTGGTGTGCGTGTCGCGGCTGGTCGAGCGCAAGGGCCAGGACCAGCTGATCCGGGCCCTGCCCGAGCTTCGTCGCCGGGTCCCCGGCACCGCGCTGCTCGTCGTCGGGGGTGGTCCGCACCGGGAGCCGCTCGAACGCCTCGCTGCCGAGGTCGGGGTGGCCGACGACGTCGTGTTCACCGGGATCGTCGAAGAGGCCGAACTGCCCGCCCACTTCGCCGCCGGCGACGTGTTCGCCATGCCGTGCCGGGAGCGTCGTGGCGGCTTCGAGGTCGAGGCGTTCGGGATCGTGTTCATCCAGGCCCAGGCGGTCGGCGTCCCGGTGGTCGCCGGGAACATCGGCGGGGTGCCCGACGCGGTCGGCGGCGTCGACCCGGGCGACGACCCCGGCGGGGTGCTCGTCGACGGCACCGACCTGGGCGCCGTCACCGGCGCCGTCGGCGCGCTGCTGGCCGACCCGGCCCGGGCCCGCCGGCTCGGGGAGCGGGGTGCCCGACGGGTGGCCGAGGGATTCACCTGGCCGGCTCGCACCGAGCAGTTGCGGGCCCTGCTCGCCCGGGCGGTCGCCGTCGGCTGATCGCGCTCGAGCAGTCAGCCGAAGCGGCGGGTGAGCCAGTCGACCAGCAGGTCGTTGACCGACTCCGGGTCCTCCTGCTGGACCCAGTGGCCGGTGCGGGGCACCGTCGCCATCTCCAGGTCCGAGCACAGGTTCGGCATGTTGGCCGCGAGCGCCGGGGGCAGCGCCGGGTCCCACTCGGAGCAGATCATCAGCGTCGGCAACTCGAGCGGCCGGGTGCCGACCTCGGGGAAGGCGGCGGCGTTGGCGTCGATGTTGCGGTACCAGTTGATCCCGCCCCGGAAGCCGGTCCGGCCGAACGCCTCGGCGTACACGTCGATCTCCTCGTCGGTGGCGACCCGCTCGGCGAGCACCGGCACCGAATCGAGGTCCTTGAACGGGTTGAACGACATGCCCTCGGCCCGACCCATGCCCCGCTCCAGGAGTGACGCGGTGTCGACCCCGCCGACCATCAGCTTCTCGAAGACCTTGCGGGGGTCGCGGTCCAGCACGGCTTCGGCGACGCCGGGCTCCTGGAACCACAGCATGTACATGTCCTCGTCGTTGCCGAACATCGAGCGGAGGAACTCGGTGCCGGGGAACGGGGTGTAGGGGGTGCAGACGCCCGCGACGCCGGCGCAGCGCTCGGGGAAGAGGATCGGCATGGCCCACACCACGAAGCCGCCCCAGTCGTGGCCGACGAACACGGCCCGGTCGATCTCCAGCACGTCGAGCAGGTCGGCCAGGTCGCCGCACAGCCGGCCCAGGCCGTAGGCGTCGATCGCCTCGGGTGCGCTCGAGCGGTTGTAGCCCCGCTGGTCGGGGGCGATGGCCCGGAACCCGGCATCCGCGATCGCCGGCAGCTGGTGGCGCCACGAGTAGGCCAGCTCGGGGAACCCGTGGCACAGCACCACCGGCGGACGGTCGCCGCCGTCGCCCAGCTCGTGCACCGCGAGCTGGATCGGGGTGCCGGCGGGATCGTCGGTGCCGGTGACGCGGCGGCCGTTGTCGCCGGAGAGCGTGTGGTGGACCGCGGGCGGGAACGTCGTCATGGCCCGGGAACCTAGCCCTGGGTGCCCGCGTCGGGTCGGCGATCCGCGGACCCCACCGGGAGCGGCGTCGCCGATGGGGATCAGCCGGACGGCTCTCAGCCGAACACCGACTCCCAGGCGCCGCTGATCCAGTCGCCGATCCGACTGCCGAACAGGAACGAGATCACGATCGCCCCGACGGTGACGACGCCGATCACCACCCACGTCCGGGTCGGGATGGTGCCGTCCTCGGGGACGCCCGGAACCCGGCGGCGGATGGCCAGGATCGTGCGTTCGGCCCACGCGAACGGCAGCAGCGACAACCCGATGAGGATCATGATCCAGCCCGGTCCGGGGAGCACCAGCAGCGAGGCGCCTATGCCGATCAGCACGAAGCCGCCGATCATCCGGGCCATCCGCAGGGCGAGGCTGCGGCGGACCTCGGCCTCGGTCTCCTCGTGGACGCCGGTCTCGCGCTCGGCCTCGTAGACCGCGGCGGTGATCAGCTCGCCAGCGCGGGGCGGTGTCGGTCGCTCGGTCGGCGACGCGGTCCGGTCCCGCTCGTCGTGGTCGTCGGGGTTCGGCGGCGTCGGGGTGGGGTCGGCCATGAGGGCATTCTGACCGCGGCGGCCCCGTGGAGGTGCTCGCGCCGGGCACGTGCGGTCTTTTCGGGCGGATCGGGCATGATCCGGAGCACCGCGGTGTTGCAGCGATCGTGAGCACCGCAACCGCAGTCACCGACGGGGCGACGCCCCGCACCGGCCGCACCGATCGCACACGCCGCCGCCGGGGTGCAGGGATCGACGACCCCGTCGGCATGTACCTCGAGCAGATCGGCCGGCACCCGCTGCTCACCCCGCAGGGCGAGAAGGCCCTGGCCCGCACCATCGCCGACGGCGCCCGGGCGCAGGCCGAGCTCGACGAGCGGGGCGCCCGGGACTCCTCGGACCCGCTGACAGCGGCCGAACGTCGCCGCCTCCGCAGCCGCATCCGCGCCGGTCGCGACGCCTCGGAGCTGTTCATCAACTCGAACCTGCGTCTGGTCGTGTCGGTCGCCAAGCGCTACCAGGCGTCCGGAGTCCCCCTGCTCGACCTGATCCAGGAGGGCAACCTCGGCCTGATCCGCGCCGTGGAGAAGTTCGACGCCGAGAAGGGGTTCCGGTTCTCCACCTACGCCGTGTGGTGGATCCGCCAGTTCATCTCCCGCGGCATCGCGGCGAGCCGCTCCACGGTCAAGCTGCCGTCGCGGGCCAACGACGAGCTGCTGCGCCTCCGCGAGATGACGACCATGCTCGAGCAGAGCCACGGCCGGGCCCCTCGCCCCGACGAGCTGGCCGAGGCCGCGGGTCTGACCGAGGAGCGCGTCGTCGAGCTGTTGCGGGTCGGTTCGGACCCGGTGTCGCTGTCGGGCCCGGTCGGCGACGACGGCGCCGAGCTCGGCGACTTCGTCGAGGACCCGACCGCCCGCGACGCGGTGGAGGGCATGGCCGGGCGGCTCCTGCCCGAGGAGCTCGACCGCATCCTCGAGGTCCTCGACGACCGCGAACGCGAGATCATCGGTCTGCGCTACGGGTTCGGTGATGACGAACCGCTGTCGGTCGCCCAGGTCGCCGAACGGGTCGGCCTGTCCCGCGAGCGCATCCGCCAGCTCGAGCACCGGGCGCTGGCCAAGCTCATGCACCCGTCGTGGCGTTCCATGCGCAGCCTGCTGGTCGAGGCCTGACGTCGCTCGATCCGTTCCGCCGGCCCCGCCGATCCGGCCGGCCCCGCCGATCCGGTCCGTGCCGACTCCCGGTCGGTGCGGACCGTCGGGGAGCGGTCGGCTAGACACATCGCCATGACCACGACGTCGTCGAAGACCCGCACCTCGTCGGGCCGGGCCGGATCAGGCCGCTGGGCGCTGTGCGCCGCGGTCACCGAGGAGATGCTGAACGACCTGATGGTGTTCGCCGTCGGGGAGGGGGTCTCGCTCGATCCGGTGACCACCGACGTGGCGTTGCCCGCCATGGGCGACGTGCGCCTCAAGGTCGTGCTCACCGTCACCGGCGGAACCTTCGACCTGCGCGCCGATGACGGCGGCCGGGCCCGGGTGGTGGTCGACGCCACCGGGGTGGTCGACGTCGCCGCGGTCGACTTCGAGGGTGACAGCGCACCCGTGTCTCCCATGTTGCCGTCGGGGCCGATCCCCATTCCCATCCAGGTCGCCGCGCTGGTCGACCCGGTGGTCGAGCTGCGCGACGACCTGACCGTGCGCGCCGGGCTCGACGTCGGCGGTGGCGAGCTGATCGGGGTGTCGGTCCCCGACGACACCGCCGCGCCCGACGGGATCGACCCGGCTGCGTGGATGCCGATGACCCAGATGTTCAACATGCTGTTCGCCTCGATGGGGACCCAGCTGTGGGAGTCACTCGGCGAGCACGTCGGCGTGGTCGGCAGCGAGCTCGGCTCCGACGTCGGAGCGATCCTCGCCGACCTCGGCGTGGCGGTCGGCCGGGCCGAGGTGAGCGTCGGCTCCGGTCTGCTCACCGTCGGCCTGCCCGCCGCCGAGGACGTCATCGGCCGAGCCACGCCGTCGCCGGTGGCCGGCAAGCGCGTCGCGGTGTCGGTCGCCCAGTCCGGGGTGCACCGGCTGGCCGCGCTGCTGATCCCGCTGGCCCTGGGCCCCCGCCCCCTTCCGTTCGAGATCGAGGTGGACCTGGGGGAGCAGTCGGTCAGGGGACGCCTGCGCCAGACCCGCATCCTGTCCGAGCGCATCCCCGACCTGCGGATGTCGCTGCGCACCGACATCCGCCCCCGCCTCACCGGCGGCCGCCTGGAGCTGTCGCTGCGCGCCGCGTGGGTCGAGCTCCCGTCGCTGTTCGGCGGGTTCGGGCTGACCGGGGCGATCAACGACATGTCGCGCCGGGTGGGCGGGCTGGCGTCGTTCGCCCCGCTGAACCTGCGTTTCCCGGCGGTGATCCCCGTGCCGCTGGGCACCACCGGCGACGACGGCACGCCCGACACCCTGGGCGTGCGCATCGACGACCTGCGCGTCACCGGCGACGGCGTCGGCGTGGTCGCGGGCCTGGCGTGAACCCGGAGCCGGCCCCGGCTCAGAACGGGGTCGACCTGCCCCACTCGCACCTGCGCCCGGGCCTGGCCCGTGACGGGATCGTCAACCTGCGCGACCTGGGCGGCACCCCGGCCGCCGACGGTGCCGTCATCGCCCCCCGCACCCTGATCCGTGCCGACGCGCTGCAGCGCTGCTCGCCGGCCAGCGTGCGGGCCCTCTACGACCACGGCGTGCGTCGGGTGCTCGACCTGCGCGACGACGCCGAACGGGTCGAGTCCGGCAGCTTCACCGTGGTCGACGACCTGCCGATCGACGTCCAGCACGTGCCGGTCGTCGACCCCGCCTACGTGTGGGAGATCGACGGCGTCGCGCTCGAGCAGGTGCTCGCCCACCGCTACGCCGACATCCTCGGCGCGTTCGGTGACCGCTTCGCCGCCGCGGTCGAGCTGGTCGCCTCGACCGACGGCGCCGCCGCCTACCACTGCGCGGTGGGCAAGGACCGCACCGGACTGCTCACCGTGCTGCTGCTCGGGGCGCTCGGTGCCCCCCGCGAGGCGATCGTCGCCGACTACGTCCGCTCGGCGCGGGTCAACGTCATGCAGGTGGCGCGCCTGCGGGTGCTGGGCCACCCCTACGGCGCCGCCACCGACGCGGACCTGGCGGTCGGGGTGTGGTCGGCGAGGGCCTCCACCATCGAGAGCACGCTCGACCTGCTCGACGACGAGCACGGCGGAGCGGTCCGCTACCTGCGCGACGCGGGCGTCGACGACGAGGTCGTGGCATCGTTGCGCCACCGGGTGCTGATCCGACCGGACCGCACCGGGTAGCCACCGGACCGACCACCGAGGAGGCCGAATGCTCGACCAGGGCGACATCGCACCGGAGTTCACCCTGTCGGACCAGGCCGGCGTCGACCGCAGTCTGTCGGAGCTGCTCGCGGACGGTCCCGTGGTGCTGTTCTTCTACCCGCGGGCCATGACGGCGGGCTGCACCCGCGAGTCGTGTCACTTCCGGGACCTGGCCGCCGAGTTCGAGGCGGTGGGCGCCCAGCGTGTCGGGATCTCCGCCGATGACGTCGATCGTCAGGCCCGCTTCGACGAGCGCAACACCCTCGGCTTCCCCCTCCTGTCGGATCCGTCGCGCACCGTCGCCGCCGAGTTCGGGGTGAAGCGACCGCTGGCGCTGATGAACAAGCGGTCCACCTTCGTGATCGACACCGACCGGCGGATCCTCGCCGCCATCTCCTCGGAGCTCAACATGGACCTGCACGCGGACGAGGCATTGCGGGTGCTGCGAACCCGGGAGAGCTGACCGTGGCCCCGGAGACGTCGTCGCCCCAGCCGGTCCTGCGACCCGAGTGGTGGCGAGACCCCCAGCTGACGTCGTGGAACCGCCTGCCGGCGCGGCCGCCGCTGGTTCCCTTCGCGGACGTCGCCGGCGCCCGCTCCCATGACCCCGGGGTCAGCCCGTGGTGGCGGTCGCTCGACGGCAAGTGGGGCTTCACCGGCTTCGACCGACCCGAGGACGTGACCGCCGAGTCGCTGCGGGGCCCGGACCCCGACCACGGTGTCGGCCCGTCGCACATGACGGTGCCGGGCGCGTGGACGCTGCAGGGCTTCTCGTCGCCGCACTACACCAACGTCGTCATGCCGTTCCCCGGCGACCTTCCCGAGGTGCCCGAGGCCAACCCGACCGGCGTGTACGCGACGACGGTGACCGTCCCGAGGGAGTGGCGGGGCCGACGGGTCGTCCTGCGGGTGGGCGCGGCCGAGTCGGTGGTCGTCGCCTTCGTCGACGGCGTCGCGGTCGGCCTGGGCACCGACAGCCGCCTGCCCAGCGAGTTCGACATCACCTCTCACGTGCGGGCGGGTCGGCGCGCCACGATCGCCCTGGCCGTCGTGCGCTTCTCGGCACAGACGTGGGTCGAGGACCAGGACCAGTGGTGGCACGGCGGCCTCCAGCGCAGTGTCACCCTGCACTCCACCGCCCCGGACCACCTGGCCCGCGTCGAGCTCGTCCCCGGCCTGGACGGCGGAGGGGAAAGCGGAGGGGACGGCGGCGCGGTCGGCACGCTGGCGGTGCGCGTCGACGTCGACGGTCCGATGACGTCGGTCCCCGTCGCCGGAACCCGTGCGCGGGATGGTGTGGAGGATCCGGGACCGGGCACCGTCGAGGTCCACGTCGAGACCCTGCGGGGCCGCCGCCTGGCCACGACCGGGCCGATCGAGGTCCCCCGCTGGAACGACACCGCCGAGGTCACCCGCCTGGTGTCGGCCATGTTCGTCAGGCCGGGTCACGTCGAGGCAGCTGTCCGGGTGCCGGGGATCTCGCCCTGGTCGGCGGAGGATCCGCAGCGGTACCGGGCCGTCGTCGTGCTGCGCGACGGCCACGGCGACGTCGTCGAGGTCACCGCGCAGCAGACCGGCTTCCGCTCGGTCGAGGTGCGTGACCGGCAACTGCTGGTCAACGGCGAACCGGTGATGATCCACGGCGTCAACCACCACGAGCACGACCCGCGCCGCGGCCGGGCGGTGAGCCGCGATCTGACCCGTCGCGACCTGGAGTTGATGAAGGCCCACAACATCAACGCGGTGCGGGCCTCGCACTACCCCCACGACGAGCACTTCGCGGAGCTGTGCGACGAGCTCGGCCTGTACGTGGTCGACGAGGCCGACATCGAGTCCCACGGCCGTCAGGAGTCGCTCGTCCACGACCCCCGTTACGCGGCGACGATCGTCGAGCGGGTCGAGCGGATGGTGCGCCGGGACCTGAACCACCCGAGCATCATCGTGTGGTCGCTCGGCAACGAGTCCGGCTACGGAGCACCGCACGACGCGGCCGCCGCGTTCGTCCGCCGCCACGACCCGTCCCGACCGGTGCAGTACGAGGGGCCGTTCATTCGCGACCTCGACGCCGAGGCTCCGGTGAGCGACATCGTCTGTCCGATGTACCCCGCCATCGACGACATCGTCGCCCGGGCGGGCCGGGCCGGAGACGACCCCCGCCCGCTCATCCTGTGCGAGTACTCCCACGCCATGGGCAACTCCAACGGCGGCCTCACCGACTACTGGGACGCGTTCCGGGCCACGCCCGGGCTGCAGGGCGGCTTCATCTGGGAGTGGGTCGACCACGGGATCCCGTTGCCGGGCCGGTCGGTACCCCTCCCGGGGGCCGGCGGGTCGGACGCGCCCGAGCGGGCTCCGGTGTTCGGCTACGGCGGCGACTTCGGCGACACCCCCCACGACGGCAACTTCGTCTGCGACGGCCTCGTCGGCGCCGATCGGGTCCCGCACCCGGCGATGGCCGAGGTCGCCCACGTCGGACGCCCGGTGCACCTCGAGGTCCTCGACGCCGCCCGCGGTCGGGTTCGGCTCACCAACGTGGCGCACTTCACCGACACATCCGGGCTCGTGGCCCGCTGGGAGCTGCTGCTCGACGGCACCGTCGCCCGCCGTGGGGAGCTGGCCGTCGAGCCCATCGGTCCCGGACGCTCCCGCACCGTTCGGATCCCGCTGCCGCGTTCGCTGCCGGTCGACGCCGCCGAGGCGTTCGTGACGCTGCGATGGCACCTGCGGCGCGCCACGCCGTGGGCGCGGGCCGGTCACGTCGTGGCCACCGAGCAGTTCGAGGTGCCGACCCGGGCGGTCGGCTCCGTCTCCGCGTCGGGAGCGACCCGGTCGCGTCGACGCCAGCTGAACGCCGGGACCGACGTCCGGTCCGAACCGCCGGTCGACCTGGTCTGGACGCCGACGCTCAGCCGGGCCCTCACCGACAACGACGCCATCCAGCTCAGCTGGATGCGGGAGTTCTCCGAGCGACTGGCGCGCTGGGACTCGCTCGGGGTCCTCGACGCGTCGTGGCGGCCCGGCCCGATCCGGACCCGGAGCCGGTCAGGCGCGCAGGTGGTCACCTCGACAGGGGAGCTGGTCCCGAACGGCGCCGCACCGGCGGTCGCGGTGCGGATGCGGGAGCTGGTCGGCGCCGGCGACGGGTGGGTGCACCTGGCGGTGACCTTCTCGCTGCCGCCCGAGCTCGCCGACGTGCCCCGGATCGGCATCACGACGGTCCTGCCCGGCTCGTTCGACGACCTCGAGTGGTACGGCGACGGGCCCCACGAGTCGTACTCGGACCGTCGGGGGTCTGTGACCGTCGGCCGGTGGCGATCGTCGGTCGCCGAGCAGTACGTGCCGTACGTGTTCCCCCAGGAGCACGGTTTCCACACCGGACTGCGTTGGTTGGCGCTGCGCGAGACGGCACGGGGCCGGGGTCCGCGCACGGGGTTGCTGGTCGTCGCCGACGGCGACCTGGGCTTCTCGGCCCGGCACCACTCCGACGCGGACCTGTTCGCCGCCACCCACACCGACGAGCTCCCGCACGACCGTGCGCTCACCCACCTGGCGCTCGACGTCGGCCAGCGGGGTCTGGGGACCGGGTCGTGCGGGCCGGACACGGCTGAGGCTCACCGGCTGCGGGCCGGGTCCCACCGGCTGGCGGTGTGGTTGCGGTTCTTCGACGCCCGCCGCGAGGACCCCGCCGCGCTGGCCCGCCTGGCCACCGGCTGACCCCCGTTCTGCCGACTTCCCGTTCTGTAGTGCGAGATACAGGCGAACGCCTGGATCTCGCACTACAGAACGGTCGGGGAGGGGGTTCGGCGGGAGGGGAGAGTGTCAGGCCATGCGGTCGGCGGCCTCGTTCAGCTCGTCGCGGAAGTCCGGGTGGGCGATCGCCGCCAACGCGAACGCCCGCTCGCGCACGGTGTGGCCCGAGAGCTCCGCCGCGCCGTGCTCGGTGATGACCACGTCGACCTGGTGGCGGGGGGTGGTGACCAGCATGTCGGGGCCGACGTCGACGCGGACCCTCGACACCCGTTCGCCGTCGATGACCACGCTGGAGCGAAGGCACAGCAGCGATCGGTCGTCGGCCTGCAGGCCCGCTCCGGCCAGGAAGTCCTCGTGGCCGCCGGTGCCGGAGTGCTGCTGTCCCCGGATGGTGTCCGCCGCGACCTGACCGTGCAGGTCGATGGCGGTGGCGCCGTTGATCGACACGAAGTGGTCGTTGGCCGCGATCACCCGGGCGTCGTTGACCACGTGCACCGGCAGGAACCGCACCGCGTCGTTGCCGTCGAGCCAGTCGTAGAGCTCCCGGGTCCCGGCCGCGAACGTGGTGATCGACACGCCCGGGTACGTCCCCTTGTTCTCGTTGGTGACCTTGCCGGCCCGGTGCAGGCGCATCAGGCCGGTGGTGAACATCTCGGAGTGGATCCCGTAACCGCTGCCGGGACCCTCGGCCAGCGCGGTGGCGATGAGCGACGGGACCGCACCGATGCCGGTCTGCAACGTCGCTCCGTCACCGATGAAGCGCATGGCGGTCTCGGCGATAGCCCGGTCGACGTCGGTGCCCGGCGCATCGGCCAGGTCGACCGGCGCGCCGTCCGACTCGACCAGCACGTCGATCTCGTCGAGGTGGAGTCGGTGGTGGTGCGGGTCGAGGCCGAACGTGCGGGGGTAGTTGGGCGAGACCTCGACGATCAGCACCCGGTCGGGGTCAGCGCCGGTGGCGTGCAGCGCCTCGACGGTGGCGCCGGCGTGGAGCGACAGGCTCACGAAGCCGTCCGCGTCGGGCGGTGCGGCCGCGGTGGCCATGACCCGTGGTCGGAGCCGTTCGATGATCGGGGCGAAGCGCCGGAAGTCGGCCGGGACGTACTCGACGTTCGCCCCGCTGTCGCGCAGGAACCGCTCGGCCGGACCGAAGAACCCGCTCCGTAGCCGGACCCCCGGCCGGGTGAACACCTCGTAGAGGTCGGTGAGCAGCGCGCCGAACATCTCGAGGCGCACCCAGTCGTCGCGGGTTCCGAGCGCGTGCAGCAGCGCGGTCGGGTGCGCCGGTCCCAGCCCGATGGCCACGGTGTCCGCGGGGCGGATCAGGGCGGCGGCCTCGGCTGGCGAACGGACCTCGGTCACGGGCATGGTGGACTCCTCTCGACCCGGGGGGACCGGAGCATGCTGTCATGAACCACGCCGACGGTCGCGCGACCGAGACCGGTCCGACGATCGCGATGCCGGAGATCGACATCGCGACGGCGTGGGAGGCGATCGCGGACGAGATCCCCGACGCCGACGCCCTGATCCACGGCGACGTCGTGCGCAGCTGGGCCGACTTCGAGTCGCGCGCCGCCCGGGTGGCCGGGCACCTGGTCGCCGCCGGCCTGGGCCCCGACGACAAGGTCGCGTTCTACCTGCACAACGGCACCGAGTACCTCGAGGCCACCTTCGGGGCGTTCAAGGCCCGCTGCGTGCCGGTCAACGTCAACTACCGCTACCTCGAGGCCGAGCTCGCCTACCTGCTCGACAACTCCGACGCTGCCGCGGTCGTCGTGTCGGCCGAGCTCGTCGACCGGCTCGGGGCCGTGCTCGGCCAGCTCCCGGCGGTTCGCACCGTGCTGGTGGTCGGAGCCACCGACGAGCACCCCGTCCCCGACGGGTCCTCGGCCCCGTGGGACCTGGCCGCCGGCGTCGACGACTACGACTCAGCCGTGGCCGCCGCCGAACCGATGGCCCGCATCGCCCGCTCCGCCGATGACCTGTGGTTCCTCTACACCGGCGGCACCACCGGCATGCCCAAGGGCGTGATGTGGCCGCACCGGAGCCTGATCGGCACGTCGGCCGCGACGTTCCGGGTGATCCGCTCCGAGGTCCCCTCCACCGCCGAGGGGTTCGCGGCGGCAGCCCGGACCTTCCACGACACCGGTCGGGCGATCCGCCTGCTGGCCGCCGCGCCGCTCATGCACGGCACCTCGGGCATCGCCGCCAACGGCGTGCTGCTCTCGGGCGGCTGCGTCACGACGCTGAGCGGACGTTCCTTCGACGCGGACGAGCTGTGCCGGACCGTGCAGGAGCGGCGCATCACCCAGCTGACGATCGTCGGCGACGCGTTCGCCAAGCCGATCGTCGACGCCCTCGAGGCCGCGGATGCCGCCGGGCGGCCCTACGACCTGTCGTCGCTGCGGATGATCGTCAGCTCCGGCGTCATCTGGTCGCGGCCGGTCAAGGACGCCCTGTTGGGTTGGACCGACGCCATCCTCGCCGACCTGCTCGGCTCCTCGGAGGGGACCGGGTTCGGTACCTCGGTCAGCCGTCGGGGGTCCTCCGCCGGCACCGCCGCGTTCCGCCTGGGCGAGCACGCCCGGGTCTTCACCGACGACGGGGTCGAGGTCGAACCCGGCTCCGGTCAGGTCGGCGTGCTGGCCGTCGGCGGTCCGATCCCGATCGGCTACTACAAGGACGCGGCCAAGACCGAGGCCACCTTCCGGACCTTCGCCGGTCGGGTGTGGTCGGTGCCCGGCGACTTCGCCACCGTCGAGGCCGACGGAGCGATCACCCTGTTGGGCCGTGGGTCGGTGTGCATCAACACGGCGGGCGAGAAGGTCTACCCGGAGGAGGTGGAGGAGGCGCTGAAGCTGCACCCGTCGGTGCACGACGCCAACGTGGTCGGACTCCCCGATGACCGCTGGGGACAGGCCGTGACGGGGGTGGTCGAGCTGGTGGGTGGTGCCGAGGACTCCGAGGAGCTGCGCGCCGAGATCGTCGCGTCGACCAAGGAGCACCTGGCCGGCTACAAGTGCCCCAAGCATCTGGTGGTCGTCGAGCGGATCCGGCGGGGCCCGAACGGCAAGGCCGACTACCGCTGGGCGACCGACACCGCGGTCGCCGCCACGTCGTAGACCGCCGACGCGGTCCGGCCGTTCGGCCGTTCGGCGGTTCGGCGCCGCGGCGGCCCGGTCAGGCCGGCTGGGTGCTGGTGCCGACCCAGCCGAGCATCGCCTGCTCCAGCTCGGCGACGCGCCCGGGCAGGGCCTCGAAGCTGACCGGCTCGGACAGGTGCAGGCCCTGGGCCAGGTCGCAGCCCATGTCGTGCAGCATCTCCAGCGACCGCACGTCGGCCACGCCGTCCGCGGTGACCGGCAGGCCCATCGAGTGCGTCACGCCGATCGCCCAGTCGACCGACTCGGCGTCGGTGGGTACCGACGCGATCGCCGTGGTGTAGCCGCGGTCGATCTTGATGCCGGTGACGGGCAGCGACTTCAGCGCGTCGATCGACATGAACCCGGTTCCGAAGTCGTCGACCACCACCCCCAGGCCGAGTCCGCGGAGGTGCTCGATGACGGTCCGGGCCCGGTCCAGGTCTTCGGTCAGATCGCTCTCGGCGAGCTCGACCTCGAGCACCCCGGCGGGCAGCTCGCCGGATGCGAGCAACAGGTCGAGGAACGACAGCAGGCTGTCTTCGCGCAGGCTGCGCATCGAGAGGTTGGTGCTGACGGTGATGGCGTCGCGGTCGCGGCCGATGCGTTCGGCGGCCCGGGCCGACTCGCCGATCACCCACCGGGTCAGCGGCTCGACGAGCCCGGACCGCTCGGCCAGCTCCAGCAGCTCGGCCGACAGGTGGGCGCCGTGGGCGACGCGCTGGCGGTGCAGCAGCGCCTCGACCTTGGTGACCCGGCCGGTGCGCAGGTCGACGACCGGCTGGTAGCGCAGCTCGAGCTCCTGGTTGGCCAGACCGCGGCGCAGCTCGGTGAGCAGCCCGACCCGGCGCATGGTCGTTCGCTCCTCCGCGGGGTCGAACACCGCCAGCGGGTCGGCGGATGAGCGGGCGTGGCGCAGGGCCCCGTCGGCGGCCTGCAGCAGGGTGCCGGGGTCGAGGCCGTGCTCGGGGGCCACGGCCGCCCCGACCGTGCACGCGACGTGGCGCAGGTCGCCGTCGACGTCGAGCGGACGGTCGAGCGCGTCGCGCACCAGTCGGGCCCGGTCCAGCGCCGAGTCCCGGTCGGGGTGGATCGTGCTCACCGCGACGAACTCGCCGCCACCGATGCGGGCGACGGAGTCCACACCCGGCACGTCCTGGGCGAGGCGACGGGCGAGCTCGGTCAGGATGCGGTCGCCGTTGCGCTGGCCGAGCTCCCGGTTGAGGTCGTCGAGCCCGTCGATCCCGACCAGGATCACCGCCCGGTGCTCGCCGGGACCGAGGGCGGCCGCAGCCAACGACAGCAGGTCCTCGAGGGCGCCCCGGTTGGGGAGCCCGGTGAGGTGGTCGTGGCTGGCCTGGTGGCGCAGCCGCTCCTCGACGTCGACGGTGCGGGTGACGTCGTCGACGGTGACGCCGAGCGCGCCGTCGACGAGCCGGTCGATGCGGAGGTCGACGACGGTGTCGGGGACCTCGGGGAAGCTCAGGCGTTCGGCGGTGAGCGACTCGCCGGTGTGGGCGACGTCGTAGAGCGCGGACTGCAGCAGCCGGGCGCTCGGCCCGCCGAACACGGCGTCGAGCCGGCCACCGTCGAGCACCGAGGCGTCGAGCTCGAACAGCGATCGGGCGGCTCCGTTGGCGGCCCGGAACACCAGCGAGGTCGGGTCGTCCTGGTCCGCCAGCTCGAACAGCAGGAACCCGTGGTGCGACACCTCGACGACCTCGGCCAGACGCCGGGCCCGTTGGCGCAGGTCGTCGCCGGCGGCGACGTCGATCAGGGTGCCCCGGAGCGGTTCGCCGGGCCGGGGCCGCACCATGCGCACCAGCATCGGTCGGTAGTCGCCGGCCGCGGTGAGGAACCTGACGACCGGTTCGTCGGGTGCTGCGTCGGCCGGTGCCGGACCCGTCGACGGGAGCGTGGCCGGCGAGCTGAGCGAGACGTCGGTGCCGCCGCGCAGGTCGATCGTGGTGCTGGTCGGCCCGTCGCCCCCGTCGTCGGGCGGGGCGACCGAGCGGAACCGCGCCAAGTCGTCGGGGTGCACAAGGCGGCGCAGGGTCCCGGCCTCGCGGAACGCGGTGGCGTCCCACCCGAGAGCGGTCGCGATCGAACTCGACACGTAGTGCCCGTCGACGCCCGGTGCGATCTGCTGGAACAGGACCACGCCCGCATCGACGAGGGCCCTGTCGTAGCCGTGGCGGACGGCGTCGGTGGCCGCCTGGATGCGCCGCTTGCGTCCGAGCATGGCCGCAAATCCTACTGCCCTACGATCGGGTGGTGGCTGAACCCCCCTTCTGCTCCGACACGGGCTGGGCGTGCGATCCGGTGTGGGAGGCCACCGGCAACGAGACGATCGCCCGCGTGATCGGGTGGTTGTCGGAGAAGCCGCTGCAGATCGCCGGGATCCTGGCGCTCGCCTACCTCGCCAACCGGTTGCTGCGGTCGATGATCGCCCGCACCGGCCGACGGATGGCCGAGAACGCGGACCGTCTGGGCGGCTACATGCCCGACGGGCTGCGGACCCGCGAGGTCGACGGTCGGGCGGTCGCCCGCGCCGCCACCATGTCCACCATCACCCGGTCGATGGCCACCGCCGTGGTGGACGTGGTCGCCGCGGCGTGGATCCTGGCGGTTCTCGGCGTGAGCCTGGCCGCGATCGTGGCGTCCGCCGGCGTGCTCGGCGTCGCCCTGGGCTTTGGTGCCCAGAACCTGGTGCGCGACGTCCTCGCCGGCTGGTTCATCCTGGTCGAGGACCGCTACGGCGTCGGCGACACGATCGACGCCGGAGCGCCGGCGGTCGGCACCGTCGAGCGGGTCACGCTGCGATCGACGCGGTTGCGCGACATCAACGGGACGGTCTGGCACGTCGCCAACGGCGAGATCCTCCGGGTGGGCAACAAGAGCCAGAGCTGGTCGCGGGCGGTCGTCGACGTGGCGGTGACCCCGGACGCCGATCTGGAGCGCGCCCGGGAGATCCTCGGTGAGGTCGGCGAGCGGATGCTGCTCGACGAGGCGTGGTCCGGTCTGGTCACCTCGTCGCCGAACGTCCTGGGCGTGCAGCGCATCGACCCGCTGGGGATCACGTTGCGGGTCGTCATCGACACCGCGCCCGGCGAGCAGTTCCCCGTCGAGCGGGAGTACCGGCTGAGGGTGCTGCAGGCCTTCGACGCGGCGGGCATCTCGCTGTCCGCTCCCTACGCGGGCGGGCCGGCCGCCGCGGCCTGGCCCGGCGGCCCGGGAGGTCCGGGTGGCACCGGAACCGGCGACACCGGAACCGGCGAGGCCGGTCCGTCGTCGTCTACCTGAGCCGACCATCCACCCCGGTCGACCCGCCGCTCACTACCGTCGTCGGCGGACGGAGCTCCTTCCGCGCCGCGGCGCGGACACGGTCAACTCGTGGACCCCTTCCACGCCCGACCCGCCCGCCCACGACCCGCTCGGAGGAGCTCATGAAGAAGGTGGCGCAACCGCTGATGGCGCTCGCTGTCGGCTTCCTCATCCTGGCCATCTGGCGCAGCCCCGCGACCGCGGCCGCCGATGTCACCCACATCCTCGGCAACGTCGGGACCTTCCTGCAGGAGGTCCTGTCGAAGGTGGCCGAGTTCCTGGGCAGCTTCGGGAAGTCCTGAGGTCTCCCGGCCCGTGCCCCGGCGCTGGAACCCGGACGCCATCGTCGAGGACTACCTGCTCCGCGACGAGGAGGTGAAGCTCGACGCCACGCGCTCGTTCAGGAGCTGGCTGGTCGACCAGACGGTGTGGCTGCTGCTCGGCGTCGCGGCGTTCCTGGTGCTCGCCACGGTCGGTTCCGACGTCACGATCACCCTCGGCGTCGGGGTGCTGGCGGTGGTGGGCGCGTGGTTGACCTTCGACTGGAACCGCAAGCGCTTCACCCGCTACGTGATCACCGACCTGCGGGTGCTGCGAATCACCGGCGTGCTGCACCGGCGGATGGAGTTCATCCCCTGGGGCAAGATCACCGACGTCAGCCGCAGTGAGTCGTTCCTGCAGTGGCTCACCGGCACCGCGACGATCCGCATCGAGTCGGCCAACGAGCGCTCGGCGTTCCGGGCGATGGCCGACGTGTCGGACCCCGAGCACTTCTACAACGTGCTGGTGCGCATGGTCGACCTCCGCCAGGGTCGGGTGAAGAACCACCACCACGTCCGCTGACCCAGACCCCGCCGCCCCAGACCCGTTCTGTTCGTTGTTTCACAACGTCGACGTTGTGAAACAACGAACAGAACGGGGTGGAGGGGTGTAAGGGAGGGGGATCAGGCGTCGGGGTCGGACAAGGTGACCTCGACGGCGAAGGTGTCGCCCTCGACCAGGACGAGGTCGGTCACCTTGCCGGCGTCCGCGACGTCGACGGCGACGGTGCGCAGCAGCGCGATCCGCTCGGCGGTGTCGGTGACGACGGCGCGTTCGATCGGGGTCCGCATCGACACCTTGGCCGCCGACTTGGCGCCCCGCAGATCCGACAGGACCGACGCGGCGACCGCCAGGGCGTCGCGTCGACCGTCGACGGCCCGGGCTCGCAGCGGTGCGGCGGCGGGCCACTCGGCGGTATGCACCGAGCCCTCCATCCACCACGACCAGGCCTCCTCGCAGGTGTAGACGAGCACGGGCGCCAGCAGCCGGTGCAGCACCGACAGCGCCTCGGCCAACGCGGCCCGGGCCGAGGCCGTCGCCGCGCTCGGCGCTGTCCCACCGCCACCGCCACCGGCCGGTCCGGATCCGTCGTCCTCGCCGTAGGCGCGGCCCTTCACCAGTTCGAGGTAGTCGTCGCAGAAGCGCCAGAAGAACGTCTCGGTGCGCTCCAACGCCCGGGCGTAGTCGAAGGCCTCCAGTGCGGTGGTGGCGTCGTCGACCAGGTCGGCGAGCTCGGCGAGCATCGCCCGGTCGAGCGCCTCGGTGACCGGGGTGCCGGCGGGGACCTCGCCGAAGGACAAGGCGAAGCGGCTGGCGTTGAGCAGCTTGATCGCCAGGCGGCGGCCGACCTTCATCTGCGCCTCGTCGAAGGCGGTGTCGGTGCCGGGACGGGCGCTGGCCGCCCAGTAGCGCACGCCGTCGGAGCCGTACTGCTCCAGCAGCCCGAGCGGCGTGACCACGTTGCCCTTGGACTTGGACATCTTCTTGCGGTCCGGATCCAGGATCCACCCCGACAGGGCGGTGTGCGCCCACGGCAGCGAGTCGAACTCCAGGTCGGAGCGCAGCACGGTCGAGAACAGCCAGGTGCGGATGATGTCGTGGGCCTGGGGCCGCAGGTCCATCGGGAACGTGCGGGCGAACAGGTCGGGGTCGTCGACCCAGCGGCAGCCGATCTGCGGCGTCAGCGACGACGTCGCCCAGGTGTCCATGACGTCGGGGTCGCCGATGAACCCGCCGGGAACTCCGCGCTGGTCCTCGGAGTAGCCGGGGGCGGCCTCGGCCAGCGGGTCGACCGGCAGCGACGCCTCGTCGGGGACGATCGGGTGGTCGTGGTCGGGGTTGCCCTCGTCGTCGAGCCGGTACCACAGCGGGAACGGCACGCCGAAGAACCGCTGGCGGGAGATCAGCCAGTCACCGGCCAGGCCGCCGACCCAGTTGTCGAAGCGGTGCCGCATGTAGCCGGGCACCCAGTCGAGCTCGCCGCCCCGGTCGATCAGCTCGCGGCGACGGTCCTCGGAGCGGCCGCCGTTGCGGATGTACCACTGGCGGCTGGTGACGATCTCGAGCGGCTTGTCGCCCTTCTCGTAGAACTTGACCGGGTGCTGGATCGGGCGGATGTCGCCGAGCAGCCGGCCTTCGTCGGCGAGCATCTGCACCATCTGCTCCCGCGCCCCGCCCGCGGCCTTGCGGGCGATGCGGCCGTAGCGCTCCTGCGCGTCAGCGGTGTCGAGCCAGTCGGGGGCCTCGGCGGCGAACCGTCCGTCGCGGCCGATGACGGCCCGGGTCGGCAGGTCGAGCTCCCGCCACCAGATCACGTCGGTGAGGTCGCCGAACGTGCAGATCATGGCGATGCCGGTGCCCTTGTCGGGCTCGGCCAGTGGGTGGGCGACGATCGGCACCTCGACGCCGAACACCGGGGTGGTGACCGTGCGGCCGAACAGCGGCTGGTAGCGCTCGTCGTCGGGGTGGGCGACCAGCGCCACGCACGAGACGACCAGCTCGGGCCGGGTGGTGTCGATGACGACGTCGGCGCTGCCGTCGGCGGTCGTCGCCCCGCCGGTGAGGGCGAAGGCGAGCTGGTGGTAGGCGCCGGGGCGGTCGCGGTCCTCGAGCTCGGCCTGCGCGACCGCGGTCTGGAACGTGACGTCCCACAGCGACGGCGCCTCCTGGGAGTAGGCGTCGCCGCGGGCGAGGTCGTGCAGGAAGGCGAGCTGCGAGGTCCGGCGGCTGGCCTCGTCGATGGTGGCGTAGGTGTAGGACCAGTCGACCGACAACCCGAGGGTGCGGAACAGCGCCTCGAACGCCTCTTCGTCGACGACGAGCAGGCGTTCGCACAACTCGATGAAGTCGGGCCGGCTGACGCGGGTGAAGTCCTGGCGCTTGGTCGGCGGCGGATCGGCCAGTTCGGGCATGCCGACGGGGACCGACGGGTCGCACACGACGCCGTAGTAGTTCTCGACCCGCCGCTCGGTGGGAAGGCCGTTGTCGTCCCAGCCCATCGGGTAGAAGACCGCCTTGCCCCGCATGCGCTGGAACCGGGCGACGACGTCGGTGTGGGTGTAGCTGAAGACGTGGCCGACGTGCAGCGATCCCGACACCGTCGGCGGCGGCGTGTCGATCGAGAACACCCGGTCGCGGTCCGCAGTGCGGTCGAAGGAGTAGGTGCCGTCGGCCTCCCACTGTTCGGACCACTTGGCCTCGAGGCCGTCGACGCCCGGCTTGTCGGGGACCGCCCGGGTGCCACGACGGACCGGGGGTCGCGAGCCGGCGGTGGGGGTCCCGGCGGAGGGGTCGGCGGCGGAGGGCGGGGGAGAGGCGGGCATACGGCGGCTCACGCTACCGGCCCTCGGCACTAGCGTCCGAAGGCGATCCGGGGACCGGTACGGGTCCGCGGAGGCCGAAGGGGGAGGTCGCCACATGCCCAGTCCGTCGCTCGACGGCGTCGCCATCGTGACCGGTGCCGGCGGAGGCATCGGCGCAGCGGTGGCGCGGTCGCTGGCCGCCGCCGGCACGTCCTTGGTGCTCGCCGACCGCGACCGCTCCGCGCTGGAGGCCGTCGCCGCCTCGCTGCCCCCGTCGGTCACCGTCATCACCGGCGTGGGCGACGTGGGCGACCCGACCCATCACGCCGCGCTGGTCACCGCGGCCGAGGACCTGGGCGGGGTGACCGTGTCGGTGCAGAACGCGGGGGTCGCGCTGACCGGCCTCAGCTGGGAGGTCCCGCTCGAGCAGTGGGAGCTCCAGGTGCGCACCAACTACTGGGGGGTGGTGCACGGCGTGCGCGCCGCGCTGCCGCCGATGGTGCGTCGCGGCCTGGGACACGTGCTGGCGGTGGCGTCGGGGGCGGGGTTGGTGGCCACGCCGGGGCTGGCGCCGTACGTGTCGTCGAAGCACGCGGTGGTCGGGCTGATGGAGTCGGTGCGCCACGAGCTGGCCCGGGCCGCGCCCGGGGTGCGGGCGTCGGTGGTGTGCCCGGGCAACATCGCCACGCCGATCAACGCCAACTCGCTCGCCGTCGCCGACGCCGCCGGAGCGGCCGACGTCGCCGCCTGCGAGGGGAGCGCGGGAGACGGGTCGACCGCAGCGGTGGCCCGTCAGATCGACGAGACGGTCCGCCGGGGGGTGGACTCCGGCGCCGAGCCGCAGACGGTGGCCGACGCGATCGTCGAGGCGGTGAGCACCGGCCGGTTCTGGGTGCTGCCCCAGCCCGAGGTCGCGCTCGGCGCCCTCGACCGGGTGCAGCGCATCGTCGACGGCCGCCCCCCCGCCGACCTCCTGATATAGGGGTCCTCACTCACAACCCTTGTCACAATCCCGACCTCAGAAATCCGGCCCGGCCGGCCCGGCCGTCAGGTCAGATGATCGACGCGTCGGCGACCACGACCCGGTTGCCACCCTGCAGCAGCGCGGCGTGGCCGGCGGCGTCGGCCAGGCGGATCCCGTCGTCGATCGAGGTCGTCCGGGTGCCGTCGACCAACCCGACCGAGCAGGTGAAGTGCTCGATGCCCGCCATGGTGTGGGCCAGCACCAGTGACTCCCGGGCTCGTTCCAGCGCGGCGGCGGCTTGGGCGGTGCTGCAGCCCGACAGCACGGCGGCCACCCGCTCGCCGTCGAGGCGCACCACGACGTCGTCGGGGCGGAGGGTGGTCGAGGTGGTGTCGGCGATCAGGCGCATGGCGTCATCCCATGTGTGGGGACCGTGGAGGTTGCGGAACTCGTCGGCTCCGTCGACGCGCAGGACCGCAAGGCACCACGGCTGGTGCGAGCGGGTGAGCTCGCCGGCCCGGGCCCGCAGGGCGACCTCGGTGGGAAGGCCGGTGACGGGGTCGGTGGGACCGGGGGTGGACGGGCCGCGACGCTGACGCAGCGATTCGAGCCGAGCGCTGCCCACGTGGACCACGTGCTCGAGGGTGGCCTGACGGTCGCGGTCGGGGAGCTCGCCGGGAGCAGTGGTCACGCACAGCACCCCCAGGTTCCGCTCGCCGATCACCAACGGCAGGCAGAGCGCGGCGACCTCGGTCGGTTCCCACGACGGCTCCTCCGCCGCTGACCCGACGCCGTCCCCGTCGCCGGGCTCACCCCCGTCATCGGAGTCGTGCCCATCACCGGGATCGTGCCCGTCGCCGAGATCGTGCACGCCGTCTGCGGATTCGCGGAGATGGCCGCATGCGCCCATCTCCGTCGACGACGGCGCCACCGCGGTGCGACCGGTGGCCAACGCCACGCAGCTCGGCCGCCCCGGGACCGGTTCGGCCGGCAGCAGCCGGTCCCCGGCCGAACGGACCGACCACGCCACCCGGGGTTCGTCGGGCAACGACAGGAGCAGCGACACGTCCGCGTCGGGGGTCACCTCGAGCGCGGCGCTCACCAGCAGGCGAAGCACGGCGGCCTCGGCACCCTCGGCGGCGACGGCGTCGTCGAAGCGGTCCCTGATCGTCACCGTCCGGCGGAGCGCGTCGAGGTCGGCTCTGGCATCCGCGCCGGCGAGGTGCGCGTCGACGCTGCGGTGTGCCATCGGCGCGAGCACGGTCCGCACGGTGATCGGCACCGCCAGCGCCGCCCCGGCGGCCGCCGCCACCGCAACGCCGACGGAGCCGGCCCCGGCCAGCAGGGCGAGCGCCACGGCCACCAGCGGAGCGCCGGCCACCGCGAGGGCCGCGGAGGCCCACCGGTAGGGTGGAGCGCCATGATCCGACTGCACGACACCGCCGCGGGGGAGCTCCTCCCCCTCAGCCCCCGGGAGCCGGGGAAGGTGTCGATGTACGTGTGCGGGCCCACGGTCTACGGGCCGCCCCACCTCGGTCACGGACGCTTCTCCCTGGTGTTCGACGTGCTTCGACGGTATCTGGAGTGGTCCGGAAACGACGTCACGTACGTGTCGAACATCACCGACATCGACGACAAGATCCTGGATCGGGCGACTCGCGAGGGCCGGCCGTGGACCGAGGTCACGGAGCACTACGAGCAGGTCTGGTGGCAGGCGATGGACGCCATCGGGGTGAAGCGTCCCGACCACGCCCCGCACGCCACCGACTACGTCGCCCAGATGATCGCCTTCGTCGCCGACCTGGTCGACCAGGGCCGGGCGTATGTCACCGCGGACGGCGTCTACCTGTCGGTCGACGAGGTAGCGGGCTACGGGCTGCTCGCCCACCAGTCGTTGGAGGACATGGTCGCCGGTGGGGGAGAGCGCGAGATCGTCGGCGGCAGCCACAAGCGGCACCCGGCGGACTTCGCCCTGTGGAAGTTCGCCAAGGCCGGCGAGCCGAGCTGGCCGGCGCCGTGGGGGGACGGCCGTCCGGGCTGGCACACCGAGTGCGTGGTGATGAGCCTCGACCTGTTGGGTGAGGACTTCGACATCCACGGCGGCGGGATCGACCTGGCGTTCCCGCACCACGAGAACGAGCGGGCCCAGGCCGTCGCCACCGGCCGGAATTTCGCCCGGCGATGGGTGCACAACGGCTTCGTCGAGGTCGGCGGCGAGAAGATGTCGAAGTCGCTCGGCAACTTCACCGACCTGCTCGACCTGATCGACGACCACGACCCGCGGGCCTACCGGCTGCTGGTCCTCCAGGCGCACTACCGATCGCCGGTCGAGGTCACCACCCGGACCGTCGAGGAGGCCGAGGCTGCGCTGGCCCGTCTGGACGCCATGGCCCGCCGGAGCGTGGACGTCCCCGACGCCGAGCCTGACCCCGAGCAGATCGCCGCGTTCGTCGCGGCCATGGACGACGACCTGGGCACGCCCAAGGCGATGGCTCAGGTCTTCGGACTGGTCACCCGCGTCAACACGCTGCTCGATGCCGGCGACCGCGACGGCGCGGCGCCGTTGGTCGCGGCAGTTCTGGCGATCCTCGGAGCGCTGGGTCTGGACCTGCGGGATCCGAGCGCCGAGCCGGTCCCCGACGACGTCGCTGCGCTGGCCTCGGCCCGCGACGCGGCGCGGGCCGAGCGTGACTGGGCCACGGCGGACGCCCTGCGCGACGAGCTCGTGTCGCTGGGGTGGACGGTCGAGGACGCCGCGGCGGGCACGATCGTCCGCCGGGCCTGACGGTCGTCCCTGCCATCGTCGGCGTGGACGTTGCCAGCACGGTTACCCATCGGTAACCTACCGATGGGTAACCACCGGGGCCCGACGGTCCGGTGCCACCTCCCAGCTCGTCTCCCAGCACAGGACGGTCACCATGAGCGGCAACTTCTCCCTCGAGTTGAACGAGGACCAGATCCAACTCCAGAAGTGGGTCCACGACTTCGCCGAGGACGTGATCCGTCCGGCTGCCGAGGAGTGGGACGAGCGCGAGGAGTTCCCTTGGCCGATCGTGCAGGAGGCCGCCAACATCGGCCTGTACAGCATCGACTTCATGGCCCAGGCGATGATGGCGGACCCGACCGGCCTCACCATGCCGATCGCCATCGAGGAGCTGTTCTGGGGTGACGCCGGCATCGGCCTGGCGATCATGGGCTCCGGTCTGGCCGCCGCGGGCATCGCCGGCAACGGCACGCCCGAGCAGGTCTTCGAGTGGATTCCGCAGTGCTACGGCACGCCCGAGAAGGTGCAGCTCGGCGCCTTCTGCGTGTCCGAGCCCGACGCCGGTTCCGACGTGTCGTCGCTGCGCACCCGGGCCGTCTACGACGAGGCCAAGGACGAGTGGGTGCTCAACGGCACCAAGGCGTGGATCACCAACGGCGGCATCGCGGACGTCCACGTGGTGGTCGCCGCGGTCGAGCCCGAGCTGAAGGGTCGGGGTCAGGCCAGCTTCATCGTCCCGCCGAACACGCCCGGGTTGTCGATGGGTCAGAAGTACAAGAAGCACGGCATCCGGGCCAGCCACACCTCCGAGGTCGTCCTCGACGACGTCCGGGTCCCCGGCAGCTGCCTGCTCGGCGGCAAGGACAAGCTCGACGAGAAGCTCGCCCGGGCCCGCGAGGCGCAGAAGAACCCGCAGGTGAGCTCGGGCAAGCAGCCGGCGATGGCCACCTTCGAGGCCACCCGTCCGGCCGTCGGCGCCCAGGCGATCGGCGTCGCCCGCGCCGCCTACGAGTATTCCCTGCAGTACGCCCAGGAGCGCCAGGCGTTCGGCAAGCCGATCATCATGAACCAGTCGATCGCGTTCATGCTGGCCGACATGGCCACCCAGATCGACGCCGCCCGCCTGATGGTGCACCGGGCTGCCTGGCTGTCGCGCAACGGCGGCGGCTACAAGAACGCCGAGGGCTCGATGTCGAAGCTGATGGCCGGACGCACCGCGGTGTGGGTCACCGAGCGGGCCATCCAGATCCTCGGCGGCTACGGCTACACCCGGGAGTACCCCGTCGAGCGCTGGCACCGCGACGCGAAGATCTTCGACATCTTCGAAGGCACGGAACAGATCCAGCAGCTCGTGATCGGCCGGGCCATCTCCGGCCTGCGCATCGAGTAGTCGCCAGCCCCGTTTGGCACGTCCTGACCCGGCGAGCTTGTAGCTCCCGGTCGCTGTGGTGGCGTGTGGGCTGCAAGTTCGCTGGTCCGTGTCGAACTTGTAGCTCCCGGTCGCTGTGGTGGCGTGTGGGCTGCAAGTTCGCTGGTCCGTGTCGAACCTGTAGCTCCCGGTCGCTGTGGTGGCGTGTGGGCTACAAGTTCGACAGGATCGACCTCAGGGCCGGCCGGGCGCGGTGGTCGACGTGTGGCCACCGGGGACCAAACCGTCGGAAGCGATCGCGTCGGGGACCATCGTCGTGGTCGGAACAGCGGGGTCCACGGTGCCGAGGGCGATCCCGTCGTCGCGCAGACGCTGACGAGCGGCCGCCTCGTCGGTGGCCCGGAGGCTGCGGAGCACCGCGGTCAACTCCTCCCGTGAGGCGGAGCCGGACACCGTGATCGACGTGCCGTCCCCGGTGAATCCCTGCAGCCGGTTGGCGGTCTCGCCGGGGCTCCAGATCTCCGAGGTCGGCTCGAGCAGGTCCGACGTCGTAGCCTTCCGCTCGAGCGAGGTCAGCACCGAGGCGATCCAGTGGGCTGTGACCGCACCCGCCGGAGGCGGGTCGATGACCACGAGGATCGTGGGACCCAGGGACCGCGTCACACCCAGCGTCAGGCCGGTGGTCGATCGTCGGCCGTCGAGGATCCCGACTGCATCGGCCTCGGCCCACGAAGGCGTCAGGCCCGACGGCAGCGTCGCGGCTTGCAGGGCCTGGGCCGCAACCTCGGCGCTTATGGTCCCGGGCTCCCGGGCGATCAGCGCCGCCAGGTCGGAGGCGTAGGCGTGGATCTCGTCGGCCTCGATCCCGTGGCTGATGATGGCGAGGCCACCGCGACCCTCCCGGGCTCGGACCGCGGTCCAGTCGAGCCCGGCCGCCTCGCCCCCGGCGGACGCGTTCATGGACACGTCGACGTCGTCGACCGTCGAGTACCGCGTCAGCGTCTCTGGATCGGGATCCTGGTACTGCTCGACGAACAGGAGGGAGACGGCGACGAACCGTGAGGAGTCACCGCCCGGGTCGAGCGCGACCAGCCACGGCGGCTCCCCGGTCCGGCTCATCAACGCCTGTTCGATGACGAGGCCTGACGCGGGGTCGGGGAGTCGCCAGATGCCCGCCCCATCGCGCCATGTGTCGGGCCCCAGGTCGGTGGTTGCCACCGTAGGGGTGGAGTGGCCCGGACCGGCCGGGTCCACGACGGTGGGGTCGTCCCCGCCGGCGGCCCAGATCACCCCGCCGACCGTCACGACCGCGATCGCCGCGGCGGCGACTGCGGCGACTGTCCGGGGTGTGCGACGGGACCGCGTCGGTGGTCGGGTGATCGCTCCGTGAGCGTCATGTTCCGGGTCGATCTCGAGGTCGTCGGCCGCCGCGTGGAGCAGCGCTCTCAGGCGGTCCTCATCGGCCGATGTGATGGCGAGGTCGTGGGGGTCCGTGAGCTCGCTGGGGTCTAGGTGGTCTGTCATCGGTCGCCTCCGATGTGGTCGTCGTCGTCACCGTGGACGCCGGGCTCCTCGGCCGGCCCGGATCTCATCCCCGGTGGGGCGGGCCTGTGGCCGTCGTGATCGAGGAGCGGGCGCAACCGCCCGAGCGCTCGGTGCAGGTGCGACTTGACCGTGCCGACTGGCATGTCGAGCACCTCCGCGATCTGAGCCAGGGGCAGGTCCTCGTAGAAGCGAAGGACGACGCAGCGACGTTGGTCGTCGGTGAGCGTGGCGAGCCGGGCCCACAGATCGTCGAACTGCGTGTCGGTGTGCGGCGAGGGTCGATGCGCTGGTGCCGATCGCAGGGTCCGGAGTCGGCGGTGTCGGGAGTGGGCGCCGTTGACGACGCTCGTGCGGAGATAGGCCGCCGGCTCGTCGAGGTCGCGGAGCCCGGCGGGGCGGGCGGCCATCCGGGCGAAGGCGTCCATCACGATCTCCTCGGCCTCGTGCTGCGATCCGGTCAGCAGCGTCGCCAGCCGGACCATGGGGTCGAAGCGGTCACGGAGCCCCACGAGTCCGAACTGGAGCCGCTCCGCGAGCAGCTGCTCGAGCTCGACCCCGCCGCCGCGTCGCTCGTCGGCAACCGCGACCTCTTCGGACAGCTCGCCACAGCGGCGATGCTCGACCCGCTCCGGGAGGCGGTCGCTCGGTGGGAGCCGGACCTCATCGTCCGTGATCCGTGCGAGTACGCCTCAGCGGTGGTGGCGGCGGAGACCTCCCTTCCGGTCGCGCAAGCCGCCATCTCGCTCGCCGCTGTCGAGTGGGGATCGATCGCCGCAGCGGCCCCAGCTCTCGAGGGGTGGCGAGTCGGGCTGTCCGACATCGTCCGCTCCACCCCCTACGTGACCCGCTTTCCCGCGTCCCTGGATCCGTCGCCGTTCCCGACCACGATCAGGTTCCGGGAGCCGTGGGTTCCGGCCGAGCCACTGCCGGACTGGTGGCCGGGCGATGACCGTCCGCTGGTGTACGCCACGTTCGGCACCGTCCTCGGGCACATGTCGACGGCTGTCCGCTCGATGGCAGTGCTCCTCGACGCCGTAGCGGGCCTCGATGCCCGCGTCCTGCTGACCACCGGCCGTGGCGTGGATCCCGTCGCGCTGGGACCGGCCCCCGCCAACGTCCGGGTCGAGCAGTGGGTCGATCAGGCCGACGCGCTGGAGGCGGCGTCGGTCGTGGTGTGCCACGGCGGTTCGGGAACGACCTTCGGCGCCCTGGCCCGAGGGGTGCCGGTGGTTGTGGTCCCGATGTTCGCCGATCAGCCCGTCAATGCCGTGGCGGTGGAGCGGGCTGGGGCGGGGACGGTGGTGTGGCCCGCCGACCGTCGCAGTCTCGGTGACGGCGACGCCGAGCGGATCGAACGGGCGGTGCGGGTGATCGTCGACAGATCCCGGTCCCGGCCCGACCTCGGCGGTCCCCGGCATGCCGCCGCGGCGATCGGGGCGGAGATGGCCGCGCTGCCGCTGCTGCTCGACGTGTTCCCCGGTGACCGCGGCGCCGTGTCGCCTTGGGTTGGCGACGTGGACCAGTTGCACGGAGATCCCGGGACCAGCCGATGACGGCGTGGCGTGACGTCGGGGCCGCGGCCCCCGAGTTCGCCGCCCGGGTCCGGGGGTTGTTCGAGGCCCGGACTCACAAGACGATCGCCGCGATGTGCGCCGACGGCGCTCCGCGGATCTTGGGCACCGAGTGCGAGTTCGTCGACGGCGAGCTGCAGTTCGGGTTGATGATCGGGGCGCGCGAGGGAGCCGACCTGCGCCGCACAGCCCGACAGCGACCCGAGTCATGTTGCGTGTTATGCGGTAACCTGAAATAACGTGACGGCCGGTTGGAGGTTCAGGGAGACGCGATGGCGCGCATGATCCGCCGGCATTGGCCCACCGGAGATCTGACCGGCCTTCCTCGCAAGGACCGCGCCGGATGCGACTACGACGCGTACCTGCCGGACGACCTCGTTGGCCGCCGGTTCATGCTCGACGGCGAGACGGCTGCTGACGTCTCGGACGCCGAGGCGAACGTGGCTCGCCTGAACGCGTCGGCGGTGACGCTGGCGGACACCGAAGCGCTGGCTCGCCTCCTCCTCCGCGCCGAGGCGGTCGGCTCATCTCACATCGAGGGTCTCGTGGTCGGTGGCCGCCGGTTGCTGCGCTTCGAGGTCGCGTCCGAACTCGGCTCCGATGAAGCCCGTGACGTCACGGCGGACGAGGTGCTGTCGAACATCCGTGCGATGGACTACGCCGTGCACACGTTGGCGAACGAGCAGGTCACCGTCGACGGCATCCTGGAGATGCACCGACTTCTGCTCGAGGACACCGACAGAGCCCAGTTCGCCGGACGACTGCGTGAGGAGCAGAACTGGATCGGAGGCTCGAGCTACAACCCGTGCTCTGCAGCATTCATCCCGCCGCCCGAGGACGACGTGCCCCGACTGCTCGCCGACCTGTGCACGTTCGCGAACGGGGACTCGTTGCCCCCGATCGCGCAGGCCGCCGTCGCCCACGCCCAGTTCGAGACCATCCACCCGTTCGTGGACGGCAACGGCCGAGCGGGTCGAGCTCTCATCCACGTCATCCTTCGCCGCCGCGGGTTGTGCCCGAAGGTCGTGCCGCCGATCAGCCTCATCCTCGCCACTCGATCCTCGAACTACATCGCTGGACTGACCGCCTTTCGCCACGTCGGCCCGGCCGACAGTGCAGCGGCTCGGGAGGGCCTGAACCACTGGGTCGCAACGTTCGCGGTTGCGACCTCTGCGGCCGCACACCAGGCGCTTGCTTTCGAGGACAGGATCGAGGAGATCAAGCGGGACTGGCAGGTGCGTCTGGGAAGACTCCGCCGCAACTCTGCAGCGGAACGTCTCGTCGACCTCCTTCCTGGGACGCCCATCGTCACCTCGACCAGCGCCGCCGCCCTCCTCGACCGCTCCTTCAACGCGGCGAACGACGCCATCGAACGATTCGTCGACGCCGGCATCCTGACCAAGATGACCGTCGGGCGCAGGAACCGAGCCTGGGAGGCGCGGGAGATCCTCGACGCCTTCACCGACCTGGAACGAGGGCTGGCCTCACCGACCGGAGACACCCGCGCTGCTGAGCCGGTC
>JACJWI010000006.1 GCA_020637215.1 Microthrixaceae bacterium | reverse complement strand
GGCGGTACTCAGCTGTCATCGGAATTGGAGATGGCGCCCGGAAGGCCCGGCGGGCCGGGGTAGGGTGACGGCCAGCAACCGAATCCGGGGAGCTCGGGGAGCCGGGCTGAGAGGGTGACCGATCCGTCACCGACCCGTACGAACCTGAACTGGGTAATGCCAGCGGAGGGAGAAGATGGGCACCTGCACCCACGTGGTGTTCGCCGGCGGACCGATCCCCGGTGTGGACACACGGTCACGACTGTCCGCCCGCCTGGCCGCGCTCGACGTAGCCCGGGTGGTCGCCGCCGACAGCGGACTGGAGCTGGCCGACGCCCTCGGCGTCGACCTGGTCCCCGGACGGGACCGCGTCGTGGGCGACATGGACTCCCTCGCCGGTCCTCGTCTGGGCGCGGCGCTCGAGTCGGGGATCGACGTCGAGCGGTTCCCCGTCGACAAGGACGCCACCGACCTGGCCCTCGCCCTCGACGACGCGGCGGCCGCGGCGGGCTCGGGTGACCGGCTGCTGGTGATCGCCACCCGGTCGGGCCGCCTCGACCACATGCTGGCCACCGTCCCGCTGTTGGCCGCGGCTCCCTACGACGACTACGAGCGCGACGCCTGGGTCGACGACGACACCCTGCACGTGGTGCGGGGTCTCCGCCGTCTCACGTTGCAGCCGGGGGCCACCATGTCGGTCCTGCCGATCCACGGCGACGCCGTCGTCACCCTCCGCGGCGTTCGCTGGGAGCTGCGGTCGCAGCGCCTGAGCGCCGGGACGAGCCTCGGGGTGTCCAACGTGGTCGAGCAGCCGCGCGTCACCATCGACGTCGTCGAAGGCACCGCGCTCGTCGTCGTCCCCCGACCCGAGCACGACGAGGAACCCGAGGACGTCCGATGACCGATCACACGACCACCCGTCGATCGATCCCCGGCAGTCGGCGACTCGCCGTCGTCGGGGTGCTGGTGGTGGCGCTGGCCGCCGCGGCCTGCGGTGGCTCCGGGGGCCGAAACGACTCGTCATCGGGCTCGGACGACACGGATCGCGTCGTCCGTCTGGTCACCTACGACTCGTTCGCCCTCCCCGAGGACGCCGCGGCCGAGTTCCACGAGAAGACCGGGGCCCGCATCGAGGTCGTCGCCGCCGGTGACGCCGGCGCCATGTTGACCAAGGCCCTGCTCGCCGCCGGAGCCCCCGAGGGCGACGTCATCTTCGGCATCGACGACTCGCTGGCCACCCGGGCCACGGGCCCCGACGGCCTGTTGACGCCGTTCAGCCCGCAGCCACCCGCGGGAGGAGCGATCGACGACCGGCTCCGGTTGCCCGGCGAGATGGGGGAGCAGCTCACGCCGATCGACCGCGGCGACGTGTGCATCAACGTCGACAGCGGGTGGTTCGCCGACAAGGGGCTGGTCCCGCCGGGCACGCTCGACGACCTGGTCGATCCCCGCTACCGCGACCTGCTCGTCGTGACCAGCCCGGTGACGTCGTCGCCGGGCCTGGCGTTCCTGGCCGGCACCGTGGACGAGTACGGCGAACGCTGGGCCGACTGGTGGGAGCGGTTGCGCAGCAACGGGGTGCGGGTCCGACCGAGCTGGGACGACGCCTACAACACCGACTACACGGTGTCGGGAGGTGATCGACCGCTCGTGCTGTCGTACGCGTCGTCGCCGCCGGCCGAGGTGGTCTTCAGCGAGGGGACGCGGAGCGAACCGGCGTCGACGATCATGGGCGACTCGTGCGTTCAGCAGGTCGAGTACGCGGGACTCCTGGCCGGTGCCGAGCACGAGGATCTCGGCCGGAAGCTGATCGAGTTCATGCTGTCGCCGGCGTGGCAGGAGGCGCTCCCGCTCACGAACTTCGTCTTCCCGGCGGTGACGGGGACGCCGCTGCCGACCGAGTTCCAACGCTGGGCCGTGCTCCCGGAGTCGTCCCGACACGTCCCGGCCACCGAGGTCGGAGCCGAGCGAGACGAGTGGATCGAGCGGTGGCGCTCGATCATGGAATGAACCGTCGGCGCCCGGACCAACCGGTCGGCCGCGTGGCGGTGGCCGCGGTCGCCGTCGCCGTCGCCGTCCCGGTCGTCGCGGTGCTCGGCCGGGCGTTGCGGATCGACGGCGCCTGGAGCCTCGACGCGCTCGAGCGGATCCTCTCCAACGGCCGGACCTGGCGTCTGGTCGCGGTCACGGTCGCACAGGCGATCGTCTCGACGGCGTCGACCGCCGCGATCGGCGTTCCGCTCGCGTGGGTGCTGGCCCGGTTCCGCTTCCCGGGTCGGTCCGCGGTGCGCACCGCGGCGATGGTCCCGTTCGTGCTGCCGTCGGTGGTGCTGGGCTCGGCCATCGCATCGATCCTCGGGCCGCGGGGTCTGGTCGACCTGCGCGCCACCTGGTGGCCGGTGCTCGTCGCCCACGTCTGTTTCAACCTGGCCGTGTTCGTGCGCGTCGTCGGAGCGGCCCTCGACGGGCTGGACCCGGCGATCGAGGACGTGGCCCGGACGCTCGGCGCGACCCCGTGGAAGGCGGCTCGACGGGTGATGCTGCCGGCGGTGGCGCCGGCGATCGGCGCCGCCGCGGTGGTCGTGTTCCTGTTCTGCCTCACCAGCTTCGGCGTGATCGTGATCCTCGGCGGCGGGTCGGTCAGCACGCTCGAGGTCGAGATCTGGGTGCGGGCGACCCGTCAGTTCGACCTGTCGGGAGCTGCGGTTCTCGCCGGCATCCAGGTGCTGGCGGTCGTGGCCACCCTGGCGTTGCACGCCCGGTTCGCCCGCCGGTCGGTCCGGGCCAGACGCGGCGGACGCCGATGGGCCCGCCGGCCGGACTCGGTCGGCGAGTGGACGCAGGTCCTGGCCGCGGTGGTGGCGGTCGGAGCGGTCACCGTCGTACCCATCGCCGCCCTCGTCGAACGCTCGCTGCGGCTGTCCGACGGCACCCACGGCCTCGACCACTGGCGTCACCTCGGAGCGGCCTCCGCGGGAACGGGCCTGACCGTCTCGCCGTGGGACGCGGTGCGGGTGTCGATCCTCTCGGCGCTGGCGGCGACCGCGATCGCCGGCCTCGTCGGGGTCCCCGCGGCGCGACTCGTGGCCCGACGCCCGGGTGGGGCGGCCGACCGGGTGATGCTGGTGCCGCTCGGCGTGTCGGCCACCACGATCGGGTTGGGCCTGCTGCTCGCGGCGGGTCGGCCACCGGTCGACCTGCGCCGGGCGTGGTGGCTCGTCCCCGCGGCCCAGGCGCTGGTCGCGGTTCCGCTGCTGGTGCGGGCGGTCGCCACGGCCCTGCGGGAGCTGCCGCCCTCGGTGAGCGACGTGGCGGCGACGCTCGGCGCCGGTCCCGCTCGGCGGTGGTGGCGGGTCGAGCTGCCGATGGTGCGCGGCGCCGTCGTCGCCGGAGCGGGGCTGGCCTTCGTGGCCAGCCTGGGCGAGTTCGGCGCCACGGTGTTCCTGGCCCGGGCCGACCGACCGACGGTCCCGGTGGCCATCGAGCGGCTGATGTCGCGGCCCGGCTCCGCCGGGTTCGGGCAGGCGATGGCGTTGAGCTGCGTGCTCGTCCTGCTCTGCGGGGCGGTCCTGGCCGTGGTCGACCGGGGGGTCGATGCCTTCACCGGGAGCCGCTCCGACCCCAGCTGAGGCGATCCGACGTCAGTCCTCGGCCACCCAGGCGATCGCGTCGGTGAGCCGATCGGTCGGGAACACCTCGAACTTGCCCGGGATCATCCACCCGAACACGGCCGCGAGGTGGCGGACCCAGTCCACGTCGGTGACCAGCGCGAGCCGGTGCCACTGCTCGTGGTGCTGCAACGGCAGCTTGGCGTCCTGCCACATCGCCCCGGAGCTGTAGCCGTCGAAGCGCTCGCCGAGCACGTAGACCAGGCGGACCGGACCGGCCTGGGCCTCGATCGCCGGCACGAGCGTCGTGACGTAGTCCTCTGCGTGGACCTCTCCGACGGCTTCGAAGCCGAGGACGCCGTCGGGCATGTCGGGCAGTGCTTCGATCACGCTTGCTCCGTTCCTCGGCGAATCTGGGGCTCGGAATCGACAGGTTATGTCGATCGGGACCCCGAGATCCGGTGGGTCGGTTCAATAGGCTGCACGAGCGGACCGGCAGCTCGGAGGACCACCATGCCCATCTCGACCGGTTTCGACCACGTCGCCACCCTGACGACCGACATGGATCTAACCGTCGGCTTCTACGAAGCCGTCTTCGAGGGCGTCGTCACCTTCGAGGTGGCCCGCACCGACGACCACCCGTGGATGAAGATCGTCGACATCGGTGGGGGAGCAGCGCTCAACATCTTCGAGGTGGACCCCTCCGAGATCATCGGGGACCGCCGCCGCCAGGGTGCACGGGGCGCCATCGACCACTTCGCTCTGGCGGTCGACTCACCGGCCGTCCTCGAGCAGATGCGCGACCGCCTCCTCGACTCCGACGCCCAGGAGGTGGGGGAGATCCAACAGCTCGGCCATGAGCTGTCGCTGTTCTTCCGGGACCCCGACGGCATGGACCTCGAGGTGTGCTGCCCGGCCGACTGACCGGCCCGGTTCGATCTCCGGGCAGACTGTCGGGCGTGGACGTGACCGCCACCCTCGCCGCCGACGTGCCGATCGACGCCCTGTTCGAGGTCGTCGCGGACCTGGGCACCTACCCGGAGTGGTTGGACATCGTCGGGAGGGCCGAACCACTTGACCCGGCCACCGGTGCAGACGGGACCGCCGAGGACGCGGCCTGGTCGGTCGACCTCAAAGGTCAGGTCGGCCCGTTTCGTCGGTCCAAGCGGCTGCGGATGGTCCGGGCGTGCTTCGACGACCCCGACGCCACGGGCCGCGCGAGCGTGCGGTTCGAACGGCGCGAGCTCGACGGGCGATCCCACAGCGACTGGGTGCTCTCCGCCGAGCTCAGCACCCCGGCCGGGGACGGCGCGCCGGAGCTGCGCATGCGGCTGCACTACGGCGGCAACCTGTGGGTCCCGTTGCTCGACCGGATCCTGACCGACGAGATCGAGCGATCCCGGCCCCGGCTGGTCGCCTTCGTCGAGGGTCGGGCGGGCTCGTGAGCGACGGGACCGCTCACGGGTCGGGGCCGAGGCCGCACCGGTGATCTGGGCGGGGGGCAAGTTGCGGGTGTGGCCCGGCCGACCCGCTCCGCTCGGGGCGCACTGGGACGGCGCCGGCACCAACTTCGCGGTGTTCTCGGGTTCCGCCGCCAACGAGGGTGGAGCCCCCGACGAGCACGGCGGGGTGACCCTGTGCCTGTTCGACGAGGACGACGCCGAGATCCGGATCCCGCTGCCCGAGCGGGCGGGTTCGGTGTGGCACGGCTACCTGCCCGACGTCGGCCCCGGGGTCCGCTACGGGTACCGCGTCACCGGACCACGCCTGCGTCCCGGCGACCTCCAGGACCCGTCCAAGCTCCTGCTCGACCCGTACGCCAGGGCGTTGACCGGCTCACTGCGCTGGACCGACTCGGTCCAGCCGGCCTCGGGCGACGGGTCGGCGGCGGACTCGGCTCCCGACATGCCCCGGTCGGTGGTCGTGAACCCGTGGTTCGACTGGGGCCAGGACCGTCGTCCGAACACGCCGTGGCACCGCAGCGTGCTCTACGAGGCCCACGTCCGCGGCATGACCCAGCGGCACCCCGACGTCGCCCCCGAGCTGCGCGGCACCTACTTGGGCCTGTGCTCGCCGCCGATCATCGAGCACCTGCTCGCTCTGGGTGTCACCGCGGTGGAGCTGATGCCGGTGCACCAGTTCGTCCACGACCGGCGCCTGATCGAGGCCGGCCTGCGCAACTACTGGGGCTACAACTCGATCGGCTTCTTCGCGCCGCACGACACCTACGGCGTCGAGGGAGGCGGCCGTGGCGCCCACGTGCAGGAGTTCAAGGTCATGGTCAAGACCCTGCACGAAGCCGGCATCGAGGTGATCCTCGACGTCGTCTACAACCACACCGCCGAGGGGGGCGCCGGCGGACCCGTGCTCAGCTTCAAGGGCCTCGACAACCCCGGCTACTACCGCCTCGACCCCGAGGATCCCTCGGCGTACGTCGACTACACCGGCACCGGCAACAGCTTGAACATGCGCCACCCCAACGTGCTGCAGCTGATCATGGACAGCCTGCGGTACTGGGTGCAGGACATGCACGTCGACGGGTTCCGCTTCGACCTGGCCGCCACGTTGGCCCGTGAGCTGCACGACGTCGACCGTCTGTCGAGCTTCTTCGACCTGATCCAGCAGGATCCGGTGGTCAGCCAGGTCAAGCTGATCGCGGAGCCGTGGGACGTGGGGGAAGGGGGCTACCAGGTCGGCAACTTCCCGGCCTTGTGGTCGGAGTGGAACGGCCGCTACCGCGACTGCGTCCGGGACCTGTGGTGTCGCCAGCAGGGGGTGCTCGGCGAGTTCGCGTCTCGGCTGACCGGCAGCTCGGACCTCTACCAGGACGACGGTCGGCGACCCCACGCCAGCATCAACTTCGTCACCGCTCACGACGGGTTCACCCTGGCGGACCTGGTCTCCTACGAGCACAAGCGAAACGAGGCCAACGGCGAGGACAACCGCGACGGCACCGACGACAACCGCTCCACCAACTGCGGGGTCGAGGGTCCGACCGACGACCCGGCCGTGCTCGCCCGTCGGGACCGTCTGCGCCGGAACCTGATGGCCACGCTGATGCTCTCCCAGGGCGTGCCGATGCTGCTGCACGGCGACGAGGTCGGTCGCACCCAGGGGGGCAACAACAACGCGTACGCCCAGGACAACGAGGTGTCGTGGATCGACTGGTCGGCGGTCGACGCGGAGTTCCTCGAGTTCTGTCGCGGGCTGATCGCGCTGCGTCGACGGCACCCGGCCCTGCAGCGCCACAGGTTCCTCACCGGCCGTCCCGTCGCCGGCGACACCCGACCCGACGTGGCGTGGTTCACCCCGGCCGGCGTCGAGATGACATGGGAGGACTGGGGTCACGACGCTCGTCAGGTCGCCATGTGGCTCAACGGCGACCTGGCCGAGACCGGCCCGCGGGGCGAGGTGATCGTGGACGACACGTTGCTGGTGTGCATCAACGCTTCGGACCAGCCGTCCGCGCAGGTCCTGCCCGACGAGCGCTGGGCCGCAGCCTGGACGCTGGTGCTAGACACCGCGTCCGCTGCTGCCCCGCCGTCGACTCGCTACCCGGCGGGCGGGACGGTGCAGATGGGCCCGCGGACGATCCTGTTCCTCGAACGCCGCTGATACTTCCCGTTCTGTTCGTTGTTCCACAACGTCGACGTTGTGGAACAACGAACAGAACGGGCGGAGGGGTCAGGAGCGGCGGGCGAAGAACCGGCCGTCGCGTCGCTCGAGCACCAGCGGCAGGCCGAAGGTGTCGCTCAGCAGCTCCGCGGTCAGCACCTCGTCGACCGGGCCCTGAGCCAGCACCCGACCGTCGCGCAGCGCCAACAGGTGCGTGAAGCCCGGCGGGATCTCCTCGACGTGGTGGGTGACCAGCACCAGCGGCGCTGCGTCGGGGTCGACGGCCAGGGCACCGAGCCGGTCGACCAGCTCCTCGCGACCCCGCAGGTCCAGTCCGGCGGTCGGCTCGTCGAGCAGCACGAGGCCCGGTTCGTTCATCAGCGCCCGGGCCAGCAGTGTGCGCTGGCGCTCACCGGAGGACAGCGTGCCCATCGGGTGATCGGCCACCGCTCCCACGCCCTGCGCGGCCAGGAGCGCTCGCGCTCGATCTCGATCGGCGTCGGTGTAGGTGTGCCACCATGGTTCGAGCGCGGCGAAGCGGCCGCACATGACCACCTCGGTAGCGCTCAGGTTGGGCCGCACCAGGTCCGCCATCGCCGCGGAGACCAGGCTGAGTCGGGTGCGCAGCACCCGGACGTCGGTGCGGCCGAGCCGCTCGCCGAGCACGTCGACGGTGCCGCGGCTCGGGTGCTCGTAGAGCGCGGCGATGCGGATCAGCGACGTCTTGCCGCTTCCGTTGAGGCCGATCACCACCCAGTCCTGGTCGGCCTCGACGCGCCAGTCGACGCCGTCGAGCAGGTCGCGGCCGTCGCGGGTGAAGCCCACGCCGACCATGGCCAGCGCGGGGACGCTCACCGGCGTCCGCCGAAGTGCTCGCGCAGGTAGTCGTCCATCGCCTCGTTGAGAAGGTCCAACCCGTCGAGCGCAGCGGAGGCCCGCTCGGGACCCAGTCGGGCGAGCAGGCCCGACAGGCGGTCGGCCACCGCGGCGTCGGCCCGGGCGACCCGGGCCCGGCCGTCGTCGGTGATCGACAGCACCACACGCCGGCCGTCAGCGGGGTCCGACAACCGCTGCACCAGGTCCCGCCCGCACAGCCCGTCGACCACCGAGGTCAACGTCGACGGCGACACGCCGAGCAGGCGCGCCACCTCGGTGGCGGGTCGGTCGACCCCGTCGACGAACACGAGCACCCGGTACTGCGCCAGGGTCAAGTCGACCTCGGCCACCGCGTTGGCCGCGACGCGGGCCACCCGCGCCGCGGCGCGGGCCGCGTCCGCGAAGCGGGAGTCCTGGGGCGGATCCGGAGTCGACACGGGCGTCACCGTACCGGGCTGTGCCCGACGGCTCCGACGTCGACACCGCCGCCGATAGAGTCACGGCCGTGAGCATCGCCGTCGGCCTGATCGCGGTGCTCGCCCTGGTCCTGGCCAACGCCGTGTTCGTCGCAGCGGAGTTCTCGCTCGTCGCCGTGGACCGCAGCCAGGTCACGATCCAGATCGAGGCGGGTTCCCGATCCGCCCGCCGAGTCGACGCGATCCTGCGTCGACTCTCGTTCGCCCTGTCGGGCGCCCAACTGGGCATCACCCTGTGCAGCCTGGCCCTCGGCGTCCTGTCCGAACCGGTGATCGCGCCGCTGCTCGAACCGCTCTTCGGCCCCCTCGACGCCCGGGCAGCGGTGACCGCGTCGGTCATCGCCGCGCTCCTGGTGACCACCGTGGTGCAGATGGTGGTCGGCGAGCTGATCCCCAAGGGGGTGGCGGTCGCCCGTCCGCTGTCCACGTCGCTCGCCATGGCGGTGCCCTTCGGGTTGTTCGTCACGCTGTTCCGCCCGGTCATCGTCGTCGGCGACGCCGCGGCCGACGCGCTCCTGCGCCTCGTCGGCCTCGAACCGGCCGAGGAGCTGTCGACGGTGCGCAGCCGCGACGAGCTGCACCGGCTGGTGCACACCTCCCAGGAGGGCGGCACCCTCGTCGGGCCGCTGGCCGAGCTTCTCGACCGGAGCTTCCGGTTCCGCTCCAAGACCGCGGCCGACGCCCTCACCCCGCGGACCGACATCACCGCCCTGCGCTCCGACGCCACGACCGGCGACCTCCTCGACGCGTCGGAGCGAACCGGGCTGTCCCGATTCCCCGTCACCGGTGACGACCTCGACGACATCACCGGCGTGGTCCACATCAAAGACGTCCTCGGCATCGCCCCGTCGCAGCGTCGCAGCACGCCGTTGGCCGACGTGGTCCGCCCGGTGGTGATGGTGCCCGAGTCGACCGAGCTCGGTGACCTGCTGGTGCAGCTCCAGGACGAGTCCGGCCAGTTCGCCGTCGTCCTCGACGAGTACGGCGCCACCGCCGGGATCATCACCCTGGAGGACCTCGTCGAGGAGATCGTCGGCGACATCGCCGACGAGCACGACCCGACCACCACCGTGCCTCGGGTTCGACGCTGGCAGGGCGCGCACCTGGTGTCGGGTCGGCTGCACCCCGACGAGGTGGTCGAGGCCTGCGGGTTCGAGGTCCCCGACGGGCCGTACGAGACGCTCGCCGGCTACGTGTTGAACGTCCTCGGCTCGGTGCCCGAGGTCGGCGACGGCGTCAGCGACCGGGGCTGGTCCGTCGAGGTGGCCGAGATGGACCAGCGGCGCGTGGCGGTCGTCCGACTGGTCGCCCCGCCGCCGGGGTGGCTGCCCGAGAGCGGCGACGGCGACGCTGCCCGGACCCGAGACGGCAACGGCGGCCGCCCTGACGACGGGAGCGGGTCGTCGTGAGCTGGTACGGCGTGACCCTGTTGGGCGCCGCGTTGATCGTCGGCAACGCCTTCTTCGTCGCGGTCGAGTTCTCCCTGCTCGCAGCGCGACGCCAACGCATCGAGCAGTGGGTCGACGACGGCCGGTTCGGCGCCGCCGCGGCGTTGGCGCAGATGCGTTCGCTCAACCTCCAGCTCGCCACCTGCCAGCTCGGCATCACGGTGCTGTCGCTGCTGCTCGGCTGGTTGATCGAGCCGGCGATCGGGTCGGTGATCGAGGGCTGGTTCGAGCACAGCCCCCTGCCCGAGGCGACCGGTCGGATCATCGGCGTCGCCGTCGCGCTGATGATCGTCGCCTTCCTGCACATGGTGCTCGGCGAGATGGTCCCCAAGTCGGTCGCTCTCACCGCCCCGGAGCGATCGGCGGTCCTGCTCGCCCCGCTCCAGGCGGTCTTCACCTTCGTCCTGTGGCCCTTCGTCTGGGTTCTCGACCGCCTGTCGCGGTGGGGCACGCGGCTGCTGCGGGTCGAGCCGGCCGACGAGCTCGCCCAGGCCCACACCTCCGCCGAGCTGGCGATCATGATGGAGGAGTCGGTCGCCTCCGGCGAGCTCGAGGCCACCGAGCACGTGCTGCTGGCCGGCGCGCTCGGCTTCCTCGACCGGCGCGTGGCCGAGGTCATGGCGCCCGCATCGCAGCTGGTGACGGTGCCGACGACCGCGACGGTGGCCCGCGCCGAGGAGCTGGTGCACCGCTCGGGGCACTCACGGGTACTCGTGGTCGGATCCTCCCGCGACGACGTCGTCGGCTTCCTGCACGCCAAGGACCTGCTGCGCATCCCCACCGATCGCCGCGACGGTCTGCTGCCCCCGGGCGTGGTGCGGGTGGCGTTGCGGGTCCGGCCCGATGACCGCCTCAGCGACGTGCTGCCGCGGATGCGTCGGGCTCGCCGGCACGTGGCGGTGGTCGCCGACCGCGACGACCGGGGGGTGGAGCGCGTCGTCGGGCTGGTCACGCTCGAGGACGTCCTCGAGGCGATCGTCGGCGACATCCGCGACGAGTGGGACCGACCCGGCACCTGATCGGCCACGATCCGTGGGCGTGGTGGCGAGTTGCGGTAGAGAAGGCGATCCGAACCGGTGGGCGAGCGCCCGATCGGGCTCAGGGGGTGACGGCGTGGACGACAGCACATCGAAGGGGGCGACCGGGCGGCGGTCGACGAGCGAGCTGTCCGACGGGTTGGCGTCGGTCGTCGGATCCGCGCTCGGCGTCGGGGTTAGGGTCGAGGGCCTGACCCGGCTGTCGGGGGGAGCATCGAGGGAGACGTGGTCCTTCGTGGTGGTCCCGGCCGGCGGGGGGCCCGAACGCCGACTGGTGCTGCAGCGCGAACGGGCCGGCAACGCGGCCACCTCGCAGGCGATGGCGGTGCAGGCCGAGCTGTTGGCCGCCGCGGTCGCCGCCGGAGTGCCCGTGCCGACCGTCGTGGTCGCCGATCCCGACGGGGTGAGCCTGGGGGCTCCTGCGGTGGTGATGGACCACGTCGACGGGGAGACGATCGCCCGACGGATCCTTCGCGACGACGAGTACGCCGCGGCTCGTGACGTCCTGGTCGCCCAGGCCGGCGCCGCCCTCGCCGCGGTGCACCGCATGGACGACGCCGCGGTCGCGGCCACCGAAGCCGAGGACCCGGTCGCCCAGATGCGCAACCTGCTCGACGCGTTCGGCGAACCGCACCCCGCCTTCGAGCTCGGGTTGCGGTGGCTGGAGCGGAACCGCCCTGCTCCCCGGCCCGCCACGGTGGTCCACGGCGACTTCCGGATGGGCAACCTGATCGTCGGCACCGACGGCATCCGGGCCGTGCTCGACTGGGAGCTCGCGCACCGGGGCGACCCGATCGAGGACCTCGGCTGGTTCTGCGTGCGGGCCTGGCGGTTCGGCTCACCGGCCGTCGCCGGGGGAGTGGGATCGGTGCAACAGCTCATCGACGCGTACGTCGCCGCGGGCGGCGCCCCCGTGACCGTCGACGAGGTCCGCTGGTGGGAGGCGCTGGGCACGCTGCGTTGGGGGCTGATCTGCATCCTGCAGGCGTCGGTGCACCTGGGTGGCGCCAGCCGTTCCGTCGAGCTGGCCGCCATCGGTCGGCGCACCGCCGAGAACGAGGAGGACCTGCTCGAGATCGTCGCCGGGCCCTCCGAGCGGGTGCCGGCGCCGGCCGCCCGACCCTCGGCCGAGGTGGGGGCGGCACCGCATGACCGTCCGACCGCGGCCGAGCTGCTCGACGCGGTCGAGGAGTACCTGACCGAGGTCCGCGACGGGGTGCCGGGACGGTTGGGGTTCCACGCCCGGGTCGCCGCGAACGTGGTGGCCACGGTTCGCCGCGAGATCGAGCTGGGACCCGATCAGGCCCGTCTGCTCGACGAGCGGCTGGCGTCGCTGGGCATCTCGGCCACCGGACGCGCCGGCGAGGCCGAGCTGGCCGCGGCGATCCGTCGGGGTGACCTCGACGACCGCGTCGACGAGGTGACCGACGTGGTCCGGGCCACGGTCCGCGACAAGCTCGCGGTCTCCAACCCCGGCTACTGGGAACGGCCCCTGTGACCCGCTCGGACACCCCTCGGGTGACGATCGTGTCGCCGCACTTCGACGACGCCCCCCTGTCGCTGGGCCAGAGCCTGCTCGACGGGGCGCTCCACGGGTGCCGGGTCCGGGTCCGGGTCGTGTTCGCCAGGACCAACTTCACCCGCTGGGTGCATCCGACCCGGGGTCGGGCGGGACCGATCAGCCTGTGGCGCCGGGCCGAGGAGTCGGTCGCGCAGGTCGCCTTCGGCTACAGGGTCGCCACGTCGCCGCACGAGGAGGTCGTGCTGCGCACCGGCGAGCTCGACCCCGCGGTGCTGCTCGACCCGTCCTCCGAGCTGGATGACGCGCTGGTGGACACCCTGACCGCTCAGGCCCGACGCTGGCGCGGCGACGGGTCGACGGTGCTGTTCCCGGCGGGGATCGGAGGCCACCTCGACCATCGTCTGGTGGCCGAGGCCGGGCGTCGGCTCCTCGCCGAGCACCCGGACCGGATCGGCTTCTACGAGGACCGTCCGTATACCTCGTTGGTCGATCCGGGTGTGGTCGAGGAGACGCTGCGGGCCATCGACCCGGGGTTGGTCCCGGTGGACGTGTCGGGTCCGGTGACCGAGCGGCTGCACCGTCGGCTGCGCCGCTGCTACCCGAGCCAGATCGACGACCTGTTCGTGCGGGCGATGGACGCCGACCGGGTCACCGGAGCGTGCGAGCGCGTGTGGTTCGCTCCCGGTCAGGTGCCGGCCTGGTTGTCATTCCGCGACGGTCGCTAGCACACTGCCTCCATGGAGATCGGCGTCCTCGGAGGAACGGGTCCGGCCGGCAGCGGCCTGGCGGTGCGGTTGGCGTCGGTGGGCTTCGACGTCGTGATCGGGTCGAGGTCCAAGTACCGGGCCATGGAGGTGGCCGACAAGCTGCTGGCCAAGTGGTCCGACCGGGAGCTGTCGATCGCGGCGGGTGACAACCACACCGCGGCGTCGGCCGAGGTCGTGTTCGTGGCCACCCCGTGGGACGCGGCAGCGGCGACGGTGAAGGACTGCGAGACCGAGTTGAAGGGCAAGGTCGTCATCTCGATGGCGAACGCCCTGGCCCGGGTCGGTCACGAGTTCCAGCCGCTGGTGCCGCCTCGGGGGTCGGTGGCGGCGTCGGTCCAGGCCGCGGTGCCCCGGTCGCTGGTCGCGGCGAGCATGCACCACGTGCCGGCGGCCGAGCTCGGCGACATCGCCCATCCGGTCGAGTCCGACGTGCTGGTGTGCTCGGACCACCCTTCGGCGACGGCGACCACCATCGACATCGTGTCGCGCATCCCCGACCTGCGTGCCGTCGACGCCGGCGAGCTGTCCAACGCCGCACCGATCGAGGCGTTCGCGGCCGTGCTGCTCCAGGTGAACGTGAAGTACAAGACCCGCGTCGCGGTGCGGTTCACCGGCCTGCCGGCCTGAGGCCTGTGTTGTTGTAGCTCTCGGGTCGTCGGAGCGTCGGTGGGCTACAAGTTCGGTAGGCGCCGGTGTTGTTGTAGCTCTCGGGTCGTCGGAGCGTCGGTGGGCTACAAGTTCGGTGGGCGCCGGTGGGTGCCGGGTCGGGCGTTCGACCGGGCGCGGGTTAGCCTGCGCCACCGTGCGCCTGTACGACACCGCCCGAGAGGCGATCGTCCCCTTCGAGCCGGTCGACCGTGTCGTCACCATGTACACGTGTGGCATCACGCCGTACGACTCGACGCACCTCGGGCACGCGGCCACGTACCTGACCTACGACGTCCTCCAACGCCGGCTGCGCGACCGGGGTCACGACACGCGCTGCGTGCGCAACATCACCGACGTCGACGACAGCATCCTGCCCAAGGCCCGCGAGCTCGGCGTCCACTACCTGGACCTGGCCGCCGCCGAGCTGGCCCGCTTCGACGCCGACATGGAGCGCCTCGAGATGCTCCCGGCCTGGTCCGAGCCGCGGGCGACCTCCGCCATCCCCGACATCCGCGGCTTCATCGGCATGGTGCTCGACCAGGGTTTCGCGTACCAGGCGGGCGGAGCCGTGTACTTCGAGGTCGCCAACTTCCCGAAGTTCGGACAGATCAGCCACTACTCGCGTGACGAGATGCTGGCCTTCGCGGCCGAGCGCGGCGGCAACGTCGAGGACCCTCACAAGCGGGACCCGCTCGACTTCGTGCTGTGGCAGCCGTCGCTTCCCGACGAGCCGGCGTGGGAGTCGCTGTGGGGTCCCGGCCGTCCGGGCTGGCACATCGAGTGCTCGGCGCTGTGCCTGCGCGAGCTCGGCACGACCATCGACCTGCACGGCGGGGGCAGCGACCTGATCTTCCCGCACCACGAGTGCGAGGCCGCCCAGTCCGAGGCCGCCACCGGCGAACCGCTGGTGCGCCACTGGATGCACCAGGCCATGGTCCACATGGACGGCGAGAAGATGTCGAAGTCGCTCGGCAACCTCGTGTTCGTGTCGGACCTGTCGCAGAGCTGGGACCCACGGGCCATCCGCCTCGCCTGTGTGTCGCACCACTACCGCAGCGCCTGGGAGTGGACCGACGAGCTGATGCCGGCCGCGTCCGAACGCCTGTCCCGATGGGTCGCGGCGGGCGAGGGCTCCGGGGCGCTCGAGCAGGTGCGCGCCGCTCTCGACTCCGACCTCGACACCCCCGGCGCCATCGAGGCGATCGACGATGCCGCCGCATCCGGCCTCGGCGTATCGGAGGCCGCGGCCCTCCTCGGGGTCCGCACGGACCGAACCGTGTTCGAGTCCGCGACCTGAGGGAATCCCGCGAAAAAGGTCAGGATTCAGGTCTTCCGGCCCGGGGCGTCTGGGTAGGATCACTGCCCAGACGTCAGCGAGCACCGACCGCCGGGCCCCGACGTCGTCGAGGAGGGGATACCCCGTGGCCGCCGAGAACCGCAAGCGAGACGCCGGACAGATGCAGTCCGTGTTCCGCGCCGTTCTCACCCCGCCGTTCCGGTTCCTCTGGAGCGTGACGACCGAGGGGATGGACAACATCCCGGTCACTGGCGGGGCGATCATCGCCCCCAACCACATCTCGGTGCTCGACTCGTTCTTCGTGCCGCTCGTCCTGCCCCGGCGAATCACCTACGTCGGCAAGGCCGAGTACATGGACGACTGGAAGACCAAGTTCCTCTTCCCGGCCATGGGCATGATCCCGATCGACCGCTCCGGGGGTGACTCGGCCACCGCCGCGCTCGACGCCGCGGCCGGGTGCCTGGAGGCCGGCGAGCTGTTCGGCATCTACCCCGAGGGCACCCGGGCCCGCGACGGGCTGCTGCACAAGGGCCACACGGGCGTCGCCCGCCTCGCCCTGCGGACGGGGTCGCCGATCGTGCCGGTGGGCATCATCGGCTCCGATCAGGTGCAGCCCCCGGACGCCAAGTTCCCCGCACCGTTCCGTCGGGTGCACATCCGCTTCGGTCGCCCGATCAGCGTGGAGCGCTACCAGGACCGGGCCAACGACCGCATGGTGCTGCGCCAGATCGTCGACGAGGTCATGTACGAGATCCGCAACCTGTCGGGTCAGACCTACGTCGACAGCTACGCCACCAAGCCGTCCAAGCCGGTCGCCGCTCCGGCCGAACCCGCCGTGCCGACCGCTCCGGCGGCCGAGACCGACGACCGTCCGGTCGCCCCGGTCATCCCGATCGACCGCCCCCACGGCCGACCGGTCGAGCCCGCGGCTGCCAGCACCGACAGGTCCCGACCCACGGGTCTGGTCGTCGCGTCGGCCGCTGCGGGACCGACCCAGGTCGCCGTCGACTCCGACGGCGTCGACCGCCGTTCGTCGGCCGCGGTCATCCGATCCCGTCCGTTGGACCTCGACGCCCTCGCTCTGACCGGCGCATGACCTCGGGACCCGGGCGGTTCCGGGTGTCGGTGATTCTCGGAGCAGCAGTCGCTGTTGCGCTGGCCCTTGCGGCGTGCGGGTCGGACCGCGCCGCCGACGGTGATGGCAGCGCGTCCGCCACGACGGTGACCACCCCGGCGGATCCTGCTGCCCGCGACGCGGTCCGGGCGGGTGCATCTCCGGTGATCGACCTGCCTGCCCCGCCGATCGACGGGATGCCGGTGTTCGTCGGCAACCACGGCGACGACCTGGTCGTCGTCGGCGGCAGGGAGTTCACCCGCTCCGGCATGGAGCGACCCTCCGACGACGTGGCCGTGCTCGATGCCGGGACGTTCTCGTGGCGCTCCTACCCTCGGCCTCCGTTCGATCACCCGACCGGCTACCCGATCGCGGCGGTGACCGGTGACGTCGTCCTGATCAGCGGGTTCTCCTGCGAGATCGGCACCGAGACCCATGACAGCTCCGGACCCGACTGCGCTCTCGGCCCCCGACAGACCGCCCGGCTGGATCTCGACTCGGGACGTTGGACACGTCTTGCCAGCCCGGCCACACCCGCTGAGCAGACCGGACCGCTGGGCTCGGTCGATGCCGACCTGTTCGCCACCCCCACCGGGGTGCTCGCCGCGGTGCCGTCGGTCCGGGTCGAGCTCGCTGGCCGGCAACGGGCCTGGTCGTTCCTGGCGACGGGCTCCGACCGGTGGGTCCCGGTCGACGCACCGCCGTTCGAGCTGCCGCTCGACGCGTGCCGGGCCGGGGGAGCGGTCAGCGTGGTGACGGTGGACGTCACCCAGGACGGCACGACCTGGTCGCCCAAGTCCAACGGCTTCTGGGGGTCCGGCGAGCGATACGCCCACCTCCGGGCGACGACGTGGCAGGACCACACCCGGACCTGGTCGACACCCACAGAGCCGTTGGTCGGCGGCGCCGGCGTCCCCCGCCTCGGAGTGTCGTGCACCGCCACGTCCACGGTGGCGTTCACCTCGGGCCAGGGCCTCCCCGGTGCTGCGCCCGCCACGGATCTGGCTGACGTCGGGGTGTTCGTCGCCGCCCACGGAGGGGCCACGTGGGTGCGCCAGGCCGCCAGCCCACCCCCGGCGTTCGACGCGGGTGACTCGCTGATGGCGGCCGGGACGCTGCCCACCTATTCGGTCCCGCCGGTGGCGGTGTTGTGGAACCTGGCCGGGACCGACGGCGTCGCCTACGACCTCGGAACCGGCGCCACCACGGCGTGGCCGACGCCGAGGTCGGAGATCCAGCAACCGGTCGACGCCTCGATCCTGGGCCGACCCGTCCTGGTCCCGCGGCGGGAGCCGAGCCTGGCCGCGGTCGTCCTCGGCCCCTGAGATCACTTCCACACCGTGCAGACCCCGGGCGCGGGTGGCAGCGGTCGGCAGGGCGAAGGCCGGTCCCATGCGGACCCGACACCGCTGAGGCCGCCCGTCCTGGCGAAGTCGTGGAGCGGCAGGGGGTGAAGCGTGCCGGCGCCGAGCTTCTTCAGCAGGCGGAACACCTCCACGAGCACGACTCGGGACCGGCCGGCAACCGGAACCGGGTTCGGGCCGGTTCCGGCCCGCCGGTAGCCTGCGAGCCATGTCCGACATCGCCATCACGTTGCCCGACGGTTCCGAGCGCACCCTGCCCGAGGGCGCCACCGGCACCGACCTGGCCGCGTCGATCGGCAAGCGGCTCGCCAAGGACGCGGTCGTCGTCGAGGTGAACGGGGAACCGACCGACCTGGCCGCACCGCTGCACGACGGCGACGCCGTGCGCATCGTCACCGTCAAGGACGACGAGGCGCTCGAACACCTGCGCCACTCGACCGCGCACGTGCTGGCCCAGGCGGTCCTCAAGCTGTGGCCCGGCGCCACCTTCGCCGGCGGACCCGCCATCGCCGACGGCTTCTACTACGACTTCGAGCTGCCCGACGGCGCCACGTTCTCCGAGGAGGACCTCGAGCGCATCGACGCCGAGATGCGTCGGATCATCGCGGCCAACCAGCCCTTCGAGCGCTTCGAGCTGCCCGTCGACGAGGCCCGCGATCTCATGGCCGAACACCCCTACAAGCGGACCTTCATGGACCTCGCCGCGGCCGCGGCGCGCGACGGGGACGGCATCGACGACGCGGTGGCCGACGAGCTCGCCGCGGATGTGGTGGGCGGCTCGACGATCAGCTTCTACCGCAACACCCCGGGGTTCGTGGACATGTGCCGTGGTCCTCACGTCCCGTCGACCGGCCGGCTCGGCCACTTCCAGCTGATGCGCGTCGCGGGCGCCTACTTCCGGGGCAGCGAGAAGAACCCGATGCTGCAGCGCATCTACGGCACCGCTTGGGCGAGCGACGCGCAGCTGAAGGAGCACCTCCACCGCCTGGAGGAGGCCCAGAAGCGCGACCACCGTCGCCTGGGCGTCGAGCTCGACCTGTTCAGCTTCCCCGACGAGGTCGGCTCGGGCCTCGCGGTGTTCCACCCCAAGGGCGGCATCGTGCGTCGGCTGATGGAGGACTACTCGCGCCAACGCCACGAGGAGGCCGGCTACGAGTTCGTGTACTCGCCGCACATCACCAAGGGCGAGCTGTTCCAGACCTCCGGTCACCTCGAGTGGTACGCGGACGGCATGTACCCGCCGATGGAGCTCGACCCGGGCGCCGGCGGGACGGGCACCGAGTACTACCTCAAGCCCATGAACTGCCCGTTCCACATCCTCATCTACCGGTCCCGGACGCGCTCGTACCGCGACCTGCCGCTGCGGATGTTCGAGTTCGGCACGGTGTACCGCTACGAGAAGTCCGGCGTGGTCCACGGCCTGACCCGGGCGCGGGGATTCGCCCAGGACGACGCCCACATCTTCACCACCAAGGAGCAGATGGGCGACGAGATCTCCTCGCTGCTCGACTTCGTGCTGGACCTGCTGCGCGACTACGGCCTCGACGACTTCTACCTGGAGCTGTCGACCAAGCCCGAGGACAAGGCGATCGGCTCCGACGCCGAGTGGGACGAGGCGACCGAAGCCCTGCGGGTCGCGGCGTCCGGCAAGGATCTCGAGCTGGTCATGGACCCGGGCGGCGGCGCGTTCTACGCCCCCAAGATCTCGGTGCAGGCCCGCGACGCCATCGGCCGCTCCTGGCAGATGTCGACGATCCAGGTCGACCTGATGCTGCCGCAGCGCTTCGACCTCAGCTACATCGGAGCGGACGGCGACAAGCACCGGCCGGTGATGATCCACCGGGCGCTGTTCGGATCCGTCGAGCGGTTCTTCGCCGTGCTGTTGGAGCACTACGCGGGGGCGTTCCCGGCGTGGCTGGCGCCGGTGCAGGCCAAGGTGCTGCCGGTCGCGGACGCCCACGCCGCCTACGCGGCGGAGGTCGCCGCGGAGCTCCGGGGCCACGGGTTCCGTTCCGAGGTCGTCGCCGCGGACGAGACGCTCGGCAACCGGATCCGCCGGGCCAAGGGCGACAAGGTCCCGTACGTGCTCGTCGTCGGCGACGACGACGTCGCGCACCGCACCGTCGGGGTCAACCCGAGGGCGCGCGACGGCGAGCGGGGCGAGGTCGAGCGCGACGTGACGCTCGGCTCGTTCGTGCAGCGCCTGGCCGCCGACGTCGCGTCCAAGAGGTAGTCAGTGGCGCTCGAGCACCTGTGGGCCACGTGGCGATCCGCCTACGTCACCGGCATCACCGACGGTCGTGACGAGTCGGGCGTGGCGCCCGACGCCGGAGCGGACGTCGACGGCCGCACCCTGTTCGAGCGGATCCTGGCCGCTCCGGGCAGCGACGACGACAAGCAGATCGTGCGTCGTGGACAGCGGTGCTTCGTCATCCTCAACCGCTTCCCGTACACCTCCGGGCATCTGATGGTCCTGCCGCTGCGGGCGGTGGCCGAGATGGAGGACCTCGACCCCGACGAGTTCGCCGAGCTGTGGGCCACGGTCCGCGACGCGGTGGTGGCCCTCAAGGCCGGCCTGGCCTGCGACGCGGTCAACGTCGGCATCAACCTGGGCACCGCGGCGGGGGGATCGCAGGCCGACCACCTGCACGTGCACTGCGTGCCCCGGTGGGTGGGTGATGCCAACTTCATGACCGTCGCCGGCGGGACCCGGGTGCTGCCCGTGTCGCTCGACGAGGCCCGGCAGCGGGTGCGCGCCGCATGGCCTGCCAGCGGGTGAGCCGCATGGCCTGCCAGCGGGTGAGCCGCATGGCCTGCCAGCGGGTGAGCCGCTTCGTGGTCGGAGCAGGGCGGCCGCTACGGTTCGCGGCGTGAGCGACCCCCGCCCCGACGCCGCCGACGAGATCGACGACGACCCTGCCGACGTCGACCCCACAGACCACGGCGACGACCTCGATCACGGCGACGACTACGTCGACGAGCTCCCCGAGGACCTCAACGTCTCGGAGTTCGTCGGGCCGTACACCTTCCCCAACAACAACCGCCGTCGGATTCCCGCTGCCATCTACCTGGTCATCGGCGTGGCGTGCCTGGTCGTGTTCGCCCTGTCCGACACCGACAGCGCCCTGGTCAACGCCGGGACCCTGTGGGCCGGGGTCGGGCTGGTGCTCTTCGGCGCCTACGGGATGGTGGCGGGCTGGACGCTGACGGTCGAGGAGTCCGAGGCTCTGGCCGCCGCCGCGAGGGCGGTCGGCTTCCCGGTCGGCCACGCCTCCGCGCAGATGGCGTGGAAGGGCTGGCTGTCCCGGCCGACGTGGCGGATCCTCTGCTATTCGGCCGAGGACCCGCCGACGCGTCGCGGCATCGTCTTGGTCGACGGGGTGTCGGGCGAGGTCGTCGAGTTCTTCGCCGAGGACAACCCCGAGGACTGGTCGGACCTCGACGGCTCGCTGACAGCCTGACCGGCTCGTTCGTCGCCCGAGCGGCGCTGCCACCGACCGATCGGCGTGGCCGCCATCGGGGAGGTGCTTCACTTTTCGTCCGGCTCGGGTTAGGGTAGTGCTAACTCCAGTTAGCACTCCGGTGGTGGCCGCCCGGTCACCGGTCCGGAGGCGCAGAAGACGAGGCCTCCACCCCCATGTTCGACGGGAACTTCCGCACCCAGGTCGACGCCGCCGTGAAGCCCATCGGCCAGAGCATCAAGCGCCTGGGCATCACCGCCGACATGATCACCGCTGCCGGGATCGTCATGGCCGTCGCCGCGGCCGTGGCCATCGGGGCCGGGGCTCTCAACCTCGGCCTGCTCTTCCTGGTCCTCACCGGCATCCCCGACCTGATCGACGGCGCGGTGGCCAAGGCGTGGGGCACCGCGTCGCAGCGGGGCGCGTTCTTCGACTCGGTGTCGGACCGCCTCACCGACGGCCTGCTCTTCGGCGGCGTCACCTGGTACCTGGCCGCCACCGACGGTCGCCCGGTCGTCGTCATCCTGCCGATGGCCTGCTACGTGTCGGCGTCGCTGGTGTCCTACATCCGCGCCAAGGGCGACGCCCTCGGCCTCGACGGCTCCGGCGGTCTGGTCGAGCGGGCCGAGCGGTTCATCATGCTGGCGGTCGGTCTGCTGTTCCCGCCGCTGCTGCTGGCGGTGCTCGCCCTGATCGTGGTGCTCAACATGATCACCGCCGGGCAGCGCTTCGTGAAGGTGTGGCGTCAGGCCGCGGCGCCGCCCAAGGCGCTGTCGGACCGTCGCAGCTCGCGGGCCCGGCGCACCGGCCGGACCTCGGGCACCCGTTGGGCCGAGCAGCGCTCCCGACGCCTCGAGACGCGGGCGACCCGCTCTGCTCGTCGGCCGCGGTCCTGATCGGGCCCGCTCCGGACGCAGCGGACCGCGCGAGCCGTGGAACTGTCCGTCGGTGGACTCCGGCTGGCGTCGCGGCTCGTGCGCGTCCTCCCGGAACCCATGGCGGCGTTCGCGGCCCGGGGACTGGCTCAGGCCGCGGTGCCGCTGTCGGCCGACCAGCGCCTGATCGCTGAGCGCAACATGCGCCGGGTGCTCGGCCCGGACGCATCCGACACCCAGGTCCGCCGGGCGGTGCGCCACGTGTTCGAGAGCTACGCCCGCTACTGGGTCGACACCCTCCGGCTGCCCGACCTCAACGCCGACCAGGTTTCCGACGGCTTCACGATCGAAGGGCTCGAGCACATCGCCGACGCCCTCGACCGCGGAGTCGGCCCCATCCTGGCGCTGCCTCACGTGGGCGGCTGGGAGTGGGCCGGCCGGTGGCTCGGCAGCGAGCACGGCTGGACGGTGACCGCGGTGGCCGAGACGCTCGAGCCGCCCGAGCTCCACGAGTGGTTCCTGGAGCTGCGCCGGGGACTGGGCATGCAGATCATCCCGCTCGGGCCGGGAGCGGGCTCCGAGTCGGCCGCCGCTCTCGCCCGCGGCGACATCATGTGCCTGCTGTGCGACCGGGACCTGTCGGGCACCGGCATCGAGGTCGAGTTCTTCGGCGAGCGCACCACGCTGCCCGGCGGGCCGGCCCTGATGGCGCTGCGTTCGGAGTCGCCGCTGCTGCCGACCGCGGTCTACTTCCGGGGCCGCCGCTGCCACGGCGTGGTCGGCGCCCCGCTCGACACCGAGCGGCGGGGCCGGCTGCGCGACGACGTCGCCCGGGTCACCCAGGACCTCGCGTTCGCGATGGAGGACCTGATCCGGGTCGCCCCCGAGCAGTGGCACCTGCTCCAGCCCAACTGGCCGAGCGACGTCGTGGCGCTGGGCGCCGCCGACGGGACCGGCCCGGCCGCCGACGGCTCCGGTCCGGCCGCCGAGGGCTCCGGCGTCCCGCAGTAGGGTGCCGCCGATGCGCATCGGCCTGGTCTGCCCGTACAGCCTGACCATGCCCGGCGGCGTGCAGGGCCAGGTCCTCGCCTTGGCGCGCTCCATGCGTCGACGCGGGCACGAGACCCGTGTGCTGGCCCCGTGCGACGGTCCGCCGCCCGAGTTGTTCGTGACCCCGCTGGGCAACAGCCTGCCCACCGCGGCCAACGGCTCGATCGCCCCGGTCGCCCCCGACCCCGCCGCTCAGTTCCGCACCATCCGTGCGCTGTGGGACGAGGCGTTCGACGTCGTGCACCTCCACGAGCCGCTCGCCCCCGGCCCGACGGTCACGTCGCTCCTGCTCAAGCCAGCCCCGCTCGTCGGCACCTTCCACGCTGCTGGCTCCCAACCCGCCTACACCGCCATGAAGCCGCTGGTGCAGTGGGGTGCCCGCCGTCTGGACCTGCGCGTCGCGGTGTCCGAGGACGCCCGCGACCTCGCTCGGGACCACCTCGACGGCGACTACGAGCTCATGTTCAACGGGGTGGAGGTTCAGCGGTTCGCCTCTGCCGAGCCGTGGCCCACCGACGGCCCGACGGTGCTGTTCGTCGGACGACACGAGCCCCGCAAGGGCCTCGACGTCCTGCTGAGCGCGCTGGAGGAGCTGCCCGCCGAGGTGCGGATCTGGGTGGCGGGCACGGGACCCGACACCGACGCCCTGCAGGCCCGCTTCACCGACGAGCGCATCGAGTGGCTCGGTCGCATCGACGACCACGAGCGGGACCGCCGACTGGCCGGGGCCGACGTGTTCTGCGCCCCGTCGCTCGGCGGGGAGTCCTTCGGCGTCATCCTGCTCGAGGCCATGGCGGCCCGGACGCCGGTGGTGGCCAGCGACATCCCCGGCTACACCAAGGTCGCCACCGCCCCGGCGCCCGACGGGTCGGTCCCACGCGAGCCCGCTGCGCTGCTCGCCCCGGTCGGCGACGCCGCGGCGTTGGCCGATCGGCTGCGACGGGTGCTCGGTGACCCGGCGGAGGCCGCCCGGCAGCGCGACCTCGGCTGGGAGCGGGTGCAGCCCTTCGACGTCGAGCGCCTCACCGACCTGTACCTGCAGCGGTACCACCAGCTCGTCGCCGGGTAGCCTGGACCGCCGTGTCTGCAACGCCTCCCCGTTCCGACGGGTCACGGACCGCCGAACCGAGTTCCGATCCGGCCCGGACCGCGGGCTTCGACGCCCGGACGGGCTCGGTCGTCACCGCCTGGTCGCTGTTCGGGATCATGCCCGGCATGGTCGTCGCCGTCGTGGTGGCGATCGTGGCCGCTCCGCTCCTCGGGCTGCTCGCCCTGGTGGTCGTCGCCGGGGCGTGGGCGCTGTACGTGCGCCTCCAGGTGCGCGGCGCGCTCGACCGGGTGCTCGGCCAGGTCGGCGCCCGACCGCTGCCGTCCGAGGACGAACCGCGGTGGGCCAACGTCGTCGACGGGCTCGGCGTCACCAGCGGGGTCAACGACCCCGAGCTCTGGGTGATCGACGGCGTGGAGGCCAACGCGCTGGCCGCGGCGTCCGAGGACCGTGCCGTGCTGGTGGTGACCCGCGGTCTGGTCGACTCGCTGACCGTCGTGGAGCTCGAAGGCGTCGCCGCCAACCTGCTGGGACGCATCAAGGACGGCTCGGCCCGGTACGGCACCGTCGTGGTCGGCCTTCTCGGCCCGTTCCTCGGCACCGTCGACGCCGCCGGCAAGATCCTGGCCGACGGCCTGGGCGACCAGCGGGCGGTGCACACCGATCTGGCCGCGGTGGCCATGACCCGCTACCCGCCGGGCCTGGCCGCGGCGTTGGAGCACCTCGAGCGGATCGGGACCGAGCGACCGGGCGTCCCCCCGGCGACCGCGCACCTGTGGATGGCGCCGGTGATCGAGGGTGACGTCGGGATCGATCCCGCGGTGGCGGCGACCGTCGCCCAGCCCCTCGACTACCGCGCTGCGGTCCTCCACGAGCTCTGATCCCCGTTCGCGGCGCCGCTGACCGCCGTTCTGTAGTGCGAGATCCAGGCGAACGTGTGGATCTCGCACTACAGAACGGGTTCGGGGTGGGGTTTCCCGCTTCGGGTCGACCCCGGGCTCGTCGGTAGACTGCGGCCATGTCCCAGCCAGGCACCCCCTCCCTCTCCGGCGCCGACCACCAGACCGGTTCGACCCTCGTCAAGCGCGGCCTCGCCGAGATGCTGAAGGGCGGCGTCATCATGGACGTCGTCAACGCCGAGCAGGCCCGGGTGGCCGAGGACGCGGGGGCGACCGCGGTGATGGCGCTCGAGCGTGTGCCCGCCGACATCCGCGTCGACGGCGGGGTGGCCCGCATGAGCGACCCGGTGATGATCGAGGGCATCCAGGCCGCGGTGACCATCCCGGTCATGGCCAAGGCCCGCATCGGGCACTTCGTCGAGGCCCAGATCCTCCAGGCGCTCGGCGTGGACTACGTCGACGAGTCCGAGGTGCTGACCCCCGCCGACGAGACCCACCACATCGACAAGTGGGCGTTCACCGTGCCGTTCGTGTGCGGGGCGACCAACCTGGGCGAGGCGCTGCGACGCATCTCCGAGGGTGCCTGCATGATCCGCTCCAAGGGCGAGGCCGGCACCGGCAACATCGTCGAGGCGGTGCGTCACCTCCGGTCGATCACCGGCGACATCCGCAAGCTGACCCAGGCCGACTCCGCCGAGCTGTTCGAGTGGGCCAAGCAGCTGCGGGCCCCGCTGCCGCTGGTGCAGGAGGTCGCCGAGACCGGCGTTCTGCCGGTGCCGCTGTTCTGCGCCGGAGGCATCGCCACTCCCGCGGACGCCGCGCTGGCCATGCAGCTCGGCGCGCAGGCCGTGTTCGTCGGCTCCGGGATCTTCAAGTCCGACGACCCCGCGCCGCGGGCCAAGGCGATCGTCGAGGCCACCACCCACTTCCGCGACGCCGACATCCTCGCCAAGGTGAGCCGGGGCCTGGGTGCGCCCATGACCGGCATCGGCATGGACCAGATCGAGGTCACGTTCGCGGACCGCGGTTGGTGACCGTCGGGGTCCTCGCCCTTCAGGGGGCGTTCGGCCTGCACGTCGACCTCCTCGAGTCGCTCGGGGTCCGCGCCGTAGAGGTGCGCCGGGCCGACCAGCTCGACTCCGTCGACCGCCTCGTCCTGCCCGGCGGCGAGTCCACCACCATGTCGATGCTGGCCGAGCGCTTCGACCTGCTCGAACCGCTGCGCGACTTCTGCCGGTCCGGGCGACCGGTCTTCGGAACCTGCGCCGGAGCGATCCTGCTCGGCTCGGAGATCCTCGACGGCCGGGACGACCAGCACTGCCTGGGGGCGGTGGACATCTCGGTGCGGCGCAACGGGTTCGGGCGTCAGGTCGACAGCTTCGAGATCGACGTCGACGTCGATGCGCTGGCCACCGCCGGCCTGGGTGACGCGCCGTTCCACGCCGTGTGCATCCGGGCTCCGGTGATCGAACGGGTCGGCGACGGCGTCGAGGTCATGGCGCGCATCGACGGGAGTCCCGCTCTGGTGCGCGACGGCGCGATCATGGTGGCCATCTTCCATCCGGAGCTCGCCGGCGACCGCCGCCTGCACGAGCTCTTCGTCGGGTGACGCGAACAGGAGCGCTATGTCCGGGCATTCCAAGTGGGCGACGATCAAGCACAAGAAGGGCGCGGCGGATGCCAAGCGGGGCAAGCTCTTCGCCAAGCTGATCCGCCAGGTCGAGGTGGCGGCGCGCAACGGCGGCGGCGACCCCGACATGAACCCGACGCTGCGGACCATGTTCCAGAAGGCGCGGGACGCATCGGTGCCGATGGACACCATCGAGCGGGCGATCAAGCGGGGGACCGGTGAGCTCGAGGGCGTCACCTACGAGGAGGTCACCTACGAGGGCTACGCACCGCACGGCGTGGCGATCTACATCGAGGGGCTGACCGACAACCGCAACCGCACCGGCCCCGAGGTGCGCTCGATCTTCTCCAAGCAGGGCGGCTCGATCGCCGAGCCCGGTGCCGTGGCGTGGCAGTTCGAGCGCAAGGGGATCGTCATCGTGCCCGGCTCGGTCGACGAGGACGAGGTGATGATGGCGGCCATCGACGCCGGCGCTGACGACGTGTCCGGTGACGGCGAGCACTGGCAGGTCACCTGCGAGGCGCAGCTCACCGCGGCGGTCCGGACGGGCATCGAAGAGGCCGGGATCACCGTCGAGTCGTCGGATCTGACCATGTTGGCCACCTCGACGGTCGAGCTCGACTCCGTCGAGGCGGCCAAGGCCGTGCTGCGGCTCGTCGACGCGCTCGAGGACCACGACGACGTGCAGCACGTGTACGCCAACATGGACATCGCCGACGACGTGCTCGCCGCGATCGACGCGTGAGCGATCCGGGCGCTGCCGATCGGGATCCGGTCGACCCGGCTGACTCGGACCTCCGGATCGGTGATCCGGCTCCGGACTTCACACTGCCCGGCGTCGACGGTCGCAACGGCCAGTCGGTCGAAGTGACGCTGTCGGATCTGCGGGGAAGGCCGGTGGTGGTCGCCTTCTACCCGGCGGATGACTCGCCGGTCTGCACGGCGCAGTTGAGCGAGTACACGAGGACGATCGGCGAGTTCGACCGCCTCGACGCGTCGGTGCTGGCCATCTCGCCGCAGTCGCCCGAGTCGCACCGGGCCTTCGCCGCGGCCCAGGACGGCTTCGCGTTCCCGTTGCTGTCCGACGAGGACCTGGCGGTCGGCCGATCCTTCGGCGTCGTCGGACTGCTCGACCTGTACCGGCGCTCGACGTTCGTCATCGACGCCGCCGGGATCGTCCGCTACGCGCACCGCTACCTCAACGCCGGCACCGGCTACCAGAGCACCCCCGACCTCCTCACCATCCTCTCCCAGATATAGGGGTCCGCACTCACATCCCTTGTCACAATCCCGACCTCAGAAATCCGGCGACCCGACCTGATCCAGCTTGCGCAGCACCGTCAGCGCGCACCACTCAGGCGATCGACGGATCTGACGCCACGTGAACCGCAGTGGCCACCACCCGTGGACGACGAGCAGGTCCTGGCGCCAGCGGTCGAGCTCGAAGCCCTCACGGTCGCCGTGGACCCCGAACCCGTCGCCCTCCAGGAAGACGCGGTGATCGGGATAGGCCAGGTCGAGGCGGAACCTGTGCCCGTCGACGATGACGTCGTGCTGGCGGACCGGTGTCGGGGCCCCGAACGTCCTCAGCGCGGCGATCAGCTCGACCTCCAGATCGCTCTCGGCCGCGGCGGAGTCGATGTCGATCGATCGCAGGAGGTCGCCGATCGGTCCCGCCCCGTTGCGACCCTGCGCCGAGATCCGCCTGTAGATCCGCCACACCTCCTCGAAGGTGGTGCGACCCGTGTGGACCGCCCGGTGCAGGGCCTTCTCCAGCTCCTTGTCGGTCACCTGCAGGCCCATGTCGACGAGCGTCCGGGCGGGGGTGGTGACCGGGACGCCCCTCAGCTCCATGGTCTCGACGTCGAGCAGGTCCTCGGTGCGGTGCAGCACGACGTCGTCGAGCCAGTGCGAGCTGCGCCGCGCCACCGAGGCGTGCGGCGTGTGGATGCTCCGGCCGATGAGGTCGTGGAGCTCAGCTGCGGTCCGGTGAGAGACCACGCCGCCGCTGCGCCACGCCGCGGCCAGGGTGCGCTGGTCCTGGGTCACCGGAGCACCGGCGATCCGGAAGAGGTCGTAGCCGATCCGGTCGGCACGTCCCTGTTCCACCCGGTAGCGGATCTGGCGTCGGGTGAGGCCGGCCTCGAGCGCGTCGGTCGCCCGGTACAGGCCGTGATGCGCCGCGGCCCACCGCTGCAGTCGTCGATCGGGGCTCTCCTCCACGGAGGACAGGAGTACCGATCAGGGAGTGAGTTGTCACCGGGGACCGCGACCCGTTGATTCTGGGGTCGGGATTGTGACAAGGGATGTGAGTGAGGACCCCTATATCACTGGGCGACGCCGAGGAGGCGGGCCCGGGTGACGGATCGGACGCCGGTGTGCAGGCTGATCGCCGCGACCACCCAGGCGATCGCGCCCAGGATCCAACCCGTGTTCGGCGATCCCCCGAGCAACGTCCCGGTCGACTGGCTGTACGCGATTCCGATCATCGGCAGGGTGATCAGCCCCGACGCCTGCTGGGCCGCGGCGGTCGATCGCACCCGGGCCGACAGGCGCAACACCAGCGACAACGTGAGCAGCAGGAACGGGGGGATGATCCACAGCATCAGGACCCACCACTGCGATGTCGGGAAGAACCAGCCGCCGACGTCGGGACCGACCACCAGGTTGACCACCAGCGAGTACATGCCGAAGCCGACCAGCGTGGTCATGTAGCCGGGCACGAAGCTGGCGAACAGCTTGCCCAGGTAGATCTCGCGCACCGAGGCGGGGGAGTGGGCCAGGAACTCGCCGGTTCCCCGCTCCCGCTCGCCGACGAGGGTGGCGGCGCCGACCGCGGTCGAGATCGTCAGCGGCACCACCACCGCCACCGGTGCGAACAGGTACACCGCCAGAGCGAAGGCCGTCCGGCCCTGCGGCGAGCTGCCCTGGATCTGGGCCTGAGCCTGGGCCGGGAGGATCTTGAGCGCCTGGCTGGCCTGCTGAACCACGTTGATGTCGCCGATGCGGGTGATGGTCAACAGCAGGATCGTCGGGATCACGAAGAAGAACAGCGAGCCGAGCGCCACCATCGGGATCCAGTAGTCCTTGGACTGCACGAGCTGGCGCAGGTCGGTGCGGGCCACCACCCACATGCGGTGGCGGTCGAAGTCCCGGGCGGCCCGGGTCCGACGGGAGTGCCGTGCGCTGCGCTGGGGGCCGGTGGCGCCGGCCGGGTTGCGGTCCTCGAACTCGATCGTCGTCATCGGAGACCTCCGTCGGGTCGGGCGGCGCCGCCGGGTGCGGCGATGCTGCGCTCTCCCACCCCGGACTCGCGGCGGATGGTGAAGTAGAGGTCCTCGAGGGTCGGGACGTGCGGCTCGACCCGGGTCACCCGCACGCCGTCGGCGATCAGCGAGGCGACCATGTCGGGCACCCGGCGCAGGTCGTCGACCTCGAGGCGGGCCCCCGCGGGGTCCCGTCGGTACCCCGACACGCCGGGGAACGCGGCCGCCCGGTCGAGCAGCCGGGGGTCCTCGGCATCGAGGGTGACGATCGGGTTCGGCCAGTAGCGACGGGTCAGCTCCGTCGGCGAACCGGAGATCAGGTCGGTGCCCGACTCGATCATGACGATGTGGTCCGCCAGCCCCTCGGCCTCGGCCAGCAGGTGGGTGCACATGACCACCGTGTGGCCGTAGGAGGTCATGTCGCGGATCATGTCGAGCACGGCGTAGGAGGACTCCGGGTCCAGACCCGAGGTCGGCTCGTCGTACAGCAGCAGCTGCGGGTCGTGGAGCACCGAACGCGCCAGCGCCAGGCGGGTCTTCATCCCCGTCGAGTAGCCGCCGACGAGCTGGTCGAGAGCGTCCTCGATGCCGAAGCGGGTGGCGCAACGTTCGATCCGGTCCGCCGCGTCGGCGCCGACCCCGTAGAGCTCAGCCGCGTAGGCCAGGTTGTCGCGCCCGCTCAGCCGGTCGTAGAGCGCGGGCTTGGCCGACACCACCCCGCAGCGGGGCCGCACCAGGTGGCCGTCGTCGTCGGGGTCGAGTCCGAAGGTGCGCACCGTGCCCCACATCGGGGCGAGGGCTCCGGTGATGGCCCGGATGGCGGTCGTCTTGCCGGCGCCGTTCGGGCCCAGCAGCACGGTGATGGCGCCGTCGGGCACCTCGAAACTCAGGTCCCGCAGCGCGTCGTTGGCGCCGAAGCGGTGCCCGACTCCCGACAGCTGCACCACGGGAGCCGATGCGCCCACGTCGGTCGGGGCGGTGACCGGGGCCGTAGCCGTCGGAGGGACGACGGCGACATCGGATCCGAACGCCGGCACCGGCGTCACGCCTGTCGGCACCGACGGTACGGCTGAGGTCGGCGGGTTCGGCAGCGGCCCGCGGTACGGCGGGGGGACGAGCGCGGTGGGGGAGGAGCCGGAGCCCTCCGTGGTGGGACGCGGCGGGGCAGCGGGGGATCCGAGGGACTCCATCACTGGTCGTATCGGCGCGTCCGCCGCGATCTGTAGCTCGTGATGCCGTGGCCGTGGTGGGAGACGTGGGCGCGACCGGGCCGAACCGCCACCCGGCGGTCCCGGTCACGCGGCCGCGAGGGTCCCCCCGCTCACCCGGTCGCAGTTGCTACGGTCGAACCTGTGTTCGTACTCGGTGTGGATCCCGGGCTGTCGCGGTGCGGCTACTGCGTGCTGCGAATCGGCGACGGCGCGCCCCGGGCCGCCGCGCTCGGCGTCATGCGCACCGACCCCGACATGGACGTCCCCAGGCGGCTCGCCGAGCTCCGCGACGACTTCCGCGGCCTGCTCGACGAGTTCGAGCCGCGGTCGGTGGCGGTGGAGCGCGTCCTGTTCCAGGTCAACGTGCGCACCGCCATGGGCGTCGGCCAGGCGTCGGGGGTCCTCATGGCCGAAGCCGCCGCCCGGGGCGCCGAGGTCGTCGAGTACTCGCCCAACCAGGTGAAGGACGCCGTCGCCGGCCACGGCGACGCCGACAAGGAACAGGTGCAGAAGATGGTGCAGATCCTCCTCGACCTCCCCGCTCCGCCGCACCCGCCCGACGCCGCCGATGCCGCCGCGGTCGCGCTCACCCACGTCGCCATGAGCGGGGTGCTCCGGTGATCGGCTCGCTGCGTGGGACCCTGCTCGACCGCGACGGACCGGAGCTGCTCGTCGAGGTCGGAGGCATCGGCTACCGGCTCCAGGTCACCCCGGCCACCGCCGCCGCTGCCGGCGACGTCGGCGCCGAGACGTTCCTGCACGTCCACCAGCAGGTCCGTGAGGACGCGGTGACCCTCTACGGGTTCACGACGATCGAGGACCGACGGGTCTTCGAGGTGCTGATCGGCACCCACGGCGTCGGACCCGCCCTCGGACTGGCCATCCTGTCGGTGCACTCACCGCTGGAGCTGCGCCGCATCCTCGCCTCCGACGACGTCGCCGCGCTCTGCCTCGTCCCCGGAGTCGGCCGCAAGACCGCGGCTCGGCTGCTCGTCGAGCTCAAGTCCCGGATGCAGGCCGGCGAGGTCGACGCCTCCGCCGCGGTGGCGGCCATCACCGGAGCGCCCCGCGGCGGGACCCGCGCGGATGTTCGCGACGCGTTGGCCGAGCTCGGCTACGGCGCCGATGAGATCGGTCGGGTGCTGGTCGACCTGCCCGCCGACGGCGACACCTCCGAGCTGCTGCGCGAGGCGCTCCAGAGGCTGGCGGCCGCGTGAGAGCCCGACCCTGCGCCGGTCCGGCTCGCGGGCGGGTCCGCTGATGGCACGCGAAGAGCTCCTCGACCCGTCGCCGCACGAGGGCGACGACGACGTCGACCGCTCCGCCGCGTCGCAGGTCGCGCCCGGCGAGGGGGCCGACCTCGTCGACCCCTCCTCCGATCCGGTCGCAACCCTCCGCCCCCGCACGCTGGACGAGTTCGTCGGCCAGACCGAGCTCAAGCGCCGCCTCGCCGTCATCCTGGAGGCGGCCCGGCGTCGCGGTCAGGCCGCGGACCACTTCCTGTTCGCGGGGCCGCCCGGGTTGGGCAAGACGTCGCTCGCCGGCATCGTCGCCACCGAGATGGACGTGACCATGCAGGTCACCTCGGGCCCCGCGCTCGAACGTCCGGGTGACCTGGCCGCCATCCTCACCAAGCTGGGCGACGGCGACGTCCTGTTCATCGACGAGATCCACCGGCTCTCCCGGTCGATCGAAGAGGTCCTCTACCCGGCCATGGAGGACTTCCAGCTCGACATCGTCCTGGGCAAGGGCCCCGCGGCGCGCTCGATCCGCCTGGACCTGCCCCGCTTCTGCCTGGTCGGGGCCACCACCCGCACCGGGCTGATCACCGGGCCGCTGCGGGACCGCTTCGGCCTGGTGGCCCGGCTCGACTACTACGAGCCCGACGACCTGCGCGCCATCGTCGTGCGCGCGGCCGGCATCCTCGGCGCCGACATCGATGGGGCCGGCGCCGAGGAGATCGCCGGTCGGTCACGGGGCACGCCCCGCATCGCCAACCGACTGCTGCGCCGGGTGCGCGACGTGGCCGAGGTGGAGGGCGACGGCCGCATCGACGCGGCGACGGCCCGCGCCGGCCTCGAGATGTTCGGCATCGACTCCATGGGCCTCGACAAGGTCGACCGGTCGATCCTCACCTCGCTGTGCGCCCGCTTCGGCGGCGGACCCGTCGGCCTGTCGACCCTGGCCATCGCGGTGGCCGAACCTCCCGAGACGGTCGAAGACGTCTACGAGCCGTACCTGATCCAACAGGGCCTGCTCATCCGCACGCCCCGGGGACGGGTCGCCACCGCGGCGGCGTGGCAGCACCTCGGGATGGTGCCGCCACCGTCGGCGCTGCCCGGAACGGTGGACCCGAGCCTGTTCGACTGACCGGCCCGGTTCGGTCGCAGGACCGTCCGCGTGGGAGTCTGGGAGGCACATCTGAACGGTCCGGACCTGCCGGCGCAGGGCCGGGCCATCGCACCCAACCACCCCACCACCGCAACCCCCCACTCCCGAGGTCACCCAGTGCAACGCGACCACTTCACCGACGAGCACGACATGTTCCGCGAGGCGTTCCGGACGTTCCTCGACCGCGAGATGGTCCCGCACCGCGAGGCCTGGACCGAGGCCGAGATCGTCGACCGCGACGTGTTCGCCAAGGCCGGCGCCTCCGGGTTCCTGGCCATGGCCGTGCCCGAGCAGTACGGCGGAGCGGGCGTCGACGACTTCCGCTACAGCCAGGTGATCGTCGAGGAGCTCACCCGGGCCGACCTGTACCCCCACGGCCTGGGCATGACGCTGCACAACGACGTCTGCCTGCCCTACTTCCTCGACTACACGACCGACGAGCAGAAGCAGCGCTGGCTGCCGGGCATCGCCTCTGGCGAGCTGATCACCGCGGTGGCCATGACCGAGCCGGGCATCGGGTCGGATTTGGCGTCGATGACCACCACCGCCATCCGCGACGGCGACACCTACGTGCTCAACGGCTCCAAGACCTTCATCACCAACGGCATCCACGCGGACCTGGTCCTGGTCGCGTGCAAGACCGACCCCACCCAGAAGCACAAGGGCATGTCGATCGTCGTCGTCGAGCGGGGCATGGAGGGCTTCGAGCGGGGCCGCAACCTGGACAAGGTCGGGATGCACGCCCAGGACACCGCCGAGCTGTTCTTCACCGACGTCCGCGTCCCGGTGGCCAACCGCCTGGGCGACGAGGGCCAGGGCTTCGTGCTGCTGGTCAAGAACCTGCCCCAGGAGCGGCTGTCGATCGCGGCGGCCGCGGTGGCGCACTGCCGGGCGATGCTCACCTGGACGATCGACTACGCCAAGGAGCGCACCGCGTTCGGCCAACCGATCGGCACCTTCCAGAACAGCCGCTTCAAGCTGGCCGAGATGGAGACCGAGGTGACGATCGCCGAGACGTTCGTCGACCGCTGCGTCGAGCTGCTCAACGACGGCCGCCTCACCGCCGAGGAGGCGTCGATGGCCAAGTGGTGGACCACCGAGCTGCAGAAGCGGGTGGCCGACACCGGCATGCAGCTGCACGGCGGCTACGGCTACATGAACGAGTACCCGATCGCGCGGGCCTGGACCGACGCCCGCATCACCTCGATCTACGGCGGGACCACCGAGATCATGAAGGAGATCATCGGTCGCTCCATGGGGTTCTGACCGGCCGACCCGCCGGCCCCGATGCGCACCGACGAGCTCGACTACGACCTGCCCGAGGGCGCCATCGCCCAGGTGCCGATCGAACCGCGTGACGCGGCACGGCTCCTGGTCGACCGCGGCCCGGGACGGGACCCCGAGCACCGGACCGTGGCCGAGCTGCCCGAGCTGGTGCGCCCCGGCGACCTGCTGGTCCTCAACGACACCCGCGTGCTGCCGGCCCGGGTGCCGATCGAACGGGCCAGCGGGGGGACGGGCGAGGTGCTCCTGCTCGAGGAGCGCGACGACGGCTGGTGGGAGGTGCTGTGCCGCCCGGCCCGCAAGCTGCGCCCCGGCGACGTGGTCGACGCCACCGCCGGCGGCCTCCGCTTCGACATCGGTCCCGACGTCGGCGACGGCCGCAAGCTCGTACGACCCCACAGCGACGTCCCGCTCCTCGACGCGCTGGAGCACGCCGGGGAGATGCCGCTGCCGCCGTACATCGGGGAGCGGCTGACCGACGCCGAGCGCTACCAGACGGTGTTCTCGGCCCGACCCGCGTCCGCGGCGGCGCCCACCGCGGGTCTGCACCTGACCGACCGGCTCCTCGCCGAGCTGACCCGGCGCGGGGTGGCGACGGCGGCGGTGGAGCTGGTCGTCGGCCTCGACACGTTCCGTCCGCTGTCGACCGAGCGGGTCGAGGACCACGCGATCCACACCGAGCGATACTCGGTGCCGGCTGCCACGTGGGAGGCGGTCGAGCGCACCCGGGCCGACGGCGGCCGGGTGGTGGCGGTGGGCACCACCTCGGTTCGGGCGCTCGAGTCGCGGGCCACCCGCGGCGAGCCGTCGGGCCGCACCGACCTGTTCATCACCCCCGGGTACCGCTTCGCCGTCGTCGACGCGATGGTCACCAACTTCCACCTGCCCCGCACCAGCCTGCTGGCGTTGGTGCAGGCGTTCGTCGGCCCCCGCTGGCGTGACCTGTACGCCACGGCGTTGGCCGACGGCTACCGGTTCCTGTCCTTCGGCGACGCGATGCTCCTGGCACGAGCCGAGCCGCCGGAGCGGGCCGACGTCGGGGTGGTCGGGTGAAGCTCACGATCGACGTCGAGCACCGCGACGGGCGGGCCCGCACCGGCACGGTGCACACCGCCCGAGGCGCGTTCCGCACGCCGCTGTTCATGCCGGTCGCCACCCGCGGCTCGATCCGGGCGCTGATGACCCACGAGCTGACGGGCCTGGCCGCGGCGGACGGGACCCGCGCCGAGGTGCTGCTGGCCAACACCTACCACCTGATGCTGCGCCCCGGCGCCGAGGTGGTGGCCGAGCTCGGCGGCCTGGCCGCGTTCTCGGGCTGGGACGGACTCACGCTGACCGACTCGGGCGGCTACCAGGTGTTCTCGCTCGGACCGAAGCTGCACGACGGCGGCGCCGAGTTCCGCTCCACCTACGACGGGAGCACCCACCTGCTCACCCCCGAGGGTGCGGTCGCCACCCAGGAGCTGCTCGGCGCCGACATCCAGATGGTCCTCGACGTGTGCGCGGCGCTGCCGTCGAGTCGGGCCGCGCTGCGCGACGCGCTCGAGACGACCGCGTCGTGGGCGGCACGGGCCCGCGCCGCACACAGGCGGACCGGAGACCAGGCGCTGTTCGGCATCGTGCAGGGCGGCACCGAGACCGACCTGCGCGCCGAGTCCGCCCAGCGCACCGTCGAGCTCGACTTCGACGGCTACGCGGTCGGTGGCCTGTCGGTGGGGGAGACCCGCGAGGAGATGCTGCCTGCCCTCGACGCCGCGCTCGAGCACCTCCCCGTCGACCAGCCCCGCTACCTGATGGGGGTGGGGGACCCGCTGTCGATCGTCGAGGCGGTCGCCCGGGGTGTCGACATGTTCGACTGCGTGCTGCCCACCCGACTGGCCCGCCACGGCACGCTGTTGACCGACGCCGGTCGGCTCAACATCAAGCGCGCCGAGTTCGCCCGCTCCGAGGACCCGATCGACCCGAACTGCCCGTGCCCGACGTGCGCGACCTACTCCCGCGGCTACCTGCGCCACCTCACCGCGGTCGGTGAGCCCGCCGCCGCGTCGCTGTGCACGGTCCACAACCTGACCTGGATGCTCGGCCTGGTCGCCCGCATCCGGGCCGCCATCGCCGCCGGCCGGTTGGACGGGCTGCGCGCCGAGGTCGCCGGGGTCTGGTCCGGATCCGGTCCCGGCCTCGGGTGAGTGCCTTGACCCCCGGGGTCTGATTGCCCGGGTCGCACCCCTCCGCCCTACCATCTCGGGTCGTGAACGCGCTCGCCCCCCTCCTCGCCGCCGAGAGCCAGGGAAGCCCCCTCGGCATCCTGATCCTGATCGTCCCCTTCGGCCTGCTGATCTGGCTGATGGTCGTGCCCCAGCGCAAGCAGAAGGCCCGTCAGCAGGAGCTGATCAGCTCGCTGTCGGTCGGTGACGAGGTCATGACCACCGGCGGCATCGTCGGTCAGATCACCCACATCGAGGACGGCCTGGTCCACCTCGAGATCGACCACGACGTGGTGATCCGGGTGGCCAAGGGCTCGATCGGTCGCTCGATGGCCGAACCCGACCCCGACGCCGCCCCGGCCAAGGGCGGGTTGCTCGGCGGCATGTTCGGTGGGGGTGCCGCAGCATCCCGCGAGCGCGACGCCGACGCCGTCGACGTCCGCAGCTCGACCGCCAAGGGAGCCGCTTCCAAGGGAACCGCGTCCAAGGGGACCGGCGTCGGCGCGGCCCGCAGCGCCTCCTCCAAGGGGACGGCCAAGGCGGGCTCCCGCAAGAAGTAGGCGGTCCCACCCCGGGGGAAGGCGGGAAGGGCGGCCCGCATCATCCGCGTCCCGCCGTCGGGCCGGTACCCTGACCCGGCCCCATCGACGAGGACGAGAATGACCAAGCACCCGTTGAGATACGTGATCGCCACCATGGTCGTGGCCTACGGCCTGGTCGCGGTCACCATCGCTCTGGGCAAGACCCCGACCCTCGGCCTCGACCTCCAGGGCGGTATCTCGGTCAACCTCCAGCCGGTCAAGGACGGCAAGGTCGACGACTCGGTCTCGCCCGAGCAGCTCGATCAGGCCATCGGCATCATCCGCAAGCGCGTCGACGCCCTCGGGGTGGCCGAACCCGAGGTCTCCCGCCAGGGCAACACGATCATCGTGCAGCTCCCCGGTGCCACCGACCAGCAGCAGGTCCTCGACATCGTCGGCAAGACCGCCGAGCTGCGCTTCCGGCCCGTCCTCGCCGACGTCGGCGTGATCCCCAAGGGCAAGGACCGCAAGAAGGCCGAGGCGGAGATCGCCAAGCTCCGCAAGGAGCTGAAGATCCCCGAAGGGGTCACCGCGGCCCAGGTCGCCACCGAGGAGCAGCAGAAGCAGGCGGCCGCCAACCCGCAGACCACCCCCGAGGCGCCGCCGACGACCGAGGCGCCGACCACGACCGCGGCGCCGACCACGACCGCGGGTCCGGCCACCACCGTCGACCCCACCCGATCCGGCGGGAACCGCAGCCGCCTGACCGGCCAGCAGGGCGGCACCACCACGACGACCGCACCGGCCACCACCACGACCACCACCCCGCCGCCGCTCAACCAGTGGGGGGTCAACGCCTTCGACTCCAAGTTCGGTCAGCTGTACCAGCTCGAGCAGGCGCTCGGCACCCAGACCACCCCGCCCGAGGACGACAAGGCCGACGCCGAGGTCAACCTGGCCGACAAGGACGGCAACGTCATGAAGCTCGGTCCGACCATGCTGACCGGGCGGGCGGTCGAGACCGCGACGGCCGGGCTGGGCCAGGACGGCCGCTGGCAGGTCAACCCGGTGTTCCGCAAGGGCAAGGACGGCATCGACCTGTTCAACAAGGCAGCCGCGCTGTGCAACTCGGGTGCGGCGCAGTGCCCCGGCAGCAACGGCCAGCCCGGGCGACTCGCCATCGTGTTGGACTCCGAGGTGCTGTCGGCGCCGACGATCAACAACCCCACCTTCGACCGGGACTCGATCTCGATCTCGGGCGCCTTCGACGAGGACGAGGCCAAGAGCCTGGCCGTCGCGCTGCGGTTCGGCTCGCTGCCGATCGAGCTGCAGGCCCAGCAGGCCGAGACCGTGTCCGCGACGCTGGGCGCCGACGCGCTGCAGGCCGGCATCATCGCCGGGGCGATCGGTCTGTTCCTGGTGTGCGCCTACCTGGTCTTCTACTACCGCCTCCTCGGGCTGGCCACGGTCGGCAGCCTCACCATCTCGGCGTCGATCCTGTGGGTGGTGATGTGCTGGATCAACGCGACCGTCACCCTGGCCGGCGTCGTGGGCATCGTGGTGTCGATCGGCATCTCCCTCGACAGCTCCATCGTGTTCTTCGAGACGATCAAGGAAGACGTGCGCAACGGGGCGGGCCTGAGACCGTCGGTCGACAAGGCGTTCGGCGCGGCCTACTCGACGATCGTCAAGGCCGACATGAGCTCGCTGATCGGTGCCGGCGTCCTGTACTGGCTGTCAGTCGGCCCGGTGCGCGGCTTCGCCTTCTACCTGGGCGTGGCCACCATCCTCGACCTGATCTCGGCGTACGTGTTCCTGCGCCCGGCCGCCCTGGTGCTGGCCCGCTCCCACCACGGTGAGCACCCGAGGCGCTTCGGGATCCCCACCGACGACCTGGCGCCCGCCGTCCGTGCCCGAGCGGAATCCGAGCCGGTGCCGGTCACCGCGACTGGCGGAGCAGCGCCGTCCGGAGACGCCGCATCGTCCGGAGAGGAGGCCTGACATGGGCCTGGCGTCGGATCTCTACCGCGGGCGCAACGACTTCGACTTCCCCCGCCTGTGGGTGCGGGTCGGGATCGTCTCGACCGTGCTCATCATCATCTCGCTGGCGTCGATGGTCACCCGGGGCCTCAACCTCTCGATCGACTTCGAGGGCGGATCGGTGTGGGAGGTCCCGTCGGCGACCTTCACCGAGGCCCAGGCCCGCACGGCTCTGGCCGACTTCGGCGACAGCGCGGTCGAGCGGTTCCAGGAGGCCACCACCACCGAGGGCGGCCGGGTCATCCGGGTGTCCGGACGGGTCGACAACGTCGCCGAGGGGGCCAAGGCCGCGGACGCCCTGGCCGCGGCCTCCGGACTCGAGAAGGGCGAGGTCAAGGTCAACACCGTCGGGCCGTCGTGGGGGAGCGACATCACCTCGCAGGCCCGCCTGTCGCTCATCGTGTTCATGGTCCTGGTCGCGGCCTACATCGCCTGGCGGTTGGAGACCCGGATGGCGATCGCCGCGATGGTGGCGGTGATCCACGACATCATCATCACCGTCGGCGTCTACTCGGTGTTCCAGATCGAGGTCACCCCGGCGACGGTCATCTCGTTCCTGACGATCCTGGGGTTCTCGCTGTACGACACGATCGTCGTGTACGACCGCGTCCAGGAGAACGCGACCCGTTTCGGCCGATCCGGCCAGTACACCTACACCTCGATCATGCGACGGTCGCTGAACCAGGTGTTCATGCGGTCGCTCAACACCACGATGGTGACGATCATCCCCGTCATCTCGATCCTGGTGGTGGGCCAGATCGTGTTCGGCCAGGAGACGCTCGGCGACTTCTCGCTGGCGCTGCTGATCGGCCTCGTGTCGGGGACCTACTCGTCGCTGTTCGTGGCCCCGCCGGTCACCGCGTGGCTCAAGGAGCGCGAGCCCCGCTGGCGTCAGATCCGCGAACGCCTGGTCGCCAAGGGAGTCGACGTCTCCGACACGACCTGGCACGTCGCGAGCGCCGGTGCCCCGGCCGCCGCGACGTCCGGCGTCCCCGCCCGTCCGCGACGCGGGGCCACCGGCACCGCCTCCCGGCCGACCCGCTCGTCGACGACGGCGGTCGAGGATCGGTCCACCGACCCTGTCTCGTCGACCGACCCGGCCGAAGCAACTGTCGGGGATGCCGATGCCGCACCCGCGCCGCGGAACCCGTACGGCTCGGTGCCGCCCCGTCCCCGCAAGACCAAGAAGAAGCGCTGAGCCGCACGGCCGGGTACGGCGCTCCGGGCGGGCTCGGTAGCGTGGTGGACGTGCGGCACGACCAGCGATCGACGCCGTCCCCGGCGGCGCCTGGGCGCCAGGAGGGTCCGACATGGCGACGGTGACGCGCGTCCTGCCGTGGCGGCGCCACACCCAGCCTCCGGCCATGGAGGTCCAGGAGATCGTCGAGCAGTACCGACGGTTCCACCCGAAGCTGCCCACCGAGTCGATCACCGAGGCCTACCGGGTGGCGGCGGGGTCCCACAAGGGCCAGCTGCGTCGCTCCGGCGAGCCCTACATCACCCACCCGTTGGCGGTGGCGGGCATCGTCGCCCGCTACGGCATGGACGACGTCACCATCTCCGCCGCGCTCCTGCACGACGCCGTCGAGGACACGGTGCTCACCCTCGACGAGGTCGAGGCCGGCTTCGGTCCCGAGGTGCGCGAGATCGTCGACGGAGTCACGAAGCTGGAACGGGTCCACTTCGACTCCAAGGAGGCCCAGCAGGCCGCCACCATGCGCAAGATGCTGGTGGCGATGGCCAAGGACCTGCGGGTCCTGGTCATCAAGCTGGCCGACCGCCTCCACAACATGCGGACCCTGGCCGCGTTGCCGGCCTGGAAGCAGGAGCGCACCGCCCAGGAGACTCTCGACATCTACGCCCCGCTGGCGCACCGCCTGGGCATGCAGGAGGTCAAGCAGCAGCTCGAGGATCTGTGCTTCGCTGCGCTGCACCCCAAGCGCTACGCCGAGATCGACCACATGGTCGCCAACCGGACCCCCGAGCGCGACCGGTTCCTGGTCGAGATCCTCGACGAGGTCACCGGGCGGCTGAAAGAGGTCAACATCACCGCCGAGGTGACCGGGCGACCGAAGCACCTGTGGTCCATCTACGAGAAGATGGTCGTCAAGGGCAAGGCGTTCGACGAGATCTTCGACCTGGTCGGGATCCGGGTGATCGTCGACTCGTCCAAGGACTGCTACGCGGCGCTGGGGACCATCCACGCTCTGTGGACCCCGGTGCCGGGGCGGTTCAAGGACTACATCGCCATGCCCAAGTTCAACCTGTACCAGTCGCTGCACACGACGGTGATCGGCCCGGGCGGACGACCGCTCGAGGTGCAGGTCCGCACCCCCGAGATGCACCACCGGGCCGAGTGGGGGGTGGCTGCCCACTTCTCCTACAAGGAGGGCCACTCCGAGGACGTCGCCTGGTTGACGCGGATCGTCGACTGGCAACAGGAGATGACCGACCCCGGCGAGTTCATGGCCAACCTGAAGGTCGACCTGGACCAGGACGAGGTCTTCGTGTTCACCCCGCAGGGCGACGTGATCGCCCTGCCGGTCGGCGCCACCCCGGTCGACTTCGCCTACGCCATCCACACCGAAGTGGGCCACCGCTGCATCGGCGCACGGGTGGGCGGTCGACTGCTACCGCTCGACAGCCCGCTGTCGTCGGGCGACACGGTCGAGATCTTCACCTCGAAGGTGGCCGGCGCGGGCCCCAGCCGGGACTGGCTCGACTTCGTCGCCACCCGGTCCGCGTCGAACAAGATCCGACAGTGGTTCTCCCGCGAGCGGCGTGAGGACGCGCTCGAGGCCGGCCGCGACGCCCTCATCAAGGCGCTGCGCCGTGAGGGCCTACCGGTCCAGAGGGTCCTGGGCGGCAGCGCCGTGTCCGACGTGTCGGACCAGCTGCGCTTCCAGTCCGTCGACGCCATGTACGTCGCCATCGGAGAGCACCACCTGTCACCCGAAGCCGCCGCGGCGCGGGTCGGACGTCTGGTGCGCACCGCCGAGGGCGAGCGTGAGGAGGTCATCTCGACCCCGGTGCGGCCCACCAACGGTCGGCGCCGGTCCCGGCCGGCGGGCGTGCACGTCGAGGGCTACGACGACGTTCTGGTGCGCATGGCCCGCTGCTGCACGCCGGTTCCCGGTGACGCCATCATGGGCTTCGTCACCCGCGGTCGAGGTGTGTCGGTGCACCGGGTCGACTGCTCCAACGCCACGTCGCTGCTCGACGGCCAGCAGGAGCGGGTGATCGACGTCGACTGGGACACCGAGTCGGTCGGAGACTTCGTGGCGCTCGTCGAGGTCAAGGCGCTCGATCGGCCCCGCCTGCTGCAGGACGTGACCGCCACGCTCAGCGAGAACCACGTCAACATCATCAGCGCCCAGACCCACTCGGGCAGCGACCGGGTGGCCAAGATGCGCTTCGAGTTCGAGCTCGGCGACGCCTCGCACCTCGACACCCTGCTCAACCGCATCCGCAGCATCGACAGCGTGTACGACGCCCACCGGGTGGTGCCCGGCTCCGCCGACTGAGGAGCCCGCCCGGCTGGTCAGCAGGTCCCGGGCAGCGCGTCGGGCGGACACGTGGTGCTGGCCGGCGCCGGGGCAGGAGCTCCCGGGGTGACCGAGGTCGACGACGTGCCGGACCCCTTCGGCTCGGACTTCGGGGCGGTCGTCGACGGGTTCAGTTCGAGTCGCTCCTCGACGGTCTGGGCGACGACCGCCCCGCCGCCGACGAGCGCCACCATGAACACGATCCCCGACGCCACCAGCGCGGACCGGACACCGTGTTCGGTCCGCGCCACGTCGGAGGACTCGCGGGCGGCACCGAAGACGAAGCCGACGAACGCGAACATGCTCGCGGCCAGGAAGACCCCGCCGAAGGTCGCGAGGGCGTCACCCACGGTTCCCGATGCCGAGTCGGTCCGACGGATGACGCCAGCGGCCACGAAGCACGTCATCGCCACCACCAGGCACAGAACCATGAGCCCCGCCCACACCCGCGGTGGCGTGAGCCGTGACCGTGCCGGGCGCGACGGCTCGTCGTCGAGCGTCGGATCGGCGGTGGGAATCACCTCGTCGGCGCTGTGGTCCATCGGGGTCCTCTCCCGGGTTTCGACGGATCTGGCGGGTCATCGATGGTACGCCACCGGAACGGAACCGACCCCACGACCACGGGTGCGACCGATCGGCGCACCACCTTCTCCTTGATCGACGTTCGGAGATGCGGTTGACTTGTGACATCGGGCGCATGGCTGTCGTCCGAGAGGGGAGCTAGGGGTGATGAGGGGTCTTCGCTATCTGGTCGCGTGCGCGGCCGCGTGCACGGCGCTGGTGGTGGCGGGTTGTGCGCCACCGACCACGGGGGCGAACACGCGCCGACGGCGTCGTTCACCGCCACACCGACCTCCGGCGTCGCGCCGTTGACGGTCGGTGTCGACGCCAGCGCCAGCTTCGACACCGGCGGGTCCGTGGCCACCTACGCATGGAACTTCGGTGACGGCGGCACGGCAACGGGGGTCACGTCGACCCACGAGTACACTGCGGACGGCACCTTCACGATCACCCCTCACGGTGACCGACAACGGGGCCTCACGGCGACCACCACCTGTACCGTGACCGTCGGCGTGGCTAACGTCCTGCCGGTGGCGATCGCCGGTGCGGACGCCACCCGGGCGTGGCCCTGCTGTCGGTCACGTTCTCTCGGCTGGCTCGGCTGACACCGACGGCACGATCGCGGACTACGAGGGACTTCGGCGACAGTTCGCCGGTCTCACACGGCGACAACCCCTTCCACACCTACACCGATCCAGGCATCTACACCGCCACGCTGACCGTCACTGACGACGACGGCGCCACCGCCCAGGACTCGGTCACGGTCACCGTCAACGCGAACCAGGCCCCCTGACGGTCTCCGCCTCGGCCGACGTCACCACCGGCAAGGCCCCGCCCTGGTGGCCTTCACCGCGACGGCGTCCGACGTCGACGGCACCATCGCCTCCCTACAACTGGAACTTCGGCGACAGCACCAACGGCTCCGGCGCCACCGCGGCGCACACCCACGCCGCTGCGGGCAACTACACGGCGACCGTGACCGTCACCGACGACAAGGGTGCGACCGCGGCCGCAACGGTGAACGTCGTGGTCACCGCCAACCAGGCTCCGGTGGCTGTGGCGTCCTCCAACGTGACCGCCGGCCCGGCTCCGCTCGTGGTCAACTTCGACGCCACCAACTCCAGCGACTCTGACGGCACGATCGCCTCGTACTTCTGGAACTTCGGCGGCGGGATCACCTCGAGCTCCGCCACGGCCAGCCACACGTTCCCGACCCAGGGCACCTACCCGGTGACCCTGACCGTGACCGACGACAACGGGGCGACTGACACCGACACGATCTCGATCGAGGTCGGACCGACCCCGAACGTCCCTGCCCACGGCGGCGATGACGGCGAACCTGACCTCGGGCAAGCGCAACCTGACCGTCGCCTTCAACGACACCTCCACCGACTCCGACGGACGATCACCACCCGGTCGTGGAACTTCGGCGACGGCTCGCCGGTGGTCAACGGCGCCGCCACCTCGCACACCCACACGGTGGCGGGCACCTACACCTCGCCACGTTGACGGTGACCGACAACGCCGGCGCCACCGCCAGCACCACCCAGACGATCACCGTCACGTTGAACCAGGCGCCGACGGCTGCGGCCTCGGCCACGCCGGCGACGGTCAAGGAGGACAAGCCGGTCAGCTTCGTCGAGCGGCTCGGCGGACTCCGACGGGACGATCGCCAGCTACCTGTGGGACTTCTGGGCGACGGCGTCACCTCCACGTCGGCAAACCCGACCCACACCTTCGCCGATCCTGGCACCTACGTGGTCGAGCTCACCGTCACCGACGACACCGGTGACTCGTCGGCGGCGACCACCACGGTGACGGTGCTTCGCCAACGTGGCCCGACCGCGGTGATCAACGCGGCTCCGCAGACCGGTGCCTGGGGATGACCGTGGCGTTCAGCTCCGCGGGCTCCACCGACGGTGACGGCACCATCACGGGCTACCGTGGAACTTCGGCAACGGAACTCCTCGACCGCCGAGAACCCCTCGGCGACCTACCTGAACGCTGGGACCTTCACGGCGACGTTGACGGTCACCGACGACAACGGAGCGACCGACCCGAGTCGGTGACGATCACCGTCTACATCGACGACGACGGCGACGGCGTCAGCCCGCCGGCGGACTGCAACGACAACAGCGCCTCCACCTACCCTGGAGCGGCTGACACCCTCGATGCCTCCGGCACCGACTCCAACTGCGACGGCGTCGACGGCGTGCTCGCCGACACCATCCTGGTCGCCGGAACCGGCGGCAGCGACGTGGCCGGATGCGGCCAGGCCGTGGCCAACCCGTGCCAGTCGATCGCCTTCGGCATCTCCGAGGCGGGTGCGTCCCGCCACGCCGTGCTGGTCACCGGCAACGGCACCGCCTACGGCCTGTTCGCCCCTCAACTCCGGCGACCGGGGTCACGGTCCGCGGCGGCTACGGAGCGAACTTCGTGTCCCGCCCGGCACGACCACGGTGAGCGGGGCGTGAGCTCTCGTCGAGCACGTCGATCACCCTGGCCGACATGACGGTCAACGGTCCCGGCGGCGCCAACGCCACCGGCATCGCCATCACCGGTACCTCCGCCACGCTCAAGGGCCTGACGGTCACTTCGGGGACGGCGTCCGGTGTGGCCTGAGCGCCTACGGCGTGCGGGCGACCGGCTCGACGGTAAGCGTCCAGAGCTCTGACATCTCGGCCTCGGCCGGCATCGCCGGCACCAGCGGCTCGACGCCGTCAGGTGCCCTGACCGCCGGCACCAACGGCGCCAACGGCGCCACCCCCGGCGACCAGCACCAGGTTCCGCCTGGCGCCACCGGAGGCGGCGTCGGCTACGGCGGCAAATAACGGCGGCAACGGCGGCCAGGGCCAGAACCCGGCGGCAACGGTGCAGCCGGGGTCAACGGCGGTGCGGGCGGCGCGGCCGGATGCGACAACTGCAAGTCGAACAGCAACTACAGCGGCGGCGGCGGCTCGGGCGGCCAGCCCGGTGCGGCCGGTGCCGCCGGTGCCAACGGCTCGGCTGGTAGCGCGGTGTTCGGAGCGACCTTCGCTCCGGTCGCCCTGACCAACGGCGGCACCGCCGGAACCGGCGGCGGTGGTGGCGGCGGTGGCGGCGGCGGCCTGCCGCCTGTGACAGCTGGCCTGTGCGCTGGTCAGTGGGCCGGCGGCGGTTCCGGAGCCAAGGGCGGCGGCGGTGGCCAGGGTGGTGCCGGTGGCACCGCCGGCACCAACGGCGGCGGATCGTTCGCCGTCTACAGCCACAACTCGACGGTGACCATCGACGCCAACACCACCCTCACCGCGGCCAACGGCGGCAACGGCGGGGCCGGGGCCGCTGGCCAGAACGGTGCTTCGGGTGGTACCGGCGGCAAGGGTGGCAACGGAATCATCGCCGACTGCTGCACCGGTTCCCCGGGTTCCGGCGGCAACGGCGGCGCCCCCGGTAGTGCTGGAGCCGCTGGCACCAACGGCGCAGCCGGCACCTGCTGCAACGCGGCCTCCGGCGGTGCCGGCGGTGGCGGCGGCGGCGGCAACGGCGGCAAGGGCGGCACCGGCGGCGGTGGCGTCGGCGGTCCGTCGGTCGCCATGGCCAAGGTCGGCACCGGGTCCATCACATTCGGGGGCGACCTGGGCAGCCAGGTCACCATCGGTTCCGCAGGCAGCGGCGGCGCAGCGCCCGGTGGCAACGCCGGAGCGGCGGGCACCGCGGCCAAGCAGGCGTCGTTCTGACCGTCTGAATCCCTGACGACCCATCGGGCCGTCGTCCCCCGCCTCGGCGGACGGGACGGCGGCCCGAACCGCGTTCGGGCGCGAGTCCGGCGCCGGTGGGAGCAGAATGGCGGCGTGAGCCCACGCCCCGAACGATCCAAGGCCGATCGAGCCAAGCCCGAGAGGCCCAAGGCCACCCGCTCCAAGGGCGGCCGCAAGGCTGAGCGCACCGAGCCGATCGAGCCGGAACGGACCGAGCTCCACCTGGTTGAGAGCGATGCCGGCCACGCTCCGGTCGACGACGACGGCGGTGCCGACGGCGGTGCTGTCGTGACCACATCGGGATCGCCGGTCCAGGACGCCCGCGACCTGCTGGCCTCCACCGATCCCGTCGCCTACTACAAGGCGCTGTCGGGCCTGGCCCGCCAGGGACACCACGCGGTGCTCGAACCCCTGCCGTACCGGTCCAACCTGGACTTCCACGACCCGACCTGCGTGGTGGTCGACCCCCGCCCGGCCAACACCGACACGATCGAGCTCTTCGCCAACGCGGCGTACCCCGACTTCCCGTGGCTGCTCGGCCGGTTCCGGGACCCGGTCGTGGCCGAGCGCCTGGACGCGGTGTACCAGCTCGTTTTCAACGAGGGCGCGAACGTCGCGGTGGTGACCAACCACGGCCAGATCATCGACATCGCTCTGGTCGGCGGCGCCATGATCGACGCGATGTGCTCGGCCGGCCGCACCTACGGGGTGCTGGGTGAGCAGATCGAGGTGGACGACCTGGCCGATCGGTTCAACGTCCTGGTCAGCCGCATGGTCACCACCCGCATGGCGTTCAACGTGCCGGCCATGCAGGTGCTGCAGGTCGGCGCCCGGACGTTCCTGTCGGTACCCCAGACCCACTCGCGACGTCGGTCCAAGCTCGACCCCGCCCTCGCCCGGGCCAACAACCAGCTGATGCGCCACGAGCTCGACCTGCAGCTCTCGGAGGGCGGCCAGATCCTCGCCATGGCCGCCAGCGGCAGCCAGGACCTGTCGGTCGCGGTCGAGATGGTGCAGAAGATCAAGGCGCAGTGGCGTCAGATGCGCGGCGCCGAACCCGACGACACCGCCGAGACGGTCCACCTGCAGCCGCTCTACGACGGCACCATGAACATGATGCTCGGCTGCCGCTTCGTGCTGCCCATCGCCGTGTCGCTCGACCCGACGCACCCGGCGCTCGAGGTCGGTTCGCTCACGCGGGTCCGCCAGAAGGACGACTGCCACCGCATCATGGAGTGGATCGCGGATGCGCACCAGCAGGCCACCGGACTGCCGACCCTCTACCACCGCCAGGAGGACGATCTGCTCACCCAGGTGCGGGCGGTGGTGAAGACCTGACGACGCCTCGAGGGCGCCCGAACCGGTTCCGGAGCGGCGGGCCCGCTCCGGTAACCTCGCCGGCCGTGACCGACGCGCCCCCGCACGGATTCCGTGCCCTCACCGGAATGCGCGACGTCCTGGCGCCGGAGTCGTCGCGTCGCCGTGTGCTGGTCGGTCAGTTCGCCGACGTGGTCGAAGCCGCCGCCTACCAGGAGCTCGTGCTGCCCCTGGTCGAGGACCTGGGCGTCTTCCTGCGTGTCGGCGAGGCCACCGACGTGGTCACCAAGGAGATGTACGACTTCGTCGACAAGGACGGGTCGCGCATCGCCCTGCGCCCCGAGATGACCGCGGGCGCGGTCCGGGCCTTCGTCCAGCACTCGCCGGTTCTGCCCTGGAAGGTCTGGTACTCGGGCAGCAACTTCCGCCACGAACGCCCGCAGAAGGGGCGCTACCGGTCCTTCGACCAGGTCGGCGTCGAGGTCCTCGGGGTGGACGACCCCGACCTGGACGTCGAGGTCATCGCCCTCGGGTGGCGGTTCTTCGAGCGCCTGGGTCTCCGCGACGTCCGCCTGCTCGTCAACAGCCTGGGCGAGCACGCCGATCGGGCCCGCTACAGCGAGGCCGTTCGCAGCCACCTCGAGTCCCGGCGGGGCGACCTGTCCGAGAAGGCGCTCGAGACCCTGGGCCGCAACCCGTTGAGGGTCCTCGACTCCAAGCGCCCCGAGGACCGCGCCGTCGTCGCGGACGCCCCCCGTGTGGCGGATCACCTCTCCGATGAGTCCGCCGCGCACTTCGCCCGCGTCCTCGCCGGGCTCGACGCGCTTCGCATCCCGTACACCGTCGAGGACCGGCTGGTGCGGGGACTGGACTACTACCGGCGCACCACCTTCGAGTACGTGGCCGACTCGCTCGACTCGGCCCAGAACGCGATCGGCGGCGGCGGCCGCTACGACCGGTTGGCCGAGGACCTGGGCGGCCCGCCCACCGACGGCATCGGGTTCGCCCTCGGCGTGGACCGGACGCTGCTGGCCTGCGACGCCGAAGGCGTGTTCCCGGCCCCTGCACGCGCACTCGACGCCTTCGTGGTCGACCTGGTCGGCGGCGACGCCGCCCGCGACCTCACCCACGCCCTGCGGGCCGCCGGGCTGTCCGCGGACCGTCGCTTCGGGGCCGGTTCGATGAAGGCCCAGATGAAGGCCGCGGACCGTTCAGGCGCCCGCTTCGCCCTGCTGGTCGGCAGCGACGAGCTCGACGCCGGCGAGGTGACCGTCCGCGACCTCCGAGAGGGCGGCGAGCAGCGCCGCGTCGCCCGTGACCACCTGATCGACGACCTGAGGACCCACCTGTGAGCACCCCCTCCGCCCCCGAGCAGGCCACCGCACTGCGCACCCACCTGTGCGGGGTGCTGCGGCCCGAGCACGTCGGGCAGACCGTCACCGTGTGCGGCTGGGCGGCCCGACGCCGGGAGCACGGCGAGCACCTGGCTTTCATCGACCTGCGTGACCACTCGGGACTGCTCCAGTGCGTGGTCGACGGCGCTCACGACATCCGCAGCGAGTACGTCCTGGCGATCACCGGGACGGTCCGGCCCCGGCCCGAGGGGACTGTCAACGAGGCGCTGGCCACCGGCGAGGTCGAGCTGGGGGAGTGCAGCGTCGAGGTGCTCTCGGTGGCGGAGCCGCCGCCGTTCCCGCTCGACGACCGCGCCGCGGACGTCGACGAGACCGTCCGGCTCCGGCACCGCTACGTCGACCTGCGTCGCGACGACATGCAGCGCAACCTCCGCACCCGCGCCGCGGTCAACCGCGCCATCCGCGCCGCGATGGACGACCAGGGCTTCGTCGAGGTGGAGACGCCGATGCTCATCGCGTCCACCCCCGAGGGCGCCCGCGACTTCGTGGTGCCGTCACGCCAGAAGCCCGGCAACTTCTACGCGCTGCCGCAGAGCCCGCAGCTGTTCAAGCAGCTCTGCATGGTCGGAGGTGTCGACCGCTACTACCAGATCGCCCGCTGCTTCCGCGACGAGGACCTGCGCGCCGATCGCCAGTTCGAGTTCACCCAGCTCGACGCCGAGATGAGCTTCGCCTCCCAGGAGGACGTGCTCGTCGCCATCACCGCCGCGGTCAGCGCCGCCACCGCGGCGGTCACCGGCGACGAGGTCACCGACGTGCCGCGGATCACCTGGCGCGACGCCATGGACCGCTACGGCTCCGACAAGCCCGACGTGCGCTTCGGGATGGAGCTGGTCGAGCTCACCGACGTGTTCGCCGCGACCGGGTTCAACGCGTTCAAGGCGTCGTGCATCAAGGGGATCCGCCTGGAGGGCGGATCGGAGTCGACCAGCCGCAGCCGCCTCGACGACCTCACCGACACCGCCAAGCGCTGGGGGGCCAAGGGCCTGGTGTGGATGCGGGTCGAGCGCGGCGAGGACGGCGCCCTGTCGCTGAACAGCCCGATCGCCAAGTTCCTCTCCGAGGCCGAGCTCGCCGGGATCGCGGAGCGACTCGGCGCCGCCGAGGGCGATCTGCTGTTCCTGGTCGCGGATGACTGGGCCACCACGTGCCACGTGCTCGGCCTGCTGCGACTGGAGCTCGGCCGACCCCCCGTCGACGAGGGCGGTCGCCGGCTGCTGTGGGTCGTCGACTTCCCGTTGTTCGAGTCGATCGACCCCGCCACCGGCCGACCGGTCTCGGCGCATCACCCGTTCACGATGCCGCACGCCGAGGACCTCGGGCTCCTGGCCGAGGTGGCGTCCGGCGACGGCGACGCCGAGTCGCTGCTGGCCGTGCGCTCCCAGGCCTACGACCTGGTGCTCAACGGCTGGGAGCTCGGTTCCGGCAGTGTCCGTATCCACCGTCCCGACGTGCAGCAGCAGGTCTTCGGGTTGCTCGGCATTTCCGAGGCCGAGGCCCAGCACAAGTTCGGCTTCCTGCTCGACGCCTTCCGCTTCGGTGCCCCGCCGCACGCCGGCTTCGCGTTCGGCATCGACCGTCTGGTCGCGCTGCTCGTCGGCGAGGAGAACATCCGCGAGGTCATCGCCTTCCCCAAGACGCAGTCGGGAGCCGACCCGTTGACCAAGGCGCCGACCGCCATCGACGCAGTGCAGCTCGACGAGCTCGGGCTACGGCTCCTGCCCCCGCCCGCGGACTGAGCCCGCCCAGCCGGAGCACGGGATCGCCAGGCCCGGAGGTGCGGGCAGGATCGGAGCGCGGCTAGGGTCGCCGCCACACGTCGCCCATCGGGGAAAGCCGGTCCGAATCCGGCACTGTCCCGCAACCGTGGGTGCGACGAACGGCCGGTCGGCCATTCGTCGCACGAGTCGGAGCACCCGCCCGGCGACGAGCTCGAAGAGACCCGTCGTGGACTGCGGGTGGAGCATCTGCCGGGTCCTCGACCCGTCGGATCCGATCCGCCGTCCGCGTCGACCGACGCCGGAGGCGATCAGGATGACCACACCGCAGTCGACCATCTCAGGCTCGCGCCGCGTCCGGTTCGTCGGCGCCGCCCTCGCGGCCGTCGCGGTCGTGCTCCTTTCGGCGTGCGCGCCCCCGACCGGGCCGACGACTCCGGGGCAGACCTACAAGGAGGGTCGCTGCGCAGCCGACGAGGGCGTCACCGTCGTCGTCGACTTCGCCCCCCTCCAGGACCGGGTCGTGGTCCGCTGCGCCTTGGGTGCCCAGCCCAGCGGCACCGGCGCGCTCGCCGCGGTCAACCTGCCGGTCGATCCCGGCCCGATCACCGGTGGCGTCTGCAAGATCGACGGCCTGCCGACCCAGGGCTACCCGTACTGCTGGACCACCGGCGGCTACTGGTCCTACTGGAAGGCCGCCACCGCCGGAGCGCCCTGGTCGTACTCGACGGTCGGCGCTGCGGCCAACGCCATCCCGGCCGGAGCGGTCGAGGGCTGGCGCTTCGCCGCGTTCAGCGCCGGCACCGCCGTTCCGCCCCGCGTCGGCACCTCCGGCCCGATCGTCCCCTGATCGCCACGACCGGACAGCCGACATCCTGCGCCCGCCGGCCGGTTCCCGGTCGACGCAGGACCCAGACCACCACGAACAGCTGAGGAGCAACCACCCATGACCACCTTCCGTTCCGCCCGGGCCCTGCGCCGCGGCGCCCTCGCCCTGACCCTCGGTCTCGGCCTGGTCGCCTCGGCGTGCGCGCCGGAGCCCACTCCGCCGACCCCGAACCAGGCCGCGGCGCACAACGCCGGGGTCTGGATGAACGCCCAGTTCACCGCTGGCCACGCGTTCCCCGGCCCCTTCGGCGGTGAGAGCGCGGTGAGCGCGGCCGAGGCGATCGCGGACCTCGACGCCCTGGGCGTCGGTCAAGCCCAGCAGGCCGACCGCCTGGCCCGCCTCGAGGCCGACACCCCGGCCGCCATCACCGACGGCACCAACGACGTGCCCGGCAACCTGGCCCGCATCATCCTCGCAGTGGTCGCCACCGGCGGGAACCCGCGGGCGTTCGCCGGTCTGGACCTGGTCGCCCGGCTCGAGGCCACCGTCGGCGTCGACGGTCGGTTCGGCGCCCAGTCCCCGCTCTACGACGGCGTGTACCGCCAAGGCCTGGCCCTCGCCGCGTTGTCGGTGGTGACGCCGCGCCCGGCGTCGATCACCCCGGGCACGGGTCAGAGCCTGGCCGACCTGCCCGCGGTCGCGTGGCTCCTCGATCAGCAGTGCGCCGACGGCTCGTGGATGGCCTACCGGGCCGACACGTCCGCCCCGTGCGTCGAGGATCCCGCGACGTGGACCTACAAGGACTCCAACGCGGCAGCGATGGCCACCCTGGGCCTGACCGCGATCGGCGCCACCGCCCCGGTCGACCCGACCGCCTGGTTCCAGTCGGTGCGCGGCACCGACGGCGGTTGGGGTTCCTTCCCGCCCGCGCCGACGACGCCGTCGGACGCGGACTCGACCGGACTGGTGATCGCCGCGCTGGAGGCCCTCGGCCACGTCCCCGACGCGACGGCCTACGCCACGCTGCGCAGCTTCCAGATCGGCGGGACCGCCCCCGTCGCGAACCACGGCGCGTTCGTCTACCAGTGGCCGTGGGACGCCAGCCCGGCCGTCCCGTCGATCATGGCGACGTTCGACTCGGTGACCGCCCTGTTCGACGAGACCTGGCCCCAGGCCCTCGTCCCGTAGTCCGGGACTCTCGTGGTGCGTTCCACGGGGAGATCCCGGTGGAACGCACCACGCAACTGCGGGTGATGGCGTCGGACATGGGTAGCGTCGGCGCCCATGGCTGATGACCTGTTCGCCGCCGCGGCGCAGGACCGGCTGGCCGCCCGCGGCCCGCTGGCCGACCGACTGCGGCCGCGCACCCTCGACGACGTCGTCGGCCAGGACCACCTGCTCGGAGCGGGACGGCCCCTGCGGGCGCTGGTCGACGCCGACCGGCTGTCCTCGGTGATCCTCTGGGGGCCGCCCGGCACCGGCAAGACCACGATCGCCCAGCTGATCGCCACCGCGTCGTCAAAGGCGTTCGTCCCGCTGTCCGCGGTGACCGCCACGGTGAAGGACATCCGCGACGTCACCGCCGGTGCCGAACAGCGCCTGGGCGGCCACGGCCAGGGCACGATCCTGTTCCTCGACGAGATCCACCGGTTCACCAAGTCCCAGCAGGACGCCCTGCTTCCGTCGGTCGAGACCGGGCTCGTGGTGCTCATCGGTGCCACCACCGAGAACCCGCACTTCGAGGTCAACCCGCCGCTGATGAGCCGCTCGACGCTGTTCCGGCTCCACGCGCTCGACCAGGGCGCGTTGACGACGCTGGCCGAGCGGGGTCTGGCCGCCGAGTCGGCCACCGCGGACGGCGACGCTGTCGAGCACCTCGTGCAACGCTGCGGCGGGGACGGACGCCACCTGCTGACCAGCCTCGAGGTCGCGGTCGCCCTGGCCGCCGGCCGGACCCGCACCGCGGGTGCGACTGCGGTCCACGTCGAGCTCGTCGACGCCGAGGGAGCGCTCGGCGCGTCACCGGTCCGCTACGGGCGCGACGACCACTTCGACGTGGTCTCGGCGTTCATCAAGTCGATCCGCGGGTCGGACCCCGACGCCGCCCTGCACTGGCTGGCCCGGATGCTCGACGCCGGCGAGGACGCCCGCTTCATCGCCCGACGCCTGGTCATCTCCGCGTCCGAGGACGTCGGGTTGGCCGACCCGCTCGCCCTGGTGATCGCGGACGCCGCCGCCCGGGCCGTCGAGTTCGTCGGCCTTCCCGAGGCACGCATCAACCTGGCCCAGGTCACGGTGCACCTGGCGTTGGCACCGAAGTCCAACACCGCGTACGCCGGCCTGGAGGCGGCCACCTCCGATGTCCGCCGCCGCCCGGTCGGTGAGGTCCCGGCGCACCTGCGCGACGCGCACTACCAGGGTGCGGCGTCGCTCGGACACGGGCGCGGCTACCGCTACCCGCACGACCACCCCGGAGGCTGGGTGGCCCAGCAGTACCTCCCCGACGAGCTGGCCGACGCCCGCTACTACCGTCCGGGCGTCAACGGAGCCGAAGGCCGGCTGGTGGCCCGCTGGCGGGAACGTCGGGGCGACATCCCGGCACCGGATCCCGACGCCGAGCAGACTGGGACCCGATGAGCACCCTCGATGTGGTCGTGATCCTGCTGGGGATCGTCGCTCTGGGCGCTGCGGTGGCCTTGACGCTGGCCACGGTGCGGATGCGTCGGGTCACCGCCGAGGCCGAGCTGCTCGTCGAGGACCTCCAGCGGACGCGGGCCGCCTTCGAAGAGGATGCCGCCGCCGCGTTCGACGAGCTGCACCGGACCGTCGTGCGCGCCGGGGCCCAGGTCGACGAGGTCGAAGCGCTGGTCGACGTGGCCCACGCCATCGGCGGTCGGGTCGACGCCGCGACCGACGTCACCTACCGGGCACTGACCTCGCCGGTGATCAAGACCGTCGCCCTGGCCTCGGGCACGCGCCGCGCCGCGCGCCGCCTGCGACCCGGCCGCCACGACGATCCGAGCTGATTCCCGCGCCGCCGCTGCAGGTCGGGCAGACTGGTGCGGTGTTCAAGCGTCTGACCTGGTTCGGGATCGGGGCTGCCGCCGGCGCCACCGGATTCGTGTGGGCCCAGCAGCGCGTGCGTCGCGAGATCGACGCGCTCGGGCCTGACCACCTGGCGGTCGTCGCCGCCCACCAGGCCGGCCGGGTCACCCGCCAGGCGGCCCGGACCGTCGCCGGAGCGGTGTCCGACGGGCGGTCGGCCATGCGAGACCGGGAGGACGAGCTCCTCGCCCGGCGCGACGCCCGTCGTCCGGGCGGGTCGGGCGCAGCCCGCTCGTCGTCGCCGTGGCCGGACGCCGCGGCGGACCGCTCCGATCGCCCGGAGCCGTGGCGGGGACGCTCCACCAGCGGCGCCGACCGGAGGACCCGCCCCGCCCGCTGGTGAACCACCCGCCCCGCAGAGGGCCGAACTGCGGCCGGGCCGGCGTGGTCGCACCGATATCCTGAGCGGACCTATGACCGAGCCGACCGCGCCCCGCGGCGACACCTCCGCCGATGTCGCCCGACCCCCGTCCGATTCCGCCGGGGGCTGGACCGCGGACCGGCTGCGTCGCGCCTGGACCGAGTTCTTCAACGAGCGGGCCCACACGGTGGTCGCGTCGGGCGGTCTGATCCCGACGCACCCCTCCGCTCCCATGTTCACCAACTCGGGGATGATGCCGTTCGTGCCCATGTTCCTGGGCGAGGAGCCGGTGCCGTACCGGCCGCCGCGGGCGGTCTCGGTGCAGAAGTGCGTGCGGGCCGGGGGCAAGCACAACGACCTCGACGCCATCGGCCGCTCGCAGCGCCACCTGTCGTTCTTCGAGATGCTCGGCAACTTCAGCTTCGGCGACTACTTCAAGTCCGAGGCGATCGCATGGGCCTGGGAGTTCGTCACCGACGTCCTCGGCATCGACGGAGAGCGGATCTGGGTGACCGTGCACGTCTCCGACGACGAGGCCGAGCGCATCTGGATCGACCAGGTCGGCTTCCCGGCCGAGCGCATCCAGCGCCTCGACAAGGACAACTTCTGGGAGATGGGCGAGACCGGCCCCTGCGGGCCCAGCTCGGAGCTGTTCTTCGACTACGGCCCGGAGGCAGGACCCGACGGCGGGCCGGCCAACCCCGCCGCCGAGGACCGCTACGTCGAGATCTGGAACCTGGTGTTCCAGCAGTACTTCCGGGGCGCCGACGGCGAGCTGACCGACCTCCCCACCCGCAACATCGACACCGGCGCCGGGTTGGAGCGCATCCTCGCGGTCCTGGCCGGGAGCCCGTCGCTGTACTCCGCCGACGTCCTCGCCCGGCTGGTGACCCGTGCCGAGGAGGTCACCGGTCGTTCGGTCGGCGACGGTGAGCTGTCCGCCATCGCCCTGCGGCTTTTGGCCGACCACACCCGGACCGCCACGTTCCTGGTCGCCGACGGGGTCGTCCCCTCCAACGAGGACCGTGGCTACGTCCTGCGCCGCATCATCCGCCGGGCGGTTCGCTTCGCCTACATGCTCGACGTCGACGACCTGGTCATGGCGCCCATGGTCGAGTGCTGCATCGACATCATGGGCGGTGCGTACCCGGACCTGGTCGAGGGGCGTGGCCGCATCGTCGAGGCGATCTCGCGCGAGGAGGAGGGTTTCCGCCGCACCCTCGCCCGGGGTTCGGTGCTGCTCGACTCGGCGCTCGACGAGATCCCTGCGGGCGGCGAGCTCGACGGGTCGGTGGCCTTCGCACTGCACGACACCTACGGCTTCCCGCTCGAGGTCACCCAGGAGATGGCCGACCTGCGGGGGGTGTCGGTGGACCTGGCCGGCTTCGACGCCGACATGGCCGCCCAACGGGAGCGTTCCCGGACTTCCTCCAAGCGTGGTGCGGTCGACGCCGGCGAGCTGGCCGATGTCGCCCGGCGGCTGCTCGCCGAGCGGGGACCGACCGAGTTCACCGGCCGTGACGAGGACCGCAGCGACGCGACCGTGCTGGCCGTCGTCGACGACGCCGTCGTGTTGGACCGCACCCCGTTCTACGCCGAGTCGGGCGGTCAGGTCGGCGACACCGGCACGATCACGACCGCCACCGGAACCCTGCGGGTGACCGACACGACCTACGTGCTGCCCGGCGTGCACCGACACACCGTGGAGGTCATCGACGGCACCGTCACCGAGGGCCAGGCCGCCGTGGCCGCCATCGACACCGACCGCCGGGCTGCCATCCGCCGCAACCACACCGGGACACACATCCTGCACTGGGCGCTGCGCGAGGTGCTCGGCGACCACGTCAAGCAGCAGGGCTCCTGGGTCGGTCCCGACCGCCTGCGCTTCGACTTCGCCCACCCCGGAGCGGTCAGCGGCGAGGAGATCCGTCGCATCGAGGACCTGGCCAACGCCGAGATCCTCGACAACGCCCCCGTCCGCCACTTCGAGACCACCATGGACGAGGCCCGGGAGCTGGGCGCGCTCATGTTCTTCGGCGACAAGTACGGCGACGTCGTGCGGGTGCTCGAGGCGGGTCGGCACTCCACCGAGCTGTGCGGAGGGACCCACGTGCGGGCCCTCGGCGACATCGGACCGCTCAAGGTCGTCTCCGAGACCTCGATCGGCTCCAACATCCGCCGCATCGAGGCGGTCACCGGCACCGGTCCGATCGAGCGTCTGCGACAGGAGGAGGACCGGCTGCGCGCCGCCGCGGACCTGCTCGGAGTCCCCGTCGACGACCTGCAGGGCGCGATCGAGAAGCGGGTCACCGAGCTGAAGGCCGCCCGGGACGAGCTCAAGGTCCTGCGTCGCCAACTCGCCGGCAACCAGGCCGAGGACCTGGCCGGGTCCGCGGTCGACGGGGTCGTCGTCGCCCGCGTCGACGCCGAGAGCCGTGACGAGGTCCGGGACCTGGCGGTGGCGTTGCGGGACCGTCCCGGGATCCGAGCCGTCGTGCTCGGCGCCTCGCCCGGCGGCAAGGGCGTGGCGCTCGTCGCCGCGGTCGGCGCCGACAGCGGGCTGAACGCCGCGGAGCTGATCGCCGAGGCGGCCCGGACCGTCGGCGGCGGCGGCGGCAAGGGCGCAGACCTGGCCGCCGCCGGAGGCAAGTCGCCCGAGCGGCTCGACGAGGCCCTCGATCAGGCTCGCGCCGCCGCTGGCCTCACCGGCTGACGTGGATCGACCGCACCGCACCGCCGGGCCGGTGCGGGCCCTCGGGCTCGACCTCGGCAGCCAGCGCATCGGGGTGGCCCTGTCTGACTCCGACGCCACGCTCGCCCTGCCCTACGACGTCGTCGTGCGCACCGGCGACCGGGACCGGGACCACCGTCGCATCGCCGACATCGTCGCCGAGACCGGCGCCGAGGTGGTCGTCGTCGGCCTCCCGCTGTCGCTCGACGGGGGAGAGGGCCCGATGGCCCGCCGGTACCGGGCCGAGGCCCGTCGGATCGGCGCCACCCTCGGCGTTCCCGTGGAGACCTACGATGAGCGGCTGACGACGGTCACCGCGGAACGGGCCCTCCGGGAGAGCGGCCTGTCGGGCCGGGCCCGGCGCCGGGTCGTGGACCAGGTGGCCGCATCGGTGATGTTGCAGAGCTGGCTCGACCGACGAGCAGCCCGAGGTGAGGAACCCCCTGAGTGACTGACGACGACCCGCGACCCACGCCGGAGCGGCCATCGAGCGGGGAACCGGCATCCGACGAGCCGCGTCCGGTCCGGCGCAACCGTCGGCCCCCGGGTCCCTCGCCGAGCGAGACACCGGGCCGATCCCGCTCCACCGGTGGCCGGTCAGGATCCACGGCCGACGACGAGTACGTGGTCCTGCCCCGGGCGACCCGCGGTGGTCCCCGTCTGGTCGCCGTGTTCGGCGCGATCGCGTTGGCGGTGGGCATCGTCGTGTTCTCGGCGGTGTTCTGGGTGACCCGTCAGATCAGCCCCTCGGGCGGCCAGGGCAAGCGGGTGGCCGAGGTGATCGTGCCGACCGGGGCCAGCACCGACGCCATCGCGACCCTTCTCGACGACGCCGGGGTCATCACCAACGCCCGCATGTTCCGCTGGTACACCAGCTGGAAGTCCGCCGGTCCATGGGACGCCGGCCGCTACGTGGAGTTCCGCCGGAACTCGAGCTTCGACGAGGCGATCGAGGTTCTCGACGACGGTCCGGTGCCGGTCGACGCCGTGACGGTGCGGATCCCCGAGGGGCGTCGCCTGGTCGACGCGCTGGCCGACATCAACGCCGCGTTCCCCAACCTGAGCGTGGCCGAGTTGCAGGCCACCCTCGACTCCGGCTCGGTCACGTCGCGCTACAAGCCGGCCGAGATCCCCAACTGGGAGGGGTTCCTGTTCCCCGACACCTACGAGTTCTTCGACGACGCCACCGCCCAGGAGATCCTCCAGACGATGGCGACCAAGATGGACGACGTGCTCGACGGCCTGGGCTACGACAAGGCGGAGAGCCTCCAGGGCCGCACTGCCTACGAGCTGGTGACGATCGCGTCCCTGGTCGAGCGCGAGACCGGTCAGCCGCCCGAGGAGCGGGGCAAGATCGCCCGGGTGATCATGAACCGCCTCGATGACGGAGAACCGCTCGGGATCGACGCCGCCAACCTCTACGGGTTGGGGCGGACCTCCGGCGAGCTCACCAAGGCCGACCTGGCGGTCGAGTCGCCCTACAACGTCCGCAAGAACAAGGGTCTTCCACCCACGCCCATCTGCCTGCCCGGCGAAGCCTCGCTCCGAGCAGCGATCGAGGCTCCGGCGGGGACCTGGCGCTACTACGTGCTGACCACCAAGGACCCGCCGACGCACCTGTTCACCGACTCCTACCGGGAGTTCCAGAAGGCCAAGGCCGACGCCCAGGCCCGAGGGGTGTTCTGAACGCGTCCGCCCCGACCGGGGCCACCCGTGTGGCGGCGGTCATCGGCGACCCGGTCACGCACTCGCTGTCGCCCCGGCTGCACAACGCGGCGTTCCGGGCCGTCGGCCTGGACTGGGTGTACGTCGCCCTCCCCGTGGCACGCGGGCAGGCCCGTGCCGCCGTCGACGGCGCCCGTGCTCTCGGGCTGCGCGGGCTGTCGGTGACGATGCCGCACAAGGAGGCCGTGATCGACTCGCTCGACGGGCTGACCTCGGCGGCCGCAGATCTCGGCGCGGTCAACTGCATCCTGCGCGCCCCCCACGACGACGGCCTGCTGCTCGGCGACAACACCGACGGACAGGGGTTCATCAGGGGGTTGCGCGCCGACCTCGGCCTCGATCCCGCCGGCCTGCGCTGCGCGGTCGTCGGAGCGGGCGGGGCGGGCCGGGCGGTGGCCCACGCGCTCGGGGCGGGTGGTGCGTCGGTGACGGTGCTCAACCGCGACCCGGGCCGAGGCGAGCACGCGGCCGCCATGGCCGGACCCGACGGGCGCTTCGTCCCCCTCGACGAGGACCGGGCTGTCCGGACGGCGATCGCGGACGTCGATCTGCTGGTGGACGCCACACCGACGGGGATGGCGGGGGACTCCTCGATCTCGGTTCCCGAGGCCTGCCTCCGGGCCGATCTGGCCGTGGTCGATCTCGTGTACCACCCGACGGAGACCCCGTTGCTCACGGCGGCCCGGCGTGAGGGGTCGAAAACCGCCAACGGGCTGTCGATGCTGGTGCACCAGGCCGCGGTCGCGTTCGAGCACTGGACCGGAACCGCCGCCCCCCTCGACGTGATGGTCGCCGCGATCGCCTGAGAACGGCTGTCTCCTCGGCTGGGTCGATCGGCCCAGGAAATTGCTGAACCCGCCGCCGTTTCCTGCCGATGAGACCCAACAGGAAAGTTCGAGGAGGCCGGTCGCGGCTTCGAGGAGGATCAAACGTGGCACTCCAGGGAACCATCGACGCCTTCCCCGTGGTGGACGTGCTGCAGCTGCTGGCGGGGTCGCGCAAGACCGGTCGACTCATCGTCGAGGGTGACCGCAGCACCGCCCAGCTCTTCGTCGTCGACGGATCGGCGACCGGTGGAGGAGTACAGGGCGTCGACGACTCGGCGCTCGTCGACGTCGTCGCCGAGCTCCTGCGCTACCGGGAGGGTTCGTTCCTGTTCGAGCCGGGCTCGGAGGCCCCGCAGCCCCAGGATCCCGAGGACCTGCCCGCTCTGGTCGACGCCGCCGGGGAGCGGATGGCGGCCTGGGCCGCGATCGAGGCCGTGGTCCCGTCCATGTCGCATCGGCTCTCCCTCTGCAGCGAGATCAGCGACGAGGGCGTCCACCTCAGCGCCGCGGACTGGCCAGTGGTGGTCGCGGCGGGAGCCGGTTCCCGTGTCGGTGAGCTCGTGTCCGCCTCGGGGACCTCCGAGATCGAGACCTGTTCGTCGATCGCAGCCCTGGTCGAGCGTGGCATCGTGGCCGTGCAGGCTCCGACCGCCGAGCTCGTCCTGGCCGAGGCTCCGGTCGCTGGCCCGTCGGTCGATCCGGTCACGGCAGGCGACGTCGATCCGTCGGCTGGCGATCGGGCGTCGAGCGACGGAGATGTCGACACCCACTCGGGTGACGGCGACGTCGACGGGTCGACCGAGGACGTCGCCGAGTACGAGGTCGTCCTCCTCGACGAGGACGACGACGGGGCCTTCCCGGAGCACTTCCCGATCGACGACCTGCTCGGCGGGGCCGACGAGGAGGACCCGTGGGTCCAGCTCGAGTCCGCCGGTCGGGAGGATCGACTGGCCGCGGCCCAGACCTTCGGCGACGAGCCGAGCGGTCCCGGTGCGGACGAGGCGTTCTCTGCGGGCGGCCTCGGTTCGTTCGACAACTCGGCCGGGTTCGACAGTCCGGCGGCGTTCGACAGTCCGGCCGCGTTCGACAGCCCGGCCGCGTTCGACGGTCCGGCCGCGTTCGACGGTCCGGCCGCATTCGGTGGCTTCGAGGAGGCGTCGGGGTTCCAGGACTCCGGCACCCTCACCGATCCCGTCGCCTTCGGATCGGATCCGACGGCGGCGTCTCCCGGTGGCCTCGGGGCCACCTTCCTCGGCGACGGAGCGTTCACCGCAGAACCGTCCCGGACCCCTCTGGCGGTCCAGGACCCGGTGCGCACCGACGCTGCGGCCGACAACGCGGCGGACGAGGTGCTGCGGCAGATGTCCAAGCTCAGCCCGAAGGCCGCCGAGGCCATCGCGGCCGCCCTGGGCTCCGCAGCGGACCAGGACGACCCTGCGACCTGACCGACCGGATCGCCGATCACCCCACGCGGACCGCTCGAACCGACACGGGGGGTCGCGTGGCGCGGGCTCGGTTGACCGGTACGGTAGGAGCCGCCGAACGTGTGGAGGTCCTCAGGCGTGAGCGGATCAACTCAGGGCGACGGGGCGGACCCGTCGGGTGTGAAGCCGGACGCGGTCGGACGCGGGTGGATCGACCGCGGGGGACCGACCCCGGAGCCCGCGCTGTTCTTCCTGTCGGGCACCAGCTTGGGCATCGGCAACCTGGTCGAGGGCTCGCTCCCGGCCTGGATCGAGCTGCGAGAGGCGACCAACCTCGACGCGCTGGGCGATCCGGAGAACGGGCTGCAGGCCGTCGAGATGGCGATCTCCGGCGGTCAGGTGGTGCGTGCCGGCTGGCCGTTGAACTTCTGCGACCACGTCGTCAGCGTGCTGCAGGCGACGGTGGCGGCGACCGAGCCCCCCACCGCCGCGGTCACCGCACCGGTTCGGCCAGCCCCGATCGCGCCAACCCCGGTTGCTCCAACCCCGGTTGCTCCGAGGCCGGCACCGACCGCTCCCGCTCCCACTCCCACTCCCGCAGCGTCTGCAGACGCCCCGACCCCGTCGATCGCTCCGGGCGTCCCGGCCGGGGCGGCGCCCGGGCCCGCGGTTCCCGGAGCACCTCCCGTCGACCCGTCGATCCCCACCGAGAGCACGGCTGCGGCCGCGGCCGCTCTGGTGCTGGAGGACGTCACGTACCTGGGCGGCTACCCGGGCCAGAGCAAGAAGCGCAAGAAGTGCACCGCCACGCTCACCCGTGACGCCGTCGAGGTCGCCGGGCCCAACGGGTTGACCTTCCGGGTGCCGTGGGAGGTCATCCGCACGATCGAGGCCCAGAACGCCGACGAGGCCCGCTTCCGCATGAACACCAAGGTGCACCGCGACGCCACGGCGTTGGTCATGGAGTGCGACCAGGGCGTGACGGTTCTCCTCGAGGCCCGAGACTGCCCCACCATCCCGTTGCGGGGTGCCATCGCCCAGCTGGTCGGCGACATGCCGGTCGTGGTCGTCTGAGCACGACCGACCCCACGCCGTTGCCGCCCACGACCGACCCGACCGGGCCCCTCGCCCATCTGGTGCTGGTCGGTCTCTCCGGGACCGGCAAGTCGACCGTCGCCCCCCTGCTCGCCGAACGTCGGGGCGTTGTCGCGGTCGACCTCGACCGGCTGCTCGAGCAGCGCTTCGGCCGTCCGGTCGCCCGGGTGTTCATCGAGGACGGCGAGCCGGAGTTCCGGCGGGCCGAGGCCGAGCTCCTGGCCGAGGTCCTCGTCGGCCCGCCCGCGGTTGTCGCCACCGGCGGGGGAGCGGTCCTCGACCCGGAGAGCCGTCGCCGGCTGGCCGACGCCTTCGTGGTGTGGCTGTCCGCCCCGATCGACCTGCTGGTCCGGCGCCTGTCGGACGTCGCCGAGCGGCGCCCCCTGCTGGCCGACGACCCCGCAACCGCCTTGCGGGCCATGGCCACGGAGCGGGAGCCTCTCTACCGCGAGGTCGCCGACCTCGTCGTCGACGTCGCACGCCGGTCGCCCGAGGAGATCGCGGATGTGGTCGGCGACGTGGTCGACCATGCCACCACCGGCGAGCCCTCGCCGACGACCGACCGGACGCGGGGTGCCCGATGAGCGAGCTGATCGAGGTGACGGTGCCACTCGGCGGCGGCCGCGACTACCCGGTGCTGGTCGGTGACGGGGCGCTGGAGTCGCTGCCCGATCTGGTTCCCGACCACGCACGACGGGTCGCGGTGGTCACCCAGTCGGGCATCGGCATCGACGTCGAACCCGGGGTCGAGCACCGGGTTTTCACCATCGGCGACGGCGAGCCGGCGAAGACCACGGCCACCGTCGCCGACCTGTGCTCGGAGTTCGCCCGTTGGGGGCTGACGCGCTCGGACTGCGTGGTCGGGGTGGGCGGCGGGCTCGTGACCGACGTGGCCGGGTTCGCCGCCGCGGTGTACCACCGCGGCATCCCCGTGGTGCACTGCGCGACCACCCTGCTCGGACAGATCGACGCCGCCATCGGCGGCAAGACGGGGGTCAACCTCCCCGAGGGCAAGAACCTCGTCGGCGCCTACTGGCAGCCGAGGGGTGTGATCTGCGACACCGCGACGCTGGCCTCGTTGCCGCCCCGGGAGTGGCGCTGCGGTCTCGGCGAGCTCGCCAAGTACCACTGGCTCGGCGGCGGGCGCCTGGACGAGCTCGACCTGCCCGAGCGGGTCGCGGCGTGCGTGGCGATCAAGGCCGACGTGGTCGCCTCCGACGAGCGGGAAGGAGGCCGACGGGCGCTGTTGAACTACGGCCACACGCTCGCCCACTCGCTCGAGACCGTCGGTCACCACGACCTCCGCCACGGCGAGGCCGTCGCCATCGGGCTGGTGTTCGCGGCCGAGCTGGCCCGCGACCTGGGTCGCATCGACGACGCCGCGGTCGCCGAGCACCGACGAGTCGTCTCGGGCTACGACCTGCCGGTCGAGGTGCCCGCCGGCCTCGACACCGACGAGCTGGTCGCGGTCATGGGGCGCGACAAGAAGGTGCTGGGGGAGGGACTCACCTTCGTGCTCGACGGGCCGACGGGAGTGGAGGTCGTCCCCGGCGTCGATGCCTCGGCGGTGCGGGCGACGCTGGCCCGCTTCCGGGGGGAGAGCGGTCCCGAGGGGAGAGCTGAGACGTGACCGACCCGACCCACCGATCGATCCTGCTGTTGTCGGGGCCGAACCTGAACCTGCTCGGGGAGCGCCAACCCGCGGTCTACGGGACGGCCACCCTCGACGCGCACGTCGCCACGGCGGCCGAGCGCGCCCAGCGCGCCGGCGTCGAGGTCGAGCACGCGCAGTCCAACGCCGAGGTCGGCCTCGTCGAGGCGGTGCACCGGGCACGCGGGGTCCACGACGCGATCGTCGTCAACGCCGGAGCGGTCACGCACTACGGCTGGGGGCTGCACGACGCCCTGGCCGCGTTCGACGGCCCGGTGGTGGAGCTGCACCTGTCCAACCCCTCCGCCCGCGAGCCGTGGCGGCACACGTCGGTGGTCTCGCCGGTGGCCGACGTGGTCATCCAGGGTGCGGGCGGGCTGGGGTACCGCCTGGCGGTCGACGCCGCCCTCGGACTCCTGGGCCTCGATCTCCCCTGACCCGGACCCCCTGACCCGTTCTGTTCGTTGGATCACATCCGTGGAGTTGTGATCCAACGAACAGAACGGGTCGCGGGGTGTGATGGCGCGGGCCGTAGGGTGGAGTCCATGACGGTCACCGAGTCACCGAATCTGGCGCCGCCGCCCACCGACCTGCCGGCCATGGAGGTCTCCGCACGCCTCGGACGGCTCCGGGACCGACTCGACAGCGCCGGTTGCGACGCACTGGTCGTCACCGAGCTGACCAACATCCGCTACCTGACCGGCTTCACCGGATCGGCCGCGATGGTCCTGGTGACCGCGACCGACGCCGTCTTCGTCACCGACGGCCGCTACCGCGACCGCAGCGCCGACGAGATGGCTGCAGCCGGTGTCGTCGCCGACATCCGCATCGTCACCGGTGCGGCGGACGAGGCGATCGCCGAGGCGGCTCTCGACGCCGGCGTCGGCCGTCTGGGTCTGGAGGCCGACCACGTCAGCTGGTCGGCGCAGCAGCGCTGGGCCGACCAACTCCTCCCCGACGGTGACCTGGTGGCCACCACGGGCGTCGTCGAAGCGCTCCGGCTGGTCAAGGACGACGGAGAGGTCGCCCGCATCCGCTCAGCGTGCGCCATAGCGGACCGAGCCCTGGCCCAGATCCGAGGGCGCCTCCTCGACGGGCCGACCGAGGCCGAGTTCGCCGCCGAGCTCGACACCGCCATGCGCTCCGAGGGGGCAGCGGACGTGAGCTTCGAGACGATCGTGGCCTCGGGCCCGAACGGAGCCAAGCCACACCACACGCCGTCGGATCGTCGCATCGCACCCGGAGACCTCGTGGTGATCGACTTCGGCGCCCTGGTCGACGGCTATCACTCCGACATGACCCGGACCGTCGCCGTCGGCGACGTGGGTGACGAGCGGACCCGGATGCTCGACGTCGTCCTCGCCGCCCAGGACGCCGGCGTGCACGCCGTTCGGGCCGGCGTCGAGGCCGCCGAGGTCGACCGGGCCTGCCGCTCGGTGATCGAGGACGCAGGGTGGGGAGAGGCGTTCCTGCACTCGACCGGACACGGCGTCGGACTCGACATCCACGAGGAGCCCCGGGTCGGAGCCCGCTCCACTGCTACCTTGGACGCCGGCCAGGTGGTGACCGTCGAGCCCGGGGTGTACCTCACCGGGTTGGGCGGCGTCCGCATCGAGGACACCGTCCTCGTCACCGACGACGGTTGCGACCGCCTCACCCTGGCCCCCAAGGATCCGATCCTCGCCTGAACGCGGCCGCCCCCGAGCCGTGTCGGGCCGAACAGACAGGCCGATAGCCATGCCCCAGATCTCCACCTCCGACTTCAAGAACGGGATGACCGTCGACCTCGACGACGGGCTCTTCTCCCTGGTCGAGTTCCAGCACGTCAAGCCGGGCAAGGGCGGCGCGTTCGTGCGCACCACGCTCAAGAACGTCCGCAACGGCTCGGTCGTCGAGCGCACCTTCCGTGCCGGCGAGCGCATGGAGCGGGCGATCATCGACAAGCGCGAGATGCAGCTGCTGTACCGCGACGGCGACGACTACGTCTTCATGGACAACTCGACCTACGACCAGATGAACGTCCCGTCGGCCACCCTCGGCGACGTGTCGAACTTCCTCGTCGACTCCTCGACCGCGCTGCTGCAGATGTACGGCGACGAGATCGTCGGTGTCGAGGTCCCCGCGTCGGTGGAGCTCACCGTCGCCGAGACCGAACCCGGAGTGCAGGGCGACCGGGTCTCGGGCGCCAAGAAGCCTGCCACCCTCGAGACGGGGCTGGTCGTGCAGGTCCCGTTGTTCATCGAGCCGGCCGAGCGTATCAAGGTCGACACCCGCACCGGCGAGTTCATCTCCCGCGCCTGATGGGACCGGATCCGACTCCGACTCCGAGCGGGACTCCGAGCGGAACTCCGGAGCCGGCGCCCGAGCCGTTGCCGGACGAGATCGCCGACCGCGTCGGTCCCGACGCCCGGGTCGTCGGCTCCGAGGTCGTGCTCCCCCCGGCGGTCCCCCAGGTCGCCGGCGGTCGGCGCGAGGCGCGTGAGCGGGCGGTGCACCTGCTCTACGAGAGCCGGATGAAGACCCGCAGCGGTCCGGAGACGGTGGCCGATCAGGTCGCCGCCCCCGACGACTACGCGGTCGACCTGGTGCAGGGGGTCGAGGACCACCGCGACGAGATCGACGGGATCATCGGCCGACTGGCGCGGGGCTGGACCATCGAGCGCATGCCGGCGCTGGACCTGGAGGTGCTCCGCGTCGCCTGCTACGAGCTCGGCCATCGTCCCGACGTCCCCCGGGGGGTCGTGCTGGCCGAGGCGGTCGAGCTGGCCACCCGCTACGGCACCGACGACTCCTCGAGGTTCGTCAACGGACTGCTCGCGGCCGCGGCCGACGAGCTCCGACCCGCCTGAGCTCCGGCTCGCCTGATCCGGCCTGATACGGCCTGATACGGCCTGATACGGCCTGATACGGCCTGCCGGGCAGCTGCTAAGGTGCGGGCCTGACCGTGAAGGGGGTCCCGTGAGGCCCCTACGGACAGGAAGGACCTGCCGGTGGCAGAACGCGAGCGACGCCTGACGCGCCCCTACGGGGGCGTTTTCGTTGCCCGGTCACGGGTGATGAACGCCGAGGACATCCAGCGGGCGCTGCGTCGGATGTCCCACGAGATCCTCGAACGCAACCACGGCCTCGACGAGCTGGTGGTGATCGGACTGCAGACCGGGGGCGTGGACCTGGCCCAGGCCTTGGCCGCCGCCCTCGGCGACATCGAGGGCCTGGGGCCCGATGACCCCGAGGTCCCGGTCGGCACCCTCGACGTGGCGCTGCACCGCGACGACATCGGCATCCGCCCGGTGCTGCCCGAGGAGATCACCGAGATTCCCGTCGACCTCGACGGTCGCACCGTCATCCTCGTCGACGACGTCCTGTTCACCGGCCGGACGATCCGCGCCGCTCTCGAGGCGATGGGGACCTACGGGCGGCCGCGGGCGGTGCAGCTCGCGGTGATGATCGACCGCGGCCACCGGGAGCTGCCGATCCGCCCCGACTACGTCGGCAAGAACCTGCCCACCCGACGCGACGAGCTGGTCGACGTCACCATGGCCGGCGTCGAGCTCGGCGAGATCCACAAGCCGGGGTGAGGAGGGACATGGACGGTCACCTGCTCTCCATCACCGACCTGACCCGGGCCGACGTCGAAGAGGTTCTCGACGTCACCGACTCGATGGTCGAGGTCAGCTCCCGGGCCATCCCCAAGGTCCCCGCCCTGCGGGGTCGAACCGTCGTGTCGCTGTTCTACGAGGACTCGACCCGCACCCGGTTGAGCTTCGACACCGCGGCCAAGCGCCTGTCGGCCGACACGATGAGCTTCGCGGTGTCGTCGTCGTCGGTGAACAAGGGCGAGTCGGTCCGCGACACCATCGAGACGATCGAGGCGATGGGCATCGACGCCGTGGTCGTCCGCCACCGATCGTCGGGCGTACCGGCGCAGATCGCCGCGTGGACCGACGCCACGGTGATCAACGCCGGCGACGGCTGGCACCAGCACCCCACCCAGGCCCTGCTCGACAGCTACACGATCCGCAGCCACCGGGGTTCGCTCGACGGGCTGCACATCGGAATCGTCGGCGACATCAAGCACTCCCGGGTGGCACGGTCGGACATCGAGGCCTTCACCCGGCTGGGAGCGCATGTGACGCTGGTCGCGCCCCCCACGCTGCTGCCCGCCTCGACGGCGCCGTGGGACGTGCAGGTCTCCCACGACCTCGACGCCGTCCTCGGCTCGCTCGACGTCTGCTACCTGCTGCGCATGCAACGCGAGCGGATGACCGAGGCCCTGGTGCCGACCCTGCGCGAGTACACCGCCTGCTACGGGCTGAGCGCCGAGCGGGCCGACCGCCTTCCCGACGGTGCCCTGATCATGCATCCCGGCCCCATGAACCGCGGCGTCGAGATCGCGTCGGAGGTGGCCGACCGCCCTGACGCGGTGATCACCGAGCAGGTCGCCAACGGCGTCGCCGTGCGCATGGCGGTGCTGTTCCTGCTGCTCGGACCGGGTCGGGCCGCGCTGCCGCCGCTCGCCGACGCGCTCGCCGACGCGACTGCCGACCCAGCCGACGTGACCGCCTCAGGGCCCGACGACGACGTGAGCGGCGGCGGCAGCGACGCCGGGACCCCCACCCCCTCGACTTCAGGAGCGAGCACGTGAGCGAGATCCGGCCCGGTGCCGACGTGGTGATCAAGGGCGGCCGCGTCCTCGACGCCGGCGGCGAGCGACCCGCGGACGTGGTGGTGTCGAACGGGCGGATCGCCGCGGTCGGAGCCGACCTCGACGCCGAGATCGTGCTCGACGCCGGAGGATGTCTGGTCACGCCCGGACTGGTCGACCTGCACACGCACCTGCGCGAGCCGGGCCGGGAGGAGGCCGAGACGGTCGAGTCCGGCGCCCGGGCCGCCGCGCTCGGCGGCTACACCGCGGTGCTGGCCATGCCCAACACCACGCCGACCATGGACAGCGCGGCGGTCGTGCGCGAGGTGCTCGAGCTCGGCAGGTCCAGCGTGTGCGACGTCCACGCCTCGGGCGCGATCACCGTCGACCGGGCGGGGGAGCAGCTCGCCCCCATGGCCGAGATGGCGGCTCTCGGCGTGAGGCTCTTCACCGACGACGGCACCGGGGTGCAGGACGACCGGCTCATGCGGCGAGCGCTGGAGTACGCCGCCGGTCTCGGCGTGACCCTGGCCCAGCACTGCGAGGTCAGCGCCCTCAGCGCCGGCACCTGCATGCACGAGGGCGAGTGGTCGGCCCGCCTCGGCCTGCCCGGCCAGCCCGCCGAGGCCGAGGAACTGATGGTGGCCCGCGACATCGCCCTGGCCCGACTCACCGGAGCTCGGATGCACTTCCTGCACCTGTCGACCGCGGGTTCGGTGGCGCTGGTCGCGGCGGCCAAGGCGTCGGGGCTGGCGGTGACCGCCGAGGCGGCTCCGCACCACTTCACGCTCACCGACGCCTGCTGCGCGGGCTACGACGCCACCTTCAAGGTCCACCCGCCCCTGCGTCCGGACGTGGACGTCGACGCGGTGGCGGCCGGCCTGGCCGACGGCACCATCGACGCCATCGCCACCGACCACGCCCCGCACCCGCTCGAGGAGAAGGAGCGTCCGTTCGACCAGGCCCCTCCGGGGATGCTCGGCCTCGAGTACGCCCTGGCCCTGGCGCTCACCCGCCTGGTCGACGGCCAGCGCGCGGACGTCGATCCCGACCGTCCCGACGGCGGCGGAGTCGCCGGTGCCGCGGGTCCGTACCGGGGACAGCGGCTCTCCGACGCGGACGTGATCGCCCGCCTGTCGTGGCAGCCCGCCGCCATCGCGGGGATGGAGGACCACGGCGGTCCGATCGAGCAGGGGCGGGCCGCCAACCTGTGCGTCGTCGACACCGCACACCGCTGGACGATCGACGGATCCGGCGGCGCGTCGCGCAGCCGCAACGTCCCGTACGTCGGCCTGAACGTGCGGGGCCGGGTGCGCCACACCGTGTGCCGGGGCGAACCGGTCGTCGTCGACGGCGAGGTCCAGCGTTGAGCAGCAGCGGCGCCGGGCCCGTGACCGGGCCCACCACCGACACGAGCGAAGGAGCGAGGCGTTGAGCCGAGGCATCGAGGAAGCGGCCATCGTCCTGGCCGACGGCACCCTGTTCGAGGGCGAGGCGATCGGTGCCCGTCCCGAGGGAGGGGTGACCCCGGGCGAGTTCGTGTTCAACACCGTCCTGTCGGGCTACCAGGAGGTCATCTCCGATCCGTCCTACGCCGGGCAGGTGATCACGTTCACCTACCCCCACATCGGCAACTACGGGGTCAACGCGCACGACGACGAGTCGGTCCGCCCGCACTGCTCCGGGGTGGTCGTGCGTGAGCTGGCCCGGCGCCACAGCAACCATCGGGCCGAGGGCGACCTCGACTCGTACCTGCGGGGCTTCGGCGTCGCCGGCATCGCCGGGGTCGACACCCGTCGCCTCACCCGACACCTGCGCGACCACGGGGCCATGCCCGGCGTGTTCGGTTCAGCCGACGAGGCCACGCTGCGTTCCGCGGCGAGCGCCGCGGTCGGCACCGACGGACGGGACCTGGTCGCCGAGGTGACCGCGGCGGGCGTCGCCTCCCACGCCGCGACCGGCGGGGCGGCGGCGGCCTCTCGTCGGGTGGTGGCCGTCGACCTGGGCATCAAGACCACGATCGTGCGGAGCCTCACCACCGTCGCCTCGGTCGAGGTGGTGCCGGCCACGACCTCGGCGGCGGACATCCTGGCGCTGTCACCCGACGGGGTGTTCCTGTCCAACGGGCCGGGCGACCCGGCCGCGGTGGCGGTCGTGCCCGACACCGTGCGCGAGCTGTTGGGTCGGGTGCCGGTGTTCGGGATCTGCATGGGGCACCAGATGATCGGCACCGCGCTCGGCGGGCGGACCGCCAAGCTGCCCTTCGGTCACCACGGCGGCAACCACCCGGTGCGCGACCTCGGCACCGGCCGGGTCGAGATCACCAGCCAGAACCACAACTACGTCGTCGACCCCGACTCGCTCGACCGCGTCGAGGTCACCCACGTCAACCTCAACGACGGGACCCTCGAGGGCTTCCGCTGCCTGGACGTTCCCGCCTTCGCCGTGCAGTACCACCCCGAGGCCGGCCCGGGTCCGCACGACAGCCACTACCTGTTCGGGCGGTTCGCCGACATGATCGACGAGCACCGTCGGTGATCGGGCGCTCCCGACGACGCCCGGCGCGCGACGTTCAGTCGATGCCGAGGTGCTCGGCGACGGCGTCGGCCTCCTCCTCGAGGTTGGTGCCGATGTCGCCCACCACGGCCTTCTCGACCCGACCGCCGACGAGGGGGATCTTGACCTTGAACTCGCCGCGCAGCTCCCGGACGGTGTCGGCGCCGTCAGTGCGCACGTCGATGCTCGCCGATGCCCGCATCAGCCCGGCGGCCTGCACCGGAAGGAACCGCACCTGCGCGGTCACCGCCGTCAGGTCCCACTCGGTCTCCTGCACCCACGCGACGTCGTCGGGGTCGATGAAGCGGGCGGCCTGGGCGGGCAGCGTGGCGTTCACCTTGTACCGCAGGCGCACCAGCGCCGTTCCCGCCGCGTCGTCGCGCTCGAGGCTGAGCAGCTGCGGCGGCTCCATGTTGGAGAACCCGTCCAGACCGTTCCAGAACCCCTCGTCGAGGTACGTCTCCATGATGGCGTCGACCGGAGCGGTCCACCGTTGCTCGAATCCGAACTTCACCGCACCAATGTCGCACATCCCGAACCAGCACATCCTGAACATCCCGACCCGGAACAAGAGGACCCCACATGCCCCGTCGTGACGACCTGGAGTCGATCCTGATCATCGGGTCCGGTCCGATCGTGATCGGCCAGGCCTGCGAGTTCGACTACTCCGGCACCCAGGCGTGCCGGGTGCTGCGCGAGGAGGGCTACCGGGTCATCCTGGCCAACTCGAACCCGGCCACGATCATGACCGACCCCGACTTCGCGGACGCCACCTACGTCGAACCGCTGGTCGCCGAGGTGCTCGAGAAGATCCTCGACGTCGAACGGCCCGACGCCGTGCTGCCCACCCTGGGCGGTCAGACCGCCCTCAACCTGGCCATGGAGCTGTCGGAGTCCGGAGCGCTCGAACGTCGCGGCATCGAGCTGATCGGCGCGGACGCCGACGCGATCGCCACCGCCGAGGACCGGGACCGGTTCAAGGCCGCCATGTTGGAGATCGGCCTGGACGTCCCCGCGTCCGGCATCGCCCACAGCATGGACGAGGCCCGCGCCGTGGTCGCCGAGCTGGGGTTGCCGGTCGTGATCCGTCCCGCCTACATCCTGGGCGGCAAGGGCACCGGGATCGCCTCGACCCCCGAGGAGTTCGAGCACCGCGCCTCGTCGGGACTCGACGCCAGCCCGATCACCGAGATCCTCATCGAGCGCTCGATCGCCGGCTGGAAGGAGTACGAGCTCGAGGTCATGCGCGACCGGGCCGACAACTGCGTCGTCATCTGCTCGATCGAGAACGTCGATCCGATGGGCGTGCACACCGGCGACTCGATCACCGTGGCCCCGGCCCAGACCCTGACCGACGTCGAGTACCAGGCCATGCGCGACGCCGCGTTCGCCTGCATCCGCCGCGTCGGGGTGGAGACCGGCGGATCCAACGTCCAGTTCGCGGTCGACCCGGCCACCGGCGACCAGGTCGTGATCGAGATGAACCCCCGGGTGAGCCGGTCCTCGGCGCTGGCGTCGAAGGCCACCGGCTTCCCGATCGCCAAGATCGCCGCCAAGCTCGCCGTCGGCTACACGCTCGACGAGATCCCCAACGACATCACCCGCAAGACCCCGGCCAGCTTCGAGCCGACCATCGACTACGTCGTGACCAAGGTGCCCCGGTGGGCGTTCGAGAAGCTGCCGGGCGCCGAGGCCCGCCTGGGCACGCAGATGCAGTCCGTCGGAGAGGTCATGGCCCTGGGTCGGACGTTCCCGGAGTCGCTCCAGAAGGCGATGCGCTCCCTCGAGCAGGGGCGGGGCGGGCTCAACCAGGACCCGGCCGAGGCGGAGTTCGACCGGGTCCCGACGCCGGAGCTGCTCGAGCGCGCCGCCATCGGCGCCCCCGAACGCCTCCTGGCCGTCGAATCCCTGCTGCGGCGCGGCGTCGACATCGACGAGGTCGCAGCCGTCACCCGGATCGACCCCTGGTTCCTCGACCAGATCCTGGCGATCTCCGAGGAGCGCCGTCACCTCGAGAGCCTGGCCGCCGGCGCCGAGGGTGCCGGGGTGCTCGATTCCCTCAGCGTCCGGGACTGGCGCCGCGCCAAGCGGCTCGGCTTCGGCGACGCCCAGCTCGCCTACCTGTGGGGTCTCGACGAACCGACCGTGCGCGCCGCCCGCCTGGCCGCGGGAGTCGAGGTCACCTACAAGACCGTCGACACCTGCGGAGCCGAGTTCGAGGCGTCGACGCCGTACCACTACGGCACCTACGAGGACGACAGCGAAGTCGCCCCGTCGGCCCGCGAGAAGGTCATCATCCTCGGCTCGGGTCCCAACCGGATCGGCCAGGGGATCGAGTTCGACTACTGCTGCGTGCACGCCTGCTTCGCCCTGGCCGACGCCGGCTACGAGACCGTCATGGTCAACTGCAACCCCGAGACGGTCTCCACCGACTACGACACCTCGGACCGCCTCTACTTCGAGCCGCTCAGCGCCGAAGGCGTCCTCAACGTCATCGACGCCGAGCGCCGCTCCGCCGAGCAGGGCGGCGGTTCTCTGAAGGGGGTCGTCGTCAGCCTCGGCGGTCAGACGCCGCTCAAGTTGGCCAACGTGCTGCCGCCCGAGTTGGTGCTCGGCACCGCGCCGGCCAGCATCGACGCGGCGGAGGACCGGGACCTGTGGGCGTCGCTGTGCGCCCGCCTGGAGATCCCCCAGCCGGCGGGCGGAACCGCCACCACCCTGGACGGCGCCCGCGACATCGTCGCCCACATCGGCTATCCGGCGCTGGTGCGCCCCAGCTACGTCCTCGGCGGACGCGCCATGGAGATCGTCTACGACGACGAGGACCTGGAGCGGGCATGGGGGGCCATCACCGGCTCCGGCTCGCTCGGTCGGGAGGGCGGACTGTCCGCCGAACGCCCGGTGCTGATCGACCGGTTCCTCGAGGACGCCACCGAGGTCGACGTCGACGCCATCCGCGACCGCACCGGCGAGGTGATCATCGGCGGGATCATGGAGCACGTCGAGGAGGCGGGGGTCCACTCGGGCGACTCGGCGTGCGTCATCCCACCGATCGGCCTGTCCGACGCCACGATCGCCGTCATCGAGGAATCGGTCCGCTCCATCGCCGAGGCCCTCGAGGTCGAGGGGCTCATCAACGTCCAGTTCGCGGTCAAGCGATCGGCCGCGGATCCCGGCAGCGGCCAGGTGTTCGTCATCGAGGCCAACCCCCGCGCCAGTCGGACCGTGCCGTTCGTGGCCAAGGCGACCGGCGTGCCACTGGTGAAGGTGGCGGCGAGGGTCATGTGCGGGGCGACGCTGGCCGAGCTGCGCGACGAGGGCCTGCTCGTCCCGAAGGTCGACGGCGACCACGTCGCGGTCAAGGAGGCGGTGCTGCCGTTCAACCGCTTCCCCGACGTCGACGCCGTGCTCGGCCCCGAGATGCGTTCCACCGGCGAGGTCATGGGCATCGACTCCTCGGCCGGAATGGCGTTCGCCAAGTCGCAGCTGGCGGCGGGGGACCGGCTGCCCTCGGGTGGCACCGTGTTCCTGTCTCTCGCCGATCGCGACAAGGCCGTCGGGCTGCGTGCCGCGCGACGGTTCGCCGAGCTCGGCTTCGGGATCGTGGCCACCGAGGGCACCGCGGCGCACCTCCGCAGCAACGGCGTCGAGGTCGGTCGCGTGGTGGCCAAGCTCCAGCGGCCCGAAGGCGCCGAGGACCCGGCCCCCACAGGCGACGGCGACGGGACGGTCGACGGCGTCGAGCTGATCGCGAGCGGGCAGGTCGACCTGGTCGTCAACAGCCCGCGGGGCCGCGGTCCCCGCGCCGACGGCGCCCACCTGCGTCGGGCCGCCGCGGAGGCGCGCATCCCGCTGTTCACCACCGCGGCAGCCGCGTTGGCAGCGGCCAACGGCATCGGCGACTGGACGTCGCGGGATCTCGCGGTGCGGAGCCTCCAGAGCTACCACGGTCGCGAGCACGGCGCGGCGTCCGCGGGGGAGGCCCGCTGAGGTGGGGGCCGACGGCCGATCCCGGCGCCGGCGCGCCCGGCGGTCCCGCGGCGTCACGGGCGCGGTCGACCTGAGCGTCCGGGTCGGTTCGGTCGACCTCGTCGCCCCGGTCATGACCGCGTCGGGCACCGCCGGTCACGGCGACGAGCTGGCCGCCTACGTCGACCTGTCGACGATCGGGGCGGTGGTGGTCAAGTCGCTCGGGTCCGGGCCCTGGCCGGGGAACCCGGCGCCCAGGGTGCACCCGACCCCGTCGGGGATGATCAACAGCGTCGGCCTCCAGGGGCCGGGGGTCGCGGCGTGGCGCGAGCACGAGCTTCCGGCGGTGCTGGCCACCGGCGCGACGGTCGTCGCCAGCATCTGGGGCCGTCAGGTGGCCGACTTCGCCGCCGCCGCAGAGCAGCTGGTCGGGGTGGACCCCCGCGTGGTCGCGGTCGAGGTCAACCTGTCGTGTCCGAACCTGGACGGCGGTTCGCACCTGTTCGCCCACGACCCGGCCGCGACCGCCGAGGTGCTGCGGGCCGTCGCGGGGGTGGGCCTGCCGTTGTGGGCCAAGTTGAGCGCCAACACCGATCGGGTCGTCGAGGTGGCTTCGGCGGCCCAGGAGGCCGGTGCCGAGGCGGTCACGTTGGCCAACACGATGCTCGGGATGGTGATCGACGTCGAGGCGCGGCGGCCCGTGCTGGGCGGCGGCGGTGGCGGGGTGTCGGGGCCGGCCATCCACCCGATCGCGGTGAGGACGGTCTATGACTGCCACGCCGCGCTGCCGGAGCTCCCCATCGTGGGAGTCGGCGGGGTGGTCGACGGGCGATCCGCGGTGGAGCTGATGCTCGCCGGGGCGTCCGCGGTGCAGGTCGGGACGGCGAGCTTCGCCGATCCCCGCTCGGTCGCCGTCGTCCGCGACGGCGTGGGAACATGGTGTGCCCGTGCCGGTGTCAGCCGGGTGCGGGATCTGATCGGAGGAGCACATGGCTGAGGCCGGGACACGGGCCTTCAGGGACGACGAGGTGTCCGAGGACGTTCGGCGGCGGCTCGCGCTGGTGCTCGACGTCGACGACCTGGTGGAGGCGATGCGCCTCGGGGCCGGACTCCGACCCTTCTTCGGGGTCGCCAAGGTCGGCCTCGAGCTGTTCAGCGCCGCGGGCCCCGACGCCATCGGAGCCCTGCGGGACCAGGGCTACCAGGTGTTCCTCGACCTCAAGCTGTTCGACATCCCGACCCAGGTGAACCGGGCCTGCCGGGTGCTCGGCGCCCTCGGTGTCGAGTACCTGACCCTGCACGCCTCGGGCGGGGTCGACATGCTGCGTGCCGGGGTGGAGGGCCTGCTCGACGGCGCCCACCACGCCGGCCTGCCCGCCCCGACGGCGTTGGCGGTCACCGTGCTGACCAGCGACGACTCCGCCCCGCCCCACATCGTGCCCAACCGGGTGCGCCTGGCGCTCGAGGGGGGGTGCGGTGGGCTGATCCTGGCCGCCGAGGACCTGCAGACCGCCCGGGAGCTGGCTCCCCGCCTGAAGCGCGTGGTGCCGGGCATCCGCTTGGCCGGCGCTCCCCGCCACGACCAGGCCCGGGCCGCCACGCCGCAGGAGGCGGTGGCGCAGGGAGCCGACCTCCTCGTCATCGGCCGGGCCGTCACCGCAGCCGACGACCCGATCGCCGCGGCCGCGGCGGTGGCCGCCGCGGTCTGAGCCCGCCCGTGGAGCCCGCCATCGCCCCGGACGCCGGCGACCGGCCCGATCCCGATCCGCGCGCTGCGGCGTTGGTCTGGGCCGCGGGCGCACGGGCTTACCGAGCGGAGCTGAGCCGGGATCTCGCCGCCGGGGTCGCGTCGCTGGCCGACGTCCTGGCCCCGGGGTCCGGGTCCGGGGGAGTGACGCTGCTGTTCGTGCTCGAATCCCTGCCCGGTGCCCGCAAGGTCGACACCCGCCGTCACCTCGACCGCCTCGGAATCGACGGTTCGCTGCTCGTGCGCGACGTCGACGCGGTGCAGCGCACGGCGCTCCTGGCCGAGTTCCCGCTCGATGCCCCGGACACCTCCGCCCGTGGGGTCGAGCACCGGTGAGCGGGCTGCTCCTCCCCGACGGGACCGTCGTGGTGGTGATCTCGGGGCCGGGTGGCGTGGGCAAGGGCACCCTCGTCCGGGAGCTCGTCGACTCCGACGACCGTCTCTGGCTCAGCCGATCCTGGACCACCCGCGCCCGTCGCGACGGTGAGGCGCCCGACGCCTACCGGTTCGTCACCCCCGCGGAGTTCCAGGCCCACATCGACCGTGACGGGTTCCTGGAATGGGTCGACTTCCTCGACTACCGGCAGGGCTCGCCCCGTCCGACGCCACCCGCGGGTTCCGACGTCCTGTTCGAGATCGACGTCGAGGGGGCGGCGCGCATCCACGACCTGCACCCCGACGCGGTGCTGGTCTTCGTCGACACCCCGGACCGCGCCGTCCAGGAGGCCAGGCTCCGCGGGCGGGGCGACGCCGAGGATCGCATCGCCCAGCGTCTGGCCAAGGCGGAGGAAGAGGTCGAGCGCTCCCGCCACCTGCCCTTCGAGCGGATCGTGAACGACGACCTGGATCGGGCCGCGGCAGAGATCCGCTCCCTGATCGAGAACGCCCGCCGCTCCCGGCCGACCTGATCCTGGTTCCGCCGATCGGCGGAGCCGACGCCTCAGGCGGCGGTGAGGAGGTGGTGGAGCAGTTCGTCGAGGGCGTAGGCGGTGAGGTGTTCTCCGCCGCCGTGGCAGCGACATGAGTCGGCCCCGATGTCTGGTGGCGGTTGGGGTGGGTGTGTCTGGAGGGGCAGCACCGTGACATCGGCGTGTGGTCCGGGTGTGGGGCCTGGCGGTCCGGAGGATCCGAGGCAGCGGGTTCGGTCGTAGAAGGTGAGTTGGCTGCCGTTGCGGACGATCTGCCAGCGTTTCCGGTGCAGTTCGTGGTGATGGAAGCTGCACAACAAGACACCGTTGTCGAGGTCGGTGAGACCACCGTGTTCGACGACCGAGGCGATGTGGTGGGTTTCGACGAACCGGGTGGTCGGACATCCCGGGAACTCACACGCCGATACGCCACCGGCGCGGTGGCGTAGTGCGCGGCGTTGGTGACGGTTGAACAGGCGTTTCTCCGTTCCGAGCCACAGTGGTTGGCCGTCGTGGTCGATCAGCATCTGCAACGTTCCCTCACACAGGACCCGTGACAGTTCGGCGTTGCTCAGATGTGCCCCGGTGCGCGGCAGGTAGGCGCGGGAACCGAGACCGACCGGCACGTTCGGGTCGATGTCGATGCCGAGTGCTTCGGCGAGGGCGGCGATGTCGCAGACGACCTGCACGGCGAAACGTTCACCACCACGGTCACCCACCCCGGTCCCCGACGCGTGCTCCAACACCATGGATGCCATCGCGGTGATCGACTCGACCGCGCTCACACACCGCCCCGACACCCCCACCCCGGCGGACTCCCCGACTCCGGTGGTTTCGGCTGTGTCGGATGGTTCACCAGCTTCAGACGGCTTGTCGGCGTGTGGGTGGGTGCCGGTCCGTTCCATTTCGGCGATGACGGCTCGTCGGGCTTGTTCGAGCAGTTCTCCGGTGAGCTTGTCGAGGGCGCCGTCGATCCGGTAGCGGCCGTGGTCATCGATCCAGTTCCGCCACCAGTGATCCAACTCGAGATCATCAGCAACAGAACCATCACCGCCGCCGTCGTTGGCACTGTCGTTGGTGGTGGGGCGTAGTGACCGGTACGCGGCGAGCACCCGTTGTGCTTGACGCGGGGTGCAGGCCCGCACGACGTCGAGGACCCTCGCCTCGTTGTCTGGAGTGACGACCCTCGCCGCGGACGCGAGCACCCCCATGGACACCTGCCCGCCGCGTGCCGCGGCGAGCAGGGACGGCATCTCATCGACGCGCGCCGCGATCGACACCAGCCGTTCCGCGTCACGGGGTGCGAAGTTCGTGCGTACCGACAGGTAGTGGGAGAAGGACCGCCACCCCCGGCCCTGCCATCCCCCGACCGCGTCGTACTCGGCGAGGACACCGACCAGTTCCGCGTCCAACGCGTGGATCTGCGCGGACAGCACACCGATGCGATCATCCAACTCGCGCAGACGCGACTCCCAGTCACCAACCACATCCACAACCGCACAACCAGCAGCTGCTGGCCGCTCCATGATGGTGGTGGTCCCGCCGTCCATGCCCACCATTCATATCGAACACGTGTTCGATCCTGCAAGGCCTGGGCCCGGATTCGTTGCGGGCGGTTCGGCTTCGAGCACCCGCATGACCCCAAGGCGAGAAGCACCTCCGCCAACACACCACCCACCCCATCGGTGGTTCCCAGACTGAGCGGAAGGTCCCGCTCGGGCGGAGCCGCGATCACGGGCCACGGGGCTGCACCGTCTACACTGGACCGCTGCCCCGGGACACCTGCCGGGGACCGCCCGCCGATCATCCGGAGCACACGTGGCCGATCGCTACAACACAATGATGCAGCCCCCCGTCGAGGAGCTCCTCGAGCGGGCGGGATCCAAGTTCTCCCTCGTCACCCTGGCGGCGCGCCGCGCCCGGCAGATCAACACGTACTACAACCAGCTCGGCGACGCGCTCGGCACCGTCGTCCCGCCGCAGGTGACCTCGACGGCCCGCAAGCCGTTGTCGATCGCCTTCGAGGAGATCGACGCCGACAAGATCGAAGGCGTCGGCGGAGCCACCGGCAAGCCGATCCCCGAGTCGATGCTGCCCGTCTCCGACGAAGAGGCCGAGCTGGCCGACGGCGAGGACGCTCCCGTCGACGGATCCGACCCGACCGGCTGACCACGGGCTCGACGTGTCGACCCTGACCGGCCGTCGGGTCGTCCTCGGCGTGTGCGGCGGGATCGCCGCATACAAGGCGGTCGAGGTCTGCCGTCGGATGGTCGACGCCGGCGCCCACGTCGTCCCGGTGATGACCTCGGGCGCCTCGCACTTCATCGGTGAGACCACCCTGTCGGCTCTGGCGTCGGAGCCGGTTCGACGGACGCTGTGGGACGAGTCGGACCCGATCCCCCACACCCGCCTCGGTCAGGGAGCCGACCTGGTCGTCGTGGCGCCCGCCACCGCACGCCTGCTGTCGGCGTACGCCCACGGCTACTCCCACGACCTGCTGACCAACGTGCTCATCGCCACTCGGGCTCCGGTGCTGGTGTGCCCGGCCATGCACACCGAGATGTGGGAGCACCCGTCGGTCCGCGACAACATGGCGCTCCTCGTGTCGCGGGGCACCCACGTGGTGGGACCCGCGTCCGGTCGCCTGGCCGGCGGTGACGTCGGCGCCGGCCGGCTGGCCGACCCCGAGGAGATCGTCGCCGCGGCCGAGGCCGTCCTGGCCGGGGTCGGAGACGGGTCACCGTCGCCGCGCCGCGACCTGGACGGCGTGCGGGTCCTCGTCACCGCCGGCGGCACCCGCGAGCCGATCGATCCGGTCCGCTTCATCGGCAACCGCTCGTCGGGCAAGCAGGGCCATGCGATCGCCGAGGAGGCCGCTGCCCGGGGTGCCTCGGTCACCCTCGTCACCACCACCGACCTGGCCGTCCCCGCCGGCATCGAACGGGTCCGGGTCGACACCGCCGCGGAGATGCACCGCGCCGTGGCCGCGGTCGCCCCGTCGGCCGGCGTGGTCGTCATGGCCGCCGCGGTGGCGGACTTCACCCCGGTGTCGGTCGCTCCCGGCAAGCTCAAGAAGCGAGACGGCGTCCCGGCGGTCGAGCTCACGCCGACCGTCGACATCCTCGCCGCCCTGGGAGCGGCCAAGCCGGCCGGGCAGGTCCTGATCGGGTTCGCGGCGGAGACGGCCGACGTGGCGGCCAACGCGGCGGACAAGCTCCGAGCCAAGAACGCGGATCTGCTCGTCGCCAACGACGTCGGGGCGCCGTCGGTGGGCTTCGAGCACGACACCAACGAGGTGTTGATCCTGGAACGCTCCGGCGAGCAACATCATGTGCCCCTGGCCCACAAGCGAGACGTGGCCCGAGCGGTCCTGGACCAAGCGATCGTCGCCCTGCACCGTGCGGGGCGGCCGGATGAGGAGAATCAATGAGCAGGTGGACGTTCACCTCGGAGTCAGTCACCGAGGGACATCCCGACAAGATGGCCGACCAGATCTCGGACTCCATCCTCGACGCCATCTTCGAACAGGACACCTCGGCGCGGGTGGCGTGCGAGACGATGGTGACCACCGGCCTGTGCATCGTCGCCGGTGAGATCACCACCTCGGCCTACGTCGACATCCCGTCGATCGCCCGCCAGACCATCTGCGACATCGGCTACGACCGCGAGAGCTTCGGCTACGACGGCCACACCTGCGGCGTGATGGTCGCCATCGACGAGCAGTCCCCCGACATCGGCCAGGGCGTCGACGACTCGGAGGAGGTGCGTTCGGGCACCGCGGGCGAGTCCGACGTGCTCGACAAGCAGGGTGCGGGCGACCAGGGGATGATGTTCGGCTACGCCGTCGACGAGACCGACGCGCTCATGCCGCTGCCGATCCACCTGGCGCACCGCATGGCCGAACGCCTGGCCGAGGTCCGCAAGGCCGGCACCTTGCCGTACCTGCGCCCCGACGCCAAGACCCAGGTCACCTTCGAGTACGAGGACGGCCGACCGATCGCGCTCAAGACCGTGCTGATCTCCACCCAGCACAACGACGGCATCGACCGCGACAGCGAGATCCGTCCCGACCTGGTCGAGCACGTCATCCGGCCCGTCATCCCCGAGCAGTTCCGCGACGACGACTACGAGGTGTTCGTCAACCCGACCGGTCGGTTCGTGATCGGCGGCCCGGTCGGCGACGCCGGCCTGACCGGCCGCAAGATCATCGTCGACACCTACGGCGGTTCCGCCCGTCACGGCGGCGGTGCCTTCTCGGGCAAGGACCCCTCCAAGGTCGACCGCTCCGCGGCCTACGCGGCGCGTTGGGTCGCCAAGAACGTCGTCGCCGCCGGCGCCGCGACGCGCTGCGAGGTCCAGGTCGCGTACGCCATCGGCGTCGCCCATCCGGTGTCGGTGCTGATCGACACGTTCGGCACCGCCACGGTCGACCCCGCCAAGCTCGACGACGCGGTGCGGCAGATCTTCGACCTGCGTCCCGCGGCCATCGTGCGCGACCTCGACCTGCGTCGGCCCGGCTACCGGGCGACCGCCGCCTACGGCCACTTCGGTCGCACCGGTGACCGCTTCACGTGGGAGAACACCGATCGCGTGGACGACCTCCGGTCCGCGCTGGGCCTCTGAGCACGCCGACACCCACCGAGCAGGACGGGACCCTCTTCCCGCCCGATCCGCCGCGCTCCGCGCCGTCGGTCGAACGAGCCCCGGCGCCGGTCGGGGCTCGTTCCGCGTCGGTGCTGGTCGACGTCGCCGCGGTCGAGCGGCCCTACGACTACCTCGTGCCCGACGCGCTGGCGTCCCGGATCGAGGTGGGAACCATGGTGCGGGTCCCGCTGCACGGTCGCCGGGTGGCCGGCTGGGTGATCGATCCGAGCTCGACCCCTCCGCCCGGTGTGGTGCTGCAGCCGATCGCCAAGGTGTCCGGGGCGGGCCCCGACGCGGAGACGATCGACATCTGCCGGTGGGCGGCGCGCCGGTGGGCGGGTCGGTTCCCCACGCTGATGCGGGCCGCGTCGCCGGACCGGATGCTCGGTCGCCGCCCGCCGGTCCGGCCCCGGCCCCACGGCGACGCCGGCGTCGATGCCGACGTCCTCGCGGTGCTGGCGAACGGGCCCGGCCCGGTCGTCGTGACGGTGCCGCCCGGCGCAGATCCCGCACCGATCGCCGCCGCGGCGGCCCGGGGTGGCCAGGCGTTGGTCGTGCACCCTTCGGTGGTCGCCGCGGACCGCTTGGCCCGTTCGCTGCGGAGCGGGGGAGCGGCGGTGGCCCGCTGGCCCCAGGACTTCGCCGCCGCGGCCGGGGGATCGACGGTCGTGGGAGGGCGCTCGGCGGTCTTCGCTCCGCTGCCGGCGCTGAGCGCGGTGGTGGTGTTCGAGGAGGACGATCCGGGTCTGCAGAACGAGTCGTCGCCGACCTGGAACGCCCGCGAGGTCGCGATCGAACGGGCCCGTCGGGCCGGGGTTCCCTGCCTGCTGGTCTCACCGTGCCCGTCGGTGGTGGCGCGCTCCGCGGCTGACCGAGCGACGTCACTCGGCACCCGGACGGCCCGCCACGGGTGGGCGCCCCTGGTGGTGGTCGACCGTCGGGACGAGGACGTGGGACGCAGCGGTCTGTTCTCGCCGACCTTCGTCGAGGTGGCCCGTGACGTGCTCGGCTCCGGCGGCCGTGTCGTCTGCGTGCTCAACCGGACCGGCCGTGCCCGTCTGCTCGCGTGCCGCAGCTGCGGGACGGTCACCACCTGCGAGCGCTGCGACGCCGCGGTGCACCTGAGCGACCGCCTCGACCTGGAGTGCTCCCGCTGCGGGGCGCGGCGTCCACAGGTGTGCCTCCCGTGCGGCTCCACCGCCCTGTCGCTGCTGCGCCCCGGTGTCACCAGGGCCCGTGAGGAGCTCGAGGCGCTGCTGCGGGAGCCCGTCGGCCTGGTCACCGCGTCGTCGCCGGCCGATGTCGGCGGTCGGGCGCTGATCGGTACGAGCGCCGTGCTGCACCGGACCCACGGGGCAGGTCTCGTGGCGTTCCTCGACGTCGACCAGGAGCTGCTCTCGGTCGGGTACCGGGCCGCCGAGGACGCGCTGCGCCTGCTGGCGCTGGCGTCGCGGGCGGTGGCGGAACCGGCCGTGGTGGACGGGGGGAGACCCGGGCGGGTGCTGGTGCAGACCCGTCGCCCCGACCACGTGGTGCTGCGGGCCGCCCGGCAGGGGGACCCGGCGCTGGTCTCCGCCCTCGAGGCGCCGACGCGCGAGCTGCTGGGCTACCCCCCGTCGGCGACGATCGCCGTCATCGGCGGGGTGGCCGGAGCGGAGTTCGTCCACCGCCTCGGTGCGCCGCTGGGCGTCGAGGTCCTCGGACCGGACGAGCGGGGCAACTGGTTGGCCCGCTCCGAGGACCGCGACGTCCTTCTCGACGCCCTCCGAGCGGTGGAACGACCGCCGGGCCGGCTCCGTCTCTGGGTCGACCCGGTACGGACCCGCTGACCGCCGGCGTCCGGCCGTCGGGCTCAGCCCGGGTGGGTCGAGCGGAGGATCCGGTAGGCCTGGCGGGATCGCACCCGCTCGGTCGGCCAGCCCTGGGCGTTCATCCACGCCTGCAGCGAGTCCGACCCGAGGTGCTTCTGCACCACCCACCACGCCTCGCCGTCGGGTCCCAACCGCTCCATCCAGGACCGGCACAGGTCGTGCAGGACGGACTTGCCGACCCGGATCGGGGGGTTCGACGCGATCAGGCCCACCGACAGCCCCGGCGGAAGGTCCTCGGGGCCGACGACCCGCACGAGCTCACCGACCCCGGATGCCGCCGCGTTGCGCCGGCACAGGTCCCGCGCCCGTTCGTTGACGTCGACCGCCCACACCGTCCGGTCCCGGCCGTCGGCGGTGCCTGAGCTCCCGTCGGCGAGCCTCCGCGCCAGCGTCACCGCGATCGCGCCGTAGCCGCAGCCGACGTCGGCGACGTCTCCCGCGGGCCACTCCGTCGCCGGCGGGAGCTCGGCCAGCAGCAGCTTGGTCCCCGGATCGACCCGTCCGGGGGAGAACACGCCGGCGTCGGTGTCGAGTCGCAGGTGGACGTCGGGCAGCGTCAGCTCGACCCGCCCGGGGCGGGACGACGCGGTCGGGCGCTCGGCGAAGTACTGACCGCCGCTCGGAGCCGCGGGGGGCACGGGGCGGCTCGGGGGCGACACGACCGTCACGGTAGCCTTGGCCACCATGTCCGCCCCCTACGACATCCGCATCGTCGGCGACCCGGTGCTCACCCAGCGCGCCGCGGAGGTCTCCGACATCGACGGGCGGCTGGTCAAGCTGGTCGACGACATGCTCGACACCATGTACGACGCCCCCGGGGTCGGTCTCGCCGCCCCGCAGGTGGGGGTCCAGAAGCGCTTCTTCGTCTACGACCTCGGCGAGGGGGACGGCGGGCAGGTGCTGATCAACCCCGAGATCCGCGAGAGCGACGGCGAGTGGGAGTTCACCGAGGGCTGCCTCTCGGTTCCCGGCCTGCACTGGGACATCGTTCGGCCCAAGCGGATCCACGTCACCGGGATCGACCTCGACGGCGCCACGGTCGACTTCGAGGCCGACGAGTTCTTCGCCCGCGTGATCCAACACGAGCTCGACCACCTCGACGGCGTCCTGCTCCTGGACCGTCTCGACGAGGACCAGCGCAAGGATGCCAAGCGGGCCGTCCGCGAGCTGCAGATGCGGTTCTCGGAGCCCGCCGAGGCGTGCCTCACCCCGGAGCCGAGGTCCCGGACGTCGTTCTTCCGGCTCCGCTGAGCTCCGATCCGCCCATCCCGATGCGTCTCGCCTTCCTGGGCAGCCCCCCGGCCGCGGTACCCACCCTGACGGCCCTGGTCTCCGCCGGTCACGACGTCGCTCTGGTCGTGTCGGGCCCCGACAAGCGGCGCGGTCGGGGTGCGGCCAAGGGGCCGACCCCGGTCAAGGCGGCCGCGGTCGAGCTCGGTCTGCCGGTCACCGATCGGCTCGAGGACGTCGTCGACGCCGGCGTCGACCTCGGCGTGGTCGTCGCCTACGGCCGGATCATCCCGACGGCGGTGCTCGACGTCGTCCCCATGGTCAACCTCCACTTCTCCCTCCTGCCCCGCTGGCGTGGAGCGGCGCCGGTCGAACGGGCGATCCTGGCGGGTGACGCCGTGACCGGCGTCTGCGTCATGGATGTCGCCGAGGGCCTCGACACCGGCGACGTCCACGCCCGGACCGAGGTCCCTGTCGACGACCGGGTGACCGCGGCCGAGCTCACCGCAGAGTTGGCGCGCGTCGGCGCGGATCTGATGGTGGACGCGCTGCAGGGCGGCCTGGACGCCGGTCGTCCGCAGCCGGCGACGGGAGTCACCTACGCCCACAAGATCACCGCCGAGGACCGACGTCTGGACTGGATGCTGCCGGCGGTCGACGTGGCGCGGATCGTCCGCATCGGTGGGGCGTGGACGACCTTCCGCGGTGAGCGGTTCAAGGTCCTCGCCGCCGAACCGGTCGACGTGGACGTCGTCCCGGACGGTCCCGGGGCGATCGACGGCACCGACGTGGCGTGCGCTCCGGGCACGGTCCTGCGACTCTCGGTGGTCCAACCCGCGGGTCGTGCCGCCATGGACGCCACGGCGTGGGTGAACGGGGCGCGACCGGACGGCGAGTCGTTCGGGGCTGACACGTCCGGCGGCGACCTGTCCGGCGGCGGCCCGTCGGGGCAGCGCTGAGATGGCGTCGTCCGTGGAGGGTGTGACGGCTCGTCGGGTCGCGCTCGAGGCGCTGGCTCGCATCGACGACGACGGTGCCTACGCCAACCTGGTGCTCAGCGCGGTGCTCGACCGCAACGATGCGGACCTCTCATCGGAGGACCGCGGCTTCCTCACCGATCTGGTCTACGGCACGGTGCGTCGTCGGCGGGCCTGTGACCACCTGGTCGACCGCTTCCTGACCTCGGATCCGCCTCCGGCGGCGCGCCGAGCTCTGCGCCTGGGTGCCTACCAGCTGGCCTTCCGGAACGACCTGCCCGACTACGCCGTCGTGTCGGCAACGGTCGCCGCGGCACCCAAGCGCTTCCGCGGGCTGGTCAACGCCGTGCTGCGGCGGGTGGCGACCGCGCCGGTCGAGTTCCCCGACGACGCGACGCGGCTCAGCTACCCCGACTGGATCGTCGAACGCCTGGTCGGCCAGATCTGGGCCACGACGCACGCGCTATCGCTTTCGAGACGATGGACCTGCTCCCCGGGTCCACTGGCGAGCCGATGGTTACACCTGTGTGACCTGGCTCTCGCAGTGGGTCGCCGAATTGCCGACGCCGGCCCCGTGATCGGGTCGCTGATCTGTGCGCGCTCCCCCGGGCGGGAAGGCGACGGCCATGGCCGGCGTACCGGTGCGCACGGGTCGTTGCGACTCCATCAGCTCCGGGCCGGGCTCAGCCGTCGCTAACGCCCGGACGACCGCTCCCGATCGGCTCCGGTCCGGCCGGCTTCGACGTCGTCGTGGCCGACGCCACCGCCCTCCGCTCGCACCCGGCTGGCCTGACTGCGTTCACTGACGCCCTGCGTAGCGGGCTGGGCAAGTGCGCCGACGACCGACGCCTGGTGGCGGATCGACGGACGCTCCTGAGCGCCCGGCGCCCCGCCACCCGGATGATCGACGCCGCGGTGCCGTTGCCACGACGGCGGCAATTCTGGTCTTTCAGCGTGTGTACCCCTCACTGCCGAGAGCCTGGCCGTCGACGACCACGTCTCCCCTGCCTGGCACCCTGCGCTTCGAACTGCTGCCGGCACCTGACGAGCCGTGGTGCCGTGGGAGGGGGGGCGATCCTGCGCTCCCAGGCCGCCGACACCGACGGGATGCCTGTTCCAGCTACTGCTGGTCGGGCCCGGCCCCCCACGGTCGGTACGATCCGGGCCCATGACCGACAGCTCTGCTCCGACCCGTCGCCACCAGGCCAAGGTCCCGACCGTGTCCGACGGGTGATCGCCGGCGCAAGCAAGTGAGGACTGCAGCGGCGAGCGCTTGGTGTCGCTGCTCGAGGAGCGGGGCTTCGAGGCATTCGACATCAAGTATTCCGACGGCACCGGGAGGTGTCCAAACGCGCGTCCTACATGGCCTACGGGTTCAACGGGCTGGTGTCACCAATTGCAGGCCGGGTTCGGCGTGTGCGCGACCTGACTCCCGAGGCCACTAAGCGGGATCCTGACCGACCGTTGGGTCTGGCTGAGGCGATGCGGGCGCAGAAACTCACTGGACGGCTGTCGCGGCATCGCCGGCATCCGTGGCTCCGCGCCAGCGTTCAACACCGGTCCACCTGGGGGCGTGGAGATGCTCGACGCAGGCCGACGTCAGTTCTCACGCTTCCGACCCCTCGGTATCCGGCGGTCACCGACTCGGCGGAGCCCGTCCCGTGGTCGTCGGACCGATTGAGGGTGTCCGGTCAACTGGTGGCAACGACTGACAAGATTCGACCAGCCAGGCCTGGGCGGTACCATCTGGCTCCACCGTCGGCCTGTCGATGCACACAGGCACCGACGGTCCGGCCCGATCCTGATGACTCCACGCCCACCGACGGCCCCGCCCACCTGGGCCCCACGCCGACGCGGTCAGACCGCGAAAGTATGACCTGGCGTCGCGGCAGCCGCCACTGTGCGGTGCGCGACGTCGCCGAACCCTGTGTCAGCCGTGGTGGCACACCGGACGGGCGCACGTTCCACGGGGCCACCGAAGCGCCCGGAGGGGCACGCCGAGACGTCGCCCTCCGGCAGGCCGGCGACTGCGGCCTGAGGAGCGACGCTCTACGTCACGCTCGAACCGTGCGCTCACACCGGCCGCACCGGGCCGTGCGCACCAGGCGATCATCGACGCCGCCGATCTCACGGGTCGTCGGTATCGAGGACCTGACCCCAGGTCACGGCCGGGGCCTGACCAGCCCGTTGCGGGCATCGACGTGACCTCGGGTTCAGGGCCGACCACGTCGCCGGCCAAACACCGCCCACCCTCACCCACCGTCGAACCGGCTGCCCGTACGTGGTGCTCGCTGGCCGCCACGCTCGACGGCGGACCGCGGCTCCCAACGGAACCACCAGTGGACGGTCCCAGAGGCCTGCTGACGGGCACCGCCTGCGGCCGAGTCCGACGCCATCCTGGTCGTGGCGCCGGCACGATCCGTCGCGACGACCCGTCGCTCACCGTGCGAACACTACTGGCCTTCCGGTGATGCCGGCCGGAGTGGATCCGTCGACCTGCTCCGGGTCGTGCTTCGAGCGTGACGGACCACGCCCGGGTCCAACCTGCTACTGACCTCCGGCGACCGGCGATGCCGATGACCCGGCTCCAAGGCATCCTGCAGCTCCTGGTCGAGGGCGGGGCCAAGGTACGGTGAGTTCCACTGCCGGGCTGGTCGACCGCTACGTGATCTACACCGCCCCCGCCCTGTTCGGCGGCGACGACGCCCGCGGTCTGTCTGGCGGCAACGGCGCATGGGACATCTCTGAGGTCCACGGCATGCTTCGTCGCCGTCGTGCCGTGCCGCGGCACCGATCTGCCTGAGATGGTCCCCTGACCACACGGGCGCAGCACTGACGGACCCGGCGTCGTGAGGCCGGCTCCGCAGGAGGATCGTGATGTTCACCGGGATCGTGGAGGAGCTTGGATCGAATGATCTCTCGACGGGCCGAGGCTGCGGATCCGGCCTCGACCGTGCTCGACGACGTCACCATGGGTGCGCCGACTGCGGTCAACGGCGTGCTCACCGTGGTCGCCTGGGGCGACGGCTGGTGGGAGGCCGACGTCAGCGGACGAGATCCGCCCGCAGCGCCCTCGGCTCGCTCGCCAGTCTCCCCGGAGACCCGGTCAACCTCGAACGACCGGTGCGTCTCCAGGACCGCCTGGGCGGCCCTGGTCCAGGGTCACGTCGATGCGGTCGGACGGGTAATCGCTTCCGACTCCGTGTGGTGAACCCGCTCGGACCCGGGTGCGCTACCCGTCGAGAAGGTCTGTCACCGTCGACGCGTCAGCCTGACCGTCGTCGAGGTCCGGCACGACGTTCACCGTTGCGTTGATCCCCACACGTCCGAGGTGACCACGCTCGGTCGGACGTGCCGTCGGCGACCCGGCTATCAACATCGAGGTCGACGTCAAGGGCTGCGGCCGCTGAGCGCCTGCTCGGCGGCGTGCCTGACCGCACCTGTTCCTGAATCGGAGGACCCGTCATGACCCGTGAACCGCTGTCTGAGCAGGGAGCGAGAGCTCGGTGTTCCGCCCGGTCGAGGACGCTGTCGCGCCATCGCCTGGAGGCGAGATCACGTGGTCGTCGACGACGAGGGACCGCGGAACGAGGGCGACCTGATCATGGTGCTGGCGCGGCCAGCGCCGAGACCATCACCTTCTTCGTCCGCCGCTGACCTCGGGGGTGATCTGGTACCCGCTGACCGGCGAACGATTCCACGGTCGAGATCCCGCTGATGCGCGACAACACCGAGAGCCGCACCGCACGGCGTTCACCTACTGGTCGACTACGTCCACGGCACCTCGACGGCATCTCGGCCGCGACCGCCGCATCATCCAAGCGCCCATCGATTCGCCAGTACTCCGCCCCGCGGACCTCGCCTGCCCCTGGCCGGCTACATCTTCCCCGCTGCGGTACCCGAGGGCGGGGTGCCTGCTGGCGGCTACACTGAGGCCGCGCCGTCGACCTGGCCCGCCTCGCCGGATAATCCCCGCGGGCGTCCTCTGCGAGATCGTCAACGACGACGGGATTCATGGGCCCGGTGCCGGACCGATCGAGTTCTGCCGGGAGCACGGGCTGCCCGAGGATCACGATCGCCCAGTTGGATCGCGCCGCCAGGAACGAGAAGCCGTGCGGCGGGTGGCCGAGTCTGGATCCCCACCCCGTGGGGCGACTTCACCTGCTACGTCTACGAGTCCGTCCTCGACGGCGAGCAGCACGTCGCCATGGTCCGCGGTGCGGTCCAGGGCGAGGAGGACGTGCTGGTGCGGGTCCACTCCGAGTGCCTGACCGGCGACGTGTTCCACTCGCTGCGCTGCGACTGCGGAGTGCAGCTCGACGCCGCCATGGAGCGGATCGCGGAGGAGGGCCTGGGCGTCCTGGTCTACCTGCGCGGCCACGAGGGCCGCGGGATCGGCATCGGCCACAAGATCCGCGCCTACAGCCTCCAGGAGGAGGGCCACGACACCGTCGAGGCCAACGTCGAGCTGGGACTGCCGGTCGACTCCCGCGAGTACGGGATCGGCGCGCAGATGCTCAACGACCTGGGCATCACCACCATGCGCCTGATGACCAACAACCCGGCCAAGTACGGCGGGCTCGAGGGCTTCGGGCTGGAGATCACCGAGCGGGTGCCGGTCCTGTCGGCCCCGAACCCCGAGAACATCGGCTACCTGCGCACCAAGCGGGAGAAGATGGGCCACCTGCTCGAGAACCTGGACGACTGACCGATCCGCCGGAGGATCCGCATGGCCCGCAACTTCTCCACCCCCGACGTCACCGGGGCCAGCGTCGATGGCACCGGCCGCCGCGTCGGCATCGTCTGCGCCCGTTGGAACCGCACGGTCACCGACCGACTGCTCCGCGGTGCGACCGACACCCTGCGGACCTGCGGGCTCCGCGACGACGACATCGACGTCGCGTGGGTGCCGGGGGCGTTCGAGCTCCCGCTGGCGGCCAAGGTCATGGCCGGCACCGGCCGCTACGACGCGGTGATCGCCATCGGGTGCGTCATCCGCGGCGACACCGCGCACTTCGAGTACGTCGCCGGCCCGGCTGCGGCGGGCATCATGGATGCCCAGCTCGCCGTCGAGGTTCCCATCGTGCTGGCCGTGCTCACCGTCGAGGACCGACGTCAGGCGCTGGTGCGCTCGGTGGTCGACGGCGACGTCACCGGCGACAACAAGGGCTCCGAGGCCGCCGAGACGGCGCTCGAGATGGCTGCCGTGCTCGATCGTCTGCGCGTCGGCTGAGCGGACGACGTCAGCGCCACTGCCGGCGCGCGGCCGCGAACGCGGCGACCACCGCCAGCGATGTTGCCACGTTGAGCGAGTCGACCCCGGGGGACATCGGGATCCTCACCGCGGCGTCGGCCCCGGCGATCGACGCCGGCGCGAGACCCGGACCCTCGGCCCCGACGACGAAGGCCACCCGGTCGTCGAGCCACCCGGCCGCGGCGGCCCGGTCCGCGGCGAGCGCGTCCGGTGACGGGGTGAGCGCGACCACCCGGAACCCGTGGCTCCGCAGCCGGTCGTAGCCGCCGGGCAGCGCCCCGAGGCGGGCGTGGGGCAGCACCGCGGCCCAGCCCGACGACACACGGATGCATCGTCGGTACAGCGGATCGGCGGTGCGGTCGTCGAGCAGCACCGCGTCGATGCGGAGCGCGGCGGCGTTGCGGAACAGCGCGCCCAGGTTCTCGTGGTCGTTGAGACCCTCGGTCACCACCACCCGCGAGCAGGACCCCAGCACCTCATCTGCGGGTGGGGGCGGCCGACGTTCGGCTGACGCGAGGACCCCTCGGTGGAGGTCGAAGCCGACGACCTCGGCGAGCACGTCTCGGTCCGCGACGAACAGCGGCACGTCCGCGGCGTGGCGCTCGAGCAGCGGGGCCATGGACTCCGCCCGGGTCCGGGTGAGCAACAGGGAGCGCAACGGGATGCCGGCACGGAGCACGACCTCGAGGGCGACCGCCCCCTCGACGATGGCGCAGCCCCCGCCGGTGGTGTCGTCGCGGCCGGCCGCGACGCGGGCCGCCGCGTCGTTGAGGTGGCGGTAGTCGGCCAGACGCGGGTCCTCGACGTCCCGGATCAGGATCGGACCGGCGTCGTGCACCGGCCCAGTCTCCCGCACCCGACCGTCGTGGGGATCCCGGTCAGGCGCGGGCGGGAGCGGTCTGTTCGATCAGCAGCTTGCGGAACTGGGCGGCGGGGACGGGGCGGGAGTACCGGTAGCCCTGCGCGTAGACGCAGCCGAGCTCGATCAGGGCCTGCTCCTGGTCCTCTTCCTCGATCCCCTCGGCCACCACCCGGACCTGCAGCTCGCGGGCCAGGTCGAGCACGGCGGTCACGATCTGGCGGTTGGTCTGGCGGTCGAGGCCCTCGATGAAGGAGCGGTCGATCTTCAACACGTCGAAGGCGAACTTCTGCACGTAGCCGAGCGACGAGTAACCGGTTCCGAAGTCGTCGATCGCGAGCCGGGTGCCGAGCTCGCGCAGGCGTTGCATCCGGTCCTGGATCACCTGGGTGTCCGACAGGAGGTTCGACTCGGTGACCTCGAGCACCAGCCGGTCAGCCGGCAGACCGGTGCGGCGGAGGATGTCGGTCACCACCGGGACCAGTCGCTCGCCATGGACCTCCTGGGCGGTGAGGTTCACCGAGATGGTCATGGCCTCGGCGACCTCGGGCATGGACGACCGCCACTCGGACAGGTCGCGGCACGCCCGTTCCATCATCCACTCGCCCATGGCGCCGATCAGGCCCGACTCCTCGGCCAACGGGACGAACACGGCGGGGGAGAGCAGCCCGCGCTGAGGGTGTTGCCAACGGATCAGTGCTTCGCAGCCGACGATCCGGCGGGTGAGCAGGTCGACGATCGGCTGGTAGTGGGGAACGAACTGCTCGGTGTCGATCGCCCGGGCCAGGTCCGCGCGCAGCTCCAGGCGGTCCGCCGACGCGGTGTGCATGTGGGGCTCGAACACGACCGAGCGCCGCTTGCCCATCTGCTTGGCCTTGTACATGGCGGTGTCCGCGTTGCGCAGCAGGACCTCGGCCGCAGTCTCGCGGTCGTGGTCGTAGGCGACCCCGGCGGAGGCGGTGACGGTGAGCTCCCGACCGTCGACGTCGAAGGGCCGCTCCAACGACGACAGCAGGCGGTCGGCGAGCTCCAGGACCTGCGCCTCACCGTGGGCCCGTTCGAGCACGACGACGAACTCGTCGCCGGAGGAGCGTGCCGCGATGTCGCCGAAGGCCAGGCTCTCCTTGATGCGGTCCGCGACCGCGTACAGCAGCCGGTCCCCGACGCCGTGTCCCAGGCTGTCGTTGACGTCCTTGAAGTCGTCGATGTCGAGCGAGATCACCGCCACCGTGCTGCCGCCGGCGTTGCGGCTCAACATCCCGCCCAGCTCCTCGGCGGCCAGCACTCGGTTGGCCAGGCCGGTGAGGGCGTCGTGGGTCGACTGGTAGCGCAGCCGCTGCATCATGGTCGTGCGCTCGGTCACGTCGCGGGCGTTGAGGACGAACCCACCGACGGCTTCCTCGCGACGGAGGTCGGTGACCGACGCCTCCATGTGGATCCAGTCGCTGCGCTCGTTTCGGAACCCGAACTCGAGCAGCTCGGGGTGCTCGCCCTGGTCGTGACCGGACCGCAGGGCGACCTCCCAGTCCACGCCGCTGTCGCGGAAGGCCTCCTCGAGGGTGCGGCCCATCAGCTCGTCGGGGCTGAGGCCCATGGTCGAGACCACCGACGGGCTGGCGTAGCGGACGGTTCCGTTGGCCCCGACGACCAGGACCACGTCGCTCGAGTTCTGGACCAGCGCCTTGAAGCGGGCCTCCGACAGCTGCAGCTGCTGCTCGGCAGCCTTGCGGTCCCCGATCTCGCGGGCGGTGAGGACGATGCCGGCGATGTTCGGATCGCTCTGCAGGTCGACGCCGAGCACCTCGAACCAGTGGTAGGTGCCGGCGACGTGACGCAACCGGACCTCGATGGGCACCCGCTTGCCGAAGCGCACGTCGTCGAGCATCCGTGCCGCGGCGTCGCGATCATCGGGATGGACCAGGTCGAGAACGTGGTCGATGCCCCGGAAGTCCGACGGGTAGCCGAGGAGGCGCACGGCGACCGGCGACACGTAGGAGAGCCGGCCGTGGTCGTCCATGATCGCCACGATGTCGGAGCTGTTGTCGACGAGGGACCCGAAGCGCTCCTCGGACCGCTGCCGGACGTTGATCTCGGTCTGCTCCACCGCTCGCAACGCGATCGACGCCTCACGGCAGAGCGCCTGGAGAGCGCTGCGCTCCTCCGCGGTCAGCTCGGCGCGCGTCGAGGCGACCACCTGGCCCTGCAGCTCGCGTTGCACGACGACGTAGCCGGTGTACCAGCGGCCGGGACGACCCGCGTCCTCGAGCTCCCGGACATCACCGGTGAGTCGATGTCCGTCGTCGGCGCTCGAGGCGGCGTGGGTCCGTGCAACGTGGACCAGGTCCGATGAGGTGTCGTCGCGGTCCGATGTCATGACCAGGGCGCCCTGGACCAGTCGGTCGCCCAGCACCTGCTCCAGGCCGACGGTGATGATCCGTGCGACGTCGTCGCGGGTCTCGGCGGCCACGAGGCGCTCGCCGACCGACCGCAGCGTCGTCTCCATGGCGGCGAGCTTCTCGTTCTGGCGCACGAGTCCGCCGAGGCGGACGACGACCAGCGGTGCGAGAGCGAGAGAGCCGACGGCGGGGAGCCACAGGTCGGCTCCATCCCCTTGCACCAGAGCGGTGAGCATCAGGGCGGGCGCGGCGAGGAGTGCGACGGCGAGGACGCCGATGCGCTTGGTGGTGATGCGCCGCAGCAGCGCCGGGTCGACCGGCCGCTCGAGCAGCGACACGACCGATGGGTGAAGCAGGCCGGCGCCGCCGAAGATGAACACGAACGGCGCCACGTACAGGCGGACCTCGTCAGGGATGCGGCCAGCGGTGATGAGGGTGGCCACCACGTCGAGCAGGACGGTGGCGAAGAGACCGGCGGCCAGCAACCGGTTGCTGGTGGAGCGGTTGCCGCCCGCGACGAGCGCGAGAATGGCGGCCATCACCAGCAGGGTCGAGAATCCGGCGTAGACGACGTTGACGGCGACGGCGTCGCTCGGGGCGTGGGGGTTGCGCAGGTAGGGCACCAGCACGAGCTGCCACTGGATCAGCGCGATCGCGGATCCACCGATCACGGCGTCGAGCACCAGATCCGAGGTGATGCGACCCACCCGGCGCTTCACGATCATCACGATCGTGACGAGGAACAGGATCGTGCCGAGGAACGTGAAGACATCGGCGACCGACGGGAACGGGTACTTCTCGCCGATGATCATGCCGTGGATCGCCCGGACGATCGCCCCGGTCAGCGAGCCTGCACCGGCGAGCACGACCAGCATCGCCGGTCCCCGGATGTCGGCGGGGAGCGTCCGGCTGCGGAGCATGGCGATGACCACGCAGGTCCAGCCGAAGATGACGAACCAGACCGCCATCAGGTCCGGGTCGAGCGCGACGTTGATCAGGTACGCCACGACGGCGAACGCGACGAATCGTCGGAACGCCGTGGTGTTCGTGCTCTGCGATGCGAGCTGGGTCGACAAGGTGCCCGATTCCTGCGCGATGGGTGCTCACCCCGGACGGGGGGCTCCCCACAGTCATCGGTCGTAATCGGCCCGGATGAAGGAATCGCTGCGTTCCTTGTTCTGCGGATGGTCCAGCGGACGGCAGGGTGCCGCTGATCGGACCGGCGGTCGGGCAGCGAACGGGCTCAGCCCACAGGGGCCGGATCCGAGTCGACCTCCGCGCCCCCGGCCTTGATCTGGCGGCGCATCCGGAGGCCTGCCAGGGCGCCGAACAGCACCATCCAGGCGACCACTCCGACGGTGGCCAACAGCGGCATCGAGCCGGACGACACGAAGATGTACACGTACGGCAGCACGAACATGACGACGACGACCACGGCCCACGGGACCGAGTCGCCGGGTGGGCGGGAGCGGTCCCGCAGGATCTTCACCGTCAGCGCCTGGGCGATGCCGTAGGGCAACGCCGTGACCAGGTCGATGGCCAGGAACAACCACGGATCGACTCCGTAGCGACCGAGGGTCGGCCAGGCGATGAGCGCGCGGGCCGCCGAGAACAGGAAGATGCCGACCGCCCAGGCGCGTCCGAAGCCTCCGAGAGACCGGATCTCGCTCCACACGCCCCGCGAACGCTGCTCCTGCACAGACCCTCCGGATCGGAGTTGGTCCCCCCGCATGGCAGTGTACGGGGCCGATGCCGCGGAGCGGTCGATGCCGGCTGGTGGGATCGAGGTCACGGGGCCGCCGGCGATCAGTCCAGGACGATCGGCAGGTCGTACTCGGCGAAGAGATGGGGCTCGAGGCCCTCGACCGACCACCGGTAGACGTTCGGTCGGGTTCGGTAGAGCACGTGCAGCATCTCGGGCCACCACATCCCGGTCGGGACGACCTCGCCACCCATGAACTGACGGGGCCGGGCCAGCGCCCGCACCGGCAGGCCGTAGTGAGAGCGGAAGAAGTCGAACATCCACGAGTCGATGAGGAAGCAGAAGCCCTCGATCCCGCGGTGGATACCAGCCCAGAACGCCTGGCGGTGCAGCTCGTTGGCCACACCGAGCCCTCGCTGGTTCGGCTGGACCGCCAGCGATCCGATCTCGCACAGAAGCCCGTCGGGGACCGCGATCTCGGGTTCGAACTGGCTCACCGGCAGCTGGTCGTAGGTGCCGATGATCGTGCGCGCCACTCCCACGGGGTCGCTCCCGTCGGCGATGACGTGCAGCTGGCTCCCGGCGCGCCACGGCTCGGACTCCTCGACGAACTGCCGGGGGGACTCCCGGCAGAACTCCGAGACGCGGAACACCCGGTACACGAAGTTCTCCGCCGGCACCCACAGGGGATGGGTGGAGTCGATGGTGTGGACGCTGAGCGCGGGATCGAGCCGGTCGGGATCGAAGTCGCGCATGGGATCGTCGACGACGAGCCCGTCGTCGAAGGCCACCGATCCGTCAGCCCGGAGGGCGGCCTCGGTCCCGGTGGAGAACGAGTTGATGATGGCCACGTGCCTTGCCCCTTCAGGCCGGGCTCTTCCCCAGCTCCCCCCGACGGAGGTGAGCCGGGCGGCAGTTCAGCACATGGGAGGTGGGTCGCGCTAGGAGAACTTCGGTGAGCATCTCAGGAAACGGTCGCGAGCGCGCCGTGGCGCTGCTATTCGGCTTCGGCCGTCCGAGCCGCTCCGACTACCCTCGCCGCGTGCTGAAGCTCGTCCTCCCGAAGGGTTCGCTGGAACGGTCCACCATGGACCTGTTCGAGGCGGCCGACCTGCCCGTCCGTCGTGATTCGTCGGTGTCGTACAAGGCCACGATCGACGACCCCCGGATCGAGTCGGTGCGGATCCTGCGCCCCCAGGAGATCCCGACCTACGTCGCGGACGGCCTCTTCGACCTCGGCATCACCGGTCGGGACTGGGTCGAGGAGACCGGTTCCCAGGTGACGTCGCTGGGTGAGCTGCGCTACTCGAAGGCGACGACCAACCCGATCACGGTCGTCGTCGCGGTGCCGGGCGACTCCGAGTACCGGTCGGTGTCGGACCTGCCGTCGGGGGTGCGGGTGTCCACCGAGTACCCCGAGCTGACGCGCCGGTTCTTCGCCGACAAGGGCGTCGACGCCGACATCCGGCTCTCCTACGGCGCCACCGAGGCCAAGGTGCCCGACATCGTCGACTGCGTCGTCGACATCACCGAGACCGGCTCGGCCCTGCGCGCCGCGGGGCTGCGGGTCATCGACGTGATCCTGGTGTCGTACACCGAGTTGGTCGCCAACCCGGCGGCCTTCGCCGATCCCGACAAGCGCCACGCCATGGAGCAGGTCCTCACGTTGCTCAGCGGCGTGCTCGAGGCGCGGGGCAAGGTGCTGGTCAAGCTCAACGTCGCCACCGACGCCCTCGACGCGGTGATCGAGGTGTTGCCCGCCATGAAGACCCCGACGGTCAACGAGCTGTACGGATCGGCCGGTTACGCGGTCGAGACGGTCGTGCCCAAGAACGAGATCAACATCCTGATCCCGGCACTCAAGGACGCGGGCGCCACCGACATCATCGAGCTCCCGCTGTCCAAGATCGTCCACTGAGACGGTCCGCGACGGACCTGATCCTGACGATGGGCACTGCACCGCTCGAGGCGACGGTCGTCGAGTTCGACCGTGAGGTCGGGTTGGGCGTGGTCGTCACCGACGACGGAGAACGCCTCGGGTTCCACTCGACGGCGATAGCGGACGGCAGTCGCGACATCGCGGTCGGCTCGCGGGTGCTCATCGGGCTGGCCGCGGCGCACGCCGGAACCGTCGAGGCCTCCCCGGTCACCCCCGTCCCCGGAACTTAGGGGTCGCAACCGACAGGACCTGTCGATTCCTCGCCCCAGAACGCTTCGGGGACGCCCGGTCAGGCCCCGGCCGCGTTCTTGACCTGGACGAACACCATCTGGGCCTGCCCGAGCGCCTCGCGCAGCAGCGGTTCGTGCTCGCCCAAGCGGTCGCCCACGCCGTCGAGGACGCTGCGGAACGCCTCGATCACCGTGGCGGCATCGGCGAACGCCGGCGGCTCGGCCTCGAGGTAGATCGTGGCCAGGTCGAAGAAGCGCATCAGGTAGTTGGTCAGCATCTCCGACGCCGGGGTCGCCGCGACCTGGCGACGCACCTGCATCATCTCCTCGAGCTCGGCGGCCAACTGGGTCCGCTCCTCCTCGGTCATCGCGTCGAGGTCCAACCCGAGCGCGGCGGCGGCCGCGCGCAGCGGGTCCGCGCCGGGGTCGGTGTCGGCCGGATCGATCGGAGCCGATGCTGCCCCGCTCGACGTGGTTGACTCCGGCGCCGGCTTTCGGGCGACGGGCCGTTCGCCGTCGGGTGTCCACAGCGAGCTCATGGGTGTGCTCCAGGTCGGTCGGGGGGAAGGGTCGAGGGAGGTCCCGGCGGTGGCGGTCGGCGTGCCGATCGGCACCCGGACCTGACCGCTCCGGCCTCGGCTGGTACGCTACTGCGCACAACCGAGGCAAGCGGGCTCCCGCCCCTCCCGGCCACGACGGATCCGGTCCCGGCCCAGCCGGCGACCCACCGTGACGGTGCGCCCGGGATTCGTCGATTCCGACCCTCCCCACCGGGTGGGCCGACGACGTCATTGCGGGTGCCCGAGGGCATCCGCTTCTTTCGTTTTCGACCCCGGTCGATTCCGATGGCGGGCTCGGCACCGACAGACCACCGAGGAAAGGAACTGCTGTTGAGCAGTGATCGGCCATAGCTGCCGCATCGAACGACGAGCCCCGCATCAACGATCGCATCCGCGCTCGTGAGGTCCGACTGATCGGACCCGACGGGGACCAGCTCGGCATCAAGCCGCTGCCCGAGGCCCTGGCCACCGCCCGGTCCCTCGACCTCGACCTCGTCGAGGTGGCGGCCGAGGCCAACCCGCCGGTGTGTCGGATCATGAACTTCACCAAGTTCAAGTACGAGGCGCAGCAACGGGCCAAGGAGTCCCGCAAGAAGGCCACCAACATCGTGGTCAAGGAGATGAAGTACCGCCCCAAGATCGGTGGCGGCGACTTCGACACCAAGACCCGCAAGGTCGCCCAGTTCCTGGGCGAGGGCCACAAGGTCAAGGTCACGATCATGTTCCGCGGACGGGAGATGCAGCACCCCGAGCTCGGGCGCCGCATCCTCGACCGGGTGGCCGAAGAGGTCGCCCACCTGGGACGGGTCGAGGTCATGCCCAAGCAGGACGGCCGCAACATGACCATGGTCCTGGGCCCCGACAAGAAGGCGCAGGCCGCCCACGCCAAGAAGGCGACCGAGGACGGATCGGACGGACCCGGCGACGAGGTCGCCCCCGTCGCGGATGCCGTGGAGAGGGCTCCGGCCCCGGCCGCCGAGACCTGACCCCGGTCGGGTCAGCCGCCCGACGTCGCCCTGACGGGACCGACAGGACACCGCTCGAGAGCACAAGGAACCACCATGCCCAAGATGAAGACCCACAGCGGCGCCAAGAAGCGCTACAAGGTGACCGGAAGCGGCAAGATCCTGCGCCGCAACAGCAACCTGAACCACATCCTCGAGAAGAAGTCCCCGGCGCGCAAGCGACGCCTGGCCGGGACGACCGAGCTCACCGGCGGGGACCGCAACCGGGCCCGCCGTCAGCTGGGCCTCTGAGACCCGCCGGAGACCGCTCCGGCACCACCCCGTCCCGCCCGAGTGTCCCCTCGGTGCGCACCGCAGATGTGCGCCCCGACGGGGACCACCCCGCAGAAGGAGTCACAGATGGCACGCGTCAAGCGTGGCGTTCATGCCAAGAAGAAGCACCGCGCCGTACTGAACAAGGCCAAGGGCTACTACGGCCACCGGAGCCGCACGTTCCGGGCCGCCAACGAAGCGGTGATGCACGCCGGGAACTACGCGTTCCGGGACCGTCGGGCCCGCAAGGGCGAGATGCGCAAGCTCTGGATCCAGCGCATCAACGCGGCGTGCCGGCTCAACGACATCAGCTACAGCCGGTTCATCAACGGCCTGAAGCTGGCCGAGGTCGACATCGACCGCAAGGCGCTCGCTGATGTCGCCGTGCGCGACCCGCAGGCGTTCGCCGCCCTGGTCGAGGTGGCCCGCGCCGCGGTCGACGCTGCGCCCGCCTCCGCGAGCTGAAGCGGATCACCCTGTCGCCGAACGCGGACGATCGTTCGTCGGCCCGTCCCCGGGCCGGCCTGAGCCCGTCCAACCCGGCACTGGTCAACCTGCGGCGCCTCTCGAGGCGCCGCAGGGCGCGTCAGGACTCCGGCACGTTCCTGGTCGACGGTCCGGTGCTCCTCGCCGAGGCCCTGGCAGCCGGCGTCGAGATCCGCTCGGTGTTCGTCGAGCCCGCCGGCCAGGACCTGCCGGCGGTGCGAACCGCCCGAGGGGCCGGTGTCGACGTCCACGACGTGCTGGACGGTGCGCTCGCCCGGGTGCTCGACATGCCGACCCCGCAGTCGGTCGTCGCGGTCGCCGCCGCGGATCCTGTGCAGGCCGACGCGGTTCTGGAGCAGGCCCGGAGCGCTCGACGTCCGGTGATGGTGCTGGTCGAGGTGCAGGACCCGGGCAACGCCGGAACCCTGGTCCGCGTCGCCGAGGCCGCCGGATGCGCCGGTGTCGTGCTGACCGAGCGCTCGGTTGACCTCCACAACCCCAAGACGGTCCGAGCCACCGCAGGAGCGCTGTTCCGACTGCCGGTGGCCGAGGGCGCCGATGCGCTCAGGTTGGTCTCGGCAGCCGACGGCATGGGCATCCCGTCGTGGGCCACGGTCCGCGACGGCGGCACACCGATCGATGCGGTCGACCTCCGCAGTGGCGGACTCCTCCTGGTGGGCAGCGAGTCCCACGGGCTGCCCACCGAGGTGGTCGCCGCGTCGACGGGGCGACTCAGCATCCCGATGGAGGGAGCGGTCGAGTCGCTCAACGCCGCGGTCGCCGGGGCGTTGGTCGCCTTCGAGGCGGCACGACAGCGACGGGTGGGCCTCGGGACCGGCCCCGGACCGACGGACCGGGAACCGGTTCGTGGGAGTGCCGTCGCGCTGGGCCATGATGTCAGCTCTCCCGTCGGCGACGGCGGGGGAGGGAGCGACGGAATCGAGGAGCGATCCCGGTGAGCGGTGCAGAACTGGCGGAGGAGACCCGGACCCTGGTGGCGGCCGGCCTGGCGCGGCTGGCCGACGCCCCGAGCTCCGCCGAGGTGCGCTCGATCGAGTCGGAGCTGCTCGGCAAGCGCTCCCGGCTCACCGAGATGAAGGCGGGGATGCGCGACCTCGATGCCGAGGACCGGCGGGTGCTCGGCGCGGCGTTGAACCAGGCCCGGACCGAGCTCGAGGCCGCGGCGGCCGAACGACTGGACCACCTGGCTGCCCGGGAACGTCGGGCGGTCCTGGCGGCCGAGCGGCTCGACCTCACCGAGTACCAGGGCCGGGCGAGCACCGGTCATCGCCACCTGGTCACCCAGACCTGGGAACGACTCGAGGACGTGTTCGTCGGCATGGGCTTCACCGTGGCCACCGGGCCCGAGGTCGAGACCGACTGGTTCAACTTCGAGGCGCTCAACCTGCCCCCGTCGCACCCGGCCCGCTCGTTGTGGGACACCCTCTACCTCGACACGACCGACCTCGACGGCGTGGGGGACCAGCAGCTCCTGCTGCGGACCCACACCTCGCCGGTGCAGGTCCGCACCATGCTCCGGGCGGTGCGTGAGGGGAGCGGCCCTCCGATCTACGTCGTCTGTCCGGGCCGGGCCTACCGCCAGGACACCGCAGATGCCACGCACCTGCCGGTGTTCCACCAGATCGAGATGCTGGTGATCGATCGCGGCATCACCATGGGCGACCTGTCCGGCACGATCGAGACCTTCACCAAGGCCTACTTCGGCCAGGAGCTCACCTCGCGACTGCGTCCGTCGTACTTCCCGTTCACCGAACCGTCCGCCGAGGTCGACATCTCCCAGCCCGACGGCTCGTGGCTCGAGGTCGGCGGCTGCGGCATGGTGCACCCCAACGTGCTGCGCGCCGGCGGCCTCGACCCCGAGGAGTGGTCCGGGTTCGCCTTCGGTTTCGGCATCGAGCGGCTCACCATGATCCGCCACCACGTGACCGACATCCGCGACTTCATCACCAACGACATGCGATTCCTGGAGCAGTTCTGAGATGCGGGTGACACTGACATGCGGGTGACACTGAACTGGTTGCGGGAGTTCGCCCCGGTCGAGGGCAGCCCGCACGACATCGCCGAACAACTCACCGACCTCGGGCTCGAGGTCGGCGAGGTGACCCCGGTCGGCTCGGCCCTGGGTGGGGTGATCGTCGCCCGGGTGCTCGAGGTCCGTGAGCACCCCGACGCGGACCGGGTCCGCCTGGTCGACGTCGACACCGGCGACGGCGAGGCCCTCCAGATCGTGTGCGGCGCCTCGAACATGGCCGCGGGGGACCTGGTCCCGTTGGCGACGGTGGGCACGGTGATGCCCGGCGGCATGGAGATCGCGGCGCGGAAGATGCGCGGGCAGATGAGCAACGGGATGCTGTGCTCGGCCCAGGAGCTGGAGCTCGGCGACGACCACTCCGGGATCCTGATCCTGCCCGCCGAGGAGGTCCCAGGGGTCCCGTTGACCGAGGCGCTCGGGCTGAGCGCCGACGTGGTGTTCGACCTGGAGGTGAACCCGAACCGGCCCGACGCTCTGAGCGTCGCGGGTGTGGCCCGTGACCTGGCCGCCCGCCAGGGGGTGCCGTTCACGATCCCGACGCCTGCGCCGGTCGGATCGGGACCGACCCTCGACGGAGCGGTGTCGGTCACGATCGACGATCCGCACCTGTGCGGACGGTTCGCCCTGCGCGGGCTCGGCGGGGTCCGCATCGGAGCGTCGCCGCGGTGGATGGCCCAGCGCCTGATCGCGGCGGGGATGCGTCCGATCAACAACGTGGTCGACGCGTCGAACTACGTGATGCTCGAGCTCGGCCAACCCACCCACGCCTTCGACCTCGACAAGGTGCGCGGTGCACAGCTGCGCGTGCGTCGGGTCAGGGCCGGCGAGCAGCTCGAGACGCTCGACGGCGTGCTCCGCGCCCTCGACCCGGCCGACGGGGTCATCGTCGACGGAGACGACGTCCCGATCGCCCTGGCCGGAGTGATGGGCGGCGCATCGACGGAGATCTCCGACACCACGACCGACGTCATCGTCGAGGCCGCCTGGTGGGACCCGCAGTCGGTGGCCGACACCTCCGCCCGACACAACCTACACTCCGAGGCCTCGGCCCGCTTCAAGCGGGGCATGGATCCCGACATCGCCGATCGTGCGCTCGATCGGCTGGCCGAGCTGTTGGTGCAACAGGATGCCGCGACGCTGCGCCCGGGCTCGGTGGTCGCCGAAGGGAACCTTCCCGAGCGCGTCACGGTCGCCGTCCGTCCCGCGCGGGTCAACGCCGTCCTGGGGCTGTCTCTCGACCGGTCGACGATGGTGGACCTCATCGACCCGATCGGTTTCACGGCGGACACCGTGGGCGACGACCTGTCGGTCACCATCCCGTCGTGGCGGCCCGATTCGACCGCCGAGGTCGATGTCATCGAGGAGATCGGTCGCATGTACGGGCTGTCGCGGATCCCGCGGACCGTTCCCGTGTCGGCCCATCCGGGTCGTCTCGACGCCGCGCAGCGGGCCCGACGGTCGGTGCGGCGCGCGCTGGCGGGGTTCGGCGTCAGCGAGGCCATGCCGATGCCGTTCCTGGCACCGGGCGACCTCGAGCGCTGCGGTCTGCCCGCCGGCGGGCTCGTCCTGGCCAACCCGCTCGCGGCCGAGGAGTCGGTGCTGCGCAGCTCGCTGCGACCGGGTCTGCTCGGCGCGATCGCCTACAACGCCAGCCACCGTCGGCCGGGGGTGTGGCTCGCCGAGATCGGCCGGGTGTTCGAGACCGGCGAGCGGGGCGTCGTCGTCGACGTCGCCGAGTCGGCTCGCCTCGGGCGGGTGCTCGACGGCGAACGGGACCAGTTGGCCGCCGCGCTGGCCGGGGCCGAGGCCCCGACCGCGGTAGAGCTGCTCGACGTCGTGCTCGGTTCGCTCGGGATCGGGCCGGTGGTGCTGCGTGCCGAGGAGCGGCCGGGTCTGCACCCGGCGCGTACCGCGGTGGTCGAAGTCGCCGGCCTCGACGCGGGGATGGTGGGTGAGATCGACCCCGAGGTGCTGGACCGCTTCGGCATCGAGGAGCGAGTCGCGTGGTTGGAGCTGGAGCTCGGGGCGCTGCTGGAGCTCGTCGCTCCGGTCCGTCGGGCCCGGGCGGTGAGTCGGTTCCCGTCGACCGACGTCGACCTGGCCTTCGTGGTCGATGACCGGGTCCCGGCCGCCGCGGTCCGCACGACCATCCGTGCCGTGGGCGCGCCCCTGTTGCAGGACCTGGACCTGTTCGACGTGTTCCGCTCGGAGTCGCTCGGCGTGGACCGTCGGAGCCTGGCGTTCCGGCTGCGGTTCCAGGCTGAGGACCGGACGCTGACCGACGCCGAGGTCGGCGTCGTGCGCCAGGCGATCATCGACGAGGTCGTCGCCACCCACGACGCCACCCTCCGCGCCTGACCCCACCCGTTCTGTTCGTTCGATCACACCCTCAGCGTTGTGATCTGCCGAACAGAACGGATGGGGGTGCAGAAGTATGCGGCGTCGTGCATGAGAGTGCGCTAGGGTGCTGCCATGGCAGGTGACACCGCCCGGGTCGGCATCATCGGAGCGTCGGGCTTCACCGGCGCCGAGCTGCTGCGCATCTGCGCCCAGCACCCGGGACTGGACGTCGCCTTCGCCACCGGCGACAGCCAGGCCGGCACCGCGGCAGCCGACCTGTACCCGGGTCTCGCCCCGGCGTATCCCGACCTGGTGTTCCAGGCGTGGGACCCCGCTCTGCTCGACGGGGTCGACGGCGTGTTCGTCGGACTGCCCCACGGCGCGAGCCAGACGCTGATGGCCGACGTCCTCGGCAAGGTCCGCACGGTCGTCGACCTGGGGGCCGACTTCCGACTCTCGGACCCGGCCGACTACCAGCGCTGGTACCACGAACCCCACACCGCACCCGAGCTCCTCGACCGGTTCGTCTACGGGCTGCCGGAGCTGCACCGGGATCGGCTCGAGGGCGCCGACGCGATCGCGGCCCCGGGCTGCTACCCGACCGCGACCACCCTGGCGCTGCGCCCCCTGGTCGACGCCGGGTTGATCCACACCGAGGGCATCATCGTCGACGCCGTCTCCGGCGTGTCCGGGGCCGGTCGACCTCCCAAGCCGCACACCACGTTCTGCGCGGTCGACGAGAACGTCGAGGCCTACGGCCTGCTGGATCATCGCCACACCGCCGAGATGGACATGAACCTGGGCGCCACCGTCCTGTTCACCCCGCACCTGGTGCCGATGAACCGCGGGATCCTCGCCACCTGCTACGCCCGACCAGCGGTCGACGGGCTCAGCACCGACGCGGTGCTCAAGGTGCTCGCGCAGCGCTACGCGGACGAACCGTTCGTCGTCGCGTCGCACCGGTCGCCGTCGACCAAGGCCACCCTCGGCACCAACGCCGCCCACGTCACCGCCCGCTACGACGCCCGGACCGGGACCGTCGTGTCCATCGCCGCCATCGACAACCTGGGCAAGGGCGCGTCGGGTCAGGCCGTGCAGTGCATGAACCTGGCGCTCGGGCTTCCCGAGACCCAGGGACTCGCCGTCGTGGGGACAGCTCCGTGAGCCCCGAGGCGAGCGGCGCCCCGAGCGGGGGACTCGACCCCCGTCGCGACCCCGACCTGGCCGTGCAGGTCCTGCTGCAGGCTCTGCCGTACATCGAGGCGTTCCGCGGCGCGGTCGTCGTGGTGAAGTTCGGCGGCAACGCCATGGGCGACCCCGACCTGTTCGAGCAGTTCGCGTCCGACATCGTGCTGATGCACCGCGTCGGGATGCGCCCGGTCGTCGTGCACGGCGGCGGCCCGCAGATCGGCGAGTGGTTGGACAAGCTGGGCAAGGCCAGCGAGTTCGTCGACGGCCGCCGGGTCACCGACGCCGAGACCCTCGACGTGGCCCAGATGGTGCTGATCGGCAAGGTCAACGCCGACATCGTCACCGCCCTCAACGGCTTCGGTCCGCTGGCGTTGGGCCTGGCCGGCACCGACGCGCATCTGATCGAAGCCGAGGCGCACGACCCCGAGCTCGGCTTCGTCGGAGCGGTCACCCGGGTCAACCCGGCGTTGATCACCCGCACCCTGGCCATGGACCTCATCCCGGTCATCGCGACCATCGGCGTCGACCGGACCGGCCAGACCTACAACATCAACGCCGATGACGCCGCCACCGCGATCGCCGAGGAGCTCGGCGCGCAGAAGCTCATCTTCCTCACCGACGTCCCCGGTCTGCTCGCCGACGCCGAGGACCCGACGTCGCTCATCACCCGGGTCGACACCGACGAGGTCGCACGACTCATCGACGACGGCACCATCTCCGGGGGAATGGTCCCCAAGATGTCGGGCTGCGCCCGCGCCGTCGGCGGCGGGGTCGGCTCGGTGCACCTGATCGACGGGCGCCGGCCGCACGTGCTGCTGCTCGAGCTGCTCACCGACGCCGGGGTCGGCACGATGGTCGTCCCGGCGGCTGCCGCTGCCGCTGTGGCGCACGAAGGGGAGACCTCGTGACCGCGTCGTCGCCGCTCATGTCGACCTACCCGCCGGCGCCGGTCACCTTCGTGCGCGGCGAGGGGTCCTGGCTCTACGACGACACCGGCCGGGCATACCTCGACCTGCTGTCGGGTCTGGCGGTGACCTCGCTCGGGCACTCGCATCCGGATGTGGCCGACGCCCTGGCTGAACAGGCCCGCACGTTGCTGCACGTCTCCAACCTGTTCGGCACGGTCCCCGGCCCGCAGGTCGCCGCCACCCTCGACCGGCTCCTCGGCGGGGGTGGCCAGGTGTTCTTCGCCAACTCGGGCGCCGAGGCCAACGAGTGCGCCATCAAGCTGGCCCGTCGTTGGGCCGGCGCGCCGGCCGGCCGCTACAAGGTCGTCTCGGCTCTCGGCAGCTTCCACGGTCGGACGCTCGCCACGCTGCACGCCACCGGCCAGCCCGCCAAGCACGAGCCGTTCCAACCGCTGCCCGACGGTTTCGTCCACGTCGCCTGGGACGACCTCGACGCCCTGGCCGCGGCGATCGACCCGTCGGTCGCGGCGGTGCTGTTGGAGCCGGTCCAGGGTGAAGGTGGGGTGAACCCGGCCACCGTCGAGTACTTCCGGGGCGTCCGGGACCTGTGCGACGAGCGCGGCGTGCTGTTCATGGTCGACGAGGTGCAGACCGGCCTGGGCCGCTGCGGCGCCTGGTTCGCGCATCAGCACTTCGGTGTGGTGCCCGACGTGGTCACGATGGCCAAGGCGTTGGGCAACGGCGTGCCCATCGGGGCCTGCTGGGCCCGCGCCGATGTCGCCGCCGCCTTCGAGCCCGGCGACCACGCCACCACCTACGGCGGTCAACCGCTGGCGACCGCGGCGGCCCGAGCGGTCCTGGCGGTGATGGAGGACCGGGACGTACCGGCCCGGGCCCGTCACATCGGTGAGGTCGTCGCGTCGGAGCTGACCGCTGCACCCGGGGTGCTCGACGTCCGGGGCCTCGGCGCCCTGATCGCCGTCGAGGTGGCCGTCGACGCCCGGCAGCTGTGCTCGGAGCTGCTCGGCCGGGGCGTGGTCGTCAACGCCGTCACGCCGACGGCCCTGCGCCTTGCCCCCAGCCTGCTGATCGACGACGCCGAGCTCCGCTCGGGCACCTCGTCGATCGCCGAGACCGTGGCCGAGATCCTGGAAGGTGACGAGAACTGATGAGTGCGAACCCGCCGCTGCGGCACCTGCTCGAGGTCGACGATCTGAGCGCGGTCGAGCTCGCCCGCATCCTCGATCTGGCCGAGCTGACCGATCCGCCGCCGGTCCTGGCCGGCAGCGGCGGCGTGCTGCTGTTCGAGAAGCCCTCGGCGCGCACCCGCACCTCGATGGAGATGGCGATCGACCAGCTCGGCGGTCATCCGGTCAGCCTGTCAGGGTCCGAGGTCGGCATCGACACCCGCGAGACCGCCGAGGACCTGGGCCGTCTCATGTCGGGCTACGGCCGTGTCATCGGCGCCCGGGTGTTCGAGCACCACAAGCTCGAGCGCATGGCGTCGGTGGCGTCGGTGCCGGTGGTGAACCTGCTCTCCGACGACGCCCACCCGGTGCAGACCCTGGCCGACCTGCTGACGTTGCGCCAGTGCTTCGGCCGACTCGACGGGTTGACCGTCACCTATGTCGGCGACGCCAACAACGTCGCCCGCTCGCTCGCCATCGGCTGCGGCCTGGTCGGCGCGGCGTTCCGGATCTCGAGCCCTCCCGGCTACCGCTTCGACGACACGTCGACCGACCGGATCCGCTCGGCGGGCACCGACCTCACCGTCGTCGACGAACCGACCGAGGCCGCCTCCGGCGCGGATGCGATCTACACCGACGCCTGGTACTCGATGGGTCAGGAGGAGGAGAAGCGGATCCGCCAGGAGGCCTTCGCCCGGTGGCGCGTCGACGAGTCCCTGATGGACGCGGCGGGTGACGGCGCGGTGTTCCTGCACTGCCTGCCGGCGCACCGCGGTGACGAGGCGACCGACGGCGTCCTCGACGGCCCCCGGAGCCGGATCTGGCCCCAGGCCCACAACCGGATGCACTCGGCCCGCGGCCTGCTGTTGTGGCTCGCCGAGCTGAGTACCGATCAGGACCCCGAACGGGGCGGAACCTCCTGATGGCAGGCAAGCAGCAGCGTCAGCACCGCATCGGTCGGCTGCTCGTCGAGCACCGCGTCACCAACCAGGCGCAGTTGACCGAGCTGCTCGCGGCCGACGGCGTCACCGTGACGCAGGCCACGGTCAGCCGTGACCTCGAGGAGCTCGGGGCGATCAAGGTCCGGGTCCCCGGCGGCGACACCGTGTACGCCATCCCCGAGCTGCCCCGTGAGCAGGTCAGCCCCCAGGACCACCTCCGGCGGGTCCTCGGCGACTGGCTGGTCGAGGTCGAGCGCTCCGGTGACCTGGTCGTGCTGCGCACCCCGCCCGGCTCCGCGCACGTCGTGGCGTCGGCCATCGACCGAAACGGGCTCGACGGGGTCGTCGGCACCGTTGCCGGTGACGACACGCTCCTGGTGATCGCCCGTGAGGGCCAGGGCGACCCGGTGGCCCTTCAGCTGCAACAGTTGGCCGGACTGGCCTGATCTGGAACTGGCCGAACCGGCCTGAACGCAAACTGGCCGGACCGGCCTGATCGAAAGGACGACAGAACATGGCGAAGCGGGTGGTGCTGGCCTACAGCGGCGGGCTCGACACCTCGGTGGCGGTGCGTTGGATGATCGAGAACCTCGGGGTCGAGGTCGTCTGCCTCTCCGCGGACGTCGGCCAGGAGGGCACCCTCGAGGGCAACCGGGAGAAGGCGCTCGGGGCCGGGGCGATCGCGTACGAGGAGCTCGACCTGCGCCAGGAGTTCGCGGACGACTTCCTGGCCCCGCTCATCAAGGCCAACGCGCTCTACGAGGACCAGTACCCACTGGTGTCGGCGCTGTCGCGGCCGCTCATCGCCAAGAAGCAGGTCGAGATCGCCCGCAAGTACGGCGCCGACGGCGTCGCACACGGCTGCACCGGCAAGGGCAACGACCAGGTGCGCTTCGAGGTCAGCTACATGGCGCTCGCCCCCGACCTGGAGCAGCTCGCCCCGGTGCGCAACTGGGGCTTCACCCGCGAGGACTCGATCGAGTACGCCGCCACCCACGGCATCCCGGTCGGGGCCACCAAGGAGAAGCTCTACTCGATCGACGACAACCTCTTCGGTCGGGCGATCGAGTGCGGCGAGATGGAGGACCCGTGGGCCGAGCCGCCCGCCGGGGTCTGGAAGATGACCGAGCGGACCGCCACCGAACCCGCCGAGTTCACCCTCAGCTTCGAGCGCGGCGTTCCCGTCGCCCTGGACGGCGAGGCCCGGCCGCTGTTCGAGATCGTCATCGCCCTCAACCACCTGGTCGGCAGCTACGGCTGGGGACGCCTCGACATGGTCGAGAACCGTCGCGTCGGCATCAAGAGCCGCGAGACCTACGAGGCCCCCGGCGCCCTGGCGATCATGCTGGCGCACCGCGACCTCGAGTCGCTGACCGTCGAGCGTGACCTCGGCCGCCAGAAGATCGCGCTGCAGCACCGCTACGCCGAGCTGGTCTACGACGGACTGTGGTACTCGCCGCTGCGCGACGCCCTCGACGCGTTCGTCGACGTCTCCCAGCAGCACGTCACCGGCGACGTCCGGCTCCGCCTCGAGCCCAACCGGTGCTGGGTCGTCGGTCGGCGGGCCCCGAAGTCGCTCTACGACTACGGACTCGCCACCTACGACGCGGCGGACCGGTTCCGCCACGCGGATTCCGAGGGCTTCGTGCGCATCTGGGGTCTCGGTGTGCAGACCTGGTCCGACGTCCAGGGCCCGGGTTCGCAGCGATGACCGAGGACGGCTCGCCCACCGATCGGGGCCAGCTCTGGCACGGTCGGTTCGACGTCCCGCCCGCCGAGGCGCTCGTCGAGTTCACCGAGTCGCTCAGCTACGACCAGCGTCTCCTGCCCGACGACGTCGCCTGCTCCAAGGCGCACGTCCGGGGTCTGCACCGGGCGGGCCTCATCGACGAGGGGGAGCTGGCCGCCCTCCTCGGTGGCCTGGACTCGGTCGAGATGGAGTACCGGACCGGCGTGCTCGACTTCGTCGCCTCCGACGAGGACGTCCACACCGCCATCGAACGCCGGGTCACCGAGCTGGTCGGCCCGGTCGGCGGCAAGATCCACACCGGCCGGTCGCGCAACGACCAGGTCGCCACCGCGTTCCGCCACCACGTGGTGGGCCAGATGGCGGCGACCGCCGAGCTGGTTCTCGGCCTCGTCGACGTGCTCGCCGATCGGGCCGACCGATCCCTGACCGGCGGCGTCGACGGTGACCCGGTGCGCCTGCCGGGCTACACGCACCTCCAGCGGGCCCAGCCGGTGCTGCTGGCGCATCACCTGATGGCGCACGCCTGGGCGCTGCTGCGAGACGTCGACCGCCTGGCCGACTGCCGGCGCCGCACCCACGTGTCGCCGCTCGGCGCCGGCGCGCTGGCCGGGTCGTCGCTGCCGCTCGATCCCGACGCGACCGCGGCGGACGCCGGGTTCCCGGCGCGGTTCGAGAACTCCCTCGACGCCACCTCGGACCGCGACTTCGTCGCCGAGTCGCTGTTCGTGTGCACGACGATCGGCCTGCACCTGTCGCGGATGGGCGAGGAGATCGTCCTGTGGACCAGCGACGAGTTCGGCTTCGCCGTCCTCGACGACACCTACGCGACCGGCTCGTCGATGATGCCGCAGAAAAAGAACCCCGACGTCGCCGAGTTGGCTCGGGGCAAGGCCGGTCGCCTGATCGGTGACCTGACCGGCTTCCTCGCCACCATGAAGTCGTTGCCGCTCGCGTACAACCGCGACCTCCAGGAGGACAAGGAGCCGCTGTTCGACGCGCTCGACACGGTTCGCCTGGCGCTGCTCGCGATGACCGGTCTGTACGCGACGATCACCTTCCGACCCGAGCCGATGGCGGCGGCGGCGGACTCGCCGTATGCGGCGGCGACCGACCTGGCCGAGCTGCTGGTCACCGACGGCGTCCCGTTCCGATCGGCTCATGGCATCGTCGGGGCGCTGGTGCGTCGGTCCCTCGACGAGGGCATCCCCCTGGTCGACCTCGTCGCCGCCGAACCGGAGCTGGGCGAGCGGGGCGTGGCCCTGCTCCGGCCCGGGGCGGGCACGGCCAACCGCGCCAGCCCGGGCGGGGGAGGCCCCGAGCCGGTCGCGGCCCAGCGCGGTCGTCTGGCCGAGCGCATCGCGGCTGAGCGGGCCCGCTGGTCGGTCCTCGCCGAGGGCGCCCATCCGCAGCCGGCCGGGTGAGTCGGCCGTTCCCGCGTCGTGACCTGGTCGGCGACTCGACCGTGGTCGCGCCTCGCCTGTTGAACGCGCTCGTGTCGGTGAGCGACACCGACGGCTCAGTGCGGGTCGGCCGCATCGTCGAGGTGGAGGCGTACCGGGGTGAACGTGACCCGGCGAGCCACGCCTACCGGGGCCCAACCGCCCGCAACGCCACCATGTTCGGGCCGCCCGGCCTGCTGTACGTGTACCGCTCCTACGGCATCCACTGGTGCGCGAACGTGGTCGCCGGAGTCGACGGGGTGGCCGAAGCGGTCCTGATCCGGGCCGTCGAACCGGTCGCGGGGCTGGAGCGGATGCGGGGGGATCGGCCCGGCATCGCTCGGGACGTCGATCTGGCCAACGGTCCCGGCAAGTTGTGCGCGGCGCTCGCCATCACCGGGGCCGACGACGGCGTCGACCTGTGCGGGCGCCGCTCCCGGATCCGGCTGGTTCGTGACGACGTGGGCCCTCCGGCCCGACCGGTCCGCACGACCCGGGTCGGCATCACCCGGGGGGTGGAGCACCGCTGGCGGTTCCTGGTTCCCGGACATCCCGGCGTGTCGCGGGGACGACCGTCCGGAGGTGGCTCGTGACCGCTCTGTGGTTGTCGTCCGGCGACCCGCGCCTTTCGTCCAGCCGGGATCCGGAGGTGTCGCGCCGGTCGTTGGAGGAGGCGGTGATCGACCCCGCCCAGGAGGCCGATCGGGCCCGGGTGCTCGAGCTGCTCGACACCCACGGCGCCGCCCTCGCTGACCGGACGACGGCTCCGGGGCACCTGACGGGCTCGGCCCTCGTCGTCGACTCGGAGGGCGAACGGGTCCTGCTGATGCTGCACGCCAAACTCCGTCGCTGGCTCCAGCCGGGCGGGCACGCGGACGGCGACCACCGGCTGGCGGGGGTGGCGCTGCGGGAGGCGACCGAGGAGACCGGGATCACCGGGTTGCGGGTCCTGGTGCCAGCGGTCGACGTCGACATCCACCCCGTCGACCACCGCGACGCCCTGGGCGAGCACCTGCACCTCGACGTGCGATTCGTGGTCGTCGCTCCGCCGGGGGCTGTCGAGGTGGGCAACCACGAGTCGCTGGCGCTGCGGTGGGTCACCTGGGACGAGCTGCCCGGCGCGGTCGACGAGGAGGGGATCCTCCGCCTCGCCCGCGCCGCCCACCCGTTCTGTTCGTTCGATCACACCGCTGACGGTGTGATCGAACGAACAGAACGGAGTTGAGGGGGTCAGTTCAGCCGACGTCGCCGGGGACAGCGCAGCTGTCCATGCGGTTCACCATGGCGAAGGCGTCGATCGCCCGTGAGATCTGGCGGTTCGACTTGAGTGACTCGGTGAACCGCGTGTCGGGGTCGTCTCGCAGCTGGTCGGCGTAGTCGTCGCGGTCGCCGATGTAGGTGTTCCAGTCCTCGACCCACTGCTGGATCCCGGTGGTGATCCGGCCCTGGTCCTGGGGCACCGCGGTCTGGAGCTCGTCGGTCATCTGGCGGAGCGCGTCGTTGGCCTGGTCGACGACGGCGGCCCGATCTCGGTTGTCCTCGGTCTGGTCAGCCGTCGGGAGCTTCTCGATCTTGACCCGGGCCCGGTGGCAGATCTGCTCGGCCGCCTTCGGGAACCGCCGGTCCGACAGTTCGTCGATCATCAACCCGGGGTCGTAGATGAACAGGGCGTAGATCCAGACCCCGAACGTGGCCACGGCGAACAGCATCCCGGCGATGAGCAACCACCGGCGGCGGCCGGGGGCCGGAGCCGAGCCCGGCGTGTCGTTCGAGGTCTGCTCGTCGGAAGCGGTGGAACCCACGGGCCCCAGCTTGCCAGCGGTGCCCCGACCGGGTCGAAGCGGCGGACCGACGTCACCCCTCCCGTTCTGTAGTGCGAGATCCACACGAACGCCTGGATCTCGCACTACAGAACGGGGGTCGGGCCCAGGTCAGTCGTTGGCGGCGGGGCGGCGGGGGGCGCTCGTCGACGGCGCAGCCGACGTCGGTGGCGCGGCGCTGGCGACCTGGTAGGCGAGAACGACCTTGCCGTCGACCGCAGCGATCCCGGCCGCCGGTGTGCTGCGCCACACCTGTCCCGCCTCGAAGGGCTGGCCGTCCTTGCGCCGCGCCGCCTCCGGCGCCGCGAGCGGCTCCAACGTGACGGTGAACCCGAGGGACTCGAGCTGCTGGCGGGCCTGGCCGGTCCCGAAGCCGATGACGTCGGGCACAGCGTCGGGCGGGACGAAGGTGCCGGGGGTCGACTCGATGAACACGGTGGAGCCGGCCGCGGCCGCCGCTCCCGGAGCCGGGCTCTGACCGGTGACGATCCCCGGACCCACCCCGGCGACGGTGGCGTCCACGCGCACGGCGACGAACCCGGCCGAGCGCACCGCGGCGATCGCCTTGCGGGTGTCCTTGCCGCCCACGTCGGGGACCTTGGCGTCGCGGGGGACGGTGACCGGGCTGAGGAGCGCCTCGTTCGAGGGCGGGACCGTCGTCGTGGTGGGTGCGGCCGCCAGCGGATCGACGAGGGGCTCCACCGGCAGGTCGTGCACGGCCTTGCTCATGAACGACGCCCAGATCTGTGCCGGGTAGGTGCCGCCGAAGACCGTGATCCGCGTGTTGGGAGACGTCATCGGGACCGGTCGCAGCTTCCCGTCCTTGCCGGCCCGGGGCTGGGCGAAGCCGACCCACACCGCGGTGGCCAGCTGGGGGACGTAGCCGCAGAACCAGCCGTCGACGTTGTTCTGCGACGATCCGGTCTTGCCCGCTGCCGGTCGACCGATGTTGGCCCGGGTGCCGGTGCCGCCCTCGATCACGCCGGGCAGGATCGTCGAGATCTGCGCCGCCACCTCGGGCTCGAGCACCTTCTTCTGGGTGTGGTCGTGCTGGTAGAGCATGGTGCCGTCGGGTCGGTCGATCCGGTTGACGAGCACCGGCGGGACGTACACCCCCTGGTTGGCGAAGGTGGCGTACACCGACGCCATGTCCTGCACCGTGGCGTTGTTGGTGCCGAGCACCGCCGAAGGCACCGCCGACAGCTTGGTGTCGACGACGCCGAGAGCCTTGGCCATGTCGACCGATCGTTGGGCGCCGACCTCGGGGTCCAACACGATGTTGGCGTAGCAGGTGTTGGACGACACCACCGTGCACTGCGCCATGGTCCCGCGGCCGATCCCTCCGCCCTTGACCTTCCAGGTGGTGCCGTCGGCCAGCTTGTGCACCTGGGCGGACGGAGCGTCGAAGAGCTTCTCGGGTGAGACGCCGTTGTCGAGCGCGGCGGCGAGCACGATGGGCTTGAACGCGGAGCCGGTCTGACGGCCGGCGCCGCGGGCCAGGTTGGTCTGGCGGTAGTCGGACGTTCCGAAGTAGTCGCGTCCGCCGACCATGGCCTTGACCTCACCGGTTGCCGGGTCGATCGACACCAGCGCGGCATCGGGCATCTTGGGGTCGACGCCCTGTCGGGGCAGCACCTGGGCGATCGACTGCTCGGCCTGGGCCTGTAGGTCGAGGTCGATCGTGGTGTGGATCCGGAGCCCACCTCGGTAGAGGTTGTTGTAGCGCTCGCCCTGGGTGTCGCCGAGCACCTTCGAGTCCTTCAGCAGGTACTCCTTGACGGCATCGACGAAGTGCGCGGCCGGGTACGGGACCTGTTCGGGGAGCGGCTGGGGCGGCGCCAGCGTCACCGGCGTCATCAGCGCGGCGTCGTGCTGGGTCTGGGTGATGTCGCCGAGCTCGAGCATCCGGGCGAGCACCACGTTGCGCCGCTTGAACGCCGCTTCGGGGTGGCGTCTGGGGTCGTAGCGGGACGGGGCCTGGATCAGGCCGGCGAGCAGGGCGGACTGGGCCAGGTCGAGCTCGCTGGCGGGGATCCCGAAGTACGAGCGGGCCGCCGCGTCGATCCCGTAGGCGCCGTCTCCGAAGTAGATCGTGTTGAGGTAGAGCTCGAGGATGAGCTCCTTGGAGTAGTTGCGCTCGATCGACAGCGCCATCGACGCCTCTTCGAGCTTGCGTTGCAGCGTCTTCTCGGGTGACAGCAGAGCGGTCTTCACGTACTGCTGGGTGATGGTCGAGCCGCCCTGGCCGGTTTCGCCCTCCTCGGCGTTCGAGCTGGCGGCCCGTGCGATGGCGCGGGGATCCACGCCGCGATGTGACCAGAACCGGGAGTCCTCGATCGCGACCACCGCGGTGCGGGTGATGTTGGGGATCTGCTCCAGGGGGATGCTGGTGCGGTTCTCGTCTCGCAGCACCGTGATGGGCCGCCCCTTGGCGTCGTAGACGGTGGTCGGCGCCGAGTTGACCGGTAGCAGCAGTGGGGGAGCGTCGCGGGCGGTTCCGCTGCATGCCACGGTCAGCGACGCCAGCAGACCCAGTCCGACGAGGGCCGCGAGGGGGCGGGGGATCCGAGCCATGACCGATCCAGTGTTGCCGACCCGCTGCCCGAACTGGTGCCAGCCGGCTGAGAGAGCGGCGGTACGCTCTCAGCTCGCCCGTCGGCTCCGTTGGCGACGGGTCCGACGACATGGGCGCAGGAGGTCGATCCGACCCGGCCCGGAGGAGAGACCGAGCGATGACCGGAGAGGTCCGACCCCACGGCGGCGGGGTGATCGACGACCTGACCGCACGAGGCCTGGTCCAGGACCACACCGACCTCGACGCGTTGCGCGACCGCCTGGACGCCGGTCCCACACCCACCTACTGCGGGTTCGACCCGACGGCGGACTCGCTGCACATCGGCAACCTCCAGTCGATCATGCTGCTGCGGCGCTTCCAGGACGCCGGCCACCCGCCGATCGCCCTGGTGGGCGGGGCCACCGGCATGATCGGCGACCCCTCGGGGCGCAGCTCGGAACGGACCTTCCTCGACGCCGACGTGCTCGACGCCAACCGTGCCGCCATCGGGACCCAGCTGGCGCGCTTCTTGTCCTTCGACGGCGCTGCCGCGGCGACGGTGGTGGACAACCGGACCTGGACCGAGTCGGTCAGCGTCCTCGAGTTCCTCCGCGACGTCGGCAAGCACGTCACGATCAACACGATGCTGGCCAAGGACTCGGTGCGCAGCCGGATGGAGCGCGAGTCGGGGATCTCCTACACCGAGTTCAGCTACATGCTCCTGCAGGCCAACGACTTCGACGTCCTGCACCAGAGCCACGCGTGCGACCTCCAGGTGGCGGGATCGGACCAGTGGGGCAACATCACCGCGGGCGTCGACCTGGTCCGTCGCCGCCGCGGCGAGGCGGTCCACGGCCTGACCGCACCGCTGATCGTCCGCGCCGACGGCACCAAGTTCGGCAAGTCCGAGGGCGAGAACATCTGGCTCGACGCGGCCCGGACCTCGCCGTACCGGCTGTACCAGTACTTCCTCAACGTCGGTGACGAGGACGTCGAGCCGCTCCTGCTCCGGCTCACCACCGTGGCGGTCGAGGAGTGCCGCCGCATCGCGGTCGAGCACGCCGCCGCCCCGGAGCGCAGGCTCGGTCAGCGGGCGCTGGCGCGGGCGCTGACCTCGGTGGTGCACGGATCCGACGCCATCGCCGCGATCGAAGAGGCCGCCGCGGTGCTGTTCGGAGATCAGCCGATCACGTCGGCCTCGGTCGGTGCGCTGGACCTGCTCGCGGCCGAGGTCCCGTCCAGCACCGCTTCCCGCGGCGACCTCCTCGGCTCGGACCCGGTCGACCTCGTGGCCGACGAGGCGGTCGGGTTGGCCCGCTCCAAGGGAGAGGTGCGCCGGAACCTTCAGGGGTACTCGGTGAACCAGGTGAAGCTGTCGGACCGGCCGGGTGCTCCGCTGGTCGAGTCGGATCTGCTGCACGGGCGGTACGTCCTGCTCGCCCGCGGGCGCCGCACCCACCACCTGGTCACGGTGGGGTAGCGAGCAGTCCTCCGTGCCGCCGTTCGGCCGACGGACGGGCCGCCGCTGAGGGACGTGACGGGCGTCTCACGACATCGAGTTGACCCCGGCCACCGGGTGCCATATTCTCTCACTTCGCCCCGCACGGCAGCTTCGGCACCGGAACGGGGAACGGAACCCCTGGTTCGCACGGTCACCGTGCCACCACGTTCCAGCTCGAGCCCCCCTCGTGGAGCTCAGGCGTTCCTTGACAACGGAAGACAGGATGCCAAAAGGCGAGTGCGGGAGGCTACCCGTGGGTTCACACCCGCGAGCAGTCGACCCGATCAATTCAGATATTTATGCACTTTCCGGATGATGATCTGCCGGTCTTCGGATCGGTGGACCAACGCCAGTCTGTGCCAGTCGGTGATCAGGTTCAGGCCTGCCACCGGCTCTCCGATCGACGGACGAGCTCTTCGGAGCGGATCCTGAGGTCTTGATGGAGAGTTTGATCCTGGCTCAGGACGAACGCTGGCGGCGTGCCTAACACATGCAAGTCGAACGGGGTCCATGGGAGCTTGCTCCCGGAAGACCTAGTGGCGAACGGGTGAGTAACACGTGAGAAACCTGCCCTGGAGTGGGGAATAACTCGGGGAAACTCGAGCTAATACCGCATACCCTCGGATGGTCGCATGGCCGACCGAGGAAAGATTTATCGCTTCAGGAGGGTCTCGCGGCCTATCAGCTAGTTGGTGGGGTAACGGCCTACCAAGGCAACGACGGGTAGCTGGTTTGAGAGAACGATCAGCCACACTGGGACTGAGACACGGCCCAGACTCCTACGGGAGGCAGCAGTGGGGAATCTTGCGCAATGGGCGAAAGCCTGACGCAGCAACGCCGCGTGCGGGATGACGGCCTTCGTGGTTGTAAACCGCTTTCAGCAGGGACGAAAATGACGGTACCTGCAGAAGAAGCCCCGGCTAACTACGTGCCAGCAGCCGCGGTAATACGTAGGGGGCAAGCGTTGTCCGGATTCATTGGGCGTAAAGAGCTCGTAGGCGGTTCAGTAAGTCGGGTGTGAAAGCTCCGAGCTCAACTCGGAGAGGCCACCCGATACTGCTGTGACTTGAGTCCAGTAGAGGAGCGTGGAACTCCTGGTGTAGCGGTGGAATGCGCAGATATCAGGAAGAACACCTGCAGCGAAGGCGGCGCTCTGGGCTGGAACTGACGCTGAGGAGCGAAAGCGTGGGTAGCAAACAGGATTAGATACCCTGGTAGTCCACGCCGTAAACGTTGGGCACTAGGTGTGGGGAGGAATCAACCCTTTCCGTGCCGTAGCTAACGCATTAAGTGCCCCGCCTGGGGAGTACGGCCGCAAGGCTAAAACTCAAAGGAATTGACGGGGGCCCGCACAAGCGGCGGAGCATGTTGCTTAATTCGAGGCAACGCGAAGAACCTTACCTGGGTTTGACATGTACCGAAAAGCCATAGAGATATGGTGTCCTTCGGGGCGGTACACAGGTGGTGCATGGCTGTCGTCAGCTCGTGTCGTGAGATGTTGGGTTAAGTCCCGCAACGAGCGCAACCCTTATCCTATGTTGCCAGCGGGTAATGCCGGGGACTCGTGGGAGACTGCCGGGGTCAACTCGGAGGAAGGTGGGGACGACGTCAAGTCATCATGCCCCTTATGTCTAGGGCTGCAAACATGCTACAATGGCCGGTACAGAGGGCTGCGAAACCGCGAGGTCGAGCGAATCCCAAAAAGCCGGTCTCAGTTCGGATTGAAGTCTGCAACTCGACTTCATGAAGCTGGAGTCGCTAGTAATCCCGGATCAGCAACGCCGGGGTGAATACGTTCCCGGGCCTTGTACACACCGCCCGTCACACCACGAAAGTTGGCAACACCCGAAGTCAGTGGCCGAACCCTCTGGGACGGAGCTGCCGAAGGTGGGGTTAGCGATTGGGGTGAAGTCGTAACAAGGTAGCCGTACCGGAAGGTGCGGCTGGATCACCTCCTTTCTAAGGAGTCCAATCCATCCGGTTCATGCAGCATCACGCTGTGTGCCGGACACGGACACCCAGTTGACGCACTCGCCGGCATCCGGATCGGTACCCTCCCTTGAGCTCTCGAGCCGTACGGAGTGTGCCCCGGGTGCCCGTCCTGTCTTCCGTTGTGAAGGTACGCCTCGCCCGCTCCGAGTGAGCGGGCTCGAGCCCTTCTTCCTCGGCGAGCTCGTCTCGTCGTCGCGCCCCTTGAGAATTTCATAGCGAGCACGAGCATCTTTGTAATGCGATACCCAAGCTACAAAGGGCCAACGGTGAATGCCTTGGCGATGAGAACCGATGAAGGACGTGGGAGGCTGCGAAAAGCCACGGGAAGGTGCCGACCAACCGTCGATCCGTGGATATCCGAATGGGGAAACCCCGCACTCGTAATGGGGTGTGACTCCCGCCTGAACACATAGGGCGGGTAGAGGGAACTGGGTGAACTGAAACATCTCAGTAACCCGAGGAAAGGAAAGTAACAACGACTCCGTAAGTAGCGGCGAGCGAACGCGGAAGAGCCTAAACCAGACTGGTGTGATAGCCCGACGGCGTTGCCAGTCCGGGGTTGTGGGACTCGATAGGGGGCGCGTCGGCCCCCCACAGAGTTACAAAGCTGCCAGGTAGTGGAAGCGTCTGGAAAGGCGCACCGCAGAGGGTAACGGTCCCGTACACGAAACCTGTGCAGTCTCTGATCGATGATCCCGAGTAACGCCGAATCCGAGAAAGTTGGCGTGAATCAGCGAGGACCACCTCGTAAGGCTAAGTATTCCTCATCGACCGATAGCGAACTAGTACCGTGAGGGAAAGGTGAAAAGTACCCCGGGAGGGGAGTGAAATAGTACCTGAAACCGTTGGTCTACAAGCAGTCAAAGCCTGGCTTCGGCCGGGCGATGGCGTGCCTTTTGAAGAATGAGCCAACGAGTTGCGGTATGTGGCGAGGTTAACCCGTGAGGGGAAGCCGGAGCGAAAGCGAGTCTGAATAGGGCGTACAGTCGCATGCTGCAGACCCGAAGCCGAGTGATCTATCCATGGGCAGTGTGAAGCGGGGGTAAGACCCCGTGGAGGCGCGAACCGACCTAGGTTGAAAACTGGGCGGATGACCTGTGGATAGGGGTGAAAGGCCAAGCAAACTCGGTGATAGCTGGTTCTCCGCGAAATGCATTTAGGTGCAGCGTTGCGTGTTCATCCGTGGAGGTAGAGCACTGGATGGGTTAGGGGGCCCACAAGCTTACCGACCCCAACCAAACTCCGAATGCCACGGATCCAGAGCGCAGCAGTGAGACCCCGGGGGATGAGCTTCGGGGTCGAGAGGGAAACAGCCCAGACCGTCGGCTAAGGTCCCAAAATCCAGACTAAGTGGTAAACGATGTGAGATTGCGAAGACAGCCAGGAGGTTGGCTTAGAAGCAGCCACCCTTGAAAGAGTGCGTAACAGCTCACTGGTCGAGTGATCTTGCGCGGACAATGTAACGGGGCTCAAGTCTGGTACCGAAGCCACGGGTTCGATCTTTGATCGAGCGGTAGCGGAGCGTCGATCTCGCAGTGAAGCGGCAGGGTGACCGGTCGTGGAGCGTGGTCGAGTGAGAATGTTGGCATGAGTAGCGAAAGAGGGGTGAGAAACCCCTCCGCCGGATGTCCAAGGGTTCCTGGGGAAGGCTATTCCACCCAGGGTGAGTCGGGAGCTAAGGCGAGGCCGAGAGGCGTAGTCGATGCACAACCGGTTGATATTCCGGTACCACCACATGCGCGTCCATTCCAATTTCAGCTTGCTAAGGGGCTGTGCCGGCTTTCGGGCCGTCACGAACCGACCCAGCTTTAGGCGGAAAGCCGTAGGGGGACGCAGGAAGGTAGATGATCCCGGGCGATGGTAGTCCCGGGGTAAGCGTGTAGGACGAGGACCAGGCAAATCCGGGCCTCACGAAGTCTGAGACGTGATACGGACCCGCTTCAGGGGAAGTCATTGATCCTATGCTGCCAAGAAAATCCTAGCGGTGAGTTCATGTGGTGCCCGTACCCCAAACCAACACAGGTGGACAGGTAGAGAATACCAAGGCGAATGGGATAACAGTGGTTAAGGAACTCGGCAAAATGCCTCCGTAACTTCGGGAGAAGGAGGACCCCATTAGGGTGAAGGCCCACGCGGCTGGAGCTCGAAGGGGTGGCACAGAATTGTGGAAAGCGACTGTTTACTAAAAACACAGCAGCGTGCGAAGCCGTAAGGCGCTGTATACGCTGTGACGCCTGCCCGGTGCTGGAAGGTTACGGGGAAGGGTTAGTCTTCGGACGAAGCTCTGAACCTAAGCCCCAGTAAACGGCGGCCGTAACTATAACGGTCCTAAGGTAGCGAAATTCCTTGTCGGGTAAGTTCCGACCTGCACGAATGGCGTAACGACTTTCCAACTGTCTCAACCACTGACCCAGCGAAATTGAAGTACGAGTAAAGATGCTCGTTAGCTGCAGAAGGACGGAAAGACCCCGTGGACCTTTACTGCAACTTGATGTTGGGTTTTGTTATGCGTTGTGTAGGATAGGTGGGAGACGAGGAAGCATTGGCGCCAGCCAGTGTGGAGTCATCCTTGAAATACCACCCTGCGTATGGCGAGGCTCTAACCCAGACCCGTTATCCGGGTCGGGAACAGCGTCAGGTGGGTAGTTTGACTGGGGCGGTCGCCTCCTAAAGAGTAACGGAGGCGCCCAAAGGTTCCCTCAGCCTGGTTGGCAATCAGGCGTCGAGTGCAATGGCAAAAGGGAGCTTGACTGCGACACTGACACGTGGAGCAGGAGCGAAAGCTGGGCATAGTGATCCGGCGGTTGCGTGTGGAAGCGCCGTCGCTCAACGGATAAAAGGTACCCCGGGGATAACAGGCTAATCTTCCCCAAGAGCCCATATCGACGGGAAGGTTTGGCACCTCGATGTCGGCTCATCGCATCCTGGGGCTGAAGCAGGTCCCAAGGGTTGGGCTGTTCGCCCATTAAAGCGGTACGCGAGCTGGGTTTAGAACGTCGTGAGACAGTTCGGTCCCTATCCTCTGCAGCCGGAGGTGAATTGAGGAAAGCTATCCCTAGTACGAGAGGACCGGGATGGACGTAGCTCTCGTGTGCCAGTTGTCCTGCCAAGGGCACGGCTGGTTGGCGACCTACGGACGGGATAACCGCTGAAAGCATCTAAGCGGGAAGCCTCTTCCAAGATGAGTTCACCCACAGGGTCAACCTGGTAAGGCCCGTGGCAGATCACCACGTTGATAGGCCGGAAGTGTAAGCACAGCAATGTGTTCAGCTGACCGGTACTAATCGGCCGAGGGCTTGGGTTCGTCTTACAAGACGTTCGTGCTCGCTATGAAGTCCTCGAGTGGACGCCGGCCCCGGAGTCGGGGCCACCCGCTCGTCAGTTGACAACAGATTTCGGTGGCCACAGCGGAGGGGTCACACCCGTTCCCATCCCGAACACGGAAGTTAAGCCCTCCAGCGCCGATGGTACTTGGGACGTTCGTCCCTGGGAGAGTAGGACGCCGCCGGATTTCTCGAAGGGGAGGCGCGAGAGCGCCTCCCCTTCACCGTTTTCCCGTCCCGTCGGCCATGCCGGCCGCCGCGCTGCGTCCGGTAGCGTGGCCACTCGCGTTCGAGCCGTCGACGCTGTTGAAGAGGTCCTGATGCCCACCCCCGCCAACGACCGACCGCCCCGGCGGCGACCTGACTCCGACGATGACGCTCGTCCACCGCGGCGCAGTGCAGGCTCCCAGGGCTCGCGTTCAGGCTCTCGTGCGCCATCTGGAGGGTCCTCGGGGGGGTCGCGCTCCGGTGGACCCCGCTCATCCGGCACCAGATCGTCAGGACCCGGCGGGTCGCGGGGGCCGGCGAGCGGTCCCCGCACCGGTGGCGCTCGATCCTCGGGACCCCGATCCTCCGGAACCGGTCCGGGAGCTCGGTCATCCGGTACCAGGACATCCGGCACCCGGTCATCCGGTTCGGGCGCAGGAGGACCGCGCTCCGGCGGTACGCGGGGCACCTCCGGGCGCCCGGGCGGGTCACGAGACGGTGGGGCTGGGCGTGGCGCATCCCGCGGCGGAGAGTCGCGAGATGGTGGTTCACGTTCGTCGGGTGGATCCCGCAGCGGCGGAGCTCGGAGCGGCCCGGCCCGCAACGGCGGGTCGCGACCAGGCGGAGCACGCAGCGGTCCGCGTCCGCAGGGCTCACGACCGGCAGGTCCTCGTCCGGACCGTGAGCGACGGGATCGCAACGACCGGGATCGCAGGGACCGGGATCGGGACGGGCGCCAGGGCACACGCCAGGGCGCGGCCCGGAGCCGTCAGCGCGATTCCCGACCGATCCCTCCGCCGCCGCGGCGGACCGACAAGTCCGATCGACCCCCGGCCGCTCCGGCCCGCGAGGCAGAGGTGTGGATCGACGAGGGCCCTGTGTCGTCGCGGCCACCCCGGCGGAGCTCGTCCCGGCGATCGGGGCGACCGGTCAAGGTGCACGCTCCGCAGCTGGTCGACCTGGTGGGCTCCAAGCGGGCGGTCCGCCTCGAGGGTCGGCTGTCGGATGCTGCGACGGCGTACGCGGCAGAGCGCTACCCCGAGGCGCGGGCCGTTCTCGCCCCGGTGGTGGCCGAGGTGCCGGACCTGGCCGAGGCCCGTGAGCTCTACGGGCTCACCCTGTACCGGCTGGGTCGCTGGCGTGAGGCCGCCCGTGAGCTCGATGCCTTCGTCGAGCTGACCGGAGGATCGACCGAGCAGCATCCGGTGCTCGCCGACTGCCGTCGGGCGCTCGGCCAGTACAGCCGTGTCGAGGAGCTGTGGGAGGAGCTGCGGACGTCGTCGCCGTCGGGTCCGCTGGTCAACGAGGGCCGGATCGTCGCCGCGGGCGCCCTCGCGGACCAGGGTCGACTGGCCGACGCCATCGCGCTGCTGGGCAAGGGGTTCCGGATCCCCAAGCGGCCGATGGATCACCACCTCCGTCGGGCCTACGCCCTGGCCGACCTCTACGAGCGGTCCGGCGACGTGCCCCAGGCCCGCCTGCTGTTCACGCAGGTGGCCCGGGCCGAGCCCGACTTCCTCGACGCCGCGGAGCGTGCCGCGGGTTGACGTTCAGGCCCGGCCGGCGGTCGGGCCCTCCGGCGTCGACGCGGCAGGTCCCGGGATCTGTACGGCCGGTTGTGCCGTCGCGGGATCGGCAGTCGCGGGATCGGCAGTCGCGGGAACGGGAGCAGCCGTACCGGGAGCCGCGGGATCGGCCGCCACGGACGTCCGATGCCGGGTCCACCACTCCGTCCAGATCCGCTCGATCTCGGGCCCCATCCACTCGTCGACGATCGGGCGGAACGTCGCCTCGCTGAAGTGGACGCCATCGGGTCGCAGAGCCCGATCCTGGGAGCGGTCGCCCAGCCATCCGGCCAGGTCGACCACGCGGACCGACTCCGGTCGTCGGGCCGCCACCTCGGTGAGGATGCGGTTCATCCGCGACATGCGTTCCCCGTCGACCTGGTCTCCCAGCACCCCTGATCGTCCGCCGGCGACCCAGTCGCCGAACCGGGGCCAGGTGACCAGCACCACCAGTGCGCCCCGGGAGGACAGCACGTCGACCGCGGCGAGGTACTCGTCCCGGATGAATTCGTCGGTGTGGGGATCGCCGATCGCGCTCCAGCGGTCAGATCCGGGGAGCCGGGCGTCCGGGACCGACCACACCGCCGACATGATCAGCGCGATGTCGGGGGAGTCGGTGCGGATCCGTTCCGCCCATCGCACGGGCCAGTCCCGGCACTCGGGATCGTCGGGCTTGACGCCGGAGGTGCGGATCGCGTCGAAGCGGGGGATCCCGCACCCCACCCGGAAGTCGCCCCGGGTCCCGGTCAACCGCCCCGTGTCCATCGCCCAGCGGGCCAGGGCCATCCCGACCCCGAGGACAGTGGAGTCCCCGAAGGGTGCCATCGTGGGGACCGGTGCCACGGCGACGGTGCTCGACGCGACGGGATCGGCGGCGGGTCGGGCCGGGTTCGTCGAGGTGGGCGACGCCGCGGACCCGTGGGCCTCGATCAGGCGGTCGTAGGTGGCCGGATCGGCGACCAGGCCACCGGCGGACTCATGACGGCTCCCCGACGGGAGGGTGAGCGTGGCGACCGCCATCACGGCCACTGCGGCGGTGGAGGTCCGAAGGACGCGCCGGGTGCGGGCCATCGCCCCGTTCGCACCGGCTGTTCGATGAGGCGGTACGACACGGCGGCACCGAGCACCGAGATCACCACCGCGATCGCAGCCGATGTCACCGGCCCCACCCCGGGGTGCAGCTGGCGGACAGCGAGCATGACGGGCCAGTGCAGGAGGTAGATGCCGAAGGAGCGGACCCCGAGCCAGCGCAACGGTGCCGACCGCAGGATGGTGTTCACCGGACCCACCGGCACCGCGGCGGCCAGGATCACCAGGCAGGACAGCACCGCGTAGCCGGTGAATCCGCCCCGCGAGAGCCACGGGCTGGAGAGCGGCAACGACCACCACCACCACAGCTGCAGCCCCAGTGCGAGCGCTCCCAGCGCCGGCACCGTGACCCGCACGCCGCGGCCGATGACGAGCCGCCGTCGGATCGGTTCGTGGGTCCACGCCAGGCCGAGCAGGCCTCCGATGAGGAGCTCGACGGCCCGGGTGTCGGTCCCGTAGTAGACGCGGTCGGGGCTCATCGAGAACACGACGGGCTCCAGCGCCGACAGCAGGGCGAGTCCGCCGAGGATGGCGGCCAACGCCGGTCGTCGGCGATGCCCGCACCTCCACGCGGCGAGCACCAGCAACGGGAGCACCACGTAGAACTGGGCCTCGATCGACAGGCTCCAGAAGTGCAGCACCGGCGACGGCGCGGCGAACAACGCCCCGTACGAGCTGCCGCTGGCGATGTCGTGCCAGTTGGCGACCTCGAACAGGGCGGCGAGCACGTCGGCAGGCATCGCCCTGCGCTGATCGGCCGTGGCGACGAACGGGCCGAACAGGAGCACGATCCCAGCCAGCGTGGCCAGGGATGCGGGCAGCAGCCGTCGTGCCCGTCGTTCCCAGAACGGACGGAGGGCGATGGCAGGGGAGTGCCGGGACCGGCGGACCAGCAGGCCGGTGACGAGGAAGCCCGACAGCGTGAAGAACGTCGAGACGCCCAGGAAGCCGCCGACCATGCGACCGAGGCCCGCGTGGAAGGCGACGACCGCGACCACCGCCAACCCTCGCAGGCCGTCGAGACCCGGCAGGTTCGTGAACGGGTCACCGACGCGACGGCGGCCCGCCTCCGAGGTGTGCTCGGAGACGGGCCGCACGGTCATCGTCGGATGTTGTCAGCCCGAGGGCCGTCGGGGCACCCCGGCCGAGTGGATCGACCGGTCGGTCAGGTGTTGGAGGCCTCGAAGATGCTCTGGGTGGAGGCGTCGAGCGCCGCGGTGTACTCGTCGGCGGACTGCTGGGCCGACAGGCCCTCGGTGAAGGCCCGGGAGAAGCTGGCGATCACCCCGGGGTTGCGGGCCAGGCGGGCGTTGGCCTCCTCGCGGCTGTAGCCGCCGGAGAGGGCGACGACCCGCAGCACCTTGGGGTGCTCGACCAGCTCGGTGTAGAAGCCGTCCTGCTCGGGGAGGGTGAGCTTCAGCATGATCTGGCCGTCGACGCCGTCGAGCTCGGCCAGGATGCGCTCCTTGAGGAGCTTCTCGGCCTCGGCCTTGGAGGGGCTGTTGATGTCGATCTCCGGTTCGATGATCGGGACCAGGCCGTGGGCCAGGATCTGGCGGCCGATCTCGAACTGCTGGGCCACGTTGGCGGTCACACCGGCCTCGTTGGCGACCTTGATGACCGAGCGCATCTTGGTGCCGAACACGCCGTGGGTCTTGGCCCGCTCGAGCAGGTCGTCGAGGCCGGGGATCGGCTTCATGACCTGGCTGCCGTCGACCTCGTCGGCCAGGCCCTTGTCGACCTTCAGGAACGGCACCACGCCCTTGTCCTGCCACAGGTACTCCGCGGTGCCCTTGCCGTCGATCTGGCGGTCCATCGTCTGCTCGAAGAGGATCGCCCCGACGATGCGGTCGCCGTTGAACGCCGGGTCGGTGATGATGCGGGTCCGCATCTGGTGGATGAGGTCGAACATCTCGTCCTCGCCGGAGTACTCGCTCTCGTCGATGCCGTAGAGCTTGAGCGCCTTGGGCGTGGATCCACCGCTCTGGTCGAGGGCGGCGATGAAGCCCGGATCGTTGGTGATCTTGTTGAGCTGCTGCTCGTCCACGGAAGAGTCCTCCTGCAGGGGTCTGTGGTCGACACGGTCCACTGGTCGACTCGGCCACAGCGCGGCCTGCCACAGGATCCCACAGCGGCTCCGGGGCGGACCAAACCGGCTCTTCGGAGTTCAGCGGGGTGTGACGGTGTCGAGTAGGTCCCAGTTGGGTGTGCCGGCGTAGAGCAGGACTCGGATCCGGTAGTTGGCGAAGCGGCGGAACCCGAACCCGATGCGTTTGATCCGCTTGATCAGGTTGTTGATCGACTCGGTTGGCCCGTTGGACACCTTCGCGTCGTGCCAGGCCAGGATCTGAGCACGCCAGGTTGTCAGGGTGCGGGCGAGGGAACGGACCTCGATCGGCATCGACTCGTCGCCCATGTCGGCGACGAGCTCGTCGAGGAACGCTTCAGCGTTCTCTGCGGGTTGGGTGTAGAACCCGCGGAGGGTCTCTTTGGCGTGCCAGGTCATGCGGACCTCGCCGTGTGGGTCTCCGGCCTCGAGGAATCCGAGGAGCTTCTCGGTGCCCTTCTCATCGAGGCGTTCGTGGCCCTTGGTCAACAGCCGGCGAGATCGGTAGAGCGGGTCGTCTTTGCGGCCTCGGTGCCCGAGCGTCTCGTTCTGCACCCGACGACGGCACTCGTCGAGGCGACTGTTCGCGAGCTTGCACACGTGGAACGGATCCGCGACCTGGGTCGCGTCGGGCAGCGTGTCGTTGAACGTCTTGCGGTACGGCCCCGACAGGTCCAACGCCCCCCAACGGATCGCCGCGCGCCACGACTCCGGGCGGGCCTCCAGCCACGTCGTGGGTGCCTTCGCGGTGCGGCCCTCGACCACATCGAGCAGCTGCGCCGGTCTGTCCAGCGCGACGATCGACGTGCACCAACACCTGGTCTTCTTCGAGCCGGTCCGGGCGAAGAGCGTCTCATCCAACCCGACAGCGGCGACGGGCCCGATGCGGGCCGGGTCCTCGATCAACGCGGTGCCGTAGGAACGGACGGCGTCCATGACGGTGTGCCAATCGCAGCCGAGCTCAACAGCGACGTCGGTGACGGTGCGGCCATCACGACCGACCCGGGCAGTCACGTGTCGACCCGCACGATCGGTCACCTTCGCCCGCGACGCCGCGATCCGAGCATCGACCTCGGTGAACGACTTGGTCTCACAATCGACATCCGGACAACACCAGCGGCGCTTGTGCCACACCAGCACTGCTCGACGACCGAACGCCGGAAGGTCCACCAACGCGACCTGGCGTCGGTCCTTCACCCGCGCTTTGGTCCCGCATGACCGACACGCCACTGTGGTGGCGGTCGTCTCGACGTGGACCCGCAACGGGCCGGCCGGGTCGTCATCATCAACAGCGAGGACGTTCACAGCCGGCAAGCCGACCAACAGTGCGCACATGCGCGTAGCGTCTGTTTCCACGAGGGCTCCGGAGGTTCGGTTGGGGTCAGAGCCACCGATTCTCCGGGCCCTCGAACCCTCAACCGCGGACCCCCCGCTACCCGCCCACACCCCCCGCAACTCCGAAGCGCCACCAAACCGGGTCAACCTCAGACCACGAGTGATCGGTCAATACCTGGATAGCCGGCTCGCTAGCCACGCATCACGGGACACCGAATGGACAACCAGGTCCTCAAATCGTCCGTTCAACCACACACGCTCCCGAAACCGGGCCTCTTCCTCCAAGAGCACCGATCGGCCGCCACCGAAGCGCATCGAGTTCGACTCGGCGGATTCGAGGTACAGCTTTCGGAACGGAAAATCATTGAAGAGTCTCGACACAAACATGAGACATCCTCGAATGAAGCCAACATCCACATTTGGTTGGTCGCCAAAGCGAATCGCGGAAAGAAACGCAGTACCTGAGACGAAATCGCATTGGTAGCAGGCCACGAGACCGAGGACGCGTTCGTCTGCATCTACCACGAGATACTGGGCTACGACTCCCTGCCACAGGCGCTGGTGATATTCCTCCGGCGACGGCACCTGACCGCCGAAGCGCCACTCTGGGCCTCCGTACTTCAACTCCTGTTCTCTCAGCTGTGCCTCGTGCTGCGGGCCGACTGGGAGGAGTTGCACGTGGGTCAACGGGCCGTCTAACCCCATATGAGGTTGCTTCCCAGCATCTTGTGGTCGGACACCCACTGAGAAGAGGGAGCACCGAAACCGGACCAGTACACCCTGTTCGCCCCACAATTCACAAACCTGGTCGGGGCGTTACCCTTTGATCCGAAGACGTAGTCGATCTTGCCAGCTCCGGCCGTCGGGGTGTCGGTCCCGTCGTTTCCGTAGGAGGGGCAGCCGTGGTCTGCCTCGATGTAGTTGGCGTACACTTGCGTCATGATCGACGTCTGGTTCGGCTTCAGGTTGAGATCGCCCAACACCATCGTGCCCGGTTGTGCCCACCACTGATTGATCCACGCGAACATGTATGCAGCTTGGCCGTCGGCGATTACCGTATCGTTCTTCAAGTGGGTGTTGCACGCAAAGTACGCCGGTCCGAAGATCTGAAGTTGTAGACATCGGAGCTTTCGCTTCTCCGACTCGTTCCCCTGACCTGGGTACTCGGCGCCATTTGGCCACGGGTCCCCGATCACGTTGGTGCGAACCGCGATCGCGTTCCCGAATTCACCTTGACAGCCGCCTGGAAGGTTGGCGGTCTTGGTAACGGTGAATCGCTTCTGATATTGGTTCGGGTAATACGTTCCTAAGAAGTTGTTGAAGGCCGTCCACTGGGACTTGCACACTTCGTTCATGGAGATGACGAAGGGGGGATCGCCAGTCTGGTCGGATTGCAATATGCCAGTCTTGACACCGTCGACCATTTCGACGGCGCCTTTGTGGTTGCCGAGCACTCCTTGAATGTTGTGATGCAGTTGCGAGTACGAGTCTGCGCCCGCCATGCGGGCCTGGCCGAAGGCGCAGATGAATGCTACAGAGCTTGCTGCGGTGGCGCGGGCGATCCGTCGAGGTCGAGTTCTGGCCGGCGCCTTCTTTCCCTCACGTCGACGTTCCGCTCGATTGCGTGGGCCTGCGGTCCGTGAGTGGGTTGCCGGAAATGTCATCGATCTCTCCCTCTGCGATGGCCTGCAACGGCGCCTTAGGTGCTGAACCGAATCCAGCTGCCGTCGTTTGCCATTACCCAACCGGTCGTCCAGTATCCGTAGAGAAGCGAAGATGCGGCGGCCATGTCCGAGGCGTCAACACCTACGTCGAACTCTCGACCGTTTCGGAATCCTTCGATCTTGGCGGATGTCTTGAACCCCGTCGGATCGCTCTTGTCCTCAGCAATGGATCTGTTGAGCAGTATCACTGAGTCGCCGAGCGCGACCAGTTGTGGGGCATCTGAACTTGAGGTGAGCAGCTCGTACCTTTCGCCGGTGCGACGGTCGACTGCGAATGCGGCGCCTCCGAGAGCGTCGAGCGCTGCGGTCGTCTCACTACACGATCGGACTGTCGAGCCGGCGATCGGCGCCGTGAGTGCGACGATCTCTTCTGGCTCAAGCAAGCTGCCGTCGGTGCATGCAATGCTCGGCGAACTCTGAGGCACGGTCGACCAGGAGGCGTTCTTGAGATCATACCGCATCAACTTGACTTCGCCCGTGAGGAACGACTCGACCTCGATATCGATTGCCCCTGGGGACGGAGTAACAGATCTGAAGCCCCACTTGTGCTCAATCGGAAATGGTGGCTCAGATGGCTTGCCTGCGACTGCTGAGTCTGGTCCGATCTCGACGATCTGCAACCCGCCGTCGGTACATTCGAGGCCGACTGCGTCGCTTTCGGCCGGACGTTCGCACACTTGGCCTGCGAGGTAGCCCGCACCATCCATGGCTAGTCCTTGGGCGATGGGAAGCGATCCGGCGAGTCCCGCTACGTCACGTTCGGACCATCGCGAGGCTGCTGGGCCGAGCACGGCGATTCTCTGCTTTGCGTCGCCCGCGCCAGACATCTCCACGAGCCCTGCCGGAAGTGCGACGGTTGCGGCACGCTGGCCCTGCAGGGGGCTCGCCGGGATGCTGAGGTCGTTGGAATCCGAGTCGGCGCTGGTTTCCACTTCAGTGGCCGATCCACAGGAGGTCGTGAGCGCGAGAGCGAGTGCGCTAGCGACGAGCAGCGCTCTCGAAGGCCTGCCACACCTCCCCGAGCGTGGGCGTCGCCTCGAGGAACCGATCATCGACTGAAACGCCATATGAATCCTCCCCCCAAGCGAGCAGCTCGGCGAGTGCGAGTGAGTCAAGTCTGGCTTCGACCAGGGTCGTGTTGCTACCCATGCTCGCCAAGTGTTGCATGTTCAGGGCGGTTGCGGCCTGTTCGATGAAGTCAGCGTAGGTCCACATGAAGGATCTTCCCGTGAGGCCAGAGCGGGCCTTCAATGGCGCTCATGCGCACCAGATGTTCCACCGTGCTCGGTGTTGGAGCCTGGAGCGTGTTCGGATGGTCCTGATCACCACGAAGCGATTCTAGGCTCCAAATCCGGCTCTTCGGAGTTCAGCGGGGTGTGACGGTGTCGAGTAGGTCCCAGTTGGGTTTGCCGGCGTAGAGCAGGACTCGGATCCGGTAGTTGGCGAAGCGGCGGAACCCGAACCCGATGCGTTTGATCCGCTTGATCAGGTTGTTGATCGACTCGGTCGGCCCGTTGGACACCTTCGCGTCGTGCCAGGCCAGGATCTGAGCACGCCAGGTTGTCAGGGTACGGGCGAGGGAACGGACCTCGATCGGCATCGACTCGTCGCCCATGTCCGCGACGAGCTCGTCGAGGAACGCTTCAGCGTTCTCTGCGGGTTGGGTGTAGAACCCGCGGAGGGTCTCTTTGGCGTGCCAGGTCATGCGGACCTCGCCGTGTGGGTCTCCGGCCTCGAGGAATCCGAGGAGCTTCTCGGTGCCCTTCTCATCGAGACGTTCGTGGCCCTTGGTCAACAGCCGGCGAGATCGGTAGAGCGGGTCGTCTTTGCGGCCTCGGTGCCCGAGCGTCTCGTTCTGCACCCGACGACGGCACTCGTCGAGGCGACTGTTCGCGAGCTTGCACACGTGGAACGGATCCGCGACCTGGGTCGCGTCGGGCAGCGTGTCGTTGAACGTCTTGCGGTACGGCCCCGACAGGTCCAACGCCCCCCAACGGATCGCCGCGCGCCACGACTCCGGGCGGGCCTCCAGCCACGTCGTGGGTGCCTTCGCGGTGCGGCCCTCGACCACATCGAGCAGCTGCGCCGGTCTGTCCAGCGCGACGATCGACGTGCACCAACACCTGGTCTTCTTCGAGCCGGTCCGGGCGAAGAGCGTCTCATCCAACCCGACAGCGGCGACGGGCCCGATGCGGGCCGGGTCCTCGATCAACGCGGTGCCGTAGGAACGGACGGCGTCCATGACGGTGTGCCAATCGCAGCCGAGCTCAACAGCGACGTCGGTGACGGTGCGGCCATCACGACCGACCCGGGCAGTCACGTGTCGACCCGCACGATCGGTCACCTTCGCCCGCGACGCCGCGATCCGAGCATCGACCTCGGTGAACGACTTGGTCTCACAATCGACATCCGGACAACACCAGCGGCGCTTGTGCCACACCAGCACTGCTCGACGACCGAACGCCGGAAGGTCCACCAACGCGACCTGGCGTCGGTCCTTCACCCGCGCTTTGGTCCCGCATGACCGACACGCCACTGTGGTGGCGGTCGTCTCGACGTGGACCCGCAACGGGCCGGCCGGGTCGTCATCATCAACAGCGAGGACGTTCACAGCCGGCAAGCCGACCAACAGTGCGCACATGCGCGTAGCGTCTGTTTCCACGAGGGCTCCGGAGGTTCGGTTGGGGTCAGAGCCACCGATTCTCCGGGCCCTCGAACCCTCAACCGCGGACCCCCCGCTACCCGCCCACACCCCCCGCAACTCCGAAGCGCCACCAAACCCGGGTGGCCACGGCAGGGTGCGAGACTGCGCCCGTGGGCCTGTGGGTGATCGACCTCGACGGTGTGGTGTGGCGCGGACCCGAGGCGGTCCCCGGCTCTCCCGATGCCGTCGCGTCCCTGCTCGAGCGGGGCGACCGGGTCGTGTTCTGCACCAACGACGCCGCCGGTCCCGCCGACAAGGCCGAGCGCTTGCGCCGGCTCGGCGTCCCGGCCTGTCCCGTGATCACCTCGGCCGACGCCGTCGTGGCCGCATGCGCGGATGCCGCGGCGGTCCTGGTGCTCGGTCGGCCCGGTCTGGTCCGGTACCTGGGCGACAGCGGCCTCCCGGTGACCGACGTGGCCTCCCTGCCCGACGGCGGGTCCCTCGACGGGGTCGACGTCGTGGTGGTCGGCGCGCTGGAGGACTGGGACCGCTCCCGCATCGGCATGGCCGCCGACGCCGTGCGCTCCGGGGCGCGGTTCCTGGCCGCCAACGACGACGCCACCTTCCCGACCGCCGGTCCCGACGGTCCGCGGCTGCTGCCCGGCAACGGCGCTCTGGTCGCGGCGGTGGCGACCGCGGCGGGACGCAGCCCGGAGATCGCCGGCAAGCCGCACGCCCCGATGGCGTCGGTGATCGTCGAGCGCCACGGCCCGGTCGACGTCGTGGTGGGGGACAAGCCCGAGACCGACGGGGCCCTCGCGGTTGCCCTCGGGGCCCGATACGGCCTGGTGCTCAGCGGGGTGACCTCCGCCGCCGACCTGCCCGTCGGCCCCGTCCCGTGGGCGGTCGGCGCGGATCTGGCGGATCTGGTCGGAGCCTCCGGCGCGGGCCGACCCTGACGGATCAGCCAGAACCACGAACGGCCGGAACCACGAGCGGCCGGACCCGGAAGCGGCGCTCGGTAGCCTCGGACGGTGCGCCGACGACTGGACGCCGAACTGGTCCGCCGTGGACTGGCCCCGTCGCGCTCGGCGGCGGCCCGACTGATCGGCGAGGGGCAGGTGATCGTGTCCGGCGCTCTGGCCGAGCGCCCGGCCCGCATGGTCGACCCGTCCGAACCCGTACGACTCGCCGGCCCGCCCCCGCGCTTCGTGGGCCGCGGCGGCGAGAAGCTCGCCGCCGCGCTCGAGCGATTCGGGCTCGACCCGTCGGGACGTCGGGCGCTCGACGCCGGCGCATCCACCGGCGGCTTCACCGACTGCCTGCTCCAGAACGGCGTCATGTCGGTCACCGCGCTCGACGTGGGTCACGGCCAGCTGCACGAACGGCTCCGGGCCGATCCCCGCGTCGAGGTGGTCGAGCGGACCAACCTCCGGCACGTCGACCCTGCCGCCACCGACCCCTACGGGATCGTCGTGGCCGACCTGTCGTTCATCTCGCTCAACACGGTCATGGGCGTGCTGGTCTCGTCGACCGCGGTCGGCGGGAACCTGGTGGTGCTGGTGAAGCCCCAGTTCGAGGCCGGTCGTCGCGACGTCGCCCGGGGTCGGGGAGTGGTCACCGACCCACAGATCTGGACCCGCACCGTCACCGACGTCGTGGCCACGGCCGTGGCGGCCGGCGCGGCCATGATGGACGTGATGGTCTCGCCGATCCACGGAGCTGATGGCAACACCGAGTTCCTGGTCCACCTGCGCCGCGGTGGCCCCGCCGACCGCGGTTCCGGGGAGGACCGGACCGCAGAGCTGATCGGTGCCGCGGTCGCCGACGCGGTCGCCCGCTCCGGAGCCGGGTCGTGAGCACCTTCGGGCTGGTCCTGCACCGTGAGCGGGCCGGGGACCTCGCCCGCTCGACGGTGAACTGGCTGCTGGAGCGTGGTCACGAGGTGCGCGTCCTGGCCGAGGACGCCGGCGTGCTCGATGACGCGGAGCTGTCGACCCGGGCCGAGGACCTCTGCGCGGGCACCGACCTGGTGCTCAGCCTGGGCGGTGACGGCACCATGCTGCGCGCCGTCGAGCTGGCCGCGGCCGACGACGTGCCCGTCCTCGGAGTCAACCTGGGGCAGCTCGGCTACCTGACCGAAGTGGAGCCGGCAGGTGTCCGCATGGCGCTCAAGCGGTTCCTGGCCGGCTCCTACTCGCTCGAGGAGCGGATGCGGGTCGAGGCCGAGATCGCCGATGCGGACGGGGTCCGCACCTCGAGCGCCCTCAACGAGGTCGTGGTCGAGAAGTCCGAGATGGGCCACACGGTGCGCCTCGACGTCGCGCTCGACGGTCGACCGTTCACCTCCTACGTGGCCGACGGTCTGATCCTGGCCACCCCGACCGGCTCGACCGCCTACGTGTTCTCGGTCCGCGGCCCGATCGTCGACCCCCGCCACCGGGCCGTCCTCATGGCGCCGGTGGCGGCCCACATGCTGTTCGACCGTTCGATCGTGCTGCGGCCCGACTGCGAGGTGCGAGTCACCATCGGCGGCGACCGGGCGGCGGGAGTGTCGGTGGACGGACGCCCGTTCGCCCGACTCGACCCCGGTTCGACGGTGCGGTGCCGGGCGAGTGACCAGCCCGCCCGACTGGTCACCTTCGGCGAACGGGACTTCCACGCCGTGCTGCGCGAGAAGTTCCAGCTCGGCCCCCGCTGAGAGGCCCGGAACGGCCCGGCGCGGTCCGACAGCGGCGGTCCTCTACGCTCCGGGCCGTCATGCTCGTCGAACTCGCCGTCCGGGACCTCGGGGTGATCGCCGAGGCCCGGATCCCCCTGCCCCCCGGTCTGACCGCGCTCACGGGCGAGACCGGCGCGGGCAAGACCATGGTGGTCGAGGCCCTCGGCCTGCTCTGCGGCGCGCGGCCCGATCCGTCGCGGGTTCGACCGGGGGCCGACGCAGCGGTGGTCGAGGGCCTGTTCGCCGACGGCGACGGTTCCGAGGGCGTCGGATCGGGCGGCGACGGCTCGGAGTGGGTGCTCCGGCGGGTCGTGCCGTCCTCGGGGCGGTCGCGGGCCTACGTCGACGGCGGCCTCAGCACAGCGGCTGACATGGCCGAGCTGGGCGGCCGGTCGATCGAGATCCACGGCCAGCACGCCCAGCAGGCGCTGTTGGCTCCGCGTCACCAGCGTGACGCCCTCGACCGGTTCGCCGGGATCGACACGACGGCTCTGCGCGACGCCCGGGCCGAGGTCACGAACCTCGAGCAACGGCTGGCCGACCTGGGCGGCGACGAACGCGCTCGCGCCCACGAGATCGACCTGCTGCGCCACCAGATCGACGAGATCGCCTCGGTCGATCCGACCCCCGGCGAAGAGGATGACCTCGCGGCCGAAGAGGACCTCCTCGCGGACGCCGTCGCCCACCGCGAGGCGGCCGCGGCTGCCCTCGAGGCCCTCGGCGGTGACGGAGCGGTCCTCGACGGCCTGGCCGTGGCGGCCGAGTCGCTGCGGGGACGAGCCCCGTTCGCCGCCGAAGCGGTGCGGCTCGACGCGATCGGACCCGAGCTGCGCGACGTGCTCGCCGAGCTGCGCAGCCGCGCCGAGTCGATCGAACCCGACGACGCGCGCCTCGACGAGGTGCGGGGCCGTCGCCACCGGCTGGTCGAGCTGCGCCGCAAGTACGGTGACGACCTGGACGAGGTGATCGAACACGCGGCGGCGGCCCGTCGCCGCCTCGACGAGCTGACCTCGCTCGACTCCACCAGGGAGTCGGTCGAGTACGAGCTCGCGGAGGCTCGGTCGCTCGCGGACGCGGAAGGGCGCCGGGTGGGAGACGCACGCCGGGCCGCGGCGCCGGCGCTGGCCGAGCGGCTCGTCGAGCTGCTCGCCGACCTCGCCCTGCCCGCCAGCCGCGTCGAGGTCAGCGTCACCGACCGCGACGGTCGACCCGGCGCGGGCGACGACGTCGAGCTGCTCATCGCCACCAACCCGGGCGCGCCGCTCGGCGGCCTGGCCCGGGTGGCCTCCGGCGGCGAGCTCAGCCGGGTGATGCTGGCGTTGCGCCTGGTGCTCAGCGGCGGACCCGACGTGATGGTCTTCGACGAGATCGACGCCGGGGTGGGCGGCGAGGCCGCCGCCGCGGTCGGCGCGGCGCTGGCCCGGCTGGCCGAAGGCCGACAGGTGGTCGTCGTCACGCACCTGCCCCAGGTGGCGGCGTTCGCGGATCACCAGCTGCTCGTGGCCAAGCACACCGACGGGACCACGACGCTCACCACGGTCGAGACCCTCGACGACGACGACCGGGTGATCGAGCTGAGTCGGATGATGACCGGCCGGCCCGACTCGGCGACGGCCCGAGACCACGCCGAGGAGCTGCTCGCCTCGTCGGCCGAGGTGCGGGGGCGTCGATGACGGGGATCTTCCGTCGCCGCGGCGTCGACAGCGTCGACCCCGCGGCGCCGATCACCGGGCCAGTGCGATCGGACCGTCGCACCAAGGACCTCGTGACCCGGCTCGAGCCGGGCGACGTGGCGGTGATCGACCACCTCGACATCGACACCGTCGCGGCCGAGAGCCTGGTCGCCGCCCAGCCCGCCGCGGTGCTCAACGCGGCCGAGTCATCGTCGGGTCGCTACCCCAACGAGGGTCCGCTGCTGCTGCTGCGCGCCGGGATCCCGCTGGTCGACGCCCTCGGTGACGCCCTGATGGAGCGAGTCGCCGAAGGCGACACCGCGACGGTCGAGGGCGACACCGTGATCGTCGACGGACGCGAGGTCGCCGTCGGCGTCCGACAGGACGAGGACTCGATCCTGCGGATCCACGAACGGAGCCGGGCCACCCTCGGAGCGGAGCTGAACCGCTTCGTCGAGAACACCGTCGAGTACCTCGAGCACAACACCGACCTGATCGACGACGACCTCGAGCTGCCGGATCTCGACGCCGACTGGACCGGCCGCCAGGTCCTGATCGTGGTCCGCGGCGCCGGCTACAAGGAGGACCTGAGCCTGCTGCGCCGGACCGCCTACCTGCGGGAGATGAAGCCGGTGGTGATCGCCGTCGACGGGGGAGCCGACGCCCTGCTCGACGAGGGGGTCACCCCCGACGTCATCATCGGCGACATGGACTCGGTGTCGGAGAAGGCTCTGCGCTGCGGCGCCGAGCTCATCGTGCACGCCTACCGCGACGGGCGGGCGCCGGGGTCCGAACGGCTCGACCCGATGGGCCTGGAACACCACCTGTTCCTGGCGTCGGGCACGAGTGAGGACATCGCCATGCTGCTGGCCTACGAGAAGGGCGCGGACCTCATCGTCGCGGTCGGCACCCACACCTCGATGGTCGACTTCCTGGACAAGGGTCGGGCCGGGATGGCCTCCACCATGGTGACCCGCATCAAGGTGGGGCCGATCCTGGTGGACGCCAAGGGCGTGAGCCGCCTCTACCAGGGTCGGGTCCGCAAGCGGGACCTGCTGCTGCTGGTGCTCGCCGCCCTGTTCGCCATGGCGGTGGTCATCGCGATCAGCGAACCGATCCGCCTGCTCATCCGCGCCAACTGGGTGCTGCTCACCGGGCTGACGACGATTCCGGTGCCGACGTGAACGAGGTCCCGTGATCAACTTCCGCTTCCACCTGATCAGCCTCGTGGCGGTGTTCCTGGCCCTCGGCGTCGGCGTGGCCATGGGGGCGTCGTTCGTCGACCGGGCCACGGTCGACTCGCTGCGCAGCCGCGTCGACGACCTCGACGAGGGCTACCGCCGGCGCGGCGCCGAGCTCGACGCCACCCGCGACCAGCTCGCCCGATCCGATGCCCAGTCCGCTGCGCTGGCCGGACCGGGGAGCGAGGCGCTGGCCGGACGGCTCGACGGGGCGCCGGTCGTCCTGCTCGCCACCGCCGAGGTGCCCCGGACCGTGATCGACGAAGTCCGCACGTCGCTCGGCGCATCCGGCGCCGATCGTGCCGGCACCGTGCGGCTGCAGCCGCCGCTCACCTCGCCCAGCGCCGCGGACCTCACCGCGGCCCGGGCCCGCCTCGGCCTCAGAGGTGACCGCAACGCGGTGCGGAGCCGGATCGCGAACGACCTGGGGATCTCCCTCGCCCTGCTGTCGGCGGCGCCGCCGGCCGCGCCCGCGGTACCGCCGATCGACCCCGCGACCACGACGACGGAACCACCGGACGCATCGGTCGTGAGGACCCCGACCGACGCAGCAGGAGCCCGCGCCTACCTGGCCGCCCTGGCCGAGCTGGGGATGATCTCCGTCGGCGACACCGACCAGGCCGGCGACGTCCGCTTCCCCGCCGGAAGCGGGTACCGCTACGTGCTGATCGGGGGAGCCGACGAGGATCCGCGACCCGTCGTCGAACCGTTGGCCACAGCCGAGGCCGACCGGGCGCCGCGCACCCTCACCGTGGCCGAGGCCGGAGCGGTCCGCGCGGCCGGGGACGCGACCACGACGACGGTCGGCGAGCCGGATCCGGGGTCCTTCGTGGCCGGGCTGCGCGCCTCGGACGTCGCCGACGCGCTCAGCACCGTCGACGACCTCGACGAGTCCTTCGGTCGGATCGCCACCGTGTACGCCGTCGCCGAGCAGCGCGACAGCGGTCGGGTCGGCCACTACGGCACGGGCCGGGCCGCGACCGCTCCGTTCCCGACCGTGCCCGGGTCGTGACCGCGGAGCCCGACTCCGGGAGAGACGGCGCGGCGACAGCCACGGTGGCGAACCGCAACCGCAACGCCACCGCCATGGCGGTGTTCACCGCGGTGAGCCGGCTCACCGGGTTCGCCCGCATCGTGGTGGTGGCCGCCGTGCTGGGCACCTCGTACCTGGGCAACACGTACCAGAGCGCCAACACCATCCCGAACATCCTCTTCGAGCTGTTCGCGGCCGGCGTCCTGCAGTCGGTGCTGATCCCGATCATGGTCGACGCCGTCGACGGCCGATCGCAACGGGACGCCGAGGAGACCGCCGGGGTGGTGCTGGGGGCGATGCTCACCCTGCTCGCCGCGGTGGTGGCCGCGGCGATGGTGGCCGGAACCTGGATCATGGAGCTGCTCGTGTCGGGTGTCGACGACGCCGCGGTACGGGCCGCCGAGGTCCAGCTGGGCACCTTCCTGCTGTGGTTCTTCCTGCCCCAGGTGCTGTTCTACGCAGCGTCGATGGTCGCCGCCGCGGTCCTGAACGCGACCGGGCACTTCTGGCAGCCCGTGTTCGCCCCGACGGTCAACAACGTCGTGGTCATCGGCACCTACCTGCTGTTCGGCGCCATGCGCGGCGATCAGGCGCCGTCGCTCGACCTGTCGACGCCCGAGAAGCTCGTCCTGGCGGTGGGCACCCTCCTGGGGGTCGTGGCGTTCTGCGCCGTGCCGGTGGTGTCGGCGTGGCGTCACGGCTTCCATCTCCGACCGGTGTTCAGCTGGCGTCACCCGGTCCTCGGTCGGCTGCTGCGCCAGGGGTCGTGGGCGGCCGGGTTCCTGGGCGCCTCGCAGGCCCTGCTGGTGGCGGTGCTGTACCTGGCCAACGCCCTCGAGGGCGGCGTGGTCGTCTACCAGCTGGCGTTCGTCCTGTTCATGCTGCCGGTGTCGCTGTTCGCCGTGCCCGTGTTCACCACCGCGTTCCCCGACCTGACCCGCTTCGCCCGGACCGGGCGATGGGCCGACTTCGGCGACGAGGTCGGCCGGACGACCCGCTCCGTCGCCCTGTTCACGATCGCGTCGACCGGTGCGCTGGTGGCGTTGGCCGAACCCATCTCCCGTGTGGTCGCTCTGGGCAACGCCGCGGATCACGTGACCGAGGTGGCCGGAGCGGTGGCCGGCTTCGCCGTCGGCGTGCCCGGCTACGCCATGGTGCTGCTGCTGACCCGGGTGGCGTACTCGTACCAGGACACCCGGACCCCGACGCTGGTCAACATCGGCGTCGCGGTCCTGGGGACGACCCTCATGGCGGTCATGGCCGCCGTCGCTCCCAGCTCGGACCGCATCACGGTGCTGGGTCTGGGCTACGGCTCCGCGCAGCTCGTCGGCGCCGTGGTGCTCGCGGTGTCGGTGCGCGCCACCGTGCACGGTCACGGGGCGCGGATCCCGACGGTGGCCGTCCCGATCCTCCGTGACGTGGTGGCGACCGCCGTGGCCGCGATCGGGGTGTACGCGGCGGTCCGGGCCTGGAGCGGGACCGGGACGATCAGCGCGGTCGTCGTGTGCGTCGTCGGGGGAGCGGTGCTGTCGGTCGCGGCGCTGGTCGTCCTGCGCCTCATCGGCGGACCCGACCCCCGACGGGCGCTGCGGAGCCTCGGCGGCGACCCCGGCCGGGTGCTCGGATCCGGGGTGGGGAACCCGTGATGCGCGCCCTGCAGCTCCTCGGCCCGTCGACCGGCGGGATCCGCATGCACGTCGCGGCCCTGGCCGACGGCTTGGAACGCCTCGGGGTCGTGGCTCCGGTCCTCGGTCCGGCCGGGGTGCTCGACGGACGGGGAACCCAGGCCGGGGTGGTGCCCGTGCCCGCGGGTACCACCCCGGTCGGACTCCTCCGGGCCCGGCGAGCTCTTGCTCCATGGCGGGAGGATGCCGACGTGCTGCACGCGCACGGGCTGAAGGCGGCGTGGGTGGCGGTCCGGGGTCGTCCGCGGCGGCCGGTGGTCATCACCGTCCACAACGTCGTTCTCGACGAGACGGCGGGTCGGGCAGCCGGGCTGCAGCGGAGACTCGAGCGGGCGGTGCTGGCCCGAGCCGACCGGGTGATCGCGCCCAGCGACGCGATCGCGGAGGGGTTGGTCGGCACGGTCGCCCGGGACCGGATCCGCGTGGTCGTGCCGGTGTCGCCGCCGGCGTCGCCCCGACGTTCCCGGGCCGACATCCGCGGTCGGCTCGGCGTCAGCGACGACACTCCTCTGGTGAGCTGTGTGGCCCGCCTCCACCCCCAGAAGGACCTGCCGACCCTCCTGCGGGCGTTCGTCGACGTCGCGGCCCGCGTGCCCGATGCGCGGCTCGCGGTGGTCGGCGACGGCCCCGACCGGTCTGCGCTCGAGGCCGAGTCGTCCCGGCTCGGCCTCGACGACGTCGTACGATGGGTCGGGTTCGACGCCGACGCGGTGGATTGGATCGCCGCCTCGGACGTGTTCGCCCTCAGCTCGGTGTGGGAGGCCATCCCGCTGGTGCTGCCCGAGGCCATGGCGCTCGGCGTCCCGGTGGTGAGCACCGACGTCGGGATGGCCTCGGAGCTGTTCGGCGACGGCCGGGCCGGCGCCGTCGTCGACGTCGGTGACGACCGGGCGATGGCCGACGCGCTCGTGCGATTCCTGGCGGACCGCTCCGGAGCCCTCGCCGCCGGGGAGGCCGGACGCGAGGTGGCGTCGACGAGGTTCGACCCGGACGCCCTCACCGCCGAGGTGCTCGACGTCTACCGCGAGCTCGTCCCGGCGAAGGGGACCCGGTGAGCGTGCCCCGTCGTTCGATCCTCGCCTCGGTGCTGGTCGCGGTGGTGCTCGCCGCTGTCGGACTGGGAGCGTTCGGAGGGTCAGCCTCCGCGTCTTCCGGACGCGGGAGCGCGCCCGCCCCGCGCCGCGTGCTGGTGGTCACGTTCCCGCGACTGACCTGGGACGCCGTGTCCCGGGATGAGCCGCCGGAGCTGACCCGGTTCCTCGAGCGCTCCGCGGTGGCATCGCTGAGCACCCGCACCGTCGGACCCCGCACCGACGGCGCCGATGCCTACCTGACCCTCGGGGCCGGCAACCGCGCCGACGCAGCCAACCCGCTGACCGCCGGTGACGCCGCCCAGCTCGCCGAGACCACCCCGAGCGGCTCGGCGGCCCAGGTGTACCAACGGCGCACCGGCATCGAACCGACCGGTGAGGTCGTCGTGCTGTCGATCGCCGAGCAGGTGGCCCGCAACGACGCGCTGCTGTACGGCTCGGCCCCCGGGGCCATGGCCGAGTCCCTGGCCGGAGCCGGCCACCCGGTCGGCGTGGTCGGCAACGCCGACACCGCTCTCGACGGCGGGCCGCCCCAGCGCGACGTGGCGCTCGCCGGGATGGACCGCGACGGACAGGTCGCGGTCGGCAACGTGTCGTCGACCCTGCTGGTGGCCGACCCGCTCGCTCCGTTCGGTGTCCGCTCCGACGACGACGCGGTGCTGGCGTCGGTGCAGCGCGGGTGGGACGCCGCGGACGTGCAGGTCGTCGAGATGTCGGATCTGGAACGGGCCGAGGACGCCCGTCCCCAGAGCACCGTGTCCCAGGGCGATGCCCAGTTCTCCGCCGCGCTCAGCCGGGCCGACCGGACCTTCGGCCGGATCCTGGCGACGATGGACTTGCGACGGGACCTGGTGATGGTGGTCGCCCCCACCGCACCCGCGGCGGGCGAGCAGCTGACGATGTTCGCCATGCGCGGTCCCGGCATCGACGCCGGGTGGGCCCGGTCGCCCACCACCCGCCGGACAGGGTTCGTCACCCTCACCGACATCGCCCCGACGATCCTCGACGCCTTCGACGTCGAGGCGCCGAGCGAGATGAACGACACCCCGATCACGTCGGTGGCCGACGACGCCTCGCTCGTCGATCGTGCCGACCGCATGGTCCGCGCCGATGAGCGGGCCCGGTTCCGCGACGAGGTCACGGGTCCGATCACCGTCGCGTTCATCGTCGGTCTGGTGGCCCTGCTGATCGCGGTGATGGTGGCGGTGGGCCGCGACAGCTCGTGGCGACGGCCGCTGCGCTGGTGCTCGTTGGCGGTGATCGCCACACCGTCGATGATGTTCCTGTCGGGCCTGCTGCCCTACGACCCGTTCTCGGTCGCCACGTTCGGCCTGACGATCGCGGCCGGGTCCGCGCTGGCCGCGGCGGTCGCGGCGTGGGTCGGTCGCTCCGACGACGTGGCCGCTCCGGTCCTGCTGTGCGGGCTGTCGGTCGTGGTGCTCGGCGTCGACATCCTCACCGGCGCGAGCCTGCAGCTCAGCACGGTGTTCGGCTACTCGCCGATCGTCGCCGGGCGGTTCGCCGGCTACGGGAACCAGGCGTTCTCGATCCTCACCATCTCGTCGCTGGTGGTCGTGTCGGGACTGTGGGAGATCTGGGGGCGGCGGCGCCCGGACTCCGGCGACGGCGGTCGGCTGGCGGTCGCGGTGGTGGTGTTCCTGGTGGTGATCGTGCTCGACGGGTTCCCGCTGTGGGGCTCGGACGTGGGAGGCGTCCTGGCGTCGATCCCCGCGTTCGCCGTGTGCATCCTCGTGCTGAAGGGGATCCGCATCCGGTTCCGCCTGGTGGCGCTGATCGCTGCGGTGACCGTCGGGGTGCTGGTGCTCTTCGCGGCGCTGGACCTGGCCCGTCCGGTCGATTCGCGGACCCACCTGGGACGGTTCGCCCAGAAGCTGCTCGACGGCGACGGGATGCTGATCCTGCAACGCAAGATCGATGCCAACGCCAGCATCCTCACCTCGACGGTGTGGACCCTGGTCATCCCCGTCGCCCTGCTCTTCGTCGGATACCTGACCTGGCGTCCCAACCGGATGATGCGGCGCCTCACCTCCGAGCACCCGTCGTTCCGGGCCTTCGGGATCTCGGGGCTCACCCTCGGGGTGCTGGCCTGGCTGGTGAACGACTCCGGGGTGGCCATCCCGGCGCTGATGCTGACCGTCGCCCTGCCGTACACGGCGTACCTCGTGCTCGGCCTCGACGGGACCGACCCGCCGGTTGCGATCTCCGAGGAGGTCGGGGGCTCCGTGTCCGCGCCGCCCGACGGAGAGCCCGTGGACGTGACCGCGTGATCAGCACCGCGATCGGACTGCTGATCGGAGGGCTGGTCGGCGCCGGGTGCTGGTGGCTCACCTCCGACGCGTTCGGCGTCGACGCCCTGGCCCGCACCAACTACCGGGGTGCTCCGGTGGTCACCGGGGTGGGGATCCTGATCCCGGTCACCGTCGTCCTCGTCGTCGCCGCCGGGCGCCTGGTCATCGCCGCGGACGACGTGATCGTGTCGTGGGACCGCCTGGCCGCCGGGACGTTCGTGGCCGCGGCCGGCTTCTGCCTGCTCGGCCTGTTCGACGACGTCGCCGGGGTCGGCCAGTCCGGCGGGTTCCGCGGCCACGTCGCCTCGCTGCGCCACGGCCGGGTCTCGAGCGGGATGCTCAAGCTGGTCGGCGGAGCCGCGGTCGGGATCCTGACCGTCTCGGTGCTGCAACAGGACAACGGAACCGTGGTCGGACTGCTGCGCGACGGCGCCACGGTCGCCCTGGCCGCCAACCTGGGCAACCTGTTCGATCGTGCTCCGGGTCGGGCGACCAAGTTCACCGCCACGCTGTTCGTGGTCCTGGCCGCGGTCGCGGCCACGTCGTGGTTGTTCGTGCCCGCGGTCGCGGTCGGCGCAGGTGTGGGCCTGCTGGCCCCGGACCTGCGGGAGAAGGCGATGCTGGGCGACGCCGGTTCGAACGTGATGGGCGCGATGTGCGGCATCGCCGCCCTCGTCGCGTTCCCCGCCGCGCCGGCTCGCTGGATCGTGCTCGCGGTGCTCGTCGGGCTCAACCTGCTCAGCGAGGCCGTGTCGTTCAGCGCCGTGATCGACGCGGTGGCCCCGCTGCGGTGGTTCGACCGCCTCGGATCCCAGCGGCGCTGAGCGCGCTCCGAGCAGCCGATGCTCAGCGGCGGGCCCGCACCACCTCGAGCGCGGTGACCGGGTCGGCCGCGTTCAGCCCGTCGACCCCCATGTCGAGCAGCTTGGCGTAGCCGTCGGCGTTCTCCCACTCGGCGTCGTTGGGCCACACCCACAGCACCAGGCCGTCGCGGTGGGCGGTCGCGACGCGATCCGCGGTGACGACCTCGAGGCCCTCGTACTCGGGCGGGACCTGCAGGATCGTCCGACCGGCCGGAGGCAGGGTGCCGCCCAGGATGTAGGCGCTGGTCGCGCCCAGGCCGGGCGTGATGGTGGCACCGGGGGCGGCGGCGGCGAACGCTTCGGCCACGGCGTCGTCGAACGACGTCACGACGATGCGGTCGGTCAGATCGAGCTCGTCCACCAGGCGGGCCAGCTCGGCTGCGGCGGGCAGGGCGTCGGGGGCGGTGCCCTTGATCTCGACGTTCAGGACGAAGTCGGGGTGGTCGGTGGCGATCGTCTCGAAGCTGGTGATGGCGAAGTCGTCGGGGGAGCTGCCCTCCGGCGCCGGCCGGTCGCCGGTGCGCACGCCGCGGTAGACGTACTCGGCCTCGGGCCGGTCGGTGCAGGTGCAGCCCTCGGTGAACCAGTAGGCGGCGTCGAGCGCGTTCAACTGCTCGTAGGTCATGTCGGCGACCTTGCCCTCGGCCTCGGTGGTGCGGTCGACGGTGTCGTCGTGCTGCACGACCAGCACGCCGTCGGAGCTCAGCTGCACGTCCATGTCGAGCACGTCGACGCCTGCGGCTGCGGAGCGGTCGAAGCCGAACGGCGTGTCGTGAGGGTGGATGTCGTCGCCGCCGGCGTGGGCGAGCACGACCGGTCGGTCGAGGGCGAGCACCTCGGCGACCGTCGACGCGTCCGGGGTCGACGTCGACGTCGTCGACGAGCTCCGGTCCGCCCGGTCGGTCGCGCTCGACGTGTCGTCGGTGCTGCACGCGCCGACGAGCAGAGCGACCATCGCCACCAGCACGGTCTTCGCCACCAGCCCGGTCCTCGCCACCAGCCCGGTCGATCGGTGTCGGGGCCGGTGCCGCGGCGGGGCCATCGAGCGGTCGGCACGGACGGCGTCAGGGCCGTGGAGCGGTTCCATGCGGGGAGCTTACGGGGAGCGCCTCCGTGGCCTCGGCGGGGGGATCGGGTCACCGGCCCGGCGGCGTCTCCGGGTGCCGGGTGGCTCCGCGCCGGGGTGTTCCCGTCCGCGATAGCCTCGACCAAACGACCCAGGAGTTCTTGTGGCCAAGCACATCTTCGTGACCGGCGGCGTCGCCTCCAGCCTGGGGAAGGGCCTCACGGCGTCCTCCCTCGGTCGACTGCTCAAGGCCCGGGGCCATCGGGTCACCATGCAGAAGCTGGATCCGTACATCAACGTCGATCCGGGCACCATGAACCCGTTCGAGCACGGCGAGGTGTTCGTCACCAAGGACGGCGGCGAGACCGACCTCGACCTGGGCCACTACGAGCGCTTCATCGACGAGGAGCTCACCCGGGACTCCAACGCCACCACCGGCTCCATCTACCAGGCGGTGCTGGCCGCGGAACGCCGGGGCGAGTACCTGGGCAAGACCGTGCAGGTCATCCCGCACATCACCGACGAGATCAAGCGGCGGATCTCGCGCCTGGCCGTCGACGGCACCGACGTGGTCATCACCGAGATCGGCGGCACCGTCGGCGACATCGAGATCCTCCCGTTCCTCGAGGCCATCCGGCAGTTCCGCCTCGACGTCGGTCGCCAGAACGTCTGCTACGTGCACGTCACCCTGGTGCCGTTCATCGGGCCGTCCGGTGAGCAGAAGACCAAGCCCACCCAGCACTCGGTGACCGAGCTGCGCAGCCGGGGCATCCAGCCCGACGCCATCGTGTGCCGCTCCGAGGAGGCCATCTCCCCGGACCTCAAGCGCAAGATCTCGGCGCTGTGCGACGTGCCGGTCGCCGCGGTGGTGAACGCCGCGGACGCCAGCAGCCTCTACGACATCCCGCTGGTCCTGCACGACGAGGGACTCGACACGGTCGTCGGCGACATCCTCGGCCTGCCCGACGTGGAGCCGGACCTCACCGACTGGCAGCAGCTGGTCACCAGCGTGAACCGGGCGACCGCCCCCACCCGCGTCGGCATCATCGGCAAGTACGTGAGCCTGCCCGACGCCTACCTGTCGGTGGTCGAAGCGCTCAAGCACGCCGGGTTCCACCACGGCGCGGACGTGCAGATCTCCTGGATCCAGGCCGAGGACGTCGAGGGCCTGCTCGCGGCCGACAAGCTGCGCGACCTCGACGGGATCGTCATCCCCGGCGGCTTCGGCGAGCGCGGGGTCGAGGGCAAGGTCGCCGCCGCCGGCTACGCCCGCGAGCACGGACTGCCGTGCCTCGGTCTGTGCCTGGGCATGCAGGTGATGACCATCGAGTACGCCCGCAACGCCCTGGGGCTCACCGGGGCGAACTCGACCGAGTTCGACCCGACCACCCCGTACCCGGTGATCGACCTGATGGACTCCCAGCGCGACGTCACCGACAAGGGCGGCACCATGCGGCTCGGCGCCTACATCGCGCAGCTCGAACCGGGCTCCCGGGTGGCCGACCTGTACGGCAAGGAGGTGGTCTCCGAACGACACCGCCACCGCTACGAGTTCAACCCGGTGTACCGACGGCGCTTCGAGGGGACCGACTTCCGGGCATCGGGGACGTCGCCGGACGGTCGGCTGGTCGAGTTCATCGAGCTCGAGGGGCACCCGTTCTGGGTCGGCACGCAGGCCCATCCCGAGTTCATGAGCCGTCCGACCCGTCCCGCCCCGCTGTTCGAGGGGTTCATCGGCGCGGCCCTCGAACGGGCCCAGGGCCGCAACCCTCAGCTGATCGAGCTGCCCGACAGCCCGGCGGTCGGCTCCGCGGCCTCCGGCGACGATGCCGCTGACGGAGCGTCCCCGACGGTCGCCGGGGTCGACCCGGCCCACCGCGGCGCGCCGGCCCACCGGGGGTGAGCTCCACCGGGAGCTTCGAGCACCTCCGCGACCAGCTCCTGGTCGAGGGCCACGTCGTGTCGATGTTCCGTTCGGAGTTCCGCGCTCCGAACGGCGAGGCGTTCTCCCGCGAGGTCGTCCGTCACCCCGGCGCGGTGTCGGTGGTCCCGCTCCTCGACGACGGGGACGTGGTGCTGGTGCGTCAGTACCGGGCTCCTCTCGACCGGTTCCTGCTCGAGATCCCCGCCGGCAAGCGCGACGTGGCCGGAGAGCCGCCCGAGGAGACCGCTCGGCGGGAGCTGGCCGAGGAGGTCGGCCTCGTCGCCGCCGAGCTGGTCCCGTTGACGGTGTTCCACAACTCGGTCGGCTTCTGCGACGAGGAGAGCCACGTCTTCCTCGGCACCGGGCTCAGCCGCACCGAGGTCGACCTGCAGGGCATCGAGGAGCAGAACATGACCGAGGTGCGGGTCGCGTTGCGCGACACCCCGGCGCTCATCGCCGCCGGTGAGATCACCGACGCCAAGACCGTCATCGGACTGCTGCTGGCGCTGCGCCGGATCGAGGGCGCGGACCGGTGAGCGCGACCGCCGCAGCCGACCGGGCGCGGGGCCGGGTCGGTGCCGTCGGGCCCGCAGACCCGCCCGAGCTCGGGCCCGTCCCCGAGGTCGGCCCGGACGGCGTGCCGGTCGCGGCGGACGCGTTCCTGACCCACCTGGCGGTGGAGAAGGGCCGCTCCGAGCTCACGCTGCGGGCCTACCGCCAGGACCTGCGCCGCTACGCCGGGTTCCTCGCCCGTCGCGGCCTCGATGTGGATGACGTCACCGAGGCGGACGTGCAGGCGTTCGTCACCGAGCTCCGCTCCGGCGAGCTGGCCGCCGCGTCGGTGATCCGCATCGCGGGCACCGTCCGGGCCTGGCACCGCTTCCGCGCCGCCGAGGGCGACAGCCCGAGCGACCCCACCTCCACAGTCGAGGTCCCGCGGCGGCCCTCGGCCCTGCCCCGGGCGCTGTCGGAAGCCGACGTCGGGTCGCTGCTCGACGCCGTCGACTCGGCGTGTCGGATGCCGTCGGGCGACGCCGTGGCCGACGCCCTGGCGTTGCGCGACCGGGCGCTGCTCGAGCTGCTGTACTCCAGCGGGATCCGGGTGTCGGAGGCGTGCGGGCTCGGATTCGGAGACCTCGACGTCGACTCCGCCTTCGCCCGGGTCCTGGGCAAGCGCTCCAAGGAGCGGCTGGTGCCGATCGGGAGACCCGCGCTGGCGGCGCTGGCCGACTGGCTCGACCGGGGACGACCGGTGCTGCTCGGGTCCCGGGCGGTCGACCGCGACGCGGCCGACGCGGTCTTCCTCGGACAGCGGGGACGCCGTCTGGGCCGTCAGGCGGCCTGGGAGGCGATCAGGCGCTGGGCCGCGGCCGCGGGTCTGCGGGGCGAGATCAGTCCGCACGTCCTGCGTCACTCGTGCGCGACGCACCTGCTCGACCACGGAGCCGACATCCGCACCGTCCAGGAGCTGCTCGGTCACGCCTCGGTCAGCACCACTCAGATCTACACCCGGGTGGCGACCGAGCGGCTGGTGCAGGCCTACCTCGACGCTCACCCGCGGGCCCGGGTCGCGGGGTCGGCGAGCGGTCGAACGGCGGACCGGTGACCCGGTGAACGCACCGGAGCTCCAGCCGACCCACCGGTCCCGCCGGTTCTTCGCGTCGCTGTCGGGCGCGGCACCCTCCGAGGAGGACGCCGCGTGGGCCGAGGGGTGGTTGAGCGACCACGAGCGTGCCGCGTTCCGCAAGATGCCACCGGCGGACCGGCGCCACTCGGTGGCGGTGGCCCGTGCCGTGGTCGCCCACCTCGACCGGCTCGGGCTGACCGAAGCCGACCCGGACGCCCGCTGGATCGTGGTCGCCGCCCTCATGCACGACGTGGGCAAGTCGGTGACCGGTCTCGGCACCTACGGGCGGGTGGTCGCGACGCTGTCGGGCTGGGTGGGGGGCCATGACATGGCGGCGTCGTGGGCCGACACCCGTGGATTCACCCGCAGGGTCGGTCTCTACCTGCAGTACCCGGAGCTGGGCGCCGACGTGCTGCGGATGGCCGGGTCCGACGACCGGGTCGTGGCGTGGGCGGCCGAGCACCACCATCCCGAGGAGGACTGGACGGTCCCGGTCGAGGCGGGTCGGTTGCTCCAGCTGGCTGACGACGGCCGTCTCTGACCCAGCCCCAATTCCGTTCTGTAGTGCGAGATCCAGGCGAATGCCTGGATCTCGCACTACAGAACGGGGCGGGGGAGCAGGCCGACGTTGCGCACGGCGCGGTCGTAGACGTCGGCCGCGACCGCCCGGGCCTTCTCGGCCCCGATCGCGAGCAGCTCGTTGGTCGCCGCCGGGTCCTCGACCAGCTCGCGGAACCGGGCCTGGATCGGCTCGAGCAGCGCGACGACCGCGTCGGCGGTGTCGACCTTGAGCGGGCCGTACTGGGAGTACTCGTCGGCCAGGTCCTCCGGGGACCGTCCCGTCGCCGCGCCCAGGATCGACAGGAGGTTCGACACGCCCGGCTTGGCGACCGGGTCGAAGGCCACGGTGCCGTCGGAGTCGGTGACCGCCCGCTTGAACTTCTTGGCCGTCACCGCCAGGTCGTCCATCAGGTACACGACGCCGGCATCGGACGTCGCCGACTTGGACATCTTGTCGGTCGGCTCCTGCAGATCCATCACCCGGGCTCCGGCTCGGGGGATGGTGGCCTCGGGCAGCACGAAGGTCTCGCCGTAGCGGGCGTTGAAGCGCTCGGCGACGTCGCGGGTCAGCTCGATGTGCTGACGCTGGTCCTCGCCGACGGGGACCCGGTCGGTGTCGTAGAGGAGGATGTCGGCGGCCTGCAGCGCCGGGTAGGTGTAGAGCCCGACCGACACCAGGTCCTGCTTGCCGCCCTGGCGGGCCGACTTGTCCTTGAACTGGGTCATGCGGTTGAGCTCGCCCATGGCGGTCACGCACTGGACGAGCCAGGCGAGCTCGGCGTGTTCGGAGACGTGGCTCTGCACGAACAGCGTGCACACGTCGGGGTCGAGGCCGCAGGCGAGAAGGGTCTGGGCCATCTCCAGGCTGAACGCGCCGACCTCGCCGGGGGCCTTGGGGACGGTCAGGGCGTGCAGGTCGACGATGCAGTAGAAGCTGTCGGCGTCGTGCTGGTCCTGGACCCAGTTGCGCACCGCCCCCAGGAGGTTTCCGAGGTGCAGGTCGCCGGTGGGCTGGATGCCGGAGAAGACGCGGGGCATGGGCGGCGATGGTACCGGCCGGTGCCGTGGGTCCCGACACGGGTTCTTGGCGCCGACCCGGTGAACTTGTAGCGGGCGGGTCGTCAGGTGACCGGTGGACGACAAGTTCGGAGCGCGCCGGAGAACTTGTAGCGGGCGGGTCGTCCGGCGGCCGGTGGACGACAAGTTCGGTGGGTGGACGGGGAAATGACACGCGTGTGACTTGGTGGGCGCGATCTGCTCTAGGCTGTCTCCCGTGGGTTACGCCGTCAGCACACCGGTGTTCGAAGGTCCCTTCGACCTGTTGCTGCACCTGATCCTGCGCGAGCAGGTCGACCTCTACGACATCTCGCTGTCCACCATCGTCGACGCCTACCTGGCCGAGCTGAACCGGATGGAGCACCTCGACCTAGAGGTGGCGACCGAGTTCCTGCTGATCGCCGCCACCCTGGTCGAGCTCAAGACCAAGCGCCTTCTCCCCGGCGACGACGACATCGACGTCGACGAGGACCTGTCGCTGTGGGAGGAGCGCGACCTGCTGCTCGCCCGACTGCTCGAGTGCAAGACCTTCAAGGACGCGGCGGGCACGCTGGCCCACCTGCACGCCACCGCGGCCCGCTCGGTGCCGCGCACCGTCGGCCCCGACGACCGCTTCTGGGACCTCACGCCCGACATGCTCGAGGGCGTCACCCCCGACCGGCTCTTCGCGGCCTACCAGAAGGCGATCACCCCGCGGCCCACCCCGGTCATCGACCTGTTCCACGTCGCCCCGATCCGCACCAGCGTGATCGATGCGGTGGCCGACCTCTGCGTCGAGCTCCCCCGGCGGGGAGCGGTGTCGTTCCGCGAGCTCACCTCCTCGCTGGTCGACCGGCTCGACGTCGTCGTGCACTTCCTGGCCGTGCTCGAGCTGTTCAAGCAGGGACTCGTCGACCTGCACCAGCCGCAGACGTTCGGCGACATCCGGATCAGCTGGATCGCCGGTGACAGCGACGCCCTGGGCGACCTCGCCCTGGTCGATGCCTACGATGGCTGACATGCCAGACGGAGCGGGACCCGCAGACGACCCGGCCGAGACCGACGCCGCATCCTCGGCCGGCCACGATGACCTGTCACCCATCGGCGACGAGGCCCGCCGGGCGCTGGAGGCTGTGATCATGGTCGCCGACCAGCCGATCGAGGCGTCGATCCTGGCGCAGCTGGTCGAGCGCTCGCCCCAGCAGGTCGAGGACCTCCTGGCCGGACTCGCCGCCTCGTACGAGGAGGACGGTCGGGGCTTCCAGCTGGTCCGGGTCGCCGGCGGCTGGCGCTACCAGAGCCACGAGGACCTGTCGCCGTACGTCGAGCGGTTCGTCCTGAGCGGCCAGTCGGCCCGGCTGTCGGCCGCCGCGCTCGAGACCCTGGCCATCGTGGCCTACAAGCAGCCCATCTCCCGGGCGCAGGTGTCGGCCATCCGGGGCGTCAACGTCGACGGCGTCATGCGCACGCTCCAGCAGCGCGGCTACATCGCCGAGGTCGGCAAGGACCCGACACCGGGCAACCCGTCCATGTTCGCCACGACGCCGCTGTTCCTCGAGAAGCTGGGGCTCAACGACGTCGACGAGCTACCGTCACTCGGCGACTTCATCCCGGGCGCAGACGTGGTCGAGCTGCTCGAACAGGGTCTTCGGGCCGAGTCCGACACCGACCCGACTCCGGAGGGCGCCCCCGGTGATGCGCCCGAGGGGCCGGACCCGGCCGCCACGGTCGAGGCGGTCGATGCAGCCGACACGGACGGCGGGGCCGCCGAGGTCATCGACGTCACCGACCACGCGCCGATCGACGTCGACGACCTGATCGGCGACGGCGACCCGCTCGCCGAGGGGTGAGTCAGAACCCGACGCCCGGCTTCGTGCCCGCCGACGAGGGCGAGCGGCTCCAGAAGGTCCTGGCCCGGGCCGGCTTCGGCAGCCGTCGGGTCTGCGAGGACATCATCGACGCCGGGCGCGTCACCGTCGACGGTCGGATCGCCGTGCTCGGTGCCCGGGTGCGGGTGGAGGACCAGGAGGTGGCCGTCGACGGCACCCCGATCGGGATCGCTCCGGACCTGGTGCACTACCTGCTCAACAAGCCCGCCGGCGTGGTGACGACCGCATCTGACACCCACGGTCGGGCCACGGTCATCGACATGGTCCCCGACCAGCCTCGGGTGCACCCCGTCGGGCGCCTCGACCTGGACACCGAGGGGCTGCTCATCCTCACCAACGACGGGGTCCTCACCCACCGGCTCACCCATCCGAGTTTCGGGGTGGAGAAGGAGTACGTCGCCGAGGTCGAGGGCCGGCCGGCGCGAGGGGCGCTGCGTCGACTCCGCGACGGCGTGGAGCTCGACGACGGCATGACCGCACCGGCACGGGTGTCGGAGATCCAACCCGGCGTGCTGCGCCTGGTCATCCACGAGGGCCGCAACCGTCAGGTGCGCCGCATGTGCGAGGCGGTCGGCCACCCGGTCCGCCGTCTGGTGCGGACCCGGATCGGGCCGCTGCGCGACCCGCAGCTGGGCCCCGGGAGCTGGCGGGAGCTCACACGCGACGAGGTGCGGGCCCTGGAGCGGGCCGCCGCGCCGCTCGGTCCCGACGGGGAGCGATCCGCCGGCGCAACCGGTTCCGGGGCACCATCGGACCCCGGGTAACCTCGACGGGTGCCGACGACATCCGTGCTGGCCCTCCGCGGGGCGACGACCCTCGACGCCGATGAGCGCGACCACCTCCTCGAGCGTGTCCGCGAGCTGCTGACCCGGATGTTCCGGACCAACGACGTCGGCCACGACGACCTGATCTCGATCCTGTTCACCGCCACCCCCGACGTCCACAGCGCCTTCCCGGCGCTGGCGGCCCGTCAGATGGGTCTGGGCGACGTCCCGCTGATGTGCGCCCAGGAGCTCGACATCGACGGTGCCAAGCCCCGGTGTATCCGGGTGATGGCGCACATCAACTCCACGCGGTCCCGCTCCGAGCTGCACCACGTCTACCTGCACGACGCGCGGGACCTGCGCGACGACCTCCCCCGGTGAGGCGGCGGTGACCGCTCCCGTCCCGGACGCCGGTTCCGCTGAGACGGCCGCCGCGGCAGCCGCCGCGGCAGCCGACGACACGGGAGCGCCGATGCGTCGTCGGGCCGGCCTGGTCGGCACCGGGCTGATCGGCTCGTCGATCGGCAAGGCGCTGCGTGAGCGGGGGTGGCACGTCACCGGCTCGGACCGTGAACCCGCCCGGGCGACCGCCGCGCTCGACGCCGGGGCCATCGACGCGATCGGACACGACCCCGCAGCCGAGATCACCTTCGTCGCCGTGCCGGTCGGCGCCGTGGCCGATTCGGCCCGACCCGCCCTCGCCGACGGGGGAGTGGTCACCGACGTCGGCAGCGTGAAGTCGCCGGTCGCCGCCGCGCTCCCGCACTCACGCTTCGTCGGCGGCCACCCGATGGCCGGCTCCGAGGCCCAGGGGGTGGCCGGATCCCGGTCCGACATGTTCGAGGGTGCCACGTGGGTGCTGACGCCGACCGAGGCGACCGACCCTGCGGCGCAGGCACTCGTGCACAGCGTGGTGCGTTCGCTCGGCGCCGAGGTGGTCACGCTCTCGCCCGAGGACCACGACCGCCTGGTGGCCACCGTCTCGCACGTCCCTCACCTCACCGCGGTGACGCTGATGGGGCTGGCGTCCCAGCGCGCCGAGCACGACGCCGCACTGCTGCGCCTGGCCGCGGGCGGCTTCCGGGACATGACCCGGATCGCGGCGGGCGACGCCGACATCTGGATCGACATCTGCGACGACAACCGCGCCGCGATCCTCGACGTGCTCGACGACCTGATCGCCCGTCTCGGTGCGATGCGGGACGTCGTCGACCGGGGCGACGGTCCGAGCCTCGGCGAGCAGCTGCTCGCCGCCCAGGAGGCCCGTCGGAACCTGCCGACCGGGGCGCCCCCGGCCGAGGAGCTCTCCGAGGTCCGGGTCGCGATCCCCGACCAGCCCGGCGAGCTCGCTCTGGTCACCACGCTGGCCACCGAGCTCGGCGTCAACGTCTACGACATCGAGGTCGTGCACGCCGCGGGCGAACGGCGGGGCATGCTCGTCCTGGTCGTGTCGACCTCACGCGCCGAGGCACTGGTCGACGCCCTGCGGGGCCGTGGCCGGGTCGCCTCCACCCAGGAGCTGACGTGAGCTTCGCGGTGGGGGAGCGGCGGTGACCGCGGAACCCGCTCGATCGTCGTCGGCGGGCGCGGACGAGGTCCGGGAGATCGTGCCGGTCCCCGGGCCGCTCGACGCCGTGGTGCGGCCCCCGGGCTCCAAGAGCGTGACCAACCGGGCTCTGGTCGCCGCGGCGCTGGCCCGGGGCACGTCGAACCTGGTCGGGACGCTCGACGCGGATGACACCGCGGCGATGCTCGATTGCCTCCGCGGCCTCGGTATCCCGATCGGCGACGGCTCCGACGGCCCCGACGGCTCGATCCGGGTGGTCGGCTGCGGGGGCCGACCACCGCTCGACGGCGCCATCCTCGACGCCCGACTGTCGGGAACGACGTCCCGGTTCATCGCCCCCGTCGCGGCCTTGGCGCGCGGCACCGTCGTGCTCGACGGTGCCGATCCGCTGCGACGTCGCCCGATGGCGGCGCTCTTCGACGCCCTCGAGGCGCTGGGTGCGGGGATCGAACCCCTGGGCGAGCCGGGACACCTGCCGGTGAGGATCACCGGATCGCCCCGAGACGTGCTCGGGGGCTCGGTCGAGGTGACCGGGAACGTGAGCAGCCAGTTCCTGTCCGCGCTGCTGCTGTCGGGGCCGTGCTTCGACGACGGGCTCACCGTCGGTGTCACGACGGATCTGGTCTCGGTGCCGTACGTGCAGCTGACCCTGGACGTGATGGCCGCGTTCGGGGCGACCGTCGACCACGACGACGGGTGGCGGACGATCACCGTGTCCCCGGGCGGCTACCGGGCGGTGGATCGCTTCGACATCGAACCCGACGCGTCGGCCGCCTCGTACTGGGCCGCCGCCGCGGTGATCGCTGGAGGGTCGGTGCGCATCGACGGGCTGGGCCGGTCGTCGCGCCAGGGCGACGTCGCCTTCATCGACGTGCTCGCGTCGATGGGGGCCGAGGTCACCTGGTCCGACCACGACGTCGTCGTTCGCGGCGCCGGCACCCTGCGAGGGGTCACCGTCGACATGGCCGACATCTCCGACACCGCCCAGACGTTGGCCGCGGTGGCGGTGTTCGCGGAGGGTCCGACCACGGTGACGGGGATCGGGTTCATCCGAGGCAAGGAGACCGACCGGATCGCCGCGGTGGTGAGCGAGCTCCGGCGCCTGGGCATCGACGCGTCGGAGGACCCCGACGGCTTCACCGTGCGACCGGGGCCGGTGCGTCCGGCGGACGTCCACACCTACGACGACCACCGCATGGCCATGAGCTTCGCCCTCGTCGGCATGCGAGCCCCGGGTGTCCGCATCCTCGATCCCGGATGCGTCGCCAAGACCTACCCGAGGTTCTGGGACGACCTGGCGCGCGTGTCGGGTACCGCTTCTCTCTAGGATCAGACCCCGTGGAACCGAGCGACGTCCCCGTCATCGCCATCGACGGCCCGGCCGGATCGGGCAAGTCGACCGTGGCGCGCCGCCTGGCAGACCGCCTGGACCTGAAGTACCTGGACACCGGCGCGATGTACCGGGCGGTGGCGTTCGCCGCCATCCGCCAGGGACTCGACCCGGTCGACGTCGAGCCGGTCGCCGCGCTGGCGACCCACGTCGATCTCGTGGTCGGCGACGATGCGGTCGTGGTCGACGGGGTCGACGCCACGGTGGAGATCCGGGGACCCGAGGTGTCACGGGCGGTCAGCGTCGTCGCCGCCAACCCGGCGGTCCGCGAGGAGATGCGCACCCGTCAACGGGTGTGGGTGGTCGAGAACCGCGGCGGGGTCGTCGAGGGCCGCGACATCGGGACCGTGGTGTTCCCCGACGCGGTGCTGAAGGTGTACCTGACCGCCGATCCGGCGGTGCGCGCCGCCCGCCGGGCCAAGGAGATGACCGACCTCGAGTACGACACCGTCGCCGCCGACATCGCCCGACGCGACGCCGCGGACCAGGGCCGCTCCGACAGTCCATTGGTGGAGGCCGACGACGCCGTCACCGTCGACACCACGGGGCTGGGGATCGACGAGGTGGTGGAGCGAATCGCTTCGATGGTCGAATCCCGTCTGGCCGATCGGGACGCCACCGGGTGAGTCCGATGGGGGCCGAGGTCAGCGGGGGGAGGTCACGATGAGTCGGGTGGTGGTGCGCCGCGGAGCGCTGCGTCCGATCAGCACCGGCGGCCGTCTGAGCTACCGGATCATCCGGGCGATCGGTCGGGTGCTGATCGCTCCGCTGTGGAGGGTGTCGGTCGAGGGCCGCGAGCGCCTCCCTGTGGGGGTGGCCTACGTGGTCGCGCCGGTCCACCGCTCGTATGTCGACTTCGCGGTGCTGGTCGCGGCGATGCCCCGAGAGATGCGGTTCATGACCAAGGACAGCGTCTGGAAGTGGCGCTGGCTGGGCCGGTTCATCGAGTTCAACGGCTCGTTCCCCGTCGACCGCGCCCACACCGACCGCGACGCGCTGCGCCGCTGCGAGGAGGCGATCGGTCTCGGCGACCCGGTGGTCATGTTCCCCGAGGGTCGACGAAAGGACGGTCCCCTGGTCGAGGACCTGTTCGACGGCCCCGCGTTCGTGGCGTGCCGCACCCGGGTCCCGGTCGTGCCGGTCGCCATCGGCGGCTCGGACCGGGCGATGCCGGTCGGGGCCCGCATGATCCGCCCGGCCAAGGTGCGGGTGGTGATCGGCGAGCCGATCTATCCCGACGTGCCAGCCGCCGGTCGGGTCCCGCTGCGGGCGGTGGGGGAGAACACCGAGGCCCTGCGCGTCGAGCTCCAACGCCTCTACGACCAGGTCCGCTGACCCGCTCCTCCCCGTTCTGTAGTGCGAGATCCAGGCGTTCGCCTGGATCTCGCACTACAGAACGGGTTTTGGGCGTGTTGGGCGGTACGGGAGCTCACGCGACGTTGGTGGTGGCCAGGACTCCCAGGTACATCGCCGCGATCGCGCCCAGTGCCGCCGTCGCCCCGCCCACGGCCAGCAGCGCGGGTCGACCCCGGGCGATGGTGTGCAGGAACGCTCCGGCCGCGGTGACCAGCACCGCCAGCAGGTGCAGCTCCACCCACGGATGCGGCAGCTCGTCCATCGGGATGGCCATGACGTTCCACAGGCCGGTGAGGACCGCGACCGCCAATCCGATCCACGCCACCCGGCCGAAAGCGGTCGCCACTGCGACCCGGGACTCGGGTTCGAGGCGTCGGGTGGTCGGCAGGATTCCGGCCATGACGATCTGGCCGCCGACCCACACCGAGGCGGCCAGGATGTGCAGGAACAGTCGGAACGCGGTCACGGCCCCAGCATCGCACCGTTCTGTAGTGCGAGATCCAGGCGTTCGCCTGGATCTCGCACTACAGAACGGGAGAGCGGGGAGCGGGCGGTCACGTGAGGTCGGCGAGGACCTCGCTGGCGGCGCGGTTGCGGTCATCGGAGGCCACCCTCACGGTCGGGTCGGCTCCCAGGCCCAGGGCGCCCAGGGCGTCGATGGCGACGAGCATGTCGCGCAGGTTCCGCGGCGGCGGGAAGTACTCGTCCTCGTCGGTGAGGTGGACCTCCTCGACCCCGTCCCGGGGAGCGAGGGCGGCGATGACCTGCTCGACGAGCTCCTCGGGAGCCGACGCCCCCGCAGTCACCCCGACCACCCCGTGCAGGTCGACCGAACCGTCGGCCCGCCGCGGCAGCTCATCGGCGGTGTTGATCCGCAGCACCGTCGCGCAGCCCGCGCCCCGGGCCAGACGCTCCAGGGCGACGGTGTTCGACGAGTTGGCGGAGCCGATCACCACCATCGCGTCGCAGCGCGGCGCGATCTCCATCAACGCGGACTGCCGGTTGGTGGTGGCGAAGCACAGGTCGCTTCGACCGGGGGTCCACACGTCGGGGAACCGCTCGGCGGTCGCGGAGGCGACGTCGGCCCAGTCGCGGTGCGACAGCGTGGTCTGGGCCAGCAGCGCCACCGGGGTGTCGAAGTCCGGTAGGGCGTCGACTTCTTCCACCGACTCGACGCGGTGGATCGCCTCAGGGGCGACGGCCATGGTGCCGACCGCCTCCTCGTGGCCCTCGTGGCCGATGTAGACGATCTGGTAGCCCTTGTTCGCCCGGACCTTCACCTCGTGGTGGACCTTGGTGACCAGCGGGCACACCGCGTCGACCACGAACCCGCCGTTGTCGCGGGCGGCCTGGACGACCTCGGGCGCGGATCCGTGCGCCGACAGCATGAGCGGCCGCCCGGGCGGCACCTCGGCCACGTCGTCGACGAACACCACCCCCTGCTCCTCGAAGCGCTGCACGACCTGCTGGTTGTGGACGATCTCGTGGTAGCAGTACACGGGTCCGTCGAAGGCCCGGACCATCCAGGCCAGCGCCTTGATCGCCATCTCGACCCCGGCGCAGAACCCACGGGGTGCCGCCAGCAGGACTCGCTCGACGGTGGCGTTGCTGTCGTCGCTCACACCCCGAGACTACGGGCCTCGCCGCTCGGTGAGGATTCGTGGCGGCAAGTACGATGGTCGGCCATGTCCCTGGCCACCGTCCTCTCCGTCGCGCCCGGATCGCCGGCCGCCGAGAGCGGTGTCGTCCCGGGAGACGAGCTGGTCTCGATCGGCGGCCGGCCCCTGCGCGACGTGATCGAGTTCCGGGTCCTCTCCGACGAGGCCGACGTCGAGCTGGAGCTTCGTCGAGGCGGCCTCGAGCTCAACGTCGAGATCGCCAAGGCCCACGGCGAACCGCTCGGGTTGGAGGTGAGCTCGCCGGTCTTCGACGAGGTCCGCACCTGCGACAACCACTGCGAGTTCTGCTTCATCTACCAGCTGCCGCCCGGCATGCGTCGCAGCCTGCACCTCAAGGACGACGACTACCGCCTGTCGTTCCTGTACGGGAACTTCACCACGCTGACCCGCTTCACCGAGGCCGACCTCGAGCGCGTCCTGGTCGAGGGTCTGTCGCCGTTGTACGTCAGCATCCACGCGACCGACCCCGAGCGCCGCGTCGAGATGCTGCGCAACCGACGCGGCGCCATGAGCCTGCGGTGGCTGCGGGCGCTGCTCGACCACGGCGTCGAGGTCCACGGCCAGATCGTGGTCTGCCCGGGCCTCAACGACGGCGACGTGCTCGACGAGACCCTCTGCGGCGTGCTCGACGAGTACCCCGAGCTCGCGGACGTGGCCGTCGTGCCCCTCGGCGTCAGTCGGTTCAACAAGGAACCGCGCATGCGGCCCCACTCCGTTGCGGAGGCCGAACGGGTCTGCGACGTGGTGGACCGCTGGCAGGAGGTGTTCCTGTCGACCCTCGGGCACCGCATGGTGTTCGCCGCGGACGAGTACTACCTGCTGGCCGGTCGGCCGTTCCCCGACGGCGCCACCTACGGCGACTTCTCCATGCACGAGGACGGCATCGGCATGGCCCGGGCCTTCGAGGCCGAGCTCGACGGGACCTCCGAGGTCGGCATCGGCATCCAGTCCGGGTTCTTCCACTCCGTCGACGGCGCCCCCGCGGACGGCTACCGCGCCCCTCGCACCGAGCCGACACCGGCCCCGACGCCGGTTGCCCTCGGCCCCCGGCGACGATCGCTCGAGCCAGAGCCGGAGCCCGAGCCCGCGGTCGGCCCAGAGGTCGAGCCCGAGGCGCGTGTCGCGGTGCTGACCGGCCCCTACGGCGCCCGCATCCTCACGCCGCTCATCGAGGACCTGCTCCGGCGAGAGGGCCGGGGCGGTCCCGACGACGCCGGCGTGCGGGTCGTCGAGGTGGAGAACCGGTTCTTCGGCGGCAACGTCGGCGTGGCCGGCCTGATGGTGGGCGAGGACCTGACCCGGGTGCTCGAGGGCCAACCCGTCGGTGACCGCTACCTGCTCCCCGACGTGTGCCTGTCCCGGGGCGTGTTCCTCGACGGCACCCGTCCCGAGGACCTCCCCCGGCCCGTCGAGGTGGTGCCGACCGACGGCGTCGCCCTCCGGCGGGTCCTGCTCGAAGGTGTGAACCGTGGCTGAGCTGCCGATCGTCGCCATCGTCGGCCGACCCAACGTCGGCAAGTCGACCCTGATGAACCGGATCCTCGGCCAGCGGGTCGCCATCGTCGAGGAGAAGCCCGGCGTCACCCGGGACCGCAAGGAGGTCGAGGCCGAGTGGCAGGGCCGACCGTTCCTGCTGGTCGACACCGGCGGGTGGATGGTCGGCGGAAGCGACCTCGACCGCAAGGTCTCCAACCAGTCCGAGCAGGCGATCAAGGACGCGGACGTGGTGCTGCTGGTGGTCGACGCCAAGGTCGGCGTCACCGACGAGGACGCGCAGGTCGCCCAGCTGCTGCGGGCCCTGGATGTGCCGGTGCACGTGCTGGCCAACAAGGTCGACGACACCAGCCACGAGGCGCTGATCTGGGAGCTCATGTCACTCGGCCTGGGTGAGCCGCTGCCGATCTCGGCGCTGCACGGTCGGGGCACCGGCGACCTGCTCGACGTGATCATCGCCGAGCTGCCCGAGGTCCCCGACGACGACGTCGAGCAGTCCGACATGGACGAGGGCGAGGGCGTCATCTCCGTCGCGCTGGTCGGTCGCCCCAACGTCGGCAAGTCCACGCTGTTCAACCGTCTGATCGGCGAGGACCGGGCGGTGGTGCACGACATGCCCGGCACCACCCGCGACGCCGTCGACACCGTGGTCGACACCGAGATCGGGCCGTTGCGCTTCGTCGACACCGCCGGGATGCGGCGCAAGTCCCGCATCGACGAGGGCACCGAGTACTTCTCGATGGTCCGGGCGCTCAAGGCGGTCGACGAGTCCGACGTGGCGCTCCTGGTCATCGACGCCACCGAGGGCGTCACCCACCAGGACCAGCGCCTGGCCGAACGGGTCGACGGGGCGGGATGTCCGATCGTCGTGCTGCTCAACAAGTGGGAGCTGCTCGACGAGGACCGCCGCAAGGACGTGCTCTACCAGCTGGGTCAGCGCCTGCACTTCCTGGGCGACTCCGCCGTGCTGCGCATCTCGGCGCTCACCGGCCGGGGCGTGCACCGACTGCTGCCGGCCCTCGAGGACTCGATCGACGCCTACCACACCCGGATCCCGACCCGTCAGGTCAACGACGTGATCCGCCGGGCCCAGCAGGCCCAGCCCGGCCCGCACGGCGCCCGGGTCCTGTACGCCACGCAGGGAGCGGCCGATCCGCCGACCTTCACCCTGTTCGCCAACAAGACGCTGCCGGCCAGCTACCTGCGCTACCTGGAGCGCCAGCTCCGCGAGGCGTTCGGCCTGGAGGCCACGCCGATCAAGATGCGGGTGCGTCGCCGGGGCGGCTGAGGCCGCGTGCGCTCCCGCCGCGAGGTCGCGCCGCAGGCGTGCTGAGATCCCGCTGAGACCGGATCGCTGCGGTTGTCGGGACGACGGGAGCCACCCCCTACCATCACTGCGGGCCGAGGTGGCCCGCCGGTACCCGAGGAGGACCATGAGCCAGGTTCGTGACGAGATCGAGGCGCGGGGCAAGCCCCAGCTGGGCGCCGTGGACGCGGTGACCGAGCTGGTGGTCACCGACGAGGTCGAGGGCCATGGCGACGAGGTCACCGCCGGGGCCACCGTCACCGCCCACTACGTCGGCGTGTCGGCCTCGACCGGCGCCCAGTTCGACGCCTCGTGGGACCGGGGCGCACCCATCAGCTTCCCGCTCGACGGCGTCATCCGCGGTTGGAGCGAGGGCCTGCTCGGCATGAAGGTCGGCGGCCGTCGGAACCTCGTCATCCCCGGCGACATGGCCTACGGCGCCAACCCGCCCCCCGGTGCGGGCATCGCTCCCAACGAGACGCTCGTGTTCACCGTCGACCTGGTGGACGTGTCATGGCGGTGAGTTCGGGCCGGTCCCGTCGTCGTCGCGGAGTGGCGTTGATGGCCGCCGGGGCGGTCGCCCTCGGCGGACTCGCCGTGGCCTGCGGCGACTCCGAGTCCGCCACCACGTCGACCACGATCGTCTCGAAGGGCGCGGCCGGGACCTCCGGTTCCGGGTCGTCGTCGGGAGCCGGGTCCTCGGACACGAGCGCACCGGCGGGCGCGAACAGCGAGTTCGCCGCCGAGATCGAGGCCCGGGGCGCGCCGACGCTCGCCGCGGTCAGCGGTCCGGTCGCCGAGCTGAAGGTCACCGACGACGTGGCCGGCACCGGTACGGCCGCCGAGGCCGGATCCACCGTCACCGTCCAGTACGTCGGTGCGGTGGCCGACACCGGCAAGGTGTTCGACGAGTCGTGGTCGAGCGGTCAGCCGGTCACCTTCCCGCTCGACCGGGTCATCCCGGGCTGGAGCCAGGGCCTGGTCGGGATGAAGGAGGGCGGTCGCCGGACCCTCGTCATTCCCGCCGAGCTGGCCTACGGCGCCAACCCGCCGCCCGGCTCCGACATCCCCGCCGACGCCGCGCTGGTGTTCACCGTCGACCTGGTGAAGGTGGACTGAGGTGGCGGAGCCGGGCGACGAGTCGCACGCCGGCGACGGTTCCGAGCGTCCCTCGGGGCCGGTCGCCCGGTTCGCGTCCGCGTCGGCCCGGGCCCGGGCCGGCAACCTGGAGCGGGGCGGCGAGAAGCTGGCCGCCCAGGGCAAGCTGTTCGTGCGGGACCGCATCGACCTGCTCTGCGACCCGGGGACCTTCGTCGAGGACCAGCTGCTCGCCAACTCGCCGTACCGCGACGACATGAGCCCGGATCTGCCCGCCGACGGCGTGGTCACCGGGGTGGGAGAGATCGACGGCCGCCCGGTCGCGGTGATGGCCAACGACCCGACGGTCAAGGCCGGCAGCTGGGGCGCCCGCACCGTCGAGAAGATCGTCCGGCTCACCGAGACCGCCCTGCGCGACGAGATCCCGGTGGTGTGGCTGGTCGACTCCGCCGGGGCGCGCATCACCGACCAGGTCGAGCTGTTCCCCGGCCGGCGCGGCGCGGGGCGGATCTTCTACAACCAGGTCCGCCTGTCGGGGAAGGTGCCGCAGGTGTGCTGCCTGTTCGGTCCCTCCGCGGCGGGCGGTGCCTACATCCCGAGCTTCTGCGACCTGGTCGTCATGGTCGAGGGCAACGCTTCGATGTACCTCGGCTCGCCGCGGATGGCCGAGATGGTCGTCGGCGAGGTCGTGACGCTCGAGGAGATGGGCGGCGCCAGAATGCACGCCACGGTGTCGGGCTGCGGCGACAACCTGGCCGTCGATGACGAGGACGCCATCGAGCAGGCCCGGGCCTACCTGACGTACCTGCCCAGCCGTTGGAGCGAGGACCCGCCTGTCTACCGCCCCGTCGAACCGTCGCGGCCGTTGACCGCCGAGATCGTCCCCGAGGAAGAGGCGCAGGGCTACGACGTGCACGACGTGCTCGACGGCCTACTCGACGCCGAGTCGTTCTTCGAGATCAAGCCGCTGTTCGCTCCCGAGCTCGTCGTGGGCTTCGGGCTGCTCGAGGGACGTCCGGTCGGCATCGTCGCCAACAACCCGATGCACAAGGGCGGGGTGCTGTTCACCGACTCGGCCGACAAGGCCGCCCGCTTCATCTGGCTGGCCGACGCGTTCGGGGTGCCGCTGATCTTCCTGGCCGACGTCCCCGGGTTCATGATCGGCTCGCAGGTCGAGCGCGAGGGGATCATCCGCCACGGCGCCAAGATGATCACCGCGGTCAGCGAAGCAACGGTGCCGAAGGTGTCGGTGATCGTGCGCAAGGCCTACGGGGCCGGCCTCTACGCCATGTCCGGTCCCGCGTTCGAGCCGGTGGCGACAATCGCCCTGCCGACGGCGAAGATCGCCGTGATGGGCCCCGAGGCCGCGGTCAACGCCGTGTTCGCCAACAAGATCGCGGCGATCGAGGACCCCGATGACCGCGAGGCGTTCGTGGCCGAGCAGCGCGAGATCTACGAGACCGACGTCGACCTGCTGCGGTTGGCCTCGGAGCTGGTGATCGACGCGGTCGTCGAGTGGGAGGACCTGCGCTCGGACGTCTCGCGTCGGCTGCGGCGGGCCGCGGGCAAGGACCGGACGTTCTCGGTGCGCCGCCACGGCGTTCCCCCGGTGTGATGGGTCTTCGGGTCCTCCCGGGAGGTTGAGCAGGTGCCCTGGTGCGAGGAGTGCAGCCGGTTCTACACGCCGTCGACGTTGACGCCGGAAGGCGACTGCCCGTCGGGCCACCACGTCGCGGATCCCGACACGGCCATCCACCAGTCTGCGGCCTCACCTCGCGACGACGAGCACAGCGCCAAGGTGCCGTGGCACTTCTGGCTCCTGTTGGCCGCGGTGGTCATCTACCTGGGGTGGCGCCTGATCCAGGGCGTCGAGTGGCTGCTGGGCTGACCCCCGGATTCTCATGACCGTCCGCGCCACTGGTGACCCCAGGAGTCATGAGAATCACGGGTTGGCCCGATCCTCTGTGTAGAGCAGCCGGGTCGGTGGCGCGGGTTCGGCGCTGCGCCCGAGCGGCGCTACAGTGACCGCTCCCCGGGCTGTGGCGCAGTTTGGTTAGCGCGCTTGACTGGGGGTCAAGAGGTCGGGAGTTCGAATCTCCCCAGCCCGACGGTACGAAGCCCCTGCACCTGCAGGGGCTTCGCCGCTTTTCGTCCTGACTGCTTTCGAGTGCCGTCGCCTGATCTGGGGCCATGTATGCAGCACGTATGCAGGACCGTCACACCCCGTGCGTGAGGCAGATGTCCACAGCGGACAGGTGGAGGTCCGACGATAGGCTGGTCTGGTGGGCACGCTCCGAGCGGTTGTCGAAGCCAAGAGGAGAGAGATCAGCGATCTCGTGCGCCATCATCGCGGTCGGTCCGCGGCCTTGTTCGGCTCGGTCGCCAGGGGCGACGAGACGCCCGAGAGCGACATCGATTTCCTCGTCGAGTTCGAACCGGGCAGCTCGCTGTTCGATCTGATGGACCTGCAGGAAGCGCTGGAGCAGCTCCTGGGAGTCCCGGTCGACGTCGTGTCGGTCGGCGGACTCAAGGATCGAGACGATCACATCCGTCGGGAAGCTGTTCCGATTTGAGCCGAGCCGACGACCTTCGGATCGCCGACGTCCTCGAGGCGGCCCAGCAACTCGCCACCTTGGTCGCCGGCGGGCGTGGAGCATTCGACACCGATTGGATGCGCCAGCGCGCCACCGAACGCCTGCTCGAGATCATCGGCGAGGCGTCGAATGCCGTCGGCGAATCGGCCGGCATCGATGTATTCGGGATGTATGCGAAACTCCGGTGATCAGCCGGATCTGTTGTCCCAGGCTGGAACCAGGACCTCGGCAACGAGGGGATCGCGGGACAGACGACCACCAGCCGAAGCGGCCGTAGCTCGACTGGGGGGGTCAAAGGTCGGGAGTTCGAATCTCCCCAGCCCGGCCGAACTGAGCCCCTGCACCAGCAGGGGCTGCGCCCCTCTTTCGTCAGCGGTCGAGCCGGTAGGCGCGGAGCATCCAGGTGCCGCCGCCGGGTGCGGGACCGAAGACGAGTCCCCGGTCGCCCGATCGCGTGGCGTAGGGCGGTGACTCCGAGCCCTTCAACCCCGTCGCTGCGAACCAGTCGCCCGAGGTCGGGTCGATGAACACCGTGCGACGGGAGCCGACGGTCGCGGTCGCCCATTGCCCTCGGCTCAGCTGACCCCAGATCGTCGACCTCGCTCCGCTGGGTCCGTCCTTCTGCTCCGGAGCACCGACGCCGGTCGATCCCCAGAGCGACACGCCGTCAGCTGCTGCTGATCCCGATGACACGCTGGCGATGTACCCGTCCGGAGCGCAGGTGATGGCGTCGACCCGCCCGGGAACCCGCTGGTCGGTGGCAGCGCCCTTGAGCGGTCGGACCCGGAACGATCCACCGGAGGACGTTCCCGGGTCGGCCACGGTCGTCGGAGCCGACGCCGCGATCAGGTGCTCCACGTACGCCTCGTCGGTCGCGCACGTCGGTCCGATCACCTCGGACGTCAGCGTCCAAGTGCCGTCGGGGTCGCGGACGAAGAATCCGGTCGACGTCGTGACCGCGGCGGTGTCACCGAGCGAGGCGAAGTCCCGGGGAACGCCGTCCACGTGGACCTCCGCGGAGCTCGGCTCGAGCGCGTCGCCGGTGAACGAGATGAGTGCGGTGTGCGCTGACGGGCAGTCGCGGTCGACGGAGTCGACGGTGGACACCGGGGTGGCGCACGTCTGGGCGAGCACCACCAGAGCGTCTCCGTCGACCCGTGGTTGCATCCACACCACGGGGGCACCCAGATCCTCCGACGCCCGGGCTGTCAGTCGGTCGCCGTCCGGTTCGAGGACGCGGACATCGGACCCGACCGCTTCGATCACCGCCGGACGTGCCCCCGCCAGCAGCACTGCGGTGGCCTGAGGAGTCGGAGCGTTGGCGACCGACGGACCCGACCACGAACCGACGACACCGGTCGCAGTGTCCAATGGCTCGGCAGTCGTTCCGCCGCTGCCGCACGCGGTGATCCCGGCGGCGACGAGCGCAGCGAGGAAGGCCGCCCACAAGGACCCACGGCATGTCCCCCGCGCTGGACCGGCAGCGCATCTCACCCGTCCGACCATAGGTGGTCGGGGGGTCGGCAAGGCTGGCCCTCAGCCGAGGCGGCGGCGCAGGCACAGCAACGGGAAGAAGTCGTTGTGCGAGGACGGGACGTCGGGTCGGGTTCCCAGCCCTCGCGCTGGTAGAAGCGACGGGCCCGCGCCTGGGCCTCGACGACGCGGAGTCGCATGGCGGACGCTCCGGTGGTGCCGGCGTACCCGGTGGCCCAACCGAGCAGGGCCGCCGCCACCCCTGTTCCCCAGAACTCCGGCGTCACGTACAGCAGTTCGAGCCAGACGCCCCTGACATTCTCGGTCGGGTCCGGGCCGACCTTCGCCACACCCGCCGGCTGCGCATCCACGTACCCGATGGCGAAGCGGGCGTGGGGATCCTCGATCGCGACAGGCCAGTCGTAGGCCGCTCGCTCGGCGGCCACGGGAGCGAGTTGGTCGGGATCGACGAGGCCCTCGTATCCGGCGAGCCACGACCGCAGGTAGAGGCCCCCGACCAGTTCGGCGTCGGCGACCGACCCTCGCCGCACCTCGATCTGTGCCGGTCGGTCCTCCGTCGGTTGCGGCATCGTCGTGATCCTGCCCGCGAACCCGGTGCGACGCCGAGGCGATTGCCACCGCACCGACCCCGGCGCCGGGTGGGAGGATCGTCCGATGGAGGATCGTCGTCCCGGCTCCGGGCGCTACGCCCGCCTCGAGCGGGAGCAGCGGTGGGTGCTGGACTCGGTGCCCACCGAGGCCCGGCCCCGCGCCGAGATCGTCGACCGCTACCTGCTCGGCACCCGGCTGCGGCTCCGGCGGATGACCTCGTCGGACGGGCTCGTCCTCAAGTTGGGGCAGAAGGTCAGGGTCGAGGCAACTGATCCCGAGCGGGTGATGGTGACGAGCATCTACCTGAGCCCCGAGGAGTTCGACGTGCTGGCGACGTTGCCGGCGGCGGAGATCGCCAAGTCCCGGTTCGTCCTCCCGTGGGGCACGGGAGCGCTCGCGGTCGACCGCTTCCACGGCCGGCTGCGCGGACTCGTGCTCGCCGAGATCGAACTCGGTGCCGACGACGAGCTGCTCGACCCGCCTCCGTTCGCCCGGGCCGACGTCACCCACGACGACCGCTACTCGGGAGGCGAGCTCGCCTCAGCCACCGCGTCGGAGATCGCCGCCCTGCTCCAGCGGTGGATCTAAGGCGCGGAGTCGACAGGATTTGTCGATTCCGCGCCCCAGAACGGGACGGTGGCCGGATCGGGACGTTCAGCGGCCGAGGGCGTCGGCGGTGACCTCCATGTGCCCCAGGTGCTGGAACAGCTCCTCCAGCACGTGGAGCACCAGCGCCCCGTCGGAGCGGTCCTCGCCGGGCATGAAGGCCCGGAAGTCGTGCTCGGGCGTCGTCGGCCCGACGGCGAACTCCCCGATCAGCGCGGAGGTCCGGGCGACCGCGGCGTCGATGCGGGTGCGGAGCTCGGTCACGGTCCCGGTCGCTGCGAACTCCGCCTCGCGGTCCCGGACGCTGTCGCGGCCCAGGCCGGGCATCTCGAACCAGGAGGGGGCCAGCTCGCAGCAGTGCACGATCAGCCCGGCCACCGAGTTGGTGCCCCACCCGTCGGGTGTCCGGTTGACGGTGTCGTCGTCGAGGCGGTCGAGCACGCGGTTCATGCCGGCGAAGGCGTGCCGTACGTACAGGTCGATGGTGGACGGGTCCAGCTCCATGGAGTTCCCTCGAGGTCGTGGTCGGGTGGGCGGCTTCTGGGGGTCGGGATCGACAGGACGTGTCGATTCCGACCCCAGTTTGCAGGGCGGGTGAGGGCGATCGCGCTACGGTCACTCCTGTTCCGGCGCGGGGGATCTCGTCGGACGGGCGACAACGGGAGGGGACATGCGTAGGCGTCTGTGGGGTGTGGCGACGATCTCGATGGTTGCGCTGGCGGTGGCCTGCGCTCCTCCGACGGTGCCGCCGCCGGTGGTGACCACCGAGTGGCCGGGGACCGTGACCCAGGGCCGGACCATCGGCACCACCGGCACCGAGTGGGGTGGCCTCGACCACAACGACGACTGGCTCGTTCGGTCCCGGGCCGGGGTCGACGGCACGCTGACCGCGGCCGAGACGGTGCTCACACCCCGGACCGGTCCGGGTGTCGGCGACCTCGGAGCCCCGGTGGTGCTGTCGCCCACGTACTACTCGCACCCGCTCTACCAGAGCCCGCTGGTGTCCCGCCCCTACCTGGGGACGCACCTGCTGCTCGCCGGCGGTGACGGCGTCACCGCGGCCAACCGGATCTTCGTCGAGCAGGGCGGGACGTGGACCGTCGGGGGCACCTACGCGCTGAACCCGAACCGCGAGGTGGTCGTGGCGTTCTCGGACTCATACCTGGTCACCCGCGACAGCGCGGCGTCGGCTGATCTGCTCCAGGTGCATCCCATCGACGTGACCGGCGGGGTGGTCACGGTCGGTCCGGCGGTGTCGGTGTCGCTGCCGGCGTCGTGGAGCGACTACCTGCGGATCGACGGCGAGCTCGCCGGGGACACCCTCGTCGTCGCCGGCAGCGATCCGATCAGGCCGGGCGCTGAGACGGCGGTCGCGGTCGCGGACCTGTCCGATCCGACCGTGACCGCCCTGACGCAGGTGTGGACCGGCGGCGACCTGGTGCTCACCTCGTTCGACCTCGATGTCGATGGATCCGTCACCCGTGCCGCGGTCGGGGTGGAGGCATCGCAGGGATCGGGCACGGTGGGACGGGTGATGATCCTGTCGCCGACCGGCTCCGGGCCGTGGGCCACCACCGCCGTCCTCACCCCGCCCGCCGGTCTGCCCGACATCGGCCACGGCACCTACTTCGGCCGTCAGGTGGCGCTCGACGACGGCCTGCTGGTCACCCTGGCCCGATTCGTGGCGCGGCCCAGCCCGGCGTCGACCGGCACATCGAACGTCGGTGTCCTCGGGGCCTACCGCCTCGTGGGTGGGGCGTGGCAGCTCGAGGCGTCGATGACCCCGGCCCCGGACGTCATCACCACGCCGGAGACCAGCCGTCTGCCTGCCGCGCTCGACGTGGCGGGAACGGTGGTCCGCGTCGAGATCAGCGGGACCGACCAGGGAGCGCCCCCGGCCCCGATCTTCGCCGAGAGCTGGATGTTCGGTTCCTGACCCGGAGCCCCAGTTCTCAGGGTGACGGAAGGGGAACCGGGTCCCGGGGCGGCTCCCCGCGCAGCACCCGCAGCAGGTCCTCGGTGGCCCGGACCCGCAGCTCGGTCACCGACGCTGTGGACGAGAACGCCACATGCGGCGTGATCGTCACGTCCACGGCGTCGGGGCCGGTCATCGCGGCTCGCAGCACCTCGGGCACCTCGGGCTCGGCCGGCAGGACGTCGAGCGCGGCCGCGCCGGGTGACCCGGTGCGCAGCGCCGACACCAGGGCGTCGGTGTCGACCAGGGCGCCGCGGGACGTGTTGACCAGCAACGACCCGGGCCGCATGGCCGCCAGCTCGGTCGCCCCGATCAGCGGCCCGGCTCCGGCAACGGCCGGGACGTGGAGGCTGACGACGTCGCTCCGGGCCAGCAGGTCCGCCGGTGACACCACCTCGACCCCGGCCGGCGGGTCGACCACCGAGCGGTTGTGGCCGACCACGGTGCAGCCCAACGCCGCGAACTTGGCCGCGGTGGCCGAGCCGATCGCCCCCAGGCCCCACACGCCGACGGTCAGGTCGCGCACCCGCCGCAGGTCCCGCATCCCTGGCCGCCAGCGGCCGTCGCGGACGTCGCGGTCGAACGCCGTGACTCCCCGCGCCCAGTTGTGGACGAGCGCGACGACGTGGTCCGACACCTCCTCGACGCAGTAGTCGGGCACCCGGGTGACGGTCAGGTTCCGGCGGGCCGCCTCGGGAAGGTCGATGTTGTCCAGGCCGACTCCCAGGCGGGACGCGACGGCCAACCGGGGTGCAGCGGCGAGCACCCGGGCCGTCACCGGCGCCCAGCAGAACAGGATCCCCACCGGGTCGGCCTCGGTGACCGCCCGCACGAGGGCGTCCTCGCCGGCCGGTTCCTGAACGTCGACGAGGTCGTAGCCGGCGTCGTCGCAGAGCTGCCGTTCGATGTCGGCGTCGTCCCAGCCCCGGTCGGTGAGCACGATCGTCGGGCGGGTCATCGGGAACCTCGCTGAGGGGACGGGCCGCTCGGCGGCCACCGGCGGTGCGGGTCGATCACCGTCGTCTCCGGCGCCGCGACCACCTCGTTGTCGATGAGCCCCAGGCCGTCGACGGCGACGCTCACCCGGTCGCCGGGGCGCAGCCACCGGGGATCGGCGGACTGCTGGGCGGCGCCGGGCGGGGTGCCGGTGGAGATGAGGTCGCCGGGTTCGAGGGTGAACACCGAGCTGAGCAGCGCGATCTGCGCCCAGCAGTCGGTGATCATGTCGGCGGTCCGGCCGTCCTGGACCTGCTCGCCGTTGACCCAGGTGCGGATCCGCAGGTCATGGGGGTCCTCGACGTCGTCCGCGGTGGTGACCCACGGACCGGTCGGGGCGGTGGCGTCGAAGGACTTGCCGAGGGTGACGGTGGGGGAGCGGCGTTGCCAGTCCCGGGCCGAGACGTCGTTGCCGACCAGGTAGCCGCCCACCACCTCGGCTGCCCGATCGGCGGGGACGTGTCGGCAGCGCCGGCCGATCACCATCACCAGCTCGCCCTCGTAGTCGAGCTGGGTCGAGCTCGGCGGGGCCTGGATCGGATCGGTCGGGCCGGTCACGCAGGTCGTCTGCTTGTTGAAGAACAGCGGGAAGGCCGGGGGAGCGGCGCCGGCGTCGGCCTCGTGGCCGCGGAAGTTGAACCCGATGGCCAGGAACTTCGGCGGCCGCGGCACGGGGGCCAGGAGCCGAGCCTCCGCGAGCGGCCGTCGTGCCGAGGCCGGGGAGGCGGCGAGCGCGGCGGTCACGGCGTCGCGGCCGGCGTCGCCGGCGGCGAGCACGGCGACGACGTCGTCTCCGAAGGTCGCCTCGACGGCGGTGATGTCGACGACGGTGAGCCCGTCGAGGGCAGGGTCGTCGGAGAGTGTGCCCTCGACGACCGCCAGGTGGGCGCCGTCGTGGGTGGCGATCCGGGCCAGCCTCATCGCCGCAACCCCCGGGCCCGGTCGCCGAGCGACTCCTCGATGCGCAGCATCTCGTTCCACTTGGCGGTGCGTTCGCCGCGGGTGATCGACCCGACCTTGACGCCGTTCGACCCCCAGCCGACGGCGAGGTGTGCGACCGACACGTCCTCGGTCTCGCCGGATCGGGCCGACACGATCGTCTGCAGGCCCCGGGCGTGCGCGGCGTCGAGCGCGGCGCGGGCCCGGGTGAGCGTCCCGGCCTGGTTGGGCTTGATCAGCACCGTGTTGGCGCTGCGGTCCTCGGCGGCCCGTGCGACCCGGTCGGCGTCGGTGACCAGGAAGTCATCGCCGACCACCTGGATGCGCTCACCCGTCGCCGCGGTGAACGCCGCCATCCCGGCCGGGTCGTCCTCGGCGACGGGGTCCTCGACCGACACGATCGGGTAGCGGTCGACCCACGAGACGAGCAGGTCGATCATCGCAGCGGTGTCGAGCTCCCGTTCCTCCCGGCCCAGGCGGTAGCGGCCGTTCCGGCCGAACTGGCTGGCGGCGATGTCGAGGGCGATGCCGACCTGGGTGACCGGCTCGAGCCCGGCGGCTTCGATCGCCGCGGTCAGGGCGTCGAGCGCCTGCTGGTTGGTGTCGAGCGCCGGCCACCAGCCGCCTTCGTCGGCCACTCCCATCCGCAGGCCGCGGTCGTCCATCCAGCGTCCGGCGGCGCGGTAGATCTCGGCGGTCCAGTCGAGCGCCTGGGCGAAGGTGGTCGCACCCCGGGGGACGACCATCAGGTCCTGGATGTCGATGCGACGGTGGGCATGCGCGCCGCCGCCGAAGATCTGGATCTCGGGCACCGGCAGCGCCACCGTGCCGGCGATCTCGACCCCCGGGCCCAGCACCGTCCGCCAGAGCGGTTCGCCCCGGCTCGCGGCTGCGGCGTGGGCGTTGGCGAGCGAGACCGCGACCACGGCGTTGCCGCCCAACTCCGAGAACCCGACGGAGGGATCGAGGCTCTCGAGGGCGGCGTCGACGGTGGTCTGGTCCGCCGCGTCGAGGCCGATCAGGGCCGGAGCGATCCGCTCCGAAATGTTGCTCACCGCGGTGGTCACGTCGAGCCCGTCGAAGCGGTCGCCGCCGTCGCGCAGGTCGAGCGCCTCGCCCGAGCCGGTGGAGGCGCCCGCCGGGGCGAGAGCCCGGCCGGTACCGCTCGTGGTGGTGACGACCGCCTCGACGGTGGGTCGACCGCGGGAGTCCCAGCGGCGGTGGCCGGTGACGGCGGTGATGGTCGCGTCGTTCATGGAGTCCTTCGGTGTGGATGGCGGGGACGTGTGGATCCGCCCACCCGTTCTGTAGTGCGAGATCCAGGCGAACGTGTGGATCTCGCACTACAGAACGGTCAGGGGGAGTGGAACCAGCGGGTCAGCAGGTCGGCCACCGTGGCGGGGGTGTCGATCAACAGGGTGCGGGCCCGGTGGCGTACGTCGTCGCGCTGCGCGTCGTCGAGGTACTCGACCGGCGATGCCCCGTCCACGCGGGCCAACGCCAGTGCCGGGACCAGCGTGGCCACCCGCTCGTCCAACTTGTCGGGGTCCTCCCAGGCGACGTGGCTGCGGTACCCGGCGACCAGTGCATCGGCGGCCCGAGCCAGCACGGCTGCATCGTCGGGGTGCCACAGGCCCTTCAGCAGGAGGTGGTTGAGGCAGAACGCGACGTCGAAGGCCGGGTCGCCCCAGGTCGCGCACTCGGCGTCGACCAGCACCGGACCGTCGGGTCCCACCAGCACGTTCTTGGGGCTGACGTCGCCGTGGATCACCGTGCGACCGGTGGCGGAGGTCCGCTCGGCCAGATCGTCGAGCCGGCCGGCCATGTCGGGGTGCGCCCCCGCGGTCACCCGGAGGTAGGGGTCCAGGCGCAGTGCTCCGAACAGGTCGCCGGCCGCGAACGCAGCGGCGTCACGGACCGGGTCGGACATGGCGGCGTGCACGGCACCGAGCCGGTCGCCCAACGCGGCCGCCACCCCGGCGCCGACGTCGTCGGTGAGCGGACCGGCGGCCAGCTGCGCCTTCCAGTTGCCGAACCGGGCCGGGTCCAGCCACTCGAGGACGAGGACACCCGACGCGGCGTCGTAGCCGAGCGCTCGGGGCACCAGGGCGGGAACGGCCCGAGCCGCGTCCCGCAGCCAGGCCGCCTCGTGCGCGGTGCGCGAGGTCGGGACGATCCATGTGGCCTCGACCCGCAGACGCTCGAGGGCTCGCTTGGCCACCACGGGGCCGGTGGCGAGGTCGACCCGCCAGATGTCCGACGAGACCCCGCCGGTCAGCGGGACACCGCTCACGCCGTCGCCCTCGGCCAGCAGTCCGAGGGCGTTCAGACCGCGACGGATCGCGGCCGGCAGCTCGGTCCCGGCGGTCACCCGAGAGCGCCGGCGACCCAGTCCGCGATGAGCGCCGCGGTCCGGGGACGGGCGTCGTCCGGCTCGATCAGGTAGTGGTCGCCGGCCACCTCGACGAGCTGCTTGTCGGCGGTGCCGATGGCGTCGAGGATCGTCCGGGCGTCGCTCGGGAAGACGCCGGTGTCGGCGTCCGCGTTGATCACCAGCGAAGGGACCGTGATCCGGGCCAGGTGGGGCTCGGCCCGGCACTGCGAGGTCTCCAGGCTCCACATCGACAACCATGTGCGCAGCGAGCTGCACTGCCCGACGCCCCAGGTCCCGTAGTTGGCCCGGCGGGGATCGCCCAGGTAGCACCGGTTCGCTCGCCGGGCGGTGGGCTCGAGGGTGGGGTCGACGGTGCGCGGGTCGGCCCACAGGCGGGAGGTCGTGAACAGCCGGTCGCCGATCCCCGCGGCGGCCAGTCGATCGAGCTCGTCCCGACACCAGTCGGTGATCCGCTGGTTGCGGGCCTCCTGCGCGGCCCGATAGCGAGCGACGAACTCGGCCGAGAACGGCGGACCGTTCTGGGGGTTCCACAGGTCGAGGGTCGGGTCGGTCGCGGTCGGGTCGGTCTCGTCGGTCACCGCCGCGTCCATCCACGCGGTGAGCACGTCGGGTCGGCCGGGATGGGCGGCGAGCGACACGTAGGCGTCGGCGGCGATGAGGTCGTCGATGCCCGCGGCAGGACGCATCCCCGGCAGCGGGGTCACGTTGGGGTCGACCGCCTGGGACTGGTAGGCGGCCATGAGCGAACCGCCGCCGGAGTTGCCGAGCAGCACCACCCGGGAGACCCCGGCCTGTTCGCGCAGCCACCGCACGCCGACGCCCACGTCCGCGAGGGCGTGATCGAGCAGGAAGTGGGCTTCGTCGCCGCGGAAGCGGGTGTTCCAACCGAGGAACCCGAAGCCGTGCCCGGCGAGGAGGTCGGCCAGGTAGTGCTCGGAGAAGTCGATGTTGTAGTGCGACGCGATGAACGCCACCTCGGGCCGGACCCCCGCGGGGGTGTGGTAGACGCCCTGGCACGGGTGGCCGCCGGCACCGAAGCGGCCGAAGCCCGGCGACGGCAGTCCGACGAAGGTGCGCTCGACGCTCACCGGGAGTGGTCGACGAGTCGGGACTCGGCCTGCGGCGTGCCCGCCTCGGGCATCGCGGTGAGCAGCTCGCGGGCCCGGGCGGCGTCGGTGGGCATGCCGGGCGTGTCGCGGCACAGCTCGATCAGGATTCCGTTGGGGTCCAGGTAGTAGTGCGACTCGCACCAGTCGTGGTCGAGGACCATCAGGACGTCGCTGTCGTCGGCCTCGACCCGGTCGCGCACCTCGGCCTGCTTGGTCTCGTCCGCCCGCAGCGCCAGGTGGTTGCACCACAGCGGCAGACCGAGCCCGGTGGCGATCTCGGTGGACCATCCGGGCTTCTCGCCCGCGTCGTGGAGGTCGAAGAACGCGATGCAGCTGCCGTCGTCGAGGGCGAAGAAGAAGTGGCGGATGAAGCCCTTCTCGACGGGGGCGACCTCGGTGTGCACCAGCGGGAACCCCATGAGGTCCTCGTAGAAGTGCCGGGTCGCCTCGGGGTCCTTGCAGGCGAACGCCACGTGGTGCAGCGAAGCGGAGCTCATCGGTCGCCTCCCGGTCCGAGAGTGGTGACCCGCGAGACCTTCCCGGGCCGACGGGGGAGCGCGCCCCCACTGCGGACCATTGTCGCGTGCGGCCGTGGCGGTCGGCGCCACCGGAGTGCGCCGGGGGTCAGGACCCCCGGACGAGGACGGCGACGAGGAAGTCGGACCCCGGTCCGAACGGACGCAGGTCCCAGGTCGCCAGGCGCAGCTCGACGGCCAGGCCGACGGCGTCGACGTCGGCGAAGAACTCGTCGAAGTCGTAGTCGCGTCCCGCTCCGAACCCGACGACCAGACGGCCGTCCGCGGCCAGGTGTGCTCCCATCCGCCGCAGCACCTCACGCCGGGTGGCCGGGTCGAGGAACGTCATGACGTTGCCGGCGTTGACGATCAGGTCGAACGGGTCCAGGTCGCCCAGGTCGAGCTCGCTCAGGTCACCGACGCGCCACGTCGCGCCCGGATGCACCGAGCGGGCCTCGTCGATCAGGGCCGGGTCCAGGTCGACGCCCACCACGGTGTGGCCGAGCACCGCAAGGCGTCCGCCGACCCGACCCGGACCGCAACCGGCGTCGAGGATCCGGGCGCCGCGGCCGGCCATGGCGTCGATCAGTCGGGCCTCACCGTCGAGGTCCCGGCCTTCGGCCGCCATCGCCTTGAAGCGCTCGATGTACCAGTCGGAGTGCCCGGGGTTGGCCTCGAGCATCTGCAACCATCGGTTCTCGCTCATCGAACCGACGGTAGCCCCCGGCTCCGCGGACGGGCCCGGGACCTTGGTCACCTCCGACGGCCGGTGGGGGAGGGGTCGGACTCCTCGGCGATGCGCCGCTTGGTGGCCGCCCACGAGCAGATCGGACAGGTGGTGAGGTCGTGGTGGCGGGCCGGGCAGTGCTCGCGGCCGAAGTAGATGATCTGGAGGTGGCGTACGTTCCAGGTGTCGATCGGGAACACCGCCTTGAGGTCCCGTTCGGTTCGCTCCACGTTGACCGCCGACGACAGGCCCCACCGTCCGGCCAGGCGGTGGATGTGGGTGTCGACGGGGAAGGCGGGGACGCCGAAGGCCTGGGACATGACGACGCTGGCGGTCTTGTGGCCGACCCCGGGCAGTGATTCGAGGAAGTCCCAATCGGGCCGCACCTCGCCGCCGGACTCGACGATGCGATCCGCGGCCAGCCACAGGTTCCGGGCCTTGGTCGGCGCCAGGCCGATCTCGCGGATCAGCTCCAGGATGCGGTCCGGCCCGAGCGCGACCATGTCCTCGGGCGTGGACGCCTCGGCGAACAGCGCCGGGGTGACCTCGTTGACCTTCTTGTCGGTGGTCTGCGCCGAGAGCGCAACGGCGACCAGCAGTGTGTACGGATCGGTGTGGTCGAGCGGGATGGGCGGATCGGGGTAGAGGTCGTCGAGGACCTCCCCGATGCGGTCGGCCTTGTCCTGGCGCTTCACGCCGGCGACCATACCGGCCCCCACCGAACCGCCGTTCTGTAGTGCGAGATCCAGGCGAACGCCTGGATCTCGCACTACAGAACGGGTCGTCGGTGGGCATGCGCCGCGATGGCGGGGGGAGCCGATAAGAATGAACCCCGCTCCGGCGCCCACCCCCGGGCGTCGACCCAACCGACAGCGAGGGACAACATGAAGCGTGTAACGGCTCTGATCGCCGCACTGGCCGTGCCGGCGATCCTCCTGGTCGGCTGCGGCGGCGACGACTCCGCCGACAGCGGCTCCAAGTCCGATTCCAGCAGCCAGTCCTCGGATTCGGGTTCGTCGGACTCGGGTTCGTCGGACTCGGGCAGCTCGTCGTCGACCGGCAACGCCAAGGTCGACAAGTTCTGCGACGACGCCAAGGCGCTGGCCGAGAAGTCCAAGAAGGCGATCGCCGATCGTGACACCGACCTGGCCCAGGAGGCCGCCAAGGACGCTCAGGCCCTCAGCCAGCAGGCCCAGGACCTGACCTCCGAGGTCATCAAGGACCCGAAGCTCGCCACGGCGCTGACCGACTGCACCAAGGAGCTCGCCAACGTCGGTCAGGGCTGATCCCTGGTCGACATCCGGATCCGGCCGGCGGGTGCGTCCCGCCGGCCGTTCCGCGTCCGGGTACCTGGAGGGAGCCGAGGACCTGCGCTCAGGGCGCGGGTAGTCGCTGGGCGCTGAGGAAGTCCCAGATCAGCTGGCTGGCGGGCAGTGCCATGTTGGTCGGGCCGACCACCATCTCGATCGTTTCGCTGAAGGCGCTGCCGGGCCAGGAGTGCCCGCCGCCGTGCACGACGTAGAACTCGACCTCTCCGCCGGGAGGGCAGTCGTAGGTGCGCAGGGTCACGTCGGGGACCGGTTCGGTGTCGGCGGGCTTCGGGCGGCACCCGTTGTGGGCGGCCCACTTCCGGACCGCCTCCGGGTAGCCCGGTCCGTCGATGTCGACCCCGGCGATGGAGCTCGACGAGGCCGAGCCGTCGGGACCACCTCCGGAGCTCTCCTCCGGCGGGTCCTCACCGGCGAGGAACCCTCCGACCCCGCCGTTGAACTGCAGGATCGGGTCCGCGGTGCCGTGCACGGCCAGCACCGGGACCGGTCGGTCGGTCTGGCAGCCGTCGGGGTACTGCACGCCGGCCACCGGCGCGATGGCAGCGATACGTTCGGCACGCACGCAGCCCAGCAGCGACGAGAAGATGGCTCCGTTGGACAGGCCGGTGGAGTACACCCGGGACATGTCCAGGCACAGCTCGGAGCCGAGCGCGTCGATCAGCTGATCGGTGAAGTCCAGGTCGGGGTTGCCCTCGGTCTCGACCGCCCAGTGCACCGGCGTCCCGGTGCCGTTGGGGTAGGCCACCACGAACCGCTCCCGCCCGGCGATCTCGTCGAAGCCGCTCATCCGGGTGTGGACCTCGGCGCCTTCGGCCAGGCCGTGGAAGTCGAGCAGCAGCGGCAGCGGATCCGGCTCGGCGGCACCTGAGGCGGAGGTGGAGGAAGAGGATGTCGCGGCGGGTCCCGGCGTGGTCAGCAGGTACCAGCGGGTGGTGCCGTCGACGTCGATCTCGCGCCGCTGGTCGGTCACCGCGGGCACACCCCCACGGTTGCGGCAGCCCGGGGAGGGCACCGGAGCGATCGAGGCCTCGGTCGTGGTGGTGCTCGCGGTCGTCGGGGCCGCGGTGGACGCGCCCGACACCGACGGCCGGGGTGTCGCGTCGTCGTCGCTGCTGCACGCGACGGCACCCACGACGGCCAGCACGGCAACGGCGGCCATGGCGACGAACGCTGCGGACCGGGCGGGCCGGCCGGAGCGCCGGGGTCGGGCCCGGAGCTTCGGGGGCGGTGTGGTCATCGGTTCCGGCACCCCTGGGACGGTACTTCTCCACCGGCGCCGCCCGCGGCCCGGAGCGGCGTGACCTTCACCGCTGTCGGCGGCGCCACAGATACGTCGAGTTCAGGTACCAGTTGACGATGAGCGCGACGACCGCACCGATCAGGTTCTGGGCGACTCGGGACCAGTCGGCGCCCAGCACCGAGAGCAGGAACCCGATGCTCTGGAGGTACTTGAACACCGCCACGTGCACCAGGGTCCCGATGAGCGACATCAGGAAGAACACCCCGAACGCGGGGGCCAACTTCCAGCCCCGGTAGCGCTCCTCCCAGAACGTGAACTCGTTGTTCAGCACGAACAGGACCAGGATCGACACCATGACGCTCAGGGCGAAGGACCCCTCGATCGGGTCGATGGCGTCGTTGAGGCCGGTGGTGATCGTCGGCACTCCGGCGGCCTCGGCGACGGTGAACACCAGGGAGTTGACCCCGAGGCCGACCAGGCCGACCAGCACGTAGAGCAGGAAGACGGGGTCGACCTGGCGGCCGAGTCGGAGCTCGGCGACGCCGAGCAGGTAGGAGCGGATCACCGAGCCGTTGAGCTTGGTCTCGCCGTGGGTGCGGGTCCGGAACGTGTAGCCGACCTCGGCGACGCGGAGGTCCCGGTTGCGCCCGATGAACTCGAGCAGGATCTTGAACCCGCGGGGGTTGATGCTCGGCGCGGCGCGGGCGTAGGCGGACTCGGAGATCATGAAGAACCCGCTCATCGGGTCCGACACCGGCACCCGCAGCAGGACCCGGGCGATCAGCGTGGCGACCCAGGACACGAACCGCCGCGACGCCGACCAGTCGCCGTAGCCGCCGCCCTCGGTGGCCCGGGACCCGACGCAGACGTCCGCCCCGGAGCGGAGCTCGTCGAGCATGGCGGGCAGGGCGGTGGGGTCGTGTTGCAGGTCGGCGTCGATCACCGCCAGGTACTCGCCGCGGGCGATCGACATGCCGTCGAGCACGGCGGCCGACAGGCCCTTGTCGTGGAAGCGCCGCATGACCCGCACGGAGGGGTCGGTGCGGGCGATCTCCTCGGCGACCCGCCAGGTCCCGTCGGGGCTGTCGTCGTCGGCGACGACGATCTCGTGGTCGATGCCGTCCAGGGCGGCGTGGAGCTCCTCGACGAGGATCGGCAGGTTCTCGGACTCGTTGAAGGTGGGAGTCACCACCGACAGCAGCGGCGTGGTGGCCGGAGCGTCTCCGAGGTCGTCCATGGCGCCCGCACGCTACCGGCCCCTGTCGCAGCGGCCGCGTACCCTGATCGCCGTGTGCGGTCGCTTCGTGTCCTCATCTCCTCCCGACGAGATCGCCCGGTACTTCGACGTCGACGAGACCTCCGAGCAGGCGCTCGAGCACCGGGCCAACTTCAACACCGCGCCGACCACCGACGTGTTCGTGGTGTACCGGGACGGCGCGACCCGTCGTCTCGACACCTTCCACTGGGGGCTCGTTCCCCGCTGGGCCAAGGACCTGTCGATCGGCAACCGCATGATCAACGCCCGGGCCGAGTCGGTGGCGACCAAGCCGGCGTTCCGCCACGCCTTCGCCCACAAGCGCTGCATCGTCCCCGTCGACGGCTTCTACGAGTGGAAGGCGCCGCCGCCGGGCCAGAAGCGCAAGCAGCCGTACTTCATCCACCGCCCCGACGGCGAGCCGTACGCCTTCGCGGGGCTGTGGGAGCAGTGGAAGGGCCCCGGTCCCGACGGAGAGGAGGTGACGGTTCGCTCGACGACGATCATCACCGGCGCCGCCAACACGGCGATGAGCGCCATCCACGACCGGATGCCGATCATCCTGGCCCCCTCGGAGTGGGAGTCGTGGCTGTCGCCGGACAACACCGACACCGAGATGCTCGGACGGCTGCTCGTCCCGGCCCCCGACCGCCTGATCACCATGCACCCGGTGTCGACCGACGTGAACAACGTCCGCAACAAGGGTGAGCACCTCGCCGACGAGGTCGACCCCGTCCTCGACGACGGCCGACTCCTCTGAGCCGGGTCGGGGATCGGATCGGGGGTCAGCCGGGGACGTGGGCGCCGTGACCGGCGGCGCGCAGGGCGCCGCGGATCCTCTCGGCGGCGGCGTCGAGCGCGGCCGGGTCCGGGTCGGGGTCGACGTTGGCGAAGCTCAGGTCGCTCTCGGCGTCGATCGGGATCAGGTGCACGTGGCAGTGCGGCACCTCGAGCCCGGCGATGATCGACCCGACCCGCACCGGTGAGAAAGCGTCCATCAGCGCCCGTCCGACCGTCTGCTGCACCTCGCCGATGCGGACCCACAGATCCGCGGGGACGTCGGTCCAGTGGTCGATCTGCTCGACCGGCACGACGAGGGTGTGACCCGGCCGGATCGGGCCGATGGTCAGGAACGCCACGACGTCGTCGTCGCGCCACACGAAGCGGCCGGGGATGTCGCCGCGGATGATCATGGTGAACACCGACGGGGTGGGCTGCTCGGTCATGGACCGAGACTAGGCACTGCCGCGCCCTACGATGCCGACCATGTCCGACACGACCGCGGGGGTGGGCCCGGCAGCCGAGACCGGCGGTGGCGGGGCCCCGGGTGTCGAGCCGTCGGGGGATCGACTGGCGACCCTGCCCAACCTGATCACGCTGGTGCGGCTGCTGTGCATCCCTGTGTTCCTGTACCTGCTGTTCGTCCGCGACGCCCGCCTGGGGGCCGCGATCCTGCTCGGCGTGCTCGGCGCCACCGACTGGGTCGACGGCTACGCGGCGCGGCACCTGAACCAGGTGTCGAACTTCGGCAAGGCGTTCGACCCGACCGTCGACCGGTTGCTGCTGATCGTCGGGGTGGTGTCGATCATCGTGGTCGACGGCTGCCCGCTCTGGTTCGGGCTGGTCGTCGTGGCCCGCGAGGTGATCCTGTCGATCTGGGTGGTGTCGATCATGGCGCTCGGCGCCAAGCGCATGGACGTGACCTGGTGGGGCAAGGCGGGGACCTTCGGCATCATGATCGCCTTCCCGGCGTTCCTGGCCGCCAGCGACGAGGGCATCCCCGAGGCCTGGTCGAGCTTCTTCGAGCTGGTGGCCTGGTGCGCGGCGGTGCCGGGCCTGGTGTTCGCCATGATCGCCTTCGTCGGTTACTTCCCCGCCGGGGTCCGGGCCCTGCGCGAAGGTCGGGCCGCCCGCCACCGGGCCGCGGCCGGCATCTGAGCCCGCCCGCGCTCCGAACCCGCCGAACCGTGCCGGACGCGGCGGTCTGGGCGATAGCGTCATGGCCAACCGACCGTCCCTCGTCGGACGGTCCCGCGAAGGACGGTGAGGTCCCGTGAAGGCCGTGATCATGGCAGGCGGTGAGGGCACCCGGCTGCGCCCCCTGACCTCCAACAGCCCCAAGCCGATGCTCCCGCTGGTCAACCGGCCGATGATGGAGCACATCATCGACCTGCTGGTCCGCCACGGCATCGACGACATCGTCGTGACCGTGGCCTTCATGGCCAACAACATCCGCAACTACTTCGGCGACGGCTCGGAGTTCGGCGTGAAGATGTCGTACGCGTCCGAGGAGACGCCGCTCGGTACCGCCGGGTCGGTGCGCAACGCCATGGACGAGCTCGACGACACGTTCCTGGTCATCTCCGGCGACGTGCTCACCGACGTCGACCTAGGGGCGGTCATCCAGGCCCACCGCGAGCAGGAGGCCCTGGCGACCATCGGTCTGGTCCGGGTCGAGAACCCGCTCGAGTACGGCATCGTCATCACCCGCGACGACGGCACCATCGAGCGATTCCTGGAGAAGCCGACCTGGGGCCAGGTGTTCTCCGACACGATCAACTCCGGCATCTACGTTCTCGAGCCCAAGGTGTTCGACTACATCGCCGCGGACATCTCGGTCGACTTCTCCGGCGATGTGTTCCCGGCGCTGCTCGACGACGGCGAGAAGCTCGTCGGTGCGGTGCTCGACGGCTACTGGGAGGACGTCGGCACCCTTCCCGCCTACGTCCGGGCCCACAAGGACATCCTCGACGGCCGGGTGCAGGTGGGCATCCCGGGCTTCGAGGTGTCCGACGGCGTCTTCATCGCCGAGGGCGCCGAGGTGCACCCCGATGCAGTCCTCACCGGTCCCGCGGTCGTCGGCGACAACTGCTTCGTCGACGCCGGGGCGCGGCTGGGGGAGTACACGGTGCTGGGTCAGGGCGTGCGGGTCCGCTCCGGCGCGGAGCTCGAACGCACCGTCGTGCACGAGAACGCCTACCTGGGCGAGAGCGTCAAGCTGCGCGGCACCGTGGTGGGCCGCGCCGCGGATCTGCGTCGCAACGCCCGTTGTGAGGAGGGCGTGGTGCTCGGCGACGAGGTCTTCGTCGGGGAGGACGCCGTCATCTCGACCGACGTCAAGGTGTACCCGTTCAAGACCGTCGAGGGCGGAGCGGTGGTCAACACGTCGTTGATCTGGGAGTCCCGTGGCGCCCGCAGCCTGTTCGGCCGTGGCGGCGTCACCGGCCTGGCCAACGTCGACATCACCTCGGAGCTGGCGGCCAAGGTGGCGCTCGCGTACGCCACGTCGCTCAAGCGCAACACCACGGTGGTGGTGTCACGCGACTCCAGCCGCTCGGCGCGCATGCTCAAGCGGGCGATGATGTCGGGACTCAACGCGGGTGGCGTCAACGTCATGGACCTCGAGGTCGCCAGCGTCCCGCTGACCCGGTTCCACTGCCGCGGCGTCGCCGTCGGAGGCGCGGTGTCGTTGCGCCTCAGCCCCGAGGACCCCGACGCGGTCGTCATCCGGTTCTTCGACACCGACGGGGTCGACATCACCGAGGAGCAGCAGCGCAAGATCGAACGGCTCTTCGGCCGGGAGGACTTCCGTCGGGTGCGCCCGGCCGACATCGGCGACATCGACCTGGTGCCCCGGGCGCTCGAGCAGTACGCGGTCGCGCTCGAGCAGACCATCGACGTCAAGGCCGTCGCGGATCGGCGCTTCAAGGTCGTGATCGATTATTCCTACGGCTCGACCAGCTTCGCCATGCCCAACGTGCTGTCCAAGCTCAGCGCCGAGGTGCTGGCCCTCAACCCGTTCGCGTCGACGAGCGGCGCGCTGTCCTTCGAGCGGGACCGTCACGCGGCGGGGGTGGCCGAGCTGGTCCGGGCCTCCGGAGCGGACCTCGGCGCCGTGCTCGACCCGTCGGGAGAGACGCTGGCGCTGGTCGACGACACCGGCACGGTCCTCACCGACGACGAGATGCTGTTCTGCTTCCTCGACCTGGTCTGCGATCGGCTGCTCGGCGACTCGGTCGCGCTGCCGGTCACCGCCCCGCGTGCCGCCGCGCAGATCGTGGCCGACCGGGGGTACCACGTCCGGTGGACCAAGACGTCGACCGCGGCGCTGATGGAGGCCGCGTCGGAGCCCGGGGTGGGCTTCGGTGCCAACCGCGAGGGCGGTGTGATCCTGCCCGGGTTCCTCCCGGCGTTCGACGCGGCGGGAGGACTGCTGAAGATGCTGGACCTGCTCGCGGCGCGCCAGGTGCAGCTGTCGGAAGTCCGCGCCGCGGCCCCTGTCGCCCACCTGCTGCACGAGGCGGTGGTGACCCCGTGGGAGCAGAAGGGCACCGTCATGCGCAGCCTGGTCGAGCAGACCCACGGGCGCGACGTCGACCTGATCGACGGGATCAAGGTGCACCACGCCACCGGGTGGGTGCTGGTGCTGCCCGATCCCGAGGAGCCGATCACCCACCTGTGGGTCGAGGGTGACACCCTCGCCGAAGCCCGCACCCTCGTCCAGGAGTACGCCCGGCGCATCCGCCAGATGCTGCGCTGAGCGGGACGGGCGGGTGCCGCCGTCGGGTAGCGTGCGGCCCATGAACGTGCCCGACGACCTCTACTACTCCTCCGACCACGAGTGGATCCGGGTCGAGGACGGCAGGTTCCGCATCGGCATCACCGACTACGCCCAGGACGCGCTCGGCGACGTGGTCTTCGTGCAGTCCCCCGACGTGGGCGCCGAGTTCGGCGCGGGCGACACCTTCGGCGAGGTCGAATCCACCAAGTCCGTGTCCGAGGTCTACGCCCCGGTCCAGGGCGTCGTCGTCGAGGTCAACGGCGACCTGGAGGTGTCCCCGGAGCTGGTCAACAGCGACCCCTACGGCGCGGGCTGGCTGATCGTCGTCGAGCCCGTCGACCTCCGTTCGGTCGAGACCCTGCTCGACGCCGACGCGTACCGGAAGCTCACCGAGGCGTGAACGCCGCCGGCCCCGACGAGACGACCGACGGACCGCTCTGCCCGGTCTGCAGCAGCGTCAACGCGGCCGGCGCGAACTTCTGCTCGGCGTGCGGCAACGAGCTCCCCGAGGCCGACGACAGCGCGACCGGTACCTACCCGGTGCTCGGCGTCGACGTCCCCGACGCAGGCGAGGTCGGTCAGCTCGTCGTCATCCGGGGCCCCACCGCGGGTTCCCGCTACGCCCTCGACGAGGACGTCGTGACGATCGGACGCCACCCCGACAGCACGATCTTCCTCGACGACGTCACCGTGTCACGCCGACACGCCGAGGTCCGACGAGTCGAGGGCGGGCGGTTCATGCTGGCCGACGTCGGCTCGCTCAACGGCACCTACCTCGACGGGGACCGCGTCGAGGAGGCGGTGTTGCGGGAAGGCGCACAGGTCCAGGTGGGCAAGTACCGTCTTGTGTTCGTGATCGGCACCCTGGGAGGAGGAGCGTGACCGCGGATGGGCTCACCTCATCGGTCCACACCCCGGTCGACGCCGCGGCGGCCACTGCGGTGCGCCCCGCGCACCGGCCGATCGGCGAGGTGCTGTCGCTGCTCCAGGAGGAGTTCCCCGACGTCACGATCTCCAAGATCCGCTTCCTCGAGAGCCAGGGCCTCATCCAGCCGGAGCGGACCGCGTCGGGCTACCGCCGGTTCTCCGCGTCGGACGTCGACCGCCTCGAGTGGATCCTGCGCCAGCAGCGCGACCACTTCCTCCCGTTGAAGGTCATCCGCAAGATGCTCGACGAGGGCGTCGACCGCTACGACCCGGGCGGAGGATCCCAGCCGACCCTGTTCACCGCGGCGATCGACGCGTCGGTGGGTGAGGACGACGAGCCCGAGGCCTCCGACGAGGGTGCCGGTCCGGATCCCGATGCCGGGACCGGTACGCCGCCGCGATCACCGGCGCACCCCGCGGTCGCGTCGGCCCCGCCTCGCCCTCCGACACCGTCGCGCCAGCCACCGCGGCCCGCCGAGCGTGCCCCGGTCCCGGCCGGTGCTGATCCGGTCGGCGCCGTGCGCTCGTCGGCGCCGGCCACTGCTGCCGGCGGTGGGGGATCCCCGACGCCGTCGGCCCCGACACCGTCGGATCCGTCGAGCCGTCCCGCACCGGCGCGCTTGGCGACGGCCGAGGGCGCCGGATCCGAGCCGCCCGAACCGGCGCGTCCGCCGCACGAGACCCCGGCCGACGTCGTGGCCGCCCTCCAGGAGGACCCGCGACCGGCGTCGCGGGCCGAGCCCCGTGGCGCCCGAACGTCGGACCGTCCGGTGCGCACGCGTCCGTCCCGCGAGCCGGTGGCGGCCGACACCGCGCTCGGCGCCGGGGAGCTGTGCGCCCAGGTCGGCATCAGCGAAGCCCTGCTCGCCGACCTCGAGAGGTTCGGCCTGGTCCAGTCCGTCCCCCGCGGGGGATCTCCGGTCTACGGCCCTGCCGCGCTCGAGGTCGCCCGCCTGGCCAGCCGCTACGCCGAACTGGGCGTCGAGCCCCGTCACCTGCGCATGTACCTGGTCGCCGCCGAGCGCGAGGCCGGCATGGTCGAGCAGCTGGCGGTTCCGCTGCTCAAGCAGCGCAACCCCCAGGCCCAGCAGAACGCCGCGGCCCTGGCCGGCGAGCTGGCGGAGCTGGGCGCCGAGCTGCACCGATCGCTGCTGCGGCGCGAGGTGGGCAGCGACCTGCTGCCGTGAGCCCCGGGAGCCACCACTGGCATCGGACCGGCTGACGTAAGCTGCCGCGGTGATCGAACTGGAGTTGGTCGCGGTGCGCGTCGAGCTGCCGAGCAACACGCCGGTGCTGGTCCTGCGCGAGCTCGCCGGCCGCCGACGGCAGCTGGCGATCTTCATCGGCAACCCCGAGGCGACCGCCATCGCGTTCGCGCTCGAGGGCGTCGACACGCCCCGGCCGCTCACCCACGACCTGTTCTGCGACGTCCTCGACGGCCTCGGCACCAGCCTGGAACGGGTCGTCATCACCGAGCTGCGCGAGACCACCTACTACGCGGACCTGCACCTGAGCTCGGAGGACGGTCCGGTGACGGTGTCGAGTCGCCCCTCCGACGCGGTGGCGCTGGCGGTGCGCACCGGCTGCCCCATCTTCTCCGAGGAGACCGTCCTCGACGAGGCCGGCTTCGTCGAGGAGGTCGACGACGAGGACGTCGACGACGACGAGGTGGTCGAGGAGTTCCGCCACTTCATCGACAACGTCTCCCCGGACGACTTCGCCAGCTGAGCTGGGAGTGCGGTCCACCCACCCGCGGGCATCCCGGCGATAGGGTGAATCACATGACTGTCATGCCCGGCGACTCCGCCTCCGACGTCTCCTACAGCGGCCGCAGCGCCGCCGAGATCGTCGGCATCAGCTACCGCCAGCTCGACTACTGGGCCCGCACCGACCTGGTGCGACCGTCGGTCACCGACGCGGCGGGCAGCGGCAGCCGCCGCCGCTACTCCTACTCGGACCTGCTCGAGCTGAAGGTGATCAAGTCCCTGCTCGACGCCGGCATCCGACTCGAGTCGGTCCGCCAGGTCTTCGACTACGTGCGCGAGCACCTCGGCGAGGACATCGGCTCGGCCAACATCGTCATCAGCGGGACGTCGACCGTGCTGGTCCGCTCGGGCGACGAGCTGATCGACGTGCTGCGCAAGGGCCAGGGCGTGCTGAACGTGCTCGCCCTCTCGGGCGTCAAGGACGAGGTCGACGCCCGCATCGTCGAGCTGTTCCCCGTCGCCACCGCCGAGGACCGGACGCACCACCCCAGCGCTGCCGGCGCCGGCGCGGGCTGAGCCGGGCGGTGCGCACCTCGCCGCTCGACGGCGTGCACCGCTCCCTGCGGGCGCGGATGGTCGAGTTCGGGGGCTGGGACATGCCCGTGTCCTACCCGTCGGGGACCCTCGAGGAGCACCGGCTGTGCCGTCAGACCGCGGTCATGTTCGACGTGAGCCACCTCGGCACCGTGC
>JACJWI010000005.1 GCA_020637215.1 Microthrixaceae bacterium | reverse complement strand
ACGCGTTGTTCAGCAACATCTCGAACCCGTTCGCGATGCTCGCGTCCAACCTGCCGTGTCTGGGCCTGTGTGACGACGTCCTCGGCGGAGCCGTCTACGTGGGTATCGGAGCGACCGGCACCCTGGCCGGCATCATGGACGCGGCGCTCGCCTCAACCACGGTGCCCGCAATCAGCATCCCGGTCCTTGATGTCCCGCCGGACATCCAGGGTGGTGGCTTCTTCACGCTCGGAAGCACCAAGAACTTCTCCCAGACGTTCTCGGGTGCCGACGGAGTCCACACCTACGGGTTCCAGTCGGGTCCGGCCTGACCGGTTCCTGACCGGGTAGTCCCCACGGCCCCGGGCGTCACGCCCGGGGCCGTGGCGCGTCCGGGCTCTGATCGGCCGGTCGAGTCCGGTCGACTCAGCTGCCGGACTTCATCTGGGCGGTGCCGGCACGCTTCTGGACCGCCGCGCTGAACGCCGGGGCCACCGTGGCCAGCGTGGCGGCCAGGCGCAACTCGACCGGCGACACGAACACCTCGGCCGGGTTCGACTCAATCGCCCTGACCACCCCGGCGGCCACATCCGCGGGCGACTTGGTGCGCACGCCCGGCGGCAGGTCGATGCCGCCCTCGGCGAACATGCCGGCGTCGCGGATGAACCCCGGCGACACCAGCGTCAACCCGATCCCCGATCCGTCCAGGTCCTGGCGCAGCGAGTGGGCGAAGCCCCGCAGCCCGAACTTGGTGGCGTTGTACATGCGGGTGTCGGGAGTGGCGGCCAGCCCCGACAGCGATCCGACCAGCACGATCTGACCCAGCTCACCGACCGAGAGCTTGTGCTGGGCGAAGGCGACCGCCATGACGATCGGGGCCCGCAGGTTCACGTCGATCGTGGTGTCGACGTGCTCGGCGGTCTCGCTCCTGATCCCGACGTCCGCTCCGACCCCGGCGTTGAGCACGAGCACGTCGACCCCGCGGGACTCCTCGATCAGGGCCTCGACGTCGGCCCGGACGGCCAGATCGGCGACGACCACCCGGCCACGCGTCTCGGCCGCCAGGGCGTCGAGCAGCTCACGGCGGCGGGCGGTGAGGACGAGATCGGCACCCCGACGGGACAGGTCGCGTGCGATGGCGGCACCCAGGCCACCGCTGGCGCCGGTGAGCAGGACCCGACTTCCGGAGATCTCCATGGAGCCGACCGTAGCGGCCGGCTCGGGACGGCCCGACGTCAGCCGAGCTGTTCGGCCAGGTACTGCTGGAGGCCGACCTGCTCGATGGCGGTCAGCTGCGTCTCGAGCCAGTCGATGTGCTCCTCTTCGGAGACGAGGATCTCCTCGAGCAGGTGACGGGTGCCGTTGTCGCCGGCGGCGACCGCGGCGGCGATGCCGTTGTTCAGCCGCTCCACCGCCACGTACTCCAGGTCCAGGTCGTTGCGGAACTGCTCCTCGACCGACTCGCCCACCCGCAGCGGGTTGAGGCGCTGGAGGTTGGGGAAGCCGTCGAAGTACAGGACCCGCTCGACCAGGGCCTCGGCGTGGCGCATCTCGTCGATCGACTCGGCCCGGATGTGCTCGGCCAGCCGCTTGTAGCCCCAGTTGTCGCACATCTTGGCGTGCACGAAGTACTGGTTGATCGCCGTGAGCTCGGCGGTGATGACGTCGTTCAGAAGCTCGATGATCTCCGGGTTGCCCTGCACGCTGATCCTCCTCTGGTGGCCGCGGCCCACTCTACCCACCGGCGTGGACGAGCCCGACGGGGCGCAGTGGGAGGCGCGGAGCGCGGGACAGTCGGGCTGGGCCGTTCGGGAGGGGCTCAGGCCGCGGGCTCGGCGTCGAGCGCGCGCTCGAGCGTCAGCAGCAGCTCGATGGTGCCGACGCAGGATCCGCAGCTCCCGCCGGCGCGGCAGACATCGGTGACCTCGTCGACCGAGCACGCGCCCTGACGGATCACGTCGACGATCTCGCCGTCTGGGATCCCGTGGCAGGAGCAAGCCATCGCCATAGGTGTTCAGAATACCTAACACTGCGAGGATGGCAACCCCTGATCTGGGACAGTCGGGCTCCCGCACGACTTCCTGCAGGACTCCGGCACCAGCCGTATTCGGATCGATCAGGCGGCGTCGTGACGCCGATCCCGCTCCACAGCAGCGATCTCGGCTCCGATCGAGTCCCTCGACCCACCGTCCGGCGGCGCGACCACGACGACCGGGCCGAGTGACGTCGCGTTGACCCGGGCCGACCAGCAGTCACCCGCGGACGGGACGACCTCGGCGGGCAGGAGGCAGTCGACCACGAACGGGAACGGGTTCCGGTCCTCGGCCGTGACGACCGCGAACTCGACGACGCAGCGCACGGTGACGTGGTTGCGCACCCCGTCACCCGACTCGACCGACACCACGATGGCCTCGGCCGGAGAACCGGAGATCCAGGGGTGGGTGTCGGACACCCGGAGCGGCACTGACCGACGCAGCTCGACCGCGACGAACGCCACGACCGCCGCCGCCGTCACCGTCGCCAGGACCGCGACCACGGTCGCGACGCCCGCCACCTGTGCCGCTGCGAACGAGGTCCCGCCCATGGGGCGAGTCTGGTCGCAACCCGGCCCGACGGGCTCAGTAACGGCTACGCAACCGGAGCCGAGCGATGTCCACCTTGACGCGCGGAACGGAGTCGAGCCGCGCCATGATGGGGAGCACCGACGACCGGGAGACACCGATGAGCGACGAGACCCACGAGCACCACTTCCAGGAGACCAAGGACGGGAAGGCGAACATCGACCCGAAGCCCCTCGGCAAGCCCGAGTCGATCAGCCAGGTGCTCCACGACGTCGCCGAAGGGGCCGCCGAGTTCCTCGAGGGCAAGCCGCCGAAGGGCGCCAAGGACTCGGGCCACGTCGAGGGCGCGGACCGCGAGTAGCACCCACGGCGGATCGCCACCCTCGGCCGCTGCTCAGGTGACGGTCCAGGTGGGGCCGGAACGGATGAGCTCGGCCAGGTCGCCCGGGCCCTGCTGCGCGATCGCCTCCTCGACCTGCTCCTGCACCTCGGCCTCGTAGAGGGGCCGGCCCACGTCGCGGAAGATGCCGATGGGCGTCGGCGAGTGCGGCCCGAACGCCAGCCGCGACAGGGCGAACGCGAGCGTCGGGTCGGGGCGGTGCTCGTCGTGGACGACGAGTGCGCCCTCGCCGTGCTCGGCGACCTCGCCGATGAACAGCTCGGCGTACTCGTTCTGGAACACGCCGTGCTGACCCTCGGCGCCGAAGCGGACCGGCTCGCCGTGACGCAACGGGATCATCATGTCGTCACGGTTGTCCTTGGCCATGATGTCGTCGAAGGCGCCGTCGTTGAAGACGTTGCAGTTCTGGTACACCTCGATGAACGCGGCGCCCTCGTGCTCGTAGGCACGACGGAACACCTCCTGCATGTGGGCCCGGTCCGCCTCGTGGGTGCGGGCGACGAACGACGCCTCGGCCCCCAGCGCCACCGACACCGGGTTGAACGGCTGGTCGATCGAGCCGAACGGCGTCGACTTGGTGACCTTGCCGACCTCGGAGGTCGGTGAGTACTGGCCCTTGGTCAGACCGTAGATCTGGTTGTTGAACATCAGGATCTTGAGGTCGACGTTGCGGCGCAGGGCGTGGATCAGGTGGTTGGCGCCGATCGAGAGCATGTCGCCGTCGCCGCCGATCACCCACACCGACAGGTCGGGTCGGGTCAGGGCCACGCCCGTGGCGATCGCCGGCGCCCGACCGTGGATCGAGTGGATGCCGTAGGTGTCCATGTAGTACGGCAGGCGGGCTGCGCAGCCGATCCCGGAGATGAAGACGAGCTCGTGGGGCTGCACCCCGAGGTCGGGCAGAAGCAGCTGCAGCGCGGCGGTGATGCCGTAGTCGCCACAACCCGGGCACCAGCGCATCTCCTGGTCGGACATGAAGTCCTTGCGGGTCAGCTTGACCGGGGTGACGCTCCCGGAGCCGTTGGTGGTGCTGTCGGTCGTCGTGCTCATCGGTCCAGCTCCGCGATCATCCGCTCTTCCATCTCATGGGCGCCGAAGGGCAACCCCGACACCTTGGTGAAGCTCCTCACGTCGGCCAGGTAGCGGTCCCGCAGGATGCCGGTCATCTGACCGAGGTTGAGCTCGGGGCACAGGACCTTGGGGTACCGCGCCAGCACATCCCCCAGGTCCGGCGGCAGCGGGTTCACGTGCACGAGGTGCGCCTGGGAGACCCGTCGACCCTGACGGCGGACCCGACGGACACCGGCGGTGATCGCCCCCCATGTCGAACCCCAGCCGATGACCAGCAGCTCGGCGTCGTCGTCCTCGTCGAGCATCACGCCCGGGATGTCGGCCGCGATGTCATCGACACGAGCCTGGCGAAGTCGGACCATGTGCTCGTGGTTGTCGGGCTGGTAGCTGATGTTGCCCGAGCCGTCCTGCTTCTCGATCCCGCCGATGCGGTGCTGCAGCCCGGGGGTGCCGGGGACGGCCCACGGCCGGGTGAGGGTCTCGGGGTCCCGCAGGTAGGGCCAGAACGTCTCACGGCCGTCGGGTTCGGTGTGGTTCGTCCGGGTGGCGAACTCCACCGACAGGTCGGGCAGGTCGGCCATCTCCGGCAGCCGCCACGGTTCGGCACCGTTGGCCAGGTAGCCGTCGGTCAGCAGGATGACCGGGGTGCGGTACTTCAGCGCCAGTCGGGAGGCCTCGATGGCGGCGTCGAAGCAGTGCGCGGGCGACTTGGCCGCCACCACCGGAAGCGGCGACTCGCCGTGACGGCCGTGGATGGCCGACAGCAGGTCGGTCTGCTCGGTCTTGGTCGGCATGCCGGTCGACGGCCCGGCCCGCTGCACGTCGACGATGACCATCGGCAGCTCGAGGCTGATCGCCAGTCCGATCGCCTCGGACTTGAGGTCGAGGCCCGGGCCCGAGGTGCCGGTCACGGCGAGGGTGCCGGCGAACGCGGCGCCCACCGCGATCGCCGCGGCCGCGATCTCGTCCTCGGCCTGCATGGTCCACACGTCGAAGTTCTTGCGCCGGCTGAGCTCGTGGAGGATGTCGGACGCCGGAGTGATCGGGTAGCTGGCGTACACGACCCGCAGGCCCGAGAGCTGGCCGGCCGCCACCAGACCCCAGGCGACCGCGGTGTTGCCGTTGACGTTGGAGTAGGTGCCCGGCGGCAACGGGGCCGGCGCGACCGAGTACGGGTGGTCGAACAGCTCGGCGGTCTCGCCGAAGTTCCGTCCGGCCCGCAGCGCCGCCAGGTTGGAGTCGCGCACCAGCGGTCGGGCGTCGTACTTGTTGGTGATCCAGTCGAGCAGCGGCTGGATCGGTCGGGTGTACATCCAGCAGATCAGCCCGAGGGCGAAGAAGTTCTTGGACCGCTCGGCGTCGCGGCGCTTGACGCCCAGCTCGGCGGTGGCCTCGAGGGTGATCGACGTCATCGGCACCTGGTGCAGCGTGAAGCGGGCCAGGGACCCGTCGAGGAGCGGGTTCTCGGCGTAGCCGGCCTTGTCGAGGTCGCGCTCGTCGAAGGCGTCGGAGTTGACGATGATCGTCGAGCCGGGCGCCAGGTCCGCGACGTTGGCCCGCAGCGCGGCCGGGTTCATGGCGACGAGCACGTTGGGCGAGTCCCCCGGAGTGACGATGTCGCTGTCGGAGATGTGGACCTGGAACGACGACACCCCCGCCACGGTGCCGGCGGGGGCGCGGATCTCGGCCGGGTAGTTCGGAAGGGTGGCCAGGTCGTTGCCGAAGATGGCCGACAGCTCGGTGAAGCGGTCACCGACCAGCTGCATCCCGTCGCCGGAGTCACCGGCGAATCGGACGACCACCCGATCGAGCTCGTGGGGCTCGACCCCGGTCTGGTCCGGCGTGCTGACTGTGGTGGACATGGAACCCCCTTGTTCCGCGTGGTCCTTCGCCCCTCGAACCTACCGCCCGGCTCACCCACCGCGATCCCATCGCCGAGATTTCCCCGCGGGGCGCTCCGATGGGGCGGCTGCGGCCCGGATCAGCGGGGGGCGAGCTCGCCGGTCTGGACCCGCCACAGCGCGGCGTACAAGCCGCCGATGTCGAGCAGCTCGTCGTGGGTTCCCGCCTCGACGATCCGCCCCGCCTCCATGACGTGGATCCGGTGGGCGTGGCGGATGGTCGACAGGCGGTGGGCGATCACGATCGTCGTCCGGTCGAGCGACACCTGCGCCAGCGACTCCTGGATGGCGGCCTCGGTCTCGTTGTCGATGGCCGAGGTGGCCTCGTCGAGCAGGAGCACCGCCGGGTCGCGCAGGATCGCCCGGGCCAGGGTGAGTCGCTGGCGCTGACCACCCGACAGCTTCTGGCCGCGCTCGCCCACCATCGAGTCGTAGCCGTGGGGCATCGCCCGGATGAACGCGTCGGCCTCGGCGAGCTCCGCCGCGGCGACGATCTGATCACGCGTCGCGTCGGGACGGCCGTAGGCGATGTTGTCCGCGACGCTCCCGTGGAACAGGAACACCTCCTGGGGGACCAGACCGGTGCTGCCCCGCAACGAGGCGAACGTCAGCTCCGCGACCGGGATGTCGTCCAGGGTGACCGTGCCCGAGTCCGGTTCGTAGAGCCGCAGGAGGAGCTTGAGCACCGTCGACTTGCCCGACCCGGTCGAACCGACGATGGCGTGGGTCTCCCCCGCGGGCACGTGCAGCGAGAACCCCCGCAGGACGTTGCGGTCGACGTCGTCGCTCCCCGACGCCGGGCCCGGCGCCTCCTCGTCCGGGGCGGTCCCGGTCGGCACGGGCGCGGCGCGGTGGTAGCTGAAGGTGACGTCGTCGAAGCGCACGTCGCCCCGCACCGGAACGGGAAGGTCGCGGGATCCGGGCCGGATCCGGGGTTCCATCTCCAGCAGCCCGAAGATCCGGCGGCAGCTCGCCATCGCCCGCTGGTAGAGGTCGAGGATCTCGCCCAGCTCGGTCAACGGCCACAGGAGCCGTTGGGTCATGAACACCAGCACCGAGTACATGCCGACGGCCAGGGTCCCGTCGAGGGCGGCCTTGCCACCGACGAGCAGCGTCATGGTGAACCCGGCCAGGATCGCCATGCGGATCAACGGGATGAAGGCGCTCGACAGGGCGATCGCCCGCCCGTTGGTCTCGCGATAGTTGGAGCTCTCGGCCTCGAGGCGCGCCACCTCGCGCTCCTCGCCGCTGAACGCCTTGACCGTCGCCACCCCGCCCAGGCTGTTGGACAGGGTGTGGCCGATGTCGGCCGCGGCGGCCCGCACCGCGTCGTAGCGGGGTTCGAGGCGCTTCTGGTAGCGCAGGGAGCCGACCACGATCACCGGGATGGGGAGGAACGCCAGCACCATCAGCGTCGGGGAGATCACCGCGAAGACCGCGCCGACGAGCACCACGTTGGCGATCGACTGGATGATGCGGTCCGCTCCCACGTCGAGGAACCGTTCGAGCTGGTTGACGTCGTCGTTGAGGATCGTCATCAGCCCGCCGGAGGTGGTGTCCTCGAAGTACGCCATCTCGAGGGACTGGATGTGGCGGTACGCCTCCATGCGGGTGTCGTGCTCGACGGCCTGGGCCAGGTTCCGCCACGTGCGGTGCGCGGCGTAGTCGGTCGCGGACTCGCACACCCAGATCACGACGGTGACGATCGCCAGGATCACGAGCTGGCCGAAGCGGTCCTGCACTCCGGTGAGGCGACCGACCATCGACTCGCCCTCGTTGACCACCACGTCGACCGCGACGCCGATGAGCAGCTCGGGCAGCACGTCGAAGAGCTTGTTGGCCGTCGACAGGACCGTCGCCGCCACCACCGTCGGTCGGCGTCGGGCGGCGTGGCGCCACAGGTCCCGCAACGGGGGCGTGGTCGACAGCGGGAACGAGGTGGTGCTCACCGGGACATTCTGCTGCCGGCCGGACGGTCGCCCCAGACGGTTTCGGAGCGCCGCGCCCACCCGGGTGTGCGTCGGGGTGGGTCAGTGGAACGTGTCGAGGCAGCTGATCGGCACGCCGTCGCGCAGCAGGAACCAGAACGCGTAGGCCGGATCCCCCAACGGGTGAGTGGGCGCCGCGGCCAATCGTTCCATCCCGGCGGGGACCTCGGCGAAGAGCCCGAGGCGGCGTTCGGGTCCCCGTGAGCTGTCGGCGATGCCGTTGCGGCAGCTCCACGTGCCCGGGATCTCCGAGAGGTGCAGCTTGAGCAGGCGCCGGGCGATCTGGGACACGGTGTGCGACTCGCGGCCGCCGTGGGCGCACGGTGCACCGAGCCCCACCCGCGCCCGAAGTCCGCCGGCCACCACCACCGGTCCGTCCTCCGCGCAGCGGTCCCAGACGTCGGGCCACGTGTCGGCGCCGCCGGCGAGCGGGGCGATGTGGGCGACGCCGTTCCGGTCGAGGTCGAGCAGCGGGCCCCGGTCCAGGCGGGTCCGGTCGTACACCGACAGGCAGTCGTACTCGCCGTCGTAGCCGGGGTGCGTCTCGACGACGCCCAGCTCGGCGTGCGCCTCTAGGAGCGAGGCGACCACGAGCCAGGACAGGACCTCCCGCCCTGCCGGATCCGCGACGATCGGCCAGCGTCCGCGGCTCGTCAGGGCGTCCGCGATGGTCACTGCTGCTCCCGATCCACCGTTGGCTCCGTCGAACGCACACACGCGGCCGACGACGACCGCATCGGACCTTCCACTTCCGACCTACCTTCCTCTCCGGGGAAGGGTAAAGGAGCCGATGCGCGACGCGCCAAGAACCCTGAACTCCCCTCGGTGACCTTCGTCTCAGCGAGCCCTCGACCTCCGGACGGGCTCAGCCACCGACGCCACCGCCGTCCGGGGCCGGGAGGTACCGTCGACGACGATGAGGATCCTGGTCACCAACGACGACGGCATCGACAGCGAAGGCATCCACGAGCTGGCCCGTGCTCTGGCCGGCACCGGCCACGAGATCGTGGTGGTGGCACCGTCGAGCGACTGGAGCGGGGCAGGGGCTGCCCTGGGGAACCTCCGTCCCGACAGCGCCCTGGGCGTGGCGAGTGCCCGGATCCCCGATGGCGACGGAATCGAGGCGTGGGCCTTCGACGGACCACCGGCGCTGTGCGTCGTCGCCGGCCGACTCGGGGCGTTCGGGGAGTTGCCGGACCTGGTGGTGTCGGGCATCAACGCCGGCGCCAACACCGGTCGTGCGATCCTGCACTCGGGCACGGTCGGCGCCGCGTTGGCAGGACAGAACTTCGGGGTGTCCGGCCTGGCGGTCAGCGTCGACGCCGCGGCCGGCGGCGGTCCCGGAGCCGAGGGCTGGCGCTGGGACACCGCGGCGAGCATCGCGGTGGAGACATTGCCGCTGGTGGTCGACTCCCCGGTCGGCAGCGTGTTGAACCTGAACGTCCCGGCGCTGGACCGCGACCAGGTGAAGGGTGTCCGCTGGACGCACCTGGCCCCGTTCGGAGCCGTCCGGGCCACGGTGTCGTCCCGCGACGACCAGTCCCTGCAGTGGGAGCTGACCCCGACCGGCTACGAGCCGCCCGAGGACACCGACCAGGGCGCGCTCCAGCGCGGCTGGGCGTCGCTGACCGCCCTCGTCGGGGTGGCCGAGTCGTGGCCGGCTCCGCCCGACAGCGGCGTCGTCGGCCGTCACGACGACCTCGACGTCGCGGCACGGATCGTCCCGGGAGCCGAGCTGCACGAGGTGCACCGGGTGCCCGGCGGGTCGCTCGAGGGCACCCTCGTGCGCCCCCACCTGGGCGACGCCTACCTCTGAGCCGGACGTCGCCGGATTCTGGGGGTCCTGAGCGACAAGGTGTGTCGCTCAGGACCCCGAGATCGGCTGGGGGTCGGTGATGCGGTCGCCGAGGCGCTCCTCGACCGCCTCGCGCACCTCGTCGGGCTCGGCCACCCAACCCGGTCCGGTGACGTACGCGTGGTGGACCCCGTCGAGGAACCGGCCGACCGCGGCGATCACCGCGTTGGCCCGCACCGACGCGAACGTCTCGAACGCGTGCTGGGCGCCCTTGAGCTCCAGGTAGTAGACGGGCTGCTCGGACACGTCGCGCAGCGCGGCCACGAAGGTCCGGGCGTCCTCGACCGGAGCGAGCACGTCCCGGTCGCCGTGGATGACCATGAACGTCGGCGCGCCCGCGTGCACCTGGTCGATCGGCGACGCGTCGGCCCACAGGTCCGGGCGTTCGTCGGGGTCGCACTTCATGACGACCGGGGCGAGGAACATCGACTGGGTGTCGGGGGGCCACACGCCGTTGCGGTCGGTGAAGTCGTAGACGCCGTAGAACGGGACGGCCGCGACGACCGAGGTGTCGGCGCCTTCGAAGCCGGGCTGGTAGCGCTCCTGGTTCGCGGTCAGCGCCGTCAACGCGGTGAGGTGCCCGCCGGCCGAGCCGCCGGTGACGGCGACGAAGCCGGGGTCGGCGCCGAGCTCGTCGGCGTTGTCACGGATCCAGGCGATGGCCCGCTTCACGTCGACGAGGTGGTCGGGGAAGGTCGCGGTGGGGCTGAGCCGGTAGTCGACGTTGCAGCACACCCACCCGCGGGCGGCCATCTCACGCATGAGCAGCTGCCCCTGGCGCTCCTTGAACCCGAGCACCCAGCCACCGCCGTGGACCTGGACCAGGACGGGCCGACCCGGGAGGCCACCGTCGGCGACATCGGCGCTGTCGGCGACGTCTGGACGCAGGATGTCCATGCGCAGGGACCGGCCGCCGGCCCGGGCGAACTCGACCCGCCGCTCCCAGCGCACCGGCAGCGGATCGGCCCGGTCGACCTCGACGACGTCGCGCAGGGCCTGGCGGATCTCGTGACGGGCCCGGAAGCTCTGGCGGATGGTCGCCGCCATGCCGACGCAGGTCCCCAGGGTGAGGACCATCCCGGCCCGGCCCGGCGCGGTGCGCAGCGCCCCACGCTTGACGAACCAGGCGCCGAGCAGCACCTCGACGGCCAGGATGAAGGGCGCCAGCTCGATGGTGACCCAGCTGGCGAAGAAGCTCCAGCCGAACAGGAGCCGGAACCGGTTGCTCGGCCGGAAGGCGTTGAGGGTGTAGAGCGAGTTGTTGACCGACACGGCCAGGAAGCTCCAGCCCGCCCGCTTCTCCGCCCCCGTGTGTCCTGCCGCCGATCGAGCCATCTCCCCAGTCTGCCCGGCGGTGCGCCCGACGGTCACCCGACGTAGCGTCGGGCCCATGAGCACCACCGCCGACCGGTCCGTCAACGACGAGTCCCGGGGCAACGGCCCCGGAGGGGCGACAGCGCCGTCTCGTCCGGCACGCGTCGACGACCTGCTGCGCCGGCGCCTGACCGCCCTGGTTCCCGCGTCGGGTTCCGCCCCGTCGGTGACGTCGACCGCTCCGTTCGACGGTCAGCCGATCGCGGAGCTCCCGCAGTGCAGCCCCGACGACGTGGTCACGGCGGCCGAGCGGGCCCGCGCCGCGCAGGCCCGATGGGCCCGGACCGGCTTCGGCGAGCGCGCCGCGGTCTTCCTGCGCTTCCACGACCTGGTGCTCGAGCACCGCGACACGTTCATGGACCTGATCCAGTGGGAGAACGGCAAGGCCCGACGCGACGCCTTCCTCGAGGTCGCGGACGTCGCCAACACCGCCCGCTACTACGCCCGCACCGCGGCGCGCACCCTGGCCCCGAGTCGCCGCACCGGTCTGATCCCCGGGCTCACCGAGGTCCACGAGCTGCACCACCCCCGGGGAGTGGTGACGATCATCTCCCCGTGGAACTACCCGCTCAGCCTGGGCGTCGGCGACACCATCCCCGCGCTCATGGCCGGCAACGCGGTGGTGCAGAAGGCCGACAACCAGACCGCGCTGACCGCCCTGTTCGCCCTGGACCTGGCCCGGCGGGCCGGGCTGCCCGACGACCTGTGGCAGATCGTGCTCGGCCGCGGCTCGGCCATCGGCACGCCGTTGCTCGACATCGCCGACTACGTCATGTTCACCGGCTCGACCGCATCCGGTCGTCACATCGCACGCGAGGCCGGCGAGAGGCTGATCGACTGCTCCCTCGAGCTGGGCGGCAAGAACGCCATGGTCGTCCTCGACGACGCGGACCTGACCCGCACCGTCGAGGGGGCGGTGCGCGCGTGCTTCTCGTCGTCGGGCCAGCTGTGCATCTCGATCGAGCGGATGTACGTGGCCGACGCGGTGTTCGACCGGTTCGTGCCCGCGTTCGTCGAGGCGGTCCGGTCCATGACCATCGGCGCCGCGTTCGACTACTCCGCTCAGATGGGCACGCTGACCTCCGCCGAACAGCTCGGGGTGGTGTCCGCCCACGTCGACGACGCCGTGGCCAAGGGCGCGACCGTGCTCGCCGGCGGTCGACCCCGACCGGAGCTCGGCCCGTACTTCTACGAGCCGACCGTGCTCACCGACGTCGACTCGTCGATGACCTGCTGGCGCGAGGAGACATTCGGGCCGCTGGTGTCGATCTACCGGGTCGGCTCCGACGACGAGGCGGTCGAGGCCGCCAACGACACCGCCTACGGGCTCAACGCCAGCGTATGGAGCCGGTCCGCGGCCCGCGGCCGGGCGGTGGCGGCACGGCTCCGGGCCGGGACGGTCAACGTCAACGAGGCGTACGCGGCGGCGTGGGGCAGCATCGACGCCCCGATGGGCGGCATGGGCGACTCGGGCCTGGGCCGTCGCCACGGCGCGGTCGGGATCCTCAAGTACACCGAGACCCAGACCATCGCCCGCCAACGCCTGATGAACCTGGCCCCGCCCCTGCAGCGCCTGGGCGACGACGGCTTCGCCCGGGTGATGACCACGGCCCTGTCGCTGATGAAGAAGGCCGGCTGGCGTTGATCCGGGCGTAGTGTCGCGACCATGACGACGGTGGTGATCACGGGGTCCGCGTCCGGCATGGGGGCGGCGCTGAGCCGGAGGCTGCGCGATCGGGGGACGACGGTCATCGGCGTCGACCGCCCCGGGACCGGCGCCGAGGTCGAGGCCGATCTGGCCACCGGCGACGGCCGGGCAGGAATGGTCGACGCGGTCGCCGAGATCGCCGGCGGCGCGATCGACGGGCTGGTGGCCGGTGCCGGCGTGCAGTCGGTCGAGGGCCCGATGGCCGGGCTGATCGTGTCGGTCAACTACTTCGGCGCCGTCGCCACCCTCGAGGGCCTGCGACCGCTGCTCGCCCGGGGGACGAACCCCTCCGCGGTGGCGATCTCGTCGAACTCGACGACGACCATGCCGGGCTACCCGGCGGAGTGGGCCGACGTGCTGTTGGCCGGCGACGAACCGGCGGCCCTGGCCGTCGTCGGCGACGACGCCCTCAACGCCTACCCGGTGTCGAAGCTGGCACTGGCCCGCTGGGTGCGCCGCGCGGCGGTCGGTGCGGACTGGATCGGCCGGGGCATCCGGCTGAACGCCGTGGCGCCGGGCTTCGTGTCGACCGCCATGACCGAGGGCGGCTGGGAGTTCGTGTCCGGGCTGGGCGACACCTACCCGATCCCGATCGGTCGACCCGGGTCCGCCGACGAGCTCGCCGCGCTGATGGAGTTCCTGCTGTCACCCGACGCCGGATTCTTCGTGGGGTCGTTCCTGACCTGCGACGGCGGCACCGAAGCCGCGGTGCAGGCCGACACGTGGCCCGCACCACGCCCCTGAGCCCCCGACTCTCCGTTCTGTAGTGCGAGATCCAGGCGAACGCCTGGATCTCGCACTACAGAACGGTCACGGTGATCGCGTCGGCGAGCGACGGCCGACGTCGAGCGGCCGGACCGAACCGCTCGGCGTACGTGGTCGCGAGCAGGGCACGGCCGACGTCTCCGACCGCCCGCCACAGCCCGGCGCACTCCAGCCACCGCGCCCGGGCCGCGTCGCGGTCACCGAGACGCTCGTGACGGCAGGCGTCACGGCCGGCCTGGACGGCGCCCCGCACCGAGGCCAACGACGCTGATCCTGCACCATCGCTGCGGTCGGGGTGCTCGATCCGGGCGATCTCGGCACCGTCGACCAGGTCGGGAGGAACGGCGATCCGGGCCGACCACCCGTCGAGGTCGGGTTGCAGCGGAGCGAGTCCGATCCGGACGAGGCCGTCGGCACGCCACACCGACGCCCAGCCCCCGGGCTCGGTGTCGGGACCGACCCGGACCACCACCAGGGTCGGCGTCTCGCGAGTGACCCGCGGCTCCTGCCTTCCCGACTCGTCGGGGCCGGCGAGTGCGAAAGCCCGGCCCAGCTCCCCCGCTTCCTCCGGTTCACCCGCCGCCATGGGCACGGCGTCGGCCATGACCGGGAGAGCGACCGGCATTTCTGGCTCGACGGTGAACCGCCGCAGCCGGCCGATCACACCTTCCAGAGCGGATCGCAGGTCGGGTTCGACCACCAGCGCCCGCTGCAACTCGTCGGCCAACGGCCGGACCAGCCGAGGGTCGAGCCCGGCCACGTCGCTGGAATCCACCACCGCCGCATCGTCGATGACGCCCCCGATCAGAGCGGCACGACCGTGGTCGAGCAACGGCCCCACCGGGAGCTCTCCCAGCAGGGTGAGGGCCTCGGCCGCGGCCGCCAACCGGGCCAGCGGTGACGAACCGGGATCGGACGCCAGATCGATCCGCAGCAGACCGTCGCCCACCGACCCTTGCGGAATCCCCCGCGGTGCGGTCCGCATCGTCGGCCCGCGCCCGCCTACCGGGTAGGCCCCGGAGGCATCCGCCACCGACCGTCGGTCCCAACGGTCGGCGAGCATCAGCGCCGCGTCACCGCCGAACAACGCCGCCACGGCGGGCTCCGCGGCCAGGTCGGCTCCCGTTCGCCACGCCGCGCCGGGCTCATAGCCGACGAAGCCGTCGGGATCGGCGTGGTCGACCCACCACTCGGAACCGTCGCCGAGATCGACGACGATCGCTCCGGCCGGCCCGAACGCGGAACCGTCGAGACGCGTCGATCCGCCGTCGTCGACGATGACGAGCTCATCGGCCTGATCGGGGTGGACGCCCCAGGGAGCGGGCTCAGCCACGGTCGCCTCCGTCACGTCGGTCCACCGCCAGGAGGTGGGCATGGCCACGCTCCAACTGGGCTTGCACGGCGCGGATCCGCCGAGCGCGACGGCGGCGCCGGGCGACGGTGTCGGTCCCGTCTCGGCCGTAGGGCTCCGGGAACAGGTCGTGCTCCCCCGCCAGCCAGAGCGCCGGCCAGCACAGGGCCTGATCGGGCCGAGAGCCGGAGATCGGCGCCGGCGCGTCGTCGGGTTCGCTGCCCGGGTGGCCGATGAAGATCAGCAGCGCCAGCGCGGCCGACATCAGCCACGGCGGGCCGCCCAGGTTTTCCAGCGCCACCCGCAGATCGTCCTCGAAGTCGGCGTCCACGACGAACGGCGGAGGCTCCGCGGTGCGGTCCAATGCGAGGCGGGCCGCCGGGTCGTCGTCGACGAGCAGGTCGCGGCCCCGCACGACGGCACGCACCTGGTTGGCGATGACCGTGGTCCCGTAGGCCTCGACCGAGTCGAGCACGAGCGGGTCGGCCGAGCGGAGGCGACGCATGACCGACACGACGGCGTCTCCCAGCACGTCGTCGACGTGGTCGGTCGACGATCCGAGTCCGGCGGCCCGCAGTCGACGTCGGGCGAACGCCCGGGCCTGGTCGCTCAGCAGCCAGTCGAGCACCTCACGACCATCGACCGCAGCTGCCGGGTCGCCGGAGCTGTCCACACGAGTCCCCCCGACGGGGTCGCCACCCGGGTTGCTCGTCGTCGGATCCATCGGGACCTCACCTCCACTCCGTCCGAGAAGTGTGGCGCCGAGATGTGACATCGCGCCGCCGATCCGCGACCCGATGTCACATCTCGGCGTCAGCGATCTCGAACCCCGTGAGCGGCCACGACCGCCGGCCCAGCTGGGACGCCAGTCCACTGGGACACCCCATCCAGCACCCACACCCGGAGGAGACGGCCATGAGCCCCACCGACAAGAACCCCCGCAAGAAGCCCACCCGCAAGAAGGACACGCCGGCCCCGACGGCATCGCCGATCGTCCACCTCTACGTCCTGCTCGACCGTTCCGGATCGATGGCGTCGATGGCCGACGACGTGATCGGCGGCTTCAACCGACTGCTCGCCGACCAGCAGGCCGACGGAGCCGACGCCCGCTTCACCCTGGTCCAGTTCGACAGCGAGGATCCCCAGGAGGTGGTCGCGGACGCGATCCCGATCGCCGAGATGGCACCCCTCGACGCCTCCACCTTCGTCCCCCGTGGCGGCACCCCGCTGCTCGACGCCACCGCCCGGCTGATCGCGTCGGGAACCGCCCGGGCGGGTGCGCTGGCCTCGGTCGGCCACCCCGCCGAGGAGGTCGTGTTCGTCTCCGTCACCGACGGCCACGAGAACGCCAGCCGGGAGCAGTCCCTGGCCGCGGTGAAGCACCTGGTCGAGGAGCGGACCGCGGCGGGCTGGACCTTCGTGTTCCTCGGCGCCGCGCTCGACGTCTACGGCGAGGCCGGAGGCCTCGGCGTCGCGGTCGGCAACACCCAGATGTTCGAAGCCTCCGCTGACGGCGCGGCCCTCGCGTTCGACTCGCTGTCACAGGGGACCCGCAACATGCGGGGCAAGGTCCGTCGAGCGGAGCGGGTCGACAAGGCCGACTTCTTCGAGGAAGGGAAGCCGGCCGAGTCGCACCGTCGTCGCACGACGGGCCGCTGAGCGCTCCTCCACGCCCCTGGAGGGGCGCTCGGCACCCGGGCCCGACGGCCGCCCCATCCCGTCGGGCCCGGGCCACCCTCGACCCCGGGGCATCCGCCGGCGTTCTGTAGTGCGAGATCCAGGCGTTCGCCTGGATCTCGCACTACAAAGCGTTCGGGTCAGGAGCCGAGCTCAGGGCAGCGACCGATGGTCGTCGCGTTCGGCGACGCTCTCATGGTCGACGCCGCCTCGGTGATCAGCCGGGGACTGATGCGGCCAGGGCCGTCGGCGAACGGTGAGTTCAGCGCCGCGACCAGCAGCAGCATCATGATCGTGAACATCCCGGCCGCGGCGACCAGACCGGCCTGGGTGCGCGGCGTCGCGGTCGAGGTGACCACGAAGATCAGCACGAGGACGAACAGGCCTCCACCGACGAGCAGCCCCCACATCATCAACGGCATGTCGGCCTCGGCGGCCACCAACCGGGTCTCCCGAGCGGTGGAGATGGCGCCCACCTGGGATGCCAGGTTGGTCGCCGTGGCCGAGTGCAGCGCTCCGGTCGACGGCGCGTCGTCGACGCCGAGGGACTGCACGAGGTTCGCGAAGGCCCGGTCGACCTCAGGGGCGCCGCCATCGGCGCGCATGGCCGGCCAGTCGTAGCGGGCAGCAGCCTCGGCGTAGCAGACCAGCGCGGTCTGCACCGCGGGGGCGGAGTCCGGGAACAGCGCCGCTTGTTCGAACGCGGTGCCGACCGAGGTCGCCTCGTCGCCCACGGCGTGGCGCGCGTCGGCGAACTGCCCGAACAGCAGCAGGATCGAGAAGCCGATCAGCACCCCGTACGCGGTGGCGACGTAGGACAGGGTCGCCGACCACGGAGCGGTGTCGAGATCCGCGAGCTTCGTCGCCCGGCGACGCACCAACGCGGCGACGGCGAACACGACCGCGCCGGCGACGATCAGTGCCGCGACGTTGAGGAGCGGGTGGTTCACTGCTCAGGTCAGGTAGCGGACGTCGACGGTGTGGATGGTGCCGTCGAAGGGGAACGGGGCCCGGTCGAAGTAGTCGAGCGACACCGGGCTGCCCAGGCAGGTGCCGATGTCCAGGCAGTCGTTGGCGGTGAACAGCAGCGGGGCGCTGATCGGAACCGCGGCGGTGGCGACGACGTCGCCGTCGACCGACAGCGTGACCGCCAGCGGGCCGCCCGGTCGGGCCTCGGTGTAGACGGTCTCGACGCGGATGGAATGGCGGCCGGCACCCAGCGGCGCCTCGGAACGGGCCTTGGTGCGCTGCAGGATGAACAGGTTGTACTCGTAGCAGAGGTGGCCGTCGTCCATGTAGCAGGTGAGCCCGCCGCTGTTGGCGCCGAGCGCGTAGAGCACGCCGCTGGCGGCGTCGCCGCACTCGAGGTCGATGTCGACGGTGTTGGCCCGGTTGCCGAGCGCCGGGGCGCAGAACTCGGGCATGCGGACGATGTCGCCGGTGAAGCTCCACTCCCGGTACGGGGTCGAGATGCGCATCTCGGGGTGGAACACCGGCACCCACAGGCCGCCGCCGATCGGGTAGACGCTGTTGCGCGCCGCCTCGATCGCGAACACCTCCTTGAGCTCGGCGAGCTTGTCGGGGTGCTCGTCGGCCAGGTCGCGGGACTGGGTCCAGTCCTCGTCGAGGTGGTACAGCTCCCAGGTGTCCTGGTCGGGGGTCCACTCGAGGATGCCCGGCGGCATCCCCGGCACCCACGGGCTGCGGGGCCCGAACGCCGATGCCATCCAGCCGTCGTGGTAGATCGACCGGCTGCCCATGATCTCGAAGTACTGGGTGCGCAGCCGGCCCTCGGCGTCGGGGTCGTCGAAGGTGTAGGCGAAGCTGACCCCGTCGAGCGGCTGCTGCTCGACGCCGTTCACGGTCCGCGGCGGGGTGATGCCGAGGATCTCGTAGATGGTCGGCACCAGGTCGTTGCAGTGGTGGAACTGGGTACGCGGCCGGGCATCGGGGGTGATGTGGCCGGGCCAGCTCACCACCATCGGGTTGCGGGTTCCGCCCAGGTGCGACGCCAGCAGCTTCATGCCCTTGTAGGGGGTGCTGCCCGCCCACGCCCACGCGGCGTGGTACTGGTTGTCGGTCTTGGGCGAGCCGAGGACGTCGAGGCCGCCGAGCTCCTCGAGAGCCTTGATGTGCATGTCGACCGTCGTCGGGATGCCGTTCTGGGCCAACAGCTCGCTGATCGTGCCGTTCTGGCCCTCACCCGACGAGCCGTTGTCGCCCCAGATGTAGACGACCAGAGTGTTGTCGCCGTAGCCGAGCGTCTCGACCTCGTCGAGGAGGCGGCCGACCTGCACGTCGGTGTACTCGGCGTAACCGGCCGCGACCTCCATCAGCCGGGCCTGGAACGGACGCTCGGCCTCGGGGATGTCGTCCCACGCGGCGAGGGTCGGGTCCCGCGGGGTGAGCTCGGCGTCCGCGGGGATCCACCCCTGGGCCTTGGCACGGTCGAACACCCGCTCGCGGTACGCGTCCCAGCCGTCGTCGAACTTGCCGGCGTAGCGGTCGGCCCACTCCTTCATGATGTGGTGCGGGCCGTGGAGGCAGCCGCTGGCCCAGTACATGAAGAACGGCTTGTCGGCCTCGAAGGCCTTGTGGCGCCGCAGCCAGCCGATGGCGTCGTCGGCCAGGTCCTCGCTGAGGTGGTAGCCCTCCTCGGGGCGCTTGGGCGGCAGCACGCTGGTGGTGTTGCGCACCAGGTTCGGCTCCCACTGCGACGCCTCGCCGGCCAGGAAGCCGTAGAAGTACTCGAAGCCCTTCCCGGTCGGCCAGTTGTGGAACGGACCGGCGGGGGTGGTCTCCTCGGCGGGGGTGTTGTGCCACTTGCCGAACGCCGCGGTCGAGTAGCCGTAGTCGGTGAGCACCTCGGCCGCGAGCGCGGTGCTCGGCGGGATGTGGCCCGAGTAGCCGTCCCAGTCGTTGGCGAGCTCAGCGATCTGGCCGTTGCCGATGCGGTGGTGGTTGCGCCCGGTGAGGAGCGACGCCCGCGTCGGCGAGCACATGGCGGTGGTGTGGAACCGGTTGTAGCCGATGCCCTGGGAGAGCACGCGGGTCAGGTTGTCGGTGCGCACCTCTCCGCCGAAGGTCGACGGCAGGCCCGGTCCGGCGTCGTCGATCAGCACCACGAGGATGTTCGGTGCGTCCTCGGGCAGCCGGCGGGGCTGCTCGCGGGGCTGGTAGGTGGAGTCCTGCATGGTCCGCCCCGCGACCGACGCCGATGGCGTGGCCGGGAACGGCAGGTTCTCCTGGGCCGGAAGCTTCGGGTACGTGGCGGGCATCAGCGCGCTCTCCTCGGTTCGATCCGGTTGCGTTCAGCCGACGTCGCGGGTCATGGCGTCGACCGCGACCGTGACGGCGAGGATCAGGACCGGGTCGACTCCCTCCGCGATCTCGACGCCGTAGGTGTCGCGCACCCGGAACCACTTCTTGGACACCTCGGCGACCTGGTCGCCGTCGCGTTCGATCTCGTACTCGTGGTCGACGATGTTGCCGTGGACCTTCAGGTCGGACTCGCCGTCGACGTCGACCTTGAAGTGATCGCGGATCCCGACGATCCGCTTGGTCACGTGCGCGGACCGACCACCCAGGTCGATGGTCATCTTGTCCCGCACCGTGAGCTTGCGCTCGTTGATCTCGGCCACGTCCGCGCCGCCCGCGTCCTTGAGGATCCAGGTGTCGCGGAAGCGCAGGGCCTTGCCGTCGACCAGGAAGACCCGGTTGCCCGCGCCGTCCTCGATCCAGTAGTCGTCGCCGACGCTCAACAGCCGCTCGCGCATCTGGAACCGCTGCGCGGGCGGGCCGTCATCTCGGTGTCGTAGGAGTCCCATGGCCACCAGTCTCGTCCGGGGCTGCGCCGTCGCCATCGCCCGAATGGGGTGAGCGGACGTCGGCCGCCCTCAGGCCAGCAGTCCGACCGAGCGGGCCACGTCCACGGCGTCGGCACGCGACGTGACCCCGAGCTTCCGGTAGATCGACGCGGTGTGGGTCTTGACCGTGTTGCGGCTCACGTGGAGCTCCGAGGCGATCATCCCCTGCGGCAGATGGGTCGGTAGGAGCTCCAGAACACGCTGCTCGGCCACCGTCAGGGCCTCGACGTCGACCCGGTCCAGGTCCCGCCCCGAGCCGAGACAGGACTCCAGCTCCGCGAGCTGCGCGTTGAGTGCGCTCGCGGATGAGTCCCGACGACGTGCCTCCTGAGCTTCGCCGAGCAGCCGGCGGGCCCCCGGACGGTCGCCGACCGCGACCGCGGTCCGGGCCAGGAGGATGAGAGCGAGCAGCGCGGTGCGCGGCGACAGATCGCCGAGGCGCTCGACGGTGGCGCCGGCGATGGCCGCGGCAGCCCGGGCGTCGCCGGGGCGGCGGTCGTTCGCGGCGACCAACGCGTCGACCGCGTAGACGGAGATCGCCGGAGCGAAGCACTCCAGACCGTGCGCGTCGGCGGTGGATCGCGCCGAGCGCGACAGGGTGACGGCCGTTGCGAGCTCACCGTCCTGCAGCGCCAGCACCGCCAGCAACGCCAGGCCGACCGCCCGGACGTACGGCGTCTCTCCGACTGCGTCGATCGCTTCGGAGAGCCGCTCCCGGGCGAGGTCGGGCCGCCCGAGCATGGCGTAGGCCGATCCCTGGGTTCCGGTGGCCAGCGCCCACAGCCGGTTCACCCCCGGGCCGCCGGCCTGCCGCACGACCTCGGCGTCGGAGACCACCCTGTCGACGCCGCGGCTTCCCATCAGCATCCGCACCGCCGCCAGCGCGACCTCCACCGTGGGGGTGCCGTCGGACAGGGGCCCGTGGTCGGCGAAGCGGGCGGCCGCCCGACAGGAACGCTCGGCGCCGTCGCGATCGCCAGCCGCGACGGCGCACCAGGCCGCGGCGATCGCCGCTTCGGGGATCTCGTCGACCGCGCCGGTTCCGAGGAGGTCCAACCACTCCCCGACCTGGCCGAGCCGGCCGTCGAGCCAACGGTCGAGCACGGAGCCGAGGATCAGCCCCGCGGCACGTTCACGGTCACAGGCCCGCACGGCGTGTCGCACGGCGGAGTCGACGTCACCGGATCGGGCCCGCATCCCACTGGCCCGGCGCTCGAGCTCCAGCGCTCGGTCCGGGTCGTCGCGACGCAGTCGCTGGAGTAGGTGGTCACGGAAGAGGTGGTGGTAGCGGAACCGCTGGCCGTCGTGGTCGAGCGGGATCAGGAACAGGTTCCCGTGAGCCTCGATCGAACCGAGCATGCGAGACGAGTCGGATCGTTCGAGCAGCTCGTCCAGCTCGTCGGCGGCCATGCGGTCGAGCACGGCCGAGCCCTCCATGAAGGAGACCATCTCGGGCTCGGTGCCGTCGAGGACCTCCTCGATCAGGTACTCGGCCACCAGCCGGTCGGCACCGGAGAACGACCTCGGGTTTCGGCCCTGGTGCAACGCCAGCGCGGCCAGGTGGAGCCCACCGGGCCAGCCCTCGACCCGCGTGACGAGGTCCGCCAACTCCTCGTCGTCAAGGCTCACGCCGGCCCGGCCGAACAGCTCGGCGGCCTCGATCAGCCCCATGGCCAGGTCCGATGCCTCCACCCGGTGCACCCGACCGTCCATCCGGTGCCGACCGAGCGCGATCGGGATCCGGCGTCCGACCAGGACGACGGTCGACCCCTCCGGCACCGACGACAGCAGCATCTGCAGACCGGCCTCGGCCTCGGAGGACGTGAGGTGGTGGACGTCGTCGAGCACGACCACGCACGGCGACCGGTCCGCGAGCACGCCGGCCAGCGCGGGGAAGATGTCACCCAGGGCCGACCGACCCGCCCCCACGATCCGGGCGCCGTCGGCCGGCTCGAGCGGCGCGAGCCGGTCCAAGGCGAGGGCGAGGTGGCGCCCCAGGTGCACGGCGTCATCGTCGGCTTCGGACAGCTGCACCCAGGCGTACGGCCGGTCGTCCGCCTCGGCGCACAGCACCAGGGCGGTCGACTTGCCGAACCCCGGCGGGGCCACCACCTCGAGGATCGGAGCCTCGGGTTCGAGCACCGACTTGACCATCCGGTCGCGGTCGATGAGGGACCCCCTGCGAGGGGGGACGACGAACGAGGTGGCCGGGATGTCGCGTACGCCCGCCGACGCGGCCAGCGACGCTGCGGGAACTCGGCCTTCCTCGGTCATTCCGGATGACAACGTACTCCGCCTCGTCGCACCCCCGTCCTGTAGATACTCCCCGATGGCCCTCGAGGTTCCCGGCGCAATCCGACCGTTTCCGTGACCGTACGCGCCACCTGCGGCGCGAACGGTCACGGGAATCGCCGGCGGGTCCGATCAGCAGGCTCCCCACCGAAGGCACCGGGCGCGAGGCTGGGGACATGCAGCGATCATCGGACCCGGGCCCAGCCGACACCGTCACCTTCCCGGGATGCCCGACGCCGGTCGCACCTCTCGGGGTGGGAACCTGGGCGTGGGGCGACTCGCGCACCTGGGGCATGGGCTCCTACGACACGGCGCTGGACGAGACCACGATCGGCGACGCGTGGCGGAGCTCGCTCGGCGCCGGGGTCGGGCTCTTCGACACCGCCGAGGTGTACGGCTCCGGGGAGAGCGAGCGCATCCTCGGCCGCCTGCTGTCAGCCGACCCGTCGGGGCGGGACCGGATGGTCATCGCCACCAAGTTCTGGCCGGCGCCGTGGCGTTGGAACGTGGTCCCGGCGCTGCGCCAGGCGCTCGAGGCCTCGCTCGGACGGCTGCAGATCCCGACCGTCGACCTGTACCAGATCCACGGCCCGATCAGCCTGCGGTCCGCCTCGGCGATGGCCGAGGCGCTGGCGACCGTCGTCGACGCCGGACTGGTCCGCGCCGTCGGCGTGTCGAACTACTCGGTCCGTGAGATGACCCGGATCCACTCCGAGCTGCGGCGCCGAGGGGTGCCCCTGGCGTCGAACCAGATCGAGCTGTCGCTGCTGCGCACCCGGCCGCTGAGCTCGGGGCTCATCGACGCCTGCCGAGACCTCGGCGTGGTGCCGATCGCCTACTCGCCGATCGGCCAGGGCCGACTGACCGGCAAGTACTCGGCGTCGAACCCGCCGCCGGGCCGACGCAACTTCTCGGCGCATCCGATGGAGGCGGTGGACCGGGTGGTCGCCGTCGCCCGTGAGATCGGTGACGCGCACGACGGCCGGACCCCCGCCCAGGTCGCGTTGCGCTGGATCATCGACAAGGGCGCGGTTCCCATTCCCGGCGCCAAGAACGAGCGCCAAGCCGTCGACAACGCCGGCGCCCTGGGCTGGTCGCTCGACGCGGCCGAGGTCGCGGCGCTCGACCGGGTCGCTCTGGCCGGCACCGACTCGATCGCCAACCGCGTCTGGCAGCACGGATAGGCGCCCGAGCGCGATGACCGGGTTCGCACCATGACCGGGTTCGCAGCATGACCGAGGTGATCGAGGCGGTGACCGTCGTCGATGGGACGGGAGCGCCGGCGTTCATCGGCGACGTGGCGATCGACGAGGAGCGCATCGTCGAGGTCGTCCCCCGGGAGGGCGCCGGATCGGGTCTGGTGCTCGCTCCCGGCTTCATCGACTCCCACACCCACGACGACCTGGCCGTGCTCGTGCACCCGCAGATGGAGTTCAAGGTGCTCGGCGGGGTGACCACATGCGTGGTCGGCAACTGCGGGATGGGCGCCGCTCCGTTCCCGGCGGCCGCCGCGATGGGTGCGGTGCTGCACCCGGGCCACGACCTCGACCCGTGGGACGGCTACCGCGGGTACCTGCGCCGGGTGGACGACACCGCGCCCTCGGTCAACGTTGCCGCGCTGATCGGGCACGGCACCGTCCGCAGTTCGGTGATGGGCCTCGACGACGGTCCGCCCGACGACGACCAGATCGCCGCGATGAGCCGTCTGATCGACGAGGGCATGGCTGCCGGGTGCGTCGGCATGTCCACGGGGCTGACCTACGAACCGGGCATCTGGGCCCGCACCGAGGAGCTGACCGCTCTCGCGGCCGTCGTCGCCGCGGCCGGCGGCATCTACACCAGCCACATCCGCGACGAAGGGTCGCACCTGATCGAGGCGGTCGACGAGGCGATCGGGATCGGCCGGGACGCCGGGCTCCCGGTGGTCGTCTCGCACCTGAAGGCCATGGGAGAGCCCAACTGGGGCACGGTCGCCGCTGCGCTCGAGCGGATCGACGACGCCGGTCCCGCCGTCGCGGCGGACCAGTACCCGTACACCGCGAGCTCGACCATGCTCGCCGCGGTCGCGGCGTCCGGGCGGATCGGAACGCTGGTCACCCCCGACGCCGTCGTGATCGCATCGACGACCGACCACCCGGAGTGGCACGGGCGGTCGTTGGCCGAGCTGGCCGACCGCCTCGGGGTCCCCGGCGACCGGGTGGCGACGGCGGTCCTCGACGCGGAGCCGGTTGCGACCGTGATCGTGCACTCGATGTCGGAGGACGACGTGCGGACCGTGCTCGGACATCCCGGGATCATGGTCGGCAGCGACGGCATCCCCAGCCTGGAGGGCCACCCGCACCCCCGGCTGTACGGCACGTTCGCCCGGGTGCTCGGCCGCTACGTGAGAGACCTGGGGGTCCTCGGGTTGGAGGAGGCGGTGCACCGGATGACGGGTCGACCCGCCGAGGTGTTCGGGTTGGTCGACCGCGGGGTCATCCGCCCCGGCGCCGTCGCCGACCTGGTGCTGTTCGACCCGGCGACCGTCGTCGACCGGGGCACCTTCGACGATCCCCGGCAGTCGCCCGACGGGATCGTCGGGGTCTGGGTCAACGGCGCCCGGGTGGTCACCGACGGCGTGCACCTGGGCACCCGTTCGGGCCGGGCGCTGCGTCGACGGGGTGAGCGTGTCTCACGCACGGGTTCGGCGTCGGCGTGAGCGAGGAGCGCTCCGAGCGTCAGGGACACGGCGACGCTCATGAGGAGGAACACCGCCGCCGCTGACGTGATCGTGATGCTGCCCATGGTCCGACCTCCTCGTCCGATGTCGACCCGGCGGCGGGAGCCGGGCGGGTCCTGACGGGGATCATCCTCATCGGCGGGAGGTCGTGGCGTAATGGGGACGACTCCCCGCCGACCCGTTCTGTAGTGCGAGATCCAGGTGTTCGCCTGGATCTCGCACTACAGAACGGGGTTTTGGGGCTTGGGGGCGCGGGGCCGTCAGGGGCGGGCGCGGGTGCGGCGCAGCAGCGGGTCGCCCGCAGCCAGGACGCGGTCCGCGGCCCGCATGGTCCAGCCGCCGGCGCCCGGAGTGGAGCCGTCGACCAGGTTGCCCATGACCTGCAGGGTGATCTCGGCGACGGCCTGGGTGCCGACCGCCACCCGCAGTCCGTTGCGCAGGATCCAGGGGTGGCCGATCAGGAAGCTGAACCGTCGACCGGTGCGCAGGAACGCGTCGAAGCGCTCCCCCACCTCGGCGTCGTAGCGCACCGGCGCGGTCACGGGGTCGGCCAGGAACAGGTCCGCGGCGAGGGTGCCGGACTCGAGGGCGTAGTCGATCCCCTCGCCGTTCATCGGGTTGATCAACCCGGCCGCGTCGCCGATCGCGACCCAGCCGGGACCGGACCGTCGACGGGCGCTCATCGGCAGACGCCACGCCCGGGGACGTTCCAGGTCGGGGCCGAGCTCCCAGTCACGGCCGACCAGGGCCCGGTAGCTGTCCTGCAACGCGTTCAGGTTGAGCTTCTTGAAGCCCTTCATGGTCGACAGGGCCCCGACGCCGATGTTCACCGTCCCGTCACCGGCGGGGAAGATCCAGCCGTAGCCCGGCACCGGCGTCCCCGACCCGTCGCGGAGGGTCAGGCACGCCTCGAGGTAGCGCTCGGCGTGACGGGGCGACTCGGCGTAGGTCCGGATCGCCAGGCCGAACGTCTCGTCGGGCACCCGCTCGGCGCCGAGCAGTCGGGCCGCCGCGCCCGGCGCACCCGCGGCGAGGACGACCAGCGGCGCCTCCCACCGACGGGTCCGACCGTCGGCGTCGACCGAGGTCACCCCGGTCGCCCGGTTGGGTGCCGCACCGACACCCTCGTCGACGACGGGGACCGCGTCGTGGCTCCACAGCAACTCGGCTCCCGCGGCTGCGGCCCGCTCCATCAGCCGTTCGTCCAGTCGCCGGCGAGGCCACACCGCGCCGTGGGCGGGGAACGGCGCGATCCCCGGCCAGTCCATCTGGCGGACGGTCGCGTTGGCGGTCATCCGCAGGCCGTCGATGCGGTGGGCGTCGTCGAGAGCGACGTCGAGCGCGTCGAGCGCCCGGACCGCCCGCGGGGTGAGGCCGTCGCCGCAGATCTTGTCCCGGCCCGGTCGCCCCTTCTCGAACACGGTGACCCGGGCGCCGCCCGCCGCGGCCCGCATGGCGACGGCCGCGCCGGCGGGACCCCCGCCGATCACCAGCACGTCCCGGGACTCCACCGTCGAGCTCACCCCGACAGTCAAGGCGACCCGGCGCCGCGGAGCGAAGTCCGGGCCGCCGGTCCCCTCATGCCGGCGCGCCCTTGGAACGAGCCTCGGGGATGAGCATCGCCGCGGCCACGAAGAAGCACACGCCTCCCGCCACGGTCCCGGCGTTGTCGAGCCACTCGTTGACCAGCTCACCCGAGCCGAGGGTGTACGCCCCGACAGCCGAGACCCCGAAGAAGACCGAGCCGAGGAGGTTCAGCACGACGATCCACCACGACACGTCCCGGAGCCGGAGCCGTCCGGCGGAGTGGCAGACCTCGGCCCACGCCAGGTAGCTGGCGACGAGGAAGCAGATCGAGCCGATGGTGTCGGGACGCCACACCAGCCGGTTGGCCTGGGCCGTGTCCCACCCGTCGTACATGGCCAGGAACGTCATGACGTTGAAGTACACGGTGCCGACCAGCTGTACCCCGGTCGACCACCAATCGATCGAGTGCGGCCGCCAGGAGATCAGCCGGAACGGACCACGGTGGCGACGCTGCGGGTCGTCGACGACCGCATCGGGAGCGTTGGAGGCCTCGACGAAGCAGAGGTACGAGGCAGATGTGAAGAAGATCGACCCGACGAAGAACGTGAGCCCGACCCACCGGGTGCCCACCCACGACTCGTACGCCGGCAGCGGCCCGACGGTGAAGCACGTCGAGCCGATGCAGAACAGCACCGCGATCCACCACGTCCGCCGCGGAACGCCGGGACGGTCGAGACCCTTGCGGTGATCCCGCGAACGCCACACCCGAATGGTCCCGTCGGCCAGGCGGTAGCGGATCCGGGTGACGAACGGACCGAACCCGCGGGTCGACTCGATGGTCCAGCCCGACGGGGTCGGGACCGGCACCCGTCGCCGGTCATCCATCGCGGTGCTCCCACATGACCGGACAGTCTGCCGATCGGCGGGGGTGCTGGGCGTCACCCGATCCGGGCGGTCGCGAGGGGTGATCACCAGGGGTGATCGCAAGAGGGTGGTGCTCGGGGCCTCACGACCTCGACGGTTCCCGTACTGTCACGGCGTGGGCCTCTACGACGATCGGGTGCTGCCCCGACTGGTCGACCTGACCTGCGGGTCGAAGGGCATGGAGCGCTACCGCGCCAAGGCCATCGACGGGCTGGCCGGCGAAGTGGTCGAGATCGGCTTCGGCACGGGCCTCAACGTGCCGCTCTACCCCGACGAGGTCACGACCGTCTGGGCGGTCGAGCCGTCGGAGCGCTCGCGTGAGCTGGCGTCGGACCGGGTGACGGCACGAGGCGTCCGGGTCGAGCACGTCGGACTCGACGGCCAGCGACTACCGCTCGACGACGCCAGCTGCGACGCCGGGTTGTGCACCTTCACGCTGTGCACGGTCCCCGATCCGATGCGGGCGCTGGCGGAGCTCCGTCGGGTGATCCGCCCGGGTGGGCAGCTGCACGTGCTCGAGCACGGCGCCGCCCCGGATCCCGGTGTCGCCCGCTGGCAGGAGCGGATCGAGCCGTGGCAGAAGCGCCTGGCCGGCGGCTGCCACCTGACCCGCGACACGACCGAGATGCTGCGCCGCGCCGGCTTCGTCGACCTGCGCCTTACCACCCGGTTCGTGAAGGGGCCCAAACCCTGGAGCTACTTCACCTGGGGACGGGCCACCAACCCCCGCTCCCCCGACGTTCTGTAGTGCGAGATCCAGGCGTTCGCCTGGATCTCGCACTACAGAACGAGCACGTGGGGGATGCCGAGGCGGGTGTCAGAGCCAATCGCGGCGGCGGAACATGACGTAGAGCGTGACCGACGTGACCACGATCAACGCGACCGCCAGCCACGCGGCCCACGTCGTGCCCAGTCCCGCGAAGCGGACGTTCATGCCGTAGAAGCCGGTGACGAGCGTCGGCACCGCGATGATCGCCGCCCAGCTCGTCACCTTCTTCATCACCTGGTTCTGGCGGTAGTCCCGCACGCTCAGGTTGGTCTCGACGATCGTCGCCACCAGGTCCCGCAACGAGTCGGTCGACTCGGTGATGCGCAGCACGTGGTCGTAGAGGTCCTGGTAGTAGGGCTGCAGGGCCGGGCCGACCACGTCGTGCTCGCGGCGCATGAGGGAGCCGACCACCTCGCGCAGCGGGAACACCAGCCGGTGGAAGCGCACCAGGGCCTGACGCACGTGGAACCACTCCCGCTGCTCGGCCGGCTGCAACGGGTGCTCGCTGAAGATCTGGTCCGAGACCCGGTCGTAGTACTCGTCGAACGTCGCGATCACGTCGAAGTAGCCGTCGATGACCTGATCGAGCAACGCGTAGAGCACGAAGGCCACGCCGCTGATCGTCTCCGCAGGCATCCGCTCACAGCGCTCGGCCACCTGGGCGATGTCGAACCCGTTGGCCTTGCGGACGGTGATGATCCACCGCTCGCCGATGAAGATGTCGATCTCGGCGACGTGCATCTCGGCCGTGTCGGCGTCCAGCCCGATGGCGTGACACGCCATGAACAGGTGGCTCGAGTAGCGGTCGAGCTTGGGTCGCTGGTGACGACCGAGGGCGTCCTCCACCGCGAGCTCGTGCAGGCCCAGCTCCTCGGCCAGCAGGGCCAGGTCGGCCGACGTCGGGGCGCACATGTCCACCCAGACCGTGGTGTCCTCCAGCTCGAGGAAGTCGGAGACCTGCTCGACCGGGAAGTCCTTCTCGACGAGCTTGCCGTCGCGGTAGGCGCGGGTCTGCACGGAGTCGCTCACCGCTCCATTCAAGCCGTCGCCGGGAGCTGCACCGCGCAACGTCGGTCGATCGCCACACCTCGATGGTTCAGGTGGGGCGCCCGCGCGCCGATGAAGGACCAGCACCAGCAGAGCCCGTGGCTCGGTCGGATCGGAGGCAGCCGGTCCGACGCACAGCCACGACCCACCGCGGACGGGACACCGATGCAGCAGAACGACCACGGCTCCGACGACCAGATCCCCGACGTCAGGACACCCACCAGCCCCGAGGCCCTGGGGCTGAGCCGGTCCCTGATGGAGGACCTGGTGATCCGTCGCGCCGTCAACGACGGCCGGTCGCCGATGACCGCTCTGGCCGACAAGCTGCACGTCTCGATCACCGTGGTGGAGTCCCTCCTCAACTCACTGCGCGACCGGAAGCTCATCGAGTACGACGGCATGGAAGGCCGCGCCTACGTGGTGCGCCCCACCGAGGCCGGCCAGCAGTTCGCGACCCAGCGATCCCGCGAGAGCATCTACTGCGGTCCGATGCCCGTTCCGCTCGATCTCTACACCGCGGTCGTGCGCCACCAGCGTCCGCAGATCGAACTGGACCACGACCGCTTGCAGCGCTCGTTCTCGGACCTGGTCCTGTCGGACGGGCTGCTCGACCAGCTCGGCCCCGCGATCCACGGCGACGGGGCGATGTTCCTGTACGGCCCGCCCGGCACCGGCAAGTCCTCGGTCGCCGAGCGGATCATCAGGGCCTACGAGGACGTGGTGCTGGTCCCGCACTGCGTCGAGGTCGACGGCCAGATCGTCTCGGTGTTCGACCCGACGCTGCACGACGAGATCGACGAGCAGCCCCCCGGGATGGACCGGCGGTGGGTGGCATGCCACCGGCCCGCGGTCATCACCGGCGGCGAGCTCCACGCCGGAATGCTCGACCTCCAGTTGGAGCGGGACAGCGGCGTGTACCTGGCGCCGCTGCAGATGAAGGCCAACAACGGGATCCTGGTGATCGACGACTTCGGTCGGCAGGCGATGACGCCCGACGCCCTGCTCAACCGCTGGATCGTCCCGCTGGACCGCAGCGTCGACTACCTGACCCTGCTCGGACGCAAGTTCGAGGTCCCCTTCGAGCTGAAGGTCGTGTTGTCGACCAACCTCGACCCGGCCAAGTTGGGCGACGAGGCGTTCTTCCGCCGTATCCACAACAAGATCTACATCGGGGCCTGCACCGACGAGCAGTTCGACTGGATCCTGTCGCGGGTGACCCGGGCGACAGGCCTGGAGCTCCAGGCGCCCGCAGCGGTGCGTCTCCGCCAGGCCGCCCGCTCCCAGGGCGACGGTGAGCTGCGGGCCTACCTACCCGGCGTGGTGTGCAAGCTGGCCAACGCCATCTGCCGCTACGAGAACCAGGCGCGGGTCCTGACGCCCGAGCTGGTCGATCGCGTGCTGGCGCTGTACTTCACCGAGGACCTCGGCGTGGAGCGCACCGGGCCGGCACCGCATCACACCGTCGACGTGCCGCCCTTCGCCCCCGACCCGGAGCTCGAGGCCGAGGCGGCCCGGCTGACAGGTCCTGGCCCGGACCAGGACAGCGATGCGACGGGGTCACCGACGATCGACGCGCCGCTCGGAGCGGCACCCGAGGCGTTCGATGCACCTGTCGATGCCGACGGAGCCGACGCGCCGGTTCCTCCCCCGTATCCGGGGATGTTCACCGGGTCGCTGGACCCGGCCGCGGCGACCATCGCCGAGGGGTTGTTGGCCGACGGCCTCCAACCGCGCTGAACCTGGTCGGCCGAGGAGCGATCCGACGGAGCGCCGACGCGGAATCAGATCGGGACCGACTCCAACAATCGGGTGACAGGCCGGCCGACGAGCGCCGGCGAGCTGCTCGGGTCGGCCCACACCACATCGCGGAGGAAGTCCCGGAACTCCGCAGCCCGCTCAGCCCCGTCGAAGTCCAACTCGACGACGATGCGGGTCGGGTCGTCGAGCGGATGGGCGATCCGGTGCGACCTCACCCCCGCGTGGCGTCGGGCGTCGGCGAACCGTTCGAACGCGGCCGTCCAGGTCGCGAGGTCGGTGATCTCGTGTTCGATGAGCAACGTGACCATGGTTCGACGGTACGGAGGACGGGGTGCTGCGACCATCCCAGGTAGCTGGGATCGCCGAAGGACCCCCGGGCCGGGCTCGACGCCGCCGATCTAGCGTGCGGCCGTGTCGATCGAAGGTCTGTGTGCGACGGTCCGCTCCGAGCGCGACCTGCGGATCGCACTGCTGGACGAGCTGCGACGCTCGGTGCCCTTCGACGCGTATGCGTGGGTGCTCACCGATCCGCGCACCGAGGTCGGGGCATCGCCGGTCGCCGACGTGCCGTGTCTGTCGGAGCTCCCCCGCCTGATCCGACTCAGGTACGCGACGGAGCACGCCCGATGGACCGGCGTCGGTGACCCGGTGGTGACGCTGGTCGACTCGACAGCAGGCAGACCGGAGCAGAGCCGGCTGTACCGGGAGCTCCTCGTCGACCTCGGCGTCAGCGACGTTGCATCGGTGGTGTTCCGCGATGTCAACGGGTGCTGGGCGTTCCTGGATCTGTGGCGCATGGACGGGACCTTCGACCCGGCCGAGACCCGACTGCTGCGATCCGGCGTCGAGCCCATCACCGCCGCCCTGCGACGGTGCGTCCTCCACACGTTCGCCGACACCGACCCCCACGTCGGCAGGTCGCTCCCGACGCCGGTGGTGATCCTCCTCGACGACGACCTGCGGGTCCGGGAGCAGACCCCGACCGCAGAGGGGTACCTGGCGACGCTCCTCCCGCCGGAAGCGGATCAACGAGCGATACCTGCGGGTGCCTACAACGTCGCGGCCCAGTTCCTCGCCGTCGAGGACGGCGTCGACGACCACGAGCCGGCCGCCCGGGTGCACGTCGAGCCGCTCGACTGGCTCGTGTTCCGGGCCGCCCGACTCGGTGACGACATCGCGGTGACGATCGAGCGGGCATCGCCCTTCGAACGCTTGGAGTTGTTCGCACGTGCGGCCGGGTTGAGCCCACGGGAGTCCGAGCTGGTCGAGCACCTCACGACCGGAGCGGACACCCGGCAGGTCGCGGCGCTCATGTTCGTGTCGGAGAACACGGTCCAGGACCACCTCAAGGCGGTGTTCGCCAAGACCGGCGTCCGGAGTCGCCGCGAGCTGCTGGCCCGGGTCGCGGGACGGTGAGATCAGCCGGCGAGGGTGGCCGCCACCTGGGTGGCGCCCTTGTCGTCGCGCAGGTTCAGGGTGTTGCCGGAGCGTTCGACGACGCTCGCCGCGGCCAGAGCGGCCAGGTACTTGTCCTCGAGCTCCATCACGTCGGGTTCGCAGGACATCTCGGTCGAGGCGAACTCGCTGAAGGAGATGACTCCGCCCTCGAGCGTGTAGCTGCCCCGGAAGTTGTTGCAGCCGCCGAAACCGGTGACCGAGCCTTCGGTGCCGAAGTCGAGCGTGAGCGCCTCGGTCAATGCGGACGTCTCGACCGCGTTGCCGGTGTTGACGCCGTTGACCTTCCACGACGTTCCCTGGAGGTCACCGGTCACCGCGTCGTAGGTGAGCAGCTCCTTGCCGTCGGAGTCCTTCAGGACGAGGGTGGTCGCCGTCTGTTCCGCCGAGGCCACCTTGCCCAGTGAGTCGATGATCGACTTCTCCTGTTGCGTGGCCGCGTCGGAGGTGCAGGCCATCTGGGTCATCGGACCGAGCGCGATCTTCAGCGAGTCGCCGTCCTCGGTCCAGGTCCCGTTGAACCGGTTGCAGCCGGTCGAGCCCGACACGATGCCCTCCGGTGCGAAGTCGAGGGTCGGGTCGGTCCCATCTGCCGGGGAGGCGAGCTTCCACGACGTCCGCGCCACGCCGCCGGTCGGGTTCGTCGCCCCGCCGCTGCTGGGCTTGGCGGTGGTCGTCGTGGTCGACCGGTCCTTGTCTGCCGTCACGTCGTCACCTCCGCAGGCCGTGAGGACCCCGGCGAGTGCCAGGAGGGCGAACCCTGCGGCGATTCCACGGCGGAGGGTTCGGTGGGAGCTCGTCGGGGTGTACATCCCGACACGATGGCACACCGACCGTCGGCTCGGGGCGCGGTGAGGGTCGGTCGAGGTCAGGGGTTCGAGACGGCGGGAACAGCGGTCGCCGATCACGCTTCGAACCACCCGGCCGGATCCTGGCCGTAGAAGTCCGAGAAGCAGTCGTAGAGGTCCGGGTGCTCGTCGCGGAGTTCGAGCGGGTCGTCGAAGAACGCCTCGGTGACCACCGCGAAGAACTCCGCGGGGTTCACGCCCGCGTAGTCATCGATCACCTCGCCGGCGCGACCCTCGACCACGGCCTCGTACACCGCGGTGCAGACCGGCACCCAACGCCGGGCCAGATCCGCGTCCATCGGCGGGGTGCCGTCGGTGACGCCGTCGAGCATGTCGAGCGTGTGGGCGAACTCGTGGAACACGACGTTGCGCCCGTCACCGGCGTGGTGGACGTCGTCCTGCACCTCGTCCCACGCCACCAGCAGCGGTCCGTGCATCATTGCCTCGCCCAGCACCGGGGTGGGGTCGTCGGAGTAGATGCCGTCGACCTGGGAGTGCTCGCCGTGCATGATCGTCGTGGTCGGGTGGACGATCACGGCGTGGACGTCTCGGTACGGGTCCTCGTAGGGGAGGTTGGCGGTCAGCAACGCCGCCTGCGCGGCGATCAGGACCTGCATGTCCTCGGTGACCTCGAAGCCGTTGGCCGGCTCCCAGTCGGCCCGGGCGATCAGCCCGAGTGCGACGAGCTCGACCCGCTCTCGCTCGTCGGGGGCGAGCACGTCCCACCAGTCGAGGCGATCCCGGCACAGCTGTCGCCAGTCGTCGGTGAACCCGGCGTCGTACAGCTCACGACGCCGTCGACGGCGTCGAGTCCCGAAGATCATCGGAGGAGTCTGCCGTGGAGTCGCCCGTGATCGACGGCACCACGTTGAGCCGCCGCGGTCCGGCGTCGACCGTGCTTCGGGCGCCCAGGTCACGACCGGAGCCCGCTCCGAGGTCTTCGAAGCGCCGGGCCTGAGGCAAGACGCGGGCTTCGAGCGAGCCGACCGCGCCGTTGAACGAGTCGACAGCGCGGCTGAGCGACCCGCCGACCTTGTCGAGGTGGCCGGCGAAGGTCGACAGGCGTTCGTGCAGCTCACGCCCGGTGCGAGCGATCTCCTCGGCCTGCTCCGCCACCCGCTGCTCGCGCCAGCCGAGGGCGACCCCGCGCAGGAAGCCGAGCAACGTGGACGGCGAGGCCAGCACCACACCCTTGGCCCACGCGTCCTCGACCAGGGACGGCTGGGTGTTGCTCGCCGCGGCCAGGTAGGCGTCGCCCGGGAGGAACATGACCACCAGGTCGAGCGCGCCGGGGACCAGGGAGTCGTAGTCACGCTTGGAAAGCGCGGCGGCGTGCGCGCCGACCGCCTTGGCGTGCGCTGCCAGCAACGGAAGTTGTGCCTGGTCGTCGTCGCAGTTGGCCGCGTCGAGGTAGCGGTCGAGCGGCGCCTTGGCGTCGATGACGACGCACCGACCGTCGGGGAGGTGGACCACGACATCGGGACGGCCGGCACGATCGGCCCCACCCCGGGTGACCCCCGACTGCTCGAGGAAGTCGACGTGGCGTTCCATGCCGGCCTGCTGCAGGACCCGCCGCAGCTGGACCTCTCCCCATGTGCCGCGCACCGAGTTGTCGCGGAGGGCCCCCGTGAGCTGCCGGGCCTCGGCCCGGACCTGGTCGCTGCTGCGGGCCAGCTCCTGCACGGCGTTGGTGAGCACCGCGCTCTCGGAGCGGCGCTGCGCCTCGAGCTCGCGGAGCTGGGCCGCCTGGTGCTCGAGCTGCTGGACCACCTTGGCGCCCTGGGTCTGCCAGTGACCGAGCGCCGTGGCCTCCAGCGTCTGGTAGCGGGCACCGGCCAACTCGAGGAGCTGTTCGGACTGCTGCTGAAGGGTGGAGCCCGCCACGGAGCGGTAGGCCTCGAGGAGCTGGTCATCGGTTCGGACCGCCGCTTCGGCCGACACGACCCGCTCCCGCAGCGCCGCGCCCTCTTCGGCTGAGCGACGGGCCCAGCGCAGGTGGACGACGACGGCGGCCGACGCCGCACCGACGAGCAGGCCGATGGCGACGGCGATGACAACAGAAGTGGTTCCCATGGCCACTCATGGTGGACGCGGGGTGTGACAGCGCATCTGAGCGGCCGTTCTCGTGACAGTTGAGTACCGCCAGTGTCGTGACTTGTCGTCAGAAACCCGGGGGTGGGGGGGTGGGGGGGGTTTGGGCGTGGGGCGTCAGGAGAGGCGGGCGGTGAGACCGGAGGCACGGGCGACCGGACGCCCGACCGCCGCGCGCACCGCGGCCTCGGACGCGATGACGGTGACCGCCCGCTTGGCCCGGGTCACCGCGGTGTAGAGCAGCTCACGGGTCAGGATCGGCGACGGCGGCTCGGGGAGGGCCACCACCACGTGGTCGAACTCGGAGCCCTGGCTCTTGTGGATCGTCATGGCCCACTGCGTCTCCAGCCGGTCCAGGCGGGTCGGGTCGATCAGACGGGCCCCGTCGACGCCGTCGAAGGCCACCTGGGGGCGGGCGGGCCGACCCCCGGCGCCGCCCACGCGCACGACGACGCCGACGTCGCCGTTGAACACCTCGTTGAGGTAGTCGTTGGCGGTCACCATCAACGGTCGGCCAGACGAGTACCGGCGACGCATGCGGCCGCCGAGACGCAGCTGCTGTTCGACCCAGGTGTTCCACGTGTCCACACCCGCCGGGCCGCGCCTCGTGGCGCACAGCACCTTGACCGACCCCAGCGAGGCCAGCGCGTCATCCACCCGGCCCGCTCGTCCGAGGTCGACCAGATCCGCCGCGTGGGCGAGCACCACCCGACGGACCCCATCCACACCGGCGTCGTCGCCGGGGTCCAGCCAGCTCACCCGCTCGACCGACCCGTCGGGGTCGTCCACTGCGCCGTCCGCACCCCTCCCGGACAGGAGGGCGATGACGCCGTCGACGTGACCCTCACGGATCGCGGACGCGAGCCGCCCGACCGGGGAATCGGCCGCGAAGCGATGGACCGTCTCCAACGTGACCACGTTCGCGGCCAGCGCCGCCGGCGGTCGACCGCTCTGGACCCCGACCACGTCGCCGAGGACCGCGCCGGCCTCGACGCTGGCCAGCTGATGGGGATCGCCGACGAGCACCACCCGGGCGTCGGGGCGCACCGCGTCCAGCAGGCGCGCCATCAGGGGAAGCGACACCATCGACACCTCGTCGACCACGACGACGTCGGCAGGCAGCGGATCCGACGCGGTGCGGGCGAAGGTCGATCCGCCCCGGCGCGCCCCGAGCAGCCGGTGCAGGGTCCGGGCGTCGAGCGACGCAAGACGTCGGGCCACCTCGGGGGGAGGGTCCGCCTCGCGGACCGCGGCTGCGATCGCCTCCTGCAGGCGCGCCGCGGCCTTGCCGGTCGGCGCGGCGAGCGCGATCTCGAGCGGGCGACCGGCACCGGCTCCGCCCACCGACCCGTCGCTCGACGCCAGCACGGCGAGCAGCCGGGCGACCGTGCGGGTCTTGCCGGTTCCGGGGCCTCCGGCGATCACCGCCAGCTGGTGCTCCAACGCCGCGACCGCCGCGGCCCGCTGCAGGTCGGGTCCGCCGGAGCGGGGGTCCGGGAAATACCGGTCCAGCGCCGCCCACGCCGCGGCATCGGCATCGAGCTCGACACCCGCCCGGGCCCGGAGATCGGCGGCGACGGCCACCTCGTCGTTCCAGTGCCGATCCAGGTACAGGGCATCGCCATCGACCACCAGCGGTTCGACAAGATCCCCCGCGGGCGCGCCGTCGGCACGGGCGAGCGGGCTGGCCAGGACCCGACCGGCCCAGCCGTCCGGATCGGGCCACGGGAGCTCCACCGCGCCGGGCGACATTTCGGCGGCGTCGCCCGCGAGCGCGGGGAGATCGAGGTCGGGGTCCGGGCCTTCGTCGTCACGACCGTCGACGTCGGCGACCGCCCGACGGGTGGGAGCGTCGCCCTCCGCGGGGACCAGGGAGCCGGCGACGTGGCGGAGATCGACGCAGACGTGGCCGTGCAGCGGGGCCCGCACCGCCAGGGCGGCGGCGATCACCACCTCGTCGGGCAGCCCCGCCCCGTCGGACCCGCCGCCCGACCGCGACGGATCCGACCGGACCGACTCGACCATGGTGGCGGTGACGTGGACCTCGACCATGCCGAGGACCCCGGCCCGCACGAACGGCTCGAGGACGGCCACCGACGGCGGGACGAAGCGATCGGTCACGACACGACCTCCGGGAGGTGCCCGTCCAACCCGTCGCTCAGCTCGACCACGGCCGCCGCAGGGACCCGCCAGGAGAACACGCCGTGGGTCCGGCCGTCGGGAGCCGGGGTGTCGGGCCCGACCATGCCCCGGACGAACAAATAGCCGACCGGCCCCAGGTGGACGTCGGGCTCGTAGCCGGGCAGACGCCACCGGAGGTAGCGGTGCAGCGCGACCGAGTACAGGACGGCCTGCAACGGGTAGTCGTGCTCCTCCATGGCCGCGGGCAGGCGGTCCGGGTGGTAGTTGGCCACCGTGTCGGGCTGCCCCCAGGACCCCAGCCGGTTGGTCTTGTAGTCGACGACTCCGTAGCGGAACCCGCCGGGCACGTCCGCGGGAGCACGGAGGACGAGGTCGATCGAGCCGGTCAGGTGGCCGCCGACGTCCACCGGGATGTGGCCGGCCGCCAGCCGCCGGGACCAGTCCCCCAACGGGTCGCCGCCGGGCAGGTGATCGGCGAGGACCTCGCCGATCGTGGACGCCGCGACGGTCGGGTGCCCGGGGCGACCGAGCGGCAGCTCGAAGTCGAGCTCGTCGAGACGGTCGGCGCGGGCCAGCGAGCGCAGCGACAGCCCGCCGAACGCGTCGCCGAGCGGCGTGTGGATCGTCGCCGCGATCGCCCGCACCAACCGCGGCACCTGGTCGTGCTCGACGTTCGACCACGGCACGTCGAGCACCTCGGCGAGCTGGCCCTCCAGGTCGCCGGTGAAGTCGACGGCCTCGAGCGCGGAGTGGACCATGGTGCCGAACGCCGCGCCGGCGCCGAGGCCGTCGAACAGGACCGGCGGCGCGGGGTGCTGCTCGTCGCCGTCGGAGGCGTCACCCAGGGTCGGGTCGTCGGGGTCGTGCACGGTCCCCGCCCCGGCCGGTCGGTGCTCGGTCGGTGCGTCATGACGGGCGCGGGCGGTCATGGCCGTGAACGACCACCGGCCGGCAGACCGGTCGAGGGTCCGGCCGAGCGTCGCCAGCTCCAGGCGGTCGTCGGCGTCGACCGTGGAGCGGAGGTCCCGGCGCATCGGGACCGATGGCGGATCCGGAGGCACCAGTTCGACCCGGACGACGTCGTCGGCGCCGAGCTCGTGGACGCGGTCGGTGATGACGTCCACCGCCGCGTGCCAGTCGTCGGGGACCGCTGCGGTCCCCGGCGCGTCCCCCTCGCCGAACAGCACCCGGGCCAATCCGGAGCGGTCGCTGGGACCGGCGGGCACCCACCAGACCAGCGTGGTGTGCAACGCGCGGGTGAGCGCGACGTAGGTGAGCCGTCGGTGCTCGCCGTCAGCCTCGCTCTGTGCGTGCGTCTTGAGGGCGGCGTCGGGTGGGTCGCTGACGTCGAGGACCCGGTCACCGCTGTCCGGGTCGTGGTAGGTGCGGGAGCTGGCGTCCAGGTAGGACATGCTCCACAGCGTGGGGCAGCACACGACCGGGAACTCGAGGCCCTTGGCGACGTGGATGGTCATGATCCGCACCGCGGAGGTGTCGGAGTCGACCCGTCGACGGACGGCGTCGGGGTCCTCGACCGCTTCGTCGTCGGGGTCGTCGAGCGCGTCGAACCGCTCGCCGAGGACCTCCGCTCCGACCGGGCGACCGCCCGTCGCCAGGTGCAGCAGCTCGGCGATGTGATCCAGGTCGGTCAGGTCCCGCTCGCCGGTGGGTCGCGACAGGACCCGGGCCCGGATGTCGCCGTCGCGCCAGACCCGTTCGACCAGCGCCGCGACCCCCTGACGGCGCAGGACGTCGCCCCAAGCCAGCAGCGACTCCTGGATGTGGGTGAGGGTGTCGGCGCCGCGCCCGTCGGGGTCCGCGCCCAGGCCGGCGGCCAGGTCGTCGACGGCGACGTCGAAGAACCACGACGTGCCGACCGCCCGGGCCAGTCGGGCGTCGCTCGGACGCTTCAACCCCTCGATCAACCACCGCCAGTGCGACGCCGCCAGCGAGCTGGTCACGCTCCCGGCGCCGATGACGACCGACGCCACCCCCCGCTCGAGAAGCGCTCGCTGGACGGGAGCGGCGTCGCTGCGAGCCCTGATGAGAACGGCGATGTCCTCGGGCCGCACCGGCTTGCGGGTACCGTCGGCGTCGACGACCTCGCCGTGGTCGACGAGCTCGACGACCCGACCGGCGAGGTCCTCGGCGACGGTCCAGCGGGCACGGGAGACGTCGACCAGCTTCTTGGTGGTCTCCCGCTGGTGCGGGTCGGTCACCGAACGCACCCACAGCCCCGGGGCAGGTGCACCCCGGACATGGAGTGAGCGCCCGGACAGCGCGGGAGCGGGCTCGACCTTCTCGTAGACGATCTCCGGGTGTCCGAGCTCGGCGTCCGCGGCGAGGCGGTTGAGGGCGGACACCACCGCGACGTCGGAGCGGAAGTTGGTGGTGAGGGTGCGACGCTGCTCGGCCCGACCGACCGCGTCCAGGTAGTTGTGGACGTCTCCGCCCCGGAAGCTGTAGATGGCCTGCTTGGGGTCGCCGACGACGATCGTCACCGACGGGGAGCCCTCGAAGGCCCTCGACAGAGCGGCCCACTGGACGGGATCGGTGTCCTGGCTCTCGTCGATCATCACCACCGTGAACTGGGTCGACAGAGTGCGGCGGAGGTCCGCGTCCTGCTCCAGCAGCTCGGCGACCCGGCTGAGCTGGTCGTCGAAGGTGACGCCGCCGGTCAGCAGCAGCCGCTCGTCGACGCGCTCCACCACCCGTCGGGTGAGCTCGGCGACCAGCTCGTCGGTGGGCTTGGCGTTGCTGGCGACGATCCTGATGCCCGGGTTGGACAACACGATGCGAGCCAGGGCCCCGAGCCGCGACGATGACGGCAACGGTATCGATGCACCCGGGGGGTCGCTGTCCGGATCGGGTGTGGGATCCAACGCGGCTTCGACCAGCACGTCGGCGACGACCGAGTCGACGATCTCGGAGGGGTCCTGGACGAGGACGGCCGCGGGATCGAACGGGCCCGTGTTGCCCTGGGCGGCGAGGACCTGGGCGCAGAAGCCGTGGATGGTGGTGATGGTCGCGGTGTCGAAGTCGACCACGGCGCGCTCAAGCCGGCGCCGTCTCTCGGCGCACTCATCGGCGGTTCCACCGAGGAGGTGGGCGACCAGGGGATCGGGATGCTCCGATCCCGGCGCGAGAGCCTCCAGGTCGCGGGCCGTCGACGCGAAGCGGGTCCGGATGCGCTCGCGCAGCTCGGCCGCGGCCGCCCGGGTGAAGGTGACCACGAGCAGCTCCCCCACCGGGACGCCCCGCTCGGCCACGTAACGGGTGGCGAGCGCGGCGAGGGTCCAGGTCTTCCCGGTTCCGGCGCTGGCACCGACCGCCAGACGCCCCCGGGAGGGGAGGTCCTCGGTCACCTCGAACGGGATCACCTCCGGGACGGTCACGACCGATCCTCCTCGTCGACGGCGGCGTCGAGGAGCTCCCAGAGGGCCTCGGCGTGGCCGATCGCGGTCCGACCGTCGATCTCCAGGTCGATCAGCGCGTCGAAGGGGAGCTCGCCGAACGCGGCGCGGATGTGGGCGTCGGAGCTCTCACCAGGCATGACACCGGTTGCCGCAGGGGTGTCGTTCCATGTCGCCGCTGCCTTGCTCGGCTTCCCCAGGGCCAACCAACGACTGGTCTCGGCCGCGACGGGCAGCGGTTGGCGGAGAGCCGCGTCGCGCCAGGCGGAGAGTCCGCTCAGGGCGTCGATCGCGAGGCGGCGGCGCACGTCGGGTGTCTCACCGCGCGGGACCAGGAGCAACTCGTCGCCCAGGCCCGTCCTGCCCGACGGACGCCGGACCACGACAGCCCGCCAGTCCGGCTCGGGATCGGACGCGACCAGCACCAGCAGGTCGACCGCGGCACGGATCCGCTGCGCGGCCTTGGCCTTGGAGTACGTCAGCGTGACCGGACCCGGCCGGTCCCCGGATGCGCAGCGCTCGACGACGCCGACCAGGCGCCGGCCGGCCACGTCGAGGTCGATCGGGTGCCGTTCGGACGGGTCGAGGCCGACGCCGAGCTCGACCGCCGACCCCGCGATCCGATCGACGACCCCGGTCACCTCCGCGAGCCGATCCGCGACCAGCAGTTCGGGGGGCAGAGCACCCCTGGCCGCCATGGCCGCCAACCAACGATCGGTGTCCCATCCCTGCGCCCGCGCCGCGAGCAGGTCGGTGCCGAGCCGGTGCCGGGCCAGGGCATCGAGGTCGGTGGGGAGCTGGTCGACCACGTCGTCGGCGGCGCGCGGGAAGTGCAGCCCGAGCCGTTGGGTCAGCATCTCCCGGACCGGGCGCACAGCGGCTTCGCGCAACCGGTCGAGCGTCAGCACGTCGTCGGCCGGCAGGTCGTCGAGCGGTTCGGGGACGAGCAGCTCGACGGTGGGCGATCGCGGGCGGTCCCGGTGAGAGCGTGCCCCGGCCAGGCCGTGGGGGTCGAATCCCCACGGTCGACCCGCGGCCGGACCCGCCGGCTCGCCGAGGCCGACGGCCCGGAAGTTGCGGGCGTCGAAGCCGTGGCGGGGGTGATCGACCCGGAGGACCGAACGGAGATGATCACTCCCGCTGTCGCACGTGTCGGCGAGCACGTCGTACAGCTCGTCGAGGACGACCGCGGCCGGGACCGGGAGGTTTGTCCGGACGTCGACCGCGTCGTAGGTGATCACCAGCGCGTCCTGCGCGGACATGACCGCGTCGAGCAGGAGCTGACGGATCTCCGAGCGTGGGTCCCGGTCACCGACCCGCGGCGCCAGGGCGAGGAGGTCGTCGCCAGCGGCGAGGCCGCGGGGTAGCGCGTCCTGGTCGAGGCCGAGCAGGCACACGACGCGGGCCGGCACCGCGCGCAACGGCGACAACGAGCAACAGGTGATCGCTCCGGTGCCGAACGCCGCCCGGGCCGGCTCACCCTCGAGCAGGCCACCGAGCAGCCGCCTGACGTCCGCGAGCGACAGCAGGAGCTCCGACGGCAGACCGTCGGCGCCGACGGATCGGTCGCGCAGGTCGCGCAGCACCCGGTCGAGGCGGCGGCGTTGCCACGACTCGGACCACGGCAACGAGCAGGTGCGGTCGACCAGATCGGCGAGGACCTCGCACCACTGCGCCACCGGAGCGGTGAGTCCGACCAGGTGGCCGCGCCGATCGGCCAGGGTGCGGACGGCCTCGGCCACACGGGCCGCGGCACGGGTGGAGCTGTCGCCGACGGCGAGGGGGGCGACACCTCCGACGGTGAGGGTGAGGTCGTCGCCGTGGACCGCTGTGCCCATGAGGAGCTGGTCCAGGCCCGCCGCCCATGTGTTGGCCCGGTGATCGGCGGGCAGGTGCCAGCGGAGGCGGTGCGGCCCGTCGATGCCCCAACGGATGTTGGTCTGGGCCACCCAGTCCCCGAGCCGGTCGAGGTCATCGGCGCCGAGACCGAACCGTGAGCTGATCGGGGCGAGCGCCAGGACGTCGGCGACCGCCGACGCCGAGAAGCGCCCGGGGAGCAGGTCCAACAACGCGGCGAGCGCACCGAGGAGGGGGACGTCGGCGCGGACGCGTCGGTCGGTGATGCGGTAGCGCAGCAGCGGCGGACGGCCCGCTCCGGCAGCGGTGTCGACGGTGTCGGCCGACGGGCCGAACACGGCCTCGATGACCGGGGCGAACTGCTCGATGCGGGGGCACAGGACGACGATGTCGGACTCGGTCAGCGACGGGTCGTCGGCCAGGAGGTGCAGGATGGTGTCGCGCAGGACCTCGACCTGACGGGTCGGACCGGAGCAGGCGTGGACCTGCACCGAGCGGTCCCCCATCTCCCGACGGAACGTCGGTTCCGGGGCGCGGTCTGCCGCCAGATCGGCACGGAGGCGACCGAGCAGGTGCGGGGCGTGATCGGCGGCAGCGGGGTCGACGGCGCCGACGACGGGAGCTCCGGCCAGGTCGATGCCAGCGGACGCGAGGGTGATCACGGCGTCGCGTCCGGCCGCTCCCCACGAGCGCAGCAGCGGGTGGTGCACCAGCTCGGCGGAGGTGTCGTCACGACGGGCGATCGGAGCGGTCGGCGCCGACCGTGTGACGTCGGCCGAGACCGCTGCCGAGACCGCGGCGGCGGCCACCGGCGACGCGGCGAGGAACAGCAGCGTCACCTCGAAGTGCGCGGATGCCGCCGCGACCAGCTGGGCCAGGTCCGACGACAGGGTGCTCAGCCCGAACAGGGTGAGTCGGGGCGGCAGAGCGGGATCGAGCTCTCCGGCGGCCAGGCGGCGCAGCGCCTGCTCGAGCCGTTCTGGCGGGCTGGGCAGGCCGAGTCGGTCCCGCACGACGGCGAAGAGCTCCGGCTGCCAGCGCAGACCGGCGGGTACCGGGTGGCCGAGCCCGTCGACCGGGCGACCGTCAACCCACGCCCGGACCATGTCGGGGCGGTGTCGGCAGTACCGGTCGAACAGGTCCGCGATCGCCTGGGCCCGACCGACGATCGAGGAGCCGAGCGGTGGATCGGCCAGCGGAGCGAGAAGCGGGTTCCCGCCCGACGACGGGTCCGAGAGCGCTTCGAGCACGGTCCACACCAGACGTTCGGGCTCCCATGGATCGGGCTCCGGGACCATCCCCACGGCGAGCGGTTCGCCGGCTGACATCCCGGACCCGGATGGGGCCGGGACCCGATCCGCAGCGAGCACGGCGCGGCGCAGCTCGTCGGGGAACGGCATGGACACGTTGGCGGCGATGCCGTCGGCGCCGATGTGCGTGCCGAGCCGGCGGGACAGCTGCTGGGCGAGCCAGCGGCGCATGCCGATGGACGGTACGGCCACCCACTCGGAGGCGAAGGGGTCCTCGAGCGGCGCGGCGAGCTGCTCGGCCAGCACCTCGACGAGGGGGGCGACGTGATCGGAGATGTGCACCTGCAGCACGGACGGCGACGCTACCGGTCGGGGCTGACAGTCGAGCCCGTGGCGGTGTCGGCCGGGCCCCATCCGCGGCGTTGTCACACCCCCTCGGTACGTTCGCCCCATGCGGTTGTTGCACACCTCCGACTGGCACCTGGGACGTCAGTTCCACCAGTCGTCGCTTCTCGAGGAGCAGGCCGCCGCGGTCGACGCCATGGTCGAGCTCGCGGCGTCCGAACGGGTCGACGCCGTGCTCATCGCGGGCGACCTGTTCGACCGGGCCATCCCCTCCACCGGGGCGGTGGACCTCTTCGACGACGCCCTCGTCCGCCTCCGCGACACCGGAGCGGTGGTCGTGGCCATCTCCGGCAACCACGACTCGGCGTCGCGGGCCGGGTTCGGCGACCGCCTGCTGACCCGGGCCGGTGTGACCGTGCGTTCAGATCCGGCCCGGCTGGCCGATCCGGTCGTGGTCACCGACGCCCGCAGCGGCGACGACAGTGGGGCCGTCGCGGTCTACCCCGTCCCGTTCCTCGACCCGCTGTCGGTTCCCCGCCCTCTCCACGACGGCCCCGCCGACGATCCCGATGACGCGGATGACCTCCCCTCGCCGCGGAGACGGCCCACCCACCACAGCGTCATGGCCGACGCGATGGACCGGATCGCCCGGGACCGACGCCGTCGCGGGCTGCGGTCGGTGGTGGTCGCACACGCCTTCGTCGCCAACTTCACTCCCCGCCTCGACGAGCCACCGGTCGAGGAGAGCGACAGCGAACGGGCGCTCGCCGTCGGGGGATCGGACCGGGTGGACCAGTCGGTCTTCGACCACGTCGACTACGTCGCGCTCGGACATCTCCACGGGCCGCAGTCCTGGGACGACGGCCGCATCACCTACTCGGGCTCCCCTCTCGCGTACTCGTTCTCCGAACAGCACCACCGCAAGGGGGTGAGGATCGTGGACCTGGCCGCGGATGGTCAGCTCGACGTCGCTCACGTCGAGCTGGGGGTCGGTCGGGGTCTCACCACGCTCACCGGGAACCTCGAGGATCTCCTCGGTCGTCCCGAGCACGCGGACGCGGAGGCGTTGCGGGTCCGTGCCGTGCTCACCAACGCGCACCTGCCGGGCGGGGCCATGGCCCGCCTGCGCCAGCGCTTCCCGTACGTCGCCGAACTGCTCCACCAGCCCCCGGAGCGCACCACATCGCACGACTCCCCCTCCTCGGTGCAGATCCGGCGCCGACGTCCGCTCGACCTGGCCGTCGAGTTCGTCACCGAGCAGTGGGGCGACGCGCCCGACGCGGCGGCGTCGGGCGTGCTGCGCCGAGCGGTCACCGCGGTCGCGGGAGCGGACCGATGAGGCCGTTGCGACTGGAGATCCAGGCGTTCGGCCCTTACGCCGGGACCCAGACGATCGACTTCGACGACCTGGCGGCCGACGGCCTGTTCCTGATCCACGGGCCCACCGGCGCCGGCAAGACCGCTCTGCTCGACGCGATCGGCTTCGCCCTCTACGGCCAGGTGCCCGGCAGCCGCCAGACCCGCGACCTCCGCTCCGACCATGCACCGGTCGACCGGCCCACCGAGGTGCGCTTCGAGTTCCTCGCCGACGGCGACCACTGGCTCGTGCGCCGCCGGCCGGGGTACGTGCGACCCAAGCGCCGTGGCACCGGCACCACCACCGAGAACCCGCAGTCCCAGCTCTACAAGCGGGAGGGCTCCGACTGGAAGTCCGTCTCACGCGCCACCCTCGAGGTCAACCGTGAGCTCCGGGAGCTGATCGGCCTCGACCACGACCAGTTCAGCCGCGTCATCGTGCTGCCGCAGGGTCAGTTCCAGCGCGTGCTGCGGCCCTCGACCGCACAGGAGCGTGAGGAGCTGCTCACGTCGCTGTTCGACACCGAGCTGTTCGGTGGCATCGAACGCTGGGTGCATGAACGGTGGAAGGAATCCGCGGCGTCGGCGGCCGCCGATCGGGACCGCCTCGTGCAGTTGCGTCACCGCGCCGCCGAACGCTGGACGGAGCTGGTCGATGCCGGAACGCAGTCGCCGCTGGACTCACACGGCCCGCTGGACCTCGCCGGCCAGGACGAGCTCGACCGCCTCGCCGAGAACGCCCGACGCCGTGCGGTCGACGCCGCGGACCGCGCCGAGCTGCACCGCGGTCGACTCCGGGCGGCGGCCGACGCGCACACCGCGACCGCGTCGGCGGCCGAGCGCTGGGACCGGCGTGCCGCCCTGCGGGACCAGGCCGAACAGCTCGAAGGAGACCGGGCCCGGATCAACCAACTGGTCGAACGCTCGGCCGCGGGGCACGCCGCGGTCCCGCTCCGGGACCCGTTGGACGCGGCCGCGGCCGCCACCGCCGCGCAGGCCGAAGCCAGCTCGGAGAAGGTCGCAGCCGAGGCCGCCCTCCGGCGGGCGGTCCGTGAGTGCCCGGTCCCGATCGATCTGCTGGGCACCCCCTCCACCGCAGGAGTCGCGGTCAGCGGCTCGGGCGGCGAGCCGGCCGATCAGCTGGTTGCCGCCGTGGCACTGGAGCCGGACCGGGCCCTGGACCGACTCCGTTCCCGACAGGCCCGACTGGAGCAGGCCGTCCCGCTCGCTCGTCGTCTCGACCGGCGACGACAGCAGCTCGTCGACCTGACCCGGGACACCGACGCCGCCCCTCGATCGATCGCCGAGCTGGAGGCCAGAGCGGAGTCGATCGAGGCCGACATCGCGGCGCTCGACCGGTCGCTCGACGCGGACCGGGCCTCAGCCGCGACCGAACCGTCGATCAGCGATCGGCTCACCCGCCTCCGGGCGGTGGCCGACGCCGCTGATCTGCTCCCCGCAGCCACGGCCGAGGCCGCGGCCGCCGATGAGGCCCATACCCGTCGACGGGCCGAGCACCTCGACGCACGGGAGCTGCACCAGGACCTGCGCGAGCGGTACCTCGACGGCATCGCCGTCGCGCTGGCCGCGGAGCTCACCGACGACCGTCCGTGCGCGGTGTGCGGATCGCTCGACCATCCGCGACCGGCCTCGGCCGACGGCACCGGGCCGGAGTCGGTCGGCCGTGAGGACGTCGATCGTGCCGCCGCGCTGCAGGACGCGGCGGCGCGAGCCCTCGAGCAGGCGACCGCCCACGCCCAGGAGCAGCACCGCCGGGTGGCCGAGCTACTCGGGATCACCGGTGGCGTCTCGGACCCCGCCGTGGCGGCGGCGGCACTCCGGCAGGCGAAGGTGGAGCTGGCCGACGCGAGGGCCGCAGCGGAGCGGGCGACGGTCACGCTCGCCCGGATCGAGGAGCTGCGCGCCGAACGGGCAGGGGTGCGTGAGCGGGCGGACCGGCTCCGACTCGAGGTGGCCGGAGCGGCGGCCCGGATCGATGCCCTCCGCGAAGAGGTCGACGCGCTCGCCGAGCAGATCGGCCGAGCCATCGGTGGGCCCCACCGCGTCGGCGCGACCGACCGGGACCAGGACGGGTTGCTCTCCGAACTGGCGACGACTCGGCGGGCGGTGACCGAGGTGATCGAGGCGGCCGCGGCCGCTGTCACAGCCCTCCGTCGGCTCGACGCGGCGTCCGACGCCGCCCGAGTCGCCGCCGACCGGGTCGACCAGCAGCTCGCGTCGTCGGTGTTCGCCTCCGTCGCGGAAGCCCGCGCTGCTCTCATCGACGACGACGAGCTGCTGCAGCTCGACACCCGGATCCGTGCCCATCACGACCGACTCGCCGGAGTGGAGGCCGGGTTGGCCGCCGGCGACCTGACGGACCTTCCCGATCTCCGTCCCGACGTCGGCGCCGCTGAGCACGCGTGGGAGTCGGCCCGACTCGCCATGGATCGTGCGACGACGCAGGAGGAGCGCTCCCGCAGCACCGCGGACGCCATCTCGCGCTGGTCCGACGAGCATCGGGCGCTGGAGCTGCACACCGCGTCGGCTCGCCGCGACGAAGCGGTGCTCGAACGGCTGGCCGAGACGCTCAGCGGTCGGGCCGGCTCCAAGGTGTCGCTCCAGCGCTGGGTGCTGGCCGCGTTCCTCGACGACATCTGCCAGCTCGCGAACGGCCGGCTGGCCACGATGACCGGGGGGCGCTACTCGTTGTCGGTGCACCGCGGCGACAGCCCCGGACGCCGAGCGGCCGGGCTCGACCTGCGGGTCCTCGACTCGCACACCGGCACCGAACGCGACGTGTCCACCCTGTCGGGCGGAGAGACCTTCCAGGCCTCCCTCGCGCTCGCGCTCGCGGTCGCCGACGCGGTCGAGCAGCACGCCGGCGGGATCCGCATGGAGGCGCTCTTCATCGACGAGGGATTCGGGTCGCTCGACCCCGATGCGCTGGAGCTGGCCATGGACGAGCTCGACGCGCTCCGTGCCGGTGGCCGCATGGTGGGCGTGATCAGCCACGTCGCCGGGCTGCAGGAGCGCATCCGCACCGGGATCCGCGTCGAGCCGTCGGAGCACGGGTCCACGGCCCGCGTCGGCCGGATCTTCTGACCTCGACGTCTCCCGCAGTTCTGCGCCGCGCTGCCGTCGGGACGACCGCGTCAGCCGACCCGCACGCGTCAGCCCAACAGCACAGCGCGCACGCGGTCGCGGTGGAAGTCCGCGTCGCCGTAGCGCGACGCCAGAGCCCATGCCCGCTTCATGAAGAAGTGCAGGTCGTACTCCACGGTGTAGCCGATGGCCCCGTGGCACTGCAGGGCCGCCTCGGCCACGACGAGCGCGGCGGCCGACGCGCGCGCCTTGGCCATCGAGACGTGAACCGGCGCGTCCGGGTCCCCCTGGGCCAGCGAGTACGCGGCGCGCAGCACCAACGGCTGGGCGAAGGCGACGGCCGACGCGGCGTCGGCCAGGTGGTGCTTGACGGCCTGGAACGTCCCGATCGCCACCCCGAACTGCTTGCGCTCCGCCGCGTAGCCGACGGTCAGGTCCAGCATCCGTTCGCCGAGTCCCACCAGTTGAGCGGCCGCGCCGAGAGCGGCGCGGTCGAAGGCGCGGGTCACGGCCTGGGACCCGTCGAACCCGCCGACGATCACCGAGCGGTCCGACGGCTCCCATTCGACGCGGCACAGGGCGCGGGCCCCGTCGACCGAGGTCACCGGTTCGAGGGTCACCTCGGACCGGGTGAGCTCGTGGACCTCGCCCCGGTCGCACATCAGGAAGACGTCCGCCGTCTCCGCCGCGGTCAGGTACGGCGAGCCGGGGAAGCCGACCAGCACCGTGGCCGATCCCTCCGCGATGCGGGCGAGCAGCGCCTCGGTGCTGCGCCCGGGGTTCTCCCGCAGCAGGCCGGCGGCGACGTACGCGGTCGACGACACCGGGTCGGGCAGCGCGGCCCGTCCGCACTCGACGAGCAGCGGGACGATGTCCTCGTCGGTGAGTCCGAGGCCGCCGGAGCCCTCGGGCACCATGACTCCCAGCACGCCCATCTCGGCGAGGGCGTCCCACGCCGCCCGGACGCGGCCGTCTCCGCCGCCGGGCACCTCACCCACCTGCTCCCGCCACGCGGCGCGCACCGCGTCGGGCGGGCACGTGTCGGCCAGCAGGCCGCGCACGGCGTCGCGGAAGTCGATCTGATCCTCGGTCGGTGCGAACCGCATGGTCTGCTCCCCGCTATTTCCGCGGCAGGCCGAGCACGCGCTCGGCGATGATGTTGCGCTGGATCTCGTTGGTGCCGGCGTAGATCGGCCCCGACAGGGCGAACTCGTAGCCCTTCATCCAGGGGCCGTCGAGCTCGGCGTCCGGGCCGAGCAAGTCGAGCGCCGCCCGGTGCAGTCGTATGTCGAGCTCGGACCAGAACACCTTGTTGAAGCTGGAGCGCGCCCCCGGGGAACGGCCCTCGACGATGCCGGTGACGTCGCCCAGGGTGTACAGGGCGTAGGCCTCGGCGTCGATCCAGGCGTCGACGACCCGGTCGCCGAGGCGCTCGGTCAGCCGCCCCGAATCGTCGACCTCGCGGGCCAGGTCCAGGAGTCGGGCCGCGGCGGCGCGGAACCGACCGGGTGAGCGCAGGGTGAGCCCCCGCTCCGAGGTGGTGGTCGCCATGGCCACCCCCCAGCCCTGGTCGATGCCACCCAGGGTTCCCCCTCGCGACATGGTGGCGGCCGCGTCGGCGGGGGAGATGCCCTCGTCCGGGTTGTCGGGGACGAAGACGTCGTCGAGGAACACCTCGGCGAACCCCTCGTCGCCGTCGAGTCGGCCGAAGCCCCGCACGGTGACGCCGTCCGCGTCGAGCGGGACCAGGAAGTACGTGAGCCCCCGGTGGCGTTCGGCCTCGCCGTCGGTGCGGAACAGACCGAACAGGTGCGTGCAGAAGGCGCCCCGGGTCGTCCAGGTCTTCTGGCCTGACAGGAGCCATCCCCCCGCCGCGTCGTCGCGCACCGCCCGGGACGTGATCCCGGCCAGGTCGGAACCGGCGTTCGGTTCGGACCAGCCCTGGCACCACAGGTCCTCAGCCGCCGACATCCGCGGCAGGTAGTGGTCCTGCTGGGCGGGCGTCCCGAACTCGAAGATGGTCGGGGCGAGCAGGAAGATGCCGTTCTGGGTGACCCGCTGGGGGGCGCCGGCCCGGTAGTACTCCTCCTCGAAGATCAGCCACTCCCACAGCGACGCGTCACGACCGCCGTAGGCCTCGGGCCACGACACGACCGCCCAACGATCCGCGTGCAGCTCCTTCTCCCACTCGACGTGAGCGGCGAAGCCGGCCGCGGTGTCGCCGGAGGGCAGAGCCGGGTTGGGGGCGTGCTCGGTCAGCCAGGTTCGGCACTCCTGGCGGAAGGCCTCCTCGGCGTCGCTCCACGTGAGGTCCATCACGCCAGTCTGCCCGACACCTGACGAGGCGTCAGATCCGGCCCCGTCGGATCCGGGCCGATCCGGCCCGTAGGCCGATCGGCCGGGGAATCTCACGTCACCCCCCGGATCGGTCGATGGGAACACCGACGGAATGCCCCCCACCGACCTCCTCCCCTTCGCCCCTCGAGGCGCCGAATCCGACCGCGCTCCGGACGCGCCGTCGTCGTCGGACGGCCCGACGCGCCCGGGCCTCGTGTCGCGCCCTCCCCGACCGGTCCGTCCGGGTGTCGTCGCGCTGACGGTGGTTGGCCTGCTGACGGCCGCCGCGGGCGCGCTGTGGCCCGAGGTCGCGCCGGTGCTGCGGTCGCTCGGCATCGCCCACCCGACCGACCTCGTCCGGGGGCTCGGGTCGCTGGTCCTGCTCGGCGGTGCAGCAGCCCTGTCGGTCGAGGCGGTGCACAGCGGTGGACGTCGCCGGATCGGGCTGGGACTGGTGGCTGCGGGGGCCGGGGTCCTCGCGGCCGGGACGCTGGCCGTGCAGACCTCGCACCCGTCTGCCGCCGCGATCATCACCACCACCGGCCCCACGACGCTTCAGGCCGTCGGGATCGCCGCGATGGTCGCCGGGGTGATCGCCCTGCCGTCGAACCTCGACTGGAGCTGGATCGCGATCATCGATGTCGGTCTGGCCACGACCGCAGCCCTGTCCGCGCTGTGGTTGGCCCCGGTCCGCGGTGGCTCGGGTCCCGAGGGCGGACTCCTCGACGTCGCCCGACGGGAGCCGACCGCGATCGTCCTCGTCGCTCTGATGGTGGTCGGGGTCGCCCTGGTCGTCCGGGTCGTGCAGGACCGTCGGCCCGGCGACCTCACCCTGGCCGCCGCGGTCCTCATCCTCCCTTCCGCCCTCTACACCGCCGTGGTGGGTCAGAACCTGGCGCTGACGGCTCCGTCGCTGCGCAGTGCGGTGATGTGGTGGCTGGTCGGCCCACCGATCCTCGTCCTGGCCGGATGGCAGATGAGCCGGGCCCGACGCGCAGCACCCGGCGACGCCCGGCCGAGATCCGAGGCGGCGGGCGGAGCGAGCCGCGAGGACGTCGGGGCCGAGATGACCGACGACGAGCTGCGGGCCCGCCGGGCCGAGTGGGTCTTCGTGATCGCGATGCTGCTCACCCTCGCGTCGGTCGCCACGCAGCGCCTGTTCCTCGACACGCTCGACCCGGTTCTCCTCCTGCTCGGCCTGGTCGCGGTGATCGCATCAGCCGGACGACTCGCGCTGCTCCAGCGGGAGCAGACCGACCTCCAGCAGCAGCTGGGATCGATCGCCGAGGAGCTCCGTGTCCGGGCCCGCACCGACGAGCTCACCGGTCTCGGCAACCGGCTGGCCCTGGTGGAGGAGGTCGATCGCGTGCTGCTCTCCGGCGCCCGCGACGTCCACGCCTTCTACATCGACATCGACGACTTCAAGACGGTGAACGACGCCCTCGGCCACGAGGTCGGCGACCAGCTGCTGGTCCGGACCGCCGAGCACCTGACCGCCGCGTTCGGTCCGCGCACCTTCCGCCTCGGCGGCGACGAGTTCGTCGCGCTCGCGGTGGACGCGACCTGTGCCGACGCGGCGGAACGGGCCCGACGGGCCGTGGCCGCCGCCACCGAGCCGGTCGACATCGGCGGCGTGGCCGTGACCGCCCGGCTGAGCATCGGCGTCTCCCACGCCACCGTCGACGTCGACGGCACCCCGTCGGACTCACCCGAAGAGCTTCTTCGGATGGCCGACCTGGCCCTGAACCGGGCCAAGGAGCTCGGCCGGTGCCGTGTGGCCACCTTCGACACCTGGCTCCAGGAACGGGTCGACCGGCGGCTGATGGTCCAGCACGGCCTGCACCGGGCCGTCGAGCTCGACGAGTTCGAGGTGAGCTACCGACCCGAGGTCGACCTGGCCACCGGCGAGGTGCTCGGCGCCGAGGCCCTGCTCCGCTGGGAGACCCCGGACCACCACCTCCTCCATCCGGCCGAGTACCTCGGGATCGCCGCGGACTCGGGTCTGGTCCCGGCGATCAGCCGGTCTGGCCTCCGTCGGGCCACGGCCCCGTGGGCCTCGGCGGACCCTCCGACCGTTCCGCTGTCGATCAACCTCACCCGTCCCGAGCTGCTCCACGGCGGCCTGCTCGACGACCTCGAGGAGATCGCCGGCTCGATCCCGCGCTCCGCGCTGCGACTGCAGATCCCCGAAGCCGCGTTCATGGACCCCGCCACGCGACTGACCATCGACCAGCTGGTCAGGGCCGGCTACGGGATCTGCGTGAGGGACTTCGGCACCGCATCCTCGTCGATCCGGCGGCTGAGCTGGCTACCCGATCCGGCGATCCGGATCGACCGGTCGTTCGTGTCGGGCCTCGCGCAACGTCGCTCCGACCGGGCCGTCGTCTCGACGATCGTCGAGGTCGGCGCGGCCCTCGGTGTCCGGATCACCGCCGACGGAGTGACCCGGCCCGGTCAGGTGTCGATGCTGCGGGAGCTCGGCGTGACCCGAGGGCAGGGCTGGCTGTTCGGACGACCGGTCCCGTGGCCCGAGCTCATCCGCCGGACCGACCGGAGCGGTTCGGGCTCCGCTCTGAGATGGCAGCCCCCGACCGCTCCGCTGACCACCGAGGTGGTCACGTGACCCGGGACGTCGTGCGTCGACGGCGACCGGTGGCGATCACGGCTCTGATCGTCGCCTCGGTCTCACTGCTGTCGGTCCCGGTCGCGAGAGCTCTGGGTCTCGACGCGAGCGACGACGTCGTCACCCGACTGCGGATCGCGGCGGACATCGCGTTCAGCGGCGGTGCAGCGATCGCCCTCGCTCTGGTCGCCCGGCGTCGGCACGGCACCGACCGAGCGGTGTGGGGCCTGCTCGCCGCGGGGTGCGGCGCGTGGTGCATCGGATCGGTCCTGTGGGCGTCCTACCTCGCCCGTGGGTCCGATCTGCCCGTCCCCAGTCCGGCCGACGCCGCGTACCTCGTCCTCCCGTTGGCATGGACCGCGGCCGGAGTCGTCCGGGGAGCCCGGGGCCAGCGGGACCGACCGGGACGTCCCCTGACGATCGATCTGATCGACAGCGCGATCGTGGGGCTGTCGCTGCTCATCATCCTCTGGGTCACCGCGTTCCACGCCGGCGACATCGACGCACGTGACACGGCGACGCTGGTGACGATGGTGTATCCGATCGGATCCGCCGTGGCTGCCACGCTGCTGACCCGGTCCCTCGCCGACGACACCGCGGATCGGCGGGCGTTCACCCTGGTGGTGGCGGGGATCACCGCCTACACGGTCGGCGACGTCGGATTCCTGGTCGTCACCCGCACGTGGGCGATCAGCGACGCCGTCCCCACCCTGGTCGACACCGGCTGGCTCGTCGGCTTCACCCTGCTCGCCGGCGCGGCATGGGTCGCCTGGCCGGAACCCGAGGAACCTCGGCCGAGAACTCGTCGGACCCGCAGAGGGCTGCTGGCGGTCGGGTTGGCGTCGACCGCCGCGGTGGTGGCACTGGTCGACCTCACCCGGGACGACGGCACGACCTGGACGATCAGCACGCTCGTCGCGGTGATGATCCTGATGCTCACCCGTCAGTCGCTGACCCTGGCCGAGAACCGACGCCTGTCACGCGACCTGGTCGACCGGATCGGCGCTCTCGCGCACCGTGCCGATCACGACGAGCTGACGGCCCTGGCCAACCGCTCGCACCTCAAGGAGCGACTCCAGGCCGTCGTCCACCGATCGGACGCCGCCACCCCGGGGGCGGTCATGTTCCTCGACATCGACATGCTGAAGCCGGTCAACGACTCGCTGGGCCACGACCGCGGCGACGAGCTCATCCGGACCGTGGCGGGCCGCCTCCGGGATCGCTTCGGCGACGACGTGGTCCGCTTCGGGGGCGACGAGTTCGTGGTGATCCTCCGGGACCGTCCGTCGATCGAGGCGATCCTGGCCGACGCCGAGGAGACGGCCCGGGACATGCGCCGGCCGTACCGCAGCGGAGGGATCACCCTGGCGCCGTCGGTATCGGTCGGCGTCGCCGTCGTGGAGGACGACGCCACCCCCGACGAGCTCCTCCGACGCGCCGACACTGCGCTGTACCGGGCCAAGGACACCGGCCGGGGACGAGCGGCGCTCTACGACCCGTCGATGGACGCCGTGTCGGCCCGGCGGCTGCGGATCGCCCCGGAGCTGCGCCGAGCCGTCGACGACGGAGAGCTCGAGCTGCACTACCAACCGATCGTGCACCTCTCCACCGGACGGATCCAACGGGTCGAGGCCCTGCTGCGGTGGCGTCACCCCGAGAAGGGCATCCTGACCCCGGATCGGTTCCTGACCGAGGCCGACGCCCTCGGGCTCCTGCCGGAGATCGGACGGAGATCCCTGCTCGAGGGGACGTGTCGCATCGCCGAGGTCAACCGCCGGAACCCGGATCGGGCGGTGCAGATCGCGGTCAACCTGTCCGCGAGCGAGCTCGGCACCGACGTCCTCCTCGGAGTCGACGAGGCCCTCGCCGCCAGCGGGCTCGAACCGGCGATGCTGGTGCTGGAGATCACCGAGGACGTGATCGTCGACGAATCCGTCCGTCGGACCCTCGCCGAGTTGCGGAGTCGTGGGGTGACGATCGCCATCGACGACTTCGGCACCGGCAACTCGTCGCTGCGTCAGCTGGGCGACTACCCGGCGTCGGTGCTCAAGATCGACCGCAGCTTCGTCGACGGCATCGACGGCGCCGACGACCGACTGATCGTGCGCGCCGTGGTCGACCTGGCCGCGGAGCTCGACCTGATCACGATCGGCGAAGGGGTCGAGACCGCCGAGCAGGCCGAGCTCCTGGCCGCGATGGGCTGCGTCCACGGCCAGGGATGGCTGTTCGACCGGGCCGTGCCGTTCGAGACCCTGGAACGGCGGTGGTTGCAGGGGCCGCCGTCGACCGCCCGGGCGCTGCGGGCCCTCGGTCGGACCCGGTCCAGCACCGCCGACGGGGAGGCTGGGCTCGACCCGACCGGCTCGACCGACCCGACCGAGCGGACCGCCTCGGCGCGATCGCCGTCGATCAGGTCGACGGTTCCGGAGACGGTCCGCACAGCCGACTGAGGGCTCCGTCGGCCTGGTCCATGATCCGCTCGAGCAGTCCGGCGACCGTCGGCAGCTCGTCGATGACCCCGACGACCTGACCGGTCGGCAGGATGCCGACCTCGACGTCGCCGTCGACGACCGACGCCCGGGTCATCATCGGGGCGTTCGCGGCCAGGGCCACCTGCGACCACGACAGCTCCTGGTCCTTGTGCATCTGCACACCAGAGCGGGCCAGGTCGGGCAACGACACTCCGGCCTGACGGGCGAAGCGCCACGCGTTGCCAGCCGCGCGGGGGAACCGCAGCAGGCCCGGCGAACGCTCCAGCGCGTCGATCATGGCGGTGCGGATCACCCGCTGCGGGGCTCCGTCGATGGCGGTGGTGACGACCGTGCCGGTGAGCGGGGTCCCCAGGTAGAGGTCCTTGACGTGGTCGGGGACGTGGCTCTCGGCGGTGAGCAGGAACCGGGTCCCCATCGCCACGCCGTCGGCCCCCCAGGCCAGGGCGGCGGCGAGCCCGCGACCGTCGGAGAAGCCCCCGGCGGCCAGCACGACCACGTCGGTGCCCGCCACCCCGTCGACCACCTCGGGCAGCAGCAGCGACGTGGGCACCGAGCCGGTGTGACCGCCACCCTCGCCGCCCTGGGCGATCACGGCGCTGACCCCGATCTCGGCGACCTTCTGGGCGTGGCGCTTGGCGCCGACGGTGACGATCGTGACCACGCCGGCGTCGCGGAGGCGCTGCACCTGCTCGGGCCGCGGCGCGGCCGCGAAGCTGGCAACCCTCACCCCGCGGTCGACGATCAGCGAGATCCGCTCCGCGGCGTCGGGCTGGTTGGGCAGCAGGTTCACCCCGAACGGGTTCGACGTGCGCGACGCGACCTTGTCGATCGCCGCACCGAGCTCGTCGAGGGTCATGGTGGCCGAGGCGAGTATCCCCAGACCGCCGGCCGCCGCGGTCGCCGCGGTCAGGCGGGCACCGGAGACCCACCCCATTCCGGTCTGCACCAGCGGGTAGCGCACCCCGAACAGATCACAGGCCCGCGTGCTCAGCGCCGGGTGGCGGGCCGGCTCCGATCCGTTCGGAGCAGCATCGGGGCCGGTCGGGGTGCTCACTCGTCGGGGACCTCTCGGAAGCGGAGCCCGCCGGGATCGATGCGCTCGAGCTCCTCGACCTCGGCACCTTCGGGACCGCGGCTGGTCGGGACGTGCTCGGGGACCTGCAGCTCGAAGCCGGTCGCCTCGACCACCTGGTCCACGCTCACGCCGGGGTGCACCGACGCCAGGCGCATGGTGGGGACGGCGTCCCCTCCGTCGGAGCCCGCGGCGACGAAGTCGAACACGCCCAGGTTGGACACGACCCGGCGGATCTCGTGGAACCGCGAGCTGGTCGGGCCGAGCTCGGCGGCCCGGTCATAACCGATGCCGCAGACGACGTCGACGGCCTCGACGAACACCTTGGGCGAGTGGTTGGGCACCCAGTAGCTGGTGGTGTGGTTGATCGTGTTGCCGGGCGCGCCCCGGAACCCGAGCAGCTGCGAGCGGGGCTGGTGCCAGTCGCCGATCGCGGCGATGTTCTGGTTGCCGAACCGGTCGACCTGGGTGGCACCCATCATGACGTGACGCCGGCCGTGCCACAGCAGACCGAACATCTCGCGGTACGGGTTCCAGCGACCGATGACCCGCTGGGCCTGCCGCTCGTCTTCGGACAGGCCGACGGCGGGCACGTTGTCGATCAGCGTGTAGAAGCCGTCGGTCAGCGCCAGGTGCGGTTCGAAGGTGGCCGCCGCCAGTCGGCCCCCGATCAACGGCAGGTTGCCGATCGGGTTGCAGAGGCTCTCGCCGTCGCCGCGGAAGGCCTCGGCGATGGCCACGGCGCAGACGTCGGCCCGTCGGGGATCGCTCACTTGTCGCCCTCCTCTGCCGCGGCGGCCAGCTCCCGGACGTGCGCCCGGTAGGTCTCCTCGTCCACCTGCACGAACCGCTCCGAGAACTCGGCCCACGCCTCGTCGGAGCGGGCGGAGCCGGCGTAGTGGCGCTGGAACGCCTCGTCGCGGCCGTAGTCGGGCAGGCACTCGGTGAAGTGCGCCCCGCCCGGCGCCTCGACGACGCCGGTCACGTCCATGCGGGAGATGCTGTGGTGGGTGACGTCGGTGCCCTCGCCGAGCTCGGCGGTGGGCAGCACCTTCTCGCAGGACACGAAGGACCGCTCAGCGGCGCGCACCATGATGTCGTCGAAGTACGGGTCCTCGCCCAGCCACACGGCGTTGCCCGAGGCGTCGGCCCGGTGCTGGTGGACCAGTGCGACGTCGAGCCGCAGGGCCGGCGCCGCGATCAGCTCCTCGTGCTCGCCGGTGTCGGGATCGGGGTACGGCGAGCGCACCGTGGTGATGTGCGGCATCACCCGGGGGACGTCGGAGCCGAGGCCGGCCCGGGTGGGCAGGAACGGCAGGCGCCACGCCGCGGCCTGCAGGCCCGACAGGAACATGCCCTCGTCGAGCTCCTCGGCCCAGATCGATCCGGACTGCCGCGCCGCCCGGTAGTGCGGCTCGAGCGGGATCGTGTCGAGCGACACGAACCCGGAGATCACCTTCGATGCGTGACCGGAGCGGCACAACAGGCCCACGTCGGGTCCGCCGTAGGCGACGACGGTCAGGTCGGTCAGATCCGAGCGGAGGATCGCCCGGATGATGGACATGGGCTTGCGCCGGCTCGCCCACCCGCCGATGCCGATCGTCATGCCCGAGCGCAGCTCGGCCACCACCTCGTCCTCGGTGCACCTCTTGTCGGGCCCTGGCACCTGTCTCTCCTCCGGTGGTCGGCTCCGCCGCGACCGAGCTTTCTGACGCGGCGTCAGATGGGACCGTACCGGAGGGACCACCTGAGAAGGAACCCGGCGACGCGCGCACCTGACCGCCGGTGCCGGTAGCGTCGGAGGGACATCTCGACGCCGAACCCCCCAAGGACCACCATGCGCCGTCGCCCCATCCTCCTCCCGTTCATCGCCCTGTTGGCGGTGGTCGCGTTCGTCGCCGGGTCGTGCAGCTCCGACGACTCCGCCGACAAGGACTCCGACAAGACGACCACGACCAAGAAGTCCGACGACGACTCCGAGGCGGGTTCGTCCACCGTGGCGCCCGCCGACTTCGACGCCGCCCTGAGCCAGGCCCAGAAGGCGCTCGAGGGCGCCAAGGACGACCCGTGCAAGATCATGGAGGCCGCCACCACCATGAGCACCGCGATGTCCGGGGCCACCACTCCCGAGCAGCGTGAGCAGGCGGCCAGGATCGCACTCGACGCCATCCGGGCCATGGCCGACTCCGCCTCGCCGGAGCTGTCGGCCGAGGCCGACAAGCTGCGCGACGCCGCTGACGCCATCGAGAAGGAGGGCGAGCAGGCGAACTGGTCCGAGGAGTTCATGCAGCAGCCCAAGGCGATCAAGGACAACGAGGCCTACACCGAGGCCTCCTCCAAGATCACCGGCGAGCTCACCCAGAAGTGCACGCCGACCTCCACCACCGAGGCCAAGTGACCCGTCGCTCCCCGCTGTCGATGCGAACCGGTCGAGGCGCACGTGGCGCCCGTGGCGCCGTCGCTGCGGTCGGGATCGCCTGTCTGGTCGCCGCCGGGGTCTCCTGCTCCGGCGACGACGACACATCGGCGCGATCGTCGACCACGGCGCCGAGCACGTCGGTGGCCGCACCGTCGACGGTCGACGACGCGGACTTCGACAAGCAGGCCGCTACCGCCGAGGCGATGATCGCCAACGCCGGCAACGACCCGTGCCGGATCGTCACCGCCTTCGCCCCGGCCTCCAGCCTGCCGACACCCATCAACGCCGAGCAGACCCAGCGCGGGGTGAAGGTGATCGCCGGGCTGTTCACCAGCGCGGCGGACAGCGCGCCACCGGCCGCGGCCGGCGACGCCGCGGTGCTGCGTCAGGCCGCCACCGACCTGGTGGCCGAGGGCGAGGCGGCCCAGTGGAGCCCCGACTGGCTCCTCAAGGTCCCCAAGGCGATCTCGGATGCCAAGGTGGTCCAGGCCTTCACGAACTACCAGAAGGCCGTGGCCACCACCTGCGGGGGCGCCACCACCACCACGCCCTGACCCCCGGAACCCCGTTCTGTAGTGCGAGATCCAGGCGAACGCCTGGATCTCGCACTACAGAACGGAAGTGATGGGAGTGGGCCGTCGGAGGCGTCAGGACGAGTAGTCGGCGTCGCGCTTCTCGACGAAGGCGTCGCGGGCCTCGTCGCTGACCCCGGTCAGGTTCAGCTCGAAGGTGAACCCCTGCTCGAAGCGGTAGCTGCGGTTCACGTCGACGGGGTCGATCCCGTTCAGCGACTCCTTGGCCCGACGGATGACCGACCGGCTCTTGGTGCAGATCCTGGCCGCGACCTCGAACGCGGCGTCACGCAGCTCCTCGCGGGGCACGACCCGGCTGACCGACCCCCACGCCGCCAGCAGCGACACGTCGATCGGCTCGGCGGTGTACACCATCTCGCGCATCCGGTGCTGGGGCACCAGGCGCGCCAGGTGCGTCGCCGCGCCGAGCGCCCCCTGGTTGACCTCGGGCAGGCCGAACGACGTCCCCTCGGCCGCGACGATGATGTCGGCGTTGCCGACCAGGCCGATGCCGCCACCCAGGCAGAAGTCGTGCACCGCGGCGATCACCGGGACCTCGCACTCGTAGACCGCCTTGAACGCGGCGTAGCAGCCCCGGTTGGCACCGATGAGGGCGTCGAAGCCCTCGGTGTTCTGCATCTCCTTGATGTCGACACCCGCGTTGAACCCCTTGCCCTCGGCGCGCAGCACCAGCGCCCCGACCTGCGGGTCGCGCCCGGCGCGGGTCACGACGTCGGCCAGCTCGAACCAGCCGGCCACGGTCAGCGCGTTGACCGGCGGGTTGTCCATGACGACCTCGGCGACGCCGTCGGAGATGTTCGTGGTGATGCTCACGGTCGCCGACGGTACCCAGTCCCCCGCCCCGTCGGCGACCCGGGACCGACCGCCAGGCCGGCGACGGCATCGAGGAGGACGGCGTCGCTCAGGTAGGCACTGTGGCCGCGCCCGGTGTGCGGCAGCGACGGCACGGCGCCCACCCCGTCGGGTCCGTACAGACCGGGGGCCGCGCCAGCCACGACGCCGATCGGGTCAGCGGGTGCCCGCACGGCGCGCAGCTCCACCCCCCGTTCCGCCGCCGCTTCGAGAACCCCCGGTGCGCCGAGGCCGGGAGCGCCCATGTAGACGACGGCATCGGCGTCCATGCCGGCGAGCAGCGCCCGACCGGCGACCACCCCGCCGTAGCTGTGGCCGACCACGATCACCCTCTCGGCTCCGCCGGCGCGCAGGGACCGGACCTCGCCGACGAGAGCGGCGGCACCATCGTCGGCAGCCCGGACGTCGAGAGCTCCGGGCACCACGTCGGGCGGGTCGTAGCCGAGCCACGACACGACCGCGACGTCGTCGGAGCGGTCGACGTGGCCCGCCATGTGGTCCCACATCCGAGTTGCGGCGTCGGCGAGCCGCTCCCGGTCGGCGGGATCCGTCCCGACCCCGGGCACGATCACCACCACGATCGGCGCCGCCATGGGGCCGACCCGCTGGACGAGCCGGCCGCCGCCGGCGGGCAGGTCGACCCGCACCCGCACGGACCGCCCACCGGAGGAGGCCTGCCGCTGCGTTCGGGCGGCACGGCGCAGCACGTCGGCACGCCCCTCGAGCTCGACCGCCACCCGTCGGCGGGCCGAGGTGACCTCACCCAGTCGCGCCAGGAGCGCATCGGCGTCCCGGCCCGTCCAACGCTCCATGGCGTGCGCGGCGGGCGACGGTCGGGCCAGCGGCCCGGCCCGCAGGAAGCGGGCGGCGGACTCGAACTGGACCGCGACCGCCTCGAGCGCGCCCGGGTCCGAACCCAGCCGAGCGCCCGCCGGTCCCGTCGCGTCACCTGCCGCCATCGGGCGCGACGCTACGGAGCCCGCGGTCGGCTGTCACCGGGGACCGCGACCCGGTCGGGGTACCGTCTCGGCCGTGCAGGACCACGACCCGACGACACCTGACCCCCACGCCGGCGACACGTCCGACGACGCACTCGACCACACCGGCCGCGTCGTCGTCGTCACCGGCGGCACCAAGGGCATCGGGAGGGTCCTGGTCGAGCGCTTCCTCGGTTGGGGTGCCGAGGTGGTCACCTGCGGACGCACCGAGCCGGACCGGCTCCCGAGCGCGGGCGGCCGCACCGCGTCGTTCGTCGCCGCGGACGTCCGAGATCCCGAGCAGGCCGCGGCGGTCGTCGACGCCGCCGTCGAACGCCACGGCACCGTCGACGTCGTCATCAACAACGCCGGCGGAGCACCCGAGGCCGACGCCGCCACCGCGTCGCCCCGCTTCAGCGAGTCGATCGTCCGGCTGAACCTGCTGGCACCGCTGCACGTCGCGCAGCGCGCCAACCACCACATGCAGGCCGGCGCCGGCGGCGTGATCGTGAACATCGCCTCGGTGTCGGGCACCCGTCCTTCGCCGGGGACCGCGGCCTACGGAGCGGCCAAGGCCGGCCTGATCAACCTGACCGAGTCGCTGGCGGTGGAGTGGGCGCCCAAGGTGCGGGTGGTCGGCATCGTCGCAGGACTGATCGCCACCGAGCAGGCCGAGCTGCACTACGGCGACGCCGACGCCCAGGCCCGGGTCGCGTCGACGGTCCCGGCCGGCCGGCTGGGCACCCCCGAGGACCTGGCCCAGGCATGCCGCTGGCTGACCTCGCCCCTGGCGTCCTACGTGAGCGGATCCTCGGTCTGGGTCCACGGCGCCGGCGAACGCCCCGCGTTCCTGGCCGCGGCCCGCGGCGAGTAGCCCCGCCGGCCCCGCCGGCCCCGCGGTCGAACTGCGGCCCGAGCCGGCTCGGGTCCGCGTCCCGCGCCGGGGTGCTTCCTACGCTGGTCGGATCGCTCCGCTGGCCACCTCCATCGCGCCGTCGATCCGACGAGGCGTCGCCGCCCTCGCCCTGGGGGTGCTGGTCGCGCTCGTCCTCGGCGGGTGCTCGGACCTGGTCCAGCAGGCCGACGCCACCGTCGACATCGCGGCGGAGGACGCCAACCAGGCCGCCCAGCTGCGCCAGGACCTGCTGCAGCGTGCGCCGTCGTGGGGCGGGGTGCGCGTGGCCGAGGACACCGACGAGCAGCGCGGCGACATCTCACTGACCTTCTCGTTGCCGGGGCGCAACCTCGACGCCGCCCTCGGCACCATCCACTCGCTGGACGCCGACGTCGAGTCGCAGTCGATCGACGTCGAGCGAGGCGACGTGGAGCGCACGACCACCACCGCCAAGGAGGGGACCCCGAGCGCCGGCGACGACGGCCAGGTCACCCTGCGGGTGAACATCAGCTCGCAGCCCGCGGCCGCCGGCGCGGGCGCGGTGCTGCGCCTGGTCATGGCCGTCTTCAGCATCATCGGGATGGTGGCGACGGCACTGTGGATCAGCCGGGCGTGGAAGAAGCGCTTCGGCGCCGAGGACTCTCCGCGACCGCGGCGGCGCAACATCGACGTCGACCTCAGCGACCCGCCCACCCAGGAGACCCCCCAGGTCCCCCGCGGCCCCTGGAACTGACCGACAGGCGAACCCCCGGATCCGGCCCGACACGACCGGGCCACCCGACCCACACGGCGACACGCCCGCTGTGGCGCCCGATCGGTGCGGCTCAGCCGGTCAGCCCCAGCGCGGCGGAGAGCTCCCGCCACTCCGCCCGGGGCAGGTGCGCCATGTCGGGGTGCAGCACCTGGACGCACACGTGGTCCGCCCCGGCGTCGAGGTGCGTACGGATCCGACCGAGGACGTCGTCGAGGTCGCCGTGGACGACGATGGCGTCGACCAGGCGGTCCGAGCCGCCGTCGGCCACGTCCTCGGGTCCGAAGCCGAGCCGGGCCAGGTTGTTCGTGTAGTTGGGGGCGCTCAGGTACACCGCCATGTGCTGGCGGGCCGTCTCCCGGGCGGTGGCCGGATCGGTGTCCAGCACGACCATCTGCTCGACGGCCAGGAGCGGCTCCGGACCCATCGTCTCGCGGGCGATCGCGGTGTGCTCGGGCGGCACGAAGTAGGTGTGGGCGCCCGCGGTCCGCTCGGCGGCGAGCGAGAGCATGCGCGGCCCGAGCGCGGCGAGCACCATCTGCGCCGGCGGATCACCCCGAGGAGCGAAGAAGCGGGCCTTGGCCATCGCGTCGAGGTACTCGACCATCCCCGAGTAGGGCCGGGAGTAGTCGTGCTTGCGCACCCACGCCACCAGGTGCTCGTGACTGACGCCGAGACCGAGCAGGAACCGTCCCGGGAACGCCTCGTTCAGGGTGTGCATGGCGGCGTTGGCCGCCAGCGGATCACGGCCGTACCGGTTGACGATGCCGGTCGCGACCTTGATCCGCGGCGACGCGGCCATGAGCAGCGCGGCGTGCACGAAGGGCTCCCGGAACACCGTCTCGGGGATCCAGACCGCTCCGTAGCCCAACTCGTCGAGCTCGGCGGTCGCCTCGCCCGCCACCGCCGAGGGCACCATGTCGAGAGCACCGGTCCAGATGCCGTAGGTGCCGATGTCGATGTGTGGGTTCTGCACGTCGTCTCCGTTGCTCGGGACCGCTCAGGGCCGCGACGCCGATCGGGTCACGGGTTGATGTAGAGGAAGCCGAACGCCTCGTCGCGGACGTCGAGGCCGGCCTCGGCCAACGCCGGTGACCAGTCGCCGCCGACGGCGGGGTCGCTCTCCTCCATGCCGTGGTCCGCGCAGAGGAACACCGTGGTCTGCTCGCGGATGCCGCGACGCTCGAGGGCGGCCAGGACCTCTCCGATGCGGCCGTCGGTGTCGCGGATGGACGCCCGGGCGATCTCGGAGTGGGGTCCGCCCTCGTGGAACGCCGAGTCGGTCAGCGCGTAGTTGACCCACAGGAACGTCGGCAGCGGGTGGTCGGTGTCGAGGTAGCGCCCGTCGACGATGCCGACCGCCTGCTCGGTGCCGTGGTGGTCGACCTGGGTGAACAGGGCGTAGTCCTTGACCGGCCGCACGAACATCTCGGAGCTGTGGGGCAGACCCTCGGCCGAGCGGGGGAAGTCCCCCATCCGCACCCCACGACGCATCAGGTCGAAGGTCGAGTACACCGCTCCGTGGTCCGCGGGTTCGTTGACCGACGCGGTGAAGCAGCCGGGCCGGGCCCGCCGGAGGGCGTGGTGGATGCTGTCGGTTCCCGGCGACAGGGAGTCCATCGCGGTCGCCCACGTCTCGGGCGAGTTGGTGATCACCTGCTCGCGCCGGTCGCGGTCCCACCAGGCGTTGTGCAGGATCCCGTGGTGGCCGGGGTGCCGACCGGTGATCACCGTCGTGTGGTTGGGAAGCGTCACCGTCGGCAGCGACGACACGATGCCGTCGCGCAGGGCCGTGCCGTCCGAGAGCAGGCCCGCGATGTGCGGAGCCTCCCCGCGTGCGACCGAGTCGTACAGCACGTTCGGGTTGCACCCGTCGAGCAGGAAGCCCACCACGTGGCGGGGCCCGTCACCCCGGTCGAGCGCGGCGCGGTCGAGCACGGCGTCGATCGGCCGGCCGTCGGCGCCGGCCAAGGTCGACGGGTCGACGCCGAGCAGCGCGAGGACGGTGGGCGCGATGTCGACCATCTGCGCGACCGGGCCGGCCACCAGCCCGTCGGAGCGGGCACCGGGCCCGCTGATCAGGAACGGCGCCCGGCTCTGAACCGCACCCAGGGAGCCGTGCTCGCCGATGTGGCCGCCCTGCTCGGCCCAGTGGTGCGACGCGGTGTGCACGACGCAGAGGTCGGGGGCGTGCGGGTGGTCGAAGAGCTGGGCCACCTGCTCGAAGGCGAAGGGGTAGGCGTTGGCGGCGCGTTCGGGGAACCGGGCGGCGAGCTCGGCGTCGAGTCCGGCGAAGCGGTCCGTCGCACGGTCCCCGAGGGGGTCCCGGCCGGTCACGGCGTCGACGGTGAAGCTCCAGTCCCGGGCCGGCCCGGGGGAGCCGTCGGGCGCGGCGGCCGGGTCATGGCGGCGGAACCGGACCGATCCGTCGACCGCGTGGGCTTCGTAGGCGCCGTCGCGTCGGGTCAGCACCATCTCGACGATGGACGCGAGCGACGGGTCGACGAGGGTCGCGACGGCGAGGTCGAGTTCTGCGGCCGACGGCGACATGGGCCGACGGTAGCCCCACCCCGGGGATATAGGGGTGCTCACTCACAACCCTTGTCACAATCCCGACCACAGAAATCCGACCGAGGCGAATCGCCCGAAAAGACGGCTTCGGGCGGGATCCCGGTCCCTGCCGAGATCCCGCCCGAAGGGGGACGACCCCTCCCCGCCGATCGAAGTTCCCGGGGTGACCGGGCCGATCGACGTTCTCCATGCCGTCCCGTCGTGGCGATGGGGCAACCTCCACGACTCCGTTTGGAACAGTTCTACTGTACGATCGGACATCGGGCAAGCGCGATAGCGATCCTGGTATCGATCCGGGGAATTTCGCCCTACCGGTATGGCGCTCCGGGGGTGAACGTGCCGTGACCCGCCGTTGACCTCCGGTCAACGAACTCCCCGACGGTCCGATCTCCGTAGCGACCACTACGGTGCGACGCGAGCGTCCGGTACGCTGCGACCATGTCGGGATCATCGAGCACCCGCGACGACCTGGTCCGGGCCGGGGTCGAGCTCCTGGACCAACTGCCCCTGGATCGGATCCTCGCCGGGGTCACCACCGCGGCCGTCGCTGAACACGCAGGCGTCACCACCGGGTCGTTCTTCCACCATTTCCGCAACTCGTCGGAGTACACCGCGGCAGTGGTGCGCTCCTTCGACCGGGAACGCCGGTTCGAACGTGACGCCGTCAGCGACCTGACCGACGCCATCCAGCACCGACGTCTGTCCGAGGCGATCGCCGCCGTCCTCGTCACCACGTGGCGCATCCTCGCGGACGACCCGCAACGCCAGGCCGACCGCCGCGGGCAGATGCACCTGTTCGCACACCACCGGGTGGAGCTGCCCCCGACCGGCACCGACACGACACCGTCCGGGCCGACGGAGACCGTCGGTGACGTCCTGCGCGACATCTACCGGAGCCAGGTCGACCAGATCACCGAGACGTGGCAGCGGCTGCTCTCCCTCGGTGAGATGCGCCTGGCCGAGCCGTTCGATACCCGTCGACTCGCGGTGGCGGTCCACGCCCTGCTGCTGGGGCTCGAGATCGTCCACGCCGTCGACCCCGATGCCGTCGACGACAACCTCTTCGCCGAAGCCACCGCGACCCTCGCGGCTGCCCTCTCGCGACTCGACCTCGACCCCGCACGCGTGATGACTGCCGCCGAGCTCGGCCAGACCGAGGCGACGACCCCTCAGGCCCGCTCCGGGGCCCGGCGTCGGCTGGACACCCGTCGACGCATCGTGGCCGCCGCCACCGGGATGTTCGACTCCGGCTGGGACCACGTGAGCGCCAAGGAGATCGGAGCCACCGCGGGGGTGTCGACCCAGACGGTGATCAACCTGTTCGGCAACGTCCGCCGGGTGTGCGCCGCCACCTTCGTGCGTCACCTCCCCGCGGTCGAGGCCGCTCTGGGCTCGACCGGCCCGGACCGATCACGGGCCGGCATCGCGGCTGCCCTCGGAGTGATCGCGGACGCCGCCGCCGGCGACCCCCACCCGGCCCGGGCCCTGCTGGCCGAACGGGTCGGTGTCCGTGTGGAACGGGGCTTCGAGCTCGACGACGACGACATCCGGGTGATCGTCCCGATCGGAATCCGCATCGCCCGGCAGATCACGCAGGTGACCGGCCTCGACATCGCCTCCCCGCACGTGCCCGACCTCAGCTCGCTGGTGGTCGACTTCACGCTCGGCCACGCGGTTCCCCGGCCCGACAGCCGCGACGACACCGTCCGACGTGCCATGGCCCTGCTCGACGACGCCCTCGGCGAGCTCCCCATCGACTCGGAGCCGCCCGGCGTCCCCCACTACTCTGACGATCCGTCAGATCTTCGCCACGACACCCCGGACGCCCGGGGGAACGGGAGACTCCAGTGAGCACCAGACGAGTGCCCGCGATCGACGGCTGGTTCACCATGCCGACCGACGGCTCGGCCCCCGCCCTGATCGGCACCCGCGACACCACGACGGGCACCTACTTCTTCCCGCCCGAGCGGGCCAGCTCCCGGGCGCCCGGCGGAGCCGACGCCGAGCTGGTCGACGTCGAGCTCAGCCGGACCGGTCGTCTCTGGTCCTACACCGACGCGGGCTACCGCCCCCCGGAGCCGTACGTGCCGGTGACCGACCCGCACGTCCCGTTCGCCATCGCCGCGGTCGAGCTCGCCGAGGAGAAGATGGTCGTCATGGGTCAGGTGGTCGCCGGGGTTGCCGTCGATGACCTCTCCGTCGGCATGGAGATGGAGCTGGTGCTCGACGCCCTCTACTCCGAGCCGGACCCCGACGGCGCCGACGGCGACGTCGTCGAGCACGTGGTGTGGAAGTGGCGACCGGTCGGCGGCACCAACGCTGCCGGGGCCGTGAGCGCAGGAGAGCCGTCATGACCGTCGATCAGGTCGCCGTCCTCGGTGTGGGCATGCACCCGTGGGGCAAGTGGGGACGCAACTTCGTCGAGTACGGCGTGGCCGCGGCCCGGGCCGCGCTCGCCGACGCCGGGGTGGACGCCGCCGACATCCAGTTCATCGCCGGGGCCGACACCATGCGCAACGGCTACCCCGGCTACGTCGCCGGAGCCACCTTCGCCAAGGCGCTCGGCTGGAGCGGCATCCCCGTCACCAGCGCGTACGGGGCCTGCGCTTCCGGGACGATGGCGATCGAAGCCGCCCGCCAGCGCATCCTCGCCGGGCTGTGCGACGTCGCCCTGGTCGTCGGCGCCGACACCACCCCCAAGGGCTTCCTCAAGCCCAACAAGGGCGAGCGAGGCGACGACCCGGACTGGTTGCGGTTCCACCTCATGGGGGCGACCAACCCGACCTACTTCGCGCTCTACGCCCGACGGCGGATGGACCTGTACGGCGCCACCCTCGACGACTTCGCCCAGGTGAAGATCAAGAACGCCCGCAACGGCCTGGGCAACCCCTACGCGCGCTACCGCAAAGAGGTGACCGTCGCGGACGTCGAGGCGTCGCCCACGGTGGCCAGCCCGCTGCGGCTGCTCGACATCTGCGCCACCTCCGACGGCGGCGCGGCGATCGTGCTCAGCTCGATGGACTACGCTCGACGCCTGCGCGACGGCTCGGATCCGACGGTGCGGATCGCCGCGGTGTCGACGGTGACGCCGACGTTCCCCAACACGATCATCGAGATGCCGGACTTCGCCACCGACTCCGCCGCGGGCATTGCGGCCCCGGAGCTGACCTTCAAGCAGGCGATCGGCGCGGCGGCCTACGAGCAGGCCGGTCTCGGTCCCGACGACGTCGACGTGGCCGAGGTCTACGACCTGTCGACCGCACTCGAGCTCGACTGGTACGAGGACCTCGGGTTCTGCGGACCGGGCGAGGCCGAGAAGCTGCTCCGCGACGGCGTCACCCAGCTCGACGGCCGTCTGCCGGTCAACCCGTCCGGTGGGCTCGCCTGCTTCGGCGAGGCGGTGCCGGCACAGGCCATCGCCCAGGTGTGCGAGATCACCTGGCAGCTGCGCGGTCAGGCCGAGGGGCGCCAGGTCGCGGACCCCACCGTCGGCATCACGGCGAACCAGGGCCTGTTCGGCCACGGATCCAGCGTCATCCTCACCCGCTGACCCGTTCTGTAGTGCGAGATCCAGGCGTTCGCCTGGATCTCGCACGACAGAACGCCTGGGGCCGGGCGGGAACGGGACGAGCCGCACCGAGCCGAGGGCTCAGTTCCGCGCGGCAGCGGCCGATGGAACGGTGGGAACACCACACGGCACACGACACCCGGGGCCGCACGGCCCCGGTGTCGTGGACCTCGGGCCACACCAGCTCAGCGCAGCCCCCGGCGGGCACCCACCAGCGCGGCCACCGCGATCGCCGCCCCCGCCAGCACGAGCAGTCCCGCCGGCACACCGATCGCCCCGGACACCGCTCCGACCAGGCCGGGCCCGATGACCGAGCCCAGGTAGCCGAACGTGGTCACCGCCCCGACCAGCACGCCCGGGCGCTCACGACCCCGACCGACCTCGGACATCAGCAGTGGCCAGCACACCGACACCCCACCCGCGGCCAGGACCAGGCCGGCCGCCGCGAGGACCGGCTGGCTCACCGTCGCCAGCACCACCAGTCCCACCGCCGCGAGCACGGTGCCGCCGATCACCGCCCGGCGAGCCGCCGCCGCGGTCTCGACCCTCGACACCGACAGCCGCGCCGTCACCGCCACCAGGTAGCCGACGAACGCCCCGCCCGCCCCGATGAGGAGGCCCGCGTCGAGCTGACCGCGCAGCTGCAACACCCCCCAGGTGTTCACCCCTCCCTCGACCACGGCCGCCAACGCGAACGCCACCGCGACCGGCACCAGCCGCTGGGAGCGCAGCTCGCGCATCCCGTCGGAGAACCGCACCGCCGATCCGGCACCCCCCGCCGGCAGATGGACCCCCGCGGTGACGACCACCACGCCGACGACCAGGACGGCGACCACCGCCCAGGCCCAGCGCCATCCGGAGGCACCGGCGACGGCCAGGAGCACGCCGACGACGACGGTGCCCGCGGCGCCCCCCAGGTTGAACACCGCGTGGAGCCGCACCAGGTGTCCCGGACGGTCGGCCAGACCGGCGGTCGCCGCCACGTTGGCGATGACGTCGACGGCCCCGCCGAGCGACAGCACGACCACGATGCCGGCGGCGACACCCCACGGCGCCGGCAACACCGCCCCGACCGCCAGGGCGACGGCCCAGGCCACCAGCGCGCCGCGGAGCGCCGCGGTGGTGCCCCGGCGCTCGGCCAGCGTGCCGCCGACGGTGTTGACCCCCGAGGCGACCACCAGCGCCGCGCTCATCACCAGACCGAGCCGGGCCGGACCACCGCCGAGCGCCCGCTCCACCTCGGGCGTCGCCACGGTCCACGCCCCCATGAACAGGCCGAACGCCGCGAACGTCCCGGCGACGGGAGCGAGGGATCGGCCGCCGAGGCGGCCACGACCCGCGACGGAGCGGGCGTCGTCGTCTCCGGGGCTCACCGCCGGAGCTTCCCACGACCCGGGGTCCGGACGGCCCGCCCGGGTGCGCCGGCGACGGGAACCGGTCGCAGTGCACCGGGGCGGTGACCCGTAAGCTCCGCCCACCATGGGCACCATCGATCCTGCGCGCCCCCACGTCGAACCGTCGTCCCCCGCGGCGCCCTCCCACCCGGCGGTCACAGCGGTGATCGAGATCACCGACACCGTGGCGCTGCCCTACACGACCGGTCTCCAGCGAGTCGCCCGCGAGCTGGTGTCACGGCTCGCCGCGGACCCCGACCGGTCCGCGGTCGGTGCCGCCACCGACGCCGACGCCGACGCAGCGATCCGCTACCGGCCGACGGTGTGGTCGGTCGGGGCGGACTGGTACCGGGATCTCACTCCCGACGAGTCCGATCGGCTGACCCACCCGGGCTCGACCATGCCGGCCAGCACCGCGCTGGCGGAGCGATTCCCGCGACCCGCAGCGACGGCGATCCGACGGGTGCTGGCGGTCCCCGCCATGCGCGACCTGCGGAGCCGGGCCCGGCTCGCGGCCCGCCGTCACGCCGAGCGTCCGCACCTCGGCCTGGTCCTGCCCCCGCCCGACCGGTCGACCGTGCTGCTCGACCTGGAAGCCGCCTGGAACGACCCGGTGCCCCGCGACCTGCTGCTCGGGCCGTGGACCCGGGCTGGTGGCGCCAGCGCGGCGTTGATCGCCGACGTCCTACCCCTCATGCGACCCGAGTGGTTCGACTCGGTACTCGTGCGCGACTTCACCCGGTTCATCCTCGGCCACCTCCACCACAGCGACCTGTTCCTGTGCATCTCGGAGCGGACCCGACTCGACCTGCTCGATGTGGCCGCGGCGCACGGGATCGACCGCGACCTCGACACCCGGGTGATCCCGCTCGGCTCCGACATCGTCGAACGCTCCGGCGCCGCGGAGAGCCCGGCAGCCGCCCCGACCCGGGCGACACCCGAGCTGCCGTGGGCCGGAGCGGTCCCCGTCGAGCGGTACCTGCTGATGGTCGGCACCGTCGAGCCGCGCAAGAACCAGGCCCTGGCGCTCGACGTGTTCGACGCCGTGGCCGACGCGCACCCGGACCTCGGCCTGGTCCTGGTCGGCAAGCGGGGTTGGAAGGTCGAGGACCTGATCGAGCGGATCGAGCGGCACCCCCAGGCCGGCCGACGGATCCTGTGGTTGCAGGAGGTCGACGACGACCGCCTCGGTGAGCTGTACCGCGGGGCGTTCCTGTCGCTGACCCCCGCCCGCTACGAGGGGCTGGGCATGACGGTGACCGAGGCCATGCAGTTCGGGACCCCGGTGATCGCCTCGACCGCCGGTGCCCTGCCCGAGGCCGGCGGCGACGCGGCCGAGTACGCCGGACCCGACGACGTCGCGGCCTGGGTCGAGCTGATCGAGCGGCACCTGACCGACGTCGACCACCACCGCGCCGCGGTGGCCCGGGCCCGCGCCCACCGACCGCCCACGTGGGACGACTCCGCCGACGCGGTGCATGTCGCCATGGACGACGTGTTCGGAGCCCGCACGCAGGCAGCGCTCCATGGGTGATCGCCCCGAACCCTCGTCCCGCTCGGGTGACTCTGAGCTGATCGATCCCGAGGCCGGGTCGGCCGGCACCGGCACCGGCACCGGCACCGAGAGCCCTGCCACGATCGCGCCGGCACCCTGGTGGGTGCGCGTCGGCATCGTCGTGGTGGTCGGGGCCGGGATCGTCGCCCGGTTCCTGCCCCGTGGGTCGATGTGGCTCGACGAAGCCCTGTCGGCCAACATCGCCCAGCTTCCCCTCGGTGACATCGGCGGCGCGTTGGAGCGGGACGGACACCCGCCGCTCTACTACGTGATCCTGCACGCCTGGGGCGCTCTGGTCGGCTGGTCGCCGTGGGCGCTGCGGGCGCTCTCCGGCATCTTCGGGGTCGCCGCGCTGCCGCTGGCGTTCTGGGCCGGCCAGCGCATCGGCGGTCGCCCCGACGCGGACGGCCACCGGGACCCGATCCGGGCCCGACGCACCGCGGTGGCCGCGCTGGTGGTCCTGGCCGCCCTCCCGTTCGCCATCCGGTACTCCTCCGAGACCCGGATGTACTCGCTGGTCATGCTCCTGGTCCTGGCCGGCTACCTGCTGGTGGACCACCATCGCGAACGCCCCCGGTGGTCGACCGCGATCGCCACCGCGATCGTCGCGGGTCTGCTCCTGTGGAGCCACTACTGGAGCCTGTGGCTGCTCGGAGCGCTGGGCCTGGTGCTGCTCGTCCAGGCGGTGCTCGACCACCGCCACGGTCGGACCCGGCGGCGCAACGCCGAGCTCGGCCTGGCCGCAGCGATCGTGGTCGGGGCGCTGACGTTCGTGGCCTGGCTGCCGACGATGCTGTACCAGAGCGCCCACACCGGCACGCCGTGGGGTGACGTCGTACGGCCCGCCGCGTTCGGCGTGCTCGGGATGATCCAGGTCTTCGGCGGCAACGTCGCCGAGCCGCAGCTGACCGCCTACCTGGTCGCCGGTGTGATGGTGCTCGGCCTGTTCGGGCTCACCAACGCCGCCGGGCGGATCGAGCTCGGCTGGCGGGTCCGGCCCACCGCTCGCCGGGAGGGCCTGATCGTGCTCGTCACCCTGGCGATCGCCTGGGCGGTCAGCTTCGTGGCCCGCGCCGCGTTCACGGGTCGGTACCTGGCGGTCGTCGTCCCGCTCGTCGTCCTCGTCATCGCCATGGGACTGTCCGCCATCACCCGCGACGGCTGGCGACGGGCCGTGGCGGTGGTCGTCGTCGCAGGGTTCGCCGCCGGGGTGGCCGCCGAGGTGGGACGGGTCCGCACCCAGGCCGGAGAGGTCGCCGACCGCATCGTCGAGGCGACGGCCGCGTTGCCCGACGGCGCGCCGGATCCGCTGGTCGTCACCTGTCCGGACCAGAACGGGCCGTCGGTGCAGCGGGCGCTGCGCGACGTCGGCCTGCTCGACGCCGAGGGCCAGGGTCGGGTCCGGGTCGTGGCCGTCCCCCGCCTCGACGACCCCCGCTTCGTCGACTGGGTCGACTACGCCGAGCGCAACCGGGCGATCGACCCCGCCGAGGTCGCCGGGCGGATCACCGAACTGGGGCGGGACCGGACGATCTTCCTGGCGGTGACCGAGGGGTACAAGACCCTCGAGGGCAAGTGCGAGGCGATCCAGAACACGCTCGTGTCGGCGCGGGGCGCACCCCGGATCCTGGTCACCCCCGACGAGCGCAACGAGGACGAGCCAGGGATGCAGCTCCTCGAGTTCCCCGCGCCGTGACCGGTCCGCTCGAGTGGCGGCGCAGCCTGGCGGTCGGCGTGCTCGGCTGGGTGTGGGCCCGGGTGTGCGTCGGGGCGGGGTTCTGGGTCGCCCACCTGGTGACCCCCGACCCGGCGCTGGCGGGACGCCAGGACTTCCCGCTGCCCAAGGGCCTGCTGTCGTGGGACTCGTTCTTCTACGACTCGATCGCCCGGGGCGGCTACCACGCCGTCGCCGCCGACGGTGCCCGCTTCTTCCCGCTGTACCCGTTGCTCGGACGCGGCCTCGGGGTCCTGTTCGGCGGCCGCAGCGACGTCGCTCTGGTCGTCATCGGCAACCTGGCCGCGCTGGCCGGCGCGGTGGTGCTGGCGCAGCTGGCCCGCGAGGTCCTCGCGCCTCGTTGGGGGTCCGAGGAGTCCGACGCCGTGGGTCTGCGATCAGCGTGGATGGTGGCGATCGTCCCCGCCGCGATCGTGTTCGTGTGGCCCTACACCGAGGGACTCGCCCTTCTCGCCACCGCCGGGTGCCTGCTCGCTCTGCACCGCCGGGCGTGGTGGTGGGTGGCGCTGTGCGCGGCGTTCGCAGCCGCGCTGCGTCCGACCGGCCTGCTGCTCGGCATCCCGATCCTGATCGAGGTGGTGGCCACCCGGCCCAGGCCCCGGATCGTGCCCGCGTTGGCCGCCCTGGTCGCCGCGCCGCTCGGCCTTCTCGCGTCGCTCGCGTACGTCGGCAACCAGGTCGGTGACTGGATGGCGCCGTGGGAGCAGCAGCGACCGATCCGCGGCGACTTCCGCAACCCGCTGGTGCGGGCGGCCGAGTCGGTCTGGGGTCTGTTCCACAACACCGACACCGAGCTGGTGCCGTTCGTCGTGCTGTGGTGCCTGCTCGTGGTCGTGTCGGTGCGGAAGCGCCAGCCGTGGTCGTGGGTCGCGTTCAGCGGGGCGACGCTGACCGTCGCGCTGGCCGCGCAGACCATCGACTCGATCGGGCGCTACGGCCTGCTCGCCGTGCCGTTGGTGGTGGCCCTCGCGCAGTGGTCGGACCGCCGGTGGCGTCAGGTGCTGGTGTCCTGCGTCGGCTCCGCCGGTCTGGTGGTCTGGACCGCGCAGGTCCTCCAGGGCCGCATCGTCCCCTGACCGCCGCCCCCTGACTGCGCCCCCTGACCGCTTTGTCCCGCACAGAGGGGGTGATCACCGCGTCTGTGCGGGACAAAGCGGTCCTCGGGGCGAGCGCGGAAGGACCCGTCGGCGCGTAGGGTTCGCGGCCATGGCGCACGACCTGGTGATCCGTGGGGGACAGCTCGTCGACGGGACCGGCGCTCCGGCCCGCACGGCGGACGTGACCGTCGACGACGGCCGGATCAGCGCCGTGCTCGAGGCAGGAACCGCCGGAGTCGCCGACCGCGAGATCGACGCCGACGGCCTGATGGTGACGCCCGGCTTCGTCGACATCCACACCCACCTCGACGCCCAGGTCGCCTGGGACCCGCTCGGCACCAGCTCGAGCTGGCACGGCGTGACCAGCGTGGTCATGGGCAACTGCGGGGTGACCTTCGCTCCCTGCAAGCCCGAGGACCGCACCTACCTGGCCGACATGATGGAGTCCGTCGAGGACATCCCCGCCGAGACGATCATGGCGGCGCTCCCCTGGGACTGGCAGACCTACGGCGACTACCTCGACAGCCTCGAGCGGATCGACAGCGTCATGAACGTCGGCGGGATGGTCGGCCACTGCGCCCTCCGCTACTGGGCGATGGGCGACCGATCCATGGATCCCGATGCCCGTCCGAGCGCCGCCGAGCTCGACGAGATGGTCGGTCTGCTCGACGAGGCAATGGCCGCCGGCGCCCTCGGGTTCTCGACCTCGCGCACCCTGCGCCACAAGGTCCCCGATGGACGTCAGGTCCCCGGCACGTTCGCGGAGCCCGACGAGCTGATCGCCCTCGCCGACGTCCTGGCCCGACGCGGGCGAGGCATCTTCGAGAGCGCCCCCCGCTTCGACGGCGACGGCCCGTCCGAGCCGCGCTGCCGATCGGAGCTCGACTGGATGCGCGAGGTGGCACTGCGGTCCGGCCGCCCGGTCACGTTCAACCTGACCCACACCTTCGACAACCCCGACCACCACCGGTTGGCGATCGAGCTGGCCGAGTCCGCCAACGCCGAGGGTGCCCGGATCCGCCCCCAGACCACGGCGCGGGGAATCGGCGTGCTGTTCTCGTTGCAGTCCGCCACCCCGTTCGGGCGGCACCCGTCGTGGGCTGCGCTCCGTGAGCTCGACCTCCCCGGTCGGCTGGCCGCGTTGCGTGACCCCACGACCCGGGCCCGGTTGATCGCCGAGGCCGACACCGCGCCGTCCGCCGAGGAGCTGGCCCGCTTCTTCGTCACCGGGGCCGACGGGGTCCCCGGCCAGCGAGACGGGATCGCCCGCTACGACTGCGACCCCCGAACCGCGCTGCCCGCGGTGGCCGCCGAGCGGGGCGTGTCGATGGCCGAGGCGTACGTCGACCTGTGCGACGAGAGCGACGGTCGGGTGCTCGTCTACTGGCCGCTGCTCAACCAGTCGATGGACGCGATCGCCGAGATGCTGGCCGATGACACCGTGATCATGGGTCTGGCCGACGCCGGCGCCCACGTCGGACAGATCCTCGACGCCAGCCAGCCCACCTGGTTCCTCACCCACTGGGCCCGCGACCGCGGGTTGCTGACACCGGAGCGTGCGGTGCAGCGGCTCTCGTCGGACACGGCGGCCTTCGTCGGACTGTCCGACCGCGGCACCGTCGTTCCCGGCATGGCCGCCGACCTGAACGTGATCGACTGGGAGGGGCTCGCCCTGCCGGTGCCCGAGTTCGTCCACGACCTGCCCAAGGGCGCGGGCCGGTGGATCCAGCGGGCCGACGGCTACGTCGCCACCGTGATCAACGGTGTCGTGGCGCTGGAGAACGGCGAGCACACCGGCGCGATGCCCGGTCGGGTCCTGCGCTCCGGACCCGACCAGCGGTGACCGGACCGACGCTGCGTCACCCCACGGCCCGGCCGTCCGTCCGGCCGCCAATCCGGCCCACCCGGACGTCCCGCGACGCGTTCACGTCCCGTCCCGCACCCGCGTCCCATCCCGCGGCGTGACCGCGAACGAACCGCGCCTCCCCGTCCTCGACGTCCTCGACGACGTCCGTGCCGCCCTCGCCGACCGCGGCGCCGCGGTGCTCGTGGCCCCGCCCGGCACCGGCAAGACGACCGCTGTCCCGCCGGCGCTCATCGACGAGCCGTGGGCCGCCGGAGGCCGCGTCCTCGTCGTTCAACCCCGCCGTCTGGCCGCCCGACGCGCCGCGGCCCGCATGGCCGCGGTGCGGGGTGAGCCCGTCGGCGCGACGTGCGGGTACTCGGTCCGCGGCGACCGCCGAGCCGGCCCCACGACCCGGGTCGAGCTGGTCACCGAAGGGCTCGCCCTCCGACGGCTGCAGGTCGACCCCGCGCTCGAGGGGCCGGAGCGACGGGTGACCGCAGTGCTCCTCGACGAGTTCCACGAACGCTCCCTCGACGTGGACCTGCTGCTGGCGTTGCTGATCGACATCCGCTCCTCCTTGCGGCCCGACCTCCGACTGCTGGTCATGTCCGCCACCCTCCAGCCGGGACCCGTCGCCGCTCGGCTCGGCGATGCCGCGATCGGAGCGGTCCCCGTCATCACCGCCACCGCCCCGCAGCACCCGGTGCGAACCCTGCACCGCCCCGGCCGGGGTCAGGACCGCATCGAGGACCGGGTGGCGACGGTGATCCACGAGTCGTTGGACGCCGGACCCGAGTCCGACGGGGCGCTCGGCGACGTGCTGGTCTTCCTCCCCGGCCGTGGCGAGATCCGCCGCACCGCCGAGCGCCTCTCCCGCGGGGTCGGGGCCGAGGTCGTCGTCCACCAGCTGCACGGCTCGGTCCCCGCCGCGGAGCAGGACGCAGCGCTGGCACCGGACCCGCGGGGCCGCCGTCGGGTGGTGCTGGCCACCGCGATCGCCGAGACGTCGATCACCGTCGACGGGGTGCGCATCGTCATCGACTCCGGCCGACGCCGAACCCTGCGCGTCCACGCCGCGACCGGTCTGCCCGGCTTGACCACCACACCGGTCTCGCTCGCCGGTGCCGACCAGAGGCGTGGTCGGGCCGGCCGGACCGGACCGGGCACCTGCTACCGGCTGTGGTCCGCAGAGGAGGAACGGCACCGGGCCACCGCCGATCCACCCGAGATCCTGGAGTCGGACCTGGCGGGTCTGCTCCTGCAGGTCCTCGCGTGGGGCGCCCATCCCGGGGACCTGCCCTTCCTCGACCCTCCGGCCGGCCCCCACCTGGCCGCGGCCGGGGTCCTGCTCGCCGATCTCGGGGCCACCGACAGCACCGACCCGGACACGACCCGACTCACCGCCCGGGGCCGCACCCTGGCCCAGCTCGGGTTCCACCCCCGGCTCGGCGCCGTGGTCCACGCCGCGCTCGACGGACCGCTGGGTCGGCAGCGGACCGCGGAGCTGGCCGCCCTGCTCGAGGTCGACCCGCCGGGGGATCCCGACCTCGTCGAGCGACTCCTCCGGATGTCCCGCGGTGAGCGTTCCAGGGAGCTCGCCGACGCGACACGGGACTGGCGCAACCGTCTGCCCCGCGATCGGGGCCGGCACGCGGAGCAGGACGACCCCGACGGCATCGGCTCCGCCGAGGCGATCGGCGCGGCCGCGAGCTCAGCGATCCTCGCCGGCTATCGCGACCGGCTGGCCCGACGCCGCGACGGCGACCGAACCGACGGTCGGGGCCGGCAGGCGGTGATCTACCAGCTCGTGGGCGGCGGAGAGGTCGCCCTGCAACCACCGGACCACCCGCTCAGCCGGTCGCGATGGCTGGCGGTCGCGTCCCTCGACCGCGGCGACACAGCGATGGGCCGCACGGCCGCCGGACCCGCCGACCGCGGTCGCATCCACCTGGCCGTCGCGGTGGACGACTCAGCTGCCGAGGCCGCTCTCCGGGACCGGACCGCTGATGTGGACGAGGTGTTCTGGGATGGCAGCCGACGCGAGGTCCGAGCCGTCCGTCGTCGGCAGGTCGGGTCCATCACCGTTGACGAGCGTCCGTGGCGCGACCCGCCCTCCGATGCGCTGAGTGCCGCTCTGGCCGACGGGGTCCGGATCGCCGGAGCGGGCCGGGTGTTCGACCGTTGGCCCGAGGCCGAGGAGCTCCGTGCCCGCCTGGCGCTGAGCAGACCCACCCCCGACGCGACTGGCAGTCTGGCCGCCGCGACTGCCGCAGGTGGGTCCGCTTCCGGCGATCCCACCGACGACGGGCGCGCTGACGACGACGTCGACCTCCTCGTCGCCCGCGCCGCGTTCACCGGACGGGTGTCCCGGGCGGATCTTGCGACGCTCGATGTCGCCCGGTGGCTCCTGGACGGGCTGAGCTGGACGGACCGGACGGCGCTGGAGGAGTGGACACCCCTGCACCTCGACCTGCTCTCGGGTCGCCGGGTACGGGTCCGTTACGGAGCGGAGGGACCTGTCGTGTCGACCCGGCTTCAGGACCTGCTCGGCACCGACACCCACCCCACGGTCGGCATCGAGCGGGTCCCCGTCACCGTCGAGCTGCTGTCACCCGCCGGGCGTCCGCTGCAGCGCACCTCTGATCTGCCGGGGTTCTGGCGCGGCAGCTACGCCGCGGTCCGCGCCGAGATGAGGGGCAGGTACCCCAAGCACCGGTGGCCAGAGCGACCCTGGGAGCCGATCCCCGGCCCACGCTCCTGACCCCGCGCTCCAACGATCCGAGTTTCTGACGACACTGGAGTACCGCCAGTGTCGTGACTTGTCGTCAGAACGCGACGGGCCAAGTTTCTGACGACACTGGAGTACCGCCAGTGTCGTGACTTGTCGTCAGAACGCGGTGGGTCAGGACGTGGTGGGGCGGTACCAGAGGGAGAGGATCGGCTGGTCGGGGACCTCGGCCGAGCTCCGCAACAGGTCGGCCAGAGCCGGATCGGTGGACGCCCGGCGCATCAGAGCCGGTCCCTCGAGTCCGCCCGCCGCTGCCGCCACCCTCCGGTCCATCCGGGCACGCTCCCGGCGCTGCGACGCGGTCAGCGGATCCACCCGACCGACCAGCTCCCAGCCGTCACCGGTCGGAGCCGCCTCGCCCGACTCGACCCGCAGCTCCCCGGTCGCGTCCTGCGGCCGGGCCCGACGGTCACCGAACTTGCTGGCCATGTCGGCCGCCACCACGGAGCGGTAACCGAGGCGGTCGAGCGACGCGACCAGCTCCGCGACCCCGAAGCCCTCGGACGCGAACACGACGTTGGCGGTGGCGTCGGACGAGACCAACAGCGGTCCCCGATCGGGATCGACCACCGACGGCACCCGGGCGGCCAGCCTGCCCACCGCGACCGGCAACAGCCCGGGCTCCTGGTCGGAGAGGACCGCGCCCACCGACGTGGCGACCACGGCGCACACGGCGAGGGCCGCCACCGCCGCCGTGGCGCGTGCCCGCCACCTCACCGGCCGACCGGCCAGCAGGAGGCCCAGCGCCGTCCACCCCGCCGCCAGCCAGATCAACATGGCCAGCGCCGATGTGGGAGCCATCGACCACACCGCCACCGCACCCCTGGAGAAGGACAGACCGACCAGCAGCCCCACCAGCACCGCGGCCGTGCCAGCGTGCAGCCACCACGGCGCCCCGAGGTCTCGCCGATCCGCCCCGTCGGCGTCGTCGGCGTCGTCGGCGTCGGGGGCTCCGTCGACCGGTTCGGCGTCGGGATCCCGGGCCGAGCGCGACCGTCGTCCGGCGACCGCCAGGGCCACCATCGACGCGACCCACACCAGGAGCGCGACCGGTACGACACCCGCCGAGGACCCGTCGATCTCGCTCGAGAGGTCGACCGGCAGGGTCCGACCCAACCACGGCGCCCACGGGTCGAACTGGAGACGCAGAGCGCTCCACGCCCCCGAAAGGCCGACGGTCGGCTCCGACGTGCCGGCGGCGTCCAGCAGCTGGGTCAGGTTCCCCGGTGTGGTCACCACCTGCTCGACGATCGTCGGGGTCACCATGACCAGGAGCACCGCCACGCTGGCCCCGACCGCGATCAGCAGGGCGCGCCGACGGCCGCTGTCACCGGAGCGGACGACGTCACGGGCCACGACCGCGACCACCAGCACCACCCCGACGGCCACCGCCACCGATGTCAGCAGGGTCCACACCGACGCCAGGAACCACAGCAGCGCCACCACCCCCGGCAGGATCGACACCGTCCCGGACGCGACCTCCCACACGGCCATGACGGCCAGCGCGACCAGCAGGACGGTGAGCATCGGCTCCCACGGATCGGCCAGACGATCGAGGCCGCGGCCCAGGACCAGCACCATGGACAGCAGCGCCGTCCAGCACACCAGCAGGGCGCCTCCGCGACGGGCCGCCACCGCCAGCATCCCGGCCACGGCCCCGTATCCGACCAGCAGGACCGCCGCCGCGATCCCGAGCGGGCCGGCCGCCGCGGGCAGTGCGAGGAGCCAGAAAAGCCACGGACCCGGCTGGTTGCCGCCGTAGCGCTCGTAGGAGCCGACCAGCGGAAGGTCCCCGCCGAGGACGTCGCCGGAACGGAGCTCGATCAGGGCGACGTCGTGGTTGCGGGGGGCGTCGTCGGCAGTGGCGACCTTGGCGAAGGTCAGGAGGAACGGCAGGGCGACCAGGACCAGGGCGACTCGCAGCACCCAACGGCGATCGGTCAGGCGGCCGCCGTCATCCGGCACGACGGAGCCACCGACGGGCGTGGTCGAGACGGGACTCGAGCTGCTCGAGCGTGGCCTCGGACACCTTGCGGATCCCGGTCAGTCGGTTCAGCTCGGCCTGCACCTGCACGTATCCCCACCCGGTCGATCGCACCAGCTCCGCCGCGACGTCGGCATTCTGGTCCCGGAGCCGGGCCTTGCGCTCGCGTCGGGTCATCGACGCCATCGGACCGGCGGACGGGCCCGAACCCCCTGCGCCGGAACCCCCGTCGGCCGGGACCACCACGTGACCGCCGCCGGGCAGCGGCGGTGGCAGCAGCACCAGCTCCACCCCCTCGGGAGCGTGACGGTCACCGGGGTCGTCGGGATCGTCGCCGAACACGCCGAGCCCGCCCGGGCCGGACCCGGCCGCTCCCCCGCGGCCATCGGCGTCGTCGCCGTCGATCGCGACCGCCCCGATCACCGAGAACAGGCTCATCTGCTCGTCGTCGCCGAGGTCGTGGGCGTCGATCTCGTCCGGGCGGTCCGGGTCGAGCTCCTCACGGTCCCGGCGACGGCGCAGGGAGTGACGTCGGGACTCGCTCAGCTCGGCGGAGTAGCGACGCAGACGAGGGTCGTCCGGCAGGAAGAACCAGGCCGGCTGGGTCCGCGACCCCTGACCGTGCAGACCCGGGGTCCAGCGCACGACCCTCCCGACGGCCTGACGGAAGAACAGCTCGGTGGTGGTGGTCGTGGCGAACACCGCGATGCGCAGCCGAGGGATGTCGACACCCTCGGAGACCATGCGCACCGCCACGATCCACGGGTCGGCCGACGCCGCGAACGACGCGATGTGATCGGACGCGTCGGGGTCGTCGGAGGTGGCGACCACGGCCCGGACGCCGTGACGTTCACGGAACACCCGGGCGATGTCCTGCGCGTGGGCCTGGTCCATGGCGATCACCAGGCCGCCCGCCTCGGGGTGGTGGCGGCGCAGCTCGACCAGGCGCTCCTGGGCCTGGTCGAGCACGGCCGGCAGCCACTGGCCCTCCAGCGACAGCGCGGTGCGCAACCGCTGGTTGGCCTGCTCCCGGGCCAGCTCGTCGTCGAAGGTGGCCGACAGCACCTCGCCGTCGGGGGCGACCCACTCCATGAACCCGTTGATGCGCGGGAAGTACACCGGCCGCACGACCCCGCGGTCGGCCAGCGCCTGGCCGTAGCCGTACTCGTAGTCGGCGCGGGCCTCGTCGAGGTGGTAGTCGACGAACGGGATGGCGGAGGTGTCGGAGCGGAACGGCGTGCCCGACAGCGACAGGCGGCGGGCCGCGCCGCCGAAGGCCTCCAGCACCGACTCCCCCCAGGCCCGGTCGTCACCGGCGTGATGGATCTCGTCGAAGACGACGAACGCTCCCCGCGCCAGCCCGGCCAGCACCCGGGACGAGGTGGCGACCTGCTGGTAGGTGGTCACGATCCCGTGCATGTCGCCGGGCAGCTCCCCGTCGCGGGCCGACCAGTCCGGGTCGAGGTGCAGACCGAGGCGCAGCGCGGCACGCGACCACTGGTGCTTGAGGTGCTGGGTCGGTGCGACCACGACGAGGCGTCGCCCGGGGTTGTCGGCCAGGTCCTGCACCGCGGCGGTCAGGGCGAAGGTGGTCTTGCCGGCCCCGGGGGTGGCCACCGCCAGGAAGTCGGGGCCGGAGGTGTCGGCGAAGCGCTCCAGGGCCTCGGACTGCCAGGGACGCAGGCGGATCCGGGTGGGGCGGACGGCGGACGGGGCGCTCACCGGCGCGGATCGTCGGTTTCGAACGTGGGCACCGGCATGGGCTCGCTAGCTTAGGAGCACCGCCCGACGCCCCGGACACCGACCCGACACCCGTCGTCGCCGACCCGTCCGCCGGCGTGCGACGGCCGACCAGGGGGACACATGAGCATCCGCGACGTCGACCTGACTCCGTTCGCCGACATGGCGTACTGGTCCCACGGCTCGGAAGTCCGCGCCGACATGTTCCGCCAGCTGCGCGACGAGGCGCCGGTGCTGTTCATGGAGGAACCCGAGATCGAGGGGCTCCCCAAGGGGCCGGGTTTCTGGTCGGTCACCCGCCACGCGGACGTGGTCCACGTGTCGCGCCACGCCGACGTGTTCAGCTCGGCGCAGGGCACGACGATCGTCGACCTCCCCCAGGAGCTCAACGAGTTCATGGGATCGATGATCAACATGGACGCACCACGCCACACCCGGTTGCGCCAGATCGTCAACAAGAGCTTCACGCCCCGGATGGTCAACCGCATCGACGAGGACGTGAGGGTGAAGGCCCGCAACATCCTCGCCGATGTCGCCGACACCGGCGGTTGCGACCTGGTCAGCCGGATCTCGGCCCCGCTGCCGCTGCAGATCATCTGCGAGATGATGGGCATCCCCCGCGACCAGTGGGGACGGATCCTGGAGCTCACCAACGTCGTGCTCGGCGACCAGGAGTCGGTCCCGGACCTTCCGACCCTCATGGCGGCGGTCATGGAGATGGCCCAGATCGCCCGGGAGGTCGGTGAGGACCGTCTGGCGGAACCCCGCGACGACCTGGTGTCGGCGATGATGCACGCCGAGGTCGACGGCGAGCCGCTGTCGCCCATGGAAATGGCGAGCTTCTTCATCCTGCTCGCCGCCGCCGGCAACGAGACCACCCGAAACGCGATCACCCACGGGGTCCGGCTGCTGACCCTGCACCCCGACCAGCGGGCCCGCTGGATGGCCGACGTCGACGGGGTCGCCCCCACCGCGGTCGAGGAGATCGTCCGCTACGCGACCCCGGTCATCCAGTTCCGCCGCACCGCCACCCGCGACACCGAGATCGCCGGACAGCCGATCGGCGCCGGCGACAAGGTGGTCATGTGGTACGAGTCGGCCAACCGCGACGAGCGCGTCTTCGACGACCCGGGCACCTTCGACGTGACCCGGACCCCCAACGAGCACGTCGGCTTCGGCGGCGGCGGACCGCACTTCTGCCTGGGCGCCAACCTGGCCCGACGCGAGATCCGGGTCATGTTCGAGGAGCTGTTCCGGTGGCTGCCCGACATCGCGATGACCGGCGAGCCCGACTACCTGCAGTCCGGCTTCATCCACGGCATCAAGCGGATGACCTGCGAGTTCACCCCGACCGAGATCCCCCGCCTCGAACCGCTCGGCGACACGCCGTGAGGCGGGTCGGTCCGGCAGTGCTGGCGGTGCTGGTCGCCGCCGCGGGTCTCGTCGGCTGCTCCGACGACGCCGCGCCCCAGGCGCGCTCGGAGCCCCGCCCCAGCGCCGAGACCACCCGACCGGCCCCGACCGACGGGGTCGACGGCGGCGACGGGGTCGGCGACCCGTACTTCCCGCAGGCCGGCAACTCGGGCTACCAGGTCGAGCGCTACGACCTGGTCATGGACGTGCGCATCGCCGGCCCCGACCGACTCGACGCCACCGCCACGATCACGCTGGTGCCCACCGAGGACCTCCGCAGCTTCCACCTGGACCTGTTGGGCTTCGAGGTGTCGAAGGTGACCGTCGACGACGCCGATGCCACGTTCGCCCGCGACGGCCGCGAGATGGTCGTCACCCCCGAACGCCAGCTCTCCGAGGGCGACACCACGACCGTGGTCGTGGCGTACTCGGGATCGCCGGGCCGGACCGGCAGCTCGTCGCCGGCCGGGGGGCTCATCGGCGACGGCGGGTGGGTCGACCTCGGCGACGACTGGTCGACGGTGATCGCCGAGCCGATCGGTGCGGCCACCTGGTTCCCATCCAACGACCACCCGTCGGACAAGGCGATCGTCAACGTCACCGCGACCGTACCCGCGGGGTTGGAGGCCGTCGCCGGCGGTCGACTGGTCGAGCGCACCGACGCCGCGGACCGCTCCACGTTCCGCTGGGAGGCGGCCGAGCCGATGTCGCCGTACCTCGCCAGCCTCACCGTCGGCGACATGCAGCTGTCGGAGAAGGACGGTCCGGCCGGCATCAGGATCCTCGACGGGGTCCCGGCCCGACGACCGGAGCTGCTCGACGGCGCGCTGTCCCGCTTCCCCGAGATGATCACGTTCTTCGGCCAGCGCTTCGGGCCGTACCCGTTCCGCGACGCCGGCAACGTCATCGTCCCCGGCCTGGAACCCGTCGCGCTCGAGACCCAGACCCGATCGGTGCACTCCGAGTCGATCCTCGAGCCGGCCCTCGGCACCCTCCCCGACGAGGTCACCGCCCACGAGCTCACCCACCAGTGGTTCGGCGACGCGGTCGGTCCGGCCGACTGGTCGATGATCTGGCTGAACGAGGGCTTCGCCACCTACGGCGAGTGGCTGTGGCTGGAGCACATCGGCGGGCGCACCGTCATGGAGTCCGCCCGCGCCGCCCACGACGGCGACCCCGACCTGAACGTACCGCCCGCGGCTCCGGGCGTCGGCCAGCTGTTCGGCAGGACCGTCTACCAGCGCGGCGGGATGTTCCTGGTCGAGCTCGGCCGGCTGCTCGGCCAGCCCACCTTCGACCAGCTCCTCACCACCTGGGTGGACCAGCACCGCTTCGGGGTGGCGACCACCGAGCAGTTCGTGGCGCTGGCCGTCGAGGTGGCGGGGCCGGACAAGGGCGCCCAGGTGACGGCGCTGGCCGACGCCTGGTTGCACGCCGAGCGGATCCCGGAGCTGACCCCATGACAGTCGAACCCACGACCGAGTCCACCCCCGCGGCCTCCGACACCGCGCCGGACCCGGTCGCGGCAACGACGGGTCTGACCGTCCGCTACGGCACCGTCGACCCCGACGCGGTCGAGATGCTGGGCTCGTTCCCACCGGAACAGGACGGACCGGTGTGGATGGTCAACCTGATGCGCTACCGGGACCGGGCCGACTACGCCGACGGCCGTGACACCGAGTTGACCGGACGGGAGGCCGACGACCTGTACGCCCCGCTCGACGTCCTCGCCGACATCGGTGCGCAGGTCGTGTTCTTCGGCGACGTGACCGATCAGCTGCTCGGCGACGGACCACCGTGGGATCGCGTGGCCGTGGTGAAGTACCCGACGCACCGGTCCTTCCTGGAGATGCAGACCCGCGAGGACTTCTCCGCCCACCACGTCCACAAGGACGCCGGGATGGAGGCGACCTTCATCATCGCCGGCCAGCCCTTCGCCCCGCCCACCTGGGACGGCGAGCGCCCCGACCCCGACCGGGTGCCGCACCCCTCGACCGACGAGGACGGTCCGGTGGTGGTCGTGCACGTCGTCGCCTTCGACCGAGACTCGGCCGACACGCCCGAGGCGCTGGCGACCAGCATCGCCCACATGGACGCCTACCAGGCCCACGCGGCCACCGTCGCGGTGCCCCACGGCGTGAGCATCGACGGCTGGTTCCGGGCCGAGGCCACCGTCGTCGGCGACGGTCGCCGCTGGGACCAGGTCCGCTTCAACCGGTTCCCGTCGCGGGCCGCCTTCATGGCGGTGGTGTTCGACCCCTCCCGCCTCGAGGTCCAGCACGAGCACCGAGAGGTCGCGATGAGCGACACCTACACGCTGATCGTCCGACCGCAGATCGACACCCTGCCCGCGTCCTGGGAAGGGCTCGTCGACGGGTGAGACGACCCGACGGGAGCACGGGCGACGATCAGTCGTCGACCAGGACCCGGCGGACCGACAGACCTATGCGGTGCTTGGCCGTGTCGACGTTGAGGACCTTGACCATGAGCTCCTCGCCGGGGACCACGAGCTGGTCGGGTCGGTAGCCCGGAACCTCCGACAGCTCCGACATGTGGATCAGGCCCTCGGCACCGGACTCGAGCCGGGCGAACGCCCCGTAGTCGACCACCCGGGTGACCGTCGCCGGCAGGATCTGACCGACCTCCAGCCCGCCGTAGGGGTCGGGACGGGTGCGCTTGAGCGACAGGGACACCCGCTTCTTGGAGCGGTTGACGTCGATCACCTCGACGGTGACCTGCTCGCCGACCGACACGACGTCGGCCGGTGCTCCGAACCGCTCCCATGCCAGCTCGCTGCGGTGCACCAGACCGCGCAGCCCGCCCAGGTCGACCACGGCGCCGTAGTCCGCGACCGACACGACCCGCCCGGTCACCCGGCTGCCGACCTTCACCGACGACAGCCGGTCCTTCTCCTCCTGGCGACGGCGACGCCGCTGCAGGTCACGGCGGGACACGACCAGACGGTCCTTGGCCCGGTCGGCCTCGGTGACCAGCACCTCGACCTCACGTCCGACCAGGGCGGACGGGTCCGAGACGGTCACCGTCACAGGGGCGGTCCCCTCGTCGGCTGCCGGAGACTCGGTCTCGGCATCAGTCTCGGCCTCGGCCACCGGTTCGACCACGGGCTCGGCCACCAGCGCCGACTCGGGCTCGGCGTCGGCCACGGGCTCGGGCTCGGGCTCGGGTTCGACCGGCGCCTCGATCTCGATGTCACCGATCAACGACGTGGGCAGGAAGGCCCGCAGTCCCAGGTCGACGACGACGCCGCCCTTGACCTCCTTCACCACCCGTCCGCTCAGCGGGGTGTGCTCGGCGCGGGCCCGTTCGACGCGCTGCCAGGCCAGCTCGGTGCGCGCCCAGCGGTGAGACAGCGCCACCCGGCCGCGACGGTCGTCGTCGCGGCTGAGCACCGCCGCGGGCACCGACTCGCCGACCGACGGTGCGGAGGGGAAGTCGCGACGGTCGACCACACCGGTGCGACCGTCGGCCAGGCGGACCTCGACCTCGGCACCGTCGACCCGGGTCACCTCGACGTCGACGATGTGTGCGGGCGGCGGAGCGGTCCGGGGCCGGCGTGGGGCCGACGCGGAACCGGCGCCCGGGGCACCCGTGGCGCTCGCCCCGTAGCCGGGGGGAGGCGGGATCGGTCGCGCCCCCGTCGGCCGCTCCGCGGCGGGAGCCGGGTGGGTGGCGGGTTCGGTTGCAGGGTCATCGGGCACGTCGTTCACCGGCGGGCCAGCGTACCGTCGCCCAGCCGCCCCTCCTGCTCGCCGACGAAGGCGGTTCCGACCGCGCTGTACGGTGGCCAGTCCGATCCGACCGCCGGATCCGGGTGCACAAGGGGGATCTCGTGGAGCCGTACGGAGCCGATGACGCCGTCCGGGTGGGGTCGATGCTGTTCACGCTGGTCGACCCGACGCCCGGCTTCGAGGTCGCCTACAGCCGCTGGTACGAGCGCGACCACTTCTACGGCGGTTGCCTGGTCGGCCCGTGGCTGTTCGCCGGGCGACGCTGGGTCGCCACCCGCGAGCTGAAGGACATGCGGTTCCCGACCGACGTCCCGGCCGACGCCGCGGTCGCCGACCCGCTCGACGCCGGGTCGTACCTGGCCACCTACTTCGTGCACAAGGGCCACGAGGCCGAGCACTTCGCCTGGGCCAACAAGCAGGTCTTCGAGCTGTACGCCCACGACCGGGGCTTCGACGAGCGCCGCCACGCCCACACCGTCCTCTACTTCACCACCGGCGACGACCATCGCGACCCCGACGGGGTTCCCACCCACATGGCTCTGGACCACCCCTACGCCGGGTTGGTCAGCGTGCACGTCGACCGCACCGGGGACACGTCGCACCCGGAGCTCACCGAGTGGTTCTCCGAACAGGCGGCGCCCTCGTTGTTCGCGGACGGAGCGGACGGCACCCGCTCCCCGATCGACCAGGTCGTGCACTGGCGACCGATCATCCCCAAGGGCTCCGAGGGCGACGCACCGATGGACCTGGGCAGCGGTCCGGGCACCCGGGCCCGCAGCCTGCAGCTGATGTTCCTGAGCACCGACCCGCGGGACGGCGACGCGTGGCAGCGGGTGCGCGACTACGCGGCCGCGGTCGAGGCGTCGGGTCTGGCCACGGTGCGCCTGGCTGCACCGTTCATCCCGACGATCTTCGGCACCGACACCTACGCCGATCAGCTCTGGTAGCTTCCGCCGGCGACCGCGACGACCCCCGCTCTGGACCGCTCAGCGGGTGTGGGCGGCCAGGAACTCCAGGGTGCGTTCCCAGGCCAGCGCGGCCGCTTCGGGGTCGTGGTGATCGCCGGCGCCCGACTCGGCGAACCAGTGCCCGGTGCCCGGGTAGTGGTGGACCTCGACGTGCTTGTCGAGCAGGAGCAGGTGCGCCTGCATCTCGACCAGGTCGTCGTCGGTGACCAGCGGGTCGGTCTCGGCGAAGTGCCCGAGCACCGGCGCGGACAGGGCGTCGAAGTCGATGTTCTGCACGCCGTAGTAGGCGACGACCGCGTCGACGGAGTCGGGCTGGCGGGTGGCGGCCCACAGCGCCCACGACGCACCCATCGAGAACCCGACCACGGCCACCGGCCCGTCGGGGTCGGCGCTGTGGGCCCGGAGCGCCACGATGCTCGACAGCACCAGAGCGGCGGTCTCGTTGGGATCGCTCGCGGCCAGGACGTCGCGGGCCTCGTCGCCGTCGGCGGGCCGTGCCCCGTCGAGCAGGTCCGGCGCCAGGGCGGTGTAGCCCGCGTCGGCCAGCGCTTCCACCACCTCCTTGACCGCCGGGGTCAGACCCCACCAGGAGTGGAGCACCAGGACGCCGTGGCCGGGGCCGTCGTCGGGGACGACCAGGTAGGCGTGACCGGCAGCGTCGCTCATGGGTGCCAGGTTGGCACGTCGTGCTCCGGTGCCGGTCACCGGCGGGTCGTGGCAGTATCCGGGGATGCCGACCGCTGCGGTTCTCAACCAGAAGGGTGGGGTCGGCAAGACGACGCTCACGCTCGGGCTCGCCGCTGCCGCCCAGCGTGCCGGGGATCCGGTCCTGGTCGTCGACCTCGATCCGCAGGGCTCGGCCGGCTGGGCGATGGGCGTCGAGGCCGACGACGACCACCTGGCCGTCGGCGATGTGCTGCGCTCCGGGAACCCCAAGGTGGCCGAGGCGGCGATCGTCACCTCGGGCTGGGGCGAGGGCATCGACGTGCTGCCCGCCAGCCGCAACCTGATCGACCGCGAGGCCGACGGCTGGGCCGACGAGTCGCTGCACCGGCTTCGTCGGGCGCTCGAACCGGTGACCGGTCGGTACCGCAGCGTGCTCATCGACTGCGCCCCGTCGCTGGGGCCGACCACGATGGCCGGCATGACCGCGGCCGACGGGGTGCTGCTGGTGGTCGAGCTGTCGGTGCTGTCGGTCCGCGGGGTCGAAGCGGTGGTCGAGACCGTGGAGCACGTCGGCAAGGAGCACCACCCCGAGCTCGACATCCTCGGCGCGGTGGTCAACCGGGCTCCGCCGGTGTCGGCCGAGGCGGATCGCCAGGAGCTCGAGCTGGAGCGGATCCTGGGTCGCAACACGGTGTGGCGTCCGTTCGTCCCGCAGCGCACCGTCGTCAACGAGGCGGTCGGGCGTCGGGCACCGGTGCAGGACCTCGGCTACCGCGCCCGCGACGTGATCGCCGTGTTCGACGAGCTGTACGCCCACCTGCTCGCCGTGCTGCCCGACCCGCCGCCGCCCCCGCCGAACTTGTAGCCCACACGCCACCCCAGCGACCACCAGCTACAACAACGCCGGCCGCCGCCGAACTTGTAGCCCACACGCCACCCCAGCGACCACCAGCTACAACATCGCCGGCCGCCGCGCGACGGTGCCGGGCTGGCAGACTCCCGACCATGCCGCTGCTGCCCGACGAGTTCGCCGCCCACCCCGCCCGCGACGCTTCGCTGGCGTCGATGACCGCGATCGAGGCCGGCGACAAGGATGCCTGGCTGGCGCTGTTCGCCGACGACGCCGTGGTCGAGGATCCGATCGGTCCGTCGCCGTTCAGCCCCGACGGGCTCGGCCAGCGTGGTCGAGCCGCCATCGAGGCGTTCTACGACTCGGTGATCGGCCCCAACGACGTGTCGTTCCGCATCGACCAGAGCTGGGCGGCCGGCTCCGAGGTCGCCAACGTCGGCACGATCACCACCCGCATGGCCGACGGCACCGTCGTGCACACCGACGGCGTGTTCACCTACCGCGTCGACGACGACGGCAAGGTGGTCGCGCTGCGGGCGTACTGGGAGATGGACCGGCTGCGCTTCGGGGACTGAACGGAGAACGATCGGGAGTCGATCGGAGATCGGGAGGCGCCGAGGCCCGACAGGCCCGGCGAACCGAGGTTCGTCGGTGGCGCCCCGGCACCCGAAAGTCGGGGAGCCCACGGCCAGGGCGGTGTCAGGATGGATCCATGACCCGGACCGTGATCACCGCGTGCCCGCTCGACTGCCCCGACGCCTGCACCCTCGCTGTCGACGTCGAGGGCGAGGCGATCGGCGGCGAGCGAATCGTCCGGATCGACGCCGCACCGGCCACCGACTCCAACCCGCTGACCGACGGCTGGATCTGCGCCAAGGTCCGCCGTTCCACCCGACGTGTGCACTCCCCGGAGCGGATCCTCACCCCGCTGCGACGCACCGGCCCCAAGGGATCGGGTGCGTTCGAACCGATCAGCTGGGACGACGCTCTGGAGCTGGTCGCCACGGAGATCCGCTCGGCGATCACCGAGCACGGCCCCGCGGCGGTCGTGCCGTTCCTCTACAACTCCTCCGCGCCGACGTTCTCGGACCGGCTCATGGTGCGCCTGTTCGCCGAGCTCGGCACCTCCGAGGTCGCCCACACCATCTGCGCCTACACCGCGGCGATCGCCTGGCACTCGACGTTCCCGAACATGGCGTCGGCCGACCCGCTCGACGTCGCCCACTCCGACCTCGTGGTCATCTGGGGCGCCAACCCCTCGACGTCGAACACCCACCTGACCCCGCTGCTCACCGAGGCCCGCGGACGGGGTGCGGCGGTGGTGGTGATCGACCCCCGGCGGACCCCGACCGCGGCCCGAGCCGATCGGCACCTGGCGGTCCGGCCCGGCACCGACGACGTGCTCGCGCTGGCCACCGCGGCGGAGCTCGACCGCCTCGGCCTGGTCGACCGATCCTTCTGCGACGTCAACGCCGAGGGCACCGATGAGCTCCTCGCCGCCGCCCGGGCGTGGACCCCGTCGACCGCGGCCGAGGTGTGCGGCGTCGACGCGTCCGCGATCACCGAACTGGCCGAGCTGGTCGGAACCCGACGCCCCGGCCTGCTGCGCCTCGGTTGGGGAATGGAGCGCAACCGCAACGGCGGGTCCGGGATCCGAGCCGCGCTCGGGCTGTGGGTGCTGGCGGGCCAGTTCGGCCGACCGGGCTCGGGCGTGGTCACCTCGACGTCCTCCGCGGCCGAGGACGACACCCTCGACGACCTCCCCGACGCACCGCCCCGCGCCCGCACCCTCAACATGAACCGCATCGGCCACGACCTGGCCCACGCGGATCCGCCGGTGGCGGTGCTGATCGTCCAGGGGGCCAACCCGGCGGTGTCGGCGCCGGATCAGCAGGCGGTCCTGGCCGGTCTGGCCCGGGAGGACCTGTTCACCGTCGTGCACGACCAGGTGATGACCGACACCGCCGCGTTCGCCGACGTCGTCCTGCCCGCCACCACCTACTTCGAGCAGGGTGACGACGTCGCCGTCGGCTACACCTCCTACGCGGCGTCGCCCCTGCGCCGGGTCATCGCCCCGGTCGGCGAGTCGAGGACCAACGGCGAGGTGGCGGCAGGGCTGGCCGCCGCGCTCGGCGTCGACGGCTACCACCCCGTGCAGGTTCCGCCGCCACCGCTGCCCGAGCGGGCGGTGCCGACCCGGCCCCAAGGCACCGTCCAGTTCGGGCCGGTGGGCGAACCGGGCACGACCAGACCCGACGGCGGTCGGGCCCGACTGGCGCTCGGAGCGGGGTCGGACCCGGTGCCGACGCACCGACCGGTCGACTCGCCGTTCCCGCTGACGCTGATCACACCCGCGTCGAGCCGACAGATCAACTCGATGTTCGGTGAGTACGACCCGCCGCCGGCGCAGATCTCGGTGAGCCCCGAGGACGCCTCGGCCCGCGGGGTCCTCGACGGTGCCGACGTCCGGGTGTTCAACGACCTGGCCACCCTGGTGCTCCCCGCCCGGATCGACCCGTCGGTGCGCCCGGGAGTCGTGTCGATCCCCAAGGGCCTCTGGCGGAAACACCTGCCCGGCGGTCTGACCGCCAACGCCCTCACGCCGGCCGAGGTGGAGCACACGATCGGCGGGTCGGTCTTCCACGACGCCCGGGTCGACATCGCCCCCGCCTGACATCGCCCGCGCCTGACATCCGCGCCCGCCTGACACGGTGGGCCGACCTGATCGCCGACCCGCCGACCGGACGCGGATCGGCCCGCCCCCACCCAGGGCGGGACGGCGGGCCGATCGACGATCCGAACCGGTCGGTCCGACCGGCGCGGACTCCGGGTCAGGAACCGAGGTTCTGGGCGACGAAGTCCCAGTTGACCAGGCTGTCGAGGAAGGTCGAGATGTAGTTCGGGCGGGCGTTGCGGAAGTCGATGTAGTAGGCGTGCTCCCACACGTCGATGGTGAGCAGGGCCTTGGCGCCGTGCTTCATCGGCAGATCCGCGTTGGAGGTCTTCATGATCTCCAGGCCCGAGCCGTTGTCGACCAGCCAGGCCCAACCGGAGCCGAACTGCGTGGTGGCCGCCTCGGCGAACTTGGCCTTGAAGTCGTCGTAGGAACCGAACGCGCCGTTGATGGCGTCGGCCGCCGCACCCGTGGGCGCTCCGCCGCCGTTCGGCGACATCGAGTTCCAGTAGAAGGTGTGGTTCCAGACCTGCGCGGAGTTGTTGAACAGGCCGCCGTCGGACTTGAGGATCACGTCCTCGAGCGGGGCGTTCTCGAACTCGGTGCCCTCGACCAGCTTGTTGAGGTTGGTCACGTAGGTCTGGTGGTGCTTGCCGTAGTGGTACTCGAGCGTCTCGGGCGAGATGTGGGGCGCGAGCGCGTCCTGGGCGTACGGGAGCGGCGGGAGTTCGAAGGCCATGAGGCGTCCTCTCGAGGAACGGGGATGTTGCTTGCGCCCCGAACCTACCCCGTGTCCCCGCCGGTGGCCGCCAGCCCCCGGGCCCGGGCCCGCGACGGGGCCCGGAACTCGTCGGGCAGCTCGGCCACCTCGCCGCCGTCCGCGGTGACCGGGACGAACTGGATCGCCACCGCGGCGACGACCAGGGCGAGAGCCATCGCCCCCCACACCGATCGCGGCGGGTGGTTCAGGTCGAAGAACTCCGCCGCGACCGGAACCGCCAGCACGACCAGCACCCCGGCCCCCATGGCACCGACGAGGATCCACCTCCACGGCGGCAGGGTCCGGGTCAGGCGCAGCAGCAGCAGCAACCCCACCCCGAGCAGCGTGACCGTGGCGGTGGAGCGGGCGTCGGTGAGCGACACGTCGGCCGGCCCGCGGGCGTAGAAGTAGACCGACAGGGCGGCGGCCGCGGCGATGATCCCGGCCGGCACCGCGAAGCGCACGACTCGGGCCACGAAGCCGGTGCGAGCACGGCGGGGGTCGGGGGCGAGGGCCAGGAAGAACCCGGGGATGCCGACGCTGAGGGACCGGACCAGGGTCAGGTGGCGGGGCAGGAACGGGTAGTCGGTGCCGACCACGGCGATGACGACGGCCATGCACGCCGAGTACACCGTGCCGTAGATGAACAAGTTGGCGGCGCGCTCGACGCTGTTGATCACACGGCGCCCCTCGGCCAGCACGCCCGGCAGCACCGAGAACCGGTTCTCCAGCAGGACCAGCTGAGCGACGGCGCGGCTGGCCGCGGATCCGGCGCCCATGGCGATGCCCATGTCGGCGTCCTTGAGCGCCAGCACGTCGTTGACGCCGTCGCCGGTCATGCCGACCACGTGGCCCCGGGACTGCAGCGCCCGCACCATCGCCCGCTTCTGGTGCGGCTGCACCCGGCCGAACACGGTGTGGGCGGCGACCGCGTCGGCCAGGGCATCGTCGTCGTCGACGGGCAGGTCGCGGGCGTCCATGACCCGGCCGGCGTCGGGCACCCCGGCGCGGGCCGCGACCGCGCCGACGGTCACCGGGTGGTCCCCGGAGATGACCTTGAGGTCGATGCCCTGGCCCGACAGGTAGGCGAGCGTGTCGCGGGCGTCGTCGCGCACGTCGTCTTCGAGCAGGACCAACGCTCTCGGGACCAGGTCGTCCGGGAGCTGGTCCCCGTCGAGCCGGGGCGCGGTTGCGACCAGGACCACCCGTCGACCGTGCACGGCCTGGTCCTGGACCCGGGCGGCCACCTCGTCGTCGCCGGGGGCGAGGATCTCCGGGGCGCCCAGGTAGATCGCGCCCCGACCGTCGAACTCGGCGGCCGACCACTTGCGGACCGAGGAGAAGGGAACCGAGTCGACCCGGTGCCAGCCCGGGTCGTCGGGGTGGACGTGGGCGATGGCCGCCAGGGTGGCGTTGGGGTCGGGGTCCGACGCGGCCAGCGCGGCCAGCATCTCGCCGACATCCCCCCCGCCCCCACTTTCTGACGACACTGGAGTACCGCCATTGTCGTGACTTGTCGTCAGAAACCCGGGGGAGGGTGGGGGGAGGAGGTCGGTGCCGGCCATGACGATCTGACCGGTGGTGATGGTGCCGGTCTTGTCGAGGCACAGCGTGTCGACCCGGGCGAGCATCTCGACCGACGCCAGCTCCTTGAGCAGCGCGTTGCGCCGGGCCAGCTTCACCACGCCGGCCATGAACGCCAGGCTGGTCAGCAGCACCAGCCCGTCGGGAACCATCGCCACGCCGGCCGCCACGGTTCCCGACAGCGCTTCACGCCAGTCGTCGCTGGTGCGCCACAGCCGCCACAGCAGGATCAGCGCGATCGGCGGCAGGGCGACCATCAGGAACTCGAGGATGCGGTTGACGCCGGTGCGCAGCTCCGAGTGCACCAGGGAGAACTCGCGGGCGGCGCCCGCCAACGACGCGGCGTAGGAGTCCGCACCCACCTTGGTCGCCCGGAACGTCCCGGAGCCGGCAGAGACGAAGCTTCCCGACATCACCGTGTCGCCGACCGCTTTGTGGACCGGGTCGGATTCGCCGGTCAACAGCGACTCGTCGATCTCCAACCCGGCGCTGCTCACCACCTCGCCGTCGACGACCACCTGCGCGCCCGAGGTGAGCACGAGCAGGTCGTCGGCCACGACCTCCTCGACGGCGTGCTCGGAGGTGGCGCCGTCGCGGATCACGGTGGCGTGCGGCGTGTTGAGGACCGCCAGGCGCTCCAGCGCGGCCCGGGCCCGCATCTCCTGCACCGTGCCGATGACCGAGTTGGCCACGATCACCAACCCGAACAGCATGTCCGGACCGATGCCGTCCGCGATGACGACGAGCACCAGGAGCACGCCGACGATCGCGTTGACCGGCGTGAGGACGTTGGCCTTCAGGATCTGGGCGGTGGTGCGCGACGGGTCGTCCGGCACGCGGTTGACGCGACCGTCGGCCACCCGCTCCGCGACCTGGGCGGCGGTGAGCCCGGTCCTGGTGTCTGTCGCCACGTCGACGGGGGTGGGGGTGACCTCCGGCATCGCCCGGAGGCTACCGGCGGTGTGCCGCTGACCGACCGACGTCACGTCGGGCGCGGCAGGCCAGCGGGCTAGGTTCAGCGCCCATGACCGGCCGGTCGAGCCACCCGCCTCGGATGCACCGCCCCGAGGACCACAAGAGCAGACGGGCCGGCTGGATCCGGGCCATGGTGCTCGGCGCCAACGACGGCTTGCTGTCCACCGGCGCCCTCCTGCTCGGGGTGGCCGGGGCAGGGGCGACCAGCAGCGCCCTGCTCGTCGCCGGCGTCGCTGCACTGGCTGCCGGCGCGCTCTCGATGGGCGTGGGCGAGTACGTGTCGGTCAGCTCCCAGCTCGACGTGATGCGCGCCGATCAGCACCTGGAGGCGACCGAGCTGGAACGTCACCCCGAGGCCGAGACCCGGGAGCTGACGTCGATCTACCAGGAGCGGGGTCTGTCCCACGATCTGGCCGAGCAGGTGGCCGAGGCGCTGATGGCCCACGACCCCCTCGGCGCCCACATGCGTGACGAGCTCGGCCACACCGAGGAGCAGCGAGCCCGCCCGACGCAAGCCGCCGCCAGCTCGATGGGCAGCTTCGCGGTCGGTGCGACAGTCCCGCTGCTGGTCGCGGTCCTCACCTCCGGCGGCGTGCAGGTCCCGGCGATCGCGGCAGCGACGATCGTCGGGATGGTGGCGCTCGGCTGCGTCGCCGCGTCGCTGGGGGGAGCACCGCTGTGGCGAGGCGCCCTGCGGGTCGGGATCGGCGGCTCGGCAGCCCTTGCCGCCACGTTCGTGATCGGCACGCTGTTCGATTCGGTGAGCTGAGCTGCCGTCGCTCACGTCGCCTCCCACAGCGCCACGAACTCTCCGAGCTTCGTGGGGCTGGTCGTGTCGAGGGAGTGATGGGCATCGCACTCGTAGGTTCCCGACGGGATGCCGATGGCCCCGGCCCTGGCACCGCCACCTGCCGGCGCCCCGACGAAGGTCGACGTCAGCGCCGTCGCGTAGTCCTGCTCGAGCACGGTGAACGCGCCGTTGGACGCCGTGAGACGACCATGCGCGACACCTCTGGTCGTCGTTCCCATCTCGACACCACCCACCTCGGTCACCACCGGAGACGAGTCGTCGTAGTCGAGCGTGAACCGGCCGTCGGCCCTGATCGTCAGTACCACCTCCTCGCCGCCGCCTCGGTAGACCACCGGCATGGAGGTGGTCGTGTCCTTGTTGGCCATGGCGTAGGAACGCCAGGTGCCGACCATGCAGTCATCGACTACCGCGTTCCCGGCATCGTCGGCGCCCTCCTCGTCGCAGCCATCGTCGGAGGCTGCAGATGCCGCGAAGGTGACCGCTGCTTCCCGGGTGCCTCCGGTGACGCCCAGCACCGCGCCGTCGCCCAGCACAGGGAGGTCGTCTCCGCCGGTGCATCCGCAGGACCCCGGGCGGACGCACAACTCGATCGAGCCGTCGATCGCCTGGTCACCGTCCTCGGATGAGAGCCGACCGTGGCCGTCGATCGAGATCGTGACGCGATCCGCCGACGTCACGGGTCTCAGGAGGACCCCGGCGACCGTTCCCACCCGGCGGGTCACCGTCGCCCCATCGGCCAACGAGACCTCCACCGGTCGGGCCGCCTCCGCGGTGATCCCAGGGCCGGTCGTGTCCCAGGCGGACCCGCGGTCGGGTGAGCGCAAGGCCCCGGACGGCCACGATTCGAGGAAGGTCGAGCTGTCGGCCCACGCGGCCTCGAAGGCCGGCTCGTTCTCGAAGCCCTCGAGGATGGGGACGGCCCGGGACCAGACGTCGACGCCCGATTCCGTCAGATGGGCGAAGAACCCGATCGCGTCGTAGTCCCGACCGTACAGCGGCGCCGACGGGTCCCTCAGGTACTCGTCCCACCAGTCGCCGCTGAGACGAGTGCCTCCGGCGACGGTCTCACCCACCCACGCCGGCAGGCCCTCGCCGACCCACGCCGGTAGGTCGTAGGTGGTCATCCCCAGTCGCTGGAACACGAGGCAGTGCATCATCTCGTGGGCGAGGATCCCGGTCAGCTCGGCATCCTCGGCGCGCTGAGCGCGCGGACTCAGGTGGATCGTGCAGGTGGCGAGGCCGTTGCTGTTGCAGTCACCGGGATCGCCCCAGGTGTAGGCCCGCCCGAGACCGAGCTCACGATCATCGACCTGCAGGTACACGGGCGCGACCATCGCCATCGCCGGGCCGAGACGAGCCTGGAGGTCGGCGGCGATCGGATCCAGCCGGGCACGGAACGGTTCGGCCCCGGGCGAGTCGGCCGTGTGCACCCGCTGCCCGTAGCAGCCGGTCGTGGAGGTCTGGGCAGCTGATGGCCGGCCGCGGCCGTGCACCCCGCGCCGCACCGGGTCGCCGGCCCCGGGGGTCGCGGAGCCGTCCGTCGGCGCGGTGTCCTCGACGGGGCTGAGCACGTCTGCCACCACGGACCGCTGCTCGTCGCTCAGCTCGTCGTGGTGTCGGATGACCCATGCGACGGCGACCGATGCGTCGGGCATCTCCTCGCCCTCGCCGGAGCGCGGCTCCGACGATCCCGGCAGGGGTGCGACCGCGAGGGAGAACGCGTTCACGGCCGTCGCCACGTCGATCTCACCGTCGGTCACCTCGTCGGTGATCTCCTGCCAGGCCGTCTCCGGCTCGCTGTCGTGGGTCACCCATTCGTCCTCGTCGATCGGTGCCTGTGCACCGTCGACCGCGGAGGTCGCGGGCGCTGCCGAGGGGGTGGGCGCCGAGCGGCTCGAGCCGCCGGCGCAAGCGCTGGTCAGCATGCCGACCAGCACCAGGACGAAGACCAGGAAGGTGCGGTTGGATCTCATGACGCCATCCCACGACATCCACGACCCGGTGCCGTGAGCAATCCCTACTCATAGTGACCCGGTCAGCCGCGCCTGGCGCCCGCGGCAGGGTCGGCCTGCTCAGGCGCCAGCAGCGGCCAGGGCGTCGGCGAGCTCGGCTCGACCGGAGATGCCGAGCTTGTCGTAGACCCTCTGTAGGTGGTTGTCCACGGTCCGCGGTGACAGGAACAGCTCATCAGCGATCTGGCGACTGGATCGGCCCGTCGCGGCGAGATCCGCGACCTCTCGTTCCCGGCGGGTGAGAACCGCTGCCGCCATCCCATGCAGGAGCATCGGAGTACACGGGTCCCCGCACACCGAGGCCCACGCCCGAGACCGGCGCGTGGACGCCGCTGCCAGCCGCAAATCACCTGAGGCCCGATGGGAGATCGCCGCCTCGTTCGAGGCCTCGGCCGCGTAGAGGAGGAGTCCCGTCGACGCGATCCCCTGGGCAACCGAGTCGAGACGGGCCCCGTCCGCGGCCGCCGTCGCTGCTCCGTGTTCGGCCCGCATCCGGACCAGCCCGCCGTCGAGCTCCTCACCGAGCGCATGCAGGCGGGTGATCACCTCGGGATCGGTCACCCCGAGGCGCACGAGATCGTGCAGCGCCCGGGCCTCGATCCCGAACCTGCGGTCGTCGCGGGCCGACCCCGCGACGGCGGCCACGGCGGCCACACCCGCCGGGCGGTCGCCGAGCGCGACCAGACCCCAGCCTCGAGCCCGGGCGATGTCGAGGTCACTCATGCGCACCGCCGAACGGTCGAATCCGCCGAGCGTCCGGACTGCGTCCGCGACCGCGGAGACCTCGCCCGACATCGACAGCGCCTCCACCCGCATCGCGGTCGCGGCCGCCACGAACGGGTGGTCCAGCGTCGCGAAGACGGCGGCCGCCTCACGCGCCAACTCCTCGCCACGGCGCCAGCGGCCCTCGAGCAGCGCGACACCGGCAAGCCCGATGGACGCCCACGCCTGGCCGTGACGGTCACCGGAGTCGACGGCGCGGATCAGGACCGGCTCGAGCACGGAGCGGGCGCCGGCCACGTCACCGAGACCCGATCGAGCCCGGGCGACCGCGGTGGCGCTCGTCGCCTCATCCGTGGCGCGGACCGACGGCGGGACCCGTCGCAACGACTCCAACCCTCGCACCGCCACCTCCTCGGCGCGCAGGAAGAGTCCCCGCTGTTCGTTGACCATCGCGACCGGAAGCGCCGCCACCGACCGGACGACGTCGTCATCGACCTCCAGCACGGGTTCGGCGGCGGCGAGAGCGTCATCGAAGCGGAGATCGAAGAGCGCGAGGACGCCCGCCTGGGCACGGACGAGCGGGGCGGTCGCGGCGTCGCCGGCCGCGGCGAGGATCGCGACGGCGTCGTCGGCCCTGCCGAGCCCTCGGAACAGGTTGTCGGCGCGGGCCGCGGCGAGGCGGACCCGGTCCTCGGGTGTGGTCGCCAGCGGCTCCGCGTCGGCGAACACCGACTCGGCATCTTCGTGGCGGCCGAGTCCGTCGAGCGCCAGTCCGTGAACGTACCCGGCGTACGCACCGCCACCGGAGAGCCCGGCGAGACGGGCGAAGCGGGCCATCGACTCCAGATCGCCGCCGGCACCGGCGTCGGCGGCGAGAGCGAGCAGAGCCGCTGGGTCCGCGGGCTCACCGGCCTCGACCGACCACGCGGCGATCAGGGATGGGTCGAGACGCCGACGAGCACCGGTGCTGTGCAGCCAGTGGATCAGCTCGCGCAGGAGGCTCACGCGTCGGTCTGCTCCGAGCCCGCTCCTTGCCACCTCACGGTGCAACGGGTGGGTCAGCCGCAGCTCGACCCGGCGATCATCTCGGGCCTCGCGCACCAGGTGCGCGCGTTCTAGTGGTCCGTCGCGGATTTGGTCTGGGTGGTCAGTGCTGCTCGGCCTCGCTTGACCTTGGTGACGATCTCCTTGGCTGTCTTGGTCCAGATGAAGGGCTTGGGGTCGGCGTTCCAGTGTGAGACCCACACATCGATTGCTTCGGTGAGCGCGGCGACGCTGTTGAACGCCCCGGTGCGGAGACGCTTGTTGGTGAGCTGCGCGAACCAGCCCTCGACCAGGTTCAGCCACGACGCGCTGGTCGGTGTGAAGTGCAGGTGCCAGCGCTTCCGCTTCGGGTGTGCGAGCCACTCACGCACCTCGGGACCCTTGTGCGCGGAGAGGTTGTCCAACACGACGTGGATCTCAAGATCGCGTGGCGTGTGCAGGTCGATCCATTTGAAAAACGCGAGGACGTCGGTGCCCTTGTGGCTCTTGCGGGTCTGATGCAGCACCTCGCCGGTGCCGACGTTCAACGCTGCGAACAAGTCGGTGGTGCCGTTGCGCTTGTAGTCATGGGTCATCGTGCGACCGCGGCCCTGGGTCATGGGCAACGACGGCTGAGTGCGGTCCAACGCCTGGCACTGGGTCTTCTCATCGAAGCTGTACACCACCGCACGCTCAGGCGGGTTCAGGTACAAGCCGACGACATCGACGAGCTTCTCCTCGAAACGCGGATCGTTCGACAACTTGAACGTCTCCACCCGCCACGGCCGCAGCTTCCGCGCCCGCCAGATCCGCGCCACGGTGTCCTTGCCGACACCGTGACGCTCGGCCATCGTCCGTGTCGACCACTGTGTCGACCCGTCATCAGGGACGGTGTGCAACGTGTCGTTGACGATCGCGTCGATCGTCTCCTGAGCGATCTCAGGCTTGCGGCCACGACCCGGTGCAATCGTGCCCACCGCCTCGACCCCGCCCTGTTCGAACTTGGCCCGCCACCGCCGCACCGTGTCCGGAGTCGTCGAGCACGCCCGCGCGATCACCGCGTTCGCTTCACCATCCGCAGCCAGCAACAACGCAGAGGACTGCACCACCACCCGATGCGGCAACGACGTCGAGACAGCCATCCGTTCGAGCTCGGCTCGTTGCTTGCGAGACACCTTCAACGGGGCAGCAGTCATCACCGGCATGCCCACACCCTAACCAACCTTGCTATTTCGGCGACGGACCACTAGCTCGCCGAGAGCACCCAGCAGATCGAGCTTCACCACGAGCGCCCTGCCGAGCGGCTCGGACATCGCGACCATCTCGAGCACGAACCGGGCATCCGGTGAGAGCCCCGAGAGCCGGTGCTCGGTGAGCTCGGCGAGCCGCGGAGGGACCTCGATCGAACCGGGCAGCAGCCAGATGCCGTCCCGTTCTGTGAGCCGGCCCTCCGAGCGAAGGCCGGTGACGAGCTCGCGGGTCACGAGCGGGACGCCGCCGCCAGCCCTGTGCAGCGCCTGGGCGCCCACACGGTCGAGCGGTGCACCCAGGATCGCGGCGGCCATCGCCGCGGTGGCGTCGACATCGAGAGGAGAGAGCTCGATCCGGGTGAGCGAATCCTTCCAGAGGTCGACCAGCGCATCGGGCTGCGGCTCATCGGGCCTCAGGGTGAGCAGCAGCGAGACCCGCTCTGACAGTGACAGCTGCAGGACGAGGGCGGCGGATGCCTCGTCGAGCAGGTGAGCGTCGTCGACATACACGACGGTCCGCTCGTCGGCTCCGGCCCGATCGAGGATCGAGTCGACCGCCCGACGCAGGCGCACATACGGCTCACCGTCGCCCAGCCCGTCGGAGGGCAGCAGCGCAGCGAAGGCTCCGAACGGTATCGAAGCCGCGGACCGGGTCGCGGGGACGTAGAGGACCTCGCCGGTCACCTGCCGTGCCACCTCGTCGCCGAACCTGGTCCGACCGACACCGGCTGGCCCGACGACGGCGACCCCCTGTTGGTCGCGGTCGGAGAGGACTCCCGAGGCGACGGCCAGTGCGTCGTCGCGACCGACGACAGGCCAGCCCTCGTGCGCTCCGGACCACCTCATCGACCAGCTCCCGACATGGTGCGCCAGTGTCCCACACGCGCCGCGGCGGCCCCGGAGGGCCGCCGCGACAGGGGGGGGTTTGGATTCAGGTCAGCCGGTTCAGCAACCGGTGCCACGCCAGGCGGAACGGCCGCCGTTGTTGTAGAGCCACAGGGCGACGGCGTCCTGCACATGCCACGGAGCGTGCGCGGCTCGGGCGTAGCCGGGATGCCCGGAACGCGCCGAGACGTTGCGCCAGGTGCTGTCGAGGAACTGGTACGCGCCCGACGCGGTGCTGCGGGGGTTCTGCGCCGCGTAGTTGCCGCCGGACTCGTGCGCCCGCACGCAGGACAGGAACGGATGGGCCTGCACCGCCCGACGCTGACCCTCGACGGCCTGGGCGATCTTGGCCTGCTGGTGGTTGATCTCGCTCTGGTCGATCTGACCGTCGCCGTTGAAGTCGGGGACCCACTGCTCGACCGGCAGGTTGCAGCCGGTGAGCAGGAGCAGGCCGATCGCGGCACCGGCGAGCACGCCGACGCCGGAGCGGCGACGGCGAGCGGCCGGTGCGGAGGGACTGCTCGGGACCTCGGGCCGGGGGGCGGTCGATCGTCGGGCCCGACGGACAGCGAGGTCCGAGGAGGCGGCCGGGTGGGCGAGGTGGTTCTGCATGGTGACCCTCCGAAGGTCCGTCCGGTTCGGGCATCGCATCCGACCGGATCTCGAATCGACGTCACGGATCCGTGACGGCCGTCGTTCCATGACGACGGTTGAACAGTATGACGGAAATGACGCATGTTCGTAATACTCGCAACAACATTGTGACAGGAAGCACAAGGCTCGGATTCACCCTCGGATGGTTTGCCCGTGCCGATGCCCCAAGGGTTACCGTGGGTCACCTTCGTGCCGGTTCCCTCCCCGGCACCCACCGAAAGGCCCCCCACGTGAGTGCCGAACGCCTCCCCCACGGCCGCATCAACCCGTGGACGTCGATCCCGTTCTTCGCCGTCCACCTGGTCCCGCTGCTGGCGATCTTCACCGGGGTCACGTGGAAGGCCGTGGCGCTGTGCCTGGTCACCTACTGGGGGCGGATGTTCTTCATCACCGCCGGCTACCACCGCTACTTCTCGCACCGGTCGTACCGCACCAGCCGGGCGTTCCAGTTCGTTCTCGCCGCGGGCGGCCTGACGTGCGCGCAGAAGGGCCCGCTGTGGTGGGCGGGGCACCACCGGATCCACCACCGCTACGCCGACACGATCGACGACCCCCACACCCCCATGAAGGGCTTCTGGTGGAGCCACGTCGGCTGGATCCTCGGCGACGACACCTCCGCTCAGCCGGAGGGGTCGATGAAGGACTTCGAGAAGTTCCCCGAGATCGTGTGGCTGTCCCGCCACGACTGGGTGGGCCCGTGGGCGCTCGCCGTGGTGTGCACCCTCGTCGCCGGGTGGTCGGGTCTGATCATCGGGTTCTTCCTGTCGACGGTGCTGCTGTGGCACTCGACGTTCATGATCAACTCGCTGGCCCACGTGTTCGGCAGCCGGCGCTTCGAGACCACCGACACCAGCCGGAACAACTTCGGCCTGGCGGTGCTGACCATGGGCGAGGGCTGGCACAACAACCACCACCGACACCAGCACGTCTGCCGGCAGGGTCTGCGCTGGTGGGAGATCGACGTCACCTGGTACCTGCTCGCCGGCCTCGAGAAGCTCCACATCATCTGGGGTGTGCGTCGCCCCCGGACCGCCGTCGACCTCGGCGACGTCGCCGACGACCTGGACCAGGTCCCGGCCTGATCCCGACGCGTCGCGGGTCCGAGCTCCGCGACGGCACCCCTCCCGGCCACCGCGCACCGCGCGGAGTCGATCCGGCGGACCCGGCTGGGAGACCGGTCCGCCACCGGGCCCGACGCAGGGACCACGATGGTGTGGTGGTGGAGGAAACCCGCACCGGGATCGACGCGGACCGACCCCCGTCGCTGTTCACGCCCGCCGCGCACCACGGCGACCCCCGCAGCGTCTTCGCTCCGGACCGCCACCCGCCGCCAGGGGGCGCCGGGACCCACGACCTGTTCAGCGTGGCACCCACCGATGAGCCGGACTCCGGCGGAGTTCCCCTGGTCGCACCCGGCCCGACCCCGCGACGGTGGATGACCACCCTGCTGTCCGAGATCGACCTGCGCGACATCGACCTGCGCGACGACGTGCCCCGGGTGGTCCGCCGTCGACACCGGTCCGCCGATGCGCCCCGACGCCGAGGGTGGCGCTCCATGTTCCGGCTCCGCCGCACCACCCGGTCGGTGCCGGCGACCCGCCGGCTGTCCACCTGACCGCGACCCCGGCCGCGAGTTCTGCCGCGACCTCCGCGGAGCAGCCGCGTCGCGATTCCCGACATGTCGGAGCGAGCCCGACCTAACCTCCGACGATGGGTTGCGGATGCCTGATCGTGCTCGCGTCGGCGGTGTCACCCCGACTGGCGCTGTTCCTGGCGTGGATCTTCACCGACAAGATCCCCGCCGCGTTCGACGGGAACTGGCTGTTCCCCATCCTGGGCTTCTTCCTGTTGCCGTGGACGACGCTGGCGTGGGCCGTCGCCTGGGCGAACCCGATCGAGAGCGTGTCGGGGTTCGGGTGGTTCATCGTGGTGTTCGCGTTCCTGCTCGACCTCTCCACGCACTTCGGCGCCGGCCGGGCCGAACGGGACCGTCGGACCGCCGCCCCCGTCTGATCGCGGGCGATCCACCGTCGGGTCCCGAGGTGCGGTCATGATCGACCCCGTGGACGCAGATGCCCCGAACCCCAGCCCGGGCGACGACAGCCCGGGCGACGACAGCCCTGTCAACGCCGAGCCGCTGCACTTCCACCGCCTCCGCCGGTTCGTGCGCCCGGCCGAGCAGAAGAGCATCGCCCCCGTGCTCGGGCTCACCGTGCTCGCCATGGCTCTCAGCCCGTTCCTGGCCGACCACGACTGGAGCCGCGGCCTCGAGGTCGCGATCATCGGCGTGAGCGCGATCGTCGCCCTCGAACGCACCGGGGCGAGCCGGGTGATCCGACGGGCCGGGATCGCCATCGTCGTTCTCGCCACGGCGGTGGCGGCGACCATCCCGGTGCTGCACGCCGGTCGCACCGGATCGCTCGAGCAGGTGGCGGCCGGCCTCTTCGCCCTGCTGCTGCTCGTCACCCCGGTCCTGGTGGTGATCCGGCTGATGCTGCGTCCCCGCATCACGATCGACACCCTCGCCGGCGCGCTCACCGCCTACCTCCAGATCGGCATCTTCTTCGGGGCGCTGTACCTGTTCGTGGCGCTCGTGACCGAGCCCTCGCCGTTCTTCGCTCAGACCGCGACGCCGGTGTACTCGGACTTCGAGTACTTCAGCTTCATCACGATGACCACCGTCGGCTACGGCGACCTGACCCCCGCGTCTCGGATCGGCCAGACGCTGACCACCTTCGAGGCCGTGATCGGCCAGGTCTTCCTGGTGACGGTGGTGGCGCTCACCGTGTCGAACCTGGGTCGACCCACCCGGCGCGGCTCCGGCCAGACCCCACCCCCCTGACCTGCTTTGTCCTGCACAGACGCGGTGATCACCGCGCCTGTGCAGGACAGAGCGGCGGGAAGCCGGGGACTCGTCCCCATTGTCGAGCGGCCGCCGTCGACCGATGCTGACGGTGAGGAGGGGACGGATCACGTCCGCGACGACCGAGCGGCGACGCCGGTCGGCGTGGGTGGGTCTGTCGATGGGAGGACATCGACGGGGTCGGCGAGAGGAAGGCGCCGGCCCCGTCGGTCGAGCCCACTTTGTCCTGCACAGGCGCGGTGATCACCGCGTCTGTGCGGGACAAAGCGGAAGGGGGAGGGTGCTCAGGACTTGCGGGAGTCGACCAGGCGCCAGATCAGCAGAACGATCACAGCGCCCACGAAGGACCCGATCAGACCGCTGGGCCGGATCTCGAAGTCCTCGTTCGACAGCAGGCTGGCGAGCGTGCCCCCGACGAACGAACCGACCAGCCCGGCGATCAGCGACTGGGCGTTGGGTCGGGTCCCCATGCCGAGGACGAGCTGGGCCAGCCAGCCGACGAGCATTCCGAAAGCGATGATGGCGAGGATCAGCACGGGCGGGACCCTAGCGGTCCACCGTGACCGGATCCGAGACGCGGATGGTGCCGTTCCGCACGATCCGGGCGTACACGCCGACGATCTGGTCGAGGTCGCGCACGATGTGGCGCAGGATCGCCCGGTCTCCCGGCACGGCGTCGTCGATCTCGCGGGTGACCATGACGCAGCGCGGACACCCGGTCACGATCTCCAGCTCCACCTCACCCACCGACACTCGCGATCCGATCCAGTCGAGTTCGGGGTGCCCCCCTCGGTCACCGGTGTCCACGATCAGGCTGGGGCGGAAACGACGGACGTCGATCACCGAGTCGGGGACGGCCTCGGCCATGGACCGGAAGGCCGAGGTGGACATGATCATCAACGGGAAGGCGTCGTAGTACGTGCCGAGCGGCGACTCGTACTCGAGGATCTCGGGCGGGAAGACCGACAGGTCAGGGAGCGGCTCGTCGGGTTCCCGGCCGAAGATGGACTGCAACTCCTCCATCAGATCATCGGTGTCGGGCGCGCCTCGGCGGTAGTGGTCGAGGTCGGTGGCCGGCATCCGCGGCCACAGCGTGACCTGGTGTTCGAGCGCCGTGCTCACCGCCTGGTCGGCACCCCCCTCGCCGGCGCGGACCGTGGTCCCATCGGGCAGGGTGATGGTGACCGCCGAGCCCGGACCGTCGTCGTACGCGGCGGCGAGCCTCATCAGGGCGCCGATCTTCTTGGCGCCCCGGATGCCGCCCCGGACCTCGTCCCGAGCCGCCCACATCCGGTCACCGACCATGCCGTCGTCGACCAGTTCGGCGGCCTCGACGGGCTCACCGATCATCGACTTGACCGGGTACCGCCAGATCTCGCTCACGTGCACGTTCGGCACGCTACCGCTCGAGGTCAGTCGGGCGGCCCCTCGGTGAGGGTCACCGACTCGGTGTGCGATGCTCCGGCCGGATCGGTCCAGGTCAGCTTGACCCGGTCGCCGGGCTTGGCCGCAGAGAGCGCTGTGGTCAGCGCCTCGGCCGAGGTGATCTCGGTGCCGTCGACCGAGGTGATCGTCGAACCCTGCGTCACGCCCGCCTTGGCGGCTCCGGAGCCTTCGGCCACACCGCCGACCAGCGCACCGGTGGGCGCCCCGGCCGCGGCCCCGAACGGATCGTCGGCCACGTTGGTCACCTGCACGCCGAGGACGCCCCGGGCACCGATGCGGACGATGTCGCTGGCCTTGCCGGCCTTGATCTGCTCGACGATCTCCATGGCGTCGTTGATCGGGATGGCGTAGCCCTCGTCATTGGTCGAGACCTCGTTGGTCGACGCAGCGGCGGCGTTGATGCCGATCACCTCGCCGTCAGCGTTGGCGAGCGGGCCGCCGGAATCGCCGGGGACGATGTCGGCGTCGATCTGGATGAGGTTGCTCAGGCGCTGGGCCCGGCTGCCCGACTCGTCGCTGGCGGTGATGCTGCGACCGAGCGCCTTGACGTTGCCGGTCACGACCGACGGCGTGCCGCCCTGGCCGCCGGCGTTGCCGAGCGCGACCACGGCGTCGCCGACGCGCACCGTGTCGGAGTCACCGATCCTGACCACGTCCAGGCCCTTGGCCTCCTGAAGCTGGATCACGGCCAGGTCCTTGGTCTTGGCCGTTCCGACCACCTTGGCCTCGTAGCGCTGCCCCGTGTCGGCGTCGGTGACGACGATGCGGGTGGCGCCGCGGATGACGTGGTTGTTGGTGACGATCAGGCCGTCCTCCCGCAGGGTGATGCCGGTCCCGGCACCCTGGCCCTGGGCGGTGAGCGTGTTGATGTTCACCACGCCCGGGACGACCTTGCCGGCCACGGCGTCGGCGTCGGCGGTCTCGGCCGAGCCCGAGTTGCCCGACGGGTCCGAACCGTTCGACGGCGCAGGTTCGGTCGTGGCGCCACCGAACGGGGAGCTGCCGTTCGCGGAGGGGTCCGGGACGGGACGTGTCGGTGCGGCGGTGTCGGAGCCCGACTGCGTGAGCTGCGACAACCCGAGTCCGCCGGCGACCCCGGCGAGCAGGGCGAGGATCAACAGGAGGCCGATGGCGACCTTGGTTCCGCGCCCGCCGCCGGAGCGGCCCGATGCGGGAGCCGAGGGCGCCGGGGGCGGCGTCCATCCGCCCGAGGGGAAGGCCGCGGGCGGACCGAACGGGTAGCCACCCGTCGCCGCGCCCGGGAAGGTCGGCGGACCGGCCGGCGGCACGGTCGGCGGACCGAGGGTCGGAACCGACGGTGGCCCGGTGGGAGGACCCTGAGGCGGACCAGCAGGCGCACCGCCGGGGGCCGACGACCCGAGCGGGGGCAACCCCGCTGTGGGCGCCGGGGGCGGCCCGAGCGGACCGACAACCGCGGTCGGAGCAGTGACCGCGGCGGGAGGGGGGCCGAGCGGTCGGGGCGGCCCGGCCGGTGCTCCGGCCGGGGGCGTGGGTTCGGACGTGGGGTCGCCGTGGGACATGGCCGCCATGTCACTCCCGGAACGTGAGGGCAGGGTAAGCGGGACCTGTGAGGACCCTGAGGGACTGTGGTCCGCCTCAGCGCCGCGTGTGCGTCGCCGGAGCGGACCCGGGCTCCCAGCATGGCAAGGTCCGGGCCGATCGGCCACCCACCAGAACCAGCTTTGTCCCGCCCGAACCCGGTCTGTCCCGCGCAAGCTCGCTTTGTCCCGCACAGACGTTGTGATCACGACGTCTGTGCGGGACAAAGCGAGAGTTGGGGTGGGAGCAAGGGTCGGGGTCAGCTCGACAGCCGCTCGGTGCTGTCGTCGCCGGGGACCGGCAGCTGGGTCACCAGCCGGAGGCCGGGCCACTCCGCCGGCTCGAACGCCTGGTACTCGAAGGTCAGCCGACCCGCTCGGGGGTGGTCGTAGCGGCGCAACCGGCTGTGGAACCCGGCCACGTCGAGACCGGACCACCAACGTTCGAACTCCGGCGACTCCCGACGCAACCGGGCGATCAGCTCCTCCAGGTCGGGGTCACCGCGGAGCAGCGCGGTGGAGGCGCGGAACTCGGTGACCATCGCCCGCGCCTCGTCCTCACGGTCGACCACCAGCTCCCGGGCGGACGGCTCGCACAGCACGATGAACAGCAGGTTCCGGTCCTCGACCGCCAGCGACTCGGCCTTGGGGTAGAGCAGTCCCTGTGCCCGGTTCCACGCCAGGTACTCCCAGCGGGGACCGAGCAGGTAGCTCGGCGCCGGATCGAGCGCGTCGAGGGTTCGCACCAGAGCGTCCGGCGGGGGGTGACCGGCGAGGTCGACCGCCTCGACGCCCTCCCCCGCTCGACGGGCCCGACTCGAGGCCTCGACGGCGCCGTCGCCCGCGGCGCGCCGGGCCAGGGTCAGCAGGTGGGAGTGCTCGGCGTCGTCCAGACGCAACGCCCGGGCCACAGCGTCGAGCACCGCCCGCGACGGCCGTTCGGCCCGGCCCTGCTCCAGCCACGTGTACCAGGTGACCGACACTCCGGCGAGCAGGGCGACCTCCTCGCGACGCAACCCGGGGGCGCGGCGACGGGGTCCGCTCGGGAGCCCGACGTCGGCCGGGTCGATCGCTGCCCGGCGGGAGCGCAGGAAGTCGCCGAGCTCACGCTCCCGCTCGCCATCCCGCTCGCTGTCCTGACCGCTGTCCCGCCCGCTGTCCTGACCACCGTCCCGACCGCTGTCCTGACCGCTGTCCTGACCGCCGTCCCGCCCATCCCGCGGTTCGCCGTCGGGATCGGCGTCGGAACCGGTGGACATCTCCCCAGTGGAGCAGATCGGGACGGGCCGAGGCAGGTGGTGCCGACACCAGCATCAGCGCACACTCCCACCCGGACGGACCGTCGTGGTCCGATCGACCGATGACCTCGCCCCACGGCCTGTCCGCAGTCGCCCCGCCCGTCGATCGAAGCGGCACCAACTTCAGCCCGGAACGGCAGACCACCGGATCGACCACCGGGTCGGCTGACCGGCTGACGACCGGGCCAACCGCGGCGGACCGGATCGGCTCGTCGGTCATCCGGGACCTGCTCGCACTGACCGAACGACCCGGCGTCATCTCCCTCGCCGGCGGCCTGCCCGACCTCGACCTGCTCGACCCGGAGCGGATCCGTGCCGCTGCCGACCATGCGGCGTCACTCAGCGGCGCCCACGGCCCGGTCGCGCTGCAGTACGGGCCGACCGCCGGTCTGGCGACGCTGCGAGAAGCGGTGGGCGAGCGACTGGGGGTCGACGCCGACGAGGTCGTGATCACCACGGGGTCCCAGCAGGGCCTCGACCTGCTGGCCCGCGCCGTGATCGCCCCCGGCGACGAGGTCGCGCTGCAGGAGCCGGCCTACCTGGGCGCGGTCCAGGCCTTCCGGGCCGCGGGCGCCACGGTCGTCGGGCTCCCGGGCGACGACCGTGGACTCGACGTCGACGCGCTCAACGCCCTGATCGCGGCGGGGAACGCACCGCGGGTCGTCTACGTGGTGGCCGACCACCACAACCCGACCGGGGCCGTGATGAGCCCGGGCCGCCGGGCCCGCCTCCGCGAGCTGGCCGACGCGAACGGGATCCTGGTGATCGAGGACGCCGCCTACCGGGACCTCCGGTGGGGACCGCCCACCCGTCCGCTGTTCGCTCCCCGGAGTCCGGTCGTGCACGTCGGATCCGCGTCCAAGGTGCTCGCCCCCGGGCTGAGGGTCGGCTGGATGACGGGACCGACCGACGTGATCGACGCGGTCCTCCGCCTCAAGCAGGCCGCCGACCTGCACACCCCCACATGGAACCAGCTGATGGTCGCCCACATGCTCGACGACGGCCACCAGCCGCGACACCTGGAACGCATCCGCACCGCGTACCGCTCCCGGGCAGTGGCCCTGGCCGACGAGCTGACCACCCGGCTCGGCGACGCCGTCGAGGTGACCGCGCCCGACGGCGGCATGTTCCTGTGGATGACCACCCGGGACGGGACGGACACCGACGACCTCCTGGACCGTGCGATCGAGGTCGGCGTCGCCTTCGTCCCCGGTTCGGCGTTCCGGACCCGGCCCCCAGGGTCCGACACCGAGGCCGACAACACCACCGCTCGGCTGGCGTTCGCGTCCCGACCCGAGGAACAGCTCCGCGCGGCGGCCCGCCGGCTGGCCGAGGTGTGGCGGCCCTGAGCGATCAACGGCCGTTCTCGGGCCGGAACGACCGACGACTGGTCGTCGGTTGCCCGAGATCCCGGGCTCGAGGCTCAGTCCGACTCCGACTCCCGCTCCTGTCTGGCCCGCGTCAGGTCGACCGCGACGATCCGACCCCGGTTCGCCAGGACTGCGACCGGCAGGTCAGCACCCTCTGCCACCAGGTCGGTCTCGGTCTCGTCGAGGGCGACCACGGCGGTCAACTGGACCGACCCGACGCCCTCGCGCACGTTGAGCACCAGCGTGAACAGCTCCCGGCCCTGGTCGTCGCGAAGTCCGGAGCTGCGGGCGTGCACCACGACCGCCCGGGTCGGATCTCCACGCCGGAGGACCTCGTCGGGTGAGGGTTCGAAAGCGATCCCCCCATGGTCCACCCCTCCCGTACGGGGCGGATCGGTGACCCATACGCAATACTCAGCGACTGACCGAGGTCACGACCGCACGCACGATGGCGCCCACCTCGGTCGACCCCAACGCGGAGGACCATGCACAGTCAGTGGCCCGTCAGCGGCCGCTCCACCGAGCTCGATCACCTCACCACGCTGCTGGCCGGCGGCGGGACCGGCGTGCTCGTCGTCGGAGAGGAGGGCGTCGGCAAGAGCCGGGTTCTCAGCGAGGTCACCGACCGGCTCCACTCCCAAGGGATGGCGACCGTCGTCGTGACGGCCACCCCGGGATCGGCCCTGCTGCCGCTCGGCAGCCTGGCTCCCCTGCTGCCCACCGGGTCCACCTCGACCGGGCTCCCGGTCCTCCCGGTGCTCCGCGCCGCCATCGCGGCCCGCGCCGACGGCCGCCGTCCGATCCTCGTCGTCGACGACGTCGACCATCTGGACGACGCATCCGCCGTGCTGGTCAACCAGCTCGTCGCCACCGGGGACGTCGGGCTGGCGGCTACCCAGACCTCGGGCAGCATCGCCCCCGAGCCGATCGCCCGGCTCTGGCAGGACGGGATGATCGAACGGGTCGAGCTGCCGCCGCTGACCCCCGACGAGCTCGCCGCCCTGGCCGAGTCGATCGTCGGGTCCCCCCTCGACGACCGCTCCGTCGGCCTGATCCGCGACATGGTCGGCGGCAACGCCCTGTTCCTCCGCGAGGTGCTGATGGCCGCCCGCGAATCGGGGAACCTCGAGATCGACGACGGCCTGGCCAGGGTCCGCGAGCTCCCGGTGTCGGCCCCCCGCCTCGTCGACTTCGTCCGCCACCGCGTCGGCGACCTCGACGCGGTCACCTCGGAGGCGCTGCTGCTGATCGCGGTCGGCGAGCCGCTCGGCCCCGGTGAGCTGCCCGCTCAGGTCAGCCCCGAGCTCCTGGCCCGCATGGACGCCGTCGGTCTCGTCACGACCACCCTCGACGGCCACCGCGTCGTGGTCCGACTCGTGCACCACCTCTTCGGCGAGGTGCTCCGCGCCGCGGCGTCGCCCCTGCAGCTCCAGAAGGCCCACCGGGACCTGGTCACCGCAGTGCAGGCCCACGGGTCCGCCCGTCGCGGCGACGACCTCCGCCTGGCGCACTGGTCGGTGGTCGGGCAGGTCGACGTCGAGTCCGGCCTGCTCGTCGAGGCGGCACGGACCGCACGATTCAGCCAGGACCTCGAGCTAGCACGCGATCTGGCCGAGACCGCGTGGCGGAGCCACCCCGACTTCGACACCGGCGACCTGCTCGCCGACATCTACTACGAGCTCGGCGACACCGGGGCGGCCGCCGCCATCCGACCTCGGTGGCAGGAGTTGGCCGTGGACGACGACCAGCAGATCCGCGTCGAGCTCAACGCCGCGGTCAACGCGTTCTGGAAGGAGGGCGACGCCGATGCTGCCACCGCGGCCCTGGACCGCGCCGACGCCCACCCCCCGTCGGTGTGGCGCGACGAGGCTGAGGCGGTCCGATCGGTGTTCCTGGCCTCCCAGGGTCGAGCCGCGGAAGCCGTCGAGATCGCCGAACCGCTGATCGAACGCGACCCGGACCGCGTCCTGATCCAGGCGGCGATGGCACTGACCCACGCCTACCGGACCCAGGGCCGGGTGGAGGACGCCGTGGCGATCTGCGACCGGGCGCTGGCCGCCTACGCGGAGCTGGGCGAGCAGATCGCCCTCATCTCGATGCGCGTGCTGGGCGTCGGCCGCACCATCGCCCTGGCCGAGACCGGTCGCCTGGAGGACGCCGACTCCGACGCGGCGAGGATCCTCCAGCTGTGCCGGACCGAGGGCGAGGTCGGCGGCATCGGTCTGGCGGCGCTCGTGCAGGGTTGGGTCCACTTCACCCGCGGTCGCATCCGCTCGGCCCGCCAGGCCCTGCGTCTGGCCGAGGACTCCTTCGCCCGGACCGGGCACGCCGGGATGCGCCAGTGGGCCCACATCGCGCTGGCCCTGGTGTGCGCCACCTCGGGCGACCGACCGGGCGCACAGGGTTGGCTGGACGTGATCGACCGCGACGGCCTGCAGCCCGCAGCCATGTTCAGTGCCGCGCTGGCCCGGGCCCGGGCGTGGACGGCCTGGGGCGCCGGCGACCCCGAGTCGGCCCGCGACCTGCTCATCTCCGGATCGGAGGACGCCCGACGCACCGGCGATGCCCAGGGCGAGCTCGCCTGCCTTCATGACCTGGCCCGTCTGGGCGGAGCGACGACGGCGCTCGACCGCTGGGCCGGGTCGGAGCCCAATGTCCAGGGCGCTCTCAACTCCGCCCTGGCGGATCACATCTCGGCGATGGCGTCGGGTCGCGCCGTGGACCTGGGCGACGCAGCCGAGTCGATGGTCGACCTCGGCGCCTGGTTGTGGGCCGCCGAGGCCGCCTACGGAGCAGCCGACGCCGCCCGTCGCGAGGGCGACCCCCGCATGGCGGCGCACTGGTCGCGGCGGGCGACGGAGTGGCGCGCCGCGTGCGAGACCGCGGCCACCCCGGGGCTGGTCGCCGACCTTGCTCCGGTTCCGCTGACCCGTCGCGAGCGCGAGGTGGCGATCCTGGCCGCCGACGGCCTGGCCGCTCGTGAGATCGGCGAGCGCCTCTACGTGTCGCGCCGGACCGTGGAGTCACACCTGGCGCGGGTCTACGCCAAGCTCGGAATCGGCTCCCGGGCCGAACTGGCGTCTCTCCTGCAGGACCCGCCCCGCTGACCCGCAGGGCCTGCCGGGCCACGGCTCGGCCGGATCAGCCCGGCTTGCGCCACCAGACCCCGGTCCAGTCGACGGTGCGGATCGGTGCGGTGATGCCGTGGTCCCATCGGTAGTCCTGCACAGCGGCGCGACACGGCTCCCACCCGCCGTAGTCGTCGATCACCACGAACCCGCCCGGCGACACCTTGGGCTCGAGGGCGCTGAGCGCGTCCATGGTCGAGCCGTACAGGTCGCCGTCGAGGCGCAGCACCGCGATCTGCTCGATCGGGGCGTCGGGGAGGGTGTCGGCGAACCAACCCTCGAGGAACCGGACCCGGTCGTCGAGCAGGCCGTAGCGCTCGAAGTTGGCTCGCACGGCGTCCGCTCCGACCTTGAGCACCTCGACGTGGGACCAGTCGAGTCCGTCGTCGGCCGGGTAGCGGGCGTCGGGGACGGGGAGCCCCTCGAAGGAGTCCGCGACCCACACGCGGCGGTCGGGGTCCCCGAGGGTGCGCAGGACGCCGCGCATCAGGATGGTGGTACCCCCTCGCCAGACCCCGGTCTCGATCAGGTCGCCAGGGACCCCGTCGGTGAGGGCCCGGACGCAGCAGCGCACGACGTTGTCCAAGCGGGCGGTTCCGATCATGGTCTCCGCGGTCGGCGGCCAGTCCCGGCCCTCGGCCCGTGCCTCGGGGTCTCCACGGCGCACCACCCGCCAGTCGCGCTCACGCAGCAGCGGCAGGATCTGGCTCGCCCCTCCGGGCCAGTCGTGCAGGTCCGCATCCCACCACTCCTGGTCCAGGAACACCTCGCGGGTGAGGCACCGCTGGAGCAGATCGAGGTACGCGACCGCCGCCGGCTCCAGGCCGTCGAGTGCATCGGCCAGGGGGTCGTCCCGATCGGCGGGCGATGGGTCTCCGGAACGGTCCGGGGTGCTCGGCATGGCGGCGACGGTACCCTCCGACGATGGCCGGCACCGACGACCCCGACCCCCGTGGTGTCGTCGTCCGGCCCGGCCTCCACGTCCCGGCAGCATGGATCGACGAGTCGTTCTCCACTTCGGGCGGTCCCGGCGGCCAGCACGCCAACCGGTCCCGCACCCGGGTCGAGCTGCGACTCGACATCCGGGGCTGTCCAGCCTTCAGCGAGCACCAGCGGTCGCTCCTGGTGGAGCGGTTCGGACCGGAGCTCCGCGTGGTCGTCGACGACGAGCGCTCGCAGCTGCGCAACCGCGACATCGCCCGGGAACGGCTGGCGGCGCGTATCGCCGGCGCGCTGGTCCCGCAACGGACCCGGACCGCCACCCGGGCGACACGGGCGTCGCAGCGGCGACGGGTGGAGGCCAAGAAGCGTCGGGGCGACGTCAAGCGCCAGCGCCGCCGCCCCGGCCACGACGACTAGCACCCCATCCTCCCCGCTTTGTCCCGCACAGGCGCGGTGATCACCGCGCCTGTGCGGGACAAAGCGGGGTGGAGCGAGGGTCAGGGAAGGGTGATGACGACCTTGCCGGTGTTGGCTCCGGTGAACATCGCGTTGAGGGCGTCGACCGAGGACCCCAGCCCGTGGTGCAGATCCGCGTGGTACCGAAGGCGCCCCTCGCGCTCCCAGGCCCGCAGCACCTCGCCGATCTCGGGGAACCGGGGGACGTCGTCGAGCGACAGGAACCCGGTCATGGTCGCCCGCTGCTGGATCAGCTGCAGGTAGTTGGCCGGACCGGGGGCCTTGCCGGTCTCGTTGTAGGTCGAGATCGCACCGCACAGCACCACCCGGGCGTGCATCGCCAGCCGGCTCAACACCGCGTCGAGGACCGCCCCTCCGACGTTGTCGAAGAACAGGTCGACGCGGGGGCCGAGCTCCTTGATCCGCGCCGAGACGTCCTCGGTTCGGTGGTTGATCGCCCCGTCCAGGCCGACCTCGTCGAGCAGCCAGGCGCACTTGTCGTCGCTGCCGGCGATCCCGATGACCCGGGCACCGTGCAGCTTCGCGATCTGCGCCGCGATCGACCCGGTCGCCCCCGCGGCGGCCGACACGACCACCACGTCACCGGCCTTCACCTGCCCGACCTCGACCATGCCGATGTAGGCGGTGCATCCGGTCGACCCGTACAGCGACAGGTAGCCGGTGGTGTCGTAGTCGGGGTCAGGGCCCGACAGCCGGGTGGTGAAGATGTCGTCGCGGACGATCGAGTACTCCTCCCACGCCGCCAACGAGGTGACGACGTCGTCGAGCCCGTAGGCGCCGCAGTCGGTGGCGACGATCCGTCCGGCCGACGAGCAGCGCACCGCCTCGCCGATCTCGACCGGCGGCAGGTAGCCGCGGGCCGGGCTCAGCCAGGAGCGCACCGACGCGTCGATGGCCAGGACCTCGTTGCGCAGGAGCGCCTCCCCGGGGCCGGGCACGGGAACCGGCGCGGCCACCAGCTCGACGTCGTCCCAGGTGACGAGCCCCTCGGGCCGCCGACGCAGCACGATGCGCTGCATCGTCTCCGGCACGGACCCCGCCGCGCTCACGAGCCGGAGACCGGTCGCGGCACCTGGAAGGTGGCGGCCAGGTTCTCGCCCCACATCACGAGGTCGGCCGGACGCTCGGGCAGACCGAGGGTGCGCAGCTCGTCGGCCAGGGCGCCCTCGCCCAGGGTCACCTCGACCGCGGCGGGGTCGAGCAGCAACGGCGGCAACTCCATGTCCAGACCGAGCTCCATCGGGACGCCGTCGAGGTAGGCGTAGGTCATGGCCGGCTCCAGCGAGGCGTCAACGCCCTCCGACGACGGCCGCGGGAACCGGACCTGCAACGTCGCGGAGCCGGAGGGTTCGTCGGCCATCACCAGTCGCATGGTCACTGTCGCGTCGGGATCGCCCGGCTCGCCGTCGTAGGTGAACGTGATGTCCTCGACGGTCTTGGGGACGCCCATGACCTGCCGACCGGCGGCGCAGGTGAACTCCTGGTCGACCGGCATCCGCCACACGAACGCCCCTGCCGCCTCGGGACGACCGACCGGGTGGACCAGGATCCCGACGTTGACCTCGTTGTAGTCACCCCACGGATTGCGCAGGTAGTCGCACAGGGCGATGACGAGCATGGCGGAACCCGGTCCGGCCTCGAGCACCTCGAAGGCGTCGCCGGGGACCAGGGCCCGCGCGGCGTCGAACGGGACAGTGAAGGTCAGCGTCGCCGAGTGCATCTCGTCCACCACCAGGGGGAAGCGGATCGCCACCCCCTCGACCTCACCCCACTCGACCTCACCCGATCCGTGGCCGCCCGGGCCTGTGCTGTCCGTCACCTCTGCGCTCATCCGCGGGACTGTACGCCGCCCACCGGCGGCTGGGCCGAACTACCCAGCCCATGGGGCCGAACGACCCATGGAGGTACGGCTGTTCGCCCCATGCGCGACCGATCGTCCCCTCGTCATCATGGACCCATGGTTCGCTCCCGCGCCGAGCTCGATTCCCGCCGACCAGGCCTCTTACGCCGCACCGAGCGGGCTGCCACCCTGGTCGAGTACGCCCTGCTCGTCGCAGTGTTCGTGGTCCCCGCGTCGGCCGGCCTGTCGTTCATGCGGGACTCGGCGAAGTCGAAGATGGGCCACGTGGCCGAGCAGGTCGCCAAGTCGCCGACCACCACCACGACCGAGGCCGGCGACGGTGGCGGGGGCGGCGGATCGTCAACCTCCACGACCGCGGCTCCGACGTCGACGACCACCACCACCCCGACCACGACCACCACCTCGACCCCGCCGACGAGCACGACGGTCGCCAAGGTGGCCAAGACCACAGCCCCGACCCTGACCACCTCCAAGTCCGGCTCGGGTGGCTCCAAGCGCTGGAAGTCCAAGCGCTGGAAGGTCGACGGGTCGGTGAAGATCACCGACAACACGGGCGCCGCGGTGAACGGTGCGACCGTCACGTTCCAGGTCCAGGAGTTCGACAAGTACGGCAACGTCACCGCCACCACGACGGTCACGGCGACCACGAGCTCGTCAGGCAACGCGACGTTGACGGTGTCGAACCTGACCTCGTCGGACCGCACGGTGAAGGTCACGGTGACCAACGTGACGGGTCTGCCGGCCGGCACGACCTGGAACGGCTCGTCGACCAACGCACAGGCCAACCGGCCCGCGCCCTGGTGAACACACGGGCGGTACGATCCCGCCCGTGACGTCGAGCACCGCGATCAGCCTGCTGCTGATCGCGATGGCGGCCGTGCTCGCTCCCGTGCTGTCGGAGCTGCTGTCCCGCTGGCACATCCCGGGAGTCCTGTTCGAGCTGCTGTTGGGGATCGTGATCGGCCCCGCGCTCCTCGGCTGGGCTCAGGTCGACACCTTCGTCAAGGGCCTGTCCACGCTCGGACTCGGCTTCCTGTTCTTCGTCGCCGGCTACGAGATCGACACCGCCCGCATCCGGGGAACGCCGTTCAACCGCGCCGCGATCGGATGGGGTGCGTCGGTGGTCGTCGCGCTGGTGGTGGCAGGCGTCATGGTCGCCACCGGCTTCGTCCTGTCGGAGCTGCTGATCGGGCTCGCCCTGACGACCACGGCCATCGGGACGCTCATGCCCATGCTGCAGGACCGCCAGATGCTGGGGACCCGCTTCGGCGACATGCTCGCCTCGGCCGGCGCGGTCGGCGAGTTCGGTCCGGTGCTGGCGGTCACGATCTTCCTCGGTGCCGCCAGCCCGACCACCGAGACGCTTCTCCTGATCGCCTTCCTGCTCACCGCCCTCGGCCTGGCCGCGTTCATGCGACGGCCGCCGTCGCCCCGGGTGGTCGAGGTGATGAGACGCCACATGGACACGTCGTCGCAGCTGCCGGTGAGGGTGGTGATGCTGCTCATCACCGCGATGATCGTGGTGGCAGTCGCTCTGAGCCTCGACATGCTGCTCGGCGCCTTCGCGGCCGGGATGCTGGGCCGGCTCCTGTTCCCGCCGGAGCAGTCGCCGGCACTCGGCGCCAAGCTGCACTCGATCGGCTACGGGTTCCTGATCCCGGTGTTCTTCATCGTGAGCGGGATGGGCCTGGACCTCGAGGCCCTGACCTCGAGTTGGACCGTGGCGGCCCGGGTGCCGCTGTTCCTGGTCCTGTTCCTGCTGGTGCGGGGTGCGCCGGCATTGGTCGTCTACCGAGGCGTCCTCCCCGGCCGCAGCCGCGCCGCTCTGGCCATCCTCCAGTGCACGGCGCTGCCGCTGCTGGTGGTGATCACCGAGATCGGCCTGGAGACGGGACACATGAAGCCCGAGAACGCCGCCGCGCTCGTCGGAGCCGGGATGCTGTCGGTGCTCGTGCTGCCGCTGTGGGGCTTCGCCGTGCTGGGTGACGGCGCCGAGCACTCCGGTTCGTCGACCGTCGTCGACGGTCGGGGCGAACGCCCGACGCCGTCCGGGCTGCCGTTGACCGAATAGGTTACCGCCGGTAAGTTGAGGGCCCGTGGCCCCCACCGCCGTGCCGACCGGCCCCTTCCGCCCGCTCGCCCGGCTCGCCGCCGTGCTGAGCTGGCCCGCCCCGTCCGGCGCCTACCGGCGCCTGGTCGACCCCCTCGCCCGCGGTGTCGACGTCCGAGCCGAGGTCGTGTCGGTCACGCCCGAGACGACCCGCGCCGCCACCGTCACGCTCCGCCCCGGAGCGGGCTGGCAGCCGCACCGGCCCGGCCAGTGGGTGTCGGTCGGCGTCGACATCGACGGCGTCCGCCATCACCGCTGCTACTCGATCACGTCGCTGCCCGACGGCCGCCGACCGGCCGACCGGGGCCTGCTCACGATCACCGTTCAGCAGGTCCCCGACGGCATCGTGTCGAACCACCTGGTGCAGCGCATCCGACCCGGTGACGTCGTGCACCTCGACGGGCCCGAGGGCGACTTCACCCTGGACCCGGACCCCGCACCGACCACGGGCGCCGATCACCCACCGACCGCTCCGGGTCGACCGCTGCTGTTCATCACCGGCGGCAGCGGGATCACCCCGGTGATCGGCATGCTGCGAGCCCTCGACGCAGGTGCGGACACCGCACCGGACGCCACCCTCGACGACGTCGTCGTGGTCCACCACGCGCCGACCGACCGCGAGTCGCTGTTCACCGACGAGCTCGACGCCCTGGCCCGACGCCACCGCGGACTTCGGGTCGTGCACGTCCGCACCGGTGCCGGCGCGCCGCCCCCCGAGATGGAGCTGAACGCCGGGCGCCTCGACGATCTGTGCCCCGACTGGCGCGACCGCGAGGCCTGGACGTGCGGACCCCGACCGATGGTCGAGGCCGTCGAGTCGCTGTGGAGCGGGCCCGACCACCCGACGACGCGGGCGCTGCACGTCGAACGGTTCACCCCGTCGATCCCCGACGGCCTGCCCGAGGTCGAGGGCACGCTCACGTTCCGGGCAGCCGGAGTGTCGGTGCCGAGCGACGGCACCCGGACCGTCCTCGACGCCGCCGAGGACGCCGGCCTGTCACCCCTCGCCGGATGCCGGATGGGGGTGTGTCGACGCTGCGTCGTCCCCCTGCACTCCGGAACCGTCGTCGACCGTCGCGACGGTCGCATCGAGTGCGAACCCGGCGCCCACGTCCAGATCTGCGTCACCGCCGCGGTCGGCGACGTGGAGATCGAGATCTGACCCGCCCCGGCGGGCACCCCCCAGGAGGAACCATGGTCGCCGTCATGCGAACCGGTCCCGGCGACGAGCCGGAGTCCACCGACAACACGTCCGACACCCACCCCGCCGGCCCCCTGCGGGTCGTCGACCCGGCGGAGCGCACGCCCGGGCCCGGCCCGTCGGGCCTGACCGCCGAGGAGATGGCCGACTTCGGCGCCGAGATGGACCGTCTCCGCCAGGAGATCCTCGACTCGCTCGGCGAGGACGACGCCGCCTACATCCGCCGGGTGATCGACACCCAGCGCCGGCTCGAGGCTGCCGGTCGCCTCGCCCTGTTCGCCGGGATCCTCCCCCCGGCGTGGGTGGCCGGGACCGTCATGCTCGCCACGGCGAAGATCCTCGAGAACATGGAGATCGGCCACAACGTCATGCACGGCCAGTGGGACTGGATGCGTGACCCCGAGATCCACTCCACCACCTGGGAGTGGGACAACACGTGCCCGTCCTCGCAGTGGAAGCACACCCACAACCAGACGCATCACGTGTGGACCAACGTCCTCTACAAGGACCGCGACGTCGGCTACGGCCTGCTGCGCATCACCCGGGACCAGCGCTGGCACCCGGTGTACCTGGCCCAGCCGATCTACGCCGCGGTGCTCGGGATGCTGTTCCAGTGGGGCGTCGCCCTGCACGACGTCGAGGTCGACCAGCTCCTCAACGGACGAGCCGACGCCGCGGTGTCCCGCGAGCGCCTCAGGGAGGTCGGCCGCAAGGCCGGCCGCCAGGTGCTCAAGGACTACGTGGCGTTCCCGCTGCTCGCCGGCCCGTTCTTCCTCCCGGTCCTCGCCGGCAACATGGCCGCCAACCTGGCCCGCAACGTGTGGTCGTTCACCGTCATCTTCTGCGGTCACTTCCCCGGCAAGGTGCCGACGTTCACCGCCACCGACGTCGTCGAGGAGGACCGCGACGGCTGGTACGTCCGCCAGGTGCTCGGTTCGGCCAACATCTCCGGCGGTCCGCTGATGGACCTGATGACCGGCAACCTCAGCTACCAGATCGAGCACCACCTGTTCCCCGACCTGCCGTCGAACCGCTACGCCGAGATCGCCCCTCGGGTCCGCGAGTCCTGCGAACGCCACGGTCTGCCGTACGTGACCGGTTCGCTGCCCCGCCAGTTCGGCTCGGTGATCGCCCGCCTGTTCAAGATGGCCCTCCCCTGACGGGACCCCCGAAACCGCGAGCCGGTTGACGCCCTCGGCCGGCTCCCCACGCGGATCAGCACCGCAGAACCCGTCCGGTAGCGTGTCGGCCCATGCCGACCCACCCCCGCTCGACCGAGCGCTCCGACGCGGTCGTGCTGGCGGTCGACCTGGGCACCGGCGGCCCCAAGACCGCGTACGTCGACCTGGCCGGCAACGTGATCGACCACGAGCACCGACGGGTGCCGATCCACACCGCCCCCGACGGGACCGCCACCGAGGACGCCACGCACTGGTGGGACGCGGTGGTCGCCTCGGCCCGGGCGTTGTCCGAGCGCGGCGCCGTCGACCCCGCCCGCATCGTGGCGGTCGCGTGCACCGGCCAGTGGGGATCGACCGTCCCGGTCGGCGGCGACGGTCGACCGGTCGGAGACTGCATCCTGTGGCTCGACCAGCGGGCCCACCGCCTGGCCGCCGAACAGCTCGGCGGGCGGACCGCGGTCGAGGGCTACCGCCCCAAGGTCGCGCTCGACTTCATCCGCATCACCGGCGGCGCCCCCAGCCCGCTCGGCAACGACCCGATGGGCCAGCGCCTGTGGATCCGCCACCACCAGCCCGACGTCTACGCCGAGACCGTCCACTTCATGGAGCCGGTCGACTACCTCAACCTGCGCTTCACCGGGAAGGTCGCCGCGACCCAGGCGTCGATGCTGGCCAGCTTCCTGACCGACAACCGGGTCCTCGACACCGTCGCCTACGACCGGCGCCTCTGCCGCTACGCCGGCACCGACGTCGACCGCCTCCCGCCGTTGCAGCCGATCCGCTCGGTGGTCGGCGAGGTCCTGGGGGAGGTGGCCGACGAGCTCGGCATCCCCGCCGGCATCCCGGTGGTGACCGGCCTGCCCGACCTGCACGCGGCCACTCTCGGCTCCGGTGCGGTCGACAACTTCCACGGCCACCTGTCGATCTCGACCTCGGCGTGGGTCGGGGCCCACACCCCGTCCAAGAAGACGTCGCTGATGAGCCAGATGGCGACGGTGCCCTCGGCGTTGGCCGGCCAGTACGTGCTGGTCAACAACCACGACTGCGGCGGGGCGTCGATGGAGTGGCTCCTCGACATGGTGGTCGCCGCGGACGACGGCCTGACCCCCGGGGCGTCGCCGACGCTGAAGGACCTCGACCGGGTGGCCGAGAAGGTCGCCCCCGGCGCCGACGGCGTCATGTTCGCCCCGTGGCTCAAGGGCATGCGCTCGCCCAGCGCCGACACCGCGGTGCGTGCCGCGTTCCTCAACATCGGCATCGACTCGGGGCGCCCGCAGATGGTGCGCGCCGTGCTCGAGGGCGTGGCGCACCAGGTGCGCTGGCTGCTCGAGGTGTCCGAGGACGTGGTCAAGCACCAGCTGGTCGACCTGCGGGCGATCGGCGGCGGCGCCCAGTCCGACGTGTGGTGCCAGATCCACGCGGACGTGATCGGCCGACCCGTGCACCGGGTGGCCGACCCTCTGGTGGCCAACGTGCGGGGCGCGGCGCTGTTCGCCGGTCTGGTCACCGGGCGGCTGGAGCCGGGCGACGTGGCCGCGGGAGCGACCGTCGACCGGGTGTTCCGGCCCGACCCGGAGGCCTCGGCGCACTACGCCGAGCGTCACCGCGAGTTCGTCGGGTTGCACAAGGAGCTCAAGGGCGTGGCGCGCCGCCTCCACCGCCTCGCCTCCCGCCCCACCCCCTGACCCCCGCTTCTCACCCCAGGTTCTGACGACAAGTCACGACACTGGCGGTACTCAACTGTCACGAGAATCGGAGCCGTCCGCAGAAAGTCGGGCCTGTCTGGAGATCGGGCCGTCAGGAGAATCGGGGGATCTGCTCCGAGGCGACTGACTGGACGAGCTCCTCGGCCATGCAGCGCTCGAGGAACCGACGCGACACCTCGTCCAGGTGACCCTCCGGGTCGTCGTCGCCGACATCCAAGCGCACCGACGACAGGCCGAGTGCGGTGTCGGTGGCGACGTCGGCCCGCACCGACTCCACGGGGAGATCACCGTCCTCGTCCCACCCGTCGGCCAGCTCGACGATGTCGCCGGGGAACAGCGAGGTGACGAACCAGCGCTGCACCGAGGTGAGGTCCGGAGCCCACGCCTCGTAGAGACCGCCGCCGAGCTCGCGCACGACGCCGCCGAGCTCGACCTCCCGGACGACGGGGAAGCAGTCACGTCGACCCGGGGCAGTGCCGACCAGGTACGCCTGCCGGAGGTCGCACGGTGACAGGTCGTGGTCGGGACCGCGCCCGACGGTCACCTCGCCCCGATGGGTGACCAGCCGCAGCACCGCTCCCGGCACGGTGTGGGCGAGCACGATCGCCTCGCGAAGCACGGACCGGCTCACCTCATCCCGGGGAGCGCCGCTCATCCCGCCACCGTCATTGTTAGGCATACCTAATAACCTAGAGTCGGTCCGCAGACTCGTCAACGCGATTCTCATGACAGTCGAGTACCGCCAGTGTCGTGACTTGTCGTCAGAACGCGACGGGTGAGGGGTGGGGGCGCCGGTAGCGTCGCCGCTGTGCTGAGCGAACTGGTCCACGGTGTGCAATCCGGGGCGATCGACCCCGTCGACCTGGTCGAGGAGGCGGTCCGTCGCATCGACGCCGGCGACGGCGCGATCAACGCCGTGGTCCGACTCGACGCCGACGCCGCCCGCGAGGTCGCCGCGGGCCACGACCGATCCGGTCCGCTGGCCGGCCTCCCGTTCCTGGTCAAGGACATGGCCCGCTGCGCCGGCTCGGTCACCACCTACGGGTCCGCGATGTTCGTCGACGCCGACCCCGACGACAGCGACGACGACGCGGTCGCCCGGCTGCGGGCCGCGGGAGCGATCGTCCTCGGCCGCACCAACACCCCGGCGTTCGGCCACGCGCCGTTCACCGCCAACCTCGTGTTCGGCGCCACTCGCAACCCGTGGAACACCGACTGCTCCCCCGGCGGCTCGAGCGGAGGGTCCGCCGCGGCGCTGGCCGCCGGGTTCGTCCCGATCGCGACCACCTCCGACGGCGGCGGCAGCGTCCGGATACCCGCCGCGCTGTGCGGGCTGGTCGGCCTCAAGCCGACCACCGGCTCGGTGGGACGCAACGTGCTGCCCCGCTGGATCGAGCTGTCCACCCAGGGCGTCACCGCGAGCACCGTCGCCGACGTCGTCCTCCAGGCGCAGCTGGTCGCCGGCGCGTCGCCGGGCGACTGGCTGTCGGCACCGACGGCCCCCGGCCAGTTCACCCCGACCCGACCGGCGAGCGTCCGGGCCTGTCGGACCTTCCGGGCCGATGTCGACCCCGTCGTCGAGGCCGCCTACGAGGCATCCCTCGACGCCATCGCGGCCGACGGCATCCCCGTCGAGCGGGTGGACTCCCCCTGCGGCGCCCAGGCGATCATCGACTGGTTCTTCATCTCGTCCTGCGAGCTCGCCCACAGCCTGGCCGGGGAACGCGACCGCTGGGAGAGCTTCGACACCTCACTTCAGGACATCCTGCAGTTCGGCATCGGCGTGTCGATGGAGGACTACCTGGCCGCCACCCGGCGGCGCCACGAGCTCGGCGCCCGGATCGACGACACGCTCGGGGGCGACTCGGTCCTGGCGTTGCCGACCCTGAACGTCCAGGACTGGGGGCCCGAGGGCCCGGCCGCTACCGACGCCGGCTCGGTCACCGGAGATCCGTCGATCGCAGCCAACACCCCCGACATCAACCTGACCGGGCACCCCGCCGCGAGCGTGCCGATGGGACTCGGCGACCGGGGCGTGCCGATGGGTCTGCAGCTGGTGGCGCCCCGCTGGTCCGACGGGTTGGCGCTCGGCGTGGCCGAGGTGCTGGAGCGCTCGCGTCCCTGGCCGCTGACCGCGCCGGGCTTCACCCCCTTCGGGCTCGGCTGAACGGATCCGACTGATCGGATCCGACTGAACGGACCCGACCCGTCGGGGCCCGCCGTCAGTATCCGTTCTTGTGGACCCGCTCCACGTCGATGAACAGGATGACGCGACTGTCCGTCGGCCCCATGCCGTAGTCCCCACCGGTGTACTTGCGCGACAGCTCGTCGATGCTGGCCGCGGCGGCCGCGCCGTCCTGGGTGCGCGCGACCCGACCACGGGCCTCGACGTAGCGGTACGGGTTGTCGGCATCGAACACGGTCACGGTGACGCGGGGATCTGCGAGGACGTTGCGGTACTTCTGGCGGTCGAGCTGCGTGTTGATGATCACGTGCTCGTCATCGGCGCCCACCCACATGATCTGGGTCTGGGGGTGGCCGTCGGGCATCAGCGTGGTGAGCGCCGCGAAGTTCTTCGCCTGCGCGAGGTCCTTGAGATCGGGATCGAGAGCCATGTCGTCTCCTGGTGTGGGCGGCCCGACGACGCTCGTCGGCTACCGCAGGCGGGACCGGCCGTCGTCGGGGACCGATCGGCCCAGGTCGCGAGGTCGGTCGGACCACCGGAGCCAACCGCAGGGCCCACGCGGTTGTTCCCCGGGCTGAGCAGTCCGGATCATCGTGCTCAACCCGCTCCGCACCGCCTCCGAAGACGCTGCATCAGGTCCAGTCGTCGAGTCGTCCGGAGGATCACCGATGCGTCCGAGCCCACGACAGGTCGCAAGATCCGCCACCGCGGCGGCAGCCGTCGCCGTCCTCGCCATCCTCGCCGCGTGCAGCGCTGCCCCCCGGGCCCCGCAACCGCAGCCGCCGTCAGGGCCGGGCTACCGGCTGACCGAATGGGCGCCGTCGTCGAGCTTCGTCGTGCGGGTCCACCCCTCGGCCGGGTCGCTGACCGACGAGGTCATGGCCGCCGCGGCCGAGGTCACCGCCCGCTCCGGGATCACCTTCGTCCTCGGCCCGCCGGCGCCGACCCCGGCCCCCGACCTGGTCGGCTCGACCCCCGAGATCACCGTCGTCGTCGGCACGTACTGCTCGGCCGGTGCGATCGGCTGCGCCGAGATGTGGGGCCAGTGGGGCTTCACGCCCGAAGAACGCCACGTGATCCGCGACGTCCGGCTCTCGGTGGTGCCCGCCATGCTCGACGACGCGGCGACCCGACGGGCGGTGCTGCTGCACGAGCTCGGGCACGCCGTCGGCCTGGACCACCACAGCGAGACGTTCGAGGGTCAGCACCAGGTCATGAACCCGTACGTGGAGCCGACCATGTCGCAGTACCGCAGCGGTGACGACGCGGGACTCGCCGCCACCGGAACCCGCGCTCGACCGGCGACCGATCCGGCCGCCGCGCTGCTCCAGCTGTTCGGGGCCACCCCGCCAGCGGCCCGACGCCTACCGTGAGGACCATGACCACGAAGACCTATGTGATCGGCGTCGGCATGACCCGCTTCGAGAAGCCCGGCAGCCGCGACTGGGACTACCCCGACATGGGCCGCGAAGCCGGCGAGAAGGCGCTGGCCGACGCCGGCATCGACTACTCAGACATCGAGTCCGCGTTCATCGGCTACTGCTACGGCGACTCGACCTCGGGCCAGCGGGCGCTGTACGAGCTCGGCCTCACCGGGATCCCCGCCGTCAACGTCAACAACAACTGCTCGACCGGCAGCTCGGCGCTGTACCTGGGCCGCCGCTTCGTCCAGGGCGGCCTGGCCGACTGCGTGCTGGCCCTCGGTTTCGAGAAGATGCAGAAGGGCTCCCTCAAGGGCAACTTCGAGGACCGCACCAACCCCATGGACAAGCACTTCACCGACATGGTGCAGCGCCGCGGGTTCGAGCCCGCCCCGCCCGCTGCCCAGCTGTTCGGCAACGCCGGCCGGGAGTACATGGAGCGCTACGGCGTCACCGCCGAGACCTTCGCCCGCATCGGCGAGAAGAACCACCGCCACTCGGTCAACAACCCGTACTCGCAGTTCCGCGACCAGTACAGCCTCCAGGACATCCTCGACGCGCCGACGGTGTACGACCCGTTGACCAAGCTGCAGTGCTGCCCCACCTCCGACGGCGGGGCCGCCGCGGTGGTGGCCAGCGAGCGCTTCGTCAAGGAGCACGGCCTCGAGGACCGGGCGGTGGAGATCGCGGGCCAGGCGATGACCACCGACTTCGACGACACCTTCGAGGGAAGCGACATGGCGATCGCCGGCATCCACCTCACCGAGGCCGCCGCCCGCCAGGCCTACGAGGAGTCGGGTCTGGGACCCGAGGACGCCCAGGTCGTCGAGCTGCACGACTGCTTCAGCGCCAACGAGCTGATCACCTACCAGGGCCTCGGGCTGTGCGCCGAGGGCAAGGCGGGCGAGCTCATCCACGACGGTGCGGTCACCTACGGCGGCCGGTGGGTGGTGAACCCGAGCGGCGGGCTCATCTCCAAGGGCCACCCGTTGGGAGCGACCGGCCTCGCCCAGTGCAGCGAGATCACCTGGCAGCTCCGAGGCGACGCCGAGGCTCGTCAGGTCGACGGGGCCCGGGTCGGCATCCAGCACAACCTGGGTCTGGGCGGCGCCGCCGTGGTCACCGTCTACCGCAAGGACTGACCGCTCAGCCGAGGGCGATCAGACCGCGGTACGGCGAGTCCCCGCCCTCGGAGTGGACGTAGCGGTTGCCCGATCCGTCGACGACCGAGTCGAGCAGCTGGAGCGTCGCGCCGACGACGGAGTGGGACGACAGCTCGAAGTACGCCGGCAACTGGTGATCGGAGCGGACGTGGCCGTCCGGCGCGTAGCTGCGCACCAGCACGCGGAGACCTTCACCGGTGTTGCCGAGGCTGGGGTCGGCGCTGCCCCGGGGGACGATCACGCTGAACCCGCCGTCGCCGTCGCTGCTCGATCGCGTGTACGGATCCAGGTACCACTGGGGGAGCTCCAGCCGTCCGTCCCCGGCGAAGGTGGGATCGAGCACACCGTCGGCGGTCAGCTGAACCGCCACCCAGTCGCAGTCCGGTCCGGGCGCCGGCGACCCGGTCGGCCCGTGCTCGAAGGTGGCGAGCAGGGTTCCGTCGGGGCGTAGGTCGAGAACGCCCACGTCGTCGCCGACCCCGCAGCCCGCCTCGGCGCCCGGTTGGACGAACGCCGCGCCGCCGTCGCCGAAGGCCCGGTCCAATCCGCTGCCGTCCGGGAGGACCTTGGTCACCGCGTCGGGTCCGACCCCGGTGGCCACCCCGATGCTGCCGTCGGCCCATGTCACGAGCTTGGAGCGCAGGTCGAACACCGGGGTCGAGTTCACCCCGATCGGCAGCGGGGTGCCGCCGTGGAAGTCCGGGTCGACAGCGCCGTCGGGCAGCAGCCGGGTGAGGTGCACCGCTCCGTCCGAGTAGCGGCATGCCCGCACCCGGTTGTCGCACTGCCCGGACACGAGTGCGACCACGATCCGGCCGTCGCCGTCGAGCGCCAGCGCCGAGACCGTGGCGTACGGGGTGTACCCACCGACGACCGGGTACGACGGTACGGGGATCTGAGCGATGCCACCGACTCCGAACCCGGGGTTCGGCGTCCCGTCGCCGAGATAGGAGACGATCTCGGCGACGTCGGCCGACTCGACCCGTCCGGCGACCACCCCTCCACCGGGAGTCCCCACGACCGCGGTGGCGGACGACCACCCGGGAAGCGAGGCGGTCCAACGTCGGGAGCCGTCGGCGCTCCACACGGTGACCGTCGGCGTGAACGGCGGGCTACCGGCACCGGTCCACACCTTGCCCGCGACCACGACCCCGCCGCCGGGCAACCCTGCCATCGCGGACCGGGGTCCGCTGGGACTCCACGTCGGGACGGTCGACGGTTCGGGATCGGTTCAGCGGACAGCCAGGTCGGGCGGAGCCGGCGGCGACGCCACGCACCCGGCGAGAAGGGCTGCGACCACGCCGAACAACGTCAGCGCACGAGATCGATGCATCGACATCGACACCCCTCCCTCATTCCGACGGCACCGTACACCGAACGACCGTGACCATGATGCTGCATCGACCTGTTCAGAATCGACGACATCGGAACGCTCCTCGACACCGTCCCGCAGATCGAAGGCCGAGCCACAGCGCAGAAAGGCGCTCAAGGTGGGTGGGATGTCCGAGCACCCAGTTGCACATACACTGTACGCACCAGTCGAACTAGTGGCGGAGTTCCATCATGAGCCCGCGGGCACAATCTCCCACTTCACGAGCGCCACGAGACCAGCGATTCAACATGCGAATGTCCGCGCAGCAGCGTCGGACGATCGCGGCAGCGGCCGCGGCGCTCGACAGATCCGAGACGGATTTCATGCTGGAGGCCTCGGTGCATGAGGCCGAACGGGTCCTGGCCGACCGCCGTTGGTTCGTGGTCGATGCTGACGCATGGAAGTCGTTCAACGCGATGCTCGACGCCCCGGTTCCCTACGAGGATGACCTCCGTCGCCTACTCGCCGCAACGACCGTGTTCGAGCAGTAGCGGACCGCCTGGGTGTCGAGCGAGGCCACCGGACCGTTGCAGGTTGACCAGCCGGTCGCCTTCGGCCGAAACCACAAAGTCGACGACTTCGACAGCGGCGTCGTGGAGCTGGATGATTGGCTCCGGAGATTCGGCTGGGTCAACCACGTGTCGGGCAACGCCCGCGTGTTCGTCGCGGCCCGCGAAGGCGCCGTCGTCGGCTACTACACACTCTCCTCCGCCGGGGTAGCCAAGCAGCAGCTCCCCGCTGAATTGACGAAGGGCGGGGTTCCGACTCAGGTGCCGTGCGTCCTGCTGGGCCGACTCGCGGTCGACCGTTCGGCGCAAGGCGCCCATCTCGGCCGCAGTCTGCTGATCGACGCGCTCATCCGGGTGGCACGGCTCTCCGATGATCTCGGAGTGAGGGCGCTGCTCATCCATGCTCGCGACGAGGACGCCCGCGCCTGGTACACGCACCAGGCGCGCAGCTTCCAGCCGTCGCCGACCGACCCACTCCATCTCGTCCTGCCCATCAAGGAACTTCGACGGATCGCCGGCTCCGCATGAGCGACGCTCAGGCCGATCGGACAGCCCGGGCCACCCCTGCAGTTCCTGGGCGCCCACGGCAGGATTCGAACCTGCGACGCACGGTTTAGGAAACCGACGCTCTATCCCCTGAGCTACGTGGGCTCGGTCGACACACCCGGCGGACGTGGACGCGCCCGCCCGGCCGCAACCGGTGACGGCGCAGCGTAGGGCGGCTGCCTGGAACCCTCAACGCGGACCCCACCCCGGCGTCGGACCCGACACGAACCGGACCACGGCGATGGGAGGCATGTGGCGGACGAGTCCTCAAGTCCGCGACGAAGCGACCGACCGAAGGGATCGAAGGTCGCGCGCCCGCGACCGCCCTCACGGAGGCACGTCCCAGCATGTCCAGCACCGAGAGCTCGCCGACTGCTCCGAGCGCACCGCGCATCACCCCGACCCGGGGCGGGATCGCCCTGGCCGTGGTCGGTGCCGTCCTGATGGGTCTGGGGATCTTCGCCAGCACCGGCGCCGCCCCCGAGCCGGTGTGTCCGAGCGGGACCCGACTGGTCGCCAAGTTCAGCCGCCTGCCCTCCACCGGCACCTACTCGTTCGTGGAGCCGGCCGGGAACGCCAAGGTCGTGTCGCTGTCGGCCACTTCGGCCACCGGCGGCACGTTCGCGTCGGCCGCCGCGATCAGTGCCGTGGTCGTGAAGGCCGGCGACGGCTCCAAGGACGCCTGGATCACCCCGGCGTCGACGACCGGCACCTTCGACAACACCGGCATCCCGCCGGTCAGCGGGTCGATCCCCGCGGTCAGCACCGTGCAGTTCTGCGCCGCTGCATCGGTCAACCCCGCAACGCTCGCCGCGGGCTTCAGCGCAGTCGCCCATGGCGACGCCGCCCTGACCGCGGACGGTTCCACCGGTCCCATCGCCGTGGGCGGCAACGTCTCGTTCGACCGCTACTCGGTGGCCGGCCACACCGCGGGGGTCTACAAGGTCGACCCGACCGACTCGTCGGCCACCGCCCTGGTCGTCCGGGGTCGGGTCGAGCTGGCCCGCTCGGCCGGCGACCTGTCGGTGCGGAAGGGTTGGCTCACCGTCGGCGACCCGACCGGGGTGCAGGCCCGGCGCGACGGGCCGCACCGCATCGTCGTCAACGCCACCGGCTCCAAGGTCCGCACCACCCCGCGCCTCGTCGGAACCCACAGCGCCCAGACCGCCACCAGCGCCACCCGCAAGACCGGCTACGACTTCGACGGAGTGTTCCGCTCGTGGAGCGAACTGACCCGTGGTCTCGCCGAGTGCCGAGCGACCGTGCGCCTCGCCGGCCCCTACGGCCCGGACTCGCCCTGGAAGGGCGGCGACGCGTTCGTCTGGCCCACCGGAACGCCTGGCCAGATGGTTCTGAACCTCAGCGCCGCGGACCTGGCCCACCTGGGGAGCATCACGTTCCGCCACGGCGCCGAACCGTCGGCCGAGCGGCCACTCGTGATCAACGTGGCCGGCGTCCCCAAGGACTGGAACCCGCCCAAGCTCACCGGCGCCGCCGAGCGCCACGCCCGGTACACCCTGTGGAACTTCGGGTCCGCGCCCGAGGTGCTCATCGGAGGACGCAACACCCTGAGCGGCACGACCCTTGCTCCGTCGGCCCGGTTCGCCACCAGCGGCAAGGGGAAGCTGACGGGGGCTGTGTACGCCGACCGGTTCATCCACGGGGGCTCCGGAGCGATCGCCTTCACCGCCTTCGACGCCGTGGTCACGCCGTGCAGCGTCACCCCGCCGTCGACCACGACGACCACCCCGACCACGTCCTCGACGCCGACCACGTATCCGACCTCGAGCACTCCGAGCTCGACCACGACCTCGGAGTCGACGACGACCACCTACCCGACCTCGACGACCGAGACGCCGACGAGCAGCACGGTCCCGTCGACCACCGAGTCACCCACCAGCTCGACCGCGTCGACCACCGAGGCCCCGACCACGACGACCACGACGACGACCAGCACGACCGTCGCGCCGACGACCGAGGCTCCGACCACCTACCCGCCGACGACCTACCCGAGCACCTCCACGGCGCCGTCGACGACCTCGGCGCCGACAACCGTCGCTCCCACCACAGCGGCGCCCACCTCGGTCGACCCCTCCGAGTCGACCACGGTGCCGACCGAGTCGACCACCACCGCCGACGTCGGCGGGACGACCGTGGTGAACACGTCGATCACCCCGGACGACGCGGCGCGGGTCGAGGGGTCGACCGCCTCGCGGGAGTCGCCGCTGGCTTTCACCGGCAACAGCTCGGTGCCCCTGATCGTGATCGGCGCCCTGCTGTTGCTCGGCGGCCTGACGATGGTGTTCGTGGCCCGTCAGCGGTCCCCTCGACGGGACTGACCGGCCCCGGGTCCCGCCGCCGGAGCGAGACGAACCATGACCGACGACCGACCCGTCACGACGGGCACCGGCACACCCGCGGTCCGACCTCGGGCCGCGGGGCTGGAGGTCGCGTCGCTGCTCGGAACCGTGGCGGCGGTCGTCTGGCTGCCGTTCCTGGTCCGACCGGGCCACGCCCCGATCGCGGTGCTGGTCGCGGTCGCGCTGCTCGCCGGTGCCAGCGGGGTCCTGGTCGACCTCGTCGCCGGGCGGCGGCTCCACCGCCTCTCCTCCGAGGGCGCCACCGACGAGACGACGGAGTCGACGGAGACGGCCGAGGACGGAACCTTCACCACGATCGTCGTGCTCGGCGACGAACCCGACGAGCTCCAGCGCCACTCGGTCGAGCTCGCCCAGCAAGCCGGGCCGTGCGTGGTGATCGCCCCCGCCGAGCGGGCTCACATCGAGGACCTCGGGGTCACGGTGATCACCTCGGACCGCCGCACCGGCGCCGGCGGACCCGACCCCCTTCAGCAGGCGATCGAGAGGGTCGACACCGACGCCGTGCTGCTGCTGTCAGGTCGGGCCGCGCCGCTGGCCGAGAACTGCCGAGCCGCGGCCGGTCGACTCGACGACGCCCACCCCTGGGCGATCGGCCTCACCCGACCGTTCAACCAGGACGGGTTCGGGTCCGACAGCCGGGGCCACGTCGACGCGCTCCTCCGCCGGCGCAGCGCCGCGGTCGGGCTCGCCCTGTGGGAGCCCAACGCCACGCTCGTGCGCACCCAGGACCTGCGGCGCCACCCGATCGACCCCCGCCGCCCGCGCGGAGCGTGGCTTCGTGCCCGCCACGCCGAGGGCGGTCGGCCGGCCACCGTCGACCAGCCGCTCGCTCTGGTGGCCGCCCCCGCCGGCGCCCGCACCTTCTGGCCCGAGTCGATGGCCCAGCAGCGCGGGTCCGCTGCCGACGCGGCGGACGCCGTCCGCTCCGGCAGTGGCACGGCTCGGCGGGTCGCCCTGGGTCTGCTCGTCCGGGACTGCTTCGCCTGGTCGATGCTGACCTGGCTGCTCGTGCTGTTCACCGGCACCGTGTCGGGGGAGCTCCCGATGCGCACCGCGAACGGCGCCTTCCCCGCCCTGGTTCTCGCCGCGCTGCTGCTGCGCTGGGTCGGGCTGTACCGGTCCGCCGGACGCACCCCGCATCCGTTCCGCGACCTGCGCGCCACGGTCGACGACGTTCCCGGGTCGTTGGCCGCGTTGCCCTCGGCGATCACCGGCCGGGTCGGTCGAGGGCCGTCGCGCGTGGCCGTCCGGCCGCTGCTGTGGGCCGGGCTGCTGAGCGTCGCGGTGCTGGTGACGGCCCTGGTCGACCACTCCCCCGACCAGCCGATGACCGCCCCCGCCGTCGGCGCCGCACTGCTCACCCTGGTGCTGCTGTGGGTGGTGTGCATCCAGGTCCTGGTGCAACGGGGTTGGGAGCGCACCTCGTTCCGGGTCCCGCTCAGCCGACCGGCACGCCTGGATTCCCGCGAGGCCCGCACGGTCGACGTGTCGCCGGAGGGCCTGGCCGTCGAGCTGCCCCGAGTGGGCTCCGGCGACACGCCCGGAGACCCCGCGACCGGCGACAGATCAGGTCCGGCGCCCTCCGGACTCCCTGCGATCGGTTCCACGACCCGGGTCGGCGTGGAGCTCGACGACGGGTCCTCGACCGACATGGACGCCGCCGTCATGTGGACCCACCACGGCCACCGCCGTGACCTGGTCGGACTGCGCCTGGAGCTGGACGAATCGAGCCGCCCCCAGTGGGCGGGGCTCGTGCTGCACGCCGCCGAGACGGCAGCCGGCGTGCAGCTGGCCGCCGAGCCCGGCAGGACGACTCGCTCCCCCCGCACGACACGCTCCACCGACCGGACGCCCGGACCGGCGGCCACAGCCACCGCCGGCGTCTCCGGTCGGTCCCGGGCGCTCGACGTGGTCGGCCTCGGAGCGACCGTCCTGTTGTCGATCGTGCTGCTGGCCGTCCTGGGCGGTGCCATGCTCGGGTTGCAGGCGGCAGTGGTCCGCAGCGGGTCGATGACCCCGACGATCGCCCAGGGGTCGGTGGTGGTCAGCGAGTCGGTGCCGGTGTCGTCGCTGCGCCCCGGCGACGTGGTCACCCGACCGGCCGAGGGCGCGGCGGAGCCGGTCACCCACCGGCTGGTCTCCGCGACCCGACAGGGCGACACCTACCTGATGCAGACCCGGGGCGACGCCAACGAGTCCGGCGAGACGTGGACCGTGCCGGCGGACAGCACCCTGCCGAGGATCCGCTGGGTCGTGCCCAGCATCGGCGACGGCATCGCGCTTCTGCGCTCGCACCTGGCGGTGGTGCTCGGACTGGTGGTCATCGGCGGCCTGCTCATCGCTGCGTTGCGGCTCCCGGCCCGACGACACCGCCCCACGATGACCCCGGCGTCGGCCTGAGCGGCGACCGCCCGGGGGAGACCTGAGCCGCCGGGACGATCAGACCCGATCCGGGTCCTGGTCGCGCTCGGAGGTGGCGGCCGGGTCGTCGCCGTCCTCGGGGAAGCGGGCCGGTCGGCGCAGGACCACCACGATGCCCAGCACGGCACCGGCAACGGCGAGAGCCGCTCCGGCCAGCAGCAGTCCCAGCTCGGCGCTGCCCCGCTCGGTGAGGCAGTGCTCGCTGGTGTTGGCGTCCGAGGCGAAGTCGTTGCCGTCCATGACGCCGTCCCACGATCGGACCTCGCCGACGGCGAGGGCCTGGGGGTTGAACGGCAGCGACGCCGTGGTGCAGCGGAACCCGACCTGGGCGGTCCACACCCCCTTCTGCGGTTCGGTCTCCAGCGGGACCACGGTGCGGAACCCGTCGGGCTCGTCGCCGATGAGGAAGGTGCGTGCCGAGGTGGCGCCGCCGGAGCCGCTGCCCGGGTTGGAGCCGGTGTCGGAACCACGCTCGGCGCGGATCATCCACTGGCGGGAGCCCGACCCGCTCGATCCACCCTGGAGCAGCTCGACCCGGCGCACGTTCGGGGCCGCGTCGTCGGGGACGACGACTGCCAGCTCGGTCGGCGACACCCTCGACACCGCGATGACCGGCACCCGGTCCGCGCACGACGTGAGTCCGCAGAGGCCGTCCCGCACCACCGGCGGGACGATCATGAGGATCAGCCCGGAACCCAGCAGCACCGCCGCGGCCACTCCCATCCGCCGGTTGGAGCTCACGCCGTGATGGTAGGGGTTGCGCCGGCGACGCGGCGGGCGCCGCCGCGGTCGGCTGTCACCGTCCCGGTCCCCGGCGGTCGCGGGCCTCGACGCTCAGTCGCTCGGACGCTCGGACGCTCAGTCGCTCGGTCGCTCCGCTGTCAGCTCGGGCGGGCGACCACGTCGGTGAGTCGGAGGACCGGTCGGTCCGCCGGGCCGCCGATCTCGACCCGGACCCCCTCATCGGTCGCGTTCCACTCCAGCTGCTCTCCCGACGCCGCGTCGGTCACCGACGTCGTCGGAGTCGCCTCGACGTCGTCCACGAGCAGCGAACCCTCGAGCGGTCCCAGGACGGCGACGTCGACGTGCCGGTCGGCCGCCCAGTACCGCAGCGGCACCCGGGACCCGTCCCCGACGACGCCCTCGCCCGAGGGGCGCACCCACGGACGGGACCCGGACATGGCCGAGCCCGGTCCGTGCCCGGCCCACCGGGCGAGGGTGTCGAGTCGGGCGCGTTGCTCGTCGGGGATGGCGGCGTCCTCGCCGCGGGGGCCGACGTTGAGCAGGAGGTTCCCGCCCTTGGAGGCGATGTCGGCGGCCATGTCGAGCAGCTCGTCGTCGGTCAGGAACTGCTCCGGCCCTGACATCCGGTTGTAGCCGAAGCTCTGGTCCATGCCCCGGACGCACTCCCACGGTGTCCGCCGGACGTCGTCGAACACCACGTACTCGGGGGTCTGGACGTCGAAGAACGGCGGCTTGGGCGGGATGAGGCCGCCCTTGGAGCGGGTGGCGCGGGCGTTGATCGCGTCGGCCCCACGGGAGACCAGGTCGTTGCGGGCCGCGGCCATGACCGGCGACCACGGCATCCACCGGTCGTTGACCACGCCGTCGGGCACGGCCCGGTAGTACTCGGCGAGCAGCGGCCACAGGTCCTTGCCCGGCGCCGGCCAGGCGATGTCGTTCCACAGGACGCTGGGTCGGTACCGCTCGATCAGCTCACGGACCTGCGCCGCCGCGTAGTCCGGGTACGAGCCGCGGGGGATGGCCGCGAGCATGGAGCCGAGGTTGCCGATCGGGCGGTCGTCGAAGGTCCAGTCGAGGCCGCCGGAGTAGTAGACGCCGAAGCGCATCCCGGCGGCGCGCACCGCCTCGCTCAGCTCGCCGACGACGTCGCGGCCGGTGTGCCAGCCCGAGCGGTTCGGGTTGGTGACCGACGACGGCCACAGGCAGAACCCGTCGTGGTGCTTGGTGACCAGGACCACGTAGCGGGCGCCGGTCGCCGCGAAGGTCCGGGCCCAGTCGTCGGGGTCCCAGCTGTTCAGGCCCTCGCGGTAGAGGTCGGCCAGCTCGGCGTACGGCATGAGGCCGTAGGTCTCGCGGTGGTACCGGCTCGCCGAGCTGTTCGGGAACCGCAGCGAGTTCTCGTACCACTCGGTGTAGGGGTTCTCCGCCAGCGCCTCGGGGTCACCGGCCGCGAGCAGGTCGCCGATGTGGGAGTCGATCGGAGCGAACCCCGCCACCGACGCCGGGGTCCAGTGCACGAAGATCCCCAGCTTGGCGTCGGACCACCACGCCGGCACCCGGTGACGTCGCAGGTCCTTCAGGTCGGCTCGGGCGCTCATGTCGGGCATCCTGCCCGATCCACCCGCTTTGTAGTGCGAGATCCAGGCGTTCGCCTGGATCTCGCACTACAAAGCGCTCAGGACGGGGTGGGCGGGGGGTGCAGGGTGGCCGCGTAGGGTGGGGCGGTGGCCGACGAGTTCGACGCGGTGGTCGTGGGCAGCGGTCCCAACGGGCTCGTCGCCGCGCTCGAGCTCGCCCAGGCCGGCTGGCGGGTCCTGGTCCTGGAACGCTCCGACACCCTCGGCGGCGGCGCCCGAACCGCCGAGCTGACCCTGCCCGGCTTCCGCCACGACGTCTGCTCGGCCATCCACCCGCTCGGGTTGGCGTCCCCGGCCCTGCGCGACCTCGGCCTCGAGAAGGTCGGCGTCGAGTGGGTGCAGCCCGACGCCCCGCTGGCCCATGCGCTCCGTCCGGGCCACTCGGTGCTGCAGGAGCGGTCGCTGGCCGCGACCGCTGTCGGCCTCGGCGTCGACGGCCGACCGTGGGAGCGGCTGTTCGGACCGAGTGTGGGATCGGGCCTGGACCTGGTCGACTCGCTGCTCGACCCCCTGGACCTGCCGCCGCGGCACCCGGTGCAGCTGGCCCGCTACGGCATGTCGGGGCTGTGGTCGGTGTCGGCTCTGGCCCGGCGGCGGTTCCGCGGCGACGACGGCCCGGCCCTGCTCGCGGGGCTGGCCGGACACTCGATGCTGTCGCTCGACGCCCCGATCACCACCGGGTTCGGCATGCTGCTCGGCCAGCTCGCCCACGTGGTCGGCTGGCCGATGGCGCGGGGCGGATCGCAAGCGATCGCCGACGGGCTCGTGGCGCTGATCCGGGCGCTGGGCGGAACCGTGCTCACCGGCGAGGAGGTCCGGAGCCTCGACGACCTCCCTCCCGCACGGGCGGTCATCTGCGACGTCACCCCCCGCCAGCTCATCGACATCGCCGGCGACCGGCTGCCGTCGGCCTACCGTCGCCGACTCGAGCGGTATCGCTACGGACCGGGCGTGTTCAAGGTCGACTGGGCGCTCGACGGGCCGGTGCCGTGGATCGATCCGCGGACCGCCCGGGCCGGGACGGTGCACCTGGGCGGCACGCTCGCCGAGGTGCGCGCCTCGGAGGAGGACGTCGTGTCGGGGCGGGTTCCGCAGGTCCCGTTCCTGCTGCTGGCCCAGCAGTCGAACTTCGACCCCGACAGGGCCCCGGCCGGCAGGCACACCCTCTGGGGCTACTGCCACGTCCCGTCGGACTGCGACGTCGACATGACCGAGGCGATGGAGGCGCGCATCGAGCAGTTCGCCCCCGGCTTCCGGGACCTGGTGCTGGCCCGCCACACGATGAGCGCCCCCCAGTTCGAGGCCTACAACCCCAACTACGTCGGCGGCGACATCAACGGCGGCGTGGCCGACCTGCGCCAGTTCCTGTTCCGGCCGGTCCCGTCGCTCGATCCGTGGTCGACCCCGGTCGAGGGCCTGTACCTGTGCTCGTCGTCGACGCCCCCCGGGGGCGGGGTGCACGGCATGTGCGGACGGGCTGCCGCCCGATCGGTGCTCCGCCGCCAACCCCTCTGACCCCCGACTCCCGCGACACCCCCCCCACATCCCGTTCTGTAGTGCGAGATCCAGGCATTCGCCTGGATCTCGCACTACAGAACGGGAAGAGCGGGAAGCGCGGGCGGTCAGGTGGGGGTGGGGCGGGTGCCGCGGAGCAGCTCTCCGGGCAGCTCGCCGGTGTGCTCCCCGTCGCTGAAGGTGACCACCCCGGACTTGATCGTGTGCCGGTACCCCTCGGCGGTCTGCATCAGGCGCCGACCGCCGGCGGGCAGGTCGACGACGATCGTCGGCGGATGACACGCCAACGACTCCAGCTCGATGACGTTGAGGTCGGCCACGTATCCCGGAGCGACCACCCCCCGATCCAACCAGCCGACGTGGCGGGCGTTGCGCTGCGTGTGACCGTGCACGATCCGCTCGAGCGGGACCGGCTCGCCGTCACGACGGTCCCGGCTCCACACCACCAGCGACGACGTCGTCATCGACGCGTCGCAGATCGCCCCGCAGTGCGCGCCGGCGTCGGACAGCCCGAACAGCACGTTGGGGGCGGTGATCATCTCGAACAGGTCACCGAAGTCGCCGTGGGCGAAGTTGAACAACGGCAGGTACAGCAGCTGCTCGCCGTCGCGCTCGAGCAGCAGGTCGTAGACCATCTCGGTCGGGTCCACGCCCGAGGCCCGGGCCCGGGCGCCGAGGGACCGGTCGGTGTGCAGCTCGTAGTCGACCGGGTCGGCCATCTCGAAGGTGAGGTCGACGCCGCCGACGATGTGGCGCAGGATCCCCGGCTCGAGACCGGCCACCAGATCGGCGTGCTCGGCCAGGATCCGACGGCGGCGCTCCGGGTCGCTCAGCGCCGCCACCCGCTCGGGCAGGGCGAGTCCGGCCACCTCGCCGTAGGACGGCGTCAGCAGGAACGGGTTGGCGGTCGCCTGCAGACCGAGCAGCACGCCGATCGGCCGGACCCCGACCTGGGCCTTGACGTCGAGCCCGGCGGCGACCATCCGGTCGACCCAGTCCATCTGGAACCGCCACCGCTCCGGCGAGTGGTACGCCTGCTGCATCGTGAAGCTCAGCGGTCGACCGCTCGTCCGCGCGAACCGCTCCAGCAGGTCGAGCTCGCGCTGCGCGACCTCGTCGTCGGGGGTCTGGTAGAGGTCGCTGATCAGCTGCGTCACACCGGTCCCGACCCGACGCATGGCCTCGGCGATGGCGAGCAGCTCGGCGTCCCCCGCGGTCAGGGTGCCGATGTTGGTGCCCTCGCTGGTGCGGTGCACCTCCGTGCGCGACGTGGCGAATCCCATGGCTCCGGCCGCCAGCGCCTCCTCGACCAGCGCGGCCATCCGGGCGATCTCGCCCTCGGTCGGGGCCTCGGTGTGCTCGGCGCCGCGTTCGCCCATCACGTAGGTGCGCAGCGCGGCGTGCGGCACGTGCGCACCGATGTCGACGGTGTGGGGCTTCGCCGCCACCGAGTCGAGGTACTCGGGGAACGACTCCCAGTCCCAGGTGAGCCCCTCGGCCAGCGCGGTGCCGGGGATGTCCTCGACCCCCTCGAGCAGGCTGATCAGCCAGGCGTGCCGGTCCGGCGCCGCCGGGGCGAAACCGACCCCGCAGTTGCCCATGGCGATCGTGGTCACCCCGTGCAGCGACGACGGCGCCACGATCGGATCCCACGTGACCTGGCCGTCGAAGTGGGTGTGGATGTCGACGAAGCCGGGTGTGACCAGCCGGCCGTCGGCGTCGATCTCGCGGGCGCCCCGACCGGCGAGATCCGGGCCCACCTCGGTGATGATCCCGTCGGTCACGGCCACGTCGCCGGGGGTCGCCGGCGCTCCGGTGCCGTCGACGACGGTCCCGTTTCGGATGATCAGATCGGCCATGTCGTTCCCCCTGGTGCGGCCACGGTCGCACGACCGCGGGCTCGAGCCCCCCACCCCGACGTCGGGGCCCCATCGCCACCGTGCCACGCCGGGGGACGCCGCGTCACGCTCCGGCGCACCGGATCGGACACCGACATCCTCTTGATCGCGGCCGGTCGGTGCCGACAGAGAGGCATGGCCAGCCGACTCCGTCACCGCATCGTCTGGATGCTCCGCCCGAGCACCACCGCCGCCGAACGTCAGATGCGCGACTTCAGGGCAACCCAGGCTGCCCTGGCGCGGGCGTGCTCGGCGAACCGTCCGACGCTCCTGTGACCCCGCCGGGACCACGGGCTGCACCGGCCCTCGCCTGACGGTCCCGCAACCGTCGGGCCCGCCACCGACGGAGCACCACCACCGCCCACGCCACCAGACCGACCAGGGTCAGGAACGCCAGCACCGGCACCACGACCGCCAGCACGGTGAGCACGGTCGACACCACGTCCTCGACCGCGCTGATCACCGGGTTGCCGACCCCACCGGTGGTGGCGGTGACCGCGGGTCGCAGCACCGAGCGGGCCGCGTGCACCGTGCCGCCGAGCACCAGGCCGACGCCTCCGGCCAGGACCGGATGCGTGTTGCTCAGCAGGTTCTCCTGTGCGGCGAACACCACCGCTCCCGAGGCCGGGGCGATCACCACACCGACGGCGTGCAGCACCGAGTCCACCACCGCGACCTTGTCGCCGATCAGGTCGAGGACGAACAGAGCGACGAGGACCAGGAGGGTCGGCGTGGCCCCCAACCAGTCGAAGCTCGACGACAGCTCGACCACGCCCAGTCGCTGGGCCAGGCCGAGGCCGAGCAGCGGGATCCACGGGTTCAGACCCGACGCCGCTCCGAGCCCGAAGGCCCCGAGCAGGTTGGTGAACAGCGTGATCTCCACCGCGGGAGTCTGCCCGGGCGCGGAGCCGCCGCGCCGTCAGGACGTGGCCAGGTACCGCCAGGCGGCGTCGTACGCGTAGTCGGGGACGCACAGGTCCACCGCGGTCGAGTTGTGGCTGGGGGCCGAGTCACCGATCGGACACGCGGACGGGATGCCGGTCACCAGCTGACGGCTGCCGCCGAAGGACGGGCCGGTCGACACGTCGGCCTCGGGTCCCGGGATGCCGACCAGCTGCGCCACGGCCCGGATGCGCGCCGCGTTCGGGTCGGAGGTGTGGATCAGGCTCCCGATGTTCGGCGCCGGAACGGCGAGCGGCCCCTCGGTGATCCACGGCGCGACCGCGTAGTTGCCGCCACCGAGGTCGTAGGCGTCGAACGCCCCCGAGAGCATGACCACCCGGTGCAGCGGGAAGAACTTGGCCAGGTACAGGCCGACGCCCGCGCCCTGCGAGTGCCCGACGACGGTCACCTTGGACCAGTCGATGGCGCAGCCGCCATAGGTCGGGTCGACCTGGGTGCAGGTGGCGCCGGATCGAACCTGGAACTGACCCCAGCCGGCGGCGGGTGCGACGGTGCTGAGGTGGTCGAGCAGCTTGGTGAGGCGGTTGACCACCGAGTTCGACTGGTTCACCGCGGCGACCGGGTGGTCGTAGGCCTGACCGTCGGGGTCGTTCACCCCGGCCCCGAAGACGACCTCGGAGCGGAACACCCGGAAGCAGTCCGGGTCGGCGGCCGCGTTCGAATCGGGGCACGCGGCGGTGGTCCCGAGCGAGTTCGGGTACCGCAGCACGATCACGTGGTAGCCCACCCCGGTGAGCGCCCGGGTGAGCTCCGAGAACGCGAGCGTGGTGGCCGACGTGCCCGGGAAGATCACCGCCAGCTTGCCGACCGCGGCGACGGTCGGCTGGTACGCCAGATGCGTCGAGACGGCGTCGCCGGCGATCGACGCGTCGGTGGCGCTGGGGTTGACCGCCCAGGTCCCGGCTCCCGGCGTCGAGCTCCCGGGCGGCGGCTGGCACGACGTCGCCAGCAGGGCGGCCGCGGCCGCAACACCCACGATGATCGCCCTCATGTGACCCACGACACGCTCCCTCCGGCGGCGGAAAATCTGCCACAAACGGCGCAGGCGCACAACGCAATCCGTCCTGGCGGCCGGCCGCAGAGGCATGGGTCAGAGCAGGTCGGCGAAGAAGTCGTTGCCCTTGTCGTCGGTGATGATGAAGGCGGGGAAGTCCTCGACCTCGATCCGCCAGATCGCCTCCATGCCCAGTTCGGGGTACTCGAGCACCTCGACGTGCTTGATGGCGTCCTGGGCCAGGATGGCCGCCGGTCCGCCGATCGAGCCCAGGTAGAACCCGCCGTGGGTCTGACACGCCCGGCGCACCTGGGCGGACCGGTTGCCCTTGGCCAGGGTCACGAAGCTGCCGCCGTTGGCCATGAGCAGGTCGACGTAGCTGTCCATCCGACCCGCGGTGGTCGGCCCGAACGAGCCCGACGCCATCCCGTCGGGCGTCTTGGCCGGCCCCGCGTAGTAGATCGGGTGGTCCTTGACGTACTGGGGCAGGCCCTCACCCCGCTCGATGCGCTCCTTGAGCTTGGCGTGGGCGATGTCACGGGCCACCACCATCGGACCGCTCAGCGACAGCCGCGTCCGGATCGGGTAGCGGCTGAGCTCGGCGCGGATCTGTTCCATCGGACGGTTGAGGTCGACGTGCACGACCTCGTCGGCCAGGTGGTCGTCGGTGACCTCGGGCAGGTACTGCGCCGGGTCGGTCTCGAGCTGCTCGACGAACACGCCCGCCTCGGTGATCTTGGCCACGCTCTGGCGGTCCGCCGAGCAGCTGACGCCGATGCCGACCGGACACGACGCCCCGTGGCGGGGCAGGCGGATCACCCGCACGTCGTGGACGAAGTACTTGCCGCCGAACTGGGCGCCGATGCCGGTGTCCGCGGCCAGACGCCAGATGTCGGCCTCGAGCTCGGGGTCCCGGATCGCGTGGCCGAGCCCGTTGCCCGCGGTGGGCAGGCCGTCGAGGTAGCGGGCGCTGGCCAGCTTGACGGTCTTCAGGTTCATCTCGGCCGACGTGCCGCCGATGACGATCGCCAGGTGGTACGGCGGGCACGCCGAGGTCCCGAGGGTGCGGATCTTCTCGGCCACGAAGCTCATCAGCGACTCGGGGTTGAGCAGCGCCTTGGTCTCCTGGAACAGGAACGTCTTGTTGGCGCTTCCACCGCCCTTGGCCATGACCAGGAAGTGGTACTCGTCGCCGTCGACGGCCATCAGGTCGATCTGGGCCGGGAGGTTGGTGCCGGTGTTGACCTCGTCGTAGGTGGTGATCGGCACGACCTGTGAGTAGCGGAGGTTGCTCTCGGTGTAGGTGCGGAACACGCCGCGGGCCAGGGCCTCCTCGTCGCCGCCGGGGGCGCCGTCGGAGGAGTGGGTCCAGACCTGTTGGCCCTTCTTGCCCATGACGATGGCGGTGCCGGTGTCCTGGCACGACGGGAGCACCATCCCGGCCGACACGCACGCGTTCTGCAACATGGTGCGGGCGACGAACCGGTCGTTCTCGGTCGCCTCGGGGTCGTCGAGGATCTTGGCGAGCTGGGCCAGGTGGCCGGGGCGGAACAGGTGCGCGATGTCGCGCAGCGCCTCGGCGGCCAGCAGGGTCAGCGCCTGTCGATCGACCCGCAGGATCCGCTGACCCCGGTAGTCGTCGACCTCGACGAAGTCGGAGGTCAGCTGGCGGTACGGCGTGTCCCCCTTGGCCTGGGGGAACATCTCCTGGAAGGCGAAGTCGACCATGGCGCCACAGTAGGCACCACCGGTCCTGCCGCACCCAACCCGGGATCCGACCGGCGACCTCCGGTCGGTCAGTCGGGTCAGTCGGTCAGTCGGTCAGTCGGTCAGTCGACCGTGGCCGACTCCGAGCGCACCGGGTCGTCCCCGTTCGACTCCCCTGCCGGGGTGTCGTCCGCCGCGGGCCGGGTGAGGATGGACTCCTGGTGGCCGGTGAGCTCGAAGGCCCGGGACAGCAGCGACGGAGCCGAACCCCGTCCACCGCGCCCCCGATTCCGCGAGGCGGCCGCGGCAGCGGGCTGCGGACGGTCGTGAGCGGCGGCAGGATCGACCGGGGACGCTGTCGATCGCTCCGGATCCTCCGACACCACCGGTTCCGACACCACCGGCAGATCCACGACCGGAGGTTCGGCCATCGGTTCGCCGGCGTCGATCGGAGCGTCGGGCTCGCTCTCGCTCTCGGGCTCGGGCTCGGGCTCGGGCTCAGCCTCGCTCTCGGGAACCGGCGTGGACGACGGCGCAGCATCCACGACCGACAGGCCCGGAGAGCCCGGAACCACGTCGGCCACGACTCCGGGGCGACGGTCCGTCGCCGACCAGCCCCGGGGCACGGTCAGCCGCTCGACGTGGAACTCGCACAGCTCCTGCACCGGCGCCGATCGCCGGGCCAGCGGATCGAGCCACAGCTGCAGGGCGACCGGGTCGAACGCGACCCGCGCCGCGGCCGGGCGGTCGCACCCCGGTCGCATGCACGTCCTCGCCACTCCCGCAGGCTACCGCCCGGCGCCCGCTCAACCGTCGAGCCAGGTACCTGCCGACGGAGTCGGGGCCACCGCCGGGGCCGGTCCTGGCAGACCCACCAGCTCGACCCGTGACACCCCGACGTCGTCGCGCCCGAGCAGGTCGATGACCGCTCCCGCGAACTCGGCGGGGTCGAGATCCTCGCTGCAGGTCGCCCGGGTGACCCGCACCCCATCGCGCACCGGCAGGTGCTCGGCCACCAGATCGGTCGCCACCGGCCCCCACGGGTCGCGGGTCGAGCGCGGCGGGTCGACCAGCACCACCGTCGGAGCGGAACCGGGCACCGGGGACAGGCCGTCGATCAGGCCCAGCGGGCCACGCACGTCGGCGCGGTAGCGGTCGTCGAGAGCGTTCCGACCGACCGCTCGGACCTCGGCGTCGTCGCCGTCGTGTCGACCGACGTGCACCACGACGTCGACGGCCGTGCTCCGCGTGACGAAGTCGCAGGCCGCGGCCACGTCCGCGTCCGAACCGAGATCGCACCGCACCGGTACGGCCCGAGCGGGAGCCAGCGAGTCCACCACGTCGAGCAGTCCGTCGAGATCGTCGTCCACGAGCAGGACCCGTGCCCCCCGGCCGACCATCTCGGCGGCGAGAGCGACACCGAGCGCGCCGGTGGCGGCGGTCACCACGGCCACCCGTCCCTCCATGGACGCGACCGGTGCAGCCGCGGGCTCCGCCGCGCCGGCCGGGACGTCAGCGGATCCGGTCCACGCCGGGCGGGCCCCCGGGTTGTGCCGGGAGACGACGAGCGGTTCGCCGACCGGCGGCCGGTCGGCGTCGCTCTGGTGCGGCGTGGCCGCCAACTCGTCGGGTTCCCGTTCCATCCGGTGCATCGCCCGCCCGCTCCGCCTCTCGATCGCTGCGGCGAGGCTAGGGAACGCGACCGTCGGCGTCCACGTCGGTTCGGACCGTCCCGGAGCCGTCCACGCGCTCGACCGTCGCGACCAGCGGACGGTGGTCGCTGCAGGTCACGTCGAGCACCTCCGAGGAGCGCACGGTCGCCCGCCGCACCAGAACCCAGTCGATCCGGCGGGTCGGCCGCCGCGCCGGATGGGTGGGGCCCGACGGCGCCGCGACGAACCCGGCCTGGACCAGCACCGGGGCGACCGCCCGGGCCTCCAGGTTCAGGTCGCCGAGCAGCAGCGCCGGTCGACCCGCCGCCAGCTCGTCGAGCGACCGGAGCGCCCGCCGGAGCTGGGTGACCGCGACCCCCGGATCGGTGGACAGGTGGGTGGAGCCCACCGCCCACCCGCCGGAGGTCGGCTCGGACGCGCCCGGGCCGAGCTCGGCCAGCAGGGCGACCCTCGGTTCACCGGAGCCCGGAAGGCGCAGGACCTCCGAGGACCGGAACCCGACCGCGGAGGCCAGGGCCACGCCGTACTCACCGCCGTCGTGTTCGAGCGCCGGAGCGAATCGGACCTCGAGACCCGTCGCCTCGGCGATCGCCGTGACCTGGTCCGCCCCGCCGGCCCGTCGCGTGCGCCGGTCGACCTCCTGGACGGCGAGCACGTCCGCTCCGATCCGCCCGAGGGTGTCGGCCAGGCGAGCGGGATCCGGGCCCGCCGCGCCCTCGGGACGACCGTGGCGGATGTTCGCGGTGGCCACCCGCACGCCGGCACTCCCCGAAGGGGTGACCTCCGGCTGCGCTCCGACGGCTCCTACGATCGGGGTCACCCCACAAGGGTCGCACAGCGTGAGACCCCTGACCCCGACCCGATCCTCAAGTCGGAGGACAGTCGAGCCGAGGCAGTCACCGTGGCATCGCTCCCGATGGATCCGACGAACGCGCCCCCCGCTCCGACCCCGGAGGTTCCGGCACGCCACGCCAGATCCGCACCGAGGGCCCGCCGGGCCCTGACCGCCCTGGCCGCTGTGGTGCTCGCCCTCGGAGCCTGGGGGGTGAGCGTCCCGACCAGCTCGGCGGTCACCGGGTTCACGTTCTCCGGCTCCGGCTGGGGACACGGCGTCGGCATGAGCCAGTGGGGTGCCCGCGGCCTGGCCGAGCAGGGCTCGTCGGCCGCGCAGATCCTGGGCCACTACTACTCGGGCACCACCGTGACCACGACGTCGACGGCCACCATCCGGGTCCTGCTCGCCACCAGCTCGACGCTGACCCTCACGCCGTGGGGCCCCACGACCTTCGTCGCCGGCGCGGCGCTGGGCACGACGTCGGCTCCGGTGACCGTCACGTCCAGCGGTTCGACCATCCAGCTCTCCGGCGGTCTGAACACGTCGGCGACGGGCACGGTGTCGATCGCGCTCGGCGGACCGCCGCTCGAGGTCTCACCGCCGTGGCACAAGTTCAACCGGGGGTTCCTGCAACTGCACCCCACCGGGTCCGGGACCGTCCAGGCCGTCGTCACCCTGCCGATGCAGGACTACCTCTACGGGCTGGGCGAGATGCCGTCGTCGTGGCCCGACGCCGCGCTGCAGGCCCAGGCGATCGCGGGGCGGACCTTCGCCCAGAAGAAGGTCGCCAAGGCGGCGGGCGCCGGCACCTACGACATCGTCGGCGGCCTGCCCGACCAGTCGTACCTCGGGTGGGACAAGGAGTACGGATCGCTCGGCCAGCGCTGGGTCGCCGCGGTCGACGCCACCGCGTCTCAGGTCGTGACCTACGGGGGCGGGTTGATCGACGCGGTGTACTCGGCGTCCTCGGGTGGCCACACCGAGAACAGCGAGACGGTGTGGGTCTCCGCGGTCCCCTACCTGCGCGGTGTGCCCGACCCGGCCGACCTGACCGGCGGGAACCCCAACGCCATGTGGTCGCGGACCTACAACGGCGCCCAGCTCGGCGCCTGGTTCGGGGTGGGCGAGGTCACGTCGATCCAGGTGCTCGGACCGGTCGGGGTGTCGGGTCGACTCGACAAGGCGACGATCCGACTGATCGGAACCGCCGGGAGCCGCGACCTGATCGGGTCGTCGTTCCGATCGATCGTCAACACGAACTCGCCGTCGCTCCAGCTCATGTCGAGCAGGTTCACGGTCAGCGGCGCGACCCCGGGACCGTCGGTCCCGTCGAACAGCCCACCGAGCGGCATCTTCACGATGGCCAAGGCCGAGGGGTCGACGGTCGTGGTCGGCGGAGCCGCGGGCGACCCCGACGGCGCTCCGCGCCTGCGAGTCGTGTCGACGATGGGCCGCGAGACGGCGGTGCGCGAGGTTCAGGCGCATCCCGCCGGGTTGTGGATGGTCCAGTGGACCGGCGGCAAGGGAACCCGGACCGTGTGCGTGTGGGTGCTCGACAACCCGACCGGGACGTCCACCTCGCTCGGGTGCCGCGACGTCACCGTCAAGTAGCAGCCCCGGTCGGCCGGTCCCGCCGCATGATCCGATAGGTCCGGGCACCCTCGGGTCGGTCGGCCACCGGCCGGAAGCCCGCCGCGGCCAACGCCCGCCACGACCGCTCGTTGGCCCGGTCCGGATCTGATCCGACCGCGTCGATCCCGGGATGGGCGCCGAAGACCACACGGTCGACGAACTCCGCGATCATCGCCGCGCCCAGACCCGAACCACGGTCGACCGACTCGCCGATCAGGTAGTCGATCCCGGCGGTTCCGAGCGGATCGAAGCCGAGCTCCACCCACTCCGCCATGTCGGGCTCGTCGCGCAGGAACCAGCACTGGATCCAGCCCACGGGGCGATCATCGACGAGGACCAGGTGGTGTTCGACGGAGTCGTCCGCGGTGGCAGCCGTCGAGTACCGCCCGAGCACCCCGTCCCAGGTGACGTCGTCGCCCTCCCACCACCTCACGACGTCCGGGTCGTTGAGCCACCGGTGCAGCAGCGGCAGGTCGTCGTCGGTCAGGAGTCGGAACCCGATGCGGATCGCATCGGTCCCTACCGGATCGCTCACCACATCCATGGTCGCCGACGACCGCTGGTCGGGGCCACGACGTTGCCGGAGCAGGGTTGCGCAGAACTGAAACACGTTCCAGTTCTCCGCTACCGTGCCGGCATGCGCACCAGCCTCTGCGACCAGCTCGACATCGAGTTCCCGATCTTCGCCTTCACCCACTGCCGCGACGTCGTCGCCGCGGTGTCCAACGCCGGCGGCCTCGGCGTCCTGGGAGCGGTCGGGTTCACCCCCGAGCAGCTGGCCACCGAGCTCGAGTGGCTCGACGAGCACTGCCACCGCCCCTACGGCGTCGACGTCGTCATCCCCGGCAAGTACGAGGGGATGGGCGAGCTCGACCCGGTCAAGCTCGAGGCCGAGCTGCAGACCCTCGTACCCGAGGAGCACAAGGACTTCGCCCGCAAGCTCCTGTCCGACCACGACGTCCCCGAGCTGCCCGCCGATCAGATCGCCCCGACCCTGATCGGCTGGACCGAGGCCACCGCGTCGCCGCTGATCGACGAGGCGCTGCGCCACGACGGCGTGAAGCTGATCGCCAACGCGCTGGGCACGCCGCCGCCCGAGGTGATCGAGCGCATCCACGGTGCCGGTCGGCTGGTCGCCGCGCTGTGCGGCGCCCCGGCCCAGGCGATGCGCCACAAGAACGCCGGGGTCGACATCATCATCGCCCAGGGCACCGAGGGCGGCGGCCACACCGGCGACGTCGCCTCGCTGGTGCTGTGGCCCCAGGTGATCGACGCCGTCGCCCCGACCCCGGTGCTCGCCGCCGGCGGTGTCGGCAACGGCCGTCAGATGGCAGCGGCGTTGGCGATGGGCGCCGAGGGCGTGTGGACGGGCTCGCTGTGGCTGACCGTCGAGGAAGCCGACATCCCGCCGGCGCAGATGCAGTCCTACATCGACGCCACCAGCCGCGACACGGTGCGCTCCCGTTCGTGGACCGGCAAGCCGTGTCGGATGCTGCGCAACGACTGGACCGACGCCTGGGAGAACCCCGAGAACCCCCAGCCGCTCGGCATGCCGTTGCAGTTCATGGTCACCGGCGAGGCGGTCGCACGCGGCCACGCGTACCCCGAGCAGGCCAAGGACGTGAACTTCAACCCGGTCGGCCAGGTCGTCGGTCAGATGAACAAGGTCCGGCGCTCCCGCGACGTCGTGCTGGGCATGGTCGAGGAGTACCTCGAGGCCACCGGCCGGCTCAACGAGCTCAACGAGCGCGCCGGGGCCTGACCCTCGGCGAGCGGTCCGGGTCGCTGACCCGCCCGGTCAGCCGTGCTTGCGTGGACCCGGGGTGAAGCTGACCGGCAGGTGCTTGACCCCGCCGATGAAGTTCGACCGCAGCATCTCGGCCGGTCCCGCCGCGGACAGGTCCGGCATGCGGCTGAGCACCTCGGCGAAGATGATGTCGAGCTCGAGCTTGGCCAGGTTCGCCCCCAGGCAGTAGTGCGCTCCGCCGCCGCCGAAGGCGACGTGCTCGTTGGGACGCCGTTCCAGGTCGAAGCGGAACGGTTCCTCGAACACCTCTTCGTCGCGGTTGGCCGACACGTGCCAGATGAGCACCTTGTCGCCTGCCGCGATCTCCCGGCCGCGGATCTCGGTGTCGACCGCTGCGGTGCGTCGGAAGTGCAGCACCGGTGTGGCCCACCGCAGCACCTCGTCGAGCGCGGCCGACCGGTACCCGTCGTCGTCGAGGTGCCCGAGGAAGCGGGACATCTCGTCGGGATGGGTCAGCAGAGCGTGCATCCCGGCCGAGGTGGCGTTGCGGGTCGTCTCGTTGCCGGCGACGGTCAGCAGGAGCATGAACATGTCGAACTCGAGCTCGCTGAGCTTCTCGCCCTCGATCTCGGCGTTGATGAGGGTGGTCACGATGTCGTCGCGGGGGTCGTCGCGCCGCTGGGAGGCCAGGTCGTTGGCGTAGGCGAAGATCTCGCCCGCGGCCTGCAGCGGGCGGTCCGGGTTGTCCGGGTCCTGGTACTCGGGGTCCTGGGAGCCGATCATGGCGTTGGACCAGTCGAAGAGCAGGCGGCGGTCCTCCTGGGGGACACCCATGATCTCGGCGATGGCCTGCAGCGGGAGCTCGGCGGCCAGGTCGGAGACGAACTCGCAGCTGCCCTGTTCGATGACCGAGTCGACGATCAGCTCGGCGCGGTAGCGCAGGTGCTGTTCGAGCAGGCCGATCATGCGGGGGGTGAAGCCCTTGTTGACCAGTCGCCGGTAGCGGGTGTGCTGGGGCGGGTCGGAGTCGAGCAGCAGCACGCCGCGGGTGTCGAACTCCTCGGGGTCCGGGTCGACGCGCTGGGTGCCCCCGAGCTGGCTCGAGAAGGTGGTGGTGTCGCGGTTGACCGCCTGCAGGTCGTGGTGCCTGGTGACCGCCCAGAACCCCGGGCCGTCCGGCTCGGCGTGGAAGTGGACCGGGTCCTGTTCGCGCAGCGTGGCGAACATGGCGTGGTGACGACCCTCGACGAACGCGTCGAGGTCGAGCAGGTCGACGTCGCTGATCGCGACGGGATCGGTCGTGGTCATGTGCCCCCCTGTCGGCGCGCCCCGCGTGCGGGACCGGTGGTCCCGACCGGGCGCGCCACGATCGTACCGACCCCGGGCTCTGAACGATCGTTCGATTGGCCCTTGAACGAGCGTTCGGTCACTTGTACGGTCTTCTCATGACGATCCTCGAGGACCCCTCCGCCGCGTCGGACCGCGACTTCGCCCAGACCGACTTCTGCGATCCGCACACCTTCGACGACGCGTGGGACCTGTACGCCTGGCTGCGCCAGCAGCCGGGCCTGCACCACGACAAGAAGAACGACCTCTACATCGCGGCCCGCCACGAAGACGTGTTCACCGTCAGCCGCGACTCCGAGATGTACTGCTGCCGCTACGGGGTCCGGCCCGCCATCGCGGGTGACATGTCGATCATCACCCTCGACGGCGAGGAGCACATCCGCCAGCGCCGCCTGATCAACCAGGGCTTCACCCCCCGCCGCGTGCGCGAGATGCTCCCCCACATCCGGGAGCTCGCCAACGAGACGATCGACGCCATGTTGGAGAAGGTCGCCGCCGACGCGGCCGCGGCCGGCGAGGACGTCGGCCAGGCCCGGATCGACTTCGTCGAGGACTTCGCCATCCACGTCCCGCTGATCATCATCTGCGAGCTGCTCGGACTCGACCCCGACCAGCGTCTGTCGATGTACAAGTGGTCCGACGACATGATGGCCGGCGACGGCCACGTCGACGGCGACGACCCCAAGCTGATCGCGGCGGCCGAGGCGTTCGGCGAGTACGCCACGATGCTGATCGGTCTGATCGCCGAACGGCGCGAGAACCCGACCGACGACATCATCTCGGCACTCACCCAGGCCTTCGACGAGGGCGGCCTGGCCCGCGAGCACGAGAAGGCCTACCAGGGCGTCACCAAGGAAGAGCTCGAGTCCCGTGAGGGCTTCACCGGCCTCAACGACGACGAGCTGCTCGCCTTCCTCACCGTCCTGCTGGTCGCCGGCAACGAGACCACCCGCAACGCCATCTCCGGCGGCCTGATGGCGTTGTCGAAGTTCCCCGAGCAGAAGCAGCTCATGATCGACAACCTGTGGGACGACGAGTTCATGGACCGGGCGATCGACGAGCTCATCCGCTACGTCACCCCGGTGCTCGGGTTCATCCGGACCGTCACCGCCGACCACGACTACCAGGGCACGGCGCTCGCGGAGGGCGACCGGGTCCTGATGCTGTACGCGGCCGCCAACCGCGACGCGGCGGTGTTCGACCGGCCCGACGAGCTCGACCTCACCCGCGAGTCCAACCCGCACCTGGCCTTCGGGATCGGCCAGCACTTCTGCCTCGGTTCCAACCTGGCCAAGGCCGAGGTCAAGCTCGTGTTCCAGGAGCTGCTCAGCCGCATCCCCGACATCGAGGTCCCCGAGGGCACCGTCGCCGGCCGCGGCGAGTCGTCGCTGGTCATCGCTCTCGAGGACATCCCGGCGACCTTCGACGCGTCGAAGTGCCCCGTCGCCCACTGAGCCTCAATCCACCGTCGGGCCGGGGTGGTCGTCCACGTGCCTGGGTCTACTGGCGGCTGTGACGGTCTGACTGCGGTCGAGGATCTCGCAGACCGCGGCGAGAGTTCCGTCGGCGTGGTAGCCGTCGGGCAGGTCCGCGAGCCAGAGGTAGCGGCTTGCCCGGTCGAACAAGGTCACCAACGCGGAGGCGTTGGCGGCTCCGATGATGAGGTCGCCTTCAAGGTGGCCGACCTCGCCACGTTCCAACGCGACGGATGGTCGGAGGCTGATCGGGTTGAACAGGCCGAGAGGACTCTTCTTCGGTGCGGGCGGGCCGAACACCCGGTGTTTGCGGCATCGACGCCTGCGGTGCAGTCCTTCATGCAGTCCGGCTCGCAGGCCTCGTCGGCCGTGCGCGTAGATGGCCTGGTAGATGCACTCGTGGCTGAGCGAGGCGACCAGGCCGTGGGTTCCGCGGGCCAACTCGATCGAGATCGTCATCGGGCTGTCTTTCGCCTCGAGGCGTTCGGTCACATGCGCGGCGAGTACCGGATCAGCGTCGAACCTGGTGGCCTTCGGGCGAGCCCGCGACGAGTCGGCTCGGGTCTGCGCGGCGGTTGCGGTGTAGCGGGCTCGGCCGCCGTTGCGGTTGATCTCGGCGTTGATCGTGGCGCGGTGCCGGCCGAGACGGCCGGCGATCACAGAGTCGGTCTCACAGCGTTCGATCCCCGCGCGGATCTCTTCGCGTTCAGGCGCGGACAGGGGTTGGGCTGGCATGCTGGGCGTCTCCACCGGTCGGGGTTGTGTGTGAACAGCGGGCAATCTCGCCCGCATCACGATCTGACCGGTGGAGGCTCAACCCCTACCCCAGGCTGTAGCCGTCACCCCTTGAACTCGCCCTCGCTATTTCAGCGACGGACCACTAGTACACCCAGTTGAACGGGGCGAACACATAGTTGTGGTCGGAGTAGTTCGGGGCGCCAGCGACGACGGAACCTCCCGCAGCCTGGCCGATCGGCAACCTGCCCCACGAATAATCGATCTTCTTGCTTCCGAAGGTATTTCGAGCGAGCGTGGTATCGCCTTCGGAGGAGTTCATTGACCATGGATACAGGACGTTGAGGTTGTTGGTATTAAAGTCGCCACCCGACCACACGGCGAATGAATACGGGACTTGCTGCTCGGCAAACGCCCAAAAAGAGAAGGATTGCTGCTGCTGATCCCCAGCCGCCGTTGTCAGGTGACTCGAGCAGTTGGCCACTTGGACGAACACGACAGTACGCATGCAGACGGCTGCTCGAGATTCACCCTCCGTTGTCCCCGGAAGCCATAGATAGTCGGCCCACGCGTACGTCCCTTTGGCAAATATCCACGTGCCTTGGACGCAATGCCTCGTTGTCAACGTCTTCGTATTCACACCGAAGTACTGGTATCCTCGAGACGCCAATTCCCCCATGAGGTATTCGCGCGCATCGGTGATGTTCGGATCTGTATTGTCACAATCTTCCTGAACAGCGATGCCCGTCGGCTGAGACGCCTGGGCTATGTACACGATGGGCATCGCGTGTTGCTGTCTTAGATAGGGATCGCCGCTCGTGATCGAGTTCGAATGATCTGCGGTTGTGTACGGAGCTCCTGCAGCGCCGGCGATGTTGAACGTCATGTACGAAGTTGGTGTGACCGTCGCGCCAGCCGGGACACTGACGGCTCCGAGGGTAAGGGCTCCCACTACCAATGTCTTCGCGAGCAGTCGATGTCCCATCAGTCGCCAACCAATTGAACAGCGGGCATCTTGTCGCTCCCGACGTCGTACAAGACATAGGCCCTCGCCGTGTCGCTCAGCCCAAGAATCGGATTTCCCGAGGAGAGCGACCCAAGGCTTGACAGTTGCTCCTTGCCATCTCGCGGAACTGAGACGATTTGCCGATCGATGGTCCCAAGCGGGGGAACTCCCGGACCCGGAAGCGCTTCGATCGGAGCCGGAGGCGGAATCGCTCTGAGCGCCGGTTCGTCGTTGCTGTCGACGAACAACACGGTCATCTCGTCCGCCGTGGTTTGAAGAATAAGCGAATCAGCTGCACACAAGGACGAGCTGTTGTTTCGTGGGAACTTCACCTTCCCTGGAGTGAGTACCTTCGACCACTGAAGGTGCTCATCGAGAGCCACCAAACTGACCGCGTCCGAAGTCACCTCGGGGGAGGAGACGATACCGGTCGCGTATCCGAGTATGTGTCCGTCAGAGAAGCACAGTCCGGTCATCATTTGCTCAGCCGGAAGCTCGGGTCTTGGAACCGTACTCCACTTCGAAGTCTGGACATCAAACACGGCGAAAAACGCCGTAGGTGATCCGGACAACTCCAGCAGCAGGTATCGCTGGCCCACTTGGCCGACCAATCCGATCGATGACACGGGGTTGACGACATCGTGCGGAGGTTCGACGACGGTCCACGAGCCGTCGACCAACCTGACAACGACTGTGCGGTGACAATCGCTGGCGAGGTCGGTTGCTTCCGGGAACGACGTGCAGTCGCGCGCCACCACAAACGTGTTTGCGCCGACCGAGGCTACCCCGACAGCAAGCAAGTTGTCGGGCAGGTGCGGGAGTGCCGACCAGGTCGCGCTTTCTGTTCTCCACTTCCACACAGACGATCCAATCGTTGCCTTTGAACCGTCGAGGTGTAGCCCCCCGGCGGCGACGATCGAATCTGGCGCCGCAGCCGCAACAAATCCTTGGGCGAGAGGCTCGACGCTAAGTGCGGTGTCAGCGTTAGCAACAACTCTCTCGTCGCCTGAGCACGCCGAGACGACAGCGAGAAGTGCCACACAGATAGGCCCGAACCCGCGAACGAGGTTCCGCCTCTTTCCAGGCATACGATTGCGCCCTTCCTCGAAGCCTCCGGCCGACTCGCCAGCTTCAGCCTCGCACAGATGCCCTGGTGTGACAATTGACGCCGTGCCTTCCGTTCACCGACACCCTCAACGCCCTCCGGGCGTTGCCCGCCCCGTCAGGCTGAACCCGCCCAGCGGCCGGCGCACGCCCACACCACCCTGAGCGCCGACAACCCACGAGCCGCGACGCCAGCTTCAACGCGCCCCGAACCACACCGGCGCCGCCCGATCACCAGACGGCAACCACCAGCAGCCGTCACCGTCACCCCAAGAACCGAATCGGTGGATTGAGGCTGAGCGGACCCACCCGTCGGGTCGCGCCCGCCGCGAGCCGCACCTGACACACTGAGGCCATGCCGACCGCCCACTCCGTCGCGACGCGACCCAACCAGCGCGACCACATCCTGGACACCGCGCTGCGGTTGATGTCCGAGCGCGGCGCCAAGGGCATGACCATGCGGCAGCTCGCCTCGGCCTGTGACCTGCAGGTCGCGGCGATCTACCACTACTTCGAGTCCAAGGACGCCCTGCTCGCCGCGGTGGTCGCCGAGCGCCAGTACGGCAGCAGGATGTCGGACGCCTTCCCGATCGACCCCGCCGCCGACGCCGCGGACCGGCTCCGGTCGCTGTTCGGCCACGTGTGGGCGGGGGCGCTCGAGGAGCAGTCGATCTGGCGGCTGCTCATCAGCGAGGGCATGCACGGCGAGGCCGCCGTCCTGCCGGTCGGCCAGGCGCTGCTCGAGCTGCTCGAGCCGGCCACCCGCGGCTGGATCGAGCGGTTCGTCCCCGAGGTCGACGATCCATCCACCGCGGCCAAGCTGATCGTCGGACAGCTGCTCACCGGGTTCGTCCGCCACGTGTTCGAACCCGACCGCGACCCGGTCGCCGTCGGCGCGGAGTGCGCGGAGCCCGTCGTCGTCGCCGTCTTCGGTCCCGGAGCCTGAACAGAACGCGCGCCGGCCCCGGGCGACGCCCGCAGCTTCTACGCGGTCATCCCCGCAGGAACGGCTCCACCCGGTCCTTGGGTCGACCGATGATCGCCCGGCCGTCCTTGACCAGCACCGGACGCTGCAGCAGCTGAGGGTGCTCGGCGAGCACGTCGGCCACCTGGTCGGCGCTCGCGACGTCCGCGTCGGTGAGACCGAGCTTGGCGAACTGCGCGTCGCGGCGGACCAGGTCGGTGGCGGGATCCTCGAGCTGATCGAGCAGCACGACGATCTCGTCGCGGGTGGGACGCTGCGCCTTGAGCAGGTAGCGGCGTTCGTCCACCTCCACCCCCAGGTCCGAGGCCACGCCGACCGCGTACTTGGAAGTGCTGCAGTTCGGGTTGTGGAAGATCACGACGTCGGCCATGGGCCGCACGGTAGCGGGCGACCGCAGATGTCGGAACGGCCTGCCAAGATCGTGGCCATGACCGACATCGACGCCCTGATCGAGGCCATGACCGTCGAGGAGAAGCTGGCCCAGCTCGGCTGCGTCTGGTCGACCCATCTGGTCGACGACCACGGCTTCTCCCCCGACGCGGCCCGACGGCTGCTCGCGCACGGCACCGGCCAGATCACCCGGATCGCCGCGTCGACCGGCCTGCGTCCCCAGGGCGTCGCCGTGTTTGCCAACGAGATCCAGCGGTTCCTGGTCGAGGAGACTCGCCTCGGCATCCCCGCGGTGATCCACGAGGAGTCGACCGCCGGGTTCTGCGCCCGCGACGCGGTGCAGTTCCCCCAGGCGATCGGTCTGGGCGCCACCTGGGACCGTGAGCTGGTCCACGAGATCGCGGACCACATCCGCACCGAGATGGTCGCGGTCGGCGCTCGCCAGAGCCTGGCGCCGGTCCTCGACGTCGCCCGCGACCCCCGGTGGGGGCGGGTCGAGGAGACCTACGGCGAGGATCCGGTGCTCGCCGGTGAGCTCGGCACCGCCTATGTGATCGGGCTGCACGGAACCATGCCGGAAAGTCCCGCCGACGCGGCGGGCTCGGTGCGTGCCCGCGACGGGGTGATCGCCACCGCCAAGCACTTCCTCGGCTACGGACTGCCGGAGGGTGGCCGCAACCATGGCCCGGTGCAGCTCGGATCCCGGGAGCTGCGCGAGGTGTTCGCCGAGCCGTTCGCGGCAGCCATCCGCGACGCCGGGCTGAGCTCGGTCATGAACTCCTACTCGTCGGTCGACGGGCTGCCGTGTGCGTCGTCGGCGCTCATCCTGATCGAGCTGCTGCGCGGCGAGCTCGGCTTCACCGGCACGGTCGTGGCCGACTACTTCTCGGTCGACCTGCTGCGAACCTTCCACCGCGTCGCCCCCACCAAGGCCGTCGCGGCAGCCAAGGCGCTGCTGGCGGGCATGGACGTCGAGCTGCCGGCGCTCGACTGCTACGCCGAGCTGCCACCCCTGATCGAGGCGGGGATCGTGCCGATCGGCGTCGTCGACGCCGCGGTGCGCCGGGTCCTGGCCCAGAAGGAGGCGCTCGGCCTCTTCGACGACCCGTTCGTGGACTCCGATGCGGCCCCGGCCGCGTTCGGATCGCCCGCCGGGGTCGCCCTGGCCCGGCGGGCTGCGGTCGACTCCCTGGTGCTGCTGACCAACGACGGCGTCCTCCCGTGGGATCCGGCGGAGAGTCGCAGCAACGGGCCGGGACCGGCCACCGTGGCGGTGATCGGACCGGCGTCCGACGACGTCCGGCTGCTCCAGGGCGACTACCACTACCCCGCCCATCTCGAGATCGTGTACGGCGAGCAGTCCGACGACGCCGGGCTGCTCCCCCATGCCGGCGGGGCGTTCTCCCCCGGTCCGCACTTCCCGCCGTCGACCACCCCGTTGGCCGCGATCCGCGCCGCTGTCGACGGCACCGGGACGACGGTCCGCCACGAGCGCGGATGCGACATCACCGGCGAGGACCGCGGCGGCATCGCCGCCGCGGTCGCGGCTGCGGCGGACGCCGACCTGGTCGTCTGCTGCGTCGGGGGACGCTCCGGCCTGGTGCCCGACTGCACCGTCGGCGAGGCCCGCGACGCGGTCGACCTGGATCTGACCGGGGTGCAGCTCGACCTGCTCGAGGCCGTGGCCGCCACGGGCACCCCGATCGTCACCGTCGTCATCTCGGGCCGGATCCACACGTTGGCCCGGGTCGAGGAGCTGAGCTCGGCGACGCTGCTGGCCTGGGTGCCGGGACAGGAGGGGGGCTCGGCCATCGCGGACGTGCTCTTCGGCGCGGTTGCTCCCTGCGGCCGGCTGCCGGTCAGCCTCCCCCGCCACGTCGGGCAGCTGCCGGTCCACTACAACCACCGGGCCGGCGGCGGGGCGAGCGCGTTCTGGGGTGACTACAGCGACTCACCGGCCGCTCCGCTGCATCCGTTCGGCTTCGGACTGTCGACCACGACGTTCGGCTATTCCGACCTGTCGGTCGATCCGGGCACCACGGTCGCGCCGACGACGGTGGCGGTCGCGGTGACCAACACCGGCACCCGTGACGGCGTCGAGGTGGTGCAGCTCTACGCCCACGACGAGACCGCGTCGGTGGCCCGGCCCGACCGGCAGCTGGTCGGATTCGCCCGGGTCCCGCTCGTCGTGGGTGAGGCGCGGACGGTGCAGTTCACCCTGCACCCGTCGCGACTCGCCTTCTTCGACGACTCGTTCGACTTCGTGTGCGAACCGGGGTCGTACCGACTCGAGGTCGGAGGGTGGGCCGGATCGCCGGCGCTGACCGCGGGGCTGGACCTCGGTGGCGACCTCGAGCCGTACCGCCAGGTCGAGGTGGTCGCCACGACCGTCCGGATCTCCTGACGCGGCAACCGGGTTGCCCCCGGGACTTGCCTCCGGCAGGGGCTACCCGTACCGTCGATCTCGTCGGGTGACAGCGGGCCACCCGGCAGCGGATCGGGGGAGTCCTGTGCGCAGAGTCGTGTTCGTCCTGGCCACACTCGTGATGGCGTCGTTGGCGGTGACGTCCTGTCAGAACCAGGCGGTGATGTGGGCGGCGTGTGCTCCCGCCGCCGACGGGAGCCCGTGGGGCACCGACGGCACCTATGTGTTGGCCTGCGACGGCGGGACCTGGAAGCCGGTCATGACCACCGACGAGTACTTCCGGATCAGCGCGGGCCAGGACGTGACGATCGCCCCGCTTCCGACACCTCCCGCGACCACCCCCGGTGGCGGTGCCCCTGTCCCCACCACCCCCGTGCCCACCGTGCCCACCACTCCGCCCGGGGTCCGGGCGGTCGACCAGAGCGCTGACGGTCCGAGCACCGGCGACGCCCTGATGACGTGCCCGACCGAGTGGACCCGGGCCCAGACCTTCACTGCCGGGCGGACCGGCACCCTCGACGGGGTGTCCCTGCGCAGCGCCGGCACCATGGCGGCGTCGGTGTCGGTGCGGACCGTCGCGCCCGACGGCACGCCGTCGCCCACCCAGATCGGCTCGGGCTCCCGCACCGGATCGTCCACCCAGACGTGGACCGAGATCTCCCTCTCCAGCCCCGCTTCGGTCCAGGCCGGCGTCACCTATGCCCTGGTCGTGACCAGTTCCCGCGGTTGCGGAGGTGACTGGTCGATCGCGGTGAACGCGGACGCCTACCCGGCCGGGACGTCGTGGTACCAGGTGCCCGAGGCTCCGGGAGTCTGGAACCGCTCCGGCGAAGACCTCACCTTCCGCACCTGGGTGCGGTGAATCCGACCGGGCCGGCGGCTCAGTCCAGACCCAGGACCCGGCGGGCGTTGCCGCGCAGGAACTTGGGCCACACCTCTTCCTCGAGAGGCACCCCGGGCAGGTCGCCGAAGATGCGCTCCAGGGTCAGGCCCATCGGGAAGTAGCCGCCGTAGATGACCTTGTCGGCTCCCCGGGTGTTGGCGTAGTCGATGATCGCCTTCGGGTAGTACCGGGGAGCGAAGGCCGACGTCGAGTAGTAGAGGTTCGGCCACTTCAACATGAGCTTGACCGCGAGGTCCTCCCACGGCTCGGCGCCGTGGCGCATCACGACGGTGAGCTCGGGGAAGAACCAGCACACCTCGTCGAGTCGCTCCACCTTCTGGCATCCCATCGGCACCCTCGGCCCGGGCACGCCGACGCACATGAACACCGGGATGCCGAGCTCGCAGCACTTGGCGTACACCGGGTACCAGCGCTTGTCGTCGATCGGCACCTGCGGCGAGCAGCCGGCCGGGAACGCCGCGACGGCTCGCAGACCGATCGTCTCGTGGGCCCGGACGATGGCCTCGACCGCCTTCATGCCGTCGTTGGGATCGACGCCCATCGACGGGAGGAACCGGTCGGGATGACCGCTCAACGCCCGGGACTGGTCCTCGGATCCCGAGCCGATCAGAGCGGTCTCGATGCCGTAGTGGTCCATGAGCGCGAGCGCGTGGTCGACCGGGTCCCGCTCGGCCAACGCAGCCTTGGGGACGTCCTTGAACATGTACTCGACCGGGAACTCGAAGTCGTCACGCGACTGGGCGTCGCGCAGCTGCGGCGAGAGGAACTCGTAGACCTTGGAGATGTCGGCGAAGGGCAGGTCGAACATCGTGTCGACGATCCCGAGCCCCGTCGGCCACGGCACGGCAGTTCCGGATGCTGTTCCGGTGGGGTCGGTTCCGGTGGGGTCGGTTCCGGTGGGGTCGGCCATCGGGTCACCGTACCCGGGCGCCTCCGTCGGGCATGACGGTGCTTAGCTTGCGCCGGTGCGCCCGAACGTCCTCCTCGTCACCCTCGACCAGTTCCGGGCCGACTGCCTGGGCGTGGGTGGACACCCGCTGGTGAGCACTCCGACGCTCGACCGCCTGGCCGGCGAGGGCGTCCGCTTCACCCACCACTTCGCCAACTGCGCGCCGTGCGCGCCGGGTCGGGCGTCGCTGCTGACCGGGCTGTGGCAGATGAACCACCGGGTGACCGACAACGGCGCTCCGCTCGCGGACCACCTCCCCACCCTGCCCCGGGCGCTGCGATCCCTCGGGTACCGACCCACCCTGTTCGGCTACACCGACACCACCTACGACCCGATGACCCTGTCGCCGGGCGCCCCCGAGCTGCGCGAGTGGGAACAGCCGATGCGCGGCTTCGACCTGGGCGTGCACCTCGACGACTTCATCGCCCCGTGGCTGGCGTGGCTCGCCGACGAGGGCTTCGACGTGCCTCCCGCCGCCGAGTACTTCTCCATCTACGACCACGTCGAGGTCGCCGTGCCCGCCGGCAGAGGGGCGACGTGGGCACCCCCTCGCTACGACGCCGAACACACCGAGTCCGCGTTCCTGACCCGCCGAGCGCTCGAGTGGCTCGAGCGCGAGCTCGACGCCCGCGGTGGCGCTGCCGCCGGCGACCCGTGGTGCGCGCACCTGTCGTACCTGCGCCCGCACCCCCCGTACGTGGTGCCGGCTCCGTACAACGACATGTTCGATCCGGCGCAGGTGCCCGCCCCGGTCCGTCGCGCCGATCCCGCGGCCGAAGCCGAGTTGCACCCGTTCGTGGCCGCGGCGCTCGGCATCGTCGCGTCGCCTCCGGACCGCGTCGACCAGGACCAGCTGCGCGCCACCTACTACGGCATGATCGCCGAGGTCGACCACCAGCTCGGCGTCCTGCTCGACGGCCTCGACCAGCTCGGCCAGCGGGACGACACCGTCGTGATCGTCACCTCGGACCACGGCGAGCAGCTCGGTGACCACTGGCTGGTGGAGAAGCTCGGCTTCTTCGACCAGAGCTACCGGATCCCGCTGATCATCCGATGGCCGCAGGCAGAAGCCCGATCGGGTCGGGTGATCGACGCCTTCACCGAGAGCGTCGACATCCTGCCGACCGTCGTCGACCTCTGCGGGGGGACTCCGCCCCCCTTCTGCGACGGGGCGTCGCTGCGGCCGTTCCTCGACACCGACCTGGACGGGATCGACGCACCCGAGCCGTGGCGGGACTGCGTGCACACCGAGTACGACTTCCGGATGCCGACGTCGTCGATGGTGCAGGACACCTTCGGCCTGCGCCACGACCAGTGCGCGGTGGCGGTGATCCGCGACCGCGTCGGCAAGTACGTCCAGTTCGGCGGCGACCTCCCACCGCTGTTCTTCGACCTGTCCGAGGACCCCGACGAGCTCGTCGACCTCGTGTCCGTCCCTGATCGCTCCGGCCAGGTGCTCGACTACGCCCAACGCCTGTTGCGACTGCGCATCGAGCACACCGACGCCCGACTGGCCAACCACCGCGCCACGCCGTTCGGAGCACGTCCCGGAGCGGATCCACCCCGACCCTGACGCTACGCTGCACCGTCCGGACCGCCGGGATCACCGTCCCGTCGGACCGTCGGGGACCAGGTTCCAGGGGGACAGATGCCGAGCAGCCAGGGTTTCGATCCGTCGTCGGTGCGCGAACGGCTGCGGTCGTGGCTGGCCGCCCAGTTGCCCGACGCGGAGAACGTCGAGGTGTCCAACCTCGACGCTCCGTCGGCCACCGGGCACTCGAGCGAGACGGTGCTGTTCGACGCGTCGTGGACCGAGGCGGGGTCCCCGCACCACGAGTCGCTGGTGCTGCGCACCGCCCCGAGCGGCCACACCGTGTTCCCCACCTACGACCTGGCCGAGCAGTTCGACGTCATGACCCGCGTCGCGGCCGCCGCGCCCACGGTGCCGTTGCCACCACTGCGCTACCACGAGTCGGACCCCGACGTCCTCGGCGGAGAATTCATCGTGATGGGCCGGGTCGACGGCCAGGTCCCGCCGGACCGCATGCCGTACACCATGGAGGGCTGGCTGCTCGAGGCCTCCACCCCGGCCGAGCAGCGGAGGTTGCAGGACAGCGCCATCGACGTGCTGGCCGACATCCACGCCATCGACTGGCGCGGCGCCGGGCTGGACCGACTCGACCGACCCGAGCTCGGCCGCACCGGCCTGGACCAGCAGCTGCGCTTCTACGAGGACTTCCTGGAGTGGGGCCGGGGAGATCACCCCCACGAGCGCTTCGTCGAGGTCGCCCGCTGGCTGCGGGAGAACCGACCCGACCCCGAACCCGAGCCCGTCCTCAACTGGGGTGACGCCCGCATCGGCAACATCATCTTCCGCGACCACCGGCCGGCCGCCGTGCTCGACTGGGAGATGGCGACGCTCGGACCCCGCCACGTCGACGTGGCCTGGTTCTGCCTGTTCGAGCGGTTCTTCTCGGTCGAGCTCGGAGTTGCCAACCTGCCGGGCTTCGCCCCGATGGACGAGGTCGTCGCTCGCTACGAGGCCCGCAGCGGCACCCAGCTCGGCGACCTCGGCTGGTACACCGCGTGGGGCGCCTACCGCTACGCGGTCGTGATGATGCGGATCTGCCAGGCCGACGCCCTCGCCGGCATCGACGGCTTCCCCGAGGACGACAACGTGGCGACGGTCATGCTCGACCACGTGATGGACGAGGTCGGCTGAGCAACTGCCGTCGCCCGACACCCGGTCGGTCATCGTCGGGGGACCCGATGACCGCCACTAGGGTGAGCCGGTCCGCCTGGCGGCCCGCCCGGACGAGCCCGCCTCGTCGTGAACCGTGACGGTCGCCCCCGATCACGCGCAGGGACGTTCTGCCCGATGGCCCGCCGGCTCCCCTCCTGGATCCCGCGGCCCCTGGTCCTGGGCCGCCGACTGGTCGACCTCCTCGGTCCGACCGGCGGTGCCGCGCGCCAGAGCCTGGTGGCGTTGCTGTTCAACTCGTCCACCAGCATCGTCGCGGGCGCGGTGCTGGGAGCGATCACCGGCACCTTCGAGGCGCTGCCCGGCCTGCTGGTCATGGTCCCGGCCGCCATCGGGTTGCGCGGCAACATCTTCGGCACCTTCGGCAACCGGCTCTCGACGTCGATCCACACCGGTACGTTCCGGCTGAGCGCCAAGCGGGAGTCGGTCCTCGGCCAGAACGTCATCGCCTCGATCGCCCTGACCTTCTCCCTGTCGTTGATCCTCGCCGTCGTCGCCCGGATCATCTCGGTGGGGTTGGGGGTGGAGAACGCGATCGGGGTCCTCGACCTGTCGTTGGTGTCGATCGCCGGAGGGCTGCTGGCGAGCCTGATCGTCCTCGGCGCCACGGTCCTGTTGTCGATCGGCGCCGTGCGCCGCGGTTGGGACATGGACAACCTGGTCGCGCCGACCACGGCGACCCTCGGCGACGTCATCACGATCCCGTCGCTGTTCCTGGCCACGAAGCTGCTCGGCCACGGAGCCGTGACCTCGGCGCTGGGGTGGGGACTGGTGGCGTTGACCGTCGTGGTGTTCGTCACCGCGATCCGCTCCCGCCTGAGCGAGCTGCGCGAGATCATCTGGGAGTCGCTGCCGGTGCTCACCGCGGCGGTCGTCCTGTCCACCCTGGCGGGTGTCGCCGTGCAGAAGCAGCTCGCTGTGTTCGCGGCGCTGCCCGCCCTGCTGGTCATGGAGCCCGCGTTCGTGAGCTCGGCCGGGGCCCTGGGCGGGATCCTGTCGAGCCGCACGTCGACCAACCTCCACCTCGGTGTGGTGGAGCCCCGCATCAACCCCGGCCCGGTCGTCCGTCAGGACGCCCTGCTGGTGTTCGCCCTCGGGTTCCCGGTGTTCCTGTTCAACGCGCTCGGCGCCGCGGGCGCCGCCGCGGTCCTCGGCCAGGACGGGCCCGGGCTGGTGTGGATGGTCCTGCTGTCGTTGATCGGCGGCGCGGTCACCGTCGCCTTCGTGACCGCACTGGCGTACTACTCGACGATGGCCGCCTGGCGCTTCGACGTCGACCCCGACACCTACGGGATCCCGGTGGTGACCGCGACGGTCGACTTCGTCGGCGTGGTGATCCTGATCGTGACGATGTTCGCCTTGGGCATCGCCTGACCGCGGCAGCACCCGTCGCCGAACTTGTAGCCCACACGCCACCGCAGCGACCACCAGCTACAAGTTCGACACCCGCCACCGAACTTGTAGCCCACACGCCACCGCAGCGACCACCAGCTACAAGTTCGACACCCGTCGCCGAACTTGTAGCCCACACGCCACCGCAGCGACCACCAGCTACAAGTTCGGCGGACGGGCGACGGAGCACCGCGAGGTGCGCGGCGATCGTTAGCATTCCCCCGACCCCTCGGAGGTTCCTTTCCCCATGAGCGACGACCCGCAGACCCCCGCCAGCGCCGATCCCCCTCCGCCCCCGGCCGGCACGACTCCCCCACCACCACCGTCGACCCCGTCCGCGCCCCCGCCTCCGCCGGCCGGCAACCCCGCATCCGCGCCTCCACCCCCGCCTCCCACCACTCCGGCGCCACCGGCTCCCCCGGTTCCCCCCGCCTCGACCCCCACCCCGCCTCCGCCGATCGAGGCGCCGACGCAGGTGACCAACCCCACCGTTCCGGTTCCGCCCGTGGCACCGATGACCCCGGCACCGCCCGCGCCGCCCGGAGCGCCGGGCGCCACCCCCGGCTACGCCCCGATGGGACCCGGAGGCACGCCGCCGTACGCCGCTCCGGGAGCACCCGGCTACGGGGCCCCGCCGGTCGGCCCTCCGGGTGTCGCTCCGGGCTACGCCGCCCCCGTCGGGGCCGAGGCACCCAAGAAGAAGAGCAAGGCCGGCCTGGTGATCGCCCTGCTCGTCGTCGTGCTGCTCCTCGTCGGCGGAGCGGTCGCCTTCCTCATCGCCGGATCCGGAACCGGTCCGACCGCGACCATCCGCGAGTGCCGCATCGACGCCGACGGCTCGTTGACCGCGGCGGGCAAGGTCGACGGCGCCGACGAGTCAGCCAAGGTCCACGTCGAGTTCCGCAACAGCGACGGCAACGACGTGGTCGACTCCGGGAGCACCGACGCGTCCTCGTCGGGAACCTGGGAGGTGACCGGCTCGGCATCCGACGACGTGCAGAAGGTGACCTGCGTGGTCACCCGCGTCGGCAACTGACATCCGGGAGCCGGACCCCGGTCGGCGTCCGCGCATCTGACGATCCGTCAGATGCGCGGGTACCTTCTGGCCCATGAACCTCGACCTGACCGAGGAGGAGCTCGCGTTCCGCGAGGAAGCGCGCACCTGGCTCCGAGAGAACCTCCCCACCGAGGAGCGCCCGCCCGAGGGCCAGGAGATGCGCGCCTTCGACCTGGCCTGGCAGCGCACCCTCTACGACGGCGGCTGGGCCGGCATCAGCTGGCCGGTCGACTTCGGCGGGCGGGGCCTGAGCGACATCCAGCAGATGATCTGGTACGAGGAGTTCGCCCGGGCCAACCCGCCGTTCACCCTCAACAACTCCTGCACGTTCGTCGGCAACAACCACGGCGGCCCGACGATCATCGTCAACGGCACCGACGAGCAGAAGGCGACCTACCTGCCCCCGATCCTGCGCGGCGAGGTCGTGTGGTGCCAGGGCTTCTCCGAGCCGGGTGCCGGCAGCGACCTGGGCAGCCTGACGTGTCGGGCCGAGATCGACGGCGACCACCTGGTGGTCAACGGCCAGAAGACCTGGACCAGCTACGCGCACGTGGCCGACCTCCAGGAGCTGCTGGTGCGCACCGACCCGGACGCCCCCAAGCACAAGGGCATCAGCTGGGTCGTGTGCGACATGACCACGCCGGGCATCGAGATCCGTGAGATCCGCACGATGAGCCACGTCACCGACTTCTGCGAGGTCTTCTACGACGAGGTCCGCATCCCGTTGACCAACGTCGTCGGCGGACTGCACAACGGGTGGCGCACGGCGATGTCGACGTTGAGCTTCGAGCGGGGAACCGCGTTCATGGCGGATCAGGTCGAGCTGACCTCGACCATCGAGCGGCTGATCGGCGAGGCACGGGAGCGCACCGACGCCCACGGCCGTCCGCTCATCGGCGACGAGGAGGTCGCCCGCCGCCTGGCCACCGCCCGAGCCGAGGTCGACGCCCTGAAGGCCATGACCATCGCCGGGATCAGCCGCACCGCCCGCACCGGCATGCCCGGAGCCGAGGGGTCGATGATCCGCTTCTTCCACGGCGAGCTGCACCAGCGTGTGTACCAGCTCGCCCTCGACATCATCGGGGCCGACGCCCTGCGCCTCACCCCGGTCGACGGCGACGTGTGGACCGGCCCCTACCTACAGAGCTTCGCCTACACCATCGGCGGCGGCACGACCGACATCCAGCGCAACATCGTGGGCGAGCGGGTCCTGGGCCTGCCGCGCGCGTGATCGGGGACCGACATGGACCTTCTGCCCACGCCTGAACAGGAAGAGATCGTCACCACGGTACGGGCCCAGCTGGAACGCCGGTTCGCGCTGAACGACCTCGCCGCGAACGACGGATCGGTCCAGGTGGTCGACCGCGACCTGTGGCGCCAGTGCGCCGAGCTCGGCTGGTTCGGACTCGGACTCGACGAGGAGCTCGGCGGGGTCGGCTACACCCTGGTCGAGGAGTCGTTGCTGTTCGCCGAGCTCGGCGCCCACGCCACCCCCGGGCCGTTCCTGGCCACGGTGCTCGGCGCCCGCCTGGCCGCCACCGCCGGTGAGGGCGAACTGGCCGCGGCCATCCTGGCCGGAGACGTGCTCGTCGCCCTGGCCGAGGCCGAGGACGCACGCGCGTCGGTGGGCGACGAGGTGTCGGGCCGGTTCCGGGTGACCGACCACGGGGGTGCGGACGTGCTCCTGGTCGCCGGGTCCGACCCCGCCGCCGGACTCGCCCTCGTCGACGCCGTCGCCGCGTCGGTCGAGCCGTCCATCGACCTGCTCACCCCGCTCGGCGTGGTCGATCTCGCGGGCGTGACCGCTCGGGCGTCGGTCGCCGACAGCTCCGAGCTGGCGCTGCGGGCCACGATCCTGATCGCATCGCAGCTGGCCGGGATCGCGACGGCGACCGCGGCCCAGTCGGTGGAGTACGCCAAGGACCGCGAGCAGTTCGGTCGGCCCATCGGATCGTTCCAGGCGGTGAAGCACCGCTGCGCCGACATGGCGGCCCGGGCCGAGGCGGCCACGTCGCTGAGCCGCTACGCCGCCCTGGCCGTCGTCGACGGACGGACCGACGGCGCGTTCCACGCGCAGGCGGCGTGGACGGTCGCGTCGGAGGCCGCGGTGACCAACGCCCAGGTGAACATCCAGAACCACGGCGGCATCGGCTTCACGTGGGAGCACACCGCGCACCGGTTCCTTACCCGGGCGCAGTTCCTGGTGCGCACGCTGGGTGACCGGCGCCACCACCTCTCGGCGCTGCTGGCCGAACCCGCCCCCACCTGACCGCACCCCCCCAACCCGGTTTCTGACGACAAGTCACGACAACCGCGGTACTCAGATGTCATGAGAATCGAGGGGTTCCGGTCGGGCACAGCCGAACCGGCGCCGCGTGCGCTGCGTAGGGTGGCGACGTGAACGTCGACCTGCTCGAGAAGTCCGCCCGAGTCATCGCCGGTGACGCTCCGCCCGGCGAGTTCGGATCGATCGGCCTCAACGAGGCCCCTGAGCTGCACGTCCTCGACGACGACATCGCCTTCGTCGCCGCGTTCTCCAACGTCGCGGCCTTCACCGCCCCCGACGGGGCCAGTGGCGCCGGGGGCGAGGACGAGTTGCTGCTGATCGACGTCAGCAGCGCGTTCCACGGCCGCACCGTCCACGAACTGGTCCGCTCCTGGACCGACGCGCCGCTCAGCACGGCGGTCTACACCCACGGCCACACCGACCACGTCGGCGGCATCACCTGGTTCGAGCAGGAGGCGACCGAGCGGGGACGACACGCCCCCGAGGTCGTCGCCCACGAGCGCGTCGTCGACCGCTTCGACCGGTACCGGATGACCGCCGGCTACAACGGCGTGATCAACCAGCGCCAGTTCCGCCTGCCCGAACCGTGGTTCCCCACCGAGTACCGCTACCCGGACCGGACCTACCGGGGGTCGGCCACCGCGACCGTCGGCGACCGGACCGTCGAGCTGCACCACTCCCGGGGTGAGACCGACGACCACACCTGGGCGTGGATCGCGGACCGGAAGGTCCTCTGCGCCGGCGACATGTTCATCTGGGTGTCGCCCAACTGCGGCAACCCGCAGAAGGTGCAGCGCTACCCGATGGAGTGGGCGGCCGGGCTGCGTCGCATGGCCGACCTGGGCGCCGAGCTGCTGATGCCGGGACACGGTCCGCCCATCGCCGGCTCCGACGACATCGCCCGCGTCCTCGGCAGCGCGGCCGAGTACCTGGAGTCGATCACTTCCCAGACCCTCGAGATGATGAACGCGGGCGCCCGGCTCGACGACATCGTCCACACGGTCCGGGTTCCCGACGAGTTGGCCGGACTGCCCTGGTTGCGACCGATCTACGACGAGCCGGAGTTCGTGGTGCACAACATCTGGCGGCTCTACGGCGGCTGGTACGACGGCAACCCGGCACGCCTCAAGCCCGCTCCGGACGCGGCGGTCGCCGCCGAGCTCGCGACACTCGCCGGTGGGGCGTCGGTGCTGGCCGAGCGGGCACGGGCGCTGGCCGCGGAGGGAGACCTGCGCCTGGCCGGACACCTGGCCGAGCTCGCCGCCCAGGCAGCACCCGGCGACTCGGGGGTGCACGCGGTCCGCTCCGAGGTGTTCGGCGCCCGGGCCCGCGCCGAGGCGTCGCTGATGGCCAGCGGCGTGTTCCGCTGGGCGGCCCGGGAGTCCGCCGACGCGTCCGGGATGACCGGAGACGGACCCGGGTCGACGGACCACGGGGCCGGGACGGCGGATCGATGACCGTGCTCGACCGCTTCCGCGTCGACGGTCAGGTGGCGCTGGTCACCGGAGCGGGCCGGGGGATCGGGCGGGCCTGTGCCCTGGCGCTGGCCGAGGCGGGGGCGGACGTGGTCGTCGCGGCCCGCACCGCCGAGCAGGTCGACGCGGTCGCCGAGGAGGCCCGCGCGCTCGGGGCTCGGGCCGAGTCGGTGACCTTCGACGTCATGGACCTCGACCGTCTCGACGAGCTCGTCGCCGTGGCGACCGAACGGCTCGGCGGTCTCGACATCGTCATCAACAACGCCGGGGGATCGTTCCCCCGGCCGCTGCTCGAGACCAGCGTCGCCAGCTTCGAGCGGGCGTTCCGGTTCAACGTGACCACTGCGCTCGAGCTGACCAAGTCGGCGGTCCCGCCGATGCTGGCGCGGGGCGGAGGATCGGTGGTCAACATCTCCTCGGCGATCGGCCGGATGAGCGACCGGGGTTTCGCGGCCTATGGCACGGCGAAGGCGGCCCTGAGCCACCTGACCCGACTCATGGCGGCGGATCTGGCGCCGCACATCCGGGTCAACGGGATCGCCACCGGCTCGATCGCCACCTCCGCGCTCGACACGGTGCTGACCGACGACGCGCTGCGCACCGCCATGGAGGAGGCCACGCCCCTGCGTCGGCTCGGCCGACCCGACGACATCGCGGCGGGCGTCCTCTACCTGTGCTCTCCGGCCGGCAGCTACCTGACCGGCAAGCTGATCGAGATCGACGGCGGGCTCCAGGCTCCGACGTTGGGGCTCGGCCTACCCGATCTGGAGCCCGGACCGACGTGAGTGGGATGGAGACACGTTCCTCCGTTCCGGCCAGGCATGCACTACTCTGAGTGACCGTTCTCGCGCGGATCGTCGCTAGCCTGACGCGGTGCGATGGACGCGTCGCGGTGACGACCGCAACGACGAGCGGGACGAGGTGATCGACGAGCGCCCCGTCGCGTTCGAACAGCTCCTCGATCGGCTCTTCGCCCGCTTCCTCAGCGTCGCCACCGCAGAGCTCGACACCGCGATGCACACGACGGTCGCCGAGCTCGGCGCCTTCGTCGGCGCGGATCGCAGCTACATCATCCGCTACGACTGGTCGGCCATGACGACGACCATGACCCACGAGTGGTGCGCGGAGGGGATCGCGGGCTGCTTCGAGATGGAACAGGGCCTGCCGATGGCTGTCGGCCCCCGCCAGCAGGACCGCCTCGAGGCGCTCGAGGTCAACCAGATCGACGACGTCGGTCTGCTCGGTCCCGGCTGGGAGGAGGACATCGAGTTCCTCCAGAGCGAGGACATCACCGCGATCCTCGAGGTCCCGTTCGCCCTCGACGGCCGGTTGGCGGGCGTCATCGGCTTCGACGTCGTGACCGGTCCGTTCACCTGGCGGTCCTCGGACGTGACCGCGCTCAAGGCCGTCGCCTCGCTCCTGGCCAACGTGCTGGCCCGTACCCTCGCCGAAGGCGCCCTCGACGACACGGTCCGGGAGCTGGCGACCGTCTTCAACGGCGCGCCTGTCCCGCTACTGCTCCTCGACCGGTTCGGGACCGTGCTCCGGGCCAACCAGTCGGCCAACGACATGTTCGGCAGCCGCACCGACGAGCTCGCCGGCTCCAACGCCCTCGAACGCATCCATCCCGACGACCTGGCCGAGGCCTCACCGCAGTGGGCGGCGATGCTCCGCCCGGACGGACCGGACCGCAGCGCCCAGGAGGTCCGCTTCCTGACCCCGGCCGGCTACCGCTGGCATCGCGTCGACGCCGTCGCCAGTCGCACGCCGACCGGCGAGTTCCAGTTCTCCACCGTGCACCTGATCGACGTCGACGAGGTGCACCGGACCGCGACGCAGCTCGGACGCAGCGAGCGTCGGTTCGGCTCACTGGTCGAGAGCCTCCCCGACGCCGTGATGCGCTTCGACCCGTCCCACCACGTCACCTTCGCCAACGCCGCGGCGGTCCGCACCAGCCAGGAGATGGCCGCCTCGGGGGTGGTGATGCGCGCCGGTTGGCCCCGACTCGACCCGACGTCGGCCAGCATCCTGCGCGAGTCCCTCGACGTCGTGTTCAAGAAGGGTCGGCCGGTCACCGTCGAGTACGCCGTCGGATCCGACGCCACCGAAGTGTGGTGCGAGTCGACCTTCGTCCCCGAGTTCGCCGCCGACGGCTCGGTCGAGTCCGTGCTCCTGGTGGCCCGGGACATCACCCATCGTCGCGACCACGAGGCCGAGCTCGCCCACCGCGCCAGCCACGACGCCCTCACCGGACTCCCCAACCGCTCGATGCTGCTGTCGTTGCTGAGCGCGGCGGTGGCCGAGCGGGCCGACCGACACGACGACGGCCGCTGCCTGGCGCTGCTGTTCCTCGATGTCGACCGGTTCAAGACCGTCAACGACTCGCTCGGCCACGGGACCGGCGACGAGCTGCTGTGCCGCGTGGCAGAGCGGCTCGGCACGACCCTCCGACCCCACGACACCCTGGCCCGCCTGGGCGGCGACGAGTTCACCGTCCTGCTCCCCGACATCGCCCTCGGAGAAGCGACCACCGTCGCGGCCCGACTCCAGGACTCGCTCCGCGAACCGATCGACATCAACGGCACCACCTTCCGGCCGACCGTGTCGATCGGCGTGGTCGAGACCTCGGACACCGCTGAGCCGACCGACCTGCTGCGGTGGGCCGACGCCGCCATGTACGAGGCCAAGGCGGGCGGGCGCAACCGCGTCGCCATCTTCGACGAGCGCATGCGCGCCGAGGTGAGCGAGCGCAACGAGCTCGACCGGGACCTGACCGGCGCGGTGGACCGCAACGAGTTCGTCCTGCACTTCCAGCCCGAGGTCGAGCTGGCGACGGGGCGGCCGCTGGGTTGCGAAGCACTCGTCCGGTGGCGTCACCCCGACCGGGGGACGATGTCGCCGGACCGCTTCATCTCCCTGGCCGAGGAGAACGGGACGATCGTCGCCCTCGGACGATGGGTGCTGCTCGACGCGTGTCGGACCGTGGTCGGCTGGCGCACCGCGGGGTTGGTCGCCGACGACTTCGTCCTCCGGGTCAACCTGTCGGCCCGCCAGCTCGACCAGGCCGGACTGGCGCGGGACGTCGCCGACGTCCTGTCGACGGTCGGCCTTCCACCGTCGCGCCTGTGCCTCGAGGTCACCGAGACGGCGCTGATGCGCGACGTCCGCGCCGGCATGGCCGCGCTGACCGAGCTCCACCGGGTCGGCGTTCAGCTGGCGATCGACGACTTCGGAACCGGCTACAGCTCGCTCAGCTATCTCAAGCGGTTCCCGATCGACGTCCTGAAGGTCGACCGCAGCTTCGTCGACGGCCTGCCCGGCGAGGCCCACGACGTGGCGATCACGACCGCGATCCTCGACCTGGCCCGGTCGCTCGAGCTCGAGGTCACCGCCGAGGGCGTCGAGACCGTCGGGCAGCGCGACGCCCTGATCGAGCTGGGCTGCAAGCGGGCGCAGGGCTACCTGTTCGCCCGGCCGATGCCGGCGGAGGACCTCGTGCGACACCTGATGCAGCAGCAGGCATCCGCGACTCCGACGGCGGAACCCGTCGCCGCGGCCAACCCGGGCTAGAACCGGTTCTCGTCACTCGGTAGGGTGCCCGCGCGCCGGCACCGCGCCGGCCACCGACCGAGGGGGGCCGATGCCGGCAGTCCTGACCGAGCGCGAGGGGCACCTGCTCATCGTGACGCTCAACCGTCCGGAGCGGATGAACGCCATCAACGGCGAGATGCTCGTCCTGATGCTCGACGCCTTCGTCGAAGCCGACCAGGACCCCGACATCCGGGTGATCATCCTCACCGGCGCCGGGGGGAACTTCTGCTCCGGCGCCGACCTGAAGGACATGGCCGGCGGCTTCGAGAGCAACTCCGAGTCCGTCGTCGACGTCCAGGCCCGCATGGCCGAGGACCCCGACCTGCACTGGAAGGCGCTGCTGCGCAGCTGGCGGCCGAACGTCCCCATCATCCTGGCCGCCGAGGGGACCGCCATCGCCGGTGGCACGGAGCTGCTCGGCGCCACCGAGATCCGCGTGGCCGGCGAGTCGGCCAAGTTCGGCATCTCCGAGGTGAAGTGGTCGCTGTACCCGATGGGCGGATCCGCGGTGCGCATCCCGCGCCAGATCCCCTACACCGTGGCCTGCGAGCTGCTGCTCACCGGCGAGCACATCACCGCGCAGCGGGCCCTCGAGCTCGGACTCATCGGCCACGTCGTCCCCGACGGCCAGGCGCTGGCAAAGGCCAAGGAGATCGGCCACGTGATCGGCGACTACAGCGCGCCGCTCGCGGTCAAGGCCCTGCTCCGCACGTTGCGCGAGACCAACGGCATGGAGGAGTCCGAGGCACTCGCACACGAGTTCACCTACGGCTGGGACGTGTTCGCCTCCGAGGACGCCAAGGAGGGCCCCCGGGCGTTCAAGGAGAAGCGCAAGCCGAACTTCCAGGGCAAGTGACCACGGCAACACCGCACGGATCGGGGAACTGATGGAGCTCGGACTGCAACTCGGCTACTGGGGACAGCTCCCGCCACCGGACTGGGTGGAGCGCGCCGTCGAGGCCGAGCGACTCGGCTTCAACTCGGTGTGGACCGCCGAGGCATGGGGGTCCGACGCCTTCAGCCCTCTCGCCTACCTGGCGGCGTTGACCGAGCGGGTGCAGCTGGGCACCTCCGTCGTGCAGCTGGCGGCGCGCACGCCGACCGCGACGGCGATGTCGGCGATCACGATCGACCACATGTCCGGCGGTCGGTTCCGCCTCGGGCTCGGCGTGTCGGGCCCCCAGGTGGTCGAGGGCTGGTACGGCCGCCCGTCGAACAAGCCGCTGGCGCGCACCCGGGAGTACGTGGAGATCATCCGACGGGTGGTCGCCCGCGAGGAGCCGCTCGACTTCCAGGGCGAGTTCCACCAGCACCCGTACCACGGCGAGGGGTCGGTCGGTCTGGGCAAGTCGCTCAAGTCGATCGTGCACCCGCTGCGACGGCAGATCCCGATCTACCTGGGCGCCGAGGGCCCCAAGAACGTGACGCAGACCGCGGAGATCGCGGACGGCTGGTTGCCGCTGTACTACTCGCCGTTCCGCCAGGACGTGTACGCCGACCAGCTCGCCGGCGCCCGGGACGGGTTCCAGGTCGCGGCGCTGGCACTGTTCCAGGTCACCGACGACGACGAGCCCGGCACGATCGAGGACGCCCTGGCCGGAGCCCGGGCGATGCTGGCGTTCTACATCGGCGGCATGGGCGCCAAGGGCCAGAACTACCACACCAAGCTGGCGGCCCGGATGGGTCTCGGCGAGCAGGCGGAGCGCATCCAGGACCTGTTCCTGGAGGGACGGGGCGACGAGGCGGTCTTCGAGGTGCCGGTCGAGTTCGCCGACGAGATCAGCCTTGTCGGCACCCCGGAGCGCATCGCCGATCGGGTCGCGGCATGGAAGGACTCCGCGGTGACCGAGATCCTGGTCGCGGCCGGGTCGGTGGACCAGGTCCGTCAGGCCGCCGAGATCATCCTCCCGGTCTGACTCGTCAGCGCGGCCAGGGCGGGGGCGGCCTCAGGCCGGGGCGGCGACCCGGGCCGCGACCGACGGGGCGACCATCGACCAACCCACCTCGCGCTCGTACGCGTAGCCGATGTCGAACAGCTCGGCGTCGCGGTGGTGGCGGGCCAGCACCTGCATGCCGACCGGCAGACCGTCGACGGTGCCGGCCGGGATCGACACCGCCGGGTTGCCGTAGATGTTGGAGATGATGGTGAGCCCGCCCATGGTGACCAGGTCCGGCACCCGCTCGACGACCATCTCGATCAGCTTGTTGGACAGCCGGGGGAACACGCCGTTGGCGACCCGGACGCCGCCCATCAGCCCTCGGAACGCGAGGCGGGCGGCGTTGGAGGCCTTGGCCTCGTCGAGGAAGGTCGACGTCGGGCTCGACGTGGTCGCATCCGCGGCGAACGCGGGCCCGGGGTTGGTGGCGCAGACGATGTAGTCGACCTGCTCGAACGCGGAGGCCATCGCCTCGTTGGCGGCCAGGCGCTGCGCCTCGGCGACCGCGGCGAGGTTCAGGTTGTAGGTCGTCTGGGCCATGATCACGCCCAGTGCGATCTCGTCGGTCAGGTCCGCCGCGCACGACGGCCACCGCGGGCCGAGCTCGGCGAGCAGCGTCGACAGGTTCCCCATCGCCCACTGCGCGGCCAGGTTCGGCAGCTCCAGGCTGATGTCGACGACCTCCATGCCGGTCATCTCGACCAGATCCGCGGCTCGGGCGCGGATCTCGTCCTCGACGCCGGCCTCGAGGGGGACCCCGGCGATCGACGGCAGGATGGCGACCTTGCGTCCCTTCAGCTCGGTCGAGCCGAGGTTGCGCTCCCAGCCGCCCGGATTGGGGAGGCTGGTCGGGTCGCGGGGGTCGACGCCGGCGCAGACGTCGAAGTGGCGCGCCGCGTCGCGCACGGAGCGGGCCAGACAACCGTTGACGACTGTGCTCGGACGCGAGAACGCGTGCGGACCCCGCGACATGCGACCGAAGGTCCCCTTCATCCCGAACAGGCCGGTGTAGCCGGCGGGGATCCGGATCGAGCCGCCACCGTCACCGCCGCTGGCGATCGACACCAGCCCACCGGCGACCGCGGAGGCGGACCCGCCGGAGGACCCACCGACGGTGCGCCCGTACCGCCACGGGTTGTGGCACACGCCGTTGAGCTTGGTGACGCTGACGTTCAGTCCGCCGAACTCCGACGCGGTGGTCAACCCGACGGGGTTGGCGCCGCCGTCCTCGATGAAGCGACGGGTCGTCTCGGAGGTGAAGGACGCGACCTGGTCCTTGAACACGAGCGACGCGCCCGTGTCGGGCCACCCCTGCACCTGCTCGAGCTCCTTGATGCCGACGGGCACGCCACCGAACGGCTTGGTCAGGTCCGCCTGCCGCGCCGCGACCAACGCCCGCTCGGGGTCGAGGAACGAGAAGCAGTTCAGGTCGCTGGCCGCGATCGCGTCGAGCGTCGCCTGGAGCTCCTCGGCCGGCGACCGCTCCCCGGCCCGGAACGCGTCGACCAGGGAGCACGCGTCACCCAGCCAGGGGCCGTCCGAGGACGCGGAAGCGGAGGGGGCACCATCGGTCGTCACAGCCATGGGCTCCATGGTCCCACAGGGACCGAACCGGATTCACCCCGGGTCGGGGTGGTCGCCCGTCACCGTCACCGACCGCGGCTTGAATGGTCCCCATGCCACGTCAGACCGAACTGTTCGAAGGTGGGTACGCCCGCGAGGTCATCGAGGTCCCCGTCACGAAGGAGCTGGGCGAGTCGTTCATGGCGTACTCGCTGTCGGTCATCACGTCGCGGGCCATCCCCGACGTGCGCGACGGGCTCAAGCCGGTGCAGCGCCGCATCCTGCACGCCATGGCCGACATGGGGATGCGTCCTGACCGACCCCATCGCAAGTGCGCCAACGTCGTCGGCGAGACGATGGGCAAGTACCACCCCCACGGCGACGGCGCGATCTACGACGCGCTGGTGCGCATGGGTCAGTCCTTCGGGCGCAACATCACCCTGGTCGACCCGCACGGCAACTTCGGGTCGCTGGACGACCCGCCGGCCGCCTACCGCTACACCGAGTGCCGCCTGACCGAGGCGGCCATGGAGATGCTGGCCGAGATCGACGAGGAGACCGTCGAGTTCCGCCCGACCTTCGACGGCGAGCGCTCCGAGCCGACCTACCTCCCGGCCCGGCTCCCCAACCTCCTGGTCAACGGCACCTCCGGCATCGCGGTGGGGATGGCGACCAACATGGCGCCGCACAACCTGGTCGAGGTGTTCGAGGCCATCAAGCTGGTGATGACCAAGCGGCGGCCCAAGCCGACCACCGCCGAGCTGATGGCCGCGCTACCCGGGCCGGACTTCCCGTCCGGGGGCGTCATCGTCGACGACGGTCTGGCCGAGGCCTACGAGACCGGCCGGGGCAGCGTCCGGGTCCGGGCGACCGCCGAGGTCGTCGACCTGACCCGGGCCCGCCAGGGCATCGTCGTCACCGAGCTCCCCTACCTGGTCGGCCCCGAACGGGTGGTGGGGCGCATCCAGGAGCTGATGCGCAACGGCAAGCTGCCCCTGGTGACCGACGTCAAGAACACGTCCGATCGCCACACCGGGCTGCGCATCGAGATCGAGCTGCGTCCGGGAGCCAACGCCCGGGCCGTGCTGACCGAGCTGTACCGGTTGACGCCCATGGAGGACACCTTCGGCATCAACAACGTCGTGCTCGTCGACGGCACGCCGCGGACGCTCGGCCTGTACGACCTGTGCCAGCACTACATCGACCACCGTCTCGACGTCGTGCGCCGCCGCACCGAGTTCCGACTCGAGAAGGCCCGCCGGCGACTGCACCTGGTCGAGGGCCTGCTCATCGCGCTCGACGCCATCGACCTGGTCGTGTCGATCATCCGCAGCTCCGAGGACGCAGCCGAGGCCCGGGACCGGCTGATGGCGGAGCTGTCGTTGACCGAGGTGCAGGCGGTGCACATCCTCGACATGCAGCTGCGACGTCTGACCGCGCTCGCCAAGCTGGAGCTCGAGGCCGAGGCCGGCGAGCTGCGGGGCCGCATCGACGACTTCGAGAAGATCCTCGCCTCGGACCGCCGCCAGCGGACCATCGTGTTGAGCGAGCTCGAGGAGATGGTCGGCAACTACGGCACCGAGCGTCGCAGTCGCATCGTGTCACCCGACGACCTCGACGACGTCACCCTGGAAGAGGCCGAGGCCGAGGAGGCGGCGAACCGGACCGAGGAGCCGTGCGTCGTCGCGCTCAGCACCACCGGCATGATCGGCCAGGAGCCCGTCAGCGGCCCCCGGCCCGCCACACCGGGACGCCACGACGTCATCGCTCAACGGGTGGCGACCACCACGCACTCGCGCCTGGCCGCGGTCACCTCCCGGGGACGGGTGTTCCCGCTGTCGGTCGCGACCATCCCCGAGGTGACCGGCCGCTCCCGCGGCGTGGCCCTCGGCGAGCTGGTCCCCCTGGACAAGGGAGAGGAGGTGCTGACGCTGGTCGCCGGGGGCGCCGGCCCCGACGGCGACGCTCCTCCGGTCCTGCTCGTCACCGCCCAGGGGGTGATGAAACGGGTCACCGCCGCCGACCTCCTCGGCGTCACCGCCGGACGGCCCGCCATCAAGCTCAAGCCCCAGGACCGGGTGGTGGCCGCCACCCTGGCGGCGGACGGCACCGATGTCGTGGCCGTGGGTTCCAACGCACAGGTCCTGCGCTGCGAGGCCGCCTCCGTCCCGGTCCAGGGGCCGGGAGCCGGTGGCGTCGCCGGGATGAAGCTGTCCGACGGCGCGGTCGTCGTCGGGGCGGGCATCGCCGGTCCGGGTGCGGTGGTCCTCACCGTGTCGGACTCCCAGACCGCCAAGGTCACCGACGCCGCCGAGCTGCCCACCAAGGGCCGCAACACCAGCGGCCTGCGCATCACGAAGTTCCGCAACGAGAAGCGCCTGGAGTGGGCCTACGTCGGCACCGACGTCGGGGTGCTCGTCGTCGTCGGCACCGAGGACGCCCCCTCCAAGCCGGACCCGACCCCCGAGACCCTGACCCTGCACGCCACCGGGCGGGACCTGGCGTCCAAGGCGACCAAGCGCCGTTGGCTGGGGGTCGGCACCGGCCGCTGGTAGCCCAGGCGCCGCCCCAGCCGTCTCTGGCTGCGGTTCAGGAGGCTCCGGCACGAACTGCAGCCAGGATGCAGCTCACGAAGGGGCCCACCTCTGCTCAACTTCGGCGGTGACCGACGACGCGATCGACCCGGTGCCCACCAATCCCGCCCCGCTCACCGCCGCGGCCGTCGGCGAGCTGATCGAGGCGCTCGCCGGACTGGACCAGCGGTTCCTGTCCGGCGATCGCGCCCAGAGCGACCTGCCGACGGTTCTCGACGGATACCGCTGGATGTTCTCCATCCTGTCGGTCGGCCTCGACGTCTTCCTGTGGGGCGACGTCACCGCCCCCCGCTTCACCGACATCGTCGGAGCCAACCGCAAGTGGGGCGGCGACAACGCGGACGCCTACTACCAGTACGCGCCGATCGATCCGACCCGGACCTACCGGGTGCGGGCGCGTCGGGGCGACGCGGCGTACTTCTCGCTCACCGTGTACGGCGGCCCCGACGACGGTCGCTACTCCGAGCGCATCGTCGCCACCGTGAACGACCACGACGTGCGCGCCGTCGATCCCGACGGCACCGCCGAGGAGTTCGAGGTGTGGCTGTCGGCGGACCCGCCGCCACGACCCGACCCCGGCACCCCGCCCCGGGTGTGGCTCCGACTGGAACCCGACGCCGTGGCCGCCATCACCCGCGACTACCTGGCGGAGCCGACCGTCGGCCGACGCATGGAGTGGCACATCGACCTGGTGGGCGATCCCGGCGACTGGCGTCGCACCGACGAGTCCGAGGCCCGCCGCTACCGCGCTGCGCTCACATGGCTGCGCGAGCAGGCCCAGATGGTGCCGGTGGTGCTGGCCGAGCCGAACACGGTCGCGGACCCGTACCCCGTCCCGTCGGAGACCTTCGGGTGGGCCGCCGGCGACGCCGCCTACGCGATGGGCAACTACCGGTTGGACGACGACCAGGCCCTGGTGCTGCGGGGCCGGTCACCGCAGTGCGCGTTCTGGAACCTGTGCCTGTGGAACCCGTTCCTGCACACCTTCGACTACGACCACGATCGCGTGACCATCAACGGGTTCCAGGTGGACCACGATCCCGACGGGTCCTGGGAGATCGTGATCAGCGAGTCCGACCCCGGCCACCGCAACTGGGTCCGCACGCAGGGGCACCGCCACGGCCTGATCTGGTTCCGCTGGTTCCATCCGACCAACACCCCCGATCCGGTGACCGCCGAGGTGATCCACCTCGGCGGGGCGTGAGCATCGCTCCGACGGAGCGGCCCGGAGACGCGGCCCCACCGTCGCGGTGGTCCTGTCCGGTCGGCCAGATCCCTCGGGCCCGCCCCCGTCGACCCCGGCCGGAGTGTTGACTGGGAGCCACCACCCAGGAGGCGCCACCATGACCGCTCGACCCGTTCCCGAGAACTACCCGCGTCTGTCGCCGTACCTGGCCGTCGACGGCGCGACCGAGGCCATGCGCTTCTACTGCGACGTGCTCGGCTTCGCCCCGCGGGGCGACGTGATGACCATGCCCGACGGTCGCGTCGGACACGCCGAGCTCGAGCTCGGCGGCTCGCTGCTGATGATCTCCGACGAGTACCCCGAGGCCGGCAACCTCGGCCCGACGACCGTCGGCGGCTCGCCGGTGATGCTGAGCATCTACGTGGACGACGTCGACGAGGTCTTCGCCCGGGCGATCGCGGCGGGCGCGACCGCGGTGCGCGAGCCCGAGGACCAGTTCTACGGGGACCGCATGTCGGCGATCGTCGATCCGTGGGGTCACCGCTGGAGCATCGCCACCCACATCGAGGACGTCGACTCGGCGGAGATGGCCCGACGGGCTGCCGCCGCGATGGGTGGGGGCTGACCCGGTCCCGGGTCCCACGGGTCAGCTTCCCGGCACCCCGGCCCCTGGGTCTGGTAACAATTCCCCCGAGTCGGCGTGGGGCCGACGGCAGAGGGGGAACCATGAAGATCAGATCACTCCTGATCGGCGCGGCCGTGGTCGCGACGATCGGCCTCAGCGCGTGTTCGGGCGATCCGGGAACACCTCCACCGGCGGACGACGGCCGCTACGTCGCCCCGACCGGGGTCGACACCGGCAACTGCTCGGCCAGCGCGTCACCGTGCGCCACCATCACCTACGCGCAGACCCAGGCGGTGGCCGGCGACACGATCCACGTCGCGGCGGGCACGTACCCCGAACTGGTCATCGTGACCAAGCCGCTGGTGTTCGAGGGCGCCAACGCCGGCAAGAGCGACGGCGCCCAACCGGTCGCCCGCGGCCCGGAGAGCATCGTCAAGGGCTTCCGCACCCCCGGTGAGCCGCACCCGACCCCCGACGGAGCGAACGACGTCACCGTCGACGGCTTCACCATCGACCCCCAGGGCGACGCGGCGTTGATCGCGCCGGCCACCCACCACCTGGTCGCGCTGTTCGGCGGGAACGACGTGAAGGTGATCAACAACCGCTTCGACGGCGGACCGTGGGTGCCGGACTGCGACTACACGTGCACGACCATGACCGACGCAGCTCTGATGATCCGCTCGGGCACCTACGAGGTGAAGAACAACTCGTTCACCGACTTCCGCAGCCCGATGGACGTCGACCAGGACAGCGCCGCGCACCCGGTGGACTCGGCCACGATCACGGGCAACTCGTTCACCCACGTGACCAACCGGGCGATCTGGATCTCGGAGTACCCCGGCGGGCCGATGCCCGGGACCGTCACCGTGTCGGGCAACGAGTTCGACGCCACCGGCTGGACCGACGACAGCTACCCGGCCGCGATGGTGATCACCGAGGGCGGCAACACCATCGCCGACAACACCTTCACCGGGTTCAGCTCGGCGGTGTTCCTGCAGGTGTGCGACGGCACGAACGTCGCCGGTGACCCCAACGCGTTCACCGGCAACACGTTCACCGACAACCGCACCGGCCTGTACTACTTCGTCGCCGGAGCGTGCGGATCCACCGTCGTTCCGGCCACGATCACCGGCAACAGCTTCGACGGCGGACCTTGGGGCTTCGACCCCGCGCTCGCCAAGATCGGGGTCCGCTGGAACGAGGCCGGGGGACCCCGCCCGAACGACCTGACCGCGGAGTGCAACTGGTGGGGCGACGTGGCGGGACCGAACAGCCCCGGCGCCAGCCAGACCACCGCGGGCGTCGACGCCGACCCGTGGAACGTCACCCCCACCGGCGACTGCACCGGGACCGTCTGAGGAGCTGAACCAACCCGATCCGGCTGCAGCACCGACCGTTCCGACGATCGGGTGCTGCAGCCGGTGACGGCTCCGGATCAGACCCCGAAGGCGTCCCGGTAGTCCGAGGTCGCCGCCGACAGCGTGTCGCGGTCGATCCCGACCGCCGCCGCGTCGTGGAGCACCCGTCCGTGCCGGTTGCGGCGGTGACCGGCCAGGTACTCGGCGTGCGCCGCGGCGGCCCGACCGTCGAGCGGCTGTCCCGCGAGCCGGTACACCGCTGACACCGTGGCCGCCTCGTCGGCCATGAAGTCCTCGAAGCGGATGTCGGTGCTCCGCTCATCGGCCAACAGCCCGCGATCCGAGACGCACGCGCCGAGCATCTCGACGAGCACCCCGCTCCAGTGCCTCCCGATCGCCACCGGGTCCGGCGCCTCGACGTGCACGCGGGCGACGTAGGCGATCATCGTCGCCATGCTCACCACCACCTCGGCGGGATCGCGGTGGGTGACGACGACGGTCGCGTCGGGGAACACCGTGCTGAGCGGGCCGAACTGCTCGAGGTGCTGGGGCGACTTCAGCACCCATCGGTCGCCGCCGCGCAGGAACTGCAGCACCTGCAGCACCGTCCGCAGGTAGCGGTAGTGCGGGGTCTGGTCCTGGGACCGGTAGTACTCGCGCCACGACGGGACCACGGCGAGCGTGTCGAAGTACATCGACGAGCAGTCGATGGCGAGCAGGTGGATCTCCTCGTGGGCGTGCCACGTGGACATCTCGTGCATGCGGCGCAGCTCGGGGGTCCACATCTCGGCCATGTCGATCGCGGCGTCGCACCGCGCGGTCCGCGGGGCCAGGTTGCCGTCGCCGAACATCGGCTCGCCGGCGGCGGGCACGGGTTCGATCGACTCCCAGTAGGGCAGGAACCGCAGCGACGGGTCCGCCGACAGCAGGTTGTGGAGATGCGTGGTCCCGGTGCGGGGAAGCCCGGCGATCACGATCGGCGCCCGGACCTCCTCCTCGAGCGCCTGCGGGTGGCGGCGGATCACCTCGGCGATCAGCAGCCGGTTGGCGAGCAGCTGCACCAGCTGGGCGTGGATGCTGACGGTGCCGAACCGCGACAGGCCGGCCTCGGTCCGGTAGGCCCGGCAGATCACCTCGAGCGGTTCCTGCCAGCCGTCGGGCCCGAAGTCGTCCAGCCCGCCCGCCTTGGCGATCGCGTCGTCGACGAGGCGACCGGGCGCCAGCTCGACGTCGTCGGCCAGCGCCGCTCCGAGGGCCATGACCTCCGCCGCCTCGGGCCCGAAGCGGGGTGCGGCCAGGTCGTCGAGCACCAGCGGCGGGGGCGAGGAGTCGGTCATGCGGTGACGGTAGTCACTTCCCGGACGCGCCGGGCGAGGGGGACGGCAACCACGGATGAGCGGCGATGTCAGCGCACCGTGGGAGACTCGGAACCGCCATGGCTGCCGCGAAGACCCCCGCCACCAACCGATCCGACACCTACGACGAGAAGAGCATCCAGCTTCTCGAAGGCCTCGACGCGGTGCGCAAGCGCCCGGGCATGTACATCGGCGGCACCGGAGGCGAGGGGCTGCACCACCTGGTGTGGGAGCTGATCGACAACGCGGTCGACGAGGCCGCCGCCGGTCACGCCAACCTGATCGAGGTCACCCTCCACCGCGACGGGTCGGTCGAGGTGGCCGACAACGGTCGCGGCATCCCCATCGGCAAGAAGGACGGCACGCGCACCGCGCTCGAGATCGTCTTTACGGAGCTGCACGCCGGCGGGAAGTTCGGCGGAGGCGCCTACTCGGCCTCCGGGGGCCTCCACGGCGTCGGCGCGTCGGTGGTCAACGCCCTGGCGTCCAAGCTGGTGGCCGAGGTCGACCGCGACGGCGCCACCCACCGGCTCACCTTCGTGCACCGGGTCCCCGGCCGCGTCGACGCCAAGGGCCACTTCAAGGCGGGCTCCGGACTCGAGGTCGTCCGCAAGGTCCCACCCAAGCGCACCGGAACACGGGTCCGGTTCTGGCCCGACCTCGACATCTTCGACCCGGGGCTCTCCATCGATTCCGAGCTCGTCCGGGACCACTGCGCCCAGGTCTGCTTCCTGGTGCCGGGGCTCAAGGTCCGCCTCGTCGACAAGCGCGCCCCGGGACGCGAACCCGAGGAGTTCCTGGCCCGGGGCGGGTTGGCCGACCTTGTCGAGACGCTGAGCATCGGCGAGCCGGTCACCGATGTCGTCACCCTGCACGGCGTCGGCACCTTCGAGGAGAAGATCCCCGTCGACGGCAAGATGAGCCTGGTCGAACGGACCTGCACCGTCGACGTCGCCCTGCGCTGGGTCAAGGGCTACGACACCGTGCTGTCGAGCTTCGTCAACACGATCCCCACCACCGAGGGCGGCACCCACGTGTCGGGCTTCGACCGGGCCCTGACCAAGGTCGCCAACGACGCCCTGCTCTCGGGGGCCAAGAAGCTGGCCAAGCTCTCCAAGTCAGGAAAGGACCGCGCCGAGAAGTCCGACGTCCAGGAGGGCCTGGTCGCCGCTGTCAAGGTGACGTTCCCCGAACCGCAGTTCAAGGGCCAGACCAAGCAGGAGCTGGGCACCCCCGCCATCGGCTCCATCGTCTACGAGGTCGTTCGCGACAACTTCGGCAACTGGATCGACGGCGGCGGCAAGAAGACCCACGTCAACGCCCTGCGGGAGAAGTTGACCCAGGCGGTGCTCACCCGGGTGCAGACCAAGGCCAACCTCGAGGCGCGCCGCAAGGCGTCCGCGCTCAGCTCGGCCGGCATGCCCGACAAGCTGGCCGACTGCCGGGTCCACGGCCCCGACGCCGAGCTGCTGATCGTCGAGGGCGACTCGGCCGCGGGTCCGGCCAAGGCGGGTCGCAACGCCGAGTACATGGCGGTGCTGCCGCTGCGCGGCAAGGTGGTCAACGCCGGCAAGTCCACCCTCAAGCAGGTGGTCGAGAACGCCGAGGCCCAGGCGTTGTTCACCGCCATCGGCGCGGGTTCGGGCAAGGACTTCAAGCTCGCGGACGCCCGCTACGGCCGCATCATCATCCTGTGCGACGCCGATGTGGACGGCAGCCACATCCGCTGCCTCCTGCTCACCCTGATCCACGCCTACATGCGGCCGCTGCTCGAGGACGGCCGGGTGTTCGCCGCCCAGCCCCCGCTGTACACCGTCAAGGTCGGCGACCGGACCATCCACGCCTTCTCCGAAGAGGAGAAGCTCGCCCTCACCGACGAGCTGACCCGGGGCAACCGCAAGGCCGAGAACCTCCAGTGGGTGCGGTTCAAGGGCCTGGGCGAGATGGACGTCGAAGAGCTCGCCGTCACCTGCCTGGATCCCGGCACCCGCATCCTGCGCCGACTCACCATGGACGACGCCCAGGCCGCGGCCGACGCCGCCGAGCTGTTCGACACCCTCTTCGGCAACGACGTCGCCAAGCGACGCCAGTACCTGCTCGAGAACTCCGACCTGGTCGACCGCGAAGCGCTCGACGTCTGAGACCGCAGCCCCCGGTCGCCGTCCGTCCGCGTCCGTGGACAGCCCCGGTCGACGTCGGTACCGTTGACGGGTTCCGGGTCGAGGGCTCGGGGGTGGTCGACATCGGGGACCGGGTACCGGGGCACATGCGGGGCGCATCCATGAGGGAGCAGGCCGAGGACGGCCCCACGGTCGCGCCCGATGCGACGACCACCCGCACGACAGCCACCCGCACGACAGCCGCCTGCACGACAGTGGACTGGACCGCACCGTGACCGACACCGCCCGCCTGGTCCGGGTCGACGCCCCCCGTCTGGGTCACATCCCGTCCTTCGACGGCTTCCGCGGGATCTTCGTGCTCCAGGTCGTGCTGTACCACGCCGGGGTCACCGCCAAGCTGCTGCCCGGGTCGCCGATCATCATCGACTGGTTCTTCGTGGCCAGCGGCTTCCTGATCACGTCGCTGCTGCTCGACGAGCAGAACCGCAGCAACACCATCGACATGCGCCGCTTCTACAGCCGCCGCGCCCTGCGGCTGTTCCCGGCCATGTACGCCATGATCGCCGTGTTCACCGTCCTGATGCTGGCGGTGCAGATCCTGGCGCCCGACGCGCTCGAGAACGCCGGGTTGTGGTGGGTCGAGTCCCTCGCCGCCAGCCTCTACGTGTACTTCCTGGTCGCCGCCTTCTTCCCCGCCACCATCGGGGCGATCGGCCACACGTGGAGCCTCACGGTCGAAGAGCAGTTCTACTTCTTCTGGCCCATGATCCTGAAGCGGTCCCTCAAGCGGGGGACCCGGCGTTCGGACCGCAACCTGATCATCGGCTGCCTGGTCTTCATCGCGATCTTCGTCACGATCCGGATGAGCTTCCAGCACGTCGTCACCTGGGACGGGCTCGAGGCCCACTTCGTCGACGAGGACCATCTGAGCTGGCAGGGGGTGCTCTACCGGATCGCCGCGGTGCGCCCCGACATGATCGTGTGCGGTTGCCTGGCCGCGTTCGTCGCCCGGGCGATCCCCCGACCCCTGACCGATCAGGTCCGGCGCATCATCGGGGTCCTCGGTGCCGCCGGCTGGGCGCTGTTCGTCGCCGCCCTGCTGTTCGCCACCCGGTTCCCGTTCTTCACCATGTTCGGCAGCGTCGGGTACCAGATCGCCCTGTGGGGTCTGGTCCCCATGATCCTCGACCTGTACTTCCGTCAGCAGTCCCTGGCCGCCCGGGGTCTCGCCTGGCAGCCCGCCCAGTGGTTGGGGCAGCGCTCCTACGGCATCTACCTGTGGCACATCCCGGTGCTGCTGCCGTTCCTGGCTGCGATCGAGTCGAGCTACGGCGTGCGCAAGCTCGCCATCGGTCTGGTGGCAGCCGGGCTGGGCGTCGTCGCCGGCCTGCTCAGCTACCGCTACATCGAACGCCGGTTCCTGCGCATCAAGGAGACCCGCTTCACCGCTCCGCAGGACCGGATGCGCTCCGAGATGGCCGGCGGCGAGATCCGCGACCCGGGACCCGGACCGCTCCACCCCCGGCACCACCGACCCGCCCCGGACCTGCCCGCCCCGGATCGGCCTGCCGCTGACCTGCCTGCCGACCGCGGCGCCGACAGCTGATCGATGGACACCGACGACGCCACCGGGCGTGGGTCCCGCGCCGCCGCCCCCGACGCCGTCGGACCCATCCGGGTCGACGCCGAACCGCTGCACTACGAGCCGGCGCTGGACGGCATCCGGGCGGTCGCCGTGCTCGCGGTGATGGCGTTCCACTTCCTCGGAGCCGAGTACTTCGCCGGTGGGCTCATCGGCGTCGACGTGTTCTTCGTGCTGTCAGGGTTCCTCATCACCAGCCTGCTGCTCGACGAGCAGAACCGCACCGGTGCGGTCAGCCTCCGCGGCTTCTACCACCGACGGGTCCTGCGCCTCTTCCCGGCCATGTACACGCTGCTGGGGCTGGTGGCGGTCGCGGCGATCTTCATCGGGGCCGAGTACCCGTCGGTGTGGGCCGAGCTCGGGGCCGCGGCCCTGTACTCGTACCAGATCTTCCTGGGCCTGTTCGGATTCGCCACGCCGGACTCCCCCCGGGTGCTGTTCCACCTGTGGTCCCTGTCGGTCGAGGAGTGGTTCTACTTCTTCTGGCCGTTCCTGCTGCTCCTCGGGTTGCGCTCACGTGCCCGCCAGCGGACGCTGATCGCGGCCGCGTCGGCGGGGGCGGGCTTCTGGGTGCTCGTGCGCCTGTCGGGCGAGGCGGTCGGGGTGAACTGGACCCACGACGATCCGTTCGTCGGGACCGGGGTGACGTACGTCGGTGAGGTCCTGTACCGGTTCTCGGCGATGCGCTTCGACCAGCTGCTGGTGGGCTGCCTGCTGGCCGTGGTCGTGCGCCGCTACGCCCTGGTCGCGTCCGAGCCGGGCGCTCCGCGGCGCCGATGGCTCGACGCCGCGGCGGCGCTGGGCACGCTCGTGCTGGTGGCCGAGCTCCTGCTCGCCGGCCGCGTCGGCGCCTTCGACCCGTTCGGCAGCATCGGGTTCAACCTGGCGCTCGCCGGCATCCCTTTCGCGGTGCTGTGGATCCACCTGAACCCCCGGGTCGGCCCGGCCCGGTGGCTGTCGCTCCCGCTGGCGGTGTGGATCGGCAAGCGCGCCTACGGGCTGTACCTCTGGCACGAGGTGCTCAACATCCTCACCCCCAAGCCCGCGGGCACGGCGGCCCTGCTGGTGCGACTGGTGGTCCTGGTCGTCGCCAGCATGGGCGTCGCCGAGCTGTCCTGGCGGTTCATCGAGTCGCCGTTCCTACGCCGCAAGTCGGCCCGGTACGGCGACCGGCACCAGGACCCCACCGCACCGGCCGCGCCGTCGGCGACGACGGACTGACCCGGATCCGCCGGTTCCCCGCCCGTCCCGGCGCTCTCAGCCCTGCAGTTTGAACGCGGAGCGGCGGGCCCTTTCGGGCCCGCCGCTCTCAACCGCTCACGCCAGGGGGGTGTCGTGGCGGTGACTGGTCTCCGGAACCAGGGGGGACAGTTCCGGACCAGATCTGTGGGATCAGGCCGCCTTGACCGCCGACACCGGAGCGGTGCGGTCGAGGAGCTGATCGGTCAGAGGAGCTGCCGACTTGGCCGCGGCGGTGGCGACGGTCTTGGTGGCGTTGACGACCTTGGTGGCGAACTTGGCCTGGTTGTCGATGACCTCGAGCGGGGTCGGGAACAGCTCCGCGTAGGGCAGGGCCGGGACCGAGGGGACCTGGTCGAGGACCAGACCGACGACGGTCGCCACGGCGTCGGCGATCGGCTGCTTGGTGCGCTTCACACCGTCGACGACCTTGTCCTGGATGTCGGTGACGGGATCGAGCAGGTTGTCCATGGTTGACCTCCACGGTCTGATCCCGTCCGGTTCCGGTCGGGATGTCGGGATCGGCGCGGTGTGGTTGCTCACCGCTCTTCGGTGCTTACTGTAGCAAGCGCCTGCGAACTCCGTCAAGGGATTGCTTGCAGATGTTCGCAACCATCGAGGCGGGACCGGCCGGCGCCTCGACGCGTGCCCGCCCAGCGGGCGCGTTGTCGGCCGTCCGAATACCCGACTAGTTTGGTCTGGAATCAATCACGCGATCAGAGGAGATCCGCAGATGGCCATCCGACTCGGCGACAGCGCCCCCGACTTCAGCATCGAGACCACCGAGGGAACCGTCGACTTCCTCGACTGGAAGAAGGGCAGCTGGGCCGTCCTGTTCAGCCACCCCAAGGACTACACCCCGGTCTGCACGACCGAGCTCGGGACCGTGGCCAAGCTGAAGGACGAGTGGGCCAAGCGCAACGTCAAGGTCATCGGCCTGTCGGTCGACCCGATCGAGGACCACCGGGGCTGGGCCGGCGACATCGAGGAGACCCAGGGCGTGCCCCTGAACTTCCCGCTGATCGCGGACCCCGACCACAAGGTGTCGGACCTCTACGACATGATCCACCCGAACGCCAACGACACCCTGACGGTGCGCTCTGTGTTCATCATCGGCGACGACGACAAGGTCAAGCTGATCCTCACCTACCCCGCCTCCACCGGGCGCAACTTCGACGAGATCCTCCGGGTCATCGACTCGCTGCAGCTCACCGCCAACCACAAGGTGGCCACCCCGGCCAACTGGACCGAGGGCGGCGAGGTCATCATCTCGCCGGCCATCCCCAACGACGAGGCCAAGTCGATCTACCCCGACGGCTGGCGCGAGGAGAAGCCCTACCTGCGCTACGTGCCCCAGCCCGGCTGACGCGCAGCGGAGCTCCATCGACCTCGACTGCGGGGCGGGCCCACGGGCTCGTCCCGCAGCCGCGTCACGGAGCGGGAGCCGCCAGGTCGCCAGCGGTGACCGCGGCCACGAACAGGTCGGCCCAGCGGGTGTCGTCGAGCCCGAGCTCCCACAGCCTGCGCCCGACCTCGGATCCCCCGAGGTCCAGCCCGCGAGGCTCGACCCCGTCGGCCTGTCGCCATCGGTCCTCGCCTCGGGCGTCGAGGACCAGTCGTGCCAGGTCGACCAGCGCGACCGCCACCACGTCCTCGCCCGGACCGATCTCACCGTCGGCGAGGTCCAGTTGGTCGACCCCACCCTCCCCCGGCGCCACCAGGGCCAGGACGATCCGGGCCCACACCCTGTCCAGATAGGTGGCCCGGGCCAGCCCGAGCACCCGGAGCGCCCTCTCGCGAGCCCGCTCGTGATCTCCGGCCGCGGCCGCGACCAGCGCCGCGCACGCCACGACGTACCCGTGGTCCGGATCGGTTCCGACGGCGGCGTCAGCACGCCGCACCGCCTCGGCGACACGTCCGGACTGAGCCAGCGCCAGCGCCAGCGCCGCGTCCTGGTCCCCTCGGCGCCCGGAGCCCGCCGCCACGCTCCAGAGGTCGGGATCCAACGCGACCACCCGCTCGGGCCGACCCAGCTGGACGTCGGTCACCAGCGCGACGCCGGACGCGTACACGCTCGGCGCACCACCTGGACCGGAGCGCACCGCCTCGGCCAGGAGGTGCCGACCCTTCCCGGTGTTGCCGGCCATGATCTCGGCCCGACCCGCGATGGCCATCGCCTGTTCGAGCCCGACCGTGCCGGCGAGCTCGGTCGAGGACGCGAACGCCGTCACCGCCCGCTCCGCCGAGGCCGCCGCGGCCCGGGCCCGGCCCTGCCACAGCTCGACGTGGGCCAGGGCGGTCAGCATCATCCCCACGCCGAACCGGTCGCCGCGACGCTCGCTCTCGCGGAGGATCCGACCCGCGATCTCGCCCGCCGCGTCGAGGTCGCCCTCGCCCAGGCGGCAGAACGCGGCCAGTCCCTGCGCCCACGACAGCCCCCCACGATCGCCCACCTCGCGGAACGCCTCCTCGGAGGCGGCGACGAACTCGGCGGCGGCGACCGGCCGGCCGTCCGACAGGGCGATCCACGCCAGGTTCTGGAGGCACCAGGCCTCGCCCCGACGGTCGCCGACGGAGCGGAAGGCGTCCAGGGCCGCCGCGATCGGGTCCTCGGCACCGCGGGAATCGCCGCGGAGCAGGGCGGCCAACCCCTTCTCGCGCAGCGCCTCGGCCTGACCCTGGAGATCGCCCGTCTCCTCGAAGATCCGGATCGACTCCGACAGCTCGACCTCGGCCCGTTCGGAGTCACCGGCACGAGCCGCGGCGGTTCCCAGCCGGAGCAGGGCGACCGCCCGGTCCGCGGGGTCACCGAGACTGTCGGCCAGTTCCAGGGCATCGGCCGCGTCGCGCCGGGCCCCGGCCTCGTCCCACACCTCGGACCGCACGCGGGACCGCCCCACGAGGCAACGGAAGCGGCTCTCCACCGCGACCGGGTCCGACTCGTCGTCGAGCAGATCCAGCGCCTGGGTGTAGAGACGTCGGGCCAGCTCCCAGCTGGCGTCGCTCTCGGCCCGTCGGGCCGCCTCGAGCGCCCAGCGGACCGCGTGGGCCACCACCGCCCGCTCCTGATGGGCACGCCCCAGGTCACGGTCGAGTCGGGCCGCCTCGACGAAGTGGCGGGTGACGGTGTCGACGGTCCCGTCGTCCGCGTCGGCCTCGCGGAACTTGCGGTCGAGGAACTCGGCGATGCCCAGGTGGCGGATCAGACGCTCGCGCTTGGTGAGCCGTCCGTAGGCGACCTCGCGGATCAGGTCGGAGCGGAACGACCACTCCTCGCCGTCGAGGACGAGGACGTCCTGGTCGGCGAGGTTCCGCACGACGGGGGTCACGTCCTCTCCGGATCGCATGGCAGTCGCGATCCGCTGGAGCACCTCGACGGTGCCCGAGGCCCCCCAGACCGCCGCGTCCTCGAGGACCTGCTGCTCGTCGCGGCCCAGGCCGTCGATCCGTGCCGCCACCAATCCGCGCAGCGTGTCGGGCAGAGCGGCGTCCGAGGCCGGCCCGGAGAGCTCCCCACGCCCGACGCCGGGTCCGGATCGCGACGCCGACCCGGTCGCTCCCGGTCGGTCGGACCCGTCATCTACGGCACCGACGGGAACACCCGCGGGAGGGTCCCCCACGGTGGCAGCCGGAGCGGGTCCGACCAGAGTGACGAGCTCCTCCAGGTAGAACGGGTTCCCACCGGATCGGTCGAGCAGCGTGGATCGCCGCTGCGGATCGAGCTCGGCGCCGGCCAACAGGTCGAGCAGCTGCGCCGAGGCCGTCCGGTCCAGAGGGTCGAGGTTGAGCACCAGGGTGTTGAACCGGCCCGCCCTCGGGCTCCAGCGCTCCTGGAGCTCGCCCCGAGCGGTGGCCACCAGCAGGAAGGGACAGCGCGCCAGACGGGCCGCCACCTCGTCGATCAGGTCGAGCACCACCTGGTCGGCCCAGTGCAGGTCCGACACCCGCACCATGATCGGGCCGTGGCGCAACGACGCCTCGAGGAACGACACCAACGCGTGGGTGGCTTCGGCGCGCACCGCCGGACCGTCGAGCCCCCGCCACGGGCCCTCGTACCCCATCAGGTGCAGCAGGCCGGCGACGATCGCCTCCTCCGAGTCGCCGGTCAGCTCGTTCGGTGGCGCAGCCGACCCGGGGTCGGGCGGTCGGCATGCCGTCGCCACCGCCCGGGTCACCCGCTCGTGGGCCACCGTCAGCGGATCGTCGCGATGGACACCACAGCCGGCGCGCAGGGCCTCGGCGACCGGCCACCACGGGTTCGCCTCGCCGTAGGGGACGCAACGACCGTTGAAGTGGGCCACGCCGTGGTCGATCGCCGCCACGTGGGCCAGCTCGTCGGCCAGGCGCGTCTTGCCGACACCGGCCTCGCCCACGATCAGGACGATCTGACCGCGCCCTCGGGCGACCGACAAGCCCAGGGCGTCGGTGAGCGCGTCCATCTCCGGACCGCGGCCGACCAGCGGCGCCTCCACCCGGGCGCGAGGCCGGTAGCCCGGAGGCTGCACCGCCGTGATGGCCGAGAACACCGGCACGGCTCCGTCGCGGCCCCGGGGGACCAGCGCTCCCCGGGACTCGTAGGAGATGACCGACGCCGTGGCGGCGTGGGTGCTGCCGCCGACCAGGACCTCTCCGGGTTCGGCCATCGTCTGCAGGCGCGAGGCGGTGTTCACGACGTCGCCCATGGCGGTGTAGTCGCCCCCGGCCCGCAACGCCCCCACGAGCACCTCGCCCGTGTTGATCCCGATCCGCATCCGCAACGCCGGGACGGGCCCACCGTCCGGGCCGATCGGGGAACCCGCATCGGGCAGCCAGTCGTCGTCGGCCATCGCCGCCAGGGTCTCCTGCATCCGCAGACCGGACCGCACCGCGCGCTCGGCGTCGTCCTCGTGGGCGACCGGCGCGCCGAACAGAGCCACGATCGCGTCGCCGACGATCTTGTCGACCCGACCCCCGAACGACGTCACGTCGCGCACCAGCCGCTCGAAGGCGTGGTCGACCAGTCGTCGGACCTGTTCGGGGTCGAGGTGCTCGGACAGCGCGGTGAACCCGACCAGATCCGCGAACAGCACGGTGACGACCCGGCGTTCCTCGGTCGGGGCCCGCAGCGGCTGACCACACGACCAGCAGAACCGGGCGCCCGCCGCACCCGCGGCGCCGCAGCTGGGGCAGTCCATCGGTCCCAGCATACGGTCGCCTCCCCCATCGCTCCGCCCCTCCCCCGTTCTGTAGTGCGACATCCACACGTTCGCCTGGTCCTCGCACTACAGAACGGGGGCGGAACGGAGGGCAGCGCCGGACTTGTGTCCGGTTCGACGGCATCGGACACTGGTGCGGCCGTGACCGGCTGGTGGCGGACGCGTCGACGCGAGGGGCAGGACCGGGCGCAGTGACGACCACCGACGAGATGCACGACCACCACGACGCCGCACGCCGATCGGATCGCTGGGCCCTGCCGCTCGCTGCCCTCAGCGGGACCCTGGTGCTGGTGTCCAACCTCGGAGGCATCGCGGTCGGCGACGACGGGGTCGGCTACCGGGCCACCGCCGACTCGCTGCTGCGCGGCGACGGCCTGCAGTACTTCCTCGAGCACCCACTGACCGTGTGGCCGCCCCTGTGGCCGTCGTTGATGGCCGGCCTCGCCAAGGTGACCCCGCTCGATCCGGTCGGAGCCGCCATCGCCCTCAACACCGCTGTGACCGTCGCCGCGGTCGTCCTGGTGCACCGGCTGCTGCGGCGCGTGCTCGACGACGACCACCTGGTCCTGCTCGGAACCGCGGTGGTCGCGCTCGGCAGCTCGACGATCGGCTTCGGCCACCTGCTGATGACCGACTTCGCCTTCTCGGTCGTGGTCGTCGCCGTCGTCCTGGTGCTGCTGCGCTTCCGCGACCGACGTGACATCTGGTCACTGGTCGCGACGGCTGCGCTCGTCGGCCTGTCGTTCTTCCTTCGCTATGCGGCGCTGTACCTGATCCCGATCGTGGCGCTGTGGCTGCTGATCCTGCCGCCCCCCGGGGCGGAGACCCCCCGGCGGTTCGGGCGCCGCGTCGCCGAGGCCGGCGGCTTCGCCGTCCTCGCCACCCTGGCCCCGCTGGCGTGGATGTTGCGCAACCACGCGCTCGACGGCACCTTCACCGGCCCCCGCTACCCGTCGGAGCGCGGCCCGGTCGGCAACGCCGTCGACATCGTCGCCACCGTCGGGAAGTTCCTGCTGCCGGGCGTCGCCAACGGACGCGATCGGCTGTGGGCCGTCGTCGGCGTGATCGCCGTCATCGCCGCAGTGGTGCTCGGCGTCCGGTTGCTCGTCGCCACCCGGCTCGACGGCGAGAGCGTCGCCGCCCGGGTCCTGCGACTGCTCGGCGGACCCACCGGGCTGCTCCTGCTGCTCGGTGTCGGGTACCTGACCTACATGCTGTACGTGCGGTCGACCACGGCGCTCAACCGACTCGACCTGCGGCTGCTCGAACCGGCCTACCTGCCGCTGATGGCCTGCGGGCTGCTCCTGGTCGACCGACTCGGCGCCCTCGGTCCGGCCTGGCCGGGCCGCGGCCTGATCGTGGCGAGGGTCTGGGCGGGAGCCAACATCGCGGCGGGGATCGTCGCCGTGGTGGCGTTCGCGATGGGCAACCCGTACTTCGACGGCAACTACTCGTCGGACACCTTCGATCGCGTCCGGGCCAACCCCGCCGTCGCGGCGGTCCCCGAGGGCTGCCGGGTCCTGTCCAACCTGCCCAACGCCCTGTACCCGACGATGGAGTCGGAGTGGAGCCCCCGACGCACCGGGCTGGAGTCGAGCGATCCGGTCGACGACCTCGACCGCCTGGTCCCCACCTTGGCGCGCACCCCGACGTGCCTGGTCTGGGTCGACGAGCAGCCCCGGTACGGCCACCTGTGGACCCGGGACCAGCTGCGCCGACGGGTCGAGCTCGAACCGCTGGCCGCCGACGGTGACGTGTCGGTGTACCGAGTGCTGCCCCGCGATCCCTGACGGTCCGCGGTCGCGGCACCGCCACGGCCCATCATGGTGACGTGCGTCATCCCCGGTTCAGCGTGCTGCTCCCGGTCCGGGACCGCGCCGAGGTCGTCGGCCGGACCGTCGCCGGCGTGCTCGCGCAGACCTTCGGCGACCTCGAGCTGATCGTCGTCGACCTCGGCTCGACCGACCGCACGCTCGACGCGGTCCGCGCCGTCGCGGACGATCGCGTCGTCATCTTCGAACCGGATCACGACGTCACCGCGACCGCCGAGCCGTCCTACCGCGACGCTCTCGGCATGGCTCGGGGCCGGTGGGCGACGGTGATCAACGCCGATGTCGACGTCGACGCCGCATGGCTCGCCCGCATCGGCCGCCTGGCCGACGGGTCGGGGGCCGGCTTCGTCAGCTGCGGAGGACGTCAGATCGATCCGCGGGGGACGATCAGCGAGTTCCGCCCCGTCGTCGACGGCGGCGGGCCGACCGCCTGCCTCCGCGCCGGGGCGTTCGCCACCACCACCGACCGCCTCCGGAGCGCGGCCGACCTGATCGGAGACGAGCTCGACGCCGGCCGGGGCCACGCCGCCGAGGTCGATCCCGCCGGCCACTTCGGCCGGGTCGCGCTGGATCTGGCGGTGCTCGACGGAGCGGTCGTCCTCCACAGCCCGGAGCTCCTCCTGTCGTGGCACGACTACTGCCCCGACCCCTCGACCGCTCACCGCACCGACGACGAGATGCAGTTCCACCTGGCCCTCCAGGGCATCGACGCCCAGGCCCGGACGCCGATCCCCGACGAACGGTTGCTCGCCCGCTACGCGACCGCAGGGGCGATGGCAGCAGTGCGACTCCAGCAGGGGCGCGACGCCCGTCGGTTGTTCCGCGTCGCCTGTCGGGCCCGCCCCGAGGTCCGCGACCACTGGACCCGGTTGCTCGCCGCCCATCTCGGTCCGTTGGGACAGCGCATGTGCGGCTCCACCCTGGCCGCCGAATGAACGACGGCCCTCGGCGGGCCACGGGTAGTGTGCAGATCCCGTCCTGAGGAGCACCCGTGTCAGCTACGTCCGGCCCCTCGCCGCGCTCGCCCGAGCCCGGCCCGCCCGCCGCCACCCAGGTCGCCGCCGCCGGCGCCATCGACGCCCACAAGGTGTACGGCGAGGGCGACACCGAGGTCCGCGCCCTCGACGGGGTGACGGTCAGCTTCGAGCGCAGCCGATTCACCGCCATCATGGGCCCGTCCGGTTCGGGCAAGTCCACGTTGATGCACTGCCTGGCCGGCCTGGACCGGCTGAGTTCCGGTCGGGTCTTCATCGGCGAGACGTACCTGGACGACCTCTCCGAGGGCCAGCTGACCGAGCTGCGCCGCGACAAGATCGGGTTCGTCTTCCAGGCCTTCAACCTCATCCCCACGCTGTCGGCGGCGGAGAACATCACCCTTCCGATGGACCTGGCCGGGCGCGATCCCGACACCAACTGGATGAACCAGGTCATCGACACCGTCGGGTTGCGCAGCCGGCTGTCGCACCGACCGAGCGAGCTGTCCGGCGGCCAGCAGCAGCGGGTGGCGGTCGCCCGTGCGCTCGCCAGCCGGCCCGAGATCGTCTTCGCCGACGAGCCGACCGGCAACCTCGACTCGCGCTCCGGCGGCGAGATCCTCCAGTTCATGCGCCACGCCGTCACCGACCTCCACCAGACGATCGTGATGGTCACCCACGACGCCGGAGCGGCCGCGCACGCGGACCGGGTCGTGTTCCTCGCCGACGGTCGGATCGTCACCGAGATGTCGGATCCGACCGCCGCCGGGGTGCTGGACCTGATGAAACAGCTCGGGGACTGACCCCGTGCTGCGCGTCGCCCTCAAGGACCTGATGGCGCGCAAGCGCCGGCTGGTCACCACGTCGATCGCCGTCGTGCTCGGCATCGCGTTCCTCACCGGGACGCAGCTGCTGTCGGCCACCCTCAACGACTCGATCCGCTCGCTCGTCGCCGACGTGTACCAGGGCGTCGACGCCGTCGTCCGCTCCCCCAAGACCACCAGCACCCCGTTCGGCCAACCGCTGCGGACCCCCGTGGAGGCAACGGTGCTGGACGAGGTGCAGGGCGTCCCCGGCGTCGACCGGGCCCAGGGCTTCGTCGAGGCGGCCGGCAACGAGCTGATCGACTCCAAGGGCAAGGTGTTCGGCGGCGGGGTCGGACCCCCGACGATCACCTACAACTGGGTCGAGGACTCGATCATGGGCACCGGCGGCGTGCGCGAGGGGCGCGGGCCGACCGCGGACGACGAGATCGCCATCGACGGCACCTCGGCCGACACGCTCGGGCTGAAGCCGGGTGATCCGGTGAAGGTCGCGACCCTGACCGGCGGGGTGAAGACCTACACGCTGGTCGGCGTCGTCGGCCTGGGGGCCGACGGAGAGGGCAAGACCGGCGCCAAGCCGATCTTCTTCACCACCGCCGAGGCCCAGGCGATCACCGGCCAACCGGGTCAGTACAACTTCGTGGCCGTGCGGGCCGAACCCGGCATCGGTCAACGTGAGATCGCGCGGACGCTGGCCGACGCCCTCCCCCAGGAGCAGGTGATCACCGGCCGGCAGTTCGTGGAGGAGAACCAGGAGTCGATCTCCAAGTTCGTCGACATCCTCTCCACCTTCGTCAGCGTGTTCGGCTACGTGGCGCTGTTCGTCGCGATCTTCATCATCTACAACACGTTCTCGATCCTGGTGCAGCAGCGCACCCGGGAGACGGCGCTGCTGCGCGCGGTCGGGGCGCGGCGTCGCCAGGTGCTCGGCGCCTCGCTGCTCGAGGCGGTCGTCGTCGGCGTCATCGCGTCGGTCCTCGGACTGGTGTTGGGCGTGATCATCGCCATGCTCCTGGTCAACGCACTCCAGAACCTGTTCACCATGGCCGGCTCGCCCGCCCTTCCCGGGGTCGGCAACGTGGTGTTCGCCCTGGTCGTCGGAGTGGGGATCACGGTGGTGTCGGCCCTCGCCCCGGCCTGGCGTTCCACCCGGGTACCACCGATCGCCGCCCTCGGTGAGGTGTCGATCGACCGCTCGAACCTGTCGCGGTCCCGGATGGTCGTCGGGGTGCTCATGGTCCTGGTCGGCGGGGCGCTGATCGGCCTGGGTCTGGCCGACACCGGTCCGAGTCCCGTCGCCATGGTCGGGGTCGGAGCGGTGATGGTCCTGGTGTCGTTCGCCCTGGTGATCGGCCCGACGATGGCCTCGCCGTTCAGCCGGCTGCTGGCCCGTGTGATGGGTCCCGTCGGCGGCGTCTCGGCCCGACTGGCAGGTGAGAACGCGGCGCGCAACCCCAAGCGCACCGCGTCGACCGCAGCGGCGCTGACCATCGGCGTCACGCTGGTCACCCTCATCGCCGTGATCGCGTCGTCGATCAAGGCGTCCACCGACAAGATGATCGACCAGTCCGTCACCGCCGACTACGTGGTCGCCACCGTGTCGCTCACCTCGTTCGGGGCCATCCCTCCGGATCTGACCGAGAAGATCTCCGCGCTCGACGACGTGGCGGTGGCCAGTCCGCTGCGCTTCGGCTTCATGCGACTGCTCGACGCCAAGGCGGTGGCGAACGCCGCCACGGCGACCACGGTTCCGCCCGGCACGTTCGGCGTTCCGGACGACGCACCTCCGGGCGAGGACACCGCTGTCCTCGGAATGGACCCCCGCACCTGGTTCGACGTCGTCGACGCCGGCACCACCGACGGCTCCCCCTCCGACCTCGGCCCGGGAACCGTCGCGGTCGAGAAGCACTACGCCGAGACCCGCGGCTGGCGGCTGGGGGACACGATCCCGGTGTACTTCGGCGCGACCGGCCGCCAGGAGCTGGAGGTGGCGATGCTGTTCGAGCAGGGCCTCGGCCAGACGCCGATCTGGCTGCCGATGGACACCTTCGCTGCGAACCAGCTGCCGTTGTTCAACTCCGACTACCAGATCTACGTCAAGGGCGCCGACGGCGCATCCATGTCGGAGCTGCGCGACCAGCTCGACGCGTTGGTCGCGGACCTGCCGACCGTCGCGGTGCAGGACCTCCAGCAGTTCGTCGAGGCCCAGACCGGCCCGATCAACACGTTCCTCTACATCGTGTACGGGCTGCTCGCCCTCGCCATCATCATCGCCCTGGTCGGCATCACCAACACGCTGGCGCTGTCGATCCTCGAGAGGACCCGCGAGCTCGGCCTGCTCCGGGCCATCGGCATGTCGCGACGGCAGCTCCGACGTACCGTCCGCTACGAGGCGGCGATCATCGCCGTGTTCGGCGCACTGATGGGACTCGTGCTGGGCGTCGTGTTCTCCGCTGCGTTGACGGTGGCCGTCGCCGCCGACAACCCGGGCCTGGTCACCTACCACCTCCCGGTCGTGCAGCTGGTGGCCATCACGGTGATCGCCGCGGTGGCCGGCGTGGTGGCGGCGTGGCTTCCGGCCCGGCGGGCCGCTCGCCTCGACGTGCTGGCCGCGATCGCCAGCAACTAGACGGGACGTCGTGAGCACCCCACCCGACGACCTGTCCGCCGAGGCGCTCGAGTTCCTCTCCGAGCGTCACCTCGCCACCCTGTCCACTCTGCGGGCCGACGGCTCACCCCACGTCGTCCCGGTGGGGTTCTCCTACGACCCGACCGATCGGCGGGTGCGCATCATCACCTTCTCCGGGTCCCAGAAGGCCGCCAACGCGACGCGGGGCGGACGCGCCGCGGTCAGCCAGGTCGACGGCGGACGGTGGCTCACCCTGGAGGGCACCGTCGAGGTCACCGACGACACCGAACGGGTCGCCCGGGCGGTCGCCGGCTACGCCGCCCGGTACCGGACCCCGGGGGAACGCCCCGACCGCGTGGCGATCGAGATCGCGGTCGACCGGGTCCTGGGTCGGGTGTGAGCTGAACCGATCGGGCCCCGGCCCGACCGGTCGTCCGCTACAACGACTCTCATGCCCGACGCCGTGCGACGCGATCCCGCTGCCTCAGTGGACGACGGACCACCCGCCGAGGGGGCCGGCCGACGGCCGCCCAACGTGCTGGTGGTCATCACCGACCAGCAGCGAGCTGACCATGTCGGCTTCGCCGGCAACCCCGACCTGCGCACCCCGAACCTCGACGCGCTGGCCGCCCGCTCGACGGTGTTCGACCGGGCGTACGTGGCCAACCCGGTGTGCAGCCCCAACCGCTCGTCGATCCTGACCGGCCGGATGCCGAGCAGCCACGGGGTCATCTTCAACGACCGTGCGCTGCCGTGGGGAGCCGAGACCTTCGTCCGGCCCCTCCGCGAGGCGGGCTATCGCACGGCGCTGATCGGCAAGTCCCACCTGCAGCTCTCGGTCGACCGCGAGATGGTCCCCCGGATCGGCCGCGACGCCTGCGCCGACGGGTTCGACAACTCGGTCTACGGCTGGGAGTTCGCCGAGCGATTCGACGGCGACGAGGATCCGACGCCGCCGGCGGACTACTACGGGTTCGACCACGTCGAGTTCGCGACCGACCACGGTGCCCGAATGGCCGGACACCACCTCCGCTGGGCCCTGGCCAAGGGGGCGTCACGCGACGACGTCGTCCACCCGATGGGGCCCGACAGCCCCGGGGACCGCCGGTCCCCCAGGTGGTGGCAGATCTACCGCCCGCCCTACCCGGCCGAGCTGCACTGCACGGCGTTCGTCGCCGAGCGCACGCTGGCCTTCATCGACGAGGCGACGTCGCAGGACCGACCGTGGATGGCGTGGATGGCCTTCCCCGACCCCCACCATCCGTTGACCCCGCCTGGGAAGTGGTTCGATCGCCACCGGGCCGAGGACATGACCCCGCCCGACACGTTCGGCGACCCCCTCGACGACGCCCCGCCGCACATCCGGGCGATCCGTGCCCGCACCGACGGACCGCTCTGGGTCATGCCGTTCGGTGTCGATGACCCCGGTCTGGTCCGTGAGGCGCTCGCCGCCACCTACGGGATGATCGAGTTCATCGACGCCGAGGTCGGCCGGGTCCTCGACCACCTCGAGCAGATCGGCGTCGCGGACGACACGATCGTCGTGTTCACCTCCGACCACGGCGAGATGATGGGCGACCACTCCCTGATGCTGAAGGGGAACCTGCACTACCAAGGGGTGCTGCGGGTGCCGTTGACGGTCGCGGCGCCGGGGTTCGGGCCCGCCCGGAGCACGTCGCTGGTGTCGAGCCTCGACATCGCGCCCACCATGCTCGAACTGTGCGGGCTCCGGGGGCACCGGGGCATGCACGGCGAGTCGCTGCGGCCTCTGCTCGATGACCCGACCGTCTCGGTGCACGATCATCTGCTCGTCGAGGACGACGTGTCGCCGGTCATCGCCCGGCTCATCGGCGTCCCCGCCCGGATGCGCACGTTGATGACCGCGGATGCCCGGTTCGCCCGCGACAGCGACGGGTTCGAGCAGGTCTTCGACCTCGACAGCGACCCGGCCGAGACCACCGACCGCTCCGACGACGGGTGGCGCCGCGACGAGTTGCACACCGCTCTGATCGACTCGATGATGGCCGTCGACGATGTCGGCGGCGGCATCTCGCGGGACCGCGCGGGCTGAGCCCGGGTCAGACGAGCGGGTGGTAGCCGGGGACCTGGGCGTGGGGCGTGTCCAGGTACACCTTGGCTTCGGGGTGGCCTCCGAAGCGGCCGTGGCTCCATCGGATCTCGACGTGTCCGGCCACCTCGACCTCTCCCGCACCGAGCGCGCGGCGATCGACGATCGACCCCTCGACGACCGGGGCGTCGGCCCCGCGGTCGATCCTGGGGTCGGCCCGTGAGCGGATCCGGGCCCGCCAGCCGACCCGGGCCTGACCGCCGGGCTGGGCCTCGATGTCGAACCGGCGCAGCTCGAAGGCCTGGTTCCAGTCCCACGGGGTGTCGACCCGCAGCCGCAGCGACGACCGCGGTCCGGTGCCGAGCACGAAGTACGGCGCCGACGCGAGTCGGAGCAACCGCCACAGCAGGCTGCGGTCCCGGCCCGGACCATCGGCGACCGCGGCCCGCCACCGCTCGGCGGTCCGCTCCGCGGTCACGTCGACGAGGGCCTGGTACGCCGCGGCGCATTCTCGGTCCCACCGGCGTGGGAGCTGGCGGCGCAGGACGTCACGGTGCGGGCCGCCCAGCGAGCGAACCTGTTCGGGCAGCTCGACGCCGTCGGGGAGCTCCAGATCGGGGCCGTGGGCGCGCCTGACGAGCTGGTACAGCCGCTGGTGCTCGGCCGCGGCCACGACGTCGAACCAGTTCTCGTCGGACCGGCGGGTCGGCCCTCCGGCGAGCAGTCGGTCGAACACCGCGGCCGGTGCCGCGTTGTGCAGCACTTTGGAGAGGTACTTGCAGCTGATCAGGTAGACGTGGTCGATGCGCAGATCGGCCGGCACCGACTCGTCGCCGGGGTCGCGGTGGCCGCCTTTCCACTCGACGATGGCGGGCCGACGGTTCCGCAGTCCGTCAGAGGCCCGAAGGAGCGCCCGGCCGTTGTTCCACGCCGCCAACATCTCGGCCCGGTGGGTGCCGTCGAGGTGAGCGGTCCGCAGGCGGGCCCATGTCGCCTCGTCGACGTTGCGGAGCTCGTCGGGCGCCGCGTCCGCGGTCAGCACCGTGTCGAGGTCGTCGCCCAACGCGCCGAGGCCTGTGACGATCTCGGTGATCTCGGTCCTCAACGCCGGCATCGGGCCATCCTGTCAGCCCCGCCGAACTTGTAGCCCACAAGCCACCCCAGCGACCACCAGCTACAACAACGCCGTCCCCCGCCGAACTTGTAGCCCACAGGTCACCCCAGCGACCGCCAGCTACAACATCGCCGCCCCCCACCGAACTTGTAGCCCACAGGTCACCCCAGCGACCGCCAGCTACAACATCGCCGGCGGCGGACGCGGTCAGGACCCGAGGGTGAGGCCCTTGTAGCCCTCGACGAACCCGGCCGCCCGCAGGGGATCGACCCAACGCGAGGTGGCGGTCGACGCGCCGTCGACGGATTCGATGCGCAGACGCCGGACCCGGCCGTCCCCCACCAGCGTTGCCAGGGTGGGAACCCACTCGGGGTGCGATTCGGCCGCCGGGAACGTCAGCAGGCTGCGACCCCCCTTCTCCAGGTAGGCGCAGGCCTCGCCGTCGACGACGACGACGTAGGCCCCGACCGCACGGGCGGGATGGCCGGTCGACTCGGGCCAGGCCAGCGCGGCGCCGAACGGCTGGGCCGGGTCGACCGCGGCCAGGACCCAGGCGTCGGGCACCTCGGGCTGCTGCTCGGCCTCCCAGCGGTCCGGGTCGGGAACCCAGGGGGTGCGCGCCCCGATGTCGGTGCCGTCGTCGTCGACGCCGTCGAGGCGGGCTGCGACCGGTTCGGCCCCCGCGACGCGCAGCCGGTCGACCGCTCCCGGAGTGGCGAACTGGGCCGCCCCCAGCCCGGCGACGAAGTAGCCGCGTCGGACCTGGCCGCGCTCCTCGAGCAGCTTGAGCACGGGGTACACCCCGGCGAACCCGCCGGCGGTGCCCTCGGCCAGCGCCATCTCCCGGGTGAGCACCCCGTAGCGGTCGAGCAGATGCAACGCCCTGATCGTGGCCGACTCGGTGTCCGACGGGACGGGCTCGCGCCACGAGTCGGTACACGACCATCGCCCCGCCCCCGCCGGAGGTCCCAGGCGGCTGACCCGGCGCAGGTTCGGCGCGGCCCGACGGGACCGCGCCCCCGAGGCACGTCGCGACGACGAGCCACCGACCTTGGCCCGCAGAGCGGCGAGCGTGTCGTTGGTGACCTCGCCGGCCCACACCAGGTCCCACAGCGCGGCCAGGACCGTCTCGTCGTCGTAGGGGAGCTCCGCCGCGGCCACCGCCGCGACCAGGTCGGCCCAGAACGACGCCCCCCGGGCCCGGAGGTGGTCGCGCAGCACGTGGTGGTGGGGCTCGTCGGTCCCCGAGTCGACCGGATCGGTCGGCGGCGACAGCAGCGCCGGGGCCTGATCGCGCCACATCAAACGGATCCGCCCGTCGTGCACGCCCAACGCTCCGGCGCCGGACCACAGCAGCTCGCCGCTCGCGAACATGGCGTCGAGGTCGGCCGGCGAGTAGTCCGGAACCCGCACCGCGAGCACGTCGGGTTCCAGCACCGACGCGGGCAGCGCGGCGCCCTGCAACATCGACACGACCTCGGCCACCGCGTCGGGACCCCGGTGGCGGGAACCGACCTGCTGCCACCGCGGCAGGAAACGGGCCAGCGCCGGGGACTCCACCGGCGCGATCTCGTTGCGCAGAGCGGCGAGCGAACGTCGACGCAGTTGGCGCAGGACGTCGACGTCGCACCACTCACGCCCGGTTCCGCCCGGGGTGAAGTCGCCCTCGGCGATCCGCCCGGCGCCCAGCAGCTCGCCGAGCACGGCACGCACGACCTCGGGCGCCAGCGCGAACCGCGACGCGACCTGGGTCGTGGTGAACGGGCCGTGGGTGCGGGCGTGGCGTTCGAGCAGGTCGCGCACCGGTGTGTCGACTGGGTCGGTGAACGCGGCCGGCAGACCGATCGGGACGGCCAGGCCGAACCCGTCGCGCACCCGGGCGGCGTCCTCGGCCGCCGCGACCCACGGCCGGTCGGCCCCGACCCGGATGGCGCGGTGGGTCCGGACCAGGTCGTCGAGCCACCCGTCGAGCTGATCGCGGACATCGGGGCGGACCCGTTCGGCCACCTCCGCCGGTGTGAGCGGGCCGAGCACCCGGAGCAGGTCGTGGACCTCGTCCGCGTCACGGGCCGCCCGCTCGGGCGTCAGCCGCTGCAGCTCGAGCTCGACCTGGGCGACCACCTCGGCGTCGAGCAGCGACCGCAGCTCCTCGGTGCCGAGCAGGTCGCGCAGCAGCTCCCGGTCGAGGGCGAGCGCAGCGGCCCGCCGCTCGGCGAGGGGAGCGTCGCCCTCGTACATGTAGACCGCGATCCACCCGAACAGCAGCGACCGGGCGAACGGCGACGCGGTGGCGGTCTGCACCGGCACCACCCGGATCCGTCGGCTGCGGACCTCGGTGAGCACCCGGCGAAGCGCCGGCAGGTCGAACACGTCGTTGCAGCACTCGCGGGTGGCCTCGAGCAGGATCGGGAACCCGGGGTAGCGAGCCGCCACCGACAGCAGGTCCGCGGCCCGCTGCCGCTGCTGCCACAGGGGGGTTCGACGGTCGGGGCGGCGACGGGGCAGCAGCAGCGCCCGGGCCGCCGCCTCGCGGAACCGGGCGGCGAAGACGCTGGTGGCGGGCAGGGCGGCCACGACCTCGGCCTCGAGCTCGTCGGGATCGCCGAGCAGGAGGTCGAGCGGCACGTCGTCCGCGGCGTCGGGCAGGCGCACGACGATGCCGTCGTCGGACCACAGGACCTCGATCGCCGGACCGTCCGATCCTGCGCCGACGCCGTCCGGCCCCGGGTCGACGGCGGCGACGTGCTGCTCCAGACGCCCCCGGATCACCATGGCCCACGGGGCGTGGACCGCGGCCCCGTAGGGCGAGTGGATGCACAGCCGCCAGTCGCCGATCTCGTCCCGGAATCGCTCGACGACGATCGTCCGGTCGTCGGGGACCACGCCGGTGGCCTCGGCCTGCTCGTCGAGGTAGGCGAGGACGTTGCGCGCCGCGTTGGCGTCGAGGGCGTGTTCGGAGCTCAGCAATCGAAGCGCGTCGGCGGGCGGTCGCCCGCGCACGTCGCGCACGAAGGCGCCCAGGGCCCGGCCGAGCTCGGCGGGTCGCCCGGGACCGTCGCCGTGCCAGAACGGCATGCGTCCCGGTTGGCCCGGAGCCGGTGTCACCACGACGCGCTCGAAGGTGATCTCCTCGATCCGCCACGTCGACGCGCCCAGCAGGAACGTCTCTCCGGCCCGGGATTCGTGGACCATCTCCTCGTCCAGCTCGCCGACCCGCGTGCCGTCGGGCAGGAACACGCCGTAGAGGCCGCGGTCGGGGATGGTGCCGCCCGAGGTGACCGCCAGGCGCTGTGCTCCGCTGCGACCCCGGACGGTGCCGGCCTGGCGGTCCCACACCACCCGGGGCCTCAGCTCGGCGAACTCCTCGGACGGGTAGCGACCGGCGAGCATGTCGAGGGTGGCCTCGAACACCTCCCGCGACAGACCGCCGTAGTTCGCCGCTCCGCGACACAGGTCGAACAGGTCGTCGGCGGACCACTCGTCGAGGGCGCACGCGGCGACGATCTGCTGGGCGAGGACGTCGAGCGGGTTGGACGGCACCGACGTGGTCTCGATCAGACCGTCGGTCATCCGCTTCACGACCACGGCCGTCTCGAGCAGGTCGGCGCGGTGCTTGGGGAAGATGCGACCGCGGCTGGGCGCTCCGACCTGGTGACCGGCGCGGCCGATCCGCTGCAGGCCGGCGGCCACGCTGCCCGGCGAGCTGACCTGCACCACCAGGTCGACGGCGCCCATGTCGATCCCGAGCTCGAGGGAGCTGGTCGCGACCAGGCCGCGCAGCTCGCCGCGCTTGAGCTCGTCCTCGATCTGCAGGCGACGCTCCCTGGACAGCGAGCCGTGGTGTGCCTTGACCAGCTCGTGGCCGGAGTCGGCCGCCGACAGACCGACCGCCTCCGCTCCGGTGAACCGGGGTCCGCCACCGCCACCACCGCCACCACCGCCACCACCGCCACCGTCGTCACCGTCACCGGCGCCCTCGCCGTCCCCGGTGTCGGCGGCCAGCTCGTTCAGGCGGCTGGCCAGGCGTTCGGCGGTGCGGCGGGCGTTGACGAACACCAACGTCGAGCGGTGCTGCTCGACCAGCTCCAGCAGTCGGGGGTGGATCGACGGCCAGATCGAACCTCGGGCGGGCGTGGGTCCGGAACCGGCCGCACCCGTCGCCGGAGCAGGGACCGGCCCGGCCGGCGCTCCCATGTCCTCGACCGGGACGACCACCTGCAGGTCGAGCTCCTTGCGGACGCCCGCGTCGACGATGCGGACCGGTCGCTCCACGGGGTCGGGTCGGACGGTCGCCGGAGCGGTCGTCGGAGCGGTCGTCGGGTCGGCGGTCCGCTCGACGAGGTTGCCTCCCAGGTAGCCCGCCACCACCTCCAGCGGCCGTTGCGTGGCCGACAGCCCGATGCGCTGCAGCACAGACCCGCGCACCGCCTCGGGCGCCCGGCCCCGGGCGGACACCAGGTGCTCCAGCCGCTCGAGCGTCAGCGCCAGGTGTGCTCCCCGCTTGGTGGCCGCCAGGGCGTGGATCTCGTCGACGATGACCCGCTGCACGCCGATCAGCGTCTCCCGCGCCTGCGATGTGAGCATCAGGTACAGCGACTCCGGGGTGGTGATGAGGATGTCGGGCGGATCGCGCACCAGCCTCCGGCGTTCCGACTCGGTGCTGTCGCCGGTTCGGATCCCGATGGTCGGCTCCCGGAAGGGCGTCCCGAGCCGTTGCGCGGCCAACGAGATGCCGCGCCGCGGCCCCCGCAGGTTCTTGTCGACGTCGATGGCCAGAGCCCGCAGCGGCGACACGTACAGGACCCGGACCCCCGGCTCCGGATCGGGGTCGCGGCCCAGGTCGTCGAGCGCCCACAGGAACGCGGCGAGGGTCTTGCCCGACCCGGTCGGGGCGCACAGCAGGGTGTGCTCCCCCGCCGCGATCGCCGGCCACGCCGCGGCCTGGGCGTCGGTCGGGTGAGGGAACGAGGCCGAGAACCAGGCGCGGACCGGCTCGGAGAACGCGGCCAGCGGATCACCGCCGACCAACCCGGGAAGATGGTCCGGGCCGGACACGTCCGCTCCGGAGTTGGTGGGCGTCCCGGTCACGCCCGCACGCTACCGAGCACCTCCGACACCCACCCGGCCGGTCCGGGACCGGACCCGCAAGTAGGATCCCGCCCATGCCGACCGACGCCAAGGGCAGCCGCTCCAAGGAGTTCCACCCCGCGTTCGAGGAGTACTGCGAAGCCATCTGGGAGCTGCGCGAGGACGACATCGACGTGATCCAGGCCCGGATCGCCGAGAGGTTGGAGGTGTCCCGCCCCGCTGTGTCGGAGATGATCCGCCGCATGGAGGGCGAGGGCCTGATCGACGTCGGCACCACCATCTCGCTGACCGCCGCGGGCAAGACCTTGGCCGAGCGGGTGGTGCGCCGCCACCGTCTGGCCGAACGCTTCCTGACCGACGTGCTCGGCCTGTCGTGGGCCGACGCCCACACCGAGGCCGGCAAGTGGGAGCACGTCATCTCGGAGCCGGTCGAGGAGGCGCTGGCCCGGGTGCTCGGCGACCCGACCACGTGCCCGCACGGCAACCCGATCCCCGGCGCCGACTACCGGGCCCCCGACGCGACCACCCTCAGCGCCATCGCCATCGGCGCCGAGTTCACCGTGAGCCGCATCCCCGAGGAGCTCGAGTTCGAGCCGGGGATGCTGGCGTTCCTCGAGGAGAACTCTTTGCAGCCCGGCCACTCCGGCCGGCTGACCGCGCTGTCGCCCGACGGGACCGCCACGGTCGAGATCGAGGGCCGACACGTCGGCATCGGTCGCTTCGCGTCCGACCGCATCCTGGTCACCGCCTGAACCACCCCACACCCTGAACCACCCCACACCCCGCTTTGTCCCGCAGAGACGTCGTGATCACGACGTCTGTGCGGGACAAAGCGAGGGGCGGGACAAAGCGAGGGGCGCTCAGCGCAGCACGTCGGGCAGCGGCTCGGCGTGCAGGATCGACAACCGCTTGGTCGACCGGGTGACCGCCACGTACAGCGACTGCGGCCCCCGCACCTCCTCGCGCAGGATCGCGGCGGGCTCGACCACGATCACCGAGTCGAGCTCCAGCCCCTTCACCAGCGACGTCGGCACCACCGTCACCTGACGGTCCAGGCCCTGGCGGGTCGCCCGTCCGTGGTCGATGCCGGCGTCGGTGAGCGCGACGTCGGCCCGCTCGACCAACGATCCGGGGACCACCACCGCCACGTTGCCCGACCCGACGGCGTCGAGCTCGCGCCGCACCGCCGCCGCGATCGCGGCGTTGAGGTCCTCGGACGTGCACGCCGTGACGATCGGCTCCTCGCCGGTGTGGCGGATCGACGTCGGCGGCTGCAGCTGCGGCGCCGCGACGCGCAGCACCCGGGCGGCGAGGTCCATGATCGGGCCGGGCACCCGGTAGCCGACGGTGAGCTCCGCCCGGCGCGGCGGCCGACGAGAGGGCAGGTGCTCGAGCACCTGGTCCCAGTCGTCGTGCGCCCACGCCCCGGTGGACTGGGCGATGTCGCCGACGATCGTCATGGAGCCGTTGAGCGACCGGCGATCCAGGACCCGCAGCTGCATCGGCGACAGGTCCTGGGCCTCGTCGACGACGATGTGGCCGTAGGTGCGGACCACGTCGTCGTCACGGTGGCGGGGGCGGGGCCCGAGCAGCTCGAGCGCCTCGTCGAGGACCGGCACGTCGTGGTGGGTGAAAACGACCTCGGCCGCGACCGGCTCGCGGGCCCTCGACAGGAGCTTCCACTCGTTCGGCTCGAGGAAGCGATGGGCCGCGAGCTCGAGCAGACCCGCCGACCCGTACAGGTCGTTGAGGAGCTCGGCGGGGGTCAGCACCGGCCACATCCGCTCGAACGCCTCGCGCACCGCGAGCTCGCCGCGCAGCCGCTCCTTGACCACCTCGGCCGAGTCGCCGGCCCGCGAGGACTCCGCGAGCGCCTCCCAGAACAGCTGCTCGACCAGCTTGCGGCCGGCGTTGTGGGTGCGGAACCGCCGCCGAGCGGCGTGCACGATCTCGGCCGAACGGTCGACCGACAACGTCAGCCACTGCACGCCGTAGGGGATCCGCAGGGCTCGGCGCAGCGGGCGCTGCCGGTCGCGGACCGCGTGGCGGACGACGTCGATCATCCGCAGGTCGCCCTTGACCCGGGCGGTGTCCTCGTCGTCATGGCCGCCGATGCGGACGTGGGGCACCAGGTCGCCGAGGGTGGCGATCTGCACGCCCGCCTCGCCCAGGCTGGGGAGCACCTGCTCGATGTACGACAGGAACACGCGGTTGGGGCCCACGACCAGGACCCCCTGACCCTCGAGCGGGAAGCGGTGGCTGTAGAGCAGGTAGGCGGCCCGGTGCAGCGCCACGACCGTCTTGCCGGTGCCGGGACCGCCCTGGACGACCAGGACGCCGGGCAGCTCCGAGCGGATGATGACGTCCTGTTCGACCTGGATGGTGGCGACGATGTCGGACAGGCGGCCCGACCGTGACTCCTCAAGAGCCGAGATCAAAGCGCCGTAGCCCTGCACCTCGCCTCGGTCGAGGGCGTCCGTGGCCGAACCGAATAGCTCGTCGTCGATGCCGAGCACGGTGCGACCCCGACTGGCGAAGTGCCGCCGCCGGAGCAGACCCATCGGGTCGCGGCCGGTCGCCCGGTAGAACGACTCGGCCACCGGCGCCCGCCAGTCGACGACCACCGGGTCCCGACGGGCGTCGGCCACGGCGACACGACCGATGTAGAAGCGGTCGTTGTCCTCGGGCGTGTCGTCGACGGCCGGGTCGAGGTCGATCCGACCGAACACGAGCGACAGGTCGCCGAGCTCGAGGTGCTGGAGGCGGGCCTCGACCCGATCGTGGACGACGTCGCGCTCGTAGCGGTGCTGGAAGGTCCCGCCGGGACCCCCCTCGACGGACTCCCGCATGGCCTCGACCGCCCGCTTGGTCTGCTCCAGGCAGTCGTACGCGTGGTCGACGTAGGCCTGCTCAGCTTCCAGCTCGGGATGGTTCGCCACACCTGCTCCTGCCGCGGGCCCGACCCGCAAACGGGGAATCAGCCAGTGTAGTCCCCGACCCTGCGGCTCAACAGGGCCCACGGCGACCGCCGTCCAGGTCAGTCGCTCCGGATCACACCCACCCCGGACCCCTCCATGCCGTCGATGACGAGTGCGGCGAGCTCCCGACCGGGCATCGTCGAGGCCGCAGCGCGAAGCAGCATGAGCTCCAGGGTCGCCCGGGCCATCACGCGGAACCCGTCGCCCGCCGCGGGGGGAACGGTCGGCCCGCTGAGATCGATGGTCCCGTCCGCCGCCGCGGCCTCCCGGATCACCTCGGCGAACCGTTCGATGATCACCAGCGAACCTTCGTCGTCTGTGTCCGAACCCGACTCGGTGACGCGGTTGAGCTGGGAGATCAGGAGAGACGCGGCCACCGAGCGCTGCATGGTGACCGTGTCGCTCAGGTCCTCGACCAGCGCCTCCAGACGGGCGCCGGGCGCGAGCGCGGTCCGCTGGTCGTCCCGGCGCAGCACGCCGGCCACCAGCTCGTCGCGGACGATCACCGCGAGGTCGTGGCGGCTGGGGTACACGCCGGCCAGGCGACCGTCGGGGATCCCCGCGAGCTGCGCCACCTTGGCCAGGGTCACCGCCGGCCACCCCGCCCGGTTGAACACGCGCAGCACCGCCGCCCGGACCGCTTCGGCCTGACCCTCGTCGAGGGGCCCCTGGCCCCGGACGGCCAGGCGGGGCCCGAGCTGGTCGTCACGGGCGTCGGCGTGACGGGTCATGGCGATCCAGACCGCCAGGAACATGCGGCTGATGATCGCCGGGTCGGTCGACGGATCGATCCGGAGCCGGAGCGCACAGGCGTCGGTCGCGCTGATCAGCATCTCGGAGAACTGGTGGAGGTCGATCCCGTCGACGAGCACGCGACCCGACAAGCGCATCAGGATCTCGAGGTTGGGCTGGTAGGCACGCTCGTAGCCCGCGTACAGGTCGCTCAGGAACTCACCCACCTCCGGGTCGTTCAACGCCACCGCCGCCCCCAGGAAGAGATGGGTGTAGCTCCACCCGTCGTTGGTGGTGGCCCGGGCCTGGGCCGCCACCGGTCCCGACACCAGGTCGGCCACCGACTGGAGGATGTGGAGGTCGTCGTCGCCGGACGCGTCGACGACCTGCTCGAAGAGCAGGGTCAGCTGGTCGACGAGCTCGATCGCCTCGGACCCGAAGTTCCAGAAGGATCGGCGGGCCGCGACCTGGGGGGCGCTCCGACTCCTCGCACCGACCCCGGCGTCGGGCGTGAAGGCGGAGTACACCGCGCCGCTCGACAGGCCCGAGTCGTCGGTCAGCCGCTTGACCGTGACGAAGGAGGTCAGGTCGTCGAGCGTGGAGGCCGCCAGCAACGACCGTGCGGCCTCGACCAACCGCTCCTCGGTCGTCGCCCGCCGCGTGTGGCTCGAATGCGACGTCGACCCCGTGGGTGCGGCCAGCTCGTCATCGGCCATCAGGCCGCCTCCTCGTGTGGGTCATCGGCCGTCTCCGGCCGGTGAGTCGACGAGAGCTCCCAGTCCGGTGGTCATCACGGCGGTGATCTCCTCGGGAGTCGACTCCGAGACGGCGGCTCCCATCAGGAGGGCGTCCACGGCGATCCGCGCTGCGACCCGACGCAGACCACCGTCGTCGCCGATCACGCTCGCCAGCAGATCCACCGCCGGGTCGTCGACGGGTTCCGGGTCCGAGAGGTCGGCACGCGTCGAGTCGTGGAGACGGGCGGCCAGCAGCGATGCCACCAGCGAGCGACGTGAGCACGCCGCCTCGGCCAGGTCGGCCACCAGGTCGCCGAGCACGTCGACCGCGGCCCGTCCCGACCGCCCCGCCGAGCGCCGGCCGATGGCCGCCATCACCTCGTCCCACGCGATCGCGGCGAGATGGTGACGGGTCGGATACACCGAGACCAGGTCGGACTCGGACAGGCCGGCCAGACCGCCGACCCGGGCCAGGGTCACCGCCGCCCAGCCCTCGCGCTCGAAGATGGCCAGCACCGTGTCGCGCACCACCTCGAGCTGCGACAGCGACAGCGACAGCGGGTTACGCCCGCCCACGAGTCGGGTGGCGAACAGGTCGTCGGAGTCGTCGACGCTGCGGGTCACGGCGATGAAGACCGCCAGGAACATCCGCCGGACCAGGTCCGGCTCGGCCATGGGGTCGAGCCGGAGGACGATCGCGGCGCCGTCACCGGCCGCGGTCAGCATCTGAGCCAGGGTGGAGAGGTCGATCCCGTCGACCAGCACCCGTCCCGACAGCTCCAGGACGCGGCCGATCACCCGCTCGTAGCTGCTCACCGTCCCGCGCAGCAGCGCACCCACCCGGTCAGCGACCTCCGGGTCGTTGAGCGCCACCGCCGCCGCCAGCCAGAAGTGCGTGTAGTCGCCGCGCTCCGGGCTGCGAGCGGATTCGACCACGGGGTCGGTGGCGAGGGCGGCGATCGTCTCGATGAACGTCGCAGTTCGGTCCGCACCGGTCTCGATGGAGGAGTGGATGATCTCGAGGATGTCGAGCACCATCTCGTCGTCCTCGTGGGAGATGCTCAGGAAGGCGTCGCGGGCGAGCTGCTGAGGGGCGCTGCGGCCGACGCCCCCGTCGACCGCCGAGTAGATCGCCCCGCTCGACACCCCCGATTCCTGGGTCAGCCGCGCCACAGTCACGAACGCGGTGAGGTCGTCGAGGGTGACGCCGGCGAGCAGACGCGCACACGCGTCGTGGAGGCGTTCCTGCGCCTGGCCGCGCGGCACCCGGGAGCGCGTCCCCTCCTCCAGCTCCTCCGAACTCGGCACCACGTCGCTCCCTCCTCGCGACACGCACACCCTATGACCGTTCCCCGCCACGGTGTCGTGCCGAGGACCCGGATCCACTGTAACGAAAGATCGTTCGTTACCAGAGAGGGAACATAATTCAGTGAACCCGTTTCGACCTGTCCCCAGGGGCGGCGCTCGGCGACACTGTCTCTCGTCAGCCCGCCCAAGGGAGAGGCTCGACACGGCCAGGACGAGGTACGCCCCACTTCGTCCTGGCCGAATGCTTTTTCCGGGTCGGAGCGCCGTGGTTGACTCGCGTCGATGACAGGCAGCCCCGCAGCCCCCGGACCGCACGACCGGTCCGCGTTCATCCGCACCTGCCGGGGTGAGCACGCCGAGCACACGCCGGTGTGGTTCATGCGCCAGGCCGGGCGGTCCCTGCCCGAGTACCGCTCGATCCGTGGCACCGGCACGATCCTGCGGGCGATCGCGGATCCGGACCTGGCGACCGAGATCACCCTCCAGCCCGTCCGTCGCTACGGCGTCGACGCCGCCATCCTCTACTCCGACATCATGACCCCGGTGCACGCCGTCGGCTTCGGCGTCGACATCGCCCCCGGGGTCGGGCCGGTGGTGGAGCACCCGTTCCGGGACCGCTCCGACCTCGACCGGCTCCGACCGCTCGACGCCGAGGCCGACACCCCGTACGTGGTCGAGACCGTGCGCAACCTGGTCCGGGACCTGCCCGTCCCCCTCATCGCGTTCGCCGGGGCACCGTTCACCGTCGCCAGCTACCTGCTCGAGGGCCGTCCGTCGCGCACCTACGTGGCGACCAAGGCGCTCATGCACACCGACGAGGCGCTGTGGCACGAGCTGATGGACCGCCTGGCCGACCTGGCGATCGCCTCGCTGCGCTCCCAGGTCGACAGCGGCGCGTCCGCGGTGCAGCTGTTCGACTCGTGGGCCGGCGCCCTGTCGCCCGCGGACTACGAGCGGTTCGCACTGCCGGCCAGCTCGAAGGTGCTCGCCGCCGCCGGGGAGCTGGGCGTGCCCCGCATCCACTTCGGGGTGACCACCGGCGAGCTGTTGGGCCTCATGGCCGCCGCCGGAGCCGAGGTGGTCGGCGTCGACTGGCGCACGCCGCTGGACGCGGCCCGCACCCGCGTCCCGGCCGGCACGGTGCTGCAGGGCAACCTGGACCCGGCGCTGCCCGCGGCGGGGTGGGCCGCCACCGAGCCGGCGGCCGACGACGTGTTGCGCCGTGGCGGCGGAGCAGCCCACGTGTTCAACCTCGGCCACGGCGTCCTGCCCGAGACCGACCCCGAGGTGCTCGAGCGCCTGGTCGCCCACGTACACGCCTCCGGGCCGACCGCGCCCGCACCCCAGGACCGGACGGAGCCGACAGGGTGACCACCGGCGTACTGGTCATGGCCTACGGAACGCCCGGGTCGCCGGAGCGCGTCGAGGAGTACTACACCCACATCCGCCGCGGCCGACCGCCGACACCGGAGCAGCTCACCGACCTGACCACCCGCTACGACGCCATCGGCGGCACGTCGCCGATGGCCGAGCGCACCCGGGCCCAGGTGGACGCCCTCGCCTCCGCCCTCGACGCGATCGAGCCCGACGGGTTCGTGACCGCCCTGGGTCAGAAGCACGCGTCGCCGTTCATCGAGGACGGGGTGGCCACCCTGGTCGGCGTCGGGGTCGACCGCATCGTCGGCGTCGTCCTCGCTCCGCACTTCTCGGCGGGCAGCGTCGGGCAGTACCTCGACCGCGCCCGCGCCGCAGCCGTCGAGGCCGGCGTCGAGGTGACCGCGGTCGAGAACTGGCACCTGCTCGACGAGCTGATCGCGTTCCAGGCCAGTTCCGTGCGCAACGCGCTGAGCACCCTGCCGGAGCGGACCAAGGTCGTGTTCACCGCCCACTCGCTGCCCGAGCGGCTGCTCGCCGACGACCCGTACGCGGACCAGCTCCGGCAGTCCGCCGAGGCCACGGCCCGAGCCGCCGGGCTGGCGCACTGGGCCGGGTGGGGTCTCGGATGGCAGTCGGCCGGGCGGACGCCGGAGCGGTGGCGGGGACCCGACATCGTCGAGATCGTGCGCGACCTGGCCGACACCGGTCGCGCCGACGGGATCCTGGTCGTGCCGCAGGGCTTCACCAGCGACCACCTCGAGGTCCTCTACGACCTCGACATCGACGCCGCGGCGGTCGCCGCCGAGGTCGGACTCGCGTTCGCACGCACCCCGGTCCTCAACGACGACCCGTCGGTCATGGCCGCTCTGGCCCGCCGGGTGGCCGACGCCGCCCGGACCGCCGCGGGCGACTCGTGACCCCCGGACCCGCGGGGGACCGCTCGACCGACGGGAGCGCCGATGGCGCCGGACGCCACCTCGTCGTCGTCGGCGGGGGCGTCACCGGGTTGGCCGCAGCGTGGGAGGCGAGCGCCCGGGCCGACGTGACCGTCACCGTCCTCGAGGCGTCGGACCGCCTCGGCGGCAAGGTGCGCACCTCCGCCATCGACCTGCCCGGCGGACCGCGGACCGTCGACGAAGGTGCCGACAACTTCCTGGCCCGGGTCCCCGACGCCGTCGAGCTGTGCGTCGAGCTCGGACTCGAGGACCAGCTCATCGAGCCGGCGATCGGGCGCGCCGCGGTGTGGGCGCGGGGCGCGGTGCGTCCGTACCCGACCCGCCACGTCCTCGGCGTGCCTCTCGACGCCGATGAGCTCGCCCGGACCGGCATCGTGTCCGACGACGCTGTCCGCGCTGTCGCCGGCGAGGTGGACTCGACCGATCCGGCCCCGCCCGACGACGTCGCCATCGGCGCGTTCATCGGCGGCCGCTTCGGCCGCGAGGTCGTCGAGCACCTGGTCGGTCCGCTCGTCGGCGGCATCAACGCCGGCGACGTCGACGAGCTCTCGCTGCGAGCGGTCACCCCGCAGCTGGCCGCCGCCGCGGCCGACGGCGCCAGCCTGACCCTGGCGTTGCGACACCGGCTCGCCGCCGCGCCGCCGTCGGGGCCGGTGTTCCGGGCGCTGGCCGGCGGGACGGCCACCCTCGTCGACACGCTGGCCGACCGGCTGCGGGAGCGGGGCGCGGGCATCCACACCTCCACGGCGGTGACCGGACTGGGAGCGACGACCGACGGTCGGATCGCCGTGACGGTCGCGGACCGACCCGCGCTGGTCGCCGACTCGGTCGTGGTCGCGGCACCCGCCCCGACGGCCGCCGAGCTGGTCGGCGATCTCAGCCCTGCCGCCGCGGCGCACCTGCGCCGCATCGTCCACGTGCCGGTCGCGTTCGTGACCGTGGCCCTCGACGCCTCCCGGGTCACCGTGCCCGAGGGTCTGTCCGGCGTGCTCGTCCCCCGCGACGCCGGGTTGCTCGCCACCGCGGTCTCGTTCGGTTCGAGGAAGTGGCCGCACTGGAGCGACGGGGCGCACACCGTGCTGCGCGTGGCGGTCGGACACCGCCACGACGACCGACCGGCCGACCTCGACGACGACGAGTTGGTGGCGGCGGTGCGTGCGGACCTCTCCACGGTGCTCGGGGTCGGGGTCGCGCCGGTGGCCGCGCGGGTCAGCCGTTGGTCACCGGGCTTCGCCCAGTACCAGGTCGGCCACCTCGAACTGGTCGGCCGGATCCGCTCCGCGCTGGGCGCCGACGCCCCCGCGGTGCGGGTGGTGGGAGCGGACCTCGGCGGCCTCGGCCTGCCCGCCTGCATCGCTCAGGGCCGGGGCGCATCGCGGGAGCTGCTCTTCTGACCACAACAACGCACGGGCGAGAACGCGCGGGCGAGAGGGCGGAGGGACGAGAGAACGCACGACCGCGCCACCGGTTCCCCCCAGGCCGGGACCGGTGACCGGTCAGGAGCCGGACGTCGACCCGATGGCGTCGAGGTAGGCGATGATCTGCTCGACCTGCTCGTCGGTGAGCTTCCGCGTCGGCATGATCGCCGAGTATCCGTCGACCACCTGGCGGTCGGGGTCGGTGATCGCCACCCGCAGGTAGTCGTCGTCCGCGGTCACCGTCGTGCCGTCGGCGAGCTGGACCTGCGAACCGGCCAGGCCCTTGAACGTCGGACCCGCACCGTCACGGCCCTCGGCGTTGTGGCACGTCGTGCACCCCAGATCACGCACGGCGCTCTGACCCTGGGCCGCAGCACCGGTCAGCTGGCTGGTCTGCGTCGTCGACTCGTCGGAGCCGCTGCAGCCGACGACCGTTGCGGCCACCACGACCAGCGCCCCGACCGAGGCCGATACGTTCCACCGGAGGCGCCGGGTCGGGTTCGCTCCGCGGGCGTGAGCGGCTCGTTCGGACCGTCGTCGTCGCATCTCCCCAGTCTGCCCCGCACCGGCGGCATCGACGGAGCGTGGAAGGATGCTCGACCGTGGACGGCCCCGTCGACAGCGATCAGCACCCGGCCCGCGTGACCGCGCGCCCGGCCGCCGAGGGCGACCCGACCCGTCCCGACCCGACCCGGCCCCTCCCGCTGGGCTTGGCCGCGCTTCTGGCGACCGTCGCCGGGGTGTGTCTGTGCCTGGCGTTGCCGCCGTGGGGGTGGTGGCCCCTCGCCCCGATCGGCGTCGCGCTGTTCGTCGTGGCGCTCGGCGGTCGGACCCGACGGGCCCGAGCCGGTCTGGGCTGGTTGGTCGGCGTCATGTGGTTCGGCCCGTCCACGCTGTGGATGGCCGGGCTGACCCTTCCCGGCTACGTCGTCGGCGTCCTCGTCGCCTGGGGTGGCATGGTGGCGGTGGTCGCGGCGCTGTGCCCGGCGGACCGCCGTCGACTGGTGGCGCTGCCTGCTCTGCTCGTCGTGTTCGAGTGGTTCCACCAGCAAGCGCCCTTCGGCGGGATCCCCCTGTCCCTGCTGGCGACCACCCAGACCGACGGCCCCCTTCTGCCGCTCGCCCGGTTGGGAGGGGTGCTGCTGGTCGGGCTCGGGGTGGCCGGGCTCGGCGTGGCACTGGTACTGATCGGCGAGCGCCGGTTCCGGGTCGCGGCGATCGTGGCCGCCACGGTGGTGGCCGTCACGATCCTCGGCGCCGTGTGGCCGATCGGATCACCCGTCGCCCGGGTGCGCGTCGCCGCAGTGCAGGGCGGCGGGCCGCAGGGCACGCGGTACTCGAGCGACCAGGCCCCGATCGTGTTCCAGGCCCACCTCGAGGCGACCCGCACCATCACCGGACCGGTCGACGTGGTCGTCTGGCCCGAGAACGTGATCAACCTGGGCCGACCGTTCCTCGACAGCCCCGAGCTGCGTCTGATGGTGGAGCAGGCGGCTCGGCTCGACGCCCCCATCGTCGCCGGCGTGGTCGAGAGCGTCGGGCGGGAGCACTTCGTCAACTACGTGGTCGTCGTGCACCCGGACGGTCCGGTGACCGACCGCTACGACAAGGAGCGTCGGGTCCCGTTCGGCGAGTACGTCCCGATGCGATGGCTGTTCGAGCCGATCGCGGCCGGGACGCTCCCCGCCCGGGACCAGATCCCCGGCACCGGCACCGCGGTGGTGCGAACCGGCCACGGGAAGATGGCGGTCGCGATCAGCTGGGAGATCTTCTTCGGGCGACGGGTCCGCGAGGGCGTCCGGGCCGGCGGCCAGGTGGTGCTCAACCCGACCAACGGGTCGAGCTACTGGCTGACCCAGGTCCAGACCCAGCAGGTCGCGATGTCGCAGCTGCGCGCTGTCGAGTCGGGGCGGTGGGTGGTGCAGGTCGCCCCGACCGGTTTCAGCGCGTTCGTCGATCCCGACGGCGGGGTGCACCAACGGACCGAGGTGAGCGAGCAGGAGGTCATCACCCGGACGATCGAACGCCACGACGCCACCGTGCCCGCCCAGGCCCTGGGCGACCTCCCGGCGCTGCTGCTGGCCCTCGGCGCCCTCCTGTGGACCTTCGCCCCCTCCCTCCCCCCGTTTCGTAGTGCGAGATCCAGGCGTTCGCCTGGATCTCGCACTACAGAACGGTCGGTGGGGCTCAGGTCTCGACCAGGAGGGTGACCGGTCCGTCGTTGACCAGCTCGACGGCCATGTCGGTGCGGAACCGGCCGGTCGCCACCGTCGCCCCCAGCGACCGCAGCTCGGCCACCACCCGCTCCACCAGGGGCTCGGCGACCTCGGGTCGCGCCGCGGCCACGTAGCTCGGCCGACGACCCTTGCGGGTGTCGCCGTAGAGGGTGAACTGGCTGACGACCAGGACCGGTCGACCGAGCTCGGCAGCCGACAGGTTCATCACGCCGTCGGCGTCGTCGAACACGCGCAGGTTCCACAACTTGGCCGCCATCGCCCTCGCGGCCCGATCGTCGTCGTCGTGGGTGACGCCGAGAAGGACGCACAGGCCCTCTCCGATCGCCCCGACGAGCTCCTGTTCGCCGTCCGGGTGGGTCACGGTCACCGACGCCGAGCGCACCCTCTGGACAAGACCACGCACCGCGTTCCTTTCCACCACCCTGCGTGAAGGGCGGCTTGACCGGTGGGTCAATGCCCGGCGAAGCTACTCCGTCATGCGATCCGCTCCGTCCCGCGCCCCGTCACGCCCGCGGACGGTTCCCGGACCCGACGACCCGCTGCGCATCGCCTTCCTCACCTACCGGGGCAAGCCGCACGTCGGCGGCCAGGGCGTCTACACCCGGCACCTGACCAAGGCGCTGGTCGACATGGGTCACCACGCCGAGGTCCTCTCCGGTCAGCCCTTCCCGATCGTCGACGAGCGGGTGCCGCTGGTCGAGCTGCCCAGCCTCGACATCTACAACGACCACTTCCCCATGCGGATGCCCGGCATCTGGGAGCTGAAGGACCGCTGGGACTGGGCCGAGGTGACCGCCTTCTCGTCCGGGACGTTCCCCGAGCCGCTCGCGTTCTCGCTGCGGGCGTGGGACCACCTGCGCCAGCGCCAGGGCGACTTCGACCTGGTGCAGGACAACCAGTGCCTCGGCTACGGGCTGCTGCTCATGGAGCGGATGGGCCTGCCGGTCCTCGGCACCGTCCACCACCCGATCACCGTCGACCGCCGCTTGGAGATGGAGCACGCCGAGTCGCCCCGTCAGCGCTGGTCCAAGGCCCGCTGGTACGCGTTCACCAAGATGCAGACCCGGGTGGCCAAGCGCCTGCGCCGGGTGATCACCGTGTCGCGCAACTCCTACGAGGACATCTGCCGGGACCACCTGGTGTCGCCCGAGCGGCTGCACATCGTGCCCGTCGGCGTCGACCCCGAGCTGTTCGCCCCCATGCCGGGAGTCGAGCGGAACCCGAACCAGATCATCTCGACCGCCAGCTCCGACGTGGCCATGAAGGGGCAGCGCTACCTGCTCGAGGCGCTGGCCAAGCTGCGCACCGAGTTCCCCGACCTGAAGCTGATCATGGTCGGACGCCTCAAGGAGGGCTCGGCCGCGCAGCGCACGATCGAGACCCTCGGCCTCGACGGTGCGGTCGAGTTCGTCTCCGGCGTCCCCGACGAGACGATCGTCGAGCTCTACAACTCCTCTGCCTGCGCGGTGGTCCCGTCGCTCTACGAGGGCTTCTCGCTGCCGGCGATCGAGGCGATGAGCACCGGCTGTCCGCTGGTGGCCACCACCGGCGGCGCCATCCCCGAGGTCTCCGGCCCCGACGGCGACACCTGCATCGCGGTCGCGCCCGGCGACGCCGATGCCCTGGCCGCCGGCATCCGCCGGGCGCTCACCGACCCCGACGAGGCCGCCGCCATCGGGCTGCGCGGCCGCGACCGGGTGATCCACCGCTGGACCTGGCGCCAGACCGCCGAGAAGACCGTCGTGCACTACCGGGCCCTGCTCGAGGAGTCCGCCCGCACCGCCGGCGCCGCGACCACCACCCGGATCGGAGGCTGAGCCGGTGCTGACCGTCGACTTCGACCTCCTCGGCCTGCAGCGCGGCGACCTGGTGCTCGACATGGGCGCAGGCGCCGGCCGGCACTCCTTCGAGTGCTTCCGCCGCGGCGCGCAGGTCGTGTCGCTCGACTACGGCTTCGACGAGCTGCCGCCGGTGCGGGACCTGTTCTGGGCCATGCAGGACTCCGGCGAGGCCCCGCTCGGGTCCCTCGGCGCCTGCATCAACGGCGACGCCCTGCGCCTGCCGTTCCCTGACCACACCTTCGACCGCATCATCTGCTCCGAGGTCTTCGAGCACATCCCCGACGACCGCGGCGCCATGGCCGAGCTGCACCGGGTGCTTCGCCCCGGCGGTGTGCTCGCCGCCACCGTCCCGTCGTGGATGCCCGAGAAGCTCTGCTGGCAGCTCAGCGCCGAGTACCACGCCCCGCTGGCCGCCGGTGGTCACGTCCGCATCTACACCGAGGCGATGCTGAAGGACCGGCTGATCGACGCCGGGTTCCTGCCCGAGTCCTCGCACCGGGCCCACGCCCTGCACTCGCCGTACTGGTGGCTCAAGTGCCTGGTCGGCCCCACCAACGACACCCACCCGCTGGTGCAGGCGTACCACAAGCTCCTCGTCTGGGACATCGCGTCGGCGCCGGCGTTGACCCGCACCACCGAGCGGATCCTCAACCCGGTGCTCGGCAAGAGCGTCGTGGTCTACTCCCGCCGCACGATCGGCGGCGGCGCAGCCGACGCCACCGCGGCGGCGACCCGCACCGCCGACGACACCGTCCCCACGGATCCGTCCGTTGCCCCCGACGCCATCGAGGAAGCCGCCGGTGTCACGGTCTGAGGTGTTCCTGTCCGACGTCTCCGGCATCGTCACCGCCGCGCAGCTGACCGCCACGGTCGACGCGGTGGCCGAGTGGCAGCTCGAGTCGGGCATGGTCCCGTGGTTCCCCGGCGGCCACGCCGACACGTGGAACCACACCGAAGCCCTGATGGCGCTCATGCTCGGCGGCCGCCGGACCGAAGCCGAGCTCGGGTTCCGGTGGCTGCAGTCCATGCAACGACCCGACGGCTCCTGGCACCAGTACTACCTGGCGGATCGGGTCGAGCAGGACAAGCTCGACGCCAACTGCTGCGCCTACGTCGCCACCGGCGTCTGGTTCCACTGGCTGCTGTTCGAGGACCGCGGCGTGCTCGAGGACCTGTGGCCGATGGTGTCGGCGGCCGTCGAGTTCGTCCTCGACCTGCAGACCCGGCGCGGCGAGATCCTCTGGGCCCGCCACGCGGACGGCACCCCGTGGAGCTTCGCCCTCCTCACCGGGTCGTCGTCGATCAGCCACAGCCTGCGCTGCGCCATCGCCATCGCCGAGGTCCTCGGCCACGACAAGCCCGACTGGGAGCTGTCCGCAGCGCGCCTGTCACGGGTCATCCGCGACGAGCCCGACGCGTTCGCCCCCAAGCACCGGTGGGCCATGGACTGGTACTACCCGGTGCTCTGCGGTGCCATCACCGGCGAGTCCGGCCGCGAGCGCCTCGCCCACCGCTACGACGCCTTCATCACCGAGGACTGGGGCGTCCGCTGCGTCTCGGACCGACCGTGGATCACCGCGGCCGAGACGTGCGAGTGCGCCATGGCGCATCTGGCGGTCGGAGAGACCGACCGGGCCACGGAGCTGTTCACCTGGGCACAGCGTCTGCGCACCGAGGAGGACCGCTACTGGACCGGCATCGTGCTGCCCGACCAGGTCCACTTCCCCGGCGGCGAGCAGTCGACCTACACCTCGTCCGCGATCATCCTGGCCGCGGACGCGCTGGTCGGGGCCTCGCCGGCCAGCCGCCTGTTCACCCGACCCGACGAGCTTCCCGAGCTCATCGAGGACCAGACTCGTAGCGATGTCGTCGAACCGTCCTGACCACCTCCCGGCTCTCCGCCTCCGGCCCGCCGTCGCGTTGGCTGCGGCCGCACTCGTCGCCGCGGCCACGTTGCTGATCGCCCCCGCCTCGGTCGGCGCCCAGGAGGGATCGGGGTCGTCGGGTTCGGCGACCACGGTCACCACCGTCGTCGCCGACGTGGGGCCCGTGTCGGAGTGCTCCCCCGGCCACATCGTCCGTCGACCCGACTGCGGCATCCCGCCCGAGTCCCCCACCGACCCCGGCGGCTGGCTGCAGGTGTCGCTCTTCTACCTGATCTGCGCGGCGGTCGTCGGACTGATCGCCTTCGTGTGGTGGCGGTCCCGGGTGGCGCGCAACGAACGTCGGGCCGCCGGCCTCGACCCCGTCGACGTCGCCCGCGCCCGCGGTCAGGGCGTGCGGCGCAGCACCCGCAGGGACCCGGTCGCGGAGACCTCCTCGAAGGTCCCCGACGCCAACGCCGGCAGGTAGATCCGCTCGTACGGGGGCCGGCCGCCGTCGGCCGGGTCGGGGAACACGTCGTGGACGGCCAGCAGGCCGCCCGGCGCCACCTTGGGGGTCCACAGCCGGTAGTCCTGGTCCGCGGGCTCCTCGCCGTGACCGCCGTCGATGAACACCAGCGCGCACGGCGTGGACCAGATCCGGGCCACGGTGGGCGAGTCGCCGACCACCGCCACCACCCACGGCTCCAGTCCGGCGTCGAACACCGTGCGCCGGAACAGCGGCAGCGTGTCCATGCGGCCGACCGCTGGGTCGACCAGGTCGGGCTCGTGCCACTCCCAGCCCGGCTGGTTCTCCTCGGACCCCCGGTGGTGGTCGACCGCCACCAACACGGTGTCGGCCGTTCGGGCGGCCGCCCCCAGGTAGACCGACGACTTGCCGCAATACGAACCGACCTCGAGCAGGGGCGCTCCGGGAACCGCCGCGGCGGCCTCGACTCCGGCCCGGAACAGGGCCAGGCCCTCGTCGGGGGGCATGAAGCCGCGGGCGGCCTCGGCCGCGGCACGGGTGCTCGGGTCCATCTCGGGGGCGGTGTCCACGGCTCGGGTGGGCCGGATCAGATCGGCAGGTCGCCGTGGAGCATGTCGAGCTCGTCGTCGCCGGGCTCCTCACCGTGGTGGGTGACCTTGAACAGCCAGCGATCCAGGATCAGGTAGCGGCCGACCCACACGATGCCGAAGCCGACGAGCTGGGCGCAGAACACCGCGAGGGCCTCGACGGCACCCTCGTTGTGGAACTGCTGCTCGACCAGGTAGGTCAGCCCGGTCGCGGCGGCCACGCCGAGCATCGCAGCCACCCAGAACACCAGCACCTGGGTCCGGAGCTTGTCGCGGGAGGTGTCCTTCCAGACCCACATCTTGTTGGCGAAGAAGTTGGGGACGGTCAGGATGGCCGCCGCGACGATCGACGCCTTGGTGTAGTCCCGGTCGAAGACCATCGCGCCGAGCACCTGGATCAGGATCTGGCCGACGGGGACGAACACCACCGACACCGCGGCGTAGCGGATCTGCTTGCGCCCCTGCTCGGAACGGGCGTGGTCGATGACCGCGGAGGGGCTGATCTTCACGGCTCACCAACCTACCGGAGCACTCCTGCCCCTGGCCTCATCGGCTCGGACCGTGGGGACCATCGGGGCCGTCGGGACGGGCCAGACTGGAGCGATGGACCAGCCGGCCGTGGACGCCCTCATCGCCCTGCTCGACCTCGAGCCGATCGAGGTGAACATCTTCCGGGGCGCCGTCAGCCCCGACCGGGGCGACCAGCGGGTCTTCGGCGGCCAGGTCGCCGGTCAGGCCCTGGTGGCCGGCGCCCGCACCGTCGAGGCCGACCACGTCGTGCACTCCCTGCACGCCCAGTTCCTGCGCCCGGGCGATCCGGCCATACCGATCATCTACGAGGTCGACCGCTCCCGCGACGGCCACTCGTTCTCGACCCGGCGGGTGCGGGCGGTGCAGCACGGGCGGTCGATCTTCACGTTGTCGGCCAGCTTCCAGAAGCCCGAGGACGGCTTCGACCACCAGTTCGAGATGCCCCCGGGCCTGCCCGACCCCGAGGACCTGCCCGACTTCAAGGAGCGGATGGCGCCGTGGAAGGACGCCTTCGCCGACTACTACGACCGGCCCCGACCCATCGACACCCGCTACTGCGAGACCGGGCCGTGGGAGCGCCGCGAGGACCTCCCCCCGTTCCAGAACGTGTGGATGCGTGCCAACGGCGTGCTCCCCGACGACCCGGTGCTGCACATCTGCGTGCTGACCTACGCGTCGGACATGACGCTCCTCGACACGTCGCTGCAACCGCACGGGTCGCGCTTCACCGTCGGCGAGGTGTTCATGGCATCTCTCGACCACGCGATGTGGTTCCACCGGCCGTTCCGCTCCGACGAGTGGCTGCTCTACGCCCAGGACACACCCAGCGCCAGCGGCGGCCGGGGCCTGGGCCGTGGCCTGGTGTACAGCCGCGACGGCCGCCTGGTCGCCTCGGTGGTCCAGGAAGGACTCATCCGACCCATGCGTTCCCACCAGGAGGGCGACAGGTGAGCTCAACCCCGATCTGCACGACATCGCGCCGGGCCCTCGCGGTCCTCACCGCCGTGGTGGCCCTGGCCGCCGGATGCTCGGGCGACGACACCTCCGGGTCGGCCTCGACGACGAAGGCCCGGGACGGCTCGACCAGCAGCACCACCGCCGACGGCGACGGCACGGCCCGGGCGCCGCTGGACGCGACACCGGTTCGGTTGGTGTCGCTGGACCTCGACGCGAACGACCCGATCGACCTGGCGTACCGGTCCGACAGCACATCGCTGCTGGTCGCCGAGCGGGGCGGCACGGTCCGCGAGGCGCAACGCGCCGGAGACGGCTTCCGCTTCACCGACGAGCCGGTGATCGACCTGACCGCCGCGGTCGGCAGCACCGACATGGAGCGCGGGCTGCTGGGCATCGCGGTGGCGCCCGACGGCGAGCACCTCTACGTCTCCTACACCGAGGCGTCCCACGGTGACTCCCGGATCGACGAGTACGGGTTGAGCGGTGAGGACGGCTCCCTCCGAGCCGACCCCGACACCCGTCGCCAGCTCGTCGCGATCGAGCAGCCGTTCCCGAACCACAACGGCGGGTCGCTCCGGTTCGGTCCCGACGGGATGCTGTACGCAGGCTTCGGAGACGGAGGCGCGGCGGACGACCCCGAGGGCCACGGCCAAGCCCGCAACACGCTGCTGGGCAAGATCCTGCGCATCGATCCGTCGGCTCCCGACGGCATCCCCGCCGACAACCCGTTCGTCGGCGGGGATGCCGACCTGTCCGACGCCCAACCGCTGATCTGGGCGACCGGGCTGCGCAACCCGTGGCGCATCGACTTCGACCCGGCCAACGGAGACCTGTGGATCGGCGACGTCGGCCAGAACCGCATCGAGGAGATCGACAGGCTCGTCGCCGACGGCGACCGACCCGCGGGCTACGGCGCCAACCTGGGTTGGGACCTCTTCGAGGGCACCGAGCGGTTCGAGAGCCCCGATCCCGCGCCCGGCCCGGCGAGCGAGGGGCCGTTCGTCACCCCGATCCTGACCTACTCCCACGACGAGGGCGGCTGTTCGGTGACCGGCGGGGTCGTGGTGCGCGACCCGCGCCTGGCCGGGTTGGACGGGGCGTTCCTCTACAGCGACTTCTGCGCCGGTGGGGTGCGGGCGGTGCGGCCGTCGACCGGCGACTCGATCGACACCGCCGACCTTGGCCTCGAGATCGGCTCGGTCGTGTCGTTCGCCCGGGGCCCCGAGGGCGAGGTGTACGTGATCAGCATGTCCGACGGGGTGCACCGCATCGACCCGGCATGACCGACCCGCCCCCGCCGAACTTGTAGCCCACACGCCACCACAGCGACCGCCAGCTACAACATCGACGGCGCCCGCCGAACTTGTAGCCCACACGCCACCACAGCGACCGCCAGCTACAACATCGGCGGCGCCCACCGAACTTGTAGCCCACACGCCACCACAGCGACCGCCAGCTACAACATCGGCAGGGCGCCGAGCGGTCAGTTCGACAGGGTGGGGTCCTGCTCCATCACGTCGAGCTGATCTGAGATCAGGTCCCTCACCCGCTCCTTGAGCGAATCGACGTCCTCGAGGGTCAACCCCTCGGTGCTGACCGGCTCCATGACCTGCACCGCGGCGTTGGCCCGACCGAAGCGCCAGTCGTGCTTGCGCAGCGCCTCCTTGGTGCCGTGCACCGCCAGCGGGAGGATGGGCACCTGGGCCTCGATCGCCAGGCGGAACGCACCGTCCTTGAACTTGCCGAGCTCCCCGTCGACGGCCCGGGTGCCTTCGGGGAAGACCATCACCGACACGCGGTGCTTCAGGTACCAGACGCAACGGTCCATGGCTTTCTTGGCCGAATCCCGGTCCCCGCGATCCAACTTGATGTCACCGGCGACGTACATCAGCCAGCCGGCGATCGGGATCTTGAACATCTCCTGCTTGGACAGCCACTTCATCTCGAACGGCAGGTGACTGATCAGCAGGATGTCGACGAAGGACTCGTGGTTGGCGACCACCACGTAGGGGTTGCGGGGGTTGGCCGGCAGCTCGCCGCGCACGTGGAAGTTCCACATCGGGGTGAGCTTCTGGTGCAGCACCGGCATCTTCCGGTACATGTACCCCGCCCAGTAGTGGGTCCGGTCGAACGGGAACGTCACCACGTACACGGTGAGGATGATCGGGATGAACACGATCACGCTCAGCCCGAACGCGAACCACGACCAGACGGACCAGATCGTCACCGACAGGGAGGGGCGGGCAGAGTCGGCGGGTGCAGCCATGGAGGAACACTAGGGCCCGGGCGCCGACGGCGACATCGGCTCCCGTCACACCCTCCGAACGGCGACTGGCACCCCGAGGCCGGCCCGATCCGGGGGGCCCGGACCACTCAGGCCCGGACGTCGATGTCGAGCAGGGCCGCCGCGTCAGGGCGCAGCGCGGCCAGGTCCTCTCGGGCGAGCTCGCCCAGGGAGCGCCGGCCGGTGATGCGGGCGTAGTCGGTCATCATCTCGGTCGCAGCGAGGAGGAAGCGGGTGAGGCGCTCGGCCGAGACCGCCGGATCCAGTCGGCTGCGCAGCACCGGGTCCTGCGTGGCGATGCCGACCGGACAGGTGCCTCGGTGACACGCCCGGTACTGCTGACAGCCGATCGCCATCATCGATGCGGTGGCCAGAGCGACGGCGTCGGCCCCGAGGGCCATCGCCTTGGCCATCTCGTCGGGCGTCCGGTAGCCCCCGGTCACCACCAGCTGGACGTCGGCGTGGCCGTGGTCGTCGAGCCAGGCCCGGGCGCGGTGCAGCGCCACCCAGCTCGGGATGCCGACGTGGTCGCGCACGTGCACCGGGGCGGCTCCGGTCCCGCCGCCGAAGCCGTCGACGACCAGGTAGTCGGCTCCGACGTCGACGGCGACGGCGACGTCGTCGTCGACGCGCCCGGCCGCGATCTTGATGCCGATCGGGATGCCGGGGTTGATCGAACGGATCCGCTCGAGGCGCTCGGCGAGCGCGGCGGGTGAGCCGATGTCGGGGAACCGCGACGGCGAATGGCTGTCGACGCCCGCCTCGATGCCCCGGACCTCGGCGATCCGCTCGGTGACCTTGGCCGCGGGCAGGACGCCGCCGAGGCCGGGCTTGGCCCCCTGGCCGATCTTGATCTCGACCGCGTCGGCCGCGGCGACGGCATCCTCGGTCCAGCCGAAGTAGCCCGACGCCATCTCGAGCACGTACAGCCCCGCCGCGGCGCGCTCCTCGGGGAGCATGCCGCCTTCACCGGAGCCGATCGCTGTCCCGGCGGCCGCTGCCCCGGTCGCCAGGGCTACCTTGGCCTCGGCCGACAGCGCACCGAAGCTCATGTGCGACACGACCAGCGGGACGGCCAGGTCGAGCGGCCGCGCTGCCCGCGTGCCGAGGCGGACCGAGGTGGCCACGGGCTCGTCGTCGAGAAGCGGCAACCGGGCGAGCTGCGCGGGCAGGAACACCAGGTCGTCGAGCGATGGGTGCGGACCCATCGGCGCGGAGTCCGGCTGGAGCCGGGTCGAGCCCATCGACTCGACGTAGGGGCTGCCACCCTCGGCGAGGTGGTGGACGAGGTCCATGCCCCGGTCGGTCGCCCCGCGGCGGACCCACGGCCCCAGGTACACGTCCGGGCGTCCGGGACCTGCCGGCACGCTGTCGGCGTCGATCTCGACGCGACCGTCGCGGACCCGGGCGTCGAAGTGGGGCAGTCGGTCCTTCGGGTTGAACGCCGAGATGCCGGTGCGCAGGTCGAAGTCCCACAGGTGCAGCGGACAGATGACCTCGCCGTCGACCACCCGACCGTCAGCGATCTGGCCGCCGCGGTGCGGACAGGTCCCGCCGACGGCGTGGATCCGGTCGCCGTCGCGCATGAGGGCCACGTCGGTGCCTCGCACGACCACGGCCTTGCCGTGCCGGTCCGCGATGTCCTCGAGGGCGCACACGTCGACCCAGCCCGAGGCGTCACGGCCGAGGTCGAGGGGGGTTCCGGGCTGCGGGTTCACCTCGTTGCCTCCGGTGTCGGGGGGTCGCTCGCGGCTGACGTGGCTGACGGGACGGTCACGTGTGGGCGGACCCGGGTCGATCAGTCTCCCTGGTACCGGTAGACGTTGGTCTCGCGGGGTTCGAAGCCGATCCGTCGGTAGAGGCGGTTGGCCGCCTCGCGGCTGGGGCGCGACGTCAGGTCGATCGTCGTCGCCCCGAGCGACCCGGCCAGCGCGATGGCGTGACGGTTGAGCGCCTCGCCCACGCCGCGGCCCCGGGCGGCGTCGTCGACCACGACGTCTTCGATCCAGGCGCGGATCCCGGTCGGGATGGGGAACACCACCAGCGTCATCGACCCCAGGATCGACCCGTCGTCGTCGCGGGCCACCAACAGGTGGCATGCGTCGGATCCGACGATCGCGGCGAGGGCCGCGCTGTCCGGCGGAGGGGCCGACCGCGACAGCTGGGGGATCAGGCGGGCCATCGCCGCCACCAGGTCGGCGTCGACGGTGCTGCAGGTCTCGATCCGCATGAGCGTGGACGCTACCCCGCCGGGACCGGGAGCGATCCGCCGGAACCGCTCGACCCCGGTGGAGCGGTCGGGGCTCACCGATATGGTGAACCGATGGGGAACCTGGAGTGGGTCGACGGGCCGCCGGACGGCTCTCGACGGCGATCGATCGACCGCACCGGCCCCGTGCTGATCGCGGCCTTCGAGGGCTGGAACGACGCCGGTGACGCGGCCACCAGCGCCGTCGAGCACCTCTGGGAGCACTGGGGCGCCACCACGGTCGCGGCGATCGACCCCGAGGACTTCTACGACTTCACCGCGACCCGACCGCAGGTCCGCCGGGACCCCCACGGCCGCCGGGTCCTCGAGTGGCCGGCCAACGAGCTGGGCTGGGCGGAACCGGCGGGGACCGACGGCGTGGTCCTGCTGCGCGGAGTCGAGCCTCAACTGCGGTGGCGGACCTTCTGCGAGACCGTGCTCGGGGCCGCTCGCGATCTGGACTGCCGCTGGATCCTGACCGTGGGCGCGCTGCTCGCGGACGTTCCCCACACCCGTCCCACGCCGGTGTTCGGCACTGCGGAGGACCCGACCCTCGGGTCACGACTGGGCCTCACCGCGTCGGACTACGAGGGGCCGACCGGCATCGTGGGAGCGCTGCACAGCGAAGCGACCGCCCACGGGGTGCCCACGGCGTCGTTGTGGGCCGCGGTACCGGCCTATGCCCCGTCGGTCCCGTCGCCCCGGGCGGCGCTCGGCCTGGTGACCCGGACGGCGTCGATGCTCGGCACCGACGTCGACACCGGCGTGCTCGAGGCCGCCGGGATCAGCTACGAGCGCCAGCTCGGCCAGCTCGTGTCCGAGGACGAGGCGACGCTCGAGTACGTGCGCCTGCTCGAACGCCGCCACGACGCCGAGCACCTCGGAGTCGACGACGACTCGGTCCCGAACGCCGACCGGCTGCTCGAGGAGGTCGAGCGCTTCCTGCGCGACCAGTGAGTCCGTCGGGATGAGCACGGCCCCTCCGGGCTCAGGTCACCGGCTCGAGGGCGTGCAGCAGCGCCCTCTCGATCTCGTGGCGATGCTCCTCGTCGGTGATCGGGCCGCCGGCAGCGGAGGTCACGTAGAACGTGTCGACCACGTCCGCACCCAGGGTGTGGATCCTGGCGCTGCGGATGTCGACGTCGAGGTCGGTCAACGCCCGGGTCAGCCGGTACAGGAGACCCAGCGAGTCGGCACCGACCACCTCGACGACTGTGGCGTCGGCCGAGGCCCCGTCGTCGAATCGCACGGCGTGGCCGAGCTGGTGGATGCCCGGCCGTCGGCGACCGAGTTGGCTGCGGACCCGCTCGTCGAGTCGAGCCTGGATCGCCAGCCGCCCGTCCAGCACCCTGGCCACGTCCGCGCCCACCCGATCCCACGGAACGGTGCCGCTCGGGCCGACCGCGACGCGGAACTCGTCGAGGGCCATCCCCCTCTCGGAGTGGATCGAGGCGCTGAGGACATCGAGGCCGTGCAGGGCCAGCACCCCGGCGACGCGGTGGAAGGTGCCCGGGCGGTCGGGACAGGCCACGGTGATGGTGTCGCCATCGGCCCGGACCTCGAGCACGCCGGCGTCCAGCATCGCCCGCTGCTCGGCCGACGGGAACGGATCCGCGGCCACCTCGTCGATCGGGTCACCGCTGAGCCGGGCGGACACCCGCTGGGTCAGCTGGTCGACCAGCTGCGCCTTCCAGTCGCTCCACGCGGAGGGACCCGTGGCCCGACCGTCGGCTTCGGACAACGCCCGCAACAGCGCCAGCCGCTCGGCGGTGCCGACCACCTCGGCGACCATCGCCACCGTCGCCGGGTCGTCCAGGTCCCGTCGGGTCGCCACGTCCGGCAGCAGCAGGTGGTGACGAACCCCGTGGGCGATGGTCGCCACATCGCCGGCGGCGAAGCCCATCCGGGTCGTGATCGCCGTCGCCAGGGTCTCGCCCGATTCGCTGTGGTCGCCGGGATAGCCCTTTCCCAGGTCGTGGAGCAACGCCGCCATCGACAGGAGGTCCTGCCGCGTGTGGGCCCCCAGCCGTGACGCCTCCGACGCCGTCTCCAGCAGGTGACGGTCGACGGTGAAGCGGTGCAGGGCGTTGCGCTGGATGCGCGACCGCGCCGGCTCCCACTCGGGGACCAGCCGCACCCAGAGCCCCCAGCGGTCGAGCACCTCGATGACCGGGATCGCCGCAGCGCCCGACCCCAGGAGCTCGACGAGCAGGAGACGGGCCGGCTCCGGCCACGGGTCGGGCAGCTCGGGGGCTTCGCTCAGCAGTTCGAGGGTCCGGGGCGATATCCGCGTCGGCACCCTCGCCGCCGCGACCGCGACCCGCAGGACGGCCACGGGGTCGGCCACCGGGGACCCCTCGTCGGCCAGGGCGACACGCCCGTCGCGCAGGACCAGGCCACCGTCGAGCGGCCGGTCGCGACTGGCGCGACCGAACCGGGTCGTGGCGAGCCGGGTGCCGATCTCGTGCCAGCTCTCGTCGCTCGACCACGCGATCGCCCGACCGGCGACCGCCACCCGGGTCATCAGGGCATCCGCGTCCACGTCGCCGAGCCGGGCCGCCACGTCGTCCTGGTCGTCGAGGGTCAGCACGTCGCCGGCCCGACCACCGGCTCGGTGCAGCTCCACCCGAACAGCCAGGAGGGCGTCGTGGTGGTCGAACAGCTCGGCGAGCAGCCGTTCGTCGACGTCGGCTCCCGCGGCGCGCGCCCAGGCCAGAGCGTGGACGTCGCGCAGTCCTCCCCTCCCCTCCTTGAGATCGGGCTCCAGGTCGAAGGCGACCTCTCCGTGCGCGGCGTGGCGGGCCTGCACCGCCCGGGACAGGACATCGAGCCAGCGGCGACCCTTGCGCTGCCACGCCAGTCGGGCCTTCTCGGCCAGCTCGGCGGTCAACGCGGGGTCACCGGCCACGTGGCGAGCCGACAGCAGAGCCGTCGCGGTCTCCAGGTCCTCCGCTGCGAGCGCCAGGGTGTCACGGATGCTGCGCACCGCGTGTCCGAGCTTCAGTCGTTCGTCCCAGATCGGGTACCACAGGCCGTCGGCGACCCGGGCGGCATCGACGCCCTTGTCGGCGAGAAGGAGCAGGTCGAGGTCGGAACCGGGGCAGAGCTCACCTCGCCCCTGGCCACCGACCGCGACGAGCGCCATGCCGTCGCCGCCACCGGCGGCGGCCACGGCATCGACCCACAGGGAGCGCAGCCAGTCCTCGACCACCTGCGTGTAGCGATCGCAGAACCCGCGCCCACCACAGGAGCGGTCGTCGAGCAGGGAGCTCCGGTGCAGCGGGATGGCCATGTTCAGTCAGCCGTGATCATGCGGGTGCGGCTCTCGGATCCGGCGGCGACGAGCGAGCGGCCCGTCCCACCCGCCCGAGCGCGCGTCGGGAGCGACCGCCGTCGGCACAGTTCGGCGTGTACCGCGCGTAGGACGGTCGCCCCCGGATCCTGGGTCCGGTCAGCTCACACGGCGTCCGCGCCGGTCTCGCCGGTGCGGATCCGGACCAACTCGTCCACGTTCGTCACCCAGACCTTGCCGTCACCGATCTTGTCGGTCCTGGCGGCGTCGACGATGGCGTCGGTCACCGCCGCCACGTCGGCGTCGTCGACGACGGCTTCGATCTTGACCTTGGGCAGGAAGTCGACCTGGTACTCGGTGCCCCGGTAGGTCTCGGTGTGGCCGCCCTGGCGGCCGAAGCCCCGGACCTCGGTCACGGTCATGCCGACCACGCCGACCCCCTTCAGTGCCTGCTTGACGTCGTCGAGCTTGAACGGCTTGACGACGGCGGTGACCAGCTTCATGCGTAGGTTCCCTTCTCGGTCCGGTCGGCGACACGGTGCTCAGGTTCCGGCGCTCGTTCCACCGGGGTGGCCATGAAGCTACGGACCCCTTGTTTCGGCAGTGTTTCCGGCGGCGGGAGGCTCGGTTACGTGTCGGGTCGCCCGTAGGATCGTGCCATGGCCGTTCGCACCGACTGCCGCCACTACTCGAGTCGGACCGTGACGTCCGGGGAGGTCGTCCAGCGATGCCGCGTCGACGCGGCGGAGCCGATGCCGTTCGCCTGCCCGGAGGGGTGCCTGTTCTTCGAGCCGCGTTCGATCACCGACGCCGGCTGGAGCCGCGAGCCCGGCTCCCACTGACAGCGGTCCCGTCTCGGGTTCCGGGGGCCCGCCCCGCCGGCCTGTCGGCATCGTCACCTCTCGAGGTGACGTCGCCGGTGCACGTGGGCCTTGGCCGCGCCCCACGCCAGTCCCGGGTCCCGCAGCGACGGATCCACGTCGCTGAACCCGGCCGGTCCCAGTCCGTAGATGTCCTCGGGGAAGGCTCTCCGATCGAAGTCGTCGCGTCGCGGGGGCTCGACGCCGAGGTCGACCAGGGCCTCGGTGGGGAATCGGACCGAGGTCCGCAGCACCTGCAGCGGGGTGACGGTCTGGGCATCGACGTCGGCAGCGACCAGGGCGGCCATCTCCGCGGCGACCTCTCGGCGGCACCGTCGTGCCGCGTCAGACGCAGCGTCCCGGACCCGGTCGTCGACGGGGATCCCGGCCGCGGCACAGGTCTCGGTCACGCAACGCGTCACCCATGGCTCGATTACCGCGTCGATGGCTGCGGCCAGCTGTCGCCCGTGCTCGGCGAAGCGCTCCTCGTCGGTCCAATCGGTCACCGACCCCAGTCTGGTCCGCCTGCAGGTCCCGGTTCGGGTACAAACGGTGGATGCGCATCCGTGCGACGGCGGTGTTCGAGCGGGTGATATACAACTGCTTCGTGACGGACCCGTCGCGGCCCGAGCGTCCGGTGCTCGAGATGGACGCCCTGCTGCGGGACGGCGACGCCGATGGTCCGGTGCTGCTGCCGGTCCCGCAGTTCATGGCGCTCGTCGGCGGGCCCGCGGTGGCCGAGCCGATGCTGCGTCGGCTGTCGGCCCAGGGTCGCGTGGTCCGCCACCAGGGTGTGGCCCACTTGTCGTTCCCGACCTGGCAGCCCGTCGCCGACGACTGACCCGGCGTTCAGCCCGGTGCGGGTGGGGCGGCCGGCGCGGGAACCGGCTCGACCGGCGGAGCGACGGTGACCACCGGGACCGTCTCAGTCGGGGCGATCGTGGTCGGGGCGATCGTGGTCGTGACAGGGTCCTCGGTGGTGGTCGCTGTTCCCGGACCGGCGACGACGGTCGAGGCGGGGGGCACGAGCGAGCCGACCGGGGCGACGTCGCTGCCGCCGCGGCTGTCGATGCCCAGGGGTGCGCGCAGGACACCCGGGAGCTTCGATCCCCGGCAGGACAGCACGACCACCGAACGCCGGATGCTCACCTCCGGGGTGCAGGGCAGGAGGTAGCCGTCCGCGATCGGCACCTCGATCGGCGCGCCCCAGAGCGACTCGGCCGGCCCGGACAGGACGAGCGCATCGCCGACGACCTCGGTGTCGACCAGCAGCTCGTCGGGCCCGGCTCGGAGCCGGCCGTCGCGGATGACCAGCTCGGTGCCGATGCTGTCGGCCAACGCGCTCGGAGCGACTTCGATGCGGACGTCACCCCCGCCGATCGAACGCACGTGGACCTGACCGGTCCGCAGCGACACGTCCCCTTGCAGGTCGGTCAGGACGTAGTCGGCCCGAGCGACCGGCAGCCCGGCCACCTGCCCGTCGCGGATCCGGATCTCCAGCTCCGACAGACCACGTCCGAAGAGGGCGGGCAGGACCACCGGCACCGGTCCTCCCGGAACGGAGACGTCGATGGTCCCGGTGATGCCGCTGGAGCGGAGCTGCTCGGCGACCGCGTCGCGCAGGCGCCGGCGACCATGGTTCTCGGCGCCCGCGACCGCCGCGACCAGCACCACGACGGCGAGGGCCACGGCGCTCCAGCGGACCCAGCGGCGCGACGGCGATCCGGTGCGGTCTCCGTCGATCTCGTCCGCGGTCCGGGACGCCCAGACCGGACGACTCCACGCCCGTTCCGGCGCCGCCCTCCTCCCGGCCGGGCCGACCCCGGTCGGTTCGGGAGCCGCGGGTTCCGCGGGGAGCGGTCCGTCGAGGACGGCACGCCCGTCGGGCGGTGCCCCGCGACGCTCGGCCGGGGCGGCGAGTCCGGCACCCGCGGCCGGACCCTCAGTCGATCCCGAGCTCACCGAGGACGGTCCCGGGGTCCGCGACCATGCCCACGTAGAACGGCCCGAACTCGCCGTACACCGCCGAGGCCTCGTCGTAGCGCATGGTGTACACGACGTCCTTCACGTCGTCGGGGTTCACGCAGAACAGGGTCACACCCCACTCGAAGTCGTCGGTGCCGGTGGAACCGGTGACGACCTGCAGGACCCGACCGCGGAACTTGCGACCCGAGGCACCGTGCTCGTACATGAGCTCCTTGCGTCGATCGAAGTCGAGCTGGAACCAGTTGGCGCCGACCTCCCGCCGCTTCGACATGGGGTAGAAGCAGAACACCGGCTTCCCCTCGGGCGGCAGCTGCGGGTACAGCCGGGCCTGCTTCATCTCCTCGGGGATCCCCTCGGCGTACTCCGAGCTCTCGGTCAGCGACACGTAGCTGTCGACCAGGTCCAGGCCGGCAGCGACCAGGTCGGTCTGGAGTCGGCGGAGGTTCCACTGGTCCGACGACAGCGCCATGACACCGAGGTCCGCCTTGTGGCCGAGCAGCGCGACGACCACCGCCTGGTCGCCCCGTTCGGCGGCGGCGTCGAGAGCGGCGACGATCCCGGCGCGGTCCGCGAGCGGTGCCGTGCGGAAGAAGAGGTGGACCACGGCGAGGCCGACGGTCGGGGTGGATGCCTCGGGCATGGGCGCGAGTGTAGGGACCGACTCGATCCCGGTCGCATCGGACACAGCAGCGGTTCGGGCACACTGCGGGGATGAGGATCAGGTCGCACCTCCGAACGACGGCTCTCGTCGTCCTCGGCGCACTCGTGATCGGGACTCCGGCCGCATGCGGCGACTCCGAGGAAGACCGCTTCTCCGCGGCGGCCGACAAGGCCCGCACGTCGAGCACCGCCGCCCCCGAGCGTCCGGTCGGGCCGGGGACCGGCGAACCATCCGATCGGCCGGCTGGCACCGCGCGTCCCGGGAGTACCGCCTTCCCCGGCGACACCGCGTTTCCGGGAGACAGGACCTCGACCACGGTCGCCACGGTGCCCGCCCCGGACGCGCTGCTCGCGGCGATCGACGCGTTCCGGACCGAGCTCGGGACCACGAAGGCCGTGGAGCTCACGGTGCACTTCCCCGTCGGCAGCGGCCCCTACGCCAGCCTGAGCTACCAGCTGCCCGACCGGCCCACCGCGGTCGACCGACGGGACTGGCGCGACGGACGGGTCGGTGAGGCCTCACCGGTGAAGTTGACCGGCTCCGACGACGTCGCGGCGCGGGTGTGGGACCTCGGCTCGGTCGACTGGAACGCGGTTGCTGCCGCCGTTCCCCAGGCAACGGGCCTGGTCGAGGCGCAGGTCGGTGGACCGCTCGAGGGATCGACCGGCGTCACCCACCTGATCGCGGCGGACGGGGCGCCGTTCTTCGACGGGACCGTGATCCGCGTGTACGTCGACGGCGGCACCCGCCGCACCGGCGGCTACGTCGCCCTGCGTCCCGACGGAGGCGCGGCTCGGGTGGTGGCCTGAGCCGGGGGGCCGTCCCGCACCGGGACGATCTCCACGATCGCCTGGTAGTCCGGGATCTTCGAGCCGGGTTCCCGGTGATCGGCCCCGGCGGGCAGCAGCACGTTGCCCTCGGGCCAGTGGACCTGGGCCGTGCGTGACGGCAGGCGGGTCACGCGAACCCGGGCGGCCATTTCGCCGACCTCGGAGCGCAGCACGACGGGATCGCCGTCGGACAGGCCCAACGCGGCGGCGTCGGAGCGGTCGAGGTACACGGCGTCTCGTCCCGCCCCGGTCAGAGGGTCGACGTCGGCCCACACGATGGAGTTGAACTGCTTGCCCCGCCGGGTCGACACCAGGAACCGCCCGTCGGGGACGTCGACGGTCGGCGGCTCCAGCGGCGTGAAGCGGCCGCGCCCGTCCGGTGTCGGGAAGCGACCTCCCGGACAGAGGTGCCGTCCCCCCCACTGGATCGCGTCGCCGGTCCGCTCCAGGAACTCGACGCCGGCGTACGCGGGGACCACCCGGGCGATCTCGGCGCGCAGGTCCCGGTTGGTCGGCCAGGAGAACGCGTGGGCCCGCTCGGGGCGGGCCCGGGTCGCGATGTCGCCGAACAGCCGCCACTCGCTGCGGGCCTCGCCGACCCGGCGGGGGATCTCGGGCGAGAACGCGACGCGACGTTCGGTGGTCGTCGAGGTGCCGCCGCCCTCCTGCTCGTAGCGGGTGGCGACGGGGAGCAGGATCACGTCGTCGCCGTCGACGAGCATCTGGGTGGTGACGATCACGTCCTGGTGGATGCGGGTCGGGACGCGGTCGAGCGCGGCGGCCACCGCGACCGGGTCGGGCAGCACCTCCAGGAAGTTCGTGCCCGACATCCACACGACGTCGAGCTCGCCCCGGGCCGCCGCCTCGACCATCTCGGGGGCGGTCAGGCCGTCGTGGTCCGGCACCGGGAAGCCCCACTGCTGCGACAGCGCCGCAGCTGACCCGGCGTCGATGCCGACGCCGCCGGGCAGCGCGGTGGCGTAGGCCCCCATCTCGGCGCCGCCCTGCACTCCCGAATGACCCCGGATCGGCATGAGCCCGGCGCCGTTGCGCCCGACGTTGCCGCGGGCCAGGCCCAGGTTGACGATCCCCTGGACCCCCTCGACTCCGAACGTGTGCTGGGTGATCCCCATCGACCAGATCAGGACCGACGCGTCCGCTCCGGCGTAGAGGTCGACGAACCGCTCGAAGGTGTCCGCGTCGACGCCGGCCTGCCTCAGCAGGTCGTCGAGGTCCTGGGCGTCGAGGGCGGCCACCGTCTCGGCCCAGCCGTTGGTGTGGTGATCGATGAACGAGTGGTCGACCGCCCGGCGGGCGATGAGCGCCTTGAGCACCGCGTTGGCCAGCGCGATGTCGCCACCGGGCCGCACCGGAACGTGCAGGTCGCAGATGCGTGTCCCGAACACCGCGGACTCCGCCGAGCTCGGGACCCAGTACCGCTCGAGTCCCGGTTCCAGGAACGGATTGACGACCACGACCCGGGTGCCGTTGCGCTTGGCCTGGTCGAGGTACTTCATGAACACCGGCTGGTTGTTGGCCGGGTTGGTGCCCCACAGCACGACCAGATCGCTCTCGATGACGTCGCGCAACGAGCAGGTCGAGGCGGCGACGCCGATCGTGGCCTTCAGCCCGAGGGTGGACGGCGCGTGGCACACCCGGGCCGCGGAGTCGATGTTGGCGGTCCCGAGGGCGCGGGCGGCCTTGCCGGCCGCGTAGTAGGTCTCGTTGGTGAGCCCGCGGGAGGTGAGGAAGACCGCCATACGCTCCGGGGTCGTGGCGGCCAGCGCCCCGGCCGACGCGTCGAGGGCCTCGTCCCAGGTGATGCGACGGAAGCCGGCCTCGCCACGACGGCGACGCATGGGGTGCGCCAGGCGTCCGAGGGCCCGCAGCTCCCTGCCGGAGCGCGACCGGAGCGCGTCGACGTCGCTGAGCAGGATCGGGTCGAGTGGGTCCGCGGTGTTGAGCTCGAGCAGCTCCAGGCGCGTGGTGCACAGGTGGACGCCGTCGATGGTCCAGTCGTGCAGGCCGGCCACGCCCAGGGCGCACCCGTCGCACACGCCCTTGGTGAGGACGTCCCACGCGTACTTCGGGTGGTGTGCGTTGTCGACGGCGATTCTGGCCATGTCGCGGTAGTGCCGCGGCTTCTGCTGGGTGATGCCGTTGGGGCTGAGCCCGGCCCACAACTCGGGGTGCAGGCCGATCCGCCGCAGCGCCCGCCCCACCCTCCCGTCAGATATAGGGGTCCTCACTCACACACCTTGTCGCAATCCCGACCTCAGAATCCGCCAGAACCCGATCGGCGCCCGCGTACACCGTGAACCGGCCGTCCCGCGCGAACCCGATCAGCACCATCCCCGCCCGCTCCGCGGTCCGAACCGCCAACGAGCTCGGAGCGCTGACCGACACCAGGGCCGCAACGCCGGCGGCCCACGCCTTCTGCACCATCTCGAGGCTGGCCCGGCCCGAGATCCAGAGGATCGATCCGGTGGCCGGGAGGTCGCCGTCGAGAACCATCCGCCCGACGGCCTTGTCAACAGCGTTGTGACGCCCGATGTCCTCGCGCACCACACACGCCCGACCATCGGGTGAGAGAAGCGCTGCGGCGTGGCTCCCGCCGGTGGACCTGAACAGCTCCTGGTCTGCCGCCACCCACTCGGTGACCGACGAGAGCACCTCGGCCGACAGCGGAGCGCCGACCGGGAGGCGGTCCAGTCGCTCGAGCAGTCGATCGACGGTGTCGGTTCCGCAGATCCCGCACGACGATGTCATCGGGTTGAGCCGGGGTTCGACGGGCCGGCCACGCCCCGAGGTGTCCACCGTGACCACGTTGAAGCCGGTGTCGACGGCAGATCCGGTGGCGCAGTAGCGGATCCCCCGCAGCTCGACACCGTCGAGGAGGCCCTCGGCGTGACACCACCCGACCGCCAGCTCGAAGTCGTGGCCCGGCGTGCGCATGGTGGTGGCGACGGTCGTCCCGTCGACACGGATCTCCAGCGGCTCCTCGACCAGGAGTCGTTGGTGCGCCCGCCCCTGGTCGACGGGGCTGGCGACCCCACGCTCGTCGCCAGCGATCGCGAAGCGCCTGACGAGCCGGCTCTCGGTACGGGATCGGGCCACTGCGCCAGCCTACGGGGGCCAGGATCCCCTCAACCGCGGAACCGTACGCGACCTGCTGACGTAAGTAAGACATTCTTCCAATCGTGTGCGATACTCCGCTTCATGGGCCCACCTCGCCCCGACCCAGCGCTCCCACACCTCGAGGAGATGGGACCCGACCCCAACCTCGGGGTCCTCCTGAGGAACCCCTACCTGGAGTTCTCCGCACAGCTCCTGGATCACCTCCACACCGTGGGCTACGACGACCTCCGGCCCGCGCACCTGGTCGTCTTCCAACACATCGACCCGGCCGGCTCGAGGATCACCGACCTCGCCCGACGGGCACAGATGACCAAGCCGTCGATCTCCTACCTCGTCGAGCAACTGGAGGCACGCGGTTACCTGGAACGAACCGATGATCCGAGCGACGGCCGGGCGAGGCTCGTCCACCTCACAACGCGCGGGTGGAGCCAGATCACCGATGCGCTCCGCCACATCGCCTCCGTGGAGGCGGAGCTCGCCACCGCGCTCGGACCCCGCCGGATGTCGACCCTCCGGCGCCTGCTCCAGGAGCTCCAGCAGATCATGGAGGATCGAAGATCATGAAGTGGCCGTCCACGATCCATCACGTCGCCCTGAGCGTCACCGACCGCGATCGCAGCGCGGACTGGTACCGCAAGGTTCTCGGATTCGAGGAGCTGTTCCGGGAGGAGTCAGCGGAGCGCCGCGCCTGCGTCATGCGCTTCGCCGGCGGCCACTACAGCGTCGGGCTCGTCGAGCACTCGGGACACCGGGATGACTTCGACGCCCGCCGGACCGGGCTGGACCACCTCGCCTTCACCGTCGCGACCCGAACCGACCTCGACCGGTGGGCCCTCCGCCTCGACCAGCAGGGAGTCGAGCACTCAGGCGTGCTGGAGATTCCCGTCGGAGCGATCCTCAACCTCCGGGATCCTGACGGAATCGCGCTCGCCCTGTTCTGGGACGATCCCGACCGGGAACGCCACCGAGGACCGGCGACGCCGCCGGGTCACAGCGCGGCCACCTCCGATGCGCCGTAGACCAGGGCCAGCACCACGATCATCGTTCCGAACAGCAATCTCACCGTGCGCTCCGAGGACCCGATGGTGAGGTGTGCTCCGATGCGAGCGCCGGGCACGACCCCCACCATGAGTGGCAGGGCATACGCCCAGTCGATGTGGCCCAGAGCCATGTGGGTGACCAGGGCCGGCACCGAGAAGATCGCCACCGCCACCAGGCTCGAGGCCACCGCCGACTTCATCGGGACCCGCAACGGCCCGGTGAGCACCGGCACCATCACGATGCCTCCGCCGACGCCGAGCAGACCGGCGACGAACCCCGACGCCGCCCCGAGAGCCACCAGCAGCGGCAAGGGGTGCCGCGAGCCTCTGGCCCCGCCTGCGGTCGGGCCCGTCCCGGTCGGCTCGTGGTGCTCGGCGACGAACGCGGTCTCGGTTTCGGACGCCTCGGTCCCCTCGACCGCGTCGATCCACGGGCCGTCACCGTGTTCGGGGACCACGAGGTCGGCCGCCGCGGTGCCCTCATCGCCCGGCCCCGCCGCCGCCCGACGTCCGCCCCGAACGACCGAGAACCCGGACCACAGCATCAGCACAGCGGTGAACACCATGAGGGTCGGTCCACCGATCAGGTCCGATGCCAGCGCACCCCCGACGGCGAAGACCGCCCCGGAGATGCCGAGGCCGAGCGCGGCGGACCAGTCGACCAGGCCCTCGCGGGCGTAGCGCAGGGTGCCCGAGATCGCGCTCGGGAGGATGGCGGGAACGGTAGAGCCGACGGCCTGGATCGGCGTCGCGCCGAGCACCCGCACCGCCGGCGTGGTGATGACCGCACCGCCGACCCCCAGCAGCGCCGACAGGATTCCGGCCCCGACGCCGACGAGCATCGTGACCAGCACGGTGGCGACGTCGGACATGTCCACCGGACCGACGCTACGTGAGCACTCCCGCCGAGCCGAACTTGTAGCCCACACGCCACCACAGCGACCGCCAGCAACAAGTTCGGCGGAGCCCGACCAACTTGTAGCCCACACGCCACCACAGCGACCGCCACCTACAAGTTCGGGGCGGGAGGAGGTCGGTCGCCGGACGCGACGAGGGCGACCCCGGAGGGCCGCCCTCGTCCATCCCAGCGAGCTCCGGGCGAAGCCCGGGTCAGATCGGGATCAGAAGTCCATCCCGCCCATGTCGGGGGCGCCGCCGGCCGCAGCCTTCTCCGGGGCGTCGGCCACGACGGCCTCGGTGGTCAGGAACAGCGCAGCGATCGACGCCGCGTTCTGCAGAGCGGAGCGGGTGACCTTGGCGGCGTCGATGATGCCGGCGGCGACCAGGTCCTCGTACTCGCCGGTGGCGGCGTTGAGCCCCTCGGAGGCCTTGCCGAGCGAGCGCACCCGCTCGACCACGACGCCGCCCTCGAGCCCGGCGTTCTCGGCGATCTGCTTGATCGGGCCCTCGAGCGCACGGGAGATCAGGGTGGCACCGGTGGCCTCGTCGCCCGCCAGCTTCTTGACCAGCTCGTCGACGGCGGCCTGGGCCCGCAGCAGGGTCACGCCACCGCCGGCGACGACACCCTCCTCGATGGCGGCCTTGGTGGTCGACACGGCGTCCTCGATGCGGTGCTTCTTCTCCTTGAGCTCCACCTCGGTGGCGGCGCCGACCTTGAGCACGGCCACACCGCCGGACAGCTTGGCGAGGCGCTCCTGGAGCTTCTCGCGGTCGTAGTCGGAGTCGGTGTTGTCGATCTCGGCCTTGATCTGGGCGATGCGGCCCTCGAGGTCCTCCTTGGAGCCGCCACCGTTCACGATGGTCGTCTCGTCCTTGGTGACGACGACCTTGTCGGCGTTGCCGAGCAGGCTGAGGTCGATGGAGTCGAGCTTGAGGCCGACCTCCTCGGAGATGACCTGGCCGCCGGTGAGGATGGCCATGTCCTGCAGCATCGCCTTGCGACGCTCACCGAAGCCCGGGGCCTTGACCGCGACCGAGTTGAAGGTGCCGCGGATCTTGTTGACGACCAGGGTGGCCAGCGCCTCGCCCTCGATGTCCTCGGCGATGATCACCAGCGGCTTGCCCGACTGCATGACCTTCTCCAGCACGGGCACCAGGTCGCGGACGTTGGTGATCTTGGACGACACGAACAGCACGTACGGGTTGTCGAGCACCGCTTCCATGCGCTCGGCGTCGGTCACCATGTACGGCGAGATGTAGCCCTTGTCGAAGCGCATGCCCTCGGTGAACTCGAGGCCCATGCCGAAGGTCTGGCTCTCCTCGACGGTGATGACGCCGTCCTTGCCGACCTTGTCGATGGCGTCGGAGATCAGCGTTCCGATCTCGGCGTCCGCGGCGGAGATGGACGCGACCTGGGCGATCTGGTCCTTGGAGTCGACCTCTGCGGCGAGCTCGGCGATCTTGGCGACCGCGGCGTCGACGGCGGCCTCGATGCCCCGCTTGATGCCGACCGGGTTGGCACCGGCGGCGAGGTTGCGCAGCCCCTCGCGCACCATCGACCAGGCGAGCACGGTGGCGGTGGTGGTGCCGTCACCGGCGACGTCGTCGGTCTTCTTGGCGACCTCCTTGACCAGCGAGGCGCCGATGTTCTCGTACGGGTCCTCGAGCTCGATCTCCTTGGCGATGGAGACGCCGTCGTTGGTGATCGTCGGGGCGCCCCACTTCTTGGCGAGCACGACGTTGCGACCCTTGGGGCCGAGCGTGACGCGGACCGCGTCGGCGAGCTGGTTCATGCCCGACTCGAGGTGGCGGCGTGCGTCCTCGTCGAACTGGATGATCTTGGCCATGGAGTCCTCCGTTGGAACTGCGGCGGTTGCTTCTGGGCGGTTCGGTCCCGGAGGCGGATCGGTCGGGCTGACGCCGACCTCCCGGTCCCGGGTTGGCACTCGCGGCATGAGAGTGCCAGACATTCTTAGCACTCAGGGATGGTGAGTGCTAACAGCCGGGTGCCCACCCGGGCCGGCTTCTCAGGCGACGGACCCTGTTACCGTGCCCTCCAGGAACTTGACCGTTCGGTCAACTCGACCGGACGACACCGGCAGGGAACGCCACCCCGACCCACCCGGGGAGCCAGCACGGGTGTCGGGGGCGGACCGCGCCGCCCACGGCCCACGAGGAAGTCGAGAGGGAGGACGACGTGGCACGCATCGTGATCATCGGCGCCGGCGTCGGCGGCCTGGGGACCGCGTTGTGCACCGCCCGGTCCGGGCACCGCGTGACGATCGTCGAACGCGACGACACCCCCCTTCCCACCGACCCGCACGGCGCCTTCGAGTGGGACCGGCACGGTGCGCCCCAGGTCCGCCACTCCCACGCGTTCCTGGCCCGGCTCCGCAACCTGCTGCGCGACCGCCACCCCGACGTCATCACCGCACTGCTCGACGCCGGAGCGACCGAGTTGCGCTTCCTCGAGATGGCCCCCGAGGGGATGGATCTGGAGCCCGAACCCGGCGACGAGGACCTGGCCGCCCTGGCCTGTCGTCGCACCACCTTCGAGTGGGTGCTGCGGCGGATGGCGCTGGCCGAGGGAGCCGTCGAGCTGATCCACGGCCGCTCCGTCACCTCGCTGGTGACCGCGGACGAGACCGTCGACGGGATACCTCTGGTCGTCGGCGTGACCCTGTCGGACGGAACCACCCTCGACGCGGACGTGGTCGTCGACGCCGGCGGCCGACGCAGCGACGTGCCCGCCCTTCTCGCCCCGCACGGCGTGGAGATCCCCGAGGCCGAGGAGGACACCGGGATCATCTACCTGTCCCGCTTCTTCCGGCTGCTCGACCTCGACGAGTCACCTCCGTCGGTCGTGGTCGGAGCGGACCTGGGCTACCTCAAGTACGGCGTGTTCCCCGGCGACAACCACACCTTCTCGATCACGTTCGCCGTCGGCAGCCGCGACTCCGAGATGCGTCGGCTGCTGCTGGACCCCGACCGCTTCCTCACCGCCGCCGCTCTCATCCCCGCCACCGCCCCCTACGTCGACGGTCGTTCCGAGCCGATCACCGACGTCGAGGTGATGGGCGGGCTGATCAACCGTCGCCGCTGGTTCCTCAACGACGGCGATCGCCCGCTGGTGGCCGGGTTCCACGCCGTCGGTGATTGCCACACCGCCACGAACCCGCTGTACGGACGCGGGTGCAGCCTGGCCATGGTCCAGGCCCAGGTCCTGGCCGACCTCCTGTCGGACCCAGCGATGGTGGCCGACCACGTCGCCCGGGCGACCGCGTACGAGAAGGCGGTGCACGCCGAGGTCACCCCCTGGTACGACGCTGCGGTGGCGCAGGACCGCTTCAACCGCTCCCAGACCCCCGGTTCCCCGCCGGCGACACCGGCCGGAGCCGACGACGGCGTGGACATCGCTGTGCGCCCGGATGCAGGGGCGTCCGACCCGACCGAGGTCGACCCGTCGGACTTCCTCCGAGGGGTGCTGCGCGAGGGGCTGCTGCCGGCCCTGCGCAGCGATCCGGTCGTCCTGCGGGCGTTCCTGGCCACGTTCAACCTGTTGCGTCCGCCGGACTCGCTGCTCAGCGACGCGGACGTGATCGGACGGGTGATGGCGATCTACCAGACCCGGAACGAGCGGCCAGCGGAGCCGCCGCTGGGGCCGACCCGGGCCGCCTTCCTGGCCGCGGTCTGACCGCGGACCGCCTGACCCAAGGACCGCCTGGCCCAAGGACCGCCTGCCCCAAAAAGACCGTCTGACCGAGAGACCGCGGAACCCACCGGCCCGCCGCCGGACGGCTGACTCAACTCTCTCGACGGATGCGAACCACGCTGGCCGACGGGTCGTCGGGGTCCAACACGACGTCGATCGGGCGGTCGACGTCGCCCTCGTCCACGTGCTGCTCGACCACCGGGCGATCATCCCTGGGGTTCTCGAGGACCTCTCGCAGTCCGATCATCGACGCCGCCAACATGGTGGCGCCCATCGACCGGCGGTACCGGGGAGGGACGCTCTCCGCGGCCGGCGGGTCGACCGGAGCAGCGGAGACGTCGTCGACGGCCATCAGCCGCGGCGGCAGCAGCGGATCGTGCTCGGCGAGCTCGCCGTCGGGCTCATGGCCGAAGAGGTCGTCGTCGTCCACGGCGGCCAGCCTACGACGGCCCGGATCGGCTCAGCCCCCGGCGACCGCCGGGATGATCGAGATCTCGGCGCCGTCGGCCACCGGGGTGTCGACGCCCTGGAGGTAGCGGACGTCGTCGTCGGCCAGGAAGACGTTGACGAAGCGGCGCAACGCGCCCTGGTCGTCGAACAACCGGTCCTTGAAACCCGGGTGGGCCGCGTCGAGGTTGGCCAGCACCTCGCCGACGGTGGTGCCGTCCGCTTCCACCGACGATGCGCCGCCGGTCAGGGTGCGCAGGGTGGTCGGGATCCGGATCGTCGCCATGGGTGTCTCCTGGGAGCGGTGGTGTCGGGGCGGGACAGAACGTTGCGGATGCGGGTCCGGGGACCGTCGCCGGTGGTGATTCTCCACCACCGGCGGGCCGTAGGGGAACTCGACGGCCCCGGCGCCCGGTTGCAACCACGGGGCGCCGCCTACGATTCCCCCGGCGTGGACCGGTAGCTTGCGCGGCGGAATGACCGACGAGTCCACCCCCCCGTCCCGTGCCGCCGGCGTCGATCCGACCCGTCGGGACTGCGCGCCGATCCGCACCTTCCACCACGCGGATCGATCCCTCGACGAACTGCGGGCCGCCAAGGGATCGACGACGGTGTCGGTGTGCCTGCCGGCTCGGAACGAGGCCGCCACCGTCGGAGCGATCGTCGAGACGCTGGTGCGCGACACCGTGCGCACCGGCCTGGTCGACGAGCTCATCGTGATCGACGACCACTCGACCGACGACACCGGCCCGCGCGCCCGCCACGCCGGAGCGCGGGTCGTCGACGCCGGCTCCGTGCTCCCCGAGTTCGGCCGCGGTCACGGCAAGGGCGAGGTGCTGTGGAAGTCGCTGCACGTCTCCTCGGGCGACCTGGTGCTCTGGTGCGACGCCGACCTGCGCGACTTCCGGTCCCACCTGGTCACCGGCATCCTCGGACCCCTCCTGTGCGAGCCGGACGTCGAGGTGGCCAAGGGCTTCTACCGACGAGCCGAGGCCGACGGAATCGGCGGTGGACGGGTCACCGAGCTGGTCGCCCGGCCCCTCCTGTCGCTCCTGTTCCCCGCCCTGGCCGGACTGCACCAGCCGCTGTCGGGCGAGTACGGCGGTCGCCGGGCGGTGCTCGAGCGCCTGCCGTTCGTCGAGGGCTACGGGGTCGAGGTGGGTCTGCTGCTGCACTACCTGCGCCAGCGGGGAACCACGGGGCTGGTCCAGGTCGACCTGGACGAACGCCACCACCGCCACCGCAGCCTCGACGACCTCGGCCCGCAGGCCATGGCGGTCACCCAGACGATCCTGCGCCACGCGACCGCCGCCGGGCTGGGCCACATCGACGGGGCCGTCCCCCCGGTGCCGGCGGTGGCGGAGCTGCTGCGACCGGGCCGCGCCCCCCACGTCGTGGACGTGTCCGAACGCCCGCCGATGGTCGAGGTGGCGGCCTACCTCGAGCTGGTGCGCGCCGACCGGACCGCCCGTTGAGCCCTCCCCCGCCGGTGCGGATGCGCCGGCCGTCGGTCTTCGCGGTGCTGAACGCGTCCCCGGAGTCGTTCTCCGGCAACCGCGTGGCCGCCGACGACGCGGCAGACCTGGCTGAGGCCATGGTCGCCGACGGCGCCGACGTGCTCGACATCGGGGCGCAGTCGTTGCGCACCGACCAGCCCGAGCTGCCGGTCGAGATCGAGCTCGATCGCCTGCTGCCCGTGCTGGAGGCGGTCCGCGGCCGGGTCGGCCCCGGCGTGACGATCTCGGTCGACACGTACCGCAGTCGCGTCGCCGAAGAGGCGCTGCGACGCGGGGCGTCGATCGTCAACGACCCGTCCGGTCTGCGCGACCCCGAGATGGCCGACCTGGTCGCCTCCACCCGCGGCGCCGGCCCCGCGTCGATCGTGGTGGCGTTCAACCCCGGCACCCCCAAGGTGCGCCGGCCGCGGGACGAGCGACTCGACGACCCCGTCGAGGCGTGCCTCCGGTTCGTCGACGAGCGCATCGACCACCTGACCCGGGCCGGGGTCGATCCCGGCCAGCTGATCCTCGACCCGGGTCCGGACCTCTACAAGGCGCCCGACGAGTCGGTCGCGGTCCTGCGGGCGGTGCCCCGCCTGCGCTCCGAGCTCGGGATCGGTCGGGTTCTGTGGGCGGTGTCGCGCAAGGACTTCGTCGGGGCGCTCACCGGCCGGTTGCCCCACGAACGCGGGGCGGGGACCCTCGGCGCCCTGGCCGCGGTCGACCTGCAGGACCGGGACCTGATCCGTGTCCACGACGTGGCCGGGACCGTCGACTTCCTCACCGTCCGAGCCGCGTTGCGCGACGGGCTCGACGGTCCGCTCGAGATGGACGACGCGATCCGCTACGACCCCCGCTGAACGTCATCGCCCGGCGTGGCCCACCAGCTCCGGTGCCACCTGCGACAGGAGCGCGACCGTCTCGGCCAGAGCCCGTGCTCGGCCGAAGCGGGCGGTGAGCGACACGGTCGGCACGCGGGACTCGGCACCGTCGTAGGCCTCGCCGACCACCGCCACCACCGGGACGCCCAGATGGTCGGCCAGGTCGACGATGCCGCCGACCACCTTGCCGTCGAAGGACTCCTCGTCGAGGAACCCCTCACCGGTCACCACCAGGTCGGCACCCTCGACCTGGGCGTCGAGATCGACGTGATCGGCGACGACGTCGAAGCCGCTGACCAGCTCGGCGCCGACGCACGCCAGCCCGCCGGCCAGCCCACCCGCTGCGCCCGCGCCGTCGAGCTCGGAGACGTCGACGCCGTAGTCGTCGCGATAGACCTCGACCAGGCGCTCCAAGCGGCGCTCGAGCAACCGGACCTGGGTCGGGGTCGCCCCCTTCTGTGGCGCGAAGTCGCGGGCCGCGTCGACGAATCGGGTGCGGACGTCGCAGGCGACGGTGAGGCGGACGCCGCGGAGTCGGTGCACCGGGTGCAGAGCCCGCAGCGCACCCAGGCCGCCGTCGGTGGTGGCAGACCCGCCGACGCCGACGACGATGTCGCGGGCACCCAGGTCGAGTGCGATGGCGACGAGCTCTCCGGTGCCGTGGGTCGACGCCGCGACCGCGTCGTTGCCCTCGGCGCCGCCGACCAGCTCGAGTCCCGAGGCCCGGGCCATCTCGATGACGGCCCGGCCGCGGTGCAGCCGCCACGCGGCCTCGACCGGGTCGCCGAGCGGGCCGCTGACGACGCTGCTGCGGTTCGCTCCCCCCAGAGCGTCGAGCGTTCCCTCTCCCCCGTCGGCCATCGGGGCCACGACCACGTCGTGGCCGGCGGCGCGCAGCGGCTCGGCGAGGGCGTCCGCGGCCTGGGCCGCGGTCGCCGTGCCTCGGAACTTGTCGGGCGCGACCACGATCCGCACGGCGGTGAGCCTACGGCCAGCCCGCCCCCGGACCTCCCGACGGGGATCCGCCGTCGGTGCTCCTAGGGTGGGCCCATGGACCCGGCCGTGCGTCCCATCGTCCTGGTGTCCAACCGGGGTCCGCTGTCCTATCGCCGCGACGGCGACGAGCTGGTCGCGGTGAGGGGCGGCGGTGGCCTGGTGTCGGGTCTCGGCCCCCTGATGGACGAGGGTCGGATCAGCTGGGTCGCGGCCGCTCTGTCCGACGCGGACCGGTCGGCTGCTGCCGAGGCGCGACCCGTGAGCGACGGCTATCCAGTGCACCTCGTCGACGTCCCCGTCGATGAGTTCGACCGGTACTACGACGTCGTGTCCAACCAGATGCTCTGGTTCGTGCACCACGGACTGTTCGACCTCACCCGCGACCCGGAGCTCGACGTCCGCTGGCGCGAGGCCTGGACGTCGTACCGGGCGGTCAACCAGCTCTTCGCCGAGACCGTGATCGCCCACGCCCCGCACGGTGCGGTCGTGCTGGTCCAGGACTACCACCTGACCCTGCTCGCCCCCACCGTGCGCGCCGCCCGTGACGACCTGACGCTGGTGCACTTCCACCACACGCCGTTCGCCGGACCCGACAACGCCCGAGTGCTGGCCACCGAGCCGCTCACCGAGATGCTCGACGCGCTGGCCGCCCATCACGCGTGCGGCTTCCACGTGTCGGGATGGGCCGAGAACTACTCGGAGGTCCAACGGCGCTGGGGTGGCCACGACCGACCCGATCCCGCCCGGGTGTTCACCTCCACCCTCAACAGCGACGTCGAGGACCTCCGGCGGGTGGCGGCCGATCCCCGCTGCGCCGCCGCGCTGGGGGAGCTCGACCGACTGCTCGGCGACCGACAGCTCATCGTCCGCGTCGACCGGATGGAGCTGTCCAAGAACATCGTGCGCGGGTTCCACGCCTACGACCTCCTGCTGACCCGCCGACCCGACCTGCGCGGCCGGGTCACCTTCGTCGCCTGCTGCTACCCGTCGCGACTCGGTGTGCCCGCCTACGCCCGCTACCGCGACGAGGTCGAGGCCGCCGCCGCGGCGGTCAACGACCGGTGGGGCGGGCCCGACTGGACGCCGGTCGAGCTGATGACCGACGACGACCATCCGCGCTCGGTCGCGGCCTTGCGTCGCTACGACGTGCTGCTGGTCAACCCGATCCGCGACGGGCTCAACCTGGTGGCCAAGGAGGGACCCATGATCAACGAGCGAGACGGCCAGCTGGTGCTGTCCACCGAGGCGGGCGCGTACTCCGAGCTGCTCGGCGCCGCCGACGGCGTCTCGCCGTTCGACCTGGACGCCACCGCCGACGCGCTGGGAGCGGCACTCGACCGCGGTCCGCAGGAGCGGGCGGCGCGCGCCAACCTGCTGCACCGGGCCGCGGTGGCGCGCACCCCGCGCGACTGGCTGCAGGATCAGCTCCGCGCGGCCGGGACGACCTGAACCGGGAGAGCCCCCGGTGATCGGACCTCAGCCGGCGAGGGAGAGGACGATGTCGGCCACCTCGGCGGGTCCGTCGACCAACAGGTCCGCCCGCCGGCGCAGCGTCGACGGGACCTCGGGGCCGTCGACCACGATGGCCAGCACCGGGCGACCGGCGGCGGCCAGCCCGCCGAGGGCGTCGAACGCCGGCACGTCGCCGACGTCGTCGCCGGCGAAGAGGACGGGCCCGGTGTGGAACCCGGCGAGGCGGTGCAGGACCGTGCCCTTGTCCTCGTCGATCGGCGGGTGCAGCTCGACGCTCATCTTGGCCGACCTCACCGACAGGCCCGTGGCTCCCGCGGCTCGTTCCGCCCAGTCGCGCACCGACGGCTCCACGTCGGGACGGCGGCGGTAGTGCAGCGTGATCGACAGCCCCTTCGGTTCGACGTCCATCCCGTCGGGGCCGTGACGTCGGGCCCGTTCGGCCAGGTCCGACACGACCTCGCGCCAGACGCCGGCGCTGGGGTGATCGGCCCGGTCGCCCTGGCGGCGACTCTCCAACCCGTACAGGCCGACCAGCGTCACCGCGGACGGCTCCGGGAACCATCGCTCCAGGAAGTCGAGCGGCCGGCCGGACACGACGGCCACCTCCCCGACGCGAGCCGCGAGCCGCTCGAGGGCGGACACCGCCCCGGCCATCGGCGACGCCGCGTCGGGATCCTCGACGATGGGCGCCAACGTGCCGTCGAAGTCGAACGCCACCAGGGCGTCCGCGGCATGGGTGTGGAACGGCTCGAGCAGCGAGGACCGATCCACGACCGGGTCGCTCAGCGGGTCGTCGTGGCGGCCTTGACCGTGGTGGTCACCGCGCCGGCACCGCTGGCCGCCTTCACCGTGGTGGTGGTCACCCCAGCCGTGCCCGACTTGACCGTGGTGTTGGTCGTTCCGCCGCTGCCCGACTTGACCGTCGTGGTGACTCCTCCCGAGGACCCGGCGACGGTGGTGGCCGTGGCGCCCACGCCGCTGAGGGTCTGGGTCAGGTCCGGTCCGATCATGACGACGACGCCGGTGGTGGGCGGCTGCTCCTTGGCGAGTTGGGTCCCCGCCGCCAGCGGCTGGACGACCGACTCGGCCAGACCGAACATCTTGGCGATCGACCGGGCGTTGGCGTCGTAGCCGGTGGCGTAGAGCACCGACGAGGCCGTGACCGGCTGGAGGGCGTTGGTGGTGACCACCTGTGTGTAGCCGTTCTGGGCGAGCACCTGGCCGGCCTTGGCGGCCATGCCGCTCGCCCCCGAGCCGTTGGCGGCGACGACCTGGACGGTCTGCGGAGCCTGCTCGGCGACGGTGGTGGTGGTCGCTTCGGTGGTGGTGGTGACCTTCTCCTCGCCCTCGCCGATGGCGACGTCGGTCGAGGAGGAGTCGAAGCCGACGCCGCCGGCCTTGACCAGCAGGATGACGGCCAGGACCACCCCGACCGCGATGAGGATGAGCCCTCTGTTCACCGGGTTGGGACCGGGCGGCGGAGCCGACGAGCGCGGGGTCCTCGGTCGCTGGGTGGCGGTCATGGGTGAACCCTAGCCAACCGACCCCACCCGAAGGCTTGACGGGGCCGGTCCGGGCCCTGCTCCTACCATTCGGCCATGGAGGGCGGCGACGGCACCGCCGGCTCGGTCCGCACCCAGGGTCGCCGCCGGGGACTCCGCGTCGGCGTGGCCGTGCTCGCCGCGGCCGGCCTCGTCTGGTTCCTCGTCGTGGAGCGCGACCAGGTCCTGGCCGCTGTCGACCTGCTGGTCGGCGCAGACCCGGTCTGGATCGCCGTCGGCTCGGTCAGCTCGATCCTCTCCATCGTCGTGTTCGCCGCGGTGCGATCGGTCCTGGTCGGAGCCTCCGGGGCACGGTTCCCACTCGGTCGGGCCACCACCGCCAGCTTCGCCAGCGGGGCGATCGCCGCCACGCTCCCCGCCGGCGGAGCGATCGCCACCGGCTACATGGTCCAGCGCTACCGCGAGGCCGGCGCCGCGGCGGCGCAGCGGCGTGGGCCACGATCGCCACCGGGGTCGTCGCGCCGACGGTTCTTGTGTTCATGACCCTGACCGGCTACGCCCTGGCCGGCGAGGACCCGTCGGTCGCCGTCGCCCCCACGCTCGTCGCGGGCACGCTGCTGGTGGCGTTCTTCGTTGTCGCCCGGCGCCCCGGACTTCTCCGGGCGCCCGCCCGGATCGCCGTCGGGTCGTGGTCGGGCATCCGGCGCCGGATCAGGGGCAGGCCCGCCCGGGAGCCCGGGAGCCTCCACGACCTCCACGACCTCCACGACCTCCACGACCTCCACGACCAGGCCGACCGGGCCGCCGACCGCTTCGTCGCGTCCTTCGGTGCGGTCCACGCCGGGCTCGGACGGTGGAGCGCGGCGTGGGCTCTGCAGGTACTCAGCTGGTTCGGCGAGTTCGTGTCGCTGGTCGCGGCGGTCGCCGCGACGGGCGGATCGATCCCGTCGGACCCGGCGACCTGGGGGTGGCTGCTGGCGGTGTACGGAACGGCTCAGCTGGCGGGAGCGATCCCGATCATCCCCGGTGGGGCCGGTCAGGTGGAGGCGGCGCTGGTGGTCGGTCTCACCGCCACCGGGACGGACGCGTCAACGGCGCTGGCGGCGTCGGTCGCCTTCCGCCTGATGTCGCACTGGCTGGTCGTGCCGATCGGATGGGTGTGCGTCGCGGCGTTGAGGAGGCAGGGGGCCGACGTCCCCCGCCGCCCCACCGCCGCGTGATCGACGCTCGCTCCGGTGCGGTCGCTCACGCCGTCCGGCGGGCGGGTTCGATCTCCCACAGGCGCGCCGACAGCGGTCGGTCGAGCGGCCATTCGATCCCGCGGTCCAACTCGTCGTCGGTGGAGGTCGTCTCCTCAGCGGGTCCGTGCAGGTCGGTCGTACGGACCCTGTAGGTGCCCGCCCGGGGCAGACCTCGGAGTCGGATCACCGGCGGGGTCGAGGTCGACTCCTCCAACTGGTAGGCGAACACGACGGTGCGGTCCCCCAGCGTGACCGAGAACGCAGCTCGGGAGCGGTCCGCTCCGTCGACCGGCGAGACGTAGCGCCGCACCGTCCCCTGCTGCACCACGTCCTGGGTGCGTCGCGCCCACTCGACGGCCCGGCTCAGGACGTCGTCCTCGGACGGGGTGGTCGTTTCGAGGTCCAGGTCGATGCCGAAGCGGCCCGACAGAGCCACCGCGCTCGCGAACGCCATCGGGCGCTCCCCCCAACGTGTCACGTGCGCGGCCATCACCGCCCCGGGGAAGAAGTGCGAGCACGCCCACTGCATGCGGACCCGGGCGACGGGGTCGGTGTTGTCGGAGGTCCAGAACTCGTGGAACCACCGCAACGACCCGTGGTCCACCCGGCCACCCCCCGACGCGCACAACATGAGCTCCACGTCGGGGTGGGCGGCGGCGACGCGGGCCATCACGTCCCAGGTGGCGCCGACCTGGTCGAACCAGACGTTGGCCTGTCGATCGGCCGGAAGCGTGGCGGAGCCGGGGTCGGTGACGGGTCGGTTGGCGTCCCACTTGACGTAGCTGGTCCCCGGGGCGGATCGCAGGGTCTGGCCGACGACGTCGACCTCGAAGTCCCGCACCTCGGGTCGGAGTGGGTCCAGGTAGAGCTGCTGGCGGTGCTCCCGGGGTTCGCGGACGTCGCGGGCGACCCACTCCGGATGGTCGTCGTAGAGGTCGCTGAGCGGGTTGACCATCTCGGGCTCGACCCAGATCCCGAAGCGGATCCCCCGCTCGGCCGCCGCGTCGGTCAGCGGGCCGAGCCCACCGGGCAGCTTGCGCCGGTCGACGTCCCAGTCACCGAGGCCCTGGGTGTCGTCGTCGCGGGGTCGGGTCGTGCCGAACCAGCCGTCGTCGAGCAGGAACACGTCGGCTCCGAGCTCGGCGGCCCGGTCGATGAGCCCGACGATGCGGTGCTCGTCGAAGTCGAAGTAGGTCGCCTCCCAGTTGTTGACCACCAGCGGGCGGCGGCGGTCCGGATCCCGCAGCACCCGGGCCCGGCTCCAGCGGTGGAACGCCTCGGTCACGCCGTCCCTGCCGGCGCTCGACCACACCCAGGCCACCGTCGGCAGCACCATCCGCGTCCCGGGGTCGAGTCGGTACGGCGCTCCGAGGGCGTGGGCGCCGGCCCGCACGCGCAGCTCGCCGGGCGCGCCGGGTTCGGCGCGGGGGCGCAGGTCGAGCGAGACGTGCGAGTTGCCTCCCCAGGCCACGCTGAGGCCGATCACCTCACCTCGGTCCTGGGCCGGTGCACCCGCGGCGTCGACGTCGAACGGACCGGTGGGCGACAGGAGCAGGCACGGGCTGCGTTGCAGGTGGGGCTGGACCCCACCGAGGCTGCCGAGGACCGTGGTGCCGATCACCGGTCGCCCGGCGCTCCAACGCCACTCGTCGGCCCAGCCCGCCCCACCGAACTGCACGTATTCGGCGTCGTCGGGGACCATCAGGAACGGCGCGATCGAGTCGTGGGAGAGCAGGGTCACCGGCCCGTCCTCGGCGTTGACGACCTCCACCCACTGCTCGAGCACGCCGGAGTCGGGATGGGTGCGCAGGTGGTGCTCCACCGTGAGGTCGAACAGCTCGTCGACCGTCGTGAGCACGACGTGCTCGCCGGAGCCGTCCGCCGCGTCGGAACGGTCGACGTCGTCGAGCGCGAGCCGCGTGCTCAGGGTTCCGTCCGCGTGGACGACGTGCAGGGCCGGCGGGCGGAAGGGGTCGGTGCCGTCGAGCGTCGGGAACGCCCTCGGGTACCAGTGGGCATCGACGTCGCGCGTCGCGGCGGCCCCGGCGGGACCGAGCCCGACCTGGTGCAGGGTGCCGTCGGCCGAGGGTGCCCAACTCAGTCCCCACCCTCCGGCGTCGATCCGGATCACGTCGTCGGGTCGGGCCTCCGCCATGGGCGCACCGTAGCGAGTCGGCGACCATGCCGGTCACGGAGCGTTCACCCGCGGCACACTGGGTGACGGCCCGGCGGACGGCGCCGTGGCCCGAGCTCCCGAACGCGAACGCGACGAGGAGTCGCCCATGTCGTTCATCTGGCTGATCGGCCACAACGTGTGGTCCAAGAAGGTGCGGTCCATGCTGACCGCCGCCGCGGTGGCCGTCGGGGTGCTCGTCGTCGTGGCCCTCGGGATCGTCACCGACAGCATCCGCACCACCGCCGCGGGGGTGCTGAAGGTTGGCGCGGCCGACTTCACGATCTCGCAGAAGGGCCTCAGCGACATCCTCGAAAGCGCCCTGACCGAGCAGCAGCTGACCCGTGTGCAGAAGACCCCCGGGGTGAAGAGCGCCATCGGGGTGCTGCTGGACACCGAGGCGCTCGACAAGGACCACCCGCTCGTGGTCGAGGTGGGGATCCGCCCCGAGGACCTGGCTCCGTTCGGGGTGCGACTCGCGGCGGGACGGGAGTTCACCGCCGAGGCCGCGGACGAGATCATGGTCGGGGTCCGGTTGGCCCAGGACATCGGCGTCGGGCCGGGCGACACCCTCCACATCGGCGGCTCCGACAAGACGGTCGTCGGGGTGTTCAACACCGGCAACACCTTCGGCGACAGCACCGTCATGTTCCCGCTCGTCCCGTTCCAGGCCTACGAACGCCAACCCGGCGGCCTGTCGTTGTTCTTCGTGAAGGTCGACAAGGGCACCCAGGTGAAGGCGCTCGAGCAGCGGATCGAGCGGGACAACCCGCTGCTGCTCGGCATCCGGAACCTGCTCGAGTTCGGTCGCGCCGACCGCGGCTACCAGCTGATCACCGGCGCCGACAAGGCCGCTACCATCGTCGCCGTCGCGGTGGGCGCCATCGTGGTGGCCAACGCGATGCTCCTGTCGCTGGTCGAGCGCTACCGCGAGTTCGGTGTGCTGCGGGCGATCGGCTGGTCCCGACGGCGACTGATCGCGCTGATCTTCGGCGAGGCAGCGATCATCGCCTTCATCGGCGCCTGCCTGGGTGTGGTGATCGCGTTCATCGCCGTGTGGGTCCTGGCCGACCTGCCCGACCTGGCCGGCATCCTCAAGCCGACCTTCGAGGCGTGGGTGTTCGGACGGGCGCTGGTGACCGCCACGGCCGTGACCGCGCTCGGCGCCCTGTACCCGGCGCTGCGCGCCGCCCGACTCTCACCCCAGGAGGCGATGCGTCGTGAATGAGAGAGCGTCGTGAACGAGAGTGCTGTCGGCGAGGGCGTCGACGCGACCGCGATGGCGACGATCAGCCGGGAGCCCGCCATCGACGCGGTGGACGTCCGCAAGACGTTCGACCGCGGGATCGTCACGGCCCTCGACGGGCTGACCATGCGCGTCGACTCCGGCGAGTACGTCGCGATCACCGGCCGGTCCGGGTGCGGCAAGTCGACGCTGATGCACCTCCTCGCCGCGCTCGACCACCCCGACTCGGGATCGCTTCGGGTCAACGGCCGCGACATCACCCACCCCGACCACGTCAACCGCTACCGACGCCACGACGTCGGGCTGGTGTTCCAGATGCACAACCTCCTGCCCCACCTCGACGCCCGCTCCAACGTCGCGGTCGCCATGCTCGGGACCCACACCTCTCGGAGCGATCGTCGGGAGCGGGCCGACGAGCTGCTCGAGATGGTCGATCTGGCCGACCTGGGTCATCGGCGCCCCCCTGAGATGTCCGGCGGCGAACGTCAGCGGGTGGCCATCGCCCGGGCGCTGGCCAACCGACCCGGCCTGCTGCTCGCCGACGAGCCGACGGGGTCTCTCGACAGCGGCGCAGTGGAGCGTGTGCTCGGGATCCTCGAGCAGCTCCGGTCCGAGGAGGACGTCACGATCGTGGTCGTGACCCACGACGACCACGTCGCCGACGCCGCCGATCGGGTCATCCGCATGGACGATGGCCGGGTGGTCGACGCCCTCTGAGCGGACCGTCACTGCCGGACGACCTCCAGGCGATGTCCCAGGAACGCCCGGGCGACGACCATGAGGACGACGCCGTAGGCCGCGGTGAGCACCAGCGGCCACAGGATCGGGCCGCCGGCCGGACTCAACGACGACTCGATCAGCTGCTGCGGCCCGTAGAACGGCAGGACCTTGGCCACCGCGTTGTCCGGCTCGACGGCGAGCTGCATGCCGACCACACCGATGAGCACCAACGTCCCCTCGAGCTCGCGAGGGACGACCGCACCGACCGCGAGCCCGAACGCGATCGACTGGACCGAGACGGCGGACACCCCGAGCCACGCCAACCACGGTCGGTCCGGTTGGGACACCGGCAGCATGAGCGCGCAGAAGAGGGCGGCGACGGCCAGCCCGAGCGGGGCCAGGAAGGCCAGACGCCCCAGGAGCAGGTCGAGCGGGCGGTACCCGCCGAGGACGAGCCGTTGGTCGACCTCCTCCGACGACAGCAGCGAGAACAGGGTGGCTCCCGACACCGAGAACGCCATGCCGACCCCGCCGGCGACGACGGCCCTCACCCCGGACCCCATCGACGCCAGGTAGAAGCACAGCGGCAGCGCGACGAGCAGGCCCAGCGCACCGTGACGACGGGTGAGGTCCCGACCGTGCATCTCGGCCATGATCCCGATCCGCCCGGCGGCCCCCTTCACCGGGACCTCCCCGACCGTCTCCGGCGCGGGCCCGGGGCGGCGGCGTCCACCGCCCGCGACGGATGCGCCGGCAGCTCGACGACCCGGTCGGCGCGCTCGAGCTCGGCGAGCATGTGGGTGACGACCACCACGGCCCGACCCTGGTCCCGCCAGCGCGCGCAGTGGTCCCAGAAGTTCACGTAGGTCCCACGGTCGAAGCCCTGGTAGGGCTCGTCGAGCAGCAGCACCGTCGGGTCGACCAGCAGGGCCAGCGCGAGGTTGAGCTTCTGGCGGGTTCCGCCGGACAGGTCGCGGGTGACGCTGCGCTCGTGGAGCGGATAGTCGAACTCGGCCAGGATCGCCCGACCTCGTTCCAGGGATTCGGCCCGGCCGATGCCGGCACCCCGTCCGAACATGACCAGGTGGTCCTCGGCGGTGAGCAGCTCGAAGAGACCGGGGATCTGCGGGCAGTAGCCGATCCGTCCGGTCACGGTCACCGTCCCCGAGTCCGCACGCTCCAAGCCGGCGCAGATCCGCATGAGCGTCGACTTCCCGGCGCCGTTCTCACCGGTCAGAGCGACGACCTCTCCCCGCTCCACAGCCAGGTCCACCCCGTCGAGGATCGTGGTGCGTCCGAACCGCTTCCCCACTCCGTCGACCACGAGCGCCGTCACGGTCCCATCGTCGTCCCCCACGCCGTCCGACACCAGGGGTCCTCCACGAGCGCGACAAACGGGCCGGAGGCGACGGGTCGGGTCATCACCTCGTCGATCAGCGGATCTGCAGGTCTCCACGCGTGACCGAGCTCGACACCGGTGCGACCCCCGGGAAGTCGAGGGTGACCGCATCCGCCGCGTCGGGTGATCGGTCGACGATCCGGAGATCGAGCTTGCCGGTGCGCCACGGGAACCGACTCAGGTTCACGCCATCGACGCGGATCGCCGCGCCCCGGCACGTGTCGGGGATCGGCCGCACCACATCGTGGCGGGTGAGGACCAACGACACGATCCGCACGCGTGGGGACCGGTCGCGGTACTCCACGTTGCCGACCCACAACGACCCGAAGAACGGCACGGTCACCCGATCCAGATGGACCGATAGGGACCCTCCGGAGGCGAGGGTCGCCACGCCGTTCACCGAGTGGATGCGCTCGAGCGGGGTGCAGGTCGGGGCGTCCTGCACGATCTGGGTGACCGGGTCCGACGTGGAGCCGGCGTGGTCAGCGTCGCCTCCATACACCGCGGTGATGTGGTGCTCACCGACGCTCAACGACGATGTCGTCAGCACCGCCGCACCGGTTCCGTCGACGGTGACGGCGCCGAGGATCGTCGTCCCCTCCCGGAACTCGACCGTTCCACCGGGCGTGCCGGCCTCGGCGTCGACCTGAGCGGTCAGCACGACCTGCTCGCCGACCGTCGTCGGGTTCGGACCGGAGGTCAGCTCGGTGGTCGTGGGCGACAGGGGCGCCGCGACCACCACCTGGTCGAGCACACCGGACGTCGATCCGCCGAACGACACGTCACCGGCGTACAACGCGGTGATCGGGTGCGATCCCACCGTGGGTGACACGTCCAGCTCTGCGGCACCCGTCACGTCGATCACCGCGGTGCCGAGGGAGGTCGTCCCGTCGAAGAACTCGACCGACCCGCCCGGGGTGCCGGGTCCAGGGTTCGTCCGGCTGACGACGGCGTGGAGCGTGACCGTCTGGCCGAGCGTCGACGGGTTGGCCGACGAGGTCACCACGGTGGCTGTCGCCGCACGCTCGACGGTCTGGGTCAGCGCGGCCGAGGTCGACCCGGCGAAGACGGCGTCACCGGGGTAGACGGCAGTGATCGGATGATCGCCCACCGCCAGATCCGACACATCGAGGGTGGCGGCCCCGTTCTCGTCGAGGGCCGCCGTTCCGACCAGGGTGGCGCCGTCGCGGAACTCCGCCGATCCGCTCGGCGTGCCTCCCTGTCCCGACACCGTGGCGGTGAGGGTGATCGTCTGGCCGAACGTCGACGGGTTGGCCGATGAGGCGACGACGGTCGTCGTCTCCGTCAGCGCTGTGGCCTCGACCACCTGGTCGACGCCGGACGAGGTGGACGTCGTGAAACTGGCGTTGCCGTGGTAGACGGCGGTCATCTGGTGCGTCCCGACCGCCAGGGAGGACGTGGAGAACGACGCCGATCCGGCCTCGTCCAACGCCGCGGTGTCCACCACGGCGGCCCCGTCACGCAGTTCGACCAGTCCGCCCGGCACACCGGCCCCGGGGGCGACCACCGTGACCGCCACGGTGAAGGTCACATCCTGACCCAGCGTCGAAGGGTTGACAGAGGAGCTGACCGTGGTGGCGGTCATCGACGGGTTGACCGCCTGGGTGAGCCCGGCGGACGTCGACCCGGCGAAGTCGTCGTCGCCGCCGTAGGCCGCGGTCAGGACGTGGTTGCCGACCATCAGCGAGGAGATGGTGGTCGCGGCCAGGCCATCGGTTCCCACCTCGGCGGTCCCGATCGAGTTCTCGCCGTCGAAGAACTCGACCGTCCCCGTCGGGGTGCCCCCGGCGCCGGTGACCGTGGCGGTCAACGTCACGGCCTGACCTACCACCGAAGGGTTGGTCGAGGATGCGAGACTCGTCATCGTCGCGGTGAGCGGTGACTCCTCGACCACCTGGTCGACGACCGTCGACGTCGACGTCGCGAAGGTGTCGTCACCCGAGTACTGGGCGGTGATCGAGTGGGTCCCGACGGTCAGGCCCGCGGTCGACAACGTGGCCGATCCCGAGCCGTCCAGGGTTCGCGTCCCAAGCGACGTGGCCCCGTCGAACAGCTCGACGGTCCCGGTCGGGGTCCCGCCGTCACCGGTGACGGTGGCGGTGAAGGTGACCTCGGCACCGGAACCCGAGGGGTTCAGCGACGACGTCAACGCTGTGGCGGTCGCGACGAGGGGTGTCTCGTTGACGACCTGGTCGACCGCCGGCGACGTCGACGTCGAGAAGCTGGAGGATCCCGAATACACGGCGGTGATCGAGTGCGTTCCCGCGGTCAGCGCCGAGGTCGGCAGAGTCGCCGCTCCGAGACCGTTCAGGGTGACGGTTCCGAGCACCGTCGCCCCGTCCCGGAACTCGACGGTGCCTGCGGGGGCTCCCGCTCCGGGGGCGGTCGCCGTCACGGTCGTGGTGAACGTCACCTCCTGACCCGAGGTGGACGGATTGGCCGAAGACGTGAGCGCGGTCGCGGTCCCCGCCGGGTCGACGACCTGGGTCTGGGCCGACGACGAGGACGGGGCGAAGACGCTGTCACCGCCGTAGACCGCGGTGATCTGGCGATTCCCCACCGCCAGGCTGGAGACCGGCAGTGCCGCGACCCCACCGGCATCCAGGGCGGACGACCCGAGCGACGTGGTGCCATCGAAGAACGTCACAGCTCCCGTTGGTGTCCCCCCGTCACCGGCGACGGTCGCGGTGAGGGTCACGGCCTGGCCGAACACCGACGGGTTCGGCGTCGACGTCAGGGCCGTCGACGTCGGCGTGAGCGGCGCCGGGTTCACCACCTGGTCGAGCTGCGCCGACGTGGATGTGAGGAACGACGTGGTGCCGGCATAGACGGCGGTGATCGGATGGGTCCCCGTCGCCAGGTCCGAGGTCACCAGTCGGGCGACTCCGGTTCCGTCCAGGGTCCCGGTGCCGAGCGACGTGGTCCCGTCGAAGAACTCGACCGACCCGCCCGGGACACCAGAACCCGGTGCGACCGGGGCGACCGTCGCCGACAACGTCACCGACGCTCCGAGGCCCGACGGGTTCAGCGACGAGGAGACCACCGTGGTGGTCGACACGGGCTGGACGGTCTGGTCGACCGCGGCCGAGACCGACCCCTCGAACGTGCTGTCACCGCCGTACACCGCGGTCACGGGGTGCTCGCCGACGGCCAACGAGGATGTCGAGAACGAGGCCTGGCCGTTCGAGTCGAGGGCGACCGAGCCGAGCAGACCGGAGCCGTCGAAGAACGTCACGGTTCCGCTGGGCGTGGCGCCCGAGCCGGTGACCGTGGCGGTGAACCAGACCGTCTGGCCGAACACCGACGGGTCCGACGACGACACCAGGGCGGTCGTGGTGTCGGTGCGGTCGACGACGTTCTGGGTGAGCACCCCCGAGGTCGACCCCAGGAACGATCCGTCGCCGCCGTAGACGACGGTGATCGAGTGGGCTCCCACGGTGAGCGCCGAGGTGACCAGGGTGGCCTGACCTCCGGCGAGGGTGCCGGTCCCCAGCGACGTGGCACCGTCGAAGAACTCGACGGAACCGGTCGGGGTCCCACCTCCACCCCACACGCTGGCGGTGAGCGTCACCGGGTCCCCGGTTCGGGAGGGGTTCTGCGAGGACGCGACCGCCGCCGACGACGTCGCCTTGGCGACGGTGAGGGTGAAGTCCTGGGTGTCGGTGCCGATGTCGTTGGTGGCGGTGATGACGAGCGGATAGTCGCCGCTCGTGCCGACGGGCGGGGTCCCGGCGAAGGTTCCGCTGCCGTTGCCCTGGTCGGTGAACGTCACCCCGCTCGGAAGCGCGCCGCTGACCGACAGCGACGGAGCCGGGAGCCCGCCGGCGTACACCCAGAACGCGTTGTCGACGCCCGGCGTGAAGGTCACCTCGGCTTGGCCCTGGATCAGCGGTGCCGCCCCCACGTTGAGGGTCAGCGGGATCGAGTCCGAGGTCGCATTGGTGGAGTCCTTCACCCGGAACACCAGGTTCGAGTACGTGCCGCCGGACCCCGCGGCCGGAGTCCCGGAGATCTCACCCGTGGTCGCGTTGAGCGACAACCCCGACGGAAGCGCGCCCGAGCCGGGTGCCATCGACCACGTGTAGGGGCCCGTCCCGCCGGTCGCGGTCAGGGTCGCGGAATAGGCATCGCCGGCCGTCGCCGACGGCAGCGCCGTGGTCGACACCCCCAACCCGAGCGAGTAGCCGGCGGTGACGGGGACCTGGTCCGACGATGTGCGGATCGTCAGGGTCTTGGAGCCCGAGGAGGCGGGGTTCGTCACCTCGGGGATGACGAGTTGCAGGGCGTGACCGGCCGGGACGTCACCGCCGACGTAGATCTCGACCTCGTTGGTGCCCCCACCAGAGGTCGGGCAGGCCCAGGTCGTCGCGTCCGGGTTCGGGGTGGTATCCACCAGCTGGTACGTGCACGAGCTGGGCAACACCGTCCCCGCCGGAGCCGACACGACGACCCTCGAGTAGTAGTAGTTCAACGCACTCGTGTTGGTGAACCCGACAGTCCACCGCGCCCCCGTTGCACCCGCCACCGCCGGCGACGACACCACCGACACCGCCGACACCGCGGTCGGCCCCGACGTCAGGGCCACGTTCGCGGTGACCGGCGCACGATCCGACGTCGTCGACACCGCCACCGGGTACGACCCCGCGTTCGGCGGGTTCCCCACGTCGTCGATCACCAACTGCAACACGTGACCAGCCGGAACGTCCGCACCCGGATAGATCTCGACCTCGTTGGTGCCCCCACCCGAAGTCACGCACCCCGACAGCGTCACGTCCGGGTTCGGGGTGGTATCCACCAGCTGGTACGTGCACGAGCTGGGCAACACCGTCCCCGCCGGAGCCGACACGACGACCCTCGAGTAGTAGTAGTTCAACGCACTCGTGTTGGTGAACCCGACAGTCCACCGCGCCCCCGTTGCACCCGCCACCGCCGGCGACGACACCACCGACACCGCCGACACCGCGGTCGGCCCCGACGTCAGGGCCACGTTCGCGGTGACCGGCGCACGATCCGACGTCGTCGACACCGCCACCGGGTACGACCCCGCGTTCGGCGGGTTCCCCACGTCGTCGATCACCAACTGCAACACGTGACCAGCCGGAACGTCCGCACCCGGATAGATCTCGACCTCGTTGGTGCCCCCACCCGAAGTCACGCACCCCGACAGCGTCACGTCCGGGTTCGGGGTGGTATCCACCAGCTGGTACGTGCACGAGCTGGGCAACACCGTCCCCGCCGGAGCCGACACGACGACCCTCGAGTAGTAGTAGTTCAACGCACTCGTGTTGGTGAACCCGACAGTCCACCGCGCCCCCGTTGCACCCGCCACCGCCGGCGACGACACCACCGACACCGCCGACACCGACGTCGGCCCCGACGTCAGGGCCACGTTCGCGGTGACCGGCGCACGATCCGACGTCGTCGACACCGCCACCGGGTACGACCCCGCGTTCGGCGGGTTCCCCACGTCGTCGATCACCAACTGCAACACGTGACCAGCCGGAACGTCCGCACCCGGATAGATCTCGACCTCGTTGGTGCCCCCACCCGAAGTCACGCACCCCGACAGCGTCACGTCCGGGTTCGGGGTGGTATCCACCAGCTGGTACGTGCACGAGCTGGGCAACACCGTCCCCGCCGGAGCCGACACGACGACCCTCGAGTAGTAGTAGTTCAACGCACTCGTGTTGGTGAACCCGACAGTCCACCGCGCCCCCGTTGCACCCGCCACCGCCGGCGACGACACCACCGACACCGCCGACACCGACGTCGGCCCGGTGGCCAGGCTGAACCCCGCGCTCACCGCATCGGTGTCGGTCGAGGTGGAGATCGACACCGACTGCGAACCGGCGGTGCCCGAGTTGGCGACGTCGTCGATGACGACCTGGAGAGCGTGACCGGCCGGGACGTCGGACCACAGCTGGAGCACCGACTGGTTCACGTCGACCGGCTGCGTGGGACAGACCGTCCAGCTCACGTCCGGGTTGGGCGTGGTGTCGATCACCTGGTAGGTGCAGGAGTTGGGCAACACCGTCCCCGCCGGGGCGGTCACCGTCACCGTGTCGCTCGAGCTGACGGCGGTCGTGTTCGTGAACCCGATCGTCCACCGCGCGCCCGTCGCCCCGGCCACCGCCGGCGACACCGCTGCGGTCACCGACCCGACGGAGCTGGCGCCCGCCGGCGGTCCACCCACCAGCACCGACACCAGCGTCACCAATGCGACGACCGCACCTGCGGCGCGCCGACCGACGCGAACTGGACCGAGTTCCCTCGACGACGCCATGTCGTCCCCCCTCCATCGTCCTGCCGTTGAACCTAGGACGGATCCGCGATTAGTCAATACGCAAGTCGAGGTCTCGCTCCGGGCGCTCCTGGCCCCACCGACCGTGGCCGGAGTAGGTCGGCCACGGTCGCGCGATGATGGCGACGAGACGGGTCGGCGGTACCTGACCGTCAGGTGGAGGTCGAGGGATGAGGACGGGTGGACGGCTGATCGCGGTGCTGTGCATCGCCCTGGCCACCGTGGGCTGCTCCGACGCCGGCGAGGCCACGCGACCAACGACATCGGGGCCGAGGTCGACCTCGACGACGGCGGTCGCCGCCGAACCCGCCGCCACCGACCAACCCTTCGCCGAGGTCGCCACCGCCATCGACGGCTTCGTGACCCGCGAGGGCCTGAACGGAGCCGCGCTGGTGGTGGTCGAACGGAACGGCGGCGCGGACGGCAGCGGGGTGGTCTGGCAGCACTACACCGGAGCGTTCGGTCCCGACCGACCGTCGCTGATCGCGTCGTCGTCCAAGATGCTCACCGCCGGGGTCCTGCTGCGCCTCCAGGACCAGGGCCTGATCGACCTCGACGCCCCCGTCGCCGACGCGGTGCCGTGGGGATCGGCCAACCCGACGGTGACCGTGGCCCAGCTCCTGTCCAACAGCTCCGGCCTGCCGGGTCTGGTCGACGGCCCGATGTACGCGCCGTACCTCTGCCAGTACCTGCCGACCGGGACGTTGACCGACTGCGGCCGCACGATCTTCACCAGCACCGACGACGACGCGCTCGTGGTCCCGCCCGACACGCAGTTCCGCTACGGCGGCGGGCAGTGGCAGGTCGCCGGCGCGGTGGCCGAGGAGGTGTCGAACAAGAGTTGGGCGGAGCTGATCGACGAGACCTACGTCGAGCCGTGCGGAGTGAGGTCGCTCGCCTTCAACAACCACTTCGCGCAGATCACCTCGCCGACCGGGCCGTTCTCGTACCCGACCGAGTTCGACGGTGACCCGTCCGTGTTGGCTCCGACCGACAACCCGAACATGGAGGGCGGCGCGTACGTGACCCCGCTCGACTACGCCACCCTTCTGCGCATGCACCTGCGCGGCGGACGGTGCGGCAAGACCCGCGTGCTGTCGGAGGCCGCTGTCGAGCAGGCCCACACCGACCGGATCGGCGGGTTCGGCACGGGAGGCGACGACGAGGGCTACGGGCTCGGCTGGTGGATCGACCGTGACGACACCGACCGCCAACAGGACGGCGGGGCGTTCGGCGCCGAGCCCTGGATCGACCTCGACCGCGGCTACGCGGCGTTCCTGGTGCTCGAGGCCACCAGCGGCCAGGGCCAGGCCCTGATGAACGAGATCCGCCCGATGGTCGACCGGATCATGGACGAGCGCGCCGGCCGGCCCCCGGCCGGGAGCTGACGGGGCAGACTGGCGGTCGACCCGGCCGACAGGGGCCGGACTCGGATCACCACCACCGATCGGAGCGATCGCCATGACCCTTGCCGCCGACGACATCATCGCCATCGAGCAGCTGTACGCGGCCTACAACCACCTGATCGACGGCGGCCGCGCCGAGGAGTGGGCGGCGCTGTTCGTCGAGGAGGGAACCCTCGACACCGGCATGGGGATCTTCGTCGAGGGGTCGACCGAGGCACGCGTCGAGTTCGCGGCCGGCGTCCCGCTGATCATGCCCGGCTCACGCCACGTGGCGACCAACGTGCGCATCCTCGGCGATGGCGACACCGCCACCGGCGCGGCCTACCTGCAGCTGTGGGTCGCCGACGAGGCAACCGGCGGGGTGAAGGTGATGCTGTCGGGCCTCTACCAGGACACGCTGCGCAAGGTCGACGGAACCTGGCGGTTCGTCACCCGAAAGATGGTCCCCGATGCGGGCGGCCCGGTCCCGATCGCCTGAACATCCCCATCGCCTGAACGTCCTGATCGGCTGAACCACCCGACCGCCGACGGTCGGGGTCAGGGTCGGGCCGATCGCATCGATGTTCAGAGCAGCGGCAGCACCGCGAGGACGATCAACACGACGACCACGCCGACCATCACCAACGCCCCGGCCAACTTGGGGTGACCGGAGTCGGCCCCGGACGCCGGGCGTCGAGGCCGACCCGTGGGTCGGGGTCGCTCAGCGGGCGACGCCATCGGCGACCGCCGACTCCTGCTCCAGCTCCAGAACCATCGGGAACAGGATGTTGTTCTCCTTGTGGATGTGCAAGTGCGTGTCGGCCTCGAGCTCCTCGAGTCCGGCGTACAGGGCCTGGTAGCTAGCACAGCCGTCCGCGGGCACGGCGAAGTCGCGGGAGTCGGAGCGCATCTTGCGCAGCAGCTCGCCGCAGGCGTCGTGCTCGAGCACCATCACCGAGATCGGCATCTCCAGGTGCGGGGGACCGACGGGAGGCAGCGAGCCGGTCTCGGCCAGCGACACGATCATCGGGAACAGGACCTGCTCCTCCTTCTGCATGTGCGGCAGGAGATCATCGGCCAGCTCGCGGACATCCGCGTACACCTCGGCCAGCTCGGGGTGGCGTTCGCCGTGGACGGTCGCGACCTTCTGTGCGAGCGGCACCAGGAAGTCGAACTGCCGGCGCAGGTACTCGTGGTGTGTGCTGACCACGTGCTCGACCAGCTCCAACGGACCGTAGGAGGTCCAGTCCGCGGCGCCTGTGTCGCCGAGCCCCTCGAGTGCGGCGATCACCGTCTCGGAGGACACGCCGTGCTCGCTGCAGGCGTCGCCGAGGGTCTGCTGGCCTCCGCAGCAGAAGTCCAGTCCGGACTCCTGCAGGATCCTGGCGCCGGCCGGGATCCGGTCGACGATCTGACCCAACGACATGTCGGTGGTGATCATGGTTCGCTCCTCTGTCCTGTGGGGCCGGTCCTACGGGTCCGTCCGGGTTCCGGACGCGACGACGACTCCGACCGGCGGCGGACGCTCGCCGATCACGCTGATGGCCTGAGCCGGGCACGCGTCCGCTCCCCGCCACGCGAGGCGGGCGAGCTCGGGCGGGACCTCGAGCATGTGGATGGCGATGTAGCCCTCGTCGTCGAGCGGGTACACCTCGGGGCTCCAACGGTGGCAGTTGCCCCATCCCTCGCACAGGCCCGGGTGGACCCGGACGCGCACGCCCGATTCGGTGGCGTCGACCAGGACACGGGCCGGGCCGGAACCGGATCCCGCGTCGATGCCCTCGGTCGAGCCGGACCGGTCTGCGTCGTTCTTCATGCTCCCCCCATCAGGACGCCGAGCCAGGTGGCCACCACGACGGCGAGCCCCATGAACGTCTGTCGGATCCCCGTCACCGTCGGGCGCGGCGGCGGACGCAACGTCGTCAGCCTCTGGAGCGCCACGACCGCCACGACCGCGCCCGCACCGGCGGTCAACGTCGGTTCGAGCCACGCCGCGGTGACCACGATGGCGACGGCCACGACGTCCCAGGTGATCAGGGTCCACTGTGCCGTCGACTTGCCGTGCAGCTTCATCACCAACGACTTCACGAACGGGATCGATGTCAGCGCCCGAGCGGCCAGGATCGCCCACGCTCCGACCGCCACGGCGGTGTCGCCACCGCCGGCCAGGGTGATGGCGGCCACCAGAGAGGTGATGCCGACCGCGCCGGCCAGCTCGGGCAGGAGCCGGCGGCTGCGGGAGCGCCGGTCGAACCAGAGCTGCACCGAGACCAGCGGGGCAGCGATCGCGACCGGCCACCAGAAGCCGGGTCCGGCCAGGGCCGTCGCTCCAGCGACCAGGACGACCAGCGCCGAGATCTCGATGGCCGCGACCCGACGGGCGAGCCGGGTGCGCTCCAGGTCGCGGTGGCGGAACCCGTCGACGAGCACCAGCGACACCGGGGTGCGGGCGACGAACGCGATCATCCCCGCCAGGCCGACGAGCAGGCCGGCCAGGCTCGGGGCGAGCAGGAGGCCCAGCACGATGGGCTCGCCGGTCAGGCCCCAACCACCGTGCTCACTCGGCAGGGCGACCGACCGCAGCATCGACCGCTGGCGGGGGGCGGGCGCTGCGCCGCTGGCCGGAGCCGTCGCTGCGGGGCGTTCTTCCCGCGACCGGGCGGCGTGGTCGGTCAGGTCGATCTCGAGGCCGTCGAGCGGATCGGTGGCGGTCACGAGAGCGCTCCGGCGGGCGCTGCGCTCGGCGCCTGCCACTCGACGTCGAACACGTGGCGGGCCATCCCCGACATCAGCGCGGCGGCGTGGCTTCGGGCCCTCTCGGCCAGCGGTCCGCTCCAGCGGGCGTCCAGGCAGGCCGTCCACAGCTCGTACCAGCGGTCGCAGTGCTCGACGCCCAGGGGCTCGAGGGCGTGGACGCGACGGTGCACAGCGGTGACCCGGGCGTTGGAACCGGGCAGTCCCAACACGATGCGGCACCAGTAGTCGACCAGGATCGGGATGTGCACCGCCCAGTCGACCTCGGCGACGTCGACGAACACCGGGCCGAGGAGGTCGTCGAAGACGATCTCTCGGTAGAAGTCGACGACCAGGTCGTGGATCTGGGTGCGGGTCGACAGGTCGCCCGCGGTCGTCACCGACGACGTTGGTTCGACTGCACCCATGACAGCTCCTCGATCGGCCCGCGAGCGCCTCGACGGGCGACCCGGACCATCCGCAATATTGCTACCGCGGACTAGAATAACTCCGATCGGCGAGCGCGCCAGGGTCGTTGGTCACTGTCCCGACGGAAGCAGACCCGCGGGAGCAGACACGCGGGAGCAGCGATCAGGCGGCGGAACGGGCGGCGGCCAGCGCCCGCTGCCGGCGGTTCGGTCCCGCCACGACCAGGCGGGTCGGGTCACGCCGATCCGGGTGCGGGGTGCCTTCGGGGTAGATGGCGTCCAGCGCCCCTCGCCGGATGGCGGGGTCCATCGCCCGGATGGTGGCGCACAGCGCGGTGAACGCCACCCGATCCGAGTGCGACCACGGCAGGTCGAAGCGGCGCCTCACGACGTCGGGCATCGGCCCGTACACCAGCAGACGCAGGGTCTCGGTCCCCAGGTTGGTGACCAGACCGTCGAGCACGGACCACATCCCCGGCAGACGCACCGGGTCCGCGGTGGCCGCCGGGTTGGTGGACTGGTCGAGCACCCACTGCACCGCCGGGGTGAGCTCGAGCTCGTGACGACAGATCTCGTCGAAGCGGTGGCGGAACTCCCGGTAGGTGGCCGGCACCGGACGGTCGCTGACGCCGTAGCGGCGGTACCACGTGACGGTCTCGGCGTAGAGCCGGTCCTTCTGACGACGGGTGAGCGGGCAGGGGAAGAACAGCTCGCGGGCCCGGAAGTACTCCCAGGTGAACGTGGCGTGCGCCCACCAGTACACGTCGGGATCCAGAGCGTGGTAGCGCTTTCCGTGGCCGTCGGTGCCCTTGATGTCGACGTGGTAGTCGCGGATCTGCCGCCCGCGCTCGTCGCCCTCGGCATCCGACGTGGCGAAGATGCTGCCCCAGATCAGCGGGATCGACCGGTCGATGCGGTCGAAGGGGTCGTTGAAGAAGTCCGAGTAGTCAGTGACGCCGGCTCCGAGTCCCGGCAGCATCAGCTGCATGATCCCGGTCGCGAGACCGGGGATCATCGCCCGGGGGTCGCCCGCTGTCGTCCACAGCAGCGACCCGGGCCGGATCTCGGCCCCCTCGGCGGTCGAGCGTCGGGGCTTGCGGCCCGCCGGCGCCCGGTCGCCCCCGGTCGCGGATCCGTCGTGGCTGTCGGTACCGTCGGCGCTCGAGCCGTCCGCGGTCACGTCGTCGTGCATGTCATCCCCCCGTGGTCGGCAACAAGGTAGCCACGCCCGACGGCCCGTCCGCCACTCCGGGCTCCCATGGCACGGCACCGATCATCAGCCATCGACCACGTCAGCGTTCGATGTGTCCGGGCAGCAGGAACGGGTAGGTCCGCCGGCGGATCCGGCGTTGCCACCACCGGTCGGCTCGGCGCAGCCGCAGCATGAGCTCCCACAGGCGTGCATCTGAGCGGTAGTAGCGGCGCACCTCGTCCTCGGTGATCTCGGCCTCGACGGTCCGGTTGACCGCCTCGATCACCGACGGGATCCACTCCGCGAGGCGCTCCTTGAGGAGATTGCCGGCCAAGTCGACGCCCACCCGGCGCGGGTCGCGGTACGCGCCGATCACGTCGGGGGCCACGAACCGCCCGATCAGGCCGCGCAGCGCCCACGGGTAGGCGGCCAGGAACAACCCGAGGTCGAGCTCGGCTCGTCCCGAGGGATCGAAGAGCATCGGCGTGGTGACGTCGAGGTAACGCAGTTGCCCGTCGACGAGCGCCCAGTTGGACACCTGGGCGTCCAGCCCGGTCCGCGGGCCGCAGACGGCGCCGACCGCGTCGACGATGCCGCGCAGCAACGGGTGGTCGGGATCGGGAGCGCTCCGCCGCAGGATCGCCGGACCCAGGTCATCGGGATCGAGGACGGCCTGGGTCACGTAGGCCACGCGGGTGGAGCCGGTCCCGACCACGACCCGGAAGGCGCTCGCGACCGGGACGACCCCGCGCTCGGCCAGTCGGTCGAGGTAGGCGACGAACCGACGGCCGTAGTCGGCGGCCGCATCGGCTGACGGGAACGGCGGCAGCCGCTTGGCCGCCACGACGGGGGCACCGGTCGGCCAGCCGACCACCAGCGAGATCTCGCCGTAGCCGAGCAGGGTGAGCCCGGACCCGTCCCCTCGCTCGAGAGCCTGTTGCACCGCGGCCTCGACCGCGTCGAGGTCGATGATCGGCACGTCGCCGGGGCGAAAGCCGACGCCCGCCTCCCGCCCATCGGAGACGTCGTCCTCCGGCGTCGACCCATCAGCCATCCGGTCCCCCTCCCGTCGCGGACATCACGAACCGAGGACCCGTCGCAGCGTGGCGATCAGGTCGTCGACCTCGTCGTCGGCGATGGTCAGCGGCGGCAGGAACTGCAGGACCGACGGGTCGTTGTTGGCGAAGATCGCGAACACCCCGGCCGACACCAGCGCCTGGGTGGCGGTCATGCCTCCGGCCGGGTCGTCGAAGGCGAGGCCCATGAACATCCCCCGGCGCCGCAGCTGGAACGGCATGTCCGCCAGCTCGCTCTCGAACCGCTCGCCGAGCTCGACGACCCGGTCGAGGAAGCCGGGTGCTTCGACGACGTCGAGGGTGGCCAGGCCGGCGACGCAGCCGAGCTCGGCGCCCCCGAACGTCGACACGTGCACGAACGGGTGGTCGTCGAAGAACCGGTGGAGCTCGGCGGTCATGAGCGTGGCGGTGATCGGGTACACCCCGCCCGACAGCCCCTTGCCGGTGACGAGCAGGTCGGGGGTGACGCCCTCCTGGACGTGGTACCAGACGGTGCCGGTTCGCCCGAGGCCGGTCTGGACCTCGTCGAAGGCCAACAACGCACCTCGCTCGTCGCACAGGGTCCGCAGCCCGGCCAGGTAGCCGGGGCTCGGGATCGGCATGCCGAGCGTGGCGGGGATCGGCTCGACCAGCACGACCGCCGTGCGCTCGTCGACCGCGGCCGCCATGGCGTCGAGGTCGTCGAAGACGACCTGGGTGAATCCGGGAGGGTTCGGTCCGAACGGGTCGCGGTAGGCGGGGTCACCCGCGGCGAGGGCCAGGCCGGTGTGGCCGTGGTAGCCGCCGGTGACCGACACGACCCCTGCGCGGCCGGTGTGGGCGCGGGCGACCTTGATCGCCAGGTCGATCGCCTCTCCACCGCCGACGCCGAACACCACGCCGGGCAGGACGCCGCCGGTGGTGGCCGACAGCCGCTCGGCCAGCCGGGCCCGCCACCCCGACACCAGGTGGTGGTTGCCGACGTCGAGGGCCTCGAGGGCGTCGCGCACCGCGGCGACCACCGCCGGGTGGCGGTGTCCCAGGTTGAACACGCCGCCGTTGCAGTGGCAGTTGACGTACCAGGTGCCGTCGTAGGCGTCACGGAAGCGGATCCCGTCACGCTCGCCCATCACCAGCTCGAGTCCGAGCGCCCGATAGGCGTCGACCTTGCCGCGGTTGACGTGGGCGGCGAACGCCTCCTCGACCGCGGACCGGTCGGGGTACGGCGCAGTGGGATCGGCCATCGGCCCTCCTCGGTCGATCGGGATCGAGCGGACGTGCTCCACGATCGAACCACGACCGGACCGGCCACGGCGAGCGATCCCACCCGATCGGTCGGGCCCGCTCGTCGCGGTGACCTTCTCGGATCGACGTCGAGGTCCGCGACGCCGTGATTAGTGTGACCGCGGTGGAGGGCACCTCCGTCACCGTCGACGGGTTCGCGGAGCCCGAGTTCTCCGCCGTGGCCAACGCCTTCGCGGCCAACTTCGCCGAGCGCGGCGACGTCGGCGCTGCGGTGTGCGTCTACCACCGGGGTCGAACGGTCGTGGACCTGTGGGGCGGCTGGGCCGACCGCGAGGCGGGCCGACCCTGGTCCCGGAACACGTTGCAGCTGGTGTTCTCGACCACCAAGGGGATGACCGCCACCTGCGTGCACCTGCTCGCACAGCGGGGCGAGCTCGACCTGGACGCTCCGGTGGCCGCCTACTGGCCGGAGTTCGCGGCGGCGGGCAAGGCCGACATCCCGATCCGGTGGGTGCTGTCGCACCGGGCGGGCCTGGCCGCGGTGACCGGCGACCTCACGCTCGACGACGTGCTCGGCTGGGACGGCGTGGTCGACGCCATCGCCGCGCAGGCCCCGGTGTGGGAGCCCGGCACCGTCCACGGCTACCACGCCCGCTCCTTCGGCTGGATCCTCGGCGAGGTCGTGCGACGGGTGAGCGGCCGGAGCCTCGGCCGGTTCTTCGCCGAGGAGGTGGCCGCGCCGCTCGACCTGGACTTCTTCATCGGTCTGCCCGCCTCGGAGCTGCCCCGCGTCTCGCACCTGTACCCGCCGGTCATCGATCCGGCGACCCAAGAGGTGATGGACGCGTTCATGGGGCCCGACACGCTGCTCGGTCAGGTGCTGTCGGGTCCGTCGGGCCTGTTCGGCTACGACGACATGTGGAACCGACCCGAGGTGCTGGCCGCCGAGATGCCATCCTCGAACGGGGTCGGCACCGCACGGGCCGTGGCGCGGATGTACGCCGCGCTCGTCGGTGAGGTCGACGGGGTCCGTCTGCTCGACGCCGATGCGGTCGCGGCCGCGATCGAGGTGCAGTCCTCCGGCCCCGACCACGTGCTCGGAGTGCCGATGTCGTTCGGCTCGGGGTTCATGTCACCGTCGCCGTCCGGTCCGCCCGGCTCGTTCGGCCACGACGGCGCCGGGGGGTCCCTCGGCCTTGCCGACCCCGGTGGTGGGTGGTCGCTCGGATACGTCATGAACCAGATGCAGCTGGGGGTCGCCGGCGACCCCCGCAGCGCGGCGCTGGTCGACGCGGTGGTCGCGTCGCTGGAGAAGGGAGCCTGACGGCGTGGAGCTGAACCTGGCCGACCTGTTCGAGTCCGTGGCCGCCACGGTGCCCGACCGTCCCGCGATCGTCGCCGGGGCCCGTCGGCTCACCTACCGCGAGCTCGACGAGCGGGCCGACCGGCTGGCCGCCGTGCTCGCCGCCGCTGGGGTGGGACGTGACGACTTCGTCGGGATCCAGCTGCCCAACGGCACCGAGTATCTCGAAGCGATGATCGCCGCGTTCAAGCTGCGTGCGGTACCGGTCAACGTCAACTACCGCTACGTCGACGCCGAGTTGCGCCACTTGTACTCCGACGCCGGCCTGGTCGCGCTGGTGCACCACACCGACTTCGCCGACGCCGTCGCCGGGGCGGTCGACGCCATGGCCGAGCGGCGCGTGGTGCTGGCGGTCGGGCCCGGCGGCGACTACGAGGACGCTCTGGCCGCGGCGACGGCGTCGTCGGACTACGCGCCACGCTCAGCGGACGACCTGTACTGCATCTATACCGGCGGCACGACCGGGCTGCCCAAGGGCGTGCTGTGGCGCCACGAGGACATCTTCTTCACCGCCATGGGCGGCGGGGACCCGTTCCAGCTCGGCGACCACATCACCCGCGCCGAGCAGCTGGCCGGGCGCATCCCCGACTTCCCGCTCGTCGCTCTGCCGGCGCCGCCGTTCATGCACGCCGCCGCGCACTGGCTGGCCTTCGCCGTCCTGTTCGGCGGCGGCAAGGTGGTGACGTTGCCCGAAGGTCGCTTCGACCCCGCCGCGACGTGGCGGCTGGTCGATGACGAAGGGGTGAACATCCTCGTCGTCGTCGGCGACGCCATGGCCCGACCGCTGGCCGACGCGCTGGCCGCCGACCCCGGCGCGTACGACCTGTCGACGCTGATGGCGATGGGCTCCGGAGGGGCGCTGCTGTCGCCGTCGACCAAGGCCCGGCTCCGCGAGCTGCGACCGGGGCTCATCGTGCGCGACGCGTTCGGTTCGTCGGAGACCGGCCAGATCGGCGGTGAGCCGCCCGCCGATGACCCCGACGGCTCGCCGCGCCTGCACGTCGACGACCGCACCGCTGTGCTCGACGACGACCTGCGACCGGTCGCCCCCGGATCGGGGACCGTCGGCCGCCTGGCCCGCGGCGGCCGGGTGCCGCTGCGCTACCTGGGCGACCCGGAGAAGAGCGCGGCGACCTTCGTCGAGGTGGGCGGGGTCCGCTGGGCGCTGCCGGGCGACCTGGCGACTCTCGAGGACGACGGCACGATCGTGATCCTGGGTCGGTCGTCGCAGTGCATCAACACCGGCGGCGAGAAGGTCTACCCCGAAGAGGTCGAAGCGGCCCTGAAGGCCCACCCGGACGTGGTCGACGCCGTCGTGGTGGGAGTCGCCGACGAGCGATGGGGCCAGTCGGTGAGCGCGGTGGTGCAACCGCGTCCCGGCACGACGCCGACCCTCGACGAGCTGCGCGACGCGGCCCGGGACCAGCTGGCCGGCTACAAGCTGCCCCGACGGCTGGTGCTGGTCGACGAGGTGCTCCGGTCGCCGGCCGG
>JACJWI010000004.1 GCA_020637215.1 Microthrixaceae bacterium | reverse complement strand
GTCCTGCGTCAGATGTTCGTTAGGTATTTCTTGAGGCTGTCGAGGATCTGGTCGGCTGTCTTGTGCCAGACGAAGGGCTTGGGGTTCTCGTTCCAGCCGGCGACCCATGCGGCGAGATCCGCGGTGAGGTCTTTGATGTTGCGGTGAGCTGACCGTTGGAGCTTCTTCGTGGTGAGCTCGGCGAACCAGCGTTCGACCAGGTTCAGCCATGAGCTGCTGGTCGGGGTGAAGTGGAACGTGAAGCGTGGGTGTGCCAGGAGCCAGCGGTGGATGGCGGGGGTCTTGTGGGTGCTGGCGTTGTCCAGCACGACGTGCACGGCGAGGTCGTCGGGGACGTTCGCATCGATGAGGTCGAGGAACTGGCGGAACTCGACAGCGCGGTGCTTCGGGCGGGTCTGGGCGATGACGTGGCCAGTGGCGACGTTCAGCGCAGCGAACAGGTCGATCACGCCGTGACGCTTGTAGTCATGGGTGCGTCGTTCGACCTGGCCGGGTCGCATCGGCAACGATGGCTGAGTGCGATCCAACGCCTGGATGCTGGTCTTCTCATCCACGCAGAGCACCACCGCGTGCTCCGGCGGGTTCATGTAGATGCCAACGACGTCGCGGACCTTGTCCACGAACTGCGGATCCGACGACAGCTTGAACCCGTCGGTCAGCCACGGCTTGAGACCGAACGCCTTCCAGATCCGACCCACCGACGACGCCGAGATCCCGGACTTCGCGGCGAGGTCACGCGTCGACCAGTGCGTCGCGTCGGTAGGGGCTTCTTCCAGGGTTCGGACCACGACCGCTTCGACATCAGCATCGCTGATCGTGCGCGGCGCTCCGGGCCGAGGTTCGTCGATCAACCCATCGAGTCGGGACTCGAGGAACCGCTTACGCCACTTGAGCACCGTTGCCGGGTTCACCCCCACCCGCTCAGCCACGTCCTTGTTCGACATGTCATCGGCAGCGAGCAACACGATCCGGTAACGGTCAACGGCGCTCTCGGACGACCTCGTTGTGCCATACCCCGAGTATGAACGAACCCACAAACTAACGCGAGCTATTTCTGACGCAGGACACTAGCTGCAGAGCGAAATTGGGCTGTCGGGTACGAGTTGTTCGTCAGGAAATCGAATCCACTCAACTGGGCCTCGTGCGCGAACGACATAGCGACTCTGAATCGAGCCAGATACTGAGGCGATCGAGCCATCCGGGCAGGTTGTTGTCGAGGTTCGCGCTTCATCTACTGCAGTTGACAATGTGCAGAACACCACGGCGTCCGATCTGCTCATGGATGCCCACTGAGGCGGCGGCGCAATCTTGTCAGCGTCCAATTCGTCCATTGCGTGAGCCCATGTGGCAGCATCGCTAACGATGCTGTACGGAGTTTGATCTATTGATTCGAGCAGCTCATCGCATCTGACCGCTGCATCGTCTTGGGAAGTCAGAGTGGGGACTGGCACTCCGCCCGTGGTCGACGAGGCGGATCCGCCAAGTTCATCGGCACGGGAGGGCCGACATGCTACCGCGGACATCAACAGCGCAACAACCACCACCGCAAACGGATAGCTTCTTCTGATTCTCATGGCTATTTGCATACCGGCGGCCGATACGTAGACACGAAGGAGCTGTGCAACTCCCAGATTTCGTAATAGAAGTAGTTCGGAAGTCCCCACTTGAGCTGCTCAGCCCAATTCGGGTTGAAATCCATCCGGATCAATCGATAGTTCTTTCGCGGGTTGGTTTCGTAGACGACGCCAGTCACTCGAATGATCGTCCACATGAATTTGGATACGCCTCGCGTAACTGGGCGTCCGGCAACATCGGTGATCCATATCTCGCCGAATGTGTAGACGGGTTGGATCTTGATCATGATCTCACCCGTCCACTTCGTCTGGTAGAGTCCGGATCCGGCGTAGTTCGTTCCCTTGGCAGTCAGAACCCTCCGCCGAACCACCTGCCGGATCACCTGCACCGGTCCGGTACATGCGGTTCCCGCCAGGTCAGCGTTGTTGATGGGATCGACTACATAGCCGTAGTCGTTTGAGCATCCGCCTTCGATCGGATCAACCGATAGGAAGCGTCCGAGGGCGATGTGGTATTGGCGTGCTCCCATTTCGATGATGGGCTGGAGTCCGGTCTCGGTTTCGACTTTGACGTTTCCTTCGCCGTGCCAGGTGTTGTCGAAGTTGCCGGGGTGGGTGTCGGGGAGTGAGCCGCCGGCGAGCATGCCGTCGGGGTCGTAGTAGGTGGTGGTGCCTTGTTTGACGCCGGTGTTGTTTGCGGTGGCGATGTTGTGACCGGCGAGGTTGGGGTATGTCCAGGTGCCGGTGTAGCTGGCTGGTGTGTACCGGAGTACGGCGCCGCCGGGGAGGGACACGGTGATGTCGGTGACGGTGTTCGTGGCGTCGAGGGTGAACGGGCCGGAGTAGCGGGCGACGGTGGTGCCGTTGAGTTTGCGTTCGACGATGTTGTCGGTGGCGTCGCGGGTGTAGCTGACTTGGGTGGCGGTGGCCCAGGCGACGATTCCGGCGAAGAGGGTGGCGGCGTTGGCGTTGAGGTTCGCGGCGTTGGCGGTGTAGTGCAGCCACGTCGCTCGTCGTGCGGGGGCGGTGCCGGTGACCATCTGGGTTCCGGTCTCGTAGCCGTACACGGTGGCTTTGGTGCTGTCGGAGGTCATCGTTGCGGCGACGATGGCGTTGTTGTTCGGTTTGCCCCATCCGACATCGACACCGGGTGATGCGATCGTGGTGTTGCCGGCTGCGAAACCGGAGCCGAGTTGGTGAGTGGCACCGGCGGCGGTGATGGCGGTTTGGGTTTCGGTGGAGCCGGTGGTGTTGCCTTGGTTGGTGCCGGTGCCGGTCATGCCGAGCTCATCGGTGAGCCATGCTTCGGCGGTGATGACGGGCACCGCAACCGTGGTGAACTTGGTGCTGACGCCGGCTTGGGTGACCGATTCGGACAGCACGACGAGACGCTTGCCGGTCGCGGACGAGGTCGTGACCACGTCGTCGTCGCCGACGGTCACCGTCCACCCCAACGTGGTGAGCTGGTTCTGCAGCCACGTATCACGGGTCCCCATGCTCGCGGGGTTCCCCACGACAAGCAACGCGTCCTTGCCGCTGGCGATCGGCGCAGAGGTCATGACGTGACGGTTCGCAGCGTCGTAGGTCATGGTCTGTTCGCCGAGACGGGTGGTGTTGCCGTGGCTGTCGTAGGCGAGTGTGCCTGCGGAGAGTGTTGCGGTGCCGGCAGCGGCGTCTGTGGTGGAGACGAGCCGGTCGGCGTGGTCGTAGCAGTAACCCACGACAGCCGGGGCGCCGCCGTTGATGACGGTGGTCTTGGAGCTGCGGTTGGAGTTCTTGCCCGCTGCGGTGGCGGTGCAGCCGCTCGAGGTGTCTGCGTACCCGTAGCTGGTTGTGCGCGAGCCCCCGGTGTTCGGGGTCGTGGCAGCGGTGAGACGCCAGGCGCTGTCGTAGGTGTAGTTGTCGGTGGAGCCGTTGACGTCGACGCCGTCTGTGGCCTGGTTGCGGATCCGGTTCGTCAACCACCTGGAGGTGATCTCGTCGGAGGTCATCAACGCGCCGCCGGCCTGGTTCCAGGTCACCTTGTCGTTCATCCCGGTCGATGGCGAGTAGACGAATGTGCCGGTGGTGCCGTTGCCACGGTTGCCGGTCCCGGACGGATACGACACCGTGGTGACACGTTCGGCGGCGTCGTAGGTCATCGTCGCGATCGGTTGACCGTCGAGACGGCTGGTCGTGACCCGCCCCCACGAGTCGTAGTCCACGCTCCTCGACGAGCTCACCGACCCCTTGGTGATCGGCGTGCCGGACGGGCGACCCACCGCGTCGTAGTAGTTGACGGTCCCGAGGCCCCACACGTCGGTGGTGCTGACCGGCCGGCCGATCAGATCGATCGTGGAAGTGATCGTTCCGCCAGGATCAGTCACGGAGGTGACAAGCGGGTTGGAGCTGACTGCGTAGTTGGACGTGACGGTTCGGGCCGGGTTGCCACCGAACGCCGGATAGGTCGTCGACGTCGCCCGGCTCCTGGTGTCGTAGGTGGTGCAGGTCCACACGATCCGGCAACGAAGCGCCAGCGCCTGTGACGACGAATGCCGCCGAGCCCAACGCTGCAAAGTCCGGCGTTCCTCACCGGACAACTCGATCTCGACAGTCGGTCGTCCACGTCGTGCAATAACTCGCCTCCGATGTTGGTTGACAACACCGGATAACGCGACCGATCACCCAAAATTCCCGCTCCACCAGAGTTCCTGATGGAACAACCTGACAGGACACTAGCAGAAAGGTCGGTCGCTATACTGAATTTCGGCGCCCGCCGTCAAAACCACCCGAGCGGTGGGGTGCATGCCTGAGCAATAGACCTCTCCGCCCAAGCCGACGCGGCGCCAGCCACCAGTCGACATCTGGCTTCGGACCTCATCAATGCTGTCGGCAGCGATCCGGGCAACGAGAATGTCGTCAGCGCAGCTCAGTTGTGGTGGCTGACGTGCTAGATAGAGATAGAGGCTCTCCGCCTTGTCTCTGAATGCAGGCGAAACCCACTCACAGGAACCCTCGTCGAAGGGGGCCTGCGCATCGAAGGCGGCGCAAGCCACGATGCCCTGAAGCACGAGGGACGCCATGGCTATTGTTGCCCCAACCATGGGTAGCCCGAACTTCTCTTGTTGCGTCACTTGGCAATCTTTCGCAACCATGGGTCGAAATAGCCGCCCACTGGGCCCGAACCCCCACGATAGTCCAAACACCCATAGTTGCACTGGAAAGTGGCAACCGTATGGGCTACGGCGTCGTAAATGTCCGACTCCTTCCGTCCCATGCGGGCGTAGACGCCTCCGAGAGTTGCTCCAACGCGATTGTTGTCCTCGCACTGACCAACCTGCCAGCGGTATCAAAGCGGTAGTACGTGGAGTCAAACGGCGCCCCTTCTGGGGTGACGGTCCCGTCGGCTTCGGACAGGTGTTCCCAGCTGTTGACTGAGTAGTTGCGGGCAACACGGGCACCGCCGGAAGACGGAACCGGAGAGGAGATCTTAGACACCCCGTACTCGCTGTAGTCGAGCAGCCACTAGAGGTGGGCGGAGTTTTGGGTATGGGTGATCGGCCGATTCGCGAGCGAGCTTCTGGGTGGGCAGCATCGAGGGTCTATGACCTCCCACGACACGCCCACACCAGAAGCTCTGCAGATCACTGTGCCTCACTTCTCCCTGCAGGCGCTCACCCACCTGATCGCAGCGATCACCCCGCTGCTGCCACCGGCACCGAAACGCGGTCCGAAAGGCATGGCGATCACCACCCGGGTCCGACTCGCGTTGTCGTACCTGCGTGAAGGCGTCTCGATCCGTGGCCTCGCCCGCATCTCGGGGATCCCCGTCACCACGCTCCGCGACAACATCGGCCCGATCCTCGAAGCGTTCGACCGTCTCGCCCCGCTGCTGCCCGACGGCACCATCATCGGCGACTTCGACGACATCGCCTGGTGGTGCGCCGAGACCGGCGGAACGATCATCGTCGACGGCACCGAGCTCGCCATCGCCCGCCCTACAGGCCAGGTTGAACAGCGCCCCTACTACTCGGGCAAGAAGAAGACCCACACCCTCAAGACCATCGCCGTCTGCGACGCGGAGTCGAATCTGTTGTGGGTCACACCGCTGCTCGGTGGCGCCACCCACGACCTCACCGCGCTCCGCGACGCGAACCTCCCATCCCACCTGGCCGACTCCGGCCTTGACGTCCTCGCGGACTCCGGGTTCCAAGGACTACAACACGACGTCGAAGCACTCGAACTGCCCACCCGACGGCCCCGAGACAACAGCGAGCTCACCAAGACCGACCGGTTCTTCAACTCGGTGCTGTCATCGAACCGGGTCCGTGTCGAACACAGCATCGGCCGGCTCAAGCAATGGAGGTGCCTCACCGTCCCGAAACAACACCGCGCCCTGCTCGAACGATGGCTCCCAGTGTGCTGGGCGCTCACCTCGTTCCAACAAGCCTGGCCCCGATCATGAAACTCCGCGCAGGTCTACTGAGTCGTTGTGGCGTCGGTGTCCTTGTCCGCCCATGACAACGCCGTCACTCCGCTGTCGGCCGCCGCGACGACATCAGCTCCCCGCGGATCACGCACACCGGTGAGGCGGTTGCCGGTCCCGTAGGTGTAGTCGACGACCCGCGCGCCCGGGTTCACGACCCGAGCGAGACGGTAGGCGCCGGAAGTGCCGGTGTAGAGGAAGTCGGTCTGCTGCGAACCCGGAACCGTGACCCGACAGATCATGTCGGTCGCGGTTACGAAACCCGACGGCGGCGTCGGACACGTCCCGGCGCCGTATGCGCTCCCCTCGACCGCGGCAGCAGCCGCCGCGACCCGGAACGGTTCCAGCAGCGCCTGGACGACGAACGGATACGCGGTGAGGTTGACGTCGACGACGCGGCGCCAGTTCTCGTCGGTGAGCGACCCCAGCGGGTCCGGGCTGACCGCGCCGGCGGCGTGGACGATCCCGTCGACGCCGCCGAGCGCCTCGACCGACCGCGACACAGCGGCGGCCACCGCGGTCGGGTCGGGTTGGGGTCGGGGGTTCGGACATGGAAGGCTCTGCAGCCGTGAAGGGATCGTTCAGAGGGCCCTACGCGGAGGGGCCGCCGCCGTCCGCGCTCGAGGTGGACGAGCCCCGCCTCGAGACATTTCGTCCTGCCGACCTCTGGCGGACCGTCGTCGCGGTGGTCGTCGTGTCGTGGTCGGTGCTCCGGGCTCTGCTCGGCCGGTTGATCGGTCGTCGTTCCACACCGGTCGTACAGACCGCGTGCGACGGGCTGATCGACGCCTTCATCCACCTCGGTCCGACGTTCGTGAAGTCGGGTCAGATCATCGCCAGCTCCGGCGGGATGTTCCCCGAGGTGCTGGCGAACTCGGCGCGGCGGTGCCTGGACGAGGTCCCGCCGTTCCCCGTCGAGCTGCTCCGGGAGACGATCGCCGAGGACCTCGGCGCCCCCGTCGACGAGGTCTTCGCTTCGTTCGACGACGAACCGCTGTCCGCCGCCTCGATCGGCCAGGTGCACGCCTGCACGTTGCGCGACGGCCGGACCGCCGTGGTCAAGGTCCAGCGGCCCGACATCCGCGATCAGATGGCGACGGACCTGCGCAACATGTTCCGCATCGCACGCTTCATCGAGTGGACGCCGTGGGGTCGTACCTCGGGGGCCAAGGGCATCATCCGCGACCTGCACTCGGTCACCTTCCGGGAGCTGAACCCGGCCCTCGAGGCGTTCCAGCAGGACCGGTTCCGCCACAACATCGGTGCGTTCGGGGACAACACGATGATCACCGCGCCCGAGGTGTACTGGGACCACTGCGGGCCTCGGACGATCTGCATGCAGCGGGTGCACGGGATCCCGATGGACCAGTTCGACGAGATGGTCGCCCGGGGCATGGACGGCCAGGCGATCCTGCGCCGCGGCGCCAAGGTGTGGGCCGAGGCCGCCATGGTCCACGGTCCGTTCCACGGCGACATGCACGCCGGCAACATCTGGGCGCTCGACGACGGTCGGGGTTGCTACCTGGACTTCGGGATCATGGGCGAGCTGTCCCTCGAGTGGCGGGGAGTGCTCAAGGACCTCTTCTACACGTGCGCGTTCGATCTGGACTTCACCCGGGTGGCCAGGGCCTACCGCGAGGTCGGGGCCATCCCGCCGGGGATGGGCAGCGACGAGGAGCTCGGCGCGTTCCTCAACATGGTGCTCGGACCGATGCTGGCCGACGGCTTCGGCAGCATCGACGTGGCCGCGTTGGTTGCGCAGTCGACCGAGATGCTCAAGCAGTACAACGCGTCGATCCCCCAAGAGCTGGCCCTCATCGCCAAGCAGCTCCTCTACATCGACCGCTACACCAAGTTCCTGGCCCCCGACTACTCGATCACCGCCGATCCCTACATCGTGCAGAACATCTTCCCCGACGAGGCCCGGGCCAAGGCCGCCGAGCTCGGGGTCGTGCTCGACGACACCGACCCGGCCTTCAGCACCCCGCTCCCGCCTCCGGGCGACCTGGAGCGCGCCGCCGAGGCGTGAGCGAGGTGGGGCCGGGGTCCGGACCGGCCTCCGGACCGGCTCCGGTTCAGGTGGGATCGGACGGGGTCGCGACCTGTACGTAGTCGTCGGGCAGTTCGCGGAAGACCGCGGCGAGCTCCGGCAGGATCTCTGCGTAGGTGTTGGTGGGACGCCAGAACATGGCGATGCGGCGGGTGGGGACGGGATCGGCGAAGCGCAGCAGCACGATGTCGTCCTGGGTCGGGACCGGTGCCCGGACCGCCAGCTCGGGCAGCAACGTCATGCCGACCCCGGCGGCCACCATCTGACGCAGCGTCTCGAGGCTGGTCGCCCGGAAGCCCCTGCGCTCCGATGCTCCCACGACCTGGCACACGCTGAGCGCCTGGTCGCGCAGGCAGTGCCCCTCTTCGAGCAGCAGCACCTGCTCGCCGGCCAGCGCGGTGGCCTCGATGGGCTCGCGGCGAGAGGCCAGAGGGTGGTCCGCGGGCACCGCGAGGAGGAAGTCCTCGGTGAACAGGTCGACCTGCTCGAGTCTCCCGTCGTCGACCGGCAGGGCGAGGACCCCGACGTCGAGGGTCCCGTCGGCGAGCTGCTGGAGGATGACCTCGGTCTTCTCCTCGACGAGGAGCAGCTCGACCCGGGGCATCCGCTCGCGGACGTGGGGGACGACGTGGGGCAGGAGGTACGGCCCCAGGGTGGGGAACAGGCCGACCCGCAGGGTCGCCGCGGAGGGGTCCGCCGCCCGTCGGGCGATGTCGCGGATGTCGGCGGTCTCCCGGAGCACGACCCGGGCCCGTTCGACCACGGCCTGGCCGGCTGCGGTCAACAGCACCCCGCCGCGGCTGCGCTCGACCAGCTGGACCCCGAGCTCGGACTCCAGCTTCTTCAGCTGGGTCGACAACGTCGGCTGGCTGACGAACACCGAGCTCGCGGCGCGGCCGAAGTGGCGGTGGTCGGCGATGGCGACCAGGTACTCGAGCTCGCGGAGGTTCACGGCGACTCCGATCCGTCCCGGGTCACGCCCGGGCGACGGTCCCCGCGGCAGCGATCGTGGTCATGAGGGTGCGGCCGCCAGGTCCGCGGCCGCGGCCGCGGCGGGCGCGGTCGTCGGGGAGCCGTCCTCGGCCGGCGCCCCGGTGCGGATCAGGTGGTCGAAGGCGCTGAGCGACGCCGTGGCTCCTGCGCCCATGGCGATCACGATCTGCTTGAACGGGACCGTGGTGCAGTCGCCGGCGGCGAACACCCCGGGCACCGATGTCCGGCCGTGGTCGTCGATCACGACCTCGCGTCGCGGCGACAGCTCGACGGCGCCCTCGAGCCACTCGGTGTTGGGCAGCAGCCCGATCTGCACGAACACGCCGTCGAGCTCGATCAGGCGGTCCGACCCCTCGACGCGGTCCCGGACGGTGATCCCGGTGACCGTGCTCCCGTCGCCGTGCACCTCGGTGGTGAGCGACGAGACCAGGACGTCGACGTTGGGCAGGCTGCGCAGCTTGCGCTGGAGCACGTCGTCGGCCCGGAGCTGGTCGTCGAACTCGATCAGGGTGACGTGGGAGACGATGCCGGCCAGGTCGATGGCCGCCTCCACGCCGGAGTTGCCGCCGCCGACGACCGCGACCCGCTTGCCCTTGAACAACGGGCCGTCGCAGTGGGGGCAGTAGGCCACGCCCTTGTTGCGGTACTCGGCTTCGCCGGGGACGTCCATGGTCCGCCAGCGGGCACCGGTGGAGATCACCACCGAGCGGGACCGGAGCACGACGCCGTTGTCGAGCTCGACGCCGATGGGGTCGCCGTCGGAGCCCGGGATCAGACGGGCGGCGCGCTGCAGGTCCATGACGTCGACGTCGTGGTCGAGGACGTGCTGCTCCATGGCGGCGGCCAGCTTCGGGCCCTCGGTGTAGGGGACCGAGATGAAGTTCTCGATCGCCAGCGTGTCGAGCACCTGGCCGCCGAAGCGCTCGGCGACGACGCCGGTGGAGATGCCCTTGCGCGCCGAGTAGATCGCTGCCGCGGCACCAGCCGGCCCGCCACCGACGACGAGGACGTCGAAGACGTCCCTGTCGGCCAGCTCCTCGGCCCGGCGTTCGGCGGCTCCGGAGTCGAGGCGGTCGACGATCTCCTCGAGGGTCATGCGACCCTGACCCCACGGCTCGCCGTTCAGGAACACCGCGGGCACCGCCATCACCTGGCGGGACTCGACCTCGTCCGCGAACAGCGCGCCGTCGATGGCGGTGTGCGACACGCGTGGGTTCAGGACGCTCATCAGATTCAGCGCCTGGACGACGTCGGGGCAGTTCTGGCACGACAACGAGAAGTAGGTCTCGAAGTGCAGGTCGTCGGTGAGCGCCTCGACGGCGCGGACGGTCTCGTCGCGGGCGGTGGAGGGGTGGCCGCCCACCTGCAGGAGCGCCAGCACCAGGGAGGTGAACTCGTGGCCGAGCGGGATGCCGGCGAAGCGGACCGAGACGTCGGTTCCGGCCCGGACGATGGCGAAGCTGGGCCGACGTTCGTCGTCGTCGGTCCGCTCGACGGTGATCAGCTCCGACATGGCGGCGATCTCGTCGAGCAGGGCGGCGAGCTCGGCGGACTTGGCTCCGTCGTCCAGCGAGGCCCGGAGCACGATGGGCTGGACGACCTTCTGCAGATGCGTCCTCAGCTGGGTTGCGATGGCGTCGTCGAGCATCTCGTTCTCCTCGCTCGTCTCAGGTCGGCTCGTTGCGGATTCGGGGGTGTGCGGATCGACAGGACGGGCCGGGGGTTCTCGCCCCCCCGGCCCGTCGCGTTCAGGGGTCTCGGTGGGTCAGATCTTGCCGACGAGGTCGAGGGACGGGGCCAGGGTCTCCTCGCCCTCCTCCCACTTGGCCGGGCACACCTCGCCGGGGTGCGCGGCGACGTACTGAGCCGCGCGGACCTTGCGCAGCAGCTCGGCCGCGTTGCGGCCGATGCCCTCGGCGGTGACCTCCATGAACTGGATGACCCCGTCGGGGTCGACCAGGAAGGTGCCGCGATCGGCGAGGCCCTGACCCGGGCGCAGGACCTGGAAGTTCTCCGACAGCTGCCAGGTCGGGTCGCCGATCATCGGGTAGCGGATCTTGCCGATCGTGTCGGAGGTGTCGTGCCAGGCCTTGTGGGTGAAGTGGGTGTCGGTCGACACGCCGTACACCTCGACGCCGAGGCGCTGGAACTCCTCGTAGTTGTCGGCCATGTCGCCCAGCTCGGTCGGGCAGACGAAGGTGAAGTCGGCCGGGTAGAAGAACACCACGGACCACTTGCCCTTGAAGTCGGCCTCGGAGACGTCGACGAACTCACCGTTGTGGAAGGCGGTGGCGGTGAAGGGCAGGACTTCGGTGTTGACGAGGGACATCTGGACCTCTTCGCTCTGGGCCCTCCGGGACGGTCCCGGGGGCGGTCGGTGGGGCGACTCGGTGAGTCGCTGTCATAGCTGTTGACGAACAGTATAGCCCATTACGATTGATCATCTCGATCGAAACTCGCTATCGGGGCGATCGAGCCCGCCTATCGACCCGTTGCGATCCGATCAGCCCGGGTCACCACGACCAGCGCGACGTCGTCATCTGTCGACCGCTCTCCGAGGCAGCTCCGGAGCAGCGCGTCGGTGAACCGCTCCACGTCGTCCTGGGTCGGCGCGGCGATCCTGGCGCCGGGGTGGAGATGGGTCCGCACCAGCTCGGCCGTGGCGACCCGCAGGTTCTCGATCGAGACGTCGATCGGCTCCCGTCGTCGCTCCACGATGCCGTCGGTGTACAGCACGAGCGACGAGCCCGGGCCGAACGGGGCGACGCCGGGTGCCACGATCGAGCCGGTCACGCCCAGCAGGGGTTGTCGGCCCTGCTCGAGCAGCTCGACGGACCCGTCGGGTCGGGCGAGCACCGGGGGGAGATGACCGGCCGACACGTAGCGGACCGTGTCGTCCGACGTGTCGAACACCGCGGTGCACGACGTGGCGGTCAGGCCCCGCCCGCCCTGCTGCACCAGCGCGGCCACCCGGGGGTACACCTCCTCGAGCGGCGTGCCGCTCCGCAACATCGATCCGATGATCGCCCGGAGCTCGACCATGTCGGCCACCGCGTTGATGCCGTGACCGGCGATGTCGCCGATGATCACGGCGAACCGCCCCGCCCCCAACTCGACGCCTTCGAACCAGTCGCCGCCCATCCCCACCTGTTCGGCCGCGGGCAGGTATCGCTGGGCGATCAGGAGGCCCGGCGCGTCGGGCACCGGGTGGACGACCCGCTCCTGGAGGCTCACCACCAGTCGGTGCTCAGCCTCGCGCAGCCGGGTGCGCTGAAGGGCCTGGCTGCACAACTCGGCCACGGTCCGGAGCTTGGCCACCACCGTCGGGGTGAGGTCGGGAGGTCCGGGCCACCCCAGGGCCAGCACCCCGAGCTCGGCTCCGTCGGGGGCGACCAACGGGAGGTAGGCGACGAGCACGATGCCCGTCGAGGAGAGCTCCTCGACCGTCGACGTCGGCAGGCGGGCTCGGATCGCGCTCGCCCCGAGGGTGACCATCTCCCGCTGGCGGAGGCACTCCCGGGCGGGTTCCACCAGCGCGGGCGACGCGCCGGTCCCGTCCGTGAGCAGCCCGGGTCCGTCGGTCCGTTCGGGGCCGGCAACGGATCGGCCGTCGGCCAGCAGCACCATGTCGATGACGTCGGCGCCGACGGGAGCGGCACCGTCGGAGCGGACGCGCTTGCGGATCTCGTCGACGGAGCGCACGTCGGCCAGCAGGCGCGCGAAGTCGGCCAGACGCTGGTTGCGCAGCACGCTGCGGCGCAGCTCGTCGACCAGGCCCGTGCGCTCCAGGGTCTGACCGACCATGCCGGCCACTGTCGCCAGCGTGTCGCTCACGTCGGGGCGGATCACGGTCGGGTGGTCCCACAGCACGCTGATGACGGCGACGACCCGACCGTTGCGGTCCTTGACCGGGACTGCGGCGCCGGACTGGACGCCGAGCTGGTCCCACACGCCGATCATCGTCGGATAGCGGTCATCGGCCTGCGTGCGGTCGGTCACGACCACCGCGGACGCGGTCCGAGCCGCCTCGGCGTCGGGGGTCGGGCTGCCGATGCCGACGCTGCGCTGGTCCTGTCCCAGCGCGGTCAGCCCGGTGCGCACCAGCGACTCCGAGTAGCGGCGGACGATGCGGTCGCCGTCGATGACACCGACCACCGAGTAGGCGGCACCGAGCGGGCGCATCACCGACTCGGTGAGGAACCCGGCGATGTCCTCGGTCTCGGACCTCGCCGCCAGACCCTGGGCCAGCTCTGCGAGGGCACGGTTGCGGCGGGCGTCGGCGGCCTGGTCCTCGATGAGCTGGGCTCGACGGATCGACTGGGCGGTGATCTCGGCGACCGTCGTCAGCTCGTTCACGGTGTCGGGGTCGAAGGCCACCGGTCGGTCCCAGGACCAGCAGATGGCGCCCACCACCCGCTCGTCGGCGCGGAGCGGGAAGGCGGCGCGGGCTCCCGCGGGGCTGCCGTCGGGGTCGTCGACGGGACGGGGCCGCAGGTCCGGCGCTCCGGTGCGGGCCGCGGCGGTCTGTGCGGTGTCGGCGTCGAGCCCGAGCTCGGACACGACGGGTTCGTCCGGCCCGAGGGCGCGTGGGTCGCGGTGGAGGCGCATCACCCCGCGGTCGACGTCGGTGACGCCGATGTCGACCGTCCGGGCCCCCACGACGCGGGCCGCGCCGGAGGTTGCGGTGCGCGCCACCTCGGCGACGGTGTCGACGCCGGCCAGACGCTCGGCGAGGTCGGCCAGCGCCGATGCCCGTTCCGAGACGCGGTCGGTGAGCGCGGCGCGCGACAGGCTCTGCTCGCACAGCTCGCGCACCGTGTCGAGCGTGGCGGTGGTCCGCTCGTCGAGCTCCGGCGGACGCCACCAGAGGATCCCGATCGTCGCGACGACCCCACGGCCCGGAGCTTCGAGCGGGAGCACCGCCGCGACCCGGGCCCCGGCGTCGAGGAGCCGGTCTGCGATCCCCCCGGGCAGGGCCCGGCGCCACTCCTGCGGATCGCGCAGGAGCACGGTGCGGCCCGCATCGACCTCCCGGACCAGGGTGGGGATCCCGTCCAGGGGGAGCTCGGTCAGCTCGGCCACCGCCGGGTCGGTTCCGCTCCGGTGGTGGAGGCGGACGACGTCGCCGTCGACCTCTCCGAACGACGTGATGTCCGCGCCGAGCAGCGCCGGCACGTGGTCGCCGATCACGTCCGCGACCTCGTCGACGGTCGCGGCGCGGGCCAGCCGCTGGGCCAGGGCCGCCGTACGGCTGATCGTCGCGTTGGTGAGCCGGCGGTCCTGGTCGTAGCGGGCGCTGCGCAACCCGACCACCCCGGCCGCGGCCACGATGACGGCCATGATCCACAGCAGGAACCAGCTGAGGTCGTGGTTGACCGGACGGGCATCTTCGACCTGCACCGACAGGATCCGGCCCGCGACCGCGACGTCGGTGGTCACACCAGCGGTGGGCGGTGGGTCGCTGACCGCCAGGACCGTGTCGCCGTCAGCGACGCGGAACCGGACGTCGGCGGGGACGTCGGTGGCGACCCGCGACGGCAGCTGGCCGGGCAGATCTGCCGAGGCGGCGACCCCGATGAACTCGGGTTCGCCGTCGCCGATCAGGTAGAGCGGCTTGAGCGCCACCAGTCGTGCCCCCCTCCCGGAGTCCACACGAGCGAGGGTCGGTCGACCGAGCTCTCGGGCGCTGTTCGCCGCGGCGGCCAGGGGGGAGTCGGCTCCGAGGACACGACCCGCCTCGAGCCCGTCGAGCGCGGCGGCGTCGTCGTCCGGTCGTGGGTCGGGGCCCCGACCCACCGCGGCCAGGCGTATCTCCCAGGAGTCGGCGGCGACGGGGGTCATCCACACCAGCGGCCGGGCCTGACCCACCGCGGCCAGGTCCGTCGCGTACCGGTCCAGGGCGCCCTGCGTGATGGTCCCGTCGGCCTGGACCAACGCCGAGGTGCCGCTCATCGCCACCACCAGGTCGTCGGTGTCGCGCTCGATGGAGCGGAGCACGGACTCGACCGCTTCTGAGCGCTTGTCCTCGGCGGCCACGTCCGCGATGCGCCAGGCGACCGCGGCCGCAGCCGATCCGGTCACCAGGACCACGAGCAGCACGATCCAGGTGGCGCGCCGGGGTGACGGCGATCGATCGGTCGGGATGGTCCGCAACCGGAGGGGATCGGGTTCGTCGGGCGACACGGCGCCTCGAACGCTAACGGGCGCCAGGATGATCGGGAAGGTCGTCGATGAAGGCTGACCGGACCCTTCCGCCGGACGTGACGGCGGACCATGATGGATCACGGTGGAGTGGAGCGACCAGGACGACAGAGGTCGACCGGACGGACGTCGGTCCGGTACCGGTCGACGCGCCCGCAGCGCCCGACGGTGTGCGGCGGCGGAGCTGACCGCGGAGGAGGTCGGGGCGCTGGTCGACGAGTACCACCGCAGCGGCGATCGCCGGCTCCGCAACCAGGTGGTCGAGGCGCACCTGTGGGTCGCCGAGCACCAGGTCCGTGCCGTACGGCACGCCGCCGGTGCGTCGGTCGAGGACCTCCGTCAGACCGCGCTGCTCGCCATGATCCGCGCCGTCGACCGCTTCGACCCGTCGCGGGGCGTGACCTTCCGGACCTTCGCCGCCCGCACGATCGAGGGCGAGCTCAAGCGGTTCCTGCGCGACCGGTCATGGGCCGTGCGTCCGCCGCGTCGCGCCCAGGAGCTGAACCTCATCGTGCGTCGGAGGACCGACGAGCTGGCGCAGTCGAGTGGCCGGTCCCCGACGGTGGGTGAGGTCTCGGCGTCTCTCGACGTGCCCGTCGACGACGTGCTGGCCGCGCTCGAAGCCGGCCGGGCCCGCTCGGCGGTCGGCCTGTCGGCACCAGCCCGGGACGCCGTGGATCGACGTCCGATCCTCGAGCGGATCGGTGCGCCCGACCCGGCCCTCGCCTCGGTCGACGACCGGTGCCTCGTGCAGAGCGCGGTGGAGGGACTGGACCTCCGCGAGCGGCAGGTGCTGCAGCTTCGGTTCGTCGATGATCTCAGCCAGCCCGAGATCGCCGAGGTCGTCGGCGTGTCGCAGTCCTACGTGTCACGTCTGCTTCGGTCCGGGCTGGATCGCATGCGCGAGCAACTCGTGTCCTGACCCGTTCTGTGCCGCCGACCCGTTCTGTTCGTTGTTCCACAACGTCGACGTTGTGGAACAACGAACAGAACGGGTCAGGAGGGGGGTGTGCCGGAACGCCGCATCTGCTCGAAACTCCGACGCAGCAGGCGCGACACGTGCATCTGCGACAGCCCGACCCGCTCCGCGATCTGCTCCTGGCTCAGGTGCTCGTAGAAGCGGAGTCGGATGATCTCCCGTTCCCGGGGCCCGAGCGTCGACAGCAGCCGACCGACCTCGTCGCGGTCCTCCAGCAGGTCCTCGGCGGGGGAGGAGACCGTCCGAGGGGTCGTGGTCGCGCCCTGAGGGTCGAGGTCGTCCAGGCTGCCCGCGCGCCGGGCCGCCGTCGCGCCGAGGGCGCCGATCACCTCGTCGACGCTGACGTCGAGGTGATCTGCGAGCTCGCGCACCGTCGGTGAGCGCGACAGCTGCTGCTCGAGGGCCTCCGATGCCCGCCGGACCGACACGTGGAGGTCCTTGACCGATCGCGGCACCCTCAGCGCCCAGGTCTGGTCGCGGAAGTGGCGCTTGAGCTCGCCGTCAATCGTACGCCCCGCGAACGTGCTGAACGCCACCCCGCGGGTCGGGTCGAAGCGGTCGATCGCCTTGACCAGGCCGAGCAGGGCGACCTGGCGGAGATCGTCGTCCTCGGTGTCGGATCGGCGGTAGCGGGTCGTGAAGTGCAGCGCCAGGCCCATGTTGTCCTCGACCAAGGCGTTGCGCAGCGCCCGGTCGTGGGTGCGGGCGTACTCGACCAGGCGGGGGTCGATCGGCGCCGGTGCAGCCTCGCCCGCACCGGCTGCCCCGCCTGACTCGTCTGCCCCGCCTGACTCGTCTGCCCCGCCTACCTCGTCCGGGCTCATCGCGGGTCGCCGTTCGGGACGGTCACTCCGCGCTCAGGTGCGTGAGCATGCGGAACGCTCCGTCGCCGATCTCGTGGTGGTCGACGGTGGCGTCGAGGATCCGTTGGGCCAGCTGGTCCGGCTCGGTGGGGGCCCACTCGCCGAGACATCTCCCGCTCACGTGGATGGTCCGCTCCTCGATCCACATCCGGATGAGGATCGTCCCGCCCTCGGCTGCCTCGACGAGGATCCCGACGAGCTCGTTGACCGCGACGCGCAGGTCCTCGAGGTCGTCGATCGCCGGGTCGAGCTCAGCGGCGAGGCTGGCGGCGGCGACCCGTGCCATCGACACGAATCGGAACTCCGCGGGGATCTCCAGGCCCACGGTCCGCTGCGGTGGTCCGCTCTCGGCGGTCGGGTGCTCGCTCACGTGGTGGTCACCTCGGGTCGTGGGCGCGGCGGGCGCGGCGGGCGCACCTCGCGCCGCTCCGACGCTAGCCCTGCGACACCCGGGGCGTGGTTGTCCGCTGCGGGAGTTCGGCCCGGTGACGATCGTGGCGTCCCCGCACCGAGGTGGCGTGTTGAGCGTGTTCCTCTCGTCGCGTTAGGGTTACCTAACCACCGGCCATGTGCGCGGAACCGGCCGGCGCACCCAGGACGACGACGGAGGTCGCCGTGTTCGCGAACTTCCTGATCGGGCTCCGCGAGGGGCTGGAGGCGTCGCTGGTGGTGGGCATCCTCGTCGCCTACCTGGTCAAGACCGACCGTCGGGATCAGCTCCCCAAGGTGTGGCTCGGCGTCGGGATCGCGGTCGTCATCTCGTTCGCGTTCGGCGCTGCGCTCACCTTCGGCCCACGCGGACTCACCTTCGAGGCGCAGGAGGCCATCGGCGGCACGCTGTCGATCATCGCCGTCGGCTTCGTCACCTGGATGGTGTTCTGGATGGCCGAGCAGGCCCGCAACATCAAGGGCGAGCTCGAGACACGGGTCGACTCCACCGCCGGAGGTGTGGGCCTTGTCGTCCTCGCCCTGCTGGCCGTCGGACGCGAGGGGCTGGAGACGGCCCTGTTCCTCTGGGCCGCGACCCGGGCCACCGGCGACACCCTCGCCCCGTTGCTCGGGGCGCTCCTCGGACTGGTCGTCGCGGTGGTGCTGGGAGTCCTCGTCTACCGCGGGGCCCTCCGGCTGGACCTGCGCAAGTTCTTCACCTGGACCGGGGGATTCCTGGTCGTCGTCGCCGCCGGCGTCGTGTCCTACGGGGTGCACGACCTGCAGGAGGCGGAGATCCTGCCCGGCCTGCACAACGTGGCGTTCGACGTGTCGGGCACCATCCCGCCCGGCTCGTGGTACGGGACCCTGCTCAAGGGCACGGTCAACTTCAACCCCCGGACCACGTGGCTGCAGCTCGTCTGCTGGCTGCTCTACCTGGTGCCGACCATGACGCTGTTCATCATCCGGGTCCGCCGCCCCTCCGGGCCGGTCACGTCCACCCTGGTGGCCGCGACCCCGGATCAGACCCATCCGTCCCCGACCATCACAGAAGGACACCCTGCATGACCCCCACCGTCCGACGCCTGCTCGCCCCGTCGCTCATCGCGGTCGTGGCCCTGGCCGGCGCCTGCACCGACAACACCAAGGAGGCGGCGTCGGGATCCGACGACGGCGGGGGCAAGGGCCCGACGACGATCGAGGTCACCGACACCGGTTCGGAGTGCACGCTGTCGGCCACCGAGGCCCCCTCGGGCAACATCGTGTTCTCGGTGACCAACAAGGGTAGCGAGATCACCGAGTTCTACCTGCTGGCCGAGGACGGAAAGTCGATCATCGGCGAGGTCGAGAACATCGGACCGGGCCTCAGCCGCGACCTGGTGCTGCGGGCCGAACCGGGCTCCTACGTCACCGCGTGCGTGCCCGGCATGACCGGCGACGGCCACCGCGGTGACTTCACCGTCACCGACTCCGGCGAGACCGACGCCACCTCCGGCGAGATGAAGGCGCTCGAGGCCGCCGCCACCAAGCAGTACAAGGACTACGTCACCCAGCAGGTCGGCTTCCTGGTGGCCGGGACCCAGAAGTTCGCGGACGCCTACAAGGCCGGCGACGACGACCAGGCCCGGGCGCTGTACGCGCCGACCCGTGCCTACTGGGAGAGCATCGAACCCGTGGCCGAGAGCTTCGGCGACCTCGACCCGCGGCTCGACCTGCGCGAAGCCGACCTGGAGGCGGGCCAGGAGTGGACCGGCTGGCACCAGATCGAGAAGCAGCTCTGGCCGCCGGCGGACTTCACCGAGATCGACACCCCCGAGGAGCGGGCGAAGATGGCCGACCAGCTCGTCGCCGACACCCAGGACCTCGCCACCCGCGTCGAGACCGTCACCTTCAAGGCCGACCAGCTCGGCAACGGCGCCAAGGAGCTGCTCGACGAGGTCGCCACCGGCAAGGTCACCGGCGAGGAGGAGTTCTGGAGCCACACCGACCTGTGGGACTTCCAGGCCAACGTCGACGGCGCACGGCTGGCCTACCAGGCCCTGCGTCCGATCGTGCTGATCAAGGACAAGGACCTGGCCGCCACGCTCGACGAGGAGTTCGCGTCGCTGCAGACCGAGCTCGACAAGTACAAGACCGCCGACGGCTTCCAGTACTACACCCAGCTGACCCCCGAACAGGTGAAGGAGCTGTCGGACTCGGTCAACGCGCTGGGCGAGCCCCTGAGCCAGCTCACCGCCGTGGTGGTGCTCTGACCGAGCTGATCTGACGCGCCAGCGGGCCGTCCGGGCGGCGGCCCGGCCCGAGGAGGAACCATGGACGACGACACGACCGGCGAGACCGTCGAGCGGGACGGATCGACCGCGGACCTGGCCACCGCATCCGGCGACGGCGCGGGCGCGGACGAGCCGGACCGGTCCGGGGTGTCGCGACGATGGCTGCTCGGCGCCGGCGCCGTCGGTGCCGCGGCGGTCGGCGTGGCGGCCGGGGCCACGATCGCCTCGGCCAGCGAGCCCGACTCGGACCCGTCCGAGGGCGCGGCCGCCGCAGCGGTGCCGTTCCGCGGTGAGCACCAGGCCGGCATCGTCACCCCGGCCCAGGACCGACTGCACTTCGCGGCCTTCGACGTGATCACCGACGACCGCGAGAAGCTCGTCGAGCTCCTGCAGAAGTGGAGCGCGGCAGCCGAGCGGATGACCGAGGGTCACTCCGCCGGAACCACCGGGGCCATGAACGGACCGCTCGACGCACCGCCGGCCGACACCGGCGAGGCCTACGGTCTGCCGCCGTCGCAGCTGACGATCACCATCGGCTTCGGTCCGACCCTGTTCACCAAGGACGGACAGGACCGCTTCGGGCTGGCCGAGCGTCGCCCCGAGGCGTTGATCGACCTCCCCCACTTCCCGGCCGACCGCCTGGACCCGGCCCGCAGCGGCGGCGACCTGTGCGTGCAGGCCTGCGCCCACGATCCGCAGGTGGCGGTGCACGCGGTGCGCAACCTGGCCCGCATCGGCTTCGGGGTCGTCTCGGTCCGCTGGTCCCAGCTCGGCTTCGGTCGGACGTCGTCGACCTCCACCACACAGGACACGCCTCGGAACCTGTTCGGGTTCAAGGACGGGACCGCGAACCTCAAGGCCGAGGAGCCGGACCTGCTCGACGAGTTCATCTGGGTCGGCAAGGACGACGATCCCGCCGCGGCCTGGATGGCCGGCGGTTCCTACCTGGTCTCGCGTCGGATCAGCATGCACATCGAGACCTGGGATCGCACCTCGATGCGCGAGCAGGAGATGATCTTCGGCCGGGACAAGGGCGAGGGTGCTCCGCTCAGCGGGGGGACCGAGTTCACCGAGCCCGACTTCGACGCCGAGGGTCCCGACGGTGAGCCGAAGATCGCCCTGATGTCGCACGTCCGGCTGGCGCACCCCGACGACAACGACGGCGTTCAGATCCTGCGGCGGGGCTATAACTTCACCGACGGCACCGACGGACTCGGTCGGCTGGACGCGGGGCTCTTCTTCATCGCGTTCGTCCGCGATCCCCGCACCCAGTACGTGCCGATGCAGACCAAGCTGTCCCGCGACGACCTGCTGATGGAGTACCTGGTCCACACCGGCTCGGGACTTTTCGCCGTGCCGCCGGGGGTCACCGGCCCGGGACGCTGGGTCGGCCAGGACCTGTTCGCCTGATCCCCCCCCTCTCCGTTCTGTAGTGCGAGATCCAGGTGAACACCTGGATCTCGCACTACAGAACGGGCAGAACGGGCAGCACGGGTGGTGGGGGCGGCTACCCTCGCCCGACGCACAGTCCGGAGCCCGTCGGAGGGCCCGGAACCGGAGACAGGGGGAACCAGCGAGCATGACCGAGGTCGCCATCTCGACCGATCCGCGGGGTCGGATCTTCATCACGCCCGAGGCGTTCGCCGACATGGACGCCTGGCACGCCACCGCAGCCGAGATCCGCCGCGACGAGCCGGTCATGCGCGTCGAGGCCGAGGGCTGGACCCCGTTCTGGGCCATCACCAAGCACGCGGACGTGTTCGAGGTGTCGCGTCGCAGCGACGTCTTCTTCAACACCGAGAAGTCGGCGCCGGGCCCGGACCTCCAGTACGACATGCTCCAGGCCTTCGGCATCGAGCTGCCCCGCACCCTGGTGCACATCCACGGCGACGTGCACAACAAGCTGCGCTCGGTCACCAACGACTGGTTCAAGCCCGCCGCGGTCCGTCACCTCCAACCGACCATCGAGTCCATCGCGGACGAGTTCGTCGACAAGATGGCCGCGATGGACGGGCGCTGCGACTTCGCCGCGGACGTCGCCCAGCCCTTCACCATCCGGGTGATCATGAGCATCTTCGGGGTTCCCCAGAGCGACGAGCCCCTCATGCTGTCGCTCACCCAGGGGCTCTTCGGCGCCGCGGATCCCGAGTACCTGGGCGACTTCTCGGACCCGTTGGCGGCCATCACCTCGTCGATCAACCGCTTCGAGGAGTACTTCGACGCCCTCAGCGACGAGCGGCGCGAGAACCCGACCGACGACCTGGCCACCGTGATCGCCAACGGGATGGTCGACGGGGCACCGATGGGGGAACGTGAGCGGCTCTGGTACTACATCATCGTCGCGACCGCAGGACACGACACCACCTCGTTCGCCCTCTCCGGCGGCCTCGAGCGGCTGCTCGCCCACCCCGACCAGCTGCGGGCGATCCAGGACGACCCGACGCTCGCCGGGGCGGCGGCCGAGGAGATGATCCGCTGGACCACGCCGGTGCGCAGCTTCATGCGCTGGGCCCAGGCCGACACCGAGATCGGCGGCGTGCCGATCGCGGCTGGGGACGCGGTGCTGACGTCGTACCCGTCGGCCAACCGCGACGAGGACGTGTTCGTCGACCCGATGCGCTTCGACATCGGTCGTCCCGACGCGGACCAGCTCCTGAGCTTCGGCCTGGGCATGCACTACTGCCTGGGGTCCCAGGTCGCGCGACGGGAGGTCCGGACGCTGCTGGCCAAGGTGCTCGAGCGGGTCGACACCATCGAGCTCGACGGTGAGCCAGCGTGGTCCGGCGCGCACTTCGTCAGCGGGGTCAAGCACCTTCCGATCCGCTACACGCTGCGCTGAGCCCGGCGGCCAGCCGGACCGCAGGGCAGGATCTGACATGCCTGCAGAGTCGACGGCCCGAACCACTGGGAGCGACGGCCTCCCCGACGGGTTCATGTGGGGGACCGGTGCCTCGTCGCTGCAGACCGAGGGAGCGGCGCCGCGCAGCGACTGGTACGCGTGGGAGGCAGCCGGTCGCGCCCCCCGGTCGGGGGACGGCAACGGGTTCGGGGTGCGCTACCAGGAGGACTTCGCCCAGCTCGCCGAGCTCGGCCTGACCCACCATCGGTTGTCGCTCGACTGGGCCCGGCTCGAACCGCATCCCGGTCGCCACGATCCTGCGGCGGTCGAGCACTACCGAGCGGTGCTGACCGCGGCCCGCGACGCCGGCATCTCGGTGTGGGTCTGCCTGCACCACTTCGACCTGCCCGGCTGGTTCAGCGAGGACCAGGGCGGCTTCCTCGAACCGGGAGGTCGGTCCCGCACGTGGCCCCGACACGTCGACTGGGTCGGGGAGACCTTCGGCGACCTGGTCCACGGCTGGATGCCGGTCAACGAACCGGTGGCCTACGCGATGCTCGGGTGGCTCCTCGGCACGATCCCGCCGGGACGCCGGGACCCGGAGCGGTTCGCGGAAGCACTCGAGGCGGTGCTGCTGGCCGAGCACGAGGCGTGGAGGGTCCTGCGCTCGGGGGACCAGCCCACCTGCACGATCCACAGCCTCATGCCGGTGTTCGCGGCGACCGCCGGCGAGGACGAGCGGCGGACCGCGGCGGCGCGGGCCAACGCCGAGTTGGTCGACGAGGTGGTCTGGCGGACCTGGATCCGGGCGATGCGCGACGGGTTGCTCCACGTCCCGGGCCGTGCCCCGATCGAGGCCCCCGAGATGGCCGGAGCGTTCGACCTGATCGGCTTCAGCTACTACCACGCGCTCGGGGTCACGGCGGACAACACGTTCGTCCCGCACCCGGCGGGGATCCGTCCCGGGCCGCTCGGTCTCCCACCGTGGGCCGAGGGCCTTCGCATCTGCCTGGAGCGGCTGGCCGACGACCTCCCCGGCCGGCCGCTCGTTGTCTCCGAGTGCGGCCTGGGGACCTGGACCGCCGACGACGACGACGAGCAGCGGTGCCAGTACCTGACCGACTGCCTGGAGATCACCCGTGACGCGGTCGCCGACGGGATCGACGTCCGGGGCTTCTTCCACTGGACCGGCGTGGACAACTACGAGTGGGGTCTGGGGTTCGATGCGGCGTTCGGTCTGATCGACCGGGACCGCAGCCCCAAGCCGTCGGCGGAGCTGGCCCGGCGATGGGCGACCGGCCGATGACGGGAGACCGTTCGACGATCAGGCCTCGACCTCGCGTCCATCGGCGTGTCGGTCCGAGGGCGGCGCCGACAGCTCCAGCGAGCCCGCGTCGTCGGCGGTGACCACGACCTCCTGACCCAGGTGGAACGACGCGGCCGTCGCCGTGTCGACACGGCCGAGCACGGCCGGGTCGCGCACCTGGAGGCGCAGGCCGTGTCGGTCGACTCCGACGACCACCGCGTCGAGCGGTTGACCGACATGACCGGACAGGATGACCTGTTCGACCAGGTCCCGGGCGCCGGAGTCGGCCTGCGACTCCCGGCGCCGTGCCGATGCCATGAGCTCGGGCAGCACAGCAAGCGCGGCGCGGACGTCGTCGGCGACTTCGGCTCCGGCGCAGCAGGCCAGAACGACCTCGTTGGCGAACCGGTCGACGAGGCGTCGCAGCGGTGCCGTGACGTGGGCGTAGGGGGCGGCCAGCGCGGAGTGCTCGGCGTCGGAGCCCTCAGGTGGGGCGATGCCCGCCCGGCGGTCGAACGCCGCGTAGCCCGATCCGCGGAGCAGCCGGGCCGCCTGGGTCGCGAACGCAGCCTGGTCGGGGAACGCCGGATCCAGCGACCTGATCACATCGGCGTAGCTGTCCTCCGGCCCCCAGTCGACACCGAGTGCGGCGGCGTCGGCCCGCAATTCGGCCACGGTGTGCCCATCGGGCGGTGGCAGGGTCCGCAGCACGCCCACGCCGTCGTCCACCATGATCCGCGCCGCGGCCATGCCGGTCATCAGGGAGATCTGCGCGTTCCAGTCCTCGACCGGAAGGGGAGCCCGGAAGGTCAGACCGATGTGCCCGTCGGCGCCGATGACCACCTCCTGGTCCGGGAGCGGCAACGACACCGCGCCTCGCTCGGCGGCCCGGTCCTGCCGGAGCCGTCCCACCTCGGCCAGCAACGTCGCGACCTCCGGCCGGCTCGCGGGATCGCCGTCGTCGAGCGACCGCTGCAGGGACGGGTAGTCGAGCTCGGCCCGGGAGCGCACGACGGCACGCTCGAGCACGACCTCGTCGACCGACCCGTCGGCATCGAGATCGAGCTGCCACACCAGCGCCGGTCGGTCCTCACCCGCTCGCAGCGACGCGGCATGCTCGCTCAGCACCGGTGGGTGCAGCGGGATCCGACCGTCGGGCAGGTAGATCGTGACGCCCCGCGCCCGGCACTCGTCGTCGAGCGGGCCACCGACGCCGACGAAGGCGGCCACGTCCGCGATGGCGTAGCGGACCCGGAACCCCTGACCGCGACGTTCGATGTGGACCGCCTGGTCCAGGTCGGTGCTGCCTGGCGGATCGATCGTCACGAAGTCGATCCCGGTCAGGTCCCGGCGCCGGCGACCGGCTGCGGTGTCACCGGCGAGTCCACCGGCGCGGGCGGCCAGGTCTGCCGCCGCGAGCACCTCGGGCGGGAACTCCCGGGGGAGCGCGAGCTCCTCGCGCAGCTCCCTCAGGCCCCGTCGGATCCGCTCGTCCGGACTCGCTTCGTCCCGCACAGGCGCGGTGATCACCGCGCCTGTGCGGGACAAAGCGAGGGAGCGGGACACAGCGAGGGTGCGGGACAACGCGGGGGAGCGGGCCGGTCAGCGGTGCTGCAGCGAGGTCCACGCCTCGGTCAGCACCGATCGCAGCACCGACTCGATCAGATCGAGCTCGTCGTCGCCGGCGATCAACGGCGGTGACAGCAGGATCATCGGATCGGAGCGGTCGTCGGAGCGGCACATCAGTCCCGACTCGAACAGCCGGTGCGAGATCTGGCCCTTGAGCAGCCAGGCGCATTCCTCGTCGGTGAAGGTCTCGAGCGTGTCGGGGTCCCGGACCAGCTCGACGGTGCGCAGGAACCCGTCGCCTCGGACGTCGCCCACGATCGGCAGGTCGAGCAGGCCCTCGAGGCGCTCCTGGAAGCCCGACGCCCTCCGGCTCACGTTGCCGAGCAGGTCCTCGTGCTCCATCAGGTCCAGGTTGGCCATGGCGACCGCGCAGCTCACCGGGTGGCCGCCGAAGGTGATGCCGTGCAGGAAGGTCGAGTGCGCCTCGACGAACGGCTGGGCCAGGCGGTCGCTGACGAGCACCCCGCCGAGCGGCGAGTAGCCCGACGTCACGCCCTTGGCGAAGGTGATCATGTCGGGCCGGTACCCGAAGCGATCCGATCCGAACCACTCGCCGAGGCGCCCGAACGCACAGATCACCTCGTCGGACACCAGCAGGACGCCGTGGCGGTCGCAGATCTCGCGGACGCGGGCGAAGTACCCCGGCGGCGGAGGCAGCGTGCCGCCGGTGTTCTGCACCGGCTCCAGGTAGACCGCGGCGACCGTGTCGGGGCCCTCCATGAGGATCCGGTCCTCGATGTCGCGAGCGCAGATCTCGCCCCACTCCTCGTCGAAGTCGTGTCCGGATCGGAAGGAGCTGGTGTGGCGGACCTTGACCGCGCCGGGGACCAGCGGCTCGAACGGCTCCTTGATGGCTGGCAGGCCGGTGATCGACAGCGCTCCCATCGTGGTGCCGTGGTAGGCGAGGTCGCGCGAGATCACCTTGGTGCGATCGGGCTGGCCGACCGCCTTGAAGTACTGGCGGGCGAGCTTCCAGGCGGTGTCGACAGCCTCGCTCCCTCCGGTGGTGAAGAACACGCGGTCGAGGTCGCCGGGAGCCATCCCGGTCAGCCGCTCGGCCAGCGCCAGCGCGGGCTCGGTCGCGTAGGACCAGATCGGGAAGTAGGCCAACGTCGACATCTGCTCCGATGCGGCGGCGGCCAGCTCCCGGCGACCGTGGCCCACCTGCACCGTGAACAGGCCGGACAGGCCGTCCAGGTACCGGTTCCCGGCGCGGTCCCAGACGTAGCAGCCCTCGCCGCGGACCATGACGGGCAACGGATCGTCGCCCATGGCGGTGAAGTGGCCCCAGAAGGGCGAGGTGGCGGCGGTGGGTCCCGCCGTCGGGTTGGACGAGGAGGACGAGGTGGTGGGGACGGGCGAAGACACGGTTATCGGTCCTGGTTCGGCGACGCCCCGACGCTACGCCGCCGAGGTGGGATCGGCGAGCGATCCCGTTCCCGGCCGCGGCCCGGGTCGATCGACCCCGTTAGCGTGACCGACGTGGATCACCTCTACGACGACTTCCCGCACCTGCAGTTCGATCGCCCCTCCGACGGCGTTCTGCGCATCACCCTCGACGGCCCCGGACTCAACGCGGTCGACGCCGATGTCCATCGCGAGCTCGCGGACGTGTGGCTCGCCGTGGCCCGCGACCCCGACACCCGGGTCGCGCTCCTGCGCGGCGCCGGTCGGGCGTTCTCGGCGGGGGGCAGCTTCGAGCTGCTCGACGGGATGATCGAGGACTTCGCCGTGCGCACGCGGGTCCTGCGAGAGGCGCGGGACCTGGTGTTCAACGTGATCGACTGCTCCAAGCCGATCGTGTCGGCCATGCACGGCCCGGCGGTCGGCGCCGGTCTGGTCGCCGGGCTGCTGGCCGACGTGTCGGTCGCGGCTCGCACAGCGCGCATCATCGACGGCCACACCCGGTTGGGCGTCGCCGCCGGTGACCACGCCGCGGTGTGCTGGCCGCTGCTGTGCGGCATGGCCAAGGCCAAGTACTACCTGCTGACCTGCGACACGCTCAGCGGCGAGGAGGCCGAACGGATCGGCCTGGTGTCGATCTGCGTCGACGACGACCAGGTCCAGGCGCGGGCGCTGGCGGTGGCCGAGCAGTTGGCAGCAGGGTCGCCGTCCGCGATCCGCTGGACCAAGCACGCGCTCAACAACTGGTACCGCGACCACTCGTCGATCTTCGACGCCTCGTGGGGGCTCGAGTTCTACGGGTTCGGTGGGCCCGACGCGGCCGAGGGCCTGGCGTCGCATCGCGAGAAGCGGGCTCCGGAGTTCCGCGGGCCGACCAGCGAGTGACGGCGCCGGACGGGACCGCTCAGGTCGGGACGGTCGGATCGACCAGCACGCAGCGGGTCCCGGTGTAGATCGTCGGCAGGCACTTGTTGCAGTGCACGCACAGCCCCTCGTGGCGCGGTTCGGACTGCATCCGGTTCACCAGGTCGGGTTCGCGCAGCAGCGCCCGGGCCATGGCGACGAACTCGAAGCCCTCGGCCATCGCCTGATCGACGGTGTCGCGGCGGTTGATGCCGCCGAGCAGCACGAGCGGCATCTTCAGCTCGTCGCGGAACTGCCGCGCGAACGGCAGGAAGAACCCCTCCTCGAACGGGTAGTGCGGGAACAGCTTGGGGCCGTAGAACCGCAGGCCGAAGCCGACCACGGCGGGTTGGCTGGCCCGGAACTCCTTGAGCGGGACGTCGCCGCGGAAGAAGTACATGCCGTTGAGCAGCGAGCTGCCCCCGGTGAGCTGGAGGGCGTCGAGGTGCCCGTCGGCCTCGATCATCTGGGCGATCGGCAGGCTCTCGTCCAGCCATAGCCCGGCGTCGACGCCGTCGGCCATGTTGAACTTGGCGGTGACCGCCATGTGGTCCGGAGCGGTCTCCCGCACCTTTGCCAGCACTCGTCGTGGGAAGGCGCTGCGGTTCTCGAGCGAGCCGCCGTAGCGGTCGGTCCGGCGGTTGAGGTTCGGGCTCATGAACGAGCTGAGCAGGTAGTTGTGGCCCAGGTGGACCTCGACGGAGTCGAACCCCGAGTCGGCGGCCACCCGGGTGGCGGTGGCGAAGTCGTCGACCACGCGGTCGAGCTGTTCGGGGGTGGCGCCGCGGACCCGGGCCATGGCCGGTGCGCTGAACCGGGTGGAGGGGGCCAGGGTGGGCATGCCGTTGGAGCGGGTGTTGGCCACCAACCCGGCGTGGCCGAGCTGAGCCTGGATCGCGGCTCCCTCGGAGTGCACGGCCTCGGTGAGGCGAGTGAGGTCGGGCACCCGTTCCGGTTCCATCACCAGGGTGTGGCGCTGCACCCGACCGTCCCGGGACACGGCGCAGTAGGCGACGGTGGTCATCCCGACGCCGCCGGCGGCGACCCTGCGGTGGAACTCGATCAGCTCGTCGCTGACGGCACCGTTGCGCATGACGCCCTCGAAGGTGGCGGCCTTGATGGTGCGGTTGCGCAGGGTCAGCGGGCCGAGGCGAGCGGGAGCGAACGGGTCGGGTGGTGGCCGATCGGACATGACCGAACAGTAGGGCGGAATACGGGATGGATCTCCTTAGGCTCGGATCCGTGCCGATCCGCGACGAACGTCGACTGCCCGAGGAGTCCTGCCTGCCCGCCGGCCGGCCGGACATCGATCGGCTGGGCACGGGGGAGCTTCCCGACGACCAGTGGTGCGCCCTCGTCGCCGCCGAGCTGTCGCCGGACCTGCTCGTCGTGATCGACCCGCTGCTGCGCGCCGTGTGGACCAACGCCGCGGTCGAACGGCTCCTCGGGCTCCAACGCGGCGAGATGCTGGGCGACCCGGTCAGCGACCACGTCCACCCCGACGACCTGATGGTGGCCGTGGGGGCGCTGAACGAGTCCCAGCGCAACGACGGCTACCACGTCGCCACCCGCATCCGCGTCCGCAGGCGTGACGGCTCCTACATCGACACCCGGGTGACGGCGACCACCATCACCGACGAGTCGGGCACGTGGATGGTGCTCGCCCTGCGCCCGGTCGAGGACGAGGTCGCCATCGAACGCCGCCGCGCCCAGCTCAAGGCGCTCGCCCAGAGTGTCTACGTGGAGTGCGCCGCGGTCCACTGGTACGAGCTGGGTGACAAGATCCCCGCCATCCTCGGCGCGCTCGCCGGCGTCGTCGGAGCGCACCGGGTCGAGGTGGTCGAACCCCGCGACGGCTCCTTCGAGCGCGTCGCGGGCTGGTCGGCGCGAGGATCCACATCGTGCGGGTCCGGGCGGGTCCAGCTCCTGGCCGACCCCGAGCGCCTGCGGGCCGCCCCGTGCGTGGTCACCACCGTCGAGCCGGGTGGCACCGGGGACCGACCCGACTGCGGGTGCGGCGTGGACGTGGAGCCGACACACCGGATGGTGGTGGAGCTGTGGCTCGACGTCGACGGGGTCGTCCGCCTGCTCTTCGACGAGTACACCGAGACGTGGGACGACGCCAACGCCGACATCATCGCCCTGATGTGCTCGACGATGCTGGCCACCATGCGACGATGCGAGCAGGAGTCCGAGCTCAACATCCGGGCCACCCGCGACCCTCTCACGCGCCTGCTGAACCGCACCGCCCTGCACCAACGCCTGGGTGAGATGCTGGCGGGCATGGACCCGGCCCGTCCGCCGATCGTCCTGTTCGCCGATCTCAACCGCTTCAAGCAGCTCAACGACCGCTTCGGGCACCGCGAGGGGGACGCCGTCCTGTGCCGGGTGGCGGACGCCATCTCATCGCAGGTCCGCTCCGACGACGTCGCCGCCCGGATGGGTGGCGACGAGTTCGTGATCGTGGTCGCGGGCGACGACGTGCCGGTGGCGACGATGGTGTCGAGGGTGCGTGCCAGCATCGACGCCGCGCTGGTCGACTGGCCCGATGTGGGCGTGGCCGTCGGGGCGATCGTGGCCGAGGTGGGCGAGAGCCCCGAGGACCTCCTCGACCGCGCCGATCGGGCCATGTACGACGACAAGGCACGATCCCGGAGCGCGCGTTCGGTCGCCCGGACCTGAGCAGCCGTCCTCGCCGTCGGCTGCCCGGGAGGCTGTCCGGACACGGTTCCGGACGTGGTTCCGGGCGGCGGTCCGGACGCTGTCCGGACGATCGCGGAGCGATCCGCCGGGGTTCTCAGTGAACGCCGTGCAGCTGCAGCAGCTCTTGGAGCTGCGCGTCGCCGATCGGCGAACCGTCGAGGTGGCCGTCGGTGTGACGCTCGAGGACGATCATGCCGGTGGCGTTCTCCTCGGGCCAATGGCTCCAGGTCAGGTCGCGGCCGTCGGGTAGGGGGTAGAAGCGGTTGGTGGGGGTGATCGGCACGTCCTCCACGGTACGGAACGACTCGGCGCCCTCCATCGGCTGAACGGATCAGATCCTGGGAGGCCGGACCGGGTACAGCGACCCAGCGCGACCGGGCCAGGATGTCCAGGTGGACCTGCCCCCCGGTGCCGAGCCGGACCCGACCGAGGCGATCGGCCCGTCCCGCTTCGGCGGGTTCCGGGCCGGGTTCGTGGCCGTGGCCCCGCTGCTGGTCGGCGTCGCCCCGTTCGGACTCGTCGCCGGCGCCACCCCGGTGGCCTACGGGCTCGGCGCCGACGCCGCGGTCGGGTTCTCCGTGATCATGTTCGCCGGCGCGTCGCAGCTCGCGTCGATCGAGGTCCTGGGCGCGGGGGGCTCGGTCCTGGCCGCGGTGCTCACCGCCTGCACGATCAACCTTCGGCTCATCCTCTACTCCGCCTCGTGCTCCCCCTACCTTCGCCGCCTCGCTCCGGCACGACGGATGGTCATGGCCTACCTGCTCACCGACGAGGCCTACGCCCTGTCGATCGTCCGCTGGTCCGAGCAGGGCTCCGAGGCCCAGGACCCGCCCACGCTGAGGGGTCGGTGGACCTTCTACATGGGGGCCGCCGCGTCGATGTGGGCGACCTGGCAGGTCAGCACCCTGGTCGGCATCCTCGTCGGGAACGCCCTCCCGTCGGGGGTTCGGCTGGACGTCATCGCGCCGCTCGTCTTCCTGGTGTTGCTGGTGCCGACCCTGGTCACCCGTGCGGCCCTGGTCGCCGCCGCTGTCGGCGGGGTGGGAGCGGTCGTGGCCGCCGAGTGCGGCGCCGGGCCGATGGCCGTCGTGGTCGGCTCGGTGGCGGGGATCCTCGCCGGAGCCGCCCTCGACGACGGTGCTGACGACGGCGCGGGCGGAGGCGCTGGTGGCGGTGCGGATGGTGACGACGGTCGCGGACAAGGCGGGCCGACGCCGGCGGAGCCCCTCCCGTGAGCGCCGCCTGGTGGACGATCCTGATCGGCGCGGCGGCCACGTTCGCCATGCGGGCGTCGTTCTTGGTGGTGGCTCCCCGGATGGCGCGGTTCCCGCCGTGGGCGCACCGGCTCCTGCGTCAGATCCCTCCGGCGGCGTTGGCGGCGTTGGTGCTGCCGGCGTTCGTCCGGCCCGACGGGCAGCTGGAGCTGTGGGGACCCCGGGCGGTCGCCGGTCTTGTCGCCGGCATCGTCGCGTGGCGGACCCGCAACACCCTGGCCACGCTCGTGGTCGGCATGGCGGCGGCGGTGGCGTTCGGGGCCGTGATGGGCTGAACGGCCCGCCGAGTGGCCCGGGGGGTGCCGTAGGGTTCGCCGCATGGTCGACCACGTCAGCTCAGAGCCCCGAACCCGGTCCTGGTGGGGTTGGGGATGGGAGGACCAGGCGCTGACCGACGCCGAGTGCACCGCACTCGGCGGGTTGGTCCCCGGCCTGCCCGACACCCCGCTGCCGGTTCCGCGGGTCACCGATCTCGACCTGCCGGCGCCCCGTGCCGCAGTGCCGGCCGCGCTCGACGCGATCTGCGACAGCTCGCCGGAGGCCCGCGCTGCCCACGCCCGCGGCAAGGCCTACCGCGACGTGATCCGGGCCCTGCACGGCGACGTGGGCGCGGCTCCCGACGTCGTGCTCCGCCCGCGCGACGAGGCCGACGTCGTCGCCGTGCTCGACTGGGCGTCGGACGCGGACGTCGCGGTCGTCCCGTTCGGCGGTGGGTCCTCGGTCGTCGGCGGCGTGGAGTGCCCGGCCGGTTCGCACGCCGGTGTGGCGACCCTCGACCTGACCGCCCTGGACCGCGTGCTGGAGATCGACCGGACCAGTCGGGCCGCCCGCATCCAGGCCGGTGTGCTGGGACCCGCGCTCGAGGACCAGCTCCGCCCGCACGACCTCACCCTGCGCTTCTTCCCCCAGAGCTTCGAGTTCTCCAGCCTGGGCGGCTGGATCGCCACCCGGGCCGGCGGTCACTACGCCACCCTGCGGACCCACATCGACGACCTCGTCGAGTCGGTCCGCATGGTCACCCCGATCGGCGTCAGCGAGTCGTTCCGCCTGCCCGGTTCCGGGGCGGGTCCGTCGCCGGACCGCCTGGTGCTCGGGTCCGAGGGCACGCTCGGCGTCGTCACCGAGGCGTGGATGCGACTGCAGGACCGACCCCGCCACCGACGCTCGACGACGGCCACCTTCGAGACGGCCGCCGACGCGTTCGCGGCGGTGCGCTCGGTCGCCCAGAGCGACCTGAACCCCGCCAACTGCCGCCTGCTCGACCCGGCCGAGGCGGCCCTGTCGGGTGCGGGCCCGGGTGACCGGTTCGTGCTGGTGCTGGGCTTCGAGTCGGCCGTCCTGCCCGTCGGGGACCGCTTCGAGATGCTGGTCGAGCTGGTCCGTGACCACGGCGGCACGGTGGCCGCCCCCCGGGTCGACGGCGACGGGTCGGGCTCCGAGCGCGACGCGGTGGCCGACACCTGGCGGTCCGCGTTCCTGCGGATGCCGTACCGGCGTGACGGGATGGCCCGGATGAGCGCGCTGACCGAGACCTTCGAGACCGCGACCACGTGGGATCGGATCGAGGAGCTGTACGAGGTCGTGCGCCACGAGGTCGCAGCGGTGATCCGTGAGGTGACCGGTGGCGACGGCCTGGTCACGTGCCGGCTGACCCACGTCTACCCGGACGGTGCGGCTCCGTACTTCACGGTGATCGCCGCCGGACGCCGAGGCTCGGAGCTGGTCATGTGGGACCAGGTCAAGGCGGCCGTGATGGACGTGCTGTCCCGTTCCCGGGCGACGGTGACGCACCACCATGCGGTGGGTCGGGACCACCGGCCGGGCTACGACCGCCAGCGGCCCGAGCCGTTCGCGGTGGCGTTGCGGGCGGCCAAGGCAGCGTTGGATCCGGCCGGTGTGCTCAACCCCGGGGTCCTGATCGACCCCTGAGCCCTGATCCGTCGACCCGCTTGGCCACGCACGGTGGCCGGGATCCGACCTCCGGCCCTACCTGCTCACCCTCCGTGGTGGCCAGGTCGGAAAATGGTCCGAACGGCCTACGCGGATCCTCATGTCGGCGCGCTACGTGCCGATCGGGATGCATGCGCTCCCGAGTTCTGCGACACCTCCTCCCCGCCGCTGTGGCCACCGGTGCTCTCCTGGTCCCGACCGCGTGGGCCGTCTCGCCCGCCGGAGCGGCACCCGATCGCTCCTCGACCGGATCGATCGCGGGCGCCCGCTCGCCGAAGCGGACCGAGGGATCGCGCTCGTCCAAGGCGTCGTCGGCAGGGTCGAAGTCCTCGCGGGCCTCGACAGGCGCAGCGGCCGGCCGACGCACCCACATCGTGCGACCCGGTGACACCGTGGCCGGTATCGCCCGCCGTTACGGGGTGTCCGCCGACTCGGTCCGAGCCGCCAACGGGATCGTCGATGACGAGCTGTACCGCGGGGCCCGCCTGATCATCGACGGTTCGATCGGCGGCGGATCCTCGGACGGCTCCTCCGCGAGCCGTGCTGATGCCCGGTCGTCGAGCTCGTCGTCGGGCGGTCGCTACACGGTGGAAGAGGGCGACACCCTCTCGGGGATCGCCGAGGACCACGGCGTGTCGCTCTCCGCGCTGCTGAAGGCGAACCACATGACCTCCAGGAGCCTGATCCTGCCCGGCCACACCGTCGTCATCCCGGGATCGACCCGGTCCCGAGCCCCGTCCCGTCGTCCGAGCGGGTCGCGCTCGGCGGGGTCGGTCGGACCCGATCTCCGGTGCCCGGTCCCGGGATCGTCGTTCATGAACGACTGGGGCTTCCCCCGTGACGACGGCGGACGGTTCCACGAGGGCACCGACATCTTCGCCCCGCGGGGCACCACGGTCCGCGCCCCGGCGTCGGGCACGGTGGTGTTCGGTCGGAACCACCTCGGGGGAACCACGTTCACGCTGACCACGGCCACCGGCTGGGAGATCTACGGGGCGCACATGTCGGCGACCATCGGGTCGTCGCGGTCGGTGCGGGCCGGCGAGGCGATCGGACGGGTCGGCAACACCGGCAACGCCGCCGGCGGCGACACCCACCTGCACATGGGGCTCAAGCGGGTCGGCGGACGGGCGATGAACCCGTACCCGTCGGTGCGGGCAGCCTGCGGCTGAGGCCCGGGGCGAGTCCGGACCGGTCGGTCACGGTCCGGCCGGTCACGGTCCGGCCGGTCACGGTCCGGCCGGTCACGGTCCGGCGGGTCAGCGGTGCGGGGCGATCACCCGCTCGCCGAACGCCGCCAGCGTGTCTGCGGTGTCGGTGAAGAAGGCGAACGCCGGCACGATGACCCGGTCGACGCCCTTGGCGGCCAGCTCCTCGACCGCGCCGGCGGGATCGTCGCCGAACACCCCGGCGGATCCGGTGCTGACGGTGATCGCGGCGGGGTCCCGACCGGCGTCGGCCGCGGTCTGGCGCATGATGTCGACCAGCTCGGCGATGTCGCCCTTGGCGGGGAAGAACCCGTCGCCCAGACGTCCGGCCCGTCGGGCCGCGGCGGTGCTGTGGCCGCCGATGGTGATCGGGACGGTCGCTCCCGCCGGCTTGGGGTTCACGCTGGCGCCCGCGAACGAGGCGAACTCGCCGTCGAAGTCGACGTGGTCGTCGCTCCACAGCGCCCGCATGACCTCGATCCACTCGTCGGTGCGGGCGCCTCGGCGTTCGAAGGGCACCCCGAGGGCGTCGAACTCCTCGCGGAGCCAGCCCACGCCCACGCCCAGCTCGACCCGACCGCCCGAGAGCCGGTCGAGGGTCGCGACCTCCTTGGCCAGGATCAGCGGGTTGCGCTGCGGGAGGATCAGGATGCCGGTGCCCAGACGGAGCGTCGTGGTGGCCGCCGCGACGAACGAGAGCCAGATCAGCGGGTCGGGGATCGGCGAGGACGCGTCCGCGGCCATCTTCCCGCTGCGGTCGTAGGGGTACTCCGACTCGTAGCCGTCGGGGTAGATGACGTGCTCGACGGTCCACAGTGAGTCGAAACCCGCGGCCTCGGCGGATCGGGCGAGCTCGACCAGCCCGTCCCTCTCGGTGAACTGCAGCGTGTTGGCGAAGGCGATCCCGAACTCCATCCCGCCATCATGGCCGCTGCGAACCCCGCCCGACCCGTTCTGTTCGTTCGATCACACCACCACCGTTGTGATCTAACGAACAGAACGGGGGGAGAGATCCTCAGGCCTTCTCGGCGTGACCGCCGAACTGGGACCGCATCGCGGAGAGGACCTTTCCGGTGAACGTGCCCAGGTCCCGGGACTCGAAGCGCTGGTACAGCGCGGCGGTGATGACCTCGGCGGGTACCCCCGCCTCGACCGCGGCGAGCACCGTCCAACGGCCCTCGCCCGAGTCCGACACCCGGCCCCCGAACTCGTCGAGCTCCGGGGACTGCGCCAGGGCTGCCGCGGTCAGGTCGACCAGCCAGGAGCTGATCACCGACCCGCGTCGCCACACCTCGGCCACCTCGGCGACGTCGATGTCGTAGCGATAGGCCCACGGGTCGCGCAGCGGCGTGGTCTCGGCATCGGCGACGGCGCCCGCGGCGGCGTTGCCGACCCCGGCGTGCTTGATGATGCTCAGGCCCTCGGCCAGGGCCGCCATCATCCCGTACTCGATGCCGTTGTGGACCATCTTCACGAAGTGGCCCGCGCCGCTGGGCCCGCAGTGCAGCCACCCGTCCTGGGCGGTTCCGCCGTCGGTCCGGCCCGGCGTGGGTTCGACGGCGTCGGCCATCGGGCCGGGAGAGATCGTCTCCCAGATCGGGGCCAGTCGCTCCACCGCCTCGTCGTCGCCGCCGATCATCAGGCAGTAGCCCCGCTCCCGACCCCACACGCCGCCGCTGGTGCCGCAGTCGACGTAGTGGATGCCCCTCTCGGACAGCGCTTCGGCCCGGTGGATGTCGTCGCGGTAGTAGGAGTTGCCGCCGTCGATCACCGTGTCGCCGGCCGCCAGCAGCGGGGCGAGCTCGTCGACGGTTCCCTGCACCACGCCGGCGGGCACCATGATCCACACCGTCCGAGGCGCCTCGAGAGCGGCGACGAAGTCGCCCAGGGTGTGGGCCCCGGTTGCTCCCTCGGCCTCGAGGGCCGCGACGGCGTCCGCGCTCACGTCGTGAACGACGCAACGGTGGCCGTCGGCCATGAGCCGGCGGACGAGATTCGCCCCCATCCGTCCGAGTCCGATCATGCCGAGCTGCATCGGGGTGTCGGTCGCCATGTCGGACCTCCGTCGTGGTCGGGGAACGGGTCCGGGACCCGATCCAGTCTGGGTCAGCGCCCCTGCAGGGCGCGGTAGGTGCGGATCAGCGCCGCGGTCGACGAGTCGGTGTCCAGGTCGGGTTCCTCGGCCGACGTGAGCGCCGGCAGGATCGCCACCGCCAGCTCCTTGCCGAGCTCGACGCCCCACTGGTCGAACGCGTCGATGCCCCAGATCGTGGCCTGGGTGAACACGCTGTGCTCGTAGAGCGCCACCAGGGTGCCCAACCGGTACGGCGTGAGCTCCTCGCTCAGCAGGACCGTCGTCGGCCGGTTGCCCTCCATCACCCGGTGCGGAACGACGGCCTCGGGAGTGCCGAGGGCCCGGACCTCGGCCTCGGTGCGGCCGAAGGCCAGAGCCTGGCTCTGGGCGAACACGTTCGACGTGAGGATGTCGTGGTGCTCGCCGAGCGGGTTGCGGCTGCGGGCGAAGGCGATCAGGTCGACGGGCACCAGCCGGGTCCCCTGGTGCAGCAGCTGGTAGAAGCTGTGCTGGCCGTTGGTGCCCGGCTCGCCCCAGTAGATGAGCCCGGTGTCGTAGTCGACCGCGGCACCGTCGAGGGTGACGTGCTTGCCGTTGGACTCCATCGTCAGCTGCTGCAGGTAGGCGGGGAACCGGGCCAGGTACTGGTCGTAGGGCATGACCCCGATGGTCTGCACGTCGAAGAGCTCGCTGTACCAGACCGCCAGCAGTCCCATCATCACCGGAAGGTTCTGGCGGAACGGTGCGGTGCGGAAGTGCTCGTCCATGGCGTGGAAGCCGTCGAGCATCTCGCGGAAGCGCTCGGGTCCGACGGCGATCATCGTCGACAGCCCGATGGCGGAGTCCATCGAGTACCGACCGCCGACCCAGTCCCAGAACCCGAACATGTTGGCGGTGTCGATGCCGAACGCCGCCACCTCCTCGGCGTTGGTCGACACCGCGACGAAGTGCCGGGCGACCTCGGCGTCGGGGCCGAGCGCCGCGAGCAGCCACTCCCGGGCCGAGCGGGCGTTGGTCATCGTCTCGATGGTCGTGAACGTCTTCGAGGCGACGATGAACAGGGTCTCGGCCGGGTCGAGGTCGACGGTGGCCTCGACCAGGTCGGTGGCGTCGACGTTGGACACGAACCGCATCGTCATGTCGCGGTCGCTGTAGCTGCGCAGCGCCTCGTAGGCCATGACCGGCCCCAGGTCCGAGCCGCCGATGCCGATGTTGATCACGTTGCGGATCGGTCGGCCGGTGTGGCCGACCCACTCGCCGGAGCGGACCCGGGCCGCGAACGCGACCATGGAGTCGAGGACGTCGTTGACCTGGGCGACCACGTCGACACCGTCGACGACCAGCGGCTGGTCGCGTGGTCGACGGAGGGCGATGTGCAGGACCGAACGGTCCTCGCTGACGTTGATCCGGTCGCCACGGAACATGGCGTCGATGGCGTCCCGGAGGCCTGACTGGCCGGCCAGCTCGACCAGCAGGTCGAAGGTCTCGTCGGTCGCCCGGTGCTTGGACAGGTCCGCGTGGAGGCCGCAGGCCCGCCACACCAGGCGCTCCCCGCGGTCGTGGTCCTCGGCGAACAGATCGCGCAGGTGCGTACCGGCGATGGTGGCGTGGTGCGCGACCAGGGCGGCGTGGGCTGGACGCTCTCGGAACGGCTCGACGGGCACCTTCCCTCCGGTTCGGTCGGGGACGAGCCGAGCGTACCGGCGGATCGGGGCCGCATCGCTCAGGTCGCCGACCGGACCCGTGCGCCCGGCGCAACGGCGCTCAGCCCGGCGACGACCGGGCCAGCGGGAGGAAGGTGTCTGATCCGTCGAGGGTCGCGTCGGCGCGCCGGGTGAGGTCAAGGGTCGCCCGACCGACCCCGACCGCGGTCGGGTCCTCGACCAGGAGTCCCGCCAGGCGGGCGATGGCCGCCTGGCCCAGCAGAGCATCGGAGCCCTCCGGCGCCCCGCTCGTGATGAGCCGCCCGAGTGCCGCGAGCCTGAGGACCCGGTGCCCATCGACGTCGAGGACCTCCTCGGCGTCGAGGGGATCGGCTCCGGTACCACACGATGTCCCGTCGTCGTCGCCCATCACCACGACGGCGCTGCGCACGGTGACCGAAGTGGGATCGACGGACATGCGCTGCGCGACAGCGGCCTGCTGCCAGGCCAGGGAGTCCAGGATCGCGGTGCGATCCCGACCGTCGACGAACAGTCTGGTCTCGGAGCGGAAGAACCCACCCACGTCACGGAGCTCGATCGGACCGCGGTCGCCCATGGTGGAAAGCACCCACAGCCCATGTGGGGCGATGACGACGTGGTCGATCCGATGGCGGCAGCCCGGGAGCTCGACGTCGTCGAGAACCGTCGCCCGCCGGTCCGTGCACGCCATCGCGGTTCGGCGGAGCAGGCGTCGCTCGGAGAGGGTCCCCCCCGGGGTCCCCGGCCCCAGGCCCAGGTCTCCGAGCAGGGGCCGCGACTCGTCGAGGCGGGCGTCCGAGGATACGGGGGTGTGGTGGGAGGTCGGCACCTCTCCAGGAGTACCGGAGCCCCGGGGAGGTGTCGCTGGGCGGATGCACCCGGTGGCGTGGGCACTCCGGGTCGTCGGACCCAGGTGGCTCAGGACCCCGATCCGCCCTCCGCCGCGAGCATCGCCGCTCCCACGATGCCGGCCTGGTTGCGCAGCCGGGCCGGCAGGATCGGCGTGCGCAGGTCGATGAGGGGCAGGAACTCGTCGGCCCGCTTGGAGATGCCGCCGCCGATCAGGATCAGGTCGGGCCACAGCAGGCGCTCGACCAGCTCCAGGTACTCCTGCAGGCGTTGGGCGTAGCTCTTCATGGAGAGTCGCTCGGCCTTGCGCACCGAGCTGGCGGCGTATCGCTCGGCGTCGCCGCCGTGCAGCGGCAGGTGGCCGAGCTCGGTGTTGGGGACCAGCGTGCCGTCGACGAACAGAGCGCTGCCGATTCCGGTGCCGAGCGTCAGCATGAGGACCACGCCGGCGACCGCCGGTCCGTCGTCGCCGCGGCCCGCTCCGACGCGCATCTCCGCGACCCCGGCCGCGTCCGCGTCGTTGACGACGACGACCGGTCGTCGCAGGGCGCGGCCGATCACGTCGACGGCATCCACCCCGATCCAACCCGGGTCGATGTTGGCCGCGGTCGACACCGTTCCGTTCCGCACCACGGCCGGCAGCGTCAGTCCGACGGGGGCGTCGGCGTCGAGGTGGGCGGCTCCCTCTCCGTCCATGACCCGTTCGACCACCTCCACGATGGTCCCGATGACGGCGTCGGGGGTCGCTGGCGTGGGCGTCGTGATGCGGATCCTCTCCGAGATCAGGCTGCCTGTGACGGGGTCGACCGACGCCGCCTTGATCCCCGAGCCGCCGACGTCGATGCCGATCACCGACCGCACCCCGGACGCCGACGCCGGTCCGTCGTGTGAGGTCGGGTCCGGTAGCTGGTGGTCGATGCCGTCATCCGGGATGGATCCGGTGAACGGCGGGGGCTCGATGACCATGGGGACGAGCTCCGACTCGTTCATGGGACACAGCATGCCCCGAGAGGGTGCGTTCGGCGACCGGGGGCGAACTGGTGCGCTCAGCGCGGTCCGAGCAGGGCGATCAGGTCGATGTCGCTCAGATCGGTGCTGTCGATGCGCTCGTCGTCGGGGTAGGTGCCGTCGGGGGTGAGACGGTCGACCACCGAGGGCAGCAGGCGGGCCATGCCGGCGGCGACGTCGTCGGTCGACGCGCCGAGCGCCGTCGCGATCTCCTTGCTGCGGGTCGGGCCGAGGGCGTCGCGGACGCGGTCGGCGCTGACCGGCTCGTTGGCGCCGGGACCCATCCAACTGGTCGTCTGGTCGTCGGCGCCGACCTGGTTGAGCCCGCCGATCAGGTCCATGAGCCCGTCGCGTCGGATCAGGGCCACGACCTGGTCGAGGAGGCCGGTTCCGTCGCCGAAGGCGTCTCGTAGGTCCACGTCGGGCACTTCCTCATCGTGGCGCCCAGCCGTTCCGGACGCGCTCCGTTCCTGACGATAACCACACGTGAGTCGGCGGCGGTGACCGTCTTGTCCGTGCCGCCGAGCACATTGTTCAGTCCAGCCCGCGACGTGCCGATCTTCATGGCATGTCCAACAGGGAAGGGAACCGGACGGGTTCCGGCCACCGGTCTGCGGCGGGGGCCGATGTGATGGCCGGACCCGCGCTGCGCCGCGCCCGGGAGATGGCCGGTCTGGACCGGGCCGACGCCGCTCGACGTGTCGGCGTGGGCCGTCGTGACCTCCGGGGGATCGAGTCCGGCGTCCGGCCGGTGAGCACGGCGGTGCTGGAGCGAGCGATCTCGGTGTACGGCGACGACGACCTCGATCTCCCACCCCGACAGGACCTCCGGCACCCCACCCATCCGCACCTGCTCGTGATCGGCGACGAGGTGGTCCACGTCGATCCGTTCCGGGACGACGACTCCGACGTGCTGGCCGACTACGTGGCCGCGGTGCGACGGCAGCGGGGTCTGGGCCCCGACGCCGAGATCCGCTTCCGCTCCGCCGACCTGGTGCAGCTGGCGTCGGTGCTCGACCTGGCCGCTCCGGACCTGGAACGTCGACTGCGACGAGTGGCGGGGATGGACGACGGTCCGGCGCGTCGGGCCACCCGGCTGCTCGTGCTCACCGGCTTGGCCCTGGCGCTCGCCGGCGCGACCGAGAGGTCCGCACGGGACATGGCGTGGACGCCTCCGTTGAGCGGGGTGCCGCTGTTCGACGTCACCGCCCGTTCCGCCCGGACCCGCCCGATCGATTCCCGCATCCCTGCCGCGGACCCGGTCCCGCACGGAGCGGTCCCGGTTGCACCGGAGCTCTTCACGACCCGGGAGCAGACCGGCGCCGTGGTCAGGGACTCGTCGTGGCTGGCGCGTGACGGGCGGCGCCCGGCGTTCAGCACCGAGCCCCGGGTCCGCCTGGACGCTGCCGCCGAGGTGGTGGCGAACGTGGTCGCGGCCGCGTCGGGCGAGTTGGCCGGACCCCGGTGGGCGATCGAGCCGGCGGCGTTGCCGGCAGCCCCGGCGGTCGCGCCGACTGCAGCTCCGACGGCCTGAACAGCCGACCTGCATCAGACCGACCTGCATCAGGGAGTCGGACGCGTCCACCCGAGGGCGACGCGGCCATGATGGGCGGCGTGAACGACGAGCCGGTACCGCTGACCCCTGACGCCGTGCGGCTGGACGGCCGGGTCGTGGTCGTCACGGGTGCAGCGAACGGGATCGGTCGCGCCACCGCGGTGGCTGCGGCCGCGTTCGGGGCGTCGGTGTCGGTGTGCGACCGTGATGTCGACGGGCTGGCCGTCCTGGTCGACGAGCTCGGACGCGACCGGTCGGTCGGACCTGACCGGATCCACGCCGAGGTCCTCGACGTCCGGGACCGCGACTCGGTGGCCGCTTTCGTGGATGCGACCGTGGCGCGGTTCGGGGTCGTCCACGGCCTGGTCAACAACGCGGGCGGCACGTACCGGGCGGAGTTCGTCGACTCGTCGGCCAAGGGCGACCGGGCGCTGGTCGACGAGAACTTCACCAGCGTCGTCGACGTGACCCGGGCGGTTGTCGAGGCGATGGGAGCGGGCGGCTCGATCGTCAACGTCACCTCGAGCGAGGCGTTCCAGGCCGCGCCGGGCTTCTCGGTGTACGCGGCGATGAAGGCGGCGGTGGAGAACCTGACCCGAACCCTCGCCCTGGAGCTCGCGGACCGGGGCATCCGGGTCAACTCGGTTGCGCCCGACGGGATCCCGACCCACGGCGACGCGGCGCTGGCCGAGGCGGTGCAGGCCGAGTCGCGGTTCCGGCCGCCGCCGGTGCCGCCGATCGGGCGGTTCGCCGACCCGTCAGAGGCGGCATCGGTGATCGTGTTCCTGCTCGGGGACCTGGCCCGGTTCGTGACCGGTACGACGGTGCACGTCGACGGCGGCCTCCACGCCGCCGGCGGCTGGCACCGGATATAGGGGTCCTCAACGACAGACCTTGTCGCAATCCTGACCTCAGAAAGCCGGGCCGGTCCGAACCGGTCAGCGCCGACCCGACCCCCGGCAGTCGCCCCCGGGTGCCAGACTCGCCGCGATGTTGCGGTTGGCCCTGCGCTCGGCCCGGGCCCACTGGCGTCGGTTCGTCCTGACCGCGACCGCGGTGGTCGTCGGGGTCGCCTTCGTCGTCGCCGCGTTCGTGCTGACCGACAGCCTGGCCCGCTCGATCCGCGACCTGCTGCGCGACACCGCTGGCCGTTCCGACATCGTCGTGCGGGCCGCGACCGGGTCGACCGGCGGCCCGGGCGGGGTCTTCGGAGGATCCCGCGCCGGAGTCCCGGCCGCTCTGCTGCCGGAGCTGGCCGCGGTGCCCGGGGTGGCGGTCGCCGACGGCATCGTGTCCGGCCCGGGCCAGCTGCTCGACAAGGGCGGTCGGTCCGGGGCCTTCGACTTCTCGCTGGTCAGCAACTGGCCGGTCGAGCCCGACCTGTTCGGGGTCCGCCTGGCGTCGGGGACGGCGCCGAGCGGGCCGGACGACGTCGTGATCGACGCCGAGACCGCGGCAGAGCGCGGACTCGGGTTGGGGGACCGGGTCCGGGTCGCGACCCGACGGGGGATCGTCGACGCCCGCATCTCGGGGATCGCCGAGCAGCGAGGCACCGGGCTGATCACCGCGGCGTCGGTGCTGGCCTTCTCCTCGGAGCGGGCTGGCGAACTGGTCGGCGTCCCCGGCTGGTACAGCGTGGTCAACATCGGCCTGGAACCCGGCGCGAGGTCCGATGACGTGCAGTCGGCGCTGCGGAAGGTCGGCGGGCCGTCGGTGTCGGTGTTCAGCTCGGAGGCGCTGGTGGCCGCGGCCCAGGCCGACATCGAGGAGGAGCTCACCAACTTCGTCGGGCTCCTGCTCGGGTTCGCGGGTGTGACGTTGTTCGTCAGCGCGTTCCTGATCTGGAACACGTTCACGATCGTGGTGGCCCAGCGCACCCGGGAGCTGGCTCTGCTGCGGGCGGTCGGGGCGTCGCGTCGGCAGGTGGCAGCCTCGGTGATCGGCGAGGGGCTGGTGGTCGGGGCTGCCGCATCGGCGCTCGGTCTGGGACTGGGCGTCCTGCTCGGCATGGGCCTCCAGCGACTGATCGTGGCGCTCGGGGTGGCGCTGCCGCTCGACTCGGTGGTGTTCGAGCTCCGCACTGCGGTGGCGGGCGTGGTCGTGGGTCTGGGTGTGACCGCGGTGTCGGTGGTCGGCCCGGCCCGACGCGCCACCGCGGTTCCGCCGGTGGCGGCGATCCAGTCCATCGACGCCACCCCGACCCGTCGGTCCCTCGGCCGACCCGTCGTCGGTTCTGTGCTGCTCGTGGCCGGGCTGGTCACCGGGGCCCGGGCCCTGGCCCTGCCGGCCGAGCCCGTCGACCCGCGGGTCAAGGGGGTGGCGCTCGGCGCGCTGCTCGGCTTCCTCGGCGTGGCGGCCCTCGCCCGGTTCCTGGCCGGTCCGATCGTCTCGGTGCTCGGCGCGCCGGCGCGGGCGACCGGGGTCGCCGGGCGGATCGCGGCCCGGAACTCCGTGCGCAACCCGCGGCGGACGGCGTCCACTGCGTCCGCGCTCATGATCGGGCTGGCCCTGGTGGCGACCACCCTGGTGGTCGGCGAGTCGGTGCGGACCGCCATCCGAGGTGGGCTGACCCGGTCGGTGCACGCGGACGTGGTGGTCGACTCCGGGTCGGTGGCCCCGTTCGACGCTGGGACGATCGACGCCATCGCCGCGGCCCCGGGGGTGGCCGAGGCGGTGCCGATGTCGATCACGCGTTCCGACACCGTCGGCGCGCCCGGTCGCCTCGCCATGACCACGGGCGACGTGGAGAAGATGGCGTCCGTGGTCGACCCGGAGATCGTCGAGGGCCGCTCGCCGCGGGGAGCCGACGAGATGGCGGTCAACCGCCGCTGGGCCGATGACAAGGGGGTGGAGCTCGGGCAGCGGCTCACCCTCAAGGGCGGTGACGTCACCCGGACCCTCGAGGTGGTCGGCGTCTACCAGCGTCGTGAGCTCTATGACGACACCTTCGCCCCGACCGCGGCGGTCGCCGGGCTGCTCGGCGTGGAGCCGGCGGCCCGCCTGGTGTTCGTGCGAACCGAGCCGGGGGCCGATCCGGCGCGGGTGGCGGCGGAGCTGGCCCGGGTCGCGGCGACCATCCCGAACTCGACGGCGCAGGTTCGCGCCGACTTCGTCGAGAGCCGGACCGGGTCGGTCGACATCATCATCAGCATCGTCAACGTGCTGCTCGGGTTCGCGGTCGCGGTGGCCGCCCTCGGGATCGCCAACACCCTGGCCCTGTCGGTGGTGGAGCGGACCCGCGAGCTCGGACTGTTGCGGGCTGTCGGGATGTCGCGGCGCCGGATGCGGCGCATGGTCCGGCTCGAGGGGGTGCTGATCGGCACCTTCGGCGGTGTGCTGGGACTGGTGGTCGGCGTGGGCTTCGGGGCCGCGCTGGTCGCGGCGCTGCCGGCCGAGAACGCCGAGCTCACCCTGCCGTGGGCGCGCCTGGCTGCGCTCGCGGTGCTCGGGTCGGTCCTGGGCATCGCGGCCGCCGCGCTGCCGGCGCGGCGGGCGGGTCGCCTCGACGTCCTCGACGCGATCGCCGAGGAGTGAGCGCGACCGGGGCCGGTCCGTCGGGCGGCGTGTTCAGCGGCCGGTCCAGAACCGGCGGGTGGCCGGCTGGGGGTCCTCGACCAGCGTGATCTCGGTGTCGAACAGCATCAGCGGCCGCTCGGTCGCGGTGACCGGCAGGCTGGGCCAGGTGTTCATCGTGGCGGTGCGGGGCACGCCGCTGCGGGCGAAGGACACCCACGAGTCGTGCATGGCGTCGGCCAGCTCGGTCGGGGCGTCGGGTCCGATCAGCACGTGCAGGCGGTGGTCGCCGACCATGTGGAACACGAACGGGATCTCGACCGCGTGGGCGGCGCCGATCATCCCGCCGAAGGCGGGGCTGCGCCAGTCGAAGCGGTACTGGTGCACCGGGGCGTGGGCGACCTGGGCGTCGGCCAGACGCACCGCGGGGATGCGGAACACGACGTCGGTGAGCAGCGCGCACTCGACGTCGGCCGGGGAGCGGTCGCCGTCGTCGGCGCGGTAGGCGTCGAGCGCGCCGTCGACGTCGGTGGTCACCAGCTCGAACCGTCGGCGCAGCGCGTCGTCGTCGACGGGGGCGGGAGCCATGAGGGCGAACAGCTTCCACTCCTCGAGGTTGGAGCCGATGAGCAGCGGCACCCCGGCCGCGGACCCCGCGGCGACGGCGGCCTCGGGGTCGGTGGGCACGACGACGCCGTCGGCGACCGGGGTGAACGCCAGGAACGCGACCGGACTGCCGGTCCGGCGCACGATCGCGTCGGGGTCGGCGAGTCGCGCGGCCGAGACCGCGGCGTGGGCCTTGAGCAGCTCCTCGACGCTCAGCTCCCGCAGGCCCGCAACGGAGTCGACGCCCGCAGCGGCCATGAACTCGGCGGTGTCGACCGCGGCGTTGCCCGGAGACTTGGCCGTCAGCGCCCCGGACTGGGAGATGGCCTTGTGGAACAGACCCCGGGCCCGGGCGACGGTCAACAGCAGCGACACGCTCATGGCCCCGGCGGACTCGCCGAAGATGGTCACGTTGTCGGGGTCGCCTCCGAAGGCGGCGATGTTGTCCCGCACCCACTCCAGCGCGGCGACCTGGTCGAGGAGTCCCACGTTCCCGGACCCGGACTCGGCGGGGTCGACCGAGGTCAGGTCGAGGAAGCCGAGGGAGCCGAGCCGGTAGTTGATGCTGACGAACACGACGCCGTCGTGGGCGAAGCGGGTTCCGTCGTACAGGGGCGACGAACCCGAGCCCATCTCGAAGCCGCCGCCGTGGATCCACACCATGACCGGCAGGGCATCGCTGCCATCGGCCCCGCCGTCCGGGGAGCCGGGAGCGGTCGTCCAGACGTTGAGGTGCAGGCAGTCCTCGTCCCACGCCTCGGCCTCGCCGCCGAAGAGGGCGTCCATCATCGACGGGTTCTGAGGTGACACAGACCCGAAGGCGGTTGCGTCCCGGACACCGTCCCATGGCTCGCGGGATTCGGGGGGACGGAAACGGAGCGGGCCGACCGGCGCGGCGGCGAAGGGGATCCCGGCGAAGCGGGCGACGCCGTCGCGCCACTCGCCGCGCAGGTCGCCGTGGGTGGATGTGACGACGATGTGGTCGCCGTCGGCAGGGGATCCGGTCGCGGTCATGGCGATGATCTAGCACCCGGACCCTTCTCCATGTCCGCAGAACTGGTCGGCGGGGCGATCGCGGCCTCGTCGCAATCCCGGGTTGCGGGACCCGCCTACTCGGTATATACATACGGAGTAGCTATACGGAGTAGGTACCGAATCCGGCCGATCGATCGAGTCGGCCCGAACGACGAGCAGGAAGGGAGAGCCGATGTCGGTGCGGAACGGGCTCCTGGCACTGCTGGCGTCGAACCCCCGGCACGGCTACGAGCTCAAGAAGGAGCTCGAGGAGCGGACCGGCTCGCTGTGGGAGCTCAACGTCGGGCAGGTGTACACGACCCTCTCCCGTCTGGAGCGCGACGGGCTGGTGGTCGAGGTCGACGGTGCCCACCCATCGTCGGGCCCCCAGGACCAGCGCCAGTACGCCCTCACCGACGCGGGACGACAGGTGGTGCGCGAGTGGTTCGCCGAGCCCCGGTCGCGACCGTCGCCGGACCGCGACGAGCTGGTCATCAAGCTGACCATCGCCGCGGGTCTCGACGGCTCCGCCGGCCTGGGCATCGACCTCGACGAGGTGATCGACGCCCAGCGGGTGGTCACCACCGAGGAACTCCAGCGCTACACGCGCCTCAAGGCCGCGGCGGCACCCGACGACGTCGCCCGGCTCTTCGCGCTCGACGCGGTGACCGCCCAGATCGAGGCCGAGCTCCGGTGGCTCGACCAGTGCCAGCAGAGGTACGGGCAGCACGTCCACGACCAGCAGAGCCATGGACAGCAGAGCCACGGACAGCTGCGTGGCCGGGGAGCGCCCCGCGCCACGACCCGAACGACGAACCGACGAGGGAAGGGGAGACGGTGACCGAGGTGATCGAACCCACCGGCGACAGCACCGGCCCGGCCGACGACAGCACCGGCTCAGGAGCCCCGGACCAGGAGGTCGCGACCGTGTTGCGACTGGTCGACATCGTGCAGACCGTTCCTGACGGGCGCTACCGTCGGGTGGTCCTCGACGGAGTCGATCTGGACGTCGGCGCCGGAGAGATGGTCGTGCTCATGGGTCCATCGGGCTCGGGCAAGACGACGCTGCTGCGCATCGCTGCGGGCATCGACCGGCCCGAGCGGGGCATGCCGGTCGTCGACGGCGAGCACCTGTGGGTGCTGTCGGCGTCGCAGCTGGCCGAACTGCGACGGCGCAGCATCGGCTACGTCGAGCAGCGATGGAACCTTCTCGACTCGCTCACCGTGGTCGAGAACGTGGCCCTGCCCCTCGAGCTCGACGGCACCGGATCCCGCGAGGCCACCCGCGACGCCATGGCTGCGCTCGAGGACGTCGGCATCGCCGAGCTCGCCCGGCAGTTCCCGTCGTCGCTGTCGGGTGGTGAGCAGCAGCGCGCGGCGGTCGCCCGGGCGCTGGTCGGGACCCGTCACGTCCTGGTCGCGGACGAGCCGACCGGAGCGCTCGACGCCCTCACCGCCGAGGCGGTGATGCGCCTGATCCGCGGGCGCTGCGACCGCGGCGGCACCGCCGTGCTGCTCGCCACCCACGACCCGGCCGTGGCCGGGTGGGCCGACCGGGTCGTCTACCTGCGGGAAGGTCAGCTCTCGGACCACGTCGCGCGGGCGGCCCGGTGAGCGCCGGGTCGATCAGCTCGACGCGGGCGCTGCTGCGTCGCTCTCGGCGTCTGGCGGTGCGCAGCCCGCTGCGCACGCTGTGGACCGGGCTTCTGGTGCTCGTCGCGGTCGCCGCGGGCGCCATGGTGATGTCGGCGGACTGGGGCCAGGTCGCCCGGTCGCGGTCCCCGGAGCGCAACCTGGGCGCGGCCGACGCGGTCTACCTGGTGTCGGACTGGCCGGCGGAGCAGACCCCGGCGCTGACCGACGCGCTCACCGCCGCACTTCCCGACGACTCGTCGGTTGCCGTCCAACAGGTCGTCTCCGGCCTCACCCTGACCGCAACGACTTCGACCGATGGCGGCGAGGACCTGTCCGGGCCCGCGGCATACGGCGCGGCGTACCAGGCCGACTGGTCGGCTCCGGAGCTCACCGGGGTGCTGCACGTGGTCGAGGGTCGCGCCCCCCGCGACGGTGAGGCGGTGCTCACTGCGGACACGGCGAGCACCCTCGGACTGGGCGTGGGTGATCACGTGCGGATCGACTTCTCCGCGGTTCCGCTGACGGTGGTCGGGGTCGGCACGATCGGCCCGCCCGACGAGGCCGGCGTGGTGCTGTCGGAGGGCCAACTCGTCCCGGCGGAGGGGTCGGCGGCGGTCAGCGCGATTCGCGTGTACGTGGACCTTCCGGCGGGGACCGAGCCGCCGCCCGCCGACGACATCTCGGCGGCCCTCGCCGCCGGCGCGGGGACGGTGTCGCCGACCTCGTCGATCGTCGGTCCGGTCACCCCGTCGATGCTGTCGCGTGCATCGACGGCGAAGCCGGACGCGTGGATGCTCGCGACCTCCGACCCGGGTGCGCCGCTGGCTCGCTCGGCGGGGTTGCTGGTCGCGGTGCTGGTCGTGGTCGGGGTCCTGGCCGGTGCCGCGTTCGGTCTGGGCGCCACCCGCCGGATGCGCGCCACCGGGCTCCTGGCCGCCAACGGCGCCGACGACGGACACCTGGTGACGGCCGCCGCGTCCGAGGCGCTGGTGGTGGCGCTGCCGGCCGCGGTCCTCGGCGTGGTCGTCGCCTGGGCGGCCCGAGGGCCGTGGATCCGGCTGCGGTTGCCGGGCTGGGCCTCGTCGGTCGACGCGACCCTCCCGTGGCCGTGGGCGCTGGCGGTGGTCGCTGCCGCGGTGCTCGCCTCGACCGTCGGTGCGGTCGCCTTCAGCCGCCCGATGCGCACCACGACGACCTCGGCGCTGCTCGACGGCCGCGGTCCGTCGACCGGGGCTGCGTCGGGCCGCGGTGGAGCGCCGCGACCGGTGCCCTGGTGGGGATGGGCGCTCGGGGCGCTGCTCCTGTGGTGGCTGGCCAGCAGCCTGCTCGGTGTGTTCACCCCCGGCGGGATGCTCGGCGGACTCGTGGTCCTGCCGGTGGTCGGGCTGTGGGTCGGGCTCGCACTGCTGGCGGTCCGGGTGGCCCGGGCGGTGCTGGGCCGCGACCCGCTCGGACGGCTGGTCGCCCGTGACCTTCGGCGTCGACGGATCTCGTCGACCGCCGCGGTCATGGTGGTGGCCACATGGGTCTTCATCGCCGTGGCCGGTACCGCCACCGACTGGGGCCGGACCGTCACGGTGACCGACGGCATGCCGTCGGTCACCACCGACTACTTCGTCGATCCGACGGCGGTGTCGACCACGGTCTGGTCGGGGGTGCCGTCCCCGTCCCCGACCACGATCCCGGGTGAGCCGGGGACGACTCCGACGGCGGTGCCGTCGAGCGACTCCCCGACCGTCCCGACCGACGGACCGACCGGCCAGGTGGTCGACACCGCCGTCGTGTACCGCCCGGCGGAGCGTTCGTCATCGGCGTGGTCCGGCACGTCCGGCTGGACGGTGAGAGGGGAGGGCGACAGCGGATCGGGGGAACCGGCCCCCGGCGCGCCCGCCGGGGGTGGCCAGCCGACCGGGCTCCCCGACGGCCTGGCGGCAGAGCTCGCGGCCGCCGGCCTGGAGACGACACCGGCGTCTCTCGGTCGTTGGACCGGGCCCTGTCCGGTGTGTCCCGACGGCTTCGTCCCCACGGTGCTCGTCCTCGACTCCGCGGATGGGATCGGCCTGCCGCCGGCGACGGTCGCCCTGCTCGAGGCCGGCTTCGCCGTCACCCCCTTCGACGTCGCCGGCGTCGAGTCCCAGGCCGTGGCCGGCGTGCCGGTCCGCGTCGGTGACGTCCCCGGAGCGGCGCAGGCGGCGGTGTTGGCGTCATCGGTCGCCGAGCCGGTGGGGCTCACCGACGTCCAACCGGTGCTGGTCGGCTCCGCCGGAGGACTGGACGCCGAGCAGGCCGACGAGGTGGCCGCCATCGTGTCCGCGGCGGGGCTCTGGGTCGACTCCGGATCGTGGACCCTGTCCGAGGCGTGGAACCGGGAGCAGTCCCTGCCGATCGGAGGGGACGCAGAGCCGACGTTGTGGCCCTGGTCGGTGGTGCTGGTCGCAGTCACGTTGCTGGTCACCGCCGCGCACCGACGGGAGCACGGCGAGGCAGCAGCCGTGCTGCGGGTGATCGGATCCACACCCCGGACCACCCGGCGCCTGGCTTCGCTGACCGCGGGCTCGCTCGCCGGGGTCGGTGTCGTCATGGGACTCACCCTCACCATCGTCGTCGTCGGAGCCGCCGCCGCTCAACGCCGGTACGGATCTGGTTGGGAGAGCGCGCGGTTCGACGGCCTGTGGAACCGTGAGGCGACCGCGCTGCTGGTCGTGTCGCTGCTCATCCCGGTCGTGGTCGCGCTGCTGGCCCGGCTGATCCCTCCGGCCCGCCCACGCCGAGGCTGGGAGGGCGCGGCGCCTGCGTGACCGCGGTCGCTACGATCGCCGGTCGTGCGAGTTCTGGTGACCGGGGCGACGGGGTTCGTGGGATCGCACGCCGTGGCCGAGATGCTCTCCGCCGGCCACGACGTGCGCTGCCTCGTCCGCGACCCCTCCCGGCTCGACGGCGCGCTCAGCTCGACCGACCGGGAACGGGTCGACGTGGCGGTCGGCGACGTGCTCGACGCCGCCTCGGTCCGTCGGGCGCTCGACGGCTGCGACGCCGTGCTGCACGCAGCGGGCGCGGTCGGGGTGTCCCGAGCGCACTCGGGCTCGCGCGACGTCAACGTCGAGGGGACCACCCACGTGATCGGCCAGGCGGCGGCCGCGGGGTGCGACCCGATCCTGTACACCTCGTCGATCGTGGTGCTCGACGACTCGGTGCCGACCATGACCGCGGAGACGCCGCTCGGAGCGCCGTCGGGTCCGTACGGTCGCTCGAAGCGCGACGCCGAGCTCGTCGCACGCCACCACCAGGCAGCGGGTGACCCGGTGGCGAGCTTCTACGTCGGCGGGGTGTTCGGGCCCGAGTGCCCCGACGTCGCGTCGGGCATGTCGGGCATCGTCGGCGCGGTCAACCAGGCGATGCCGATCCCTCACGGCGGCATCGGCACCATCGACGTCCGCGACCTGGCCCGGCTGCTGACCGCCGCGCTCGAGCCGGGGCGGGGACCGCGTCGGTTCATGGTCGGCGGGCAGTTCTTGAGTTGGGACGACTGGTCGACGCTGCTGGGCGAGGTCACGGGTCGACCCATCCGTCGAATCCCGATGCCGTCGATCGTGATCCGCTCGTCGGGCCGGGCACTCGACCTGCTCAAGCGGGTGCGGGACTTCGACTACCCGCTCACCCACGAGGCCGCGGTGCAGATGACGTCGTCACCGCGTTGCGACGACCGGGTCACCCTCGCCGAGCTCGGCGTCGACGTCCGTCCGGTCGCCGACACGATGGCCGACAGCGTGCGGTGGCTCATCGCCGAGGGTCACATCGACGCGTCCCGGGCGCCGGCACTCGCCCCCTGACCTGCCCGGCGGGAACCCGGGGGCGCGCAGGGCACACGAGCAGGCAGAGCGGTGAGCCCTCCGGTCAGGGGGTGCGGGTGAGGAGTAGCTGCAGCTCCAGCACGCCGTGGTCGTCGACCGACAGCACGATCGGCGCAGAGGGGGCGGTGACGCCGTAATCGGAGAACGTCACGTCGAGCGAGCCGACGACGACCACGGTCCCGTCGACCAACTTGGCCTGCAGCGGGAACTCGACGGCCCTGGTCACCCCGTTGATGGTCAGGTCTCCCTTGGCGGTCGCGGTGACCTCGGACCCGTCGGCCGCGTCAGCTCCGAGGTCGATGGGGGCGGTGAGCGTGAAGGTGGCGGTCGGGTTCTGCCCGGTGTTGAGCGCTTCCTGCACGCGGCGGTCCCGGCGTGACTCGTTGGTGGTGATCGTGGTCATGTCGACGGTGAAGGTCGCGTCGGTCACCTCGGTGCCGGCGATGGTCATCGACCCGGTCACCGCGTTGGTGCGACCGACCGCCTCCGCGGCACCGATCGAGGCCAGCTCCTCGGACACGCGGAAGCCGACGAAGGTGCCGGTCGCCGACTCGTAGTCGAACTCGCCGGTGCTGGTGTCGACGGTCCAGGTCCCGTCGATGCCCGTGGGTGCCGCCCCGCCCGGCGCGGTGCTCGACGATCCGCCCGGGGTGGAGCCGGTGGTCGAGACGCCCTCCGCCGCGGTGTCGAGGTCGACCTCGTCGGGGGCGTCGTCGCGCAGGAACCAGTACAGCCCGCCGCCGATGAGAGCGAGCACGGCGACGACGACGACGGCGGAGACGGTCCTGGTCCGGTTCGACATGCGGGCATCGTAGGGAGTGGTGCCGGACGGCGGCGGTCGGGTGGTCGTGACCTTCGACCGCGGCGACGGTGGGTGGTCCGGCGTGGGGAGGGGTCTGGTAGAACCGGGCCGATCGGGGGGACCGACCGACCCAGGGGGACGCCGCAGTGAGCATCGACTTCAGCCTGACACCGGAGATCGAGGAGATCCGGGGTCGGGTCCGGGCCTTCATCGACGACGTGGTGAAGCCGACCGAGGCCCGCATCCAGTCCGAGGGCCTCGAGCACAACGACCGCGACGCCTACCTCCACGCGCTGCTCGACATGCGCAAGCAGGCCTACGACGCTGGGCTGTGGCTCCCGCACATGCCGGCCGAGTGGGGCGGCATGGGGCTCGGCCACGTCGAACTGGCCATGGTGCAGGCCGAAGCGGCCAAGAGCTACTACGGCCCGTGGGTCCTCAACTGCCAGGCGCCGGACGAGGGCAACATGCACACGTTGCTGCACTGGGCGACCGACGAGCAGAAGCAGAAGTACCTCAAGCCGCTGTGCGACGGTCGGGCGTGGTCGTGCTTCGCCATGACCGAACCCGAGGTCGCCGGGTCGGATCCGACCCTCATCCGCACCCACGCCTACCAGGACGGCGAGGAGTGGGTGATCAACGGCCACAAGTGGTTCATCTCGAACGCCCACCGGGCCAACTTCGCCATCCTGATCGCCCGCACCGAGGACGACCCCGACCTGCCCCAGGCGGCCAACACCGCGTTCCTCGTCGACATCCCGTCGGAGGGCTGGACCGAGGTCCGCCAGATCGAGACCATGCACGGCTCGACGGGACACTCCGAGATCCTCATCGAGGACCTGCGCGTGCACGAGTCGCAGATGCTGGGCGGGCGCGGTCAGGGCCACCTGCTCGGCCAGTACCGGCTGGGCCCGGCCCGCCTCGCGCACTGCATGCGCTGGATCGCCCAGGCCGAGACCGCGCTCGACATGATGGTCGACCGGTCCCTCAACCGCTTCGCCCACGGGTCGCTGCTGGCCGAGAAGCAGGGGATCCAGTGGATGATCGCTGACTCCACCATGGAGCTGTACCAGGCCAAGCTGATGGTGCTGCACGCCGCGTACCGGATCGACAACGGGCTCGAGTTCAAGTCCGAGGTGTCGATGGCGAAGCACTTCGTGGCCAACATGCTGAACCGGGTGATCGACCGCTCGATCCAGGTCCACGGCGCCCTCGGCTACTCGACCGACACCCCGCTCGCGCACATGTACCAGCACGCCCGCTGGGCCCGGTTCGCCGACGGGGCCGACGAGGTGCACCAGATGCGCATCGCCCAGCGGACGATCGCGGCGTACAAGGACTCCGGCTCCACCGCCTCGGCCACCGGCGACCTCCCGATCTGACCCACGATCCCGTTCCCCCCTCCCGTTCTGTAGTGCGAGATCCAGGTGTTCACCTGGATCTCGCACTACAGAACGGGTTTCGGGGTGACGGGCGCGACCAGTGCCGTGAGCGGCAGGCTGGGATCCGACAGAGACAGCCGTCCCCGGCGGGGACCCGTGCGGGGACCGCGCAGGGGAGGCGCACATGTCCACACCCACCGTCCGGACCCACCAGTTGCGAACAGGGCGTGCAGGTCGCGGCGCGACGACCGACCTCGGCGCCTTCGTCGCGGCCCTGATCGGCGACGACCCCCCGGTCAGGATCGAGCTGTTCGACGGCTCGGCGCTCGGGCCGCCCCGCTCCGAGGCGCCCGCAACCGTGCAGGTCCGCTCCCGCGACGCCCTCCGGCGGATGGTCACATCTCCCGGAGAGCTGGGTCTCGCTCGGGCGTGCGTCGCGGGCGACATCGAGATCGACGGCGACATCTACGCCGTGCTCGGACTCCGTGACCGCCTGCCCCGCGTCCGGCTCACCCCCCGGTTGTGGACCGACGCGGTGCGCCTCCTGCGACCGTCGGATCTCGTTCCGCTCCCGCCGCCGCCCGAGGAGGCCCGTCCGGGGGCGGTGGCAGAGCTGAGGTCCCGGCTCGGCCGCGGACACACGCGGGAGACCGACGCCGCGTCGATCCACCACCACTACGACGTGTCCAACGACTTCTACGAGCTCGTGCTCGGTCCGGCCATGGTCTACTCGTGTGCCCTGTGGGACGAGGACCGCAAGCGGCGAGGCGCCGGGGCCCTGGAGCCGGCCCAGGACGCCAAGATGGAGCTGATCTGCCAGAAGCTCGCCCTTCGACCCGGTCTGCGCTTGCTCGACATCGGATGCGGCTGGGGGTCCCTCGTGCGACACGCCGCCCGGCACCACGGGGTCCACGCGGTCGGGATCACCATCTCCGCCGAGCAGGCCGCCTGGGCACAGGCGCGGGTCGAGGCCGACGGGTTGGCGGACCGGGTCGAGATCCGGGTGCAGGACTACCGCGACATCCACGACGGGCCCTTCGACGCGGTGAGCTCGGTCGGGATGTTCGAACACGTCGGGCTGGCCCGGCTCGCTGAGTACTTCGAGCAGGTCCACGCCCTGACCGCGCCCCGAGGACGGTTCGTCAACCACGCCATCAGCCGCCCGCCCGGGCACGCCCCGGCGATCGCCCGGCGCAGCTTCGTCCAGCGCTACGTGTTCCCCGACGGCGAGCTCCACGAGGTCGGCTCGGTCATCACCGCCATGCAGGCCGCCGGCTTCGAGGCCCGCCACATGGAGGACCTCCGCGAGCACTACGCGCTCACGCTGCGGGCCTGGGTGGCGAACCTGGAGCAGAACTGGGACCGGGCCGTCGCCGACGTGGGCGTCAACCGGGCCCGGGTGTGGCGGCTGTACATGGCCGGATCCGCAGTGGGCTTCGAGCAGGGCCGCATCGGGATCAACCAGGTGCTCGGGTTGCGCGACCCGGACCAGGCGCACTTCCCCCTCCGCCCCGACTGGACGGCCGACCCCGCGCCACCGACCCGTTCTGTAGGGCGAGATCCACACGAACGCATGGATGTCGCACTACAGAACACGGTGGGGCGGGACCGCTGAGCTCCGGAGCCGGTCAATCGGTGGGCTTGCGGGCGCGGCTCGGTGCCACCCGGGGCGGCTCGCCCGGCATCTTGGGATAGACCGGCGGCCACGGAGCGTCCATCAACCCGCGCTCACGGTCCGCCTCGGCCAGGGCCAGCAGCGGTTCGAGCGACTGGGGGGTCGTGCGCATCGGCTCCCACGGATCCCCCCGCTCGGCCACGAGACCGGGGACCGTCGCAACGGTCAGCTCATCAGGGTGGACGTCCGCGACCTCGTCCCAGCTCAGCGGGGTCGACACCGGCGCCATCGAACGGGCCCGCACCGACCACGCGCCGAACACCGTCTTGTGCGGCGCGTTCTGGTTGAAGTCGACGAAGACCCGCTCGCCGCGCTCCTCCTTCCACCACGCGTCGGTGATGAGGTCGGGGCGGCGGCGGGCCAGCTCCCGGGCGACCGCCACTGCGGCGGCTCGCACCTCGATCGCCCCCCATCGCGGCTCCAGACCCAGGTACACGTGCAGCCCGCGGTTGCCGGTCGTCTTGGGGTAGCCGACCAGGCCGAGCTCGTCGAGCAGATCCTTCAGCGCGAACGCCGCGGATCGGATGTGCTCGAAGCGGATCCCCGGTGACGGATCGAGGTCGATGCGCAGCTCGTCGACGTGCTCGGGATCGGCCGCGAGGGACGGCCACACGTGGAACCCCAGGCACCCCAGGTTCACCGCCCACACCACGTGCGCCAGGTCCGCGACCACCAGCGCCTCGGAGCGGGTCCCGTTCGGCGTGGACACGATCGAGGTCTCCAGCCAGTCGGGGCGTGAGGCGGGCACCCGCTTCTGGAAGAAGCTGTTGCCGTCGACCCCGTCCGGGAAGCGCTGCATCAGCACCGGGCGCCCGCCCATCGCCCGCATCACCGGCTCGCCCACCGTCAAGTAGTAGTCGACCAGGCCGGCCTTGGTGACACCGGGATCGGGGAAGAAGACCTTGTCCGGGCTGCTGACCCGCACGGACCGTCCGGCCACCTCGACCTCGACGGCTTCGCTGCGGGCCATGGCGGCAACCTACCCTTCTCCCCAACGCGGAGCGGGCTGGGGAGATGCGGTGGGAGAGGAGCCGGTGATGAGGTCAGGTCGAGGGTCCCTGAGGGCCCGGGGTGCGGTCGTCGGACTGGTCGCGGGAGTGGCGGTCCTCGCCACCGCTTGTGGAGCGGTGAAGCCGCCGCCGGTGCTGAACGCGCTGCGCGTCGATGGCGGACCGGCAGCGGCCGACCAGCCGCGGTGTGCCGAGACCCCCGAGGGGACCGAACCCGACCGGGTGGATCCGGCGGCGGCGGGTCTGGACCCGGCGCTCCTTCGCTCGGCGCTGGACTACGCGGTGGCCAAGGGGTCGCAGTCGGTCCGGGTCTACCGCCACGGCTGCCTGATCGGCACCGGCTCCAACGATCCGTCGGTCGACTGGGTGCCGCTGCCGGGTTGGTCGGCGACCAAGGGCGTCGTGTCCATGCTCGCCGGTCGCGCGGTCACCCTTGGGCGCCTCGACATCGACGCACCCATTGGCGGCTACCTGAACGTCCGGGATCCTCGCAAGGCCGCGTTGACCGCGCGACAGCTGCTCAACCAGACGACCGGGCTGCGCATGGCCTGGGTGAGCGACCTGAACGAAGCGGCCACCACCGACTCGGTCGCCGCGCTGATGGCTCGTCCCTTCGAGGCCGTGCCGGGCACCACCTTCGACTACGCCCAGACGACGGTGACCGCCCTCGTCGCAGTCGTCGAGGCCGCCGTCGGGGAGGACCTCCAGTCCTTCGCCCAGCGGGAGCTGTTCGGGCCGATCGGCGTCGGGAGCGACGAGTGGACCTGGGAGCGCGACGGGGCGGGCCGGACCCAGGGGTTCGCCTTCCTGTCGATGACGCCCACGGCGTTCGGTCGCCTGGGTCGGCTGCTGCTCCAGAACGGCGAGTGGGATGGCCGCCGGCTGATCTCCGCCGACTATATCGCTCAGGGCCGGGCGGGGACGGCGGCGAACCCGTGCTACGGGTTCCTGTGGCGCAACAACGACGGCCGGGGCTGCCACCAGACCGGTCCGCTGCTCGGCCTGGAGACGACCGGCAACTGGATGCCGACGGTTCCCGAGGACGCCTACGGCCTGTCGGGCATGTTCGACCAACTGGTCCTGGTCATCCCGAGCCTCGACATGGTGGTGGTGCGGCTCGGGCTGCCCCACCAGGTGATGGCCGACCCGTGGGGCGACATCGGTGGGGAGAAGCCGGCGATGACGTGGCGGTTCTTCCGGACGCTGATGGCGTCGGTCACCGACACCGCGGTGGCCGATCCGGGGGAGTGGCAGCCGTCCACGCCCGGGTCGATCGACTGGGCCCACATCTTCGCGGTCCCGCTACCCGAGCCGACCTGGTGAGCTGAGATCCGGATCTGCATCGCCCGGCCGGGTCCGATCCCGGGTGAGTCGCGGTCCGATCAGGAACGGAATCAGGCACAGCACGGCGTAGGTGGCGACGACGCCCCAGAACAGGCGGTCGCCGGGGTGCTCCAGGTAGCGGGCCAGACCGACCCCGACCGCCGGCGCGGCCAGCAACGTCAGCGGGACCTGCCGGGCGGCCGAGTAGCGGATCAGGCCGAGGTGCTCACCCCACCACTCGATCACCACGGGTACCGGCAGCAGCGCGACCAGCCACGGGTCGAGGGCGTCCGGCCAGCGGAGGCCGGCCAGAGTGAGCAGCATCGTGGCCAGGCACGCCGGCCAGAACCACAGGCAGCGCCGACACACGTGTCGGTGGCCGATCCGCACGCAACGGTCGTAGTCCTCGGGCCAGTGGTGGCTGAGCCACAGCGCGGTGCGTTGCTCCACGGTCTCCTATCGGTCCGAGTCGTGCGATCCCGCGTTTCTGAGGTCGGGAAAGCGACAAGGTGTGTCGTTGAGGACCCCTATGTCTGGTGGAGGGGGCGGGCGGTGGCCCGGGCGATCTCGGTGGCCATGCCCAGGCACTCGGGGATCACTCCCATGCCGAAGAACCCGTGGATCATGTCGTCGTAGCAGCGGTACCACACCGGCACCCCGGCGTCGGACAGGCGCTCCGCATAGGCCGACCCCTCGTCGCGCAGCGGGTCGAACCCGGCGGTGGCCACCACGGCCGGCGCCACCCCCTCCACCGACGGCGCCAGCAACGGCGACACCGTGGGCAGGTCCCAGGTGGAGCGATCCGGCAGGTACTGGGCCCGGTACCACTCCATGTCGACGCGGGTGAGTCCGAACCCCTCGGCGAACAGCTCGTGCGACGGCTTCGAGAACGACGCCTCGGTCGCCGGGTAGACGAGCGCCTGCACCTGCGGCGGGCCGACCGGGTCGTCGAGGGTGACCTGGGCGAGGACCGCGGCGAGGTTGCCGCCTGCGCTGTCGCCCATCACCCCGACCCGCCGCCCGTCGATGCCGAGCTCGCGGGCGTGGGTTCGCACCCAGTGGTACGCGGCCAGGCTGTCGTCGAGCGGGGCGGGGAACGGGTGCTCGGGGGCCAGTCGGTAGTCGACCGAGACGACCACGCAGCGGGCCTCTGCGGCGACCAGTCGGCAGGTCCCGTCGTAGGCGTCGAGCGAGCCCACCACCCATCCGCCGCCGTGGATGTAGAGCAGGGCCGGCGGGTCGGGTTCGAGTCCGAACGGCCGGTACACACGAACCGCCAACGTCGACTCCGGTCCGGGGATCCGACGCTCGGAGACGTGCAGTCCCTGTCGTGACGGCATGCCGGTGGTGGCCATCCGGTCCATCTCCCGTCGGCGCTGGTCCGGGTCGAACGAGCGGGAGCCGTCTCCGGGCATCAGCCGTTCACCGATGGCGAGCAGGGCCTGGACCCGTCGGTCGAGCACCCGGCCGTCGAGGACGATGGGCGGCGCGCCGATGATGCGGTCGAGCACCGGCGCCGGCGCGGCCAGGAGGGACCGGGCGGCGCGGTGAGCCATCGTGACGCGGTAGCGGGGCTCGAACCGGCGTGCGGCGGTTCCGTCGGCGGTCGGAGGCATGAAGTCGTCGGAGAGCACGCCGCGATCCTGCCATTCATGTGAGGTGCGCGGTTTCTGAGGTCGGGAAAGCGACAAGGTGTGTCGTTGAGGACCCCTATGTCCGGAGGACGGTGCCGGGGCGGGCGCCGGTGGGTTCGCCGTCGCGGCGCACCGCCACCCCGTTGACCAGCACGTGCGACACGCCGACCGGCTGGTCAGCGGTCAGCCGCTCGCCATCGGCGGGGAAGTCGACCACCCGTCGTAGCGGTCCCGGCGCGACCGTCGCCGGGTCGAACACCACGACGTCGGCCGCCCGACCCCGGGCCAGCACCCCGCGGTCGGCCAGGCCGAACACGGCTGCCGGCTCGGCGGTCAGCTTGTGCACCGCCCGCTCGATCGGCATCACGCCACGGTCGCGGACCCAGTTCCCGAGCAGGTCGGTGCTGAAGCACGCGTCGCAGAGCTGGCTGACGTGCGCGCCGGAGTCGGCCAGCCCCAGCAGCACGCCGTCGCGGGGAAGCAGCCACTCGATGGCATCGGGGTCGTCGTTGGCCAGCACCGACCAGAACCGGGTGCGCAGGTCGTCCTCCAGCGACAGGTCGACCAGCACGTCGAGCGGCGAGCAGCCCCGCTCCACCGCGACGTCGAGCACGCCCCGGCCCACGAGCTCGGGGTGCCGGTCGGACTCCGCAACCGCGAGCGACGCGTAGTTGAACGGAATGAATCCCTCGCCGTCGAGGTCGCGTCGGGCCCGCTCGCGCCACTGCGGGTCGCGGTAGGCGGCCAGGCGCTCGTCGCGACCGCGGTCCATCAGCTCCCGGAACGAGTCGCGGGTGTTGAGGGTGAACGGCTCGGCCAGGTTCATCTGGAACACCAGCGGCCGGCACGACACCTGCGGCCACACGTCGACGCCGCGGGCCCGGGCCTCGTCGTGCTCGGCGATGACGCCCTCGTGGTAGGGGAGGCCCTTGATCGTCAGCAGCGCGGTCCAGGTGAACGGTCGGCCGATCTCCTGTTGGAGGTCGAAGACCTGCTGGTTGGTGAACACGCCGCCCGGCAGCATCGCCACGACGCCTCGACCCGCGTCGCGCAGCGGGGCCATCAGCGTCCGCAGCTCGTCCAGGTCGGCCCGACGGCTGGGCACGGGCCGGCCCCGGTCGCCGTTGTGGGTCGGCGACGCGCTGGTGGCGAAGCCGATCGCTCCCGCTGCGATCGCCTCGGCGACGGCGTCGCGCATCCGGGTCAGCTCGTCGGCGGTGGGGTCGCGCTCGTAGGCGTCGTCGCCCATCGCCCACAGCCGCAGCGCGGTGTGGCCGATGTAGCAGCCGAAGTTGAGCGCCGGGCTCCGCCGCTCGACCGCGTCGAGGTATTCGCCGAAGGTCTCGAACTCGTCCCAGGGCACCCCGACGGTCAGGGTGTCCAGGCTCATGTCCTCGACGTGCTGCAGCGTGCGGGCCAGCAGCCCGACGCCGTCAGCACCGATCGGAGCGATCGAGAACCCGCAGTTGCCGGCGACGACGGTGGTCACGCCGTGGTGCAGCGACGGGGTCAGGTCCGGGTCCCAGAACACCTGTGCGTCGTAGTGGGTGTGGACATCGACGAAGCCGGGGGTCACCACCCGATCGGTGGCGTCGATCGTCTCCACTCCGGTCGGTGCCGACACGTCGGTGCCGACCTCGGCGATCACCCCGTCGCGGACGAGCACGTCGGCGGGGAAGCCCGGCGATCCCGTTCCGTCGATGACCGTTCCACCCCTGATGACGACGTCGACCATGGGTCGGGTTCTACACGACCGTGCCGTTCAGTACTGGATGAGGGCCGAGGTCGGGATGACCGGTTCGGCGTTGAGCACCACGTCGGAGAACGGCTGGTTCCACCGCTCGTACTTGGGTCGGGCGGCTTCGCGCATGCGGGTGGTCGAGTGCACCGGGTCCTTGTCGAACTCGGGGATGACCTGCGTGCCGAACAGCTCGATCATCTCCAGGTTCTCCTCGTGGGTGACGCCCTCGGGCGGGAACCCGAACACCAGCTGGTCGACGCCGACCGACTGGTAGTTGTTCACCTGCTCGAGCACCTCTTCGGGGGTGCCGCACAGCATCCAGCCACCGGCGATCAGCTGGTCGAGCACCTCCTCGTCGGGGATGGAGAACGGCGGCTCCGGCCACACCGGTGCCCCCTCGCGCTTGGGCATCGTGTCGTGGTAGAGCGCGACCATCGAGTTCAGGTACCCCCGCCCTCGACTCAGAGCGATCTCGCGGGCCCGGGCCCGGTCGTTCAGGCAGATGACCGCGTTGGTCATCATGATGTTGTTGTTCTGGTACTGCCCGAGCGGCTCGGTGCAGGCCTCGGCGGCCTCCTTGTAGGCGTCGAGGCGGCCCTTCATGTCGAAGATCGGCTCGAAGTTGAACGCGATGGCGCCGAGTCCGAGCTCGCCGGCGCGGGCGAAGCTGGGCGGGTTGCCGCACGCCATCCAGATCGGCGGGTGGCCCTTGCCGTAGGGCTTGGGGAGGATGTTGTGCGGGTACGGCACCTCGAAGTGCTCGCCGTGGAACTCGTAGTCCTCCTGCTCCCACATCCGGGGGATCTCCGGCGCGACCTCCTCCCACTCCGCCTTGGTCGAGTTCTTGTCGAGGATGTTGAACGAGGCGATCTCGTGGCTCCCGGCGCCACGGCCGGTGCCCCACTCGAAGCGGTTGTTCGTGATGTGGTCCATCATCGCGGCGCGCTCGGCGGAGCGGACGGGGTGGTTGACCCGCGGCGAGATGTTCATGATCGCGGTGCCCATGTGGATCTGCTCGGTGGCATGGGCGACGTATCCGATGACCACCTCGGGGGCCGACAGGTGGCTGTACTCGGTCAGGGCGTGGTGCTCGCCGAACCAGACGTACTTCCAGTTGTGGCGATCCGCGTGGATGGCGAGCTCGATCTCGCGCATGAGAGCGGTGTGCTCGGACTCGCTGTCGTGGGCGGCCGGTCCGGGGACGTAGCCGTTGGAGAAGATGCCGAATTCCACGCTGGGGTCCCCCTGGGGTGAGCCGGATGTGCGTCCGTCGTCCCGTTCGAAACGAGAACGCGTTCCACTCTACGGACGCACCGGTCGAATCTCAAGCGATCGTTTGGAATCCGTCCGCGTCGGCGGGGCCGGACGCTCCGTCCTGCAGGAGCTGGAGCCCGACCCCGCTCGGCGGATCGTCAGATGCGCTCGATGACGGTGGCCGACGCCATGCCTCCGGCCGCGCACATGGCCACCGCGCCGACGGTCGCGTCGGTGCGGTCGAGCTCGTTGAGCATCGTGACGATCATGCGGGCGCCGGTGCAGCCGATCGGGTGGCCGAGCGAGCAGCCCGAGCCGTTCACGTTCACACGCTCCGGGTCGAGGCCCAGGGTCTGCACCGCGGCGACGGTCACCGACGCGAAGGCCTCGTTGATCTCCCACGAGTCGACATCGGAGATCGACACGCCCGCCTTGGCCAGGGCCTTGGGGATGGCGATCGACGGGGCGATGCCGGTCTCGGCCGGGCTCAGCGACGCGGAGGCCCAGCCCCGGATGCGGGCCAGCGGGGTGAGCCCGTGGGCCGCCGCGTACTCGCTCGACACCAGCACCAGTGCGGCCGCCGCGTCGTTGAGCCCGGAGGAGTTGCCGGCGGTGGTGGTGGCGCCCTCGTCGTCGGGGTTCAGCAGCGGCAGCGACGCCAGCTTCTCGAGGGTCGAGGTGCGACGCGGGTGCTCGTCGACCTCGAACCGCGAACCGTCGGGGAGGGCGACGGGGACGATCTCGTTCTTGAACCGACCCTCGTCGATGGCTCGCACCGCGTTCATGTGGGAGCGGTAGGCCCACTCGTCGGCCTGCTCGCGGCTGACGCCGGCCAGGCGGGCGGCGTTGTCGCCGACGCCCTTGGCGGTGTTGAACGGCGGGGCGTCGGGCGTCTCGAGGTTGGCGGCGGGCAGCCACGGCTCGCCGAACTTGGCGGTCGCTGGCGCCGTCGACATCGACTCGACGCCACCCGCGGCGCCGACGTCGATCATGCCCGCCGCGATGTTGGCGGCGATCCACTGGGTGCCGGCCATGCCCGAGGCGCACCAGCGCTGGGTCGCCACCGCGGGGACATTGGTGAGCCCGAGCTGGTTGGCGGCGTAGCGGCCGACGTTGCCGCCGCCCTGCATCGACTCGCCGAAGCCGATGTCCTCGAAGTCGCCGGCGTCGATGCCGGAGCGCTCGACGGCGGCGCCGAGGGCGACCTGGGCCAGGGTGTTGGCGTCCACGCCAGCCAGCGAACCCTTGTAGGCGGTGGCGATGGGCGTGCGGGCGGCGGAGACGATGACGATGTCGGTGGGCACGGTGGCGCTCCCGGGTTCGGTGGGCTCGATGGGTCGGTGATCCGATCCGGGGACCGGAGGGCCCGGGGTACGGGCCGTGGGACCAGATGGTGGCAGCCCGGCGGCGGTGCGTCGAACGGCGACGAGACGTCGCTGTCCCCGGCTCGTGAACGAGGTTCGTTGACTGTGACGTCGATCACCGCCAAGATGGGTCAGCTGTACATCGCGGCGGGGTCCGCGGTCAGAAGGGGAGCCAAGTGGGCGACAAGGCCGTCAAGCGGTTGTTCCTGTTCGCGTTCGCGGCGTTGGCGCTGGTGTTCAGCGCCTGCACACCGCCCGACACCGGAGGGGGTGGGTCGACCACGTCGAGCACGCTGCCTCCGACCGGCGAACCGGTGGCCATCGCCAGCGCGGCACCGACGATCGGCGACGCGCCGCTCACGGTCGACTTCGAGTCCTCGGGCTCCAGTCCCGGCACCGGGACCGGACTGACCTACTCGTGGGACTTCGGCGACGGCAGCCCGGCCGACTCCGGACCGACCGCGTCGCACACGTACTCCACCCCCGGCACCTACTCGGCCAAGCTCACCATGAGCAGCTCGGCGGGCACGTCGGTCTCGTCGCCGATCACGATCACGGCCAACGTCGACCCCAACCCCAAGTACTACGTCCGTCCCACGGGCGGCACCGGTAGCGGCTGCGGTCCCAAGCTCACCCCGTGCTCGACGATCACCCAGGCGTTGGCCAACGCCTCGGCCAACGGCATCCACAGCATCCGTGTTGCCGGAGGCTCCTACGCCGAGCCCCTGTCGATCCCGTCGGGCATGACGATCACTGGCGGCTACGAGCAGGACTTCTCCGACTTCGGCGCCGACCAGGTGTCGACGATCTACGGCACCGGCACGGCGATCCCGGTCACCTTCAACGGCGTGTCCAACTCGAGCATCAGCGGCGTCAGCATCCAGGGCGTGGCACGCACCAGCGGCGACGCGGTGGCCCTGCTCGTCACCGGAGGCTCGAGTGGCATCGCCATCGGTGACATCAACTCCCCGGTGACGCTCGTCGGCGGCGGCACCGGCCCCAACGCGACCGGCGTCCTCGTCACCGGTGGCTCGTTCGCCAAGGTCGAGAACGGCAACGTCAACAGCGGCACCCCGACCGGAGCCGGCTCCAGCGCCTACGGCGTCCGGGTCCTCGGCCTGTCGGTGGTCAACGTCACGCTCACCACCGTCACCGCTCAGCCCGGCGTGGCCGGTGTGAGCGCGTCGCCGGCCGTTCCGGGCCAGGCGGCATCGGGTTGCGGCGGCAACGGCGGCGGCAACGCCAGCGGTCCCAGCAGTCCCGGTGGTGGTGGTGGCGGCGGCGGCTGCGCCTCCTACGGCGGTGGCTCCGGCGGCACCGGCGGCGACTACTGGGACCCGGGCCAAGGTGGCAACAACGGCGCCGGTCCGGCGGCCGGCGGTGGCGGTGCCGGTGGCTGCGGGAGCTGGGCCGGCTGTGGTGACGGTGCGGACGGCGGCGGCGCCGGCGGCGTCGGCAACGCCGGGACGGCTGGCTCGGCGGGCAGCAACACGATCCTCGCCACCGACCTCTACACGCCCACGTCCGGCACCTCCGGTACGGCCGGCTCCGCAGGCAGCGGTGGCGGTGGCGGCGGTGGTGGCAAGTCAGCCAGTGCTTCCGGTGGCGGTGGCGGCGGTGGCGGCGCCGGTGGCAACGGCGGTGCAGCCGGCGTCCAGGCCGGCACCTCGGGCGGTGGCTCCTTCGGGATCTACGCCAGCGGCGCGACCGTCAACGTCAACTCGTCCGACGTGACCTCCTCGGCCGGTGGTGCCGGTGGCAACGGCGCTCCCGGCGGCCGTGGCGGCAACGGCGGCAACGGCGGCAACGGCGGATCCGACTCGTGCTGCCTCGCCGGCGGTGGCGGCGGTGGTGGTGGCGGCGGCGCCGGTGGCGGCGGTGCGGGTGCCGGTGGCGGTGCCGGTGGTCCGTCGATCGCGGTCCTGCACGTCGGCGTCGGAGCACTGACCAACACGGCGTCGAACCTGTACCGACCGATCTCCCCGGCAGCGGGCGGGACTGGCGGCGCAGCCGCCGCGGCAGCCACCTCGGGTCTCGGAGGCTTCGGCAACGACACCGGCGGCGACGGTGGCAGCGCGGCGGCCGGCAAGGTCGGCCCCGCCGGGCAGAACGGCCCTGCCGGTCAGCTGTTCCGCATCTGGAACAACGGCACGACCACCAGCTGACCCCGGCCACGACACGAACGCAACGACGAGACGACGCGAGAGGACGACATGGTGAAGGTGATGGCCCGACGACTCGCCCCGGCCGCCATGGCCCTGGCGATGCTCACCTCGGTCGTGGCATGCGCGCCGCCGACCTCGCCCGGGGGACCCACGCCCCAGGAGCAGTTCTGCACCATGTGGGACAAGGTGCAGGAGGCGCCGCCGACCCAGGACGAGGCCGTCCTGGTCAAGGACGACGTCGTGGCGATGGCCACCGACACCACCGTCACCGGCACCGACTGCACCGCTCCCAACGCCAAGGTCGCCCTCGACGGCGCCACCCTGGCCGAGGGTGAGGAGGTCCTCGAGAAGCAGGCTCCGAACGAGACGGCCAAGGTCGCCGCGGTCACCGGCGAGGAGATCTCCGCCGGCGAGCCGGTGCTCGACAACCTGACCGTCAGCGCCCTGTCGGCCGAGATCGGAACGTGGGGCATCCGGCTGCGGGGCAACGTCAACATCACCCTGTCGGGCGTCACGTCGACCATCGGTTTCGTCGGCACCCTCAGCGACCTGAACAACTGGTCGATCCAGCTCTCCTCCAGCAGCTTCACCATCCCCGGCATCACGGTCAGCCCTGTCACCTTCACCGGCACGCTGTCCATGAGCTACGGCGTGGCGTCGCTCGAGCTCACCGCCAACGCGTCGAGCGTCAAGGTCGGCGACGTCTCGGTCACCGGCGCCTCGTTGAAGGTGAAGGCGTCGGAGACCACCGGCGTGTCCGCCTCGATCGCCGGCACGATCAAGGTCGGTCCCAGCACCGCGAGCGGCACCGTCGACGTCGCCTTCGACCGGGCCGGCGCCATCGTGTCGGCCAAGGCCGACATCTCGGCCCATCTGGTCGGCAACATGGCCGGCGGCAAGAAGGTCGACCTCCAGGGCCAGCTCAAGATCGACGGCAACGCCCAGCAGACCTCGCTGTCGTTCAGTGCCAGCGGTCTGGTCGGTGACCTCCAGGTCAACCAGGCCAACGGCTCGTTGACGCTGGCGACCAACAAGGCCACCTTCACCGGCGTCCTCGACGTCCAGCAGGGCGCCAACGTCGTCCGCTTCAACGGCACGATCGTCTGGGACGGAATCACCGCCAGCACGCCGTACCTGCAGGTGGAGGGGGCCGGCGAGATCTCCGGAACCCTCGACGACGGATCGACCGCCTCGATCAAGGGAACGCTCCAGACGGTCGTCATCGGCGGCCAGATGCGCTCGGTGGTGACCGGGGCGATCCAGGTCGGCACCCTCAAGGCGAACGGCACGGCCATCGTCGAGACCAACGGCGCGACCACCACCCTGGAGATCGACGGTCAGCTCGCCGATGCCGGCTTCGCTGCCACCCTCGACGGCTACGTGCAGATCACCGACGGTCGGGCCGAGATCGTCGAGCTCAACGCAGCTGTCGACGGCCAGGTCCACCTCGGCGACGTCACGCTCAGCGCGGCGAACCTGCACATCGCCAGCCGGTACGGATCGACGCTGGACGTGTCCTTCGACGGTCGACTCGACGTCGGTAGCCGAGCCACGCTGACCGGTTCGATCGCGGCCCAGTTCGGGCCCAACGGCACCCTGCTGAGCCTGACCGGCCAGATGGGCGGATCGCTGCAGCTCGACACCTGGGGCATCGTCGACTTCAGCGGTGGCGTCGTCGCCAACCCCGAGCAGGTCACGCTGACCGGTTCCGGCGGCGTCCACCTCATCAACTTCCCGCTCGGCATCACCTTCAACGGGTCCTTCACCTCCCGCCTGGATCAGCCGACCTGGCAGCTCAACGGATCGGGACGGTTCCAGATCGGCTCGATCACCGTCGCCTCGGCACGGCTCAGCCTGTCGCAGACCGCCGGGATGAAGGCCACCCGTGCGGGCTTCTACCTGTCGATCATCGGCATCCCGACCTACCTCGAAGCCGACTTCTACCTGAAGTCGACCGGCGGGTGCGACAAGGTCATCCTCACCGGCGGCAGCTTCCTGGCCCGCCCGCTCGCTCGCCTGGCCCTTCCTGGAATCGTCGGCTGCCCGGTCGAGTGAGCTGATCCGACAGCGACGAGATCGGGCCGGGGTCAACGCCCCGGCCCGATCTCGGGCGTGGGCGAGCGGTCAGTGGTCGTTCCAGCCCGGGAGCGTCGGGCGCGGGCTCAGACCGGGAAGCCCTGGGTCTTGGCGCTGGCGACCACCCGTCGCCAGATCGAGTCCAGCCAGGTGGTCGAGCAGTCCTGGATCTGGAACTCGGGCAGGGACCAGCGATGCACGTCGAGGTCGGGGGTCCCGCCCAGGTCCAGCACGTCGGCCAGGTTGTTGGCCGCCGCGTCACGCGGGGCCAGCGGGGGCAGGTCCCAGGCCCACTCGATCATCTTCAACACCGATGTGTGGTCGTAGAGGTCGTGGGCGACGTGGCCCCGCTTGGCCAGCGGTGACGCGACCAGACACGGGACACGGAACCCGCGGAGGGCCGTGTTGGGATCGGCGTCGGGTCCTTCGGTCGGGACCACGTGGTCGTAGAAGCCGCCCCACTCGTCGAAGTTGACGACCAGCACCGTCCGCTCCCAGTTGGGGGAGCGGGTGACCGCCTCGTAGATCTCGTGGAGGAACGCGCACCCTGCCCGGATGTCGGACACCGGGTGGTAGTCCGCCGAGGTGCCGAACGGGGTGGGGATGAGGAAGCGTGGGTCGACGAAGCTGACGTTGGGGAGCCGACCGGCAGCCGCGTCCTGCTTGAACTGCTCGACGGTGCGGGTGATGAACAGGTGGCGCAGGCCGAGCAGCGCCGAGAACGGTGCGTCGGAGAAGTAGTAGCGGCCCTCCAGACCGGCGTCGGAGAGCCGGTCCCAGATGGTGGGCAGGGTCGAGATCTCCAACGTGTTGGTGACCCGATCGGTTCGCCCGCAGTGGGCGAAGAACCGGTTCGGGAAGGTCGGGCCGAGGGTGGCGGCGAAGTAGTTGTCACACACGGTCCACGCCGGCGCGGCCTCGCCCCAGAACAGGAGCTGGTCCGCCTCGAAGTACCCGATCGGGAACGTGTCGGGAGCGTCTCGGAGGAAGCCGTCGACGCGGCCGTCGTTGTACTGGATGCGCCCGGCGGTGACGCTGTGGCCGGGGTCCTCCATGTCGCACGCCGCGAACTCGGTGAGTCGGTGCGTGTCGTGGGCGACGCCGTCGCCGTCGAGGAACGTGAGTCCGGCCTGACGACCGTCGGCTCCGGGCAACCACCCCAGGAAGTGGTCGAAGGAGCGGTTCTCCATCATGACCACGACGATGTGGTCGAACCCGGCCTCGGCCGCGTTGCCACGACGGACGACCTCGCCGGGTTGGGGCGCGCAGGCCACCGCGGTCCCGCCGAGGGCGGCGACGCCCGCCAACGCCGCGGACCCCTGCAGGAACCGTCGCCTACCCACCGCCCCTTCGTCGACCGATGCCATCGCCCGGACCCCCTCCAGCCGTGCCGCGTCCCGCCGCGGACCTGACCCCACGGTACCAACCTCAGGTTGTCGGGGCCGGGGTGAGGGTCGGGACTTCAGCGGAAGAGGGAGAGCCGGTCTCCGGGGGCGCCGGGGACGATCCGCTCGGGGTCTCCACCGAGGACCGAGTCGACGACCTCGGCGAACACTCCTCGGACGTCGTTGGCGGTGCGGACGTCGCCGTCGTCCAGGTCGGCCAGCCCGGGCCAGTCGCCGTGGATCCCGCCTCTGACCCGGGTTCCTGCGACCAGGGCGACGCCGCCGCGGCCGTGATCGCAGCCGCCGGAGTCGTTCGTGGCGACCCGCCGGCCGAACTCGGAGACCGCCAGGACCGTGACGTCGGGGATCCCGGTGATCAGCGCGTCGATGGTGGCGTCGAGCGCGGCGGCTCGCGCCGCGAACGCACCATCGGTCGCCCCCAGGTCGTTGTGGTCGTCCCACCCGCCCAGGTTCAGCACAGCGACCTCGGTGCCGAGATCGGAGCCGAACAACTCGACCAGTTCGGCCACCCCTGGATCGGCCGACGCACCCCGCTCGTCCGCCCCGGGTTCACCCTCGGCGCCGTTGCCGGTCACGTAGCGCTCTGCCTCCGATCGTGGCGGGGCTGCGGGGTCGGCCCGGGGTGGCCGGTCGGTCACCTTCTCGAGAACGTCGAAGGCCGCGGCGGCCGACGCCCCGAGCGGTCCACCGTCGTCGAGCCACAGCGACCGCAGCGTCTCGATGCTCACTGCTGTGGCCGTGGTCGCCGCATCGGGGCGACCGCGCCGATCGCCGCGTCGGCCGCGACGTGCCGGCATCTCCGGGCCCAACGCCAGGTCCGGGATGGCGCGTGCCGCCACCACGTCGGGGGAGCCGGCCAGGATCGCCGGAACCTGCGGCTGACCCAGCGACACGCCCCGGAACGGAGCGACCGCCGATCCGGCGGTGGCGGCCAGGTGGCGACCGAGCCAACCCGAGGGCCCCTCGGTCGGTGCCCGTGAGGACGGATCGTCCGCGTGCTCGACCGCGAACTGGGCGTCGAAGTGGGAGCGGCTCGCGCCGGGGAGTCCGCACGCCGGCACGAAGGCGACGCCGCCGTCGGTGAACCGGGCCGCGGTGCGTGCCATCGATGGATGCAGTCCGAACCCGTCGCCGACGTCGACGGTCGAGTCGGCCGCGACGGCGAGGGGGCCTCGCAGCCGGTCGAGCTCGGAGTCGCCGGTGGGGCGCAGCAGGGACAGCCCGTCCATGCCGCCGCGCAGGAACAGGACGACGAGAGGAGCGCTGGACCGGGAAGACCGGTCAGAGGTCGAGGTGGACGTCATCGCAGTTGGAACTCCGGTGAGGCGAACAGGACGGCGCGGGCCGAGCGGGGCTCGGTGACCGGGGCGAGCGCCTCGGACAACCTGTCCGACGGGGCGATGCCGGTCACCGTCGTCACGAGCTCGTCGCCGACGAGCGGGGCGACCGCCGGATCGGCGCTCAACACGTCGAACCCTCCGGCGGCGGCGGAGGCGAGGTTCCAACGGCCGATGACCGCTCCGGGGCCGGACCACGCTCCGGCGACCTCGGGAAAGCCGTCGGGGGCCGGCCACCCCATCGGGACCTGGCCGAGCGACTGGAGGAGCCGCCCGATCGGCCGGAGCGCCGCCTGCCACGTGGCGGGATCGGGCACGGCGATGGTGCTGCCGAGCATCGCGGCGACCAGGTCGAGCGGTCGACGGAGCTTGGCGCCCGAACCGGTCGGCAACGATCGGTCGCCGGTGCCGACCAGTGCGCCGATCCGGCGGAGCACCGGGCCGATGTCGGTGTCGCCCTCGCGGTAGATGCCGGCCAGCTCGTCGACGATCTCGTCGTCGGGGGCCACGTCGTCGGCGACGAAGCGCCGCGCGAGCTTCCAGGTGATGTGCCGGCTGGTCGCCGGGTGCTGCGCCAGATGGCGCAGCAGGTCCTCGCCGTCCTGCTCGCCCGAACCCGCCGGGGTCCAACCCAGGACGTCGGCGCCGGCGGCCGGTCCGAGGTCGTGCCAGGCGGGTCGGAAGGCGAACCGGCGGGTGCCGCGCTCCAGGCTCCAGCCGCTCAGCACGTGGGCGACCGCCTTGACGTCGTCCTCGGAGTACGGAGCGTCCGCGTCGCGACCCGACACCGACCGGCCGTCGGATCCGATCAGACCGACGGTCTGCAGCTCGAGCAGCTCCCGGCCGTAGTTCTCGTTGGGGACGCGCCCGCCGTCGGCCCGGCTCGACGCGTTGTCGAGCGAGATCAGCATGGCTGCGCTGCGGGCCGACGAGACGAGCAGGTCGTCGAAGCGGCCGAGCGCCCCGTCGCTGAGGAGTCGGCGGTAGGCAGGGGTGAACAGGACCTCGGGGGCCAGGCTCGAGCTGACGTGCAGGTGGTCGGCCCAGAAGTCGGTCATCACCGCTCGGAGCTGCCCGGTCGACCACGCTCCAGCAGCCAGCGTCGAGGACACCAACGCGCCCAACGCTGCTCGCCGCGCCGCAGGACCACCTTCGGTGGGCACGTCCCCCGGATCCGTGGCCGAGAGGAGGGCCGCCACCTCGGGGCGCTCCGGGAGGGACGGGTCGAGCTGTTGGTCGAAGAAGGCCGTGGCGTCACCTCGCGCCAGCTCGATCAGTGCGACGGTGGGAGCGAACGCGAACCTTCGGGCCACCGCCACACCGTCGGGCAGGTCCGACGGTGCCGTCGTCGGTGACGCGCCCGGCCGGCCCGAGCCGGGGTGATCCCCCGCGCCTGCATCGGTCCCACCCGAGCAGGACGCGGTGCCGACCAGGCCGCACGCCGCGGCTGCGACCAGCACCTGTCGTCGGCTCAGGACCAGCTTGCTCATGGGTCGAATGTCGACCCCGGAGATGATCGTCCGAGCCGCGAGGTGTGAGGAGTGTGTGACGGTCGCGCTCGACGGGGTGGCCGGTAGGGTCCGCCCATGAGCGCGACCGACGCCGATGCCCTCGTCCTGTTCGGGATCACGGGCGATCTCGCCTACAAGAAGCTCTTCCCTGCGCTCTACGCGCTGGTCGAACAGGGGAGGTTGCGGGGCCCGGTGATCGGCGTGGCCAGCTCCGAGTGGACCCTGGCCCAACTCGAGGACCGCGTCCGCGGGTCGCTGGCCGAGTCGGGCCTCACCGTCGACGCCGCGGTGCTGGCGGATCTGCTGGGACGCCTCGACTACATCTCGGGTGACTACCGCTCCGAGGACACCTTCGACCGCCTGCGCTCAGCGCTCGGATCGGCGCGACTTCCTGTGTGCTATCTGGCGATCCCGCCGTCGATGTTCGAGACCGTCACCGAGGGCCTCGCTCGCATAGGGGTCACCGACACCGCCCGGGTCGTGCTGGAGAAGCCGTTCGGCCGGGACCTGGAGTCGGCGGAGGAGCTGAACCGGATCGTGCTGGCGAGGCTGCCCGAGGACCGGGTGTTCCGCATAGACCACTTCGTCGGCAAGGAGCCGGTGCTCAACCTGCTGGTGTTCCGCTTCGCCAACTCGCTGCTGGAGCCGATCTGGAACCGACGCCACATCGAGCGGGTCGAGATCACCATGGCCGAGAGCTTCGACGTGCAGGGTCGCGGGGCGTTCTACGACACCGTCGGCGCGGTGCGCGACGTCGTGCAGAACCACCTCCTGCACATGCTCTGCCTGCTCGCCATGGAACCGCCGGTGTCCGAGGACGCGGACGCGCTCCGGGACGAGTACACCAAGGTGCTGCGCGCCACCCGTGTCGCGGATCCGGGTCGCGTCGTGAGGGGCCAGTACGACGGCTACCGGGCCGAGTCGGGCGTGGCGGCCGACTCCGACACCGAGACCTTCGTGGCGCTGCCACTCGAGATCGACAACTGGCGGTGGGCCGGGGTGCCGTTCCTGATCCGGGCCGGCAAGTCGCTCCCGGTGACTGCGACCGAGGCGGTGGTGACCCTGCGCGAGCCGCCGCGGCCGCTGTTCGCCGGTCCGGTCGACGACCCCGAGCCCAACCGGTTCCGATTCCGTCTGGGGCCCGACTCGTTCCTGCGCATCGAGATGCAGGCCAAGGTCCCCGGCGACGAGATGTCGAGCCGCACCGTCGATCTGGACGTCGATGAGCGGCACGCGTTCTCGGGTGCCCCGGCCTACGAGCGCCTCATCGGTGACGTGATCGAGGGTGACTCCCGGCTGTTCGCCCGCCAGGACACCGTGGAGGAGGCGTGGCGGGTCGTCCAGCCGCTGCTGTCGGACCGTCCGCCCGTCATCGCCTACGACCCAGGGACGTGGGGCCCGGCCGCGGCGAGCGACCTGGTCCCCGACGACCACGACTGGATGCCCTGCGCCTGACGGCCCGGGTGGTCCCCAGGTTGGCGAGGCCGGCGGGCCTCGAGGCTCCGGTGGGGCCCGCTACTTCTTGAGCGGGCGGAGCTGCTCGCGGAGGGCGTCGAACTGGCCGACGATCCACCCGACGAGCGGCTCGGCGCTCACCGAGTGGCCCTGGACGTACTGGTCGAGGTCGACCAGGTGGTAGGTCTTGGCGTTCACGGTGTTGAGCTGGTGGTTGATGCGCACCTCACCGGCGACGGGAAGCTTGAACAGGTTGGCCAGGTCGGTCTTCCACATGGTGGCCAGGTCGTCGGGGTCCGACACCTTGTTGCGCATCTCGGCCAGGAAGCCGATCGAGGTCTTGGACCCCATCGCCTGGGTCAGCGCCCCGGACCCGCTGCGGCGGTCGACCACCAGGTAGGCGGCCGACAGCACCGGATCGCCGGGCACCTTGAAGCCCATCTGCTGGCGGTCGGAGTGGGCGACGATGCGGAACGGCCGCCACCCCTGGTGCGACAGGCCGCGGATGATCTCTCCGCAGACGATCTCGTCTTTTGACTCGCGCAGCTCGGACTTGTGCGCGTAGTTCGCCATCGAGTTGAACAGGCCCACGGTCAGCTCCCGAATCGCATCTGGACGAATGTCTTCATGGTGTAGACGACCGACGCCAGGTGGCGCCGGAGGAGGTCGTGGTCGACCGACAGGTCCTCGGACACGTAGCGGTCGAGCTCGAGCAGCAGGTCGATCTGGGCGTACACGTACCCGGATGACAGATCCGCGTCGAAGCTCACGGTTCCCGGCTCCGGCGACACGATCATGGAGCTCTGGACCTCTTGGCGCAGCGCCTGGCCGACCTTGTTGAACTCCTTGACCCGTTGCCCGTAGCCGATGACGGCGTTGGCCCGGTGACCGATGATCTTGGCGGTGGCCACATCGGGGGTCAGGTGCTCGAGCTGCACGGTCACCCGGGACTGGGTCTCGGGCTCCTCGAAGCGGAGCTGGTGCCCGGCGCCGGTCACGACCGGTTCGGCCGTGCCGGTCGTTGTCGTGGTCGTGACGACCGGTGCGGCGCCGGCGGTCTCGAGGTCGATCAGGACGAACCCGCAGTCGACCAGGGCGGTGATGACGCCGCCGAGGGTGGCTTCGTCGATCGAGGTGGCGAACTCGGTGTCCTTGTACAGCTCCCAGCTGCGCCCGACGAGCCCGATGAACTCGTCGTCGAGCTCCTGGTCGCTGAGGCCGCTCATCAGTGCGGCCGAGGCTCCCGTCGGGGCTGCCGATGCGCCCGCCGGTGTGGGTGTTGCCGCGGTCGGCTCGGCGGTCGTCGGTTCGGCGGGTGCGGATCCGGCCAGCGTCACCGTTGCGTCGGGCGTCGGTGTGGGAGTGGGTGTGGGCGCCGGCGCCGGCGCCGGCGCGGGGGCCGCCTCGACCTGGTCGAAGGGCATCCAACCGGGAGCGCCGTCCCACCACACCTGGGTGCTCGGCGGGATCTGGGCGTGGGCGACCCGGGCCTGCACCGTCTCCCACGGCTCGGGTCCCTGTTGGGTCCCGGCCGTGTCCAGCCAGTGCACCGGGGTCTGTGGTTCGGGCACGTGTCCCTCCTGCTCGAGTTCGTGCCCGGCGATGTGCTCGTCGTCGGGCGTCGGGGTCGAGCGTACCGGGGGGTGTGCCCGTGCCGGTGGCTCAGGGGTGGTGGCTAGGAGCGGTGACGGCCGCGACGTCGGTGCGGGTTCGACGGGGTGACGTCGCGCACCGTCGCTCCGTCGAGGTCGAAGCGGAAATGCCCCTCGGCGTGGGTGAGCCGCACCACCGGCACGCCGCCAAGCGCCCGGTCGGTGACCACGAGCACCCGCTCCGCGTCCCGCCGTGCCCGCTCGACCACCGCCAGCATCCAGCCGTAGGTGCCGTCGCGGGTCCCGGCCGGAGCGCACACCACGGCCCGGGTCACGATGTCCTGCTCGAACGCCGGCTGCTCGTCGGCCGGCAGCGCCCACTTGATCGAGGCGTCGGCGACGACGGCCACGGTGACGTCGGGATGCTGGGAACGGAGATCCGCGATGGCGTGGTGCAGCTGACCGAGCGACGGTGCGACCCGGCGCCATCCGGCCACGGTGTCGGCATCGAGCAGCACCACGGTCCCGGCCATCAGGGCTCGAACGGTAGCCGAGGCGATGGACGCCTCGGCGTTGACCCGCCCGCTGACCCCGGAGGGAGGTCCGGTGAGCACCGGGCACTGCGCAGTGGGAGCACCGTCGGGATCGACCGGCGGTTCCGTAGGCTGACCGCGTGCTCTCGAACACCTCGGACGCCGCTGCCGTCCCCGCCGTCCCCGCGCCGCCCATGCGGGATCACCTCGACCCGACCCAGCACCGGGAGTGGGGACGCTCGCGTCGCAAGGCGTGCCCCCGCACCATCCAGTCGTTGTGGGAGATGACCGACGCACGGGATCCGGTCGAGATCCTTCAGCGCCAGGAGGAGCACCGGCTCCCCTTCCTGGTCCCGGTCCGCCACGCCCGGATGTTGACCAGCCCGTTCGCGTTCTACCGGGGATCCGCCGCGGTGATGTCGGCAGATCTGGCGACGACGCCGAGCACGGGGATCCAGGCCCAGCTCTGCGGTGACGCGCACCTGTCGAACTTCGGTCTGTTCGGCTCGCCCGAGCGGGCGCTGGTGTTCGACTGCAACGACTTCGACGAGACCCATCCGGGGCCCTGGGAGTGGGACGTGAAGCGCCTGGCGGTCAGCGCGGTGCTCATGGCGGCCGACCGAGGGTGGGACACCGACGCCCAACGCCGTCTCGCCCGTGCCGTCGGTTTCGGATACCGGGTGTCGATGGCGGACTTCGCCTCAAAGGGACGGATGGCCGTCTGGTACTCCAAGGTGACCGACGAGCAGCTGCTCGCGTTGGCCAAGGACGACAACCGCGCCGCGATCGAGAAGCAGTTCCGCAAGGCCCGCCTCAACGACGTCGGCCGGGCGATCGCCAAGTACACCGAGGTCGTCGACGGTCGACGGCGCTTCGTGCACCAGCCGCCGTTGGTGATGCGACTCGACGACTCCATGTCAGCCGACACCGCCGCGGCCATGCACCAGAACGTGATCGGCCTGTTCGGCGAGTACCTGGAGTCGGTGCCCGACTACCTCCGGGTGCTGCTGGGCGGCTACGAGCTGATCGACGTCGCGCTCAAGGTCGTCGGGGTCGGCAGCGTCGGCACCCGCTGCTACATCGCCCTGGTGCGCGGCCGAGACGACGACGACCTAATGATCCTGCAGATCAAGGAGGCCGAGCACTCGGTTCTCGAGCCGTACGTCGACCCGATCGCATACGAGAACCAGGGCCACCGGGTGGTCGTCGGCCAGCACCTGATGCAGGCGGCGTCGGACCAGTTCCTCGGATGGGCCAACGTCGGTCACCACGACTTCTACATCCGTCAGTTCCGGGACATGAAGGGCACGATCAACCTCGAGAAGATCTCGGAGCCGATGACCGAGGCGTACCTGCTGCTGTGCGCGTGGACCCTCGCCCGTGCGCACGCCCGCTCGGGATCGCGCATCGCGATCGCCAGCTACCTGGGCCGCGGCCAGCGCTTCGACGACGCCATCTCCTCGTTCGCCATGGCGTATGTGCTTCAGGTGCACCGGGACTTCGACCTGTTCCTCGACGCGGCGCGCGGCGGACGCATCGAGGTGGCCGAGTCGGGCTACTGACAGCCCACCGAACTTGTAGCTGGGAGGTCGTGTGGGCGACCGGGAGCTACAACATCGACGAGGCCGAGGGAACTTGTAGCTGGGAGGTCGTGGGGACGACCGGGAGCTACAAGTTCGGGGCGGTGCTCACCCCGCGAGGGGAGCGGCCTCCTCGGCGATGTGGTGGCCGACCGTTCCCCGTTCGCGGTGGCGGTCGTAGGCCCATCCCGGTCCACGGAAGACGAACGACAGTCGGTCACCCCAGGTGTCGGATCCGGCGACGTCCCGGGCGATGTCGACGTACTCGTGGGTCATGACCGTGACCGGGTTGAACGAGTTGACGTTCTTGGTCAACCCGTACACGACCGGTTCGTCGTCGTCCTCGGGTTCGAACGTCCCGAACAGTCGGTCCCAGATGATCAGGATGCTGCCGTGATTGCGGTCGAGGTACCTGCGGTTGCTGCCGTGGTGCACGCGGTGGTGCGACGCGGTGTTGAACCAGCGCTCGAACGGCCCGAGCTTGGGAATGACCGTCGAGTGGATCCAGAACTGGTAGATCAGGTTGACGCCCCGGGCGGTCTCGACGATCTCGGGTCGCACGCCCAACAGGCCCAACGCTCCGGTGGGGACGAAGGTACCGAGCGAGTCGGCGACGGGCTGACGCAGGGCGGTCGACAGGTTGTAGCGCTCGCTCGAGTGGTGCACCACGTGCAGCGCCCACATGTAGCGGCTGGTGTGCATGAACCGGTGGTTCCAGTAGTAGATGAAGTCCCACCCCAGGATCGCCACCGCATGGGCCAACACGCCGGTGCCCAGGTCGGGAAGGACGCGTCGGTCGTAGAGCCTGCGGGCGGTGGTGCGCGTCGCCCAGGTGCCGGCGATCATCGCCCCGGCCGCTCCGATCGCCGCCGCGGCGGAGCTCCCGGCCACCCGCTTCCACAGGTCGTGGGTCCGTCGACGCGGTGGGTCCACGACGTCGGGCCCCGAGTCGGACAGGTCCCGGTCCGGGCTGTCGCGGTGTGAACCGTCGCGGCGGGCGCCGTCGGCGCCTCGGCCCGCGTCGGTCGACGAGTCCCTGACCTCGCCGGCTGCCAACTCGCGGCTGCGGGCGATCGCGTCGGCGGCGACCGCAGCGACGGCCGCGGCTCCCGCAACCCCCAGCACCGTCCGGCGGTACCGCCCGTCGACGACGTCGAACCGCTTGAAGATCGGCCGGGTGACGGCCGGAACCACCAGACTCGCCACGCCCATCCCCAAGCTGGTGGCGGTGTCGCGCCACTCGTAGTCCCCGGCGGACGGCGCGGCGCCGGCGTCGCGGGCCCGCTTCAGGTACAGCGCCTCGGCCCCCATCGAACCCCAGAAGAAGGGGATCGCCGCGATCGTCAGATCCACCATGGGTCGACCCTACTTCTGGAGTCGACCTCGTGGTCGGCGAACCGGGCGGCGGCGCTCAGTCGCTGCCGAGCGGGCCGTCCGGGGTGAGCAGGACGAACCCGGAGCCCAGCCCGGCCGATGCCCCGTGCGCCTCGGTGCCGGGGAAGAGGGCATCGGTCATGACCGAGCCGAGCGTGTACGGGTCGGCCCCGTCCACGTCGACGGTGTAGCCGAGGTCGGCCAGCGACGCGATCGACAGGAGGCTCAACGGTGAGGGCCCCGGCGAGATCCACCCGGTCATCAGCTCGCTTCGGAACGTCGACTCGCGCCAGTGGGCGAGCGCGGTGCCGGGTCCGCCGCCGGCCTCGATCGGGACGCCGGTGTCGGTCGATGCGCTCAGGGCGTTCCACTCGGCCACCGCGTCCGGTCCGGTGAAGCGGGGGTCGGTGGGCTCGGTCGTGTCGCGGAGCCCGGCGTAGGGCCACATCGTGCCGATGCCGAGGACGTGACCCATCTCGTGCAGCACGACCCGCTCGAAGCGTCCGTTCGCCAGCCACGTGCCGACGTCCGCGGCGTCGAAGTGCATGATGCCGGCGCGGGCCAGGGTGCCGGTGCGGAGGCAGAACCCCGCCGATCCCAGAACTTCGCCGGGGCCGTCGCCGGGACCGACCGAGACGTCGATCACCACGTCGTCGATCGTGCCGACCGGTCCCGCGTCGTCGCAGCCGTCGAACCCGCTGGGGGAGTAGGGGGCGAGGTCGGCGGTGATCACCTGCTCCCAACGCGTGGCGGCTGCGTTGAACGAGTCGATCACCGGTTGGACCTGGTCCGCGGGCAGCGTCGCCGCGAACCGCAGCGTGATGTCGAACCCGTCGATCGGGCCGCTGCGGACCGTGGTCCAGTCCAGCGTCGTCTCCGGCGGAGCGGTCGTGGTCGGCGCGGTCGTCGGCTGCGCCGCCGGTGGATCGTCCGAGCCGGCCGCAGGGGGTGGTGGCGTGCACGCCGCGAGGACGAGCAGGAGCGCGGCGCCGGCGACGAGCACACGGAGGAATCGACCGCGACCTCTGACCATGTGGTCTGTGTCGACGCGCCGCTGGCGCGGATTGAGCCTGTGGTCGACAACGGGCCGTCCGGCCCATGCGACCGGCCGTGGCGCGGGAGCCTCAGCCGGCCATCGCCCGGACGAGGTGTTCGAACTCCGCGACCTCCCGGGTCCGCGCCGCGGCCACCGCGTCGGCCCGTCCGGCCTGCATGAGCGCCTTGGTGGCCAGCAGCGGTCCGAGCGGCAGTCCGCCGATGTGGCCCGCCAGCGCCCGGGCCTCGTCGAGCAGCCGGTCGTGGGGGACCGCCCGCAACGCGATGCCGTCGGCGACGGCCTGATCGGCACCGATCCACGGCTCGGTGAAGAGCACCTCGGCGGCCCGCTGCCAGCCCATCGTCGCCGGCATCAGGAGGCTGGCCGAGGCCTCGGTGGTCACACCGAGGGAGATGAACGGGACCTTGAGCCGGGCCTGGTCGGACATGAGGACGATGTCGCAGTGCAACAGCATGGTCAGGCCGATGCCGACCCCCACGCCGTTGACCGCGGCGACGATCGGTTTGGGGAACGACTCGAGCACCGGCATGTACCGCTGGTAGCCGGGTTCCTGGCCCTCGAAGACGGTCGGGTCGGCCATCTCGCCCAGGTCCTGGCCGGCCGAGAACGCCCGGCCGTTGCCGGTGACCAGCACGCACCGGACGTGGTCGTCGGCCGCGGCGTCCTCCAGGGCGTCGGCGGCCGCGTACCAGAGCTCCTGGTTGAAGGCGTTGAGCGCCTCGGGCCGGTTGAACGTGAGGGTTCGGACGCCGGCGTCGTCGTCGACGAGGAGGACCGGCTCGGAGCGCGGGGTGTCGGACATGGGCCCGATGGCTAGCACCGCCCGGACGTCGCCGTCACCGTCGTCCTAACGTGACGGCCGTGAGCACCACCCCCGCCGACCTGGCCGCCGCGTCCAACGCCGAGAGCACCGCGGCGGACCGCCGCTACGTGTTCCACTCCTGGTCCGCCCAGGACCTGATCTCACCGATGCCGATCGCCGGTGGTGACGGCGCCTGGTTCTGGGACAACGAGGGCAACCGGTACCTCGACTTCGCCTCCCAGCTGGTGAACCTGAACCTGGGCCACCAGCACCCCGACATGATCGCCGCGATCAAGGCCCAGGCCGACACGCTGTGCACCGTCGCTCCACCGTTCGCCAACGACGTGCGCACCGAGGCGGCTCGCCTGGTCGCCGAGCACGCGCCCGGTGCCCTCAACCGGGTGTTCTTCACCAACGGCGGAGCCGAGGCCAACGAGAACGCCGTGCGGATGGCCCGCCTCCACACCGGACGCCAGAAGGTGCTGGCCGCCTATCGCAGCTACCACGGCGCCACCGCCACCGCGATCACGCTGACCGGCGAGCCGCGCCGCTGGGCGTCCGAGCCGGGTGCGCCGGGGGTGGTGCACTTCTTCGGGCCGTACCCGTACCGCTCCTCGTTCGGAGCGGCCACCGACGAGCAGGAGTGCGAACGGGCGCTCGCGCACCTGGCCGACGTCGTGCAGATGGAGGGCCCGCACACCGTCGCCGCGATCGTGCTCGAGTCCGTCGTCGGTACAAACGGGGTGCTGGTGCCGCCCGACGGGTACCTGGCCGGAGTGCGCGAGCTGTGCGACCGCCACGGGATCCTGATGATCGCGGACGAGGTCATGGTCGGCTTCGGTCGCGTCGGTGAGTGGTTCGCCGTCGACCGCTGGGGGGTGGAGCCGGACCTGCTGACCTTCGCCAAGGGTGTGAACTCCGGCTACGTCCCCCTCGGTGGTGTGCTCATCTCCGACGACGTGGCCGCCACGTTCGCCGAGCGTCCGTATCCCGGCGGGCTCACCTACAGCGGTCACCCCCTGGCGTGCGCGACCGCGGTGGCGAGCATCGGGATCTTCGAACGCGACGGCATCGTCGAGCGGTCCCGCCGGCTCGGCGACGACGTCATCGCCCCGGCCCTGGTCGAGATGGCCGATCGGCACCCGTCGGTGGGTGAGGTGCGCGGCATGGGGTGCTTCTTCGCCATCGAACTGGTCCGCGACCGCGGGACCCGCGAGCCGTTGGTCCCGTTCAACGCGGCCGGCGCCGATGCGGCGCCGATGGTCGAGGTGATGTCGGCCTGCAAGTCGGGTGGGGTCTGGCCCTTCGCCCACTTCAACCGGCTGCACGTCGCTCCGCCGTTGGTGATCTCCGAGGACGACCTGCGTTCCGGGCTGGCGGTGATCGACGCCGCGCTCGACGTCTCGGACCGTCTGGTCGGAGGCTGAGGCACCCGGTCGCAGCGCACCGGCCAACTGCCGTGTGCCCCGACGTGACCGAGCCGAAGGCGGGACCGTCCCCGGTCTGGGGTAGGGTGGACGCACCGTCGGATCACCGGCGGGATCCGAACAGCGAACCGCTAGTCCTCGGGGTGCCGGAACCGTCGGCACCCCGTTGCGCAATCAGGCCCCGCTCAGCGGGGAGAAACGAGTCATACCGTGGCAACGGGAACCGTCAAGTTCTTCAACTCCGAGAAGGGTTACGGCTTCATCAGCCGTGACGACAACTCCGAGGACATCTTCGTCCACTTCTCCCAGATCGCGGGCAGCGGCTACCGCAACCTGGAAGAGGGACAGAAGGTCGAGTTCGAGGTCGGTCCCGGCCGCAAGGGCGACGAAGCCCAGAACGTCCGCGCCGTCTGATCCGGACCATCGATCGCAGCTCGACGGCGACACCCGACCTCGGTCGGGTGTCGCCGTCGGCGCGTCCGGGTCCGATCCGGTGAACGCGGATACGACACCGACCGATCGCCACCTCACCCCGGCGGGGTGAGTCGTTCCGAGAGGCTGTACGGGTAGCGTCGCGCCCATGGCCCAGGACGACACCCCGACATCGGAGCAGCCGGCGACCGGCGACGCCCCGGACAGCGAACTGGCCCGTCTCCGGGCCGAGAACGAACGACTCCAGCAGGAGCTGGAAGCGACCGGCTCCGCCGGTGCAGTCGCTGGGCCCCGCCACCGCGGCCGCTGGTTCGCGTCGTGGGTCCTGATCGTCGTCGGGTCGCTGCTGGTGCCGGTGTCGGTCACGTCGCTGTGGCTCAACCGGACCATCACCGACACCGACCGCTACGTCGAGACCGTCGCCCCGCTGATCCGCGACCAGGACATCCAGCGGGCCATCGAGGCCCGTCTCGAGAAGGTCCTCTACGCCCAGGTCGACATCCAGGCCGAGGTCGCCAACGTCCTGCCCGAGCGCGCCGCCCCGCTGGCCGCGCCGATCACCGCCGGGTTGAAGAACCTGATCAGCGAGGTGATCCACCGGGTGGTGACCAGCGACAAGGTCGCCGAGCTGTGGGACCGGGCCAACCGGATCGCCCAGGAGCAGGTCGAACAGGTGCTCACCGTCTCCAACGGGCGCAAGGGCGTGGTGTCGGTGGACCTCACCGACACCCTCAAGGAGGTCCAGAAGCAGCTGACCGACGCCGGGGTGCCCTTCGTCGGGAACATCGCGGTCCCCAAGGTCGACCTCGACGTCATGCAGTCCGACACGATCGCCCAGGTCCAGACCGCGTTCGGGATCTTCGACCGCCTGGCCACCATCCTCCCGTGGCTCACCCTGCTCATCCTCGGAGCCGGGATCCTGGCCGCGCCCGATCGCCGCAAGGGCCTGGTCCACGCGGCGAGCGGCTGGGTCATCGGGTCCCTGTTGCTGCTCGTCGGTGTCGCTCTGGGTCGGATGCTGTACCTGAACGCGCTGCCGCCGGGGGTGTCGATTCCGGTCAACGAGACGTTCTTCGACACGATCAGCCGGTTCCTGCGTGGCGGCGGTCGCACCGTGTTGGTGCTGGGCCTGCTCATCCTGGTCGTCGCCCTGGTCACGGGGCCGAGCGGCCCGGCGGTCAGGTTCCGCACCGCGGTGTCCCGCCTGGTCGGGGCCGCGGGCAGCGGGGTCGACCGCACCGGAGTCGATCTGGGCCCGGTACCGGCGTTCGTCGGACGCAACCTGATGGCGCTGCGTGCGGTGGTCGGGATCGGGGCGCTGCTGGTGTTCCTGGTCATGGACCAGCCGTCAGCCGGCGCCGTCCTCTGGATCGCCATCGGCGCCCTGGTGGTGCTGGCGGTCATCGAGATCCTCGGTCGATCGGCGCGGACCGCGGCGGCTGCGACGGAGGGAGCCGACCCGGACGCCGCCCCCGGAGCCTCGGGGACCACTCCGTTGGAGTCGGGCGAGGTTCCTGAGCACGTCTGAGTCCGATCGCGTCGGGCCCTCCCAGCCGGGACGTCGGCGCCGGAGCGGAACCTAGAGTGGGTCCCAGGGGGTCCCACCGTGCACGACGAACCGGTCATCGACGCCGACAACCACTACTACGAGGCGCTCGACGCCTTCACCCGCCACCGCGACCCGGCGTGGGCGGACCGCACCGTGCGATGGTGCGACATCGACGGGCGCAAGTACCACGTGGTCGGCGGCCGGGTGAGCCGGGCGGTCACCAACGCCACCTTCGACCCGGTCGTCCGGGCCGGGGCGATGCACGACTACTTCCGGGGCAACCCCGACGGCCGTGACCCGCTCAGCTTCCTGACCGACCGGGAGCCGATCCGACCCGAGTACCGAGACCGCGACGCCCGCGTCGCCACCCTCGACGAGCAGGGCCTGGCCGCATGCTGGATGTTCCCGACGCTCGGAATGATCTACGAGGAGCTGCTCACCGCCGACCCCGAGGCATGCTGCGTCACGTTCCGGGCGTTCAACCGCTGGGTGCAGGACGACTGGGGCTTCGCTCACCGCGGCCGCATCTTCGCCGCTCCGTACATCACCCTGGCCGATCCGGACTGGGCCGTCGACGAGCTGCAGTGGGCGCTCGACGCCGGCGCCCGGCTGATCGTCATGCGCCCCGCCGCGCCGACCACGGTGCTCGGTCGGGTCTCGCCGTTCGACCCGCGGTTCGCCCGGTTCTGGGGGCTGCTCGACGAGTCGGGGGTTCCGCTGGTCCTGCACGCCGGCGACGGCGGGGTCAGCTCCAACGGCTACGCCCCCGACGGGTTCTCGGCATCGTTCTCGGGTGGGTTCACCCCGTCGATCAAGTTCTTCGCCATCGAACAGGCCATCAAGGACTTCCTGCTGTCGATGCTGCTCGAGAACCACCTAGTGCGCTACCCGAACCTGCGCATCGTCTCGGTCGAGAACGGAGCCGAGTTCCTGCCCGACCTGTTCCGCAAGGCGCGCTCGATGGCCCACAAGGTCGCCGGGTGGTTCCCCGACGACCCCGTCGACATGTTCCGGGCCCAGGTGTGGATCAACCCGTTCTGGGAGGACGACGTCGTGTCGGTCGTCGAGCAGATGGGGGCGGACCGGGTCGTGTTCGGTTCCGACTGGCCCCACATCGAGGGGATGCCGCGCCCGCTCGACTACCTCCCCGAGGTCAAGGAGCTGTCCGCGGCGGACCAGCGGCTCGTGCTGCACGACAACGCCGCCGGACTCCTCGCCCCCGCCACCCCGTAGCACCCCTATCGTTCTGTAGTGCGAGATCCAGGCGAACGTGTGGATCTCGCACTACAGAACGATAGGGGGACTGGTGTGGCCGATCTGACCATCCGCAACGGGCTGCTCGTCGACGGCACGGGGGCACCGGCGCGACCTGCCGACGTCGTCGTCGACGGCGACCGCATCGTCGGGGTGACCGAACCGGGTCAGGGGTCCGCCGGTCACCGCGAGATCGACGCGGACGGCCGTCTGGTCACACCTGGCTTCGTCGACATCCACACCCACTACGACGGGCAGGCCACCTGGGACCCAGAGATGACTCCGTCGGGCTGGCACGGCGTCACCACCGTGGTCATGGGCAACTGCGGCGTCGGCTTCGCTCCCGCGGACCCGGCCCGTCGGGACTGGCTGATCCAGCTGATGGAGGGAGTCGAGGACATCCCCGGCACCGCCCTGGCCGAGGGGATGAGCTGGAACTGGGAGTCGTTCCCCGAGTACCTCGACGAGCTCGACTCGATGCCCCGGGTCATGGACGTCGCGGCCCAGATCCCCCACGGTGCGGTCCGCGGCTACGTGATGGGGGAGCGGGGCGCGGCCAACGAACCGGCCTCCGCCGAGGACATCGCACTCATGTCCAAGCTGGTCGAGGAGGGGCTGCGGGCCGGTGCGGTCGGCTTCACCACCACCCGCACCGTCCTGCACCGGGCCAAGGACGGCGAGCTGGCCGCCGGCACCACCGCCGAGGTCGAGGAGCTCCTCGGGCTGGGCGACGCGCTCGGCGCGGCGGGCACCGGCGTGTTCGGTGTGGCCAGCGACATGATCGACCCCACGCCCGAGTTCGACTGGATGATCGAGATCTCGCGGCGAACCGGGCGTCCGGTCACCTTCGGATGCCTCCAGAACGACGTCCGACCCGAACAGTGGCGAGAGCTGCTCGACCGGGCCGCGGACGCGAACGCCGCCGGGGCGCGCATCGTCCCGCAGGTCGCCGGGCGCCCGGCGTGCCTGCTGTTCGGGTTCGAGTCGTCGGTGCACCCGTTCATCACCCACAGGGCGTACCGCGAGATCGCCCATCTGCCCCTGGCCGAGCGTGTCGCCGAGCTGCGCACGCCCGAGCGACGTGAGGCGATCCTCTCCGAGGAGGTCACCCGGTCCGGCTTCGGCGCCTATCTCCTGTCGAGCTTCCAGAAGCTGTTCCCCCTCGGCGACCCGCCCGACTACGAACCTGCTCCCGAACGCAGCGTCGCCGCCATCGCGGCGCGGGAGGGTCGACGGCCCGAAGAGGTCACCTACGACCTGATGCTCGGCCGTGACGGCACCGAGCTCCTCTACTTCCCGATGCTCGGCTACTCCCACGGCGACTTCGAGGCCATGCGCGAGATGCTCGACCGCGACGACACGGTCCTCGGTCTGGGCGACGGCGGGGCCCACTGCGGCATCCTCTGCGACGCCAGCCTCCCGACCTACATGCTCACCCACTGGTCCCGTGACCGCGACCGCGGCGCCCGCTTCACCCTCGAGCAGGTCGTGGCCATGCAGACGAGCCGGACCGCAGCGCTCTACGGATTCGACGACCGCGGGGTGGTGGCCCCGGGACTCCGGGCCGACCTCAACGTCATCGACCTGGACGGCCTGCGCCTGTCCCCGCCCGAGATGGTCCACGACCTGCCGGCCGGAGGTCGGCGGCTGATCCAGCGGGCCACCGGGTTCGCCGCCACCATCTGCGCCGGGGAGCCGGTCCGACTCGACGACGAGTCCACCGGGTCCCGCCCCGGTCGACTGGTCCGCTCGGCTCGAGCTTGAGCGCGGTCCCGGTCCTGCCGCCCCGCACGGTCGGGGGGTGGTGATGGAGGTGCTCGCCGCGGTCTACGGACTGGAGGACGCCGGATCGGAGGCCCGTCGACTCGAGGCTGCGGGCGTCGACGGGGTGTTCACCTTCGAAGGTCCCCACGACGTCTTCATCCCGTTGGCCCTTGCCGCAGCCGCGACCGACCTGTCGGTCATGACCAACGTGGCGATCGCCTTCCCCCGCAACGCGGTGCACATGGCCCACGCGGCCTGGGACCTGCACGTCCTGTCCGGCGGTCGCTGCACGTTGGGTCTGGGCACCCAGGTCCGCCCGCACATCGAGGGTCGCTTCGGGGTGGACTTCGACCGTCCGGTCGAACGGATGCGCGACGCCGTCGAGGCGGTGCGCTCGGTGTTCCGCACCTGGCAAGACGGCGTGCCGCTCGAGCACCGGGGCCCGTTCCGGACCCACACCCGGATGTCGCCGATGTTCTCGCCGCCGCCGCACCCCGCCGGCCCGCCCCGCATCGCCGTCGGTGCGCTCGGTCCGCGCCTGACCGCGATGGCCGCCGAGGTGGCCGACGCGCTGGCGGTCATGCCGGTGACCTCGGAGGAGTTCTTCACCGAGGTCACCCTGCCGGCGGTGGATCGGGGTCGGACCGACCGCCCGAGTCGGCTGGGGCCGTTGGAGGTGCTCCCGGAGCTGATCGTGTGCTGCGGCCGCGACGCGGCCGAGCAGGCGGTCGCCGATGCCGGGTGCCGGGCGCTGCTCGGCTTCTACGTGTCGACCCCCGCCTACCGTCCGGTCTTCGAACGTGCCGGGCGGGGCGACCTCCAACCCCGCGCCCAGCAGCTGACGCGGGAGGGCCGCTGGGACGCGCTCGGCGACCTGATCGACGACGACCTGTTGTCCACGGTCGCGGTCCGGGGGACACCGGCGCAGGTCGCATCCCTGGTGCACCGTCGCTACGCCGGGGACTGCCGTCGGGTCTGCATCTACATGCCCTACGCCATGGCCGACGACCTGCTGGTCGAGCTGGTCGACGCCCTGCACGGGGAGGCCGCGGCTGCTGTCGATGCGGTGGCCCGATGAGCCTGACCTTGGCCGTGCACGTGCGACCCGGTGGTCGCCGCGACGCGATCGACGGCACGTTCGACGGGGCGCTGGCGGTCCGGGTGTCGGCCCCGCCGGTCGACGGTCGTGCCAACGAGGCGGTGCGTCGACTGCTCGCCGACGCGTTCGGGGTGGCCCGATCCGCGGTCACCATCGTCGGAGGCCACGGGGCGCGCCGCAAACGGGTGGAGATCGACGGTGACGAGGCCGGGCTCCGGGCTCGTCTGGCCGAACTCGCTGATCCTGCGAGCTGAGCCCCGCGTCAGCTGACGGCTGGGCCGCCGCAGCGCGGGTCGCGCTCGCAGCGGTAGCTCGCTCGTTCCTCCTGCTCAGCTCGCGGACATCACCGCCTGGGTCTGGGTGGTGCGCGCCGCCAGCTTGCCGTCGTCGCGGGTGAGGTCGGTCTGCACGACGATCGTCGTGCGCCCGACGTGGACCGGAGTGCTCGTCGCGGTCACCGTCCCGGAGGCGACGGCGCGGATCATGTTGGTCTTCGACTCGATCGTGGACGTCCACGTGTCGGGCGGGAGGTTCTTGAACGCGCACAGCGCGCCGGCTGCATCGGCGAGCGCCATCATGTAGCCGCCGTGAAGGATCCCGCCCGTGGTGCAGTGCTCGGGCTGCCACGGTGCGCTGAGCACGACCTGCTCGGCTGTGCTGCTCAGCACGGAGAACTGCAGGAGCGCGCCGAGCGGCATCAGCTCGCGCAGCGATTCGGTGGCGACGGGATCGGTCATGGCACAGCTTCGCGCTGCTCGGCGCGTCGTCTCGGGACGGCCGGTGGCGCCTGACAGACTCTGCTCATGTCCGATCGACGCCCCGAGCCCCGTTCCGACGAACTCGACCCCAGCGGACCGGGCGGTTCTGCCCCGGCCGTGTCGGAGATCTTCGATCCCGAGGCGTGGGCGCCGGTGCCCGGCTTCGAGGACCTCGACGACATCACCTACCACCGGGCGGTCGACGTCGGGGTGGTTCGGGTTGCGTTCAACCGACCCGAGGTCCGCAACGCCTTCCGGCCGCGCACCGTCGACCAGCTCTACCGGGTGCTCGACCACGCCCGCCAGAGCCCGGACGTGGGGTGCGTCCTGCTGACAGGCAACGGGCCGTCACCCAAGGACGGGGGCTGGGCCTTCTGCTCCGGAGGGGACCAGCGCATCCGGGGACGCGACGGGTACCGCTACACCGTCGAGGACGCGTCGGGCGACCCGGGACTGACCGCCGAGGCCATCGACCCGGCCCGCTCGGGTCGGCTGCACATCCTCGAAGTCCAGCGGCTGATCCGGGTGATGCCCAAGGTGGTCATCTGCGTCGTGCCCGGGTGGGCCGCCGGCGGCGGCCACAGCCTCCATGTGGTCAGCGACCTCACGCTCGCCAGCCGCGAGCACGCCCGCTTCAAGCAGACCGACGCGGACGTCGCCAGCTTCGACGGTGGGTTCGGCTCTGCGTACCTGGCTCGTCAGGTCGGTCAGAAGTTCGCTCGGGAGATCTTCTTCCTGGGCGACGAGTACTCGGCCGAGGACGCCCACCGCATGGGCATGGTGAACGCCGTGGTCGACCACCAGGACCTGGAGCGGGTGGCGCTCGACTGGGGGAGGAAGGTCATGGGCAAGTCTCCGACCGCCCAGCGCATGCTGAAGTTCAGCTTGAACCTGATCGACGACGGCCTGGTCGGCCAGCAGGTGTTCGCCGGGGAGGCGACCCGCCTGGCCTACATGACCGACGAGGCGGCCGAAGGTCGCGACTCGTTCCTGGAGCGACGCGACCCGGACTGGTCGCCGTTCCCCTGGCACTTCTGACCCCGGCATACCGAACACTGGGGTCGCGATCGACACGTCCTGTCGATTCCGCGCCCCGGAACGGGACGAGGGCGGGAGGATCAGGCCGCGTCGGCCAACGCGAGGGCCTCGTCGGCCAGGGCGACCGCCTCGAGCGCCATGTCCTCGGCCTTGCGGGAGCGGCGCAGGCGGCCCATCACCGGGAAGCCCCACACGAAGGTGGCCAGGGCCCAGCGGAACGGACCGGCGTCACCGCGGCGCCGGGCGGAGCGCCACACGAGGAGCGACTCCAGGGAGTGCACGGCGAGCAGTCCGACGAGGATCGATCGGATCGTCGAACGCGGCACGGTGTCGCCGACGGTGTCCTCGACCTTCTCCCACACCGGGTCGCTGCACGCAGCGGCGGTCAGGGTCACGATCCCGAGGGTGACGAGGATCCTCCAGAGCAGGCTGGGCTGGCGGCGGACGGACATGTCGGGGCTCCTCGGGTCTCGGCCGAATCGGTCGGGGTCAACCTATCGCCGGATCACCGAGTTGGGGCTGATCGGAACGCGAACGCCGGAACCGGTCGGGATCAACCCGCCGTCGCGGGACGCACCTCGACGGCGGTGAGGTCGTCGGGGGCGAGGACGGTCCCGCCGAAGTGCGCGGTCGCGACGTCGATCCACTCCTGGGCTCCGCCCGGTGGCGGTGCCGGCACCATGTGGGTGAGCACGAGCGTCCCGATGCCGGCCCTCGCCGCGGTCTGCGCGGCCTGGGTCACCGTCGAGTGGTAGTCGCACACGTCCTGGAGGCGGGCCAGGGGGATCTGGGCGATCACGTCCTCGCGGATCACGGTCTGCACGTAGACGCCCGCTCCCGCAACCAGGCGGTCGAGCCCCTCACAGGGCACGGTGTCTCCCGCGATCACCGCAGAGCGACCGTCGTGTTCGATCCGGTAGCCGACGGTCGGGGTCACCGGACGGTGGTCGGTCGGCGCCGCGGTCACCGCGACGCCCGCAGCGGCCAGCGCCGGTAGCTCGACCGGACCGTCGAGCACCTCGATCACGTGCACCTGCGGTCCCTCGGTCAGGTCGTCGTGATGCGCGATGCGGTAGCCGATGTCGTCGCTCAGCATCTCGAGGGTCCGGTCGACGACGGCCTGCGTCCCGGGGGGACCGACCAGCGTGAGCGGGGACGGCGCCATGGACATGACCCACCGGGTGGTGATCACGTCGTTGAGGTCGGAGGTGTGGTCGGAGTGCAGGTGGGTGAGGAACACCGTCGCCAACGCCGTGGGACCCGAACCCGCCGCGGCGAGTCGCATGAGGACGCCCCGACCGCAGTCGAACAGCAGGTCCAGTCCTCCCGCCCGCACCAGCGTGGCGGGCCCGGCACGCTCCGGGTCGGGGAGGGGAGAACCGGTGCCGAGCAACGTGACCAACATGGCGGCCACGGTAGCGTGGCGGTCCGAGCGGCCAGGGGGGTCGCCGCCACAGGGGGTGCAGTCCGATGCCGTCGACCGATCCGTCCACGAGCGTGCGTCGTCGAGGGTCCGGGAGGCTCTTACGCCCCGCTCGCGGCGCCGTCGCCGTGCTCGCCGTAGTGGCGCTGGTCGGACTGGTGGCAGCGTGCAGTTCGGATGACGACTCATCGCCGACGACGACCGCGACCGAGAAGACGACCACGACGGCGCCGAAGAAGCTGACGATCCTGGTCAGCAACGACGACGGCGTCGGGGCCGAGGGGATCGACGCCCTGGTCAACGCCCTGAAGAAGATGCCCGACACCGAGGTGATCGTGTCGGCGCCGGCGACCAACCAGAGCGGTGCCGGCGGCAAGACCACCCCCGGGGAGCTGACCGCGACGCCCACCACGATGATCAGCGGCACCGACGCCACCGGTGTCGCCGGGTTCCCCGCCGACTCTGTGGCGTGGGCGCTCGACGGCGGGATCGAGCAGAAGCCGCAGCTGGTGGTGACCGGCGTGAACTCCGGGCAGAACATCGGGGCGTTCATCGCCCTGTCGGGCACGGTGGGCGCCGCCCGTGCCGGCGCCCAGCGTGGGATCCCCGCGCTGGCCGTCTCGGCCGGGATCAACGACGCCGAGGGCTACGCCGAGGCGGCCGCACTCGCGGTGAAGTGGATCGAGGAGCACCGCGCCGCGCTGCTCGACGGGTCGATGGCCACGACGCCGGCGTCGGTGACCAACATCAACGTCCCGGCCTGCTCCGCGGGCACCCCCCGGGGACTGGTCGAGGTGCCGGCGTCGTCTCAGCCCCCGGCCGACCTGAACCCGGTCGACTGCAGCGCTCCGGCACCTCCGGCGCCGACCGACGACAACGGGGCCATCGCCGGCGGGTGGGCCTCGATCTCCGACATCGGAATGGGCTGACCGGATTGCACCACCCGATGCCCACCCTCGGCGGGTGGTCGGAGACGGTACGTGGGATCTTCGGGTCGGGCCGGGTGAATCGGCGTAGCCCAGACCCCGGAAGGTGTTGACCCTGGTTCAGGTTTGTGTTCTGGTGGATCCCGAGTTCGCGTGGCGATGCGAACCGCACCGTTGTCCGGTGCGAGCAGGGGCCTGGGGGCACCGGGGTGTCCGGAACGACGACGTGGTCGGTCCGGTTCCGACGGGAGCGGTCACGTGGTGACCGTCGACCGTCGGCACCTACGGCCACCCCGAGGGGGAGATGATCGACGACGGGGCCCTTTCCGGGCCCCGTCGCCGCGTCGCAGTGGCTACCGTGCCGGTCCATGACCGAACTCGGGGGACACGACCTGACCGGCGCCGCCGCGCTCGTGACCGGCGGCGGCAGCGGCATCGGACTGGAGTGCGCGCGGCGACTGGTGGCCGACGGCTGCGCGGTGACCATCATGGGCCGCAGCGAGGACCGACTGCGCGACGGCGCCGCCGCGCTGGAAGACGTCGCACCCGGCCGGGCGCTGGTGCGCACCTCGCCCGGCGACGCCCGCTCCGAGGCGGACGTGGCCGACGCGGTGCGGATCGCGAGCGAGGCGACCGGAGGACTCGACTTCGCCGTCGCCTCGGCCGGTCGCGGTGGCCTGGGACCGATCGTCACCACCCCGCTCGAGGAGTGGACCGACATCCTCGAGACCAACCTGACCGGCACGTTCCTCCTGTTCAAGCACGCGGGCGCCGCCATCGCCGCGAGCGGAGGCGGTGCGATGGTCGCGATCTCGTCGATCGCCGCTGCGGTCACCCACCCGTTCATGGGTCCGTACTGCGTGTCCAAGGCCGGCGTCGACATGCTGGTCCGCCAGACCGCAGATGAGCTCGGCCGGGCCGGGGTGCGGGTCAACGCGGTGCGACCGGGCATCGTCGCCACCGACCTGGTCTCGATGGTCATGGACGACGACCAGGTCATGGGCAGCTACCTGGAGAACATGCCGGTGTCGCGGTCGGGCACCGTCGACGACGTCGCCTCGGTCGTGCGGTTCCTGCTCGGTGGGGAGTCGTCGTGGGTGACCGGCACGTCGCTCAGCGTGGACGGCGGCCACCACCTGCGTCGCGGCCCGGACTTCGAACCGGCGGCCCGAGCGTTCTTCGGTGACGACGCGGTCGAGGGGAGGGTGTCGTGAACGGCCCGACAGCCGGCGGCGGAGCGACCGGTCGACCCGAGCTCGACCTGCTCGACGGCGACTTCTACGTCGACGACCCCTACTCGACCTACGCGTGGCTGCGCGACAACGAGCCCGTCTACTGGGACGCGGTCAACGAGCTGTGGATCGTCACCCGCTACGACGACGTGGTCGAGGTCGAGAAGCACAAGGAGCGCTTCATCAGCTCCGACAAGGTCAAGGGCGGCTACCGCCCGAACCTCGCCGCCGACCCGGCGATCATCGGCCTCGACGACCCGCTGCACTCCCACCGTCGCAACCTGGTGTCGCGGCGCTTCACGCCCCGGGCGGTGTCGCGGTGGGAGGACCACGTGCGCTCCACCGTCAGCGGCCTCTTCGACACCGCTCAGGCCCACGGCGGCCCGATCGAGATCGTCGGCGAGCTGGCCGCGCCGCTGCCGGCCGAGATGATCGGCCTGCTGCTCGGCTTCCCCGACGAGATGTTCCCCAAGCTCATGGAGTGGTCCGAGCGCACGATCGCCCTCGGTGGCGGGCCGCGCTACCTCAACGACGAGGGCATCACCGCGGCGATGGAGTTCGCCCAGGCGTCCGCCGACCTCTATGAGGAGAAGCAGCGCTGCCCCGCGGACGACGTCATGACCGTGTGGACCACTGCCGAGGTCCCCGGCCACGACTTCGGGGTGGACGAGGTCATCTCGGACTGCCTGCTGCTGCTCGACGGCGGCGCCGAGACGACCCGCACCGTCATCGCCCGGGGGATGATCGAGCTGGCCCGCCGTCCCGAGCAATGGGCGCGGCTGCGCGACGGGGCCGACATGTCGATCGCCGTCGAGGAGCTGATCCGGTTCGTGACGCCGGTCCACAACATGTGTCGGGTGGCCGTCGAGGACACGGTGTTGAGCGGCTCCGCAGTCGCTGCCGGAGAACAGCTCATGTTGATGTACGGCTCGGCCAACCGGGACCCGGCTCACTTCGCCGACCCGGAGGCGCTCGACGTCACCCGCCACCCGAACCACCACCTGTCCTTCGGGTTCGGGACCCACTTCTGCCTGGGGTCGTCGCTGGCCCGACTCGAGATCCGGCTGTTCTTCGAGGAGCTGCTGTCGCGGGCGTCGGAGCTGCGGGTGGTGGAGGGATCAGTCGAGGAGATGCCCAACGCGTTCGTCTACGGGCTGCGGTCGGCCCGGATGGAGCTCGTCGCCGACTGAGGCGGTCCATGACCGCTGGGGGCCGGCCCGCGACGGCGTGTCGTCCGACCATGATGCGGCGTGTCACGGATCGGCACGCTCGCACGTCGGTCAGGTATGGATCACTCCGACGACGACCACCCGGCGACACCGACCGACCGCGACTGGCACGACGATGAACTCGGCCGGTGGCCCGATCGGGCCGACGTGGTGGTCATCGGTGCCGGCCTGGCCGGGCTCACCGCGGCGGCGGCAGCAACGAGAGCGGGTGCCCGAGCCGTGGTGCTGGACGCGCACTCGGGTGGCGGTCGTGCTGCCGTGCGCCGGGTGGCTCTCTCCGGGACGTCCGGCGCCGCGGTGTTCAACGACGGACCGCGGGCGTTGTACCTCGGCGGTCCCGGCCACGAGGTGCTCCGCCGACTGGGGATCCGACCGCGGGGACACAAGCCCCCGACGCGTGGCAGCAGGGTCAGCCTTGAGGGACGGATCGACGACCTGCCGGTCGGCCTCGCCTCGCTGGGCCGAAGCGGGGTCGTCCCGGGCCGGGCCAAGCCGACGCTGGTCGCCGCCCTCGCCGCGCTGATGGCGGGTCGTCCCGCGTCGGCCCGGCCCGACGAACCCGCCTCCGCGTGGATCCGGGACCAGTCACGGGGTCGGGACGACGTCGCCGCGTTGGTGGCGGCCCTGTTCCGGGTCGCCACCTACACCGCAGACCTGGACCAGCTGTCGGCCGCCGCGGCGGTCCCGCACGTCGCTCGAAGCCTCCGCCGGGGCGTGCTCTACCTCGACGGAGGCTTCGAGCAGCTGCTCGACTCGCTCCGATCCGTCGCGACGGGCGCGGATGCTCCGGTGGCGGTCCATCGGCACGTCGCGGTGTCACGCCTGGAGCAGACCGTGGACGGCGGGTGGGAGGTGCAGTGCCGCGACGGACGGACGGTGCGTGCGGGTGCGGTGGTGGTCGCCGCCGGCGGCCCCGCGGTGGCCGCGGACCTGCTGGACCTGCCGGAGCTGGTCGACCGCTCTGGCCCGCCGGCGACCGCTGCCTGCCTGGAGCTCGCGGTGGCAGGTCCGGTGCCGACCCGTTTCGTCCTCGGCGTCGACGAACCGCTGTACCTCTCGGAGCACTCGCCGCCGGCGGACCTCGCGCCCGACGGGGTCAGGGTGGTGCACGTGGCTCGCTACGGAGCCACCGGCGCCGTGGCCGATCGGGCCCGGCTGGAGTCGCTGGCGTCCGCCGCCGGCATCGACCCCGGTGACGTCGTCGCCCGCCGGTTCCTGCGTCGGATGGTCGTGCAGACCGCGATTCCCTCCGTCGACCACGGAGGGCTGGTCGGACGACCCCGCGTCGCCGTGGCCGACCGACCGGGGGTCTTCCTCGCCGGCGACTGGGTGGGTCCGGTGGGGATGCTGGCGGACGCGTCGCTGGCCAGCGGTGAGGCCGCGGGGTCCCTCGCGGCCATGGCGGTCGTGGGCGGGGCGGCTACCGTCCGGTCGGTGGTCGCGTGAGCGGGTCGGAGGTGTCCGGCGTCGAGGTCTTCGAGGCGGAGCGCGCCCGACTGACCGGGCTGGCGTACCGGATGCTCGGATCGATCTCCGACGCCGAGGACGTGGTGTCCGAGGCCTGGCTGCGCTACCAGCGGGCCGATCCGGCGATGCTGGAGCGGCCCGAGGCGTGGTTGACCACCGTGACCTCGCGGCTGGCGATCGACCGGTTGAGGGCGATCACCCGCCGGCGCGAGGAGTACGTCGGGCCGTGGCTGCCGGAGCCGGTCCCCACCGGCGATGCCCCGGCCGGGACCGGGCTGTCGGTCACCCCGGCCCCGGCCGAGGACCCCGCGGACCGGGTGGCGCTGTCGGAGTCGCTCACACTCGGATTCCTGGTGGTGCTCGACCGGCTGGGACCGGTGGAGCGGGTGGTGTTCCTGCTCGCGGACGTCTTCGGTGAGCCGTACGCCCGCATCGCCGACACGGTCGGCCGGTCCGAGGAGGCGTGCCGTCAGATCGCGTCCCGGGCCCGACGCCGTGTGCGCGAGGAGCGCGCCGACCGGGCCGCGGCGGACGAGTCGCTGCTCGCCGATCTGGTCGGAGCTCTCGTCCTCGGTGACGTCGACGCCGTGCTCGGCATGCTGTCACCGGACGTCGTGCTGACCAGCGACGGCGGACCGGATCGGCACGCGGCGCGCCGTCCGGTGATCGGGCCGGACCGGGTCGCCCGGTTCCTGATCAACCTCGCCGGGAGGACGCCCGAGGACGCCGACATCTCGATCGAGACCGTCAACGCCGCTCCTGCACTCGTGGTCCGCCACCCCGAGCTCCCGGTGGTGGTGGCTGCCGACCGCGATGCCGAGGGCCGGGTCATCGCGGTGCGGCTGCTCCTCAACCCGGTCAAGCTCGGACGGCTGGACGCGTCCTTCCCGGGCATCTGACGACGGCGGACCGTCCGGCCGGACCGGGCGCGTCCGCCGCCGTCGGGATCAGAAGCGGAGCTCGGGCTCGGTGCCGGCCGGCAGGTTGATCGACTTGTACTCCAGATACTCCTCGAGGCCCTCGGGTCCCAGCTCGCGGCCGAGGCCCGAGTCCTTGAACCCGCCGAACGGTGAGCCCCAGTCCATGCCGAACCCATTGACGGTGTAGGTGCCGGTGCGCACGCCTCGGGCGACGTCGAGCCCGGCGGCAACGTCCGCGGTCCACACCGAGCCCGACAGTCCGTAGTTGTTGTCGTTGGCGATGGCGAGGGCGTCCTCGGTGTCGGTGTAGGGGATGACGACCACGACCGGGCCGAAGATCTCCTCCTGGGCGATGCGCATCTTGTTGTCGACGTCCGCGAACACCGTCGGCTCGACGTACCAGCCGGTGTCGAGGCCGGCCGGGCGACCTCCGCCGGTGGTGAGGCGGGCGCCCTCGTCGATGCCGGTGCGGATGTAGCCCTCGACCCGTTCGCGCTGGCGCTCGGCGATCAGCGGGCCGACGCCGACCTCGAAGTCGGCCGGGTCGCCGACCTTGACCGAGCGGGCCACCTCGGTGACCGCGTCGACGGTCTCGTCGTAGCGCGATCGGGGGGCGAGGATGCGGGTCTGCGCGACGCAGGCCTGGCCGTTGTTCATGAACGAGTAGTTGGGCACCATCTCGGTGACCGCCGCGGCGATGTCGGCGTCCTCCATGAGGATCGACGCCGACTTGCCGCCGAGCTCCAGGGTGCACCGGCGGAGGCGTTCACCGCACAGCGCGCCGATGTGGCGCCCCGCCGCGGTCGACCCGGTGAAGGAGACCTTGTCGACCCCGGGGTGGGTGACCAGGTGCTCGCCGACCTCGCGGTCGGCGGGGACGACGTTCAGAACGCCGGCGGGGACCCCGGCCTCCTCGCACAGCTCCGCGAACACGAACGCGCTGACCGGTGTCTCGGGAGCGGGCTTGAGCACCATCGTCGAACCCGACGCGAGCGTGGGGGCGAACTTCAACATGGTGATGAACAGCGGAACGTTCCACGGGACGATGCCGGCGACGACGCCGACCGGTTCCTTGCGAACCACGACCGGGCCGAGCATCCCGGCCCGCACCTCCTCGAACGGGTACGACTCGGTGAGCCCGGTGAAGAAGTCGAGCGCCATGTGGGTGGCGCCGATCTGGCCGAAGTGCGAGAACAGGATGGGCGCGCCGACCTCCTGGGTGATCAGGTTGGCCAGGTCGTCGGCCCGCTCGACCATGAGCCCGTGGAGCCGGCGCATGATCCCGGCCCGGTCCTGCGCGGACATCTCGGCCCACGGGCCGTGGTTCAGAGCGGACCGGGCGGCCTCGACGGCCCGGTCGACGTCCGCCTGGACGGCCTCCGGCGTGGAGCCGACCGGCTCGAGCGTGGCCGGGTTGACGACGGTGAAGGTGCTCGACGACGCGGGCTCCACCCACTCGCCGCCGATGTAGAGCCGGTCGAAGGAACGCACGTTCCATCCCCCTGAGGTCGGGCCGGTGCCGCGGGGCGCCGACGCGTCGGATGCCGCGCAGCGTATCCCGCCGGCATCGACTCCCGGTCCCCGCCGCCCGCCAAGTTCTGTAGTGCGAGATCCAGGCGAAGGCCTGGATCTCGCACTACAGAACGAGGGAAGGCGGCTACTTGTAGCCCGACATGATGTGCTCGACCCACGACGCCGGGGCGGCGTTCATCAACGTCGACATGTCCCAGTAGTCCCACCAGCGGGTGAGGAGGCCGTCGTCGTTCCACTGGTGGATCGACACGAACGGCAGCACGACCTCGTCGCCGGTGTCCCAGGTCCAGTGCTCCCGGTGCTCGGTGACGACGGTGTCGCCCTGGGCGGTGATCGTCCACCCCGGGACGTGCTCGTAGCCGGCCAGCGGGGCGAGTCCCAGCCGCAGCCGGGCGGTGACCTCGGAGGGACCGAACGCCCCGTCCTCCGGTGCGGGCACGTCGCGGTAGTTGCCGTCGTGGGTGAACCAGGCTCCGACGGCGTCGAAGTCGCGTCGGAACAGGTCGTCCCAGAAGCGCTCGGTCAGCGCGGCGTTGCGGACGGCAGGGTCGGACGGCTCGCTCATGGTCCCGACGCTACGGCCAACCCGGTTCTGTAGTGCGAGATCCAGGCGAACGCCTGGATCTCGCACTACAGAACGGGAGGTGAACGGTGGCGAGTCGGGCGTGGGAAGATCCCGACGTGGCCGAACCGAACACTCCATCGTCAGGGTCCCGCGACGACGGAGCCGACCCGGAAGACGGACCGACCGGACGTGTGGCCCGGACCCGGGAGCGGGTGGAACGCACCCGCGGTCAGGTCGCCGACGTCGCCGAGCGCGTCGTGGCCGCCCGGCCCGACACCCCGCTGATCGACACCGCGTTCGAGATCCACGAGCGCGACTCGCGCATCGCTGGGGGCATGCTCGCCGGGGCCATCGCGTTCCGGCTGTTCCTGCTGCTCGTCCCGCTCCTGTTGATCCTGGTGGCCGGACTCGGGTTCCTCCACCTCAGCGACGCTGAGCGCTCGACAAGTCAGCAGCTCGACCTGTCCGAGGCCCTGGTGTCGACGATGCAGACCGTCGGCGAGAACGCGGCCCGGGGTCGGTGGATAACGCTCTGGGTGGGTCTCGTCGCCGCGGTGTTCGCCATCCGAACGATGATCAAGTCGCTGCGCATCGTGCACAACCTGGCATGGGGCACCTCGGCGAAGGTGTTGGCGAACCAGCCCAAGGCGATCCTCGCCGGCCTCGGCGTCACGATCCTCATCGTCGTCTACACCCTGGCGGCCCAATGGCTGAGGGCCCACACCCCCGGCGGCGGTGTGCTCGCGTCCGTCGCCCGGGGCGGGTGCGGTCGGGGTGTGGATGATCGTGCAACTGCTGCTCCCGCGTGCGGAAGAGGCGACGTGGATCCGGGTGCTGCCCGGCGCGGTGGTGGTCGGCATCGGCCTCCAGGCGCTGCACGCCGTCACCGTCTTCTACTTCGCCGGTCGGGTCTCGCGGATGTCGGAGACCTACGGACCGCTCGGCGTCGCCATCGTGGCCCTGCTGTGGCTGTACTTGATCGGCCGTCTGATGGTGTCGGCCGCGGTCATCAACGCCACCCTCTGGGACCGTCACCAGCGCGGTGTCCCGAGCTGGGCACCCATCGATCTGTCGCTGTTCCGCCCCTGACGACGGTCGAACTGCAGTCGCTGGCTACCCGCCGGCCGCGATCCGCGCCACGGCCGATGCGGTGGCATCGAGCTCCTCGACGGTGTTCACGTAGTGGACCGATGCCCGCACCAGGGTGGACAACCCCCGGTCGTCGAGGTCGAGTCGGGCCTGGGCCGCATCGGACACCCACACCGAGATCCTGTCCTCAGCCAACCGTTCCCGGACGCGGTCGGCCTCGACTCCGTCGACGGTGAACGTGACGATCCCGCACCGCTGGACGCCACGGTCGTGGACGGTCACGCCGTCGATGCGCTCGAGGGCAACCCGAAGGTCCCCGGCCAGCTCCCCGACCCGTTCGGCGATCGCCTCGAGGCCGAGCTCCAGGGCATAGTCGACAGCGGCTCCCAGACCCAGCGTGGCGGCGCCGCTCCGCTCGAACGACTCGAATCGCGATGCGTCGGCCGGGAACGAGTACCGGTCGGCCGCGTCCCATGTGGCACCCCGGACCCCAGGGGCGTCAGCTCGGCGCCGATCAGGTCGTTCACCTCGGGTCGCACGTACAGGAAGCCCGTTCCCCGCGGTGCCCGCAGGTACTTGCGTCCGGTCGCGGTCAGGAGATGACAGCCCAGGCTCTCCACGTCCACTGGGAGCTGTCCGACCGACTGACACGCGTCGAGCAGGAACGCCACTCCCGCGTCACGGCACCGCCGACCGACCTCGGCCGCCGGGTTCACGAGTCCCCCGTGGGTGGGGACGTGGCAGAGGGTGACCAGGCGCACCGCCGGGTCCTCCAGGTGGCGTTCCAGGTCTGTCAGGTCGATCTGTCCGTGCTCGTCGTCGTCGACCACCGACGTGCGCACCCCGAACCGGTCGCGGGCAACCAGCAGGTTCACCGCGTTGGTCACGTACTCGGAACGGCAGGTGAGCACGACGTCACCCCGACGCCACGGGATCGACCAGAACGCGGTCTCCCACGCGTCGGTGGCGCTGGTGGCGAGCGCGATCGTGTCGGGCCCGGCTCCGATGAGGGTGGCGATGGATCGGCGCACGTCGGCGAGGTCGTCGGCCCGGTTCCGGGCCGCCTCGTAGCCGCCGAGTCGGGCTTCGTCGCGGAGGTGGCCGATCACCGCGTCGAGCACCGGCGTCGGGTTGGGCGACGACCCGGCGTGGTTGAGGAAGACCCGATCCGCGAGCGACGGCGTGTCGGCCCGGACCCGGGCGACGTCGATCCCGTTCACGACCCGGGTGCTCCGGCGTCGCTGTCGGGCCGAGGCGCGACGGTCTGGTCGATCAGCCGGTCCGGGTCCAACCCGTTGCCCGACAGGCCGCTCCACAGCAGCGACGTCAGGTAGTCGACCAGGTCCTTGCGGTTCAGGGTCCGACGGTCGAGCCACCACTCGGTGGTCACGTGCACCATGCCGAGCACTCCGTAGGCCCACGGTTCGGCCGGCCCCGAGTCCGCGCCCTGCTCCCGGAGCCATTCGCCGAGTGCCCGGGCCACCACGACTCCGACGTCGCTGACCAGGCGACGGTCCTCGAGCCGGCGTCCGGCACCGAAGCTGCCCTCGGACAGGAACCGGTAGATGTGGGGGTCGGACTCGATGAACGCCACCCAGGCCTCGATGGCGAGCCGGACGCGCTCGCGGGTGTCGTCCGAGGTGGCCCAGACCTCGCCGAATCGGGCGATGAGGTCGCGGGTGAAGCGCTTGGCCAGGGCATCGGCGAGGCCGGCCTTGTCGCCGAAGTTGGCGTAGAGGATCGGCTTGGTGATTCCCGCCTCGTGGGCGATGTCCTCCATCGAGACGCCGGCGCCGTCGCGGCGGATGGTCACGACCGCGGCGTCGAGCAGTTCCTGTCGGCGTTCGGCTCGACGGTCGTCCTTGGTGCGCTTCTTGTGATCAGCCATCGCGGTGCGCAGTCTCGCCGTCGGACCCGGTGTCGGCCACCCGGTTGGCGGTCGGGACCGCTCCGGTGGATCCGGTGCCGGGTGTGAGGTGGTCCGACAGTCCGGGGAACACCCGCGACACGCGGCTGAGCAGGTAGCGGGAGTAGGGGCCCTCGATGGCGTGGACGTCCTCGTCGTCCCAGCGACGCCGAGCGATCCGACCCGACGGGGGCAGGAGACCGTCGAGGGTGGAGATCTCGACGTCCCAGCCGGGGTCCAGGAACAGCGGCATCGAGATGCGGTCCGTGCTCGGCGGAGCCACCCGGTGCGGTGTGGCGACCAGCCGGCCCCCGCTCAGGCGTTCGATCATGTCGCCGAGGTTGGCGACGAACGCGTCCTGAACCGGGGGGACGTCGACCCACCGGTCGCCGTCGGCCGCGGGAAGCTGGACCTGGAGTCCACCCGAGTCGTCCTGGGCGAGGAGGGTGAGGAGCCCGTAGTCGGTGTGCTCACCCACGCCCCATGTCCCGTCGTTGCCGACTCCGTCGGTGTCGAGGCCGACCACGGAGCGATCGATCGCCGGGTAGTGGAAGATCCTGAACAGCACGGTCGGATCGCTGCACCACCCGGCGATCGCGTCGGCACCCAGCCCGAGTCCCAGCCCCAGGCCGCGTAGGACCGCGTGGCCCACCGCGGTGACGGCGGCCATCCACTCCGGGACCAGGCGGGCGAGCGCTGCGGGGTGCTGCGGATAGAGGTTGGCGCCGTGCAGCGGCCAGCCGGCCCGCACCCGGGGGTCGTCCTCGTCGAGATCGGTGCCGAAGTACAGGCCTTCCTTGAGGTCGGGGACGCCTCCGGTGAGCTCGCCGCCGATGGGGAACCACCCCCGCCACGCCCGACCGGCGTGGGTCATCGCGATGGTCGACTTGGTCTCATCGGGCAGGGCGAAGAACTCCCGGGCGGCGTCCTGGAGCGCGGCGCGCAGCGCGGGGTCGACGCCGTGGCCCACGACCTGGAACACGCCGGGCTCCTGAGCGGCCTCGGCGAGCTCGGTCCCGACGCGGGCGGCCGCCGGGTCCCATCCGCGCAACGGGGACCGGGCAGCGGTGTCGACGAGCGGGGAGATGTCGAGCACCGGCACCTGCCCGATCGACTCGGTCCCTGGCCCGGTGGGCGGTCCCGTCGGCGCATCCCGGAACGGCGAGTCGACCACGGCGCAGGTTGGCACAGGGCCCCGACGTGGGGCGAACGAGCCGGGCGGACGGCGCGCTCCACCGACCTGAACCACCTTCGGAACGGCTTGACGGTGTGGCCCGCGGCCCCGCAGACTTGTCAGATTGCTCCGCCTGTGGCTGTACGCGGAGTGGGGAGGGCGAGATGAAGCATCTGAGTCGGTCGCGTGCAGGTCGGTTCGCCGCCGGGATGGTGGCGGTGGTCGCGGCGTGCACCGTCGCGGGAATGGTGCTCCTGCCCGGTGCACAGGCCCAGAAGGTGGCCAACCCGGGGACCTTCTCGCTCGCTCCGATCAACGGGTCCATGCGGATCGGCACCCAGGTGTTCGACCTCACCCCGCGTCCGCTTCCCCAGTGCGGCGACGGCATCGACAACGACGCTGACGGCTTGGTCGACACAGCGGACGGCGGTTGCAGCGTGGTCGGGGCTCCCGGCGGCTCCACCGTCGGTCAGGACGACAGCGAGCTCGCGGGCGGCTTCCAGCCCAAGGTGGACGTCACGATCAGCGGCACCATCGACGGGGCCGGAAACATCTCCGTTCCCCAGGCCGGCGTCGTGTTCCCGCCTGCCTACGTCCCGGTCCTCAACCCCCTCGACGGGATCACCTACGTGGTGACCGCCAAGGTCATCCCGACCGCGGCGGCGACAGGAATCCTCGACCCGATCAGCGGCTCGGCCAACCTCCAGGTGAAGCTGCGGGTCGGGCTCACCGGTGCGCCGGCAGGGGTGGATCTGGGCGCGACGTGCTCCATCGGTTCCGACGCGGTGCCGCTGACGCTCAACCTGACGACGGGGAGCTCCGGTGGGGCGTTCGGCACCCGCTACAACACGACCACCGGTCAGGCGACGATGATCGATGCCGCGTTCACGGTTCCCGGCGCGACCGGGTGCCCGATCGGATTGCTCAACCTGAACGACATCATCAACCAGCAGATGAAGATCCCGTCGCCGTCGGGTCAGAACCTGGCGTCGATCAAGGGTCAGACGACTCCGGTGTTCGCCAAGGGCATCGTCGCCCGCATCTCGACCACGCCGGGTCAGACGTCGGGTCCGGCTCCGCTCGACCTGTCGTTCGACGCCGGCACCTCCGAGGTCGCCAAGGGTCCGGCCACCTACCTGTGGACCTTCCCCGACGGGACCACGCAGTCGGGGCTGACCGCTCAGAAGACGTTCACCCAACCCGGAACGTACGTGGTCACGCTGACCGTCACCGACGGTGACGGGGACAAGGCGACCGTCACCAAGGGCGTGTCGGTGACCACCGGGTCGACGACCGTCCCGACGACTGCTGCGCCGACGACTGCTGCGCCGACGACTGCTGCTCCGACGACTGCTGCTCCGACGACTGCTGCGCCGACGACTGCTGCGCCGACGACTGCTGCTCCGACGACTGCTGCGCCGACGACTGCTGCTCCGACGACTGCTGCTCCGACGACGACCCCGCCGGGTAGCCCCGACCGGGCCTCGGTGACCGTGTCCGGCCGCACCGCCTACGCCAACTCCGGGACGGCGACCAGCGGGGGAGTCACGGTCGTCCGTGACGAGTTCGGCATCGTGTCGGCCCGCGGCCGCATCACCCTGCCGAGCACCGGCAGCGGGTCGGCGACCGTGGCGGTCGACGCCCAACGGGTCTGGATCCTGCCGCTGTGGACCGGTCAGGTCAGCGTGTCCGATCCCGGAGCGTCGGTCTCGGTCACCGCTCCGATCTTCGGTCAGGTCCACCCGTCCGCCGGGGTGAAGGCCGCGCAGGGCTCGTCCAGCTGGTTCACACTGGGTCAGTTCCCCGATCTGTTCCAGCCGTTCGCCATCACCTGGAGCGTCGACGACGTCTCCTGACGACCCCGTCGGAGCAGACCGCATCGGTCCGCTCCGTGGGGTGCGAGTCATCGAGCTGGCCGGACTGGGACCGGCGCCGTTCGCGGCCATGGTCCTGGCCGACCTCGGTGCCGACGTCCTGCGGATCGACCGACCCGTCACCGCACCGCTCGTGCCTGACGCGACCCGACCCGACGGCCAGCCGGAGGCCGCGATGGGTCGGGGGGCGTCCAACCCCTACGACGTCCTCAACCGCAATCGGCTGGGGGTCGGGGTCGACCTCCGTGACGACCGGGGGTCGGAGCTGGTGCGACGCCTGGCCGGCGGTGCTGACGTCCTGGTCGAAGGCTATCGACCCGGGGTCGCGGAACGGTTCGGGCTCGGACCCGACGCCCTCCTCGAGGAGAACCCGCGGCTGGTCTACGGGCGGATGACGGGCTGGGGTCAGGACGGGCTCATGGCCGCCCGCGCCGGACACGACCTCACCTACCTGGCGCTGTCCGGAGTGCTCGCCCACGTCGGACGGGCCGACCAGGCGCCCACCCCACCGCTCAACCTGGTGGCCGACTTCGGCGGCGGCGGGATGCTGTTGGCGCTGGGGGTGCTGGCCGCGCTGGTCGAGCGGGCAACCTCCGGCGTCGGCCAGGTGGTCGACGCGGCCATGGTCGACGGTGCCGCCCTGCTGATGGCGCCGCTGTTCGGGGCCTGGTCGTCGGGTTTCTGGTCGGCAGACCGTGGCACCAACCTGCTCGACTCCGGCGCACCGTTCTACGACTGCTACCGGTGCGCGGACGGCGGCTGGCTCGCCGTCGCGGCCATCGAGGCGCAGTTCTACTCCGCTCTGCTCGACGGTCTGGGACTGGCCGACGAGGACCTACCCGACCAGCACGACCGCAGCGGTTGGCCTGTCCTCCGGTCGCGGTTCGCTGCCGTCATCGCCGGGCGCGACCGCGACGACTGGGCCGCCCGCTTCGAGGGGATCGACGCCTGCGTCGCCCCGGTGCTCGACATGGGCGAGGCCCCGGTGCACCCCCACGCCAGGGAGCGACGGGCGTTCGTCGATGTCGACGGGGTCCCCCAACCGGTCGCGGCCCCGCGCTTCTCCCGCACCCCGGCGGCAGAGCCGCAGGCGGCGCGCACCGGCACCGACCCCGCCGTCGTGCTCCGGCCCTGGGGTGTGTCCTCGAAGGACGTCAGCGCCCTGGTCGCCGCCGGCGTCGTCACCTGATCGGCAACCGGGGCAGGTCAGGCGAACAGGTACTCCGACATGGCGATGCTGCGCAGACGGTCCATGTCGAAGCAGTCCTGGACGCTGTCGAGCATGATGGTGAGGTTGCCCACGTCGCCGAGGTGGAACGCCTCGATGTCGGAGACGATCTCCTCGGACGGCCACGACTCGATGACGATCCCGTCGACCGGCACCGCTCCGGGGCTGACCGGGTGCACGACGGTGTTGCGCACGTAGCGGAGTCGCGGCTGCACCCGCTCCGACATCGGCGACTGGTGCCGGTACCACAGCTCGCGGAACGTGCGGGGATCCAGGCGGGGGTTGCGGTGCACCAGCGCGACGGTGACCAACCCGGGAGAGCGTTCACCGTCGGCCCAGCCGCGAGGCTCTCCCCGGGACTGGCCGAAGTCGGACCACAGCGCCTCGGTGACCAGGTAGGCGTCGTTGCGCAGACCGAGCGATCCCGCCGCCGCGAGGGCTCGCTCGGCCCGGTCGTGCGCCGGCACCCAGTAGGCGATCGCGGCGCGCAGCGGGAGCTCACCTCCGGGGGCGGGCGCCGGACCGGCGATCCCGACCCCGTCGTCGGCCAGGTGCACGCTCACCGCGGTCGCTCCGGCATCGACCAACGCCGGGACCACCGATCCGAGGACCTCGGCGCGCCACTCGCCGCCGTCGCGGTCGACGCGCTCACGCACCAAGTGGATGATCTTCTCCATGTGACCCCCGATTCGTGTTCTCTGGGTTCGTGATCACCCGTCCCGGATCGCTCCGGGATCAGCCGCCGGCCGGACCGCCCCGGGCCGGCCTTCTCCGGACCTCAGGTGGTGTAGTCGGCGTTGATCCGGACGTAGCCGTCGGTCAGGTCGCATCCGTACACGGTCCATCGTCCGGCGTCGCGCTCGTCGCCGACGCCGAGGTCGACCCCGATGAGCACCTCGTCGCCCTTCAGGTAGGTCTCGAGATCGGCGAGCCCGTCCGGGCCGGGATCGGTCGGGTAGACCTCGCGGTCGCCGAAGCGGATCCGCACCCGGTCCTGGTCGATGTCGGTGTCGTCGGAGCACTTCCCGATCGCCATCGCCACCCGACCCCAATTGGGGTCCGCGCCGTGCACCGCGGTCTTGACCAGCGGCGAGTTGACGATCGCCTTGGCGACCCGCTTGGCCTGGGCGTCGTCGCGGGCACCTCGGACCTCGACCACGATCAGGGTCTCGGCCCCCTCGCCGTCCGCCGCCAACTGGCGGGTGAGGTCCAGGCACACCTCGCCCAGCACCTGCTCCAGGGTGTCGGCGTCGACCGCTCCGGCCGCTCCGCTGGCCAGGACCGCAGCGGTGTCGGAGGTGGACGTGTCGGTGTCGACGCTCAGGCTGTTGAAGGTCCGATCGACCACCCGTCGGAACGCGGTGTCGAGCACGTCTGGGGCCACCTCGGCGTCGGTGAACACGAACGCCAGCATCGTCGCCATGTCGGGCTCGATCATGCCGACCCCCTTGGCGACGCCGACCACCCGGGCCGGGCCGCCCACGGCGTCGGAACGGGTCGGGACCGTCCGGGCCGCCACCTTGGGGTGGGTGTCGGTGGTCATCATGGCAGTGGCCACGGGCAGGGCCGAGGTGATCGGGAACGGCGTGGCCAGCCGCGCCAGATGCGATCGGACCCGGTCCATCGGGTAGCGGCGACCGATCACCCCGGTCGACGCCACCAGGACATCGGACGGATCCGCGCCGATCGCCCCGGCCACACCGGCGGCGAGCTCCTCGGCGTCGGCACGACCGGCTTCGCCGGTGGCCACGTTGGCGTTCTTGGACACGACGACCACCGCGCGCAGCGACCCATCCGCGACGTGACGCCGCGACAGCTCGACACTCGGTCCCGCGAAGCGGGAACGGGTGAACACGGCGGCCGCCGCACAGGGCACCTCCGTGCTGATGACCACGAAGTCGTCGGTGGCGTCCTTGATCCCGACGTTCGCGACGTGAGCGGTGAACCCCCGGGGGAGCTCGATGTCCGCAGCCGGCTCCTCGGATCGGTCCTCTGGGGCGGTCATGGCCCAGATCCTTGCAGAGCCCACGGGGTGACAGACTCCCGATACCGGCGCGTCGCCGGTCGCCGACAACAGGGGGCAGCCATGAACCCGTCCGAGCCGACCCGCTCGCCCACCTCGCTCGAGGGCCGCCGGATCCTGGTGACAGGCGGTGCCCAGGGGCTGGGCGAGGCGATCTCGGCGCGGATCGTCGACCTCGGCGGCCAGGTCCTGATCGCGGACGTGCTGGTCGACGCGGGCCGGGCCACCGCGGAACGACTGGGCGACGGGGTGGAGTTCGTCGAGCTCGATGTCAGCTCCGCCGACGGGTGGCGTGACGCCGTGACCGTCGCGGACGACACGTTCGGTGGGCTCGACGGCCTGGTCAACAACGCGGCGCTGCTGCACATCGGCCTGCTCGAGGACATGGAGCCCGATCGGATCGCCCGGCTGCTGGAGGTGAACCTGCTCGGACCCACCCTGGGGATCCGGGCGGTGGCGCCGGTGCTGCGCGCCGCGGGTGGGGGAGCGATCGTGAACATCTCGTCGATCGGCGGGCTCGAGGGCATGAACTCGACGGTGGTCTACTCGGCGACCAAGTGGGGTCTGCGCGGGCTCACCCGCTCAGCAGCCATCGAGTACGGCCGGGACCGCATCCGGGTCAACGCGGTGTGTCCGGGCATGGGCAACCCCGAGATGTTCACGCCGTTCCTCGGCGGCTTCGACCTGGAGCGCTACGTCGACAGGGCGCCGGTCGTGCCCTACCACGAGGAGGGGTGGCCCCGGAACGTCGACATGTACGACGTGGCCGAGATGGTCGTGTGGCTCCTGTCGGACGCGGCCCGGGGGTGCAGCGGTGCCGACTACGCCGTCGACGCCGGTTGGACCGCCGGCACCTTCGCCCCCGGCCTGCCGGGGTTCTGAGCGGAGGCGCGGGCTCTCTCGCCGGCCGGTGAGCCACCCCGCTCCCACCGACCCGGAGGGGTACGCCCGGGGTAGCGTCGCCGCGATGGAACGCCACGCCACCGCCCTGCAGGTCGCCGCCGCCGTCGCCTCCGGCGAGGTCAGCCCGTCGGAGGTGCTCGAGCACTACCTGGCCGAGGTCGACCGCCTCGATCCGGACCTCAACGCCTTCGCCCTCCGCGACGACGACCGGGCCCGGGCCGAGGCCCGCAACGCGGACGACGCGGTGGTCCGGGCTCGCCGCGACGGGACCGAGCTCCCACCGTTCGCCGGGGTCCCCATCCCGATCAAGGACCTCTACGACGTGGCGGGATGGGTGACCGGCCACGGGTCGCTCGGGGTGACCGACGACCCGGCGACGTTCGACGAGCTGGTCGTCGAGCGGTTCCGTCGGGCCGGATTCGTGCTGATGGGCAAGACCACCACCCCGGAGTTCGGTTCGGTGTCGGCCACCGAGTGCCGGCGGACCGGGATCACGCGCAACCCGTGGAACACCGATCGCACCCCGGGCGGCAGCTCGGGCGGGGCGGCCGCCGCGGTGGCCTCGGGCATGGCGCCGATCGGCCACGCATCGGACGGGGGCGGATCGATCCGCATCCCGGCGTCGTGCACCGGCCTGGTCGGCCTCAAGCCGTCCCGCGGTCGCATCACCAGCCGCCTGTACGGCGTGGTCGGAGCGTCGACGCACGGCGTGGTCACCCGCGACGTCGCCGACACCGCGGCGCTGCTCGACGTGATGACCGAGCTCGACACCGGGTCCTGGAACGTCGCCCCGCCGTCGGGCCGGCCGTACGCGGAGGAGGTCGGCGCCGAGGTCGGTCGACTGCGGGTGCGGCTGTGCGTGGAGAACGCGCTCGGCCTCCCGGTCGATCCCGAGTGCGCCACCGCCGCTCGCTCGGTCGCCGACACCCTCGCCGACCTGGGCCACGACGTGGTCGAGGGCGCGCCGGCCTGGCCCGACGCGGGGGAGTTCCTCGAGAAGTTCGTGACGATCTGGAACTGCCTGGCGATCCTGTCGCCGGTCGTCGACGAGTCCCGGCTCGAACCGCACAACATCGCGGCGTTCGAGGCGGCCCGGGCGACCGACGCCTTTGCCTACCTCGGTGCTGACGCCGCTCTGCAGGAGGAGTCGCGAGCGTTCCTGTCGCAGTTCCCCGGACCGCGCGGACCCGGCGACTTCGACGTCCTGGTCGGCCCGACCATGTCGATCCTGCCCAAGGTGGCGGGCACGATCATGGACGGTGTCGAAGACCTGCCGACCGCGCCGATCATGAACGCCATCCCGATGGCCTGCTACACGTCGGTGTTCAACGCCACCGGCCAACCCGCCATCTCGCTCCCGGTCCACGTCTCGGCCGACGGGCTGCCCGTCGGGGTGCAGGTCGTTGCCGCTCCCTGGCGTGAGGACGTGCTGATCCGCCTGGCCTCGCATTTGGAGCGGGCCCGGCCGTGGGCGGCGCTGCCCGAGCTGTGAGCCGACGTCGGCCGCTGGCGCTACTTCTCCCCGAGGTGCTCGCAGAACCGGGCGCGGAGTCGGCGTGAACGCCACCGGCGCCACGATCACCTCGGTCACCGTCGTGCCGATGCGACTGCGGTTCCACGAGCCGTTCGCCGTCACCTCGGGCGTCCGAACCCACCTCGAGACGGTGCTGGTCCGACTGACCTCGTCGGACGGCACGGTCGGATGGGGGGAGGCGTCACCCGATGAGGGCGTGACCGGCGAGTCGCCCACGGCCTGCGTCGAAGCCCTCGACGGCGTCCTCGCCGAGGCCGTGGTGGGTCGTGGGGCCGACGACGTCGACGCGCTCGGATCGTCGATCGACGACGCGGCAGGCGGGGCGGGCCCGGCGGCGCGGGCCGCGGTCGACATCGCCGTGCACGACGCCGCGGCGCGCCGGCGCGGCGTTCCGCTGTGGCGCTTCCTCGAGGACCGCATCGTGGCCGGCGGCGGGACCCGCGTCGGCCGGGACCACCTGCAGGTGTCCCGGGTGGTGAGCATGGACGACCCGGAGGTGATGGCCGCCCGCGCTGCGACCCACGTCCGCGCCGGGTTCTCCACCGTGAAGCTCAAGGTCGGGGACCCCGAAGATTGGCGCCGCGACGTCGAACGTGTCGCGGTCGTCCGCGCTGCGGTCGGCCCCGACGTCGGGATCAAGGTCGACGTGAACCAGGGGTGGCGGACCGCCGAGATGGCCGTGGCGGCGGTGGCGGCCATGGCCGAGTCCCGTCCGCTGTTCGTCGAGCAGCCCGTCGATCGTCGCGATCTGGCCGGCCTGGCCGAGATCCGCCGTCAGGTGCCGCAGGTTCCGATCATGGCCGATGAGGCGGTCGGCTCCGCCGAGGACCTCGGGCGTATCGTCGCCCTCGGCGCCGCGGACATCGTCAACCTCAAGGTGATGCGCCTGGGCGGGCTGCGGGCCGCGATCGCCGCCGATGCGGTAGCGGTCGCCGCCGGGATGCGATCCCAGATCGGCACGATGATCGAGAGCTCGATCGGATCCGCGGCCGGCCTGCATCTGGCGACGGCGCTCGCCAGCGTCGCCTTCGTCGAGATGGGTGGTCCGCTGATGCTCGCCGAGGACCCGGGGGACCTCGCCCGCTGCTACCGCGGCGAGACCGTCACCCTCCCCGACGGCCCGGGCCTGGGCGTCACCCCCCGGCCACCATTCCGATTCTCATGACCGTTCGCGCCACCAGTGGCGCGAACGGTCATGAGAATCAAGGGTGATCCGAGGTGAACGCCGGCGGGGGGAGGCCGAGCGCCCGTAGGGCGTCGATGGTCGGGCGCAGCGGCAGGCCGATCACCGTGGTCGGATCCCCCTCGATCGACTCGACCAGAGCCGCGCCCTGGCCCTGCAGCGCGTAGGCCCCGGCCTTGTCCATCGGCTCCCCGCCGGCGACGTAGCCGGCCAACGTGGCGTCGTCGACGTGGGCGAAGGTGACCCGGGCCGAACCGAGCACCTCGCTCGAGGACCCGTCCGGTCCGATCACGCACACCGCGGTCAGCACCGAGTGCGTCCGGCCCGACAGCGATCGCAGCATCCGGATTGCATCACGGGCATCGTCAGGCTTGCCGAGCACCGTCCCGTCGGGGGCGACGACGCACGTGTCGGACGCCACCACCGTCAGGCCCGACTCCCACACGGCGTCGGCCTTGGCCCGCGCCAGCCGAGAGACGTAGTCGGTGGGCACCTCGTCGGCACGGACCGACTCGTCGACCTCCGCGGCGCAGGTCTCGAACCGGTACCCGACCCGGGAGAGCAGCTCGGCCCGGCGTGGTGACGCGGACGCAAGCACGAGCGGGGGAGCGCACGACGGCACGGGTCCGTTGACCTCAGCCACCGGACACCAGGGCCTCGGCCGCAGCCGACAGCCGGATGTCCTCGTCGGGGTCGTCCAACCAGCCGTCGGGCAGCGCCACCCGCTTCAGCGCGTGGTGGTGGCTGCGGGCGATCGTGGCCGGTTCGGCCACCGGACGCGTGTCGGCGAGCGGGGTGAGTCCGTCGAGCAGGCGGTCGAGCTCGTCGAGCGAGCTGACCTGGCCGGCCGCCCGCCGGACATCGCCCCCGACGGGGTAGCCCTTGAGGTACCAGGCGAGGTGCTTGCGGAACGGCGCCAGACGGACCGTCCCGTGGAGGGGTCCGTCCAGGTGGAGCCCGTCGCCGGTGAGCTCGCCCCACTCGACGATCAGAGCGAGGTGACGCCGGATCGTGTCGACGACCTCGCCCAGGGTGGGTTCCGGCCGGACCGGTCGACCGGAGAGGGCGTCGTCGAGCTGGCCGAACAGCCAGGGTCGGCCGAGGCACCCGCGACCGATGACGATGCCGTCGCAGCCGGTGCGCTCGAACATGGCCAGGGCGTCGGCCGCGGTGAACACGTCGCCGTTGCCGAGGACGGGAACCGAGTCCACCGCGGCGACCAGCTCGGCGATGGCCTCCCACCGGGCGGTGGGCGCATAGTGCTGCAACGCGGTGCGGGCGTGCAACGCCACCCAGGCCGCCCCCTCCTCGACCGAGATCCGCGCCGTGTCGAGGTACGTCAGGTGGTCGTCGTCGATGCCCATCCGGAACTTGACCGTGACCGGCACCAGACCGCCCGACTCGGCATCGGCAGCGGTGACCACCGCCTCGACCACCCGACGGAGCAACCGCCGCTTGAACGCCAGCGCCGCGCCTCCGCCGTTGCGGGTGACCTTGGCCGCCGGGCATCCGAAGTTGAGGTCGAGGTGGTCGACCCGCCCGTCGCCGACCAGGCGGCGCACCGCCTCGGACAGGTACCCGGGGTCGGTTCCGTAGAGCTGCAGCGACCGAACGGATTCGCGGGGGTGGAACCGGGTGAGCGCCCACGACGTCGGGTGGTTCTCGACCAGGGCGCGGGCGGTCACCATCTGGTTGACGAACAACCCGCCGCCGAACCCGGCGCACAGAACCCGGAACGGTGCGTCGGTCACCCCGGCCATCGGCGCCAGCACGACCGGTGGGTCGACCCGGAAGGGGCCGAGGTCGAGGGGTCGAACGGTGACGGGCACGCCCGTAGTGTGTCCGCCCATGAGCGCCGCCACCACCGGAGAGGACCCGACCACCCGCACCGGATCGGGGAACCACATGCAGCCCGGCATCCTCGACGAGTCCGTCACCGCCTTCCGCTCCCAGCAGTTCCGGGTGAACCTGGGCGTCGACGTGGGTGCCCTGCGTCGGGCGATCGGCCGTATCCGCGACCACGCCGGCACCGAGCGGGGCGCCCGCCACGTGGTCGTGGCGGTCGGTGCGTCGTTGTTCGGCACCCTGGCCCCCGAGGAGATGCCGTCGGGTATTCGGCCGTTCACCCCGATCGAGGGGACCGACGGACACTCCGTCCCCGCCACCCAGGACGACCTGATGCTGTGGTTCACCGACGCCACCGCAGACCGCTGCCTGTCCGGTGCGTGGCACGCCCGCCGAGCGCTCGAGGGGCTGGCCGAGCTCACCGACGAGACCCCCGGCTTCCAGTTCTTCGACCACGAGGACATCACGGGCTTCGAGGACGGAACCGAGAACCCGACCGGCGAAGACCGGCTCGAGGTCGCCACCATCGCCCAGGGCCCGGCGGCGGGTGGGTCCTTCGTCCTGGCCCAGCGGTGGGTGCACGACCTGCGGGCCTTCGAGGCGTTGTCGCTGCGGGACCAGGAGCACCTGTTCGGTCGGACCAAGGACGGCTCCGTCGAGCTCGACCCGCTCCCCGAGCGCTCCCACGTGGAGCGGGTGGTCATGGACGACGACGACGGCGACGAGCGCGAGATCTACCGGCGTTCGTTCCCCTACGGCACCACCGACGAGCAGGGCCTGTTCTTCCTGGCCTTCAACCGCGACCTCGAGACGTTCCAGGACATGCTGGAGCGCATGCTCGGTGCCGCCGACGGGCAGCGCGACAAGCTCACCGACGTGTCCGAGCCGGTCACCTCGTCGTACTACCTGGCCCCGTCGGTCGAGGTTCTCGACCGCATCGTCGCCGGCTGAGGCCGACGCCGCCGTCGACCGGGCGACGCACCCGCAGCCGTCGGTGCGTTGCCGTCGGCCGGGTTCGGGGCGTAGGGTGGTCGGCGATGTCGGCCGCTTCCTCCCTCCTCCTGCTCATGTAGGCGAGTCGCCCATACCGCGACTCGCCGAACCTCCTGCGCTCCCGCAGGAGGTTTCTTGGTTTTCCGGCCCGGTCCACGTGCCCGGGGCGGCGCAGGTGGGGTCGATCCGCTCGACTCGACCCGACAGCACACATCCGTCAGCTCAGAACAGGACCACCGCCATGTCAGGTACCTCACACACGAAGATGCCCTTCGAGAAGTACCGGCCGTTCCTGCCCCTCTCCCCGGAGCAGGGCGGATCGGCCAACGGCGGCCTCCTCGATCGCAGCTGGCCGAACAACGTCCTCGACCGGGCCCCGATCTGGTGCTCCGTCGACCTGCGAGACGGCAACCAGGCGCTGATCGATCCGATGGACCCGGTCCGCAAGATGACGATGTTCACCACGTTGGTGGACATGGGCTTCAAGGAGATCGAGGTCGGGTTCCCCTCGGCGTCGCAGACCGACTTCGACTTCCTGCGCGAGATCATCGAGGGTGACCGCATCCCCGACGACGTGACCATCCAGGTGCTCGTGCAGTGCCGGGCGGATCTGATCGAACGGACCTACGAGGCCCTGCGGGGGGCGCGGTCGGCGATCGTCCACTTCTACAACTCGACCTCGGTGCTGCAGCGCGAGGTCGTGTTCGGCAAGGACCGCGCCGGCATCACCCAGATCGCGACCGACGCAGCCCGGCTGGTGCGCAAGTACCAGGACACGCTGGCCGACACCGACGTCCGCTACGAGTACTCGCCGGAGTCGTTCACCGGGACCGAGCCCGACTTCGCCATCGAGATCTCCGCGGCGGTGCTCGACGCCCTCGACCTCGGCGCCGAGGAGAAGGTCATCATCAACGTGCCGGCCACGGTCGAGATGTACATGCCCAACGTGTACGCGGACGTCGTCGAGTACGTGCACCGCAACATGCCGCACCGCGACCAGGTGATCCTGTCGCTGCACCCGCACAACGACCGGGGCACCGCCGTCGCCGCGGCCGAGATGGGTCTGCTGGCCGGCGCGGACCGGGTCGAGGGCACCCTGTTCGGCAACGGGGAGCGCACCGGCAACGTCGACCTGGTCACGATCGGGCTGAACCTGTTCACCCAGGGCGTGGACCCCGAGCTCGACTTCTCCGACATCGACGCCCTGCGCCGCACCGCCGAGTACTGCAACCGACTGCCGGTGCACGAACGCCACCCCTACGTCGGCGACCTCGTCTACACGGCGTTCTCCGGCTCGCACCAGGACGCGATCAAGAAGGGGACCGAGGCGCTCGGCGTCGGCCCGACCGGCGGCACCGACGACTACGAGGCATGGCAGGTGCCCTACCTTCCGATCGACCCCGCCCACCTCGGTCGCACCTACGACGCGGTGATCCGGGTCAACAGCCAGTCCGGCAAGGGTGGCGTCGCCTACGTCATGAAGGCCGAGTACGGCCTGGACCTCCCGCGGCGTCTGCAGATCGAGTTCTCCAAGGAGATCCAGCACGTCGCCGAGGACACCGGCACCGAGATCACCCCGTCGCAGATGTGGCAGGCCTTCGAGGAGACCTACCTGTCCGACGACGGGGGAGACATCGTGTTCCGCTCCGCCGAGGCGACCACCAACGCCGAGCGCTCCCGGGTCACCGCCCAGCTGGTGGTCGCGGGCGAGCCCCGGACCGTGGTCGGCGAGGGCGGAGGGCCGATCTCGGCGTTCGTGCGCGCCCTGCGCGACGACCTCGGCATCGAGCTGGAGGTGGTCGACTACGCCGAGCACGCCGTGTCGGCCGGCACCGACGCCACCGCGGCGGCCTACGTCGAGGCCAAGTTCCCCGACGGCACGGTTCGCTGGGGCGTCGCCCGCGACGAGTCGATCCTCACCGCATCGCTCAAGGCCGTCGTCTCGGCGGCCAACCGCTCTCGCGGGTAACTTCGGGGATCGAACGATCCAGGGGGCTCTCATGACGGACTTCGACCAGATCGACCGTGCCGAGGTCGACGCCACGATCCACGCCGTCCAGGCGGAGATCGGCACCAGCTTCACGTGGGACTACGAGCGCAGCCGCCCGGGCCTGTCGCGTCTGTACTCCAAGGCCAAGGGGTCGCAGTGGAACGCGACCACCGACCTCGACTGGTCGATCGACGTCGATCCCGAGCGGGTGTCGGCCGACCTCGGCGGGAGCTCGCCGGTCGGGCGCTTCGGCCACCTCGTCGACCATCCGGACTCGCCGGTCCGCTCCTTCGGCGAGAGCGAGTGGACCACGGTCGGCGTCGAGCTGCAGAACTCGATCCTCAGCCAGTTCCTGCACGGGGAGCAGGGGGCGCTGCTGTGCACCTCGCGCATCGTCGAGACCGTCCCGTGGATCGACGCCAAGTACTACGCGTCCACCCAGGTGATGGACGAGGCCCGTCACGTCGAGGTGTTCGCCCGCTACCTCGACGAGAAGCTCGGCCGCCAGTACGCGATCAACCCCAACCTCAAGGCGCTGCTCGACGACATCCTCACCGACTCCCGCTGGGACGTGACCTACCTGGGGATGCAGATCATGGTCGAGGGCCTGGCCCTGGCCGCGTTCGGGTTCATGCGCCAGGCGACCAACGAACCGCTCCTGCAGGACCTGCTCCGCTACGTGATGAGCGACGAGGCCCGCCACGTGGCCTTCGGTGTCCTGTCGTTGCAGGAGTACTACGGCGGTCTCACATCCGACGAGCTGCGTGAACGACAGGAGTTCGCCTTCGACGCCGCGGTGCGACTCCAGAAGCGCTTCCGGAACCTCGAGGTGTGGGAGCGGATGGGGGTCGACGGCCAGGCGGTGTCGGACTTCCTCGACACCCACAGCTACGAGCAGGCCGACGTCTTCCAGACGATGCTGTTCTCCAAGATCGTCCCCAACTGCAAGAAGCTCGGCCTGCTCGACGCGGCGGACGGGTGGCTCCGCGACCGCTTCACCGAGATCGGCGTCATCCAGTTCGAGGACTGGGTCGACACCGCCGAGGAGTACGAGGCGCTCGACGAGGTCGCGGCGGACCGGGCCGGCTGACCGGGTCCGCAGGTCGCCATTTCTGGGGTCGGAAAAGCGACAAGGTGTGTCGCTGAGCACCCGAATTTCTGGGGTGGGTCAGCGGCCGGTGGTGATGTAGTCCTGCATCTGGCGCGACTCCTCCTCGAGCTGGGTGAGCCGCGCCTTGACCACGTCGCCGATGCTGACGATGCCGACCAGCTGACCGTCGACCACCACCGGCAGGTGCCGGCAGCGGGTCTCGGTCATGCGGCGGGCCAGCTGCTGCAGGTCGTCGTCGGGCTGGCAGGTGACCACCTCGGTGATCATCACCGCCTCGACCGGTTCGTGGATGAAGGCCTCGCCGCGCTCCGCGAGACGGTGGACGATCTCGCGTTCGGAGACGATCCCTTCGATGTGGACGCCGTCGGTCGACACGACCAGAGCGCCCACTCCCCGCAGTCGGAGCTCGTTCAGGGCCTCGGTGACAGGTGCGTTCGGGGCCGTCGTGGCCACCGTCGAACCCTTCATCGAGAGGATCGAGGACACTCGCATGATCTGACCTCCGGTTGTTCCGGGCCCTTCCCCGCGCCGTGGCCGGCTGTGTGTGTTCAAAGTATGCACCCCACCGCCCCGCCCGTCACTGAAGTCCTGGTCCAGGGGTGAGGATCGGGTTCCCCGTTCGCGGTGGCGCGACCGGAATCGGCGTCGCGGTCGCCAGAATGGGTCGGTGGACGCGCACGACGTCATGGGCCGCTGCACCGAGGTCATCGACAAGCGTGCACCCGGACTCGTCCGCTTCGTCGCCGGGCTCCGCTGGGGTGGGTTGCGCACCGTCGATCCCGACGGGTGGACCTGGGGCGCCGAAGCCGCCGCCGGAGTGGGTCTCGGTCTCGGCGCCCGGGGCGCTCTGCGCGTCGCCAGCGGCGACCGGGTCCGGGTTCCGCTGCTGCCGGCGGTCCTGGTCGGTTGGCTCGGGTCGCACCTGGCGGTGTGGCGGTGGGACACGCTGAGATGGCGGAAGCGTCGGGTGGCGCTCGTGGTCGACCTGCCGGTCGAGGGGGTCGTGGCGATCGCCGAGCAGCTCGGCGCCGACGGACGACCGGTGCAGCGCTGGGAGAAGGGCAGCGGTCGCTCCCGCGTCCACGGCCTGTGGTGCCGGGCGGGCGACGTCCGCGCCGTCAACCGGGCGATCGACGCGGCGGGGGTTCGCCGACCGTGAGGGGATCGGGTCCGATCAGTCGTTGATGCCGGTCACGACGGTCGTCGAGGATCGGCGGGGCGTGGATGTGGTGCTGGTCGATCCTGCACGCCCCGAGCCGCTCGAGGCCGTCCCGTTGCGGACCGTGCTCGACGTCGACGACGAGCCGTTCGATCCGGTCGGCACCGAGCTTCCGGGAAGCACGGTCTGGGTGGCCCCGCCGGTGGCGGCGGTGGTCGTCGTCCCCTGGCGGGCGATCGCGGAGTAGCGGGCGACCGCATCGAGGCACTGACCGTCGACGCCCTTGGCGGCCAGGACCCGACGCACCGACGCCAGGACCTGGTCGGGGGGGATGCGACCCGACGAGATCGCCTCGACCAGCCGGGCGTGGACCTCGGGGACCACCTCGCTGCCCGAGACCATGGCGATGTCGGCCCCGGCGGTGATCGCCTTCTCGGCGGCCTCGGCCTGTGTGTCGGTCCTGGCGATGGCTCCCATGCCCAGCGAGTCGGTGATGACCAGACCCTTGAACCCCTCGGTGCCGCGCAGCTCGCCGGTGATCGCGGCCGAGGAGAGGCTGGCGGGTTCGCCGTCCTGGGTGAGGCCGGGGATCTCGGCGTGGGTGACCATGACCGCGGGCACGCCCGCGGTGATGGCGGTGCGGAACGGGACCAGGTCCCGGGCTCGCAGCTCGTCGATGCTGTCGAGGGAGGTGAGCTTGGCGTGCGGGTCGGCGGATCCGCCGCCGATCCCGGGCCAGTGCTTGATCACCGGCAGGACGCCCTTGCGCTGCATGGCGGGCCACACCGCTTCGACGAACCGCGACACCGTCGCGGGATCGTCGCCGTAGGAGCGGGTGCCGAGCCCCGATCCCGATCCGACGTCTGCGACCGGGGCGAAGTTCACGTTGAACCCGAGCTGCTTCATGGCCGCCGCGTGCTCACCGGCCTGCTGGGCCGCCTCCTCGGGCGTCCCCTCGGCCACCGTGGCGGCGGAGGGGATCTCGCCCAGCGCCAGCCGGAGCCGCTGCACCGTTCCGCCTTCTTCGTCGGCCCCGACCATCGGTGTGATCGGTGCGCCCTCCACCGCATCGGCGATCTGGGACCCCACGTCCTTGGTCTGGTTGCCCTTGAGTCCGAACCCGCCCACCTGGCCCGCGGCCAGCGCGTCGGCCGCGGCGTTGGGCGAGGTGACCATCACCAGCATGAGCTGCGCGGCGCGGGCCTCGACGGGCAGCATCTGGGCGCAGTCGGGTGCCTGGGTCGTCGATGTGGTCGAGCGGTCATCGGCGCGGTCTTCCGCTGCCACCTCGACCTGTTGGCCCGATGTCCCCGTGCACGCCCCGATGACGCCGACGACCGTGGTGATCGCGATCGCCGCGGCGGCACGCAGGTGTGGCCGCCGGTCGCGGCCGGTTCGGCCGGTTCGGCCGGTTCGGCCGGGCCGGCGGCGGCCGGACGTGGCGGGCGGCTCGGACATGGGCGACCACCGTAGCGCCGTGGCTGGCGGGGTCTTCTGCGCCGCCGGTCCCGTCGGTCACGGGACGCCGCGGCGGCGTCGGACAGACTGTCGTCGATGCCGAGCACCGTCACCCGTCGACGATCCCGGGCCTCGGAGTGGTGGTGGGAGCTGACCTACCGGGTCGGGCCCAACCTGTGGGTCATCCCGCTGGCGATGGGGCTCATGGGCGTCCTGCTCTTCGTGGTCACTCGTCGATTCGATCGGGTGGTGCCCGCCCCCGGTGACCACCACGCGGTGTGGGCGCCCGAGTGGCTGATCGCCCGCAACGGAGCCGACGCCTCCCTGGTGCTGACCGCATTCCTGGGAGCCCTCGCGACCGCTCTCGCCCTGGTGTTCTCGACCACGGTGCTCACGTTCTCGCTGGCCACCTCCCAGCTCGGCCCCCGGCTGATCCGCCGCTTCATGGAGGACCCCGTCACGCAGGTGACCCTGGGTCTGTTCCTGTCGACGGTGGTGTACTGCGCGCTCACCCTCGGATCGGTCCGCACCGGGATCGGATCCGCGGGTGTCCCGGCGGTGTCCTACGGCGTGTCGATGCTGTTGGGGCTGTCCTGCTTCGTCGCTCTCGTCGTCTACATCCACCGGGTGGCGACGACGATCCAGTCGCCCAACGTGGTGGCGTCGGTGGTACGGGCCCTCGACCGCTCGCTCGACGAGCGCGACGCGATGTTCGAAGGGGTCGGCTTCGACCTCGACGACGCGGCGGTCGCGGAGCTGAGAGACGCCGCGGACCGCGACGGCCAGGTGGTCGCGGCCCACGCCAGCGGGTTCATCCAGGGGATCGACCACCTGCGGATCCTGGACGCGGTCGATGCCCGGGGGGCGTCGGTGGTGATGGTCCACCGGGTGGGCCAGTTCGTGGTCGAGGGCCAGCCGCTCGCCCGCGTCCTGCCCGCCTCAGCGGCCGCTCCGCTCGCCGGAGAGCTGCACCACGCGGTCGAGATCGGTCCGTGGCGCACCCAGCGCCAGGACGCCGAGTACGCCATCTACCAGGTGGTCGAGATCGCCATCCGGGCCCTGTCCCCAGCGGTGAACGACACCTTCACCGGGATGGTCTGCGTGGACTGGCTCGGGGCGGCGCTCGTCCGAATGGGTCGGGAGCCGGACCACAACGGCGGGCTCTCGGGAGCGGACGGCCGCGTGGGTCTGTACCTGCCGCCCCTGCGGTTCGAGCGGGCGGTGCGCGCCGCGTTCGACCTGATCCGCCAGGCCGGTGCAGCCAATCCGGCTATCTCGATCCGGCTGCTCGACGTGATCGCCACCACGGCGATCGACGTGCGCCCCGAGCACCGCCCGGCGCTGCGTGCCGCGGCGGACCAGGTCCTGGCCGGAGCGTCGGCCCACGCCCCGATCGGGCAGGACGCCCGTGACCTGACCGATCGGCACCGCATTGCGGTCGGGACCATCGACTCGCTCGGGTCCCGGTGAACGCCGCTTCGACGGACGGTCCGAGGGATCCGGGTCGCTTCTCCTACCCCCCGACGGCGCCCTGCTCGATCTCGATCGGCGCGCTGCGCCGGCTGGCCCCGACGGTGGGACCGGGCCCGGGATCGGAGACCGTCGAGGTGGTCGGCCGGACGATGCTGGTGCGAGACCACGGTGGAATCGCGTTCGTCGTCATCCAGCAGGCGGGGGACCGGGTGCAGCTCGTCCTCAGCCGCACCGACGGCCCCGGACCACTCGTGCTGCCCGAGCGCGGAGACGTGGTCGCGGCGGCCGGGACGTTGGGGCGGACCCGGACCGGGGAGCTGTCGGTGTTCACCGATCGGATCACGGTCCTGGCCCCGCACCTGCTCCCGCCGCCCGACAAGCACCAGGGCCCCCGTGAGCCCGGTCGGCGGGCACGGGAGCGTGAGCTCGACCTGATCGCCAACCCCGACAGCCGTCGGACGTTCGCGACCCGGTCCACCGTCGTCCACGCGCTGCGGCGCGAGCTGCACGACCGTGGCTTCACCGAGGTCGAGACCCCGGTGTTCGCGTCGTCGGCCGGCGGGGCGGTCGCCCGACCGTTCGTCACGCACCACCACGCCCTGGGCATCGACCTGTACCTGCGCATCGCCCCCGAGCTGTACCTGAAGCGCCTGGTGGTGGGCGGGATGGACCGGGTGTTCGAGATCGGCAAGGTGTTCCGCAACGAGGGGATCGACGCCGCTCACAACCCGGAGTTCACGATCCTCGAGGCCTACCAGTGCCCGGGCGACCAGTTCGACATGATGGACCTGGTCGAGCAGTTGGTCGTCGGGGCCGGCCGGGCGGCCGGGTCGACCGAGGTGGACGTCGACGGGAACCGCATCGATCTGGCCCGGCCGTGGCGGCGGGTGGCCATGGTCGACCTGGTCGAGGACGTGACCGGGCATCGCATCGACCCCGCCGGGGATCTGGCGGCGGCCCACGCTGCTCTCGACGAACTGGGGGTGACCTGGGAGGAGCCCTGGGGTCCCGGCCGTTGCCTGCTCGCCGCGTTCGAGGAGCGCGTGGAGTCGAGCCTGGTCGAACCCACGATCGTGCACGACCACCCGTTGGAGACCTCGCCCTTGGCCCGGGCGCACCGCAGCGTCCCGGGGGTGGCCGAACGGTTCGAGGTGTTCGTCGCCGGCCGCGAGCTCGCGAACGCCTACAGCGAGCTCAACGATCCGGTCCAGCAACGCGAGCGCATGGAGTCGGCCGCCGCCATCGGTGCCGAGGTGTCAGAGGTCGACGAGGGGTTCCTGCGGGCGCTCGAACGTGGCCTGGCACCCACTGGCGGACTCGGCATCGGCGTCGACCGCCTGGTCATGCTGCTGTCGGGAGCGACGTCGATACGCGACGTGATCCTGTTCCCGACCCAACGGCCGGAGCGCCGTGGCGGCGAGGTCACGGCGCCCCGACCGGTGCTGCCGACGACTCCGTTGCCGACGACGGCCCGGCCGGGGGCGCCGGTCGCGGTCGTGCGACTCCCCGGGCTGGTCCGCGTCGTCGCCACGCTGACCACCGTCGTCGGCGTCCTCACGATGCTCAGCGCGCTGCCGGCTCTGGGGGTACGGGTCCTGCCTCTCGACGAGCTCCTCTCGCCGCTGCCCCAGGTCGTCGACGACCGGGTCCTCGCCGTCGGACTCGGGCTCTGCATGGTGCTGCTCGCCGGACAGCTGCTGCGGGGCAAGAGACGGGCCTGGAAGCTGGCGGTCGGACTCTTCGCCCTGTCCGCGGTGATCAGCGTGCTCCGCGGCGGTGAGGTCGTCGCCCTGGGTGCGTCGCTCAGCATGCTCGTCGTGTTGGGCCTGACCCGCCGTGAGTTCACCGGGCTGCGCGACCCACCGGCGATCACGCAGGTCCTCCTCGCCGCGCCGCGGTTCCTGCTCTTCGTCTACGGCTATGGGTTCCTGGCGCTGTGGAGCCAACGCAACCGCCTGGAACCCCCATTCGGGTGGGTCCGATCGGCCGAGGCGATCACCGTCGGCCTGTTCGGCGCAACCGGGCCCTACGAGTACTCGGGTCGGTTCGCCACCTGGTTCCCGGCATCGCTGGTGGTGCTCGGCGTGATCGGGCTGCTCCTCCTGCTCTGGTTGCTGCTGCGCCCGGCCGTCGCCGCCGCGGTCGGCGACTCCGACGCGGCCGGCAACCGGGCCCGGGCCGAGGGCCTGGTGAGGGAGTGGGGCTGGGACACGCTCGCGCCGTTCGCCTTGCGTCGGGACCGCAGCTGGTTCTTCTCCTCGGACGGCCGGGCGATGATCCCCTACGGGTACCTGGGCGGATTCGCCCTCGGTTCCGGCGACCCGATCGGCGACCCGTCCTCGATCCCGCTGGCGGTCGACGAGTTCATCGAGCACTGCCGGCACCACGGCTGGCAGCCGGCGTTCCTCGCCGCCCGCGAGATCGATGCCGCCTTCTACTCCGAGCGCGGCTTCCGCGACTTCTACCTGGGCGACGAGGCGGTCCTCGACTGTCGGACCTTCGACCTGGACGCTCCGGGCATGGCCCCGGTGCGACAGTCGGTCCGCCGCGTCGAGGGCACCCACCGCGTCGAGCTGATCGCCGAGTCCGAGGCCGACCCGGCTCTGGTCGCCCGGCTCAACGAGATCAGCGTCCGTTGGCGCAAGGGCGCCGACGAGCGGGGCTACACGATGGCGATGAGCACCGAGGTGGGCGCGTCCGACCCCGGTCGACTGCTCGCGGTGGCCTGGCGCGTCGGGTCCGACGCGACCGCCGAGGTCCCCGTCGCGTTCCTGAGGTTGATCCCGACCGGCGGGGGCGACGGACCGTACGGGCGGGGCTACACGTTGGATCTGATGCGGCGGCTTCCCGACGCGGCCAACGGCATCATCGAGCTCCTGGTCGCCCGGTCCGTGAGCGAGCTCGACCAGCGGGGCGTGCGACGTCTGTCGCTCAACTTCGCCGCGTTCTCCCGTTTGCTCGACGACGACGTCCAGCACACCCGGGTCGATCGCCTGCTGCGGCGGGTGGTCGACGTGCTCAACCCCTACTACCAGATCCGGTCGCTGCGCGAGTTCAACGAGAAGTTCCAACCCGAGTGGCAGCCCCGCTCGCTGATCTACGCCGATCCGGGCGACCTCCCCAAGGTGGCGTTGCGGTACGCGTTCCTCGAGGGCTTCGTCGACGTCCCGCTGATCGGCCGGCTCCTGTCCGGGCCGTCCGGAGCGGAAGGCGGGTACCACGTCGCCCGCCTTGGTGGCGAGAAATGACAGGTGTACGGTTCCGGACCGTATGCATGTGTCCTGTCGATGAGGGGTTCGTCATGCGGCATCGGATTCTGATGAAGACGTGCTCCATTCTCGTCTTCATCGCCTGCTCGATCGGGGTCAGCTCGATCGCGAATGCGGGCGACTACAACAGTGGCGAAGTTCGGTACTTCTCTGGAAGCACTGGCAGCGATCCGCAGTGTGCCTGGGGGCAGATCGATGTTGAAGTTGTATCGGGCGATCACGCGACATCCTATTCATGGACTGGCGCTGACCACTCTGTAGCCTGCTGGTTGCCGTTCAATCTCCCTGCGGGCTGGTTGCTGAACATTTCGGTGCTTCAGGTGAAACTCGGCGGTAGCTGGTATGACGTGGGGACAACCTCCGAGTACAGCACGATCACGACGTCATCCTGGGGCAACGGGTACGTCTTGTGGAATCCGCCAATGGCCATGTACAGGGCGGTGTCAGGGCACAGCGTTGCCGTGGCTGGCGGATGGCAATCCCATTTGATGGCTAGCCCTGGTTACTCATGAAGGAGATGGGATGAACCGGATCTCTCGACCGATGCACAGTCTGGCGGGAGCCTTGCTGATCTCCTTGTCCTTGGGCCTGGTGGCATGTGGTGATCCAGCTGAGCCAGTCCAGAATGTCGGAGTTGGAGCCCCGCCTACGTCAGGTTCTTCTGAAGGCCCCCCTGCGACTGATTCTGTGCCCCCGCCGGGCGACGAGCTGGATCCCGCGACGTTCGGTCCCGGTTCACTTCGGCCGGTGGTCAATTCGCGGAACTTTGACCAACGTGGGTTCGTGCGTGCGGATGACCTGTTCCCGAGTCAGCCGGGCCGTCCAATACCTGACTTGGTCGAGGTTCTGGACCCCAACGGTGCTGTGATCGCCTATTGGGGAAACCGAGTTGGCTGGATCGACAAGGATACAGTTGAAGCCCCTGGCTTCGATTTTGCTGCTTATCGGGCGACCCAGAACCACGATGCGCCGCCCAAGCCCCCGTTCAGGGGTTGATTGCGGCCGCAATAGTCGGTTCCGGCGCTTGATCGCGCCGTTCCGTCCGCAACGGTGAGCGGTCGATCGGTCGTGGTCGACGGATCCGGCCTCGGAGCTGACATGCTGGACGCCGTGAGCGACGAACGACCCGGACCACTGGACCGCATGCGGGACCCCGACGCCGACCCGGCCCGTGACCGGGCCCGACTCCGGGCCGCCGCCATGATGGCCGGCATGGGCATCGCCCACTTCCTGGTCCCCGGCCCGTTCCGGCGGATCGTGCCCCGCTGGTTCCCGTGGCGACGGGAGGCGGTGATGGTCTCCGGCGTCGCCGAGATCGCATCCGGAGCCCTGCTGGCGATCCCGCGCACCCGTCGGGCCGGGGGCTGGCTCATGCTGCTCACCGTTCTCGCCGTGTACCCCGCCAACGTGCAGATGGCGATCGACGCGTCCCGGGGTCGTTCCCAGGTGCGCGTGCCGGTGTGGCTCACCTGGTTGAGGTTGCCGCTGCAGCTGCCGATGCTGGCCCGGGCATGGAGCTTCACCCGCTGAGCGGACAGAGTCACGACCCTTCCTCCCGCCCGGTCGCGTCCCTCCCCGGATTCGCGGACCGATCGGTCCTGGAGTCCCGCGTCGACGCCGCGTCGGGTGCCGGGCGGCCGGTCGGGGCGGAGCGCCCGCTCGGGCTGGTGCGCGTGAGCGGACCCGATGACCGCGCCGCGGAGCTGGCCGACAGGCTCCGGTCCGCGGTGCGGCCCGGCGACACGGTCGCCGAGCTCGGACCCGGCCGCTTAGCGGTCCTCTGCGACCGGCTGGGCGAGCCCGACGACCTCCTCACCATCGCCCACCGGGTGGAGGAGCAGCTCGCCGCGGTCCCGCCGCTCGACCCCCGACTGGACGTCGCCCTGGTCGACCATGCCGGCAGGGAACCCGGGAGGATCGTCGGTGACGATCGACCGGGCCGACGTGTGGAGGACCCCGAGGATCTCCCGTCCGGGACGTGGGTCCGATTCGACGAGGCGCTGCGGGATCGGGCGACGCGCCGTGAGCAGACCGAGGCGGCCCTGCGTCGTTCCAGCGACGGTCGGGACCTGGTTCTGCACTACCAACCGGAGCGCGACCTCGTGACGGGCCGGACCGCGGGGGTCGAAGCCCTGCTGCGCTGGGAGCGCGACGGCGTGATGGTCGGCCCGGACCGCTTCGTCCCCCTGGCCGAGCACACCGGGCTTATCGTGCCAATCGGCGAATGGGTCCTGCGGACCGCGTGCGACCAGCTGATGAGGTGGCGTCGCGACGGGGCGGCCCGGGACGCGTTCGTGGCGGTCAACGTGTCGCCGCGTCAGCTCCTGCACGACGGCTTCGTCGGTGCGGTCCGTGAGGTCCTGGCCGATCCCGGGCTCGCCCCCGGTGACCTCGTCCTCGAGCTGACCGAGGGCGTTCTCCTCAACGACCTGGCGCTGGCACGCGACCGGTTGGGCGAGCTGCGCGGCCTGGGGGCCCGGGTGGCGGTGGACGACTTCGGCACCGGCTACGCATCGCTCACCTACCTGCACCAGCTGCCCATCGACGCGGTGAAGCTCGACCGCAGCTTCGTGAGCGGCCTCGGGGTCGACCCCCGCCTCACCGCCATCGTGACCTCGGTGCTCGGGTTGCTGGGGGCCCTCGGCTTGCAGTCGATCGCCGAAGGCGTGTCGAGCGCCGCGCAGGCCGAACGGCTGGTCGCCCTCGGCTGCGCGCTGGCCCAGGGCGAGTGGGTCGGCACACCCGCCCCGCCGGAGCAGCTCGTCGACCAGCTGCGCTGAGAGGCGTCGCCGGTCAGGGGCGGTCCGACCGCCGCGTCGGGCGGATCAGAACGGCAGGGCGGGGTGGCCCAGAACCCGGTGCGGATCGCAGCGCTCCCGCAGGGACCGCAGCACCGCGCGATCGCCCGGAGGTGTCGTGCGGATCCACCAGTCCGCGTTGTGAGGACCGATCCCGTGCTCGGCGGAGTAGCTCCCGTGGTGGTCGTCGACCGCGGTTCCGAACACGACCCGGCGGGCGTCCGCGCGCTCGCTGTCGCCGGGAGGTCCGCCGGTGAACACCAGGTTGCAGTGGGTGCCGCCGTCGGCCCAGTGGCCGAAGTCCGCCACCACCGCCCGCGGCACGGTGGTCGCGAGCCGCTCCCGGACGTCGTCGCGGAACGCCACCAGCTCGGAGCGGGGGACCGAGACGTCGAACCCGACGACGGTTCCGGCCCGGGCGAGTCCCTCGGTGATCGAGTGTCGCAGGTGCCACGCCCGGTCGGTCGGGACCAGGACGGCGTCATCCACCACGCCGGCGTCGTCGAGCGCCGCCACCGCGTCGGCGAGCACCTCCGCGGTGCCGATGGGGCCGGCCGCCTCGACCAGCACCATCACCTCGGGGGCGGGGCTCCGGTCGCCCCACGGTGATCGGAGGCCGTCGATGTGGTCCACCGCCAGGTCCAGGGCCGTGTCCGAGACGACCTCGTAGGCCGACAGCAGCGGCCCGAGCGCATCCTCCAGGATCCGCAGCGCGTCCAGTGCCGCGGCGGCGTCGACCGGGGCCAGCAGGCCGCACGCCGACTCCCGGGGGACTCGGGCCAGCTCGACCGCCACCCGGGTAACGACGCCGAACGCCCCGCCCGAACCCACCATCAGCGAGGTCAGGCGAGGTCCGGTGTTGTCCTTGCGCAGCCGCGTCAGGTCGTCGATCACGGTTGGACCGGACCCGTTGGTCAGCTCGACGTCGGCCAGGACCGCCTCGACGCCGAGCACCCGGCGGCGCATGTCGCCGTGCGCCAGCATCCGGGCCCCGCCGGTGTCGGTCGCCACCATCGCTCCCAGGCACGGATCGGCCCCCAGGTCGATCGGCAGCGACAGGCCCAGCGGAGCCAACCTGTCGTTCAACGTCGAGAGCCTCACCCCGGCCGGGACGATCGCCACCCGGTCATCCGCGAAGACCTCGATCGGGTCGACCAGTCGCTCGGTGCTGAGGACCACGATCGGTCGAGGATCGGATCCCGACGGAACGGTCGGTGGCACCGACGCGCCGACCAGGCCCGTGTTGGCGCCCTGGGGCAGCAGACGGAACCCGTCGAGCACGGCGCGTCGGACGACCGTGCACACCTGTGCGGTCGTCGCCGGCCGCAGCACCGCCGCGGCGGGACCGCCCCGGCCGCGGGCGGGCTCCAGGTAGCGGTCGAGGACGTCCCGACCCGCTCGCAGCACCGACCCCGCTCCGAGCGCGTCCTCGAGGTCGTCGAGCAGCCGGTCGTCGAGCAGCCGGTCGTCGAGGGGTGTCGCGGTCTCGCCGTCGGTCTCCTCCACGTCGCGACAACATAGGGGTCCCAGTCCGGCCCCGGAGGAGCGACCCAGATGACGACGACCGACGCAGAGGATCCGACCGCGCCGTACGCCGGCCACGAGGGCCGGGTGGGTCGGGTGTTCGCCACCTCGGAGCCTTGGTGGCCCGAACGTCGTCGGCCGGCCGAGGGCGCTCCCAACATCGTCGTCGTGCTCTGCGACGACCTGGGCTACTCCGACCTCGGTTGCTACGGCTCGGAGATCCCGACGCCCAACATCGACGCGATCGCGGCCGAGGGACTGCGCTACACCGACTACCACTCGGCGCCGATGTGCTCGCCCACCCGGGCGTCGCTGATGACCGGCCTCGAACCGCACCGCGCCGGGGTCGGCCACGTGGCGCACTCCGATCCGGGCTTCCCCGGCTACGCCATGGAGCTGACCCCGTTCGCGCCCACGTTGCCGGAGCTGCTGCGAGACGCCGGGTACCAGACGCTGATGGTCGGCAAGTGGCACCTGACCAAGGACAGCGAGGTCAACGACGCCGGGGACCGCTCGTCGTGGCCGCTGCAGAAGGGCTTCGACCGCTACTACGGGTTCCTCGATGCCTTCACCAACTTCCACCACCCGCACCGCCTGATCGAGGACAACCACGCGGTGCGCACCGACGAGTACCCCGAGGGCTACTTCGTCACCGACGACTTCACCGACCGGGCGATCGACATGGTGCGCGAGACCAAGGCGTCGGACCCGACCAAGCCGTTCTTCCTCTACTTCTCGCAGGCCGCGGTGCACGCCCCCTTGCAGGCCAAGGCCGTCGACGTCGAACGCCACGCCGAGACCTACCGGGCCGGGTGGGACGCCATCCGCCAGGCCCGCTACGAACGTCAGGTCGACCTGGGGGTGATCCCCGACGGCGCCGAGCTCGCGCCGCGCAACACCGAGCCCGGCGACGACGTCCCGCCGTGGGACGACCTCGACGACGACCAGAAGCGACTCTTCGCCCGCTACATGGCGGTGTACGCCGGTCTGATCGACAACCTCGACCAGAACATCGGGCGGCTGCGCGACGCGCTCGAGGAGATGGGCGAGTGGGACAACACGCTGTTCATCTTCACCTCCGACAACGGCGGGTCCCGCGAAGGTCAGGAGCAGGGCACCTCGGCGTACTTCCGGACCCTGCACTGGGAGCGCAAGGGAGCCGCGGAGCCGTTCGAGGAGGACCTGGCCCGACACGACGTCATGGGCGGGCCGACCACGCTGCCGCACTACCCCCGCGGCTGGGCGATGGTGTCGAACACGCCGTTCCGGCTCTACAAGATCAACGCCCACCGAGGCGGGCACTCCGTTCCGTTCGTCGTGTCGTGGCCCAGGGCGCTGGCCGAGGCCGGCCACACCGGCGGGGAACGGCGTCACCAGTACCTGCACGTCACCGACCTGCTGCCGAGCTTCCTGGAGCTCGCCGGGGTGACGAGGCCCGAGGAGTGGCGGGGCAACCCGGTGCTGCCCCTGGCCGGTGAGGCGGTGTTCGGGGCGACGATCACCGATCCCGACGCCGTCGGGCGCAGCCGTGACGTCGTCGTCGAGAACGAGGGTCACCGCGGCTATCGCCGCGACGGCTGGGAGGTCGTGACCCGCCACCCGGCCCGGACCCCGTTCTCTGCGGACCACTGGGAGCTGTTCGACATGGCTGCGGACCCGACGCAGCTCCGGGACCTGTCCGACGAGCACCCCGATCGTCGAGACGCGCTGGTCGAGGCGTGGGAGTCCGCAGCGTGGGAGAACCAGATCTTCCCGATGGACGAGGGGACCGGCTACCGGTTCCTGCTGCGTCCGCCGTGGGTCGAGCGCTACGACGAACCCGTCGTGCTGCACGCGGGGATGCCGACCCTCGACCGCTGGCGCTCCCAGCGCCTCATCCTGTGGCGCGACGCCACCATCACCGCGGACGTGACGCTGGGCGAGGGCGACCGGGGGATCCTGTTCGCCCACGGCGACCAGGGCGGCGGCTACTCGCTCTACGTCGACGACACCGGCGAGCTGGTCGCGGCGCACAACGGCTACGGCCTGGAGGGAGAGGTGCGCGGACCTGTGGTCGGTCCCGGGTGCCACGAGCTCGAGCTCCGCATCACCTGCCCGGGCGACGACCTCTGGGACCTGGCCGTCGCGGTCGATGGGGACGAGGTCGCGGCCGGTACCGGGTTCCGGTTGCTGATGGCGATGGCGCCGTTCGAGGGGATCGACGTCGGCCTCGACCGCCGGTCCCCGGTGTGCTGGAAGGTCTACGAGCGCCACGGGTCGTTCCCGTTCACCGGGACGATCCACTCGGTTCGCTACCAGCCCGGTGATCCCGCGCCGGACAGCCCGACCAACTTCCTCGAGGTGCTCCGCGACTGGGGCCGCAGCATGGAGTGACCCGCCCCCGCGTCGCCCCCGACCCCGCTTTGTCCCGCACAGACGCGGTGATCACCGCGTCTGTGCGTGACAAAGCGGTGGGGTGGGCTCAAGCTGGAGGCACCGATGTGACGACACCCCGGGGTGGGACCGGGACGACGACAGGAGCAGGTCATGGACGGAGTGGACGCGGGCGGCGGGAGCCCGAGCCCTGAGCAGGGCGGCCCGACCGGACGCGGGTCGAAGGCCCGCGGTGCGCGACGCGTGGTCAGCGGGGTGGCGGTCGCCGCGGCGGTGGCCGTCGGCGGACTGACCGTCGCCGCGGTCAACCCACTCGGCGGCGCCGGCGCCGAGGAGGGGACCCCCACCACCGAGGTCGCCGCTGGTCCTGCGAGCGCGCCGACGACGGTCCCGTCGCCTGATGCCGACGCGGCCCCGGCCGAGTCGGCTGGACGCGACCACGGCGGCTCGCACCGCCTGCTCGACGAGGCCCTGGCCGCCCTGGTGCACAACGGCGTCCTCACCCAGGCCCAGGCCGACGCGGTCACCGCCGAGGTGACGCAGCGAGCGGAGGCGGCCCGGTCCGAACGGCGGGATGCCTGGGACGCCCGACGCCAGGAGATGCTCGACGCGGCCGCGTCGGTGTTCGGCCTGACCGGAGAGCAACTCGCCGACGAGCTGAAGGCCGGCAAGACGCTCGAGCAGCTCGCGTCCGAGCACGGCGTCGACGCCCAGAAGATCAGCGACGCCCTCGTGACGGGCGCCAACGAGCAGATCGACGCCGCCGTGGCGGGCGGCCACCTCGACGCCGCCCGTGCCGCGGAGCTGAAGGAGAAGTTCGTCCAGCGGATCCCGGACCTGGTCGACGCCGGCGCCGCGCTCTTCGGCGGACGCGACTGACGAGTCCCGGGCCTGGTCAGGACCGGGACTCGATGGCGGTGGTGGCGGGCACCACCGTCCGACCGACGACCGCGATCTGGGGGATGTCGCCGAGGGATCGCCACGTGATCCCGTCGGTGGTCCACTCGGCCCGCCAGATCACGGTCAGCTCGCCGTACCAGCGGTCGCGGCGGCCCTCGACCCCGGTGCGGGTCAGGTAGGTCACCGCACACGTCCCGGCCCGGCGGGCCTGGCGGCCCGGCGGGGCGGGGTCGGTCGGGTCGAACGGCCGGCCCGGCCCGTGGCAGATCGCCATCCGGTTGTCGGCGGGATCTCCGCTGCGGATCCGGAACGACACCGGTCGGGCCCGCACCCGGGCGGTGACCGCTCCGGCGGTGAGCGACCGGTCGACCACGGTCGCCCAGGTGGCGGGGTCGAACGAGGTGAAGGTCGGCTCGCCGATCACGATCGGAGTCGCGGCCGGGGGACTCTGGACCGGTCGAAGCGGGGGCAGGCTCGTGATCATGCGGCGGGCCAGGACCTGAGCCGGGGCGAACCGATCGGTAGGCACGGCCCGGGTCTGCCCGGTGAACCGACCTCGTCGGATCTGGACCTGGACGTCCGCGGTCCGGTCCGGTCCGGCGTCGGCCAGCGCGCGCATCACGTCGACGAAGTCGCCCTGCAGGCTGGGGTCGTTGGCGAGGACGGCCAACAGGAACGACAGCTCTGTGTCGGTGAGCGTGAGCCAGTAGGTGCTCGGGGCGGTTCCCCGGCCGGGGTAGCGGATGGCCGTCCGGTTGATGATCGACGTGATGATTCGCCCGTCGCGGGTGACCCGCGATGAGGCGGTGGAGTCCCCGGCCGCTCCCGCCGACGACGGGCCACCGAAGGCCATCACCGCCGACACGACGGCGACGGCGACCGCGACGGCAACGGGCCGGCGACGGCGACGGGGGATCACGGCCGGCTCCGATCCGCTCCGGGGCAGGGGTCGGCCGTACCGGCGGGAAGCAGGTCGAGAGTGCTCTCGTCGAGCGACGCGAGCATCCACGTCCCGTCGATCCGCTCCGCCACACCCGTGCCCGTCCCTTGGCCGACGGTGTCGTCGACGACTGCCCCGGTGGCGGTGTCGCGCACCACCCCCGGCGACCAGCTGCACCACGTGAAGGTCACCCGGTCGGCTCCCTCGACATCCGCGTCGATGCCGTGGTGCACGTACGGGAGCTGGCGGTCCTCGACCGGGATCGACTCACCCCGGGCGGCCCGGCCGGCCAGCTGGGACCGGATGTCGTCGAAGAGGACGGCCCCGGCGGGCACCACCCGGCCCAGCTCTCCCAGCAGCTCCGAGCCGACGGGATCGCCCGGGCGGTTCATCGCTGCGGGGTCGGCGTGGAGCCGGGCCAGAACCCGGTCGTAGCGGTCGAGGACGTCGGCGACGATCCGACCGGGGCCGTCGCCGGGCTCCGGTGCGGTCGTGGTCGGGCCGGCGGGCTCTGGAGCGCTGGGCGTGATCGACGCGGGCGGAGTCCCGGTGGGGTCGGTTGCGGCCCCGGGGGTGGTGGCCCGTGGGGCCGAGGCGTCACCGAGCGGGCGGAGCGGCTCCACCGGCCCCGTCCCGCACGCCGACGTGAGCCCGGCGAGAAGCACCAGAGCCACCCAGGTGGCGCCGGCGCGCGGCGCTCGACGTGGTGACGCTGACCTGATCCAACCGACCCCGGACATGGCGGCCAGTGTGACGACTCAAACCGCCTGATGCAACACCAAAGATGTTGAAATGCTGTGAAAGCTGTCGGTTGGTCGGCGGCCCGGCCCGATCCCCCGATCGATCACCAGCCGCGGAACTCCGGTGACCGACGCTCGCGGAAGGCGGCCAGACCCTCCTGGAAGTCCTCCGAGTGCATCAGCCACTCCTGGGCGGCGGCCTCCTCCTCGAAGGCGGTGTGGCGGCTCGACTCGAAGGCCCGGTTGACCAGCCACTTGGTCAGTCCGAGCGCCTTGGTCGGCGCCTGGACCAGGCGCCCGGTGAGCTCGTCGACGGCCGCGTCGAGCTCGGCGGCGGGCGCGACCCGGTTGGCGATGTTCAGCTCGCGGCACCGCTCGGCGGACACGTCGTCGGCCAGGAACATGAGCTCCTTGGTGACCTGCGGCCCGACGATGCGCGGCAGCATCCAGGCGCCGCCGGCGTCGGGGAGGATGCCCCGTCGGACGAACACCTCGACCAGCTTGGCGGTGTCGGCCATGACCACCAGGTCACACGCCAGCACCAGGTGCGCGCCTCCGCCCGCTGCGGTCCCGTTGACCCGGGCGACCACCGGCTTCTCCGAGTCGAGGATCGACGCGATCAGCCGCTGCCAGCCGCGCCGGATCATCCGGGCGCCGTCGCCGAGCAGGCGGTCCGGCGCGCCCTCGGGTCGGGGCGGAGCCGGCTTCTGCGGACCGCCCAGGTTGGCGCCGGTGCAGAAGTGGCGCTCCCCGGCGCCGGTCAGCACGATCGCCCGCACGCCGTGGTCGGCCGAGGCCCACTCGACCAGCTCAGTCATCCCGTCGCGCATCGATGACGTCAGGGAGTTGCCCGCATCCGCGGCGTCGATGGTGATGGTGGCGACGCCGCCGTCGACGGCATAGGTGACCCGGTCGACTGCGGGCGGGGTCGGGGTGGGCTCGTCGGTCATGGGTACGTCCTCGGTGGTCGTCGCCGTCGGGTTCGGGCGGGTCGCGGGCCCGAGCCGTGGCGGCCCGGACACGACTGACAGTGCCGTCGCGGTCGGGACCGGCGCAACCCGACCGGAGGGGCTGGGTACCATCGCCGCCGTGATCCGGACCCGTCGTCGCCCCGTGCTCTGGCTGGTCGTCGGGTTGGGCCTCCTGGCCGCGGCCGGGCCGTTGGCGGGCACCGCGTCCGCTCACGCGTCGCTCGTGTCGTCCGCCCCCGGCAACGACGAGGTGGTGGAGCAGGCACCACGGGAGGTCGTGCTCACCTTCGACGACGGGGTCAACGTCGACGACGGCGGCGTCCGGGTGCTCGACCCGGCGGGTGAGGACGTGGCCGAGGGGTCGCCGAGCACGACGGCGGACGGGACCGAGGTCCGTCAGCCGGTGGCGAGCGGACCCGAGGGCACCTACACGGTGTCGTACCGCGCCCTCTCCGACGACGGCCACGTCATCTCCGGCTCCTACGTGTTCCACGTCGGCCGTCGCACCGGATCGGCCGCCGCGGTCGACGCCGGCGGCTTCGACGCCCTTCGGGTCCTGAACGCGTTCGGTCGGTGGATCGCGCTCACCGGGGGCCTGCTGGTGGGAGGCGTGCTGGCCATGGCCCTGTTCGTCGACGGACCCCGGGTCCGCAGACAGCACCCGACCGACGCCGAGCTTCCCGGTCCCGAGCCGGCTGATGCTGCCTCCTCTGATGCGGCCTCCTCTGATGCTGCCGACACCGACGCGGCCGCCGACGTCGACACCGGAGCGGGTTCCGGGCCCCAGGGATGGGGCAGCGAGCTGGCCTCGGCCCGGTTCCTGCTGCTGCCCGGAGCGGTGTCGGTCCTGTTCGGTGTCGGCCTGAGCCTCCTGGCCAGCGCGGCCGACCTGGCCGGCGGGTCGATCCTCGACGGGCCGGGTGCCACCGGCCGGTTCCTCGGCGCCAGCTGGGCGGGCACGGTCGCGGGTCTGCGGGTGTTGGTCGCGCTGGTGCTCGTGCTCGCCGTCCTCCCGCCCCGGGCGTTGCGGCGGGCGCCGTGGCTGGCCGCGGTCGGGATCCTGGCCGCGCTGGCACTTCCCAGCCTGGGTGGCCACGCCTGGACTGCGAGCCCGGTCGGACTGGCCGTCGCGTCCGACGCCATCCACGTCCTGGCCGCCGCAGCGTGGGTCGGTGCTCTGGGCGTGCTCGTGCTCAGCTGGGACGGCACGCGCGAACGCGCCGCCGCGTTCAGCCGGACGGCATTGGTCGCGGCGCCGCTGACCGTGGCCACCGGCGTGCTCAACGCCGCTCTTCAGGAGCGGTCGCTCTCCGCGCTCACCGACACGACCCACGGGCGGCTGGTGCTGGCCAAGGCGTTGGGGACGGTGGCGCTGCTGGCCTTCGGTTGGGTGCACCGCCGACAGCTGGCCGCCACCGCCCGCTGGAGTGCCCGGGTGCTCCGCACCTACCGGGCCGAGGTCGTCGTCGGCCTGGCGGTGGTCGCGGTCACCGCAGTCCTGGTCGGCACGCCGCCGGGCCGCGAGGCGGCCCGATCCACCGAGCCGGTCCAGATGGTCAAGCAGGCCGGCGACACGACGGTGCGCATGGAGGTCTCGCCGGCCGCGGCCGGTCCCAACGACGTCCACGTCTACTACCTGGCCCGTGACGGATCCCTGGCACGGGTCGACGCGGCCGAGCTGAAGGTCTCCACCGAAGGTGTGGCGTCGCGGGCGGTTCCCATCACCCCGGTCACCGCCAGTCACGGCGTGGCCCAGGGGGTGCAGCTCACACCCGGCGACTGGACCTTCGAGCTGACCGTCGTGGTCGGGGGCGCACCGGCGAGCACGACGTTCCGGGTCCCGATCGCCTGATCGCCCCCGCACGTCGGTCGGGAGTTCGGTCGGGGTGTTCGGTCCCGTCGCAGCGGCCGGGGCATGATCTGGGGATGCAGAAGCCGCTCGTCCGCATCGTCGCCGCGCTCCTGGCCGTCCTGCTCGTCGTCGGGGTGGGCGTCGCCGCCATCGCTCCGATGGCGGGAGCCCACGGCGACGACGGCGTCCTCGCCGTCGTGTCGGCGACACCGTCGGGGTCCTCCAGCACGATCACGGTCAAGCTCACCTTCGAAGGCGACGGGCACCCGGTCGACGGCGCCACGGTGACCGCCGTGGCCGACGACGGCGCCGGAGCGGCCATCGATCCCGTCCCGATGACCGCGGCGGGGTCCCCGGGCGAGTACACCGCCCGCCTCGAGTTCCCGTCCGCCGCGGTCTGGAACGTTCGGGTGACCGCCGTGTCGCCGTCGGCGACGGTCACGCTCACCCAGGACATCGCCGGTCCGGCCTCGACCTCGAGCACCCCGATCGGGTCGACCCCGACCTCGGGGTCGACCCCCGGGTCGACCCCTGCCTCCACCAGCGAGGCCCCGGTCGACGGCGTCACCGCCACCCGTGAGGGCACCGCAGAGGAAGCCGCCGAGCAGAGCGATTCCAGCCCCCTGCCGTGGGTCCTCGGGATCGGGGCCCTGGTCGTGGTGGTCGGAGCGATGGCGTGGGTGGTCGCCCGCCGCGGGTCGGGCCCCGACGGCCCGGACCGCCCTGACGACTCCGCCTGACCGACGTCGGTCCTCAGCGCCTGACCGCGGCGGCGATCGCCTCCGCGGCTCGCGCCGCCGAGCCCGGTGAGCTGGTCAGGAAGAACGACGGCTCGCACAGCTCCAACTCCAGCAGGACCGGCGAGCCGTCCTCGCCCGACAGCAGGTCGACCCGGGCGTAGAGCTCGGTGAAGCCGGTGCGGGCGCGGGCGGCGTCGAGGACGGTTGCGGCGACAGCGAGCTGCTCGTCCTTCGGCTCCCGGGCCGAGATGGTCTCCTCGGCGTACAGGCCCGCCACCGGATCGGCGCCGAGCGCCAGCAGCGGTCCCTTGCGGAACGCGTGGCTGAAGGTGCCGCCGAGGAACACCAGGCCGGTCTCGCCGCCGTCGGCGCCGTCGTCGTCGACCGAGTCCAAGTAGGGCTGGACCATGACGGCCCGGCCCCGGTCGAGCAACGAGGCGGCATGGGTGGCGGCGGCGCCGAGCGCATGCGGATCCTCGGCCCGGGAGGCGTAACGGGCGGTGTCCTTCGACCCGGCCGACACGGTCGGCTTGACCACGATGCCCCGGTCCGCCCCGACCGACTCCGCGATCCGCTCGCTCACCTCCGCCTCGGGCATCGGCGTGGTCAGGAACGTGGTCGGGGTGACGGCGACGCCGTCGTCGGCCAGGTCGGCCAGGTATCGCTTGTCGGTGTTCCAGGCGATCACCGCGGCGGGGTTGCGCAGGTCGGTGACGGCCTGGACCCGCTCGGTCCACTCGATGAACTCGCGGTGGCGGGTCGCGTAGTCCCAGGTGGAACGGATGACGACCAACTCGAAGGCGGACCAGTCGACATCGGGGTCGTCCCAGACCACCCCGCGGGCGTCGAGACCGACGTCGGCCAGCGCCGCGGTGAGCAGCGGGGCGTCCTCGTCGAGCGACCACGCCTCGGTGCTGGTGGCCAGGGCGACCCGGGGGCTCCGGGGTCGGGGACGGGGGTCGAGGGCATCGTTCACCCCCGCTTTGTAGTGCGAGGACCACACGAACGTGTGGTCCTCGCACTACAGAACGGGGTGGGGTCGATAGGGTCCTGGCCGTGAAGTCGCGACGCCGGACCGCCGCCGCCTGGGTGATCCGGGTCCTGGTGCTGGCAGCGGTCGCGGTGGTCTGGTTCGTGCCTCCGCTGTCGGAGAAGACCAGCGACTCCGCCACCATCTCGCGCTACGACGCCGTGTTCGACCTGTCCGCGGACGGCTCCCTGAAGATCACCGAGACAATCGACGTGCAGATGCCGTTCGGCAAGCACGGGATCTTCCGCATCTTCGACACCCGCGACGAGCGTCGCAACGGGGTGGAGCACCCGGTCCGGGACCTGACCGTCACCCGCGACGGCCAGCCCGAGCCCTACCAGTGGGACGACGCCCCAGCCGGCCAGGAGTCGCTGCGAATCGGCAGCGCCGCGGTCACCCTCACCGCGGGGCAGCACACCTACGTGATCACCTCGACCACGACCGACACCCTGGAACGCGGTCCCGACGGGACCGTCCGCTGGTGGTGGAACGTCGTCGGGACCGGCTGGCAGATGTCGATGGAGTCGGTCGCCGCGACCGTGCACCTGCCCGCCGAGGTGACCCGGGTCGAGTGCGTGCAGGGCAAGGACACGCCGTGCCGAGCCGACGCGTCGGAACGGACGCTGACGGTTCGGACCGGCCCGCTCGACCCGTACACGCCGGTGACGGTCCGCGCCACGTTCCCCGAGGGGGCGCTGCCGCCACCCGCGCCCGACCCCGCCGACCACACCGTGCTCTGGTCGATCGTCGCGGCCGTGGCCGCGGTCGCCCTCGGAGCCTGGTTCATCGTCGCCACCCGGGAGCGGCCGCCGGGCTTCCCGGTGCTGTTCGAACCGCCGTCGGGCGTGTCACCCGCGCTCGGGGCCATGGTGCTCGACGAGGTCCCCTCCGACGACGACCTCCAGGCCACCTTCTACGACATGGGAGCCAAGGGTGTGATCCGCCTCGACGGCAACGAGTCGGCGTGGAACATCAACCTGCTCGTCGACCCGCAGGATCCCCGGGTGTCCGAGATGGAGCGCGGCCTGCTCGTCGGGCTGGGTCTGACCGCGGCGGGCGACACGTTCCTGGTGTCGAAGTCGGCGGACGCCGGCGAGAAGCTGACCACCGCCCGCGCCACCATGCGGGCGATCGTCGCCCGTCAGTCCGGCGAGTACCTGAAGCCCTCCGGGGTCGGTGTGCTGGGCACCATGCTCGGGTGGGTGGCCACCGTCGGCGTCTTCGTCCTGGCCGGCCTCCGCCTGTTCGGCCAGGGAACGTGGCTGGGCTGGCCGCTCTTCTTCGGACTGGCCGCCTTCTCGTTGGTGGCCGTGACGGTGTCGACCGATCCGGGCAGTCGCAGCAAGCGGACCCCGGAGGGTCGTGAGCTGTGGTCACGCGCCGGGGGCTTCGCCCGGTTCCTCACCACCGACTCGGCCGAGTCCCGCTTCGAGGCGGCCAAGCACATGGACTGGTACCCGACGTACCTGGCGTGGGCGCTGGTGTTCGGATCGGCCGACGCCTGGGCCCAGCGGTACCTCGACCAGGGCGTCGAGCCGCCTGCCCTGCCGTGGATCTACTGGACCGGCACGCACCACTACGGCGCGGCGACGTTCGCCTCGTCCATGGCCAACTCGTTCGACGCGGCCATCAGTTCGGCCAACGCCAGCTACGCCGCGTCGCAGGCGTCGTCGGGGTCGGGGAGCTTCGGTGGCGGAGGGTTCTCGGGCGGCTCGGGCGGCGGCGGCGGGGGTGGCGGCTCGTGGTGACGCGGCACTGCGGTGACGCGGCACTGCGGTGACCTCGCTCGGGCCGGGCGCCACGTGGGCTCGACCCCGTGTCAGACTGGGCGCCCGATCAGGGAGGAACCACCGTGTGGATCGTGATCATCGTCGTCGTGCTGGTGGTCGTCATCGGCCTACTGGTCGTCGTCGCGCTCAACAAGCTGCGCCAACAGCGGGTCTCGGTCGACGAGGCCTTCGCCGGCATCGACGTGCAGCTCACCCGTCGCGCGGAGCTCATCCCCAACCTGGTCGAGACGGTCAAGGGCTACATGGGCCACGAACGGGGAACGCTCGAGGCGGTCACCCAGGCCCGCGCTGCGGCGCAGTCCGCCAACACGGTGGGGGAGAAGGCCGCGGCCGACGGCCAGATGCGCCAGGCGCTCGCCAACCTGTTCGCGGTCGCCGAGGCGTATCCCGACCTCAAGGCGTCGACCAACTTCCAGCAGCTCCAGGGCGAGCTGACCCGCACCGAGGACCAGCTCGCCTTCGCCCGCCAGTACTACAACGACGCCTGCGCCACCCTGAACCGGACGATGGTCACCATCCCGTGGTCGCTGTTCGCGGGGATGTCCGGAGTGGAGAAGGGCGTGTTCTACGACGCCCCCGAGGGCCACTCGGCACCCCCGACGGTCTCGTTCGGGTAGGGCTGTCGTTCCGGTCGGGCTGTCGTTCCGGTCGGGATGTCGTTCGGGTAGAGCTGTCGTTCGGGCAGGGCTGTCCTCAGCCGGGCTGCGCCAGGCCGAGCGCCGTGCGCAGGTCGTCGAACATCTGCCGGGCGTCGGGGAAGTCCTTCATCTCGGCGCGGTGCGTGATGCGGAGGTCCACGATGCCGTGCGCCCAGGTCCACACCTGGTAGGCGACGTAGCGGGCGTCGGTGCTGCGGGTGGCCGCACCGGCATCGATGCAGTCCTGGACCAGCGCGACCAGCGCGTCGAACGCCTCGTCGCCGGCCAGGTGCAGGTGGTCTGAGTCGACGTCGAGGTCGAACGGAACCGGGTTGGAGAACAGGACCCGGTACCTGCCGCGCTGCTCCTCGGCGAAGTCGATGTAGGCCCGGCCGGCCTCGGCCAGTCGTTCGAACGGGTCGTCCACTGCACCGGTCCGTTCGACGAGCAGCTCGGCGAAGCCCTGGAAGCAGCAGCCGACGGCCTCGCGCACGAGATCGTTCCGGTCCTCGAAGTGCCGGTACGCCGCGGTCGGTGACACGCCGGCCTCTCGGGCGATGGCCCGGATCGACACGTCGTCGGGGTGGGGGGCGTCGGCCAGCAGCCGCAGGGTGGCGTCGAGCAACTCGGTGCGCAGCCGCTCGCCCTGGCCGCGCGGGTTGCGGGTCCGGACGGGACGCTCGTCGGGTGGGACGGCGCCGGCAGGTGGCGGTGCACCGGGTTCGGTGACGTCGGTCATGTTCAGTCGGAATCTACCCCTCGGGGGTTGACATCCGTGAGTGTACAAGCGTAAACACCCAACTGTAAATGAACAGATGTCAATGCACGTCTGTTCACTCCCAACGACCGCTCACCCCCCAACGACTGCTGCCACCGACAGCGGAGGCCGACCTGCCGGAGGTCCCCATGTTCCGATCGATCGCTCTCCTGGCGCTGCGCCGGCCCCGTACCGTCCTCGCCGCCACCGCCGTCTTCCTCGCCCTGGCCGGGGCGGTCGGAACCGGGGTGTTCGGACGACTGTCGGCAGGCGGGTTCGGCGATCCGGCCGCCGAGTCCACCCGGGCCGAGGCCCTGCTGCGGGACCGGTTCGGCTCGGGAACGCCCAACTTCGTGGTCGTCGCCTCGGTCGGCGAACCACAGGTCGACGAGGCCGGCCAGGGTGCGGCCGTCGACGACCCGGGCGTCGTGGCGGCGGGGGAGGAGCTCACCCGCCGGCTCCGGGACGACGCCGCGGTGACCGAGGTGCTCGGCTACTGGAACCTCGGTCGGATCTCGGTCCTCCGCAGCGACGAGGGGACCAGCGCCGTCGTCGCCGCCCGACTCGATGGCGACGAGGATGCCGTGCTCGCCGAGTCGTCCCGTCTCCGTCAGGAGCTCGGCGACCGGCTCGGACCGCTCGAGCTCGGCTACTCCGGGCAGGGCCCGGTCTTCTCGGCGGTCTCGGATCGGATCGAGTCGGACCTGGCCACCGCCGAGTCGCTCGCCGTCCCGCTCGTCGTGCTGCTGCTCGTCGTCGTCTTCGGTGGCCTGGTCGCGGCCGGCCTGCCCCTGCTGGTCGGTGCGGTCTCGGTGCTGGGCACCTTCTTCTCGCTGTGGATGGTCACCTTGTTCACCGACGTGTCGATCTTCTCGATCAACCTCGTCACCGCCCTCGGCCTGGGTCTGGCCATCGATTACTCGCTCTTCATCGTCAGCCGGTTCCGCGAGGAGCTCGCCGCGCGCCCCCGGTCGCACTGGGCTCCCGACGAGCACCGGGCGGTGCGCGCCGCGGTGCTGCGCACGGTGGAGACCGCGGGGCGGACCGTCGCGGTGTCCGCGCTGACCGTCGCAGTCAGCCTCTCGGCGTTGCTCGTCTTCCCCCTGTACTTCCTGCGCTCCTTCGCCTTCGCCGGGGTGGGCGTCACCCTTGTCGCCGCCGCGACGTCCGTCGTGGCCCTCCCCGCCCTCCTGGCGCTGCTGGGGCGACGGGTCGACCTCCTGAGCCTCCGCCGGCATCCGGGAACCCGAGCGGCCGCAAACGGTGTTGCCGCGAAGGAGCGGAACATCGCGGACGGCTTCTGGTACCGGCGTGCGCACGCCGTCATGCGCCATCCTGTCGTCGTCGGAGGCGCTGTGGTGCTGGTGCTCCTCGTCCTCGGCTCACCGTTCCTGCAGGCGCGGTTCGGGGTCCCCGACGAGCGTGTCCTGCCCGCGGGGGACCCCGCCCGCGTCGCCACCGAGCAACTCCGGAACGACTTCGCCTCGGACGAGGTCGACGCCATCGCCGTCGTGTTGGACAGCGAGAGGGCAGGAGGGGATCCCGCCGACACCGAAGTCGCTCGCTACGCCTCGGCTCTGTCGAACCTCGACGGCGTCACCCGGGTCGACGCACCCACCGGTCGCTACATCGGAGGGGTCGAGGTCATGGCGGCCGATGCGATGCTCGCCGCGTACCGGGTTCCGGGAGCGATCCGGCTCGGGGTCGTCTCCGAGGTGGTCCCCATCTCCGCCGATGGCGAGCGGCTGGTCGCGGACATCCGGGCGGTGCCCGCACCGGCGCCCGCCTTCGTCGGAGGTGGGGCGGCCGAGTTCGTCGACTCCACCGCGGCCATCGCCGAGCGACTGCCCTGGGCGGTGGCGATCATCGTCGTTGCCACCTTCATCCTGCTGTTCCTGATGTTCGGGTCGTTGCTCGTCCCCCTCAAGGCGATCGTGCTCAACGTGCTGTCGCTGAGCGCCACGTTCGGCGCCATGGTCTGGATCTTCCAGGAGGGCCACCTCGCAGGCGCCCTCGGCGTCACCGCCACCGGTCTGACCGACACGACGACACCGATCCTCATGTTCTGCATCGCCTTCGGGCTCTCCATGGATTACGAGGTGTTCCTGCTGTCGCGGATCAAGGAGGAGTACGACCGCACCGGCGACAACGCTGAGTCGATCGCGGTCGGACTGCAGCGCTCCGGTCGGATCGTGACCGCGGCTGCCGCCCTCATCACCGTCACGTTCCTGGCGTTCTCGGTCTCGGGAATCTCGTTCATCAAGCTTTTCGGTCTGGGTCTGGCGCTCGCTGTCGTCCTCGACGCGACCCTGATCCGGCTGACGTTGGTGCCGGCGTTCATGGCGCTCGCCGGGGACACCAACTGGTGGGCGCCCGCGTGGATGCAGCGGATCAGGGACCGGATCGGCCTGTCCGAGGGCGAGTCGCCGGGCGACCGGGACGACCCACCGAACCCCGCATCGGCCACCGCGCCCGATCCAGCCGACGAGTCCCCAGCACTGCGTGCGCCCACCCCGGTCGGATGATCGAGCCCGGCTCGGTCATCCCGAGCCGGTAGCGTGCGCGACGTGGACCACCGGGGGGCGGCCGCCGCCGAACGATGGGGACTCGACCCGTACGGGGTGGGCGCCGCCGCTGCTGCACCGGACCCTGCGGAGGTCGACCTCGACACGATCGACCTGTGCGACCTGGCCCGCTTCGAGCACGGCTTCCCCCACGACACCTTCGCCGCGCTGCGGGAGCGCCGGCCCGTCTGGTACCACCCGCCCGGCCCCCACGTCCCCGGCGACGACGGGTTCTGGGTCCTGAGCCGCCACGCGGACGTGTTGGCGGCGGCCTCGGATCCGGTCACGTTCTCCAGCGTCGGCGGCCCCGGACGCGAGGGCGGGGGCACGCTCATCGAGGACCTGCCCGTCGGCTACACGGGTGTGCTGCTCAACATGACCGACGACCCTCACCACCAGCGGTTCCGGTCCCTTCTCACACCCGCGCTGTCACCTCGTGCGATCCGATCGCTCGAGGCCGACATCCGGAGGCGGTCCGACGGCATCGTCGCCGCCGCGCTGAGCCGCTCGGAGGAAGCGGGCGAGGTCGACCTGCTGGTGCACGTGGCTGCCGAGCTGCCGCTGCAGGCGGCGGCGTCGTTGATCGGCGTCCCCCAGGAGGACCGGGCCCGCCTCATCGAATGGGCCGACGCCACCCTCGACCACGACGACCACGACCTCGGAGGGACCTCGGATCGTGCCGTCGCGGCCAGCGCCGCGATGTTCGAGTACGGGACGACGTTGATCGAGGCTCGTCGTGACGATCCCCGCGACGACCTCCTGTCGAGAGCGGTCCACGGCGAGATCGACGACGAGTCCGCCCCCGGGGGACGTCGGCGCCTGCACCCCGACGAGCTGCAGCTGCTGTTCTCGCTGCTGGTCGCGGCGGGCACGGAGACGACGCGCAACACGATCGCGGTCGGGGTCGCCGCGCTTGCCGCCCGCCCCGACGACTGGGTCAGGCTGCGTGAGGACCGGTCGCTCCTGCCCGGCGCGGTCGAGGAGATGCTCCGCTGGGCGTCCTCGACTCCGTACAACCGTCGGACCGCCACCGTCGACGTCGATGTGCACGGCCAATTGATCCGGGCCGGGGACCGGGTGACGTTGTGGTGGGCGTCCGCTGACCGCGATCGATCCGAGTTCGCCGACCCGTTCCGCTTCGACGTGACGCGAGCACCCAACCGCCACTTGGCCTTCGGCCACGGATCGCACTTCTGCCTGGGGTCGCGGCTGGCCCGCCTTGAGATCGCCGCGATCGTCGACTCGCTGCTCGACCGGGTCGAGCCGCCCGAGCAGCTGGGACCGATCGAGTGGACGCGTTCCAACAAGCACACCGGGGTCCGACACCTGCCGGTCCGGATGGTCGCGCGACGGTGACCCGGCCGGGGACCGGCCGCACGAGGAGGAGGGGGGAGCGGTGAGGGGACCAGCGGGCGACACGCCCAAGGGTCGGGCCGCGCGAGCCCGGATCGTCGAGGCCGCCTGGGATCTGCTGGTCCACGACGGGTCCGTGCCGTTGACCGCGGGCCTGACGGTTCGCAGCGTCGCCGCGGCGGCCGGGATGTCGCCCGGCGCGGTCCAGCACCACTTCCCGACGATGGCTGACCTGTCCGACGCCATGGTCGACGCGGTGCTGGTGGGGGTGAGCGTCGAGCCGGTCGAGGCGGCCGGCCTCGGCATGGAACGCGTTGACGAGAGCGGTTTCGCCGAGGCGGTTCGGGCGGGCGCCCAGGCCAACTGGGACGTCCTCTCATCGGCGGATGAGTCGGAGGTCGAACGGCGACTTCGACGGCTGTACGCCCTCGCCGTGGGCCGGGGAGCCGATTCGGAATCCATGCGAGCCAGGCTCGGTGAGGAGCTCTGGGGTTCGTACAGGCCGACCGTCGAGTCGATGATGGATTCGCTGGTCGAGGCTGCGGGCCGGCGGCCGGTCGATCCGTTCACGGTGGGCGATCTGGCCCAGCTCACCGGTGCGCTGGCCGAAGGCCTTCTCGCCGAGTCGATGTGCGGCGGCGTTCCGGTCCGAGCGGGGCTGTATGCGGACTCGGTGGTGGCGCTCGCGCTGGCACTGACGGTCCCGGCGCGGCGACGATGGACCTTGGCTGACGTCGATGCGGGTCTGCACGAACCCGCCGGGACGGCGCTGGACCGCGTCGATGTCGCCGTCGACGCGGCCTGCGCGGCTGCCGGGCTGTTCTCGGAGGGGTACGCGGACGTCGGCCTGGCCGCGGTGGCGGCAGCCGCGGGCGCAGACGTCAGCGTCGAGTCGATCGTGGACGCCTTCGGCACCAGCCGGTCGGTCGCCGCGGTGTCGTTCGCCCGACACCTGGACGCATTGGTCGCTGCTGCCGTCCGACGACGAGACACCTCGGTCGAGGTCGCCCTGTCGGACGTGGTGACGGAGCTCGCCCGACGGGCCCAGGCGGAGCCGTGGGTGGCCGCGGCGCTGGTGCACGAGCGCGTCCTGGCCCGAGCCTCCGATCCCGATCGGCTCGTCGGCCTCGACGTCCGCCGCGCCGTCCCCCTCGACGACCTGATCGGTGACCTGCTGGCCGAGCTGCGTCCGGGCTGGGAGCGTCGCGAGGTCGACGCGACCGCGGCGCTCGTGGTCGACACCGTCCTGAACCAGTCCGCCGGCCGTTCCGAGGAGGCGCTGGGGGCCCTGGTCGCCCGGGTGCTGCGGCTGGTGCCGTCGGACTGACAGCACTTCTGTCAGAAGCGGCGCCGATGGCCCCGCTCGGGCTCTGTCCCGCCGCAGGGCGGAGCCGGACGGACCGTTCCGATGCAGCCGCGCGGGAATTCCGGGTCGATCGGGAGCGGATTCGAGGATTCGGCCCTCGATCCGTGGACGCCCGCTGCGGTTCCGGCCACGATCGGGGCGTTCGACCGCACCCCCCGGTGCAGGTCGACCCACCGGTGCCGGTCCGACCCCGCCCCATCAGTCGGACCGGCACCGGTCGTCCCGGCAGCCGGACCCGCGCCTTCGTCGTTCTGTAGTGCGAGATCCAGGTGAACACCTGGATCTCGCACTACAGAGCGGCTCGGGAGCACGGCTCGGGAGCACGGCTCGGGAGGTCGGTGTGGGCCATTCGGCCCATGTGTGGCGTCGGGCACGTCTGCTCAGATCCCAGTGTCCGTGGGAGTCGTTACGCTGAGCCGGACGTAAGGATCGACATCGGCCCGCCGAGCCGGTCCATGACCGACAGCAAGCGACTGGGGACACGGAGCGCATGTTCCGTCGACCCTGTGCACGGAACGACAGGATCTACGAGGCGCTCGACGTGGCCATCACCGACCCGAGGAACGACGTGACCGAGCCGAGCGCGGCCGTCGTCGTCGATGGCGGTGCCGTCGAGATCGCGCCGCCGGATCTGCAGCAGATGTCGGTGCCCGGACGCCACGAGCGCGGCCCGGTCCTCTCGCACCTGTCGCTCAAGATGGTCCTGCTCAAGGCGGGGGTCGTCCTCGCGGACGTGCTGACCATCGTGGTCGCCTACACCGTGACCACGATCGTCGTCGGCTCCGGAGCCGCGTGGAGCACGGGGCAGATCGACGACCACCTTCGCATCGCGGCGCTGACCCTGCCGGTCTGGCCCGTCCTGTTCGCCCGTCAGCAGATGTACGCGTCCAGGTTCCTCACCCGCCTGATGGATGAGCTCCGTCGGGTGGTGCACGTGGTGTTCGTCGGCACGGTCGCGCTGGTGCTCATCGGGTGGGTCGCCGGGATGGATCTCGATCACATATGGGTCCTCTGCTTCCTGCTCGTCGCCCTGGCCTGCGTGACCCTCGAGCGGTTCCTGATCCGACGGTGGTTCGTGCACCGGCGCCGGACCGGTCGGTCGCTGCGCGACGTGGTGATCATCGGGACCAACGCCGAGGCGCTCGACCTGGCCGAGGCACTCCAGAACCCGGCCCTCGGGTACCGGCTCGTCGGCTTCGTCGCCACGGACCCGGCTGAGCCCACCGACCCGGCCGACGTCGGGGGTCTGCCGGTGCTGGCCGGCACGGCCGACACCGTGTCCTTCGCCCACGCGCTCGAAGCCCAGGGGGTGATCCTGGCCACGACCAGCCTCGAGCTGGGGTTGTCCAACCGTCTCCTGCGTGAACTGCTCGACGGAGGCCTGCACGTCGAGATCACCTCCGGCCTACGCGACGTCACGCCGGAGCGGATGACCGTGCGTCCCCTCGGTCGTCACCCTGTGGTCTACCTGGAACCCGCCCGCCGCTTCGGATGGCGAGCCGTGGCCAAGCGCATCTTCGACACGGTGCTGTCATCGGTTGCGCTCATCGTCGCCGCCCCCGTCCTGATCGTCGCCGCGATCGCCATCAAGATCACCTCGCCCGGACCGGTGCTGTTCCGGCAGGTGCGCGTCGGTCGCGACGGCGAGCCGTTCTTCGTCCTGAAGCTGCGGACCATGGTCGTCGACGCCGAGGACCGTCTGGCCGAGCTGATGGCGCAGAACGAGGCCGACGGTCCGCTGTTCAAGATGAGCGACGACCCCCGGATCACCCGGGTCGGCCGGATCCTGCGCAAGCTGTCGATCGACGAGCTGCCCCAGCTGTGGAACGTCGTCAGGGGTGACATGAGCCTGATCGGTCCTCGCCCCGCCCTGCCCCGCGAAGTGGCGCAGTGGAGCGACGAGTTGCACGAGCGGTTGCGGGTCCGACCGGGGATCACCGGCATGTGGCAGGTGAGCGGGCGCAGCGACACCGGCTTCGAGGAGTACCAGCGACTCGACCTGTTCTACGTCGACAACTGGTCGATCCTGATCGACATGGGGATCCTGCTGCGCACGGTCCCGGCGGTCCTCACCGGCCGCGGCGCGAGCTGACCTCAGGCGTCGTTCCGCGGGGCGGGATCGAACTCGGGTCTGCTCCTGCTCAGACGATCGACGCCGCGCCGCCCCCGGTCGCGGGAAGTCGGAAGGCGATCATGAAGCCGTCGGTCCCACCTCCGGGCGGGGTCGCCCCGAGCTGGCCCGTGGTCGAGCCCGACACCACGAGCAGTCCCGACTCGGTGCGGGTCATGGCGGTGGTCTGCTCCTCGCCGGCGGTTCCGAACTGAGCCACCCACCGGACCTCACCGGACGCGGCGTCGATCGCGGCCAGGAAGCTGTCCCGGCCTCCACCGGTCGGGGGTGCTGTGGTCGGGGGTGCTGTGGTCGAGGGTGCCGTCGTCGGGCCCTCGCCCGGGTCCGGCTCATCGGTCGGCGTCAGCGAGATCCGTTCGGCCCCGACGATCTCGCCGTCGGTGGTGCCGCTGACGTACACGGTGGACCCGTCGACGACGACCCCGGTGACCTCGTCGTCGAGTGGTGAGCCGAACTGGCCCGACCACACCAACCGTCCGGACGCGTCGAACGCAGCGGTCATGGCGTCGAGACCGCCGAGGCTGGTCGTCGATCCGATCGAGCCGCCGGTGGAGCCCCCGCCGACGAAGAGCTCGGTTCCTCGCAGTGGATCGCCTCCACGACCGACCGCCCGCACCCGATCGGCGCCTGGTGAGCCGAACTGGGTCAGCCACCGAAGGTTCCCGCTCGGGTCGATCCGAGCCATCCAGGCATCGCGGGCCCCGAGGGTGCCGACGAGGTCGCCATCGGTGCGGCCGTCGGTGGAGCCACCGACGATCACGTCTCCGTCGTCGCTGGTCGTGACGGCGTCGGCCTCGTCCGTCGCGACCGTTCCGAACTGGCGTGCCCAGCGGACCGAACCGGTCGGATCCAGCCGGAGGACGAGGGCGTCGCCCTCGCCCAGATACCCGCCGGTCGGATCCTTGGCGCCGGGGAAGAGCCCGCTGGTCCGTCCCACCGCGAACGCAGACGGATCCGGGGTTCCGGCGCCGGCGGAGTCACCCAGATCCGAGTGGACGGTCACGCCGGCAACGGTGTCGTCGGCGTCGCTGCCGATGAGCTGCGCCGGCCCGAGCGTCCCGTCCTCTCCGACCGGGGCGCACCAACCGTCGCTTCCTCCGGCCGGAGCGACCACGGCCGGGTCGGGTCGCTCGGAGGAGGGTGTCGAACCGCACGCCATGCTCACCCTCGAGACCTGGCCCCCGCCCCCTCCCTGGCTGTCGGGTGTCGGTTGCGTCGTGCCGACGGTCCCGCTGGCGATCGCTCGGCCGTCGGTCGTGCGGGCCTGGTCCGAGCGCGTGGTCGACTTCGGGACTCCGTCCGCCGCGGCCACGACGTCCACGAAGGTGGCCGAGCGGGTTCCCGGTCGAGGAGGATCGGGAACCACGCCGGTCGTCGTGCCGATTCCCAGCACGACGTCGTCGCGGCCGGCGACGCCGGTCACCGTCTCCTCGCCCGGGCCGCCGACCTGGCGCACCCAGGCGACCGGGAGCGGCCCGTCGTCACCGGGAGGCGTGGTCGAGCTCGTCGGAGGGGCAGTCGTCGTAGGTGCAGTGGTCGTGGTGGTCGCGGTCGATGAGTCGTCCGAGCAGCCAGCGAGCAGGACCGTGGCGCTCGCGACGACCATCAGCCATCGGACGGTCACCGGTCGCAGACGCATCCGAGCAGTATCACCGCTCGTGACCCGTCATCGGTGTCAGGAGCCCGGCATCGCGCTCGGACCGCAGTCGGTACGCTCCCCGCCCGTGAGGACGGGCGGCCGATGGAGCAGGTGCGCATGCATGCGTCGAGGTGGCGTCGCACTGGTGCTCGTCGGCCTTCTCGTCGCCGGGGTCGTTGCGTCGTGCGGGGCCCGTGTCGACGTCGGAGTGGACGGGGTGTCGACACGCTGGATCCGGGTCGCGGCACCGCAGCCGCGCCGGGCGCTGCTGGTCACCGACGCGGACCGGTCGCCATCAGACTCCGACGGTCTCCCGCTCGTGCTCGTGCTCCACGGACTGGGTCAGAACGCCGAGATCATGGCCCCGCTCGGGGCGTTCAGCTCGCTGGCCCGCGACGGCCGGGCGGTGGTGGTCGTCCCCGACGGCTGGCACCGCAGCTGGAACGCCGGCCGGTGCTGCGGTGACGCGGCGGCCGAGGGAGTCGACGACGTCGCCTACCTGGACGCTCTGATCGACGAGGTCGTCGATCAGACCGGCGCGGATCCCCGGCAGGTCCACATGGTCGGGTTCTCCAACGGCGGGATGATGGTCTACCGCTACCTCTGCGAAGGGGCGACCCGACTCCGGGGAGCGGCATCGATCGCCGGCACGAACGTCGACGGTTGCACGCCCACACGGCCGACCGACTTCATCCAGATCTCCGGGACCGACGACGACGTCGTCCCGTTGGGGCCGACACAGTCGCCGGCCTCGGTCGCGGCCCTGGGGCAGGTACCTCCGGTGCGGACCTCGGTGGAGCGGCTCGCTGAGGCGTTCTCCTGTCCTCCGCCGGAGACCACTCAGGTGGCCCCTCTCACCTCCACGCGCTGGGCGCCGTGCGCGGGCGGGACCACCGTGCGCCTCGACGAGGTGACCGGACTCGTGCACATCTATCCGATCGTTCCCGGCTACCAGGGCACCGACCAGATCATGGCGGTGTGGGGGTGGCCGCCGTTCGACCCCACCGGCCGAGGGTGATTCCCGGTTCGAGCTTCTGACGCACCCGGGTCTCGGGAAGCGCCGCAGCTGTGGCAGGCTGCACGGATGAGCGATCTTCCGCCCCTCGACCAGCCGCAGGCCTACGTGGTCGTCGGCCCCAACGACCAGCGCGGTCCGTACACGCTCGACCTCCTGATCGGTGAGGTCGTCGCCGGCCGGCTCCATGACGCCACCCCGGTGTGGTGGCCAGGGCTGGCCGAGTGGACCACCATGAACGGACAGGCGGCCGTCGCCGCCGAGATCGCCCGTCGTCGCGGTGTAGAGGTCCAGGCCGCTCCGGCTCCGGTCGCCCCCGCTCCGGAGGCGGCTGCGGCCCCGGCGAGTCCCACGGCCACCGATCCCTACTCGGGCTACTCGGCTGCGCCGGCGACCGACCCGAGCGCCAGCTATTCGGCCCCTGTCGATGCGGCGCCGATGGCGTCGCAACCGGTCGAACCGGCTGCGGCCCAGTACGGCGAGACGGCCTACGACCCCGCCGCCTACGGGGCAGCTGAGCCGGTCCAATCCGGCTCGGGACAGGGCTACTCCTACGATCCCGCAGCGGGGGTTCCGGTCTCGGCCGATCCGCAGGCGCCGCTACAGCCCGGGCCTGAGCCGGAGCCACAGGCTCCGGCTCCGGCCGCGGCTCCGGTGACGTCAACCCCCGCTGGGTGGACGGTCACCGACACCTCCACGCCGGTCGGAGCCCTCGCTCCGGAGTCCGAGGTGTTGACCCCCGAGGTCGTCACCGCGGCCGAGGTGCCCGCTGCCGTCGAGGCTCCGCGGGCGTCCTCGGTCACCGACGAGCACCGCTCTCTCTTCGCTGACCTGGTCGACCGCTCCACGCGTCGGGCCGAGGCCGGCGCGCAGATCGAGGCTCTCGACGCGGCTGTTTGCGATGCCGTCGTCTCCGGTGCGGAGTCCCAGGGGTTCACCTCGACCGACCGCAGCACCGGGGAGACCAACCACGAGCTGCGCTTCGAGGGTGGGCCGGGTGAGACGCTGTCGATCACCGTCGGGCGGATCCGGGGCTCGGACCCCGCCGCGGTGCGTGACGGCCACACCCCGCTGACGGTGCGGTTCCAGTCCGCGACCTACGCCGGAGGACTCGAGGCCGGGATGGGAGCCCACGGCGAGGTTGTGATCGTCTCCGACGAGTGGAGCGGCCAGGCGACGTCCACCGTGTCTCTCCTGCTGCCACTCGCCGACTACGTCGCGGCCGACCTCACCCTCGACAACGTCGCGCTGCTGCGTGACGTGGGCGCCACCGTGTCGGTCGTCAGCGACCGGCTCCGCTGAGACCGGGTTCGGGCGTTCCCCGTACCGGCCGACTGCCGTGCCGGTGGCCGGCGGGGACCCGGCGGCCCGCGTAGATGGGGCCCGCCGCCTCCGGTAGGTTTGTCCGACCATGCCTTCCGACCACGCGCCAGAGGGCTGCCCTCCGCTGCCATCGTCAGAACCGGGTGACGGTGCCGTCGTTGGCGAGGTCGCCGCAGGCTGGCACCGCATCTCCGGGGCGGCCGCCGCACGCCGCCTGTCGGTCGATCCCGACCGGGGACTGAGCTCGGCCGAGGCGGCCGACCGCACGGAGCGCTTCGGTGCCAACCGGCTCGCTGCACCGCCGCGCCGACCGGCGTGGCTGCGGTTCCTCGGCATGTTCAACGACCTGCTGGTGTACATCCTCATCGGAGCGGCCGTCGTGTCGGCCGCGGTCGGCGACCTAAAGGACCCGATCGTCATCGGGATCGTCCTGTTGATCAACGCCGTCCTGGGCTACGTGCAGGAGTCGAAGGCCGACGACGCCCTGGCCGCCCTCCAGCAGATGCTCGAGGTCACCGTGAGAGTTCGTCGTGACGGCGGGATGCTGGAGCTCCCGGCGTCGGAGCTGGTTCCCGGCGACGTGGTCGTCATGGAGGCCGGGGACCGGGTCCCCGCCGATGGCCGGTTCCTGGTCGCCCGCTCCCTGTCGGTCGATGAGTCGACGCTGACCGGTGAATCCGTTCCTGTCGACAAGACCTCCGACGTGATCGAGGTCGACACGGACAGCGGCGGCGACGTCCCCCTCGCCGAGCGCGCCAACTGCGGCTACATGAACACCACCCTCACCAGGGGTCGGGCCGAGATGGTGGTGACCGCCACCGGCATGTCCACCGAGGTGGGTCGGCTGGCCGGCCTGCTCAACACCGCCGAGGACAGCCAGACGCCGCTGCAGGAGCAGCTCGATCGCCTCGGCAAGCGCCTGGCCATGATCGCCGGAGTAGCGGTGCTCGCCGTCTTCCTGGTCGGGCTGTCCCAGGGCGACGAGATCGGTGACGCCGTCCTCGGTGCCGTGGCGCTGGCGGTCGCCGCCATCCCCGAGGGCCTGCCGGCGGTGGTCACCGTCACCCTCGCCATCGGCGTGTCGCGGATGGCGGCGGAGCGGGCCATCGTCAAGCGACTGGCGTCGGTCGAGACCCTCGGCTCGACCACCGCGATCTGCTCGGACAAGACCGGCACCCTCACGCTGAACCAGATGACCGCCACCCGGGTCGTGGCGGCTGGGCGGACGTTCGGGTTCTCGGGGCTGGGATACGGCGACGGAGGCGACGTCTCCGTGATCGCCGGATCCCCGGAGCCGGACCCGACCACGGACGACGCGTTGCGGTGGGCTCTGACCACCGCAGTGCTGTGCAACGACGCCCACGTCCGCACCGGCGACGACGGTGAGGCCCAGCTCGTCGGCGACCCGACCGAGGGTGCCCTGGTCGTCGCCGCCCGCAAGATCGGACTGGATCCCGACGCGGTCCGCTCCGAGGTGCCTCGGCGGGCCGAGGTCCCGTTCGACTCCGCGGTCAAGTTCATGGCGACGCTGCACCCGATGGACGACCAGGGCTCTCTGCTGGTGGTCAAGGGCGCTCCCGACGTCGTGCTGAGCCGGTGCACGGCCAGGCGGCTGGCCGACGGGGTCGTGCCGCTCGACGGCGACGGCCGCCAGCGGGCAATGGACGACAACGACGCGCTCGGGGTCGAGGGGTTGCGAGTGCTCGCGGTCGCCACCAAGGTCCTGGGCGACCGGGTGCCCACCGTCGCCGGGACGGACCCGACCGGCTCCGACGCCGAGGAGCTCGACCTGTCGGCCGAGATCGACGGTCTCACCCTCGAGACCCTGGTCGGGATCCTCGATCCCGCCCGACCCGAGGCGGTGGCGGCGGTCGCGGAGTGCCGGGACGCCGGGATCGGGGTGCGGATGATCACGGGGGATCACGCCACGACAGCCGGGGCGATCGCAGCCGAGCTCGGCATCCCCGGTCGGGTGATCACCGGCGCCGAGCTCAACGACATGAGCGACGACGACCTGGCGGCGCAGATCGAGGAGATCGGCGTCTGCGCACGGGTGTCGCCCGAGCACAAGGTCCGGGTGGTCAAGGCGCTCCAGTCCAACGGCGAGGTCGTGGCGATGACCGGCGACGGAGTGAACGACGCGCCGTCGCTCAAGCAGGCCGAGATCGGCGTCGCGATGGGGATCACCGGGACCGAGGTCACCAAGGAAGCCGGTGACATGATCCTCACCGACGACAACTTCGCCACGATCGTCAAGGCAGTGGAGCGCGGTCGGGCGATCTACGAGAACATCGTCACCTTCGTCCGCTTCCAGCTGACGACGAACATCGCGGCGATCGCCACGATCCTGACCGCCCGCCTGGCCGGCTACCCGGCGCCGTTCAACCCGATCCAGATCCTCTTCGTGAACATCCTCGCCGACGGCCCACCGGCGATGAGCCTCGGGATGGACCCGCCGCGACCCGGCGTGATGGACCGGCCTCCCCGGGACCGGGAGGAGAGGATCCTCTCCGGTGCCCGACTGGTGCCGATCCTGCTGATCGCCGCGGTGATGACGGTGACGATCATGGCCATCCTCATCGGCTGGTCGGACTCCGCCCCCGGCACGGCCCCCGAGGACGACCCGGCGTTCACGATGGCGTTCACGTCGTTCGTCTTCCTGCAGATGGTCAACGCCCTCGTCGTCCGCTCCGGTGACCGTTCGGTGTTCAACCGGTTCAGCGTCACCAACCGGACGTTCTGGTACGCCGTCGGCGGCGTGGTCGCCGCCCAGGTGCTGATCGTGGTCATCCCGTTCCTGCAGAACGTCTTCGGCACCACCTCGCTGACCGGCGAGCAGTGGGCGGTCGTCGTGGTCTCGACCCTGCCGCTGCTCGTCCTGGCCGAGCTGGCCACGCTGGTGGGCCGGTTCCGGCGCCACCGCCGCCCGCGGGAGCTCGCGCCGGCTGCGGTGTCTTCCTGATCACCCGACGGTTCCTCGTCGGGCCAGCCGGCTGTTCGTCGGCGCCGTAGGGTCCCGGGATGCGAGCAGCGCTGTTCACCGAGGTCGGACGCCCCCTCGACGTGGTCGATGACATCGACATCCAGGGTCCGGGGGTCGGTCAGGTACGGGTGCGCATCGCCGCCTGCGGGGTGTGCCACTCGGACCTGTCGCTGGTGCAGGGCCACATCCCGTTGCCCGGGCCGACCATCCCCGGCCACGAAGCCGCCGGCGAGGTGGTCGAGCTCGGGCCCGGGGTCGACTCCCTGGCGGTGGGCGATCACGTGGTGCTCAGTCCGAACCCGGCGTGCGGTCGATGCGAATACTGCCGGCGGGGGGAGCCGTCGGTGTGCACCGGGTCGATCTCCATCGCCATGCCGATGTTCCCCGACGGCACCACCCACCTCTCACGCCCGGTCGGCTCCGGTGCCGGGGGGCGATCCGATGTGGTGTACCGCGGTCTGGGCCTCGGCGCCTGGGCCGAGGAGGTCATCATCGCCGCCTCGGGGGCCGTCGCCATCCCGGTCGACGTTCCGCTGGACGTCGCCTGCGTGATCGGCTGCGCCGTGCAGACCGGGGTCGGAGCCGCGATCAACACCGCGGCGGTGCAGCCCGGTGACCACGTCCTGGTCATGGGTGCGGGCGGGATCGGCATCTCCATCGTGCAGGGCGCGGCGATCGCCGGAGCCGCGCGCATCGTCGTGTCGGACCCCTCGGGGTCACGTCGGGAGCTGGCCATGCGCTTCGGTGCGACCGACGTGATCGATCCCGACGAGACCGACGTGGTCGGCCGGACGATGGAGATCACCGGGATCGGCGCCGACGTCGCGTTCGACGCCGTCGGCTCGGCGACGCTGGTCGAGGCGGGACTCCAGGCGGTGCGCAGCCGCGGGACCGTCGTCATGGTCGGCGCCCCGCCGCCCGAGCAGGACGCGTCGGTCAACGTCGCCCTGACGATGTTCACCGAGAAGCGGCTCGTGGGATCCTTGCTCGGATCCTGTCACGCTCCGCGTGACGTCCCCCGTCTGGTCGACCTGTGGCAGTCGGGTCGACTCGACCTCGATGCCATGATCACCGCTCGTCGGCCGCTCACCGAGGTCAACGAGGCGCTCGATGACCTGGCCGCCGGGCGTGGACTTCGAACGGTGCTCGTTCCCTGAACACCGGGTGTGCTCCGATCAGAGAGCGGCCTCGATGGCGCCGGTCACCTTCGGGTCGTCGGGTACGACCGTCGGGTTGAAGCGCGCGAGCACCTTCCCGTCGCGCCCGATCAGGAACTTCTCGAAGTTCCAACGGATGTCGCCCACCGAGCCGTCGTCCTCGTCGGCCACCGCGGTCAGCTCGACGTACAGCGGGTGGCGTCCGTCGCCGTTGACCTCGACCTTCTCGGTCAGGGGGAACGTCACGCCGTAGGTGGCGGAGCAGAACGTGGCGATCTCCTCCGGTGAGCCCGGCTCCTGCTCCATGAACTGGTTGCACGGCACCCCGACGACGGTGAACCCGCGGTCGGAGTAGCGCTCCTGGAGCTCCTCCAACTGGGTGTACTGAGGGGTGAGGCCGCACTTGGAGGCGACGTTGACCAGGAGGGTCACCTTTCCGTCCTGGTCGTTCAGCACCCCCGGGGTGCCGTCGAGGGCGGTCAACTCGGTGTCGTAGACGGACATGGCGGGCACCCTACAGGTCGCACCGACGGGCCCCGAGGTCACCACGTCGCCGTCGAGGCCGGCGCGTTCGCACCGTCGATCCTGGACATCCGCTCAGCCATGGGTCACACCGGTCGCCGGTAGGCCGGTGAGGAATGCCGCAGCCGTTACCCTCTACCGGACATGTCGAACGACACGGTCAGCCTGTTCCTGGCGATGCTCGCCGTGCTGGCCCTGGCCTTCGTCGTCGCGTCCGCCGGGGTCGCGCTCATCGCCCGCACGCGGGGACTCGGCCCCGGTCTGGCCTCGTGGCGCGACGCCGTCTCGGACGCCTCGCTGCTGCTGGCACTCGGAGTCGCTGCGACCTGCATGCTCGGCAGCCTCTACATGTCCGAGGTGCGCCACTTCGTGCCGTGCGACCTGTGCTGGTACCAGCGCATCGCCATGTACCCGCTCGTGGTCGTGCTGGCCGTCGCCGTGGTCGCCCGCGACAAGGCCGTCTGGCGCTACGTCCTGCCGATCGCCCTCATCGGAGCCGCGGTCAGCACCTACCACTACCTGCACGAGCGGTTCCCGGAGTCTGTGTCCACCGCGTGCAGCCTCGAGGCGTCCTGCTCCACGCTGTGGATCTGGGAGTTCCATTTCCTGTCGCTGCCCGGCATGGCCTGGGTCGGCTTCGTCACGATCTGCACCCTCATGCTCATCGCCCGATCCGCGCTGCGACGCGAGGCCGGGCCCGACCCCCAGGAGGTGCCGGCATGACCGGCTCCAGCCACAAGCGCGACCCCCACGGGGGCGCGGATCCGTACTCCAAGCTCAGCCACGCGCAGGACCGTCGCCGCCGGACCATCCCGATGGTCATCGGCGGCACGGTGGTCGTGGTGGCGATCTGCGCCATCGTCGCCATCCTCGCCACCCGTTCCGATGACACCGACTCGGGTGCCGCGGCGGGAACCGGCGCCGCGGCCGCCGCGAACGCCGAGCAGGAGACGGCTGACATCACCGTCACCGGGGAGCCGCTGCCGTCCATGCCGGAGATGGCGCCCGGCAGCTACTTCACCGACACTTCGACCGACAAGGCGATCGGAATGCCCGCCCCGAGCATCGACGGCTCGTCCTTCGACGGAAGCCCGGTCAAGGTCGACACCGGTGACGGCACCCCCAGGGTCATCGTCTTCGTGGCCCACTGGTGCCCCCACTGCCAGAAGGAGGTACCCGAGATCCAGCAGTGGATCGACGACGGGAACCTGCCGAAGGGCGTCGAGATCGTCTACGTCAGCACCGGGGTGGCCCCCGAGCGGGGCAACTACCCGGTGTCGGACTGGATCGAGAAGGAGGGGGTGACGCCCAAGGTCGTCCTCGACGACGACCAGTCGGCGGCCGCGTCGGACTACGGCCTCAGCGGCTTCCCCTACTTCGTGATGGTCGACGGCCAGGGCAAGGTCGTCGCCCGCGGATCGGGCGAGATCCCGATGGACGTGTTCGGCCCGGCCGTCGACGCTCTCGCCGCAGGGCAGGACCCCACGGCCGCGTCCTGACCGCAGACGACCGCCCCTCCCGCCCCTCCTCCCACCCGTTCTGTTCGTTGGATCACAACACGAGTGTTGTGATCCAACGAACAGAACGGGCTTGGGGTGGCGTGGGGGAGGGTGTGGGAGCGCTCAGCGGGCGCGTGACTCCAGCGCGACCTTGCCGACGACCCGTCGCTCGATCAGGTCCCGCAAGGCGGTACCCGCGTCTTCCAGGGGGACCATCGTCGGTTCGACCGGCTCGAGGGCGCCGGCGTCGACCTGGGCGAGGACCTCGCCCAGGAGCGCGGCGTTCTCCGCGGGGTGACCCAAGGCCCACGCGCCCCAGTCGACGCCGAGCACCGACCGGTTGCGCAGGAGCACCTGGTTGGCCGGCAGGGTGGGGATTGATCCGGACGCGAAGCCGATGACCATCAGCCGGCCTCCCTCGCGCAGGCCGCGGAGGCCCTCCTCGGTCAGGGTGCCGCCGACCGGGTCGATCACGATGTCGGCCCCGCCGTCGGTCACCTCACGGATCCGGGCGCGCATCGTGGCACCATCGGATCCGGCGTCCGAGGAGTCGATGACGGCGTTCGCGTTGCGCTCGATCGCCAACTGCAGCTTCTCGGGGCTCGACGCGACCGCGACGGTGTGGGCGCCGAAGCTCCGTGCGACGTCGAGCATCGCCAGCCCGACGCCGCCGGCCGCGCCGAAGATCACCACCCAGTCCTCGGGGCGGAGCACGGTCCGGCGTGTGAGGGTGAACCAGGCCGTGCAGTACGACTGACCCATGGTCGCGGCCTGACCGAAGCTCAGACGGTCGGGGATCCGCGTGAGCTGGTCGGCCCGAAGCACGATCTCGTCCGCGAACCCACCCAGTCCGACCGATGCCATGACCCGGTCGCCGACCTCCCACCGCTCGACCTCCGGTCCGACCTCGGTGAGCTCACCCGCGATCTCGGAGCCCGGGATGAACGGCAACGGTGGCTTGATCTGGTACTGCCCCTGGACGAAGAGGGCGTCGACGTAGTTGACCCCCGATGCCCAGATGCGGACCCTCACCCGGTCCGGTCCGCAGGGGACGTTGTCGAGCTCCTCGACCCTCAGCTCCTCGGGGTCGACCAGCTCCCGGCACATCACGGCACGCATGCTCGGAACGGTAGTGGCGTTGACCGCTCCGACCGGGCCGGACAGGATCGGTCGATGTCGCCGGTTCGACCGCTCCGCTCGACTACCGCCACTGCGGCGGTGATCGACGCCTCGCTGGTCGACGCTGCGCTCGCCGACTCGCAGCTGTCGGTGTTGTGGACCGACACCGACGACCGTCCCGCGGTCGGGGCTCCGCTCGACGGCGACGAGCGAGCCGATCTGGTCGTGGTCGGCGCCGGCTACACCGGCCTGTGGGCCGCTCTGCACTCGCTGGAGTCCGAGCCTTCGCGGTCGGTGCTGGTCATCGACTCCGGTCCGGTGGCGGCTCGGGCGTCCGGTCGCAACGGCGGATTCGTCTCGGCTTCGCTCACCCACGGGCTGGCCAACGGCCTCGACCGATTCGGCTCCGACATCGACCGCATCCTGGCGGCCGGACGGACCAACTTCGACGGCCTGGTCGCCGACGTGCGACGCCATGAGATCGATGCCCGACTGGAGTTGGTCGGAGCGCTGGCGGTGGCAACCGAACCGTGGTGCGTGCCGGTCGTGCGCCGCGACGCCGACCAGGCGGTGATGCACGGCGAGGACGTCGAGCTGTTCGACGCGGACGGGATCCGGGCCCTGGTCGACTCGCCGACCTACCTCTCCGGGTCCTGGACCCGGTCCGGTGAGGCGCTGGTCGACCCGGCACGGCTCGGATGGGGTCTGGCCGACGCGGTGCGACGGGCCGGCGGGCGCATCGCCGAGGGTACGACCATGACCGGGCTCGTCCGCCATGGCGCCGGCGTCGAGGTGCGCACCGATCGGGGGCGGATCCGGGCCCAGGCCGTCGTGCTGGGCACCAACGCGGAGCGGTCGCCGGTACGGGCCATCAACCGTCGGATCGTGCCGGTGTACGACCACGTGCTGGCCACCGAACCCCTGACCGAGCAGCAGCGCGCCTCGATCGGATGGCGCGGCCGCCAGGGGATCTCCGACACCACCAACCAGTTCCACTACTACCGGCTCACCGACGACGGCCGGATCCTCTGGGGCGGCTACGACGCGGTGTTCCACAACTGGGGCCGCACCGACGAGCGCTTCGAGGACCGTCCCGAGACCTTCCGCACGCTGGCCGGCAACTTCCTGCGGACCTTCCCCCAACTCGAGGGGATCCGCTTCAGTCACCGTTGGGCCGGCGTGATCGACACGTCGACGCGCTTCTCGGTCGGGTTCGGAACCGCGCTCGACGGTCGAGTCGCCTACGCCGTCGGCTACACCGGTCTGGGGGTGGCCGCCTCACGCTTCGGTGGTCGGGTGTGCGTGGAGATGCTGTTCGCTCCGGAGGCGCCGGACCTCGACCTCGATCTGGTTCGTCGAGCGCCGATCCCGTTCCCTCCGGAGCCGATCCGGACCGCGGGCATCCAGCTCACCAGGCGGGCGATCGCTCGCGCCGATGCCGACGGCGGTCGACGCGGGCCGTGGTTGCGGCTGCTCGATCGACTCGGCCTCGGCTTCGACTCCTGACCGCTGCCCGTTCTGTTCGTTGGTTCACAACGCCTGCGTTGTGAACCAACGAACGGAACAGGGGGGGAGGGCGGGTCGGTGGAGGGGTCGCGACTTCGACACGTCCGGGCCGTCGTCCTAGCGTCGGCGTCATGCGCAGCCCCAAGGACTTCTTCGCGCCGCTCGCCGTCGGCGCTCCCGAACCCCGTCGGGAGATCCCGTTCCCGCCGTCGCGGATGATCCACTTCTTCCCGCCGCACCTCGAGAAGCTGACCGCCAAGCTCCCCGAGATCGCCCCGACGACCGACATCCTGCTCGGCAACCTCGAGGACGCCATCCCGATGGACGCCAAGGAGGCGGCACGGGCCGGTCTGGTCAAGGTCGCCAAGGAGATGGACTTCGGTTCGACCCAGCTGTGGACCCGGGTCAACAGCCTGGACTCGCCGTGGGTGCTCGACGACCTCGTCACCCTCGTCGGCGAGGTCGGCGACAAGCTGGACGTCATCATGATCCCCAAGGTGGAGGGTCCTGAGGACATCCACTACGTCGACCGGCTCCTCGCCCAGCTCGAGGCGAAGGCAGGGCTGACCGAGCCGCTGATGGTGCACGCCATCCTCGAAACGGCGCGGGGCATGAACAACATCGAGGAGATCTGCAACGCCTCGCCGCGCATGCAGGGCCTGTCGCTCGGTCCGGCCGACCTGGCCGCGAGCCGTCGGATGAAGACCACCCGCGTCGGCGGCGGCCACCCCGGCTACCTGGTCCGCCAGGACCCGCCGCAGGGTGACGACGGCCCGGCCTACGGAGCCGAGCGCACCAGCTACCAGCAGGACCTGTGGCACTACACGATCGCCCGCATGGTCGACGCCTGCGCGGCGGCCGGAATCCTGCCGTTCTACGGTCCGTTCGGCGACATCAAGGACACCGTCGCCTGCGAGGACCAGTTCCGCAACGCCTATCTGCTCGGCTGCGTGGGCGCCTGGTCGTTGCACCCGGTGCAGATCGACATCGCCAAGAAGGTCTTCTCGCCCGATCCGGCCGACGTCGCTCACGCCCAGCGGGTGATCGAGGCGATGGGCGACGGAACCGGGGCGATCATGCTCGACGGCAAGATGGAGGACGACGCGTCGGTCAAGCAGTGCCACGTCGTGGTCAACCTGGCCCGCCAGCTCGCCGAGCGGGACCCGTCCCTGGCCGAGCGCTACGGCTTCTGAGCTCACGAAGGACGCACGAGATGACCGACGACCTCCGCCCGCGCCGCAGCGCGCTGTACATGCCCGGCGCCAACGACAAGGCGCTCGAGAAGGCCAAGACCCTCCCCACCGACGCGATCATCTTCGACACCGAGGACTCCGTCGCACCCGACATGAAGGCCGTCGCACGCGAGAAGGTCGCGGCCGCCGCGCAGTCCGGCGAGTACGGGTCGAGGGAGCTGACCATCCGGGTCAACTCGCTCGACACCGAGTGGGCCGTCGACGACCTGCGCTCCGCCGCGCAGGCTGGCCCCGACGGGATCGTCGTGCCCAAGGTGAACTCGGCCGCGGACGTCGCCGAGGTGGAGCGCATCATCGAGGCCGCGGGCGTTCCCGACCACACCCGGATCTGGGCCATGCTCGAGACCCCGGCCGCGGTCGAGGCCGCCGTTGAGATCGCGACCTCCTCTGAGCGGCTGGCGGTGCTGGTGATGGGCACCAACGACCTGGCCAAGGAGCTGCGGGCCGGGCTGGTGCCCGGCCGCGCGCCGCTGCTGTGGGGGCTGGCCCGGTGCCTCAACGCGGCACGGTTCGCCGACAAGGTGATCCTCGACGGCGTCTACAACGACGTCCGCGACCCCGACGGATTCGCGGTCGAGGCCGCCCAGGGAGCCGAGATGGGCTTCGACGGCAAGACGCTCGTGCACCCGACGCAGGTCGAACCGGCCAACGCGGCGTTCTCGCCGTCGGCGGACGAGGTCGAGTACTCGCGGCGGGTGATCGAAGCCTTCGAGCAGGGCCTGGCCGAGGGCAAGGGCGTCATCACCGTCGACGGTCGGATGATCGAGAACCTGCACGTCGACAACGCACGTCGGGCGATCGCCATCGCGGACGCCATCGCCGCCCTGTCGGACAGCTGAGCTCGAAGGGACTACCCCGGGTCAGTGGTCCTGGCCGGGGAGTACGTCGGTCTCCGAGCGGTGCCACACCGGGTGGTCGCCGGCGGTCTCGACGTTGAAGCCGTACTCGAAGACCAGCGAGCCGCCGAACGTGGCGCCGACGGTGACCAGTCCGGCGACGATCACCGACAGCACGACGATCCCGACCGGTGTGACCAGCGCGGTGTCATGAACCGCGAGGCGCCAGACGAGGTCGGCCAGGGCGACGAGTGTGGCGGTGACCATGAAGGTGGCGTGGGTGTTGATCGTCCGTCGAGCCTGGGTCCCGGCTTCTGACGACGATCGGGCGTCGGCCAGTCCCGTGAGGGCGGCCAGCACCGATACCGCCAGACCGGCGGCCAGGATCCACGTTCCGGTCCGCCACAGGTCGCCGGCCCATCCGTGGCTGTCGCCCGCGATCGCGGAGACCACGTCGAATCCCGCAACGAGCAGGTAGGCGCCGATGGGGATGTCGGTGAGCGGCGGGTGGGACGGCTTCCCGGACCAGCCTCGAGGGCCCTTGAAGGTGCGACCCTTCAGGGTGAGGGTGGGTCGGACAGAGAACTTCCGCATCGGGTGCCTCCCTGGTCGGGTGTGGGGTCGGACTGTCCCGCTCTCTGAGGACAACTCGGGTGGGTGCGGAGATGTTCCGATTTCATCAATGAGATTGCGTTTTAGAGTGTTCCCGTGGACGCACTGCGACACCCTGACGCCCGGATCGCCGCGGTCGCCGCACTCGAGCAGCCGCTCCGTCGTCGTCTGTACGACCTGCTCGTCGAACGGGCGGGCTGGGTCGGACGCGACGACGCGGCCGCGGCGCTCGGGGTGCCGCGGTCCGTCGCGGCGTTCCACCTGGACAAGCTGGCCGCGCTCGGCGTCGTCGAGGTCGACTACGAGCGGGCGGCCGGCCGTACCGGGCCCGGGGCCGGTCGGCCGGCGAAGCGGTACCGCCTCACCGTCGACGAGGTGGGAGCTTCGGTCCCTGATCGACGCTACGACCTGGCGGGACGACTGCTCGCCGATGCGGTCGCCGCGGCAACCGAACACGGTGAGCCGGTTGGGGAGGCGCTCACTCGGGGCGCTCGAGCCCTGGGTCTGGAGATCGGCCGATCGGTCGCCGACGCGGATGACCTGACCGGCTGGCACGCGGTGATCGAGGCCTTGATCGAGCACGGGTACCAGCCCTGTGTCGGTGACGACGACGTGGTCCTCGACAACTGCCCGTTCCACCGGTTGGCCGAGGAGCACCGCGACCTGATCTGCGGGATGAACCTGGACGTGCTCCGAGGGGTGATCGACGGCATCGGAGCGTCGCCGACCTACCGTGCGACCCTTGCCCCTGAGCCCGGCCGGTGCTGCGTCCGCCTCGACCGAGTCTGACTGCGGGGATCGGTGTCGGCCCCGTCCGGTCGGCGGCGATGGGGCCCGGAGCGACCGATCCGTGGTGCAGGGAACCACGACACGTGCGCCCGGAGCGGGGCAGACTGAGCCGATGCAGACCGGCAACTTCATCAACGGCGAGTTCCGCGCCGCCCTGTCCGGCGCCACCGACGACGTGGTGGCCCCCGCGACGGGCGAGGTCATCGCCACCGTCGCCTCGTCGGGTGCCGCCGATGTGGACGCTGCGGTCGCCGGCGCCCGGGCTGCGTTCGAGACCTGGTCCGAGACCACCCCGCGCGCCCGCTTCGAGATGATCACGGCGCTCGCCGACGCGATCGAGGGCGACCTCGAGAACCTGAAGGCGCTGGAGTCGAGCAACGTCGGCAAGCCCGTGTCGATCATCGACTTCGAGTTCGACCTCACCGTCGACAACTTCCGCTTCTTCGCCGCGGCAGCCCGCTTCCTGGAGGGACGTGCGGCGGGGGAGTACCTCGAGGACCACACCAGCTTCGTGCGACGCGACCCGCTCGGGGTCGTGGCCTCGATCGCCCCGTGGAACTACCCGCTCAACATGGCGACATGGAAGATCGGTCCCGCGCTCGCCACCGGCAACACCGTGGTGTTGAAGCCCTCGGAGCTCACCCCACTCACCGCGATCCGACTGGCCGAGCTGGCGGCTGACATCTTCCCGCCGGGTGTGTTCAACGTCGTGCTGGGCCAGGGCGAGTCCGCCGGCGCGGCGCTCGTGGCGCACCCCGACGTGGCGATGGTGTCGATCACCGGCGACGTGTCGACCGGCAAGCTGATCGCCCGCAACGCGGCCGAGACCCTCAAGCGGGTGCACCTGGAGCTGGGCGGCAAAGCCCCGGTGATCGTGTTCGACGACGCCGATCCCGCCGCGGTGGTCGAGTGCCTGACCGACATGAGCTACTACAACTCAGGTCAGGACTGCACCGCCCCGTGCCGGGTGATCGCCGGTCCTCGGGTGTTCGACGACGTGGTGTCGGGGCTGACCGACTCGGTCGCGGCGCTGCGCTGGGGTGACCCCTCGGATCCCGACGTCGCCGTGGGCCCGGTCATCTCGGCCGAGCAGCAGGCCAAGGTCGCCGGCATGGTCGAGCGGGCAGCCGCGGCGGGGGCCGAGGTCACCGTCGGTGGAGCGGTCGGGGACCGAGAGGGCTTCTTCTACCAACCGTCGGTGGTGGTGGGGCCCGAGCAGAGCTCCGAGATCGTCCAACGCGAGGTGTTCGGCCCGGTGGTGACGGTGCAGCGGTTCGACGACGAGGCCCAGGCGTTGCAGTGGGCCAACGGCGTGGACTACGGCCTGGCCTCGTCGGTGTGGACCAACGACGTTGCTCGAGCGCTGCGGATGGCCAAGCGACTGCAGTTCGGGACCGTCTGGGTCAACGACCACATCCCGATCGTCTCAGAGATGCCCCACGGCGGCTACAAGCAGTCGGGGTACGGCAAGGACATGTCGATCTACGCGCTCGAGCACTACACCGAGATCAAGCACGTCATGGTCAGGATCTGAACCGGGTCCGTTCGTTCGATCCCTGTTCCGAGCCCGTCGAGGCTCGTTGTGGCTGTCGGGGTATCGCTTACGATGTGTCCACTTCCCCTCCGTCGCTGGTGATCGTCACCGAGCGACAGCTGGCGATGGCAGGTGGAAGACATGGCGTTGACAGAGAAGAGCAGGTCGGCCCTCTATCTGGGGCTGAGCCACGTCATCGACGAGGAGGCGGTGGAAGAGATGCTGTCGTACTTCCCCGCTCGTGACGTCGAGGAGTCGGTGACGAAGGAATTCCTCCGGGCCGAGCTCGCAGAGTTGGAGATGCGGCTGTCGGAGTCGCTGCGTTCGGAGCTGCAGTCCGAGGTGGGTGCGTTGCGCGGCGAAGTGCAGGAGCTGCGTGGGGAGTTCCGTTCGGAGCTGCAGTCCGAGGTGGGATCGCTGCGTTCGGAGTTGCAGTCCGAGGTGGGATCGTTGCGTTCGGAGCTGCAGTCCGAGGTGGGATCGTTGCGTTCGGAGTTGCAGTCCGAGGTGGGATCGCTGCGCAGCGAGATGCGGGCGATGCGCAGCGAGCTGCGCGACGAGATGCGTCGGACGGTCCTGATCAACATCGGAACGCTCGTCGCGTTCGCCGCCGTGATCATCACGGCGGTCAGGATCTGAGACGACCGCCCCGGCGGACCGGGACGCAGTCCGCGACGGTCAGTCGGCCGCGGCACGTTCGACCAGCTGCTTGGCGATCACCCGCAGACACAGCACCTCGTCCGCTCCCTCGAAGATCGACAGGACGCGGGCATCCACCCACAGGCGGCTCACGGTGTACTCCTCGGCGTAGCCCATGCCGCCGTGGATCTGCATGGCCTCACGGGTCACCCACTCGGCGGCCTTGCACACGTACGCCTTGAGCAGGGCGGCCTCGAGGCGGCCCTCGCCCCCGGCGACCTGGCGGGCGATGTCGTAGGAGAACTGCCGGGCGCCCTGGACGGTGGCCGCCATGCGGCCGAGCTTGGCAGCGTTCAGCTGGTAGTCGCCCACGGACTGGCCGAACACCTTGCGGTCCTCGGCGTACTGGCGGGCCTCCTCGAGCGCGGCCTGCATCACGCCGACGGCGCGGGCCGCGGTCTGCAGCCGTCCGTTCTCGAACCCGGCCATCTGGTAGTAGAACCCGCGGCCGAGGCCGGCCTCGCCGCCGATCAGGTTCTCCGAGGGCACGAACCAGTTCTCGAGAGCGATCTCATAGGAGTGCATTCCCCGGTAGCCGATCGTGTCGATCGGCCGGCCCTCCATCTTGCCGCCACCGTGGGCGTTGTCCTGGGTCTGGGTGAAGCCGTGTCCGTCGCCGCGCTCCTTGGGGACGATGAACATGGACAGACCCCGGTGGGTCCTGCTGCGGTCGGGGTCGGTGCGGGCGAGCAGCATGAGCACGTCGGCGCGGGCTCCGAAGGTGCACCAGGTCTTGACGCCGTTGATCAGCCAGCCACCCTCGACGGAGGCGGCGGTGACCTTGACCCCGGCGACGTCGGAGCCGTAGTCGGGCTCGGTCACCGCGACCGCGTTCATGACCTCGGCCGAGGCGAGCTGCGGCAACCAGTGCTGCTTCTGCTCCTCGGTTCCGCCGGTCTCGAGCGCCCGGGCCAGGATCTCGGGGCGGGTGATCAGCGAGCCGCCCGCCCCGAGCGAGCCCCGCGAGAGCTCCTCGGTGGCGACGATCATGGCGATGTAGTCCGACTCGGTGCCGGTGGCGAAGCCCCCGTACTCCTCGGAGATCGAGAGTCCGAACGCCCCCATCTCGGCGAGCCCGGTGATGATCTCCTCGGGGATGTCGTCGTTGTGGCGGTGGATGTGCTCGGCGATCGGGGCGATCTTGTCCTCGGCGAACCGGCGGAAGGTGTCCTGCACCATCTCGAAGTCGTCGGCCAGGCCGCGCGGGCCGTCGGTGCCGGCGAGCGACGCCTGGAAGGCGGGGGACCGGTACGCGGCGGTGGCCTGGCGGGCGCCGTCCAGCGCTCCCGGGGCCGCACCCCAGTCCGCTTCGCGTCCGAAGACCTTCCCGGCCAGGTCGGCCAGCGCCTCGGCGGCGAACACGCACGCAATCCGCGCCTGGACGTCTCCCTGGGCTCCGTAGGCCAGGAGGCTCCGCGACGCTCCGATGCCGGCGGCAGCATGGGCGACGTCGTAGGCCAGGACCTGGTTCTGGTCGATCCCGCCGTCGACCAGTCGGGCGATGCCGCCGTCGATGACCGCCTGGGCCACGTCCAGGGCCGCGGCCACGGCATCGAGGTCGGGGGAGGGGAGGTCAGCGCTCGTCATGGCGGTCAGGTTACCGGCCGGTAACGGGCGTCCTCCAAGCCCTCGGCCTGCTCGCGGACGAGGTGGGTCCGCAGCTCGTCGAGCGGCATCGGTCGCGCCAGGGCGAAGCCCTGGACCGTGTCGCAGCCGATCGAGCGGAGCGTCTCGATCAGCCGCGGGTCCGCGACCCCTTCGGCGGTCACGCTCAGGCCCAGGTGGTGCGCGAGGTCGACGATCGAACGGGTGATCCGGTCGTCGCCGTCGAGGAGCTCGTCGACGAAGCGGCGGTCGATCTTCACCTCGTCGACGGGCAGGTCGCGGATCATCGCCAGCGACGACGCACCGCTGCCGAAGTCGTCGATGCTGAAGCGGATGCCGATCCGGTGGAGCCGTTCGATCACCTCGGTGCTCTGGCGGGGATCGTCCATCAGCTGGCCCTCGGTCAGCTCCATCCAGAGCCGGCCCTCGCCGATGCCGCGGGTCTCGGCCATCTCGCACATCCACTCCACCCATGCCGGGTCGAACAGGTTGCGGGTCGACAGGTTCACGCTGGCCGAGCGGATGCCGTGGCGCTCCAACTCGGTGAGGGCGTCCCAGGTCCGGGACGTGACCGCCTGGGTGATGCCGCGGATCGCGCCCGACACCTCGGCCAGCTCGATGAACTCCGCCGGTGCGAGCAGCCCGTGACGGGGGTGGCGCCAGCGCACCAGGGCCTCGATCCCCACCGTCGCGCCGGAGCTGAGCTGGACGCGGGGCTGGAAGTGGACCTCCATCTGCTCACCGAAGCCGTCGCCGCGCAGGTCGGCCAGCAGCTCGAGTCGCTTGACCGCAGCGAGCTCCTGGGCGGCGCAGTAGACCACGTGACCCCCGCCGGCCTGCTTGGCGTCGTACATCGCCCCGTCGGCGCGCCGCATCAGAGTCTCGGCGTCGTTGCCGTGCTCGGGAGCCAGGGCGATGCCCACGCTCGCGCTGACCTGCAACCGGTACTGGCCGACCTGGACCGGTTCGGTGGCCAGCTCGTTGAGGCGCCGTGCAACCTCCTCCGCGCCGGACATCGACGCGTCGGTGCTCAACAGGACGGCGAACTCGTCGCCGCCCAGGCGGGCGATCGTGTCGCAGTTGCGCAGTCGGTCCGACATCCGGCGGGCGATCTCGCGCAGCAGCGCATCGCCGTACTCGTGGCCGAGGGCGTCGTTGACGTCCTTGAACTGGTCGAGGTCGACCATCAGGAGCCCGACCGGGGCCCCCGTTCGGTCGGCCTCGATGAGGGCGCGGGTCAGGCGCTCGTGCAGCAGGGCCCGGTTCGGGAGCCCGGTCAGGGCGTCGTGGGTCGCCTGGTGGCGGAACGCCTCGGCGGTGCGGGCCCGCTTGGTGATGTCCTCGAGCGAGATCCCGACGCACCGGTCCGGCAGCGGCACGGCCCGCATCGAGAAGATCTCGTCGACTCCGGCGAGCTGGACGAACGGCTCGTCGTGCGGTTCGCCGCTCGCGACCACGTCGCTCATGTCGCCGAGGAAGGCGTCGGTGACGGAGATGAGGTCGGCGATCCGGTGTCCGATGGCCCGGTCGTCGAGGTCGGCGAGGGCGTTGGCGGCGGGGTTGGCGGCCCTGAGCACGAAGCTCGAGCGATCCGTCGGGTCGGTCATCTGGATGACGACGAGGGCGATCGGTATGCCCTCGACGAAGTCCGAGTACTGCCGGACGGTGGCCTCGGCTTCCCATCGGGCGGTCTCGTCGACGACGATGCCACGGCGTCGGACGACCCGGCCGGTGCCGTCGAGGGTGACGCGCACCCGGTTCTGCAGCCGGCGGACACGCCCCCACGCGTCGGTGACCCGGAAGTGGACCTCGACGTCCTGTCCGCCGGCGACCAGCTGCTGTCCCTCGACGAACACCGAACGGTCCTCGGGGTGGACCCGGGACAGGAAGAACTCGGGGTCGAGCACCCGGTCGCGCTCGAAGCCGAGCAGGTCGACCACGTGCTTGCTCAGGAAGTCGGCGGGTCCGGCGGGCCCCGGCGCCTCCCACACCGCGGCATCGATGCCGTTGACCAGCTCGTCGAACCGGTCGCGCTGAGCGGCGAGCGTCCGGGCGAGGTGACCGAAGATGATCGTCGAGAACGTGGTGGTGACGCACCAGGCGACGAAGAACGGCACCCAGTAGTTCGAACCGCTGCGGATGCCGATCGCAGCCAGGGCCGCGGCGGTGAACGGCATGAGCCGCCACACGGTGCGCGGGCCGAACCAGAAGACGTAGAGCCCGGCGCTCGACACCAGGATGACGACCACCACCCCGTAGGAGGCGGGAACGATCGTGGCGACGACACACGCGAGCGCTAGATCGGCGATCGCGACGGCCGAAGGCACGCTCCCGCCCCGGCGTGCCCGTCGGAAGAGGGCCATGTTGGAGACGGTCGCGGCCGACAGGATGACGGCCCCGATCTGCAACCGGTGGGCGCCGAACATCGGCAGGACCATGATCGCGGCGCCGATGACCAGACCGGCGACGGTCCGCCACCGGAGGATCTCCATCTGGGCGTCCAGTCGGTCACGGGTCGGGTCGAGCGGACCGGTGGGCTCCAGCACGTTGCGGGTCGCGGAGGGTCCGGCCGTGGTCGGCCCCGGGTCGTGTCGATCTTCGTGCTGCGACGGGTCCACACCCACTGTCGTTCCTTCCCCCGTTGCGGTCATCCCCAGGCTCTCGGCTCGGATCGAACCTCGATCCCCGGGGACCACGATCACTCACCGTGAGCGCACGCTACATCACGGAGAGTGACCTATTTGGAGGGTAGATCCCCCACGCGCAGTGAGGGGTCGTGGCGGGCGAGAGGGGCCCAACGGCCCACCGATCACCGCCGTTCGGCCCACCATGGACCCCCGCGCGAGGCTGGACGGCGTGCCCGTCGACCCTGTCGCCGCCGGCGGCTTCTCGGCTGCGGCGTCCACCTATGCACGCATCCGCCCGACGTACGCCCGCCCGGCGATCGGAGCGATCAAGGATCTGGCGCCCCGGGGTGGACGCGTCCTCGACGTCGCGGCCGGTACCGGGATCCTCACCGGCCAACTTCTCCGGGCGGGACTCGACCTGTGGGCCGTCGAGCCCCTGCCCGCGATGGCCGCCCAGCTCCGTCTGTCCCTACCTGCGGTCCCGGTGGCCCTCGGCCTCGCCGAGGCCCTGCCCGTGGCCGACGCGTCCGTCGACGTGGTCACCGTCGGCCAGGGGTTCCACTGGTTCGATGCCGGGGCCGCCCTCGCCGAGGCGGCCCGTGTGCTGCGCCCCGACGGCGTCCTGGCCCTGGTGTGGAACGCCCGTGACGAGTCGACCGATTGGGTGGACGAGCTGACTCGGCTGGTCGAGGACCGCACCGGCGGTCGGCCCTACGTCGACCACCGGGAACGACCGTGGGCCGAGGTGGTGGAGTCCAGTGGCCGGTTCGAGCCGCTGGTCGAGCGCCGCTACCCGAACCCGGTGCCCACGACCGTCGAAGGGGTGATGGACCGGCTGCGCTCCACCAGCTTCGTCGCCGCGCTCGACGAAGGGCCCCGGGAGGACCTGCTGGAAGAGGCAGCGGATCTGCTCGACAGCCATCCTGAGCTGACCGGGACCTTCGCCTACCCCCACGAGACGGTCCTGCACACGTGCGGGGTCCGTGCGGCTCGGACGTGGCGCTGACCCGGGACCTGACCGCGGAGCAGGAGGCAGTCCTCGACGGCGGCATGCCCCGACTGCGGGACCTGCCGTGGCGTCGGACCCGCGATCCATGGGCGGTGCTCGTCAGCGAGGTGATGCTCCAGCAGACCCCGGTCGCCCGGGTCGTACCCCGATGGGAGCGGTTCCTCGACCGATGGCCCACGGTCACCGACGCGGCCGACGCCCCGCTCCGCGACCTGCTCGTCGACTGGAAGGGGCTCGGCTACCCGCGACGGGCCCGGTACCTCTGGCTGTCGGCCCGCGCCTGTGTGGATCGACACGGTGGCTCGGTCCCCTCCACCCTCCCGGATCTGCTGGCGCTGCCCGGGGTCGGTCCCTACACCGCACGAGCGGTCATGGCCTTCGCCGGCGGGTCTGCTGTCGGGGTGGTCGACACCAACATCGCCCGCGTGCTCGCCCGTCGGGCGGGCCGGGGGTTGACCGCCGGAGCCGCCCAGGAGCTCGCCGACGCCTGGGTGCCCCGTGATCGCGCCTGGGAGTGGAACCAGGTGCTGATGGACCTCGGAGCGACGAGGTGCCGACCGATACCCGACTGCGACGGCTGTCCGGTCGACTGCGCCTGGCGGGACGCCGGGTTCCCCGATCCGGATCCGGCGCAGGGCTCGGCCGGGGTGTCGCGGCGCCAGGCTCCGTTCGCCGGCTCCGATCGGGAGCTGCGCGGTCGAGTGCTGGATCACCTGTCGGATGGGCCCCGATCCCGGGCCTCGCTCGAGCGTTTGCTCGTCGGGAACACCGTCGATCCGCAGCGACTCGTCGCGGCGCTCGACGGGCTGGTGCGCGACGGTCTCGTCGTGGCGAACCGGGACGACACGTTCGACCTGCCCCGGGGAGAGACCGGACCGTCCGAGATTTCGGTCACAGCACACGGCACGTGACCCTCGGGGTCCCGTACTCTTGCTGTCCGGACGGTTGGCAGGGACCGTCCCGACAACCAGGGGGACCGTCCTGAACGTCACCTTCTACGGTGTGCGCGGATCGACGCCATGCTCCGGGGGAGAGTTCGCGCGCTACGGGGGGAACACCTCGTGCGTGGTGCTCGACGGTCCCGGTCGGTCTCCGATCATCCTCGACCTGGGGACGGGACTGCGTGTCTACGGAGCCGAGTTCACCCGACGAGACATGGACGGAGCCGTCGGAGAACCGTTCCGAGGCACCGCGCTGCTCACCCACCTGCACTGGGACCACGTGCAGGGGATCCCCTTCTTCGCACCTCTGCTGAGCGCGGGAGCGGAACTGGATCTCCACGCGCCGATCCAGGCCGGTGAGCCACTCGCGGACGTGGTCCGCGGGTTCCTCTCACCGCCCTACTTCCCGGTCGAGATCGAGGCGTTGCCGGGCCAGATCCGGTTCCACGACACCGAACCCGGCCGGTTCCAGGTCGACGACGCCACGGTCACCGCGGCGTGGGTGCCCCACGTGGGGCCCACCTTCGGGTACCGCGTCGAGCGGGATGGCCGGTCGGTGGCCTACGTGAGCGACCACCAGCAGCCGACCGCGGGGCCGGCAGCGGTGGATCCGGCGGTGCTCGAGATCTGTCGCGACGTCGACCTGCTGATCCACGACGCCCAGTACGACGACGCCGAGTTCGCCCAGCGGCCGGATTGGGGTCACTGCACCGTCGACTACGCGGTCGAGGTGGCGGCTGCGAGCGGGGCGCACACGCTCGCCCTGTTCCATCACGACCCGGGCCACGACGACCGCCGCGTCGACGAGTTGCTGGTCTCGGCCCGCGAGCTCGCGGACCTCCGCGGCGTCCCCGAGGTCATCGCAGCCCACGAGGGGCTCACCGTGACCCTGACGCCCCGGGTCGAGTTGGCCAGATCCGTTCCCGACGGTCGTTCGGGTGCCCGGGAGGCGTCGGGCACGACCGGGCAGGAGTCGGTCGGTGTCGGCGCTGACGCCGCGTTCCCGCAGGTCGCGGTGGGCCGGTAGGTTCGGTCCGTGACCAGCGACAGCGCCGTGACCGAACCCGCAGAGAGCCCCATCGAGATCGATCCGATGCTCTACCGTCAGGTCCTCGGTCACTTCCCGACCGGGGTGACGGTCATCTCCTCCCAGGTTGAGGGCCGGCCGGTCGGCCTCGCCATCGGCAGCTTCTTCTCGGTGTCGCTGGACCCGCCCCTGGTCGGCTTCTGCGTCTCCCGGACCTCTTCGACGTGGCCGTTGATCCGTTCGACCGGCGTGTTCGGGGTCAGCGTGCTGGCCGAGGACCAGACCGAGACCTCCGGTCGCTTCGCGTCGAAGGCCGACGACAAGTTCCAGGGCATCTCGTGGGATCCGTCGCCGATCACCCGATCGCCGCTCATCCACGGTGCGGTGGCTCACATCGACTGCGAGATCCACGAGATCCACCCCGGGGGGGACCACCTGATCGTCGAGGGTCTGGTCCGCTCGCTCGACGTGCACCGGCCCGACGTCGGTCCGCTGCTGTTCTTCAAGGGCGGCTACGGCCGCCACGCCAAGATCTGAGCCACGTCCGACTCGAGCACGGGAGCCCCATGCCCATCTACGCCCTCGGGGACCAGGAACCCGAGATCCACCCCAGCGCCTACATCCATCCCGACGCCGTCGTCATCGGTTCGGTGGTGATCGGTGCCGAATCCTCGGTGTGGCCGTGCGCAGTGCTCCGCGGCGACGACGGCTTCATCTTCATCGGGGAGCGGACATCGGTGCAGGACGGAGCGGTCCTGCACACCACTCCCTTCTGGCCGACCACGGTCGGCAACGAGGTCACGATCGGCCACCTCGCACACCTCGAGGGCTGCACGGTCGAGGACAAGGCCCTGATCGGCATCGGCTCGAAGGTCCTGCACAACGCCACCGTCGGCCGCGAGGCGATCGTCGGCGGGGGCGCGTTCGTCGGCAACAACAAGGTGGTGCCGCCGTTGGCGATGGCGCTCGGGATCCCCGCCGTCATCCGCGAGGACGCCGTCACCCCGGGGCACTTCGATCTGGGCGTCCAGTCGTACGTCGATCGACGGGAGCGGTTCCGAACGCATCTGCGCCGGCTGGACTGAAGCGGACCGGCTGTCGGCGTCTTCTCCGACTCGGCGTCTTCCTCAACTCGGCGTCTTCCTCAACTCGGAGATCGCCTCCGACTGCGCGTCGGCTCAGGAATGCGCCACCGGAAGGAGCATCTGCCCTCTACCCTTTCCGGAGAGGGAGTCCCACACTCGAGCCGTGGCGCTCCGCCCGCGGCTCCGCATCGGGATCCCGGTCGCCATTGCGAACCCACCCCACCCATGAGACGACACCTGAGCACCCTCGCCATCGCCCTGACCGCCGTCACCCTCGCCGTCGGCGTGTTGCCCGCGACCTCGGCCGGGGCCCAGGGCTGTGCGGGGGACCGCGTGACGGCCTCGATGTCGTCGGCGTCCGTCAGCGGCCCGGCGTGGTCCGTCACCTCGGCGTGCGTCGACGCCCGGGACTTCTTCGTCGGTGAGGCGCAGGGCCACGCGTTCGCCATCGGGATCTCGACGGTCACCTACGACGACGGTCACGTCGGACGACTGGCATTCCTGTCGGTCCGCGTCGACGCGGCCCAGGCCGTGAGCGTGCTGGCCATGGAGGATCCCCGCACGGGCCAGCTCCACTTCGCGGGGACCGTGCGCCAGGCGGCGATCGGGGCGACCGGTGCGACGGTGTCGGGGGCCGGGATCGGCTTCCCGCCCCTCGAGTCGGCCACGGTGAGCCTGGACTTCGCCGACGCCGCGGCGCCGTGGCCGGACTGGGCGACCGGCTCCACCACCGTGCCGGCCGAGTCCCCCACGAGCCTCCCGGGTACCGAGACGACCACGTCGCTTCCGGCCGAAGCGCCGCTCGGGGCCACCACCGTGGCGCCGGGCGTCTCGACGCCGACGACCACGGTGCCATCGGTGACCTCGACGCTGCCGTCGGTCACCTCGGTACCCGCGGTCCCCGGCGTCGACCCCCAACCCGTTCCGTAGCGCCAGCTCGTTCTGTAGTGCGAGATCCACACGAACGTGTGGATCTCGCACTACAGAACGGGGGTTTGGGCGGAAACGGGGCTCTTGTCCGCTCAGGCGGTGTCGGACGCCAGCCAGTGGATCCAGGTGACGTCCACGTCCAGGTTCCGGACCACCGCGAACGCCAGCAGGAACACCCCGATCCCGATGACCGCGGCGCGGGGGATCCGGGGCATGTCGAGCGGCCGGTCCTGGATCGATCGGATGAGCCACACGGCCCACAGGACCGCGAGGATGGGCAGCCCGACGGCGACCAGCACGTTGTGATCCGCCGCCGCGAGCCAGTCGCCCCGCATCAGGGAGTTGGTGGCGCGGAGGCCGCCGCACAGCGGGCAGTCGATGCCGAACAGCGCCTTCGACCAGCACACGGCCACGCCTCCGTCTCCCGGATCCCACAGCGCGATCGCGGCGCACCCGGCGACGAGGGCCGCTCCCGTGGCGGCCGGCGCCACCCATCGCGGCCGACTCGTCCGGGGTAGCGGTGCGGGCGGCTCCCACCCCGGAGGGGGAGGCTCGGGGGCGGTCGGAGCCGTCGGTTCGCCCTCGGTGACGGTCACGGCGACCACCCTATGCCCGGGCCCTCGGCGACCGGTGCCGCGTCGGGATGTCCGGCGACAGCGACCGTTGTTACTATCGCCATAGGAGAAACCTCCCCCGTCCGTTCTCCCGAGACGCCCACCCGCGTGAGGAGCCCACATGTCGGTCGACCTCGACCTCTCCAAGTACTCCCTGGGATGGAGCGACGAGGAGGACTACGTCTTCAAGCCCAAGCGGGGCCTCGACGAGGCGATCGTGCGGGAGATGTCGTGGATGAAGGGCGAGCCGCAGTGGATGCTCGACTTCCGCCTCAAGTCCCTGCGGGCGTTCGAACGCCGACCCATGCCCAACTGGGGTGGCGACATGTCGGAGATCTACTTCGACGACATCTACTACTACATCAAGCCCACCGACTCGCAGGTCGACGAGTGGGACGACCTGCCCGAGGCGATCAAGTCCACCTACGAGAAGCTGGGCATCCCCGAGGCGGAGCGCAAGTACCTGGCCGGCGTGACTGCCCAGTACGAGTCCGAGGTCGTGTTCCACCGCAACCGCGAGGACCTCGAGCGCCAGGGCGTCATCTTCTGCGACATGGACACGGCGCTGCGCGAGCACCCCGAGATGGTCAAGCAGTACTTCGGCACGGTCATCCCACGCAACGACAACAAGTTCTCGGCGCTCAACTCCTCGGTGTGGTCCGGAGGGTCGTTCATCTACGTCCCACCCGGTGTCGAGGTCGACATGCCGCTGCAGGCCTACTTCCGCATCAACGCCGAGAACATGGGCCAGTTCGAACGGACGCTGATCATCGCCGACAAGGGGTCGAAGGTGCACTACATCGAGGGCTGCTCGGCCCCGGTGTACTCGTCTGACTCCCTGCACTCCGCCGTGGTCGAGATCGTGGTCAAAGAGGCCGCCCGGGTCACCTACACCACCATCCAGAACTGGTCCTCCAACGTCTTCAACCTGGTCACCAAGCGGGCCCGGGTCGAGGCCGAGGGGCACATGGAGTGGATCGACGGCAACATCGGATCCCGCCTGACCATGAAGTACCCGTCGGTGGTCATGGTCGGCCCCAAGGCATCCGGTGAGGTCCTCTCGGTCGCGTACGCGGGTGCCGGTCAGCACCAGGACACCGGGTCGAAGATGATCCACGCCGCGCCCGAGACCACGTCCAAGATCGTCTCCAAGTCGATCTCCAAGGACGGCGGCAAGACCTCGTACCGCGGCCTGGTCAAGGTCGACGACGGACTGGTCGGTTGTCGGTCCCACGTGCAGTGCGACGCCCTGATCCTCGACGACCACTCGATCAGCGACACGTATCCCTACATGGAGGTCGGGTCCCGCGACGCGGTGATCGGACACGAGGCGACGGTGTCGCGGGTGGCCGACGAGCAGCTCTTCTACCTCATGAGTCGGGGGCTGACCGAGGAGCAGGCCATGTCGATGGTGGTCAACGGCTTCATCGAGCCGGTCACCCGCACCCTGCCCATGGAGTACGCCATCGAGTGGTCCCGCCTCATCGAGCTACAAATGGAAGGCAGCGTGGGCTGAGCCCGCGAAGCCCACACCGTGAGGGGTGGGCTGGTCGGGGGAGAGGAGGGGGAAGGCAGCGTGGGCTGAGCCCGCGAAGCCTCAGGTGGGGGAGGCGGTCCGGGTGTCGATCATGCGGAAGCCTCCGATGCCGTCGGCGCGGGCATCCTCGACGGCTCGGGTCGCGTCGTCGGTGAGTCGATCGGGATCGCCGTCGCCGTCGCCGACCGAGATGCCGATGACCATGTCGAACCCGACGGCACGGCCGTCGACCACCACGTCCTCCACCACCGAGGCCAGGAGTCGGTAGGCGACGCCTGCGGCATCCTGTGCGTCACCGAGGTCCTCGGCGATCACGGTGAACGCATCGGGGTGGGAGCGGGTGACGGTGTCGGCGCTACGGAGCCGCTGGGTGAGTCGTTCCGACAGGGCGGACATCGCGTTGCGGGTGACGACCGGACCGTGGGTCCGTTCGATCTCGGCCAGGTTGGTGACGTGGCAGCGCAACAGGGCGAACGGTGCGCCGTGGGTCGCCGAGCGGCGCAGTGCAGAGCCGACCAGGACGGGCAGCGCACGCTGGTTGGGAAGTCCGGTCTGCTGGTCGGCAACCGCGTCGGTGGCCCGGGCGACGACCTGGCGTCGCCGGCGCCGGGCTGCCCGCCTCTCCTCGGTGAGGTCCGACGCGATGGCGACGACCCGCTCGACCCTGCTGTCGGGTCCGGCCAGCCCACCGAGGGTGACCGACAGCGTGCGGACTCTTCCGTCGGCTCCCGTGACCCGCAGCTCCTCCCGCTCGGTCTCGGACAACCCACCGACGATCCGCACGAGCCGGGAGAGCACTTCTGCCTGGTCGCGTCCGGGGCAGAGGGCGAGCAGGTGCAGCCCGACGATCTCGCTCGGTGCCCGGCCGCACAACCGGGCGAACTCGGGGTTGAGCCCGACGATCTGACCCTCGCCGTCGAGGGTGGCGGACGGGACCGACGCCGCGTCGAGGATCCGTCGCATCGGTCCGATGATGTCGACGACACCACCGCGAGGGTCGGCGAGCGGCTCGAAACCGAGGGGATCCGGGGCGTGATCGCTCATGGTCCAGTTGTCGGCCCCGGTCGCGGCAGCCCTGAGGATTCGGGAGGTTCTACCCAGCGTCGCGACCCGTCGGTGCCGTATCCGCCTCCGACGCTGACACACTGGGCGCCATGCCGATGCAGGAGACCTGCAAGTTCTTCGAGAGCCGCACCTATCCGAACGGGGAGACGGTGCGGAAGTGCGACCTCGACCTGGCGCCGGAGGCGCCGTGGCGTTGTCCGGACGGTTGCACGGCCTTCACCCCGAGGCTGGCGGACGTCAACTGGGCCCACGGGACCTTGGTGGTGCCTCCCACTCCGCCCGAGCCGAGCAGCCTGGGGACGGACCCCTCGATCGCCGCACTCCTCGACGAGGCGGAGGACATCGTCAACGCGGCCGGGCCGAAGATGCGTGCCGAGGTGGAGGCGGACCGCACCGCTCGACCGTCGGGCGTGGAACGAGGCTGGAAGCGGATCTTCCGTCGTCGTCGCTGAGCACCTGGACCGGCGACGACTGGATACGTCGGCTGGAGATTCCCCTACTGGCGTAGTGTAAATTCACCCGGTGCCGCCTCGACCTGACGCCGTGCCTCCCGTTGGTTCCGCCGAGCTCGTGACCGGCCCGGGACCTGTTCCGCCGCCGTTCGTGGTCGACGATCCATCGGGTCCGGCCTGGTTGGCCCGACGTCGGTCCCAGGCGCGGACCCGGGCCGCTCATCTCCCGTTGCCCACCGTCGAGGCCGAGGAGTGGCGCTACAGCCGCATCGCCGAACTCGACGTGGCCCGATACGGCGCCGCGTCGTCGGGGGCTGCCGTCGGCGGGGTCCCTGCCGCTGCGTCGTCGATGGTGGCGGCGCTGGGGGACCTGGCGGGCGTCGTGGTCCTCGTCGACGGAGCGGTGGTGCACGTCGAGCTCGGTTCCGACGTATCGGCGTCCGGTGTCGGATTCGGTTCGAGTCACGACGACGGGATCGACGCCGCGGACGTGCTGGGTGACGCCCCGAGCCACCCCGTCGACCTCTTCGATGTATGGAACGACGCCCAGGGTCCGGAGCCCGTCGTCCTCGACGTGCCCCCCGGGGTCACGGTCGAGAAGCCGTTCGCCGTCGTGTCGTACGCCTCGACGACGGAGACGGCGACCTTCCCGCGCCTCGCGGTCCGGGTGGGCGACGGTGCCCAGGCCGCACTCGTCGAGGTCCACCTCTCCGACGACGTCGACGCCCTCGTCGTGCCCGTCACCACGATCCGGGTGGGTGCGGCGGCCCGGTTCCGCCACGGAGTGCTGCAGGATCTGGGCCGGAGGGTGTGGCAGGTCGGCTCCCTGAGCGGATCCGTCGACCGCGACGGTCACCTGCAGGTCGGTGTGGCCGCGCTCGGCGGTGACTACGCGCGCCTCCGCCTCGACTGCCGTCTCGAGGGCCGCGGAGCGACCGGCGACCTGTCCAGCGTCTACCTGGGCGACGGCGACCAGATGCTCGACCTGCGCACCTTCCAGACCCACGCCGCGCCCGACACCACCTCGCACCTCCTGTTCAAGGGCGGGGTGGCCGGCCGCTCCCACTCGGTCTACACGGGCCTGATCCGCATCGCAGCGGGAGCCAGGGGCGCCCACGCCGAGCAGACCAACCGGAACCTCAAGCTCTCCGAGGAGGCGTGGGCGGAATCGGTGCCCAACCTCGAGATCGAGAACAACGACGTGCGCTGCTCCCACGCATCCACCGTCGGTCCGGTCGACCCGGATCAGCGCTTCTACCTGGAGTCCCGGGGAGTGCCGACCGACGTGGCGGACCGCCTGATCGTGAGGGGCTTCTTCGACGAGGTGCTCGACGACTTCGCCACCCCGGTGTTGTCCGCGGAGATCGCAGGCAGGCTCGACGCCACCCTTGCTCGATCAGCCGACGTCGGCGTCGACCGGAGCTCGGAGGGTGGGTCGTGACCGGCAGCGTCGACGTGGCCGCCCTCGACGACCTCGTCGACGGCGAAGGGACGGCGTTCGAGCTCGACGGACGTCGGGTGTCGGTCGTGCGGCTCGGCGACCGCGTGTACGTCGTCGGCGACACCTGCAGCCACGAGAAGGTCTCGTTGTCGGGCGGCATCGTCGACGAGGACGCCTGCACCATCGAGTGCCCCAAGCACGGCAGCGAGTTCGACCTGCGCACCGGGGAGGCCCTGACGCTTCCGGCCATCCGGCCGATCCCGACCTACGCGGCCCGGGTGCTCGACGGTCGGGTCCTCATCGACGTCGGTGCCGAGAACGACCACACGTCGCCACCGGAGGTGTCCCCATGAGCGAGCTGGTGATCTCCGACCTCCACGCCGAGGTGGGCGACCGGCCGATCCTCCACGGGGTGACGGTCACCGTCCGCTCGGGCGAGGTGCACGCCGTCATGGGTCCGAACGGGTCGGGCAAGTCCACCCTCAGTCACGTCCTCATGGGCCGACCCGGCTACCGCGTGACCGGCGGATCGGTGCACCTGGACGGCGTCGACCTGCTGGCGCTGCCGACGTGGGAGCGCGCCCGGGCCGGACTGTTCCTGGCGTTGCAGTATCCGACCGAGGTGCCGGGCGTGCGGCTGGCCGACGTGCTCGAGGAGGCGTTCGTGGCCGCAGGCCGCGATCCCTCGACGGTGCCCGGACGACTGCGGGCCGAAGCGGACCGGTTGGGGTTCGACGTCGGCCTGCTCGAACGTCCGCTGAACGTCGACCTGTCCGGCGGCGAGAAGAAGCGCAACGACACCTTGCAGCTCAGCGTGCTGCGGCCTCGCATCGCCGTCCTCGACGAGATCGATTCGGGTCTCGACGTCGACGCGCTGAGAGCGGTGGCCCGTCGGATCGAGGACGCCAGCTCGCACGGCGTCGACGCCGACGGTGACGAGCCGCTCGGCGTGCTGGCGATCACGCACTACTCGCGGCTGCTCGAGGAGCTGCACCCCGACGTGGTGCACATCTTCGTCGGGGGTCGGATCGTCGAGACCGGTGGTCCGGACCTGGTCGCCCGCCTCGAGACCGACGGCTACGCCGCCTGGACATAGGGGTGCTCAGCGACACACCTTGTCGCAATCCGCGCCCTAGATCTTGCGAATCACCGCGGGCACGGCCGGCTCCGACGGCGGTCTGTCCGTAGCCTGAGGTCATGGCGCGACCGCAACCCCTGACCGGCGACGACCTGGACGCGGCGCTGGTCGGCCTACCCGGCTGGATCGTCGTCGACGGACGGCTGCACCGGGCGCTGCGTTTCGCCGACTTCCCCCGCGCCTTCGGATTCATGGCCGCGGTGGCGACCGTCGCGCAGGCGATGGACCACCACCCCGACTGGTCGAACTCCTACGCGACAGTCACCGTCGACCTGGTCACCCACGACGTCGGAGGGATCACGTCGCTCGACATCCAGCTGGCGCAGCGCATCTCGGAGCTTGCCGGCGACCAGCCCTCCTGATCGGCCGCGTCCCGGTCGCACTCCGACTGGTCGGGAGTGGTTTCAGGATTCGTCGATCGCCTGCAACAGCGTGTTCCAGCTGAGCGTCGCGCACTTGATGCGGACCGGGAACTTCACGACGCCGCGCAGCGCCTCGAGGTCGCCGAGGCGTGACTCGCCCGGGTCCGCGTCGGTAGCCGAGGCGGGTTCGCCGCCGTCGAGCTCACCCTCGTGGATCGACATCATCGCCTTGAACGACCGGGTGAGCTCCTTGACCTCGGCGACGGTGCGTCCGGTGATCGCGGCGGACATCATCGACGCCGACGACTGGGAGATCGAGCAGCCCTGGCCGCCGATGCGCACCTCGGACACGATGGCGTCGTCGCCCTTCGAGGGGTCGTCGAGCTGCAGGAAGACGACGATCTCGTCGCCGCAGAGGGGGTTGAACCCCTCGACGCGCGCCGCGGGCGGGCTGGGCAGCTCACCACGGTTCCGCGGGTTGCGGTAGTGGTCGAGGATGATCTCCCGGTAGAGGTCTTCGAGACCTGACATGCGTCAACCGTTCCCTTCACCCCGATGCGCGGGGAAGCTCAGAAGTCGAAGAACCGACCGGCATCCTCGAGCGCGTCGCCCAACGCGTCGATGTCGGCCTCGTCGTTGTACACGTACCACGATGCTCGCGCGGTGGCGCCGACCCCGAGAACCCGCATGAGCGGCTTGGCGCAGTGGTGTCCGGGCCGGACGCACACGCCGTGCTGGTCGAGGACCTGCGACAGGTCGTGGGGGTGGATGCCCCGGAAGGCGAAACTCATGACCCCGCCACGTCCGTCGGGTTCGGCCGGGCCGTAGACGGTGAGGTCGTCGCCGAAGCGCTCGGTGAGCGAGCGGAGGGCGTAGGCGGTGAGCGACACCTCATGGGCACGCACACGGTCCATCCCGAGGGCGTCGAGGTAGTCGACCGCGGCGCCGAGGCCCACGATCTCAGCGATCGGAGGTGTCCCGGCCTCGAACTTGTGGGGGACCGCAGCGGGCGTGAAGCCGTCTTTGGTGACGTCGAGGATCATGCCGCCGCCCCCGAGGAACGGCGGCATCGCCTCGAGCAGCTCGGGGCGGCCCCACAGCACGCCGATTCCGGTCGGCCCGAGCATCTTGTGTCCGGAGAACGCCAGGAAGTCGGCTCCGAGGGCGTGGACGTCGGTCTCGACGTGCGGGACGTACTGGCACGCGTCGATGCACGCCAGGGCCCCGGCCGCGTGGGCGGCATCGGTGAGCATCCGCACCGGCGTGATGGTGCCGACCACGTTCGACATGGCCGACAGCGCCAGGAGCTTCGCCCCGTCGAGCAGGCGGTCCAGATCGGTGAGGTCCAAGCGGCCGTCGTCGGTGAGGGGGATCCACCGCAGCTCTGTGCCGCGCTCGGCGGCCAGCTGCTGCCAGGGGACGATGTTGGCGTGGTGCTCGAGCTCGGTGAGCACCACGGCGTCGCCGGGGCCGAGGTTGGCATCACCCCAGGAACGGGCCACCAGGTTGAGCGACTCGGTGGCGTTCTTGGTGAACACCACCGAGTCGGGTGAGGTGGCGCCGATGAATCGGGCCACTCTGGCCCGGGCGCCCTCCATGGCGTTCGTCGCCGCCTCGGCGAGGGAGTAGGCGGCCCGGTGGACGTTGGCGTGGGTCGTCTCGTAGTAGCGATCCATCGCCTCGATCACCGCGGCGGGCTTCTGCGAGGAGGCGGCCGAGTCGAGGAACACCAGGGGTCGGCCGTGCACCTCGGTCGACAGGATCGGGAAGTCGGCCCGGACCTTGACGACGTCGAGGTCGTTCGGGCCGTGGCCGTCCGGGTCGTGGCCGGTCGTGGTGCGCGCGCTGGAGCTGGGGTCGGTGCTCACGCGACGGCCTCGGGTTCCCGGTAGGCGTCGAAGCCCTCGGACTCCAGGCGCCGGGCGAGCTCAGGGCCGCCCGATTCGACGATTCGTCCGTCGACGAGCACGTGGACGACGTCCGGCGTGAGGTGCTCGAGGAGCCGCTGGTAGTGGGTGATCACCAGCACACCGAGCTCGGGCCGGTCCTTGCGCACCTCGTCGACCCCGTCGGCGACGACGCGAAGTGCGTCGATGTCCAGCCCGGAGTCGGTCTCGTCGAGGATGGCGACGTCGGGTTCCAGGATCGCCATCTGGAGGACCTCGTTGCGCTTCTTCTCTCCACCCGAGAAGCCCTCGTTGAGGAACCGGTCGGCGAAGCTCGGGTCCATGTCGAGTCGCTTCATCCACTCCATTATCGCGACGCGGATCTCGAGCACGGACAGATCGATGCCCTTGCGCTCCGACAGCGCCTGACGCAGGAACTGGCGCACCGACACGCCGGGGATCTCCTGGGGGTACTGGAACGCCAGGAACATGCCGTGGCGGCCGCGCTGGTCCGGGGTCCAGTCGGTGACGTCGTCGCCGCGGAGGTGCAGAGACCCACCGGTGACGGAGTACTCGGGTGACCCCATCAGCGTGCTGGCGAGCGTCGACTTGCCCGATCCGTTGGGACCCATGAGAGCGTGGACCTCGCCGGGGTGGATCGTGAGCGACACGCCGTGGAGGATCGGGGCCTCGACGTTCTCGGCAGGGGCGGCGTGCAGGTCCTCGATACGGAGGAGGGGGGCGACGGCCATGAGGTGAGTCTATTTCCCCTACGCGGATGGTGGAAATAGGTCCGGGCCGGGCCGTGGCGGATGGGAGCGACCAGATCTGAGTGGGAGCGCCTTGTCTGGCACCATGGTCGCCCATGCCCGTGACGTTCCTGGCCCACCAGGCCCCGGTGCTACCTCTCAAGCGCCGGTGGCCCGGCCTCGACGGGGTCGCCCTGGTGGTCGGGAGCACTGTTCCCGACCTGGCTCGGGCCACCGAGCGGTTGCCGGTCCTGTACCTGTACGGGACGCCGACCTGGTTCGACGGCCACCGCCCCGACCAGTTGGTGAGCTGGTGCCTGGTGGTGGGCCTGCTGATCACGTGGTCAGCTCGTCGCCTGGTCCTGCCCCGACTCGGTGGTCACCTTCCCGACCTCGGCGACTTCCACCTGCGGGATCTGCGGCTGGTCGGCCGGACCCGTCACCGGTGGTGGAACACCGTCGGCTGTGTGCTCATCGGGGCCAGCGTGCACTCGCTCATCGACGTCCTGACCCATTCCGACCGCCCGTTGTCACTCCCCGGGTCGTCGACCCACCTGGTCGAGTTGGCGGGTCGATCCATCGACGTCGCCAATGCCCTGCAGATCGCCGCGTCGGTCGGCCTGTCGGTGTGGGCCGTCGTGCAGATGCTCGACATCGGTCGCCGTCGCGACCTCGCCCGTTGGAGTGGTGCGGTCCCCGCTCCCGCCCCGACTCCGCCGCACCATCGAGCGGTGGTGGCTGCCGTCCTCATGGCGACGCTTGCGACCGGTGCGTTGGCCGCGACCCAGATGCATCGGGGAGCACGGGTCGCCCTGATGACATGGGCGCTGGCGGGCTGGTTCTCCCTCTGCCTCATCGCCGCCACCAGGCCCCGCCCCGACCTCGGTGCGGACACCGCCGCCGTGGCGGACTCAGAAGCCGCGGTCGATCCACTCCTGGAGGTGGGGTGACTCGGCCCCGATCGTCGTGTCGTCGCCGTGTCCGGGGAGCACGAGCGTGTCGGGTGCCAACCGGGAGAACAGACGGTCTTCGATCGACGTGATGATGGTGGGGAAGTCGCCGCCCTCGAACTGGGTCGCCCCTGGTCCGCCGGGGAACAGGGTGTCGCCGCTGAACAGGATCGGCTTCCCCTCCACACGGAAGCAGATGCTGCCGGGGGTGTGGCCCGGGGTGAGGACCGTGCGCAGCCGCAGGTCGCCGACCTCGATCACCTCGTCGTCGCCGATCAGCTCGTCGTAGCTGGGAAGCATCCCCGCGTCGTCGGCGGTCACTCCCACCGAGTATCCGGCGTCGCGCATCTCGGGGATGGCCTGGATGTGGTCCCAGTGCCCGTGGGTCTCGATGACCCGGCGTACGCCGAGCGAGGAGGCGAGGTCGAGCAACACGTCGTGCTCGTTGGCGGCGTCGATGAGCACGGCGTCACCACGGTGGCGGCAGCGCAGGACGAAGACGTTGTTGTCCATCGGTCCGACGACGACCTTGTGGATCTCCATGTCGGTGTCGGAGATGTGAAGAGTTCCGGTGCCGTCGGTCATGGATGGAGTCTCGCACCGGTGCCGCCGTGACGGTCGTGCGGGCGAGGGCCTCAGCGCGAGCCGACGACGTCGAAGCCCAGGGCGAGGGCGACAGGGATCTGGGTGGGATCGAACGTCACGAAGGTGACGGGGCGGGGGAGGCGGTCCGCTGCGGCCAGGTGGATGGCGTCGACGGTGCGCAGGGGTTGGGTCCGTCCCAGTTCGGCGGCCCGGTCCAGGCACAGCTGGTCGACCGGCACCACGTTGATCCGCTCCCAGTCGTCGCGCAGGGCCCGTCGGAGCTCGTCGGCGCGCGACGGATCGTCGCCCAGTCGGTCGACCAGCATGAGCGCTTCGGACAGGGCGAGAGCGCTGGCGCACCAGTCCGGATCGGCGGCCATCGCCGCCAGCGCGATCGGCCGGGTGGGTCCGTCGAGATAACGCGACAACAGGCCGGTCGTGTCGAGTGCGACCGTCACCGCGACCGTCCGATCATCGCCCTCTCACCTCTCGGACCAGTTGATCGATGCGGGTGCCCGCCCACAACGGCAGGACGGTGGACGGATCCGGACGGTCCTGGCGACGGGCGAGCAACACCTGGCCCCGGGCAGCCAGATCGGCCAGCGACGTCTGCCGGTCGGCGGCTTCGATCGGGCCCAGCTGAGCGACAGGGCGTCCGCCGACGGTGACGATCACCCGATGGCCGTCCCCGGCCCTGCGGACCTGGGTTGCCACGTCGGCCCTGAGCTCCCGGATCCCGATCTGGTCCATACCGGCGAGGCTACCGACCCCCCGGGATGGCCCCGGTAGCGTTGCCGGTATACTTCGTCGTTCTGCACCGGGTGGAGAGAGAACGAGACGTGGCTGACGAGACGAAGACACCATCGGGAGCCGACGAGTCGCCGGCAGGCACCCGTCGCGGATCGGCTGCAAAGGGTTCGGCCGGCGAAGGCACACCCGACAAGGAGACGGCGTCCGGGGGTGCTTCGACCCGGAGGGCAACTTCCAAGGCCTCCCCGACGCCTGAGGCGCCCTCAGGTCGTACGTCTGCCCGCACCTCCGATCGGGAGGTCAAGGGATCCGGGGATGATGCCGCGCCTGCGACCCCGCCCGTCGGTCCCGCACCGGCGGCGACTCCTCGAGCCGCGGATGCAGCTCCGGCGGTCAGCGCCGGAGGCGACGCTCCGGTCGGGCTGTTGAGCGCCATGTGGCGCTACAAGGGCATGTGCGTCGTGATCGTCGTGGTGTGCGTCCTGGCCAGCACGGCGATCGGGTTCCTGCTGACTCCGGAGCCGAGCGCCACCGCGACCATCGCCCTCAAGACGCCGAGCCAGGACAACGTGCTCGCTCCGGGCTCCACCGGTGACGCCTCGCTCGCGCGCTACACGGCGCAGCGCGCCCGGTTCGTCACCAGCGACGCAGTGCTCGGCAACGTGGGCAAGAGCCTGGGCGTCGACGATCTCAACGAGCTCCGCGACCAGCTGGAGGTCAAGCCCTCCACCGATTCCAACATCATCACGATCACCGCGTCGGGGACCACGTCGGACGATGCCGTCCGCCTGGCCACCGAGGTCACCCGCTCCTACGGCGAGGAGACCGAGAAGCAGGTCAACGACCTCACCGACGCTGCCCTCCGCTCGATCGACGAGAGCGCAGGTCAGGTTCGGGCCACGATCACCGGCAGCAATGCCGCGGTCAACGAGGCTGCAGCGTCCACGCTCGGTCAGCTCCAGCAGAAGGCGGCCACCATCCGCACCTCGTCCGCGGTCCTCGGCGACGGCGTCGAGTTCGTGGTCAACCCCGACGAGTCGTCGGTGAGCAGCCAGCAGCTCCCCATCCGCGAGGCGGCACTCGGGTTGGTCCTCGGCCTCGTCCTCGCCGGTACAGTCGCCTACCTGCGCGCCGACAGCGCCGCGGCGAAGCAGCGGCGGGCCTGAACCGCCCGATGCGGATCCTCGAGGTCGGGCCCCCGGTTCGTCACGAGCGACGGACATGACCTCCGGAGCACCACGACCGGCCGGGGTCCGTCCGGCCGAGGACGAGTCCTACCGCGACACCGTCCGCCGCCTCGCAGCGGCGCAGAAGTCGGGCCGGGGCGCGCCGGCATACTCGCGGTTCGTCAACCGCAAGCTGGGCCGGCTGTTCGCCGCGGCCGGGTTCCACCTCGGGCTGACCCCGAACGGGATCACCGTCATCAGCGCGGCCTTCTCGTTCTCGGGGCTGGTTCTGCTCGCAGCGATGAGGCCGAGTTGGTGGCTCGGCTTCGCGGTCACCGCCCTGCTCGTCCTCGGCTACGCGCTCGACGCCGCGGACGGCCAGCTCGCACGATTGCGCGGCGGCGGCTCGGTCACCGGCGAGTGGCTGGACCACATGGTCGACTGCCTGAAGATCTCGACGCTGCACATGTGCGTGCTGATCAACTGGTACCGCTTCCTCGTCATCGACCCACGGACGGCCGACCCGATCGACGAGCGGTGGCTCCTCGTCCCGATGGGCTACGCGGTCGTCGCTGCGGTGTCGTTCTTCGCCCAGATCCTCAACGAGCAGCTGGTCCGCAACGCGGGGCTGCGATCCGCGTCACCGACCTCGGCCGCATCGGCCGACGCCGGGACGCCCTCGATCCTGGTGTCGTTGCTGAAGGTGCCGACCGACTACGGGCTGTTGTGCCTGATCTTCCTCCTGCTCGGCGCGTCGGAACTGTTCGTCGGCGCCTATACCCTCATGTTCGTCGGCAGCGCCGCCTACCTCATGGCGGCCTCGGTGAAGTGGTTCGGCCAGATGAAGGGCCTGGACCGAGGAGCGTCATGACGGTCAGTCCCCACCACGATCGCCTCAGGAAGGGCCGTCTCGCTCGGCGCGTCGGGTCCTCGGCCGTGGTCGCGCTCTCGATCCTCGTGCCCTACGGATGCTCGTCGAGCGACGACTCGAACCCGACCCGCAGCACCGAGGCGGCAGTGACGACCGAGCCGGGCGACGGCACCGTGGTCGGACCCACCACCACCGGGGTTCCCGCCACGGCGCCCGACACCGCGCCCGTCGCCGACATCGTGAAGGAGCCGGTCGCTCCCGGCACCCCGGCTCCGCTGGGTGCCGGCGTGTCCGTCGTCCTGGTCGACTCCGAGAATCTCGACGTCGAGGCCCGGGTCCCCGGTGAGACGGCCGGGCCCGCCGTGGCGGCTACCCTCGAGGTTCGGAACGACTCGTCCGAGCCCTTCGACCTGTCGTCGCTCGCCGTCACCGCCACCTACGGCGACGGGACCCCGGCGATCGGCAACGACTCCGAACCCGCCCGTGCGCTGACCGGCACTGTCAAGGCGGGAGCCTCGGCCAAGGGCGTGTACGTGTTCCGGGCCCCGGTGAAGGCAGCCGACACGGTCATCGTCGAGGTGCAGTCGGCGGACCGGCCCAACGTCGTGAGGTTCCGGGTCGTCTGAACCTGGTGGTCCGGCCGGCGGGGCCCGATGACTTGCCCCGCGGACGTTCGTGATCCACCATGAACCCGGTGGTCGCGCCGGTGTCCGGCGCGACGTGAGGGAGGATCTGAAGAGCGGTCGAGGCCTTCGGTCGCCGATGCTCCCTTGGCGGTGGTTGCTGGGAGATGGCGATGGACACCAAGAGCTCGTGCTCGACGTCGGGGGCGTTCCGCTCCCGGGCCCTGCGGGCGGTGGCGGCCGTTTCGGCCGCCCTGATGGCGGTTTCGGTGCTGGTCGTTGCTCCGGCCTCGGCCGACAGCGCACCGACGGCGCCGGGCACGCCGACGACGGTCACCGCCGACTCCCTTCCCACCGTTCAGATCAACGGCGTGGTCTGGGACCAGGTCGTGGTGGGCAACACCGTCTACGCCACCGGCAGCTTCACCCAGGCCCGACCCGCGGGTGCTGCGGCGGGAACCAACGAGACCGCCCGGTCCAACATCCTTGCGTACAACATCACCACCGGAAACCTGATCACGACGTGGGCACCGTCGCTCAACGCCCAGGGCCGGGCCATCACGGCCTCGGCAGACGGCTCCACCATCTACGTCGCCGGTGACTTCACCTCGGTCAGCGGCACCACCCGCAACCGCGTCGCGGCGCTCAACGCAACCACCGGAGCGGTCATCAGCGGCTTCAACGCCAACGTCAATGCCCACGTCAACGACCTCGAGGTGTCCGGATCCACCCTGTACCTGGTGGGAGCGTTCACCGTGGTCGGCAACCAGGCCCGCTCCCGCCTGGCCTCGGTCAGCGCGTCCAGCGGCGCGGTGACCGCGTGGGCTCCTTCCTCCAACGGAGAGGTCCGCACCCTGACGGTGCCCGCCGGTACGGGCAAGGTCGTCGTGGGCGGCCACTTCGAGACCCTCAACGGCTCCACCCAGACCGGCATGGGGGCGCTCGACGCCAGCAGTGGTTCGGTCCTGTCGTGGCCGGCCAACACCGTGGTGAAGAACCACGGAACCGAAGCCGCGATCTGGAGCCTCAAGTCCTACGGGTCCGTCGTCTTCGGCAACGGGATGTCCTTCGCGTCGACCGGCAACTTCGAAGCGACCTTCTCCTCGGATACCAACGGCAACCTCATCTGGGTCAACGGTTGCCGAGGCGACAACTACGACAACGTCGCGGTCGGCACGGTGCTCTACACGGTGGGTCACACCCATGACTGCTCCAGCGCCGGCGGCCTCCCCCAGACCAACCCGGACTGGACCTTCCAACGGGCTCTGGCCATGACCACGTACGCCGATCCTTCCGGCGCGGTCAACACCTCGAAGTGGTTCACAGGGCGTCCGGTCTCGCAGCTGCTCCACTGGCTGCCCACCGTGGCCGCCGGCACCTTCACCGGTCAGGGACAGGGCGCCTGGACCATCGAGGGCAACAGCCAGTACGTCGCCATGGGCGGCGAGTTCCCCCGCGTGAACGGGGTCAACCAGCAGGGCCTCACGCGCTTCGCCGTGACCGGACTGGCTCCGAACAAGGAGGGCCCGCAGGACTACGACCACCTGACGCCCAAGCTGGTCGGGATCGCTCCCGGCTCGGTGCGCGTCTCCTGGACGACGACCTGGGACCGCGACAACGAGCGCCTCACCTACGAGGTGCTCCGCGGCACCACGGTCATCGCCACGACCGAGGCCGACTCCAACTGGTGGACCCGTCCCGAGATGGCCTTCATCGACCGCGGGGCCACCCCCGGATCCACCCAGTCCTACCGGGTCCGGGTGCGTGACGTGTTCAACAACATCCTCCCGTCCGCCTCCGCGTCGATCACGGTGCCGAGCGGTACGCCGTCGGTCGGGGCGTACCAGGCTGCGGTCGCGGCCGACGGCGCCAACCGCTACTGGCGGCTGGGAGAGGGCTCGGGGTCGACCGGCTGGGACAGCGCCAACGGCAACGACCTGACCCTGTCGGGCGTGACCCGCAACGTCGGCGGAGCCATCTCGGGCGACGCCGACACCGCCAGCACCTTCGACGGGTCGGCCACGGTTCCGGGAACGACCACCGGGTGGATCTCCGCCCCGCAGACCTTCACCATTGAGGCGTGGTTCAAGACCACGACCAACCGGGGCGGCAAGATCATCGGATTCGGGAGCTCCAGCTCCGGCAACAGCGCCACCAACGACCGGTCGGTCTACATGGACAACAGCGGCAGGATCCGCTTCGGAGCGACCCGGACGACCGTCCTCACCAGCGGGACCGGGTACAACAACGGGCAGTGGCACCACGTGGTCGCCTCGATGGGCCCGTCCGGCATCCGACTGGTGCTTGATGGCAACCAGGTCGGAGCGAACTCGTCCATCAAGACCGCCGGCTACTACTGGGGTTACTGGCGGGTCGGTGGCGATCAGCTGAGCAGCTGGCCGTCGCGTCCGACCAGCAACTCGTTCGCCGGCACCCTCGACGAGGTCGCGGTCTACCCGACCGAGCTGACCGTCGCGCAGGCCGCCAACCACAACGCCCTGGGCCGCGGCGCGGCCGGCAACGTCGCCCCGACGGCGAGCTTCACGGCCTCGGCGTCGGGTCTGATGGCGTCGGTGAACGGTTCTGCGTCGTCCGATGCTGATGGTTCGGTGGTGTCGTATGCGTGGAACTGGGGTGATGGTTCGGCGGCGGGTTCGGGTGTGTCGGCGACGCACACGTACGCGGCGGCGGGTACCTACACGATCACGTTGACGGTGACCGATGACGACGGGGCGACGGGTACGACGACCCGGTCGGTGACCGTGACCGCTCCTCCGTCGAACGTGGCGCCGGTGGCGAGTTTCTCGGCGTCGGTGTCGGGTCTGGTGGCGTCGGTGAACGGTTCTGCGTCGTCCGATGCCGATGGTTCGGTGGTGTCGTACGGGTGGAACTGGGGTGATGGTTCGGCGGCGGGTTCGGGTGTGTCGGCGACGCACACGTACGCGGCGGCGGGGACCTACACGATCACGTTGACGGTGACCGATGATGACGGGGCGACGGGTTCGACGACGCGGTCGGTGACGGTGGGTACGCCGCCGGGGAACTCGCCGTTCGTGCAGGATGCGTTCGGTCGGACCGCGACCGGTGGGTGGGGTTCTGCTGATCTGGGTGGGGCCTGGACCGTGAGCGGGACGGCGTCGAACTACTCGGTGTCGGGTGGTGAGGGTCGGATCTCGCTCACTGCAGGTGGGGGTCGGACGGCGTCGCTGTCGTCGGTGTCGCAGTCGAGTGCAGATGTGACGGCCCGGTTGTCGTTGGACAAGGCGATGACCGGTGGCGGCGTGTACATGGCGGTCATCGGCCGGCAGGTGAACTCGAGCAACGACTACCGGTTGAAGTTGCGGGTGCAGTCCAACGGGTCGGTGACGGCTCAGTTGGTGCGGGTGGTCGCGGGTTCTGAGGCGGTGATCCAGACGGTTGCGACGGTACCGGGTGTGACGGTGGCGGCGGGCGACGGGCTGCAGGTCCGGTTCCAGGTGTCGGGGGCGGGTACGACGGCTCTGGCGGCCAAGGTGTGGAAGTCGGGTACGGCGGAACCGGCGGCGTGGCTGTTGGAGAGCTCCGATTCGACCGCGGTGTTGCAGGCGTCTGGTGCGGTCGGGTTGTGGGCGTATCTGTCGGGTTCGGCGACCAACGCTCCGGTGGTCCTGTCGGTCGACGACCTCGACGCCCGACCCGTCGGGGGAACTCCTCCTCCGGCGAACGTGGCGCCGGTGGCGAGTTTCTCGGCGTCGGTGTCGGGTCTGGTGGCGTCGGTGAACGGTTCTGCGTCGTCCGATGCCGATGGTTCGGTGGTGTCGTACGGGTGGAACTGGGGTGATGGTTCGGCGGCGGGTTCGGGTGTGTCGGCGACGCACACGTACGCGGCGGCGGGGACCTACACGATCACGTTGACGGTGACCGATGATGACGGGGCGACGGGTTCGACGACGCGGTCGGTGACGGTGGGTACGCCGCCGGGGAACTCGCCGTTCGTGCAGGATGCGTTCGGTCGGACCGCGACCGGTGGGTGGGGTTCTGCTGATCTGGGTGGGGCCTGGACCGTGAGCGGGACGGCGTCGAACTATTCGGTGTCGGGTGGTGAGGGTCGGATCTCGCTCACTGCAGGTGGGGGTCGGACGGCGTCGCTGTCGTCGGTGTCGCAGTCGAGTGCAGATGTGACGGCCCGGTTGTCGTTGGACAAGGCGATGACCGGTGGCGGCGTGTACATGGCGGTCATCGGCCGGCAGGTGAACTCGAGCAACGACTACCGGTTGAAGTTGCGGGTGCAGTCCAACGGGTCGGTGACGGCTCAGTTGGTGCGGGTGGTCGCGGGTTCTGAGGCGGTGATCCAGACGGTTGCGACGGTACCGGGTGTGACGGTGGCGGCGGGCGACGGGCTGCAGGTCCGGTTCCAGGTGTCGGGGGCGGGTACGACGGCTCTGGCGGCCAAGGTGTGGAAGTCGGGTACGGCGGAACCGGCGGCGTGGCTGTTGGAGAGCTCCGATTCGACCGCGGTGTTGCAGGCGTCTGGTGCGGTCGGGTTGTGGGCGTATCTGTCGGGTTCGGCGACCAACGCTCCGGTGGTCCTGTCGGTCGACGACCTCGACGCCCGACCGATCTGATCTGGCCTTCCGGAGGCCGCTCCGGACGCTGTGGAGACCCGTCGTGGTGGGCCGAATGGCCCATGACGACGGGTCTCGTCGCGTCCGGACCCGGTCCGAGCGGCCATCGACGCAGGATCTTTGCTCAGTGTGGATCCGCAACGACCGACGTTAGGTTCATCGGTGGGCGTCCGCGATCCCGCGGCGGCCCTTGAGAGAAGCCCGGGTCCGAGAGGCCCCGCTGGGAGAGCACAGATGTCAGTCACCCCCGAGTCGTCCCCCCGTCGGTGGATCCGAAGCGTCGCCGGTGCAGTTGTCGCCTTGATGGCGTCGTCGATCGCTGCGGTCGCCCTGGGTGTCGGTGTGGCCGGAGCCGACACCGCCCCGGTCGATCCCACGGAGCCGGAGACCGTCGCGGCTGACAGCCTCCCCACCGTCCAGATCGACGGTGTGGTCTGGGACCAGGTCGTCGTCGGCAACACGGTCTACGCGACGGGGTCTTTCACCTCGGCCCGGCCGGCCGGATCCGCAGCGGGAACGAACGAGACGCCGCGGTCCAACATCCTGGCCTACGACATCACCACCGGGAACCTGATCACCTCGTGGGCGCCGACGCTCAACGCCCAGGGGCGGACCCTCGAGGCTTCGGCCGACGGCAACACGATCTACGTCGCCGGTGACTTCACCCAGGTCAACGGCACGACCCGCAACCGGGTGGCCGCCCTGGACGCCACCACCGGCGTGCTCAGGCCCTTCAACCCCAACGTCAACGCCCACGTCAACAGCCTCGCCCTCTCCGGCGACACCCTCTACGTCGGTGGGGCGTTCACCGTCGTCGGCAACCAGGGCCGTTCCCGGCTGGCGGCCGTCGACGCCGCCTCCGGTGCACTCCGCGAGTGGGCACCCGTGGCCAACCTCGAGGTCCGGGCGGTGGTCGTCCCGGCCAACAAGGGCAAGGTGGTGGTCGGTGGTCACTTCGACGACATGAACGGTGTTCCGACCCGCGGCCTGGCCGCCCTCGATCCCACAACCGGGGCACTCGTCCCGTTCCCGGCCAACCAGATCATCCAGAACTGGGGTGCGGACGCCGCGATCTGGAGCCTGTCCACCAACGACGACCAGGTCTTCGGGACCGGCTTCACCTACCTGGTCAACAACGACCCGACCACCGGTGGGAACCTGGAGTCGACCTTCGCGGCCGACGCCACCACCGGTGAGTTGATGTGGGTCAGCGGCTGCCGAGGGGACCACTACGACACCGCCCCGATCGGCAACGTCCTCTACAACGTCAGCCACGCCCACGACTGCGCGCCGGTGGGCGGCCATCCCCAGACCAGCCCGTGGACGTTCCAGCGGGCCCAGGCCGAGACGATCTACCCCGACCCTTCCGGCGCGGTGAACGTCGGCGGCAAGTTCAACGGTCGGCCCCGCGCCCGGCAGTTGCACTGGCTGCCCACGATGGCCATCGGCACGTTCACCGGCCAGGCCCAGGCGGCCTGGACCGTCGAGGGCAACAGCCAGTACGTGGTCATGGGCGGCGAGTTCCCCCGCGTGAACGGGGCGAACCAGCAGGGCCTGGCCCGATTCGCCGTCAAGTCGATCGCTCCGAACAAGGACCTCCTCCAGGGCTACCCGGAGTTCACGCCGACGCTGGTCCCGATTTCTGCCGGTTCGCTGCGGATCTCCTGGCAGGGGGTCTGGGATCGCGACAACGCCCAGCTGACCTACGAGGTGCTCCGGGGGGCCACTGTCAACACCTCGACGGTGGTGGCCACCCGGACCTACTCACCGTCCAACTGGTGGTACCGCCCGATGCTCGCGGCCGTCGACGCCTCCGCCGCCCCCGGGTCGACCGAGACCTACCGGGTCCGGGTGCGCGACGCCTTCGGGAACGGATTCGTCAGCCCGGCGGTCACCGGGACCGTCCCGGCGGGCACCCCGACGCCGAGTCCGTACCGCGACGCCGTCATCGCCGACTCGCCCGCCAAGTACTGGCGCCTCGGGGAGGCCGCCGGCACGATCGGCTACGACCAGGTCGGCGCTGACGACCTGACCCTCAACTCGAACACCACCCGTGGCGTGGTCGGTGCCCTGATCGGCGACTCCGACACGTCGACCACCTTCGCCGGCGGCACCGCTCCGGCCTCGACCAATGGGACAGCGGTCAACGGACCTCAGCAGTTCACCGTCGAGGCGTGGTTCAAGACGACGACCTCGTCGGGCGGCAAGATCGTCGGGTTCGGCAAGTCGTCGACCGGATCGAGCACCAGCTACGACCGTCACATCTACATGACCAACAGCGGTCAGCTGCGCTTCGGCGTGTACGACGGCAGCACCCGAACCGTGGCGTCATCGGCCGCCTACAACGACGGCCAGTGGCACCAGGCCGTCGGCCAGCTCGGCCCGGCCGGCATCAAGCTCTACGTCGACGGCAAGCTGGTCGGGGCCGACGCGTCCGCCACCAGTGCGGAGGCGTTCGCCGGCTACTGGCGCATCGGTGGTGACGCCCTCGGTGGTTGGCCGTCGCAACCCTCGTCGGCCAACTTCAACGGCACCATCGACGACGTCTCCATCTACGGCGGCGAGCTCACCCAGGAGCAGATCCGGGCCCACTTCCTGGCCAGCGGTCGGACCCCGGGCTGGCCCACCGTGCCCGCCGATGCGTACGGCGCCGCGGTGTGGAACGCCAACGCCGATCTCTACCTGCGACTCAACGAGACGAGCGGCTCGAGCGCGGTCAACCGCATGACCCTGGACCCGGGCGCCACCACGAGCGGCACCGTGTGGGGCGGGGCGGCCTCGCCGGCCGATCCGAGTGGCACCTCGGTCGACTTCGACAGCAACAACGACCGCGTGGTCGGCACCCAGCAGTACACCAACCCGACCACCTTCTCGCTCGAGACGTGGATCCGCACCACCGACGCCAACGGCGGCCGGATCATCGGCTTCGGCGACTCGACCGGTCAGACCAGCTCCAACTACGACCGCCACCTCTACCTGCTGGCCGACGGCCGTCTGCGCTACGGCGTGTGGATCGGTTCCGCGGCCACCATCGACTCGCCCCAAGCGGTCAACGACGGCCAGTGGCACCACGTCGTGGTGACCCAGCAGCCCGGTGAGCAGAAGATGTACGTCGACGGCGTCGCGGTCGCCACCGGCACGGCGTCGGCCCAGCAGAACTACTCCGGCTACTGGCGGCTGGGGGCCGACAACATCTGGTCCGGTGACCGCCACTACCGCGGTCTGATCGACGAGGCCGCCGTGTACAGCTCGGTGCTGTCGCCGGCGACGGTCCTGTCGCACTGGACCGCAGCCGGGGGCCTGGCCCCGAACGTCAACCCGACGGCGTCGTTCACCGCCGGAGCGGCCGACCTGGCCGCCACCTTCGACGCCTCCGGCTCGACCGACCCGGACGGCACGATCGTCTCCTACGACTGGAACTTCGGCGACGGAGCCACCGGTAGCGGCATGAACTCGGCCCACACCTACGGCGCGGCCGGGACGTACAACGTGACCCTCACCGTCACCGACGACCGTGGCGGAAGCGCCACATCGACGGCGCAGGTGACCGTCCTGGCACCGAACGTGACCCCGACGGCCGCGTTCAGCGCGGTGGTCGACCACCTCGACGTCGACTTCGACGCCAGCATTTCCAACGATCCGGACGGCAACGTCGTCGCCTACGCATGGGACTTCGGTGACGGAACGCCGACGGTGGAGGGGATCGCCCCCACCCACACCTACGCGGGAGCGGGGACCTACAACGTGACGCTGACGGTTACCGACGACCGTGGCGGTGTCGGAACCGTGACACTGCCCGTCACCGCCACGCTGCCGCCCAACGTCCTGCCGACCGCAGCGTTCAGCTCGGGCCACGTCGATCTCACCGCGACGTTCGATGCCTCGGCGTCGAGCGACCCGGACGGAACGATCGTGTCCCACGCCTGGGACTTCGGTGACGGAACCCAGGGCAACGGCGCCACGACGGCGCACACCTACCTGGCGGCGGGCACCTACGACGTGACCTTGACCGTCGTCGACGACCGCGGCGGCCAGGACACAGTGACCCATGAGGTCACCGTGACCGATCCCCCCAACCTCGCTCCGACCGCGTCGTTCACCTTCGGTCACACCGACCTGACCGCCAACTTCGACGCCTCGCTGTCGTCGGACCCCGAAGGTCGGCCGCTCAGCTACGCGTGGACCTTCGGTGACGGCAGCGGGACCTCGACGAGCGTCGCGCCCACCTACACCTATGCGGCGGCGGGCACCTACGGCGTGACGCTGACCGTGACCGACGATGCCGGGGCCACCGCCTCGGTGACATGGCCGGTGACCGTGACCGACCCGCCGCCGGCCAACGTCAGTCCGACGGCGTCGTTCTCGTCGAACACCAGCTTCCTGACCGCGGACGTGGATGGGCGCGGGTCGAGCGACCCCGACGGTTCCATCGTGAGCTGGTCGTGGAACTGGGGTGACGGCACTGCTCCGGGTTCCGGGGCCACCGCCTCGCACGTCTACGCCGGTGCCGGCACCTACACGGTGACCCTCACCGTCACCGACGACGACGGTGCCATCGGGACCGTCACCGGCCAGGTGACCGTCTCGGCGCCTCCGGCGAACGTCGCACCCACCGCGTCGTTCACCGCCTCGGCCGACGATCTGACCCTGTCGGTGGACGCATCGACGTCGACCGACCCCGACGGTTCCATCGTGAGCTGGTCGTGGGTCTGGGGTGACAACACCGCAGCCGGAGCGGGCTCTGCCGCGACCCACACGTACGCCGGTGCCGGCACCTACACGGTGACGCTGACCGTCACCGACGACGACGGTGCGACCGACACGACCAGTCGAACGGTGACCGTGACCGCTCCGGTGGTGTCCAACTACGCGTCCGACACCTTCAGCCGCACGGTCAGCAACGCGCTGGGGACAGCGGACGTCGGCGGTGCCTGGACCACCACTGGCTCGGCCGCCAGCTACTCGGTGTCCGGCGGCCTCGGCCGGGTCTCGACGACCGCCGGGGCGAGCCGCACCATCACCCTCGGCTCGGTCGCCGCGACCGACACCGATCTCCGAGCCCGACTGGGCTTCGACAAGACCCAGACCGGAGGTGGCTCCTACGTCGGCATCATCGGACGTCGGGTGAACTCCACCAACGACTACCGGCTCAAGCTGCGCTTCCAGTCCAACGGGTCGGTCACGGCCCAGCTCGTGCGGATCGTCAACGGGACCGAGACCGTCGTTCAGAACCTGGCGACGGTGCCCGGGCTCACCGTGAACGCCGGCGAGTTCGTCCGGGTTCGACTCCAGGTCACCGGCACCAATCCGACCAACCTGGCCGCCAAGGTCTGGAAGGACGGGACGGCCGAACCGACGGCCTGGCAGCTGCAGGCGACCGATGCCAGCGCCTCGTTGCAGGCGAACGGTTCGGTCGGGATCTGGGACTACCTGTCGGGTTCCGCGACCAACGGTCCCGTCACGATGCTGGTCGACGACGTCGTCGCCGGGCCGGTCGGGGGCGGGACGCCGCCTCCGACCAACGCGGCGCCGTCGGCCGCGCTCACGTCGTCGGTCACGGGTCTCGACGTGGCCGTCGACGGCTCCGGGTCCTCCGACGGTGACGGAACGGTCGAGTCGTACTCATGGAACTGGGGTGACGGGACCCCGAACGGATCCGGGGTGACCGCCACGCACACCTACGCGGTCGCGGGCACCTACACGATCACCTTGACGGTGACCGACGACGACGGCGCCACCGGAACCAGTAGCTCCACGGTCGTGGTGACGAGCGGGCCCGCCCCGACCAACTTCGTCGAGGACAGCTTCGGCCGCGACACGACCAACGGATGGGGCAGTGCCGAGATCGGCGGTGCCTGGTCCACGACGAGCACGGCGTCGGCCTACTCGGTGTCCGGCGGTGCCGGTCGCATCACCATGAACGCCGGAGCAGGTCGCTACGCCAGCCTCAACTCGGTGACCCAGACCGCGTCCGACGTCCGGGCTTCGCTCAGCCTCGACAAGGCCCAGACCGGCGGCGGAACCTACATGGCCCTCGTCGGCCGCCGTGTCGACGGTTCCAACGACTACCGGGTCAAGCTGCGGGTGCAGTCCAGCGGAGCGGTGATGGTCCAGCTGGTCCGGGTGGTGAACGGCACCGAGACCGCTCTCCAGAGCGTTGCGGCCGTCCCGGGGTTGACCTGGAACGCCGGGGAGGTCCTCCACGTCCGGTTCCAGGTGAGCGGCACCGGCACCACCAACCTCGCGGCCAAGGTCTGGAAGGACGGCACGGCCGAGCCCTCCGGCTGGGCGCTCTCGGGGGCGGATCAGACCACCGCTCTGCAGTCCGCCGGTGGCGTGGGAATCTGGTCGTATCTCTCCGGATCGGCGACCAACGCGCCGATGACCCTCACGGTGGACGACCTCGTCGCCGGTCCGCTCGGCTGAGGTCGTCGTCCTCCGCCCGTCGTCGATGGGTCCGTCGGGAGCCTCCGGTTCCCGACGGCCCCACGACGTTCGGTACGGTCAACCCCGCTCCACCTGACCTCGACCGCCCACCACGCCGGACACCCCACTCAGGATGACGACTTCGCACATCGGACAGGAGCAGTCCCGGTCCCGACGGACCGATGCCGCCGCTGCTGATGCCGCGGCTGGTGGATCGGGACGCCTGGGCCGCATCGTCGCCAAGGTCCAGAAGGTCGCGGCGGCGGTGTCGGCCGAGGTCGTCCAGTCGATGACCAGCTTCCTGCTGCAGATCATCGCGGTCCGCGAGCTCAGCGCCGCCGGCCTGGGCGTGTTCGCCCTGCTCTACAGCTGTGTGATCCTGTCGACAGCGGTGACCACCGGCATGGTCGGCGACTCGCTCACGGTCCTGGATCGCCACGACGCCTCGGTCCGTGGTGGGCTGCAGGCGGTGGCGCTCACCATCGCCGTCGTCGGTGGGACCGTCGCGTGCGTGCTGTCGGGAGCGACCGGTCTGATCAGCTGGGACCTGGCTCCGCTGTTCGGTCTTGCGGCCACGATCTTCGTGCTGGAGGAGCTGATCCGCCGCATGTTGATGGCGTCGCTGAGGTTCTGGTTCGTCGTGGCGGTCGACACGACGTGCCTGGTGGTCACCGCGTTCTGGCTGGGTCTGTTCAAGGTGCTCGACGGGCAGTTGGTCATGCGGGACCTGCTGTCGTCGTTGGTGGTGGCCCAGCTGTGCGGCTTGCTGGTCGGAGTCGTCCTGCTGCCCAGGGCCGAGCGGTGGTGGGCGACGATGCGGGCCAGCCGGTGGCGTGAGGTCGTCCGCTACGGGCGCTGGCGGGCGGCACAGCAGGCCGTGCGGCCCGCCATGATGGCCGCAGTGCGCACGATCGTGATCGTGGCCGTCGGCACCACCCTGTTCGGTGAGCTCGAAGCCGCGAGGGTCTTCGCTGCGCCTGCCATGTTGATCGTCAACGGCGTCGGGAGCTTCCTGTTCGCCTCGTACGCGGCGCGTCGGCGCAGCACGCTGCGAGAGCTGATCCCCCTGGCCGACCGTGGAACCGGGATGTTGGTCGGGCTCTCCCTCGTGCTCGGAGCGGTGTCGGTGGCGCTGTTGCCCGCGGTCGGCGACGTGATCACCAACGGCAAGTTCGAACTGGATCCGATCGCGGTGTTCGGGTGGTCGGTCTACGCGGCGGCGAGCGCGGTGCTGATGCCGTACGGGAGCCTGGCGGCGGTCCGGGGACGGCACGCCGCGATGATGGGTCTGCGTGTGGTCGAGGCGATCGTTTCGCTCACGTCCTTGTTCCTGCTGCTGCGGGCGCTGCACGTGGACGTGTCCTACGTCCCGTATGCCCTGGCGCTCGGCTCGCTCGCGATGGGTGTGGTCGCTCGTCAGATGATCCTCGTGCCCACGGCGCGGGAGGAGGAGCGGGCGGCCGCTCGACGGGAGCGGCGCCGGAACGCAAGGCGGGCCCAGGGTGCCGTCCGGTCGGCTGCTCCGGGCGGACCGCGCTCCACAGCGGACTGAGGCCCGGTCGGTTCACCTAACCTGGGACGGTGGCACGCTCGCAGCGCACTCTCTCCGGCCGCTTCCTCGGTCTGGTCGACGACTGGTGGCTCGCGGTCGCGGGGGTGGCGTTCATCGTCGGCAGTGACTTCAAGTACCGCGTTCGCCCCCCCGGCCAGGCGCTCGGCGGTGGCATCGACGCCGCGATCATGGTGGAGATGCTGCTGTACGGCCTGGTCGCCGGCTACCTGCTCCTCGACCGCTTCCGGGTGCCGAGAGTCCGTCGGATCCCGGCGCCGCTGTACCTGGCCGCCTGCTTCGTGGGCTTGGCCGTGCTGTCGCTCATGTACACGCCGTACCTCCAGTACGGCGTGGTGCGCTGCGTGCAGGCCACGATCCTGCTCGCGGTGGTGGTCATCGCGGCGATGGACGGCGACCGATCGCACTTCCACCGCTTCGCCCACCTGTACCTGCTCCTGATCCTGGCCGGGGTGGGCTACGGACTGGTCCGCCCGAGCCCACCGTTGAAGGCGAGCCAGGCCGGACGGTTCACCTGGCTGGCGGTCCACCCGACGGTGTCGGGTGCCATGATGTGCCTGGCCGCGGTCGTCGCCGTCGGCTACGTCGTCGGCGGACGCTCCGACCGGCCCGGACCCCGTTGGCCGCCGTTGCTCTACTGGGGGATCCTGGCGGTCGTCGCCGGTGGAGGACTGGCGGGTCACACCCGGGGGGCCATCCTCGGCGGGATCTGCGGCGCCGCGGTCGTGCTGGTCACGACCCGTCGCGGGCGCGCCGTTGTCGAGGTCGGCCTGGTGGGGCTCGTCCTGGTCGCCGGGGTGGCGATCATGGCGAGCGACAAGGTGACGACGTACTTCGAACGAGGGGACACGTCGGCGCAGCTCACGACGCTGAGCCACCGGACCGAGCTGTGGAGCGTGGCGTTCGAGTCCATCGAGAAGAAGCCGTTGTTCGGCAACGGGATCACCGCGTCCAGGGGGATCTTCTACGAGGCGACCGGACTCGGCGGCGGTCACAACGGCGCCATCAACGTGCTGGTCGAGCTCGGTGCGGTGGGTCTGCTGGTCTGGGCCGCTCTGCTGATCAGCCTGCTCCTCGGGATCCGTCACCTGCCCCGCAACGGACCGAGGGACCTGCAGCTCGACCGGGCGATGCTGCTCGGGGTCATGACCTTCCTGCTGGTGGACTCGATCTTCTACGAGGGCATCGGTTCGGTGGCCAACGTGGCGAGCACGTGGCTCTTCATGTGCATCGGCTGGTACGTGGTCGCCCGGCGCGACGGCCGACGCCCGATCGCGGCGGCCGAGGTGGAGTCCGTTCCCGTCTCGGCCGGCGGGTGACCCGAGGGGCGCTCGACGGCGGGAGTTGCTCCGGCGATCAGCGGAAGGCGCCGAAGTGCCGGGTTCCGGCCGGACGACCGATCAACGCGGCGACCGAGGCGGGCAACTCCGGGGCGGAGGGATCGAGCGCCTGCCCCGACGGCGTCGGACGTCCGGCCGCATCGACGATCGGGGCGCCCGTCACCATCTGACCGGACGCTTCCTGTCCGGTTGCGGTCCGGAACGCTCCGAGGTCGTTGAGGACCGCGGGGTTGGTCGCCCCCCGTGACCACACGACGAGCCACGTCGGCGAGTTGGCGGCGCCGCGGTGGTAGGCGTTCCCGGGTGAGGTGATGGCCATCTGCTCGGCGCTGAAGGTCCGGGAGTAGTCCTCCACGCACAGCAGGCAGTTGCCGGCCGAGGGGGCCGCGATCAGGTTGCCCTGTACCAGGACCGGTCCGTTGACCCAGGGCATGGTCGGATCGGGGAACGGGCGGCGGGGGTCGTGACCCGGAACGGACGGGTCGTTGCCCCTCCGGCTGTCCTGGACGATGTTCACGGGCCGGTTGTTGCCGACGAAGGTGTTGTTGACGAGCACGACCTCGGACGTGTCGTTGATCTTGATGCCGTTGCCGCCGTTGCCCGACACGAGGTTGTCGGCGAAGACCGCCTTGGCCGACAGCTCCAGCGACGTCCCGTGGCCGCTGTTGGCGATCATGTCGCAACCGGTCACGGTGATGTCGTAGACGGCCTGGTCGGTCCACAGGCCCGGGCCGAGGTTGTCGCGGAACACGCAGCCGGTGACGGTGAGGCCCCGCGTCCTGGTCACCTTGAACCCGCCTGACACCGGTGCGCTGTTGAAGTGCTCGGTGTTGTTGGCACTCGAGACGACCCCGAGCAACCTCAGGCCGTCGGCGTAGTTGGCGTGGATGCCGAGCATCCCGGAGCGGGCCACCTCGACGTTGCGCAGGGTCGCGCCGGTGGACACGACGCTGACGCCGGTGGTGGCCATGTCGGAGACGACGAGGTGCTCCAGGGTCACCCCGGGTGCCTCGACGGTGATCGCGCCCATGTCGGGGACCGAGGGGCTGTAGCGGCGGAAACCGATGCCGCGCACGGTCGAGCCCGTGGCCCGGATCGACATCGCCCTGATCAGCGTCGATGCGCGGACCTCGTGGCCGGACGGGTCGGTCCCGATCCGCAGCCGCGACCCGGCGTCGTCCTTGTGGAACCGACCGGGGCCGACCTCGACCGCCGAGGCGACCTGGGCCTGGGGAGCTCCGTCGACCCACACCTGGTCGGGGTGCGCGGCCATCGGGAACTGCGGGTTCACGAAGCGCCACTGGTCAGCCGAGTTGTCGGAGGCGCCGCGGGTGTAGGTCGGGGAGTGGTCGAACGAGACGTTCCAGCCGTCGCGTCGCCATGTGGACCCGTCGGCGACCCACCCGGTCACGGCGTCGCTGCCGTCGAACCACACGACCTCGCCGGGCCAGTTCTGAATCGTCACGGTCCGTCCCGACGGGATGGTCACCGACTCGTGGTAGGTGCCGGCCCGCACCACGATGGTGGCGCCGGTGCGGGCGATGGCGATGGCCTTCCCCAGGGTCCGCAGGGGAGCGGCGACCGACCCATTGGCGGCGTCGTCGCCGGCGGGCGACACGACGATGGCCGAGGCGGGGACCGGGTAGGAGGTCGACCCGAGCGTGGTGCCGGATCCGTGCGCAGTGGCGGGTGCGAGTGCAGGTGCGGACGGTGGCACCGTCGGTCGTGCCGGCACCGTGGCGGCAGCCCGCCGGGTCGAGCTGTCGGCCAGGGCGGATCCGCTGTCGTCGGACTCCGATCCGGCGGGTGCCCCGGAACAGGCGGCAGCCAACAGGGTGGCGCCGATGGTGATCACGGCGATCTGGATGCGGTGCTTCACGGTGGAGCTCTCCCTCGGGCCGGCCGTACCGGGTACATCGGCCCATGTGCGGATCGGGTTGAGGGAAGATCCGCTCAGCGCCCGTCCAGGAGATCCTACGCGTGAATATTGCGATCGTGTTGCGACAACCCACATCCGTCTTCTAATTACACGGTTGTGATCATGACGGGATCGTCATGTGGAGCCGTCGGGTGCGGCTGCGTCGGTGGCTGCTCAGAGATCGAGCTCGCGCTCCAGGATGCGTCGCAGCATCGAGCTCGACGTCCGCTGCGTGTAGGGGACGTAGGCCACGTCGACGCCGTGGGCCGCGAAGTCCGATTCGAGCTTGTCGCCCTTGTCGGTTCCCCTCCAGTCGTCGCCCTTGATGATCACGTCGAAGTGCAGTCGCTCCCACATCTCGAGCTTGTGGGGGACGTCCTCGGCGACCGCCTCGTCGACGAAGCGGATGGCCCCGACGATCGCCAGACGTTCGTCGATGGGCACCACCGGTCGGACACCCTTGGTGCGCTGGGACATCTCGTCGGTCACCACGCCGGCGATCAGGTAGTCGCAGAACTGGGTGGCGTTGCGCAGCATGTTGAGGTGGCCGACGTGGAACAGGTCATACACCCCGGGTGCGTAGCCGACGCGACGTTCGTTGCGGGAGGGCTGGTCGGATCCGGGCATCTCTCCGACGATATCGGCAGAGGGCGTCGAACCCGACCTGACGGGAGGTCTCCGATTATGCGTACTGACGTGTACACATCGAGAGATGCAGGCGGTGGACAGCCGGGTGTAGAACTCGGGACCGACCGACCCGAACAACCAGGGGGGAACCCACAGTGAACTTCGCCTTCAGCGAGGAGCAGGAAGAGCTCCGCAAGGTCGTCCGTGACTTCCTGAACGCCAAGTCCGACGAGCCCACCGTCCGCGAGCTCATGGACACCGAGGCCGGCTACGACGCCGCGGTGTGGACCCAGATGGCCGAGCAGATGGGCCTCCAGGGGCTCGTCATCCCCGAGGAGTTCGGCGGGTCCGGGTACTCCTTCGTCGAGCTCATCGTCGTGCTCGAGGAGATGGGACGCCGCCTGCTGTGCGCCCCGTACTTCTCCACCGTCGTGCTCGCCGGTCAGACCCTGATCCACTCCGGTGACGACGCGGCCAAGGCCGCCCACCTGCCGGGGATCGCGTCGGGCGAGACTGTCGCCACCCTCGCCTACACCGAACCGAACGGTCGCTGGGACGAGTCTGCGGTGACCGCGACGGCCACCGCGGACGGCGACACCTGGAAGATCAACGGTGAGAAGCTCTACGTCCTCGACGGCCACACCGCGGATCTGATCATCACCGCGGCCCGCACCGACGCGGGTGTGAGCCTCTTCGCGGTGGCCGGCGACGCCCCCGGTCTTACCCGCACCGCGCTGTCGACCATGGACCAGACCCGCAAGCAGGCCCGCCTCCAGTACGCGGACGTGCCCGGCACCCTCATCGGGACCGACGGCGGAGGCTGGGACGTGCTGTCCACCGTGCTCGACCTCGCTGCGGTGGCCCTCGCCGCCGAACAGGTCGGCGGCTCCCAGGAGGTCCTCGAGGCCGCGGTCCAGTACGCCAAGGACCGGGTGCAGTTCGGACGTCCCATCGGCTCGTTCCAGGCGATCAAGCACAAGTGCGCCGACATGCTGCTCGAGGTCGAGTCGGCCAAGTCCGCCGCCTACTACGCCGGCTGGTGCGCCTCGGAGCTCAACGACGAGCTGCCGTCGGTGGCCTCGCTGGCCAAGGCGTACTGCTCGGAGGCGTACTTCCACGCCGCAGCCGAGAACATCCAGATCCACGGTGGGATCGGCTTCACCTGGGAGCACCCCGCCCACCTGTACTTCAAGCGGGCCAAGAGCTCCGAGCTCCTGTTCGGCGACCCCACCTACCACCGCGAACTCCTCGCCCAGCGTATCGGCATCTGAGCCCTCGGCCACCGTCCGGGGTGCAAGGCTGGCGACGATGTGGATCTGGATAGTCCTGGCCGCCGTCGTCTGCTTCGTCATCGCCGCGGTCACGATCGGCGGCGTGACCGGCACCCTGGCCACCCGGCCGCGCCGCAGCGTGTACGACCTCGGGGAGGCGGTCGACTTCGTCGCCGACCGCCTCCCCGAGGAGCTCACCGCCGAGATCTCCTACGACGACGTCACCGCGGTGCTCGCCGCTCACTGCGACTACCTGGCTGCCAAGGGCGTGGCCTCCGCCAAGGCGGCCGACGACATCGGCGACGCCCTCGTGGTCGTCCCCGACGACGAGCCCGTGGCGTGGGTGATCGGTCGGCTCGAGGAGCAGGGCGAAACGATCGCCGACGAGGTCGTGGTCACCGTCCTCGACGTCGAGGAGCAGTACTACGAGGCGATCGGTGCGATCGGACCACGGGTGTCGGACTCCGACGACGGCGGGGCCTGAGTCCCGCTGCGGCCTACGATGGCCACCGCCCGCCCCTCCAGAGCCAGGAGAGCAACCGATGGACCGCCCCGGCAAGTTCGAACATCACCGCTACGTGGGCGACAAGCGCACGCAGGTGGTCTACGACGTGGACGAGCTCGGCGCCGACGACGAGCACCTGATCACGGAGCTGATGGAGGCGGAGACCTTCCTGTGCTTCGGTCCCGACACCCTCGCCGAGGCTCGCAACCGGGGCTACCGGCTGTACGCCCCGCAGCGTGCCGCATCCCCGGGCTGAGAGCCCGCCCGTGACCAGGGAGGCGTCATCGGGCGACACGTCGGCGGCGCCGGTGATGGACTACACGTTCCACTCCGGCGACCTCGCGCTCAGCGCCCATCTGGCCGAACCGGCCGTCGACGCCAACGACGCCCCGGGTCTCGTGCTGTGCCACGGGTTCCCGACGCGGGGCCGTGAGAGCCCGCAGTCCGGCAAGTCGTACCCCGAGCTGGCCGAGCGCATCGCAGCGGAGCTGGGTTGGGTCGTGCTCACCATGAACTTCCGGGGCTGTGGTCGTGCCGAGGGTGACTTCTCCCTGCAGGGCTGGTTGGACGACATCCACGCCGCGGTCGAACACGTCGCCGCGCTCGGTGTCACCGGCGTGTGGATCTGCGGCGCGGGCACGGGAGGCTCGCTGGCGCTGGGGGAGGGCGCCCGCAACGCCCGGGTGCGAGGAGTGGCGGCGTTGGCCGCCCAGGCCGACTTCGAGGACTGGGCCCGTCATCCCCGCCGACTGCTGCTGCACGCCCGACAGGTCGGCGTCATCAAGGACCCGGAGTTCCCACCCGCGTTCGACCGCTGGTCCGCCGAGCTGCGCGCCGTGCAGCCCCTCGGCGCGGCGAGGGATCTGGCTCCTCGTCCGCTGCTGGTGATCCACGGCGACAGCGACGACCTGACCCCGCTCGAGGACGGACGCGCCATCGCCGAGGCCCACGGCCGGGCCGAGCTCAAGGTGATCAGCGGCGCCGGCCACGAGCTGCGCCACGACCCCCGGGCCGTCGCCGTCCTCCTCGGCTGGCTCTCGCGCCAGCAGATATCTGACTCCGTCGCGTCGAGCTGAGCTGAGCCGGGTCAGTCGACCGGGTCGGACTTGGCCTTGCGGGCCGCCTTCATCATCTTCTTCCACTCGCGGACCCGGACCAGGTTCGCTTCGGAATCGACATCGGCCACCGATCGAGGTTCGTCGTCGGAGAAGGGTGCCGCCGCCTCTTCCCATCCGTCGGGTCTCACCCCCAGGCGCTTGGCGAGGATCGCCATGAAGATCCGTGACTTCTCGTCGCCGTAGCCGGGCAGGGAGCGCAGGCGACGGTACAGCTCGGCCCCGGTCGGATCGTCGGACCACAGCGCGGCGGCGTCGCCGTCGTAGTGCTCGACCAGGTCCTGGCACAGGGAGTGGATCCGCCGGCCCATGGCCGCGGGGTAGCGGTGGATCGCCGGCTTCTCGCAGCACACCGCCACCACGTCGTCCTCGGACATGGCGGCGATCCGGGCCGCGTCGAGGCGGCCTCCGAGGCGTTCCGAGAGGGTGGCGGGACCGCGGAAGGCCCATTCCATCGGGACCTGCTGGTCGAGGAGCATCCCGATCAACAGGGCGAGGGGTTGCTCCTCGAGCAGCCGATCCGCCGCGTCGTCACCGGTGATCGGGATGGCGGGGCTGGACATCGGGCCAATCTACCGCTGTGGGCCCTCCGGCCCCTCCGGCCCGTTCGTTCGACCCGAATCGTTCAAGGGCCGGGCCGCGGCAACCGACAGCAGGTGCGACGAGAAGCCGACGACCGACCAGGAGACTCCCGACGTGGAGAGCTGCCCGCACTGCCACTTCCTCATGCGCGACGACGCCGTGGAGTGCGGCGTGTGCCATCGCCCACGGGTGGTCGTGTCGACCGAGGGCTTCGCCGTGGTCGACGACTCCCGGGTGGGGGCAGGTCGGTCGACCGGTGTGCCGGTCGCCATCGTCGTGATGCTGTTCCTGGTCCTCGCCGCCGGCACGGGGCTGCTGGTCAGCACGCAGAGCTGGATCTGAGCCAGCGGGCACTCACCCGTGCCAGGGCACGGGCAGCTCCGGGTCGACCCCGAACCGGGCGATGGCGTCGGACACCACGCCGACGTCGACGACCCCGTCGCGGTGGAGCTGTCCCAGCACGGTCACGCAGATGTGAGCGGCGTCGACCTCGAAGTGGCGGCGCAGCGCCTCGCGGGTGTCGGATCGTCCGAAGCCGTCGGTGCCGAGCGACGTGAACCGCCTCGGGGCCCAGCGGGAGATCTGGTCGGGGACCAGTCGCATGAAGTCGGTGACCGCGGTGATCGGCCCGAGGGAGCGGTCGAGGAGTTGGGTCACCCTCGGTGCCCGGGGGGTCTCGGTGGGATGCAGGCCGTTCCATCGCTCGACGGCCAGGGCCTCGACCCGCAGTTGCTGGTAGCTGGTCGCGGACCACAGCTGGGCGCCGACCCCGTAGTGCTCGGCCAGGAGTCGCTGGGCCTCGACCGCGACCGACCACATCGGTCCCGAGAACAGGATGGTCGCGGCGGGCCCGCCGGTGTCGGGCGCGGGTGCCCACGGGTACAGCCCCTCGACGATTCCGGCGGCGACGTCGACGCCGTTCACCGGTGACGGCGGCATGGCCGGCATCGGGTAGTTCTCGTTGTAGAGGGTGAGGTAGTAGAAGACGTCCTCGCCGTGATCGGCGCCCTCGGCCGGGTACATGGCGTCGATCCCGTGGCGGATGATCGTCGCCGTCTCGTAGGCGAACGCGGGGTCGTAGGCGCGGCACACCGGGACCGTCGACGCCAGCACCTGGCTGTGCCCGTCGAGGTGCTGGAGGCCCTCGCCGGACAGGGTCGTGCGCCCGGCGGTCGCGCCGAGCAGGAACCCCCGGGCGCGGGCGTCGGCCGCGGCCCAGATCAGGTCGCCGATCCGCTGGAAGCCGAACATCGAGTAGAAGGTGAAGAACGGCACCATCGGCACGCCGCGGTGGGCGTAGGAGGTGGCGGCTGCGGTCCAGCTGGCCATCGCCCCGGCCTCGGTGATCCCCTCCTCGAGGATCTGGCCGTCGCTCGACTCGCGGTAGCTCAGCAGGAGGTCGTGGTCGACCGGCTCGTACAGCTGACCCTGCGACGCGTAGATCTTCAGCTCTCGGAACAGGGCGTCCATGCCGAAGGTGCGGGCCTCGTCGGGGATGATGGGCACCACCCGGGAGCCGAACTCCCCGTCGCGGCACAGGTTGCGCAGCAGACGGGTGAAGGCGGTGGTGGTCGACGCCGGTTGGCCGCCGGAGCCGGCGAGCTGCTCGTCGAACGGCGCGTCCGACGGCTGGGCGAGCGGCCGGCGGGTGTGGGTCGAACGGGCCGGGAGGTAGCCGCCGAGCGCGGCCCGTCGTCCCTGGAGGTACTCCATCTCGTCGGAGTCCGCGGCGGGTCGGATGTAGGGCGGGATGCCATCGGCCAGGGCATCGTCGGAGATCTCGTCCTGGAGGAACAACCGGTCGCGCAGTCCGACGAGCTGCTCGGCGGACATCTTCTTGATCTGGTGGGTCGCGTTGCGGGCCTCGACGCCGGGGCCGAGCGTCCAACCCTTGATCGTCTTGGCCAGGATCACCGTCGGAGCGCCCTCGGTGCGCACCGCGGCGGCGTAGGCCGTGTAGATCTTGCGGTAGTCGTGGCCCCCACGGGGCAGCTTCTGGAGCTCCTCGTCGGAGAGGTGCTCGACCATGCGGCGCAGCCGGGGGTCGGGGCCGAAGAAGTGCTCGCGGATGTAGGCCCCGGACTCGATCGCGTAGCGCTGGAACTCGCCGTCGACGGTCGTGTTCATCTTCTGCAGCAGCACGCCGTCGACGTCGCGTGCGAGCAGCTCGTCCCAGCGGCTGCCCCACACGACCTTGATCACGTTCCAGCCGCTGCCGCGGAAGATCGCCTCGAGCTCCTGGATGATCTTGCCGTTGCCCCGGACGGGTCCGTCGAGCCGCTGCAGGTTGCAGTTGACGACCCAGGTCAGGTTGTCGAGCTGCTCCCGGGCCGCGAGCGAGATGGCTCCCAGCGTCTCGGGCTCGTCGACCTCGCCGTCGCCGACGAAGCACCACACCCGGCTGTTGGAGGTGTCGTCGATGCGCCGGTTGAGCAGGTAGCGGTTGAAGCGGGCCTGGTAGATCGACAGGATCGGTCCCAACCCCATCGACACCGTCGGGTACTCCCAGAAGTCGCCCATCAGCCGCGGGTGCGGGTAGGAGGGCAGACCGCGACCGACCCGACCGGGGCCGTCGATCTCGAAGCGGAACCGGTCCAGGTCCGCCTCGGTCAACCGGCCCTCGACGAACGCCCGCGAGTAGATGCCCGGCGAGGCGTGACCCTGCATGTAGACGTGGTCGCCGGGATCCGACGCCGGGTTCTCGGCCGCACCGTGACCCCGGAAGAAGTGGTGGAAGCCCACCTCGTAGAGCGCCGCTGAGCTCGCGAACGTCGACAGGTGGCCGCCGATGGCGTCGGCGTGCTTGTTGGCCCGCACGACCATCGCCGCCGCGTTCCAGCGGACGAATCGACGGATGCTGCGTTCGAGGTCCTCGTCGCCGGGGAACCACGGCTCCCGGTCGACCGGGATCGTGTTGACGTAGGGGGTGCTGACCGTCGCCGGGGTCCCGATCGCCCTCTCCCGGGCCCGTTCGAGGAGCCGGGCCATCAGGTAGCGGGCCCTGACCTCGCCGCGCTGGTCGACCACCGCGTCGAGCGAGTCGAGCCACTCCTCGGTCTCTTCGGGGTCGATGTCGGGGAGCTGGTGGGCGAACCCGTCGATGATCACCGTGCGCACCTCGTTTCGGGAGAGGAACCGGGCCCAGCCTACGGACCGCCGGCGCGTAGGGTCGGCGCGTGCCGACATCGACTCGCCCTGTCCGCGTCTACACCGACGGCGCCTGTCGCGGGAACCCCGGTCCCGGCGGGTGGGCCTGGGCCGTCGACGGCGGACCGTGGGCATCGGGCCACGACTCCGACACCACCAACCAGCGCATGGAGATCCGTGCCGTGCTCGAAGCGGTACGTCACCTCGACGGTCCGCTGGTCGTCGTGTCGGACTCGACCTACGTCGTCAACTGCTGGCGGGACCGGTGGTGGCAGGGCTGGATCGCCCGCGGCTGGAAGAACTCCCAGAAGAAGCCGGTGGCCAACCGCGACCTGTGGGAACCGCTGGTCGAGGTGTTCCGGCACCGGCCCGACTTCGCGATGGAGTGGGTCAAGGGACACTCAGGTGACCCGATGAACGACCTGGTCGACCGCCTCGCCGTCGCCGCGTCCCACGGACGCGACGGCTCGGGAGTCGGCGCCCCGCCGGCGGACCTGCTCGACGAACCGGACGCAGGATCGGGCCGTGGACCGGGCCCGACATCGAACGCCCGGACCGCGGACGGCCGGGTCCCCGCCGGCTGGCGCCTGGTGATCGGCGGATTGCGTGACCCGCGGCTGACCGCCGACGCCGCTCTGATCGGCCGGGTCGCTGAGATCCTGGCCGCGCAACGGACGCTCCACCCCGACCTGGTCGTGCTCAGCGGCCTGCGGCCGGGAGCAGAGGAGGTGGGCGCCCGAGCAGCACGGTCGGCCGGGGTGCCCTTCGTGGCCGTCCTGCCGTATCCCGATCCGATGGCCGGTCGGCCCGAGCGCGACCAGGCCGCGTTCGCACGCCTGCTCGACGACGCGGCGTCGGTGGTCGTGCTGGAGCGGAACCGACCCGCGGACCTCGAGGGGCGCCGGGCGGCGCTTCCACGCCGCGACGGGTGGCTGCGATCGGCTGCCGACGCGGCGGTGATCCTGACCGACGGCGCGGACCCGGACGCCGAGCTGGCGGTGCGCCGCTTCGGCGACGCGGTCGGCGACGAGCTGTGGGAGTTCGCCCTGTAGGTCGGGGGTGCTGTAGGTCGGTGGTGCTGTAGGTCGGTGGTGCTGTAGGTCGGTGGTGCTGTAGGTCGGCGGTACTGTCGGTCCAGCATGTGCGATCACTGCGGATGTCGTGAGTACCCACCCATCGCCGAGCTGACCGCCGATCACGTCGTGATCCTGGAGCTGGCGGGACGACTGGCGGCTGACGCCGAGGCGGGCCGGCACGTCGACGTCGAGGCCCGTGACCGGCTGCTGCCGCTCCTTCGGTCGCACGCGGCCAAGGAGGAGCTCGGCTTGTACGCCCTGCTCATCGCCCAGGGGGAGGCCGAGGAGGGCGCGTACGATCACCTCGAGGGCGAGCATCGGGAGGTGATCGACGCGATCGAGGCGGGTCGTTTCGGCCACCTCGAGCACTACGCGCTGCAGCGCCACATCGAGGAGGAGGAAGAGGGTCTCTTCACCCGGTCCACCTTCTGGTTCGACGGTGACACATGGGACCGGATGACCGAGGCGCACCGCCGGGTCGACGCCGCGACCTGAACCCCCGGCGGCCGCGGGTCACACCGCCCGGCGGGTCCGTTCGAGCTCGTGGTAGGCGATGTTGATGCGGGCCAACCGCTCGGATGCGTCGGTGCGCGTCCGCTCGTCCGCGGTCACGAAGCGGTCGGGGTGCAGCTGGGCGAGCAACTTGCGGTGCGCGGCGCGGATGGTGTTCCAGTCGGCGTCCGGGGTCACGCCCAGAATGGTGGTCGGGGCGTCGGGGTCGACCGGGGTGCGGTCATCGGCGGTGGGCACGAACAGCGACTCGGTCGGCGAGTAGTCCTGGAAGCGCAGGACCGTGGGCTCGTCGCCGGCCGTGGTGGACTGCTCCCGCTGCTCCCGTGATCGCCGGGCACGGGTGAGCTCGTCGTCGATGAATCCCCCGTCGACCACCTCGACCGACGGTCCGCCGGACGGGCCGCGTCGACCGTACGGAGAACCGAGGCGCGGCAGCCGGGTGCTGCCTCCGGGCACGCCGTGGGCGACGTGCGGCGCGGATCCGTCGACGTGCGGGTCGTGGTGGTCGTGGTCGGTCATCGGGTCTCTCGGTGATCGGCGCGGTCGCTACGGTTCCGATCGTGCGGATCGGAGCCGACAGCGGCGGGACCTTCACCGATGTCGTCGGCACCGACGGCCGTGTCCTGAAGGTTCCGTCGACTCCTGCTGACCCCGGCGACGCGGTGCGTGGCGGGGTGGCTGCCCTGGTGCCGGACGGACCGGAGCTGCTGGCCCACGGCACGACGGTGGCGACCAACGCACTTCTGGAGCGCCGCGGTGCCCGGGTGGCGCTGTACTGCACCGCCGGGTTCGCCGATGTGATCGAGATCGCCCGTCAGGACCGCCCGGCGCTGTACGACCCGTGGGCGCAGCGGCCGGAACCGCTCGTCGCCGGGGCGGACCGTCTCGAGGTCGACGAGCGCGTCGCTGCGGACGGAGCCGTGCTGGTCCCGATGGACATCGGCGCCCTGCCCCCCGTGCCCGACGGGGTCGAGGCGATCGCGGTGTGCCTGCTGCACTCGGACCGACATCCGGGACACGAGGCCGCCGTCGCCGCCGCGTTGGATGCCGCGGGCTTCGACGTCAGCGCCTCGCACCGGGTTGCACCCGAGTTCCGCGAGTACGAGCGCACGGTCACCACCGTGCTCAACGCCTATCTGCGCCCGATCTGTGGGTCCTACCTGGCGGGCCTGGACTCCGCGGCCGACGACGTCGTCGTGATGACCTCCGCAGGGGGATCGATCGACCTGGCCACCGCGGCCGAGCTGCCGGTGCTCCTGTTGCTGTCGGGTCCGGCCAGCGGCGCCCGGGCTGCGGCCGCGGTGGCCTCGGCATGCGGCTTCCCCGACGCGCTCAGCTTCGACATGGGCGGCACCAGCACCGATGTCTGCCTGATCCTCGACGGCGCGCCCCGAGCCGCACCCCAGCAGCGGGTCGCGGGGCTCCCGGTGCGGGCTCCCGCTCTCGACATCCACACGATCGGCGCCGGCGGCGGCTCGATCGCCCGGCTCGACTCCGGTGGTGCGCTGGTCGTCGGCCCCGAGTCCGCCGGGGCCCGACCGGGGCCGGCCTGCTACGGCCACGGAGGGACACGCCCGACGGTCACCGACGCCGACCTGGTCGCCGGCCGCATCCCCTCCGACGCGGCGTTCGGCGACCTGGGCGTGCTCGACATCGCGGCGGCCCGCGCCGCGATCGACGCTGCCGGGATCGACGCCGAGGGCGTGATCGCCGTCGTCAACGCCGGCATGGAGCGAGCGCTGCGGGCGGTGTCGGTCGAACAGGGAGTCGACCCTGCCGGTCTGGCGTTGGTGGCCTTCGGCGGGGCCGGTCCGCTGCACGCCTGTGAGCTCGCCGAGTCGCTCGGCATCGCCACCGTGATCCTTCCCGCCGCGGCTGGGGTGCTCTCGGCCGTCGGCCTGCTCACCGCTCCGGGGCGTCGCGAGCTGGTGCGCTCCTGGCCCGGCGGGGTCGACCACGAGGGACTCGACGCCGCGCTCGACGAGCTGGCCGCCCGGGCCCGTGAGCTCGTCGCCCATCCGGAGCCCCGGGTGAGCACCGCGGTCGACTGCCGCTACCGGGGCCAGAGCCACGAACTGCGGGTGCCGTCGGTGGCGGAGTTCCCCGAGGAGCACCGACGTCGCAACGGCGAGGCCCGGCCCGGCGAGCAGATCGAGGTGGTCGCGTTGCGAGCGGTCGTGGAGACCCCGGCTCCGTCCACCGTCGACGAGGTCCTGGCGTCGTGGGACGGTCGCTGGACCGATCCGGTGGTGGGGCCGCAGGTGGTGGTCCGCGAGGACTGCACGATCTGGGTACCCGACGGGTGGCGCGGGGAGCCGGGCCCGCTCGGCTCCCTCGTGGTGACCCGGGTCGCTGCGGGAGTCGGAGCGTGAACGGTCCGACACCCGCGGAGCTCCAGGTGCTGATCGCCGGGCTCAGCGGCGTCGCCGAGGAGGTCGGCGCGGTCCTCCAGCGGAGCGCGTTCAGCCCGAACATCAAGGAGCGTGCCGACTGCTCCGCCGCGGTGTTCACCCCGGACGGCCAGCTCCTGGCCCAGGCCGAGCACATCCCGGTCCACCTCGGTTCCATGCCGGCGTCGGTGTCGGCGGTCATCGGGGCCGTCGGCGACCAGCTCGGTCCCGGGGACCAGGCGATCGTCAACGACCCCTTCGCCGGAGGCACCCACCTCAACGACGTGACCGTCGTGGCCCCGTGCTTCGACGGCGACCGGTTGATCGGATGGGTGGCCAACCGGGCGCACCATGCAGACCTCGGCGGTGCCGCTCCGGGTTCGCTGCCTGCGGACGCGACCGAGATCCACCAGGAGGGCCTGCGGATACCACCGATGCGGCTCACCTCCGAGGTGCGCGCTCTGCTGCTCGCCGCGTCGCGGACGCCGTGGGAGCGCGCCGGTGACCTCGACGCCCAGGTCGGTGCCAACGTGGTCGGTGTCGCCCGGTTGGCCCGGTTCGCCGACGCGCCGGTGGGGGCGGTGCTGGCGTACGGCGAACGGCGCTGCCAGGCGGTGCTGCGGGCGGCTCCGCAGGGCCGGTGGAGCGCGAGCGACCGGCTGGACTCGACCGGTCCAGGTGTCGATCAGCAGCATCCGGCGACTCTGTGCTGCGAGGTCACGATCGATCACGGGGACCGCGACGGCCCGACGATCACGTTCGACTTCACCGGCACCGACCCCCAGCGGAGCGGCAACACCAACGCCGTGCGGGCGGTGACGGAGTCGGCGGTGGCGTACGTGGTCCGCTCGGTTCTCGACCCGACGCTCCCCGCCAACGCTGGGGTGATGCGTCCGGTCCGGGTGGTGACTGCGGAGGGGTCCGTGGTCGATGCCCGCTTCCCGGTCGCGGTCGGTGCCGGCAACGTCGAGGTGAGCCAGCGGGTGGTCGACGTCTGTTGCCGTGCCCTGGCCGAGGTGCTTAGGGGCCAGGTCCCTGCCGCGTCCCAGGGGACGATGAACAACCTGCTCATCGGTGGTCCCGGCGTTGGTTCCGGCCCCGGTGGCGAGGCCGAGCCGTGGGTCTACTACGAGACCGTCGGCGGCGGGCAGGGCGGCCGGCCCCCGCGACCCGGTGACCGGAGCCGCACTCCGCTTCCGGGCCAGTCCGGCATCCACACCGCGATGACCAACACAGATCAAGTTGACTACCGATCAGCGGAACCCCGCCCCGGCCAGTCGGGAATTCACACCGCGATGACTAACACGCGGAATACCCCCATCGAGGCGCTGGAGCGGGCCTTTCCGCTTCGGGTTCTGCGCTACCGGCTGCGCCGAGGCAGTGGCGGTGCCGGGTGGTCCGCTGGAGGCGAGGGCATCGAGCGAGATCTCCAGGTTCTCGAGGACGCCACGGTGTCGCTCATCACCGAGCGACGCGTCTCCCAGCCCTGGGGCCTCGCTGGTGGAGAGCCCGGCGCGATAGGGGAGAACTGGCTCCTCCCAGCCGGGGACGAGGCGCAGGCCGAGCGCCTCCCCGACAAGTGCACGATCCAGCTCAAGGCCGGCGACGTTCTCCGGATGCTGACGCCGGGCGGCGGCGGCTGGGGCATGCCGACTTCGTAGGTTGCTGGCCCAGGTCGTGTTTGCTCACGCGGCCCTCAGAGGAGCGTTGGCTGGCCTTCTGGCAGAGCTACTCCCTCGAGTGACACCACCGCTCCATGGTCTCGGAAGGCATCGCTGAATGCGTTTGGATCATCGCCCCAGTAGATGACAGCACACGACATGGGTGCTCCCTTCGGATCCTCGACGCCGCCGATGAAGAACCGCACGCGGGGCTCGTAGAGGAAGCAGATCGACTTTGCGAGGGGGTAGACGCACCGCTTCCAGTGAGCCGTGTTCGTGGCGACCGGGACGAGAGCAATCACGGACGACCCGGCTTGCGCAGCATCGGCCATGCGCGTGAACCAGTGGAGGATTCGTGTTCCTCTTGCTGGGTCGCTGCCGTAGGGAGGATTCACGTAGATCGTCGGGTAGCTCCACGACTCTCGAAGCCCATCGTGATCCGGAAGTCGATACTCGACCTCGGCGTCCACGGTCGAGAACTCGTTGGAGCACGGGTCTAGGTGAATCGATCCGCCGAAGCACTTTCGAACCGACTCGACTATGGACGGAGGTGTACACCAGTCCTTTGTGTTCGAGACCGGTTGGCGTCCTGCGGTCATTTCAGAACCTCCTCGCGGATGTCCCGGAGTCGTTGAAGGTCATGCTGTAGGCCATCAAGCTCCGCGCCCGGCGCAATTACGTTGAACCACTTCGCCCAGGGCTGGGCTTCCTTGAAGTACTTGGTCAGTTCGCGGTCCGCATCGACGTCGATGGACACCTTGGTGAAGCTTGTGCTCTTGGCATCACCCGAGTATGAGTGCTCGAAGGCGGATCTGGTCGCAGCGAAATCATCCGAGTCGCCGAGCAGGATCGTCTCGATGAACTCGGCGAGGGCGTCATCGGTGAGGAAGAGGAGCCAGTCGTATGACTGCGCGAGTACGCGCATTTCCTTGTTCTGAGTGTCCGCTGTGAACCAGTTGCCGTGGTTGCTCACTACACCCACCGTCAACACCACATTGGCGAGCGCGACGAGGTTCCCGCTGTCGATCGCCTCTCGGATGAACAGGTAGTAGTCGGGGTGAGTCGTTAGGCGTCCGTCCGCCTCCTCGACCAGCGCTGCGACGGATCCATCGCGTCGAGGTACGCGCTGAAGGCCCGAAACGGTTCGCGCGACGTACGCGCCTTGCTTCGCCTTCTCGATCGTCTGCGGGCCCTTCTTCTGGCCCTCCTCAACGCCGACGCGCTTGCACTCGAACATCGCGAATGGCGGATCGAACAGCTGGGTGACGGAGTAGCGGTCATCCTCGGCGAGGTATGCGTACCAAGCGCTTCCCTCGGCTTCCCCGACAAGATTGGCATGGCGGACGATCGACCCCCGGAGTAGCGGCTGACCGCCCTTCCGCTCGAGACCCGTGAGTTCTAGGTCGTTCTGCTTGATCACCTGGGTTGCGGTGAGGGTCTTGCCATCACTGGCGAGCGGCGTCGTGATCACATCCAGGTGTGGGTGAAGGGTGAACTCGACGTTGTGGGTGATGAGCGAGTTCCCGTACTCCCTCAGGCCGCGCTCGATGGCCAGATTCGGCTCCAAGCCCCAGTCCCTGATCAGGTAGAAGGTGATCAGCTCAACGAGTGTGCCGAGCGCCCGTCCCGCTGCCTTCTTTGGGGCCTTGGTTCGCTCGAACACTGATCCTGCGAGCGCCAGCTGCAGGGCATCGACTGACTTGTAGGTGGCGATCTCGGGTCTCCCTGTGCTGTGGCTCACCGCCGAAGGTAGCTCGCTCCCTCCGAGCGGCGACGGACCCGAGCGGACGGCCCGTCGGGTCCCGTCCACGCCTCGATGGGTCCTGTGGCGGAGTTCTTGGGAGAACGGAGCTGCCGCGTCCGATCGTCCGGCGCCCCGCGTGCAGTTGCGACGCGGCGACCTGCGTCGAGACGGGCGGGTGGCAATTGAGGGGCGCATCGGGAACCTCCGACCTCCGATCCTACGGAGACGCAGTGACAGCCTCGTGCGGCCCCCAGGCGCATGGTCGTCGCTCGGGCCTGACCCAGCCCCGCGGGGTCCGGCCCGAGAAGCCGTGGATGTCGAGCGTGGGATCCTCCACACACTTGCACCGGGGGTGTCCGGTGGCCGCCGGGTGGTCAACGGGATAGCCAGCAGGAGGCGCGGCGGGAGGTCGCCGGTGAGTTGCTGATGCCTAGAAATCCGCGATTGATCGCGCGGTTTTCGGGGCCGTCAGGGGCCTACGTAGATGTGCTGAGCATCGCGAAGTTCTCTGCCGCGCCGGATCCGGCGGCGTACTACCTGGAGGTCATCGCCAACGAGCGGGACGACTACTACCTGGCGTCGGGTGAAGCGCCGGGACGGTGGATCGGTGTCGGGGCCGGGAGCCTCGGCCTGACCGGGGAAGTCGAGGCCGATGCCCTCCGCTCGGTGATCGAGGGAGTGGACCCGTCGACAAGCGAGCCCCTGACGAGGTGGCGGAAGATCAAGGGGTTCGACCTGACGCTGTCGGCGCCGAAGTCCGTGTCGCTGCTCTGGGGGCTCGGCGACCAGGGCCTGGCCGCCGAGGTGGTGGCGGCGCATGACGTGGCGGTGGCGGCGGCGGTGCGGTACTTGGAGGACGAGGCGTGCGTGGTCCGCCGTGGCAAGGCCGGTTCCGCCCGTCATCGGGGCGGCGGGTTGGTGTCCGCCGCGTTCCGGCATCGGACGAGCCGGGAGGCGGACCCAAACCTGCACACCCATCTCGTGACCGCGAACATGGCCCTCGGACCGGACGGTCGATGGAGCGCGCTGCACACCCCGGCGATCTACCAGCACGGGAAGACCGCCGGGTTCGTCTACCAATCAGTCCTGCGCCACGAGCTGGGAGAGCGCCTCGGCGTGCGGTTCGAACCGTCGGCGCCAGGGGTGGGTGAGGTCGTCGGGTTCTCGACGAAGATGCGCCGGGCGTTCAGCCGCCGCCGGATCGAGATCGAAGTGGCGATGGCCGAACACGGCGTGCGGTCGGCGCACGGGGCGCAGGTGGCCACGCTCGACACGCGCCCGGCCAAGCCCGAGATCGTCGACGAGGAGATCCTGCGGGAAGGGTGGCGCCGACGGGCTGGCGAAGTCGGCTTCACCGGCAAGGTCCCGACCGGTCCGCACCACCCGGTCGTGGCGAGCGACGAGCGGCTCGGAGCGTTGCTGACCGAGCAGGACGCCACCTTCGATCGTCGTCAGGTGATCCGGGCCGTCGCGGAGACCGCCACCCAAGGACTCGACTACGACGCCATCCGCCGGCGAGCCGACCACTACCTCGCCAGCGACGCCGTCGTCGACGTCGCGGCCGGCTGTTGGACGACCCCAGAGATGCTGGCGCTCGAGGCAGACGCGCTCCGCCGCTCCATAGACGGACCCAGGACCGTTCCCGTCGACCCCCGATCGTTGATGCTCGCCTTCCGGGCCCGGCCGTCGATCAGCCTCGAACAGGCCCTTGCCGTCAAGCGGGTGACCGTCACCGACGCGCCCGTGGCCGTGATCGTCGGCCAAGCAGGCACCGGCAAGACCTTCGCCCTCGACGCTGCCCGCGAGACTTGGCACCGCACCGGACTGCGAGTGCGCGGCGCTGCCCTCGCTGCCAAGGCGGCCCGCGGACTCCAGTCCGGGTCGGGCATCCCGAGCCAGACGATCGCATCCCTGCTCCAGGACCTCGACTCGGGTCGAGACCGGCTCTACCGAACCGACGTCCTGGTCCTCGACGAGGCCGGCATGGTCGGCACCCGCCAGCTCCACCGCCTCATCGACCACACCGCCAAGGCCGGGGCGAAGCTGGTCCTCGTCGGTGACCCGAAGCAGCTCGCCGAGATCGAAGCCGGCGGGCTCTTCGCCTCGCTCGCCCGACGCCTCGGTCACACAGAGCTCACCGAGAACCGGCGACTCACGGACCGAGCCCAGCGAGCGACTGCCGCCGCGCTGCGCGACGGCCACACCGACCGGGCGCTGCGACGCATGGAGCAGAGCGGCTCGCTCACCATCGGCGACAACGCCGACAAGGTCCATGCCGGGATGGCCGAGGACTGGTACCTCAGTCACACGAGCGGGCGCGACGCCGTGATGCTGGCGCTGCACCGCAGCGACGTCGCCGACCTCAACCAACGAGCCCGGCTCCACCTCATCGCCAACGATCGCCTCGGCCCGGTCGTGCTGGACTCCGAGGACCTCGAGCTGCGCGTCGGCGACCGGGTCCTGGCCCTTCGCAACGACCACAAGGTCGGCATCGTCAACGGCACCATCGGCGCCGTCACAGGCGCTGAGCACGACGCCGTCCACATCGAGACCAGCGACGGCGACCGCCTCGCCGTGCCGGTCGACTACATCTCGGCGGGCCACCTGATCCACGGCTACGCCATGACGATCCACAAGAGCCAGGGCATGACCTGCGATGTCGCCCTTGTGCTCGGTGACGACACCCTCCACAAGGAGGCCGGCTACACGTCGATCACCCGAGGCCGGGAGCGCAATCACGTCTACGCCGTGGCAGCTCAGGAGCCAGCCGCCCGCCCGGCCGACGATCTCCGCCGAGCGCTCGCGGTCAGCACCGCCAAGCAGACCGCCCACGACCGCGGAGGCCTTGGCCTGTGACCCGCCGCGCCGGTGCTCGCAGCCCCGATGGACAGCTGAGCTCGGGGCTACACGACGCCATTCCTCCCGCCGTTGAGCGATCACGTGCGTTCCGCAGAGCATCGGGTCTGCCTGAGTCGCTTACAGCTCCCGAGACCCTGGCGCAGGTGTGGGCCATCCTGGAGGTCAACCGATACGCCGGTCGTCCAGATGTCGTGTCCCACAGAGAGGCGAGCTAGTCGGGTCGGTCCTCTCCCGTTGCGTGAAGCCCATGATCGGCGAGGAGTTGGACTGCCTGCCGACGGTGGTTGGCCCCGAAGTGCCACGGCGTCGGTGTTCCGGAGACCCTTCGGTCGGCCGCTGGGCCAGACCCTGACCGTGACCGCGGAAGCGGATGAGTGGCCGCTAGTACGGCTTTGCCCTTGCCGGCAGCCCAGATTCGTTCGTTCGAGCTGGAACTCGAAGACCTTGGGCTAGGAACCGGTCGCGGGTTCGTCGCGATCGCTTCCCAGCCTGACGGTAGCGACGCGCGGGTTCCTTGAGGTAGCGGGCCACCCTCACCGGCATAAGGGCCGATACCGCGCGGTGCTCAGTCGGGTCACCGACGTGCGGTCGGACGGCCCGCCCGTCAACGCCGCGAAGGAAGGCTCCGCTCTGACCGCCACTCCCGCGGCAGAGCCGCATGCGCCGAGCGGGGATACGGTTGGCACATTAGGGGTCTGGTCTTCGAAGGGGCAGCTCATGGATAACAGCGACGTCGAGCGGGCTCCCATAGTGCTCGCGCCCGGCGAAGGACGGGCCTTCCCGATGGGCCGGCTCTCTGCGGTGTTCAAAGCCGACGGCGCCGAGTCCGCCAACCGGTATTCGATCTCAGAGTGGTGGCTCGACCCGCACACCAAGGGCCCCGGCGTCCACCAGCATCCTGAAGACGACCTCTTCTACGTGCTGGGCGGCACCCTTCACGTGCTCGTCGACACAGACTGGATCGAAGCCACCGTCGGCTCATTCGTGCTCGTCCCTGGACACTCCCCCCACGACTTCGAGAACCGCGGCCCCGAGCCTGCCGGTTTCCTCAATGTGTCGGTGCCCGGCGGGTTCGAGCCAGCCATGCCCAGCATCGCCGACTGGTTCCTCGACCGTTCGGACGAGGACAGCCGAGCCTGACCACGCCAGGCCGAACCCGACGCGATATCGCCGGTGCCAACACCACCGAAGCGCAGCCGAAAGTGAAGGCGCACAAGTCGCTCAGCCGCCGCACGCGACAACCGGCGATCCTGCGCGCGAAGGAAGGGCCGAAGCGTGCGGGTCGCTGTGGTACCGAGAACGGATTATCGGACTGGTGATATCGAGCGGTCCGATTCGCTGGCCGCTCGGCTCGTCGAGAACGGCGCGATCGTCCGAGCGGTGCAATGCGTGTGGGTTTCCGCAACGACTCGGGATGCCGAGTTCTCAACAGCCTGTGACGGCTCGAAACGGGGTCAGGCGTCGGGTTTGCGTAGCAGGCGCATGAAGGACCACAGTCCGCCTTCGGGATCGCGGGCGCCGTACTCGCGGTATCCGTAGGGCTGGTCGACTGGCGGGTAGACGACGGTGCCACCGCGCTCGATGGTGCGCTGGTGGTGGGCGTCGACGTCGTCGACCATCACCGCCATCATCGCGGTCGATGTCCCGACCGTGCGAGGTGAGGCCAAGGCGAACTCGGCGGACTCTGGGTGCAGCCAGACGACTGCGTTGCCGGCCTCGAGTTCGCCGTGGACGGCGTGGCCGTTGTCGTCGAAGGTCAGCTCGCCGGGGCCAAGCCCGAACACGTCTATCAGGTGGTTGAAGGCAGCTTCGAGATCGGCGTAGACGAGGATGGAGATGTGCTTTTCGATAGTGCCGTCGGGCATGGTCATGACCTCCAGGAGTCGGATCAGGTCGTGGGTGCTCATCGATGAGCGGACTGCTTGCAGGGCCCGGCGCTGGCGGTGGAGGTCGCCCAGGAGGCCGTCGACGGCTGCGAGTTGTGCGCCGAGGGTTGCGGCGAGGTCCGTGGCGGGGTCGTCGAGCGCTCGGCGGATCTCGTCGAGGGGTAGTCCGAGCTGACGCAGCGCTCGCACCCGGTAAAGCCGCTCGATGTCCGTGGGCCCGTACAGCCGATAGCCGGATGCGCTGCGTCGTGCGGGACCGATCAGCCCGATCGACTCGTAGTGGTGCAGGGTCCGCACCGTCAGCCCGGTCGCAGCCGCGAGCGCCCCGATCTGGACGGCGTCGGTGTCGGTCGTAGCGGTCACGAGTGCGACCTCACCATCTTGAGGACGGCCCCCGCGGCCGAGCACAGTTCGCCGGCGTTGACGGTGACGAGCGCGCCGGCGTCGACGATCACCCGTCCCCCGACGATCACAGTTCGCACGTCGCTGGGCCGGGCCCGAAGCGCCAATCCCGGCACCGGGTGATCGACGCCGAAGTGGTGGGGGCCGGTGCGGTCGACGACGATGAGGTCGGCCGCGGCGCCCGCTGCGACCGTGCCGTTCGCCGCCATGCGCAGCGCCTGTTCGAGGGTGAGTGCGTCGTCGGTGGCGCCGGCCTCGCGGGTGAGCATCAGCGCGGCCCGGACGAGGTCGAAGCCCGTGGCGATCATCGACGGCGTGTAGTCGCTGCCGAGCACGAGACGGACCCCGGCGTCCAGGTAGCGGGCGATAGCGCGTTCGGCAGCGGCTCCGAAACCGAGCATGCCGTTGCCCAACGGGTTGACGTTGACGCAGGTTCCGGTGGCAGCAATCATCTCGATGTCACGATCGCTGACCGACCCGGCGTGCATCAGTGTGCATCGGGGACCGAGGAGCCCGTAGTCGGCGAGCCGGTCGATCGCCGCACGACCGTGAGCGTGGTCATGGTCGGCGACCGACTCGCTGGTCTCATGGGAGTGGAAGCTCACGGCCACGCCGGTGCGGTCGATGAGCCCAGCGAGGCCTGCCAGGAGGCCGTCGGAGCAGAAGGTCGGCTCGGTCACAGTCAGCACCGGCTCGAACGGATCGCCTGGAGCGCTCTGCTGACGCGTGAGCCAGTCCTCGGCGGCGCCCAGCACACCCTCGGCGTCCGCGACCGGCACGACTTCGCCGGCGTCGCCGAGCAGAACGTCGTGGACGCTGGGTCCGACAGCAACGCGGACACCGACGCGGCGGGCGGCGGCGACGATCCCGTCGATGCCCGCACTCCCCGCGTCGACCACCGCGGTCGTCCCCCCGGCCGCCAACGCGGCAAGCACCGGGGCGACCGCCGCCTCGACAATGTCGGCCGGCACGGGCATCAGGAGGAACTGGTGCAACGCACGACCGATGTCGGCGCTACTCCCGCCCCCACCGAACAGGCTCGGCCCGGACGCGGGCGTGTAAGGCTGCGCCGAGCCGAGAACGGCCGAGAGGTGAACGTGGCCATCGACGAAGCCGGGCGCGACGTACGCCCCATCGGCGTCGATGTGCCGCTGTGGCGCCCACCTCGCCGTCACATCGGGCGCCGGGTCGACCGCGACGACGATGCCGTCGGCAACCGCTACGGCTGCGTGGATGCGCCCGTCCGCACCGTCGAGATCGAGGACCGTCCCGTCAGTGATCAGGAGGTCGCAGGGTGACGGCTCGAGCATTCGAGGACAGTACGGCCTCACGCGACGTCAGGGTCAAGAGATACTCGGCAACTTCGGCACGTCAGATCGAGTGAGGACGCGCCCGCCGGCACCCGGGAATCGGGCCCCGATGTCGTGGGCGCCAGGCACCCAAGAACCTGACCGACCCGCGTGCTCACTGACCAGACCGGCGAGGAACTCTCCCAAGACCGGGACGCCCGAGTACACGGACTGCTATCGACAGGCCCTCATCGACAACGTGGACGCTGTGGCAGGCGCGATCGACATCATCGAACAGGCCGGTCTCCTGACCTGCGTCGCTTCGAGCGGCAGCCATCGAAGATGTCGCTGGCTCTCGGCAAGACCGGTCTGGTCGATCGGTTCGAGGGCAGGATCTTCAGCGCGACGGATCACGGTGCGACCTCTCGAGCGTCGATCGATCAGTCGATCCAGTAACGCCGTTTGCGTGGACCACCCTTTGGGTTGTCGACGATGTTCTCGAGAACGCCACCGCAGCGAGTGATTACGCGCGCCGAGGCTTCGTTGTCCTCGTCACACGTCACGAGGACACTGCCGACGTCGTACGAACGAGCGACGACCAGGCTCTGCATCAGGATCTCCGTGGCAAAACCACGCCGACGAAACCGCGCCACAACGGCGTAGCCGATGTGGCCCCCTGCCGCGAGCAAGAAGTCATTCAGTGTGTGACGGATCGATGCCCTCCCGACCAAGTCGTCCCCAACGAACGCAAGGAGGAACGTCGCTGGCACCCACGGCGCTGAAAGCTGCTTCGCTCGTCGAGCGAGATCCAGTTGCTCGACGTATTCCGGCCACGAGGTGTCGGGCCGCAGGCCAATGGCGAACTCGAAGTGCTCGACCTCGAGCTCTCGATGGGCAGACCTGACGTGTTCTTCGTCCGACAGTCGAAGCGGGCGCAGGCGGAGAACGGACGAGCTCACTCGTGCACCATGCCAGATACGCCGCCAACAACGCGTCCCATATCGCCGGAGCGAGGGCACACACTTCGCTCAGCGACATGCCTCAGGTAGCCGCTCGATATCCGGCGAAGTGTGCGGCCATATCGCCCTATACCGCGCACCCGACCGGGTGATCGCCGACGCCGTCGAAGTGCCGCTCGGCGACGGCCCTGGCGGGGAGCCGGAGCTGATCGAAGGCGAACTCGGCGGTTGCAGCGTGTGCTACGCCTTCGGCACGATCTCCAGTCGGCCCGGGTCGAAGGCTCGTTTCCTGCTCCTCGCTGGGTTCACGATGATCGGGTGGAGGAGTGCCTCGATCAGACGTCGTTGGAAGTCGATGCCTCGTTCCTCCCAGGCGGCGACGAGCTCCTCGTAGGTGCCAGGGACCTCGGCCAGCACCCGGGTTCCCGTGCGGCTGGCGATCTGCGCTTCGACCTCGCGGGCTTCGTCGTCGATGCGGTCCTTGCGGGTTCGGAAGCTGGCGCGGTCGATGTCGCCGTCGGTGTACAGGTCGATCAACCGCTGCCGCCGCTCGTCGATCTCCCGCAGGGATTCCAGGAGCGATCCGTCGCCCTCGTCCTCGTCGCCTTTGTCGAGGCGGGCCATCGCAGCTCGGGTGACGGGGTCGGCGAGCATTCCGCAGATCAGGTCCCGCACGTACTCCTCGAGCTGTGGGGCGCGGATGCTGACCCGGCCGCAACCGTCGAGGCCCGGCCCCTTCCGGCACGCGTACGTGCGTCGTCCGCCCTCTCGCTGGAGCGACCGCATCCGCCCTCCGCAGAGCCCGCAGCGCATCAGGCTCGTCAGCGGGTAGGTCCGGCCCTTGCGGGGTTTCGCCCGTTTCGGAGCGAGCGCCACGATGAGCGCCTGGTGCTGCTCCTCGGTGATGATCGGCTCCCACTTGCCCTTGGCGACCACCACGCCCTTGTGCTCGCGCAGGCCGGCGATCCGACCTGAGGTGAGGATCGACATGATCGTGGTGACCGTCCACGGGCGACCGGTCACCGTCGCCACGCCCTGGGTGTTCCAGTCGGTGCAGATGCTCCACACCGACTCGCCGGTCAGGACGCGCTCGGCGGCTTCGAGGATGCGGGCGGCCTCCTCGGGGATCAGTTCGGTCATCTCGTAGTTCCACCCGTAGGCCCGGCGCCCGGCGATGCGTGGCTTGCCCTCACGGGCTTCTCGGGCTCGCACGGCGAGCATCCGGTCGGAGGTCTTCTTCGACTCCTCCCGGTCCATCGCCGAACGGATGCCGATCTCGAACTCGCTCACCCAACCATCAGTGGTCGCCACCGCCTTGTCCGGATCACGGCCGGCGGCCTCGAAGGCATCGACCAGCGGCGCCCAGCCAGGCCCGCCGCCGCGGGACAGCCGGTCGGTCTTGTACGCGAGCACGCAGTCGACCTCGCCGGCACGGATCAGCTCGAGCAGCTCGCCGAACTTCGGGCGGCTCCGGCCCCGATTCCGGTAGCCGGACGTCGATGGCGGCTCGACCAGCTCGACGACGACGTCGACCTTCAGCCGCTTGGCCGCGTCCCGGCACGCCTCGATCTGCACGTCGAGGGACGCGGACCCTTCGCGTGTGATCGACTGGCGTGCATACAGAGCCGCTCGGCGTCTCGCTGCCATACGTAGTCAAAGAGTAATGAGTTGACTAATACGCGGAATACTCCCATCGAAGCGCTGGAGCGGGCCTTCCCGTTGCGCGTACTGCGGTACCGGCTACGACGGGGGAGCGGTGGCGCCGGGTGGTCCGCTGGCGGTGAGGGCATCGAGCGAGACCTCCAGGTGCTCGTCGATGCCACCGTGTCGCTGATCACCGAACGGCGGGTGTCGCAGCCGTGGGGCCTCGCCGGTGGAGAGCCCGGAGCCGTCGGGGAGAACTGGCTCCTCCCTGGCGGGGACGAGGCCCGAGCCGAGCGCCTCCCCGACAAGTGCACGATCCAGCTGAAGGTCGGCGACGTTCTTCGGATGCTGACGCCGGGAGGCGGCGGCTGGGGGAGCCCGGGTCGACCGGTAGCGCCGAACCTCGACATCGAACGAGCTGACCCTGGTAGACCGACTCGATGAGTCTGGAGGCGGCGCACACGAAGTTCGAGACGGCGATGACCGACCCGGCGAACCTCGTGGCGATCCACAAGAAGGTCAAGACGGGCGCGGGCAAGCGTGTCCAGGAGCTCGCGCTCAACCGGGCGATCGTCGTGCTGACAGTCGCCGCGTGGCAGGCCTACGTTCAAGACATCACCCGCGAGGCGATGGACCTGCTGAAGCCGGCTGGGCCTCCGATGCAGCAGTGGAACCTCACGAACGCTCAGGTGACGAGGGCGATTCAGCTCTTCTCAACCCCGAACGCAGAGAACACCCGGGATCTCCTGATCTTCGTGGGCTTCGATCCTCGACCCTTCTGGACGTGGAAGGTGGGTCAGGAGAACCTGTCCTCCGCATCCGCTTGTGAACGGATGAACAGGTGGCTGCAGGTCCGCCACGCCATCGCTCACGGGCACGACGCGCTTCCGGACGTACCGATGCTGGCCAAGCTGAAGGACGGATCTCGTGCGCTGGGTCGGGCCAACGCTGAGGCATGCATGACCTTCTTCGAGCGCGTGGTCGCGAAGACCGACGCCGCTATTCGTGCGCAGTTTGTGGTTCCGTAGTCCCAAGGTCGTCGGCCAGGCTTGAGTCTCTGACGCCGGACCGTCGGAGGCTGTCGGGTCGCAGTCAGACTCGGGTGGGTAGCTCTCGGCCATCGCCAAGGGCGCGCGCCGAGGCGGCCGCCGACCCGCAGACGTGGCAGCTCGGGTCCGGCTCGGGGTCCTGGACCACGACATGGGGCAGGCAGCCAGCGGGGTTCGTGCGCAGGATCCGGAAGCCACCTGCCGGGCGTCCGAGGCCGACGATGTACTGCATGAAGTCGTTCGCGGCCCACCCGGCGCCCATGGCGTTGAGGGTGATAACGCTGGGGGCGTGGACGGCGGGATCGTCGACGTAGCGCTGGTTCGCCCGCTGGACCGGATCGGCCAGGACTTCTTCGGAGAGCTGGGCAGCGTTGATGAGGTCGTTGCACGAGAGGCACCCCGCCTCGCACCCGAGAGAGCGGACGACGGCGAACACGTCGAGCACCGAGCCGGTGTCCGGATCGATGACGGGCTTGGAGCCGACCTGCAGGGTGGGGATGAGGTACTGGTAGGCGATCTGGTTCACGACGGTGCGGGCGAGCATCGTGTCGGCAGCGAGGAAGATGAAGTCGCAGTCGGTGATCTTGCGCGCCACGGCGTCGTCGGCGACGTCCCCGAAGACGCCCTCGAACTTGATGCCTCGGTTCGCACGTCGGGCGACGCGCCGTGCAACTCGAACCTTCTTCGCGGCAAGCCGCCGAGCGATGGAGCGGACGACTCGGGGGATGCCGTCTCGATCGACGAACTCCATCGCGTCCAGGCGGGTTGCCTCGGGCAGGCGGGGGAGATTCGTAGTGTCGACCCGCTCGGGGTCGATCACGACGAGGCGCCCGACACCGAGCCGGGCGAGAAGCTGCACGAGGAGCATGCCGACACCGCCCGCCCCCACGATCGCAACCCTGGACTCGGCCAGGATCGCCTGGCCGATCGCGCCGAACAGGAGCGCCTGGCGGTGGTACCGCGCTGCAACGGCCGCGTCTGCCTCTGAGGGGTGAGGGGTCAGAACGGTGCGGCTCTGGCCGATGATCACCAGCCGCACCAGCTCGGTCCGCGACCCGTCCAGGAGCCAGATGTCGCCGGCAGCGGCCTGCTCTGCGAAGACAAGAGCGCCCAGGGGTTGGTGGGTGAGCCCGAGGAGGGTGGGGTAGCCGCGCTCGTGCGAGGCCAAGTCCGGCCCGGAGAATGCGACCGAGTCGTGCCCGCCGTGGTTGTGGGCGGCGAGGTATACGAGCTTCTCCTCGCGAGCGCGTCTGGTTTGGTGTGTGACGAACTCGCCCGTGAGGTGCCGATAGCCGCGGGTGCCTGGGACGTAGTCGACTCCATCTTCTGCTAGCACGATGTCGCGCACGAGGAGGCGAGGGCCTCGCGGGCTGTTCGCCACTCCGCAGAGAAGGGCTGCGCCATGCTCATCCCCGTCACCAGGGAAAAGGTGGGCGCGCAAGCGGGCCCAGTCGCCCTGCATGATCTGCAGCTCGACGGGTCCCGAGGTGCTCATCGTGTGCGCACCCACTCGAGCACCTTCTCGATCTTGATCAAGGGCGTCTGGAGGGCGAAGTCGCCACGAGTTCGCCTTGACACCTGGGTCACGGCTCGAGGTTCCGGCTCACCCGGCCAACTGAGCTCAGTGGGAGCGAAACCCTCGCCGAGTGCGGATCCGTCCGTTCGGGTGAGTGTGCGGTCGAAGAAGATCGGGTAGACGTCGGCTGCCGGAAGCGCGAACGGGAGCAGACAGATCAGAAGCGACGTCGACCTGGCGTAGAGTTCGCCAACCTCCACCTCGGGGATCTCGATCCAGGCTCCTCCCTGTCCGTCGGCCACGTGGCGCGTGTCGGGGTAGGCGCGAACGATCTCGGTCACGCCGACCCCGACTGCCTCCTTGAGGCCCACGAGGGAGAGCTCAGGAGTTGTCGTCACCAGGCACCGCCCAGAACTCGTCGCCGTCCTTGACGGGGATCCGCTTGTCGTCGGGCACAATCCGCTGCTTACCGTTGGGCAGCACCTTGGACAGGACGAAGTCCGGCTGGATCGGTGCGCCAGCTTCGATTGCCGCCGCCTTGATCTCGGCACCGGTGAGGTTGTGCTCGGTCAGCGTGACCCGGGTGTCCTCGTTCACCGTGATCATGAAGGTCCGAGGTGGGCGCTTGCGCTCCTCGGTGAGGGTGGGTGTGTCGGTCATCTTGGGGGCCTCCTTCGGCCTTGGGGTTGGGCCGGCGGCTCGCACGACCAGGGATCCGACCTCTGGGATGGACCCGATGGGTAGAAGTCTCGCGTAGATTTCTCTTTACCGTCAAGGTATAGTCAAATCGTGTCGAACTAGTGACCCATGACATCCAACCCCGACGTCCGACTGGCGCGTACGCTCCGACCGGTGCCTTTCTCCGATCCTCCGCTGAGCAGCCTGTGGACGTCCTCTTCATCACCGAGAAGCTTCAGAAGCAGCTATCGAGTCAGCGGAACCTCCAGCGCAAGTGGGGAGACGCCGGAGCGAAGCGCGTCACCCTGCGGCTCCAACAACTTGCGGCTGCCGTGACTCTCGAGGACATGCGAGAGCTTCCCGGGCGCTGCCACGAGCTAGTCGGAGATCGCGATGGGGAGCTTGCCGTCGACGTCCATCAAGGCCACCGACTGATCTTCCGACCGACCGACGACCCGCCCCCGGAGAAGGACGACGGGGGACTGGACTGGGGTCAGGTCGAGTCGATCACCATCACCGAGATCGTCGACTACCACTAACTGAAAGGAGGCACCGATGGCCAGGACACCAACTGCCGAGCACCGATACGCCCCCGACCTCGTTCTCCCTCCTGGGGAGACACTTGTCGAGGTGATCGCCGAGCGAGGCATGACGCAGGCCGAACTGGCCGCCCGGACCGGTCTGTCTGCGAAGCACATCAACCAGATCGTCAAGGGGATTGCACCGATCACACCAGACACGGCGCTGCTTCTGGAGAGCACGACCGGTGTCTCGGCACGAGTCTGGAGCAACCTCGAGATTGCATACCGCGAGCACGAATCACGAGTGGAGCAGGCTGCTCGTCTTCAAGCGGACCTCGGCTGGCTGGACGAGCTGCCGATCAACGAGCTGATCAAGAAGGGCTGGCTCCCGAAGGGAGCGTCACCTCTCGATCGACTGGTTGGTGTCTGTCGCTTCTTCGGCGTTGCCAATCGTTCGGCATGGGATGCGGTCTGGCACAAGCCGACCGCTTACCGCACGTCCAAGGCCTTCTCGAGTCACCCGGGTGCGGTCGCTGCGTGGCTGCGAATCGGTGAGATCGAGGCCGCCGCAATCGACTGCGCTCCCTTCGACAGAACGGGCCTCAACGACCTCCTGCCGGTACTGCGTGCCCTCACAGTCGACCCTGATCCTGGTCGATGGTGGCCCCAGCTCGTAGGTCAGTGTGCTGAGGTCGGGGTTGCTGTCATAGCAGAACCAGAAATCAAAGGAGCGCGCATCAACGGCGCCGCCAGGTGGCTCACCCATGACAAGGCTCTCGTTCAGCTCAGCCTGCGGCACCGATGGAGCGACATCTTCTGGTTCACGCTGTTCCACGAGCTTGGACACCTGCTTCTGCACTCGAAGAAGGACATGTTCATCAACGATGTAGGAGCACACAGCGGCGTCGAGCAGGAAGCCGATGCGTTCGCGTCGCAGCTCCTCATCCCGCGGTCCGCCGAGGCGGCGCTTGGCGAGCTGACCACGACGGCGGACGTGGTGGCCTTTGCGAACACGCTGGGAATCGCGCCCGGGATAGTGGTCGGTCGTCTGCAACACGAGAGCCGCTGGCCGTTCAGTCGGGGAAACGACCTCAAACAGCGATTCGTATTCACCGAGTAGGACCACGCGAGCGAAAACCCGTCGCTCAAGTAGCGTTCCTCGCCATGGCAGCGGGCCCGCTCGAGAAGGACACATGTCGCGACTACGTGCTTCCGTCGCTTCAGGCTGCCGGGTGGAGCGACGACCAGATCGTCGAGCAGTACCCGATCACTGCCGGCCGAGTCGTCACCGTGGGCAGGAAGCATCGTCGTGGTGATGCGCTTCGCGCCGACTACGTCCTGGAGTACGAGCCGGGACTGCCGGTCGCGGTCGTCGAGGCGAAGCGGGAGTACTCAATTCCGGGTAAGGGGCTGCAGCAGGCCAAGAACTACGCCCAGCTCCTCGACCTTCCCTTCGCCTACTCGACGAACGGCAAGGGCATCGTCGAGGACGACCGGGACACCGGGTTCGAGAACGACCGGCTGACGGCGTTCCCTACTCCGGGAGAGCTGTGGACCCGCTACCGGGCATGGAAGGGCATCGCCGACGACTCGGTCGCCGACGGGCTGCTGTTGCCGTTCAACCGCGACCTGCGCAACCCCGACGGCACCGTCAAGGAGCCCCGCTACTACCAGCGCACCGCGATCAACCGTGCGGTCGAGGGGATCCTCGCAGGCGACAAGCGGCTGCTCCTCACTCTCGCGACCGGCACAGGCAAGACGTTTGTGTCGATGCAGGTTGTCTGGAAGCTCTGGCAGAGCCACTCGCGGCTCGATCGGAACCCGCGGATCCTGTACCTGGCGGACCGCAACGTGCTCGTCGACCAGCCCATGGAGCGCGAGTTCGTCCCGGCGTTCGGAGAGGGGCCGATCTGGAAGCTGCGGCGTGAGGCGAAGGCCGGCCGCGAGATCTACTTCGCGCTTTACCAAGCGCTCGCCGACAGCGGGGACGACCCCAACGGCATCTTCCGGGAGTTCGAGCCAGACTTCTTCGACCTGGTCATCGTCGACGAGTGCCATCGCGGGAGCGCCCGCGCCGAATCGTCGTGGCGCGCGATTCTCGACCACTTCAGCCCCGCCGCGCAGCTCGGTATGACCGCCACGCCCAAGCGCGACGAGACCATCGACAGCTACGACTACTTCGGTGATCCGGTCTTCGAGTACTCGCTCGCCCAGGGCATCGAGGACGGCTTCCTCGCCCCCTACCGGGTGCGTCGTATCGTGCTCAGCCCCGATGCCCACGGCTTCGCACCGAACCAGGGTCAGCTCGACCTGTTCGGCAAGGAGATCCCGGAAGGGCTCTACACCACCCCCGACTTCGAGCGGGTCGTATCGCTCCTCACGCGCACCGAGGCCGCGGCGAAGCACCTCACCGAGTACCTCCACCGGACCGACCGCTGGGCCAAGACCATCGTGTTCTGCGTCGACCAGGAGCACGCCGACCAGATGCGCCGGGCGCTGCACAACGCCAACGCTGATCTGGCCAAGCAGCACCCGAACTACGTGGTGCGCATCGTCAGCGACGAGGGTGAGATCGGGAAGGGTCACCTGAGTGACTTCGCCGACACCGATAAGGATGTGCCAGTCATCGCAACCACGTCGGAGATGCTCTCGACAGGCGTCGACCTTCCGACGGTTCGGAACATCGTGCTCTTCCGCCCGGTCGGGTCGATGGCGCTGTTCAAGCAGATGATCGGCCGCGGCACCCGGCTGTTCCCCGACGAGGACAAGCTCTCGTTCGACATCATCGACTATTCGGGCGCCACAGCGTTGTTCGAGGACCCCGAGTTCGACGGCCCACCGGAGCGGGTCGACGAGGAGGAGATCGACGAGGAGGGCAACGTCCTCGACGAGCCCGTCGTCGAGGAGCCCGAGCCCGACTTCGACGCCGGCGAGGAGGACGACACGGTCGATCCGGACGACCTCGACGCCGAGCCCAGGGCGAAGTTCTACGTGGACGACGTGCAGGTGTGGGTCACCGCCGAGGCGATCTACCACCTCGACCCGGAGACCGATCGCCTCCGGCTGGTCGAGTACCGCGACTTCATCGCCGACACCGTCCGAACCCTCTTCCCGGACTCGGGCGAGCTGCGAGCCAAGTGGTCCAACCGAGTCGGGCGGCAGGATGTGATTGAAGCCCTCGAGAGTAGGGGTGTCGATCCAGCGGAGCTCACGGAGCGAACGGGACTCGTCGACGCCGACCCCATCGACGTCCTCGTGCACCTCGCGTGGAACCAGCCGCTGGCCACTCGCACCGATCGTGCTCGACGAGTTCGCAAGGAGCACGCCGACTTCTTCGAGCAGTACCAGCCTGCTGCCCGGGAGGTGCTGGCAGAGCTACTCGACAAGTACGCCCAGCACGGCATCAGTCAGCTTGACGACCTGGCCGTCCTCGAGGTGCCACCGATCTCGGCGCTCGGCTCGCCCAAGGACATCGCCGACCGATTCGGATCCGCACAGAAGCTGAAGGACGCGGTCTCCAAGCTCGGCGAACTGCTCTACGCGGCCTGAAACTCAATCAGAACTAGAGGAATAGGTCGTTAGTCAGACTGAAACTCAAGTTTCGATGTAGGATCACCGCATGAACATCGACCGTCGTGACCTGCGTCGCCGGCTCTTCAGCCTGGCTACCCAGCAGGGCGGGTACTTCACGGCCGCGCAAGCCAAGGACCTCGGCTACTCGTACCAGGCCCAGGCGCACCACGTGTCGGCCGGGAACTGGCACCGGGTCGACCGAGGGCTGTTCCGCCTCGCCGAGTGGGTCCCGGAGCTCCACGACGACCTCCGCCGGTGGACCGTGTGGTCGAAGGGCCGAGCGGTCGTCTCGCACGAGACCGCGCTGTCCGTTCACGACGCCGGCGAGCTCGAATCGGGCAAGGTCCACCTGACCGTGCCGCCAGCCTTCACCATGACCGACGACGCGGTGGTGCTCCACCGGGCGGACCTCGACGGAACCGATATCGTCGAGCACGCCGGCTTCCGAGTCACGACCCCCGCCCGATCGCTCGTCGATGTCGCAGCTGCTGGTGCCGACGAGGAGCAGCTCGCCCGCGCGATCAAGGACGTCCTCGATCGTGGGCTGACCACACTCCGCCAGCTCCGCTCCCGCGCCGAGGCGGTCGACGCCAAGGCTGCGCTCCTCATCGAGCGTGCCATCCACACGCTGGAGCCCCGGTGACCTACGAGACCGCCGAAGCGCTGCGCATGGCCCTAGAGCAGCGGTTGAACAACCGGTCGCGGGAAACCGGGATCTCGCTGGACAGGTTGCGTCGTCGCGTCGTGTTCGAGCGCATCGTCGCCCGACTGGCGCACGCCGAGCCGGGGCGGTGGGTGCTGAAGGGGGGAATGGCGTTGGAGGTCCGTCTCCGCGACCAGGCCCGCCTCACCAAGGACATCGACCTCGGCCTTCGCGACGGCGTTAACGAGCAGGCCGAACTTCACGAGCGGCTGGTCGAAGCGCTCGCCGCCGATCCCTTCAACGATCGGTTCGTCCTGGTCGCTGGTCCGGTCACCGAGCTGAGCCCCGACGGAGGAGGCCACACCACCTGGCGATCGAGTGTCGCCGCTCAACTCGCCGGGCGACCCTTCGGTGGCGTCCAGATCGACGTCTCCCCGCGTGCTCACGAACTCGATCTGACCGACACGGTGGCCTTGCCGAACTCCCTCGCCTTCGCCGACATCGAGGCGCCTGCGGTGGAGATCATCGACGTCAACCGCCACGCCGCCGAGAAGTTCCACGCGATGCTGCGCCAGTTCGACGACCGCGAGAACACCCGCGTTCGTGACCTCCTCGACCTGGTGCTGCTGATCGAGAACGAGTTGCTCGACCGTCCGGCCATGGCGAGCGCCGTCCGCGACGTCTGGCAGGAACGCGATGCCACAGCACGTCCCAAGGAGCTTGCCGTTCTGCCCGCGAGCTGGCCTGACCGCTACGAGCGCCTCGCCGCCGAACACGACGTCACCGCCCTCACGTTCCCCGCCGCCGTCGCCCTCGTCACGGCGCTGTGGACTGACCTGACCATCGAGGAGACCTGATCATGGCACGAGCCAAGAAGGCCGCGGCCCCGACCTCACCGCAAGCGAAGCTCGCGTCGGTCATCAAGACCGCTCGGGATGCCATGCGGAAGGACGCCGGCCTCAACGGCGACCTGGACCGGATCCCGCAGCTCGCATGGATGCTCTTCCTGAAGGCGTTCGACGGCCTCGAGGAGAACCGGGAGATCACCGATGCCAAGTACCGGCCGGCTATCGAGGCTCCGTACCGCTGGCGCGACTGGGCGGCCGACCCCAACGGCGCCACTGGCGACGCGCTCGTCGAGTTCGTGAACACCAAGCTCCTGCCGTACCTCAGGGGCCTCACCGGCACCGGAGCGCACGATCCACGCGACGTCCTCGCCGCCGTGTTCAAGGAGACCAACAACCGGATGCTCTCCGGCTACCTGCTCCGCGATGTCGTGAACAAGGTCGACGAGATCAACTTCGCATCGTCGGATGACATCCACACGATGGCCCACCTCTACGAGTCGATGCTCAAGGACATGCGCGACGCAGCGGGCGACTCGGGCGAGTTCTACACACCGCGACCCGTGATCCGGTTCATGGTCCAGCAGGTCGGCCCGCAGCTCGGCGAGATCGTCTCGGACCCGGCCTGTGGCACCGGTGGTTTCCTCGTCGAAGCGCTCGAGGAGCTCGAACCGAAGGTGGAGACGACCCAACAGCTGCGCAAGCTGCACGAGAGCCTTCGTGGCGTCGAGAAGAAGCCGCTGCCGTATCTGCTCGGGATGATGAACCTCGTCCTGCACGGCGTCGGCAACCCGAACGTCGTCCGAGGCAACGCCCTCGGCAGTCCGATCACCCAGATCAGCCGCGCTGACCGTGTGGACGTCGTGCTCACCAATCCGCCGTTCGGGGGCGAGGAGGAGAAGAGCATCCAGGCCAACTTTCCGGCCGACAAGCAGACCGCCGAGACGGCGTGGCTCTTCTTGCAGCTGGTGATCCGCCGCCTCAAGGACGGCGGTCGCTGCGGGATCGTCGTGCCCAACGGCATCCTCTTCGGCGACGGCGTCGGCGCACGCATAAAGCAGCAACTGCTCACCGAGTGCAACCTCCACACCGTCGTGCGGCTGCCCGATGGCGTGTTCGAGCCCTACACCGCGATCCCGAGCAACCTCCTCTTCTTCGAGAAGACGGGCCGGACCAAGGAGGTCTGGTTCTACGAGATCGCCCCACCTGACGGGCGCAAGAAGTACTCAAAGACCAAGCCGATGCGGTTCGAGGAGTTCGCCGACTGCCAGACATGGTGGAGCGACCGCACCGAGAACGAGCGGGCATGGCGCGTGCCGATCGCCGACATCGAGGAGAAGGGCTGGAACCTCGACCTCCGCAACCCCCACGGCCCCGAGGACCTCGCCCACCGCCCACCGGGCGAGCTGCTCGACGAGCTCGTGCAGATCGAGCACGAGATCCTCGCCGTCCTGGAGGACCTCCAGGGACAGCTCCGGAGCGACGCGTGAGCGTGCAACGCGTCCGAGCCGGCGATGTGCTCCGCCTGGAGCGCACACCCGTGGAGCTGGATCCCGCACATGAGTTCGTGACCATCGGCGTTCGATCGTTTGGCAAGGGCATCTTTCACTACGACGCCAAGCCCGGGGATCAGCTGGGCAAGCTCCGCTTCTTCGCGCTCGAGCCCAACCGACTTGTCGTCAGCAACATCAAGGGCTGGGAAGGAGCGATTGCCGTTTCGTCCGAGGCGGAGGTGGGGTGCATCGCTTCGAACCGCTTCCTCATCTACGCGCCGGCGGATGGCCGGGTTGACGTCAACTGGGCGCGATGGTTCTTCCTGAGCGAGGTAGGCCTGCCGCTCATCCAGCAAGCGTCACCCGGCAGCGCGGATCGAAACCGCACGCTCGCGATCGAGCGCTTCGAGAACCTCGAGATCCCGCTGCCGCCGCTCGGTGAACAGCGCGTGGTCGTTGAGGCTCTCGACGGGGTGCAGGAACGTGCGAGAGCCCTGCAATACCTCATGAGCCGTGCCGATCGCCTCTCTTCGGCCCTTCCGTCGTCGCTTGCGATGCGACCGGATCTGGACGATCACGTTCGCAAGCTCGCAGGCTGGAGGCGGATACCGCTGAGTGACGTAATGACACCGGCGGACACGCGAGTCCCCGTTCACCCGGACCGGGCCTATCGGGTCGCTGGGACGTACAGCTTCGGCCGTGGCCTCATCGATCGGGGAGCGATCTCTGGAAGCGAGACCTCTTACAAGGAGTTCTCGAAGCTGGCGATCGGCGACGTCGTCGTGAGCAAGCTGAATGGGTGGGAGGGTGCCGTCGCTGTCGTGCCGCCGCCGTTTGACGGGTGCTACGTGTCGTCCGAGTATCCGGTCTTCAAGGTCGACAGGTCAGCCTTGCTCCCCGGCTTCTTCGATGGCGTGGCGCGGTCTCCCGTCTTCTGGGCGGAACTTGATCGAATGGCGCGGGGGAGCATGGTCCGCCGCCGCCGCATCAATCCGAGTGAGTTCCTGCGCGCCGAGATCTGGGTCCCACCCCTGGATGAGCAGGCGGCGATCGCGCGTCAGATCGCGTCGGTGGTTGCGTTGTCCAATCGACGCGGGGCGTCAGTCGATCGCACGGACGCGCTCGTTCCCGCGGCGCTCAATCAAGCCTTCGCAGGTCTTGGCTGAACCTGCACCCAAGCCTTGTGCGCAACGACGACGTGGCCGAGGAATCGGAGGCCGACCACTCCGGCCGCGTCCTGGACGTCCGCAGTCGCCTGAACATCGGCGGAGCTGGGTTCCGCGTTCCCGCTCGGGTGGTTGTGAGCGAGGGCGAAGGCCCGGCCGTCGTGGCGCAGCACGGCGTTGAGGATCTCGCGGACGGGCACCGCCGAGCGGTCGACGGAGCCCTCTGACACCACGATTGTGTGCGTGAGGCGGTTCGACGCGTCGCACACGAGGACCACGACGCGCTCGCGCCGTTGCCCGTCGAGGTGGCGGCGAGCCACCCGCACCACGTCTTCGGCGGATCGGATCACCACCTTCTCCTCGGGGTGCCCAGCGCGGCGCCCGAGCTCGAACGCGGCGACCAGTGACGCGGCCTTCGCGAGTCCAACCCCGGTCGCGGCGGCCAGTTCCTCGGGCAGTACCGAGGCGAGACCGTGGACTCCGCCGTGCGCCGACAGGAGCGAGGCCGCCAGCTCGGGGGCGCCGGTGCCGCGGGTGCCGCTCCGCAGGAGGATGGCCAGCAGCTCCTGGTCGCTGAGCGCGCCGGCGCCGAGCGCGAGCAACCGTTCTCGCGGTCGGTCCTGAACGGGTAGCGCTGACATCGTCGTCGCCATCGGAACCTCCGAGCCGGAGGCTACGCAGCCCCAGTGACATCGAACCGGGCGGCGCCAACCCTCCCGTCGATCTTCCACACACTTGCACCGGGGGTGTCCGATTGGCCGCCGGGTGGCCGCCGGGTGGCCGCCGGGTGGCCGCCGGGTGGTCAACGGGATAGCCAGCGGGAGGCGCGGCGGGAGGTCGCCGGTGGGCTGCCGACGCCTCTCGTTTGAGAAATCCGCGATTGATCGCGCGGTTTTCGGGGCCTTCAGGGCCTACGTAGGTGTGCTGAGCATCGCGAAGTTCACCGCGGCCCCGGACCCGGCGGCGTACTACCTGGAGGTCATCGCCAACGAGCGCGACGACTACTACCTCGCGTCGGGTGAAGCACCGGGCCGCTGGATCGGTGCCGGGGCTGAGCGGCTCGGCCTGACCGGGCAGGTCGAGGCCGACGCGCTCCGCTCGGTGATCGAAGGTGTGGACCCCTCGTCGCGGGATCCGTTGACGAGGTGGCGGAAGATCAAGGGATTCGACCTGACCCTGTCGGCGCCGAAGTCGGTGTCGCTGCTGTGGGGCCTCGGCGACGAGGGACTGGCCACCGAGGTAGTGGCGGCGCACGACGTGGCCGTAGGCTCGGCGGTTCGGTATCTGGAGGACGAGGCGTGCGTGGTCCGCCGTGGCAAGGCCGGCGCCGCCCGTCATCAGGGTGGCGGGCTGGTGTCCGCCGCGTTCCGGCATAGGACGAGCCGAGAGGCCGACCCGAACCTGCACACCCACCTGGTGACAGCGAACATGGCCCTCGGTCCGGATGGCCGGTGGAGCGCGCTGCACACCCCGGCGATCTACCAGCACGGCAAGACCGCAGGGTTCGTCTACCAGTCCGTACTGCGCCACGAGCTGGGCGAGCGACTCGGCGTCCGGTTCGAACCGTCGGCGCCGGGGGTGGGGGAGGTCGTCGGGTTCCCGACGAAGCTGCGCCGGGCGTTCAGCCGCCGCCGAATCGAGATCGAAGTGGTGATGGCCGAACACGGCGTGCGCTCGGCGCACGGGGCGCAGGTAGCCACGCTCGACAGCCGCCCGGCCAAGCCCGAGATCGTCGACGAGGAGATCCTGCGGGAAGGGTGGCGACGACGGGCTGGCGAGCTCGGGTTCACCGGCAAGGTCCCGACCGCCCCGCACCGCATGGTCGTGGCGAGCGACGAGGAGCTCGGCGCGTTGCTGACCGAGCAGGACGCCACCTTCGATCGTCGCCAGGTGATCCGGGCTGTCGCCGAGACCGCAACTCAAGGACTGGATTACGACGCCATCCGCCTGCGAGCCGACCACTACCTCGCCAGCGACGCGGTCATCGATGTCGCGGCCGGGTGTTGGACGACCCCGGAGATGCTGGCGCTTGAGGCCGACGCGCTCCGCCGTGCCATCGACGGACCCAGGACCGTCGCGGTCGATCCCCGCTCGTTGATGCTCGCGGTCCGGGCCCGGCCGTCGATCAGCGTCGAACAGGCTCTGGGTGTCAAGCGGGTGACCGTCACCGACGCGCCGGTGGCCGTGATCGTCGGCCAGGCAGGCACCGGCAAGACCTTCGCCCTCGACGCTGCCCGCGACGCATGGCACCGCACCGGACTGCGAGTGCGCGGCGCTGCCCTCGCTGCCAAGGCGGCACGCGGACTCCAGTCCGGGTCGGGCATCCCGAGCCAGACGATCGCATCCCTGCTCCAGGACCTCGACTCGGGCCGAGACCGGCTGTACCGAACCGACGTCCTGGTTCTCGACGAGGCCGGAATGGTGGGCACTCGCCAGCTCCACCGCCTCATCGATCACTCCGCCAAGGCCGGAGCGAAGCTCGTGCTCGTCGGTGACCCGAAGCAGCTCGCCGAGATCGAAGCCGGTGGCCTGTTCGCCTCCCTCATCAGGCGCCTTGGACACGCCGAACTGACCGAGAATCGGCGACTCACCGACCGAGCCCAGCAGGCGACCGCCGCTGCCTTGCGCGACGGCCACACCGATCAGGCCTTGCTGCGCATGGAGCAGAGTGGGTCTCTCACGATCGGGGACAACGCCGATCGCGTTCATGGCCGGATGGCCGAGGACTGGTACCTCAGCCACACCACCGGCCGTGACGCCGTGATGTTGGCGCTGCACCGCAGCGACGTCGCCGACCTGAACCAACGAGCCCGGCTCCACCTCATCGCAAACGACCGCCTCGGACCCGTCGTCCTGAACTCGGAGGACCTCGAGCTGCGCGTCGGCGACCGGGTACTGGCGCTGCGCAACGACCGCAAGATCGGCATCGTCAACGGCACCGTCGCCACCGTCACCGGGGCGGGGCCTGAGGCAGTCCAAGTCGAGACCAGCGACGGCGACCGTCTCGCACTCCCGATCGACTACGTAGCGGCGGGCCACCTGACCCACGGCTACGCCATGACCATCCACAAGAGCCAGGGCATGACCTGCGATGTCGCCCTCGTGCTCGGCGACGACACCCTCCACAAGGAAGCCGGCTACACCTCGATCACCCGAGGACGCGAGCGCAACCACGTCTATGCCGTCGCACGCCAGGAGCCCGCCGCCCGGCCGGCCGACGACCTCCGCCGAGCCCTGGCGGTCAGCACCGCCAAGCAGACTGCGCATGATCGCGGAGGCCTCGGCCTGTGACCCGGCGTGCTCGCCCAGTCGACGAGTCGCAGCTTCGGCTTGATCTCGACGAGCGACAGCATCCGGCGGTGCAGCACGCCCGAAAGATCGTGTCGAGGCAGGGCTCCCGCAGTCGCTCACGTCGCTCGACGTACTCAGCGAGGCGCGCCGAATCATCGATCCAGATCAGCGGAATCGCTCGGCGTTTCGCCAAGCGAGCTAGCTGTCCGCTCCGATGGGTGAACTGGGCGCCTGCCTAGAACGGCTCCTCCTCCGGTTGGGTTCGCGAGGGGTCGGGCTTCGGTGGCGGCCATGCCCGGCTGTGGCTGGCGTACACCCTCTGCATGGCGCGGCTCGGAAGCACACCCCCGTACAGCTGGTCGTTCGTCCACCAGACGTGATCGATGGCAGCGAGCTGGTCCTCCTCAAGGGACCCGAGCGCCTCGATCCGTTCCGCCGTTGCCCCGGCGTCCATGTAGTTCTGGGCTGAACGAAGCGCTTCGAGCAGCCCTTCGAAGACGGAAGGCCCGAGGTCAGGGAGTCTGGTAACCCATCCTGCGATGGTTGCCGCCACCTGCTTCGGCGTTTGGGAGGCGGCACTCGGCCACTGGTCGCGACCGATGAAGCCCGCCGGGTCAGCTCCGAGTCTCAAGACGTAGAGCGGCACGCGGCGTCCGAGTGCCCAGCCGATCTCCTGCTGGCACCATGCGCTCTGATTGACTTCGGGATGAACGAGAGCGACGAAGGCCTGCATCGTGCGCAGCGCTTGCTCGATCTGGATCTGCCACGGCTTGCTGTACTCCATAGCGTCATGGGCGACGAAGCCGTGGATGCCCACCACTGCCAGTTCAGAAGCCACCTCGCCGACGAACTGCTTGTGGAGGGCAGAGTGCGAGAGGAACACGCGTGCGTAGCCGCGCTTCCAGTTGCCATCGTCCGCTCCGATAGCGACAGCTTCCTGCACCTCGTCCGCATCGACGTCCATCACCACCGAGTACATCTCGACGACCACCTCGTCGGTGGCGTCGGTGATCATCTCGGCGATGGACGGGGCGAATCGATCGTCGCTGAGGCTGCCGAAGCCGAACTCACTGAGGAGGACGTTCGTTCGATCCCACGTCCACTCGGGGTTCGCCAGTGCCTCGATGAGTTGCGTCTTGAGGCGGATTCGATCTCGTCGTGAGAGCGCCACGACGAATGAGCGTACGGCCAGGCCGGCGCTTGCTCAGTGACGCTATGCCTTTGGCACGATCTCCAGACGGCCGGGGTCGAAGGCGCGTTTCCTGCTCCTGGCCGGGTTGACGACGATTGGGTGCAGCAGCGTCTCGATCAGGCGGCGCTGGAAGTCGATGCCTCGCTCCTCCCAGGCCGCGACGAGTTCCTCGTAGGTGCCGGGGACCTCGGCGAGAACCCGGGTGCCCGTGCGGTTGGCGATCTGCGCTTCGACCTCTCGGGCCTCGTCGTCGAGGCGGTCCTTGCGGGTGCGGAAGCTGGCGCGGTCGATGTCGCCGTCGGTGTACAGGTCGATCAGCCGCTGGCGTCTCTCATCGATCTCCCGCAGGGCCTCCAGGAGCGAGCCGTCGCCCTCATCCTCGTCGCCCGTGTCGAGGCGGGCCATCGCCGCTCGGGTGACGGGGTCGGCGAGCATCCCGCAGATCAGGTCTCGCACGTACTGCTCCAGCTCGGGGGCGCGGATGCTGACTCGGCCGCAGCCGTCGAGACCTGGTCCCTTCCGGCACGCGTAGGTGCGCCGACCGCCCTCGCGCTGTAGTGAGCGCATCCGTCCGCCGCACAGGCCACAGCGCATGAGGCTTGTGAGCGGGTAGGTCCGGCCCTTGCGGGGCTTCGCCCGCTTCGGGGCGAGTGCCACCACGAGGGCCTGGTGCTGCTCCTCGGTGACGATCGGCTCCCATTGGCCCATGGCGACCAGCACGCCCTTGTGCTCGCGCAGGCCCGCGATCCGCCCGGACGTCAGGATCGACGTGATCGTCCACGGGCGACCGGTCACTGTCGGCACCCCCTGGGTGTTCCCGTCGTCGCAGATGCTCCACACCGACTCGCTGGCGAGGACCCGCTCTGCGGCTTCATGAATGCGGGCGACCTCCTCGGGGACGTGCTCGGTCATGTCGTAGTTCCAGCCGTAGGCCCGGCGCCCGGCGATGCGTGGGACGCCCTCGCGCGCCTCGCGGGCGCGCACGGCCAGCATCCGGTCGGAGGTCTTCTTCGACTCCTCTCGGTCCATGGCCGAGCGAGTGCCGATCTCGAACTCGAACTCGCTCACCCAACCATCGGTGGTCGCCACCGTCTTGTCGGGGTCACGGCCGGCGTCCTCGAAGGCATCGACCAGCGGCCCACCCCGGTCCGCCGCCACGGGAGAGCCGGTCGGTCTTGTAGGCGATCACGCAGTCGACCTCGCCGGTACGGATCAGCTCCCGCAGCTCGCCGAACTTCGGGCGGCTCCGACCCCGGTTCCGGTAGCCGGAGGTGGAGGGCGGCTCGAATACGAAGAACACGCCCATCGAGGCGTTGGAGCGGTCGTTTCCGCTGAGGGTGCTGCGCTACCGGCTACGACGGGGGAGTGGTGGTGCCGGGTCATCCGCTGGCGGCGAGGGCATCGAGCGACACCTCCAGGTGCTCGAGGACGCGACCGTGTCGCTGATCACCGAGCGACGCGTCTCGCAGCCGTGGGGCCTCGCCGGTGGAGAGCCCGGAGCGGTCGGAGAGAACTGGCTGCTGCCGTCGGGCGAAGAAGCCCGAGCTGAGCGCCTCCCCGATAGGTGCACGATCCAGCTCAAGGCCGGCGACGTCCTCCGGATGCTGGCTCCTGGCGGCGGCGGTTGGGGCACACCTCGTCCGTCTAACGATCTCTAACAGATCTAACAACCTCTAATGGCTTGGCAGGGTACGGTGCGGCGTGGCCAGGAACCCGTTCACGCCGACCTTCGGCGTCTCCCCACCGCTGCTCGTTGGCCGGTCGGACCTGCTGGACGACTTCGTGGCTGCTCTCGAGGACGGCCCCGGGGCGCCCGGGCGCATGACCCTCTACACGGGAGCGCGGGGGACTGGGAAGACCGTGATGCTCAACGAGGTCGAGGATCTCGCTCGCCGGCAGGGGTGGCGGGTCATCTCCGAGACCGCGACGGAGGGGTTGGTGAACCGCCTCGTCCGGGAACATCTGCCGGCGCTGCTCAGCGAGATCGACCCGGACGGCTCGGAGACCAAGGTGACCGGTGTCAGCGCGCCGATGGGACTCGGAGGAGCGGCCTGGGCGACCAGCGAAGCGCACGAGGTCGCACCGGCGCTTCGGACGCAGCTCACCGCCGCATGTGACCTTCTCGCCGGCAACGGTGCCGGGTTGCTCCTCACCCTCGACGAGATCCACCACCAAGTGGTGCCGGAGCTGCGCGAGGTGGCAACTGTTCTCCAGCATCTGGTGCGCGAGGAACGCGAGATCGCCTTCGTCGGTGCGGGGCTGCCGTCCGCGGTGAGCGCGGTGCTGAACGACGACGTCCTGACGTTCCTGCGTCGAGCTGACCGTCACTCGCTTGGTCCAGTCGCACTTCCTGAGGTGGCCACGGCCATCACCGAGCCGATCGAGCACGCCGATCGGCGGATCGCCCCCGAACTCGCGGCTCGCGCCGCCGAGGCGACCGGTGGCTACCCGTTCCTCATCCAGCTCATCGGATACCACATCTGGCGGCAGCAGCCGCGCCATCGCGACGTCTCCGGGGACGATGTCGAGGCGGGGATCGTCGCCGCTCGTCGTCGCCTCGGATCGCTGGTCCACGAGCCGGCTCTCGCCGACCTGCCTGGAGTGGCCCGCACGTTCCTGCTCGCCATGGCTCACGACGACGGGCCTTCGAAGATGAGCGACATCGCTTCGAGGCTCAACGTCGACGCCAACTACGCCAGCCAGTACCGGCTGCGTCTCATCGCATCCGAGCTCATCGAGCCGGTTGGTCATGGATGGGTCGACTTCACGATGCCGTACCTGCGGGACTACCTCCGAGAACACGTTGCCCTCGACGCCCAACGCGAGTTGCCGCCTGGCGACGCCTCCTCCAATGTGGTCGAGCGTGACTGAAGGGCCGCTGTTCATCGTCGACAACAGCGAGGGCGGGCGGAACGGGCTCGACTACCTGCGCGAGTGGTCGGAGCTGGCGAGCAGCATCGACATCGCCACCGTTCCCTGCTCGACCTGGACGGACACTGGGCGACCCGGCGGCTTACTACCTGGAGGTCATCGCCAACGAGTGCGACGACTACTACCTCTCGTCGGGTGAGGCGCCGGGCCGCTGGATCGGTGCCGGGTCTGAGCGGCTCGGCCTGACTGGGGAGGTCAAGGCCGACGCGCCCCGTTCGGTGATCGAGGGTGTGGAGCCGTCGTCGGGTGAGCCGAGTGCACGATCCAGCTCGAGGCCGGCGACGTGTTGCGAGTGCTGACGCCCGGAGGCGGCGGCTGGGGTCCGCCGCCGAGCGGGTCGTGATGCCGGCTATTCGCTCAGCGGGTTCGCGATGTGCAGACCGCGCCGCTGCGCCGCCGCGCACAGCTCGCTGTCGGCGCTCGTGAACACCGTCGCCCCAACCGTGACCGCAGCGGCCAGGTGGACCGCGTCGTAGCCACGGAGCGCCTCGGCCTCCGCGAGATCCGCCGCGTCCACGATGAGCGCCTCCGAGACCTCCACGATCGAGAGCGCCCCAACCAGAATCTCGAACGCTTGGCGGGCCCGCCGATGCTGACGGGCGTCGAGGAGCGCGCCGCGCTGGGCTGCTGCGAGTGCGGCTCGCCCCTCGACCACCACCAACGCAACCGATGCCAACACATCCGCGCTGTTCCAGATCAGCTCAGCTCGCTCAGAACCGTCCTCGTCGATGAGGAGCTTCAGCAGCGAGGAAGTGCCGACGTAGACGATCACCGCCGCTGATCCGCGACGAGGTCGCTCACCGAGCCCTTCGCCTTGATGCGCCGGGCGGGGCGCTGGCGTTGCCGGGTAGCCGGTGGGCGGACCGAGTTCAGGCCTGGCATCCACCAGCGTGAGCGGTGTCCACGCAGTCTGACCAGCAGGCGGGACACCCCCATCGAGGCGGCTCGTGACCGTCAGCTGGTGCACCGCGGTTCGTCCGCAGCGTCAACTGGGAACGAACTGGTAGCGTGTTCCCATGGAAGCCACCGTCGACGAGGTCGGCCGGATCGTCGTCCCCAAGGCCTTGCGGGATCGGTTGCGTCTCACCCCGGGGACGAAGGTCGATGTCAGCGAGTACGGGGATGGGCTGCACGTCACCCCCGTGAGCCGTACCGCCCGGCTCGAGGAGCGCGACGGTCGGCTCGTGGCCGTCGCGGACACTCCGGTCACTGATGACGACGTGCTGGCGCTGGTCGACGCCGGCCGACGATGACCGAGTTGGTGCTGGACACCAGCGTGGCCGTCCCGTTGCTCGTGACGTCGCACGTCGCTCACCGGTCGGTCAGTGCGGCGCTCGGAGATCGGGCGGCTGCGCTCGCCGGTCACGCCCTCCACGAGACGTACGCGGTCCTCACCCGGCTGCCGGGCGACGCACGCGTCGCCCCGGCGGACGCGGTCCGGCTGCTGCGGGAGCGGTTCGAGTCGGCGGCGCTCCTCGACAGCAGGTCGGTCCGTTCCGCGCCAGCCGTCCTCGCTGCCGCAGGTGTTGCTGGCGGCGCCACCTACGACGGGTTGGTCGCCCTCGCGGCGCGGTCGGCGGGCCTCCCGCTCGCCACCCGGGACCGACGTGCGCAGAGCACCTACCGGCTCCTGGACGTGGCGGTCGAGTTGCTCGTCTGAGACCGGAAGATCAGCACCGCAACTCGAGGAGCTCCGCCCGCTCGTCGACGCGCGGAGTCTGTCGTCGACGGTCGCCCACGGGCCGGACCTCCGTCGGAACCGTCGGCGCTGGGTCGGAGATGGCGATCGATGCCTTCCTCGTGGCCGACGCGGAGCCTGGGCGGAGGTGCGGTCTCGCTGTGATCAGTACCCTTGCGAAATGCAAGCGCAATGCTAGCATTATGCGACATGCGGACCTTGTACCTGCGGAACGTGCCTGACGAGGTCGGCGAGCGCTTGGAGCGTCTCGCTGAGAGGGAGGGCCTGTCGCTCTCCGCGTTCGCCACGCGCGAGCTCGCTTCCATCTCACGTCGCGCCGACAACCCTGCGCTGCTGGCCGGGCTGCCGGACCTCGGAGTCGACGCCGATGCCGTCGTCGCAGATGTCGAGGCCGGGCGAGCAACCCGTTGATCGTGATCGATGCCTCGGCCGCGGTGCTGGGTCTGATGAACGACGGCGATGCGAGGGCGATGTTGGCAGCACAAGCCGCCACCTGCCCCCATCTGGCCGATTCGGAGGTCGTCCACGCCCTCAGGGGGCGAGTGCTTCGCGGTGATCTCGACGTCGGGGCCGCTGAACGGATGATCGACGTCTGGCAGCGGTTGGGCATCGAGCGCGTCCCGGCTTCAGGTCTCCTGGGTCGTGTGTGGGAGCTGCGTGAGAACCTCAGCGCCTACGACGCGACGTACGTCGCACTTGCAGAGGCGCTCGAGAGCCCGCTCGTGACTGCTGATGGTCGCCTGGCTCGCGCGCCGGGACCCCAGTGCACGATCACTGTTGTGCGTCGATGACCGGAGTGCACCGGTTCGGTTCAGCCGAGTGCCTGGGCGTTGACCAGCTCGGAGTCGGTGACCCTCGACGGCGCCGGCAGTCCTTCCGCCTGTAGGGCGGCACCCAGACGCTCCGCCATGAACCTCTCTTGCGAGGACCGCTCGTCCCACACCTCGACGACGATCCAGCCCGAGGCGGTCGGTCCCGCCGCGTGGGCCAGGAGGCCGTCGGGGTATCCGGTCCGTGCGTCGGTGTCGATGCCGAGCCGTTTGTTGACCGACCAGTAGGCGTCTTCGCCGACGCCCTCGAACTCCAGAACGATTCCGTACGACATGGGATACCTCCACCGGTCGAGGGGGCAGTGGACGGGCCGGAGCGACCGACCCGATCTGCCCATGTCATCGTGCGCCCATCCCGCAGCGCGCTCCATGTCCGATGGGACTGGATCTCTGACGAGTGAATCCTCCGAGCCCCAGATCCGCTGGACCGCTCGATCGCGCGTCCGCGGACGCGTGATCGAGCTCGCCCATCGGCGGGAGTGTCAGACCGGGTGAATACGCTGGTCGAGCGAAGCTCGACTGCCTGCTCGGAAGGCGGTCCTCCTGAACATCCGGATGCCCCGGGTGTCCGTCCCATGGGGAGACCGCCATGTCCGTCGCCACGTCCTCTGCTGCCACATCATCTGATGTCACGTCGCTCGCTGTTGCCGGGGCGAGCTCGGCTGACGGGGACGCCGCCGATCGTTGCAGCGGCGCCGGTGATCCAGCCCCGGGGGTGGACCTGCGTGCCGAGGTGGTGGCGGTCGGCTCCGCATGGGCCCGGGCTCTGTGCCGGTTGGTTCACCTGGTGCACGACCTCGACTCGAGCGGGGACTGGGTCCTGGACGGATCCCGGACCTGTGCGCACTGGGTGGCGTCGGTGCTGGACGTGGAGGTGTGCACGGCCCGGGAGTGGCTGCGAATCGGCCGGGCTCTGGCTGGGCTGCCCGAGATCGACGCGGCGTTCTCGTCGGGGCGGATCTCCTACAGCAAGGTCCGCCAGCTGACCCGGGTCGCGAGCCCGGAGCTCGAGGGGGAGTTGTTGCAGATCGCGGAGCGGGTCCCTGCAGGTCGGCTGGGCGTCGAGTTGGCCCGTTGGCTGGCCGGTCACGAGGAGCCGGCCGATACCGAGGACCGTCATCGCGCCGCCCGGGAGGTGTCGTGGCGCACGGACATCGACGGGATGGTGGTCGGCAGATTCCGCTTGGCGCCCGCGGACGCGGCGGCGGTGATCGCGGCGATCGACTCGTCGGTGATGGCCTACCGGGGACCGGCCCACGCGTCCGCGGACGCGTCCGTGGACGGCACGCAGCGGTGGCCGTCGGTGTCCCAGCAGCGAGCCGATGCTCTGGTCGGGCTGGTGACCGGGGGTGGCCTCGGCGTCACGACCGAGGTGGTGCTGCACGTGCGGGGCGACGGCTGCAGCCTCGATGACGGCACACCGCTGGCGGGCTCGGTGCTCGAGAAGTTGGTGCCGGGATCCTTCCTGCGGGCGTTGATCCACGACGCTCACGGTCGGCCGATCGACGCGTCAGGCCGGCATCGCCATCCGAGCACCCGTCAGAAGCGGGTGGTCCGGGAACGCGACCAGGGCTGTGTGGACTGCGGGGCCAGGAACCTGTTGGAGTTCGACCACGATCCGCCGTACGCGGTCAGCGGCCGCACCGTCATCGACGAGCTGCACCTGCGGTGCTGGACATGTCACCGGGCGCGTCATGCAACGGGGGCGCGACCGCGGCGAACCCGTCGAGGGAACGAAGCCGATGGAGGGTGAACACGCCCGAGGCGAACAGGGCGATGGCAGCCGCCTGGTGCGACAACGCCAGGGCCATGTTCACCGAGGTCATCACGGTGGCAATCCCCAGCAGGATCTGCACGCAGACCAGGCCGACGATCGCGTCGGTGCCGCGTCGCACGTCGGTGTCGGCCCGCCGCTCGCGTGCACCCAGCGCGGACACGACAGCCATGGCCGCGACCGCGAAGGCCAGCCAGCGGTGGATCCACATGACGGTGATCGGTGACTCGACCAGATCCGCCACCGACCCGAAAGCGGTCTCCGGGACAACTGCTCCCAGCATCAGCGGCCACGTGTTCGACACCCAGCCGGCCTTGAGCCCGGCGGTGAACCCGCCGTAGAGGATCTGCACGGCCAGCACGGCCACGAAGCCGGCGACCAGGCGCGATGAGCGTGACCACACCGCGCCTCGCCGGGGGACCACCGGGGCGGACCGGTGCTCCAGGGCGGTCCACAGGGCCAGGGCGAACAGAGTGAACGCCAGGAGCAGGTGCACGCTCAGGTTGATGTGGCTCACCGACGGCCGGGACTCCAGGCCGCTCGCCACCATGACCCATCCCGCGACGGCCTGGAGCACGAACAGCGAGCCCATGGCCAGGTACGGACCCAGGTCGCGCCGGGGGATCCGCCGGCGGGCGACGAAGACGGCGAACGGGATCAGGAAGGCGAAGCCGGCCAGACGGGCGATCAGGCGGTGCAGCCACTCGATCAGGAAGATCCGCTGGAACTCGTCGAGGGTCATCGACGAGTTCACGATCAGGAACTCGGGGCTGCGTCGGTAGGCGGCGAACGCGTCGTGCCATGCCTGCTCGCCGATCGGCGGCACCACGCCGGTCACCGGCTTCCACTCGACGATCGACAGACCGGAGCGGGTCAGTCGGACGAAGCCACCGAACACGATGAGCGCGGCGACCACGCCGCTGAACGCGAACAGCCACCGCATGACGGCTCGGTCCGGGGTCGTGACCATCGCGGCCGAGTCTTGCCGACCGACCCGTCGGCGGACCCACTCGGAAACGCGGGTGTGCCGGAAGTCTCGACACCCTGGTCATCCCTCCGTCGGGCGAGGTGCTGACCGCACAGCAGGTGCAGGAGCTCCGCGATGCCGACCAGTCGTCCTGGCGGAGCTCGAAGGCGGGGAGATCTCCGGCGGTGCCGTGTACGACGCGCTCGTCGCCGCCGTCGCACGCGATCACGGGGCGCTCCTCGCCACCGATGATCAGCGGGCGCTCGACACCTACCGGGTGATCGGCGCCCGGATCGAGGTCGTCAATCCGTAGTGGTCGTCAGTCCGTCGCGGCAGCGGTGCTGCGGGGACGGCCCGTCAGCACCAGGGTGTGCGCCGCGGTCACGGGCAGCCGCTCGGGCAGGGTGACCTCGAGCCGAGCGTCGTCGGTGACCCGCCAGCCGATCGGCTCGTCGAGGCCGAGCAGGGCGACGCGGTCGACGTCGGTGGCGTCGACGTCGCGGAGGGTGAAGGTGCGACGCCCGGGCAGGTCGATGAGCAGAGCGTGGACGGCGCCCTCGGCGCCGTCGGTGCCATCGGCTCGACAGGTGAAGCGGACCTCGGTGCCCTCCGAGGTCATGGTCGCGGCCACGTCCCACGGCCTGGTGCCGTAGATGGCCGGTCCGTTGACCGCCAACCAGTCGCCGAGTCCCCGCAGCGGTGCGACCTGCTGGTCGGGGACGGTCCCGTCGGGGCCCGGGCCGATCCCGATGAGGAGGTTGCCGTTCTTGGACACCACGTCGCAGAGCATGCGGACGAGCTCGGTCGTGGTCACGATGTCCCGCGGTCGCTCGTTGCGGTTGGCGCCGAAGGAGTGGCCGACCCCGCGGGTCGCCTCCCACTTCTTGTCCCGGATCTCGTCGAAGCGGGCGTACTCGGGAGTGTTGAAGTCGTAGTGGTTCGCGCCGGGGAAGGTCAGCGACTTCCACCGCTCGGGCAGGTGCTGCCAGGCGGCCTGGACCAGCTCGCCCAGACCCGAAGTGACGGCGTCGGTGAGGCGGTTTCGGGGCCCTGACGGCTGGAGCCACCGGTCGTTGATCACGCCGTCGTCGACGGTGTTGTAGTAGTGCGCGAACAGAGCGGCCAGGTCGCCGCCGGCGGGCCAGCACACGTCGTTCCACAGAACCGACGGGGCGTAGCGGTCGATCAGCTCGCGGACGTGCGCGGTGGCGTACGCGTTGTAGGCCGGATCGGCCGGCACGGCCAGGGTGGTGTCGGCGGGGCGGGCGATGACGGCGTCGTTCCAGGGCCAGTCGTAGCCGCCCGAGTAGTACAGCCCCATGCGCATGCCGCGGGCGCGGACGGCACCGGTCAGCTCACCGACGATGTCGCGCTCGGCGCGGTAGGCGCCCTTGACGGGGTGGCGCTGGGCGGAGGGCCACAGCGTGAAGCCCTCGTGGTGCTTGGTGGTGAGCACCACGTAGCGGGCGCCGGCCCGTTCGCAGACCCCGGCGAGCTCGTCCAGGTCCGCCGAGCGCGACCCGTCGTCGAACGCGGTGATGAAGTCGTCGTAGGGGGCGTCCCCGTAGAGCTCTCGGTGGTGGCGCTGCGTCGGGCTGCCCTCGATCTGCATCGAGCTGCGGTACCACTCGGCGTACGGGTTGGCGCGCAGCATGGCCTCGGGGCCCTCGTCGCGCAGCAGCTGTTGGATGTCGTCGACCTGCGGTGCCCACCCCGGAACCGAGTACAGACCCCAGTGCAGGAACACGCCGAGCTTGGCGTCGTCGTACCAGGAGGGGACGGTGTGGGTGGACACCGACTCCCAGGTCGGCTGGAACCGGGCAGTCGAGTCGGTGGGGGCCGCGGTGCTGGTCGTCATGGGCTCCCATCGGCCGCCGCCGGTCCGCTGTGAGGACCGGGTGCCCGATGACCCACGGCCGGGCTGGCGTTCTTGACCACCCGGTCAATACAGTGCCCGCCATGCTGGAACTCAACGGAGCATCTGCACTCGTCACCGGCGGCGCCTCGGGCCTCGGTGAGGCCACGGTCCGAGCCCTCGCGGAGGCCGGGTCCAAGGTCGTGATCATGGACCTCGGCCACCAGAAGGAGAAGGCCGACGCCATCCTGGCCGAGATCGGTGGCGGCGCGTTCGTCGAGTGCGACGTGACCAACACCGACCAGGTCATCGCCTCGATCGACGCCGCCAAGGAGATGGGCCCGCTGCGCGCGGTGATCAACTCAGCCGGCATCGGTTGGGCCACCCGCACCATCGGTCGGGACGGCACCTACGAGTCGGCGCACGACCTGGAGATCTTCCGCAAGGTCGTCGAGATCAACCTGATCGGCACGTTCAACGTGTGCCGCCTTGCCGCCACGGCGATGTCGCAGAACGAGCCCGACGAGGACGGCGCCCGCGGCGCCATCGTCAACACCGCGTCGGTCGCCGCGCTCGAGGGCCAGATCGGTCAGGTGTCCTACACGGCGTCCAAGGCCGGCGTGGTCGGCATGACCCTCACCATCGCCCGTGACCTCGCCGCGGTGGGCATCCGCTGCAACACGATCATCCCCGGCCTGATCGACACCCCGATCTACGGCCAGGGCGAGGCGGCCGAGCAGTTCAAGGAGAAGCTCGGCGCCGGCACCCTGTTCCCCAAGCGCCTGGGCAAGGCCTCCGAGTACGCGTCGCTCGCTCTCGAGCTGCTGCGCAACTCCTACATCAACGGCGAGTCGGTCCGCATCGACTCCGGCATGCGGATGCAGCCCAAGTGAGCTGACCCGCGCGGTCGACAGCGAGCTCGGGTGCGGCCCGGCCCTTCGGGGTCGGGCCGCTCCGCGTCAAGGCCGGGTCAGCAGAGCGCGGTGCCGGGGCGGAACGGTCGGGCGAAGTCGGGGCACTTCGACGACCGGCCCAGCCACCAGGCGCGATCGGCCAGCGCCAGCAGCTCGTGGTCGCCGGAGCTGTTCCCGTAGGCGTGGACGGTCGTGTCCTCGATCGGTCCGAGGGCGGGCGCTCCCAGCCACTCCCGCAGGCGGATCGCCTTCTGCTCCGCCCGGACGTTGGGGTGGGCCAGTCGACCGGTCAGCACGCCGCCGGCGACCTCGGGCTCGACGCCTATGACGTCGTCGATCGACAGCTCCCGGGCGATCGGCTCCAGGTAGTACACGAGCGACGCCGACACGAGCACCGAACGGTGGCCGGCCCGGTGGTGCTCGTGGATCCGGGCCACGACCTCGGGGCGGAGCCGGTCGCCGGTCAGCAGGTCGCGGGCGTAGCGCTCGCCCTGGGTCCGCAGGTCGTGCTCTGCCATTCCCCCCAGGAGCAGCTCGATCATGTGCTCCTTGACGCGGTCCCGGTCGCGCACCGGGATGGAGCCCCGGGCCCCGAGCAGGCCGAGCCGGGCGCACGTGCCGGCGAACCGTGCCGGGCCGGCGACCCGGGCCAGGAACGGGACGAGCGTGTCGCGTCGGGTGATCGTGCCGTCGAAGTCGAACGCGGCGAGCGAGCCGGTCATGCGGGTCCTCGGGGTGCTCGGAGCCGTCGTCGGCTCAGAGCGGCTGGCCCGAGTGGGCGACGTAGGCGGCGAGCCGGTTCAGCGACCGGGTCATGGCTTCCTGGTTCTTCCGGTCGCGTCCGAACAGGGTCGGGTAGGCGGAGCCGGCGCGGGAGGTGGACCAGTCGTAGGTCTCGGTGACCCGGGTGATGGGCTCGCCGTCGACCGGCTCGAGCTCCTCGAACTCCCAGCGCCAGCGCCAGCCGCCGAAATGCGCCCAGGCGATGCGCCGACCCTCGGCGTACTCGACGACGGTGTTGGCGATGACGTAGGGGACGCCGATGCGCATGTTGGCGGTGAAGCGGTCGCCGAGGGCCAGCTTGCGAGACGTCCCCTTGACCCGGCGGACCGATCCCGACCCGTCGATGACCGGGTGCATGGTCGGATCGGCGACCAGGTCGAACAGCTGCTGGGCCGGCGCTCCGATCAGGCGACTGGCCGACACCGAGGTCGGTGTCGACGAGGTGGCGGCGGACGGATCGCCGGCGGTCGGCGGGGCGGAGGGCGCGGTGGTCATGGCGCACGACGATACGTGGCGCCCGCTGCGGAGGCACGCGGCCCCGCCGGACGCGAGCCGTCCGCGGTGTTCAGCCCCCGGCGCGTTCCGCGACGATCCGCCAGAGGAACCGGGGGAGCAGGCGGAACACGAAGAACGGGTACTGCAGCAGCGGCGGGGCCCAGACGATCTCCTGGCCCTTGGCCAACCCGGCGACGATCAACTCGGCGACCTTGTCCGGAGTGGTCGAGAACGGCGCCGCGTCCATGCCCTCGGTCATCTTGGTCCGCACGAACCCGGGGCGGACGACCACGACCCGCACGCCGCGACCGTGCAGCGAGTCGCCCAGTCCCTGGGCGAAGGCGTCGAGCCCGGCCTTGGTGGAGCCGTAGACGAAGTTGTCCTTGCGGGCGCGGAGACCCGCGACCGACGACATCAGCACGAGGGTGCCGTAGCCCTGCTTCTCCAGGCGGTCGGCCACGACCAGACAGGCCGACACCAGGCCGCCGAAGTTGATCTCCACCGCCTTGGCCGCGAACGTCGGATCGGCGTCGAACGCCTCCTGGCTTCCGAGGATCCCGGCCGGGACGTACACCAGGTCGATCGACCCGAAACGGTCGAACACGTCATCGATCACCTTGCGGTGGCTGGCCACGTCGGTGGAGTCCCACTCGACCAGCTCGACGGTGGTCGCCCCGGCGGCGCGGGCCGCGTCGGCCACCGGCTCCATGTCGTCCTCGGGACGTCCGGCCAGGACCACGGTCCGGCAGCGGGAACGGGCCAGGCGCACGCACAGGGCGCGGCCGATGTCGGATCCGCCGCCGAGGACGAGTACGGACTGGACCTCACCGAGTGCGTCTTGCACCGTTCTGCTCCTCCTGCGGGCCGGGATCGGGGCGAGGCTACCGGCTGTGCCCCGGGTCCCGGCCACCCCTAACCTCGGCGGCGTGAGCACCCGGATGCTGATCATCCTCGCCCTCGTCTGCGGCCTGGCGGTCCTGGTCGCGTTCGCCGTGCAGGCCGCCCAGATCATCTGAGCCCGCCACGGCCTCGAACGACGCGTCCTGGGCGACGGGACGGCATCGGTAGTCTCGGCCCCGTGGAGACGACGCACTTCGACCTCGTGATCATCGGTGGTGGGCCCGCGGGCTACGGCGCGGCGCTGTACGGAGCGTCCGCCGGACTGAACATCGCCCTGGTGGAGAAGGACAAGGTGGGCGGCACGTGCCTGCACCGGGGCTGTATCCCGGCCAAGGAGCTGCTCGAGACCGCGGCGGTGGTCCGCACCATCGCCCACGCCGAGGACTTCGGCATCAAGGTCGAGCCGATCGGCCTCGAGTGGTCGACGACGCTGGCCCGCAAGCAGGCGGTGGTCGACAAGCTGGCCGGCGGCGTCACCGGTCTGCTCAAGAACCGCAAGGTCACGATCCTCGACGGCACCGCCACCCTCGGCGCCGGCCGGACGGTGACCGTCGCCGGCGGTGACGAGTCGGTCACGCTCACCGGCGACGCCGTCATCCTCGCCCCGGGCTCGGTGCCCCGGGTCATCCCCGGCTTCGAGCCGGGCGGGCCGGTCGTGACCTCCGACGAGTTCTTCCACATCCCGGGCGTCCCCGATCGTGCCGTCGTCATCGGCGGGGGAGCGATCGGCTGCGAGTTCGCGTCCACCCTGGCCGACCTGGGCGCCTCGGTGACCATCCTCGAGGCGCTGCCCAAGATCCTGCCGGGCTGCGACGAGGACGTGACCCGGGTCGTCCTTCAGTCCTTCAAGAAGAAGGGCATCGACGTGCGCACCGGCGTCGCGGTCACCGGTCACGCCCCGTCGTCGAGCGGCGCCACCACCGTGAGCTTCGGTGACGGAGAGTCGATCGAGACCGACCTGGTGGTGGTCTCGGTCGGCCGCTCGCCGTTCACCGACGGTGTGATCGCCGAGGGCACCGGGGTGCGGATCACCGACCGGGGCCACATCGAGGTCGACGGGAACTACCGGACCGGTGAGCCGTCGGTGTGGGCGATCGGCGACGTGATCGCCACGCCGCAGCTCGCGCACGTCGGCTTCGCCGAGGCGATCTGCGTCGTCAAGGACATCCTGGGCGAGGAGGCCGTCCCGGTCGACAACTCCAAGGTGCCGTGGGCGATCTACTGCCAGCCCGAGGTCGCCTTCGCCGGGATGTCCGAGGCGGCGGCCAAGGAGGCCGGCATCGAGGTGGTGACATCCAAGCACCGATTCGGAGGCAACTCGCGGGCGATGATCATCGGGCAGACCGACGGCCTGGTGAAGATCATCGCCGAGAAGCGGCCGGACGGCTCGGCGGGCAAGTTGCTGGGCGTGCACATGGTCGGCCCCTGGGTCACCGAGCAGCTCTCCGGCGGCTACCTGGCGGTCAACTGGGAGGCGACCGCGGACGAGGTGGCCGCGTTCATCCAACCCCACCCGTCGCTGACCGAGCTGTTCGGCGAGTCCGTCCTGGCCCTGACGGGCCGGTCGCTGCACGGCTGACACCGGCTCGCGCGCCGGTGAATACGATCGCATCCAGAGGTGCCGGCCGAGGAGCCGGACGAAAGGAACGGCAATGGCCGACATCGTGATGCCCCAGCTCGGAGAGAGCGTCACCGAGGGAACGATCACCCGTTGGTTCAAGGCGGTCGGCGAGTCCGTCACCGAGGACGAGCCGCTCTTCGAGGTGTCGACCGACAAGGTCGACACCGAGGTCCCGGCCCCGGCCAGCGGCGTGCTGTCGGAGATCCGGGTCCAGGAGGGCGAGACCGTCGACGTCGGCACCGTGCTCGCCGTGCTGGGCGACGGCGCCGGAGCGGCGCCCGCCGCGGCTCCCGCTGCACCGGCCGAACCCGCTCCTGCTCCGGCGCCCGCGGCTCCCGCAACGGCCCCGGCAACAGCCCCGGCGCCCGCGGCTCCGGCCCCCGCGGCTCCTGCACCAGCCCCGGCCGCGACGGGAGGAGCGCTGCTGTCGCCTCTGGTCCGCCGTCTGATCGAGGAGAACGGGCTGGACCCGGCCACCATCGCCGGCACCGGCGTCGGCGGTCGAATCACGCGCGAGGACGTCCTCGACGTGATCGACGCCCGGGCCTCGGCGGCACCCGTGGTCGCCGCTCCCAGCCCTGCTCCCAGCCCTGCTGCGGTCGCCCCGGCGGCGCCGCGGTCCCGTCCGGCGCCGCCGTCCAGCGGGCCGATGCGACCGGGCAGCGGTGACACGGTCGAGCCGTTGAACAAGATCCGCCGCATGACCGGCGACCACATGGTCATGTCGGTGGCCACATCCCCGCACTCGATCACCATGGTCGAGGTCGACTACGAGGCGGTCGAGCGCGTCCGGCGCGTCGAGCGGTCCGCGTTCAAGGACCAGGAGGGCTTCGCCCTCACCTACCTGCCGTTCGTGTCGCGGGCCGTGGTCGACGCCCTCCACGAGTTCCCCCACATGAACGCCTCGGTCGCCGACGGACACCTCGTCGTGCACAACGAGGTGCACCTGGCCATCGCGGTCGACCTCGACTACCAGGGTCTGCTCGCCCCGGTCATCGCCGATGCGCACGACCGACGCCTGCGTGCGCTGGCCCGCGAGATCACCGACCTGGCCGCCCGGGCCCGGTCCCGACAGCTCGGTCCCGACGAGCTCACCGGGGGGACCTTCACCATCTCCAACTCCGGGAGCTACGGCACCGCGATGGTGATCCCGATCATCAACCAGCCCCAGGTGGCGATCCTGTCGACCGACGGGGTGTCGCGCCGTCCGGTCGTGGTGCTCGACGAGCACGGCAACGAGTCGATCGGGATCCACTCCGTGGGCAACCTGACGCTGAGCTGGGACCACCGGGCCTTCGACGGCGCCTACGCCGCGGCGTTCATGTCGCGGCTCAAGGAGATCATCGAGACCCGGGACTGGGCCGTCGAGCTGGGTTGACGTGACGGCGCTGCGGATCCGCTGGCTCGGCACCGTCCCCTATCTCGAGGCGTGGGCGCTGCAGCGCGCCCTTCACGACGGTCGGTCGGGTCCGGAGATCGGCGACCACCTGCTGCTGCTCGAGCACCCTCCCACCTACACGCTCGGACGCAACGCGGACGGCCGCCACGTCCTGGTGGACCCCGGCTCGGTCGGTGCCGAACTCGTCGAGGTCGACCGTGGCGGTGACGTCACGTTCCACGGTCCGGGCCAGCTCGTCGCGTACCCGATCGTCACCGTCGATCCCGCCGCGGCGGGGGAGCCGGCCGCGCGATCGAAGCGGGCGCTGGGGGTGCGGGACTACGTGCACCTGCTCGAATCGGTCCTGATCGACACGATCCGGCGGGTCGACACGGCCGGCCGTCTCGGCCCCGACGACGTCGGTCGCCACGACGGCTACCCGGGCGTCTGGATCCGGCCCGGCACCGCGGACGCTCGCAAGGTCGCCCAGGTCGGGGTGCGGGTGGAGCGTGGCCGCACCATGCACGGCGTGGCCCTCAACGTCGATCCCGACATGACGTTCTTCGAGCACATCGTGCCCTGCGGGATCACCGGCTACGGCGTCACCTCCCTGGTCCGCGAGGGGATCGCCGCATCCATGGCCGAGGTGGTCGACGCGTTCGCCGATGCCTTCGCGGCGGGCTGGGCGGCACGCGGCGGCCAGAGCGACGACCTGGGCGACGGACTCGATGTCGACCGCTCCGACGTGGTGTGGCGGCGCTCCCACGCCGGCGCGGCACCCGACGACTCGGACCTGGCCCCGTTCAGCCGGGGTGCCGGCCCGGGCCGGCCGACCACCGGCGCGAACGCCACGGTCGGCGGAGCCGGCGCAGGTTCGGGCGGGAGCGGCGGCGGCACCGTGGCCGGGGGCACCTCGGTGCGCCTGCTCGGCCGGCTGGCCGAGGCCGGCGTGACCGACCGGGTCGAGCTGACCGACCGCAAGCCGGACTGGATGCGCGCCCGGGTGCGCCTCGACGCCGACGTGCTCGGGGTCAAGCGGACGGTGCGCGACCTGGGGCTCGTCACGGTGTGCGAGGAGGCGGGGTGCCCGAACCTCAGCGAGTGCTGGTCCGACGGCACCGCCACCTTCATGGTGTGCGGTGAGCGTTGCACCCGGGCCTGCGGCTTCTGCCTGGTCGACACGCGGCACCCGGAACCTCCGAGCCCGGACGAACCCGAACGGGTCGCCGACGCGGTGGCGCGGATGGACCTGTCGTACGCCGTGATCACGATGGTCGCCCGCGACGACCTGGCCGACGGAGGGGCGGCGCACGTCGCCGCCACCGTGGCGGCGGTGCGGCGCCGACGCCCCGGAACGCGCGTCGAGGTGCTGATCTCGGACCTGAAGGGTGACGCCGCCGCCCTCGAGGTGGTGCTGGCGGCGGAGCCCGACGTGGTCAACCACAACGTGGAGACCGTCGCCCGTCTGCAACGGGCCGTGCGCCCGTCGGCCGGCTACGCCCGGTCCCTGGCGCTGCTCGGCCGGTCCGCGCTGGCCGGCCGCACCACGAAGTCGGGTCTGGTCGTCGGTCTGGGCGAGACCCGCGACGAGATCACCTCGACGCTGGCGGACCTCGCGGCGGTCGGGGTGTCCATCGTGACCATCGGCCAGTACCTGCGGCCCACCTCGCACCACCTGCCGGTGGCCCGGTGGTGGACCCCGGACGACTTCGCCGGTTTCGCCGCCGTCGGGCGCAGCCTGGGCATCGCGCACGTCGAGTCGAGCCCGTTCACGCGTTCGAGCTACCACGCCCGCGCCGCCGCGGAGTCCGCGGCAGATCCCGTCACCGGTCCCGCCGCCGACGTGGTGGTGAGGTCCTGACGCGGGGCTGAGCCCGACCCGGTCGCTAATGGGCCAGACTTGACCGATGGGATTCGTCGCGCAGTTCCGCCGGTCGGTCGACCAGGAGTCGACCCGGGAGGACGGGTCGGGCCAGCTCGACCTGCACCTGCCGGAGTACGCCACCGGGACGGTGCACCACCAGGCGATCCTGGAGGACGGCACGGTCGTCCACCACCACCAGCGCTTCGAGAGCGGCGTGCTGGTCGACTGGATCGAGGACGACGAACCGGGACCGTGGGCGCTGATCCGTCCCGGCTCGCCGCTGCGTCCCTGTCCGGGGGGTGTGGCCGACCCCGACGACGTGACCGGCGCCGCCCTCCGGTTGGGCGACGAGATTCGGCCCCTGCCCCTGCTCGACGACCTGCCGGCCCCCGCCTTCGAGTCCCTCGCCCGCGTCCCGCACGCCACCGCCCGCCTTCGCTTCGAGGTGTTCGCCACCCCGGTCGGGACCCAGCGCTGCGACGTCCGTTACCACGACGGGTCCCGAACCGCCTGGCTGGTGAGCGACTGGACGGACCCGACCGAGGACGAGCCCGCGTTCGGGGCCCCGGAGATGCACGTGTCGATGTCGTTCCGCAACTACCTGAAGATGCGCTCCGGGCAGGTGACGGCGCTCGAGGCGATCGAGGACGGGGGGTCGGTCGACGCCCGCTGGACCCTCCTGCTGCTCCTGCACGGGATGATCCAGTCGCCCGAGTACGTGGCGGCGTACCGGGGCCTGCCGGTGCTGCCCGACGAGCTGGGCTGGTGGGGCGAGGTCGCCCCCCACATCCCGCCGGCCGAGGACTGATCGGTGCTGCCCTACACTTGACCGAACGGTCAAGAACCCCCGGCCCCGAACAGGAGCGAGCCGTGTACGAGTGGTCCGAAGAGCAGCTGATGGTGCGCGCCGCGGTGCGCGACTTCGTCGACAAGGAGATCCGCCCCCACCGCGACGCCCTGGAGTTCGGCGACATGCCTCCCTACGACCTCCTGCGCAAGATGTTCGCCACCTTCGGCATGACCGAGATGCAGAAGGCGAACTTCGACTCGCGCATCGCGGCCGAGCGCGCCGCGGCCGACGGGGCGGCGTCGCAGGACGCGGGCACCGGAGGGGACGCCAAGGAGCGCGCCACCCGCGACGCCAACGCCATCGCCTTCCAGATCATCCCGATCATCGAGCTGTGCCGGGTCTGTCCCGGGATGGTCACCGCCATGGGCGTGTCGATGGGCCTCACCGCGGCGTCGGTGATGTCCAAGGGGACCATCGCCCAGAAGGAGCGCTGGGGACGTGACCTGCTCACGCTGGAGAAGATCGGCGCCTGGGCGATCACCGAGCCCGGCTCGGGCTCGGACGCCTTCGGGTCGATGAAGGCGACCGCCCGTCGCGACGGCGACGAGTACGTGCTCAACGGGTCCAAGACCTTCATCACCAACGGTCCCTACGCCGACACGATCGTGTTCATCTGCAAGCTCGACGAGGGCAACGCGCCCGAGGACCGCACCGTCCTGCAGTTCGTGCTCGACGCCGGCATGGAGGGCCTGGAGCAGTCCAAGCCGTTGCGCAAGATGGGCATGCACTCGAGCCCGACCGGCGAGCTCTTCCTCGACGACGTGCGCGTCGGGTCCGACCGGCTCCTCGGCGAGTCCGAGGAGGCCTACAAGGGGACCGGCGGGCGCCAGGCGTCCAAGGCCACCTTCGGCCAGGAGCGCACCGGTGTGGTCGCCATGGCCCTCGGCATCGTCGAGCGGTGCCTGGAGCTGTCGGTCGCCTACGCCAACGACCGCGTCCAGTTCGGTCAGCCCATCGGCCAGTTCCAGCTCATCCAGCTGAAGCTGGCCAAGATGGAGGTGGCGCGGATGAACCTCCAGAACCAGGTGTTCCGCAACATCGAGATGGCCGCCGCCGGCGCTCCGGGCAGCTTCGCCGAGGCATCGGCGGGCAAGCTCTACGCCGCCCAGGCCGCCATGGAGGTGGCGCTCGAGGCGGTGCAGATCTTCGGCGGCAACGGCTACATGGCCGAGTTCGAGGTCGAGCAGCTCGCTCGTGACGCCAAGGTGCTGCAGATCTACGCCGGCACCGACGAGATCCAGGTCTCCGCGGTCGCCCGGGCCCTGCTGGCGGAACAGGCCGGCGCCTGAGCCGACCGGCGGAGACGCCGGTTGCCGTCGACGGTGCCGACCCAGGGGGCGGTACCGTCGACGGCGTGACCGACAGCGGCGCCAGCGAGGGGACCGTGACCGAGCAGACCGTGACCGAGGGGATCGTGACCGAGCCGTTCGAGGAGCTCGTCGAACGCCTCACCGAGGAGGCCGACGAGGGGTTCTTCCACACCGCGGCGCAGATCGTCGTCGTCGCCGACGGGGAGTGCGTGCTCGACACGGCGGTCGGCACGACGCACCTGGAGCAGCCGTTCACCCGCGACACCCTCTCGGCGCTGTACTGCACCGCCAAGCCGCTCGTGGCGGTGGCGGTGCTCCGGCTGGTCGCCGAGGGCGAGCTGAGCCTGGACGACCGTCTCGGTGACGTCATCGACGGCCTCGACGAGCTGGGCGCGCCATGGATCGCCGAGCGCACCGTCGAGCAGGTCCTCGGACACACCGCCGGCCTGCACGTCATGAACACGGTGTTCGCCCGGATCCTCCCCGAACGCAGCCGCGAGGGCTGGCTGGTCGCGTCGGAACCGCCGATGGCGTGGCGCTACGGGGTCGACCGCGCCTACGCCGAGTTCGGCGGCTGGTACCTGCTCGGCCGTGCCGTCGAGGCTCTCACCTCCGCCTCGTACTCGTCCTACGTGCGCGACCGCGTGCTGGTGCCCTACGGCGTCGACCCCGACGACCTGGTGGTCCGCTTCGACCCGGCCACCTTCGACCGCCTCCACGACCGCATCTCGGCCACCTACGACCTGACGATGGACCAACCGGTCCCGTTGCTCGCCGAGGTCGGACCCGAGACCGCGTGCGAGTGGAACCCCGCCTTCGGCACCTACGGCACGATGTCGGCGGTGGCGACCTTCTACCAGGGCCTGCTCGGCGACCTCGACGGTGCCGAGGTCGTGCTGCCCCCGGACCTGCTGGCAGATGCCGTCACCGCCCGCCTGCCGCTCAACCACGACGTCACCCTCGACCGCGACGCCGGGTTCGGTCTGGGGTTCATGACACCGCTGTCGTCGCACTTCTTCGGTGACGGGCCGTCCCCGCGGGCCTTCGGCCACGCCGGCCAGGGTGGGACGAGCTTCGCCATGGCCGACCCCGACAACGGCGTGGTGCTGTCGGTCCTGTTCAACGCTGGCCTCGACGCCGACACCGCCCTGTCGTTCCGGCGGGTGAACCTGGTCGACGCCGTCTACCGGGCCCTGGCCCAGCTCTGACGGCGACGTCGCCGAGATCGGCCCTCGGAGTCCGCGACCGGCCCCCGGCTCTCGCTGAGGGCGTCCGCGGCCCGGCGCGGTAGGTTGCCCGGCCGATGTCGCTCAACGTCGCCACCTTCCTGCTGCAGTGGGCGACCGGTGGGCTCGCGTTCCTGTGGGTCACCACCCGACGACGTGAGGTGTCGCTCGGCTACGGCTGGCTGCTGCGCATCACCTACGGGCTCATGGCCCTGGGCGCGCTGGTCGCCGGACTCCGCTACGACCCCCTGCTGTGGCGGGACCTGGCCTCGGCCGCTGTCGTGGTGGTCACCGCGGCCGTGCTGGTGGTGTCGGTCCTGCGGCGATCGGCCGGGGTCGCGCTCCAGCGGGAGCGCTCCCAGGCCCGATCGGAGCGCGTGGCGCAGATGACCGGCATCGACCGTGCCGAGCAGACCTTCGATCCCGACGCCCCGGAGTTCCCGCCGGACCTCGACCTGATCGCCCCGACGATCGGCCTCGTCGGCGTCGTCGCCGGCGGGCTCGACGTAGGCGGCCCCCCGTGGTTGGGGGTGGCGCGCACCGTCGCCGGCGCCGCGTTCCTCGGCAGCGTCACCGACGCGATGCTGCTCGGACACTGGTACCTCACCCAACCGGGGCTCCCGCGCGACCCGCTCAACGAGCTGGTCCGCTGGGTCGGCTGGACCTGGGTCCCCGAGGTGGCGCTCCAGCTCGTCCCGGTCGGCATGGTGGCCGTGCTGAACGGAACGATCGACGACGGCTACGGCGGGATGCTGGGGTGGTTCTGGCTGGCGTGCGCCGTCACGACGATCGTGCTGGTCGTCGTGACCCGCAAGGCGCTGCAGGAGCGCTACTACTCGGCGGTGATGGCCGCCACCGGCCTGCTGTACCTGGCGATCCTGACCGCGTTCGGCACCGACCTCGTCGCCCGGGCCCTGCTGGCCGGGACCTGAGCGTCGGGTTTCACGGTGTCGGGGCAGGGGTACGGATCCCGGCGGAGTCCAGAGACCATGACCGACCCAGCCGTCGCCCCTTCCGTGCCATCGGCCGCGCCCCCGGCGCGGTCCGTCGGCGCGTCGATGCCGGGTCCGGCGCACATCGCCTGGTGGTCCGGCGGTGCCGATCCTGCCCGGCAGCCGATCGTCGAGCTCGACGTCGGACCCGACGACGGAGACGCCTCGCTCCTGTCGGCCCGGGTCGACGGACTCCGGGCCGAGGATCCCGACCGGACGATCGCCCTGGTCCACCCGGGTGCCGGCGGGTCCGCGGCGACCACCGACAGTTGGAGGTCCCGGCTGGGCGAGGTCGTCATGTGCCTCGCCGGCCGGGCCGACGGGTTCACCGGCGACACCACACCCACCTCGTTGGCCCGCCTCCGACGGTGGACCGCCGACACCCTGCGTCGCGCAGCGGTGCCCCGGTCGACCGCCGCGGACGTGGTGCTGGTGGTCGACGAGCTGGTGAGCAACGTCGAAGAGCACGCCCCCGGCTGGATGACGGTCGACCTGGAGCTCCTCGACCACGGGGTGCTGGTCGTCGTCTCGGACCCCCACCCGACGCGCCTGCCCGCCCCGGGACAACCCCCGCCGGAACGACCGGCGGGCCGGGGGATGATGATCGTCGCCGCCCTGTCCGCTCAGTGGGGGGTGATCCTCGACGGGGGCACCAAGGCGGTGTGGGCGGAGCTGGAGTGGTCACCCCGCGCCTGGTCGTCGTCCTGAACGGCATGTCCGTTCGGACGCCGGTGGTGGAAATCGACCCGCTGGGGGCCGATACTGGACCGGCCGCGGACGGAGCGGTCGTCTGAAGGAGCGCGCCCGTGCCCCGTGCCATCTGGAGCGGATCGATCAGCTTCGGTCTCATCAACATCCCGGTCAAGCTGTTCTCGGCCGTCACCGAGCGGACGGTCCGGTTCAACCAGATCGACACCCGCAACATGTCCCGCGTGCGGACGCGGAAGGTGAACGCCGAGGACGGCTCCGACGTGCCCGCGGACGTCATCGCCAGGGGCTACGAGGTCTCGAAGGGCCGCTACGTGATCGTGACCGAGGACGAGCTCGCGTCGTTGCAGCCCCGGGCCACCCACACGATCGACCTCGAGGAGTTCGTCGACCTGTCCTCGATCGACCCCATGTACTTCGACGGCGCCTACTGGGTGGCACCCGATGACCGGGCGGCCAAGCCGTACGCACTGCTGGTCGAGGCCATGGAGAAGGCCGGCAAGGTCGCCGTCGCCCGCTTCGTGATGCGGGCCAAGCAGTACGTGGCGGTCATGCGTCCCCGGGACGGCCGACTGGTGCTGTCGATGATGGTGTACGAGGACGAGATCAACCCCGCCACCGACATCGACGAGTTCGACCAGCTCGACTCGGTCGAGGTGTCCGAGCGGGAGCTGACCATGGCCGAGCAGCTGATCGAGTCGCTGTCGGCCGAGTTCGTTCCCGGGTCATTCCGAGACAGCTACCGCGACGAGCTCCTCGACCTCATCGCGGCCAAGGACGCGGGCGAGGAGCGTGTCCTGGCCGTTGCCGAGGGTCCCGCCGAGGACGAGGTCATCGACCTGATGGCCGCGCTCGAGGCGTCGGTCGCCGCGGCCCGCGAAGCCCGCGGTCGCCACCCCAGCACGGCTGATGACAACCCGGTCCCCGTCGAGGATGCTGCCCCCGAGGAGAGCCCCGCGGAGGAGCCCGCCCCCAGCAAGCCGGCCGCCACCCGTCGCTCGGCCTGAGCGCCGTCCGTCCCGGCCGCCGCCACGCCCGTCGACGAACCCATGGCCGACGTCACGCCGGTCAGCCTCGACGGGCGAACCCTCACCCTCACCAACCTCGACAAGGTCCTCTACCCGGCCACGTCGACGACCAAGGGCGAGGTCCTCGACTACTACGCCCGGATCGCGCCGGTCATGGTCGCCCACACCCGGGGCCGGTGCATGACCATGCGCCGCTACCCCGACGGGGTCGAGGGCCCGTCGTTCTTCGAGAAGCGGTGCCCGTCGCACCGCCCCGAGTGGATGCCGACCGCGGTGGGACCCGGTGACCGCAAGGGGGAGCTGCGCTACTGCCGCTTCGACGAACCCGCCGCCATCGTGTGGGCCGCCAACCTGGCCGCCCTGGAGCTCCACGCTCCGATGGCGCGCTCCGACGACCTCGCCCACCCGCTGATGTGCGTGTTCGACCTCGACCCCGGACCGGGGACGGGGATCCCCGAGTGCGCGGCGTTGGCGCTCGAGATCCGTGATCTCCTGGCCGCGGCGGACCTCGACTGCGTGGCCAAGACCTCGGGATCCAAGGGCATGCAGGTCTACGTCCCGCTCAACTCGCCGGGACCGGACGCGGCGGACCACGAGCATTGCGCGTCGTTCGCCCTGGCCGTCGGCCAGCTGCTGGCCCAGCGCCACCCCCGAGGGGTGACCACGACCATGGCCCGGGCGCAGCGGTCGGGGAAGGTGTTCGTCGACTGGTCCCAGAACGCGCTCCACAAGACGACCGTGTGCGTGTACTCGATGCGGGCCCGACCCGAACCGACCGTGTCCACCCCGCTGCACTGGGCCGAGGTCGCCGCGGCCGCCGACGGCTCGGATCCGCTCGTGTTCCGCATCGGAGACGTGCTGGAGCGGGTGGCCGAGCACGGCGACCTGTTCGCCACCGCCCTGGAGGCGGTCCAGCGCCTGCCGGCCCCCCGAAGCTGATCGGCGGACGGGGGTCTCGACCTCAGGCGGTCAGCGCCGCGACGGCGTCGGCGAACACGGCGGTGTGGTGCTCGACGTCCGAGATGGTGTGGGCCGGGCAGAACAGGGCCATGTTGTGGAACGGCGTCAGCAGGATCCCTCGGTTCAGGCACCACAGGTGCAGGAACGCGTCGAGGTCGTGATCGACCGCGGCGGCGGCATCGGCTCCGTTGCGCGGGGCGGGGCAGAACCAGTACTCGGCCCGGCACCCCAGCCGGTTCACCGTCCACGGCAGACCGTGGCGGTCGATCACCGAGCGCACGCCGTCGGCCCACGCCTCGGCCAGCGGGACCGCCACGGCGAAGTCCTCGTCGCGCAGGGCGTGGGCCAGCGTGGCGCGCACCGCGGCGAGCGACAACGAGTTGGCGGTGAGGGTTCCCCCGATGCCGGCCACGTCGCTGTCGGGCCCGTCGACCAGGTCGATCACCCGCTCGGCGATGTCGGTGGTCATCCCGTACGCCGCGCAGGGCACGCCGCCGCCGATCGGCTTGCCGATGACGAACATGTCGGGCTCCAACCCCCACTCCCGCGTCGCTCCACCGGGCCCGCAGCAGATCGTGTGGGTCTCGTCGATGATCAACACCGTCCCGTTGTCGGAGGTCAGGCGACGGAGGGCGTCGTGGAAGCCCGGATCTGGCGCGACGATGCCGATGTTGGTCAGGGCGGGTTCGGCCAGCACCGCGGCGATCTCACCGGTCGACAGCGCCCGTTCCAGGGCGGGGACGTCGTTGAACTGGACGACCTCCACCGACAGCTCGGGGTCGGTCGCCCAACCGGTGTTGCCCGGCCGCGGGACCACCCGGTCGCCGTCGAGCACGTTGAGGGCCTCGTCGACGGTGCCGTGGTAGCACCAGTCGAACACCAGGACCTTCCGGCGGCCGGTGACGTGGCGGGCGATCCGCAGGGCGAAGCGGTTGGCGTCGGTCGCGGTCATGGCGATCTGCCAGACCGGCAGACCGAAACGGGAGCGGAGCTCGTCACCGACGGCGACGGCATCGGCCGACGGGAGCATGGTCGTGATGCCCCGGGGGGCCTGCTGCTCGATCGCCCGCACCGTCGCCGGCAGGGCGTGTCCGGTCATCGCCCCGGTGTCGCCCAGGCACAGGTCGATGTAGGTGTTGCCGTCGACGTCGGTGAACCGGGCACCCGACGCGTCATCCACGAAGACCGGATGCGGACCCGGCCACCGGGTCATCCAGTTCATCGGGACCCCGGCCAACAGGGACCTGCGGGCCTGGCGGTGCAGCTCCGCCGATCGGGGAGTGCGGCTCACGAAGCGCTCGTGCTCGGCCGCCATCAGCGACGCGAGCCGGGTCCTGTCCACCGTGCTCATCGTTCGTCCCCCGATCCGTCATCGACGTGTCCGCACCCACGTCACGATGGGTGCACCGTACCCAAGCGGGACGGTCCCGGGGTCGGAGCGTTCACCCGCTCCCGGGGCGGAACCCTGCTCCGGCGCCGATAGCGTGGACCGGTGCTCCGTCGTCGCGGCCTCGCCCTGTTCGCCACCCTGACCCTGTTCGCCGTCGCCCTCGCGGGCTGCATGCCCGGCGCCGGACGGACCTGGAACGGCCCCGATCCGGTCCGGACGATCCCGTTCAAGGGCCTGGGCGCGTGGTGGGACGTCTGGGACTGGTCGCCCACCTTCACCGGGGGCTCGGCGCCGCAGGACCTGGCCGACGTCGACCGACTCGCCGCCGCGGGGGTCCAGACCCTCTACATCCAGACCGCGACCTACCGTCACCCCGACGACGTGCTCGACCCCACGCTGCTGCGGTCCATCGTCCGGCGGGCGCACCTGCGGAACATGAAGGTGGTCGGCTGGTACCTGCCGCAGTTCCTGGACATGGAGGTCGACATCCGTCGCATGTCGGCCATCACCGGACTCGGCGTCGACGGCATCGGCATCGACATCGAGGCCACCGACAACCCGGACGTCGCGGACCGCACCGACAAGCTCATGGCCGAGGTGCGGTTCCTGCGGGCCCTGCACCCCGACGTCCCGATGGCGGCCATCCCGGTCACTCCGATCATCTGGGAGCAGCTGAACCGATCGTGGTGGCCGAACTTCCCGTACCGGGAGCTGTCGCGCTACATGGACGCCTGGATGCCGATGGCGTACTGGAGCTACCGGCGTGCCGGCAGCTTCCCCGAGTGGGGTGACCCGTACCTGTACACCGCCGAGTCGGTGACGCGGCTGCGGACCCTCACCGGTCGCCCGAACCTGCCCGTGCACCCGATCGGCGGCGAGGGGACCGGCATGACCGTCGACGACGCCGCCCGGATGGCCATCGCGGTGAGCGACACCGGGGCGATCGGCGGCAGCGTCTACGACGACCGCATCACCCCGCAGGCGGTCTACCCGGCGCTCGGCTTCATGCGACGGGCCCAGGTCAAGTAGCCGCTCAGCGGGCGACGAAGTACTTGGCCCGGGGGTGGTGGCAGATCAGCGCCGAGGTCGTCTGCTCCGGGTGGTACTGGAACCCGGTGTCCTCGTCGCAGGTGACCCCGATGCGCTCGGCGCCGAGCAGCTCGGCCACGGTCTGGTTGTCCTCGAGGTCCGGGCACGCCGGATATCCCCAGGAGTAGCGGCCGCTGCGGTACCGCTGTCGGAACAGCCCGTTGAGAGCACCGTTGTCGGGGGCGGCCGCGTCGGCGCCGGGTGGGTCCTCGTCCGCGAATCCCCACTCCTGGCGGATGCGCCGGTGCCAGTACTCGGCGAGCGCCTCTGCCATCTCCACGCCGAGGCCGTGCAGGAACAGGTAGTCCTGGTACTTGTTCGCCGCGAACAGCTCGGCGGTGCGCTCCGAGACCGCCGAGCCCATCGACACGATCTGGAACGCCACGTAGTCGAGATCGCCGGAGTCGACCGGCCGGAAGAAGTCCGCGATGCACAGGAACGGCTCCTTGCGCTGGCGGGGGAACGGGAAACGGGCCCGTTCCTCCGAGCGGGACTCGTCGGTCCACACGACCAGGTCGGTGCCGTCCGCGTTGGCGGGGAAGAAGCCGTACACCACCTGCGGGACCAGCAGCCCCTCCGACTTGGCCGCCGCGAGCTGCTCGCGGAACATCGGCCGCATCCGCTCCTTGAACTCGTCGTCGGTCTCGACCGACCCGTCGGCGCGCTTGTCGGGGCGGAACTGCCACTGGTTGCGGTACAGGCCGGTCAGGTTGACGAACGCGGCCACGTCGTCGACCGGGATCCCCTTGATCACCTTCGAGCCGGTGAACGGCGGCACGAAGACCGGGTTGTCGGTCATCACCTCGGGGGACCGCTCCGGCAGCTCGACCTCGGGCTCGTCGTCGCGGTGCACCCGACGGGCCGGGATGTCACGTCCGCCCGGCTCGCGGCCCCAGCCCGGGTCGTCCTCTCCGCCGCGGCGGATGTCGCCGAGGCGGTCCATGACCCGCAGACCCTCGAAGGCGTCCTTGCCGTAGAAGAGTCGTCCCTCGTAGACCTCGCGCAGGTCGCGCTCGACGTAGGTGCGGGTGAGCGCGGCGCCGCCGAGGAGGACCGGGATCTCGGCCAGCCCCCGCTCGTTGAGCTCCTCGAGGTTGTCGCGCATGATCAACGTGGATTTCACCAGCAGGCCGGACATGCCGATGGCGTGCGCGTCGACCTCGAGGGCCTTGTCGATCATCTCGGCGATCGAGATCTTGATGCCGAGGTTGTGCACCTCGTAGCCGTTGTTGGTGAGGATGATGTCGACCAGGTTCTTGCCGATGTCGTGCACGTCGCCCTTGACGGTGCCCAGCACGATCCGACCCTTGCCGGCGTCGCCGTCGGCCTTCTCCATGAACTGCTCGAGGTGGCTGACCGACGCCTTCATGGTCTCCGCCGACTGCAGCACGAACGGCAACTGCATCTCGCCGGTGGCGAACAGCTCGCCGACGACCTTCATCCCCGCGAGGAGCACGTCGTTGATGATCGCCAACGCGGACAGACCGGCCGCCAGCGCCTCGTCGAGGTCGTCGACCAGGCCGTCGCGGTCGCCGTCGATGATGCGCTGCGACAGGCGCTGCTCGACGGTCCAACCGGAGCGGTCCTCGGTGACGGCCTCGGCCACCTGCACGTCGGAGAACACCTCCAGCAGGCGGGCCAGCGGGTCATAGGAGTCGTCGCCGTCGGAGAGCGCGCCGGCGGTTCCACGGCGATCCCAGATCAGGTCCAGGCAGACGTCGCGCTGCTCGTCGGGGATCCGGTTGAGGGGCAGGATCTTGGACGCGTGGACGATGGCGGAGTCGAGCCCGGCCTGCACGCACTCGTGCAGGAACACGCTGTTGAGCACGTGACGCGCAGCGGGGGAGAGCCCGAAGCTCACGTTGGAGAGCCCGAGGGTGGTGTGGACCCCCGGCAGCTCGGCCTTGATGCGCCGGATCGCCTCGATCGTGGCCATGGCATCGCCGCGCAGGTCGTCGTCGCCGGTGGACAGCGGGAAGGTGAGGGCGTCGAAGACCAGGTCGGACGCTTCCAGGCCGTAGCGCTCGATCGCCAGGTCGTGGATGCGGCGGGCGACCCGCAGCTTCCACTCGACGTCGCGGGCCTGGCCCTCCTCGTCGATCAGCAGGCAGATCACCGCCGCGCCGTAGGTGCGGGCCAGGGTCATGACCCGGTCGAAGCGCGACCCGGGACCCTCGCCGTCCTCCAGGTTGGCGGAGTTGAGCACCGCCCGACCCCCGACCCACTGCAGGCCGGCCTCGAGCACGGGAGGCTCGGTGGAGTCCAGCACCAGCGGCACCGAGGACTGGGTGGCGAAGCGCTGGGCGATCTCGTCCATGTCGGCGGTGCCGTCGCGGCCGACGTAGTCGACGCAGACGTCGAGCACGGCGGACCCTTCCTTCACCTGGTCCTTGGCCATCTGTACGCAGGTGTCCCAGTCGCCGGCCAGCATGGCCTCACGGAACTTCTTGGAGCCGTTGGCGTTGGTGCGCTCGCCGATCATGATCAGGTTGGTCGACGCGGATCCGGCGGCGTCGTCCTCGGCGGGGGAGAGGATGACGGGGGAGTAGATCGAGCTCAGGCCCGGCTCGAAGGTCGGGGTGCGCTCGGCGCGGGGTGTGGAGGCGACCATCTCGGCGAGCTGGCGGATGTACTCCGGAGTGGTTCCGCAGCAGCCGCCGACCACCTCGACGCCGAACTCCTCGACGAACCGGCGCTGGTGGGCGACGAAGTCCTCGGCGGTCAGGTCGTAGTGCATGTGGCCGTCGACCACCGACGGAAGCCCGGCGTTCGGGAGCACGGAGATGGGGATGCGCGAGTACTGGGCGAGGTGCCGGACGTGCTCGCCCATCTCCTCGGGTCCCGTCGCGCAGTTGATGCCGATCACGTCGGGGTGCATGGCGTCGAGGGCGACCAGCGCGGCGCCGATCTCGGTGCCCGGCAGCATGCGGCCGGTCAGCTCGATCGTGACCTGGGTCTGGATCGGGACGGTGCGGCCGACCTCCTCCATCGCGGCCCGGCACCCGTTCATGGCCGCCTTGATGCCGAGCAGGTCGAACTGGGTCTCGATCAGGAGCAGGTCGACGCCCCCCTCGAGCAGGCCGCGGGCCTGTTCGGCGACCTGGTCGCGAAGCTCGGCGTAGCGGACCTGGCCGAGCGACGCGAACCGGGTGCCCGGCCCGATCGAGCCGGCGACGAACCGGGGCCGCTCGGGAGTGGAGTGCCGGTCGGCGACCTCGCGGGCCAGGGCTGCGGCCATCCGGTTGAGCTCGACGGTGCGATCGCCGAGCCCGTACTCGCCGAGCGTGGCCCGCATGCCCCCGAACGTGTTGGTCTCGATGACCTCGGCGCCGGCCTCGAGGTACTCGGCGTGCATACGGGCGATCAGCTCCGGACGGGTCTCGACGAGGATCTCGGGGCAGCCCTCGAGCTCCGGCGTGCCGTAGTCCTCCACGGTCAGGTCCTGTTCCTGCAACCACGTCCCCGCGGCGCCGTCGAAGACGACGACGTGGTCCGCGATCGCGGCCAGGTAGGGGGACGCGGGCGAGCTCGGAGCAGTGTCAGCCATAGGTGCAACCGATGCTACTTGCGGCCCCCGTGACGCTCCCCAGCCGCCGGCGCCGTCGGTAGGCTCCCCGGCGGATGGACATCTACACGCGCAAGGGCGACGACGGCACGACCGGGCTCCTTTACGGAGGTCGGGTCCGCAAGGACGATCCGGCGCCCGCCGCCTACGGCGACGTCGACGAGGCCCAGTCCGCCATCGGTGTGGCCCGGGCGCACGCCGCGGCCGCGGTGCCCGACGGCGCCCACGTCGCCGACACCGCGGACGAGCTCGTGCAGCTGCTCGTCCGGATCGAACGCGACCTGTGGGTGGCCATGTCCGAGCTGGCCACCGCGTCGGGCAACCGCCACAAGCTGAGCGCCGGCACGTCCCTGGTCACCGAGTCGATGGTGAGCGACCTCGAGGCCACCATCGACGACGTCATGGGCCGCTTCGAGGCCCCGCGCGAGTTCGTCGTGCCCGGCGAGACCGTGGTGGCCGCCCACCTCGACGTGGCCCGAACCGTCGTGCGGCGCGCCGAGCGCAGCGCCCTGGCCGCGGCCGAGGACGGCTCCCAGGTGGTGCCGTACCTCAACCGGCTGTCGGACCTGCTGTGGGCGCTCGCCCGCTGGCAGGAGGGCCGATCGCTGACCACCCGTTCGGTGAACGACGGCTCCTCGTGACCCGCCGCGATCCGCCGGGAGTCCGCCGATCCCCTCACCTCATCCCCAACGCATCACCCCGTCCGTGACCAGCACCAGGAGCTGAAGATGACCGAACCCGTCGACGTCAAGGTCGCCAAGTCCACCCCGTCGGGGGCCACCGCGGTGGCGGTCACCGCCCACAGCGACCGGCTGAACAGGGTGCCCGGCCTGCGCAAGGCGGCCCTGGAGCGGGCGGGCTTCTCCGGTGCCGTGGGCACCACCGCCACCTTCGACGACGGGGAGCGGGCCACCGTCGTGGTCGGGCTCGGTCCGTCCACGACGAGCGGTTCGGCCCGTACCGACGCCCTGCGCCGCGGTGCCGCCGCGTTCGCCCGGGCGGTGGGACGGCACCGTCGGGTCGCGTTCGAGGTCCCCGACCCGTCGGCGGTCGATGACCTCGCCGCAGTTGCCCGGGCCCTGACCGAGGGGCTGGTGCTGGGGTCCTACCGCTTCGACGACCTGCGCTCCGCCGCGAACGTCAAGCCGGGCCTGGCGACCGCGACCCTCGTGGTCGGCGACGACAACGCCGCGGTGCGTTCGGCCCGCGACGGGGTGCGGGCAGGGGCCGCGGTCGCCGACGCCGTCTGCTTCGCCCGCGACCTGGTCAACACGCCCGGTGGCACCCTGACCGCCCCGGAGCTCGCGGATCGGGCCGCGGTCCGCGCCACGGCGGCGGGCATCGGTGTCGAGGTCCTCGACCTGGCGGCCATCGCCGAGGCCGGCCTGGGCGGGCTGATCGCCGTCAACCGGGGATCGACGATCGAACCCCGACTGGTCACCCTCACCTACGAACCCGACGGGGCCGATGACGACACCCCGACCGTCGCCCTGGTCGGCAAGGGCATCACCTTCGACTCCGGTGGCCTGTCCCTGAAGCCGGCCGCGTCGATGATGGACATGAAGTGCGACATGGGCGGCGCGGCGGCGGTGATCTCCGCGATGTGCGCGCTGCCGGCGCTGGGAGTCGGGGTGCGCGTGGTCGGCATCACCCCGATGACCGACAACATGATCAACGGAGGCGCCCAGCGTCCGGGCGACGTCTACACCGCCCGCAACGGCACGACCGTCGAGGTGCTCAACACCGATGCCGAGGGTCGGCTGGTCCTCGGCGAGGCGCTGATCCTGGCCTCGGAGCGGGAGCCGGACGCGATCGTCGACCTTGCCACCCTGACCGGTGCATGCATGGTCGCCCTGGGGGACCGCATCGCGGGTCTGATGTCCAACGACGACGACTTCCGCGCCACCGTCGCGGAGGCCGCCGCGACCGCAGGGGAGCGGGTGTGGCCGCTGCCGTTGCCCGAGGACTACCGCCCCCGCCTCGACAGCGCCGTGGCCGACATCAAGAACATCACCTCCCAGACCGGTGGAGGGACGCTGACCGCGGGGTTGTTCCTGCGGCACTTCGTCGGCGACGGGATCCCATGGGCGCACCTCGACATCGCTGGTCCGGCGTTCCTGCAGGAGCCCGACGGCGAGCAGCCCAAGGGGGCGACCGGCTTCGGTGTCCGGACCCTTCTCGCCCTTCTCGAGGGCTGGGACGCCGGCGGAGCCGGTGACTCCCCGGACGACGATGGCGACGAGGACACCGACGACGCCTGAGCGCCGGTCCGGTGACGCCGAGGGGGCCCGACCCGGTGGTCCCGCCGCCGGATCCGTCGTGGCCCTCGAGGGCGTGTCGCGGACCTTCGCCGCGGACCCGCCCGCCGTCGCGCTCGACGGGGTCGACCTGGCCGTTGCCGCCGGGTCGCTCACCGCGGTCCTCGGACCGTCCGGCAGCGGCAAGTCGACGCTGCTGGGCGTCCTGGCCGGAACGGTGCGCCCCGACTCGGGCACGGTCCACGTCGGGGGCCGTGAGGTGGACGCGCCCGGACGCCACGTGCCGCCCGAGCACCGTCGGGTCGGGCTCGTCCCCCAGGACGGCACCCTGTTCCCGCATCTCGACGTGGCCGGCAACGTCGCGTTCGGACTGTCGGGACGACCGAGGTCCCAGCGGCGCGAGCGGGTGGCGGAGATGCTCGAGCTGGTCGGGCTGGCGTCGTTGTCCTCCCGCCGACCCGACGAGCTCTCCGGCGGCCAACAGCAGCGGGTCGCCCTGGCCCGGGCGCTTGCCCCGGCACCCGACGTCGTGCTGCTCGACGAGCCGTTCAGCGCGCTGGACACGTCGCTGCGGTCGTCGCTGCGCGCCGAGGTCGCCCGGGTTCTGAGCGACGCGGCGACCACCGCCATCCTCGTCACCCACGACCAGGAGGAGGCGTTGAGCATGGCCGACCGGGTCGTGGTGCTGCGCGACGGGCGTGTCGTGCAGGACGCAACGCCGACCGAGGTGTACCGGTCGCCGGCCGACGAGTGGGTGGCGGGCTTCGTGGGAGACGCTGTGCTGCTCGACGGTGAGCTGCTGGGCCACGGTGGCGGTGGTGCCCGGGTCCGGTGCGTGCTCGGTGACCTCGATGTGGACGTCGCCCGCAACGGTCCGTCCCCGCGTGGGCGGGTCCGGGTGTTCCTGCGACCGGAGCAGGTGTGGCGGCATCTCCCCGGCGACCGCGGCCCGGTCGGGGAGGCGCCGGTCGGCCGGGTGCGTCGGGTCCGCTTCACCGGCGCGGAGATGGTGGTGACGCTCGAGGTGGCGGGCGTCGAGGTGACGGCCCGCTGGCCGTCGTCGCTCGGTAACGTCTCGGTCGGCGACCGGTTGGCTCTCGAGGTCCTGGGCCGTGGGGTCGCGTTCCCCCGCGATCCGGACTCGGCCTGACGTCTCCCGGACCATCACGGCTGGGTACTGTGGGCGTCGGCGGTGGCGTCAGACCGCGATCACGTCGACCAGTCCGTCGAGCGCCCGGAAGTCCCGAGGGTTCCGGGTGTAGAGGGGCATCCCCTCGGCGCACGCGGTGGCGGCGATGAGTAGGTCGACCGCTCGTGCGCCCCGCGGCGTACGCCCCGCGCCCGCGACCGCTGCGAACACCCTGCCGTAGGCGCGCGCTGCCTCGAGGTCGAACGGCAGCGGATCGAATGCTGCTTCCACGCGCTGGAGCCGGTCCTGACGTCGGGCCCGCTCGGCTGGATCGTCGGTGGCGTGGGGGCCGGCCGCGAGTTCGGCGAGGGTGACGCTGCTGATGGCGACCTCCCGTGGCAGAGCGGACGCGTCGATCGATTCGAGGTCGATGACGACCGACGTGTCGATGACTCCGCGTTCGTGACGGTTCTCACCCACGTGGCACGGCGTCCTGGGGTGCGAGGGCGTCGAGGTCGCGGCGCAGTGTGTCGAGGTCGACCGGCGGAGCGGATCGGAAGAGCTCGACCACGGCTGTGGCACGGACGAAGCGCCGCCTGCGCCGAGGCGTGAGCGCGCCGATGGGTTCGCCGTTGCGGGTGATGATGAACGACTCGCCCTCGGTGAGGGCGCGCATGATCCGTCCGCTGTCGTTGCGGAGCTCCCGCTGGCTGATCTCGCCGGTCACCGCACCAACTGTAGCACCAGGTGCTACAGAAGGCGGTTCGGAGCCGGTCGGCGCGGAGCCGGGCGGAGTGGCGCGGACGTCGGTCACGGTCGGTCCGTCCGGTGGATCCGTACCCAGTCGGCATGGACCCGACGCAGCACCGGCGGGAGCTGGCGGACTTGGCGGGCGCTCAGCACGGGGAGATGGGTGCGGACTTGGAGGCCGTGCTCGCCGGTCCGTCGCATCAGCCCGAACGTCTCGGCCCGGGCGAGCGTGCGGCTGATCGGAGCGTTGCGGCCCGTGCCCCGTCCGAGTCCCAGGGCCAGGGACGTCTCGAGGAGCCCCACCCGGAAGCCCTCGGGGTGTTCGTCGAGGCCGCGGGTGAACCGACGGAGCAGGACCACGGTGCTCGGGCCGACGATCGCCAGCCAGAACCTCTCCACGTAGGGGTCGTCCGGCCTGACGCCGACCAGCGCCAGACGGCTGTCCCACCACGGCTTCACGGTGAGCCGTTCGGGAGGTTCGCCCGGGGACGGGTCGATCGGTCCCGATCCGCGGTGGGGAGGCAGGTCGACGGCGGTGCGGGTCACGTTCCACTCCTGGTGACGGCGCGTCGGTCCGGCGTTGCGGAGATCCGACGAGGCGGGAGGGGGAAGTGGGGCGACCGCCGCAGCGACCGCAGACACACGGTCGCGCCATCGGGTGGCGGTGGGCAACGGGGAGCGCGACCCGGTGTTCGCCGTTCGTGCCGTCACGGACACCTGTTCCATTTGCCGGCGGCACCGTCCCTGGAGGCACCCTCGACCGCGTCGGGATCGGATCCCTGGTGGAGTCAGGTGCGGGCGTCGAGCCGATCGACGTCGTAGTCGCCGAACGAGCCGTCTGCGGTCACGATCACGAGCGACTCGAGCTGGGCCTGGGCGATGAGCATCCGGTCGAACGGGTCGCGATGGTGCGGAGGAAGCGCCGCGGCGCGCCGGGCATGGTCGGCAGTGATGTCGAGCGGGGTGAATCCGGTGTTCGTGAGGGCGTCGACGAGGTCCTCGGGCAGGGTGAGCTTGCCGAGTGACTCCTTGATCCCCAGCTCCCACGGAGTGACGGCCGAGTACAGGACTACATCCGCGTCGGTCAGAGCGGCTCGGCTGGTCGGCCCCAGCGCCGCGGCGCCGCTGAGCCACCAGAGCGCGACGTGGCTGTCGATGAGGAGTCGTCTCACAGGGTGCTGTCCGCCGAGCGGTCGAACATCTCGATCACGTCGGGATCGGACCCGACGACGTCGTCGGGAACCTCGAACCGTCCAGACCACGCCCCGGGGCTTCGGGTGGGGGCGGAGGTGGTCCATGGCACGAGTCGGGCCACGGGTCTGCCGTTGCGGGCCAGGATCACCTCGTCACCCTCCTCGGCGGCCCGGATGAGAGCGGACAACCGGGACTTGGCCTCGTGGGTGTTCACGACCAGTGTCGACATGGTCCTAGCCTAGCTAAGGCCAGGTCGCTGCCGGCAGTTCGTCCGATAGGGTGTGTTCGATGTTCGTGACGTCACGTACACCTATCGGGCGGGAGTTGATCGAGGCGTGCCGGGCCGCGGGGGTGGACGTCACGACGCCGGCAGGGCGCCTGACGGTTGACGGCGTCGTCCTCGACATCGACGTCATCGAGCGCAGCCATCCGCACCCGGGTGAGCTGGCGGCCCTCGTCGAATCCCGGGAGACCGTCGAGCCGGGCCTGGTGGTGGCGGATCGGATCAGCGCCGCGGGTCGCGACGTGCTGCGTGCCGCGGGGTGGAGCTGGCTCGACCGTCGAGGGCACCTCCGGGTGTGGCGACCCGGCCTGCGGCTGGAGACCGACGTCGCCCTCGGCGGTTCCGACGGACGGGGAACGAGGTCGTCGCCGTGGACCGCCGTCGGCCTCGAGGTCGCCCTCCACGCGCTGTGCCACCCCGACGACGCGGTCCGTGCCCGGGCCGTCGCCGCGGAGATCGGCCGGAGCGTCGGTGGCACCCAGGAGGTGATCGGGCGGTTCGCCGAGCACGGGTTGATCGGTCGCACCAGCCGGCGGCCCCTGCTGCCGGACCTGTTCTGGGAGACCGCCGCTCACTGGCCCGACGACGACTGGACCGCCGTGGCCGCGGAGCTGCCCGACGTCGTCGCCGTCCTCGGTGCCGACGCGCTGGTCCGTGTCGACGAGCGCGCCGCCACCCTGGGCGGGGCGCGCATCGCGGCGGCGGCGTCGCTGCCCGCTCGGTGCTACGTGCACACCCGCGGCGCTCTGCGGCGGGTCCGCTCGGCGTTCGGTTCCTCCGGGGCGCCCCGCACCTTTCTGCGTATGTCGCCGGTGGGCTGGTTGCCGGAGCTCGAGGGGTTCGGCCCCGACGACGACCACCCCTGGCACGTCGCCGCACCGATGGTGTGCGCCCTCCGCCTCGCCCGTGATCCCGCCCGAGGTCGCGAGATCGTCGAGGACTGGGGTGTCGTCCCGGGCGCCGCCGCATCGGGGGACGCGCCGTGACCGGATCGGTGGTCCTGACCGGCCGGCCCGACGGCACCACCGCCCGGTCGGTCGAGGTGCTCGCCGGTCTGCCCGCGGAGTTCCGCCTGATCGGAGGTCTGGCCGTGCTGTGCCGGGTGGGTGTCCCGCACCGGGCGACGGTGGACCTCGACGCGCTCGCCCGGGGCCTCGACTCCTTCGACCCGGGGCTGCGCTCCGTGGCGCTGTCGGCCCCGGGCGGCGGTCAGTACCTGATGGAGGGCCGCCTGGAGCTCGACGTGATCGACGTCGGCGATGCGGACGCCCACGACCTGGTCGCCGAGCTCGTCGCGGCGGGGGAGCCGCTGACCGACCTGGAGGTCAACGCGGTCGCCCACGCCTGGGCCCACGACGTCGCCACCGGGCTGGACCTGGTCGTCGTGTCCGAGCTCGACGGCACCGTGCTGGCATCCGCTCCCGATCGGCTCGTCGCCAGTCCCGGCGGCCTGGTCGCGATGAAGGCGACCACGATCCCCCTGCGGACCAGCTCCAAGCCGGAGAAGCGCGCCAGCGACCTGTACGACCTGGGCCGGTTGCTCGGATCGACCGGGGGGTGGGCCGAAGAGCTCGCAGGTGCCCCCGGGGTCCTGGCCGACGCCGTGCGTGAACGGGTGCGGGGCTGGTTCGTCGACCCGGGTGGTCGGGACCGGACCTTCCGCGACACCCGCCGCTTCGACGAGGTCCGACTCGACCTCGACGACGTCGCCGACGCGGTCCAGGAGGCGTGGCCGTAGGATCGCCCGATGCCCGACGGAGCGCGGGAACTGGAGAGCGCCCGGGACCTGCTGGCCGGGTCGCGTCGGGTCGTGGTGCTGAGCGGCGCGGGCATCTCGACCGACTCGGGCATTCCCGACTTCCGCGGTCCCGACGGGGTGTGGACCCGGGACCCCGAAGCCGAGCGCCTGGCCACCATCGACGTGTACCTGGCCGAGCGCAGCGTGCGAGAGCGGGCGTGGCGTCGCCGGATGGACCACCCGGCGTGGACCGCGGAGCCCAATGCCGGGCACCGGGCGCTGCGTGGCCTGGACCTCCAGGGCCGGATGCACCTCCTGGTCACCCAGAACATCGACGGACTGCACCTGGCCGCCGGCCACGACCCCGATGACGTCGTGCAGGTCCATGGGTCGTTGCCCGAGTCGCACTGCGTGCGCTGCGACTGGTCCGGCCCGACGCGTGACGTGTTCGACCGGGTGCGCTCCGGTGAGCTCGATCCGGCGTGTCCCGACTGCGGTGGGGTCATCAAGCCCCGCGTCGTGTTCTTCGGCGAGGCCCTGGTGGAGGCCGACATCGCCCGGGCGCTCGACGCGGCGGGTGAGGCGGACATGCTGCTCGCGGTCGGCACCACGCTGGCGGTGTACCCCGTCGCCCACATGGTGCCGATCGCCGTCGACCGGGGAGCTCCGGTCGTGATCGTCAACGGCTCGGAGACCGAGATGGACGACATGGCCACCGTTGTGCTGCGGGGGAGCCTCTCGGAGCTGCTTCCCGCGCTGGTGGCCGGGCTGCCCGCCATCCTCGGCTGAGTCGACTCGACCCGACCGGACGTCCCGCCTTTCGGGAATGTTGACCAGTTGGGTAGGGTTTTACCCGGTGACGCCGCCGACCGGCGGCCGACGATCCGACTCTGGAGCATGACGATGGCGAACTTCCGCGACCTCCTCAACGCGGCCAAGGCCGAGATCCGAGAGGTCTCCACCGCCGAGGCCGAGGAGATGATCGACGGCGGGGCGACGCTGCTCGACGTCCGCGAGGCCGACGAGTTCGAGCAGGGGGCCGTTCCGGGATCGGTGTTCCTGCCCCGGGGACACCTCGAGAGCCAGGTCGAGGGCCGCCTCGGCGACAAGGCCGGCCCGGTCGTGGTCATGTGCGCCGGCGGGGTCCGCTCCGCGTTCGCGGCCCGGACGCTGGGCGAGCTCGGTTACACCGACGTCGTGTCGATGGCCGGCGGCTTCAACCGCTGGAAGGACGAGGGCCGCAACTGGCGGGTGCCCGAGGTCCTGAACCCCGAGCAGCGCAACCGCTACAGCCGGCACCTGCTGTTGCCCGAGGTGGGCGAGGAGGGTCAGAAGAAGCTGCTCGGTGCCCGGGTCCTGCTGCTCGGCGCGGGCGGGCTCGGATCGCCCGCGGCGCTGTACCTGGCCGCGGCCGGTGTCGGCACCCTCGGCATCGTCGACATGGACGTCGTCGACGACTCGAACCTGCAGCGCCAGATCCTCCACAACGTCGACCGGATCGGCGAGCGCAAGGTCGACTCGGCCAAGAAGACCCTGACCGCCCTCAACCCCGACGTCGACGTCATCACCTTCGACGTGCGCCTCGACGCCTCGAACATCGCCGACATCGTCGGGCAGTTCGACCTGGTGGTCGACGGGGCCGACAACTTCCCGGTTCGCTACATGCTCAACGACGCCTCGGTGAAGCTGGGTGTCCCCGTCGTGCACGGCTCGATCTTCCGCTTCGAGGGCAACGTCACGGTCTTCGACCCGAAGAACGGACCGACCTACCGCGACATGCTCCCCGAGCCGCCTCCCGCAGAGCTGGCCCCGAGCTGCTCGGAGGCCGGCGTGCTCGGCGTGCTGCCCGGCATCGTCGGCACTCTGCAGGCGCTCGAGGCGCTCAAGCTGATCCTGGGCATCGGCGACCCGCTGATCGGGCGGTACCTGGCGTTCGACGCGCTCGACATGACGTTCCGGGAGTTCAAGATCCGCAAGGACCCGTCGAACCCGATCACGTGGGAGAACCGGGACCAGATCGTGGTGACCGAGCTCGAGGGGGCGTGCCAGCCCGCCCCGCTCCAGCCCCCGTCCTGATCCCCAAACGCACCCCACCCCCCGTTCTGTTCGTTGGATCACAACCTGACGGTTGTGATCCAACGAACAGAACGGGTCAGGTGCGGGTCAGGGGGTGGTGAGGCGGCCGGCGATCTCGGCGCCGATCTCGAGCGACGCCGTCGCCGCGGGTGACGGAGCGTTCAGCACGTGCAGCGCCCCCGGCCCCGACACCAGCAGGAAGTCGTCGACCAGCGTGCCGTCGTCGAGCACCGCCTGCGCCCGCACCCCCGCCGGAGCGGGTTGCAGGTCCTCGGCCCGGAGCTCGGGGACCAGCCGCTGCAGCTCGGCCAGGAACCGTCGCTCCGACAACGAGCGGACCACCTCGCCGATCCCGTCGCGTAGATGGCGGCGGGCGAGGTGCCGGAACGCCGGCGAGCGCAGCGTGTCCACCGTCTCGCCGATGTCGACGTCGATCCAGCGGTAGCCCTCGCGGGCGAGTGCCAGGACCGCGTTCGGACCAGCGTGCACCCCACCGTCGACGCCACGGGTCAGGTGCACGCCCAGGAACGGGAAGCGGGGGTCCGGTACCGGGTAGATGAGGCCGCGCACCAATGGGCGAGCGGCCGGCACCAGCTCCCGATACTCGCCGCGGAACGGGATGATCCGCCCAGAGACGTTGGCGCCGGCCGCCGCGGCCAACAGGTCGGACTGGAGCCCACCGCAGTTCACCAGGCGTCGGGTCCGGAGCTCGCCGGACGTCGTCGTCACGCGTTGACCGCCGGGGACCGTGGCCACAGCGGTGACCCGACAGCTGGTCCGGACCTCCCCGCCGAGCTCGACGACGTCTCGGGCCAGCTGCGCGCACACCGCGGGGAAGTCGACGACGCCGGTCTCGGCGACGTGCAGCGCCGCGACGCACCCGATGTGCGGCTCCACCTCGGCGGCTTCGGCCGGCGACATGGGACGGACGGTGAGGCCGTGGGCCCGACCCCGTTCGGCCAGGGCGTCCAGGCGATCGATCTCCTCGATGCGGGTCGCCACGATCAGCTTCCCGGTGATCTCGACCGGAATCCCGTGGTCCCGGGCGTAGGTCTCGATCGACCGACGGCCCGCGGCGCAGAGCCGCGCCTTGAGGGACCCGGGTGGGTAGTAGATCCCGGAGTGGATCACCCCGCTGTTGCGGCCGCTCTGGTGAAGCGCGGGGGCGGACTCCTTCTCCAACACCACGACCGCCGAGCCGGGGCGGTCGAGGAGCAGTGCTCGCGCCGTCGCCAGACCCACGATCCCGCCACCGACGACGACCGCGTCCAGTGCCGAGCCCATGGCGTGCCGATCGGACCTCAGAGCGCCGGGGTGTCGGAGCGGAGGTGGTCGGGATGGCGGAGCTCCCGCTGGACCAGGACCGTCACGATCAACGCCGCGACCGCTCCGGCCGCGACCATGCCCAGCTCGACCCGCAGGAACACGTCGCGTCCGTTGGTCGTCACGATGGCCAGGAACACGGCGGTCGCCACGCCCCACGGCCAGCCGGTCTGACGCTGGTGGTGCAACGCGATCTGCGCCTGGTTGAGCGTGAGGGCGACCGTCATCAGCAACGAGGACAGGGTCAGCAGCGCCATGTCGCGCGCGCCGAGCAGGGCGAACTCCTCGCCGAAGAGGATTCGCACAGCCAGCGGCCCGAGCACGGCGGCTCCCAGCGTGGCGACGACGGTGGTCGCTCCCATCGCGGCGTACAGGCGACGCAGGTCGGATCGGAACCCGCCCAGGTCGCCACGCGCCGCGAGCAGCGACAGCCGGGGGAGCACGATCGCCTGGATGGCCTGGAAGAGGAACAGCGGGATTCGGGCGATCACCAGGCCCGACAGGAAGATGCCGGCCTTGTCGGCGTCCACCCGGGTGCCGGTCACCTCGATGGCCACCGTCCCGATGTTGATCGCCAACGCGCTGAGGAACGACGTCAGCAGCAGGAACCCCATCGACGACGACAGCCGACCCCACGGAGCTGCGACGTCGGGGGCCTCGGGATCGGGGGTCAGCACGTCGCCGGTCGAGGCGGAACCGCGGGCTCGTCGCCACCGGAGGCAGGCGTAGGCGACCACGATGCCTGCGTAGGCGCTGCCGGCCACCACCAGCCCGTACGACGACGGTCGCAGCGCCCCCCACCACAGCAGGCCGACGCCGGGCAGCGCCTTGGCCGTGGCGTCGGCGACGAACATCAGTCCGTAGGTGTGGAAGCGCCGCTCGCCCGACAGCACGCCGCGCAGCACGAACATCAACCACACGCCGACGAGACCGCCGAGCAGCAGCCACACGAAGGTCTGGTCGCCCCGGAACAGCGAGTCGGCCAGATGACCACGGGCGAGGATCCCCGTCCCGAGGGCGACCGCCAGCACCGCGCCCGAGGCGACGGTCACGCGGCGCACCAACGACGCCCAGCCCGACCCCCGCACGGCGCGGGCCGCGATCGAACGCGACAGCTCCTGTTCGACCGGGATGAACAGGCCGTTGCCGATCAGGAACAGCACGACCCACAGCACCGACACCATGGCGAACCGGTAGGGACCCAGGTCCCTCGCCGCGGCGGACAGGAACACGTAGGACGCGACCCCGTCGAACAGGAGCCCCAGGGTCAGCGACGACTGGCCGCCGGTCAGACCGCTGCGCAGCCAGGCGGCCGGGCTGCGGGGCAGCGGAGCGCTGACCAGGCCGGCCGAGCCCGGAAGGTCCGCGCCGATGACGGTGTCCGGCTCGGGAGGCCGGTCGGGGTGGGCGTCCAGCGCCGCGGCGGCGTCGCCTCCCTGCACGGGCGAAGCGTACCGCTCGCCTCCGGCCCGACACGGGAGCCGCTCCCGGCCGCCACCCGCCGGCGAAGTACCGTGGCGCGGTGGCGGAGGACCTCGACCCCTACGTGAGAGTCGTCGTCCTCAACTGGAACTCGGCCTGGTACACGCGTCGATGCCTCGATGCCCTGGCCGCGACCGAGTACCCGGCCGATCGCGTCGAGGTGGTCCTCGTCGACAACGGCAGCGTCGACGGCTCCCTCGAGCGGTTGAGGGACTGGTTCCCCGACGTTCGGGTGGTCGCCAACGGCGCCAACCTGGGCTTCGCCGAGGGCTGCAACCGGGCGATGCGCGACCGCGACGGCGTCGACGCGGTCGCCCTGATCAACAACGACGCGGTGCCGTCGCCGGGGTGGTTGCGACCCCTGGTCGACGCGCTGGGTGCCGCGGCCGACATCGGGGCGGCGTCATCGGCGTTGGTGCTCGAACCGGGCTTCGTTCCCGTCGATGTCGAGGTCGACGCCGATGGAACGGCAGACGTGGTCGCGGTCCGCGTCGACGGTGCGGACGTCACCGGCGCGCTGCGCTTCGACGGCTTCGAGGGGGTGTCGGACGCGGCGTGGCCTCTCGACATCACGTACCGCCTGAACGCCGGGGCCGGCCGCATCTGGATCCCCGCCGGCTCCGGCGACCTGGACGTGGAGGTGGAGCTGACCGGTACGGGGGCCGTCGAGGTGCGCATCGGGGACCGCGTCGGGTCGAGCGCGCGGCCCGGGACAGCGACGTTGCGTTCGGGCCTCGAGCGGACCCGGTTGATCAACGGCCTGGGAACCGCCCGCAACGAGCGCTGCGAGGGCTACGACCGTCTCTACGGGCGACCCGTGGACCTGCTCGACGGCATGGGTGCCGACCCGGTCCCGGTCGACGGCTTCTGCGGGGGAGCGGTCCTGCTGCGCTCCCGGATGCTGGATTCGGTCGGTCTGTTCGACCCGCGCCTGTTCGCGTACTACGAGGACACCGACCTGTCGTGGCGGGCCACCCGGGCCGGGTGGCGGATCGTGGCGGTGCCCGCATCGCGGGTCGAGCACGCCTTCGGGGCGTCGGGGGGCAGCCGGGCCCGGGGCTTCTTCCACCTGGACCGTCGCAACTGGTGGCTCACCGCCGAGCGGAACGGGACCCCCGCGCAGCGGACGGTGGTGCGTCGAGAGGTCCGACGCGAGATCCGAACCGCGCTGCGGGCCAACATCGCCGGTCGGCTCAAGCGGCGTCACCTGCCGTCGCTGCAGCTGCTCTCGGCATGGGCCCGGATCGTGGCCGACCACACCGTCGAGGTCCGTCGCCGCAACCACCCGGTGGTCGGCCCGACCGGGATGCGGCCCACCGACCGTGTCGTCGGGCGGTTCCAGCCCCGCCCCGCACCGTCTCTTCCACGGCCGCGGCCGTGGGGTCCGCTGGCGGTGGCCCTGGACGTGACACCGCTGGTGGCGGAATGGCCGACCGCTGGCTGGGACGAGGGGACGGTCACCGCCGGTCGGATCCTGGCCCGATCGCTGCTGCAGGACCACGCCGAGCTCGATCCGCTCCCGGTCGTCGCCGACGACGGCGCTCGGGTGGCCACTCCGGCCGAGGTGGCCATCGTCCTCGGGGTGGCCGCACCTCTGATCCCACCCCGGGACGGCCCCATCTCGGTGACCGACCACGACCGGATCGGGCTCCGGCTCGTCCCGGACGCGACCGCCGGTCGGCTCGCCGTCGAGGTCACCCCGGTCGGCGGCGGTCCCTCTCGGCGTGTCCTCGTCGACCGCCCGGCAGGTGACCCGGGGGAGGCGGAGCCGGTGATCGCCGCGCTGCGGGAGGCTGTGTCGACCGAAGCTCACCGTCGCTGAGAAGTACCGTCGCTGAGTCGTACCGTCGCTGAGTCGTACCGTCGCGGCGGTGCCCGTCGGTCGGGTCCGGGACCGCGAGGCATTCCACGGGTCGACCCCTAGACTCGACGACCATGTCCTGCCGCCCCCACGGCCGGATCCTCCGCCGCTCGGTCGTCGTCTTCGGATTCGGTCTGCTCCTCTCGGTCGTCCCCCTCCCGGTGCTCCACTTCGAGACCGAATCGGTGGGAGCGGTGGAGGACGTCCCGACCGTCACCGCCATGACCGCGGCGCAGGCCGACGCCGCCCGGGCCGCCACCGGAGAACCGGTCGGTGCCGACCGGGTGGTCGCGGCCGACGTCTCTGCTGGCGAGTTCAGCGCCATCGGATTCACCTTCGACTCCGAGCCGACCGCACCGGTACTGGTCCGCGTGCGCGACGCCGACGGGAACCTGGGCAGGTGGCAGGCCCTCGAGACCGACGACGGGGAGGGCCCCGACGCCGGCAGCGCCGAGGCCGGCCGATCCGGCACCGCGCCCCTGTGGGTCGGGTCGGGAACCGGCTACGAGGTCAGCCTCGGTGCCGGCGACGCCGTCGGCGCCAAGGTTGTCACCGTCCGCGACGAGCTCCGTCGGGTCACCGCGGACTCGACCCCGGTGGCCGGGGCGGCAACTCCTCCGCCGTTCGGGATCCGGACCCGCGACGTCTGGGGCGCCCGTGCCCCGCTGTCGACCAGCTACGCCAGCACGGTCAAGCTCGCGGTGGTCCACCACTCCGACAGCGGCAACTCGTACGGCCCGGGGGACGTGCCCGGCATCCTCCGCTCCATCCAGGCGTTCCACATGGACGGTCGAGGCTGGTCCGACATCGCCTACAACTTCGTGGTCGACAAGTTCGGCACGGTCTGGGAGGGCCGTGGCGGCGGCATCGACCGGCCGGTCATCGGCGCACACGCGATGGGCTTCAACACCGGTTCGGTAGGCGTCATGGTGATCGGCGACTACACGCAGGCCACCCCGACCGCCGCCGCGCTCGAGAGCGTCTCGTCGGTCATCGGCTGGAAGATGGCCCAGCACCTCGCCGATCCCGCCGGCACGGTCGCCTTCACCTCCGGAGGTTCCACCAAGTACCCGGCCGGTCAGCTGCTCTACCTGCCCGGAGTGGTCGGCCACGGTGACGTCGGCCAGACCAGCTGCCCGGGCAGCATCGCCAACTCGCTCGGCTCCATCCGCCGTCGCGCCCAGGAGTGGGCGACGTGGATCCGCACCACCAGCGTCCCGGTGGGCAGTCTCGACTCGCTCGACGGCGGCGGCGGGACGGTGACGGCCCGGGGCTGGGCCAAGGACCTCTCGACGGCGACCGCACCGCAGGTGGAGTTGACGGTCGGAGCGTCGTCGAGGACGGTGACCGCGAACCGCAGTCGACCCGACGTGGCGGCGGTCCATCCGTCCTACGGAAGCTCGACCGGGTTCGAGGCGACGCTGGCGGGGGTGCCCCCGGGCAAGCAGATGGCATGCGTGACCGTCCACGACGCGGATGGCGGGCCGCCGACGTCGCTGGGATGCCGACGGGTGCTCGTCGATGACCCGACCGGACTCAGCCCGACCGGCTCGATCACCTCGATCGTCGGCTTGATCGGTGGTTTCCGGGTCCAGGCGAGCACCGCGGACTCCGACGGCGCCGCGCCGCGATCGATCGTCGTGTACGTCGACGGGTCCCCGGTGCTCACCACCACCACCGATTCCCACGGTCGGCTCGACGTGACGCGGGCCGGCGTTCTCGGCGGCCGTCGCGAGGTGTGCGTCATCGTCGGCAACCGCGGCGGTGGCCAGGACGTGGTGGCGGACTGCGCGTTCGTGGACGTCCTCGGGTGGTCGCCGATGGGCAACCTCGAGTCGGTGACCCGTTCCGGTCGCCACGTCGCCCTGTCGGGCTGGGCGTTCGATCCGGAGTCCCACGCCCCGATCTCGGTCGCTGTCCTCTTCGACGGCCGCCGGGTCGCCGTGGTCCCTGCCGATCGGAGTCGACCCGACGTCGCCGCGTCCAAGGGGATGGGCTCCAACAGCGGGTGGGGTGCCGAGCTGTGGGCCCTGCCCGACGGTGCCCACACCGTGTGCGCGGTGGCGCTCAACGTCGGCGGCGGTGCGGACCAGAACCTGGGTTGTCGCAACGTCGTGGTCAAGTGACCGCAGCGGTCCGGGACCCCGACCGACCCCAGGACCGCTCAGCGCCCAGGACCGCTCAGCGTCCGAGCAGCTCCGCCGGTGGAGGCTCGTCGTCGCGGGACACGACGTGGCCGCGCCGGTCGACCCAGCCGGCGTGACGTGCCGGGTTGCCGACCACCAGCTGGTGCGGGCGGACGGACCGGGTGACCACCGATCCGGCGCCGACCATGGCGAACTCGCCGATGTCGTTGCCGCACACGATCGTCGCGTTCGCGCCGATCGACGCGCCGTGGCCGACGATGGTGGGGGTCACCACCCAGTCCTCGGCGAACGCCCGGGGAACCAGGTCGTTGGTGAACACCGCGCTCGGACCGACGAACACGTCGTCTCCCACGGTCACCCCCGTGTAGACCGACACGTTGTTCTGCACCTTCACCCGGTCGCCGATGACCGCACCGGAGTCGACGAACACGTTCTTGCCCAGGTTGGTGCCGGCCCCGATCCGGGCGCCGGCCCGGACGTGGGCGTGGTGCCAGACCCGGGCTCCGGCGCCCAGGATCGCTCCGTTTTCGACGACGGCGGTGGGGTGGACGTACGGATCGGTCACGGTTCGGGCCCTGTCGGGAGGGGGTCTGTGCTGGAGGGGTGGGTGCTGGAGGATTCGGCGGCGGGCAACGGCGACCCGGGTCGGCGATGCGGTCGCATGCTAGACATCGCCGCGTGATCAGCGGTCCTCCGGCGAGCGATCGGTCGGCCGCCGAGGCGGGGTGGCAGGACTCCTGGCGGGGGGACGCCCTCGTCGTCGCCCTGGTCATGGTGGTCGTCGTGGCGTTCAACTGGCTGCACGTCGGCGCCTACCAGACGCTGTCGCCGGTGGACGAGTTCCAGCACGTGGACTACCTCTACAAGGCCGGCAAGGGTCAGATGGTGGGCCGGGGCGACCTGGTCGGCGACGAGGCCATGCACGAGGAGGCGTGCCGGGGGGTGGACGCCCCCGGGTTCGAGATGCCGTGCAAGCCGATCGGCAGCTACCACGCGTCGCAGTTCCAGGAGGGTGGCCAGAACACCGCCTACATCCACTCGCCCGTCTACTACTTCGGCACCGCCTGGGTCGGGAAGGCGGTCGTGAAGGCCACGCCGATCGACAACCTGTTCAAGGCGGCGCGGCTGCTGGGCCCGATGTGGGTCCTGCCGGCGCTGCTGCTGATGGTGCCCACCATGCGCCGGCTCGGTGCCGGGATCGTCGCCCGCATCGCGGCGGGGATCCTGGCGGTCACGTTCCCGACGGTCCTGCACGCCACCTCCACCGTCAACCCCGACGCCACCGCGCTGCTCGGCGGTGCGCTCGTGCTGTGCGTCCCCGTGCTGCTCGCCGGACGCTGGACCCGCCCCGGCGGCAGGGTCGTCGACGGGTTGGCCGCGGCGGCGTCGATGGCGCTCAAGCCGTCCAACCTGGTGGTCCTCATCGCCGGGGCCTGGATGCGGGTGGACCTCAGCATCGGTCCGGCACGTGCCGACTCCGACGTGCCGGACGCGCAGGATCGTCTGCGTCCCGGCCCGGCGGTGTCCCGCTCGGTCTCGGCCGTGCTGCCCATGCTGCTCGGTGCCGGTGTGGTGTCCGCGGTGATGCTGGTGGTTCAGGCCCGGCTCGCGAGCTCGGACCCCGACGACATCCAGATGCTGCACCGTTACACGGTGGAGGCGTTCCCGTGGGGTCCGTTCGCCGAGTCGTTCCTGTCGACGGGTCAGTTCAGCGCGGCGGGGGAGTCGAGCAACTACCTGGCCCCGTTCCTGCGACTGCCGTTCATCGTCGTGTCGAGCGCGGTGATCGCGTTCGCCTCGCTGGTGGTCACCGTCGCCGCTGCGCTGAGATCGGACCGCACCGCGGCGATGGCCCGGTCGGTGCTGATCGCGACGCTGCTGGGAGGACCGGCGCTCATCGCGGTGAACTTCATCCTCCAGGGGATCTTCGTCTACATCCCCGTGCGGTACTACATGTCGTTGATCCCCGGCGTGGTGGTGGTGGGCGCCGCGACCGTCGGACGCTGGCGTCACGGGCCCCACGCTCTCGCAGCGGTCGCCGTGGTGTGGTCCGGCGCCCTGGCGTTCGCCCTGATCGCCGCCCAGTGAGCCCGGGACCCGTTCGTCGGATCGTCGGCCGGGCCCCGGGGGCGTCGCACGGTTCCGATCGCGGCGGGCCCCCATGCTAGAAACCGGGCCGTGAAGGGCCTCATCCTTTCCGGCGGAGCCGGCACGCGCCTGCGGCCGATCACCCACACCAGCGCCAAGCAGCTGGTCCCGGTGGCCAACAAGCCGATCCTGTTCTACGGGATCGAGGACATGGTCGCAGCGGGCATCACCGAGATCGGCATCATCACCGGCGAGACCGGCCCGGAGGTGCGCGAGGCGGTCGGCGACGGCTCACGTTTCGGTGCCGAGATCACCTACATCCCCCAGGACGAACCTCTCGGTCTGGCCCACTGCGTGCTGATCGCCCGTGACTTCCTGGGCGACGACGACTTCGTCATGTACCTGGGCGACAACATGCTGCAACAGGGCCTCGACGGCTTCGTGCGGGTGTTCGAGGAGGACCGGGCCCGGGCGTTGGAGCCGACCCTGCACGACGACCACGTCGCCCCGTCCGCCCAGATACTGCTGTGCGAGGTGCCGGATCCGCACCGCTTCGGCATCGCGGAGGTCGACTCCGAGGGTCACGTCGTGCGCCTGGTGGAGAAGCCGGAGGACCCGCCGTCCAACCTGGCGCTGGTCGGCGTGTACCTGTTCACCCCCGCCATCCACGAGGCGGTCGCGTCGATCGAGCCGTCGGACCGGGGTGAGCTCGAGATCACCGACGCGATCCAGTGGCTCATCGACCACGGACAACGTGTCCGCCACGACTCGCTGACCGGCTGGTGGCTCGACACCGGCAAGAAGGATCCGCTGCTCGAGTCCAACCGCCGGGTGCTCGAGACGCTCGAGCCGGCGATCGACGGCGACGTCGACGACGCGTCCGACGTCGACGGCCGGGTCGTGATCGAGGCCGGCGCTGTGGTGCGCAACAGCCGTATCCGCGGTCCGGTCATCATCGGGTCCGGCACCGAGATCGTCGACTCCTACGTCGGTCCATTCACCGCCATAGCGTCGGATTGCCGCATCGAGTCATCCGACATCGAGCAGTCGGTCGTTCTGGACCGGTCCCGTATCGTCGGCGTCGCCCGCCTGTCGGACTCGCTCATCGGCCGTGACGCCGAGATCCACCGTTCCGGCCTCCGTCCCGCGTCGACCCGTCTCATGATCGGCGACCACTGCTCGATCGACCTCGAGTAGGCGCCGGAACCCACCGATCACGACTGGAACCCATGGCAGAGATCACCGCATCCGAGATCATCGACGGCGTGTTCGTCGTGACGCCCGACGTCTACGGCGACGACCGTGGCTACTTCGTCGAGACCTACCGTCGACAGTGGTTCCCGGGCGGACGGGAGATGGTGCAGGGCAACCGGGGCAACCGGATCGCGGGCTGCATCGTCGGTCTGCACTACCACCTGCACCAGGCCGACTACTGGTACGTGCCGTTCGGCCACGCTCGTGTGGTTCTGCACGACCTGCGCCAGGGCAGCCCCACCGACGGGGCGACGCAGATGATCGACCTGGGCGAGGTCGGCGGCGGCGACAACCGCCACCAGGGCGTCTACATCCCGCCCGGTGTGGCCCACGGCTTCGCCAGCCTGACCGACATGGCCATCACCTACCTGGTCGACGGGTACTACAACCCCGCCGACGAGCTGGGGGTGGCGTGGGACGATCCGGAGATCGGGGCCGACTGGGGGCTCACGGACCCGATCCTGTCGGCACGGGACCAGAGCAACCCGCGCCGTTCGGACATCGAGCCGATGTGGCAGCCCCACAGCTCGCTGCGGACGTGAGCGTCGCCGCCGGCCGGGAGGAGGCACGGTGTACGACGGTCGGGTGATCGCCGCGGTGGTTCCCGCGCACAACGAGGCCGCCCACATCCGCGACGTGATCAGCGGGCTCCCCGCCATCGTCGACCACATCGTCGTCGTCGACGACAAGAGCGCCGACGACACCGCGCAGCTGGCCGAGACGAGCTCCGATCCCCGGGTCCGGGTGATCCGCCACGAGCGCAACACCGGCGTGGGCGGAGCGATCATCTCCGGCCACAAGCTCGCGCTCGAGCTCGGCTCCGACGTCGACGTGATCTTCGCCGGCGACGACCAGATGGACCCGGCGTACCTGCCGACGTTGCTGGATCCGATCGTCCACGAGGGCTACGGCTTCACCAAGGCCAACCGGTTCTACTCCTCGACGTCCTACCAGGGGATGCCGGCGTACCGGGTGTTCGGCAACGTGATCCTCTCGTTGGCCAACAAGGCGGCCTCGGGTTACTGGAACCTGTTCGACCCCCAGAACGGCTACACCGCGACCTCCGCCGAGGTCCTGCGACGTCTCGACCTGGATTCGATATCGCAGGGCTACGAGTTCGAGAACGACTTCCTGCTGAACCTCAACATCCTCAACGTCCGGGCCAAGGACATCCCGATCCCGGCCCGCTACGGCAGCGAGGTCTCGGGGATGAAGATGCGCAAGGTCGTCCCCGCCATCGGCGGCATGCTCTTCGCCGGCTTCTTCCGACGGGTGTTGCGCAAGTACGTGGTCGGCTCGTTCTCGCCGATCGCCCTTTTCCTCTTCTCGGGACTCCTCCTGTGGCTGTTCTCGCTGCTGTTCGGTGCGTGGACGATCTACGAGACGATCGGACCAGGAGCGGCGACCACCGGTACGGTGCTGCTGGCCGTCGTGCCGTTCCTGATGGGTTTCCAGTTGATCCTCACCGCGTTGACCCTGGACATCCAGGCATCTCCGGGCTGATCGTCGGTCCCGTCCGTCCGAAGTCGATCCCCCGCCGAAGGAGAAATCCCGTCATGAGCACCGCACCCCGCGTCGCCGTCGTGGGCGCCGGGAACATGGGCGCCAACCACGCCCGCGTGATCGCGGCGAGCCCTCGGGCCCAGCTCGCCGTGGTGGTCGACGTCGACGCCGATCGTGCCGACGCCGTCGCCGGACCGCTCGGCGGCAGGGGATCGTCGGATCTGGCCGCGGCGGCGGACTGCGACGCGGTGATCGTCGCAGCCACCACGGAGGCGCACCTCGACATCGCCCTGCCGCTGCTCGAGGGCGGAGTGAGCTGCCTGGTCGAGAAGCCGCTCGCGGACGACCTCACGGCGGTCGACCAGCTGATCGCGGCGTCCGAGGCGAGCGGCGCCGCGCTCATGTGCGGGTTCGTGGAACGCTTCAACCCGGCCGTCGTCGGCGCGCGGAGCCTGTTGCACGGCGCTCCGGTGCACCTGCTGGGCATCCGCCACTCGCCCCACAACCCCCGCACCCGTTCGTCGGTCATCGACGACCTGCTCATCCACGACATCGACCTGGCGCTCGACCTGCTGGGCGGGTCCGTCGTCTCGGTAAGCGGCGGTCACTGGGTCTCGCCCGACGGGGTGGAGGAGCTCGCGGACTGCACGATGGTGTTCGACCACGGCGCGGTGGCGACGCTGTCGAGCAGCCGGGTCAGCCAGCGCAAGGTCCGCTCGCTGTCGCTGAGCTCCGCCGATCTGCTGGTCGAGATCGACCTGCTCCGCCACGACCTCACCACCTACCACCACCGATCCGGGGAGGTCGTCGACCGGGACGGTCCCATCTACCGGGCCGAGACGGTGGTGGAGATCCCGTTCGTCCGCCACACCGGCGAGCCGCTCGCCGTCCAGTTCGACCATTTCGTCGACCTGGTCACCAGCGACGCCTCGCGGGACGCCGAACGGGCGTCGTTGCGGGCCCCGCACGCGGCGGTGGCCCAGATCAAGGCCGGTGTCCGATGATCGCGGTGACCGAGATCCACGTGCCGGAGGAGGCCGAGGCCCTGGTGCTCGAGTGCCTGCGCCGAGGGGCCCTGGCCCAGGGGCCGCGGGTCGCCCAGCTCGAGGACGAGTTCGCCGCGCTGTGCGGTGTCGACCACGCGGTTGCGGTGGGCAACGGCACTCTGGCGTTGGAGCTGGCGCTTGTTGTTGCGGACCTGGAGCCCGGCGACGAGGTCGTCACGTCGCCGTTCACCTTCGTCGCCACGGTCAACGCCGCGCTGGCGGCGGGGGCCACGGTCCGCTTCGCTGACATCGACCCGGCCTCGTTCAACATCGACGCCGCCGCGGCTGCCGCCGCGGTGACGGATCGGACACGGGCGTTGGTCCCGGTGCACCTCTACGGGCGCCCCGCCCCGATGGACGAGCTGGCCGCACTCGCCGATGACCGCGGGCTGGTCCTGGTCGAGGACAGCGCCCAGGCACACGCCGCGGCCATCGGTGGCCGGCGCACCGGGTCGTGGGGACTGGGGTGCTTCTCGTTCTACGCCACCAAGAACATGACCACCGGCGAGGGTGGGATGGTCACCACCTCCGACGCGGGGCTGGCGGACCGGATGCGGGTGCTGCGCAACCAGGGCATGCGGGCCCGCTACCAGTACGAGGTCGTCGGCCACAACTGGCGGATGACCGACGTGGCCGCCTCGATCGGCCTGGCAGATCTCCACGTGCTCGACGAGCGCACCGAGGCCCGCCGCCGACACGCCGCCGCGCTGTCGGAACGGCTGGCGGGCATCGACGGGCTCGTCACCCCAGATCCCGGGGGCTCGGATGTCCGCCACGTGTTCCACCAGTACACCGTCCGGGTGACCGGCGACGCCCGGATGGACCGGGACCGGCTCGCTGCGGCGTTGGCCGAGCAGGGCATCGGCAGCGGGATCTACTACCCGAAGGTCGCCTACGACTACGACTGCTACCGCTCGCACCCCGGCGTGATCATCGAACCGATGCCCGAGGCCGAGCGGGCCGCGTCCGAGGTGCTGTCGTTGCCGGTGCACCCGTTCCTGAGCGACGCCGACCTCGACCGCATCGGTGAGGCGGTCCGGTCGCTCCTGAGCTGAACTTCGCGTCGCCCCGGGTGCTGCTCGGCGGAGGCCCGAACCGCTCAGGACCCCTTGGTGCAGGTGGCGATCAGGTTGTAGCCGAAGAACCCGGGACGCAGGTTCCCGACCCGGTGGGCGACCCGGGCGAGGGCCTCGCCGGTCACGCCCGGGACCGGGACCGAGGCCTGGAGCTTCACGACCGAGAACCCGGCGTCGGCCAGCATCTCCGGCAGCGTCGCCACCGTGTAGAAGCGCAGGTGGGTCCGGTCGAGGATCCCCCGGTCGGTGTAGCGGAAGCGACCGAACAGCAGCTGCAGCCGGACCGTCCAGTTGGCGATGTTCGGGATGCTGACGACCAGGTGCCCGTCGTCTGCGAGCTGTGAGCGGAGACGACGCAGCACCGAGGCCGGGTCGGGGACGTGCTCGAGCGTGTCGCCGAACAGCATGAGCTGGTAGGGCCCGTCGAGCTCGTCGGCGTCGAAGATCTGCAGGTCTCCCTCGTGGACCTTCTCGCACACCGCTCGGGCCTCCTCGGCCGCAGCCGGATCGAGCTCGTGGCCGTCGACCCGCCGGCCGGACTCGACGAGGACCCGGGCGAAGTAGCCCGAGGACACGCCGCCCTCGAACACGCGGTCGCCGGGACGCGTGACCGACAGCGCCTCCTCGGCCAGGAGGTGGTGGGCCCGGTAGGGGATGGTCTGCAGCTCGACGTAGCCGTGGTCGGTGGAGGCCGCGACGCGGCGGAGGGCGTTCAGCGCTTCGGTCATGTCGGTGCGGTCTCCCTGGGTGGATGTCGGGTCTCGCCGGTGGGCCCGGCGTCGGAGGGTCGGGCGTCCACGAGCCCGTCGGGCGTCGGAGTCATCGGAGGATCGTCCTCGGCCGCCACCCGCGGAAGCGCGCTGGCGGCGAGGACGAGGGTTGCAGCCACGGCGGCTGACACCGCGGCGACGGCAACCATCGTGGCTGTGGTTCCCAGGCCAGGCGGTGCCCACTTCGCCTCGCCGAAGAAGAAGAGCTCCCCGTGCAGGCCGACGGCGAAGCGACGCAGCGCCCAGTACGCGGCGTAGGTCTGGCCCACCGCCACCAGCACCCCCAGCGTGGTGGCGAACCGTCGGTAGACGCGGCGTGCCAGGCCCGCCTGATCGCAGATGAGAGCGGCGAGGATGGGCACGCCGACGGCGAGCGGAAGGCTGTAGCGGCCCTGCCAGACGAACCCGCCGGTGCGGGCCTGTCCCCAGTTCGCGGCGATCGGCAGCACGAACGTGGCGAGCGCGGCCAGGGCCAACCCGCTCAGGGCCCGACGCCGACCGAGGAGGACGGCGCCCATGACCAATGAACCGCAGGCCACGATCCACACGTAGTAGCTGAGCTGGGCGGTGCCGGTGTCGAGCCAGCCGAACACCGCCACCATCTCCCGGCCGATCCGCTCGGTCATCCCGAGGCCGACCGACAGCGGGGTCTCGCCCGGGGCCAGGGGCCGACCGCTGGTGGCCGGTGAGTCGAACTGGCCTGACGCCACGATGAGCCCCGTCGCCGCCACCGCGGCGACGGCCAGGAGCGCGTATGTGATGATGACGTCCCGCCGACGCAGCAGCTCCCTCGGACCCAGGCCCGCGGTGGCGACCAGCGCGATCCCGGCGATGACCGCGGCGTAGCCGGGGGAGAAGGTCCGGGTGAATATCAGCACCGAACCCGAACCGATGGCGATCCCCGCATCGAGCCACCGGGCGCGCAGCGGCGGTGGCGTCGGGACGAGCAGGGCCAGCAGCGAGCACCACAGCGCGATCGACGCCGCGATCTCGAGCCCGGAGGAGTTCACCGTCCCGGCCAGGAAGACGACCATCGGAGTGACCGCCACCACGATCCCGGCCAGGGCGAGAGCCCCGCCGCCCCGCCGCACCGTCGACACCGCCGCGAACCCCACCAGGACGGCGACCGCGGCGGAGTGGATCAGACGCATCAGGTACATGCCGGCGCTGCCGTCGACGAGAACTCCACCCCAGCCGACCAGGCGGTAGAACAACGGCGGATAGAAGCCCGCGGTCGACATCGCGTCGCTCGAGCGGCCCTGCACGTCGAAGGCCGGCCCGCAGTCCGCGGTCTGGTCGACCTGGAACGCGCTGCACACCGCGATGGCCTGCGCCCGACCGTACGGCGCGGGCACCCGGTACATCTTGACCCGAATGCCGTCGTCGCGGACGATCCGCCCGTCGGCGTCACCGGCCCAGGTCGCGACCGCCCGGATGGCGTGCGAAGGCTCGTCCGGTGAGGCGAACAGCGGCGTCGCCACCGTCCAGATCGCACCGAGCAGGAACGTCAGTCCAGCAGCGACGGCGAAGGCGAGGACGGTCGGTCGGGGCCGGGTCATGGACCCTCCAGCGGGATCTCGTGCAGTGCCTCGATCAGGTCGCCTCGGTCCAGATGGTCCGGGAACGACCGTCCCAGCACGGGCAGGGTCTGGGCTGCCATCAGCACCAGGACGAGACCGGACGACACGACCGACGCCGCCTCGACCCGGAGGAACAGGTCGTCGGATGAGTTGACGGCGGTGGCGGCGAACGCGACGAGCCCGACGATCCACGGCCACCACACCCGGGCCTGGTGGTGCAGCGCCACCAACGCCTGACCGAGGGTGAGGGCGCCCATCGCCAGCATGCTCGCCAGGGCGAGCAGCGCCATGTCGGCGCCGGTGAGCACCCGGTACTCCGAACCGAACAGCAGTCCGACCATCCAGGAACCGGCGACCAGCGCAGCGATGATCGTCACGACGGTCAGGACGCCGAGCAGCCCCATCATCCTCGCCAGGTCGCGGCGGAAGTCGTGGATGCGGCCCTGGGTCGCCATGGCGGTCAGACGGGGGAGCAGTGCGGCCTGGATCGCCTGGTAGAAGAACAGCGGCATCCGGGCGATCACCAGGCCGGTGAGGAAGATGCCGGCGCGGTCGGCCTCGGCGGGGGTGGCGAGAAGGGCCACCGCCACCGTCCCGGCGTTGAGCAGCGCCGCCACAGCCAAGGATGAGACCAGCAGGTGGCCCATGCTGCGGGTGAGCTCACCCCACGCGGATTCGGGCTCGACCGGTGGCCCGGTGTCCCACCGTCCACGGCCGGCCGCGGCCGCACCGACGTAGGCGGCGATGGCGAGCACCGCGGCGTACCAGCCCGTCGTGGTGACGGCGAGCACCGCGAGGACCACTCCGGGGAGGGTCTTGGTCGCTCCGTCGGCGACGAACCACACCGCGTAGCGACCGAATCGCTGGGTGGCGGCCAGGTAGCCGCGCACGACGTGGCTCACCGCGTACCCGCCGATGCCGAGCACCAACGCGACCCACAGCGACCACTGCCCGCCGAAGAGGTCCTCCACGATGAACGGCGACGCGACCGCCGCAACGGCGACCGCCACCCCGTACAGGCCGGCGGTCAGCACCACCGACCGGCGCAACAGCAGCGCGAACCCGGTGCCGCCGGCGACGCGGGCGGCGACGGAGCGGCTGAGCTCCTGCTCGACCGGTTGGAACAGGCCCGGGCCGGCGACGAAGAGCGTGGCCCACAGAACCGACAGCGGGGCGAACGCGTCGGGTCCGAGCGCCCTGGCCGACAGGGCCAGGAACGCGTACGACGCGATCCCCGACGCCGCGAGCCCCAGCCCCATCGGCACCGTTCCGGGGGGCAGGGGTGAGGAGCGATCGCTCTCGGCGATCACGCCGCGACCGGGACCGGCGCGGTCATCGTGAGCCGTCCGGGGCGTTCTCGTCGCCGTCAGGGTGGCGGATCCCGTTCAGCAGCGCGATCTCGGTGGCCAGCTCCTCCACCCGGTCATCGAGGCGTGTCACGTGCACCGAGAGGTGGATGTTGACGATGACCAGGAACAGGATGGCCAGGGAGAACACGACCGAGGTGCCGGACTCGATGCCCACGAAGGAGGAGAACCGGTCGATCACCGGGCGGGCCAGGATCAGGACGAACGCGCCCACCGCCACGCCTGTCCACAGCAGCGCGAACGACTCGGCGAGCTTGCGCCGTCGCACGAACTCGAGCACGACGGCAAGGTTGATGCAGGCGACGACCAGTACGAAGATCTCAAGGTTCATCGGCGGCCCTCCGTCGTCGCTCGGCCCGGACCGGATGGATGAGTATGACCAGCCACAGTCGCAGGAGCCGCACCGCACTGCGTGTCCGTCCCGACGACGGGACACCGCCCTGTCGAGGGTGCATCTGCACCGGTTCGACGACGATGGTGAAGCCGGCGTCGTGGGCCAGGAGGAGGGCCTCGACGGTGTCGGACAGGTACTCGGTCGGGTAGTCGCGGCGGAACTCGGCGACTGCGGCGGGACCGAACGCCCGGAACCCGCTCGTGGTGTCGTCGATGCGGACCCCGATCCGACGCGAGATGGTGCGCGCCAACAGCCGCATCATCGTCCGGCGGCCCCAGCTCACGTCGTAGGCGGCGTTGCCGAACCGTGAACCGACGGCCAGGTCGGCGCCGTCGACGACGACCCGATCGAGCAGCCGCTTGGCCTCGAGCGGTTCGTGTTGTCCGTCGGCGTCGAGCTGGAGCACGAAGCGGCGACCCTGATCCGACGCGACGCGCATTCCGGTGCGGATTGCTCCGCCGACGCCGAGGTTGAACGGGTGTCGCACGACCATGGCCCCGGCACCGACGGCCTGTGCCGCGGTGTCGTCGTCGGAGCCGTCGTCGATGACCAGGACGTCACATCCGAGGGCCTCCCGGGCGGAGTGGACGACCTCGGCCACGGTCGCCTGCTCGTTGAGCGCCGGGATCAGCACCAGAGTGTCCGCCGCGGCGGGGGAGCCCTCGGTCGGACTCATCGCTCGTCTCGACTCATAGGATGCGCCGATGCTACTGGACGGTGACCACCCCGACGGGGAGCCGCCGGAGTCGGCGCAGCCCCCGACGCCGGTCACGGTGGTGATCGTGGCCTTCGGCGCCGAACCCTGGCTCGAGCGGTCCGTCGAGGCCGTCCTGGGCTCCGTGGGAGTCGCGGCGAACGTGGTGCTCGTCGACAACGGGTGCACCGACGGTGCCGTCGCTCGGCTGGCCGGCCGCGACGGCGTCACCGTGGTCGACGCGGGCCGCAACGTCGGCTTCGCCGAGGGGTGCAACGTCGGTGTGGCCGCGACATCCCCGGTGGACGCCTCGGTCGTCGCGTTGGTGAACCCGGACGCGGTGGTCGAACCCGGTACCCTGGCCCGGCTGTGCGACCGGTTGAGCGAGCCCGGAGTCGGCATCGCCACGTGCAGCCTCCGGCTGGCGGATCGGCCCGACCTGCTGAACTCGGCGGGCAACGAGGTGCACTTCCTGGGCCTGTCCTGGTCAGGGTCGTTCGAACGTCCGGCCGTCGAGCGGGACCGCCCGCTCGACGTGCTCGCAGCGAGCGGTGCGGGGATGGCCATCCGCCGGGACCTCTGGGAAGAGCTCGGGGGGTTCGCCCCGGAGCTGTTCGCCTACCAAGAAGACGCGGAGCTGAGCCTCCGGTGTTGGCTCGCCGGGTACCGGGTGGTCTACGAGCCGACCGCGGTGATCACGCACCGCTACGAGTTCTCCCGGAACCCGACCAAGTTCTTCCTGCTCGACCGGAACCGGTTGTGGGTGCTCCTGACCGTCTACGACCGGCGCACCCTGGGGTTGCTCGCACCTCTGCTGCTGCTCCAGGAGGCGGTGATGTTCGCCGTCGCCGCCGCTCAGGGCTGGTTCGGCCAGCGGCTGCGGTCCGTGGCCTGGATCGTCGCCCACCGATCCGACCTGGTGCGTCGTCGCCGTCACGTCCAGGCCGGTCGACGACGTGGTGACGTCGTCGTCGCGCCGATGCTGGCCGAGGTGGTCCAGCCGGGCAACCATCCACTGCCGGGGTGGGCGGTGACCGCCCAGTGGCCGCTGGTCGGCTACTGGCGGCTGGTCCGTCGGTCGCTGCGCTGAACCGCGTCCGGGCGACCTTCGATGATGAGTCGCTGGTCGCTGACGGGGGACTGATCCTGGTCGCGACGGTCGTCGAACGTCTCGAGCCCGAGTCGTTGGTCGACACGACGGTGCGGTTGGTGAGCCTCACCGACGAGGGTCGGTGAATCTGGGCCCAGGTCTTGCGTGATCGAACACGTGTTCGATACGATGGTGGGCATGGACGGCGGGACCACCATCGAACGGCCAGAAGCTGCTGGAGCTGGCGGTGCTGGTGGTGTGGACCTCGGCGCGGTCGTGGATGGGGTTGGTGATTGGGAGTCGCGTCGGCGTGAGTTGGATGATCGCATCGGTGTGCTGTCCGCGCAGATCCACGCGTTGGACGCCGAACTGGTCGGTGTCCTCGCCGAGTACGACGCGGTCGGGGGATGGCAGGGCCGGGGGTGGCGGTCCTTCTCCCACTACCTGTCGGTGCGCACGAACTTCGCTCCTCGCGACGCGGAACGTCTGGTGTCGATCGCGGCGCGGGTCGATGAGATGCCGTCCCTGCTCGCCGCGGCACGCGGCGGGCAGGTGTCGATGGGGGTGTTGGCGTCCGCCGCGAGGGTCGTCACCGCCGACAACGAGGCGAGGGTCCTCGACGTCGTGCGGGCCTGCACCCCACGTCAAGCACAACGGGTGCTCGCCGCGTACCGGTCACTACGCCCCACCACCAACGACGACACCGACGGTGACGGCGGCGGCGGTGCTGATGGTTCTGTTGCGGATGATCTCGAGTTGGATCACTGGTGGCGGAACTGGATCGACGGCGCCCTCGACAAGCTCACCGGAGAACTGCTCGAACAAGCCCGACGGGCCGTCATCGCCGAACTGGAACGAGCCGGCACCCACCCACACGCCGACAAGCCGTCTGAAGCTGGTGAACCATCCGACACAGCCGAAGCCACCGACGCGGCGGGAGCCGCTGACGCAGCCCGTGCCGCCGCTACTGGGGAAGCCAGTGAGGTGGGGGTGTCGGGGCGGGGTGTGAGCGCGGTCGAGTCGATCACCGCGATGGCATCCATCGTGTTGGACCACGCGTCGGGTGCCGGTGTGGGTGACCGTGGTGGTGAACGTTTCGCCGTGCAGGTCGTCTGCGACATCGCCGCTCTCGCCGAAGTCCTCGGTATCGACATCGACGCGAACGTGGCGGTCGGTCTCGGTTCCCGTGCCTATCTGCCGCGCACCGGGGCACATCTGAGCAACGCCGAGTTGTCACGGGTCCTCTGTGAGGGAACGTTGCAGATGTTGGTCGACCACGACGGCCAACCACTCTGGTTGGGTACGGAGAAACGCTTGTTCAACCGTCACCAACGCCGCGCTCTACGCCATCGTGCCGGCGGCGTATCGGCGTGTGAGTTCCCGGGATGTCCGACTACCCGTTTCGTCGAAACCCACCACATCGCCGGAGTCGCCGAGGACGGTGGTCTCACCGACCTCGACAACGGTGTGTTGTTGTGCAGCTTCCATCACCACGAACTGCACCGGAAACGCTGGCAGATCGTCCGGAACGGCAGCCAACTCACCTTCTACGACCGAACCCGCTGCCTCGGTTCCTCCGGCCCGCCAGGCCCGACACCCGGACCACACGCCGATGTTGCGGTGCTGCCACACCAGACACACCCACCCGAAGCGCCACCGGGCATCGGGGCTGATTCGTGTCGCTGCCACGGCGGCGGAGAACACCTCACCGCCTACGCCCTCGACGAACTGCTCCACCACCTCCTCACCGCCGCCTGAGGGATCCGGCCCCGGGGGACGATCAGCTGCCCGGTTCCTCCCGAGCGGTGTCGCGCACGGAGCGCAGGCGCTCCCGGACGGTGCCGAGACCGTCCCGGCGTCGTTGGACGGGAGCCTCGAGCCGATCGAACAACCGAAGCCATCGTGACCGCTCGAGCTCGGTGAGCATCGCCTCCACCCGGTCCATGCGGGCGGCCTGCGCCTCGGTGAGCCGTGACAGCTCCTGGACCCGGTCGCCGGCGACGCGCCAGTTCTCCTCGACCTTCGCGATGTGGATCTCGTCGAAGGCGATGCGCTCCTTGAGCCGGTGGATCCGACGTGAGTCCCTCGCCACCTGGAAGCGGGCCTCGCGCAGGAGCGGAACCGTGGCGGCCAGATCGTGGGGCGACGCGGTGGCGATCGATCGCACGGCGTCGGCCATGGTCTCGGCGGCCCGGTCCCAGTCGGGCCAGGCCGCCGCGGTGGCGACCGCGTTGGTGCGCAGGAAGCCGAGGAGCGCGGGGTCCGCGGCGAGGAGGTCGAGTTGGCGGGCGGTGCCGGTCGGGTCGTCCCAACCGGTGACCAAGGCGTTCCATCCGTGCTGGGTGTACTCGTCGTGGCCGGTGACAGGGGTGATGACGGCGGTCGCTCCCCGGTGGAAACCCTCGAGCGGTGGTCCGGCCATCCCCTCCACCCGCGACAGCTTCAGCACCACGTCGGTGCGGGCCATGACGTCGGACAGCTCCCGCTGCGAGATCGGACCGATCACCTCGGCTCCCGGCAGCGTCCCGCCCTTGGCCGACACGACGGTCAGCTCGGTCGGCTCGACCATCCGGCCGATCGCCTCGAGCGCCTCGGGAACCCCCTTGATGTGGTCGTCGACGTTGCCCTCGACCAGCACCCGCAGCGGACCGTCGGGACGGTCCGGCACCTCGGCGAGGACCGGGAAGATGTCCTTGTTGATGCCGTTGGGGACGTAGAAGCACGGCACCTCGGGTTGCAGCGCCTCGAAGAGGTCGGCGATCCAGCGTGCCTCGGTGATGACCGGGAGGCCGAGCCGGTAGGTGAGTCCCGCAAGAACCCCCTGGGGGTCCGCGGGACCGAAGAACCGGTCCTCCAGGCTCTGGACGAAGTACGCGTACTGCTTGGAGGGGAGCCGGTGGAGGTGGGTGACCGTGTCCCACCATGTCGCGATCACCAGGTCGAAGGGCTCGCCCGCGGCGTCGGCCAGGGTCCGGACGCTCACGTCGTCGAGTCCGTCGTAGGTCCACGGCACCTCGTCGGGATGGTGCGTGATCACCATCGTGACGTCCATGTCGTGGTCACGGGCCAGTCGGCTTCCGTGCTCCATCACGACGTTCAGCCCGCCCGACAGGCGCAGCGACGGGACGAGGAAGGCGATCTTCACCGCGGGAACACCCCCGCGGTGGGCTCCGGTCGCTTCGCGTCCGGTGCTCCGGGCCGCATCTCCCGGGTCATGCACGATCCGTGGTCATGGGTGGGCGAACTATAGTTCGCGTCCTTGTCGACCCCGACCCGACCGTTCGAGGCCCTGCCGGTCGACACCGACCGTCGGTGGTGGTCCCCGCTGGCCGAGCTGCGGCCCGACGTGGCGGCCCCTCTGCCCGAACCCGGTGAGCCGTTCCGGGTCGCCTTCGTCGGTCAACGCACCTACTTCGAGGTCTGCTCGCAGCTGGCGGCGACCGAGGTCATCGAGCCGACCTTCGTCGAGCACCGTGCCGGAGCCGACCCCGACGCTCTGCGACGTCACCTGGACACCGTCGACCCGCACGTGGTGGTCGTGTTCCGGCCCGAGATCGTCGCGGCCGGGTCCTTGAGGGACCTTCCGGCCCTGACGCTCGGGTTCCTCACCGAACCGCTGCCCCGGGGCGGAGCGTCCGCGGGCGGTCCCGCCGGCGATCCCCATCCGGATCTCGAACGCCGACTCCAGGACCTGGCGTTGGTCGATCCGGAGCAGTTCGACCGGGTCATCGCCTTCGACCCCCACATCGTGGACTCCGCGGCCCGGTACCTGCCGATCTGGCGCTCCCAGCCGCTCCCGGTCGCAGATGAGATCTTCAGCCACCGACTCGAGCCGTTCGACGAGGCACGGGCCCTGTTCGTCGGACGATCCACGGCCCACCGCGAGGCCTGGTTGATCGGCCCCAAGCACCTCTACGACGTGATGCACATCGAACACGGGGTGTTCGGAACCGCCCTCGCCGAGACGGCACGGCAGTTCCTGGTGGCGATCAACGTCCACAACGAGCCGTACCCCAGCTTCGAGAACCGGGTGGCGCTGCACCTGGCGGTCGGGAACCTGGTCATCAGCGAGACGCTGTCGCCTGCCAACGGACTCGACCCCGGTCTGGACTTCTTCGAGGCGGCCGATCCCGACGACCTCGTGTCGTTCCTCGGACTGGTCGACGACGACCCGACCGGGTTCGAGTGGATGCGCCTGAGGGGTCGCCAGAAGGCCGAATCGTTCCGGGCCAGCCGGGTGTACGCCCGGCTGCTCGTCGATCTGCTCTGGGACGTGGCCCGGTTCGGTCGTCGACCGATCTGAACCCAGCGCTGACCCGGCGACCGGCGTCGGACCGCCGAGCGCTCCGGAGTGCCGGTCCCTCAGGGTCCGCCACTACGCTCGTCCCGGTCGCTCGACCGACCCCACGGTCCGCCGTTCGGCGGCCAGACCCGTTCCACAGGAGGATGTCCCGGGTGCGTCTGTTCATCACCGGCGGAGCCGGGTTCATCGGTTCCAACTACGTCCGGCACGTGCTGGCCACGACCGACGACGAGGTCACCGTCTTCGACGCGCTGACCTACGCCGGCAACCTCGAGAACCTCGCCGACGTCGCGGACGATCCCCGCTACCGCTTCGTGCGCGGCGACATCTGCGACCGAGACGCGGTGGCCGCGGCCATGGCCGGCCACGACGCCGTGGTCCACTTCGCGGCCGAGAGCCACGTCGACCGCTCGCTGCTCGACCCCGACGTGTTCGTCCGGACCAACTGCTCGGGGACCAACGTGCTGTGCGACACCGCCACCCGCATCGGCGTCGAGCGGTTCGTGCACATCTCGACCGACGAGGTCTACGGCTCGATCGATGAGGGCTCCTTCTCCGAGACCGATCCGCTGGCGCCCCGCTCGCCGTACTCGGCGGCCAAGGCCGGTTCGGACCTGATAGCGCTCGCGTACCACGAGACCTACGAGCTGCCGGTGTTGGTCACCCGTTCCTCCAACCAGTTCGGCCCGTACCAGTTCCCCGAGAAGCTGATCCCGTACTTCGTGACCAGCCTGCTCGACGGGAAGAAGGTGCCGCTGTACGGCGACGGTCTCAACGTGCGCGACTGGCTGTTCGTGCGCGACAACTGCGCCGGGGTGGACCTGGTGCTGCGCCAGGGAACCGTCGGCGAGATCTACAACATCGGCGGGGGCAACGAGCGCACCAACCGCGACATCACCGACCGGCTGCTCGCCATGCTGGGCAAGGACGAGTCGAGCGTCGACTACGTCGAGGACCGTCTGGGTCACGACCGGCGCTACTCGATCACCAGCGACAAGGTCGGCGCCCTCGGCTGGAGCCCGGCGACGTCGTTCGACGATGCCCTGGACGAGACGGTGTCGTTCTACCGGGAACGACGGGACTGGTGGGAGCCGCTCACCGCCCGGGTCAAGAACCGCTGAGGTCGATCGTGCGCATCGTCGTCACCGGCTCCAACGGCCAGCTCGGTACCGAGGTCATGG
>JACJWI010000003.1 GCA_020637215.1 Microthrixaceae bacterium | reverse complement strand
TTCATCGTCCTGCTCGGCACGGTGTTCCCCCTGATCGTCGAAGCGGTCAACGGGGACCGGCTGTCGGTCGGCGTCCCGTACTTCAGCCGCATGACGATGCCGATCGGCTTCGTGCTCCTGTTCCTGATGGGGGTCGCACCCGTGCTCCCGTGGCGCAAGGGGACGCCCGAGCTGCTGCGCGACCGGTTGTGGTGGCCGGCGTGGGCCGGGGTCGGTTCCGTCCTCCTCGCCCTGGCCGTCGGCGCCACCGGGTGGGCGGCGCTGGTGGCGTTCGGCCTGGGTGGGTTCGCGGCCGGCTCCGCGGTCCGTCAGTTGGCGCTCGCCACCCGACGCCAGGGGTGGCGGGGGCTGCTCGGCCGGGCCAACGGCGGCATGGTCGTGCACCTCGGCGCCATCGTGATCGGTGTCGCCTTCGCGGCGTCGATGAGCTACATCCGCCAGGCCGAGCTCACCCTCGAGCCGGGTAGGACCGCGACGGTGGCCGGCCACAGCGTCGAGTACCTCGGGTCGCGCACGATCGAGGCCGACAACCGCGTCGAGCTGATCGCCCGGGTGCGCGTCGACGGCGACCGGGTCTTCGAACCCCGTCTGAACAAGTACCGCGTCGACGGCCAGACGATCGGCACCCCGTCGGTGCGGGTCGGGCCGACCGACGACGTCTACCTGGCGTTGACCAAGGCGCCGTCGGGTGAAGGCTCCGCCATCGGGCTGCGCGTGATCGTGCAGCCCCTGATCCTGTGGCTGTGGGTCGGCGGGATCGTGATGGTGGTCGGGACGTTGCTCGCCCTCTTCCCGGGCCGTCGGCGTCGCAACCCGCTCGACCCGGTGTCCGCGCCCGTCGTCTCGACCCTTCCTCGACGCGATCACGAGGTGGATCCCGGCCCCCGACCCGATCCCGACTCCGACCCCGACCCCGAACCCGAGCCGGTTCCGACGTGAGGCACCGCTCCGCGATCATCGCCGCCGTCGTCGGGGTGGCCCTGGCCGGCCTCGTCGCCCTCCTGGCGTTCAGCCCGCAGGGCGGCGACGGTGCCGCGTCGGCCAGCCCGGTGGTCGGCAAGGTCGCACCAGCGCTGGTCGGCACCACCGCGGACGGGCAGAGCTTCGACCTGGACAAGCACCGCGGGCAGTGGGTGCTGGTCAACTTCTTCGCCACGTGGTGCCCGCCGTGCGTGGCCGAGCACCCCGAGCTGGTCCGCCTGGCCGGCGAGCAGGACGGCACCCTGCAGGTGGTGAGCGTGGCCGCCGGCGACACCGCCGAGAAGGTCACCGAGTTCTTCGCCGAGAAGGGCGGGGACTGGCCGGTGCTGGTCACAGACACCGACGCCGCCTCGATCGACTACGGGCTGATCAAGCTGCCCGAGTCGTACCTCATCGCCCCCGACGGCACCGTGGTCGAGAAGTACATCGGCGGGATCACCGCCGAACAGGTCGAGGCCCGCATCGCCCGGGGCGCGGGCACGGGCGCGGGTGGTCCGGCGTCCTCGACCGTCGTGGGAGCCGGCTCGTGACCGCCGAGGTCTCCCGACGGGCACCGGTGCGCCACCGGTACCGCCAGCAGTGGTGGTGGTGGGCGCTGATGGGTCTCATCGTGGTGGTCGCCGTCGTCGTCGGCGCCGGTTCACCGCCGCGTTCGGGCACCTCTGACGAGCGACTCTTCGCCCTCGCCGGCCGCCTCAAGTGCCTCCAGTGCGTCGGCGAGTCCGTCGCCGCGTCCCAGGCTCCGCTCGCGATCCAGTTCCGCGAGGAGATCCGCGACCAGATGCGCCAGGGCGGCACCGATGACGAGATCCTGAACTTCTTCGCCGACCGCTACGGCACCGAGGTCCTCCTGACCCCGCCGTCGAGCGGTGTCGGCGGGCTGGTGTGGGTCGTCCCGGTGGTCGTGGTGGCCGGAGCGGTCCTGCTGCTGGCGGGGACCTTCCGGCGATGGAGCCGGGAGCGATCGGAGCACCACGCCTCGGACGAGGACGTCGCCCTGGTCGCCGACGCCCTCGCGGCCGAGCCACGGGCCGGGTCCCGGCCCGTGCCGGATCCAGACTCGGCTCCGGCTCCGGCTCCGGAGCCGCGATCGGATGACCGGTGAGCACCACGGCACGTCAGGGCCACCTCGACCCCGACCGCCTGGCCGAGCTCGAGGAGCAGCGCGACCACCTGCTGGCGTCGCTGCGCGACCTCGAGCGCGAGCACGACGCCGGCGACCTCGACGACCACGACTACGGCGAGCTGAAGGACGACTACACCGCCCGGGCCGCTGAGGTCATCCGGGCCATCGACGAGCACCGCGACCTGCTCGAGCAGAGCCGACCGGAGCGGAACCGTGGTCGCACAGCGCTCGTCGTCGTGTCGGTGCTCGCGGTGGCGGTCCTGGCCGGCTTCCTGTTGGCCCGCTCGTCGGGCCAGCGCGGCAGCGGGACGATCACCGGCAACGACGACTCGCTGCGCCAACGCCTGGCGTCCTGTCAGATGACCAGCTTCCAGAAGCCAGCTGAGGGCGTCGACTGCTACGCCGACATCCTCGACGAGCACCCCGACAACCTGGAGGCGTTGACCTATCAGGGCTGGGCGTTCGTCCGTGACGACCAGGTGGAGCGGGGGGCGAAGAACCTGGCTCGGGTGGTCGAGATCGATCCCGACTATCCCGACGCCCGAGTCTTCAGGGCGGTGCTGCTCGCCCGGGCCGGAACCGCGGCGCGGGCCAAGGGAGACGACACGACCGCCCGCCAGAGCTACACCGCGGCGGCGGCCGAGGTCGACCGCTTCTACCGCAACGACCCGCCCGAGGTCGCGGTGCAGGTCCTTCGTCAGGAGGGCCTCGAACGCACGATCTTCTTCGGCCTCCTCGACGATCGCGTCCGGGGCTGCTGGGAGCAGGCCGCCGCAGCCGGCGGGGCCGCAGGCTCGGACACGGACTCGGGCTCGGGCTCGGACTCGGACTCGGGCTCGGGTTCGGAGGGGAGCGCGGTCGACGACGCCGCGTTCGTCGCCGCTCTGTCGAGGTGCCTCGACGGAGTCCTGGCCGCGGACCCGACCTCGACCGACGCGCTGCTGTCCAAGGCGCTCACCCTGCTCGGCACCGAGACCCCCGACGTGGCCGCGGCGACGACGCTGGCCGATCGCATCCTGGCTGTGGAGCCCGACAACGGCAACGCACTGCTGCTGCTGGCGTCGGCCGCGGTGTACCGCGACGACCTCGACGGCGCGACGGCGCTGCTCGACCGGGTCGACGGACTTCCCCGACCGACCGGCGCCGCGCTGATCGGGTCCCCCGAGGACCTGCGGTCGATGATCGAACGCAGGCGCTCGGGAGGATCGTCGGGTCCGGGAGGGGCGACGACCACGACCACCGAGCCCCGCGCCACCGCGTCGACCGTTCCGGGAGCGCCGCGCATCCCCAACGCCGACGGCGGCTGACCCGCCCCCTGACCCGCCCCCCCACCCCGTTCTGTTCGTTGTTTCACAACGCTGACGTTGTGAAACAACGAACAGAACGGGGTGGTCGGTAGCCTGCCGGCCATGAGGATTATGCTGGTCGGAGCGGGAGGGGTCGGCGACGCGTTCTGCGCGATCGCATCGCACCGCGAGTTCGTCGAGTCGATCGTCGTGGGCGACATCGACCCGGCCCGGGCCGAACGGGTCGCGTCTCGCGACGACCGGTTCACCGCCACCACCCTCGACGCGTCGGACCCGGCGTCGATCGCCGCTGCCGCCACCGACGCCCGCGCCGATCTGGTCATGAACGCGGCCGACCCCCGGTTCGTCATGCCGATCTTCGACGGCGCGTTCGCCGCGGGTGCGAACTACATGGACATGGCCATGTCGATCTCGGAGCCGCACCCGGACCGGCCCCACGAGCTCACCGGCGTCAAGCTCGGCGACCGCCAGTTCGCCAAGGCCGAAAAGTGGACCGAGCGGGGGCTGCTCGCGGTGTGCGGCATGGGGGTGGAGCCCGGCATGGCCGACGTGTTCGCCCGCTACGCCGCCGACGAGCTCTTCTCCTCGATCCAGGAGGTGGGCATCCGCGACGGGGCCGACATGGTGGTGCGCGGCTACGACTTCGCACCGACCTTCTCGATCTGGACCGTCATCGAGGAGTGCCTGAACCCGCCGGTGATCTGGGAGCGCGACCGCGGCTGGTACACCACACCGCCGTTCTCCGAACCCGAGGTGTTCCGGTTCCCCGAGGGCATCGGCGACGTCGAGTGCGTCAACGTCGAACACGAAGAGGTCCTGCTGGTCCCGCGCTGGATCGACTGCGAGCGGGTCACCTTCAAGTACGGCTTGGGCGACGAGTTCATCCAGGTGCTCGAAACGCTCCACAAGCTCGGCCTCGACCGCACCGACCCGGTCTCGGTCAAGGGGTCCTCGGTGTCACCTCGTGACGTGGTGGCGGCCTGCCTTCCCGATCCGGCCGGCCTCGGGGACCGCATCGAGGGCAAGACCTGCGCCGGGGCGTGGGTGACCGGGACGGGCAAGGACGCCGAGGGCAACGCCACCGGTCCGCGTGACGTCTACCTGTACCACGTGGTCGACAACGCCGAGACCATGGGTCGCGACGGCGCCCAGGCCGTCGTGTGGCAGACCGCCGTCGGTCCGGTGATCGCGTGCGAGCTGATCGACGCCGGGGTGTGGACCGGTGCCGGAGTCGTCGGACCCGAGGCCATGGCACCGGTCCCGTTCCTGGACCTGCTCGGCGGCGAGTACGGCTCGCCGTGGGGGATCGAGGAGCGCTGAGGGATCAGACCGCTGGGGGGTGTTCGTAGGGTGCGCCGAGCGCACGGCACGTCGCCCGGACCTGCGCTTCGACGAAGTCCGCGTCGAGCGTGTCGGCGGTGACGAGTCGTCGCAGGAAGAACGGCCCCGCGAAGCGTTCGGCTTCGCACACAGGATCGATGTCGGAGCCGATCTCCCCTCGCTCCATCGCTCGGGAGAAGATCTCTGCGGACTCGGCACGACGGGCCCGACCGAAGGTGTTGAGGGCTCGGTGGATCTCGTCGTCGTGGCCCGCGGTCCCGACCAGACACGAGAGGATCAGCCCCCACCGGTGCTCGGTCAGACCCCGGGCCAGGCTGTCGCCGGTGGCGCGCAGGTCGGCGTGGAGCGGACCGCACGGATCGAGGGGATCGGCCACCGAGCTGACGGACTCGAACACGTCGACCATGAGCTCCACTCGATCGGGCCAGTGCCGATAGATGGTCGATCGGGCGACGCCCGAGCGGGCGGCGATCGCGTCCATCGTGAGCTGCGCGAGGCCGTCGGTGGAGAGCAGGTCCGCAACTGCGTCGATGACGACCTGACGGGTGTGGACCACCCGGGGATCGACACGCCGAGCGGGTGGTGGATCGGCGTCGGGGAGCGGAGCCATCGGTTGTCACTGTAGGACAATGTGTCCTAGAGTGCGACACTATGTCTCAGAGATGTCCACGCCATCGGATGCGAGGCCTGACGCAGCCTCGGGAGGCGATGACCTCGACGGCACCGCTGATGCGAGGCACCCCATGACCGCGCACCCCGAGTCGTGGATCCGTGAACGACGCTGGTGGATCCTGGCGTGCCTGTGCCTGTCGCTGGTGCTCGTGGTCGCCGGCAACTCGTCGCTCAACGTGGCGCTCCCCAAGATCCAGGCGGACCTGGGGTCGGCCCAGAGCGACCTCCAGTGGATGGTCAACGCCTACGGCCTGGTCTTCGCCGTGCTGCTGTTGCCGGCCGGCGCGCTGGCTGACCGCTACGGCCGTAAGTCCGCGCTGCAGCTCGGCATGGTCATCTTCGGTGCAGCGTCCTTCGTCTCGATCTTCGCGACGGAGAACTGGCACCTCATCGCGCTGCGTGGCGTCACCGGCCTCGGAGCGGCGTTCATCATGCCGGGGACGCTGTCGATCCTGGCGAACGTGTTCCACGATCCACGCGAGCGCCAACGCGCGATCGCGATCTGGGCCGGTTTCGCCGGGCTCGGAGGTGCCATCGGCCCGATCGTCTCCGGGTTCCTGCTCGAGCACTACTCCTGGGGATCGGTGTTCCTGATCAGCGTCGTGATCGCCGCGGTCGCGTTGGTGGCAGGCGCCTACCTCCTGCCCAACTCCTCGGATCCCCACGAGGCGATCCTCGATCCGCTCGGAGTGATGCTCGCGATCGCAGCGGTCGGGACGCTGCTGTACGGGATCATCGAAGGTCCCGACAACGGATGGACCTCGACGACCACCCTGGGATCCATCGCCGCTGCAGTCGTCCTGGTGGGCGCATTCGTCACGTGGGAGCTGCGCAATGCGAACCCGATGCTCGATGTCCGGCTGTTCAGGAACAGGTCGTTCTCGGTCGGCTCGACCACGATCACGCTGCAGTACTTCGCGGCGTTCGGGCTGTTCTTCGCCATGGCGCAGTACCTGCAGATCGCCCACGGCTACTCACCGCTCCAAGCCGGCCTCGCGGGGCTTCCGATCGGCGTCATGAGCATGATCGGGGCGCCGTTGAGTGCCACGTTCGTGCGGCGCTTCGGCCATCGGGGAGTGGTCGGAGTCGGCCTGATCATGTCGGCGGGTGGTCTCACTCTGTTGTCGACCGCGTCACCGACGACGTCGCTGGCGCTCCTGCTGGTCGGCTTCTGCCTGCTCGGGCTGGGAGCAGGTCAGTCGACCGCGCCGTCGACGACGCTGATCATGACCGCAGTCCCGCGGTCCAAGGCCGGTGTGGGCTCAGCGGTGAACGACCTGTCACGGGAGCTCGGCGGAGCGCTGGGCGTCGCGGTGCTCGGCAGCGTGATCTCGTCGGTGTACCGATCCAACATCGCCAGCCACGTCGGCCCCGCGCTCGCCTCGACCGCGGGAACGTCGGTCAACGAGACTCTGGCCGCAGCCCAGCACGCCGCTTCCAGTGGCTCGGGAGCCGCCGCGGGAGCGTTGGTCCACGGGGCGCAGATGAGCTTCGCGGACGGCTTCGGTGCCGCGATGGTGGTCGGGGCGCTGGTCCTGCTCCTGAACGCCGCCCTGGTCTGGTTCCGCGGCCTCGACGTGGACCCGCACGCCGGTGGGGGCCCGCACGGGCCCGGCAGGCCACCCGTGAACGCCGACGCACCCGCCGACCCGGCGAGCGCGTAGCCCCATCTCCTCTCGGCTCTCCGAGGCGAGCCCGCGAGCGCTGATCACGCTCAGGTCGCCAGCGTGCGTTCGAGCCCATCTCGGGCCTCGGCCACGCACGACGCCCATGGGCGATCACCGAGCTCGTACGCGCCGGTGATGCCGTCGAATGCGCTCGACGCCACCACGTCGGGCTCCAGTTCGGCCAGCACGTCGAGCGTGCCGAACATGGCGTCGGGGTCGCCCTGGCCCAGCAGGACGACCCGCCACCGCCCGTCCCGGTGGAAGATCGTGTCGCCGGTACTGGTGTGCGATGCCACCCAGGAGCTCGATGTGGTCGAGGTCGGCGTCGGTCCCGGTGTTGTGGAACATGACGTTGCCCGCGTCAGGAGAGACCCACAGATGCGCGTGGGTGACCAGCCGTTCCGATTGGACGTCGGGCCGGGTGGCCCACAGGTCGGCGCGCACCTGCTGCACGGGGCTGCCTCCGAGGGTCCGGTCAACCGCGGTGGACGTGGGGTTGCAGCGCCCCCGGGGGGATGACGCCCATGCGGCCGTGCTGGTAGTCGTCGATCGCCTGGGCGAGCTCCGCCTCGGTGTTCATGACGAACGGCCCGTACTGGAAGGCGGGTTCGCCGATCGGTTCGCCGCCCAGCAGCATGACCTCGAGGGCGTCGGTTCGGCTGTCCTGGGTGGCATCAGCCGCGAGGGTCAGGCGGTCACCGCGGCCGAACACGACCATGTTGCCGCCATGGATCGGCGCCTCCTCGGTCCCGGCGGTGCCGGACCCGGCGAACACGTACGCCATCGCGTTGAAGCTCGGGTTCCACGGCAGCGACAGCCGCTCGCCGGCGTGGATCGACGCGTGGATGATGGTGATCGGCGTGTGGGTGGAGCCGGGGCCGACGTGTCCGTCCACGTCGCCCGCGATCACCCGGATGATCGCCCCGGCGTCGGGGCTGGTGAGCAGCAGGATGTCCCGCTTGGTGATGCCCTGGTAGGCGGGCGGGGTCCACTTGGCCGACGCAGGGAGGTTCACCCAGATCTGGACCCCGTTGAACAGCCCGCCGGACTCGACCATCGAGGCCGGAGGGGTCTCGATGTGCAGGACGCCTGATCCGGCGGTCATCCACTGGGTGTCTCCCGGTTCGATCAGGCCGCCGCCACCGCTGGAGTCCTGATGCTGGAACAGGCCGTCCATCAGGTAGGTCACGGTCTCGAAGCCGCGGTGGGGATGCCAGTCGGTGCCCTTCGGTTCCCCGATCCCGTAGTCGATCTCACCGAGGTGGTCCATCATGATGAACGGATCGGTCAGCTGGTACGGCGCACCGGCCAGCGCTCGACGGACCGGGAACCCCATCCCTTCGAGACCGGTCGGGCCGGTGGAGATGTTCGCGACCGGGCGTTCGACGTCCTCGACGGCCGCGGGGGAGATGCGGGGCAGGGTGAGGGTGTCGGCGGTGACAGCAGGCATGTGGGCTCCTCCCTACGGGGTGCGGCCGGATCGGCCGGCGGCGACCTGTTCACGGACGGCGGGGACGACCCGGTCCATGAACGCGGACATCTGGGCAGGGTCGTCGCCCTCGGCTCCGAACACGAACGCGTTCATGCCGCCATCGAGCACGAGACCGGTCAACGTGTCGATCCACTGATCGACCGGGCCGTCGAACTCGCCGTTGGAGGGGCCGTCGGTGATCGTGCCCCACACGTTGTAGATCCGCGAGATGTCCGACGGGTCCCGGCCGGCGTCGGCGGCGGCGTCATCGATACGCCGGTGCATGTCGGGCAGCTTGTCGGGCGGGAAGAACCCGTTGGAGGGCAGCCAGCCGTCCGCGGCACGCCCGACCAGCGCCAACATGCGGGGCCCGCCGACTCCCAACCAGATGCCCATGTCGTGCGCCGGTTGCGGACCGGGGTGCACCCCGGCGATCTGGTAGTGGGTGCCGGTGAAGCGGACCGAGCGTTGAGCGGACCACATGAGACGAACGATTTCGACCGCCTCGGTCAACGCCTCGGCGGCTTCGGCGCCGCTGCGGTTGGGCCCGCCCATCGCCGCGATCGCCTCCCAGAACGCGCCGGCGCCCAACCCCAGTTCGAATCGACCGCCCGAGATCACATCGAGGCTGGCCGCGGCCTTGGCGAGCACTGCGGGTGGCCGCAACGGCAGGCTGGCGACGTCGGGGAACACGCGGATCCACTCGGTGCGCGCCAACACGGTCGCCATCAGGGCCCACGTGTCGAGGAACTGCTTCTGGTACGGATGGTCCTGGATCCCGATCAGCTCAAGACCGGCAGCGTCAGCGGCCTGAGCGGTCGCCAACGTCTGGTCGAGGATCGCCGTATCGGGCGAGAGGAACAGTCCGAACTGGACATCACGGCCGTAGTCACCCATGGGTCGCAACCTGCCGATCGGCCTCAGGCGTCCGCGGAGCGGATCGCGGAGACGTCGAACTCGAGGGTCACCTTCTCGCTGACGAGCACGCCGCCGGCCTCCAGCGCGGCGTTCCAGTTGACGCCCCAGTCCTTGCGGTTGACGGTGGTCTTGCCCTCGAGGCCGAGGCGCGTGTTGCCGTACGGATCGACGGCGGTGCCGGTGTAGTCGAACTCGACGGTCACGGACCTGGTGACGCCCTTGATGGTCAGGTCGCCGGTCACCTCGAAGGTGTCGTCGACGGTCTTGGCGACCCCGGTCGACGCGAAGGTGATCTCGGGGAAGGTCTCCATGTCGAAGAAGTCGTTGCTGCGCAGGTGGCCGTCCCGGTCGGCGTTGCCGGTGTCGATGCTGTTCGCCTGGATGGTCAGCTGCAGCTGGGAGTTGGCCGGGTTCTCCTCGTCGAAGGAGCCGCTGCCGCTGAACTCGGTGAAGGAGCCACGGACCTTGGTGACCATGGCGTGACGGGCGACGAATCCGATCCGGCTGTGGGCCGGATCGATCGTGTAGGTGCCGGTCGCGGTGGTGGATTCGGTGGTGGACATTCTCTGGCTCCTCGTGGTGAGTAGTTGATACATCCTCCAACATAGCGGATGTGTCAACCATTCCCAAGGTATGCTGGAGGACGTGACCGACGAACCGGCGTGGGTGGTCTGGGAGGCCGTCCAGTCGATGTACGAACAGGTGGAGACCGAGCTGGGCCGCCGACTGGGCTCCGGCTCGCAGCTGTCGTGCACCGACTACAAGGTCCTGGCCGCGCTCAGCTCCCGTCCCGACGGGCGGATGCGGCTGTTCGAGCTGGTCGACGCGCTCGGCTGGGAGAAGAGCCGGGTGTCCCATCAGGTCAGCCGCATGACCGAACGCGGCCTGCTGGAAAAGACCCGCTGCCCCAACGATCGAAGGGGTGCGCACGTGGGGCCGACCGCCCGGGCCCGCGCCGCGATGGCCGAGGCCGAACCGGCCTACATCGACGCGGTGCAGGCGCTGCTGGGTGAGACGCTCACCCACACCCAGCTCGCCGCGCTCCACGACGCGGCCCGAGCCGTCCTCGCAGGAATCGCCGAACCGGACCCGGTCGGCAGCCAGCGCTGACCGCGACCGCTGCCGTCGCCCGGGGCCGACGAGCTCAGGCTCCGACGGTGCTCGAGTACACGTAGTGGGCGGCGTCGCCGTCGAAGTCGAACGTGGCAGCGGACGGCAGCAGCGACCCCACCCGGATCTTCACCGAGCTGGGCAGCCCGTTGATCGGGATGAAGCCCGACTCGAGTCCCGGCAGGAACACCCCTCCGATCGAGAAGGCGGTGTTGAGCAGGTCGGTGAACGCACCGGCGGTCGGCAACAGGATCTGCACCCCCACACCGATGACGTCGTCGGGGTTGCCGAGTCCCTCGATGATGGCGGCCAGGAAGCTGCCGACCGCGTTGAGGAAGTTCCCGATGTTGTCCACGATCAGCGAGATCAGCTGCTCCTGGGTGGGCGGCACCGGCGACGAGGCGATCAGCGTCTCGAGCGCGTCGTGCATGACGGGCACCAGCGCGGACTCGAAGGCGTCGGTCATGGCGCAGCTGTCGAGGATGCCGTCGCGCTCCATGACGAAGGTCAGCGTGCCGAAGATCTCGAGCGGGGCGGTGCCGAGGAGCACGTCGCCGATGTCGAGGTTCTGGGCCTGGGGGAAGGCCACATCGGCCGAGCCGGCCGGGACCGCCACCGTGGTGCCGTTGGGCGCCGCGTCGGTGGCCGGCAGCGCACCGGACCGGCACTGCGAGGCCACCTGGACGTGCGTCGAGCCGGCGACGCCGAGCTTGGAGCGGAACCCGACCTGGATCACGTACGGCTCGTCGCCGGCGTCCATGTCCTCGCCCGTGACGACCTTGATCGTGGCGGGCTTGACCTTCCAATCGGTGGGGGCCGGACCTCCCACCGTGCAGGCCGCTCCGAGCAGCGACACCGCGACGAGCAACGCACCGATGGCCGAAAGCCGCTTCATGGAACCCCCCGAGAGCCGTCGCCGACCACCCCCGGTCGGATCCGCGGAGCGTAACCGATCGGAGCCCCGGCGTGTCCGATGTCCCAGCGGGACGGCCCGGCGCGTCGGCACGGCGCGGCTCGACGGCGCGCCTCGACCGTGCGGGTGGCTCAGACCCGGACCGGCGTGTAGAGCCCGGTGGCGAAGGTGCGGTCGTCCCAGTGCCGCAACGCCCACACCGAGCCCTTGGAGCACCCGCTCTTGCCGGGCACGACCATGCCCCGTCTCTGGGCCCGACTCACCAGCTCGGGGATCACGTCGCCGTGGCTGCACAGGACGGCCGTGGTGGTGACGAGCTCCTCGACCAGCGCCCAGGACTCCTCGATCGGGGTGCCCTCGGCCAGTCGTTCGTCGACGACGACATCGAGGCCCAGCGCCGCGGCCAGCGGGTCGACGGTCTGCACGCAGCGGCGGTAGGGGCTGGAGCGCACGACGATCGGCGCCTCGTGCACGAGCCAGTCGCGGATCCGCTCGGCCTGCTGGTGGCCGATCGGGTCGAGGGGCCGGTCGTCGTCGTGGGGATCGGAGTCGTCGCGCGCGCCCGCGGATCCGTGCCGCACCAGGTACAGCGTCATCGGCGGTGCACCGTCACGTCAGGTCCGCGGGGGGTCGGCCCATCGCCGTCACGGTAACCGCGGCCCGCGGCTCGGGTGGAACCCGACGAGCGATCGATCCGGCAGTGGCCGAGAGCTCTGCTCAACCGTTGGATCCGAGCGACGGGGTGCCGTCGTTGCGGTCGTTGCCCCCGAAGCGGATCCAGTCGCCGAGGGCGTCGGCACGGGTCGGCACCCGCCACACCAGGAGGTGGCCGTCCCGGCGGGTGATCGCCACGTCGCCGCGGCCGTCGCCGTCCCAGTCACCGAACGCCGGGGTGCCCACGGCCCAGCCGCCAGTCAGCTTGGGCCATCCCGACGGTGGCGTGCCGTCGCCGCGGAAGGCGTCGAGCATCTGGACCCCGTTCGCTGCGACCACCTCGTCGGACCCGTCGCCGTCGACGTCCGCGATGGCAGGGGTGACGAAGAAGGCGACGTCCGCGGTGACGCGTGGGAAGCCCGGCCGGATGGCTCCGTCACGGCCGGACCAGGCGGTCAGCTGCGGGTCGCCGGGCTGGTCGTTGGCGAACAGGGTGTCGAGGGCTCGGCCCGCGCCGGTGGTCGGCACGACCACGTCCAACCCCGGACCGCTCCCGCCGTCGGGGACGTCGGGGTCGAGACGACCGATCGCTGCTCCACCGAACGCGCTGGTCAGCGCGGCGGTGTCGCTGCTGTCGGTTCCGGGTGGCACCGCCCCCAGCCAGTTCAGCGCGAGCTGCACGCCGAACGGACGGCCGTAGGGGCTGCGGCCGTCCGCGTCGAGCACCATCGTCTGGCCGCTGACCGAGGTGGCGACCACCTCGACCGCCCCGTCGCTGTCGACGTCGCCGATCGCAGCCTGGGTCGCCACCCCGTCGCCGATCGTCGGCAGCACCGCGGTCAGGAACATCGGCAGCGCGACCGGCCAGCCCGCCAGGTAGGCGCGGTCGTCGGGATGGGCGGCGGACCGATCCGCGCCGGCGGGGTGCCCGGTCCCGTACGACGAGATGGCGAACAGCCGGGTGTTGCCGCTCTGGCCGGGAAGCCCGAGACCGGGGAACACGGCGGGGGGCTCGTCGTACTGCTCCTGGGTCCCGATCACGATCTCGGGCCGGCCGTCGCCGTCGAGGTCGCCGAGGGCGGGTGTGGCCACGATCTCGCCGCCCTGACCGGTGGCGCCGGGGCTGCGGAACGTGACGTGGTGCGTGTCCGCGTCGACGTCGTCGACCTGGGCCGGGTCGACGACGAGCACCGGGAACCCGGCCAGCGGGGAGCCGTCGGCGTGCCAGGCGTAGACGTGGCGGTCCATCGCGGCGGCCACGACGTCGAGCGCGCCGTCGCCGTCGAGGTCGCCGAGCGCGGCGCCGCCGACGAAGCCGCGCTTCATCCGGTTGCGCTCGTCGGTCGCCTCGCCCCGGCTGAAGCGGGGGTCGCTCGACATCGACGCCCGGACCGAGCCGTCGGCGCCGAACACGTGCACCGACCCCTCGAGATCGGCCACGACCACCTCGGGCGATCCGTCGCCGTCAAGGTCCGCCACGGCCGGGGCTCCGATCCCCGAGGCACGGTCCGGTGCGATCACCCCCGCGGCCCGGGCTGTTGTCGAACCGGCGTGCCAGAACGGGGCGGTCCCGGTGCGGGTCGGCCAGCCCGGCGCCTCGGTCCCGTCGGCGCGAAGGGCGTGCACGACGCCGTCGTCGCCGGCGAGGACGAGCTCGGCCGCGCCGTCGGCGTCGAGGTCGGCGAAGGCCGGGCTCGACGCCCCCGCACCGGGGACCGTCGGCACGGCCCGGCGGTCCGGGTCGTCGTGCACCATCACGTGGCGCTGGTCGATGCCGACCCGGCCCTCGGCGTCGGTGACCACCACCCGCACGCGCACCGTGAAGCGGTCCGGGTCCGGCCGGCCGTCCGCGGCGCGGGGTGGGCCCTGGGCGCCGCCGGGAAGCTCGGCGGCCACCCGGGCCAGATCCAGCGATCCGAGCCGACCGTCGACCGGGGCGTCGAGCCCGTGGCGCTCGGCCACCACGTGCCAGTCGTCGCGTGCGGGCCAGGGGGCGGTCTGCAGCCCGGCGCTCCACTCGACGCGGTACGAGAACGACGACGAGCGCACCGCCGCGACCCGGCCGGTGACATCGACGCTCCCGGTCGTGGGCAGCAGGCCGAATCGGTCCGGGCCGGTCAGATCGGCCTCGGGAGGGACCACTCCGAGGCTGACCGATCGCACCGCCTCGTAGGCGTTGACGCGGCCGAACCCGGTGGTGGCGTCCCAACCCCGGACGGTGGGGAAGCGGCGCTGGCCGAGGTCGTCGACGTCCTCGTTGGCCGGGTCCGGCGCGGCCGGGGTGGAGAAGTCGACGTCGTCGGCCGTGGCGCGCAGGACCTGCGCGACCTCCGACGAGGACAGCACGTTGTCGTGGGGGCCGTGCAGCCCGGCGGCGACCAGGTCGGGGTGGCGGGTCAGCCCGGCGTTGCGGGCCGTGGACTCGATCAGCCCGACCATCCCCGCCGAGTTGCCGGTGGCCTCCGACGAGCAGCCGCTGCTCGGCACCGTCACCCAGGCGATGCCTCCGGTGTTGGTGCACCCGTTGAGGGCGAGACCGTCGCGCCGGCCGGTGGCGAGGCGGGCCAGGTCGCCGAGGGGACCGGCGCCCTCGGTGATCGAGTTGACCGGGATCGTGTGCGACAGCGCGCCGGGCAGGTTGGCGTGCTGGGACTGCTCGTCGGCCATCGACGCCACCACCGGCACCCCCCGCTCCCAGGCGGCGTCGATCGCGGCCTGGGCCTGCGGCGGGTTGTTGATCGCCCCCAACGCCTCCTGCACGACGTCAGCCCCCGAGTCGAGGGCGAACAGGACGCCGGCGGCGAACCGGCCGCCGTCGGCGATGAACGAGTCCGAGACCCGCACCGGCAGGTGGACGCAGGTGGGGCAGGTCCCGACGGCGCCGTCGCCGTCGTGCGCCGCGGTCGAGTCCCGGGCCTCGCCCGTGCCGTGGCCGTAGTCGACGTCGTCGAGCGGGTCGTTGTCGTCGTGCAACAGGTCCCAGCCCGAGATGTCGTCGACCCAGCCGTTGCCGTCCGCGTCGACGCCGTCGTTGAACTCCGGGGTCAGGATCAGGTCCTCGGGGTCGAGCATCTCGTTGTCGTTGCGGTCGGTGACCCGCGGGTCGCCGTCGTAGTCCGACACGGAGAACCGGCCGTCGCCGTTGCGGTCGTAGGGATCGGCGCCGGCCGCATCGACAGCACTGGCGGGCGGGGGCAGCTCGGCCCGGTTCAGGTAGGCCTGGTCGGCGAGATCCGCCATCGCCTGCGGGTTGCGCCACTCGATGCCGGAGTCGAGCACGGCGATGACCACGTCGGGTCGACCCCGGTCGAGCGCCCACGCCAGGTCGAGAGCGGCCCCCATCTGCCCGCACGTCCGGTGCGGCGAGTTGGCCGCACCCTCCTCGCGGAACGAGCCGTAGCGGCTGTCGTCGGGGTCCCACTCGGCGGGGAGCGGTCCCGCGCCGAGTCCGTCGTAGCGCCACGCGGCGCAGTCCAGCGGTCCGGGGTCGGTGCCGTGGGACACCGCCGGTCGTCGGTCGGGGACGGTGGTGGTGCTGCCCGGCGCGGTCGACGGCGCGGTCGGCGTGCACGACGCCGCGACCACGATCACGGCGATCACGGCGACCGCGGCGCGCAGCACAGCGGTACCCGGTCGGCGACGGTGTCGGCTCCCGAGGACGGCCATGCGGTCCCTCCCTGCGATCCCTCCGGGCCGGACCCCCTCCGGCGCTGCGGTGAAGGTAGCTCAGGGGTTGGCCAGGATCTCCTGGGCGACCAGGAACGCCCGGGTGCTGTCGTGATCGGTGTGACGGTGGCCGCGCAGACCGGCTGAACGAGCGCCGTCGACGTTGACGGCCAGGTCGTCGACGAAGAGGGCGTCGGTCGGGTGCACCGACAGCTCGGAGCAGACCAGGCGGAACACGTCGGGGTCCGGTTTGGCGATCCCGATCTCGGCGGTGTTGAAGACGTGGTCGAACTCGTCGAGCAGGTCGAGCACGTGCAGGTCGCGGCGCAGGCGGGTGGTGCCGTTCGACAGGAGCGACACCGTGGCGCGCTCCCGCGTGGCTCGCAGCAGCTGGAGCATCTCGGGGTCGACCCGACCGACGTTCGCCTCCCACTCGTCGACCGCTCCGAGCACCTCGGTCCCGAACTCGTCGGTGATCCGGGCCCGGATGGCGGTCATCCACTGGGGGAACGTCAGCCGTCCGGTCACCGCGTCGGGACCGAGCTCGGGGGAGAACGCCACGGTCAGGATCGTCCGTGGGGGAAGGCCGAAGGCCTGTTCGACCTCGTCGAGCTCGTCGTCGTTCCAGTGGCGGAACACACCGTCGAGGTCGAAGATCACATGCGGTCGGCTCACCGGACCAGTCTGGCGGACGGGGGTGACGGCCGGGTCAGGTCCGCAGGGACCGGAGCCCGTCGAGGACCCGGGGGAGGGCGTCGAGGAAGCGGTCGACGTCCTCGACGGTGCTCGACCAGCCGACCGACACCCGCAGCGAGCGCTGCGCGTCGACCCCCATCGCCTCGAGCACCGGAGACGGCTCGAGCGACTCCGACGAGCACGACGACCCGGAGTGCACCGACACACCGGCCGCGTCGAGTCCGAGCAGCACGGGCTGCGGTTCCACGTCCGGGAAGGTCAGGCACACGATGTGCGGCAGGCTCGTCTCGGCGGCGGCGCCGACCACCTCGATGCCGACTCTGGCGCCGTCGCCCGCCGCCCAGTCCCGGATCCGCCCGGTGAGGATCCGGGCCCGCGGCTCTGCCGCGGCCGCCTCGGTCGCCGCGGCGGCCAGGCCGATCGCGCCGAGGACGTTCTCGACCCCGGCCCGGCGGGCACGCTCCTGGTCGCCGCCCACCACCAGGGGCGGGACCCGCACGCCGCGACGCACGAGCAGGACACCGGTCCCGGTCGGGCCGCCGAACTTGTGGCCCGAGATCGACATCAGGTCCGCACCCAGCGCCCCGAAGTCGACCGGCACCTGGCCGGCGGCCTGGGCGGCGTCGACGTGGACCAGCACGCCGCGCTCGCGGCACGCGGCCACCACCTCGGTGACCGGTTGGAGGGTGCCCACCTCGTGGTTCCCCCACTGGAGGTGCACCAAGCATGTCCCCTCGGTCACCGCGTCGAGCAGCTCCTCGGGGTCGACCCGGCCGGTGCCGTCGACGCCGACGACCGTCGCGGGGCCCCTCGCCGCCCACTCGCGCACCGCCGAGTGCTCGACCGCGGCCGCCACGACGTGACCCGGCGAGCCGGCGCCGTGACGGTCAGCGTGCCGGGCCCGGGCCCCCCAGGTGGCCGCCGCGATCGACTCGGTGGCACCCGAGGTGAACACCACCTCGCGGCCCCGCGCCCCGAACGCCGCCGCGACGGCGTCGCGTGCCTGCTCGAGCGCCACCCGGGCGGCCATGCCCTCCTGGTGGATGCGGCCGGGGTCACCGGCGAGCGGGCCCGCGGGTCCGGCGTCGAGAGCATCCCGGATCGCGTCCGCGGCCGCGGGCCGCAGCGGGGAGGTCGAGGCGTGGTCCAGGTAGGCGCGCCGCATCTGGGAACCGGCGCTAGCGGCCTCCGAAGCCGACGTGTCGGCCGGCACGGTCACTCGGCGAAGGCGGTGACGCAGTGGTCGTCGCCGTCGGGGAGCGACGACCGCACCTCGACGCTGGTCTCGCCGTACAACGAGCCCAACATGCCCTTGACCATCCCTCGGTCGACCGCGCAGATGACCGGATGTTCGACCGCGGCGTCGCCGAACGGGCAGTGCTCGGTCACCAGCCGGAGCGCATTGCCCTCCTTCTCGGCGTGGGCGGCGAAGCCGTGGGCGGAGAGGGCATCGGCGACGGCGTGCAGCGCCGTGCGGAACGACCGGGTGGTCGGGGTGCCCATGGCCGACGCCATCGTCCGCCCGTACTGCTCACCGACCTCCTCGGCCAGCGCGGCGGCCCGTTCGGGGCCGAGCTCGTTGAGGGCCCGACCGAGCAGCTCGATGATCACGTCGTCGTGGCGGACCGTGATGTCCAGGTTCACCTCGTCGCTGGCGGTCAGGTAGCGCTTCGAGGGCCGGCCCGCCCCACCCGCGGCCCGGGCGGTGGTGATCTCGAGGTAGCCGCCCGCGGCGAGCTTGTCGAGGTGGTGCCGGGCGACGTTCGCGTGCAGGTCGAAGCGCTCCGCCACCTCCGACGCGGTCGCCCCCGAGTCGCAGGAGTGGACGAACAGGTAGATCTCCCGCCGGGTCGGGTCGCCGAACGCGGAGGTGATGGCGGTGACGGCCGAGGCGAACTCGGTCGGGTTCATGGCGGCCACGGCTCCAGGGTACTTCGGGGCTCCGGCCGGCCGGTCGCCGTCGGCGCTCGCCGCGGTCGCGTGCCGCAGTCCGCCGCGGCTTGCCGCCGCGAGCGCCCGACGGCGACACTCGGGACCATGGCCCCCACCCCCGACGCCGTGACCGACGCCCTCCGCCCCGTCCAGGACCCCGAGCTGCACCGTTCGATCGTCGACCTGGAGATGGTGCGTGACGTGCGGGTCGACGGCGCCGAGGTCGCCGTGACCGTCGCCCTGACGACGCCGGGCAACCCGCTGCGCGGCGAGCTCGAGCAGCGGGTGCTCGACGCTCTGGCCGCGGTCGACGGCGTGGAGCGCGCCACGGTCGACTTCACGGCGATGACCGACGAGGAGCGGGCCGTGCTGCGTCAGCGACTCCACGGGAACCCGTCGGCCACCGCCGGCTCCCAACCCACCCACGGCCACTCCGAGGGGCGCACCATCCCGTTCGCGGACCCGTCGTCGAAGACCCGGGTGCTGCTGGTCGCCTCGGGCAAGGGCGGGGTCGGCAAGTCGTCGGTCACGACCAACCTGTCGATCGCCCTCGCGCAGCGGGGCCACTCCGTGGCCGTCGTCGACGCGGACGTGTGGGGCTTCTCGATCCCGCGCATGCTCGGCGTCGACCGGCCGCCCACGCTGATCGACCAGATGATCGTCCCGCCCGAGCGCTACGGCGTCCGGCTGATCTCGATGGGGTTCTTCGTCGAGGACGACCAGCCGGTGATCTGGCGGGGTCCGATGCTGCACAAGGCGCTGGAGCAGTTCCTGACCGACGTGTTCTGGGACGACCCCGACTACCTGCTCGTCGACCTGCCCCCCGGCACCGGCGACGTGTCGATCTCGCTGTCGCAGTACCTGCCCCGCGCCGAGCTGTACGTGGTCACCACCCCCCAGCCCGCAGCGCAGACGGTCGCGCAGCGTGCCGCGTTCATGGCCAACAAGGTGCGCCTCGACCTCAAGGGCGTCATCGAGAACATGTCGTGGTTCACCGGCGACGACGGCACGCGCTACGAGATCTTCGGATCCGGTGGCGGCAAGACGCTGGCCGACAAGGTCGACGTCCCGCTGCTCGGGCAGATCCCCCTGGTGCCGGCGCTGCGCGAGGGCGGCGACAGCGGGGTGCCGATCACGGTCAGCGAGCCGGACTCCGAGGCCGCCCGGGCCTTCGCCGCGATCGCCGAGCGGGTCGACACCGAACTGGCCCCGACCCGTCGCCGACACCGCGAGCTCCGGATCAACTGAACCGCACCGGGCCATGGCGCCGCCGGGTCTGAGAGGATGGGGCCGATGTCACGGTTGAAGGGCGCCGACGCCTCGTTCCTCTACATGGAGAACCCCGTCGTGCACATGCACGTCAGCGGGGTGATGATCCTGGATCCGTCCACGATGGAGGGCGGCTACAGCTTCGAGCGCTTCCGTGACCACGTGGTGGAGCGGCTGCACCTGATCCCGATGTTCCGGCACCGGCTGCTGCGGGTACCGCTCGGCATCGACCACCCGGTGATGGTCGACGACCCGAACTTCGACCTCGACGCGCACCTGCACCGCCACCGGCTCCGCGCCCCCGGTCGGATGGCGGACCTGGCGCTGTTCGTCGGCAACCACGCCTCCGAGCCGCTCGACCAGTCCCGGCCGCTGTGGGACATGGTGGTCGTCGAGGGCGTCGAGGGCGACCGGATCGCGCTCGTGACCAAGATGCACCACGTCGCGGTCGACGGCGTGACCGGGACCGACCTGATGGCGCACCTGGTCGACCTGACCCCCGAACCCGGTCCGCCGCGTTCCGAACCGGTTCCGTTCCACCCCCGACGCCTGCCGTCGTCGCTGCGGCTGATGGCCGACGCCGTCGTGTCGCGGGCCATGGACCCCCTTCGGGTGTTCCGGTCCTTCGGTCGGGCCGCCGCGTCGGTCGGTCGGCTGAGCCAGGCGGTGTTCGGTGACGACGACGCCGCGCTGATGGCCCGGCCCTTCGATGCCCCCCGCACGTTCTTCAACCACTCGCTCACCCCGCGCCGCTCGGTCGCGTTCGCCACCGCTGCGCTCGAGGACTGCAAGTTCGTCAAGAACGTGTTCGGGACCACGGTCAACGACGTGTTCCTGGCCGCCTGCTCCCAGGCGCTCCGGGGCTACATGGCCGAGCGCGGTGACGTTCCCCGCCGGCCGCTGCTCGCCAGCGTGCCGGTGTCGGTGCACGGCCAGACCGCCGAGACGGGGGCGGTCAACCAGGTGTCGGACATGTTCGTGCGGCTCCCGACCGACCTGGCCGACCCGGTCGAGCAGCTGCGGTCGGTGCAGCTCGAGACCCGTGACGCCAAGGAGGCGCACGGCGCGATCGGCGCCGACATGATCGGCGACGTCACCGAGCTGACCCCGCCGGCGCTGTTCAACCTGGCCAGCCGGCTCTACAGCCGTGCCGGTCTGGCCGAGCGCCTGGCGCCCATCCAGAACGTGGTGATCTCCAACGTGCCCGGCTCGCCGATCCCCCTGTACGTCGCCGGAGCGCGGCTCGAGGGCGTCTATCCGTTCGGGCCGTTGATCGAGGGGGCCGGCCTCAACATCACGGTGCTGTCCACCATGGGCAACATGGACATCGGCGTGATCGCCTGCCCCGACATCGCCCCCGACGTCGAGGACCTCGCCGACGGGATCGTCGCCGGCATCGCGGCGCTGCGCGCTGCGGCCGAGGAGGAGCTCGCCCGCCGGGAATCGACGGCTGACGCCGATGTCGATGTCGATGTCGATGCTGGCGCTGATGCCGGTGGCGACGCCGATGCCGATGACGATGCCGATGACGATGCCGATGACGATGCTGGCGCCGAGTTGCCCGAGGGGACCCCACGATGACCGCGGCCGAGATCCCGACCGAGGACCTGGACCTGCCCGAGCTCCCGCTCGAGCCGGCCGGATCGATCACCGTCCTCAAGCGCTGGGAGAAGCACCTGGCCCGCCTGCCGCTGGCCCGCCTGACCACGACCCTGCCGCGCACCGGGCGGTGGGCGCTCGAGTCGATCTTCAACGAGGCGGCCCGACTGCCCGGAGCACCCCAGGCCCGGATCTCGGCCTCTCTGCTCGCGCACGTCGCCATGGACGAGGCGATCATCGCCCTGGTCCAGGGGCCGAGCCGCTTCCCCCGCCGGGCCGACTACGAGCGGCTGGCCGCCGAGCTGGCCGACGCCCGGGAGCTCTACGAGTCCGAGGGGTGGATCACCGATCCCCGCAGCTACCACCGGGACCCGCCGGAGTTGACCGAGGTCGCCCGCACCGGGGGCTGGGCGCTGGGGGAGAGCTACCACCGGATCCACTGGCCGAGCGGGTTCGAGCCCCGGGCACAGGAGCCGGGCGCAGCGCGCTGGGCCGCGTTCGAGGCCAACCGGACCGCCTCGGCGTGGGTGCTGGAGCACCCCGGTGAGCCCCGGCCGTGGGTGATCGCCATCCACGGCTTCGGCACCGGCGCCCCGTTCGCCGACATGATCACCTTCCGGGCCCCGCACCTGCACCACGAGCTGGGCTGGAACGTGGCCGCGATCGTCCTGCCGGTCCACGGTCGTCGCCGGCCGTCGCGGATGGGCGGCGAGGAGTTCCTGAGCTTCGACCTGATGAACACCGTGCACGCGCTGGCCCAGTCGGTGTGGGACATCCGGCGGCTGATCAGCTGGGTGCGGACCCGCGACCCGGTCGCGATGTCGGTGTACGGGGTGTCGCTGGGCGGCTACCTGACGGCGCTGACGAGCTGCTTCGTCGAGGACCTCGACGCCGTCATCGCCGGGATCCCGGTCAGCGACCTGCCGTCGCTGTTCGGACACCAGTCACCCGCGCACGTGCGGGAGCGGGCGGTGCAGCACCGGATCCTGGACGGCAACGCGGACGTGGTGCACCGGGTGGTGTCGCCGTTGGCCATGGAGCCGCTCGTCGCCCGTGACCGTCGCTTCATCTTCGCCGGCCTCGGCGACCGGATGGCGGTCCCGTCCCAGGCCCACGCGCTGTGGGAGCACTGGGAGCGTCCCACCATCAGCTGGTTCCCGGGCAACCACGTCGGCTACCTGTGGTCGGCCAAGGTGTCGGGGTTCGTCGACCGGGTGCTCGACGGCGTGTGGAGCGCCCCCGAGCCCACGGCGGTCTGAGCCGGAGGTCACGTCGCCCGGACCGACAGGGCCCGGACGGACACGGCCGGGCCGATCCGGAAACCATCCCGGGGCACCGGGGGTCCGACGGTACAGTGGAGCGTTCACCGAACCGCGCCCCGTGGCTGTGGCGCGTCGCCGAGGACGGAGGTGCCGTCGTGAACACCCAGAGCGATCCCATCGACGACGAGATGGTCGGTTCCATCGACCCGGCCGCCGTCCGAGCGTCGCTCGAGGCGCTGCGTGCCGAGCTGCTCGACTCCGCCCCCGACATCGATGCCGAGGTCTTCCGGACCCGTTCCGACGTGTCGGACGGATCGGGTGAGACCGAGCACCTGGTCGTGGCTGAGCAGAAGGACATGACCGCCCGGGTCGACGCCCTGACCGAGCGGGCTGTCGCCGAGATCGACGATGCTCTCGCCCGGCTCGACGCCGGCACCTACGGGCGCTGCACCGACTGCGGGCGCGCCATCCCGGCCGAGCGGTTGGAGGCGGTGCCCGCCGCGGCCACGTGCATGGACTGCGCCGCCACCCGCTCCCGCGGCCGCGGCCTCGTCTGACCGTCGCCCCCTCATCCACCCCACCCGTTCTGTTCGTTGGATCACACCTCTGACGTTGTGATCCAACGAACAGAACGGGGTGTTCGGGGTGGTCAAGGTTGACTAGGGTGAGGTGATGGCGCCCCCGCGCACCCGCCTCCTGGTCCTCGGCGTGGTCCGGATCTTCGGGCCGGTCCACGGCTACGACGTCCGGCGTGAGCTACTCAGCTGGCGGATGCAGGACTGGATGAACATCCAACCCGGCTCGATCTACTCGGCACTCAAGACGCTCGAGAAGGACGGCCTGGTCGAGACCGTCGACGACCCCGAAGGCGGCGCGGCGGGTGGAGGCGGGGTGCCCAAGCGGTCCTACCGGGTGACCGCCGAGGGCGAGAAGGTGTTCCAGGCCGAGCTGCGTGCCGCGTGGTGGCGGGTGGAGCGGGCGGCCGAGCCGCTGATCCCGGCTCTGTGCCTCATGCCGTTCATGCCTCGCGCCGAGCTGATCGCGGCGATCGGGGCCCGGGTCCAGCAGCTCGGCGCCGACGGCGAGCAGCTGCGGTTCCAGCGGGCGTTGATCCACGACGGGGCGACCGGCGCCGACGGGGAGATCCCCGAGCACGTCCGTGAGCTCCTCGACTTCGCCACGGCCCGCATCGACGCCGAGATCGCCTGGAGTCGGACGTTCCTGCGCCGTCTCGAAGCGGGGGACTACTGGTTCGCCGAGGACGGCCCGCCCCCGGGTCACGGCTCCCCGCCGGTTCCGTAGTCCGCCCGCTCGTCGCGCAGCCCAGCCGTTCTGTAGTGCGAGATCCAGGTGTTCGTGTGGATCTCGCACTACAGAACGCTCGAAAGAACATAGTCAAGGTTGACTACTTCGGGGTGGTCGTGTCAGGGTGACCGTGTGACAGACACCACCACGCCCTCCCGGACGAAGATGATCGAGGTGCGGGGTCTCACCCAGACCTTCCGGACCCGCACCGGACCCGTCGATGCGGTCAAGGGGATCGACTTCGAGGTCCGTGACGGCGAGATCCTCGGTCTGCTCGGGCCCAACGGCGCCGGCAAGACCACGACACTCCGGATGCTGTGCACCCTGCTGAAGCCGACCGCCGGATCGGCGGTGGTCGCCGGCATCGACGTCTCCGGGGACGCCCGCGAGGTCCGGCGGCGCATCGGCTACGTCGCCCAGGTCGGAGCGGTGCCGGCGCCGGGCACGGTCGTCGGTGAGGAGATCGTCGTGCAGGCCCGCCTCCAGGGCATGTCCAAGGCCGACGCCCAGGCCCGCATGCGGGCCCTGCTCCCATCGCTCAGCCTCGAGGGGTTCGAGGACCGGGCCCTGTCGGAGATGTCGGGTGGGCAGCGCCGCCGCTTCGACGTGGCCCTCGGCCTGGTGCACGAACCCAAGCTCGTGTTCCTCGACGAGCCCACCACCGGGCTGGACCCGCAGAGCCGCGCCAACCTCTGGGACTACATCCGCATGCTGCGCGACGAGCGTGGCGTCACGATCGTGTTGACCACCCACTACCTGGACGAGGCCGACGCCCTGGCGGACCGCATCGTCGTCATGGACCACGGCTCGATCGTCGCGGACGACACGCCGGATGCCCTCAAGGCCCAGGTGTCCGGCGACGTGATCAGCGTCGCGGTCGACGGCGACCTGCGAGCCGCCGAGCGGGTCGCCGCCGACGTGCTGTCGCCGCGGACGAGCACGATCGAGGACCTCGGGGGTGAGGGGGAGCGGCTGGTGCTGACCGTGGAACGGGGCGACACCGCGGTGCCGGTGCTGCTGCGGGCGCTCGACGAGGCATCGCTGCCGCTGACCGCGGTCGAGGTTCGCCGGCCGACCCTCGACGACGTCTTCCTGGCCATGACCGGACGATCCCTCCGGGAGGAGGGCTCATGATCGCTCGCCCCAGCCATCCCGCCGACCCCAGCCATCCCGCCGACCCCGGCCATCCCGCCGACCCCAGCCATCCCGCTCATCCCGCTCATCCCGCCCGCACTGAAGGAGGCCTCCCGTGCTGACCGAGACCTGGGTCATCTACGACCGACAGATACGCAGCAACATCCGCAACCCGGTCTGGGTGTTCTTCGGGCTCACCCAGCCGATCCTCTACCTCGTCCTGTTCGGCCCTCTGCTCACCAACGTCAGCGGCGGCGGGCTCGGCGGTGACGAGTCGTGGCTCATCTTCGTGCCCGGACTGCTGCTGCAGTTGACCATCTTCGGAGCCGGCTTCGCCGGGTTCGGCATCATCCAGGAGCTGCGCGAAGGCGTGGTCGAACGTCAGCGGGTCACCCCCGCCCACCGCTCGGCACTGATCCTCGGACGGGCGCTGTCCAACACGGTGACGATCGGGGTGCAGGCGGTAATCCTCGTGCTGGTCGCCATCCCGTTCGGGCTGCGGCCGTCGTGGTGGGGAGTGGTCGTGTCGGTGGTCATGGTCAGCGTGCTCAGCCTGGGCCTGGCCGCGGCGAGCTACGCCATGGGTCTGATCCTCAAGGACGAGGACTCCTTCGCCCCGTTCGTGCAGGGCGTGTCCTTGCCGCTGCTGCTGCTGTCGGGGGTGTTCCTGCCGATGACGTTGGCGCCGGCGTGGCTGGAGAAGATGTCGCAGGCCAACCCGCTGACCTACGTGCTCGACGGGACCCGATCGCTGTTCGCCGGGGACTGGGGTGCCCGGGCGATCTCGGTGGGGATCGTCTGCACGGTGGTGGTGACGGTCGCTCTGACCTGGTGGAGCGCCCGACGCTTCCAGCGCCTGTCGTCCTGACACCCCTTCCTTCCCGTTCTGTTCGTTGGATCACACCTCTGACGTTGTGTTCCAACGAACAGAACGGGGTCAGGGCCGGGGGGACACGGTCAGGCGAGGTCGAGGTCGGGGTAGGCGCCCAGCGCCGGTGCCCCGCCGGTGTGGACGAACACCGTCACACCCGGCCCGAGCGTCCCGGCGCGCACCCGGGCGACGAGCGCCTCGGCAGCCTTGCCGGTGTAGACGGGATCGAGGACCAGTGCCTCGGTCCGGGCGAAGAGCCGCATCGCGTCGAGGGTTCCCGGCGAGGGCAGTCCGTAGCCGGCTCCGAGGTGGGCGTCGTCGAGGAGGATCTCGTCGAACGACACCGGCGAGGTTCCCAGCAGGTCGGCCACGCCGACGAGCAGCCCCTCGACCGCGTCGCGGGTGTGCTCGGCGTCTCGGTACACGCAGATGCCGTGGAGTCGGCTGCCGATGCCCGACAGGCGCAGTCCGGTCAGCAACCCGGCGTACGTGCCGCCGGTCGACGCGGCGACCACCACGTCGTCGACGGTCAGTCCCGAGGCGGTGATCTGCTCCGCGAGCTCCACGCCCGCAGCCACGTAGCCGAGGGTGCCGACGGCGTCGGACCCGCCGGGCGGGACCCATCGGGCGACACCGCCCCGGGCGTCGATCCGCTCGTGGAGCGTGCCGATGGCTGCGGCGATGGCGTCGTCGTCGTCATCGACCACCGTCACCGTGGCGCCGAACAGGTGGTCGAGCGCCAGGTTGCCGCCGTGCTCGAACGCCTCGCCGGAGCGGGGGACCGCACGGGTGAGGATCAGCTCGCAGCGCAGGCCGCCGGCCGCGCACGCCGCGGCGGTCTGGCGGGCGTGGTTGGACTGCAGCGCTCCGAACGTGACGATCGTGTCGCAGCCGTCGGCGCGGGCCCGGCCCAGCAGGAACTCGAGCTTGCGGACCTTGTTGCCGCCCAGGCCGAAACCGGTGAGGTCGTCCCGCTTGACCCACACCTCCTGCCCCAGATCCTCGGACAGGCGAGGTGCTGCCCGGAGCGGCGTGGGTGAATCGGCGAGCGGCTCGCGGGGATGTCGCGCCAGCTGTCGTGCCAGCGCCTCGACGGGATCGACGACCTCGGTCATCCCCGGTGCCTACCACCGTTCTGTAGTGCGAGATCCAGGCGAACGCCTGGATCTCGCACTACAGAACGGGTCGGTAGGCTGGCCCGACACCGCACGTCGCCCCGACGAGCGGCCCCGTCGACGAACTCGACGGAACCCGACGACCAGGAAGAGACCCATCCGTGGACGTGCGCATCGGCGTGACCCACTCCCCCCGGGAGATAGACCTCCAGCTGGCCGACGACGTCGACCGTGACGAGCTGCGCTCTCGCATCGACGAGGTCCTGGCCGACGACTCCCGAGTCCTGTGGCTGACCGACCGCAAGGGTGCCGAGGTCGGCATCCCGTCGGCCCGCATCTCCTACGTGGAGATCGGCTCATCCGACGAGGGTCGGAGCTTCGGCTTCTCCAGCACCTGAGGGCGACCGAGCGCACCGAGATGACGACCGCACCGAAGGCAGCGAACCCGTGAGCGCCGGCCCGGTCGGCCTCCTCGACCGCAAGCTCCTCTTCGTCACCGGCAAGGGCGGGGTCGGCAAGACCTCGGTCGCGTCGGCCATCGCCATGCTCGCGGCGTCGAGGGGCAAGCGGACCCTGGTCTGCGAGGTCGACGCCAAGGGCAACCTGGCCGACTTCCTCGGCGTCGGACCTCTGCGCTTCCAGCCGACCGAGGTGCGCAAGCGGCTCTTCGCCATGTCGATGGACACCGAGGAGTCGCTCAAGGAGTACATGCGGCTGAACCTCAAGCTGCCGCTGCTGGCCAAGATGGGCCCGCTGGCGCGCACCTTCGAGTTCGTCGCCAACGCCGCGCCGGGGGTCAACGAGCTGCTGACGGTCGGCAAGTTCACATGGGAGGTCCGCGAGCGCAACTACGACCTGGTGGTCGTCGACGCCTCGGCCACCGGTCACGTCGTCGGCCAGCTCGCCGCGCCGGTCGCCATCAACGACCTGGTCAAGGTCGGACTCGTCAGGAGCCAGACCGACTGGATGATCGACATCCTCACCGACGCCGACACGACCGGAGTGGTGGTGGTGACCGTGCCCGAGGAGATGCCGGTGCTGGAGACCCTCGAGCTCATCGAGCGGCTGCGGGGCGAGACCGAGATCGATGTCGCGTCGGTGGTCGTCAACCGGGTCCTTCCCGAGCTGTTCGGCCGCGCCGAGGAGGAGGTCTTCGAACGGCTCCGCAAGCCCGACGGTGTCGCCGCGCTGTCGGCCCGGGTCGGTCGTGTGGCCGCAGGCACGGGAGCTCCCGACGACGTGGCCGACCATGATGTGGCCGACGACGACGCGGCCGGCGTCGACGAGGTGCTCGACGGCGCGGAGCTGGCCGTCAGCCTGCGCCGCAGCCGGGTGCCGCACCTCGACCGACTCCGGGACGGTCTGCCCGCCGGTCTGCCCGTGCTCTACCTGCCGTACCTGTTCCACCGCTCCCACGGGGTGCGCGCCACGGCCCGCATCGCCGAGGGCCTGGGCGAGGAGTTGGGGTTCTGATGGCCTCGCGGAGCATCACGGAGCGGTCAGACGTCGTGGCCCCGGCGACGATCGAGCAGCTGTGCTCGGCCAAGGAGGTCGTCGTGTCGACCGGCTCCGGCGGCGTCGGCAAGACGACCACCGCCGCGGCGATCGGTGCCTCGGCGGCCACCCACCTGGGCGGCAAGGTGCTGGTGCTGACCGTCGACCCGGCCAAGCGGCTGGCCAACGCGCTGGGGCTCGAGCGCTTCGGCAACGTCGAGACGCAGGTGCCGGCCGAGGCGTTCACCTCGGCCGGTGTCCAACCCGAGGGCGAGCTGTGGGCCGCCATGTTGGACACCAAGCAGTCCTGGGACGACCTGGTCCGCCTGCACGCCCCCGACGCCGCCACCCGCGACGCGATCCTGGTCAACCCGCTGTACCAGAACATCACCGGCAAGTTCGTCCAGAGCCACGACTACGTGGCCATGGAGCGCCTCTACGAGATCCACACCTCGGGCCGCTACGACCTGATCGTGGTGGACACGCCCCCCACCCGCAACGCGGTCGACTTCCTCGACGCCCCGGACCGGATGGCGGACTTCTTCTCGTCGCGACTGCTGCGCTGGTTGATCACCCCGTACCGGTCGCGGCTGGTGAGCTTCGCCTCCAAGCCGTTCTACTCGGTCGCCGACCGCATCCTCGGCACGCAGTTCCTGGAGGACATCGCCGAGTTCTTCATGCTCTTCCAGACGATGTACGACGGCTTCGTCGAGCGGGCCCGGGCCGTGACCACGCTGCTCGGCGGGCCGCAGACGACGTTCGTCGTGGTGTCGACCCTGGAGGTCGCGCCGGCCCGCGAGGCGGAGTTCTTCCTGAAGCTGCTGGGCGAGCGCGGCTACCACGTCGGCGCCCTGGTGCTGAACAAGGTGCTGCCGGAGCTGTTCCTGGACCGCGACGCCACCACGGTGGCCAAGACGCTCGCCCATCACAGCGCCGAGGTGGCCGCCGACGTCGGAGCTCGCATCGGCCCGCCCGCGGACGACGAGCGCCTGCTCACCACGGTGCTCGGCGAGGTGGGGGAGAGCTTCCTCAACTACCAGGTGGTCGCCCGCCGCGAGGCCGAGCAGCGCGCCGAGCTCGCCCGCATCCCGCAACTGACGGCGACCGTCCCGTACTTCGACGACGACATCCACTCCCTCGGCGGCCTCCTGCGGCTCGGCGAGCGGATCTGGAGTTGACCCGGACCGACCCCGGGCGACGGGGCCGCCGACCGCGAACACGCCGACCGCGAACACGCGGACCACGAACAGGGACGGAGCGCCGCTGATGGACGACACCGAGGGCACGGGAGCGCGGTCGTGGATGCCGGGGCCGCCCCTGCGCGGTGACTTGGCCGCGGCCAAGGAGGTGGAGCTCGACGACGACGAGACGAGCTTCACAGCCGAGCACGTCGCCCTGGTCGTCCCCCCGGTCGACCCGGAGGCGTCCCGACACCTGAAGCGCCTGGTCGCCGGCTGGGGGATGCTGGCCGACTTCGCGTTCGCCGACCTGCTGCTCTACGTCGCCCTGCCGTCACCCGACGCCGGGCCGGAGCGCTACCTGGTCGTCAACCAGGTGCGGCCGAACACCGGTCAGACCCTGTTCAACGACGACGTCGTCGGACGGACCATGAGCCCGGCGCAGCGCCCGCTGGTCGCCCGGGCCCGGGCCGAGTCCGAGATCTGCGAGGACGTCATCGACAGCCCGTGGCTGGGGGAGCGCATCCGCGTCACCGCGATCCCGGTGCGGTTCGAGGGCCGCGTCGTGGCCGTCCTGGCCCGCGAGGCGTCGCTCGAGGGGGCCCGTGACGCCAGCGACCTGGCGAGCGTCTACCTGGGGGTGTTCCGGCGGCTCGGACGCATGGTCGCCGACGGCGTGTTCCCCTTCGTCGAAGAGGAGGTCATCGCCACCGGGGGGCCGCGGGTCGGCGACGGCGTGCTGCTGCTCGACGAGATGGGTCGGGTCGCGTTCGCGTCGCCCAACGCCGTGTCCGCCCTGCGGCGCCTCGGCGTGCAGCGGCGCCTGATCGGTGAGCACCTCAGCGAGCTCGGCGCCGAGACCGCCGCGACCTACCGCGCCTACTTCAACGGTCGACCGACCGTGGAAGAGGTGGAGCGTGACGACGTCAGCGTGGTGCTGCGCTGCATCCCGCTCATCACCGACGGTCGCGTCGACGGCGCGGTGGTGCTCATGCGCGACGTGTCGGAGATGCGCTCGCGGGATCGGGCGCTGGTGTCCAAGGACGCGACGATCAAGGAGATCCACCACCGGGTCAAGAACAACCTCCAGACGATCTCGTCGCTGCTGCGCCTCCAGGGCCGTCGCCTGCACGAGCCGTCGGCCAAGGCCGCGATCGAGGAGTCGGTTCGCCGCATCCGTTCGATCGCGCTGGTCCACGAGACGCTGTCGCGCGAGGACGGCGACGACGTCGACTTCGGCGAGGTCGTGCGGTCCCTGGTCCGGATGGTGGAGGAGGGCCTGACCTCGCCTGACACGCCGGTCGAGCTCGTCATCGAGGGAGGGGCCGGCAAGCTGCCGTCGCCCGAGGCGACCTCGCTGGCGGTGGTCATCACCGAGCTGCTCCAGAACGTGGTGGACCACGCCTTCCGGCCCGGGACGTTGAACCCGGGCGAACGGGGCCGGATCCGCATCGTGATGGCCCACGACCAGGTGGTGCTGCGTCTGGCGGTGATCGACGACGGGGCGGGGTTCCCCGACGACTTCGATCCCGAGACCTCCGACAGCCTGGGTCTGTCGATCGTCCGGGGTCTGATCGACGAGCTGGGCGGCACCATGGAGTTCACCGCCGTCCGTCCGGGGGAGCGACGGCCGGGAAACCGGGTGCAGCTGACCCTGCCGGTGGTCAGCCGGGTCGAGGCGGACGCGCAACGGCCTCCCCCGGGGGGAGGCCGTTCGGTCGGTCTCTAGCTGTGGAGACGTCGGGTCAGGAGGCCTGGGCCTGCTTGCGCTGGGCCGCGACCCAGGCGCGGCGCAGCTTGCGGCGCTCCTCCTCGGAGGTGCCACCCCAGACGCCGGAGTCCTGGTTGGTCGACAGGGCGAACTGCAGGCACGGCTCCTTGGCCTCGCACGTGTCGCAGACCGCCTTGGCCGCCGCGATCTGCTCGAGCGCCGGGCCCGTGGTTCCGACCGGGAAGAACAGCGACGGGTCGGTGTCGCTGCAGGCCGAGGCGGCTCGCCAGTCGTCGGTCGCCAGGTTCAGGCTGCGGCTCGAGGTCAGTGCCACGGTTCCTCCGTCGGATGGTCGGGGGCGCGTCGGTTGCGGTCCCGCTACGTTGCGGTCACGGATGGTCGACATCCCGTCCGTCGCTGTCGGAGCCGCGGGCCCGGGCGTTGCACGATGGAGGGCTTCTCCGTTCGGCATCGTCCCGGTTCCGCATTCCGCCCGGACCGGGTCGGCAACTTGTGAATCCGTGAACAAAGTCGAACCTACAGCCGACCACTCTCTGTGTAAAGGAAAAGTTTCGGGAAGATGTCCACGACCCACCGACCTCTCGTCATCGCCCACCGGGGTGCATCCGCCGATGAGCCCGAGAACACGGCGTCCGCCTTCCGCGTCGCCGCCGAGCAGGGGGCCGACTGGGTCGAGCTCGACGTGCGCCTGGCCGCCGACGGCTCGCTCATCGTCAACCACGATGCGTGGTATCGGGATGAGCGAACGGTGTGGTCCACCCCGTTCGACCAGGTGCCGCCGGACACGCTCGACCTGGCCGGCGCCCTGGCCGCGTGCGGTGACATGGGGGTGAACATCGAGATCAAGAACAGTCCGGGGGACCTGGCCGACGGACCCTGGAGCCTGGACGTGGTCGACGCCACCGTCGAGCTGATCGGGACGCTCGATGCGGCGGCCCGCGACCGGATCCTGGTGTCGAGCTTCGACAGGGCCACCGTCGATCGGATCAAGGCGCTCGGGTCCGACATCGCGACCGGCTACCTGGTGTTCGACCTGAACCTCCAGCCGGATGCGGTCGCGGAGACGGCGGACGGCGGCCACGACGCCCTGCACCCGTGGGACCCGTTCGTCACCCCGGACCTGCTCGAGGACTGCCGGTCCCGGGGCCTGCGCGTCAACACCTGGACCGTCGACGACTTCGACCGCTGGATCGAGCTCGCCTCGTGGGGCGTCGACGGCATCGTGACCAACACCCCCGGCCGGTTGGTCTCAGCGCTGGCGTGACGGGGGACGTGGGTCGACGACGCTCAGCGCATCGGGCCGGGACCTCAGCACCAGCCGCGACGCCTCGCCGAGGTGGTCGCCGTCGGCCTGGAACGGCAGCGGGTGCGGACCGGTCGCGGTGACCGTCAGCTCCTCGACGTCGGCGTGGACCGCCACGGCGCGTCCGGGTCGCAGCCCTCGACGACCGAGCAACGCCCGGGCGACGACGGGACCGAACGACCCGACCGACATGTCGGTCACGGCGACCGCCGTCAGCGGGTGGTGGCGGTCCGCGGCGGGCGCGACCCGCAGCGGCCACGGTCCGACGAACGTGTACGGGTCGCTGTTCATCACCAGGGTGAAGTAGCCATCGACCGCGACCGCCGGGTCGGACGATCCGACGTGGAGGGACGGACGCCGTCGATCCCACCCCGAGACGAAGGTCCGCACGCCGGCCTGCACGTACAGGGGAACCGTCGCGGGGCGTGGACCACCGTGGGCGGTGAACCGCAGCCGCCGGTGCCGGCCTCGGAGCCGCTCCACCTCGGCCACCAGCGCGGCGTCCCACCCGATCCCGGTGTGGCACAGGAACGGACGGGGCCCGGCACCGTCCGCGTCGACGGTGCCGACGCGGATGCGGTCGACGCGGCGGCGACCGAGGGACCGGGCGGTGTGCTCCGCGGCGAGCGCCGGGTCCCTCGGCAGCCCGATCGACCGCACGAACACGTTGGTCGACCCGCCCGGCAGCGGGGCCAGAACGGCGTCGGTGCCGACCAGGGCGGCCGCGACCTCGTTGACGGTGCCGTCGCCGCCGAGGACCGCGACGGCGTCGACGCCGGCTGCCAGCCCGGACCGGGCCAGCTCGGTGGCGTGGCCACGCCGTTCGGTGCCGACGACGTCGAGGTCGTGGCCGAGCGCGAGGTGACGCAGCACGGCGTCGCGACGCCGCGGCGTCACCGCCGAGGCCGCCGTGTTCACCACGACCAGGATGTGCACCCGGGGAGTCTCCACCGTCGTCGCCGTCGTGGGCGGAATCGGCCGCCCCGGTGGCGACCCGCTCCCGATTTTGTGACGGCGATCGGGGGCAAGGCAGACTTCGGCCCATGAACGTCGTCGTGTGCGTGAAGCAGATCCCCGACCCGGCCGAGCCGGGCGCGCTGGATCCCGAGACCAAGACCCTCAAGCGGGACGGGAAGCTGATCCTGGACGAGTCCGACAGCTACGGCGTCGAGATGGCGCTCCAGCTGGTCGACGCCGCCGGCGGCGGTGAGGTCACCCTCGTGTCGATGGCCCCCAACAGCGAGGTCGGCGGTCTGCGCACCGCTCTCGCCATGGGCGCCGCCAAGGCCGTGCTCGTCTCCGACGACGCGCTCAAGGGCACCGACGCGCTGGGCACCGCCAAGGTGCTGGCCAAGGCGATCGGCCGGGCCGGCGACGCGGACCTGATCCTGACCGCGACGGAGTCCTCCGACGGCTACACCGGCGTCGTGCCCGAGCAGATCGCCGAGCTCCTCGGCCTGCCGTCGGTCACCTTCGCCAAGTCGATCACCATCGACGGCGGCTCGGCCAAGGTGCAGCGTCAGACCGAGGCCGGCTACGACGACGTCGAGGTGCCGCTGCCCGCCGTGGTGTCGGTGACCGCCGGTGTGGTCGAGCCCCGCTACCCGTCGTTCAAGGGCATCATGGCCGCCAAGTCCAAGCCGGTCGACGAGGTCACCGTCGCCGACCTCGGTCTCGACGCCGGCCAGGTCGGCTGGGCCGGCGCCGGCCAGCAGATCACCGACGTCGCCCAGGCCGAGGCCCGCCAGGCCGGCACCATCGTCGAGGACGACGGCGAGGGCTTCCAGAAGATCGTCGACTTCCTGGCCGAGCTCAAGGTCATCTGAGCCACCGGACCGACTGACCCAACGAGAACGAGAAGAGAAGAGACGAGAACATGGCTCTGTCCAAGATCTGGGTGTTCGGTGAGGCGGCCGGCGGCAACGTGTCCGGCACCACCCTCGAGCTCCTGACCAAGGCCCGCGAGCTCGCGGGCACCGTCGAGGTCGTCACCACCTCCGGCGCTGAGCTGGCCGGCCCTGCCGGTGCGCACGGCGCCACCAAGGTCCTGAACGTCGGGGGCACCGACGGCAAGCTGGTCGGCGTGCCGGTGGCCGCCGCCATCGCCGCCGCGGTCGAGGCCGGCAACGGCCCCGACGCCATCCTGTTCGCCACCAGCTACGATGGTCGCGACGTGGCCGGCCGCCTGTCGGCCAAGCTCGACGCTCCCGTCATCACCAACGTCACCGACCTGGTGCCCGCGGGTGACGGCCTGGCCGGCGTCGAGCCGATCTTCGGTGGCAGCACCGACGTCACCACCGCCTTCACCGGCGACAAGGTCAAGATCTTCCTCGTGCGGCCCAAGTCGTTCGCGGCCGAGGAGTCCGGCGGCGCCGCCGCGGCGGTCGAGGAGCTGTCGGTGCCCGACACCGGCGCCACCGGCACCGCGGTCATCACCAACCGCTTCGTCGAGGAGAAGACCGGCCCGAGCTTGGACGACGCCGACATCGTCGTGTCCGGCGGTCGCGGCCTGGGCGAGCAGACCGGCTTCGAGATGATCGAGACGCTGGCCAAGCAGCTCGGCGCGGCTCCCGGCGCCTCCCGCGCCATCGTCGACGCCGGCTGGGTGCCCTACTCCTACCAGGTCGGTCAGACCGGCAAGGTCGTGAAGCCCAACGTGTACATCGCGGCGGGCATCTCGGGCGCCACCCAGCACCTGGTGGGCATGAAGGGCTCCAAGTACATCATCGCCATCAACAAGGATGCCGAGGCACCGATCTTCTCGGTGGCCGACCTCGGCATCGTCGGCGACGTGCACAAGGTCCTGCCCAAGCTGATCGAGGCGCTGCAGAGCCGGTGAGCACCGGTTCCGCTCCGCACGGAACGCACTCCGAGGGCCCCCGCGAGGGGGCCCTCGGCGCGTCCGGGGCCGGGGTGCGCACCTGGACCAACTGGGCCGGCAACCAGTCCTGTCGGGCCCGGCTGCTGCGCCCGACCAGCGAGCCGGAGCTGTGCCGCATCGTCGCCGAGGCCGCCGCCCGGGGCCACACCGTCCGGGCCGTCGGCTCCGGGCACAGCTTCAGCGACGTCGCCCTGAGCGACTCCGTGCTCGTCGACCTGTCCGCCTACGACCGGGTCCTCGCGATCGACCGCGACGCATCCACCGTGACGGTGCAGTCGGGGGCGCGGCTCGCGGACCTCTCCCGGTCGTCGTGGCCGCGGGGGCTGGCGTTCACCAACCTGGGCGACATCGACGTGCAGACCGTCGCCGGGGCCACCCAGACCGCCACCCACGGTACCGGCGTCGCGTTCGGCAACCTGTCGTCGGCCGTCGTCGGGATGCGGCTGATCGACGGGACGGGGACCGTCCGCGCCCTCGACGCCGACCACGAACCCGCGCTGTTCGCCGCGGCGCGGGCCGGGCTGGGCGCCCTCGGGCTCGTGTCGACGGCGACACTGGCGATGTCGCCCGCGTTCAACCTCCACGCCGTGCACGAGCCGCGACGGGTCGACGAGGTGCTCGAGCGCTTCGGCGAGCTGGTCCGCGACAACGACCACTTCGAGTTCTTCTGGGTGCCGGGGACGGGTTGGGCGATCACCAAGCGCCACCGCCGCAACCACGACCCGGTCGCGCCCCGGTCCTGTCGTGACGAGTGGCTGCAGGACGAGCTGTACGACAACGTGTTGTTCGGCCTCGCCAACCGGGTCGGACGGTGGCGGGCTGGCTGGGGACGGGAGGTCGCCCGACGGATCCCGTCGCCGGGTCGGGTCGAGTTCAACGACCGGTCGTACCGGGTGTTCGCGTCGCCGCGGCGGGTCCGCTTCGTCGAGATGGAGTACGCGGTGCCGATCGAGGCGACCGTCGAGGCGGTTCAGCGGGTCCGGGCCCTGGTCGACGCACTCGGGTACCCGGTGTCGTTCCCGGTCGAGGTGCGCACCAGCGCGGCTGACGACATCACCCTGTCGACCGCCTCGGGCCGGGCCACCGGCTGGATCGCGGTGCACATGTACCGCGGCGTCCCCTACGAGGACTACTTCCGCGGCGTCGAGTCGATCATGGTCGACCTCGACGGCCGGCCCCACTGGGGCAAGCTGCACCGGCGGACGCCCGCGGACCTGGCGCCGGTGTACCCGCGCTGGGACGAGTTCCAGGAGCTGCGGGCCCGGCTCGACCCGTCCGGGGTGTTCCAGAACGCCGCGCTGGACCGGGTGCTCGGCCCCCTCGGCGGCTGAGTCAACTGCTCTGTCCTGGCTTTGTCCCGCACAGGCGCGGTGATCACGGCGCCTGTGCGGGACAAAGCGGGTCAGGTCGGCCAGACCGGCGGCCGCTTCTCGAGGAACGCGCCGATGCCCTCGATCGCCTCGGGACGGTCGAGCCCGTCGATCATCGCCTCGGTCGCGATCCCGTAGGCGTCGGCCAGGGACCGGCCGAGCTGGCGTCGGTAGGCCGCCTTGCCCGCGGCGATCACCGACAGAGGTGCCGCAGCGACCCGATCGGCCAGCTCGACGGCGGCGGCGTCGAGGTCCTCGTCGGGGACCACCCGGTTGACCAGCCCCATCCGGAACGCGTCGTCCGCGCCGATCAGCTCGCCGGTCAACAGCAGCTCCATCGTGTGCTTGGGCGCCAGCGCCCGTGACACCGCGACCGCGGGGGTGGAGCAGAACAGCCCGATGTTGACCCCCGGGGTGGCGAAGCGGGCCGAGGCCCCGGCCACGGCCAGGTCGCAGGTGGCGACGAGCTGGCACCCGGCCGCGGTGGCCACGCCGTTGACCCGGGCGATGACGCCCTGGGGGAGCGAGTCGATGCGCTGCATCACCGTCGAGCACCGGGTGAAGATCCGACGGTGTACCTCGGCGTCGTCGGTGCCGTGCAGCTCGCGCAGGTCGTGGCCGGCACTGAACGCGGGGCCGGTCCCGGCGATCACGACGACGCGGACGTCCCGGTCACCGGCCACGTCGGCCAAATGCGCGTCGAGCGCCTCGAGCATCGACAGCGACAGCGGGTTTCGGGACTCGGGTCGGTTCAACGTCAGCGTGACGACCGTTCCGTCGTCGCGACGCAGGACGAACGGGCGGTCGTCGTCGGACACGGGTTCAGGGTAGCGACGGCAGCGGGTCGGGTCCCGGGCCGTCCGTGGGCGTCTCTATCAGCCGGTCGGTCGCGTCGAGCGCCCAGGCCAGGCCGTCGAGCGGGTCCTCGACCGCCAGTCGACACACCCACCCCGGTTCGACGTCCCCGGCGTGTGCCCCTGGCTCCCACATCCACCACCGCAGGTCCGCGGCCGCGGGGCCCGGGTCGACCGGCCAGTCGTCGTCCTGCGCGGTCAGCGTCGCCAGGACCCACCACGCCTCGAACCGTCCGGTCGCCGCGCCCCGTCGTCGGCCACGGGCACCCCCCGATGCCGCGGCCCACGCGAGGAGCGCCACCGCGTCGGCCACGGTCACGGACACCCAGCGGGCCGAGAGCGGGACGCCGCGGGAGCTCAGCACCGCGGCGACCGCGTCGGCTGCGGTGCCCTCGACCCCGGCCGAGGCCACCCGGCCGTCGGACGCGCTGCGCCAGTGGCGGACCGCGTCGCCGAGCGCCCGGGCGCCGTCGGCCGCGTCGGGTGCCTCGGCGGCGGTGACTCCCGCGTCGATCGGAACCGGTTCGACGGTCCGGATCCGCTCCGGCGCATCCGCGCTCGCTTCGCCGTTCGGGCGGTACCGGGCGAGGGCGTAGGCGGGCTCCCACGGGCGGAGCGCTCCGGGCAGGTCACCGGCCACGTCGTCGGCGACCACCTCGCCGCGCAGCACGCGCTCCTGGGCGACCTGGACCCGGGCGGGTCCGGCCGGCAGCGCCCCGGCGAGCTCGGCGAAGGTGTGGTCCTGGGCGACCACCTCGGTCAACGGCCCCGGCGCCAGGTATCCGGCCTCGACGACCGCGGCGGCCCACGGCGGCGGGGCCGACAGCGCCATGCGGTACTCGGCGAACGTGGCGGCGGGCCACAGCTGGTGACCCCGCTCGGTGGCGGCCCGGGCCCGGTTCGCCACGATGACCACCCCGTCCCAGTCGCCCCGATCGGCGCGGCGGTCCACCTCGCGGAGCAGCTCGTCGAGGTCGCCGGTGGTGATCCAGCGGTCGAGCGCCGGGTCGTCGCGGGGTTCGGGGTCGGGCAACGTCGATGCGGTCACCGCGGTCGGGCTCCTCGGTCCGTCGTCACACCAGCGGCCACGGCACGCGGCGGCCGGTCGGGTCGTGGGGGAGTCGTCCGGCCGCCAGCACGCCGGCCGCCCGGTCGCGCAGGGCGTCGCGCTCGAACGGGTCGAGAAGCTCGGCGAGCTCGGCAGGCAGCGGCCGGCTCAACATGTCGTCGAGCGCCCTCAGCATCGGGTCCGGAACCGCCTCGCCGGCGAAGTCCCAGATCACCGTGCGGACCTTGAACTCGCGGTGCAGGGTCAGCCCGTTGTCGATGGCCCAGATGCGGTCCCGTCCGTCGATCAGGCAGTGGCCGCTCTTGCGGTCCGCCGAGTTGGCGACCAGGTCGAACGCGGCGAGCGTGCGGAACGTGTCGGCCAGATCGTCGCGGTCGCGCAGCGTGAAGTAGTGCTCGGCGAACCGGGCGGGCACGAACGCCTGCAGCGACCCGCGACCGGCCGGCGCCGGAGCCCCACGACCGTCCTCGTCTCCGCGGGTGACGGTGGGCGGGACGAGGCCCACGCCGAGGTGGTCCGACAGGACCGAGGTGGCGACCTCCCGCTTCCAGAGCCCGTCGGGGAAGTCCCACAGCGGCCGCTCGCCGCGCTCGGGCTTGTAGATCGCCGGCAGGTGCTCGGCGCCGCAGGTGACCTGCACCAGGAACGTGTTGTTGCTCGACCACGGCATGGCGCCGAGCACCTCGATGTCCCCGGCGCGCAGCACCTCGGGGACGGCGTCGTCGGCCGGGTCCAGCGTGGCGTCGTACTCGAAGAGGATGGAGCCGTCGCCGTCGCTGTCGTCGTGCCCGTCCGCGGGGTCGTCGTCCACGTCGGGTCAGTTCCAGCGGGGGCAGGCGTGGCCCTCGGTGCCGATCGGGCGACCGCACAACGGACACGGCGGTCGGCCGGCCCGGACCAGATCCATGGCGGCCTCGGCGAACGCGACCGCCTGGCCGAGCTGGAGGGTGAAGCGGGCCTCGGCCCCCTCCGGTTCGTGGGCGAGCAGCTCGTCGACGGTGTCGTCGTCGAAGTCCTCGAGGTCCTCGAACGGATCGGAGTCGTCGGGGACCAGCTCCTCGGCGTTGACGAAGATGAGACCCGCGTCCTCGTCGACGCCGACCGACAGCGATCCGATCACCCACTCCGGTTCGACCGGTTCGATCAGCCCGGTCACGTCACGCTCGGCCTCGGTGGACCCCAGCGCCTGGGCGAGCTGACCCAGGTACTGGCCGAGCATGCCGACCTGCTCCTTCTCCAGCCGGAACGAGACCACCTCGTTCCCCCGTCGGGCCTGCAGGTAGAAGATGCGGGCGCCGGGTTCGCCGACGGTGCCGGGGATCAGGGCGTCGAGGTGGTCGAACTCGAACGATCGGCTGGTCATGACGGGGCCAGTCCGCTCAGGTCGTCGCCGGTCGAGTTGACCGTCAGCACGATCGGGGTCCCCGGCGAGCCGGCCGCCGGCATCAGCAGCGCGGTGATCGAGCACGGCGAGATGACGGTGCGCTGGAACAGGTCGAGGTGCACCCCGGCCGCCGTCGCCACCGCCGCCTTGATCGGGTCCGCGTGCGACACGGCCACGACGGTGTCGCCGGGGTGGAGGGCGACCAGTCGTTCGATCTCGTTCCAGATGCGCAGCTGCATCTCGGCGAAGGACTCGCCGCCGGGGAACCGGAACCGCGACGGAGCGGTCTGCACCGTGGACCACTCGGGCAGCTTGCGCAGGCGGGCCAACGACTGGCCGGTCCAGGTGCCGAAGTCGCACTCGAGCAGGCCCTTGGCGGTCCGGACGCGCTGACCGGTCGCCCGGCCGATCGGCGCCGCGGTCTGACGGGTGCGCTCCAGGGGCGAGGCGTAGACCGCGGCCACGTCGAGCGCCCCCAGCCGGGCGGCGGCACGCTCGGCCTGGGCCACGCCGGCGTCGGCCAGGTGCAGGCCGGGGGCCCGTCCGGGCAGCACCTTGCCGGTGGTCGACGTCTGGCCGTGGCGGACCAGCAGGACCGTCGTCGGGCGAGGGGTCGTCCGGGTTCTCGTGGCGGCGCGGCGGGCCGGGCCCGAGCGGGTGCGTGCGGTGCTCGATCCGTCGGCCATCGGGGTGGATCCTATGCTCGGCCCGTGGAGCCCCTGCAGGCGCTGGCCGCCGAGATCGTCGAGTGCCGGCGCTGCCCGCGCCTGGTCGAGTGGCGGGAGCAGGTGGCACGAGAGAAGCGGGCCGCGTTCCGCGACCAGGAGTACTGGGGTCGGCCGGTGCCCGGCTTCGGCGACCCGGCCGCTCGGCTGCTCATCGTCGGGCTGGCCCCCGCAGCGCACGGCGCCAACCGCACCGGCCGCATGTTCACCGGCGACCGCTCCGGAGACTTCCTGTTCCGGTCGTTGTGGCGAGCCGGCTACGCGAACCAGCCGACCGCGGTGAGCCGTGACGACGGCCTGGAGCTGACCGACGTGTTCATCACCGCACCGGTCAAGTGCGCGCCCCCGCAGAACAAGCCGACGACGGTGGAGCGCGACAACTGCCGACCGTGGATCGATGCCGAGGTCGACCTGCTCCGCGGGCTCCGGGTCGTCGTCGCCCTCGGCGGGTTCGGTTTCGCCGAGGCTCTGCGCATCTTCGGCGACGGGTCCATGCGTCCCCGGCCCCGCTTCGGCCACGGCGTCGAGGTCGGCCTGCCCGGCGGGCGGACCCTCGTCGGCTGCTACCACGTCAGCCAGCAGAACACCTTCACCGGTCGTCTCACCGAGGAGATGCTCGACGCGGTGTTCGCCCGGACCCGTGAGCTGTGCGCGCAGGAGCCCACCGCCTGAGCCGAGGCTGTACCGGGCAGGATCACCCGTCGGTGCGCGGGTCTCGCTGAGCCGTTCGGCCCAGCCGGGCGGGCCCAACGGACCGATCTCGCCCGGATTGGTCCGAACGACCCTTCGGTCGGGCCGCTGCGGCGCCGATGGAGAGCACATGAACGTCGCCCCGACCACAGTTGCGGAGATCGTGCCGTTCGCCGAGTACGGCGAGGACGTCCTGGCCGACAACGTGTTCTCCGGCCCCGCGGATGCCACACCCGCATGGCTCGAGGGGTACCTCGGTCGGGTCACGCAGCTGCCGAAGGGACGCAAGGGGCTGTGGGGGGCGTTGGCCACCAACGTCGTCCCGCCCCGGGTCGGCCTGTCGGCCCCGGTCGACGCCCGCGGCCTGGCACCGGTCCGCCGCCCGATGTTCGACGTCGAGCCGGGCCTGGTCATCGACCTCGACGTCGCCTGACCCCGCCCGACCCCGCCTGACCCCGCTTTGTCCCGCACAGGCGCGGTGATCACCGCGCCTGTGCGGGACAAAGCGAGAGTGGGAGGGCCGTGTGGGAGGGGGAGAGCGCCGTTGACTACGGTGGGCGGGTTCCCGTTGCCATCCCTGGAGTCCCTCCGTGCGCCCCCGGTCCCCCCGTTCGATCCTCCTCGGCGTCGCCCTCGCGTCGCTGCTCGCCCTGTCCGCCTGCGGCCAGCGGACCCAGCCCACCGGCTACGGCGAGGACTACCAGAAGAACTTCATGCTCGGCTGCAACGAGCAGACCGCGGTGCCCGAGGAGAACCCCGAGGTCACCACTCCGGGACCGGAGGCCCCCAAGAACTTCTGCGAGTGCGTCTACGACGGCCTGGTCGAGAAGGTCCCCTTCGACGACGCCAAGAAGTTCGAGGAGCAGCAGGCCAAGGAGGACGCGGGCGACATCGCGGTCCCCAAGCCGATCCAGAAGGTGATCGACAGCTGCAACAAGGAGAGCTGATCGACCGGCGCTCGGCGCCGGCCGAATCGGCGCTCAGCCCTTCGACCCGGGCTCAGCCCTTCGACCTGACCGACGGGTCGGGAAGCCCGACCCGCACCGCGGGTTCCGCCGAGGTGGGCCAACGGGCCCTCGACTTCTCGGCCAGCTTGCGCATCAGCGCGATGGCACCCGGGTCCGAGTCGCCGGGCTTCGACTCGATCACGCCCTGGTCGATCATGCGCGAGATGATCTCGCGGCCCAGGTCGGTGCGGACGATCGTCAGGGTCCAGTCGGAGTTCTCGCCGATGCCGCCGCAGGAGATGTCGGCGTGCTCGGCCGCGAAGTCGGGGCAGTACATGCACCCCTCGCGGGTCCAGGCGTGGCACTCCTTGAGGTTGATCTCGTGGTAGGCGCCGTCGTCCATCCAGATCTGGAACACGCCCTTGATGTTCATCTTCACCATGTGCTGGCGGGCCAGGCCGTACTTGGCCCAGAACAGCTCCTCGAAGATGGCGTCGTCGAAGGTCTTGGAGCACAGGAGCCCCAGGTTGAACACGATCGGCTTGGAGATCTTGCCGACCTTGCGTGACCACATGACCGGCGGCGCCGAGGACTGGCAGCTCATGCCGACCAGCGCCAGGCGGGAGAAGCCGGCCTCGATCGCCTCGTCGAGGGCGAGGGTGTTGGCCGAGTACGTGTAGCGGCTGCCCGCCGCGGCCAGGATCTGCTCGGGCGTCGACGCCACGCCGGGCTTCGGTCGCCACGAGCTGCCCGCTCCGCCCTCACCGGCCTCGAGGTACGACACGAGCGCGGCGTCGATGTAGTCGTGCTCGAGAGCCCACAGCAGGATGGCCGACACCAGCCCGCCGTCCTGGCCTGCGGCGTTGACCGCGTCGTCGCTGGCCCGGGTGAGCAGCACGTCGTGGTAGATGCCGGCGACCTCGTCGGGTCGACGCAGCCGTCCGAAGAGGTGGTCGTCGGCCTGGCCCTCCCACAACCGGAAGCGGGCACACGCCCGGGTGCAGGCGGTGCAGCCCTTCTGGCCGTGAATGCAGTCGTCGGGGCCGAGCTCGTCCTCGAGGTGGTACGGGTGGTAGCCGCCGGATTCGTGGTCGTAGCCGAGCACGTCGTGGGGGCACGCGATCACGCACGCCGCGCAGCCGGTGCACAGGCCGGTGTCGACCACCTCGGCCTTGAGCTCGGCCCACTGGTTGGTCCAGCGGGTCGCGGCGGTGTCGGCCAGACGCTGCTCCAGGTCCGCCACCGGATCGGTCGTGGTCGTGGTGGAGCGCGCCGTGTCATCCCCGTCAGCCATGCGGCGGAATCTACAGCGCCCCCGTCGCCCCTCTTCCGATTCTCATGACCGTTCGCGCCACCAGTGGCGCGAACGGTCATGAGAACGGCAGGGAAGGGTCCCGGCTGGCGCAACTTGACCGATGGGTCAAGACTGGGGCCATGGACCTGACCTATCCCCCCGAGGCCGAGGAGTTCCGCACGGAGATCCGTGCCTGGCTGGAGGAGAACCTGCCCGACGGCTGGTTCGACGAGGGCTTCGAGATGACCCCGGAGCAGAAGCAGGCGTTCAACGACGACTGGACCACCAAGCTGTTCGAGGGCGGCTGGATCTGCGCCACGTGGCCTGCCGAGTACGGCGGCAAGGGCCTCACCACCATGCAGGGCGTGGTGCTGGCCGAGGAGTTCGCCAAGGCCAAGGCACCCATGCGCGCCGACTTCTTCGGCGACACGCTGGTCGGTCCGACCATCCTCATGAACGGCACCGAGGAGCAGAAGAAGCACTTCCTGCCCAAGATCCTCGACGGCTCCATGCGCTGGTGCCAGGGATTCTCCGAGCCGGACTCTGGCTCTGACCTCGCGTCGCTGAAGACCACCGCGGTCCAGGACGGCGACGAGTGGGTCATCAACGGCCAGAAGGTGTGGACCACCCAGGCCCAGTTCGCCGACTACTGCTTCGTGCTCGCCCGCACCGACCCCGACGTCAAGAAGCAGGCCGGCATCTCGTACCTGCTCGTCCCCATGGACCAGCCCGGCATCGAGGTGCGCGGCATCGTGCAGCCCGACGGCACCGCCGAGTTCAACGAGGTGTTCTTCACCGATGCCCGCTGCCCGATCGACAACGTGGTCGGCGGCGTCAACAACGGCTGGAAGGTCGCCAACGACACGCTCGGCTTCGAGCGGGGCATGTCGGCCACCACGGGCTACCGGCGCTTCGCCGAGGAGTACCGCCTGATGGTCGAGAAGGCGCAGTCCAACGGCACGATCGACGACCCGACCATCCGCCAGCGGCTGATGGAGTACTACACCAAGATCCAGATCATGCGGATCAACGGCCTGCGGTCGCTCACCGCGACCGTCACCGGCAAGCGCGACATGGGCGTCGCCGCGTTGGGCGTGACCAACAAGATGTTCTGGTCCGAGACCCACAAGGCGGCCATGGAGCTCGCCCTCGACATCTGGGGCGCCGAGGCGATGCTGTCGACCGCGGCTCCCGACAGCGGGTCCTGGCCGGCGACCATGCGGGCCGACGGCCGTGAGGCCTACCCGGTCAGCCCGATGATGTCGTCGTTCTTCTTCTCCCGCTCCGAGACGATCTGGGGCGGCACCAGCCAGATCCAGCGCAACATCGTCGGCGAGAAGCTCCTGGGCCTGCCCCGCGAACCCAAGCCGGCCGCCGCGGGCTGAACCCCGTCGACGCCCATACGGCCCACCTGAGCGTCCGCTCGGGGCTGCCGCGTCGCGTTCCTCACCGGCAAGTAGCGTGAGGAGCCGACGTCGGCGGCCCCCTGCGGCCCGGCCGGTGTCGGCCCACCCCCTGTGAACGACCGATCCTCACCCCCGTCGCGCCGCCGACCCGTCGGCGATGCCACCCCTCCCCGCGGGGGTGTCGACGACGTCCCACGGGTCGTGCGCCGCCGCCATCGGGACGCGGCCGGGACATCGGGGGCTAGCACCGGGACCTCACGTCGCTGGCCCCGCCGCCTCCTGCTCGGCACCGTGTCGGTGCTGGGGGTGCTGGCGCTCATCGCGGGTGCCGGTGCGGCCTGGGGTCTGTGGTCGTTCAACCAGTTCGGTCGCAAGGACCTGGACCTGGCGCACGCCGAGGACGACGCTCCCCGCAACTTCCTGGTGATCGGCTCCGATTCCCGCGCCGGGGTCCGCAAGGGCGACAAGGGATCGGGGGTCATGCTCGGCAAGGGCACGCCCGGCGGCCAGCGCTCCGACAGCATCGCCATCATGCGCATCGACCCGGGCGAGGAGCGCATCGACATGCTGTCGATCCCCCGGGACCTGTGGGTGCCGATCGCGGGGACCGGCAAGGAGCAGCGGATCAACACCGCGTACGCCGAGAGCACCCAGACGCTCATCGACACGATCCAGGCCGACCTCGGCATCCCGATCAACCACTCCGTCGAGGTGGACCTGGTCGGCTTCCAGAAGCTGATCGACGCCATCGGCGGGGTGCCGATGTACTTCCCGAACGCGGTCAAGGACCGCAACTCGGGGCTCGTGGTGCAGAAGAAGGGGTGCATGACCCTCGACGGCTACATGGGTCTGGCCTTCGCCCGCTCCCGTCACCTGCAGTGGAGCGACGGCGTCAAGTGGCACACCGATCCGACCGGTGACCTCGGGCGCATGACCCGCCAGCAGCTGCTGGTGCGCACCGCGCTGGGGCAGGTCAAGCACCTGGGGCTCGACGACATCGGTTCGCTCAAGGGCATCGTCGACGCCGCGGTCGGAAGCGTGACCCTCGACTCCAACATGGGCACCTCCGACATCATCGAGCTGGCCCAGCGCTTCTCGGACTTCGACCCGGCCAAGCTGCAGACCCACAGCCTTCCGGTCACCGGACACCGGACCGACGGGGGAGCGTCGGTCGTGCTCCTGGACCAGGCCGCCGCGCAGCCGGTCCTCGACATCTTCCGGGGCACGTCGGCCAGCGCGGTGACGACCACCACCGAGCCGCCCCCGTCGCCGGGTGACATCACCGTCGACGTCCTCAACGGCACCACCCGCCAGGGCGAGGCGCGGCGGGTGAGCTTCGTGTTGACCGACGGCGGGTTCGGCACCGGCACCGTCGACTCGGCGCCGGATCCGACCGAGGCCACCGTCGTGCACTACCCCAAGGGCGGCAGGGCGATGGCGGAGCTGGTCGCCACGTGGCTCGGGCCGGCGCCGAAGCTGAAGGAGGACTCGAAGCTGGCTCCGGGGCGGGTGACGGTGACGATCGGCGACGACTTCGACTCGGTGTCGGAGCCCGAGGGGGCGCCCGCTCCGACCGACCCGACGCCGGTCGACCCGGCGGTGGAGGCGGGCGGGTCCGCGCCGTCGACGACGACCACCACAGAGCCGGGGTGGACCCCCGGAGCGGTGCCCGACGGGGTCCGCTGCGGCTGACCCAGAAATGGGAACCAAACTCATTTCGGCGTAGATTGGGCGGATGGTCGACCCCGCCGCCCGTCGCTCCCCGCGCCCCGCTCCGCGAGCGGGCACGGTCCTGGCGGCGATCCTGGCGGTGGCTCTCATCGCGGTGGGGCTCGGGTCGTGCAGCGGTGACGACTCCGCGAGCGGATCTCCCGAGGGGGACTGCCCGGTCGCCCCGGTGTCGGTCGTGGCCACGATCGGTCCCTGGGGGTCGATCGCCGAGGAGCTCGCCGGCGACTGCGCGCACGTCACCACCATCGTCGACGGGTCCCGGGGCGACCCCCACGACGTCGAGCCGACCCCGGCCGACCGCGCCGCCATCGAGGACGCGGACGTGGTGATCACCAACGGGCTGGGCTACGACGCCTGGGCCGACGACGCCCTGGCCGCCGCGTCCTCGAAGCCCGCAGTGGTCGTCGCCGGTGAGGTGACCGGCCAGGAGACCGGCGCCAACCCCCACGCCTGGTACGACCCGACGATCGTCCGAGAGGCGGCGGTGGCGATCACCCAGGCGCTGCAGGAGGCGTCGCCGACCGAGGCCGAGGAGTACTACACATCGCGCTTCCAGACCTGGGAGCAGTCGCTCGCCCCCTACGACGCCGCGATCGAACGGGTCCGGACCGGCGCCGCCGGGCGGCCCTACGCCGCCACCGAGCCGGTGTTCGACCCGATGGCCGCCGCGCTCGGCCTCCTCGACGTCACCCCGTCGGGCTTCTCGAAGTCGGTGTCCAACGGGGCCGAGCCGTCTCCCGGCGACGTCGCCGCGTTCGACGCCGTGCTGAGCGGTGGGAAGGCCGCGGTGTTGATCGACAACTCCCAGACCGACTCGGCGATGGCTCGACAGTTGGCGACACGGGCGACGGGGAGCAGCGTCCCGGTGGTCGAGGTGACCGAGACCGCCCCGGCGTCGGCCACGTCGTTCGTCGCCTGGCAGGTCGCGCAGCTCGACGCGCTGGCCGCCGCGCTCGGCCTGTGAGCGCGGCTCCCGCCCCCGAGGGAACGACCCCGACCGGGGGACCGACGCCGACCGGGGGACCGACGCCGACCGGGGGACCGTCGAGCGATCCGGTCGTCTCGCTGCGCGACGTCGAGGTCCACCGCGGCGACCACCTGGTGTGGTCCCGGGGCAGCTTCGACATCGCCGCGGGGTCGGTCGTTGGCGTCATCGGTCCCAACGGGTCGGGCAAGTCGACCCTGCTGCGACTGCTGCTCGGCCTGCTCGAACCGAGCGCGGGACGCGTCGAGGTGTTCGGCGAACCGGCCCGTCGGGGAAACCGCCGCATCGGCTACGTCCCCCAGGACGACACCGCCGCCCAACCCGAGTCGATCCGCTGCCGGGACCTGGTCGCCCTCGGCGCCGGCGGGCACCGCGTCGGCCTGGGCCCCTTCGGAGCGGCGCGCCGGGAGATGGCGGAACGGGTCGACGCCGCGCTGGCCGAGACCGCGTCGAGCGCGTTCGCCGACCGTCGCCTCTCGGAGGTGTCCGGCGGTCAGCGTCGGAGGGTGTCGCTGGCCCAGGCGCTGGTCGACGACCCCGAGCTGCTGCTGCTCGACGAACCGCTGGCCAACCTCGACCTGCGCCACCAGCGCGAGACCGTCGAGCTGATCGAACGGGTGGCACACCGTCCGCGGGCCGACGGCCGGGTCACGACCACCCTCATCGTCACCCACGACATCAACCCGCTGCTGCCGGTGCTGACCGGGGCGGTGTACCTGCTCGACGGCCACCCCCACCACGCCGACATCGGCGACGTGGTCGACGAGCACCTGCTCAGCCACCTGTACGGCACGTCGGTGGCCGTGGTTCGAACCCCGCAGGGCGACCTGTTCACCCGGAGCGTGTGACGTGGCGGGACGGGTGCTGGCCTCGGCTGCGTCGGTGCTGGCCGACATCGGCTACCAGCCGGAGTGGACGACGGTGATGGGGTCGTCGTTCATGCGCCACGCCCTGATCGCCGGGACGCTGGTCGCGTTGGTCGCCGGACCGATCGGCTACTTCGTCGTGGTGCGACGTGACTCGTTCGCAGCCCACGCCCTGGCCCACATCGGCTTCCCCGGCGCCACCGCCGCGGTCCTGTTGGGCGCCCCGGTCACCGCAGGTCTCGCTGTGTTCTGCACCGCTGGCGGGCTGGCGATCGGCCTGCTGGGTCGTCGCACGGTCGACCGTGAGACGGCGACGGGGACGATCCTGGCGCTGTCGACCGCGCTGGGGATCCTGTTCGCGTCGATGGCCAGCGAGGGTGCCGCCGCGGTGACCGACGTGCTGTTCGGCAACCTGCTCGCCGTGACGACCAGCCAGCTCTGGACGTTCTCGATCATGGCGGCGGTGGTGCTGGTGGTGCTGGCCGTGATCGCCCGACCGTTGCTGTTCGCCTCGATCGCCCCCGACGTCGCCGCGGCCAAGGGCGTGGCGACCGGGGCGCTCGGCCTGGTGCTCATGGTGCTGCTGGCGTTGGTGACGACGATGGCGGTGCAGGTGGTGGGCACCCTGCTGCTGTTCGCCCTGGTCGTCACGCCCGCCGCGGCCGCGCTGGCGGTGACCGCCCGTCCGGCCGCGGCAGCCGGGGTGAGCTCGGCGGTGGCGCTGGTGAGCGTGTGGGGCGGGTTGGTGCTCTCGGCGGTGTTCAACCTGCCGCCCAGCTTCCCGATCGTGGCGATCGCGTTCGTCGTCTGGGTGCTGGCGACGGCATGGTCCCGCACCGGGGCGCGCCGTTCCACGTCGACGTGATCACCGTGGGTCGGTCCGGGATCTCGTAGGATTCGACGCCATCGGTTCGCTCGGGCCGGTGGCCAGAAGGACGCTGCCACGTCGGAGCACGGTCGAAGCCGGAGAGGGGCGACCTGGATGGATTCTGGATTCTCGGGAGGGGGATCGTGCCCCGAAGCCGTCCCATGACCACCTCGGCAGCGCAGGTCGAAGATCGGTCGCCCGAAGTTGAGGAACAGCCGCTTGAGGATCGCGAACCGTCGGTTGATTCGCGCTCCTGGGTGCCGTTCGCCGCCTGGGGCACGGGCGCGTACCTCCTGGTCACGGGCTCGCTCCTCGCCTTCTCGCTGATGGTGACCGGCGGCACGTTCGTATATCTCATCGACGACCCGGCGATCCATCTGTCGATGGCGCGGACGCTGGCCGAGACGGGCACGTGGGGCGTCGTTCCCGGCCAGTTCCAGTCGGCGTCCTCCGCCCCGCTGTGGACGCTCGCGTTGAGCGCCGTGCACCTGGTGTCGCCGGTTGCGGCGAAGGTCGCCCCGATCATCTTCAACGTCGGGTTCTCGATCGCTGTGATCGTCCTACTGGCGCGGTACCAGGACGTCCTCCGTCCTCGACGCGATCGCCCGCTCGACGGGATCGCCGTGGCGTTCCTGTGCGTGTTCGTGCTGTTCCTCCCGGGACTCACCCTCCTGGGGATGGAGCACGTCGCCCACCTGGCCCTGGTCGTCGCCATCGTCATCGCCTTCGGGCGAGCGGCGAGCCGTTCGTCCGCGTGGCCCGGTTGGACGCTCATCGTCCTCCTGGCGGTCGCCGCTCTGGTCCGGTTCGAATCCTCGTTCGTGGCTCTCGGCCTTGCCATCGCCACTGTGGTGGTCCCCTCGGCGCTCCCGGTCACCCGACGGGTGCAGCGATCCGTCGTGATCGTGGCCGCGGCCGCCGTCCCGACCGCCGCGTTCGCGCTGTTCAACCGGGCGATGGGCCAGGGGTGGCTTCCGAACTCGGTCCTCGCGAAGGCTCAGGTCGTCAGTGGATCCAGCGACCGCAGCGCGATGCCGTCGGCGATCCTCGAGCGGCTCACCACCGACCCCGTGGTCATCGGACTGGTGATCCTGGCGGCCGGGATCGCGATCGTCGGTTGGGGCCGGTGGGCGTCCGTTCGGTTGGCCGTGGCCTTCCTGGTCGCAACCTCGCTGCACATGAGCTTCGCCGGCGTCGGATGGTTCGATCGCTACCAGGCGTACCTCGTCGGGTTCGGGGTCGTGGTGCTGCTCGGCACCGGCACGGAGATCGGTGTCGGCGACCGGTTGGCGTCCCGCGGACGGGTGTCGTTGCGTCCGGCCCTGCTGGTGCTCGCCCTGGTGCTGCTCTGCGGCACCAAGATCGGGCTGACGCGCAAGGTGCCGGTCGGGGTGGAGGACACCTATCAACAGCGGTACCAGGCTGCACGGTTCCTGGAGCGCTACTACCACGGCGAGCCGATCGCCACGGGCGAGCTCGGCTACATCAGCTTGTTCCACGACGGCCCGTTGACCGACGTCCTGGGCCTCGGGGACTTCGACGTCCTGCAAATGCGTCGTGAGAACCACCAGGAGGTCCCACCTGCCAAGTGGGCCCAACTGGCTCATGACCGGGGATTCCGGGTGGTTGCGGTCGATCCCCTGACGCTGTTCACCGACACGCCCGACGAGTGGATCCTCGTCGGCGAGTGGCACCTGGACCGGGATCCCGTGACCGCGTTCGGCGAGACCTTCCAGTTCTGGGCGACGACTCCGGAGGAGGTGGCCCCGCTCCAACAGCACCTGAGGGACTTCGAGTCCGAGATGCCCGAGGGGGCCCGTCTCGATCTGAACGACCTGGCCTCCTACCGCGCCGAGCAGATGCTCGCCGGCGGGTGACCTCCAACGCGGTGGACGGCCGACGCCAACCCCCAGATCCTGGTTTCACCTCCGGCAACGTCATCTACCCGCTGCCGAGCCCGGGAGCGTGATCGGGCGGCGATCCGCCCTCGGGGCCGACCGCCGCGGCGCTGGGTGCGGGTTCGCTGGTGCCCTCGGCAGGATTCGAACCTGCGCACACGGCTCCGGAGGCCGATGCTCTATCCCCTGAGCTACGAGGGCGGGACCCCCGAGGACGGGGGATGCGGTCTGCGACCCTAGCGCACCGCTCCGGTGGCTCCCGCACCGCGCCCCGGCCGCGCAGCGGACAGTCGATGCCCCGGAAGCGCCGAACCGGCTTCGTGGGTCCCTCGGGCCCGGCGGTACGATCGCCGACTCATGCGAGACGTGCTGACCGCCGCCCTCCGGGACACCCTCGGCGCCCTCGGCGTCGACGCCCCCGCCGAGATCCACCTCGAACGACCGGCGCGGCGCGAGCACGGCGAGTTCTCCACCAACGTCGCCATGGCCACCGCCAAGGCCGCCGGGCGCAACCCCCGCGAGCTCGCCCAGCAGCTCGCCGACGCGCTCACCGCGGACCCGCCCCGCCACGTCACCGCCGTCGAGGTCGCCGGGCCCGGCTTCGTCAACTTCCGCCTGGACCCGGCGTGGCTGCACGAGCTGATCGGCACCGTCGTCGCCGCCGGCGCCGACTACGGCCGCAGCGACGTCGGCGCCGGCACCCGGGTCATGGTCGAGTACGTGTCGGCCAACCCGACCGGCCCGGTGCATGCCGGTCACGCCCGCGGCGCGGTCTACGGCGACAGCCTGGCCCGGCTGCTGCGCTTCGTCGGCCACGACGTCTCCGACGAGTTCTACGTCAACGACCGCGGCGTGCAGATGCAGACATTCGCCGCGTCGCTCGCCGCCCGCAAGGCCGGCCAGGAGCCGCCCGAGGACGGCTACCGCGGCCAGTACATCGTCGACTGGGCCGCCGAGATGCCCGACGGCGCGGATCCGCTCGAGTGGGGCGAGGCCCACGCGATCGCGGACCAGCGGCGGGTGCTCGCCAGCCTCGGCGTCGAGTTCGACACCTGGTTCTCGGAGCGTTCACTGCTCGCGTCCGGTGCCATCGCCGACACGCTCGACGACCTGCGCGAGCGCGACATGGTCGAGGAGCGCGAGGGGGCGGTCTGGTTGCGCTCCACCGTGTTCGGCGACGACAAGGACCGGGTGCTCGTCAAGAGCGACGGCGAGTACACCTACCTGCTGCCCGACATCGCGTATCACCGCGACAAGTTCGGTCGCGACTTCGACCTGGTCATCAACGTGTGGGGCGCGGACCACCACGGCTACGTGCCGCGCATGCGCGCCGCCATCCAGGCCCTCGGCCACGACCCGGCCGACCTCGAGGTCGTCATCACCCAGCTCGTCCGCCTGGAGCGTGACGGCGAGGAAGTCAAGATCTCCAAGCGGGCCGGCGACCTCATCACCCTCGAGGACCTCATCGACGAGGTCGGCGCCGATGCCGTGCGCCTCACCTACCTGCTGCAGTCGGTCGACTCGCCCCAGACCGTCGACCTGGACCTGATCGTCCAGCAGTCCAACGAGAACCCGGTCTTCTACGTGCAGATGGCCAACGCCCGGATCGCGTCGATCGCCCGGGTGGCCGCCGAGCGGGGCATCGAACGCCGCCCCCTGGCCGAGGTCGACCTGTCGCTACTCACCGCCGAGCGCGAGCTGGAGGTGCTGCGACAGCTCGACGTGCTCGGCGAGGTGGTGCTGCTCGCGGCCCGCGAGCGGGCGCCGCACAAGGTCACCACCTGGGTGCGCGAGCTGGCCTCCGCGGTGCACGGCTTCTACCACGACTGCCCGATCCTTCACCCCGACACGCCCGACGAGCTGCGCCAGGCCCGCTGGTGGCTGGCCGAGGCGGCAGGGGTGGGGCTGCGCGTCGGTCTGGGCCTCCTCGGCGTGTCGGCCCCGGAGCGCATGTGAGCGCGCCGACCAACTCGCCGCTGCCGTTCCACCTGCTGCCCGACACCGCCACGGTCGACGACCACGGCCGGCTGTCGATCGGCGGCTGCGACGTGGCCGACCTGGCCGAACGCCACGGCACCCCGCTGTTCGTCTACGACGAGGCCCACATCCGCGCCCGTTGCCGCGAGGCGGTGTCGGTGCTCGGCGACGGCGCCACCTACGCATCCAAGGCGTTCCTGTGCCGCGCCGTCGCCCGGCTGGTGCACGAGGAGGGGATGCGCATCGACGTCGCCACCGGCGGCGAGTTGCAGGTCGTCCTCGCCGCCGGCGTGCCCGCCGAGCGCACCGTCCTGCACGGCAACAACAAGTCGCTCGACGAACTGCGACTGGCACTCACCGCCGGCGTCGGGCGCATCGTCGTCGACAGCGACGACGAGCTCGACCGCATCGAGTCCCTGGTCGCCTCGGGTCTGCCCGTGCCGAGGGTGCTGCTGCGGATCAACCCCGGCATCGAGGTCCACACCCACGAGCACGTCCGCACCGGCAACCTCGACTCCAAGTTCGGGTTCCCGCTGCCCACCGGCCAGGCCGACGACGCGCTCGCGAGGGCCCGGGCATCCGCCGCGGTCGACCTGGTCGGGTTGCACATGCACATCGGCTCACAGGTGTTCAGCGTCGACAACTTCCTCGAGGGCCTACGCGCCGTGGCCCCCTTCGTCGTCGACGCGGACCTCCCCGAGCTGGTGGTCGGCGGCGGCCTCGGCGTCGCGTACGTCGAGGGCGAGGCTGCCCCCACGATCACCGAGTGGGTCACCGCCGTGGTGGACGGGTGCCGCGCCGCCGGCATCACCGCCGAGATCGGCGTCGAGCCGGGACGCGCGGTGGTCGGCGCCGCCGCGGTCACCCTCTACACCGTCGGCACCGTCAAGTTCATCCCCGGCGTGCGCACCTACGTGTCGGTCGACGGCGGCATGAGCGACAACCCCCGGCCGGTCCTGTACGGGTCGGGCTACGAGACGTTCCTGCCCCGGGCCGCGACGTCGCGGCGCGAGATGCCGATCCGCCTGGTCGGCAAGCACTGTGAGTCGGGCGACCTGCTGGTGCGCGAGGGGCGGGTGCCCGCGGACCTGGCCGTCGGCGACGTGATCGCCACCCCGGTCACCGGCGCGTACGGCCACTCGATGGGCTCCAACTACAACAAGGTGCTGCGTCCCGCCGTGGTGTTCGTGAGCGGCGGCGTCGACCGGCTGGTCGTGCGCCGAGAGACCGTCGAGGACCTGCTGGCCACCGATGTCGGTTGATCAGATGTCGGATGAGGCCGCTGGCGGTGCGCCGGTAGCCTGGGCGCGGTGAGCGAGAGAGTCGCGGTGAGCGAGAGAACCGTCAACATCGGCCTGCTGGGCTGCGGCAACGTCGGCGCGGCGCTGGTCGAACTGGTCCGCGACCGCGGCGACGAGATCGCGGCGCGCACCGGTCTGCGCCTGGCGGTCACCCGGGTCGCGGTCCGTTCGCTGTCCAAGGAGCGCGGCGTCGAGCTGCCGGCCGAGGTGCTCACCACCGACGCCGAGTCGGTCGCTGCGGACGCGGACGTCGACCTGGTCGTCGAGGTCATCGGAGGCATCGAACCGGCCCGCGAGCTGATCGTCGACGCCCTCAAGGCCGGCAAGCCGGTCGTCACCGCCAACAAGGAGCTGCTCGCCAACGTCGGCGGCGAGCTCTACGCGGTGGCCGAGTCCTCCGGCGTCGACCTCCTCTTCGAGGCCGCGGTCGCCGGTGGCATCCCGCTGATCCGACCGCTGCGCGAATCGCTCGTCGGCGAGGACGTCGCCCGGGTGATGGGCATCGTCAACGGCACCACCAACTACATCCTCACCAAGATGACCGAGGAGGGCTGGAGCTACGCCGAGGCCCTGGCCGAGGCGCAGAGCCTGGGCTACGCCGAGCGGGACCCGACCGCGGACGTCGAGGGCTTCGACGCCGGGGCCAAGGCCGCGATCATCGCCACGATCGCCTTCGGCGCCAAGGTCGTCGCCGGCGACGTCTTCCACGAGGGCATCTCCGGGGTCACCTCGTCCGACATCGACCACGCCCGCCGCCTCGGCTACCAGATCAAGCTGCTGGCCATCGCCGAGCGCTACGACGACGGGTCGGTCGCGGTGCGGGTGCACCCCGCGATGGTCCCCGACGCCCACCCGCTCGCATCGGTGCGCGACAGCTTCAACGCCGTGTTCGTCGAGGGCGAGGCCGTCGGCGACCTCATGTTCTACGGCCGCGGCGCCGGCGGGTTCCCGACCGCCTCCGCGGTGCTCGGCGACGTCATCGACGCGGCGGCGAACCTGGCCAAGGGCACCCACGCCTCGCTCGGCTCGTTCGGCAAGGCCCGCATCCGGCCCATCGACGAGCTGCGATCCGCGTTCTACCTCAACCTGGTCGTCGAGGACCGTCCCGGCGTCCTCGCCGCGGTCGCCGGCGTGTTCGGCACCCACGGCGTGTCGATCCGCTCGATGGAGCAGGAGTCGCTCGACTCCGGGGACTCGGGCGCCCGCCTCACCTTCATCACCCACACCGCCCGGGAGGCCGACCTGCGATCCACCCTCGGCGAGCTGCGCGGCCTGGACGCCGTGCGCTCGGTCGGCTCCGTGCTGCGGGTCATCGGCTCGGACTGACCGGATCGCCCTGTGCGCTACGTCTCCACCCGCGGTGCCGCGCCCGTGCTCGGCTTCTCCGACGTGCTGCTCGCCGGCCTGGCCGACGACGGTGGCCTGTACCTGCCCGAACGCTGGCCCGAGCTTCCACCCCTCGACGAGCTGCGCGACCTGAGCTATCCGGAGGTCGCAGCTCGGGTCATGTGGCCGTTCGTCGACGGTGACGTGGACGCCGAGGGCCGGCCTGTTCCGGGCGCACTCGACCGGGAGTCATTCGAGTCGATCGTCGCCGAGGCCTACGCCACCTTCGACACCCCCGACGTGTGCCCGGTCGTCCCGCTGGGCTCGACCGGTGGGGAGACCGGGCCCGACCTGCACCTGCTCGAGCTGTTCCGGGGTCCGACGCTCGCGTTCAAGGACGTGGCGCTGCAGCTGGTCGGGCGGCTGTTCGACCACGTGCTGTCGGCCCGGGGCGAGCGGGTCTGCGTGCTCGGCGCCACCTCGGGCGACACCGGCTCGGCGGCCATGCACGCGTGCGCGGACCGGGACTGCGTCGACATCGTCATCCTGTTCCCCGACGGCCGGACCTCCGAGGTGCAGCGCCGGCAGATGACCACCCTCGGAGCCGCCAACGCGCACGCCGTCGCGGTGCCCGGGACCTTCGACGACTGCCAGGACCTGGTCAAGGCCGCGTTCGCGGACGAGGCGTTCCGCGATGAGGTGCACCTCTCGGCGGTCAACTCGATCAACTGGGCGCGGGTGATGGCCCAGGTCGTCTACTACGTGACCGCGCACCTGGCCGTCGCTCCCGACGGGGGACCGGTCAGCTTCGTCGTGCCGACCGGCAACTTCGGCAACATCCTGGCCGGATGGGTGGCCAAGCGCATGGGCCTTCCGATCGAGCGGCTGGTGGTGGCGTCGAACCGCAACGACATCCTCACCCGCTTCTTCAGCACCGGCACCATGGCCATCACCGAGGTGGTGCCCACGACGTCGCCGTCGATGGACATCCAGGTCAGCTCCAACCTGGAGCGCCTGCTGTTCGAGGTGCTCGACCGCGACGGCGCCGCGGTGGCCGAGCTGATGGCCCGGTTCCGCGCCGACGGGTCGGTGTCGGTGCCCGCCGAGGTGCTCGCCGAGCTGCGCGCCGAGTTCGACTGCGGCCGCCTCGACGACGAGTCGGCCGCCGCGGTGATCCGGTCGGTGCAGCTGCACACCGGGCTCCTGGTCGACCCGCACACCGCGGTCGGCATCGGGGTGGCCGAGGCGCTCGCCGGCGCCGGTGTCCTGGCGGATCCTTCGGTGCCTGTCGTGTGCCTCGCCACCGCCCATCCCGCGAAGTTCCCCGACGCTGTGGCCGCCGCGGTCGGCGTCCGGCCCGCTCTGCCCGACGCGCTGGGCGACCTGTTCGAGCGGGAGGAGCGCGTCGAGCACTGCCCGGCCGACCTCGCCTCGGTCCAGGCCCTGGTCCGCCGCGCCATTGCCGGCTGACCTGCCCGTCGAACATGTAGGCCCCGGTCGCTGTGGTGGCGCGGTGGCTACGAGGTCGTGGCTGCCCGTCGAACTTGTAGGCCCCCGTCGCTGTGGTGGCGCGGTGGCTACAACATCGCCGGCACTCGGGTGGAAGTGCGTGCCCGAGTTCGGGGAGGGGAACGCGGTCGGCCAGACTGGGCCGATGATGGAGAGCGTCCGGTGAAATACGTGGTCTGCGTCCCCGACGGGTGTGCCGACGAGCCGTTCGAGGGCCTGGGCGGTCGCACCCCGCTCGAGGTCGCCCACACCCCGACGATCGACGCGCTCGCGGCGCGCGGCACCGTCGGCCGGGCCGGGGTGATCCCCGAGGGGATGGCGCCGGGCAGCGACGTCGGCAACATGTCGATCCTGGGCTACGACCCCGCCGAGTTCCACACCGGCCGCGCCCCGATCGAGGCCGCGTCGCTCGGGCTCAAGCTGCCGGCGGACCGCCTGGCCTACCGGTGCAACCTGGTCACCGTCGGCGACGACGCCACGATGGTCGACTTCGCCGGCGGGCACCCGTCGACCGACGCCGCCCGGGCCGTGCTCGAGGATCTCGACGCCACGCTCGGACGGGGCAACCCGGACTCGGTCCTCGAGTTCCACGCCGGGGTCGAGTACCGCCACATCATGGTCGCCCCCGCCGACTGGCTCGACGCCGAGTGCGTGCCGCCGCACGACCTGACCGGCCGGCCCGCGGTCGCTCCCAGCGGCCCGGCGGCCGAACGGCTGATCGAGGTCACCGAGGCCAGCCGCGCCGTTCTGGCCCGTCATCCCGACGTGGCCGCCAACCAGATCTGGTTGTGGGGTCAGGGGTTCCAGCCGTCGATGCCGGACTTCGCCGCGCATCACGGCATCACCGGCGGCATCACCACCGCGGTCGACCTGGTCCGGGGACTGGGCGTGCTGACCGACATGGCCCTGCCCGACGTCGAGGGCGCCACCCCCGGCTACGACACCGACTACGCCGCGCAGCGCGACGCCGCGCTGGCCGGGCTGGCCGACGGGCTCGACCTGTTCGTCATCCACGTCGAGGCCACCGACGAGGCCGGCCACGCCGGCGACGCGGCCGAGAAGGTCCGCTCGCTCGAGCTGTGGGACTCACAGATCCTGGCCGGTCTGGTTCCGGAGCTCGACCGCATGGGGCCGTGGCGACTGCTGATGCTGCCCGATCACGCGACCCCGCTGGCCCGCCGCACCCACACGCCCGATCCGGTGCCCTACCTGCTGGTCGACAGCGCCGTGGACGGGCCGGGGGGCACTTACACCGAGGCAGGTGTGGCGGACACCCCGGTGGTGCCCGGTCACGAGCTGCTCGGCCGGCTGATCGGCGCCGGCGCTGCCTGAGCGCCCGGGTGGTTGCCCGATCCACATGCGGCGGGTAGTGTGGCCATGTCGAACCGGCGGGGGCTGAGGTCCGGCAGATCCCGAACCATCGATGTTCGGTCGCTGTCGAACCACCGCCCAGTCCCGCCCACCGCTCGGTGGGGTCCCCCCCGACCTCTCCGGTCCCCGGCACTCCGGTCGACCCCGGATCGAATCCCGTTCGTCGGGTCCCGATCCACCCCAGCGCAGCCGCGATCCACGCCGCTGCACCGACCACGAGGGACATCACCACTGTGAGTCTTGATTCGATCGACGTCGACGGCCTCGAGCGCAAGGACCGCGCCGAGCTCGCCACGATCGCCGAGGCCTTGGGCGGCAAGCCCACGAGCCGCACCAAGAAGGCCGACATCATCGGCATGATCCTGGACCTGGCCGGGGTGACCTCGGCCGGTCCCGACGCTGCTCCGGCCGCGCCCGCAGCCCCGGCCCGCAACGGGCGCAACGGTGCCGCGGGTGCTGACACCGAGGCCGCCCCGGCCGAGGCCGATGCCGAGGCCTCCGACGGCGGGCAGGGTCCGTCGGACCGGGACCGGTCCGACGAGCCCGAGAGCAAGCCCGAGAACGAGCCCGAGGGCCAGGTCGATCAGGATCAGGACCAGGGCGGCAAGAGCCAGGGCGGCAAGAGCCAGGGTGGCAAGAGCCAGGGCGGCCAGAACCAGGGTGGCCAGAACAAGGGCGGCCAGAACCGCAACCAGGGCGGCCAGAACCAGCAGAACCAGCAGAACCAGAACCAGGGCGGCCAGAACCAGGGTGAGCCCGAGCCGGGCAACCGTCGTCGTCGCCGCCGTCGGGGCCGTGACCGCGACCGTCAGGGCGAGGACGCCGGCCAGCCGCAGAACGACAACTGGGACGGTGAGCCCGTCGAGGTCGCCGGCTTCCTGGACCTGCGCGACGAGGGCTACGGGTTCCTGCGGGTCAAGGGCTTCCTGCCCAGCCGCGACGACGTCTACGTGTCGGTCAAGCAGACCCGCCAGCTCGGTCTGCGCAAGGGCGACTTCCTCGAGGGTGCCAGCCGTCCCGCCGGCCGGGGCGAGAAGAACCCGGCGCTGCTGCGCATCGACAAGGTCAACGGCGGCGACCCGGAGAAGGCCCGCGAGCGTCCGCGTTTCGAGGACCTGACCCCGCTGTTCCCCGACGAGCGCCTCCGCTTGGAGCGCGAGGACCTGCCCGGCGACATGACGTCGCGGATCGTCGATCTGATCGCTCCGATCGGCAAGGGCCAGCGCGGCCTGATCGTGTCGCCGCCCAAGGCGGGTAAGACGACGGTGATGAAGACCATCGCCCAGTCGATCGAGCACAACAACCCTGAGGTCCACCTGATGGTCCTGCTGGTCGACGAGCGTCCCGAGGAGGTGACCGACATGCGTCGGTCGGTCCGCGGCGACGTCATCGCGTCGACCTTCGACCGGCCCTCCGACGAGCACACCCAGGTGGCGGAGCTCGCCTCGGAGCGGGCCAAGCGCATGGTCGAGATGGGCAAGGACGTCGTGATCATCCTCGACGGCATCACCCGCCTGGCCCGGGCCTACAACCTGGCGGCGCCGGCCACGGGGCGCATCATGTCCGGCGGCATCGACACCGGCGCGCTGTACCCGCCCAAGAAGTTCTTCGGTGCGGCCCGCAACGTCGAGGAGGGCGGCTCGCTGACCATCCTCGCCACCGCCCTGGTCGAGACCGGCTCGAAGATGGACGAGGTGATCTTCGAGGAGTTCAAGGGCACCGGCAACATGGAGCTGCGCCTGGACCGCAAGGCGGCCGAGAAGCGCATCTACCCGGCCATCGACGTCGACGCGTCGTCGACCCGCCACGAGGAGCTTCTCTTCGAGCGCACCCAGCTCCAGCAGGTCTGGAAGCTGCGTCGGGTGCTGTCGGGCCTGGCGGCCGAGGGCAACACCGGCGCCGGCCTGGAGCTGCTCATCGACCGCATGCGCACGTTCCCCAACAACGACGTCTTCCTGGCCGAGATCGCCAAGGCACCAGGGGTGCCCGGTTAGGAGAGCACCAGGGGTGCCCGGTTAGGAGAGCACCAGGGTGGCCGACGCCCCGGCCCAGAAGCCATACTGATCCGTCCCCTCAACGGGGTCCCGCACGGAAACCGGGACCCACACGGAGCACTGAGACCATGAAGCCCGGAATCCACCCGAACTACCGCTACGTCGTGTTCCAGGACACGTCCTCGGGCGACAAGTTCCTGACCCGTTCGACCATCGAGACCACCGAGACGGTCACGTGGGATGACGGCAACGAGTACCCCCTCGCCAAGGTGGAGATCTCGGCCTTCACCCACCCGTTCTTCACCGGTCAGATGAAGATCGTCGACACCGCCGGTCGCGTCGAGCGCTTCGAGCGCCGCTACGGCAAGCGCCGCAAGGCCGCCAAGGCCGACGCCCCCGCCGACGCGGGGGAGTGACCGCGCCGCTCGGTCGCCGAGCGGTGAAGCCGTCGTGCTGAGCGACGAACAAGGGGCCCGGCTTCGGCGGGCGCAGCTCGGCGCCCTGGTGCGCGACCTCACCGGCGCGTCGCCCGAGGTGGTCTCGCTGGGCACCAACGCCGCCGCTATCGACGGAGCGACCGCGTACCTCCTGTCGGAGGTGGCCGATCCGGCGTCGCTGGCCGGAGCGTTGGCCTGGACGCTGCGTCAGGGTGCGGCGGAGCTGGTGTTGTTCACCGACGACCTGGGCGGCGACGTCGCCCGGATGGCCGGGTGGTTCGCGGTCCCGGTGCAGGTGCGGTCGGTGCAGGGGGCCGGTTCCGTCCCGGTGCCGCCCGCCCCGTTCCCCGAGCGGCTCGACGTCCCCGACCCTTCGGACGGGGCCGTCGCCGATCTCTTCACGGCCCTGACCGACGCCGGGCTGGAGGTCGTGGTCGAGGACGGCGTCGTGCGCGGTGAGGTCCTCGGGCTCGAGGTCGCCCGCCTGGTCACCTGGCCCGTCGAGTCCGGTGGTGACGGCGAGCTGCACCTCGAGGCCGGGGTCGGCCGCTTCGACCGTGACGCCGTCGCGGCGATGCACCACGGCGAGCCGCCGACGACCACGCTGGCCCGCTCCGTCGAGATGGTCCGCCGCGAGCGCGTCCCGGGGGCCGGCACCCATCCGCTGTCGCGTCTGGGTCGGGAGCGCTGGCTGCGCTGCTCGATCCTCGAGGACCCGGCCCTCGTGGGCGCGACCCGACTCCAGCCGACCGAGACCACGGTCCGTCGCGACAGCGTCCGGGAGGCGTCGCCGGCAGCCGCGGTCGGGATCGATGCCGCGGGCGGACCCGTCGTGGTGGTGTGCTCGACCGGGGCCGACCTGGCCTTCGTGCCCGTCGCCGCCGACACCCGGGCCTGGGTCGACCCGTCGGCCCGGCTGGTGCTGGCGGTACCCGAGCGGGACCGGATCCCCACCCTCGACCGCCTCGCCGCCGCCCTGGTGTCGCCGGCGGAGGTCGTGGCCGTCCCGGCGCCGTGGGAGCAGTCGTGACCGACGGGTCGCTGCTCTCCCGGGCGGCCGGGCTCGAGCGGGAGCTGGCCGACACCGAGGCCCGTCTGGCCGATCCCGAGGTGGTCGCGGACCACCGCCGCTACACCGAGATGTCGCGCCGGTACCGGGCGCTTCAGCCAGTGGTCGAGACCGCGGTGGCGTTGCGGACCGCGACCGACGACCTGGCCGCGGCCGAGGAGCTGCTGGCCGCGTCGAGCGGCGATGAGCGTGAGGCGTGGCGGGCCGAGGCCACCGCAGCACGGGAGTCGATCGAACGGCTGGAGCAGGAACTGCGGGTCCTTCTGCTGCCGCGCGACCCCAACGACGACCGCGACGTGATCGTCGAGCTGCGCGGGGCCGAGGGGGGAGAGGAGGCCAACCTCTTCGCCCGGGACCTGATGGAGATGTACCGGGGCTTCGCCGAGCGCCAGGGCTGGACCGTCGAGGTGCTGTCGGCGTCGCCGTCGGACCTCGGCGGGGTCAGCGAGGCGGTGCTGCGGGTCGCCGGCGACGGCGTGTGGACCCGCATGAAGTTCGAGGCCGGTCCGCACCGGGTGCAGCGGGTGCCCGTCACCGAGTCGCAGGGCCGCATCCACACCTCGTCGGCCACCGTCGTGGTGCTGCCCGAGGCCGACGAGGTCGATGTCGACATCGACCCGAACGACCTGCAGATCGACGTGTTCCGCTCGTCGGGACCGGGCGGTCAGTCGGTCAACACCACCGACTCGGCGGTGCGCATCACGCACCGGCCGACCGGTCTGGTGGTGTCGATGCAGGACGAGAAGAGCCAGATCCAGAACCGGGCCAAGGCCCTTCGGGTGCTGCGGGCCCGGCTGCTGCAGATGGAGCAGGACAAGGCGATGGCCGAGGCGTCGGGCCAGAAGCGGGCCCAGATCGGCGGCGGCGGACGCAGCGAGAAGGTCCGGACCTACAACTTCAAGGAGAACCGGGTCACCGACCACCGGATCGGCCTCACCGTCTACAACCTCGACAAGGTGCTGGCCGGCGAGCTCGGGACCGTCAGCGACGCCCTCGTGGCCGACGAGCAGGCCCGCCGGCTGGCGGAGCTGACGTGAGCGGGGGCTCCAGCGACGAGGATGAGACCAGCACCGTCACCTGGCGGGAGCTGCTCGAGGGGGCGATCGCCACCCTGCGCAGCCGCGATCCCGGCGACGGTTCCGATCCCGCGACGGACGCGGCGCGCATCACCGCCGAGGCGTTGGGCGTTGCCGATGCCGAGCTGGTGCTGCACCTGTCGGGGCGGGCCACCCGCCGCGGCGTCGCACACCTCGACGCGATGGTGGCGCGCCGCGCGACCGGCGAGCCGCTGCAGTACGTGCTGGGGCACTGGCCGTTCCGGCACCTCGACCTCATGGTCGACCGGCGGGTGCTCATCCCCCGACCCGAGACCGAGCAGGTGGTCGAGGTGGCCCTGGCCGAGCTCGACCGCATCGGAGGGAGGGACCGGCCGACGACGGTGGTCGACCTCGGCACCGGATCGGGAGCGATCGCCCTGGCCGTCGCCACCGAACGGGTGCGCACCGCGGTGTGGGCCACCGATGCCTCGACCGACGCGCTCGAGGTGGCGCGGGCGAACCTGGCCGGCGTGGGTCGGGCCGGTGCCCGGGTGCGCATCGCCCACGGCGAGTGGTTCGACGCGCTGCCCGAGGAGCTGGGAGGAACCGTCGACCTGGTCGTGTCGAACCCGCCGTACGTGGCCGCGAACGCGGACCTGTCGCCGTCGGTCGCCGAGTGGGAGCCGGCCGGTGCGCTGTTCGCGGGGGCCGACGGACTCGACGACCTGCGCGTGATCCTGGCCGAGGCGCCCGGGTGGCTCGTTCCCGACGGCGTCGTGGTCTGCGAGCTGTCACCCGAGCAGGGGGCCGCCGCGGTCGAGTTGGCGGGCGAGCACTTCGACGAGGTGTTCCTGGCCCAGGACCTGACCGGCCGCGACCGCGCCCTCGTCGCCCGCCACCCCCGTTCTGTTCGGCGGTTCACAACGTCGACGTTGTGAACCGCCGAACAGAACGGGTCAGGGCGGGGTGGGTCAGGAGGGGACGACGAGGATCTTGGCGTGGGCCTCGGGGTCCCCGAGCGCACTGAACGCCTGGGCCACACCGTCGAGGTCGACCCGGCCGGTGATCATCGGGGACACGTCGAGGGAGCCCTCGGCGATGCGGTTCAGCGTCGTCTGGAACTGCAGCGGGTCGTAGCCGAGCACGAACTGCAGGTTCAGCTCCTTGCCGACCGCGACCATGGGGCGGATCCGGTCCGGGACCATGCACACCCCGACGACCAGGATCTGCGAGCCCCGCGGCGCGTCGACCATCGCCGCGTCGAGCATCCCCTCGACCCCGACCGCCTCGAAGATCACCAACGGTTTGCGGCCCTCGACGCGACGCCACGCGGCGACCGCCCCCTCCACCGACGGGTCGACGACCTCGGTGGCGCCCATGGTGGCGGCCAGCGCCCGCCGGGCGGGCGAGAAGTCGGCGGCGACGATCGTCTCTACCCCGGCCAGGGCCAGCGCCGCGACCACGGCGAGGCCCACCGGACCGCAACCGAGCACCACCGCGGCGTGACGGGGCGACACGCGGCTCATCTCGACCGCGTGCAGACCGACCGCCATCGGTTCGGTCAGCGCCGCGAGCTCGGGGTCGAGCCCGTCGGGCACCTTCATGGTCAACATGTCCGACAGGACGATCTGCTGGCCGTAGCCGCCCGGGTAGTCGTTGGAGTACCCGACGGCGTGGATGCCGCCGGCGTCCATGACCACCGGCAGCGACACGACCACGTCGCCTGGCGTGCAGTTGCCGACGTTGGGGCCGACCTCGAGCACGCGTGCGGTGAACTCGTGGCCCATCACCACGTCACGGGACGGGTCCATCATCCGGGGCGCGATCCCGCCGGGCTCGGCGGTCAGCTCCGACATCTCCACCATGCGATCCGCGTGGTGCAGGGCGTGCAGATCGGATCCGCAGATCCCGCACGCCAGCACCTCGGCGCGGACCTGGCCGGGTTGCAGCGCCGGCAGCGATACCTCGTCGACCACCAGCGCCCCGTCGCGCATGACGACTGCTCTCATCGTTCCCCCTGGTGTGGACGGGTCGGCGGCGATCGGCCCCGACGTGCACGCCGACCCGACAGTAGTGTTCGCAGTGCCCGAGTGTTCGCAGTGCCCGCACCCGTCCGCAACGAGGGAAGACCATGACCAGAAAGAGCACCGACGACGTCGCCTGGCTGTCGTCGGTACCGTTCTTCGAGGGGTTCTCGAACGACGACCTGCATCGGGTCGTCGACCTCTCCCAGCAGATGGAGGCCACCGCCGGCACCGTCCTGGTCGACCAGGGCGACCCTGGCACGCAGTGCTACGTGATCGTCGAGGGTCAGGCCAGCGTGTACGTCCGGGGCGAGCACGTCGCCAGCTCCGGTCCGGGGTCGATGGTGGGGGAGATGGCGCTGATCGACCATCGCCCGCGCACAGCCACGGTCGTGGCCGACACACCGATGAAGCTGCTCCGCTTCGGGACACGTGAGTTCCGGACCCTGCTCGACGAGATGCCCAAGGCGTCCGAACGGGTCATGACCGTGCTGCGGGAGCGGCTCGAGCGCTCCGAGGCCACATCGTGACCGAGCGGATCGCGATCGGCGCCGACCACGCCGGGGTGCACCTCAAGGACGCGCTCGGCGGTCACCTTGCCGATCGGGGCTACGAGGTGATCGATCTGGGCACGCACGGCACCGACCGGGTCGACTACCCCGACTTCGGCGCCGCGGTCGGCAGGGCGGTGGCGGGCGGCGACGCGGACCTGGGTCTGTGCGTGTGCGGGTCCGGCATCGGCATCGCCATCGCCGCCAACAAGGTGCCGGGCATCCGGGCCGCGACCGTTCACGACCAGACGTCGGCCCGCCTGGCCCGTGAGCACAACGATGCCAACGTGATCTGCATCGGCGAGCGCCTCACCGGAGAGGAGGTCGCCCGCGACGCGCTCGACGCCTGGCTGGACGCCGAGTTCCAGGGTGGCCGCCACGCCGGCCGAGTGGCCAAGATCTCCGAGCTGGACGCCGGACTCGCCTGACCCGGTCGACCGAACCCCCCCAATCCCCCCGACACAACAGAACAGGAACGACGCCCCCATGCCCTGGCCCACGCAGCCCGACACCGAGATCTTCGACATGATCGACCGCGAGGTCGACCGCCAGAACACCGGGTTGCAGCTGATCGCGTCGGAGAACTTCACCTCTCCCGCGGTCATGGACGCGGTCGGGTCGGTCCTCACCAACAAGTACTCCGAGGGATACCCGACCAAGCGCTACTACGGCGGCAACCAGGTCGTCGACCAGATCGAGGACCTGGCCCGCCAGCGGGTGTGCGAGCTCTTCGGCGCCGAGGCCGCCAACGTGCAGCCCCACTCCGGCGCCAACGCCAACCTCGGCGTCTACCTGGCCCTGCTCGAGGCCGGCGACACCGTGCTCGGCCTGAGCCTGGACCACGGCGGGCACCTCACCCACGGGTCGCCGGTCAACATCTCGGGTCGCTTCTACGACTTCGTGTCCTACGGGCTGACCCCGAGCGACGAGCGCCTCGACCTGGACCAGCTGCGCGACCTGGCCCGGACGCACCGGCCGAAGATGATCGTGGCCGGCGCCACCGCGTACCCCCGCATCATCGACCCCGCCCCGATCCGGGAGATCTGCGATGAGGTCGGCGCCCTGTTCCTGTTCGACGCCGCGCACATCGCCGGGCTCATCGCCGGCAGCGCCCACCCCAACCCGGTTCCGTACGCGGACGTGGTCACCTTCACCACCCACAAGACGCTGCGGGGACCCCGGGGCGGCTGCATCGTGTCGCGCGCCGAGCACGCCGCGGCGATCGACAAGGCGATCTTCCCCGGTCTGCAGGGCGGACCGCTCGAGCACGTGGTCGCCGGCAAGGCGGTCGCGTTCCGCGAGGCGGCCACGGCGGAGTTCGGCGACTACGCCCGTCAGATCGTCGCCAACGCCGTGGCTCTGGCCGGAGCGCTCGGCGAGCGGGGGTTCCGCTTGGTCTCCGGAGGGACCGAGAACCACCTGATGCTGATCGACCTGCGCACCTTCGACGCCGACCTCACCGGCAAGGACGCGCAGAACGCCCTCGACGACGCGGGGATCACCCTGAACAAGAACACCGTCCCGGACGATCCCCGGTCGCCGTTCGTGACCTCCGGCCTGCGCATCGGCACCCCGGCGGTCACGACCCAGGGCATGGGGGAGACCGAGATGGTCACGATCGCCGAGCTGATCACCCGGGTGCTGCGCGACGTCGGTGACACCGCGGAGATCGCGGCGGTCCGATCCGAGGTGGCCGAGCTGTGCGCCGGGTTCCCGGTCTACGGGAACGATGCCGGACGGCCGACGACGCCCTGATGTCGTTCAGGCGCCGCCCTTGCGGCGCAGGACGACGCCGACGGTGCGGGCCAGGATCAGCAGGTCTGTCACCAGCGACCAGTTGTCGACGTAGTAGAGGTCGAGGCGGGCGTAGGTCTCGAGCGACGTCGTGTAGCGGCCGCTCACCTGCCACATGCCGGTGATCCCCGGCTGCACCCGCAGGCGCTCCCACAGGGTCTCGTCCCACTGCGCGGCTTCGCACGGCAGGGCCGGCCGTGGGCCGACCAGGCTCATCTGGCCCTTCAGGACGTCGAACAGCTGGGGGAGCTCGTCGATGGACGTGGCCCGCAGGAATCGACCGACCGGGGTCACCCGAGGGTCGTCGGCCATCTTGAACATGGGTCCCGACGCCTCGTTGAGCGCCTTGAGGTCGGCGAGCCGTTCCTCGGCGTCGGGCACCATGGTGCGCAGCTTGTGGAGCCGGAACGGGACTCCGTCCTTGCCGACGCGCTCCTGGTGGAACATGACGCCCGGACCCGACGTCACGCGGATGGCGATCGCCGCGGCCGCCAGGATCGGTGCGGTGATGACGATCGCCACGCTGGCCACGATCAGGTCGAAGGTGCGCTTGGCGGCTCGACGCCAGCTGAACTGGGCGACCGGTTCGACGCACATGACCGGGTACGGACCGAGCGGACGGACCGAGATCCGGTTGGCGGCGATGTCGCGCATGGACGAGGTGAGCTCGACGAAGAGCCCCTCGCGGGTGAGGTCGCGGATGAGCCGGTTGGCGGACCGCTGGTCGACTCCGGTGGTGGCGACGATGACCCCGCCGGCCCGGGTGGCACGGACCAGGTCGAGCACCTCGGCAGTGCGGCCGAGGTAGGGGCCGAGCTCGGGATCCGAGCGCAGGTCGATCACCGGGCCGACGGGGACATCGGCGACGAACCCGACGACCTCGTAGCCGAGCCCCCGGTTGGCGTGCAGTGCCTCGGCCAGCTCGGTCGCCTCCTCGTTCCGCCCGACGATCACGACCCGTCGGGTCATGACGCCGCGGGAGCGGAACTCGCCGATGACGCGGCGGGCGAGCTCGCGCTCGAGTGTGACGGTACCGGTCACGCACGCCGCCGTGATCAGGAGCCACTCCCGCAGGTGCTCCTGCTGGAGGATCACCGAGATGCCGGCGAGGACCAGGACCCCGGCGAGCACCGAGTTGACGATGCCACGGAACTCGTCGGCCCGTCGGGTGATGCGCCGGGCCTGGTAGAGGCCCTGGTGGGCGTACAGCAGGGGCCAGATCGGCACCGACAGCAGTGCGGTCAGCACCGTCGCACCCGTCTCGCCCCGGGTGACGCCGACCCGGGCGCTCAGGCCGGCGGCCATGGCCATCCCACAGATCGTGGCGACGAGGTCGGCCGCGACCAGAGCCGTCTTGACCTGGACCGGGAAGGGCACCCGGCCGAGCACCCGTCGGGTCCGCGGGAGCGGGTCGCCGACGATGGTCAGCTCGGGTACGGAGACCTCGGAGGGGGCGTCCATCGACACGGCGCCGCGGGCGAAGACGTCGGCCGAGCCGATCCTCCGTCTCAGATCCTGCGCACGCGTGGCGTGGCCCCACTCCGACTGCATCCGTCCCTCCTCGACAGCAGGACGCCGCAGCGCAAAGGTGGATGGACCGTCCGGTCCGTCCACCCTCTTGCTCCCAGCTCCCAGCTCCCAGCATCACCCTTGGTATCCCGGCCGTTGTACCACACCGTCACGAGGGTGCACAGCGATGATGTCGACGTCGCCGAACCGTCACCGAGGTGTCATCGGAGCGACACGATGACGCCCTCTTCACGAGGTCCATCCAAGGCGGTGACGGGCGGATCCGGGCACCTCGGGGCGACACGGGCAGGGCACTAGTGTCGCCCCGGTGCGCGACTACCTGATCGTGATGGCGGTGTCGGTCGCCGCCACGGCGGCGTCGGTGCCCCCGTTGCGGTCGCTGTCGCGTCGGGTCGGGGCGATGGCCGAGCCGTCGGACCGCAGCGTGCACGCGGAACCCACCCCGCTGCTCGGGGGCGCCGCCCTGTTCGTGGGTCTGGTGGTGGGCATCGCGACCGCCGCGCTGCTGCCGGGGCTGCGGCCGGTGTTCGAGGCTCCCTCCAACGTCCTCGGCGTCCTCCTGGCCGCCGCGGTCATGTTCGTGACCGGGCTCGTCGACGACCTCCGGGACGTGTCGCCGCCGGCCAAGCTCGCCGGGATGGTGCTGTCGGGCTCGGTGCTCACCCTGGTCGGCCTCACCGTGATCTACCTGCGCATCCCGTTCCTCGGCTTCACCGTCCTGCCCCCGGACCTGTCGGCGCTGGTGTCGGTGCTGTGGGTGGTGGGCCTCGCCAACGCGGTCAACCTGATCGACGGGCTCGACGGCCTCGCCGCCGGCATCGTCGCCATCGCGTCGTTCGCGTTCTTCCTCTACGGCTGGCAGCTGTTCCAGGTCGGCGTCGTCGACGTCACCAACGTCGGTCTGCTGATCGCGATCGTCACTGCCGGGGTGTGCCTGGGCTTCCTGCCGTTCAACTTCAACCCGGCGAGCATCTTCATGGGCGACAGCGGGGCGTTGCTGCTGGGGCTGCTGCTCGCGTCGTCGACGATCGCCGTCGGCGGTCAGTCCGACGATCCGTTCTCGGGCCAGTCGTGGTTCTTCTTCGCTCCGCTGGTGATCCCGTTGGTGATCCTCGGCGTTCCGTTGCTCGACACGGCCTTCGCCGTCATCCGTCGGGCCAGTCGGCGCTCCGGGGTGGCCACCGCGGACAAGGCGCACCTGCACCACCGGCTGATGGACCTCGGCCACGGGCACCGTCGCGCCGTGGCGATCCTGTGGGCGTGGACCGCTCTGCTCAGCGCGTTCGTGCTCGTGCCCGTCTACACCGACCGTGGCAACGGGATCGTCCCGATCGGACTGCTGGCCCTGGGGCTGCTGCTGTTCACCGCGTTCGCCCCCCGCCTGGGCGAGATGCGCGCCCGGTCCTGATCTGGCGCCCGCAGCCGAGCGGGCTCAGGATGCGGTGACGGTGTCGGTGTCGACGCCGGAGCGGATGATCGTGCCGGGCCGCGCCTCGGTCGGCCGACCGTCGCGGACCACCTCGACCCCCGACACCAGCACGGATCGCACCCCGACCGAGCCCGCGAAGAGGCGTTCGGTGCCGCCGGGCAGGTCGTCGACCATCGAGAGCATCTCCGAGTCGACGACGTCGGGGTCGAACAGGACCAGGTCCGCGTGGGCTCCCTCGCGGATGACGCCCCGGTCCCTCAGGCCGAACAGCTCGGCGGGCACGGTGGTCATCATGCGCACGGCGTCCTCGACGGTGGTCAGCTTGCGGCCGCGCAGGCAGTCGGCCAAGAAGCGGGTCGGGTAGTTGGCGCCCTGCATCCGGTCGAGGTGCGCTCCGGCGTCGGAGCCGCCGAGCATGACCGACGGGTGCTGCCACGCCTGGCGACGCAGCTCCCACGACTCGGGGTCCGCGTCGGTGGCTCCGGGCCACAGGACCGTGCGCAGGTCGTCCGCGATGACTATGTCGAGGAGCGTGTCGAACGCCCCGGTGCCGCGTTCGGCCGCGATGTCGCCCACCCGGCGTCCCCGCAGACCCTCGTTGGCCTCCGAGAAGGTGTCGCCGATCACGTAGGTGCTCCAGCCGGTGAGGCGGGCGAACACGCCGGCGTCGGGCGACGCGGCGCGCTCCTCCATGAACCGGCGCGTGCCCGGGTCGGAGAGCTTCTCGATGCGCTCGGGGACCGGCAGGGCCAGGATGTCGCCCCAGTCCGGCATCATGTTGAGCGCGCAGTAGGTCAGGAAGCTCATGTTCATGCCGACGATGACCGGCATGGTCAGCGCCACCACCCGGGCGCCGGCAGCCGCCGCGGTGTCCATGGCGGCGAGCTGGTTGCGGTAGCGCTCCGGGGCGTGGGAGTCGACGGTGAGGACGTTCCAGTTCAGCGGGCGGTTGCCGGCCCTCGAGAACCGGATCATGAACTGGACCTCGTCGTCGTCGAAGCCGTCCAGGCAGCCGTCGGAGGCGAACTCCAGCGTGGTGCCGGGGTGTTGGGAGACGACCTCGGCGAGGGCGAGCAGCTCGGGCTCCTCGGCCCATCGCGACGCCACCGGCTCCCCGTCGCCGTCGGAGTGCGTGCGGGCCCGCGTGGTCGAGAACCCGAGCCCGCCGGCCCGGATGCTCTCGGCCAGCAGCTCCTCCATGTCGCGCAGCTGCTCGTCGGTCGGCTGGGACCCGACCGCGTCGGTGCCCATGACCTTGCGGCGCAGGGCGCAGTGGCCGACCAGGAACCCGGCGTTGACCGCGAGGTTCCCGTCGAAGCGGGCCAGGTAGTCGGCGAAGGTCTCCCAGTCCCAGTCGATGCCCTCCTCGAGCGCGGCCAGCGGCATGCCCTCGACCTTGGCCATCATCCGACGGACGTAGTCCCCGTCACCGGGGTTGAGCGGGGCGAGCGTGAACCCGCAGTTGCCGGCGATCACCGTGGTGACCCCGTGCACGCTCGACGGCGACGCGGTCGGGTCCCACAGCAGCTGGGCGTCGTAGTGGGTGTGGGGATCGACAAAGCCGGGACAGAGCATCAGCCCGGTCCCGTCGACGGTGCGCTCCGCGCCGTCCAGGGCCGGGTCGGCCGTCTCGGCGACCGTGACGATGCGGCCGTTCGAGATGCCGACGTCGCCGACCCGGGCCGGGGCTCCGGTGCCGTCGACGATGGTGACGTTGCGGATCGCGAGGTCCACGCGTGATCTCCCTGCCGGAATCTGACGGGTTGTCAGATTTCTGGGTGCCCATCGTTGCAGAGCGGTTGGGGCACGGCAATGCGTGTCGGGACGGGGCGTCCGGGGGGCGCGTCGGGAGCGGAGCGCGGTGCGCTCGTGGCAGCAGGTGACCGATGTCATCTGATAGAACCTCCGCGCAAGTCGGCCGACCCGCGGCGGGACGGGCCGTGGTCCACCGGGATCCGGACCGGCTGCGACCACGCCGACCAACGCCACACGTCGAACCCAGGGGGACTGCACATGGCTCGGAGCACCCACATCCGTCACGTCGGGGTGGCCCTGTTGGCCGCGATGGCGCTGGTACTCGGCGCCTGCGGGGCGTCGGGGGGCGACGAGAAGGGATCCGACAAGGAGGGGTCCACCACGACCGCGGCCGGATCCTCGACCGGCAACGAGTGGGGCACGCTGCCGTCGCCGTGCGGCAAGGGCAGCTTCAAGGTCGCCGAGGGCGAGGGCGGCACCGGGACCGACAAGCTCTACATCGGCGTCCCCAACGACCGGGGCGCCGCCATCCGACCCGGCCTCAACAAGGAGCTGTGGGACGCGTCGGTGGCCTTCACCGACTGGTGCAACGAGCAGGGCGGGATCGGCGGCCTGCAGATCGAGCCCGTCGACCTCGACGGCAAGCTGTTCGAGGTCGAGGCCGCCATGGCCAAGGCGTGCCACTCGGTGTTCGGCTTCGTCGGCGGGGCCTTCACCCAGGACGACCTGTCCTTCACCGGCAAGGAGGGCTCGGACTTCCACAAGTGCGGACTGATCGATGTCCCGGCCTTCGCGGTGTCTGTGCAGAAGAGCCTGTCGAACGGCCAGGTCCAGCCGATCCCGAACCCGCCGAACAAGAAGTCCGAGCAGTGGATCATGGACTTCAAGAAGCTCTACCCGGAGCAGTCGGCCAAGAACGTGGTCGTCTACGGCGAGCTCCCGTCGCTCAAGGTCGTCAAGCTCCAGTACGACGCAGCGGTGCAGGCCGTCGGCGGCATCCAGCAGCTCGAGGCCCTCAGCTACCCCGTGGCGGGCATGGCCGACTGGACGCCGCTCGCCCAGAAGGTGATCGACAGCGGCGCCGGTTCCCTCTACTGGATCGGTGAGCCCGGCAACGCCGCCAACCTCATGTCCAAGCTCAAGGAGCAGGGCTGGAAGGGCGTCGCCCTCAACGAGACCAACGTGTACGACGCCGTCTTCTTCTCCCAGGGTCCGGCTGCGGTCGACGGGTCGGTCATCCGGCTGGGGTTCCACCCCTTCGAGGAGGCCGACAAGTGGCCCGCGATCAAGCAGTACCAGGACAACCTGAAGAAGTACGTGCCGGACGGCAAGGAGGCGGCCCTCGGACTGCAGTCGACCTCGGCATGGCTGCTGTTCGCGACCGCGGCCAAGGACTGCGGTGACCAGAACAAGGGCGTCATCAGCCGTGACTGCGTGCTGGATCGGGCTGCCGAGCAGAAGGACTGGACCGCGGGGGGCACCCACGTGCCCACCGACCCGGGCGGCGACGAGCCGCCGGAGTGCGGGATGCTGATGGTGGTCAAGGGCGACGGCTTCGAGCGCCTGTGGCCCGAGATCGGTGGCGAGGACGACGACCAGGACGGCTTCCACTGCCCGCCCGACAGCATCGCCACGGTCACCGCCGAGCTGCCCGCCAAGGGCGCGATCGATCCCGACCGCAAGCGCTGAGCCGTACCCGGAGCTGAGTTGGACAAGTTCCTGACCTTCACGATCGCCGGCCTGTCGACGGCCGCGATCTATGCGATCGCGGCGTCGGGCCTGGTCGTCACCTACACGACCTCCGGCATCTTCAACTTCGCCCACGGCGCGTTCGGCATGCTCGCCGCCTTCGCCTACTGGCAGGTGAACCAGGGCTGGGGCGTGCCGGTGATCCCGTCGGTGATCCTGGTCGTGTTCGTCATGGCCCCGTTGTTCGGTGCCGTGATCGAGCGCGGGATCATGCGCGGCATCGAGGGCGCGTCCGAGGTGGTCAAGATCGTGGTGACGGTCAGCCTCATGGTGGCCCTGCTCGGCATCGCCAACGTGATCTGGCCTCCCGACGTGGCCCGTCCGGTGCCGCCGTTCTTCGCCGGTAAGACCGTGGAGATCGCCGGAGTCGCGGTTCCCTACTCGCGGATCCTGACCATGGCGATCGCCATCGCGGTGGCGGTCGGACTCCGCCTGGTGCTGCGGCGCACCCGGCTGGGCGTGGCCATGCGAGCCATCGTCGACGACCGGGCGCTGCTGCAGCTCAACGGCGGCCGGCCGGGCCGCACCGCCATGCTGGCCTGGGCGCTGGGAGCGGGCCTGGCCGCGGTGTCCGGGGTGCTGATCGCCTCGGAGCAGACCCTCAGCGCCGTCACCCTCACGCTCCTGGTCGTCAACGCCTACGCCGTGGCGGTGGTCGGCCGGCTGCGATCGCTGCCGGGGGCGTTCCTCGGTGCGGTGGTCCTCGGTCTGGCCGAGTCCTACGCCACCGGCTACATCGACCCGTCCTACGCGCTGGGCCCGGTCAGCCTCCAGAACCTGCGCACCGCCATCCCCGCGGTGATGCTATTCGTGGTGATCCTCGTGCAGCCCGAGGCACGTCTGCGGGCCCACGGCGTCAGCCGACCCCGATCCCCGGTGCGGCCCCCGTCGCAGGTCACGGCGATCTGGGGTGGGATCGCCCTGGTGCTCGTCGCCGCGGCGGTCGGCTCCCTGCTGTCGGCGCCCGACCTCAACCTGGTCTCCAAGGGCTTCGGCTTCGCGCTGATCACCCTGTCGCTGGTGCCTCTGACCGGCTACGCCGGTCAGATCTCGCTCGCCCAGATGACCTTCACCGGCATCGGGGCGCTCGCCATGGCCACCTGGGGGGCCACCGGGTCACCGGTCGGTGTAGCGATCGCCGTGGTGCTCTGCGCGGTGGTCGGCGCGGTCGTCGCCCTGCCGGCGCTGCGGCTGTCGGGCATCTACCTGGCGCTCGCCACCGCCGCGTTCGCCCTGTTCTGCACCTCGATGGTCTTCGGCCAGTCCGAGGTGATGCCCGGCGGGTCGATCCAGGTGCCGGGGCTGAGCATCGGCGGCTTCGAGGTCACCAACGACTACCGCCAGCTGATCCTGTTCGCGGTGACCTTCGCGCTCCTCGGCAACCTGCTGGTGCTGCTTCGCCGCAGCGCCTGGGGGCGGCGCGTGGCCGCCATGAAGGACTCGCCGGTGGCGTGCGCGACCCTCGGACTGAACCTCACGTCGACCAAGGTCGGGGTGTTCGCCCTGTCGGCCGCCATCGCCGGCCTCGGTGGAGCGCTGGCCGGCCGCACGTTCATCGCGGACGACTTCGGGCTGACCAACTCGCTGCCCATCACCATGCTGGCGGTGGTCGGCGGCATCGGGTCGGTCGCCGGGGCGTTCCTGGGGGGTCTCCTGCTCGGGGCCATCCCGATCGCATCGACGATCTTCGCGGCCAACGCGATCGGCATCTTCCGCTTCGTGTCGATGCCGGTGACTGACGTGCTGAGCTTCACACCGGGCCTCATGGGAATCAGCCTGGGCCAGGAGCCCGATGGTGCCGCGCCTCAGATGGCCGCCGGGTACCGGGCCGTCGGTGAGTCGGTGCCGTCGCTGGTCATCGCCGGCGTCGGCGGCGTCGGCCTGTGGTTCGCCACGCGGGCCGGGGTGATCACCAAGTGGTCGTTCTTCGCGGCGTTGCTGGTCTTCGTCGTCGCGGTGGTGCCGTTGCTGCCCATCCTCTTCGCACCCGACACCCCCGAGGGCCCCCGACCCCGACGGGCCGCCACCGGCATCTGGCTGGCGCTCGGCCTGCTGGTCGCCGCGTTCCTGCCCTGGGCCGATCGGATCTCCTCCAACGGGTGGCGGATCCTGGGCATCGGGGTGTTCACGTTCCTGGTGCTGCGGGTGGCCATCGGCGTCATGGGGGTGGTGCCGGAATCGCTGAAGAAGGTCGAGCACCCGTCGCCCGACGAGCTGGGCCTCGACCGACCGCTGAGCAGGGCCGACGCCCTCGACGCCGGTCGCTCGCTCGGCCTGGACGAGGAACTGATGCCGAGCGCCGTCGGAGCCGGGATCGGAGGTGCGCCGTGAGCTCGCTCGAGGTCACCGACCTGTCGGTCCGCTTCGGAGGTCACCTGGCGGTCGGTGGTGTGTCGCTGCGGGTCGACGGCGGGCGGATCTGCGGGCTCATCGGCCCGAACGGTGCCGGCAAGACGACCACGTTCAACGCGATCTGCGGGGTGATCACCCCGACGTCGGGCAGGGTCGTCCTCGACGGCCGCGACGTGTCGAAGCTGAGCACCCACCAGCGGGCCCGGGTCGGGATCGGTCGGACGTTCCAGCGCCTCGAGGTGTTCTCGTCGCTCACCGTGCGCGACAACGTCCGTGTCGGGCTGGAGATCCGTAAGGGCTGGTCGCGGCGGCGGGCCCCGGCCCCGGCCTTCCTGGCCGGAGGCGCCGACATCTCCCCGGTCGACGAGGTCGAGCTGATCCTGCAGCGCCTGCAGCTCACCGAGCTGGCCGACCTGCCCGTGGGGTCCCTGCCGACCGGTCAGGCCCGGTTGGTCGAGCTGGGCCTAGCGCTGGCCGCCCGTCCGCGGGTGCTGCTGCTCGACGAACCCGCCTCGGGCCTCGACGAGCGTGAGACGGTCGACTTCGGGAACCTGCTGGTCGACCTCGCGGGCGCCGGACTGGGCATCCTGCTGGTCGAACACGACATCTCGCTGGTCATGCGGGTGTGCGAGCACCTGTCGGTGCTCGACTTCGGCCAGGTGATCGCGGCGGGCGACCCCGTCGCGATCCGCTCCAACGAGGCGGTCCTCGCCGCCTACCTGGGCGCACCGGCCGGCGACGACGAACTGGTCGGCGCTGCGGCGATCGCCGAGGCAGCCGGCCACGCCAACGGTCACGGCCCGGGTCGGGGAGGGGCCTCATGAGCGAACCGCTGATCGAGCTGCGCGGCGTGCGGGCCGCCTACGGCACCATCGAAGTGCTGCACGGGATCGACCTGGCCGTGATGCCGGGCCAGGTCATGGCGCTGCTCGGCCCCAACGGGGCGGGCAAGACCACCACCCTCGCGGTCGCGTCGGGGCAGCTCGCTCCGACCGGCGGGCAGCTGATGGTGGCGGGCCGCGACGTCACCGGTGTCAGTCCCGAGGACCTGGCCCGACGGGGCCTGACCACCATCCCCGAGGGCAAGGGGATCTTCCCCAACCTCACCGTGCGCGAGAACCTGGTGATGGCCACCTACGCCGGGGTGTCGCTGAGCCGGGTCGAAGAGGTCGCGTACGCGCAGTTCCCACGGCTGAAGGAGCGGCGGACCCAGGTGGCCGGCACGCTGTCGGGCGGCGAGCAGCAGATGCTGGCCATGGCCCGCGGGCTCGCGGTCGAACCCGCGGTGCTGCTCCTCGACGAGCTGTCGATGGGTCTGGCGCCGCTGGTGGTCGAGGAGCTCTACGGCATCGTGTCGGAGATCGCCCGGTCCGGGACCTCCATCCTGGTCGTCGAGCAGTTCGCCCGCACCGTCCTCGGCGTCGCGGACGTGGCGGCCATCATGGTCAACGGCACGATCCGCCAGGTCGGCCGACCCGACGAGGTCGAACGCGAGCTGTCGGCCGCCTATCTCGGCGGATGACCGGTGATCTCCGCGAGAATCCGTCCGGGGACCGGACGAGCTGAACCCACCGACAGCCAAGAGAACGACAGCCCAGAGAACAGATCGCCCGAACGCAGATCGACAAGGAGCGGACCAGAACAATGAGCAACCCGGAGAGCACCGTGCCCGGCGCCGACGCGGCCCGCGTGGCGCAGTTCCGCGAGGAGATCGACTCCCTGAAGCTCAAGGGGGGATCCGCCGAGGGGGAGCAGCGCCTGCTGGCCCTCGGGGTCGTCCTGATGGTGGTCGGCCTCGTGCTGGCGCTGTTCGGGGCCATCCAGGTCGGGCTGCAGGGCGACTTCCCCGCCGAGCAGCGCGCCTACATGGCCCAGGGATCGTTCCTGGGCATCGCGCTGGTCATCGCGGGGGGAGCGCTGTTCGTGCGGTACTCGCTGGCCCGCTACCTGCGGTTCTGGCTGATCCGCTCGTCCTACGAGCAGCGGGCGAACGCCGATCGCATCGTCGAGGCGATCGAACGTGCCGCCGCTCCGACCGCGGCCCCCGCGCCCGCGGTCGTGCCCCCGACCTTCACCGGCACCGCACCCACGTCCCATCCCTGATCCGGGGCTGCCGGCCGGCGTCGCGACGAGCCCACTCGGATTTGCAGGGGGTCACGGCCTCCACGTAGATTGCGAAAGGTTTCACAAGCACCTGGAACCGACGCACCCCATGCCCGACCACCGCACCTCCACCGAGCCCGGCGACGGTTCCCAGACCGAGCTGACGCGCTCGTTGCACCGCAGCGCCGGCAGCTTCGAGCTGGTGTTCGCGCCGGTGATCATGGCGTTGATCGGGCTCTGGCTGGACCGGACCCTCGGCACGGCGCCCGTCTTCACCGTCGGCCTGGCCGTCTTCGGTGCCGTCGGTGCCGGGCTCGCGATGTACTTCTCGTACCACCGCCAGCTCGACGAGCTGGTCGAACAGGGCCGCATCCCCGTCGACCGCCCCGCCGCCCAGTACCACGCCGCCAACCGATCCGAGCCGCGTCCGGTCGAATCCCCCGAGGGCCACCGGTGAGCGTCGAGGGCAAGGTCCCCGCCGACGGCATGCTCGGGCCCCGCGTCGAGGGTCCGTCGCCGGCCATGGCGGTCGCGTTCGACATCGTGCGTCGCAGCGTCTGGGCGATCCCGATCGCGGTCATCGCCTCGGCCGCGTTCTGGGGGCTCGACGGCGTGTTCTCCACCCTCTACGGCTTGGCGATCGTGATCGTGAACTTCCTTCTGGCCGGCTGGCTGCTGCAGGTGGGCGGTCGCATCGGAGCGGCGGCCATGGGCGCCGCGGCCATGTTCGGCTTCCTGCTGCGCCTCGGCCTCATCATGGTCGCCGTGCTCGCGGTCCGTGACCAGCCCTGGGTGGAGCTCGTACCGCTCGGGCTGACCATCATCATCACCCACCTGGGGCTGCTGTTCTGGGAGCTCCGCCACATCTCGAGCTCGCTGGCCTTCCCCGGCCTCAAGCCCCAGGCGACCCCCAACCCGTATCTGCCCGTCGCCGACGACGCGTCGGGCCCGTCAACGTCCACCTCAGCGCAGTCACCGACCGCGCCGTAGAAGGAGCCCGACCGAATGCCCGGCCTCGCGCTGCTCAACGCCCCGTCGATCCTCCTCGCCGCCGAAGACGGCGGTGGGGGAGGCATGCACTTCCCACCGATCGACCACATCGTCAAGTGGCCGGCGTGGTTCGGCGAGGGCACGTTCTACGAGTTCAACAAGATCACCTTCATCTCGTTCATCGCGATGCTCGTGCCGGTGATCCTGTTCCTCATCGCCGGACGCAAGTCCAAGCTGGTGCCCTCCGGCCTGCAGAACGTGATGGAGGTCTCGATCGACTTCGTCGAGAAGCAGGTGGTCCTGCCGGCGATCGGCCCCGAGGGCATGCGCTACCTGCCCATGCTCATCTCGATGTTCTTCTTCATCTGGATCGGCAACATCTTCGAGGTCATCCCCTCGGCGCACATGCCCGCCAACGCCCGCATGGCCAACCCGCTGGTGCTGGCCCTCGTCGCCTGGGCGATGTTCATCGGCGTCGGCGTCAAGCACAACGGCCTCGGCTACTTCAAGTCGGCCCTGTTCCCGCCGGGAGTGCCCAAGGCGCTCTACATCCTGGTGACGCCGATCGAGCTGCTGTCGACCTTCATCATCCGGCCCTTCTCCCTGGCCGTCCGTCTCTTCGCCAACATGCTCGCGGGTCACATCCTGCTCGTGACCTTCGCCGTGCTGTGCATCACCCTCTGGTCCGCCAGCGTCCTCGCCGGCGTCCTGGTGCTCAGCTTCCCCATGCTCGTCGCCTTCACCGGCTTCGAGTTCATGGTGGCGTTCCTGCAGGCGTTCATCTTCAGCCTGCTGACCGCCGTGTACATCGGTGGAGCCCTGCACCCGGCCCACTGAGCCCGTCGCCCGAACCGGCGGCACCCGAACAGATCGTCCAATCAGCAAACCGGTCGCCAGACCACCGCACACCAGGAGAACCCATCCAATGAGCGCACTGCACCACGCCGCAGGGATCATCGCCCAGGTCGGCGACGCCGCCGGTCTCGACGCCGACGCCGCCAAGGCGACCGCTGCCGCCTCGGGCGCCGGCATGGCCTACGGCCTCGCCGCCATCGGCCCGGGCATCGGAATCGGCTACCTCGTCGGCCAGGCCGTGCAGGCCATGGCCCGTCAGCCCGAGTCCGCCGGTCAGGTCCAGACCACGATGTTCCTCGGCATCGCCTTCACCGAGGCCCTCGCCCTCATCGGCTTCGTGGTCTTCATCCTCCTGAAGTTCGTCTGACGCGGACCTCATCCGGACCCCGGTCCGGAACCTGACCACCGAAGAACCCGTAGAACCACGAACCGGAGTACCCGATGCTCGCTCAAGTGAGTGTGCTCGCCGCGGAGGCCGCGGAGAGCGCCGAGAAGATCAACCCCGTCGTCCCCGACGTCGTCGGCGAGATCTTCTGGGGCGCCGTCTTCTTCTTCCTCCTGTGGATCCTGATGCGCTACGTGTGCCTGCCCCCGCTGCTGCGGGTCCGGGCCCAGCGTGACGCTCAGGTCCAGGCCGACCTCGAGGCCGCCGAGGCGGCCTCGACCCAGGCCGAGCAGGTGCGTCGCGACTACGACGCCACGCTCGCCGAGGCGCGGGGCGAGGCGTCCCGCGTGCTCGAGGAGGCCCGCGCCGCCGCCGAGGCGACCCGCGGACAGAAGGTCGCCGGCGTGGAGACCGAGATCGCCGCCGAGCGCCAGGCCGCCATGGCCGAGCTCGACGCCGAGCGGGCCGCCGCGTTGGGCCAGCTCAGCGGCGACGTCGCCGACCTGGCGGTGGCTGCGGCCTCGAAGGTGGTCCAGGCGCCGCTCGACGCGGCCTCGCACCGATCGACCGTGGACGACTACGTGAACCGCTCCGGCGGACCGCGCTGAGTCCGGAGGAACCAGACATGAACCTGCTGCACTCCATCGTCTCCCCGGCGCTCCTGGCCGCGGAGGGATCCAACGGCAAGTGGCTGCCGGCCGACATCAACGAGGTCATCTGGGGCTCGCTGGCGTTCCTGATCGTCGCCACCCTGCTGGTCAAGTTCGGCAAGGCCCCGATCGTCAACGGTCTCAAGGCTCGCTCGGACCGGATCGCCGAGCACCTCGGCGAGGCCGCGGCGGCCCGCGAGGCCGCCGAGGCGGAGCGTGACCGGATCAAGGCGGCGCTCGCGGACTCCGACTCCGAGGCCGCCCGCATCGTCGAGGATGCCCGTCGCGCCGCCGACCAGCTCGGCATCGACACCGCGGCTCGCACCGAGACCGAGATCGCCGCCCTGCGCGAGCGGGCGGGTGCCGACCTGGCCGCCACCCGCATGCAGGCCACCGCGGACCTGTCCGGGGAGCTCTCCCGGCTCGCACTCGGCGCGGCCGAGGAGGTCGTGGCCTCCTCGCTGGACGACGCCACCCAGCAGCGACTGATCGACGACTACATCAGCCAGGTCGGCGCACAGAACTGACCGGCCGGCACCGCAGACCAACCTTCGCAACGGGACGACGAACATGAGCGACGCACAGATCTCCGCCTACGCAGATGCCGCCTACGGCATCGCCGCGGCCGAGGGCAACATCGGCGAGGTGGAGGACGAGCTGTTCCGCCTCGGACGGGTCCTGCAGACCAACGACGAGCTGCGCGGCACCCTGACCGACGCGCACCTGCCGGTGGAGCGACGGGCCCAGATCGTCGAGGACCTTCTCGACGGCAAGGCCACGCGGACGACCGTGTCGTTCGTCTCGATGCTGGTCTCCGCCGGACGCATCGGCGATCTGGCCGCCATCGCAGAAGCGATGGCGCAGCGATCCGCCGCATCCCGGGGCGAGGCCGTCGCCGAGGTGCGCTCCGCGGTGCCGCTCACCGACGCCCAGCTCGCCGATCTCGCCCGGGCCCTCAAGGCCCGCACGAACATCGACGTCACCATCCGCAACGTCGTCGACCCGACCGTGATGGGTGGCGTCGTCACCCAGATCGGCGACTCCGTCCTCGACGGCTCCGTCCGTACCCGCCTGAACCAACTCCGAGAGGCCTTCTGAGATGGCTGAGCTCACGATCAACACCGCCGACATCACCGCGGCGATCAAGAAGAACCTGGAGGGCTTCGCCCCCGACGTCGAGCTGACCCAGGTCGGCCGGGTCATCGAGGTCGGCGACGGCATCGCCCGGGTGGCGGGACTGCCCGACGCGGCGGTCAACGAGCTGCTCGAGTTCGAGTCGGGCCTGTTCGGCCTGGCGCTCAACCTGGACGAGGACTCGATCGGTGCCGTGGTGCTCGGCGAGGTCGACTCGATCGAGGAGGGCCAGACGGTCAAGGCGACCGGCAACATCCTCTCGGTCCCCGTCGGCGACGGCGTGCTCGGCCGCGTCGTCAACACCCTCGGCGAGCCGATCGACGGCAAGGGCCCGCTGACCAACGTCCAGGACCGCCGGATGGAGATCCAGGCCCCGGGCATCATGGGTCGTAAGCCCGTGGGCGAGCCGATGCAGACCGGCATCAAGGCCATCGACTCGCTCATCCCGATCGGTCGGGGTCAGCGCGAGCTGATCATCGGCGACCGCAAGACCGGCAAGACCACGATCGCCATCGACACGATCCTCAACCAGCAGGGTCTGGGCGTGAAGTGCATCTACGTGGCGATCGGCCAGAAGGCCTCCACCGTCGCGCAGACCGTCGCCACCCTCGCCGAGCGCGGTGCCATGGAGTACACCGTGGTCGTCGTCGCCCCGGCGTCTGACCCCGCGCCGTTCAAGTACCTCGCCCCCTACGCCGGCTGCGCCATGGGCCAGCACTGGATGGAGAACGGCGAGCACGCGCTGGTGGTCTACGACGACCTCTCCAAGCAGGCCGAGGCGTACCGCCAGGTGTCGCTGCTGCTGCGTCGCCCGCCGGGCCGCGAGGCCTACCCCGGCGACGTCTTCTACCTGCACAGCCGTCTGCTCGAGCGGGCCGCCAAGCTGTCCGACGAGCGCGGCGGCGGCTCGCTGACCGCCCTGCCGGTCATCGAGACCAAGGCCGGCGACGTGTCGGCCTACATCCCGACCAACGTGATCTCGATCACCGACGGTCAGATCTTCCTCCAGGACGACCTGTTCAAGTCCGGCGTCCGTCCGGCGGTCGACGTGGGCATCTCGGTGTCCCGGGTGGGTTCCGCCGCTCAGATCAAGGCCATGAAGACCGCGGTGGGCACGCTCAAGTCGGACCTGCAGCAGTTCCGCGAGCTCGAGGCGTTCGCGGCGTTCGGCTCCGACCTCGACGCCGTGTCCAAGGCGCAGCTCGAGCGGGGCTACCGCCTGACCGAGCTGCTCAAGCAGGGCATCAACAGCCCGATGTCGGTGCAGGACCAGTGCGTGGTGATCTTCGCCGGCACCCGCGGTTACCTCGACGCCATCGCCGTCGAGGACGTCCGCTCGTTCGAGGACGGCCTGCTCGACTGGTTCCGCACCCGCCACGCCGGGATGCTCTCGGCGATCGTCAGCACCGGCAAGATCGACGACGAGGACGCCTTCGACGCCGCGGTCAAGGCGTTCGCCGCGCAGTTCCAGGGCACCAGCGTCGACTCCTCGGCCCCGGCCGCTCAGGCCCAGGCCGACGCCGAATCCACCATCGCCACCTCGAGCCGTCACCTCCCCGAAGAGGACGTCACCCGCGACGGTGACGACGACGCGGCCACGGTCTGAGGCGGACGGGACGTAGGGAGCCGACATGGCCGGTGCACAGGAGCGGGTCCTCCGACGGAGGATCGCCAGCGTCCAGAACACCAAGAAGATCACGCGGGCCATGGAGCTCATCGCGGCCACCCGCGTGGTGAAGGCGCAGCAGCGGGCCAACGAGGCCCGTCCGTACGCCGAGCACATCACCCAGGTGATCCAGGACCTGTCCGCGGCCGGCGCCGAGGTCGACCACCCGCTCCTGCGCCCGCTGGGCGTGGTCGAGAAGGTCGGCGTCGTCGTGTTGGCCGCGGACCGAGGTCTGGCCGGCGCCTACAACTCGTCGGTCATCAAGGCCGCTGAGCGAGAGGTCCAGGCCGCCCGGTCCGAGGGCAAGGAGTACGCCCTGGTGACCGTCGGTCGCAAGCCCAAGGCGTACTTCAGCTTCCGTCACTACCCGATCGAGGCGAGCTTCGAGGGCTTCTCGGAGAACCCGAGCTTCGAGGACGCCGTCGCCGTCGCCGCTCGGGTGCGTGACCTCTACGAGAACGGCGGCTGCGACCGCATCGACCTCGTGTACACCCGGTTCGTCTCCCTCGGCTCCCAGGAGGTGGTGGTTCGCCGCTTCCTGCCCCTGGAGGATGCCGACACCATCGCCGAAGGCGGTGACGCCTCGGCCACCGCGGGCTTCGAGTTCGAGCCGTCGGCCGCTGCGGTCCTCCAGACCCTGCTGCCGCGCTACGTCGAGTCCCGGCTCTTCGCCGCGCTGCTCGACGCCGCCGCGTCGGAGCTGGCCAACCGCCAGCGGGCCATGAAGTCCGCCACCGACAACGCCGAAGAGCTCATCGTCAAGTACACCCGCAAGATGAACCAGGTGCGTCAGGACGCCATCACCACCGAGATCATGGAGATCATCGGCGGCGCCGAGGCCCTCGCGGACGACCGCGAGGATCCAGGCGAGTTGCTCCTGCACCACCTCGACACCGAGCCGTTCCTGCCGCTCGACCACCGTCACCAGTCGGGTCCGGTCCGGACCTGACCCCGATCGACGCCGATCCCGACCGAAACCCTTCGTAGACCGACCACCCCGTCACCAGACCGCAGCCCAGGAGTCACCATGACCGTCACCGACACCGAACTGACCGACGGCCGCATCGTCGCCATCGCCGGCCCCGTGGTCGACGTGGAGTTCCCGTCGGACTCCGTGCCCGAGATCAACCAGGCGCTCGAGTTCACCATCACCGTCGACGGCGTCGACACCGTGGTGGTCGCCGAGGTCGCCCAGCAGATCGGCGACAACCGGGTCCGGGCCATCGCCATGAAGCCGACCGACGGCCTGGTCCGCGGCACCGCGGTGCGCAACCTCGGCCACGGCATCTCGGTGCCGGTGGGCGACGCCACCCTCGGCCACGTGTTCAACGTGCTGGGCCAGCCCCTCGACGTCGAGTCCGTCGACTCGCCCGAGCGCTGGGCCATCCACCGAGAGGCCCCGGCCTTCGACACCCTCGAGCCCAAGGCGCAGATGTTCGCCACCGGCATCAAGGTGATCGACCTCCTCACCCCGTACCTCCAGGGCGGCAAGATCGGCCTGTTCGGCGGCGCCGGCGTGGGCAAGACCGTGCTCATCACCGAGATGATCAACCGGGTCGCCTCGCAGTTCGGCGGCGTGTCGGTGTTCGCCGGGGTGGGCGAGCGGACCCGCGAGGGCACCGACCTGCTGATCGAGATGGGTGAGACCGCCCTGGGCGAGTCCGGTTCGGTGCTCGACAAGGCCGCCCTGGTGTTCGGCCAGATGGACGAGCCGCCGGGCGTGCGCCTCCGGGTCGCCCTCTCGGCGCTGACCATGGCCGAGTACTTCCGCGACGTGCAGGGCCAGGACGTGCTGCTGTTCATCGACAACATCTTCCGGTTCACCCAGGCCGGCTCCGAGGTGTCGACGCTGCTCGGCCGCATGCCCGCGGCGGTGGGCTACCAGCCGACCCTCGCCGATGAGATGGGCGAGCTGCAGGAGCGGATCACCTCGACCGGTGGCCGTTCGATCACGTCGCTGCAGGCCGTGTACGTGCCCGCGGACGACTACACCGACCCGGCGCCGTTCACCGCCTTCACCCACTTCGACGGCACCACCGAGCTGAGCCGTGACATCGCCTCGCTCGGCATCTACCCGGCGGTGGACCCGCTGGCGTCCTCCAGCTCGATCCTGACCCCCGAGGTCGTCGGCGAGCGCCACTACGCCGTGGCCCGCAGGGTGCAGGAGATGCTGCAGCGATACAAGGAGCTGCAGGACATCATCGCCATCCTCGGCATCGACGAGCTCTCCGAGGAGGACCGGGTCACCGTCGACCGGGCCCGCAAGATCCAGAAGTTCCTGGCCCAGCCCATGTTCGTGGCCGAGGTCTTCACCGGCCTGCCCGGCATCTTCACCCCGGTCGAGGACACCGTCGAGAGCTTCGAGATGCTCGTCAACGGCGACCTCGACCACCTGCCCGAGCAGGCGTTCTTCAACGTCGGCGGGGCCGAGGACGCCATGCGCAAGGCCAAGGAGCTGGAGGCGAACGCCTGATGGCCCTCGAGGTCGAGCTCGTCTCCCCGGAGCGCATCGCCTACTCGGGCGAGGCCCGGATGGTCATCTGCCGGACCACCACCGGCGACATCGCCTTCCTGCCCGGGCACATCCCCTTCATCGGCGTCCTCGCCACGCACCCGGTGCGGCTGCAGCTCGAGGACGGCTCCGAGAAGGTCATCGCCGTGCACCAGGGCTTCGTCGAGGTGTCACCCCCCGACGAGCAGGGCAACACCCGGGTGACCATCCTCTCCGACGTGGCCGAGATGGCTGCCGACATCGACGTCGACCGGGCCCGGACCGCCAAGGAGCGCGCCGAGGAGGCCCTGCGGGCCGACTCCGAGGATCCCGAGGCCAAGGCCGCCCTGGTGCGCGCCGAGGTCCGCCTCACCGCCGCCGAGGCTGCCTGATCAGTCCCGTTTCCATGACTCCTGGCGCCACTGGTGGCGCGAACGGTCACGGGAATCAGGAGAACTAGCGTCCGGCGGGTGGCCCGCCGTCGTCTCGCCGTCGTCCTCCTCGCCCCTCAGGCCGAGGCCGCGGAGATCGACGCCCTCCGACGTGCCGTCGGGTTGGTCGAGCCGTTCCACGTCGCTCCGCACGTCACCCTCGTCCCGCCGACCAACGTGGCCGAGCCCGATGTCCCGGACGTGCTCGGCGTCCTGCGGCGGGTGGCCGCGACGTCACGGCCGCTGGAACTGGAAGTCGGCCCCGCCGCCACGTTCCTGCCCGAGACCCCGACGCTGCACCTGGCGGTCGCCGCGGCGGATCCCGAGGCGCTGAGCTCGCTGCGGGGGCGCCTGCGCTGCGGGCCGTTCGACCGTCCCGACGTGTGGCCGTTCCACCCGCACGCCACCATCCGCGAGAGCGCGGAACCGGAGCTGATCGCGGCCGCCGTCACCGCCCTGGCCGGGCTCATCCAGCGTTGGTCGGTCGCCTCGGTGCACCTGCTCGAGCAGCGCCGCCAAGGACCGGATCACCCCCGACACGGTCAGGCCCACTGGGTGGCGATCCGCGAGGAACCGCTCGGCGGCCCCGCCGTCGTGGGACGCGGCGGCATCGAGCTTGCGCTGCGGACGGTCTCCATGGTCGAGCCGGAGGTCGCCGGGCTCCTCGGAACCGACCCGACCGAACCGCCGAGCAGACCCGGGCCCCGGCCGCTCGTGGTGGTCGCCGAGGATCCGGGGACTCCGGGACCGGTGGTGGGCGCGGCGCTCGGATCGGTCGGGAACGGGTCGACGGCGGCCGAGGTGGTGAGCGTGGGAGTCGCCGAGGACCGCCGGGGCGAGGGGATCGGACGGCAGCTGGTGAACGCCTGGTGCTCCGAGGCCGCCCGGCGGGGTGCCGAGGTGGCGGTCGGTCCGGATCACCCGTCCCTGGTCGCGGTGGGGTTCGAACCGGCGGCGGGCGTGGCCGTGCGATCGCTGGGTCGATGAACGCTCAGATGCGGCCGCTGAAGGTGTCGCAGGCGGTCGGGTCCGCGGTGTCGTATCCCCGCTGGAACCAGCGTTGGCGCTGGGCCGAGGTCCCGTGGGTGTACGAGTCCGGGTTCGATCGTCCACCGGCGGACTCCTGGATGCGGTCGTCGCCGACCGCGGCGGCGGCGTCGAGGCCCTGGGCGATGTCCTCGGGGGTGATCTCGGTGACGAACCCGGTCGACACCGCGTTGGCGGCCCACACCCCGGCGTAGCAGTCCGCCTGCAGCTCGAGGCGGACCGAGCCGGACGTCGCACCCTGGCGGTCGGCGCCGGCGGAGCGACCGAGCAGGTTCTGGACGTGGTGGCCGTACTCGTGGCCGATCACGTACGCCTGGGCGAACGGACCTCCCGCCGCGTTGAACGGCGGCTGCGACAGCGCGTCGAAGAACGTCAGGTCGACGTAGACCGTCTCGTCGGCCGGGCAGTAGAAGGGACCGGTGGCCGACGACGCGGGGCCGCACCCGCTGTAGGTGCGGTTGCTGAACAGCTGGGTGCGCGCCGGACGGTAGGTGACGCCGCTGCGGGCGAAGGTGTCGGACCAGTACCTCTGCACGCTGTTGACCACGGCGACGATCCGGCAGTCCTGGCGTTCGTTGGCGTCGGCTCCGGTACGGCACTCCCGCGCCACCTCGGTGGCGCTCTGGTCGCCGACCGTGGTGGACGGCTCGAGCATGTCGTTGGTCGCGAACCCGCCGCCGCGGGTGCTGAGGAAGGCGATGACGATGACCACCAGCAGGCCGATCAGGCCGCCGCCACCGAGCTTGGCGCCGGTGCCGAAGCCGCCGGGCAGTCCGCCGAGATCAGGCCCGGCGCCGCCCCGCCCGCGGGCGTCGTCGATGTGCGAGGTGTCGAGCCGGGCGTCGTCGTCGAACTCTACGGCGACGGCGTCCGGTCAGGCCTCGGACTTGCCGGGTCGGTGGCGGGCCTCGACCAGGCGGACGGTGCCCGAACGGGACCGCATGACCAGCGACTGGGTGGTGACGCCGAGGCGGTCGTAGTGGACGCCCTGGAGCAGGTTGCCGTCGGTGATGCCGGTGGCGGAGAAGAAGCAGTTGTCGCCGGCGACGAGGTCGTCGGTGCCCAGCACCTTGTCGAGGTCGTAGCCGGCGGCGATCGCCGCGTCGCGCTCGCCGGCGTCGCGGGGCCAGAGCTTGCCGATCAGCTCGCCGCCCATGCACTTGAGCGCGGCGGCCGCGATCACGCCCTCGGGGGTGCCGCCGATGCCGAACAGGATGTCGACGCCGGAGTCGGGGTACGCGGTGGCGATCGCCGCGGCGACGTCGCCGTCGCCGATCAGGCGGATGCGCGAGCCGGTCTCGCGGACCTCGGCGACCAGGTCGTCGTGGCGGGGCCGGTCGAGGATGGTGGCGGTCACCTCGCGGACGTCGACGCCCTTGGCCCGGGCCACCGCGTGCAGGTTGTCGCTCACCGACGCGTTGATGTCGACGTGGCCGGCCACGTCGGGGCCGACGGCGATCTTCTCCATGTAGACGCACGGGCCGGGGTCGAACATGGTGCCCTGCTCGGACACGGCGATCACCGCCACCGCGCCGCCGCGGCCCTTGGAGGTCAGCGTGGTCCCGTCGATCGGGTCGACCGCGATGTCGACCTGCGGGTTGGAGCCGTCGCCGACGACCTCGCCGTTGAACAGCATGGGCGCCTCGTCCTTCTCGCCCTCGCCGATGATGACGGTCCCGGTCATGCTGACGGTGCCCAGGATCAGGCGCATGGCGTCGACCGCGGCGCCGTCCGCGCCCTCCTTGTCGCCGCGGCCCACCCACTTGGCGGCGGCCATGGCGGCGGCCTCGGTGGTGCGGACGAGCTCCATGGCCAGGTTGCGGTCGGGTGCGGTGTTCGTCATGGGTCCAGACGTTACCGAGGCTCCCGACCTCACCCCAACGCCGGGCCTCCGGCGGGAGGGGGCGGGAGGGGGCGGGTCGGTGCGATCATGGCCGTGATGCGCGACGACGAGACGACCGACGACGAGATGACCGACGACGAGACGACCGACGACGGGACAGGCGACGAGCTCCTCTACGACTGCACCACCTGGGCCGGAGAGTCCCGCGGCCTGCTCGCCAGCCTCCTCGACTCCCACGGGATCCCCCACGCCTGGCAGGGGACCGTCCTGTCGGTGCACCCCGAGGACGAGGACGACGTCGACGACCTGATCGACGACGTCATGGCGTCGGCCCGTCCGGCGCTCGACGCTGCGGCGGCCAAGGTGGTCTACGAGGTCGGCTCCTGGCCCGCCGCGCTGCAGACCATGCTGGCCGACTCGCTGACCGTCGCGGATCTGCCCTACGAGTGGGACCACAACGGCGACCTGGTCGTCTACGCCGAACACGAGGAGGACGTCGAGGCCATCCTCGACGAGATGCCCGACCCCGACGACCCCGATCTGGTCGGCGACGTGTCGGCCGATGACGGGATCGCCGTCCACGAGCTGCTCGACCGGCTGTTCCTGGCTTCGGGGAAGCTCGCCTCCCGCGACGACGCCGCGTCGGTGCTCGCCGTCGACGACGTGGTCGGCACCCTCGAACGCATGGGCCCGCCGTTCGGCTTCGAGGCGCCGCAGTGGCGTCACCTGGTCGGTCGGTCCGTGGTGCTGCGCGACGCCCTGGCCGCCGCCCCGGGGGCCGAGGACTCCCTCGACGACGACGAGCTGCGGGTCGTCGCCGGAGACGTCCGCGACCTGCTGCGCACCTACGTGTAGCGACGCGGCCCCGCCGGGTACGTTGAAGCGGTGATCCTCGCCGAGCTGGAGGCGTACCAGTCCCGCCCGATCGCCCCGACACGACGACTCGCGTTGGGGGAGCTGAACCTTCCGTGCGACCCGGCTCCCGGCTTCGGGGGCATCCTCCTCGGAGCGGTCGCGGCCCGGTTCACCCCCGACCTCGACGAGGACACCGCAGCTGAGGTCACCCAGCTCCTGTCCGACGTGGAGCGCGGGCGTCACGTCGCGCAGCCCCGGGCCCGGCACCGACTCCAGACCGACCGGATCGGGTTGAGGCCGTGTCACCACCGACTCGTGGGTCGGGGTGAGTCCCTCCACCTGGAGATCGACGACACCCGGGGAACGCCGGCCCAGCACGTGCTGGCCGCGGTCTACGCGACCGGGACCGTCGCCGCCCCGTTGCGGCCGGCGGTGGTCGCAGCGGTCCGCAAGGGAATGCGCTGGTCCGGACCGATCGGCTCACCGCTGATCGCGCACCTGGTTGGCCGGGGTCGCGACCTGCCGGTCAGCGCGGCGGCGGACCCGGTCGTGTGGGCGCTGCGCGTCCTGCGCCTGGTCACCGACCGGAGCCGTCACGCACCGCCGTCGCGCCGGGACGTCCAACAGGCCTTCCGCGACCAGCTCCGGGCCGCCCATCCCGACCACGGTGCCGACGACGACGTCGCGGCGGAACGGATCGCGGACCTGGCGGAGGCCCGCCGGATCCTGCTCGGCTGAGCGGTGGCGAGACCGTTCCGACCCCGAGGGGTGGAGGGGATGCTCCTGTGGCCCGGTGCGGGCTCCGACGCCGAGCACCCGGGGTTGCGCGCCGTCGAGGCCGGGGTGGCACCGCTGCGTGTGGCCCGTCGCGACTTCCCGTACCGCCGTGAGGGCCGACGGGCGCCGGACCGGGCACCCAAGCTGATGGCGGCGGTGCGCGCCGAGGTCGACGAGCTGTGCAGGCGGTGGGGGACCGGTCCCGAGCACCTCGTCCTCGGCGGTCGATCCATGGGCGGACGGATCTGCTCGATGGTCGCGGCGGGCGCCGACGGCGAGGGCCCGCTGCCCGTCGCCGGTCTGGTCCTGATGAGCTACCCGTTGCACCCGCCGGGCCGACCGGACCGGTTGCGCACCGAGCACCTGCCGCAGCTGCGGGTGCCGGTGCTGTTCATCAGCGGCGACCGCGACACGTTCGGGACGCCCGGGGAGCTGGCCGAGGCCCAGGCGCTGATCCCCGGCCCGGTCCGGTCGGTGACGCTGGCGGGCAAGGGGCACGACCTGAAGCGGTCCGACGACGCCGTGGTCGCCGCCATCAAAGACTGGCTCAGGCCTCCTGGTTGATCTCCTCGAGCTCACGTCCGCCGGTCTCGGGCACGGCGAACGCCAGGCCCGCCGCGATCAGGGGCCCGAGGGCGAGCAGGGCGAACGTGGGGCCGTAGCCGGCGGCGTCGACGCCGGCGCCGGCGAGCAGAAGGCCGAGCACGCTGCCCGTCACGGCCAGGACGTTGAGCGCCCCGCGGGCGCCGCCGCGGCGGGCGGTCGGGAACAGCTCGGGCGCGAGCACGCCCAGCGGCGCGACCGTGAGCGTGCCCAGCACCGCGGCGACGAGAGAGCTGACCCACATCGGCGCGCCCGACAGGTTGAAGAAAAGGGCGATGAAGACCGCGAGGGCGACCAGACCCGGAACCAGCGCCCATCGTCGGCCGCGGGTGTCCGCGATGCGGCCGCCGACGATCACCCCGAGCGCGGCGGGCGTCCCGGTCAGCACCGTGAACACGGCGATGGTGAACCCGTCGAAGCCCCGCTCGGAGCGCAGGTAGTCGTTCTGCAGCTGTGACATCGGCGCCACCAGCAGGTTGAGCAGGACGAACAGCGCGGCGAGCAGCACGAACCGGCTGCCGTGGATGCGCCGTGACTCCGGAGGTGGGTCGCCGGTCCCGGACGGGGGTCCCGACCGGTCGGGGTGCAGACGCAGGAACCGGTGGCTCTCGGTCGAGGTCCGGGCCCCGCTCCACACGAGCGGGACGGTGATCAGCGAAAGGGCGAACACCAGGCGCCAGCCCCAGGGGCTCACGTCCGCGAGCGGCAGCGACACCACCACGACCCCGGATCCGAGCCCGTAGGCCATCGCGCCCAACCCCGACGCCATGGCCCGGGACCCCGCGGGGAGCTCCTCGATGCAGAGCGTGTCGATGGCGAGCAGACCGGCGACGGCAAGGTTGCGCGACACGGCCTGCAGCACGCCCAGCGCGGCTAGCGACGGGACGAACGCGGTGGCGACCGAGGTGACGATGGCGAGGCCGAAGCTCCACAGGGCGATCCGTCGGCGGCCGAAGCGGTCGGCCTGGAACATCATGAACGCGGTCAGCACCGTGCCGACGCGGACGAAGGCGAAGATGGCCGCCTGCTGGCCCGAGGAGCCGTCGCCGATGTCGGCGCTGGCGAACGTGAGCACCTGGGTGAGCTGGCCGTAGAGCAGTCCGGACACCAGGCTGAACAGCGCCATGGTCGACACCGCCCGGGCCTGCGGCACCGAGATGCGGTCCGGGAACAGCCACCACGGCCGGTGCCCGGCCACGCCGTCGCGCAGCGCCCGGTGCACGAACGGGCGGTAGAGCCAGGCCCAGTAGGGGATGCCGAGACGCCAGTCGATTCTCTGGGTGATCCGCAGCTCGGAGCCGTCGGGTTCCCACTCGACCCGCCGTTCGTAGCGCAGGAAGGGTCCCTCGACGGCGCCGAAGGACGCCGACCCGGACCGGGCAGGGTCACAGCTGGTGTCGCATTCGGTGTCGCCGTCGGTGTCAGAGCCGGCGGGAACCTCGCGGACGATCAGGTCGTCGCGGGGTCGCAGCCGTTCGGCCAGCGTCGTCGTCGTCCCTCGCCACTCGTCGACCCTGCTCGCCACCGACCCCCCTGGGACGTCGCACGATGCTATCGGGCGGGCTGGTATCGGGCGGGCTGGTATGGGGCGGGACAGCACCGGTCGTGCGAGAGTGGGGGCGTGAGCCGCCTGCTGGTCCGTCCCGGAGATCCCCTGTCCGGTGAGGTCGTCATCTCCGGGGCCAAGAACTCGGTGCTCAAGCTGATGGCCGCGACCGTGCTGGCCGAGGGCCGCTACGTGCTGCGCAACGTCCCCGACATCAGCGACGTCACGATCATGGGACGCCTGCTCGAGGCGATGGGCATGTCGGTGCGCCGCCGCGAGGACGCCGCGCTGGAGATCGTGAGGGGTCCCGACGTGGTCGCCGAGGCCCCCTACGAGCTGGTGGAGCAGATGCGGGCGTCGACCGCGGTGCTCGGACCGCTGCTGGCCGGGGTCGGACGGGCCCGGGTCGCCCTGCCCGGCGGCGACGACTTCGGATCCCGGCCCGTCGACATGCACCTGGCGTCGCTCGAGGCGCTCGGTGCCAGCTTCGCGCTGAGCCACGGGATGATCGAGGGCCACGCCGAGAAGCTGATCGGCGCCGAGGTCGTGCTCGAGTACCCGAGCGTGGGCGCCACCGAGAACCTGCTGATGGCCGGCGCCACCGCCCGCGGCACGACCACGGTGCGCAACGCGGCCCGTGAGCCGGAGATCTCGGATCTGGCCGCGTTCCTCAACCGCATGGGGGCGCGGGTCCTCGGAGCGGGCAGCCCCACGATCGTCATCGAGGGCGTCGACGAGCTGCGAGCCGTCGAGCACACCGTCATCCCCGACCGTGTCGAGGTCGTCACGTTCCTGGCCGCGGTGGCGGTCGCCGGGGGAGAGGTGACCCTTCGCGGTGCCCGGGCGGACCACGTCGACCTGCTGATCGAGAAGATGGGCCGGATGGGGCTGCGGATCTCCCCCGAGGCCGACGGGTTGTGGGCGATGTCGTCGGGCCGCCCCCGGCCGATCGACGTGGCGACCCTGCCGTACCCGGGCATCGCCACCGACTACCTGCCCATGCTGGTGGCGGTGATGTGCCTGGCCGACGGGACCAGCTACGCGACCGAGAACGTGTTCGCCGGACGGTTCCGCTACGTCGGCGAGCTGGCCCGCATGGGCGCCGACATCCGCGTCGAGGGACACCACCTGGTGATCGACGGCGTCGAGCGCCTGTCGGGCGCCCCTGTGCGAGCCGTCGACATCCGTGCCGGTGCGGCGATGGCCATCGCCGCGCTCGCGGCGGACGGCGAGACGACGATCCACGACGCGGGACCGATCGACCGCGGCTACGAGAGCTTCGTGGAGAAGCTGTCGGGCCTGGGCGCCGACATCACCCGTCAGGACTGAGGTGCCCGCCCACCGCCCCTGTTGGGGAGGGTGCCGGGCCGCCATCTACTCTGGTCCCGTTCCCCAGCATCCCGACACCCCGGAGCGCCACCCGTGCAGGAGCAGGTCGAGCAGGTCATCGAGATCATCCGTCCCGCCATCCAGGCCGACGGCGGTGACATCAACCTGCTCGACGTCGACGAGACCTCCGGAGTGGTGACCGTCGAGCTGACCGGCGCCTGCGTGAGCTGCCCGGCCTCGACCATCACGATGAAGGCGGGCATCGAGCGCATCATGAAGGACCGGGTGCCGGGCGTGACGGCGGTCGTCCAGCCCGACACCGAGCTCGAGCTCGGCACCGCCGTGTCGCTCTGAGCGGTCGGCACGTCGAGGTGGGAACCCGTTCCTCGTCGGCCCCCGAGCTGCTCGACGCGGCCGTCGGAGGGGACCGCGCCGCGCTGGCGCGGCTGCTGTCGATGGTGGAGCGGGGCGGTGACGGCGCCCGGGCGGTGGCCCGGGCCGCGTTCCCCCGAGCGGGTGCCGCCCACACGATCGGTATCACCGGGGCGCCCGGATCCGGCAAGTCGTCCCTGACCAGCGCGCTGTGCCGCGTGGTTCGGGCCTCGGGTGACCGCCTGGCCGTGCTGGCGATCGACCCGTCGTCGCCGTTCTCGGGCGGGGCGATCCTGGGGGACCGGGTCCGCATGGCCGACCACACCCTCGACGAGGGCGTGTTCATCCGCTCGATGGCGACCCGCGGTCACCTCGGAGGGTTGTCGGTGGCCACCCCCGAGGCGGTGCGCGTGCTCGACGCCGTCGGCTTCCCGTGGGTCGTGATCGAGACGGTCGGGGTCGGCCAGGTCGAGGTCGAGGTCGCCGGCGCGGCCGACACCGTCGTCGTCGTGGTGAACCCGGGCTGGGGCGACTCGGTGCAGGCCAACAAGGCCGGTCTGATGGAGATCGCGGACGTGTTCGTGATCAACAAGGCGGATCGTCCCGGGTCACGTGACACCCGGCGTGACCTCGACAACATGCTGGCTCTGCGCGGCGGTGACCACCCCCCGGCCATCGTCGAGACGGTGGCCACCCGTGACGAGGGCCTGAACGAGCTGTGGGAGGCGATCCGGGATCACCGGCGCCGCAGCACGGACAGCGGCGAACGGGCCCGGCGTCGGGAGGCACGGGTCGACGACGAGATGCGGCGGGTGCTGGTCGCCCGCCTGATCGAACGGGCCGGGGCGATGGGGGAGGACCCGCGGTGGGCATCGGCGCGTCGGGCGGTTCTCGACGGGACCGTCGATCCGTGGGCCGCGACCGACGCGTTGATCGACTGACCCACGCCCGAGCAGCCGGTCAGTCCGTCAGTCGTTCAACCGGTCAGCCGGGTGCACTCGGCGCAGGTGCCGATCAGGTCGAGCCGGTGGTGCTCGAGGGCGAAGCCGCTCGAGGCCGACACGTCGCGCAGCACCGAGTGCAGGCTCGACTCCAGCTCGTCGGTGGGGACGAAGTCCTCGACCCGGCCGCAGCGGGTGCACACCAGGTGGTGATGGTGGTGGGTGAGCTCCTCGGCCAGCTCGAAGTGGCTGAACTCGTCGCCGGCCACGATCCGGTGCACGACGCCGGCGTCGATCAGCTCGTTGAGGTTCCGGTACACGCTGCTCTGGGCCAGCGTGCCGGCGCGGGCGAGGATGTCGGGGATGGTGAGGGGACGGTCCGTTCCGGCCAGGACCTCGATCACCCGTCGCCGGGACCGGGTGTAGCGCAATCCGGCTCCCCGAAGTCGGGGTGCGACGGTCGAGTGGAGCTCGGTGAGGGTGCCCTCGGGGTCGGCCACACGTCGAGACTACCGGCCGCATTGGGAACGGGTGGGAAGGGGAACGGGTGGGAATGCGAACGGTACCGTGAGCCGATGGAGCACCTCCGCCCCACCAACCTGCCGTCGGGGATCCGTCTGATCGAGGTCGTCGGTCGGGGCGGCAGCGCCGTGGTGTGGCGGGCCCGGGACCGGCGCTCCGGGCGCGACGTGGCGGTCAAGGTGATCGGGCTGCCCCCGGACGGACCCCCCAGGGAACGGACCCGGGACCGCTTCGAGCGCGAGCTGCGAGCCCTGGCCCGACTCCGCCACGACCACGTGCTCGCGGTGAGCGCCGCGGGGACCGACCGCGACTGCTGCTGGGTCCTGACCCCGTTGGCCGACGACTCGCTCGCCGGCCGCACGGACCGGGCGCCGATCACCGACCCCGCCGAGCTGTGCGAGCTGGCCCTGGCCGTGGGATCCGCACTGGATGCAGCACACCGCCTCGACGTCGTCCACGGCGACGTCACCCCCGCAAACGTGCTGTTCTACGACGGACGCCCGGTGCTGGCCGACTTCGGGATCGCGGTGCTCGACGCCGGCGCCGGGACCGGGCCGGGCTGGCCCGCCACCCCGGGCTGGGCCGCTCCCGAGCGGCTCGACGGCGCGGAGCCCACGGTCGCCTCCGACGTGTACGGGTGGGCGGCGACGGTGTGGTCCGCCGCGACCGCTCGGCGCCCGCCGGTCGCCCGTCCGCCGGACCCGACGGTGCTGCCCCGGGGCCTCGACGCGGTGGTGGCCGACGCGTGCGAACCCGACCCCGCCCAGCGGGTCGGGCTGGCCGACGCCCTGCGTCGCCTCGACGCCGAGCGGCGACGACGGGACCGGTACATTCCGGGCCCATGACCGAACCCACCGCCCACCCGGACCCCGTCGAGGTGCCCGGCCCGCTGGTCCGACACGAGCGCACCGACGCCGGAGTCGACGTGCTCACCCTCTCCCACGGCAAGGTCAACGCCCTCAGCAGCGCGGTCCTGGCGGAGCTGCGCGACCGCGTCGGCGAGCTCCGAGCTGCCGGCGCCCGGGCCGTGGTGGTGACCGGCGGGCCCAAGCTGTTCGCCGCCGGCGCCGACATCACCGAGTTCGCCGAGCGCGGCGGCGACGAGCCGTTCGCGGTGGCCGCGCCGGAGCGGGTGGCCGAGATCGGCGCCGGGTTCCTCGACGCGCTCGAGGACCTGGCCGCCCTGCCCTGTCCGACGATCGCCGCGGTCAACGGCGTCGCCCTGGGCGGCGGATGCGAGCTGGCCCTGGCCTGCGACCTGCGCGTGGCCTCGGACCGGGCCCGGTTCGGCCAACCCGAGATCCTGCTCGGGATCATCCCCGGCGGAGGCGGCACCCAGCGCCTGGCCCGGCTGATCGGCCCGGCCCGCGCCAAGGACATGGTGCTCACCGGTCGGGCCGTCGACGCCGCCGAAGCCCTGGACGTCGGCCTGGTCGACCGGGTGGTCGACGGCGACGCCCTGGCCCCGGCGCTCGAGCTGGCCACCGCGTTGGCACAGGGGCCCGCCGCCGCGCTGGCGCTGGCCAAGCGGGCCGTCGACGGCGGCCTCGACGGGACCCTGTCCGACGGGCTGCGGTTGGAGCAGCGCCTGTTCGTCGACTCGTTCGCCACCGGTGACGCGGCGGTCGGCGTGCGGTCGTTCCTGCGCGACGGCCCCGGGAAGGCCCAGTTCCCCTGATCCCCGTTGGTCAGCCGGCCCAGGCAGTGCTGCCGGTCAGCCAGCCCAGGCAGCGCCGTTGGTCAGCCAGCCCAGGCGACGCGCCCCAGCTCCAGGGGGGTGTCGACCAGCCGACTGCGGGGGACCACCCGCACGTTCACGCCCATGCGCCCGGCGCTGAGGATGGGGGCGTCCGCGCCGAAGACGCGGTGGCCGTCGCGAGCGGAGCCCTCCTCGGTCATCGACACGGTGACGGTGTCCTCGAGCTCGCCGGACTGACCGACCTGACCGGCGACCAGCTGCACCTCGACCTCATCCGGACCGAGCTCGCCCAGCGCGACGGTGGCAGTGACCCGGCGGGTGCCGCCGAGGTCCGCGACCGACTCGTCCACGTCGACCGAGTCGACGTGGACCTGGTGCCAGAGGGCGTCCAGGCGGGAACGGAACCCGGCCAGCTCCCGGGCCGCGGAGTAGCCGTCGGCGGCCAGTTCGACCGCCCGGGACGCGGCGGGCAGGTACAGCGTCGAGGTGTAGTCACGCACCATCCGGTGCGCGCTGACGAACGGGGCGAGCGTGCGCAACGACTCCTTCATCACGCGCACCCACCCGGTCGGGGTCGAGGTCGGCCCGGCCGAGTGGTAGGTCGGCACGATCTGGGTCTCGAGGATGTCGAACAGGCTGTTCGCCTCGAGCTCGGCCCGGCGGGCGTCGTCGTCGACCGACTCGGCCGACGAGATCGCCCAGCCGTTCGGTCCGTCGCTCTCGCGACCGCCGTCGCGGTCGTCGGAGCCGGCCCGGAAGCACTCGGCCCACCAGCCGTCGAGCACCGAGCAGTGCATCGCCCCGTTCATGACCGCCTTCATGCCGCTGGTCCCCGACGCCTCCATCGGCCGCACCGGCGTGTTGAGCCAGATGTCGGCGCCCTGAACCAATGACCGGGCCAGGGCCATGTCGTAGTCCTCGACGAACACGAAGCGGGTCCGCACCGCGACGTCGTGGGAGAACGCGACGATCTGGCGGATCAGCTCCTTGCCGCTGTCGTCCGCGGGGTGCGCCTTGCCGGCGAACACGAACTGGATCGGACGGTCCTCGTCGCCGAGCAGGGCGCGGAGGCGGTCGGCCTGGCTGAGCAGCAGAGCGGCGCGCTTGTAGGTCGCGAACCGCCGGGCGAAGCAGATCGTCAGGGCGTCGGGGTCGAGGGCGTCGTCCACCCAGGCCAGCTCCGACGCGGACCGTCCGAGCGACGTGCCCGAAGTGCGGAGCCGCTCCCGGACGTGCTCGACGAGCCGCACCTTGGCGGCGCGGTGCGCCTCCCACAGCACGTCGTCGTCGACGGTTCGGACCTGCTCCCATGCCTCCGGGTCCGCCCACTGCCAGTCGATGCCGACCGAGTCGGTGAACAGACCCGCCATCTCCGACGAGACCCAGGTCGCGCCGTGCACGCCGTTGGTGATGTGGCCGACCGGCGTCTCGGACTCGGGGACGCCCGGCCACAGGTCGTGGAACATCGCCCGGCTGACCTCGCCGTGCAGCGCTGACACACCGTTGCGTCGCTCGGCCAGGCGCATGCCCATCACCGCCATGTTGAAGCGGTCCGACGGGTCCGCACCCGGACGGTGGCCGAGCGACATCAGCTCGTCCAGACCGATCCCGCACTCGGAGGCCCAGCGGCCGAAGTACTTCTCGATCAGCTCGCGGGGGAACTGGTCGATGCCGGCCGGGACCGGGGTGTGGGTGGTGAACACGGCGCCGGAGCGGACAGCCTCCAACGCCTCGGCGAAGGACAGCCCGTCGCGCTGCATCAGCATCCGGATGCGCTCCAGGCCCAGGAATCCGGCGTGGCCCTCGTTGGTGTGGAAGACGTGCGCGGGGACGCCGAGCGCCTCGAGGGCCCGGACGCCTCCGATGCCGAGCAGGATCTCCTGGCGGAGCCGGTGCTCGACGTCGCCGCCGTAGAGCCGGTCGGTGACCAGCTGGAGGTCCTGGGGGTTCTCGTCGATGTCGGCGTCGAGCAGGTACAGCGGCGTTCGGCCCACCGTGGCCCGCCACACCTGAGCGATCAGCGTCTGCTCGCCCAGCTCCACAGAGACCCGCACGCCGTCGCACAGCTCGAGCGCCATGGCGTACGGGTCGAGGTCGGGGAACCGCTCCTGCTGCCAGCCGTCGACGGTGAGCGACTGGCGGAAGTAGCCGTGCCGGTAGAACAGGCCGATGGCGACCAGCGGGACCCCCAGGTCCGACGCCGCCTTGAGGTGGTCCCCGGCCAGGACGCCCAGGCCGCCGGAGTACTGCGGGACGGCCTCGGCGATGCCGAACTCGGGCGAGAAGTAGGCGACCACGCCGCCGTCGAGGTCGGACTCCCCGCCGGTGGCGGGGATCGCACCCTTGGCGAGTTGGGCCTGGAACCAGCGCGGGAGCGACTCGTAGGCGTCGAGCGCGGCGGTCACCGCCGAGAGGCGCTCGAGGAACGCCGGGTCGGCCGCCAGCTCCTCCAGCCGGGCCGTCGGCGTCTCGGCCAACACACGGCGGGGGTCGTGTCCGCCTTCGTCCCAGACCCGCGGATCGATGCCCGTGAACAGCTCCCGGGTGGGGCGGTCCCAGGACCACCGCAGGTTCCCGGCCAGGCGGTCGAGCGGCTCGAGCCCCCCCGGCAGTCGGGGGCGGACGGTGAAGGAACGCAGCGCTCTCACACACCGGCAGGGTAGCGCCGGTGCGGGTCCGCCCCACCGGGAGGGACCTGAGGGCGCTCGGGGGGTTGCCGGCGCAGTCGCGGGAGGGCGACGGCGACCCGCCGGTAGCCTGGGACAACGCATGTCCCGCCGTCCGCTGCTCGTCGCGCTCGCCGTTCTCGGCGCCGTGGTCGTGGTCGCCACCGCGACCGGGCCGGTGCGCGCCCAGGGCGTCGACCCATCCACCACCACGGTGCCCGGACCGGGGTCGTCGACGGCCACGACCGGAACGACCGACCCGTCCGGACCGGTCGCCTACGCCACCGCCGATGGCCGGGTGTGGGTGGGCCAGGGCGACGGCGCCCCGATCGAGGTCGCCCAGGGTGCCGCCGTGGGTCGGGGAGGACAGGCGGCGGTCGCCATCGCTCCCACCGCCGACCTGGTCGCCTTCGTGAGGGCGGACCACACCCTGGTGACCGTGCCGGTGGACGGCGGGCCGCCCACGGTGCTCGCCTCGGACGCAGCGACCACCTCGCTCGGCCGTGACCCCTCGATCGCGTGGGACGGGACCGGGTCCACCCTGGCCTACCTGGCGGTCGGAACCGCCGACATGGCGGAGCCCCGGCCCAGCGTCCCTGCACCCCTGCACGACCCGTCCTGGTTCCGGGTGCCGTTGCCGGTCGGGGTGCTCGGCAACGTCGTGAAGATCGTCCAGCGCGACGGCACCCCGATCTCCCGGCTCGGCGACCCGTCGGTCCGCTCCTACGTCGGGGTGACCGCCTCGCCCGCCGACGGGTTGCTGCTCCTCGAGTCGGTCATCCCCGGCACCGACCAGCGCTACACCCTGGTCGGTGCCACGGCCGAGAAGGAGACGCCGACGTACTTCTCGGCCGACGACCCCGCCTTCGCCCCCGACGGCCGTTTCATCGTGGCCGCCGGACCGGCCAAGGGGCGTCGGGAGCTGATCCGCGTCGACGCCCAGACCCTGGACCGGGTGACGCTGGTCCGCGACGACTCGATCTGCAACCCGTCGGTGTCGCCGGACGGGACGCGCATCGTCTACGGCGGCGGCCGCAACTGCTCACGACTGATGCTGATCTCGTCCAAGGGCGGCCGCGCGATCGACATCACCCCACCCGAGACCCCCGACACCGCCACCTTCGGGGTGTCGGCCCTGGGCTGGACCTCCGAGGGTCGCTGGGTGACCTCGGCGGACTGCCGCAACGACGCCGGCCGGGTCTCCTGCGACGGTCCCGTGCTGTTCCTCAACCCCGACTCGGGCCGTGTCCGCTCCGGGCCGACGGCCACGACGGTCGCCCCGGTGCAGCGTCCGCTGGTGCAGGACGTGTACCTCGACATCGACCTGCGGGGTCCGATCGAGTTCAACCACTCGTTCCTGCTGGACCCCAAGGTGCAGGGCGAGGTCACCGGTGGCGACGGTGAGCCGGGTCGGCTCAAGGCCCGGCTGGTCGACGGCGAGACCGTGATGGAGGTCGACCTGATGACCGAGGGCGGGACGTCGGTGTCGGGTCGCATCACGATCACCGACCCGGCATCCGGCGTGGACCGCTCGTTCATGGTGCTCGGCCGTCCGACCGTGCTCGGCGTGCGGGTCCTGTCGATCAGCGGGATCTGGGTGACGACCCAGGACCTGCCGTGGGCGACCGGTCGCTTCGACATGGCGGTCCGGCGCCGGTGACCCCGCCGTTGGGGCGGATCATGTTCCGGGACCTGTCGCCGGTCACCCCCGGCGGGTTCCCCGCCCGCGGCGTCGCCGGCGACCCGGTGCCGGTGGCGGTGACCCTGGTCCGCGACGGCCACGGCCTGCTCGCCGGACGCGTCCGCTGGCGGCCGATCGGCGCCACGGCGTGGGACGTCGCCCCGCTGGCGGACCGCATGGACGGCTCGGGGCGCTGGGTCGGGCGATTCACCCCGGGGGCTCCGGGGATGTACGAGTTCGAGATCCAGGCCTGGTGGGACCGCTTCGCCACCTGGCGTCGCGACCTGCGCGAGCGGGCCGCCGCGGCTCAGGACCTGACCGTGGAGTTCGAAGTCGGCGCCCGCCTGATCGAATCGATGCTCGATCTGGTCGACCCGCCGGCCCGGGACCGCCTGGGCGACGCCGTGTCCGGGCTCCGGTCCGCGTCGTGCTCGGAGCAGGTGCGTCTCGCCGTCGGTCTCGACGACGCGGTCGCCGGGCTGCTCGACGGGGTCCCCGACCCGGTCGAGACCGTCGCGTCGAGCAGGCACCGCCTGCGCGTCGACCGGGAACGGGCGGTGTTCGGCAGCTGGTACGAGCTCTTCCCCCGATCAGAGGGCGGCTTCGTCCCCAGAGCGCGCACGTGGGACCGGCTCGAGGCGGTGGCCGCCGCGGGGTTCGACGTGCTGTACCTGCCGCCGATCCACCCGATCGGGGTGACCCACCGCAAGGGTCCGGACAACTCGCTGGTGGCCGGTCCCGGCGACGTCGGCAGCCCGTGGGCGATCGGCCTCGCCGGGACGGGCGCGCCGGCGGCCGACGGCGGTCTGCCGGTCGGAGCGGGCGGCCACGACTCGCTGCACCCCGAGCTGGGGACGCTGGCGGACTTCGACCGCTTCGTCGCCCGGGCCGCCGAGCTCGGTGTCGAAGTGGCGCTCGACGTCGCCTTCCAGTGCAGCCCCGATCACCCGTGGGCCGCCGAGCACCCCGAGTGGTTCACCCGCCTGCCCGACGGCACCATCCGCTACGCCGAGAACCCGCCGAAGAAGTACCAGGACATCTACCCGATCAACTTCTGGCCCGATCGCGACCAGGACCGCGTCGCGCTGTGGGAGGCGTGCCGCGGCGTGTTCGAGACGTGGGCCGAGCGGGGGGTGCGGATCTTCCGGGTCGACAACCCGCACACCAAGCCGCTGGCGTTCTGGGCGTGGGTCATCCCCGAGCTGCTGGAGCGTTGGCCCGACCTGGTGCTGCTGGCCGAGGCGTTCACCCTGCCGTCGATGATGCACGCCCTCGCCGAGGTGGGCTTCCACCAGAGCTACACGTACTTCACGTGGCGGACCTCGACCTGGGACCTGCGCAGCTACGGCGAGGAGCTGGTCGGTGGGCCGGCCGCGGGGTGGTTCCGCCCGAACTTCTGGCCCAACACGCCCGACATCCTCTCGGGACCGCTGCGCGACGGGACGCTGGCCGCGTTCGCTCTGCGGGCGGTGCTCGCCGCCACCCTGTCGCCGAGCTGGGGTGTGTACTCGGGCTTCGAGCTGGGCGAGAACGCGCCGGCGTCGGAGGACAACGAGGAGTACCTCCACAGCGAGAAGTACCAGCTGGTCGAACGGGACTGGGACCGTTCGGATTCGCTGATGCCGCTGCTGGCCACGCTCAACCGGATCCGTCGCGAGCACCCGTCGATGCAGCGGATCGACTCGCTGCGGTTCCTCGACGTCGACGGCGAGGACCTGCTGGCCTACACCCACCACGTCCCGGCGGGGACCGTGGTCGGCGGTCGGGTCCTCGGCGGCGACGACACGGTCATCTGCGTGGTCAACCTGCACCCCACCGAGGCCCGGGAGGGGATCGTCCACCTGGATCCCGCTGCCCTCGGGCTCCCTGCCGGTGCGCCGTACCGGGTGCTCGACGAGCTCGACGGGACCACCTACACGTGGGGCGGGTCCGCCAACTACGTGCGACTCGACCCCGCCGAGCGCCCGGCCCACATCCTCGCCCCCTCCCGTTCTGTTCGTTGTTTCACAACGCCTGCGTTGTGAAACAACGAACAGAACGGGGAGCGCGGGGGAGCGGTGGGAAGCGGGGGCGCCGGTACGCTGGAGCGCGCCATGATGCAGCCACCGTCCACCGGGTCCCTCCCCGTCGCCGATCCCGAGTGGTTCCGCCGAGCCGTCTTCTACGAGGTCCACGTCCGCGGCTTCTACGACGCCACCGGTGACGGCAACGGCGACCTTCGCGGTCTCACCGACAAGCTCGACTACCTGGAGTGGCTCGGCATCGACTGCCTGTGGCTGCTGCCGTTCTACTCGTCGCCGCTGCGCGACGGCGGCTACGACATCTCGGACTTCTACCAGGTGCACCCCGACTTCGGCACCACCGAGGACGCCGCCCGGCTGATCGAGGAGGCCCACCGCCGGGGCATCCGGGTGATCGCCGACATGGTCGTCAACCACACCTCCGACGCTCACCCCTGGTTCCAGGAGTCGCGCCGGGACGCCACCAACCCCAAGGCCGACTGGTACGTGTGGGGCGACGACGACCAGCGCTGGTCCGAGGCCCGCATCATCTTCACCGACACCGAGCCGTCCAACTGGAGCTGGGACCCGGTGCGCGGCCAGTACTACTGGCACCGGTTCTTCCACCACCAGCCCGACCTCAACTACCGCAACCCCGAGGTCCAGCAGGCGATGCTGGACGTGGTGACCCACTGGCTGGGACTCGGCCTCGACGGGTTCCGCCTCGACGCCGTGCCCTACCTGTTCGAGCGCGACGGCACCAACGGCGAGAACCTGCCCGAGACCCACGAGTACCTGCGCCGGCTCCGCAAGGAGGTCGACGCCGCGTTCCCCGGCAAGGTGCTGCTCGCCGAGGCCAACCAGTGGCCCGAGGACGTCGTCGAGTACTTCGGCGACGGCGACGAGTGCCACATGTGCTTCCACTTCCCGCTCATGCCCCGCATGTTCATGAGCCTGCGGCGCGAGGAGTCCACCCCGGTCGCCGAGATCCTGGCCCGCATGCCGCAGATCCCCGACGGCTGCCAGTGGGGCATCTTCCTGCGCAACCACGACGAGCTCACCCTGGAGATGGTGACCGACGAGGAGCGGGACTACATGTACGCCGAGTACGCCAGCGACCCGCGCATGCGGCGCAACGTGGGCATCGCCCGGCGGCTGTTCCCCCTGCTCGAGAACGACCGCCGCCAGGCCGAGCTGCTGCACGCCCTGCTGTTCTCCATGCCCGGCACACCGATCCTCTACTACGGCGACGAGATCGGCATGGGCGACAACATCTACCTGGGCGACCGCGACGGCGTGCGCACGCCCATGCAGTGGAACCCGGACCGCAACGGCGGGTTCTCCACCGCGGACTTCGCCCAGCTCTACCTGCCGCCGCTGATGGATCCGGTGTACGGGTTCCAGGCGCTCAACATCGAGGGCGAGCGTCGGGACGGGGCGTCGTTCCTGAACTGGCTGCGCCGCATCATCCACGTCCGCCAACAGCACGCTCTGTTCGGCACCGGCGGCTTCGAGATCCTCGAGGTGTCGACCCCGTCGGTGTTCGCCTACCTGCGTACCCCACCCGAGGGCGCCGACCCGTCGGTCCGCCCGGTGCTGTGCGTCAACAACTTCTCGGGCAAGGCCCAGCCCGCCGAGCTGTTCCTGTCGCACCGCGCCGGCAGCGTGCCGGTCGAGTTGATGGGCGGGGTGTCGTTCCCCGCCATCGGCGAGCTGCCCTACTTCGTCACGCTGCCTCCCTACGGCTTCCTCTGGTTCGAGCTCACCGAACCGGCCTCCTGACCCCGTGACGAGGGGCCTCCCGGCGGTGGCGGGTTCGAACCGGCCCGGCTCGAGCGGGTAGAAACGACACATCGACGCTGGTTCATTCTCCGCCGAGCTCGCCCGCCTGCTGCCTCCGTTCCTGGCCGGTCAGCGGTGGTTCGCCGCGGTCGACGACCCCCGGGTCCGCATCCGCCGGGTCGACACACTCGTCGACGGCTGGCCCAGCCTGCTGTGGGTGCTCGCCGAGGTGCGCGCCGATGGCGGCCGGGGCGACTCGACGTGGTACCAGCTCCCGTTGGGTGCCGCGTCGGAGTGCCCCGACGAGCTCCCCGACGTCGCCCACGTCGGACGGCTCGAGACCCCCCGGGGCGAGGCGCACCTCTTCGACGCCCTGGCCGACGAGGAGCTGGCCCTGCGGTTCTGCTCGATCGTGGCCCCCGGACTCGACGTCCGGACGGTCCGGGCCCAGGCCGGCGAGCAGTCCAACACGTCGCTGGTGTTCGACGAGCGCTACATCCTCAAGGTGTTCCGGCGTGTGCAGCCCGGCCCCAACCCCGATGTCGAGGTGACCGAGGCGCTCGGCCGGATCGGCTTCGGCGCGGTGCCGGTGCCCGTCGCGGTGTGGCGGCGCAGCAACACCGACTTCGCGGTCACCCGCCGCTACGAGCGCAGCCGCGGCGACGGCGTCGAGTTGGCCACGGCGTCGCTGCGGGAGATGTTCAACCGCCGTCGCCCGCCCCGGGACTGCAAGCTGGACTTCGCCAAGGAGGCCTACCAGCTCGGACGCGACGTCGCGGCCCTCCACGTGGCTCTGGCCGAGGCGTTCGGTTCCGAACCCGCCGACGGGGCGGCCTGGGCCGCCGACATGACCGCACAGCTGCACCGGGTCGCGTCGGGTCACCTCGAGACCCAGCGGATCGAGGAGGTGTACCAGCGGCTCTCCACCGCGGACGACCTCGGCCGCGCCATCCGCATCCACGGCGACCTGCACCTGGGGCAGGTCCTGCGCCTGGCCCGGAGCTGGATGGTGCTCGACTTCGAGGGCGAACCTGACCGACCGGTCGATGAGCGTCGCCGTCCGTCGTCGCCGTTGCGCGACGTGGCGGGCATGACCCGGTCGTTCCACTACGCGGCGGGCATGGCGCTGCGGGAGATGGAGTCGCCGGACCGGGAGCTGCGGCTGCTCGCGGATGCCTGGGCGGAACGGGCGGTCAACACGTTCCTGTCGGGCTACGCGGACGTCGACGACGTGCACCGGCTCCTGCCGCAGGCCCGGGCGTCGCGGGACGCGCTGCTCAGCGTGTTCGAGATGGACAAGGCGGTCTACGAGGTCGCCTACGAGCTCGCCCACCGTCCCGATCTGGTCGACCTGCCGATCCGGGCCGTCGAACGGCTGCTCGACTACGACGACGAGCTGCCGGGCGCGCCGCCCGACGAGTCGGACGAGCCCGCGTGAACGCCGCCCCCGGCCCGGACCCGGCGCCGCCGGGCGACGTCGATCTCTACCTTTTCAACGAGGGCCGCCACCGCCGGCTGTGGGAGCTGCTCGGCGCCCACGCCCTCCCCGGTGGAGGCGCGACCTTCGCGGTGTGGGCCCCCAACGCCGATCGGGTCCGGGTGGTCGGGGACTGGGAGCACTGGTCCGACGCCGACGGCGATGCCCTCGACCTGGCGCCGATCGCCTCGAGCGGCATCTGGTGGGGTGTCGAGCCCCGCGCCGGGGTGGGTCACACCTACAAGTTCGAGGTGGCCGGGGCCGACGGCCGGGTGACGCTGCGCGCCGATCCGCTGGCCCGCCAGGCCGAGGTGCCGCCCCGCAACGCCTCGGTGATCGCCGCCGATGGAGCGGTGGCCCGCTCGTTGGGTGTGGCATCTCCGTGGAGCGAACCGGCGGACTCGTGGCGTCGGGCCCGGGCCGAGCGCAACGACGGCCGCCTGTCGGTCTACGAGGTGCACCTGGGGTCGTGGCGTCGACACCCCGACGGGAGCTCCCACACCGCACGTCAGCTGGCCGGACCGCTGGCGGACTGGGCGGTCGAGCTGGGCTTCACCCACGTCGAACTGCTGCCGGTGGCCACTCACCCGTTCGGTGGCTCCTGGGGCTACCAGGTCAGCGGCTACTACGCCCCCGACGCCCGTCTGGGGAGTCCCGACGACCTCCGCCACCTGATCGACACGTGCCACGACCGGGGCCTGGGCGTGATCGTCGACTGGGTGCCGGCGCACTTCCCCCGCGACGAGTTCGCCCTGGCCCGCTTCGACGGCACCGCGCTGTACGAGCACGCGGACCCCCGACGGGGTGAGCACCCCGACTGGGGGACGCTGGTGTTCAACCACGGCCGGCTCGAGGTCCGGAACTTCCTGGTGGCCAACGCCCTCTACTGGTTGGAGGAGTTCCGCGTCGACGGTCTGCGGGTCGACGCGGTGGCTTCGATGCTCTACCTCGACTACTCGCGGCGAGCCGGCGAGTGGTTGCCCAACGAGCACGGCGGCCGCGAGGACCTCGATGCTCTGGCGTTCGTGCGCGAGCTGACCGACGTGGTCCACGACGAGCACCCCGGAGCGCTGGTCGTGGCCGAGGAGTCCACGTCGTGGCCGGGGGTGACCGCCCCGACCGCGTGGGACGGCCTGGGTTTCGACCGCAAGTGGAACCTGGGGTGGATGCACGACTCGACCGGCTACTTCCGCCACGACCCGGTCCACCGCTCCCATCACCACCACGAGCTCACCTTCCCGATGGTGTACGCCGGTCACGAGCGGTGGATCCTGCCGCTCAGCCACGACGAGGTCGTCCACGGCAAGGGGTCGCTGCTCGCCAAGATGCCCGGCGACGAGTGGCAGCGGTTCGCCAACCTGCGGGCCCTGCTCGCCTGGCAGTGGGTGCACCCGGGGCGCCAGCTGCTGTTCATGGGCGGTGAGCTGGCCCAGGAGCAGGAGTGGTCCCACGACCGTGAGCTCGACTGGTGGCTGCTGCAGCACCCGGCGCACCTGGGCGTGCGCACCCTGGTCGGCGACCTCAACCGGCTCCAGGCGGACACCCCGGCGCTGTGGGCCGGCGACGACGACCTCGACGGCAACTTCTGGTGGCTCGACGCGGACGACCGCGACCACTCGGTGTTCGCGTTCGGGCGACGGATCCCCGACGGCCACCCGAGCCGCGACCCCGCAGCAGGACAGCCCGCCCCGGCCGAGGTCGTCGTGGTGGTGGCCAACCTGACCCCGGTTCCGCGACCGGGGTACCGGTTGGGCGTGCCGTTCGAGGGCGACTGGCGGGTGCTGCTCGACACCGACGCCCGGCGCTACGGCGGCAGCGGCCACGAGCTGGTCCCCGACGGCGGAGCGGTGCTCGCCGCCGATGTCGACACGCCCTGGCAGGGCCAGCCGTTCTCGCTGCGCCTGACCCTGCCCCCACTCGCCGTCGTCGCCCTGTCGATATAGGGGTGCTCAGCGACACACCTTGTCGCTTTCCCGACCTCAGAATCCGGCCGATAGGTTGACCTCGTGACCGACGCGCCCGGACCGCCGACGGCGGAGCCGCCCCGGCTGACCGTCTGCTACCGCCACCCGGACCGAGCCGGTGGGGTGGGCTGCCAGCGTTGCGGTCGGCCGATCTGCGTGCAGTGCATGGTCCCGGCATCGGTCGGCTACCAGTGCCCGGAGTGCACCCACGCCCGTCCGCAGAAGGTGGTGTCGGGTCGCGCCGCGTTCGGCGGCGGCGGGGCCGATGTGGTCGTCGGAAAGGTGCTCGTCGCCCTCAACGTCGCCCTCTATGCCCTGACGGTGGTGGTCGGAGGGTCGACCAGCGCCCGCGGGGCAGTCTACGAGCACCTGGTCACCTTCGGCCCGGCGGTCGCGGCGGGAGAGTGGTGGCGCCTGGTCACCGGCGGCTTCATGCACGCCACGCCGCTACACCTGCTCATGAACATGGTGCTGCTGTGGCTGCTGGCCAAGGAGCTCGAACCGGTGCTCGGCCACCTGAGCTTCGGCCTCCTGTACGCCGTGTCGCTGCTCGGCGGGGCGCTGGGCGTGATGCTGATGTCGCCCAACGACCCGACCCTCGGCGCCTCCGGTGCCGTGTTCGGACTGATGGGTGCCCTGGTGGTCCTGCAGCTGAGGGCCCGTCAGAACCCCTGGCACACCGGGCTGGGCGGACTGGTGCTGATCAACCTGGTCCTCACCTTCGCCATCCCCGGCATCTCCGTCGGCGGTCACGTCGGCGGGTTGCTCGCCGGAGCGGCGGCCGGGCTGATCGTCGTGCCGCGGCAGACGCCCGAGACCACCGTCGGCATCCGCCACGCCTTCCTGGCACTGACCGCCCTCGGCCTGGGCGCGCTGGCCGTGGTCGCGGCCGGAGTCCTGGCCGTGGGCGGGTGGTACTGAGCCCGGGTCGGGCTCAGGGGCGACGGTAGAGCGACACCGTCCCGTCCGACGCCGGGCCGTCGGCACCCCAGTGGTCGCGCCGCTGCACCAGCTCCAGGCCCGCGGCGACTGCCCACGAGTCGATCTCGGCCGGGGCGACGACACGGATCCGCCACGGCCGCAGGCGGACCGGTTCCCCGTCGCGCAACTCGACGTGGTTCCCGAGCACCACACCGGTGTCGGGATCGGCGTCGGTGGCGATGAGCACCACGGCATCGGAGCGGACCTCGCGGGCGCTGAGCCGGGGACCGGCGGCGAGCGGGGCGGGGACGAACGCCTCGACGACCAGGTGCCCTCCGGGACGCAGTCGGGCCGCCGCGCCCGCCACCGCCGCGGCCTGGGCGTCGGGGTCGACGACGTTGCACAGCAGGTTCCCGGCCGCGAGCACCACGTCGAACGGACCGTCGGGCCATGGCGGACACCCGACCGCACCGTTTCCGTCGGGTCGCGCGACGTCACCCGGGACCGCCCGCACTCGACCGTCGGGATCCTTGGCGGCGAGGCGATCCAACATGTCGGGAGACGCGTCCAGACCGGTCACCGACAGGCCGCGCTCGGCCAGCGGCAGCGCCAGGCGACCGGTGCCGACCCCGAGCTCGAGCACCGAACCTCCCGGTCCGGCCAGCGCGGCGACGTGGGCGACGGTCGCCCCGGTGACCTCGTCCGCGGGGTACCAGGCGTCGTACACGTCCGCGAAGCTCCGCCCGTAGGTGGCGGGATCGAAGCGGTCGTCGGCGGCCGGGTCCACGGGGTGAGTCTGCCAAGCCCGGCACCGGTCCGGGTCGGTGCGACGGTCCGGGTCGGCAAGAATGGCCCGATGTCGGAGGGGACCGGAGCGGGAGCGCAGTGGGTGGCACCGGACCGCCCCTCGACACCCCCGAGCGTTGCGGGGTCGTCGCCGACGGCGCTGGGACCGTCGGCCGGCGTGGCGGTCGCCCGCGGCGACGCCCGGGCCGAGCGCCCGCGGCGCGGCGGACCTCGCGACGCGGCCGATGACCCGGCCTCGGCGCTCGACGGCAACCCGTTGCGCCAGCTGGGCGTGATCGGTCCGGGCGCCGTGCTCGACTCGGCGTTCGCCCTGCTGCGGTTCCGCTTCGGTCGACTGCTGGCCCTGACCGCGGTCGTGGTCGTCCCCGCCCAGGCGCTCGACCTGGTGATGGCGCTGCGGTTCGGGACCCCGTCCACCGCCGAGGACCTGCCGCAGCTCCAACTCCTCGACACCGGATCCTCGCTGCCGTTCTGGTCGACGCTCACCGTGCTGGCCCTCCGGGCGATCGGGCTGTTCCTGCTCGGGATGGCGGTCGGTGTCCTCGTCGCCGGGTGGCTCGATGGACGTGACGAGACCTTCGGGACCGTCGTCGGAGCCGTTGCGCGTCGGGCCTGGGTGGTGCCGGTCGTGGTGCTGGTCGCCGGGACCGCCCGGTTCGCGGCCGCGTGCGCCGGCGGGGTCGGCTTCTTCCTGGTCGACGCCCTGCTGTTCATCGCCGCCCCGATCGCGGCGGTGGAGCGGAGCGGACCGTGGGCGACGCTCGGCCGCAGCCTCCGTCTGACCCGCAGCGCGTACGGCAACGCACTGGTCATCTGCGTGGGCGGGTTCGTGATCGCGTCGGTGGTCCGGGTGGCGCTCGCCCTGGGTCCCGCGGCGCTGATCTCGATGCTCGGCCTGCCCGAGGGCTGGATGCTGGTCGTCGAGCAGGCCGGGTCGCTCACGCGTCTGATCACGTTGCCGTTGATCGCCTGCATCGCGGCACGGGCGTACATCGATCTGCGCTGTCGGGCCGAGGGCTTCGACCTGCTGCGTCGACAGGAGGCCCGTGCGCTGGTCGCGTGAGCGGGTCCCGGCGTCGATCAGGATCCTCGTCGCCGCTCTCGCCACGATCGTCGTGGCGGCCGCGGTGTCGACGGCCGCCGGTGCCCAGGGCTCGGACCCCGACGTCCCGGTCTCTTCCGAGCAGGCTCGCGCCGCGGTGCGCGACGTCATGGCGCGGCCCGAGTTCGACTACTCGCCGTCCGTGCTCGAACGGATCTCCGAGTGGATCGGCGAACAGCTCTCCAAGCTGTTCGCGCCCGCCGAGACCGCGGCCGGGGGGTCCTTCGGCGGCGGCATCGGCACGCTCTTCGGTTGGCTGATCATGATCGCCGCGGTCGCGGCGCTGGTCGTGGTGGCGGTCTGGGTCATCGCCAACCGCAGCCGTCGCGAGCGCGGCGAGGACGAGGACCCCCTCAGCCCGACCGAGGTCGAACACCGTCGCCGGGCCGACGAGTGGCGCTCCGATGCCGAGCGCCTCGAGTCCCAGGGTCGCTGGAAGGAGGCGCTGCGGGCCCGCTACCGGCACCTGGTCCGGGTCCTGGTCGACCGGCGCCAGCTCCCCGACGTACCCGGCCGCACGACCGGCGAGCTGCGCGGCGACCTGGCCGCCACCACCCCGGACGCGGTCGACGAGTTCGACACCTGCTGCCTCCTGTTCGAGTTGGCCTGGTACGCGGACGTCCCGACCGACGCGGAGGGCAACGCCCGCTTCCGAACGGCCGCCGGGCGGGTCCTCGCCGCACCGGTCGGCTCTGACAGGGAGGGAGCGTGACGGCGTCGGCGGCCGCGGGGCGCAGCGGCGGAGCGATCACCTGGATCGGGGGTGCGGTCCTGGCCGTGGTCGTGGTCGCTCTCGTTGTCGTCACCTCCCGCCAGGAGGTCGTCGTGGCGTTCGATCCCGCGTCGTCGGCGCCGGACGGCTACCGCGCCCTGGCTCTCCTGCTGCGCGATCGGGGTGCGGAGGTCGACTCGACCGCGCCGGTTCTCCTCGGCACGGACCCGGTGCCGGCCGGGTCGGTCATGGTGGTGCCGGACCCCGACCTGCTCACCGCGGTCGAGTACCGGGCCGCCCTCGAGTCGGCCGAGGCGGGCGCGACCGTGGTGCTCGGTGCCCCCCGACGATCCGGGTCCGACGACCCCGGTGGGTCCGACCCCGATGAACCCGACCCGGGCGTCGGTGGCGGGGTGCCCGCGGTCCCGGCCCGGGTGCTCGCCGACACCCCGGCCGAGCCGACCCGCCAGGGGGCCTGCGACATCGGCCGCCTCGACGGGCTCGGGCCGATCGACACCGCGTTCGGGACACCCGTCACCGCCGGGGACGCCGGCGCGGAGGCACGGGGCTGTTACGGCGACGTCCGCGGCACCCACGTTCTGGAGGAGGACCACGGGGCCGGGACGCTCATCACCCTGAGCTCGCCGTACCTGTGGGCGAACGCCCGGCTGCAGCCCGACAAGGAGGACGGCGGCGAACCCCTCGACAACGCGGCCGTCGCGCTGCGGCTGCTCGGGCCGACCGGGGCCGGAGCGACCGAGGGCACGTCGGTCACCTTCGTCGACGCGGTGCCGACCGCGGGTGTCTCTCCCGACGGCACCCGCAACCCGATCGAGCTCCTGCCCACCGGGGTGAAGCTGGCGCTGGTGCAGCTGGTGGCCGCGTTCCTCCTCTACGCGTGGTGGCGCTCCCGGCGGCTCGGACCGGTGGTGGTCGAGAGGATGCCGGTCGAGATCGCCGGGTCCGAGCTGGTCGTCGCCGTCGGCGACCTGATGCGTCGCAAGGGCAGCGCGCAGCGCGCCGCGGACGTGCTGCGCTCCGATGCCCGACGGGACCTGGCGCGTGGGCTGGGCGTCCCGCCCGATGCGCCGCCCGAGACCGTCGTCCGGGTCGTGTCGACCCGGTCCGGCCGAGACGTCGACGCCGTCGCCGCGGTACTCGGTGACGGCCCCGTCCCTTCCGCCGAGGCGCTGGTGCGTCTGGCGTCGTCGTTGTCCGACATCCGTCAGGAGGTCCTCGAGAACCATGTCCCACCCAGGTGACCACACCGCGGGCCATGACCCCCAGGGGTACCCGCCACCCGCATCGCCCCCGCCGCCGTACCCCGATCCGCGGGTGCCGATCGTGGCGCTGCGCGACGAGATCGGCAAGGTGGTCGTCGGCCAGGAGGGGACGCTGTCGGGTCTGATCGCGGCGCTTCTGGTCCGTGGACACGTGCTGCTCGAGGGCGTGCCCGGGGTGGCCAAGACCCTCCTGGTCAAGACCCTGGCCAGAGCCCTCGACCTCGAGTTCGGGAGGGTCCAGTTCACCCCGGACCTCATGCCGTCCGACGTCACCGGCCAGCTCGTCCTCGATCGGGGGTCCGCGGAGGGGATGCGGTTCCGGCAGGGTCCGATCTTCACCAACCTGTTCCTGGCCGACGAGATCAACCGGACGCCCCCCAAGACCCAGAGCGCCCTGCTCGAAGCCATGGAGGAGCGGCAGGTGACCGCCGAGGGCGTCGCCCGAGCGCTGCCGGACCCGTTCGTGGTGATCGCCACCGAGAACCCGGTCGAGCACGAAGGCACCTATCCGCTGCCCGAGGCCCAGCTCGACCGGTTCATGTTCAAGCTGCTGGTCGGCTACCCGACCTTCGAGCAGGAGGCCGAGATCCTGGCCCGCCACCATCGGGGCCTCGACCCCCACGACGTGGTCGCGGCCGGGGTCCGCCCGGTCGCCACCGCCACCGATCTGCTCCGGGCCAGGGAGCAGGTCGAGCTGGTCGACGTGCAGCCCACGGTGCAGCAGTACATCGTCGCCCTCTGCCGGGCGACCCGCGACTCGCCGTCGGTCGAGCTCGGCGTGTCGCCCCGCGGCGCGGCCGCGCTGCTGCACGCATCCAAGGCGTGGGCGTGGCTGTCGGGTCGCAGCTTCGTCACCCCCGACGAGGTCAAGGCCGTCGCCAAGCCGACCCTGCGCCACCGGTTGATCGTGCGGCCCGAGCTCGAGCTGGACGGCGTCACCGCCGACGGACTGCTCGACAGCATCCTGGCCACCGTCCCCGCCCCTCGCTGAGCGAACGCGCCGCCGCTCCCGCATGAACCTGCTGCCCACCCGTCGGCTGGCCCTCCTCGCCGTGGCCGTCGCCGCGGCCCTGCTGGCGTTCCCGCTGACCGGACGCGCCGAGGACCTCCCGGTGTGGGCCGCGGTCGCGGCGGTCACCGGGGTGCTCGTCGTGCTGGCGCTCCTCGACGCCGGGATCGGGACCCGCCCGGGCCAGCTCGTCCTCGAACGACGCCACCCCCCGGTGCTCGAGGTCGGCCGGGAGGGACAGGTGACGTGGGTGCTGCGCTCCGAGGCCCGGCGTCGGCTGAAGGTGACCGTCGCCGACGAGCTGGCCCCGTCGCTCGGCGCCGGAGCCCGACGCTTCGACGTGTCGATCCCCGCCGGCGACGTCGCCCGCGTCGCCACCCGCATCCGCCCGACGCGTCGCGGCCGCTTCGAGCTCGACCGGCTCACGATCCGCATCGACGGCCGACTCGGCCTGGGGGCCCGGCAGCGGTCGGTGCCCCTGGCGACCGTCCTGCGGGTCCATCCGGCCTTCCCGTCGCGGGAGGAGGCCGAGATCCGGATCCGGCGGGCCCGCATCCTGGAGGTGGGACTGCGATCAGCTCGCGGGCTGGGCGGGGGGACCGAGTTCGAGCAGCTCCGCGAGTACGGCCCCGATGACGAGTTCCGTCGCATCGACTGGACCGCGACGGCCCGGGCGGGCAAGCCGATCGTGCGCACCTACCGGGCGGAGCGCAACCAGAGCGTCGTGGTGGTGCTCGACAACGGTCGGATCATGGCGGGCCGGGTGGCGGACGTGCCCCGGGTCGAACACGCCATGGACGCTGCGCTGATGCTGACCGCGGTGTCCACCCGGCTGGGCGACCGCTGCGGTCTGGTCGCCTTCGACCGTCGGGTGCGCGCGGTGGTCCCACCCGCACGGCACTCCGATCAGCTGAGCCGGGTGTCCGAGGCGTTGTACCGGCTCGAGCCGGAGCTGGCCGAGTCGGATTACACCGGCGCCTTCGCCGAGGTCGTCGCCCGGTACCGGCGTCGGGCGATGCTGGTGGTGCTCACCGACCTGAACGAGCAGGCCGTGGCCGACTCGGTGCTCCCGGCGCTGCCGCTGATCACCCGCACCCACCTAGTGGTGGTCGCCGCGGTCCAGGACCCGCAGGTGCTGCGCTGGGCGCACCGTCGGCCGACCGACGCCGAGGAGGCGTTCCGCCAGGTCGCCGCGTTGCAGGCGCTCGAGGACCGGCGGCGGACCACGGCCCGGTTGCGGGCCCTGGGAGCGACCGTGGTCGACGCGGCACCGGGCCGCCTCGGCGTCGAGGTGACCGACGCGTACCTGCTGGCCAAGTCGACCGGTCGGCTCTAGCCGGCCGAGATGACCATGCGGATGCGCCACACGCCGGAGCCGATCTCGCTGCGGGAGAAGCCGACCGGGTCGTAGCGACCCACTTGGACGGTGTAGCGCGACGAGTCGGCGATGTCGGCGATCTGCAGGTCGAATCGGGGGATACCGCCGATCGACCCGTCGGTCTGCGGAGCCGGGGTGGACGCGCTGAGCTCCGAACCGGGCGCCACGAACCGACACCCCCCGAGAGTCCCTTCCGCGATGATCGCTCCCTCGGCGTTGCGGACCACGACCGGTGTCCCGGTCCCGACGTCGGAGAGCTGACCGACGCCGCGGCACTCCGGGACGGTGTCACCCCAGTGCTGGACCTGTCGCAGCGACACCGAACCGATCAGCAGCCGGGTTCCGGGCGCGGTCGGGATCGGTGCGGTGGTCGTCGGCACCCGCGGGGCGGTGGTCGTCGGCCGGGTGGGCACCGTCGTGGAGGCCGGGGGTCGGATCGTCGTGGTGCCCAGCACCTCGGGCGGCGGGAGCAGAGCCGTGGTCGGGGCTGCGGTGGGCGGGGGTCGTTGCGTGGTCGTCGACGTGGTGGGAGCGGAGGTCGTCGGGTGCTTGCGGGCCGCGAGCTCGCGCAGCTCCTGCTGGTTGGCGCTGTGGTTCCAGAACCCCAGCGCCACGATGAACGCCGCGGCGCCGGCCACGACCGCCGGGAAGCGCCAGCGGGGCCCCTGAGCTCGATCCGCCGGTGCCAGCGGATCGACGGGGTCGCCGGCTTCGGCCGGCGGGGAACCCGTCGCGTCGCCATCGGTCGCGTCGCCATCGGTCGCGTCGTCATCGGTCGTGTCGTCGGGCCAGGGGCCCATCGCCGCGACCAGCGAGCTGACACCCAGGGCGCTGCCACGGAGCTGGAGTCGGGTCCCGTCGTCGGAGTGGAGGGTGACCACCCGTTCGTCGGGGCCGACCGCCGGGCCGTCCTCGACCCCGGTCAGGCCGTCGATCTCGACGGTGTGCACCGGGACCGTTCCGACCAGCGGGTGGACCTCCAACGTGTCGGATCGCACGACGACGTCGGACTCGAGCCACGGGCCCCGGTTCTCGAGGCGCGCCCAGAAGGTCATGCTGTGGTGGTTCTCAACGGTTCTGTCCCTGGCTCCGCCGGAGAGTCTGCGGGGTCGGGGCGATCCGTGTCGAACTGCGATGGAGTGCGCCGGCCCGGGGACTCCTCGCCGAACAACCCGGTGGCGCCGTCGCACACCGCCTGCCGACCGAATCCGACGATGTAGGCCACGAACAGCGCCAGCACCGAGACGCCGATGCCGATCCGCATGGCGGTGGGCAACTCCGAGGGGGTCACGAACCCCTCGATGAAGCCGGCGACGACGAAGCAGGCCACCAGGCCGATCACGATGACCACCGAGCGCAGTCCCGCGTCCTTGAGCGCCGCGGCCCGCGTCCGGTCGCCGGGGGCGATGATCGCCCACGACAGCTGCAGTCCGGCGCCTCCGGCGACGAGGATCGACGCGATCTCGAGCAGGCCGTGGGGCAGGATCAGCCCCCAGAACTGGGGGCCCTCCCCGGCGTGGTGCATGACCGCGCCCATCACCCCGACGTTGAGCCCGTTGTTGAACAGGACCGACACCGGACCGAGTACGGGCACGACGCCCAGAGCGAAGGTGAGGAACGCGACGAAGGCGTTGTTGACGGTGACCTGCCCGGCGAAGTTCTGAGCGGCGTCGGAGCGGTAGTAGTCGGCGAACTCCTTCTGGGCGATCACCTGCTGCAGCTCGGGCGGGATGCTGGCGTCGAGCACCTGCGGCGAGTGGGCGAGCCAGATCCCGAAGGCGAACGCGGGGACCAGGAACGCGAGCGCGGCGACCGCGATGAACCGACGGCTGAACCACACCGCTGCCGGGAAGGTGCGGGTCGCGAAGGTGGCGACGGCCCGCGCCGGGTTCGATCGCCTCCGGTAGATCACCACCCGGGCCTCGCCGAGCAGCTGGCTCAGGCGGGCGTTCAGCGCGGGATCCGCGTAGGTGGTGCGGGCGTGGCTGAGTTGGGCCGACACCCGCTGGTACAGCGAGACCAGCTCGGCGATCTCGTCGTCGTCGACCCGCCGGCGCGTCGATCGGGCCCGGTCGGCCAGCTGCTGGAGCCGACGCCAGGTCGGGTCGTGTCGCTGCGTGTAGCGGTCGATGTCCATGTTCCGGTGGTCGGCTGTGCTGGTTCGGCGCCTGTGCTGCCCACGCTAGGCCCGTAGCCTCGGTGTCGATGCACGCCGGAACCGTCACCCCCGAAGCAGTCCTGCTGGAGCTGCCCACCGCGGGTGTGGCCACGAGGGCCTTCGCCCGCCTGGTCGACCTGGCGGTGCAGCTGGTGGCGGCGTCGGTCCTGGGAACGGTCGTCGGGTTCGCTCTCCCGGCGGGGGTCAGTCCGGTGCTCGTGGCCCTGGTGCTGACGGTGGCGGTGCTGTTGGTCCTGCCCATCGCGATGGAGGTGGCGAGCAACGGCCGCAGCGTGGGCAAGGCCATGTTCGGCCTGCGCGCCGTCGGGGCGGACGGATCGCCGGTGACGACGCGCCAGTCGATGGTCCGCGGCGTGGTCGGACTGGTGGACTTCTACCTGAGCCTCGGCTTCCTGGCGACGGTCACCGCCATGTTCTCCACGACCTCGCAGCGCTCCGGTGACATGGCCGCGGGCACGGTGGTCATCCGCAGCCGCACCGACCCGGCGGCCGCGGTGCCGATCGCGTTCCACCCTCCTGTCGGCTACGAGCACTACGTGTCGACCCTCGACGTCGGTGCGCTCGACGAAGAGGACTTCTCGCTGGTCCGTTCGTTCCTTCTCCGCGTCGACCAGCTGCAGGGGGGCGCCCGGCGGTCGATCGCGCTCGGGTTGGCCGAGGGGGTACGGGTCCGGATCGCCCACACGCCGCCCGCGGTGATCGATCCCGAGCTGTTCCTGGTGTGCGTCGCGTCGGCGTTCCAGCTCCGCCAGGGCGGCCTCCTGGCCGATGCCGCGCTCGGCCTCGCGCCACTGGCCCCCCCATGGGCGGGCCCTGGCGTCGCGGGGAGATGAGAACCCGGTTCCAGTTCTGGACCACACTGGCGGGGATATGGACTTCGACGACAGCCCCGAGGAGATCGCGCTGCGGGCCGAGGTGCGGGCCTGGCTCGACGAGCACGCCGTGCGCCGGGATCCCGAGGCGTTGGCCGGCATGCGGACCTACCGGACCCGCACCGAGGCCGAGGACGAGGCGCTCGTCGCCGAGGCGCGGGCCTGGCAGCGCACCAAGGCCGACAGCGGCTGGGCGGCGCCGTCGTGGCCGGCCGAGCTCGGCGGCCGGGACCTGTCGCCGCTTCTCGCCGGGGTGTTCGCCGCCGAGGAGGCCCACTACGACGTCGTCGGACGCATGTTCACGGTGGGCACGGACATGGTCGGTCCGACGCTCATCGAGTGGGGCACCGACGAGCAGCGACGCCACCACCTTCCGCGGATCCTGCGGGCCGACGACATCTGGTGCCAGCTGTTCAGCGAACCGGGTGCGGGATCGGACCTGGCCGGCCTGTCGACCCGGGCGCTGCGCGACGGCGACGAGTGGGTGGTCACCGGCCAGAAGGTGTGGACGACCGGGGCGCACTACTCCGACCTGGGCATCCTGCTGGCGCGGACCGACCCCGACGTGCCCAAGCACCGGGGGATCACCGCGATCGCCGTCGACATGCGCGCTCCGGGCGTCGATGTCCGTCCGCTGCGTCAGATCGACGGCACCATCCACTTCAACGAGGTGTTCCTCGACGAGGTCCGCGTCCCCGTCGCCGACACCATCGGCCCGGTCGGCTCGGGCTGGGGGGTGGCGCTGACGATGCTCACCAACGAGCGGGCCTCGATCGGCGGCGGCTCGATGTACGGCGTCGATCAGCTGGTGCAGCTGGCCCGGGAGTCCGGCCGGCTCGGGGACCCGCTGATCCGCCAGCGGCTGGCCGACATGTACATCCGCGACGAGATCCTGCGGTTCCTCGGCTACCGGGTGCGGACCGCGGCGGCCAGCGGGCGTCCCCCCGGACCGGAGAGCTCGGTGATGAAGCTGGCGGTGTCGGCCCGCTACGAGGTCGGCGGCGACCTCATGCTCGACATCGAGGGCGCGGCGGGGGCGCTGATGGGCGACGACGCCCCCTACGGGGGTCGATTCCAGGACCTGTTCATGGGCCAGTGGGCACCCCGCATCGGCGGCGGGACCGATCAGGTGCAGCGAAACATCATCGGGGAGCGGGTGCTGGGCCTGCCCGGCGACATCCGGGTCGACAAGGACGTGGCGTTCCGCGACCTGCCCCGGGCCTGAACGAGGCCGCTGCCGGGCGCGTAGCGTGGTGGGGTGATCCCGGCCGACGACACGACGCGCCCGCGCCCGGGACCCGACGGGCCCGTCGTCGACCTCGACCGGGCGGCGACGACGCCGCTGCGGGCCGAGGCCCGGGCGGCGATGGCGCCGTTCCTGGCCGGCCGCTACGGCAACCCGAGCTCCGCGCACGCACTCGGCCGGGACGCGATGCGAGCGGTGGACGAGGCACGCGAGCAGCTGGCCGACCTGCTGGGGTGCGCCCCGAGCGAGCTCGTGTTCACCTCGGGCGGCACCGAGGCCGACGTGCACGCCGTCACCGGCGGGATCCCCACCCGGGCGGACCGCGTCGTGTGCTCCGCGGTCGAGCACCCGGCGGTGCTCGCCACGGTGACCGCTCTGGGCGGATCGACCGTGGCGGTGCACCGCGACGGACGGATCGACCTCGACGCGCTCGCCGCCGAGCTGTCGCTGCCGGGGAAGGTCGGCCTGGTGTCGGTCATGGCGGCCAACAACGAGATCGGCACGCTCAACGACCTGGCCGAGGTCGCCGCGGTCGTCGCCGAGCACGCGCCGGGAGCTGCGCTGCACACCGACGCCGTGCAGGCCGCGGCGTGGCTCGACCTGCGCCGGGTGGCGACGCCCGCCGCGCTGGTGTCGGTGTCGGCGCACAAGTTCGGAGGTCCGAGGGGCGTCGGTGCGCTGGTGGTCCGGTCGGGCACGCCGCTGCGGGCGCTGCTGCCCGGCGGGGGACAGGAGCTCGGACGTCGGTCCGGCACCACCCACGTCGCCGGGATCGTCGGCATGGCCGCCGCCCTCTCGGCGCTCGACCGCGAGCGTGACGAGGTGGTGCGGCGGGTCTCGGGGCTGCGGGACCGCCTCGAGTCCGAGCTCGGCGGCGTGCCCGGGGTGGTGCCCACCGTCGCGTCGAGCACTCCGCGGCTGGCGGGGACCGCGCACCTGCTGATCGACGACGTCGACTCCGAGCCGTTGCTGTTCCTGCTCGACGACGCCGGCGTCAGGGCCTCGGCCGGGTCCGCCTGCGCGTCGGGAGCGGCGGCCGCGTCGCACGTGCTCGCCGCCATCGGCGCCGACGCTGCCTCAGACGGCCGCCGCCGGGGAGCGCTGCGGTTGACCCTCGGCCACGACGCCACCGACGGCCAGGTCGACCGGGCCGTCGAGGTGATCGCTGCCACCGTCGAACGGCTCCGCGCCCCTGTACGCCGCCTGACCCCCGACCGGGAGGGGTGACGTGCGCGTGCTGGCCGCCATGTCCGGCGGCGTCGACTCGTCGGTGGCGGTCGCGCTGCTTCAGGAGCGGGGCCACGACGTCGTCGGGGTCACCATGCGCCTGTGGGGCGGACCGTCCGACACCGGGTGCTGCTCGGCGACCGAGGTGGCCGACGCCCGGCGGGCCGCGGCCCGACTCGGAGTCGAGCACCACGTCTTCGACTTCTCCGAGGAGTTCGACCGCCACGTCGTCGACCCCTACGTGGCGGACCACGCCGCCGGCCGCACCCCCAACCCGTGCGTCGAGTGCAACCGCCACCTCAAGTTCGACGCCCTTGTGCAGCGCGCCGACGTGCTGGGCTTCGACGCGGTGGCCACCGGCCATCACGCCCGCATCGTGAGGGACGCGGACGGGAGGCACCTGGTGGCACGGGGCGTCGACGTCGCCAAGGACCAGAGCTACGTCCTGCACCCGATCGTCGACTCGGATCTGGGGCGGGTGCTCATGCCGGTCGGCGAGATGACCAAGGACCGGGTCCGGGCCCGGGCCGCGGCGCTGGGGTTGCGCACCGCCACCAAGCCCGACAGCCAGGACGTCTGCTTCATCACCCGCGCCGAGGGCCGGGCCGCGTTCCTGGCCGAGCGGATGGCGTTGCACCCCGCCGAGATCCGCGACGTCGACGGCCGCACCGTGGGGCGAACCGACGCCGTGGAGCTGGTGACGATCGGCCAGCGGCGGGGCCTGGGCCTGGCCGGGGGAGCGGACCGCCGGTTCGTGCTCGACGTCGACGTCGCGGCCCGCACCGTGACAGTGGGTCCGCCCGAACGGCTCGTCGGCGACGGCGTCGCGCTCGAACGGGTGCGCTGGGCCGGAGGCCGACCGCTCGCCCCCGGGACCGAGGTGTCCGTGCAGTGCTCGGCCCACGGCGAGGTGCGACCCGCGACGGTCGAGACCGCCGGCGGCACCAGCGCCACGATCCGATGGCGGAGCCCCCAGCGGCGGGTGGCGCCCGGTCAGTCGGTCGTGCTGTTCGGTGCGACCGCGAACGGCGTCGAGGTCGTCCTCGGCGGCGGGACCTCAGCGTCGGGCGACGGCGATCCGTCGGGACTCCGCGAGTCGCAGCAGCTCCCCGGGTCGTGACGGGGCGACGAGCACCGCAGCGACCTCCTGCGGTTCGGCCACCGCTCCCCGGCGGGACGGGGCGGGGACCAACTCGACCGGGGTCGACAGGTCGACCTGCAGGATCAGTCCGCCGGCTCCGACGGTGAGGTCGAGGGCGTCGGTGTCGGCCGGTGCCGGCCCGAGCCGTGCGATCGAGGTCCGGCGCAGGAGGATCGGTTCGGCCAGCGCCATCGGGTCGACCACCGTGATCCCCGCCGGCACCAGCACCAGCCAGCGGCGTGCCAGGCGCGACAGGGCACGGAACCCGACGAGCGCGAGTCCGACGCCGACCACCCCCAGGACCGCGGCGCCGGCCCACTGCCGGCTGACGCCGAGCACCACCGCTACCGGCAGCGGCACCGCGGTCCCGGCCCAGACCGCCTCGATCGGGCCGACCAGCAGGGCGGTCGGCGGTCGCAGCGCCACCCGGTGCTCGTCGCCGTAGGACGATCCGTTGACGAAGTCGCTGCCGACGTCGGCCGACATCGACAGCACCGCCACCGCCGCGGCGACCGCCAGGCCGATCCAGCCCAGGGCGCCCGGGGTCTGCGCCACCGCGGCGACCGCCCCGGCCAGGAGCGGAAGCGGTGCCACCACCCGCAGCGCCACCAGGGCGTCGGGGAGCAACACGAACAGGGCGAACAGTCCGAGCACCCAGACCGCCCATGCCGCGACCGCGACGCCGAGCGCTGTGTCGGCCCCCGCGGTGCTGGCCTCGGCGGCGGCGTCGCCGAGCAGGGCGCCGAGGGTGAACGGGAGCAGGACCCACAGGGCGCGGGTGATCCAGGTGAGGGGGGTGACGTGCACGGTCGTACAGACTTGCGCGCTTCGCGGGCCCACCGCTAGCAACGGTGGACATGGCGGAAGGAGCCGATCTGCCCTTCGGGCTGGCTTCAGCGGTCGGCCCGGTGCCCTTCGCGTCGGCCGACGACGCGGTCGCCTTCGCGCTCCGCCGGCCCCGGTACCCGACCGTCCCGGTCACCTCGGACCCGTCCGCTTCTCTCTGGGCTCAGGCCGTCAGCGGGCTCGACGACGGCGTCGGCGCCGATGCCGCCGGCGCGGACCTGTCGGGCCCGGCGTTCGCTGCGGCCCGCGCCTTCGTGGAAGCGCTCGCCCACCTCGATGTCGCGAGCAGCCCGGTGGCGATCCGGGTGCCGGTGCTGGGCCCGGTCACCGTGGCCTCGGAGCTGCGCCGACTCGGCCGCCCCGCCGAGGACGCCGATCGGATCGCGGTGGAGGTCGTGTCGGCCCGGGCGGTGGCGTTGCCGGGCCTGATCCGCGCCGCCGGCGCAGTGCCCACCTCGGCGGCAGCCCCGGTGGTGTCGGTGGTGCTCGAGGAACCGGCGTTGGTCGGATCCATGCATCCGACCTTCCCGCGTCGCCCGGCCGAGATCCGTGCGCTGCTCGATCCGGTCATCGACGCCCTGGACCGGGCCGCGCCTCCTCGTTCGCTGCTCATCGGCGTGCACGTCGCCGGCCCCTGCGACTGGCCGTCGGTGATCGGCTCCGGGGCGTCGCTGCTGTGCGTCCCGGTCGATCGCACCGTCTCGGGGTGGGCGCCGCTGTTCGGCGACCTGCTCGACCGCGGCGGACGGATCTGCTGGGGTGTCGTGCCCGTCGACCGGCCGCTCGGCCGCTCGACCGACCGCTACTGGCGTCGCCTGGTCGCCCTGTGGACCGCGATGGTCGCCGAGGGGGTCGACCCGATGGCGTTGCGGCTGCGGTCGTCGTTCTCACCCGCGGACGGTCTCGACGCCTTCGGGCCGTCGCAGGCGGAGCTGGTCATGGAGCTGACCGCCGAGGTGGCCGAACGGGTCAGCCACCAGGCCGTGGCGGCCCGTCTGTCGCTCGGCGCCTGACCCGGGTCCGCAGCCCGTCGGGGTGCCCGGGTAGGGTGCCGGACCGTGACCGCCGCTGGGAGCACCGCCGATCCGGACCGGGATCGCTCGGCGGACGGCGAGATGGACCCGGTGGGACGCATCGACGACCTGCGCGAGCAGATCCGCGGCCACGACCGTCGCTACTACCAGCTCGACGCCCCGACCATCCCCGACGCCGACTACGACGCGCTGGTCCGCGAGCTGCGCTCCCTCGAGGTCCAGCACCCCGACCTGATCACCCCCGACAGCCCCACGCAGACCGTCGGCGGGCCCGTGCTCACCCAGTTCTCGCCGGTGACCCACGCCGTGCGGATGATGAGCCTCGACAACGCCATGGACCGCGACGAGCTGCGGGCGTGGGGGGAGCGGACCGACCGGCGCCTCGCCTCGCTCGGTCTCGACGGCACGGTGCGCTACGTCTGCGAGCTCAAGATCGACGGCCTGGCCATGTCGCTCCGCTACGAGGACGGGGACCTGGTCCAGGCCGCCACCCGGGGCGACGGCCGAACCGGTGAGGACGTCACCGCCAACGTGTCGACCATCTCCGACATCCCCACCCGCCTCGGGGCCCACGCCCCGACGGTGCTCGAGGTCCGCGGCGAGGTCTACCTGCCGCTCGAGGCCTTCCGTCGCCTGCAGGAGCAGACCGTCGCCGACAACGCGGCGGCCGACGCGGCCGGTCGCAAGGGTCGTCCGGTGCCGGTCAACCCCCGCAACGCCGGGGCCGGGTCACTGCGCCAGAAGGATCCGACGGTCACCGCGTCGCGGGGCCTGTCGTTCTGGGCCTACCAGCTCGGTCAGGTCGTCGGCGCCGACACGCCCCCCACCCACTCGGCCGCGCTCGACTGGCTGCGCACCCTCGGGTTGCCGGTCAACCCCGAGACCCGCATCCTCGACTCGCTCGACGAGGTCTACGACTTCTGCGACCACTGGGTCGAGCACCGCCACGACCTGCCCTACGAGATCGACGGGGTCGTCGTGAAAGTCGACGACCTGTCGGTGCAGAGCGCCCTCGGCTCCACGTCCAAGGCGCCGCGGTGGGCCATCGCCTACAAGCTCCCGCCCGAGGAGCGCACCACCACCCTTCTCGACATCCAGGTCTCGATAGGGCGCACCGGCAAGGCCACGCCGTTCGCGGTGCTCGAGCCGGTCTTCGTCGGCGGCTCCACCGTCGGGCTCGCCACCCTCCACAACCAGGACCAGGTCCGCCTCAAGGACGTCCGCCCCGGCGACACGGTGATCGTGCGCAAGGCCGGCGACGTCATCCCCGAGGTGGTCGGCCCGGTGTTGGAGCTCCGTCCCGACGGCCTGGCCGAGTGGGCCTTCCCGACCGAGTGCCCCTCGTGCGGTGGACCGCTGGTGCGTTCCGAGGGAGAGGCCCAGACCCGCTGCGTCAACCCCGACTGCCCGCAGAAGGTGCTGGCCCGCATCGCCCACTTCGGGTCGCGGGGCGCCATGGACATCGAGGGCCTGGGCGAGCAGCAGGTGCAGCTGTTCCTGGAGCTCGGCCTGCTGCACGACGTCGCGGACGTCTACTCGCTCGACTACGAGCGCATCCGCGAGCTGCCCCGCTACGGCGACACGTCGGTGCGCAACCTGAGAGCCGCGGTCGAGGCGTCGAAGAGCCGTCCGTTGGCCAACCTGCTGTTCGGGCTCAACATCACCCACCTGGGCCAGGCCGGGGGAGAGGCGCTGGCCGAGGGGCTGGGGAGCCTCCCGGCGATCATGGACGCGTCGGTGGACGACCTGGCCGCGGTCGACGGGGTCGGGCCGGTGGTCGCGGCGTCGATCCACGACTTCTTCGGCGACCCCGCCAACCGCCGGCTGGTTCAGCGGCTGATCGACGCCGGGGTCAACATCCAGGGTCCGGAGCGGTCGGTACTGCCCCAGACGCTGAGCGGCCGCAGCGTGGTGGTGACCGGGTCCGTCCCCGGCCACAGCCGAGAGAGCGCCGAGGCCGCCGTCAAGGCCCGCGGGGGCAAGTCGCCCGGCAGCGTGTCCAAGAAGACCTTCGCGGTGGTCGTCGGCGACGACCCCGGGGCGTCCAAGGTCACCAAGGCCGAGTCGCTGGGGGTGCCGATGGTCAGCGCGGCGCTGTTCGAGGAGCTGTTGGAGACCGGGGAGATCCCGACCGGAGGTGGATCGTGACGATGCAGGCAGTGGTGTTCGACTTCGGAGGTGTGTTCATCGACTCGCCCTTCGACGGCGTGGCCGCCGCGGCGCGCCGCCACGGGTTCGACCCCCAGGAGCTGTCCGACATCGTGTTCGGCCCCTACGACCAGGACACCGACCACCCGTGGCACCGCCTCGAGCGGGGTGAGATCTCCGTGTCGGACGCCCGCGACGCGATCGTCGTGGCGTCGGTCGCCGACGGCGGCACCGAGGTCGACCCGTTCGTCGTCCTCGCGGGCATCGCCGGAGGTGAGGTCCGCGACGAGATGGTCGCCTTCTGCCGGGAGGTCCGGAGCGCGGGACTGCGCACGGGCCTCCTCACCAACAACGCCAAGGAGTTCGAGACCTACTGGCGACCGCTGCTCCCGCTCGACGAGCTGTTCGACGACGTCGTCGACTCGTCCGCGGTCGGCCTGCGCAAGCCCGATCCCCGCATCTACGAGCTGTCGCTGTCGCGCCTCGGGGTCACCGCAGCCGACGCGGTGTTCATCGACGACGCCCCCGGCAACGTCGACGGCGCCCGGGCGGTGGGCATGAGCGCGGTGCTGATCGGCCAGCAGCGGGCCGACGTCCCCGCCGCCCTTGCCGAGCTCCGATCGCTCGTCGCGCTGTAGCGCAGGTCTCCGGAACCTCAGGTCACCTCGAAGCACCAGTTGGTGGGCTTGGCGGTCTTCGGGCCGTCGGTGATCTTCCACACCATGGCCGTCACGCAGTTGCGCCCGCTGGGCAGCGACTCGACCGGTCGACCCTCTCCAGGGGTGTACTGGACGATCCCCTTGTTGGGCTGGCGGATCAGTCCGTCGGCCTGCGTCTTGATCTCCTTGCCGTCGATGATCAGGTAGGCGTCGTAGCCCTCGGCGACGTCGACGCCGACCGTCGACTGGCTGAGGATGTGGCTGCCCGACGTGGGCTCCAGGCGGTCGACGTACTCGGGGAGCACCTCGGAGGTGCGGTCGCCGCCGGTGCTGGCCAGCATGACGGCGACCACGATGCCGACGAGTGACCCGACGATCAGCAGTGCCATGATCGAGTACGCCCAGCGGTCGGGGAGTTCGCGGCGCTCCTTGCGGGCAGGGGAAGCCGCCGCGGTCGGGCCGGCGGTCAGCTCGGCGGGGTCGTCATCGGCGTGATCGCCGTCGGAGGGGGGATCGTCGTGCATGCGGGCTCTCGTTCTAGTCCCCGCCGAGGGTCCCGAGCCCGTCGCCGTCAGGAGTCACTCAGGCGGCTCCCCGGGTGGCTCCCGGTCGGCCGATACCATCGGGAAGCGTGTCGAGCCCTCCCACGAGCAGCCACCGCGCCATCGCGGAGATCGGACGGGAGCTGGGCGGGCGGTACCGCCTGGTCGCCCCGATCGGAGTCGGCACCTCGTCGCGCGTCTTCCTGGCCGTCGACACCCAGTTGCGACGCCGGGTGGCGGTCAAGCTCCTCCACGCCGCGCTGGCCGCGGATGACACGTTCCTGCGGCGGTTCCGCGCCGAAGCTCGGGCCGCCGGGGCGCTCAACCACCCCAACATCGTCGCCGTGTTCGACTGGGGCGAGGACGAGACCGACGAGGGGATGCAGCCCTACCTGGTCACCGAGTACCTGGGCGGCGGGAGCCTGCGACGAATCCTCGACCGGGGTCGGCCGCTCAGCCCCAGCCAGGCGCTGATGGTCGGCCTCGACACCGCCCGCGCCCTGGCCCACGCGCATCGGCGCGGGCTGGTGCACCGCGACGTCAAGCCCGGGAACCTGCTGTTCGACACCGAGGGCCGCCTGAGGCTGGCCGACTTCGGTGTGGCCCGGGCGCTGGCCGAAGCGGCGTGGACCGAGCCGAGCGGAACCATGCTCGGCACCGCCCGCTACGCGTCGCCGGAGCAGGCGATGGGCCGTCGCCTCGACGGCCGCTCCGACGTCTACAGCCTGGCGTTGGTGCTCATCGAGTGCGTCACCTGCCAGGTGCCGTTCGCCGCGGACACGACCACCGGCACGTTGGCGTTGCGGACCCAGGGAGACCTCGAGGTCCCCGATGGGCTCGCCGGGTTGCGGGGCACCCTGGAGCGGGCCGGCCGGCTCGAACCCGACCAGCGTCCCGACGCCGAAGAGGTCGAGATCTCCCTGCTCGCGGCGGCCGAGACCATGCCCCGGCCCGAACCGCTGCCGCTGGTCGCCACCCTCGACGAAGCCGAGATCACCGCCGAGCTGCGCCTGGTCGAGGGGATCGACGGGCTCGGCGTCGTCTCGGCCCTCGACGCGGATGAGCCCCCGGTTCCCGACGATGCCGTCACCGGACGCGCCGAGGACGTCGATCGGACCGTCGATGAGCCCGAGGTCCTGGAGCGGACCCCGATCGTGGTCGCCGAGGAGCATCACCTCCTGGCCACGTCCCGACCGGCGTCGTTCGGTCGGGTCGAGCCGTTCGTGGCCGATGCACGGGTGGGCGGCGATCCGGGTGCCGCGGATCCGGGGGTGGCCCCGATCGGCCCGATGCCGAGCGCCCGTCGGCGCCGGCGAGCTCCGCGCCTGCTGCTCGGGGTCGTGGCCGCCCTGGCGCTGCTCGGAGCAGCGGCCGCGTGGTGGTTCCTGATCCGGGTGCCGGTCCACGACGTCCCCGACCTGGTCGGTCGTCCCCTCGCCGAGGCGTCCGCCCTGGCCCGCCAGAACGGCTGGAAGCTCGACGACGACACGGTCGTGCGGGTCGACGACACCCGGCCGGGTCAGGTGGTCGAGCAGTCGCCCCGGAGCGGGTCGACGCTGTCCGAAGGTGACACGCTGCACGTCACGGTGTCGCTCGGACCGACCCTGGTGGCCGTGCCCGACCTCAAGGGCGTACCCGAGGCGGAGGCCCGGGCCCAGATCGAGGCCGCTGGGCTGACCGCGGGACCGTCGAGCACCACCACCGACGAGGAGGTTCCCGTCGGGGCGGTCGTTTCGGCCGGTCCGGCTCCGGGCCAGGAGGCCCCTGCCTCGGACGGAACCGTGCCGCGGGGGACCGAGCTCGCTCTGGTGGTGTCGAGCGGACCGGCCCCCCGGGTCGTGCCCGACGGCCTGGTCGGCCTGTCCGTCGCGGACGCCAAGGCCCGTCTGGCCGCGGTGCAGCTGGGCGCCGCGGTGACCGAGGTCAACGACGAGGTCGCCCCGGCGGGGATGGTCATGGCGGTGGGGACGCCACCGGGGACGTCGGTGCCGCGTGACACCGCCGTCGCCCTGACCGTCTCCAAGGGCCCGGCACCCATTCCGGTTCCCGACGTGGTCGGCCTGGCCGGCACCGCTGCCTCGGCGCAGATCCAGGCGGTCGGCCTGGGCGTGTCGGGCATCGAGGGTTCGCCCTCCAACGCGGTGCTCGCCACCGATCCGCCCGCCGGCGAGGCCATCCCCCGGGGCGCCCCCGTGCGCATCTTCACCCGTCGCTGACCGAGGGTCCACCACCTGGCGCGTCGGTGCGTTTACGTTGAGCGTCAACAAGACCGGATCGACACACACCGGATCCGTTGGGGTGGTCAGCCGTACGTGGTGTTCCCCAGCCGCCGCGAGTGGCGGCCACCCCAACCGATCCGGTGTGGCGCGTCCGGGGTAGCGTCGCCGAGCCATGGTGGACCCTCCCCAGCCGCAGGACCCCCTTCACGATCCGATCACCGACGTCGCCGTCGAAGCCCCCGGGGTCGACGAGGAGGCGGTCGTCCCGTGGTCGATGCTGTTGCGTCGCCGTCCCACGGGTCCCGCCGAGAGCGGGAGCGGATCGGACCGACCGTGGCTGGTCACCTGGACCGTCCTGTTCGGGGCGTTCTGGGTGTCGAGCACCATCACGATCCTGGCGGTCAGCCGCCCCGAGATCGCCCAGGACCTGGGCGCGTCGGTCGAGTCGCTGGTCTGGCTGATCTCCGGACCGACCATCGCGGTCGCCCTCACCGGCACCACCGCCGGGAAGCTCGGCGACCTGCACGGCCACCGACGGGTGTACCTGATCGGCATGGTGGGGGCCACGGTGTTCGTCGCGCTCACCGCCCTGGCGTGGTCCGGGCCGTCGCTGATCGCGTTCCGGGTGCTCGGCGCCACCATCGGCGCCGCCACCGGGCCCAGCTCGCTGGCGCTGATCAACCGGATGTTCACCCCGGAACGCCGGTCCCGGGCTCTCGGCTTCTGGTCGCTGGTCGTGGCCGGGGGACCGGTCGTCGGGCTCGTCGCGGGTGGACCGCTGGTCGAGGCGTTCGGCTGGCGGGTGATCTTCGCCGTGCAGGCGCCCCTGCTCGCGGTGGCCACCGTCGTCGCGTTCGTCGTGCTGCCCGAGACCGGCCGACGGCGCGACGTGCACTTCGACGTCCCCGGCCAGCTGTGGCTCACCGTGACCCTCGGTGGCCTGCTGTTCGGCATCGACCGGGCCGCGGCATGGGGGTTGACCAACCCGTGGACGATCGGCTTCTTCCTGCTGGTGCCGGTCGGGTTCCTGTCGTTCCTGGCCCGGGAACGGCGGGCCGAACACCCGCTGATCCCCCTGGACTGGTTCGCTCGCCGCAGCTTCTCGGTCCCGGTCGGCGTGTCGTTCTTCATGCAGTTCGGCTACATGGGCGGCTTCATCCTCACCCCACTGCTGCTCGAACAGGTGCGGGACCTGCCGGCGGATGTGGTCGCGCTCATCATGGTGCCCCGTCCGCTCACCTTCGCCGTCGCCGGCCCGTTGGCCGGCTTCATGGTCGGGAGGGTGTCAGCCCGCTCGACGATCGTGGCCGGAAGCGCCTCTCTCGCGTTGTCGATGGTCGTGTTCGCCCTGGTGGCCGAGGACCCGACCACCGCCGTGGTCGTCCTGGCCCTGACCCTGTCGGGCATCGGGGTGGGAGCCGCCCAGCCGGCGATCGCCTCGTCGGTGGCCAACTCGGTGCCCAACCGCGACCTGGGGATCGCCGGGGCGACCCAGCAGCTGGTGTCGCAGGTGGGCACGACGCTCGGCATGAACGTGCTCGAGGCGGTCGAATCGGTGTCGAGGGACGGCCGGGGCCCCGGCGGGTCCTACTCGATCGCCTACGCGGTCGGGGCCGCGGTCGCCGGGGCGGGCGTGGTGCTGTCGCTGTTCATGACCCGGGGCCCTGACGCGGACCGGCACCCGACCACCACCCCTGACGGGTGACGGCTCGGGTGCCGGCGGCCGCGGTTCGGGTCGGGCGACGAGGGGCTACTCGGTGATCTCCTGGATGGCCGCCGCGACCTTGGCCGCGGTCTCGTCCTGGCCGCCCACGGGCTGCTGCATGGCCATCAGCTTGGTCATGTCGCCCTGGACCTTGACCTTGCCGGCCATGAAGGCCTGCATGCCCGCCTGCGGGTTGCCCTCGACGATGATCGCCTTGGCGGTCACATAGTCGATGGTGACGGTCAGGTCGGGGCTCTCCAGGTGGCCGAGGTCCATCTTGACCTCGCCGCTGGTGGTGTCCATGTGGGCCTCGACCGTGCCGTCGCCGAAGGGGACCTCGGTGATGACCTGGTTCATCCGCACGACGTGCGGTGTGGCGGTGGCGTCGGAGTCGAACTGCTCGCGGATCTTCTTGGCCTCCTCGATCCACTCCGGCGTGAGGAACTGGTACTTGGGCACGACGCCCCCCTTGATCGTTGGACTGACTCGACCGGTTCTCCGGCGCTGGCAGCGTAGCGGTGACGCTGCTCAGCGGGAATAGACGATCCCGCGGAGCGGCCGCCGGCGCCCGGTACCGTCAAGCACTGTGAGCCATCCCGACCCCACGTGGCCTGTGTCACACCCCCCGACCACCCCGCCGCCGCCCCCGACCACCCCGCCGTCGCCCCCCGGCTTCGGACGCGGGGCCAAGGTGGTGATCGGCCTGTTGGTCGTGGCCATCCTGGCCACGCTCGTCGTCGGCGCCGTCGTCGTGGCGACCCGCGGCACCGGAGGCGACGACCGCGCCGCGCCCAAGCTGGCGGCCGACGAGGACCGGACCGTCCGCCCCGAGTCGCTGCCCGCCGAGGCGGAGCGCCTCGAGGTCGAGGGCAGCTCCGAAGGGCGCTACGGCCGCGACATGCGGGCGGCGATCGCGGACGTCGACGCCTTCTGGAGACGGGCGTACCCCGGCACCTTCGGCGAGAGGTACCGCACCGTGCAGGGCGGCCTGTACGCGGTGACCGACCGGGACCGTCGGGTCCCCTGCACCGAGTCGGCCGCCGACGTCGAGGGCAACGCGTTCTACTGCCCGTCCGAGGACGTGGTCGCCTGGGACGCGGACGACCTCATCCCGCACATGGTCGAGACCTACGGTCCGCTCGGCCTCGGTCTGGTCATCGCCCACGAGTGGGGTCACGCCGTGCAGTCCCGGGCCGGGGAGAGCGAGCAGGCCCCGGTGCTGGTGCTCGAGCAGCAGGCCGACTGCTACGCCGGGGCGTGGGTGGCCGATGTGCGCCGAGGCGGGGACCGGCGCTACTTCGTCGTCAACGACCGGACCCTCGACCTGGCGCTCGCCGGCTTCCTGGAGCTGCGCGACACCCCCGGGACGACCCGGGCCGACGCCGGTGCCCACGGCACCGCCTTCGACCGCATCCGGGCGTTCCAGGAAGGCGTCGACGGTGGGCCGTCAACATGCGGCTACACCGCGGATGACCTGGCCCCCCGCCTGGTCGACCTCCCGTTCACCGACCAGGCCGATTTCGACTCGGGCGGCAACCTGGACCTGCAGGACGCGTTCGACCTGACCGTGGCCGACCTCGAGGACTTCTGGACCGAGGCCTGGTCGTCGGTCGGCGGCGACGGCCGATTCGATGCTCCCGAGGTGAAGGTGTTCTCGACGAAGGACCGTCCGCGCTGCGATCGCCCGGTCGGTCTGTCCAAGGAGGTCTTCTACTGCGCCGACACCAACGTCCTGGCGGTCCAGGAGGACGGACTGGTGACCGAGCTCCACGCCCGCATCGGCGACTACGCGCTGGGTGAGGTCGTCGGCTCCGGCTACTCCCTGGCGGCCATGCACCAGCTCGGCATCCTCGACCGCGACGCCGCGTCGAGGACCCGCACCGCCGACTGCCTGGCCGGGGTGTGGTCGGCGTCGGTGTTCTCCCGCAACCGCGAGTCGGCGCAGCTCCAGCTGTCGCCGGGAGACCTCGACGAGGCGGTCTCGGCGCTGTTGAGCACCGCCGAGCGCCGTGAGGGGTCCGGCAGCGGCGCTGAGCGGGTCGCGGCCTATCGTGACGGGTTCATGGACGGCGCCGACGCCTGCCTGCGGTGACCGCCGAGAGCACAGGAGCACCGATGACCGATCAGCACCCCATCCTGCCGGGGGCGGAGCCCCTCAGCGTCGCCGGCGGACCCGTCGGCGTGCTCGTCCTGCACGGCTTCACCGGCAACCCGACGTCCATGCGGGGCCTGGCCGAGGCGATGGTCGCCGCCGGCCACACCGTCGAGATGCCCCGTCTGCCGGGTCACGGCACCCACGTCGATGACATGCTGCGCACCTCCTGGGCCGACTGGTCCGCCGCGGCCGAAGCCGCTCTGGTCGACCTCGAGGCGCGGACCGACGAGGTCGTCGTCGCCGGCCTGTCGATGGGAGGCTCGCTCACCGCCTGGCTCGCGACCCGTCACCCCGAGCTGTCGGGGATCATCTGCATCAACCCGGCCGTCGCCGCCCAGCCCGACATGCTCGCCGCGGTGGCAGCCATGGTCGAGGCGGGGGAGACCGTCATGGACGGCATCGGCTCCGACGTGGCCGCACCCGACGTCGTCGAGTCGGCCTACGACAAGGTCCCCCTCGCCCCGCTGCTGTCGATGTTCGAGGTGGCCGAGGAGATCGTCGGCGATCTGGGTCGCATCGAGTGCCCGCTGCTGCTGTTCACGAGCCCGCAGGACCACGTCGTGCCGCCCACCGACAGCGACCTTCTGGCCGCGTCGGTGTCGGGACCGGTGGAACGGGTCAGCTGCGACCGCAGCTACCACGTCGCCACCCTCGACCTGGACAAGGAGCTGATCTTCGAGCGCTCGGTCGAGTTCGTCGGCCGCGTCACCGCCTGAGCGGCGAGGGTCCGGACGCGGAACTGCCCGCCGGCTGGGCCGGCGGGCAGTTCGGACGGTCAGGTTGTCATGCGCCCAAAGGCCACGGGGTCTCAGGCCTGGGCGACCCGACGACGGGCGACGAGGATCGCGCCACCGGCGAGGACAGCCACGCCACCGACGGCCGCGAGGACCATGGTGTCGCCGCCTGTGAAGGCGAGGGCGTTGGCAGAAGCAGACGCCGACTCAGCGGAGGCCGCCGAAGCGGTCGCCGGGAGCTCGGCGGTTCGAGAAGCGGTGTTGGAGAGCACGTAGGCGTCAGAGGAGTCGTCCTGCGCACCGGCTACGCCGGACAGAGCGAGGATCCCTCCTGCAACGAATGCGAAACCCACCAGCAAGTAACGAAGACTGTTGCGCATGTCAGCAAGGTAGCACCGGTTCGCCGCCGAGTGGAGCATGCAGATGTACCCATCTGTTGGGCCCGAAGGCCCTCACCCGCCGAGCTGGACCGGGTGCGGCAGACGGTCCTTCCAGGTGTCGCCTCCGGCGGTCCACACCACCGGCGGGACCCGGGCCGAGGGCAGCACGACCACCGGGTCGGTGCGGGTCGGGATGTCGAACGAGAGCGTGACGCTGCTCGACTCGCCCCTCTTCAGCGCGATGCGGACCGCGATCAGCCGCGTCGGCCCGTCCTCGCCGCTCAGGAACAGCTCGGCGCCTTCGGCGGCCGGAGCGGTGGCGGTCTTCGGGATCGTCAGGGCGACCACACCGCGGTACTCGCCCGCCTCCGTGTCGAGCCCGGGGAACGGGCCGGCCACGAAGCGTGGGAGTCCTGCGGGGGTCGTGTTGGTGGCTGTGATCGCCACCGACACCCGCCGGGAACCCGTCCCTTCGGTCCATGTCATATCGGCGGTGACGCGCAGGAACTGGTCCAGCTTGTTGCCACCCCGGTTCAGGACCGACAGCAGCAGCGCGTCGCGGGGCAGGGCACCGCTGGCGTCGAGCGCTTCCCACCCGGCCTGCTGGACGGGATCGTCGGACCACATCATCAGGTGGCGTCCCCGGCCGGCGGATTGCAGCGCGGCCAGGAGCTGACCCGGTTCGTATCCCCGTTCGTTCAGCGCACGGAAGACCGCCTGGGCGACGACCGACAGCTGGTCGCGCCGTTCGTCGACGGTGTCGGAGCCCAGGTACTGCTTCAGCAGCATCTCGCTCAGCACGTTGTCGGCGGTCACGGTCATCGGCCTGCCGTCGGTGTCGACGACGTCGACGGAGCCGACCAACTCGAGCAGACGTTGGAGACCGACCAGATCGAGGGCGACCACCCCGTCGACGGGTGGGTTGCCCGACGCGGCCCACATGTCGGCGGCCATGCGGGCGCTCTCGTCGAAGCGGGGCGTGGCGTTCAGGCTGCGCCACTCGCGGGCGGGGTCCATCCAGTCCCAGAGCGCCGCGACGTCGGGGTCGAGCGTCGTTCCCGGCGTGTCGAGCACCATGCGCGCCGTCGGGTGCATGTCGCTCAGCTCCAGCTGGCCGCCGTTCGCCGTCAGCTCGCCGGCCTGCAGGAACATCCCCGACCCCGCTCGCATCTCGGCGTTGTTCGCCGCGAGGACGAGGTAGCGGCTGGGTCCGGTCAGGAACCGATCCACCCCGGTGGCGCCCGCCAGGGCCCGGGTCACGGTGTCCCGTGTCTCGGTCAACTCGGCGTCGAAGCGGTCATATGCGTCCGCCAACGGTCCGATCAGGCCGTCCTTGGGACCGAGATCGAGTGAGGAAGTGGTCGACTCGAGCTCGGCGAGGACCTCACGGGTCCGGTTCACCTGGTCGAGACGATCCTTCGGGGTGGCCGAGTCCTCCGCCGCGATCCCGGCGAGCTGGGAGAACGCGGTCTGCGATGCGCTCGCGGCAGTCGCCGCCGCCCCGCTCATGGCCGCGACCGACCGGACCTGGCGACCGAGGACCGGCACCAGTCGCAGCGGTGCGACCAGTGCCGAGCTGGCGGCGCCGTGGGCGGATCCGAACGCGTCGGATGCCGTGGCGAGATCATCCATGACCGCCTCGGTGTCGGGATCGTCGGGCTGTCCCACCGAGCCGACGAAGCGGCCCAGGTCGCCGGTCGATCGTTCGCTGACCCGCTCCAGGGCCAGGACGCCCCGTCGGGCGTCGACCGCGGCGGTCCCCAGGCGGAACGCGACGACGCCCAGCCACACGAGGACCAGCGAACCGATGACCGCCAGCACCCGGAGTCGGCGCCGAGGTGGTCGTGGTCGGCCCGGCACGGCTTCCCACGATATCGACGCGCCCATGCTGTGCGTCGGTCGGGGACGTCGATCGCAGCTCGGTAGTGTCGGGCCCCGATGGAGTCCCGCATCACCACCGACGACGTCGCCAAGGTCGCCCGACTGGCCCGCCTGCGACTGACCGACGACGAGCTCGACCGGTTCACCCACCAGCTGTCGGACATCCTCGACCACGCGGCCGACATCGAGGCGCTGGAGCTCGACGACGTCGAACCGATGGCCCGGCCGGTGCCGCTGAGCAACGTGCTCCGCTCCGACGAGCCGAACGACCCCCTCGACCGTGACGCCGTCCTGGCGGCCGCGCCCTCGACCGAGGACGGCCAGTTCCGCGTGTCACCCGTTCTGGGGGAGGCCCCGTGAGAACCGCGGTCGACATCGCCGCCGGCGTACGGGCCGGTGAGCTGAGCGCTCTCGAGGTGCTCGACGAGCACCTCGAGAGGGTGGTGCTGCGCGAGGCGGAGATCCACGCGTTCAACCACCTGACCGAGGAGGCGGCGCGGGCCGCCGCGACCGGGCTCGACCGTCGGGTCGCTGCCGGCGAGGACCCGGGCCCCCTGGCCGGGGTGCCCGTCGCGCTCAAGGACAACCTCTGCACCGAGGGCGTGCCCACCACGTGCTCGTCGCGGATCCTCGAGGGGTGGATCCCGCCGTACACCGCGACGGTGGTCGAACGCCTGGTCGCGGCGGGGGCGGTGCCGGTCGGTAAGACCAACCTGGACGAGTTCGCGATGGGCTCGTCCACGGAGAACTCGGCGTTCGGCCCGACCCGGAACCCCCACGACGTCACGCGGGTCCCCGGCGGATCCTCGGGCGGCTCCGCGGCTGCGGTCGCGGCAGGGTTCGCCCCGGTGTCGCTCGGCTCCGACACCGGCGGCTCGATCCGCCAGCCCGCCGCGCTGTGCGGCGTGGTCGGCGTCAAGCCCACCTACGGCACGGTGTCCCGGCTGGGACTGGTGGCGTTCGGGTCCTCGCTCGACCAGATCGGCCCGTTCTCGGCGACCGTCGCGGATGCGGCGCTGGTGCTGGAGGTCATCGGTGGCCACGACCCCGGGGACTCCACATCGCTTCCCGGATCGTTCCCGTCGGTGTCGGAGCACCTCGATGACGGCGTCTCCGGGCTGCGGGTCGGCATCGTCACCGAGATGATGGGCGACGGCATCGCCGCCGACGTCACCGCCCGGGTCCGTGCCGCCGCCGACGCCCTGGCCGCCGCCGGCGCCACCGTCGAGGAGGTCTCGGTCCGGGCGGTCACCTACGGGCTGTCGGCCTACTACCTGGTCGCCCCGGCCGAGGCGAGCTCGAACCTGGCCCGCTACGACGGCGTCCGCTACGGCGTCCGGGTCGAGGCGGCCACCGCGGGCGAGATGATGGAGGCCACCCGCACCGCGGGCTTCGGCGACGAGGTCAAGCGGCGCATCATGCTGGGCACCTACGCCCTGTCCGCCGGCTACTACGACGCCTTCTACGGCAAGGCGCTCAAGGTCCGCACCCTGATCCGACGCGACTTCGACGCCGCCTACGAGCGCTTCGACGTCCTGCTGTCGCCCACGTCTCCGACCACGGCGTTCCCGTTCGGCGACAAGACCGCGGACCCGATGGCCATGTACCTCAACGACGTCTGCACCATCCCCACCAACCTGGCGGGCCATCCCGCCATGTCGGTCCCGTTCGGGGTGGGCGACGACGGGCTCCCGGTCGGCGTGCAGGTCCTGGCCCCCGCGCTGGGGGAGGTCGTCATGTTCCGCACCGCCGCGGTGCTCGAGGGGAGCGTCCGATGAGCCTCGACCTCGACGTGTGGGAGATCGTGATCGGACTCGAGGTCCACACCGAGCTCCTGACCCGGACCAAGCTGTTCTCGGGGGCGGTCAACCGCTTCGGCGGTGAGCCCAACACCCACATCGACCCGATGACCCTCGGGTTGCCCGGTGCGCTGCCGGTGCTCAACGAGCATGCCGTGGAGCTCGCGATCCGGGTCGGCCTGGCGCTCAACTGCACGGTCCAGCGTTCGGTGTTCGCCCGCAAGAACTACTTCTACCCGGACCAGCCGAAGAACTACCAGATCTCCCAGTACGAGCTGCCGATCAACGCCGACGGCTGGCTGGAGCTGCCGTCGGGCAAGCGGGTCGGCATCGAGCGTGCGCACCTCGAGGAGGACACCGGCAAGTCGACCCACGTCGGCGGCGGCGGGCGCATCCACGACGCCCGCTACTCGCTGGTCGACCTCAACCGCGCCGGCGTCCCGCTGCTCGAGATCGTGGGGCGGCCCGACCTGCGCACCGCGGACGAGGCCAAGGCGTACGTGTCGGAGCTGCGTTCGATCCTGGTCGCCGTCGGAGCGTCGGACGGCAAGATGGAGGAGGGCTCGCTGCGGGTCGACTGCAACGTGTCGGTCCGACATCGCGGGGACAGCGACTTCGGAACCCGTTGCGAGATCAAGAACATCAACTCGCTGCGGGCCATGGGCCGCGCCATCGACTACGAGGCCGCCCGGCAGGCCGACCTGATCTCCTCGGGCGAGGCGGTGGTCCAGCAGACCCGCCACTGGAACGACACCGAGGGTCGCACCACGCTGCTTCGCTCCAAGGAGGACGCGGACGACTACCGCTACTTCCCCGACCCCGACCTGGTCGAGATCGACCCGGGTCCGGAGTGGATCGAGCGGGTGCGCGCCGCCCTGCCGATGTTGCCGTCGGCCCGACGCCACCGCCTGGCCGAACGCACCGGGGCCGAGCTCGAGCGGACCGCGCTGGTGGTCGAGCGTGGGCTCGACGAGCTGTGCCTGACCGCCGTGGATGCCGGCGCGGATCCGGAGCGGGTGTTGACACACGCCGAGCACAACCTGGCAGACGAGCGCGCCGCGGGCCTGGATCCCGAGGCGTTCGCTCAGCTGGTCGCCATGGAGACCGACGGTCGGCTGACCGCGACGCAGACCAAGGCGGTGCTCGCCGAGATGGTCGACACGGGCGACGGTCCCGACGCGATCGCGGCGCGCCACGGCTACGAAGCCATGGACTCGGGCTCGCTCGAGCCGATCGTCGACGGGCTGATCGAGGCGAACCCGGCCGAGTGGGAGCGGTTCTGCGACGGCGACGCCAAGGTCGCCGGGTTCTTCGTCGGTCAGGTGATGAAGGCCACCCAGGGCAAGGCCGACGGCAAGGCGGTCACGGCCCTGTTGAACGCCCGTCGGGGCTGATCGCCCGACCGTGCCCTCACCGGCCGAGTTCGCCCTCCTCGCCGGCGCCCTGTTCGTGGCCTCGGCGGTCAACGCCCTCGTCGGGTTCGGCTTCGCTCTCACCTCGGTGCCGTTGATGGCGCTCGCCGTCGGCCCCCGCGATGCCGTGGTGCTCTCGGCGCTGATGGGGATGCTGTCGAGCGGGGGCGTCGCGCTGCGCCACCGCGAGGAGGTGGCCCGACCGATCGCGTCCCGGCTGGTCGCCGGCTCCCTGGTCGGCATGCCGATCGGGCTGTTCGTGCTGGTCGCCGTGCCGGAGCGGTGGATCGGCATCGGCATCGGCGTGGTCGTGCTGGGGGCGGTCGTGCTGCTGGCCGGCGGGTGGGAGGTCCACCGGGTCCCGGCGTGGGCGGACCTGGTCGCCGGGCTCGTGTCGGGGGTCCTGAACACCTCGGTCGGAGTCGGCGGTCCGCCGGTGGTGACGGCGCTGCAGGGCCACGGCCTGGACAAGGCGCGGTTCCGGGCGACGACCACCGCGGTGTTCGCGGCCGGCGGACTGGTTTCGCTGGTGCTGTTCGCTCTCAGCGGTCAGATCGAGCGTTCGGTGGTGGCGGTGGCCGTCCTGGCCCTGCCGGCGTGGCCGGCCGGATGGTGGGTCGGGGACCGGCTTCACCACCGGTTCCCCGAGGAGCGGTTCCGCACGCTCGTCCTGGTGATGCTCGCCGCCACGGCGGTGCTGTCGCTTCTCAGCGCGGTCCGGGGCTGATGGGCCACTCGACGTCGGCTCCCGTACCATCGACGCCCGTGGGGTCCGCTGCATCGCTTCGTCGTGGTCGGCTCGCGACCGCCGTGGGTGCGTTCGCGGTGCTGGTCGTGCTGTCACCGTTGGGCGCGTGCAGTCGCCAGTCCAGCACCGAGGAGCTCCGCTCAGATCCGGCCGACGAGACGGTGCCGGGCCCGGCACCGACGGCCCCGCCCGTGGCGGCCGGCGCCGAGGGTTCGAGCGGTGCCGATGTCGACGTCAACGAGCTGATCCGGCGGATCGACGCGCTCAACTCCGAGACCGACGTGTGCACGCTGCTGACCGGTCAGGCCATCCGCGACGTGACCCGCAGCAACGTGAACCTGACCAGCCTGTTGACCAACCCGTCGGGGTTCACCCAGCTGTTCGCCGCGCTCGACCGGCTGTTCGCGCACCTGGTGCAGATCGGTCCGCCGGATCTGGCGCCGTCGTTGCAGACCATGCAGGGGGTGTGGAAGTCGATGTCGTCGATCGATCCGCGCTCGCCGGACGCCGAGTCGCGGGCCGGCAAGCTGATCGGGGACCCGAAGGTGCAGGCCGCTCAGGACTCGATCGGCAACTACGTCAAGGCCACCTGCGCCCCCACCGGCTGACCTGCCCGTTCTGTTCGTTGGATCACAACGCAGACGTTGTGATCCAACGAACAGAACGGGGGCGGGTGGGGGGCGGTCACACGGGGATCCACACCAGCGAGACCATCTCGACGGTGACGTCGGACCTCGACAGGGTGATCGGGGCGTCCTCGATCGCGTCGGCCACTGCTCGCCACTCGTCGTCGATGGCGATCAGCTGATCGGCCAGCTCCTGTTCCAGCGCCGCCAGGTCGTCGGCCTTGTCGGCCACCGCCGCGGCGGCGTCGGTCGCCCTCTGTCGGGCACGACCCACCCGCTCCCGTCCGGCCATGGCCGTGCGAGCCGCGGACGCCAGGCCGCGGGTCCGGCTCCGGCCTCCGAGCAGTCCGCCGAGCAGGGACCCGGCGGCATCGGTCAGCTCCGTGCGCCCGGCCGACTCCGCGGCCTGTGCTGCGGTGTCAGCCCGCCTCTGGGCCGTGTCGACGGCGCCGCGGAGCCGGTCGATCCGAGCTCCCAGCCGGGCCCGGATCTTGTCGGCCTCGGCGTCCGCCGCGGCCTGGGCGGCCTCGTCGCAGCGTGCCGCGAACTCGTCCGCGGTCTCGCCGACCCGACCCCAGAGCTTCAGCGTGCGGTTGACCGGGATGGTGAGGGTCTTGTCGCGGATCAGCATGTCCTTCACGCGCTTGGACAGATCGGTGTAGAAGCCCTTGGTGTCGATGCGGGCCTCGGTGGGCAGGTAGCGCACATCGGGGGGAGCGTCGGTCCGAAGGTCGCGGTCGTCGTGGTCGACGGTCACCGCCGCGGCCGGGTCGACCACCTCGCCGAGCGGGGTCAGCACCGCCTCCCACTCTTGGACCTCGCGGATCGAGGCCTTGGCGTCGTCGAACAGCAGCGAGACCCGGAGCGCGACCCCGGCCTGCACCGCGGTGCCGGTCGGCGACGCACCGACGGCGGCCGCCCACGGCGCGGCCGGATCCAGGTAGCGGACCGCCACGCCGTCGGCGACCTTCGGCATGACCGGCGATCCTGAGCCCCCGTCGGCGTCGGCGGAGCCGTCGACTCCGGGTGGAGGCGCGGGGGTCGGTCCGGCGACCGGGATCTCCTCGCGTCCGGGCAGCAGCGCCAGCTGCGCGCCGGTCACCGGACCCCGCAGGTACGACATCGCCCAACGCGACCCGAACCGCAGCGGGGCGTGGCCTCCGGTCCGGTGCAGCACGAACTGGCGCCGCTCGAGCGAGGTGATCGTCGAGTCGAGGGCGGAGACGTCGACGCCGCCGGCGGCGGGGGCCATCCCCTCGAGCAGGCGGGCCTTGTCACGCTCGGTCTGCAGGCGCCCGACCAACCACGTCCCGGCGTTGGACATCGCCTTGTAGTCGAGGTCGACCGGATTCTGCGTGGCCAGCACCATCCCGACCCCGAACGCCCGGGCCTGCTTGAGGATGGTCAGGATCGGTGCCTTGGTGGGCGGCACGGCGGTCGGCGGGGCGTAGCCCGCGACCTCGTCGATGTAGACGAGCGCCCGCAGGCGGTCGGTGCCGGGCTGGGTGCGGAACCACCGGATGACCGACGCCAGCACCCTGCTGATCACCAGTTGGCGTTCGGCGTCGGAGAGGTGGGCGACGGTCACCACCGCGAGCGACGGTCTCCCGTCGTCGCCGAACAGCAGGCGCTGCGGGTCGAGCGGGGCGCCGCCGAAGAAGCCCTGGAACCCCGGCGTGGCCAGGATCGCGTTGAGCCGCACCGCCAGAGCAGTGCGGGCGTCGGGGGCGATCACCGTGTCGACGTCCATCACCCCGAGGCGACGCATCGGCGGGGTCTGGATGCGCTGCAGCAGCATGGGGAGGTCGAGCGACTCACCCGCGCTCCACGCCGCGTGCACCAGGTTCGACACCAGGAGGTGCTCCGGGCTGGCGAGCGGATCGCCGTCGATGCCGACCAGGCCGAGCAGGCCCGAGGTCACCGCCTGCACCTCGGCCTCGACGCCCTCCGGATCGGCCGACGCTCCGCCGGTGGGCGCCGCCAGCGACCCGACGACGTCGAGCGGCGTGGCCGACGTCGACCCGGGGCTGTAGACACCCATGCGGACCCCGGCCCGCAGCGCCGCGATCCGCTCCGGACCGATTCCCCAGTCGGCCAGGCCCTCGCGCCACGTGGTCGCGACCTCGGCCGGGTCGGAGCCGTCGGGGACCCAGGGCGCGAAGTCGTCGGGTCGTAGCTCGGGGAACGTCAGCAGCAGGTTGGTCAGGTCGCCCTTGGGGTCGATGGCGAGCACCGGGACGCCGGAGGCCAGCACCTCCTCCATCAGGGCGATGGCCAGACCGGTCTTGCCCGACCCGGTCATGCCGACGATCACCCCGTGGGTGGTCAGGTCGTCGGGATCGAGGCGGACCCGCTCGTCGGTGCGGGCGCCGTCGGGCGCGAGCGCCGCACCGATGTCCAGGCCGATCGGCGCAGACGGTGCAGACGGTGCAGACGGTGCAGACGGTGCAGAGCGGTCATCGGTGGCGTCGGCCGGCATGGACAGAGCCTGTCACCCGCGGGCCGGTCACCGCCGCGCTCGGGCGGGCGTGCGATCATTCCGACGATGGCGCGGCGGAAACCACGATCCCGACGGAACCGCGGCGGCGTGCTCGGTTGGTTCGCCGATCACCCCGGCGTGCTGGCCGTCGCCGTGGTCGCGGCGCTGCTGGTGGTCGGCGTCGGGGTGGCCAAGGTGATTGCGGACCGGTCGGCGACGTCGGCCACCGAGGACCGGGCGGCCGAGATCGGTCGATTGCTCGACGGGGCCACCCCCGAGGACTTCCTGGCGTTCAACGCCGGGGTGCAGCGCGAGGGCAGCATCGCACGCACGGTCCGGGACCAGCCCGACTTCGTCAACGTGCGGGCGACCGCGGACCTCAGCTTCATCCGCTTCCAGCCCGAGGGGTGGTGGTCGGGGTTCACCGAGCGCTGCATCGTGGCCCGGGTCCGCCCCGACGGCGTGACCGTCGCTGTCCCCAAGTCGGCCTGTGTGCGCGTCGAGGCCCCCCGCTGATGGAGCGCACGACCGAACCGGTCCCGGGCTGGCCGGCGTTGGCGACCCGGGGGCTCGGCAAGGACTTCGGGAACCGCCACGCCGTCGAGTCGATCGACCTCGACGTCCCCGTCGGGAGCTTCTTCGGACTGGTCGGGCCCAACGGCTCGGGCAAGACCACCACTCTGCGCATGGCGTCGGGTCTGCAGCGGCCCGATCGGGGTCAGGTCTGGATCGCGGGCCACGACACCTGGGCCGAGCCGGTGGCGGTCCGCCGGCTTCTCGGCGTCGTGCCCGATCCGCTCCACCTGTTCGATCGGCTGACCGCCAGGGAGCTGCTCGGCCACCTGGGCGAGCTGCGCGGCATGGACCGCGACGAGGTGAGGCGGCGCAGCGACGAGCTGCTGGCGGTGCTGGGGCTCACTGAGGCGTCGACCGAGCTGGTCGGCAGCTACAGCCACGGCATGCGCAAGAAGACGTCGCTGGCCGCCGCGCTTGTGCACCGACCGGCCGTGCTGCTGCTCGACGAACCGTTCGAGGGCGTCGACCCGGTGTCCGCGGTCACCATCCGGGGACTGCTCGACCGCTACCGAGCCGCGGGCGGGACCGTGGTGTTCTCGAGCCACGTCATGGATCTGGTCGAGCGGTTCTGCGACCACGTAGCGGTGATGTCGCTCGGTCGGCTCCTGGCCGCGGGTCCGATCGATTCGGTCCGGTCCGGCCGTCGGCTCGAGGACGCGTTCATCGAGATGGTCGGGGCCTCACCTGTCGGCAGCGACGAGCTGGCCTGGCTGGACCGTCCGAGGTGACCGCAGCGGGGGAGGTGACGCTCGGCCGGGCGTGTCGGAGCCTGATGTCGCTCAAGTGGAACCTGCTGCTCAACGGCCTGCGCGGGCGGATGCAGCTGCGGGTCCAGACCATCGTGTCGCTGCTGGCGTCGGTGGCGCTCGGTCTGTTCGGTCTGGCCGCCTTCGCGGGCATCGGACAGTCGATCGCCCACGGGGACCTGGTCGTCGTCATCGCGCTGCCGGTGATCGTGGCCGGGATCGCCCTGCTGTCCGCCGCGGCAGGGGTGGAGACGACGATCGACCTCCGCTACCTGGCCGCCGAGCCGATCGGTGCACACCGGCTGGGATCGGCCGCGCTCGCGGCTGCTGTGGTCGGGCCGCCGGCGCTCCTGGCCGGCCTGTCGGGCGTCGGCCTGCTCCTGGGCTTCGCTCCGGGGTCAGCCGTGGCGGGATGGGTGGTGGCCACCGCCACGGTGCTGGCGTGGTGGGCGACGCTCCTGCTCGCCAGCCGCACTGCGGCGAACGGGCTCGGGGTGCTGGCCCACGGGCGGTCCCGACACGTCGCGCAGACGCTGGCCGCGTTCGCTGCGGTCGGGATGTGGTTCGCCGCGCAGCTCGGACTGCAGGCCATCCAGACCTGGGACCGGGCCCGTTGGGAGCGGCTGGCCGAGGTGTTCGCCTGGACCCCTCCGGGGCAGCTCGGCCGGGCGTTGGCCACGGCGTCGTCGGACCCGGCCGGTGCTGCGGTGCACCTCGTGCTCGGAGTCGTGTGGTTGCCGCTCTTGTGGTGGCTGCACGGGGTGACGACCGGGAAGCTCGTGACCGCCCCGGTGCGTCCGGGGACCGAGGGCCGACGGGTGCGAACCGGCACCGTCGGGGTTCGCGCCGGTGTGTTGGCGTTGCTGCCTCCCGGACGGGCCACCGCGGTCGGCGCCCGCACGGTGCGGACCAAGATGCGCACACCCCGGGAGGCGGTGAACACCGTCGTCGCGCTGCTGCTGGGGATGGGGGCGCTGGTCGTCGCCCCGATGCTCGGCGGATCCCCCGACGGTCGGATCGTGCTGACCGCCGGCCTGCTGCACTTCGCGGTGCTGTTCGAGTCCTCCAACGCGTTCGGCTTCGACGGCCCCGCGCTGTGGATGGAGGTGGCGGCGGGGGCCGACGGGCCGGTGCTGGTCCGGGGCAAGGCGGTCGCCTCGATCGCGGTCATGGCGCCGTTCGCCGGATTGCTGGTGCTGGCCCTGGCCGCGTTCCACGGCGGGTGGCAGTGGGCTCCGGCGGCTCTGCTGCTGGCGATGGGGTCGGTGCTGCTCGCCAGCGGGGCGTCGGTGATGTCGGCCACGTTGGCGCCGTTCGCGGTGCCCGAGAGCCCCAACCCGTTCGCGGCCGGAGACGCCGGTCAGGGGTGCCTGGCCAGCCTGGTGCTGCTCGCCGACATGATCGTTCTCGGCGTGGTGTCGGCCCCGGTGGCCGTCGCGGTGTGGTGGGCCTCGACGCAGTCGCCCGCGCTGACCGCTGCGGTCGCCCTGAGCAGCCCCCTCATCGGCGTCGGGGTCCTGTTCGGGTGCCTGAAGCTGTCCGGGTCGCTGATCGAGGGCCGCGAGGCCGAGCTCGTCGCCCGCGTCACCCCGGCGCGCTGAGGGGCCGGCCCGCTCAGCATCCCCACCCCTGCCCGTTCTGTTCGTTGGATCACAACGCGGGAGTTGTGATCCAACGAACAGAACGGGGGTGGGGCGGGAACGGGGGTGGGGCGGGAGAGCGGGGTGGGGGCTGGGGCAGAGGTGCCGCAGTAGCCTCGCCACGTGCCCCAGTACCGATCCCACACCTCCACCCACGGCCGCAACATGGCTGGCGCCCGCGCCCTGTGGCGGGCGACGGGGATGACCGACGACGACTTCGGCAAGCCGATCATCGCCATCGCCAACTCGTTCACCCAGTTCGTGCCGGGCCACGTGCACCTCAAGGACATGGGCCAGCTCGTGGCCGGCGAGGTGACCAAGGCCGGCGGCGTGGCCAAGGAGTTCAACACGATCGCGGTCGACGACGGCATCGCCATGGGCCACGCCGGCATGCTCTACAGCCTCCCGAGTCGAGACCTGATCGCGGACTCGGTCGAGTACATGGTCAACGCCCACTGCGCGGACGCGCTGGTGTGCATCTCCAACTGCGACAAGATCACCCCCGGCATGCTCATGGCCGCCATGCGGCTGAACATCCCGACCGTGTTCGTGTCGGGCGGGCCGATGGAGGCGGGCAAGACCCGGCTGGCCGGCGAGGAGGTGCCGGTCAACCTGATCTCCGCCATCCTGAGCTCCGGCGACGACAGCGTCAGCGACGACGAGGTCGCCCAGATCGAACGCTCGGCGTGCCCGACCTGCGGGTCGTGCTCGGGCATGTTCACCGCCAACTCGATGAACTGCCTGACCGAGGCGCTCGGGCTCAGCCTGCCCGGCAACGGCACGCTGGTCGCCACCCACTCCGACCGCGAGCAGCTGTTCCTCGAGTCCGGGCGGCTCGTCGTCGAGCTCGCCCGCCGGTACTACGACTGCGACGACGACTCGGTGCTGCCCCGGTCGATCGCTGACCTCCGGGCGTTCACCAACGCCATGTCGCTCGACATCGCCATGGGCGGCAGCACCAACACCGTCCTGCACCTGCTCGCCGCCGCCCAGGAGGGCGAGGTCCCCTTCACCATGGCCGACATCGACGCGCTGAGCCGGCGGATGCCCAACATCTGCAAGCTCGCCCCGATGTCGGACTTCTTCCACGTCGAGGACTGCCACCGCGCCGGAGGCATCCCCGCCATCCTCGGCGAGCTCGACCGGGCCGGACTGATCGACGCCGCCGCGCCGACGGTGCACTCGCCGACCATGGCCGACGCCCTCGACCGCTGGGACGTCGCCCGTCCGACCTGCACCGACGAGGCCCGCACGTTCTGGTCGGCCGGCCCCGCCGGCATCCCCACCCAGACCGCGTTCAGCCAGTCGACGCGCTGGCCGAGCCTGGACCTGGACCGTGCCGAGGGCTGCATCCGTGACGTCGAGCACGCCTACTCCGCCGAGGGCGGGCTCGCCGTGCTGTTCGGCAACATCGCCACCGACGGCTGCATCGTCAAGACCGCGGGTGTGGCCGAGGAGATCTGGCACTTCGACGGCACCGCCCGGGTCTACGAGAGCCAGGACGCGGCGGTGGCGGCCATCCTCGGCGGCGAGGTCGTCGCCGGCGACGTCGTCGTCATCCGCTACGAGGGCCCGAGGGGCGGTCCGGGCATGCAGGAGATGCTGTACCCGACGAGCTACCTCAAGAGCCGGGGGCTGGGGATGGAGTGCGCCCTGCTCACCGACGGCCGCTTCTCCGGGGGCACGTCCGGACTGTCGATCGGCCACGTCTCACCCGAGGCGGCCGAGGGCGGCCTCATCGGCCTGGTCCGCACCGGCGACCCGATCCGCATCGACATCCCGGCCCGCAGCATCCACCTCGACGTCGACGACGCCGAGCTGGCCCGGCGTCACGAGGCCGAGCACGAGCGGGGCGACGCGGCGTGGACACCCCACAGCCGGGACCGCACGGTGTCGACGGCGTTGCAGGTCTACGCGGCGTTCACGACCTCGGCGGCCCGGGGCGCGGTGCGCGACCTCAGCCAGATGGCGCCGACCCACCGGCCCGACTGAGCGCGACGTGAGCCCGGGCCGGGCCTAGCTCTCCTCGTCGTCGGGGCGACTGCCGGAGCGCATCCCCCCGAACCAGCGGCCGCCCCGCCAGCGCAGCACCTCGCGCACGGCCACCACGGCCAGGAGCGCCCCGACCCCGATCGCCGCCCACCAGCCGCTCATCGGTGGCTCCTCTCCACTGCTGCCGGCGCCGCCCATCCGGTCCGACCGGCGCGCACCGCGCTGGCCGACACGTGCTCCAGGCCCTCCGGCACCGCCAACTCCAGCTCCGGCGGCACCCGATGGCCGGCCCGGGGCGCCACCGCGACCCGCGGCAGACGGGCCAGCGCGGCGTCCCGGGCGTCCTCGTCGTCGTACCAGAGAGGATCGATCACCTGGCTCCACTTGTCGGCACCCATGACCACCACGTCGTAGCCGTCGGCGATGTCGACGATGAGCCGCGCCCGCACGACGACGACCTCCAGCCAGGGTCGGTCCGCCGTGGCGTCGCGGATGCCGTCGAGCCGCCGCTGCACCGAGGCGTCGTCGAGGTGCTCCTTGCCGAGAGCGGCGTACGAGATCGCCAGGTCGAGCCGGTCGAGGCCGAGCGTGTCGAACGCGGCGTCGGCCACCGCGAGGTGGGCGATCGTGAGCGGATCGAAGGAGCCGGGGTACACGCCGATGGCCACGTCCGGACGGTACCGTCGCCGAGGTGGTGACCGGAACCGGACCGCGTGAGGAGCTCGTCGAAGGCGACGACGAGCGGGTCGAGGTGGTGGACCGGTCCGGGCGGGTCCTCGACGTCGTCGGGCGGTCGCAGATGCGCGCCGGGCGCCTCCGTCACCGGTGCACGTTCGTGGTGGTCCGCAACAGCGGGGGAGAGGTGCTCGTGCACCGACGGAGTCCCGACAAGGACATGTGGCCGAACCGATGGGACCTGGCGGTCGGCGGGGTGGTGCAGGCCGGAGAATCCTGGGACGACGCGGCGGCGCGCGAGTTGGCCGAGGAGGTCGGCGTCGTCGGCGTCGAGCTGGTGGCGCTGAGCGGGGACCTCACCTACGACGACGCGGACGTGTCGGAGCTCGCCCGGGTCTGGACGGTGAGCTGGGACGGCCCTGTGACCTTCGACGACGGCGAGGTGGTCGCTGCGGAGTGGGTCCCACTCGATGAGCTGGGCAGACTGCTCGGGCGACGCTCGTTCGTGGCCGACTCGGTCGCCCTGGTGTGGCCCCTGATCGACAGCACCTGATCGACAGCACCTGATGGACGCCGCGCCGGATGCGATGCCAGGTCGGATGTAGGGTCGCCGTGATGGCACTCAGCTCACCTCGCAACCCGGTCCGTCGCCCGCTCGCCGTGCTCGCGGCCGTGCTGGCCGGCGTGGCGATTGTGGCGGTCGGTTGCGGTGACGACTCGGCCGACTCGTCGTCGTCCACCACCGCCAGCTCGACGACGGTGTCGACCGCACCCACGTCGACCAGCTCCACCACCTCGTCGGGCGCGGAGGTCGGCGACGGTCGCATCCAGGTGACCATCGGTGGTGAGCAGCGCACGCTGACCATCGAGGCGTGCACCAGCGGCGACAGCTCGTCGATGGAGCTCACCGCCCGCGACGACTCGGGCAACCAGATGACGGTGAAGGTGGCCGGAGGCCAGGGCAGCGTGACCTACCGGGGGTCGAGCGAGGACCGGGAGGGTGCGATCCGCTCGGTCGACATCCAGGCCGACGGGACCTTCGACCTCGGCGGCATCCTCTCGGTGGCCGACGACAGCGCTCCGGGCCCCGACGACCTGACCGTCACCGGGCTCTGCCCCGCCTGACCCCGGTCGGTGTCGGGCAAGGGGTTGGCGAAGGGGGGAGCGCCGCGGCAGACTGGCGGGGATGCAGCAGTCGGACCCTCGTCGCAGCCTCGTGGTGGTACTCACCTAGGCGTCACGACCGGGACCCCGCCGCGCGTGCGCCACGACCTCCCGCCTCGGGGGGTCGTTCCGGTTTTCAGGCCAGACCCACAGCCAGGACAGACCCGCAGCCAGGACAGACCCAGACACGGACTTCCACACGGATGGACCCAGCAGCATGAACACCAACGGCGGATCCGCCCTCATCAAGGCCCTCGAGCTCGAAGGCGTCGAGGTGATCTTCGGTCTTCCCGGCGGGGCGATCCTGCCGGTGTACGACCCGATCCTCGACAGCCCGATCCGTCACGTGCTCGTGCGCCACGAGCAGGGCGCTGGTCACATGGCCGAGGGGTACGCGCACGCCACCGGCCGACCCGGCGTGGCCATGGTGACCTCGGGTCCCGGCGCCACCAACATCGTCACGCCGATCTGCGACGCGTTCATGGACTCGGTCCCCATGGTCGTCATCACCGGCCAGGTCCCCCGCCCGGCGATCGGCACCGACGCCTTCCAGGAGTGCGACATCGTCGGCATCACCCGGTCGATCACCAAGCACAACGAGCTGGTCACCCGGCCCGAGGACATCCCCCTGGCCATCCGCCAGGCGTTCCACATCGCCACGACCGGCCGGCCCGGCCCGGTGCTCGTCGACATCCCCAAGGACATCGTCGATCCCAAGAACCCGGCGTCGGCCATGGACTGGGACTGGCCCTCCGACGCGGATGTCGCGTCGAGCCTGCCCGGCTACAAGCCGACCACCAAGGGTCACCCCCGCAAGATCAAGGAGGCGGTCGAGCTGATCCTGGGCGCGCAGCGGCCGGTCATCTACGCCGGCGGCGGAATCCTCGGTGCCCGGGCAGCCGAGGTGCTCCGTGAGCTGGCCGAGATGACCGACATCCCGGTGGTCACCACCCTGATGGCCCGGGGCGCGTTCCCCGACGACCACCCGCTGTGCCTGGGCATGCCCGGCATGCACGGCAACTACACCGCGGTCACCGCCATGCAGCGCGCCGACCTGCTCATCGCTCTCGGCAGCCGCTTCGACGACCGCGTCACCGGCAAGGTCGACGCCTTCGCCCCCGACGCACGGATCATCCACGTCGACATCGACCCGGCCGAGCTCGGAAAGGTGCGTCGCCCCGACGTGCCGATCGTCGGCGACTGCCGCCTGGTGATCGAGGAGATGGTCCGGCTGCTGAACCACCGCACCGACGGCGACGTCGCAGCTCACCAACCCGACCGCAGCGCGTGGAAGCAGGCGATCTCGGGCTGGCAGGAGAAGTTCCCGATGGTCTACGAGCCGTCGGTCGACGGCGGACCGCTCAAGCCCCAGTACGTGCTCGAGGAGCTGCGCGACCGCGCCCCTGAGGACTGCATCGTCGCCAGTGGCGTCGGCCAGCACCAGATGTGGGCCAGCCAGTACTGGAAGTTCAACCACCCCTACACCTGGATCAACTCGGGCGGGGCGGGGACGATGGGGTTCTCGGTCCCGGCCGCCATCGGCGCCAAGGTCGGTCGGCCCGACCGGATGGTGTGGGCGGTCGACGGCGACGGCTGCTTCCAGATGACCGCCCAGGAGCTGGTCACTGCGGCGACCGAGCGCATCCCGGTCAAGGTCGCGATCCTCAACAACGCGTACCTGGGCATGGTGCGCCAGTGGCAGGAGATGTTCTACGAGGAGCGCTACTCCGAGGTGTACCTGTCGCCCGATCTGCCCGACTACGTGAAGTGGTCCGAGGCGATGGGCTGTGTGGCCATGCGGGTCGAGTCGCCCGAGGAGGTCGGCCCGGCCATCGACAAGGCCAACGAGATCGACGACCGACCCGTCGTGCTCGAGTTCCGCACCGACAGCGCCGAGAAGGTGTTCCCGATGGTGCCGGCGGGCAAGAGCAACGACGAGATCGTGGTGGACCCGTCGCTGCGGGAGGGAGACCGATGAACGTTCCGAGCACGACGAACGGATCCGCGACCAACGCAGTGCCCCGCCACCACGTCCTGTCGGTGCTGGTCGAGAACAAGGCCGGTGTCCTGGCCCGGGTCTCGAGCCTGTTCGCCCGGCGGGGCTACAACATCTACTCGCTGGCGGTGGCGCCGACCGACGAGGACCGCTTCAGCCGCATCACCGTCGTGGTCGACGTGGAGAGCGCACCGCTGGAGCAGATCGTCAAGCAGCTCCACAAGCTCATCAACGTGATCAAGATCAGCGAGCTCGACCCGCGCGACTCGTTGGAGCGCGAGCTGCTGCTGTGCACGGTCAAGGCCACCCCCGAGGTGCGCGGCCAGGTGATCGAGCTGGTCGACCTGTTCGAGGGCCGGGTGCTCGACGTCGGCCACGACGAGATGACCCTCAGCCTGGACGCGGACCCGAGCCGCCTCGACGACCTCGAGGAGCTGCTGCGGCCGTTCGGGATCATCGACCTGCAGCGCACCGGCCGGGTGGCGTTGGCGCGTCTCGAGCACGTCGCTCCCTGATCGCGCCTGGACGCGCCACGCGGGCCCCGGAGGGCCCGCGTGGACATGGATTCCGGACCGGGAGGTCGGAGCTCAGCGGCAGCCCTCTGCTGCGGCCTGGACCTTCGCCTCGAGCTCCGGTGAGCCGTCGTTCTGCCCGGCCGCGGCGAGCTCGCTGACCGAGATCTGACCCTCGAGCGCGGTGGCGACGCACGCGGCCTGCTCGGCGGTCAGCCCGGAGCTGGTGAATGCCTCGGTGAGCAGCGCGGTGATGTCCTCGGCGGGCATGCACTGGTCGAACGCCTGCAGCGTGAGCTCGGGGGTGGACTCGTTCTCCTGGGCGTTGATGCCCTCGCGGACGATGTCGCCGGTCTGGCCGTCGACGGCGTCCGCGACGCAGTCGACCATGGTCGAGTCGCTCGGCTCGGCGGCACCCATGCCCTCGTAGAACGACGACACCAGGGTCGGGGCGATGACCTCACCCGGGACGCAGTCGTTGAACGCGGCGACCAGCGCGTCGACCTGGTCCGGTGAGTACTCCGACGGATCGGTGTCGGCCATCGTCTGGGCCTCGTCCTCGCCGAGGCTGTCGATGACCGAACCGCCGATGCACTCCTCGACGTCGCCACCGAAGCCGCTGGAGCTGAACTTCCCGCTCTTGGCGGCACGGTCGAGGATCCCCGAGGCGATGCCGCCTCCGGAGCGCTCCTTCTCGGTGGTGGTCGTCTCCTTGGTGTCGGACTCCTTGGAGACGGACTCGTCGCTGCCGCTGCTGCACGACGCGGCGACGAAGGCGAACGACGCCAGGACGGCGACGAGCAGGGCGCCGGCTCGCCGACGGGGGGTGGGGGTGTGGTTCATGGCGTTCAGGCTATTGGTCCGCTGTCCGAACGCGGACCACCCGAAGGGTGGCAGGCTTCACGGGTCGACCGACCGCGGGAGGATCCGCCATGGAGCACGCACGGCAGTTCTACATCGGGGGCACGTGGGTGGAACCCCGCTCGAGCGACACCCTCCCGGTGATCGACCCGGCGACCGAGGACGTCATCGAGACGATCGCGATGGGGGGACCCGACGACGTGGACGCCGCGGTGGCGGCGGCCCGCTCGGCGTTCGACGGGTTCGCGGCCACGACCGTGCAGGAGCGTGCTGCCCTGCTCGACCGGGTGATCGAGGCGTACCAGGCTCGCATGGGCGACCTGGCCGACGTCGTCCGGGCCGAGATGGGCGCGCCGACGTCGCTGGCGCAGACCGCTCAGGTGCCCGCCGCGCTCGCGCACCTCACCACGGCCCGGGCCCTGATCGAGGACTTCCCGTTCGAGGAGGAGTCGGGCAGCACGCTGGTCGTCCGCGAGCCGGTCGGCGTCTGCGCGCTGATCACGCCGTGGAACTGGCCGCTCAACCAGATCGCCTGCAAGGTCGCCCCGGCGCTGGCCGCCGGCTGCACGATGGTGCTCAAGCCGTCCGAGGTCGCACCGCTCGACGCCCTGATCTTCGCCGAGATCCTCGACGAGGCCGGGGTGCCGGCCGGGGTGTTCAACCTGGTCAACGGCAACGGGCTCGACGTCGGACAACCGCTGGCGTCGCACCCGGAGGTCGACATGGTCTCGTTCACCGGCTCGACGCGGGCCGGCACCGCGGTGGCCGCCGCGGCGGCGCCGTCGGTCAAGCGGGTCGCCCAGGAGCTCGGCGGCAAGTCGGCCAACATCGTCCTCGACGACGCGGATCTCGACGCCGTGGTCCGACGTGACGTCACCCGGATGTGCACCAACTCCGGCCAGTCCTGCAATGCGCCCAGCCGCATGCTGGTGCCCCGGGACCTGCTGGCCCGGGCGGCCGAGGTGGCCGCCGACGCCGCCGGCTCGATCCGCGTCGGTGTCCCCGCCGATGAGGCGACGACCGTCGGACCGGTGGTGTCGCAGACGCAGTACGACCGGATCCAGGCGCTGATCGAGAAGGGGATCGGCGAGGGCGCCACGCTGGTGGCCGGGGGCCCGGGGCGACCCGACGGTCTGGACGTCGGCTACTACGTCCGGCCCACGGTGTTCACCGACGTCACCAACGACATGACGATCGCCCAGGAGGAGATCTTCGGTCCGGTGCTGGTGATGATCGGATACGACGACGATGACGACGCCGTGCGCATCGCCAACGACACCCGCTACGGCCTGTCCGGCTACGTCTCCGGCTCCCAGGACCGGGCGCGGGACATCGCCCGTCGGATCCGCACCGGCAACGTCCACGTCAACGGCGCCGGTCCCGACTTCGACGCCCCGTTCGGCGGCTACAAGCAGTCGGGCAACGGCCGCGAGTGGGGCCGCCTTGGTTTCGAGGAGTTCCTCGAGACCAAGGCCATCATGGGCTGGACCGGCCGCTGAACCCCTCCCGCTCTCCCTCCTCACCCACGGAAGGTCCGCGCAGGGTCGTGTTCTCGGTTCGACCGAGAGCTGGCCTCCTCCGGTCGGTACTCGTCGCCGCGATCGTCGGAGCGGTCGTCGTACCCGCGTGCACTCCGCCGACGGTCCCCGATCGGGGCGTGGTCACCGCTCCGATCGGTGGGGGTCGGGAACCGTCGGTCGACGTGGCCCCGTCGGCCGGCTGCTCGGGAGTCGTCTCTCCGATCGCTCCCGGGCGACGTACCGTGACGATCGAGGCCGGAGGTGTCACCCGTACCGCGGTCCTCGACGTTCCCGCCGGCGCGGCTGGCACCGCGGTCGAGGCCTCGGCCGCGCCGCGACCGCTGCTGGTCAGCCTGCACCCGTTCGCGATGGACCCCGCCATCTGGGACTCGTACTCGGCTCTGGCCACGGCGGGGACCGCCCGGGGATACGTCGTGGTCACGCCGCTCGGCAGCGCTCCCGGTCCCCGGTGGGCGGTGCCCGGAGGACTGGCCGCCGACGTCGACGACCTGGCCTTCATATCCGCGCTGGTCGACCACATCGGTCGGGTGACCTGCGTCGATCGGAACCGGGTGTTCGCGGTGGGCTTCTCTGCCGGTGCGGCCATGGCCCAGGCCCTGTCGTGCACGATGCCCGACCGCTTCGCGGCGGTGGCCGGGTCGGGTGGGGTGAACCTCACGTCGCTGTGTCCTGGCGCTCCTCCCACCGATGTCCTGGTCCTGCACGGAACCGCTGACCCGATCGTGCCGCCGGCCGGTTCGCAGGTCCCGTTCTCCCCGCCGGTCGGACTGGCGGTGGCCGCCGTCGTGGCCGTCGACGCGGCCCGCGCCGGGTGCGATCCCGTGCCGGAGCTCGACCGACCGGAGCCGTCGGTTCTGCACGAGAGGTACCGGGGATGTGCCGACGGTCGACGGGTGGAGAGCCTGACGCTGATCGGGGCGGGACACACGTGGGCCGGATCGCCGAACCCGCTGCTCGAGCTGGTCGCCGGTCCGACCAACACCGACATCTCGGCGACGGCGACCGTGCTGGACTTCTTCGGCAGCGGCTGACGCGGTGTTGCCCGCGCTGGGGCGCGGGTGGTGTGAGTCGGGGGGTGGGTGTGGGTGGGGTGTGCCCGGCGGGTCCCGCGCTCAGGCGGGAGCGGGTCTGGGTGGGGGTGGTGGTTGGTGGTGTTGGGTGGGTAGTTGGGTGCCGTCGGTGGTGGTGATGGTGAAGTATGAACCACCCTGGGTTCGTTGGAGGCTCCTGAGCTTGGAAGGCTGGAGTCATGCCACAGGAGAAGTCGCCGGGGAAGCCGACTACGCGTCGCTACTCGGATCAGGAGAAGGAACAGGCGGTCCGTCTGGTGCGCCAGGCCCGTTCGGAGGGACGTGGTCATGGCGCGATCCAGCGGATCGCGCTACAGCTCGGATATGGGACCGAGACGGTGCGCAAGTGGGTCAAGGTCGCCGATATCGATGAGGGTGTGAAGCCGGGACGGTCGACCGCGGACGCGGCGAAGATCAAGGAGCTCGAGGCTCAGGTCAAGGAGCTGAAGCGGGCGAACGAGATCTTGCGGAAGGCGTCGGCGTATTTTGCCCAGGCGGAGCTCGACCGCCCGTGAACGTGCTTGTCGGGTTCATCGACGAGCACCGTGACGAGCTCGGAGTCGAGCCCATCTGCAAGGCCCTGCAGGTGGCTCCGAGCAGCTACTACGCCGCCAAGAAGCGCGAGCTCGCCCCCTCGGCGAGAGCGGTGCGTGACGCGGTGATGATGCAGGTGCTGATGGTGTTGTGGGTGACGAACCGCAAGGTCTACGGCGCTCACAAGCTGTGGCTGGCAGCCAGACGCGCTGGCCATGAGATCGGCCGGGACCAGGTCGCCCGTCTGATGCGCGAGCTGGGCATCCAGGGCGTCTCTCGGCGTCGCAAGAAGGTGTTCAGCACCATCTCTGACCCGGACGCCACCCGGGCAGCGGACCTGGTGAAGCGCAACTTCACCGCGGACCGGCCCGACGCGTTGTGGGTCACGGACCTGACCTACGTGCCGACCCGGTCCGGGATGGCGTACGTGTGTTTCATCGTCGACGCGTTCAGTCGTCGGATCGTCGGCTGGCGCGCCGCGTCGCACATGCGTACCGACATGGTCCTCGACGCCGTCGAGATGGCCAGACGATCCAGAGGCGGAGGGCGCCTCGTCGGGCTCGTCACCCACTCCGACGCCGGCAGCCAGTTCACCAGTGTGCGGTTCACCGAACGGCTCGACGAGATCGGAGCCCGCCCTTCGATCGGCACCGTCGCCGACTCCTACGACAACGCCCTGGCCGAGACAACCAACGGTCTCTACAAAGCTGAGTGCGTCTACGGGCCCGACACCACAGGCTGGGCCGACGTCAACGAGCTCGAACACGCGACGCTCGACTGGGTGTACTGGTTCAACGAACAGCGGCTCCACAGCCACTGCGGCCACGTGCCCCCGGCAGAGTTCGAAGCAGCGTTCTACGCTGCCCAACAAGCCGACCCCGTCGGGGTTGGAAACCAATAGAACGAGCCTCCATCAGACCCAGGGTGGTTCAGAGAGGCGGGGCAGACGTCGCAGCCTGGAGGCGGTACGTAGGTCGCGGCGAACCCGGCGGGGATCGCTGCGGTGACGCCATCCGGCGTGGTTCGCGACGTTGTGTCCGGCGCGCCGGTCGGTCAGGTCCCGGTCATCGAGTTCGGCCAGCAGGGAGAAGCGGGCGGAGTGGAAGAGCCGGTCGATCGTTTCGAGCGCGTCGAAGAGGCCGAGGCACGAGTCGTCGTCCAGGGCCCGCCAATCCAGATCGGCCACCGTCGCCAGGGCCTCGACCGCCATGGCGGCCTCATCAGGCAGTGGGAACCGCGGCAACCCGAACCCGCCACCCGCAACGACAGCCACACCATCAGGCACGCCGTCATCGGACACCCCGCCATCAGGCAGCCCGTCATCGGAGCCACCTGCTGCACCCCTCGAACCTTCCCCAGTCGAACGCATGTTCGTAGTATCTCGCAACCCTGTGACAGTCGTCGGGTTGTTCTGCGTCTGAGATCGCCGCGGAGGGTCCGCCCCGGCTCGAACTGGACCAGCCGACGTATTGACTGCGCGGGGCCACGACGTGGCCCGGCGACCGAACATCGAAGCGAGCCCGATGAGCAGTGATCCGACAACATGACGTCGGTGGACGATGAGCCGTCGTCCGGTGGGATCACGAACGCAGGCTCGGTCCACCACCGACGGGGACCACGTCGTAGGGCCCTCCTCGCCTCACGCGGCGTCGATCCACCAGTTCCTCGACTCGTTCGCCGCTGCCTGATGTGTTGCATCTGACTTCCCCGTCACCGAGCGGCTCGGGCCGGTGACGCGGGGGCGGAGAAGTGCGACGATGCAGTGATGGCGACGACCGACACGACGCTCCCCACGTACTTCATCTCGCACGGCGGAGGCCCGTGGCCGTGGATCAAGGACCTGCTCCCGGGCGACTGGGGTCCGCTGGAGCGGTCGCTGCAGTCGATCCCGGTCCACCTCGGTGCGCCGCCCCGAGCGGTCCTGGTCGTGTCGGGTCACTGGGAGGAGCCGGTGCCGACCGTGCAGACCCATCCGCACCCGCCGATGCTGTACGACTACGGCGGCTTCCCCGAGTTCACCTACCGCATCCAGTACCCCGCGCCCGGATCCCCCGAGGTCGCCGCACGCGTCGGTGGACTGCTCTCCGACGCCGGCATCGCCCACGCCGAGGACCCCGACCGGGGCTTCGACCACGGGACGTTCGTGCCGTTGCACGTCATGTATCCCGATGCGACGGTCCCGGTCCTGCAGCTGTCGATCTGCCACGGCTACGACCCCGCCGAGCACCTCGCGGTCGGTCGGGCGCTCGCGCCGTTGCGTGACGAGGGGGTGCTCATCGTCGGCAGCGGGTTCACCTACCACAACCTCCGCGAGATCGGCCCGGGAGCGGTCGAGCCGTCCCGGCAGTTCTCCGCGTGGTTGGACGAGGTCCTCGTCACGGGACCTGTCGACGAACGCAGCGGTCGACTCCTCGACTGGGCCGACGCGCCGGGCGCTCGGCGGAGCCACCCGGCCGCCGATCACCTCATCCCGCTGATGGTCGCGGCGGGTGCGGCGGAAGGGGAGCCGGGAACCCGCTTCTACCACGAGACCGACGCGATGGGTGCGGGCATCACCTCGTCGAGCTTCCGCTTCGGGCGCTGAGGCGACCGGGTCGGCAGCCACCTGTGCGGCAGATGGTTCTATACAGGTAGATATGAATCTATACTTCTGGTATGGCTCTCAGCATCAAGAACCCGGAAGCCGATCACCTCGCCCGAGAGCTCGCGGCAACCACCGGGGAGACGCTGACCGATGCCGTCCTGGCTGCCCTGCGAGAGCGGCTCGATCGTGAGCGCCACCGGCGCCCGGGTATCGCCGGTCGCCTCCGCCGGCTCGCCGACGACACGAGCAACCTGCCGGTGTTGGATCGACGCCACCCCGACGAGATCCTCGACTACGACCGGGACGGAGTCCCGGCGTGAGAACCGTCGTGGTGGACACCTCGGCGGTGGTGGCCATCCTCGGTAACGAGTCGGCCGCTGATGGCCTCATCGAGGCGCTGGACGCCGCCGAGGTCCGGCTGATGTCGGCGGCCACGTTGGTCGAGCTCGGGATCGTCATGGAAGCCCGGCTCGGTGCAGCAGGCGCCCTGGCCGTCGAGCGGTTCCTCCGCGACGGCGAGGTCGACGTCGTGGCCGTCGACCGGCACCAGGCCGACCGTGCGTGGGACGGGTGGCGCCGGTTCGGAAAGGGCCGCCACGAAGCCGCGCTGAACCTCGGCGACTGCTTCACGTACGCGTTGGCTGCAGACCGCGACGTGCCGGTCCTGTGCACCGGGAACGACTTCGACAAGACCGACCTGGCCGTCTGGCCCGGGCGCTCGTAGGTCCGCGGTCGTGGACGAACTGCGGTTCGGGATCATCGGCACCGGGATGATGGGCCGCGAGCACATCGCCAACCTGGCCGAGCTGCCCGACGCGTCGGTGGCTGCGATCAGCGACCCCGATGAGGGCTCGCTCGCCGAAGCGGCGGGGATGCTCGGCAGTGCCGTGACCGTCCACGCCGACCACCGGTCGATGCTCGACGCCGGCGGGCTCGACGCGGTGATCGTGGCGTCGCCGAACCACACCCACCGCGGTGTCCTCGACGACCTCTGGGGAGGTGGTGTGCACGTGATGGTCGAGAAGCCGTTGTGCACCACCGTCGAGGACTGCCGGGCGGTGAGTGACGCGGCGGCTCGCCACGACGGCCTGGTGTGGGTCGGACTCGAGTACCGCTACATGCCGGCGGTGGCCCGCCTCCTGCAGCGGGCGCGTTCCGGTGACGCGGGACGGATCCGTATGGTGTCGATCCGCGAGCACCGCTTCCCGTTCCTGCACAAGGTGGGCGCCTGGAACCGCTTCAGCCGCAACACCGGCGGGACGCTGGTCGAGAAGTGCTGCCACTTCTTCGACCTGATGAACCTGGTGCTGGGGGAGCGACCCGTGCGGGTCCTGGCCAGCGGCGCCCAGGACGTGAACCACCTCGACGAGCGTTACGGCGGCGAGACGCCCGACATCCTCGACAACGCGTTCGTGATCGTCGAGTACCCGAGCGGAGCCCGGGCGCTGCTCGATCTGTGCATGTTCGCCGAGGGGTCGCGCTGGGAGCAGGAGATCGTGGTCGTCGGCGACGCCGGCAAGCTCGAGGCGGACCTGCCGGGGTTCATGGAGCTGGCCCGGGGTGCTCGGGCCGAGCTGGTGCTCGGCAGCCGCGGGCCGGACTGGCCGGTGTCGGTGCAGGCGGTCGACGACGACCCCGAGGTCCGGGTGCTGGGCGGTCACCACGGCGCCAGCTACCTGGAGCTGGCCCGGTTCTGCGACGCCGTGCGCTCCGGCGGACCAGCCGAGGTCACCGTCGAGGACGGCCTGTGGTCGGTCGCCACGGGCGTCGCCGCGCACCGCTCGATCGACGAGGGACGTCCGGTCGAGCTGGTCGAACTGGTCAGGGGCTGAGCCTGCCGGATTGGTCGCGAACCTGGGCACCGACGACCACCGATTCGTCGTTCCTGCCCGAGATCGGCCTCGGGATCGGACGCGTCGTCGAGCCGAGGGCCTGTTGGCCGCAATCTCGTTGCGGGGTCGGCCGAGCGAGCACCAGTCTGCGATCGTGAGACGACCGGCCGACGACCGACCTCCCGACGGGGCCGTACTCGCCTTCCTGCGTGCACACCACGGCGTCGATGTCCTGGATCTCGTCGCGCTCGGTGGTGGGTTCTGGTCTGCCTCGTACGCGTACAGGGTCGGCAGCGACGAGCTCGTGCTGCGGCTTGCCGATACGCCCGACGGGTTCCGGGCTGACGAGTCGGCCCAGGCGTACGGCTCGGCGTCGATGCCGGTCCCCGAGGTGCTGGCCATCGGCCAGGGGCTCGACCGGTGGTTCGCCATCTCCCGGCGGCACCACGGTCGCTTCCTCGAGGACGTGAGCCCCGACGAGGCCGACGCCGTGGCCCCGGCCGTGATCGGACTGCTCCGGGACCTCTCGGCGGTGCGCAGCACCGGGGGCACTCCTCCGCGGTGGCGGGCGTGGCTCCTCGACGGGATCACCGATCGGCCGGGACTCCCGACGTCGGGCTGGAGGTCGGCCGTCGCCGACCGCCCGCGGGCGGACCGGGCGTTCCGCGAGGCGGACGCTCGGATCCGATCCCTGCTCGACGCCTGTCCGAACGATCGTCGGCTCGTCCACGGCGACCTGCTCCACGGCAACGTCCTGATGTCGCCCGCTGGCGATGCGGTCACCGCGGTCTTCTCCTGGAAGTGCGCGACCTGGGGGGATCCCCTCTACGACCTCGCCTGGTGCACGTTCTGGGGCCGTTGGCACGACGGCATCGGAGCGATGGACCTGTGGGGCCGGGTCATGCCCTCGCTGACGGGTTCGGACGCGGTCGACGTCGCTCAGCGTCACCACGTTTACGAGGTGCAGATCGCGGCGAGCCACCTCGGCTGGTACGCCACTCTGGGCGACGAGGACAACCTGACCTGGACGGTTCGCCAGATCGGCGACCTGCTGGAGCAGGGACCCCGACGGTGAAGGCGAACCTGTAGCTGGCGGTCGCTGGGGTGGCCTGTGGGCTACAAGTTCGGTGGACGCCGGCGATCTTGTAGCTGGCGGTCGCCGGGGTGGCGCGTGGGCTACAAGTTCGGTGGACGCCGGCGAACTTGTAGCTGGCGGTCGCCGGGGTGGCGTGTGGGCTACAAGTTCGGCGGACGCCGGCGATCTTGTAGCTGGCGGTCGCTGGGGTGGCGCGTGGGCTACAAGTTCGGCGGGGGTCGACGTCAGGTGTCCCAGGTGAAGACCCGTGTCGCCACCAGCGTCACGACCGCGGCGAAGCCGAGGAGGACCGCGAGCGGGACCAGGATCGCTCCGACGGTCGCGTCGCGGACCAGCACGTCGAGCAGGCCCGTGCTCAGGTGCCGCATCGGCATGAACGACGCCACTCCCTGCACCCAGCCCGGCATGTCGTCGATCGGGAAGAACACGCCGGAGAGGAACGCCATCGGCAGCACGATCAGGTTCACCGCGGCCGACGCCGCCTCTTCGGTGCGGGCGATGGAGCCGACCAGCAGGCCGACGGCAAGGAAGGCGAGCGTGCCGGCGATGAGCAGCGGGAACGCCAGCCACCACGAACCCTGGAGCTGCAGTCCGAACGCCGGGGTGACCGCCACGGCGATGAACACGGCGGCCTGGGCCACCGCCACGACCAGGCTCACGCCGATCCGGGCCCCGACCACCGCTGCGGGCGACACCGGCGACATGCGCAGACGGCGCAGCACCTCGTTGCGTCGCCAGGTGACCAGGTTCATCGCCGCGCCGAAGGCGGCCGACATGGCCACCGCCCACGCCAGGAGGCCGGAGGTCAGGTACTGGATCGGTTCGAAGGTCTCGTCCTCGACCTGCGCCGAGTCGACGGTGAAGCGGGGCGGGGTTCCAGCGAGCTCGAGGTTCGCCCGGCCGACCACCGACTGGACGATCCCCTGCACCGTGCCCGCCGAGACCTGATCGGTGGCCGAGTAGCGCAGCTCGACGACGTCGCCGTCCTGGTGGACCGCGGCAGGGATGTCGCCGTCGCGCACCGCTGCGACGGCATCGTCGAAGGAGTCGAAGCGCTGAACGCTGATCACCTCGGACGGCAACGCCTCGATCAGCGGGCCCTTGCCGGTGACGCCGACGGTGACCTTGCCGGCGCCGGGACTGCCGAGCAGGAGCCCGAACAGCACCAGGAACATGAGCGGGAACAGGAAGTAGAAGAACAGGGCGGTCTTGTCGGCGAGCAGGCCCTTGAACATCGCCCGCGACAGCGACCACCAGGCCCTCACGGTGCCTCCTCGGTCGGGTCGGCCAACTGTCGGCCGGTCAGGGAGATGAACACGTCCTCGAGGGTTCCGGACCGGACCTGCAACCCGTCGAGCGCGCCGAGCGCGGCGAGCGCCTGGATCGACTCCGCGGCCCGGCGCGTCACCAGGGTCACCGCGCCGGCGTCACGCTCGACAGACTCGACCCCGTCGACACCGTGGGCCTGATCGTCGGTGAGCGAACCCGGCGGCAGCATCAGCCGCGTCGGTGCGTCGAGCTGGCGGACGAGCTCGGCGGGCGTGTCGAGGGCCAGGATCTCGCCCCGGTCCATGATCGCCACCCGGTCGCAGAGCTGCTCGGCCTCGTCCATGTGGTGCGTGGTCAGCACGACGGTCGTGTCGTCGCGACGGGCGGTTCGGACCACATCCCACAGGTTGCGCCGAGCGCCCGGGTCGAGTCCGGCCGAGGGCTCGTCGAGGAACAGGACCTCGGGTCGGTGCACCAGGGCGCAGGCGATCGACAGGCGCTGGCGCTGCCCGCCGGAGAGGGCGTCGACGTCGCGGTCGGCCGCGTCGGTGAGGCCGACCTGCTCGAGCACCTCCTCGGCGCGGGTGGCCGGGACCCCGTACAGATCGGTGACGGTTCGCAGCTGCTCGATCGAGGTGAGGTGCTCGATGAACGCGGTGGCCTGGAGCTGCACGCCGATGCGACGCAGCAGGGAGGTGTCCCGGGGCCACGGGCTGGTCCCGAGGAGCGACACCGTGCCGCCGTCGGGCCGTCGGAGCCCCTCGACCATCTCCAGCGTGGTGGTCTTGCCGGCGCCGTTGGGGCCGAGGATCCCGAAGCACTCGCCGCGGCGGACCTCGAAGCTGATCGAGTCGACGACGGTCCGGCCGTCGTAGCGCTTGGTGAGTCCGGCCACCTCGATCGCTGAGCCCACGGGCCGAACGCTAACGGGTTCGCCAGTGCTCAGGGACACCAGCGCGGTGTCCGGGTGTTCGCGGTGTCCGGCGAATTTGTAGCTGACGGTCGCTGGGGTGGCGTGTGGGCTACAAGTTCGGCGGCGGGTGGCGATGTTGTAGCTGGCGGTTGCTGGGGTGACCTGTGGGCTACAAGTTCGGCGGGGTCATGCGGCCGACGCCGGTGGGGGAGAGCCGACGTAGCGGGCGCTCGGGCGGATGAGCTTGGCCGCCGCGGCCTGCTCGACGGCGTGGGCGCACCAGCCGACGCTCCGGCTGACCGCGAAGGTCGGCGTGAAGAGCGAGCGGGGCAGCCCGGCCGCCGCCATCACCACCCCGGCGTAGTACTCGACGTTGCTCGGCAGCGCCCGTTCCGGCTTGGCCTCGCGCAGCGCGTCGAGGATGTGGCCCTCGACCGCGACCGCCCGCTCCACCAGGTCGCCGCCCAGGTCGCCGCCCAACTCGGCGCCCAGGCCCAGGGCGATCTCGCGGAGCAGGTCCGAGCGGGGATCGCGGGCGCGGTACACCGCGTGGCCGAAACCCATGATGCGTCGTCCGGCGGCGAGCTCGGCCGTGGCCCACTCCGGCGCCCGGTCCGGGTCTCCGATCGCGTCGAGGGCGTCGAGGGCCCGGCCCGGAGCCCCGCCGTGCAGCGGGCCGGCCAGCGCCCCGAGCGCCGCGGTGACGGCGTCGATGAGGTCGGCGCCGGTCGAGGCCACCACCCGCGCCGTGAACGTCGAGGAGTTGAACCCGTGGTCGATGGTCAGGATCAGGTACTGCTCGAGCGCACGCTCCGCGGCCGGAGACGGCCGCTCGCCGGTCACCATCTGGAGGTAGGCGCCGGCGTGGTTGAGGTCCGGATCGGGCTCCACCGGTGCCAGGCCCAGGCTGGCCCGGTGCAGGCCCGCGACCAGGGTCGGGATCACCGCCGCGACCCGCAGCGCCTGGGCGGACCGCGCCGGCGCGGAGATGTCGACCACCGGGCGGACGCCGAGGTCGGCCGCGGCGATCGACAGCGCGGCGCGCAGCCGGCCGAGGGTCGGCCCGGTGGCCTGACCCAACGCCGCGAGCAGCGGTTCGACGCTCGGGGGCATCGAACGGGCGTCCGCGACGGCGTGGGAGAAGGCGGCGAGCTCGGCCCGGTCCGGCAGGTGGCCGATGGCGATGAGGTGCCACACCTCCTCGAAGGTGCGCGTGCGGGCGAGGGTCGGGGCGTCGTGGCCCCGGTAGTGGAAGCGGCCGGCCTCGCCGTCCACGTCGCCGATGCCGGTCTCGGCGACCGCGACCCGGGAGAGTCCGGAGGGTACGTCGATGAGGGGAGTGGTCATGTCCCGATCGTCCACCCTGATCCGAAAGCGATCAACGTTGATTGGATCAACGTTGATCGGATCCACCTCTGCGGTCACGATGGAGTGCATGGGCACCTTCGTCGGCGCCGCCGAGGCGACCAGGATCCTGGGCGTGCGACCCGAGACGCTCTACGCCTACGTGAGTCGGGGGCTGATCGGCCGGCGGGTGGGCCCCGACGGCCGGCGATCGCTGTACGACCGGGACGACATCGAGGCGCTGGCCCGTCGGGGTCGGAGCCGCACGTCGCCCCCGCGTCCGTCGATCGACGTCCAGGTCGCAAGCGCCGTCACCTCGCTCGACGAGGAGGGCCCGAGCTACCGGGCACGGCCGGTGGTCGAGCTGGCGCGATCGGCGGCCTTCGAGCAGGTCGCCGAGCTGCTCTGGACCGGGGAGCTGCCCGATGATCCGGTGCGCTGGTCGGCGCCATCGGCGGCCGACCGTGAACTGGCCGCGGCGATCGTGGCGGTGGTCGGCCGCCCCGGCCTGGCGGCGCTGACGGCGGCGTCGACGGTGCTGGCCGAGCGGTCCGCCGACGATGCACCCGCGGTCGCCGCCCGTCGTCTGTTGGTCCTCGCTCCCCAGCTGGTCACCGGTGCCGACGGGGGGAAGGGCAGCACGGCCCAGCGGCTGGTGCGGGCGTGGACCGGGCGGGCCGAGCGCCGACTGGTCGAGGCCGTCGACACCGCACTCGTGATGCTGGCCGACCACGAGCTGACCACGAGCACCCTGGCCGCGCGGGTCGCGGCGTCGGTGCGGCCGTCGGCGTACGACTCCCTGGCCGCCGGACTGTCGACGGTGGCCGGGCGGCTTCACGGAGCCGCCGCCGAGGAGGTCGTGGGCCTGCTCGTCGACGCCCGAACCGTCGGTGCCGCGGCCGCGATCGACCGCATCCTCGACGAGTCGCAGCCGGTGCCGGGCTTCGGCCACAGCATCTACAAGCGGCGCGACCCCCGCGTCGCGCCGCTGCTCGACTCGGTGACCGCGCTGGCGGACCCCGACGGGTGGGCGCCCACCGTCGCCGAGGTGCTCGCGGCCGCCGGCAGCCGGGTGCCGGCGGCTCCCAACGTCGACTTCGGTCTGGGCGCCCTGCTGCTCACCGCCCGTCTGCCGCCGGATGCCCCGCTCTTCGCGGTGGCCCGGCTGGCCGGCCTCGGCGCGCACGTGGCCGAGGAGATGGGGGAGCGGCCGGTGCGGTTCCGGGGCCTCACCCGGAGCACCCGGAGCTGATCCGACCCGAGGCCCGACCCCCACCGTCGCCCACCGCCCGGTCCCGTTAGCGGTTGGCGGTGCCGGGGGACGGCTGCGATCATGGCGTGCCCGGCGCCGACCGGTGATCGCCGGGCCGCGGCCCGACCGAGGTCGCCGCGCTGCCCTCCCGCCCGAACCAGCAGAACCACAGAGGTCCCCATGGCGAACGTGTACTACGAGTCCGATGCTGATCGCTCGATCATCCTGGGCCGCAAGGTGGCGATCCTCGGCTACGGATCGCAGGGCCACGCCCACGCCCTCAACCTCAAGGAGTCGGGCGTCGACGTGCGCGTGGGGCTGCGGGAGGGTTCGTCGTCGCGGGCCAAGGCCACCGAGGCCGGCCTCGAGGTCATGGACGTCGCGGCGGCCTCGGCGTGGGCCGACGTCATCATGATGCTGCTGCCCGACACCGAGATCGGCCCGATCTACGAGGCCGACGTCGCCCCCAACCTCAACGACGGCGACGCGCTGTTGTTCGCCCACGGGTTCAACGTGCGCTTCGGCTACGTCAAGGCCCCCGCGGGTGTCGACGTGGCCATGGTCGCGCCCAAGGGTCCCGGTCACCTGGTGCGGCGCACCTACACCGAGGGCGGCGGCGTGCCGTGCCTGATCGCGGTCGCCCAGGACGCCACCGGCGGCGCCAAGGCGCTGGCGCTTTCGTACGCGGACGCCATCGGCGGCACCCGCGCGGGCGTGCTCGAGACCACCTTCGAAGAAGAGACCGAGACCGATCTGTTCGGCGAGCAGGTCGTCCTGTGCGGCGGTCTGACCGCCCTGGTGCAGGCCGGATTCGAGACCCTGGTCGAGGCGGGCTACCAGCCCGAGTCGGCCTACTTCGAGTGCCTGCACGAGCTGAAGCTGATCGTCGACCTCATGTACGAGCAGGGCATCTCGGGCATGCGCTACTCGATCTCGACCACTGCCGAGTACGGCGACCTGGTCACCGGCCCCCGCATCATCAACCCGGCGGTCAAGGCCGAGATGAAGGCGGCGCTCGAGGACATCCAGAGCGGGCGCTTCGCCGAGCAGTTCGTGAACGAGATCCGCTCCGGCGGCGAGAACTTCGAGGCGTTGCGCCAGAAGGGCAAGGACCACCAGATCGAGCAGGTCGGCGCCCGGCTGCGCGAGATGATGCCGTGGATCTCGGCCGGCAAGGCCAAGGTCGAGGACGTCTCGGGCGGCGACTGAGCAGACGCACCGCCGGGGCCGGGCTCCGTAGCCTGGGTGACGATGATCGTCACCGCGCCCGCCTCGTCGGCCAACCTCGGCCCTGGCTTCGACTGTTTGGCCCTGGCGCTGGACCTGCCGTTCCACCTTGCGGTGGGTGAGGAACCCGCAGCGGGGGACGTGTCGGACAGGCCGCACGAGCACCGCTGGCACGACGCGGAGGCGACCCATCCGGCGGTGGTCGCCTTCGGTGAGGCTGGAGGAGATCCGTCGGTCCCGCTCCGTTGGGCCAGCCCGATCCCGCCGGGGCGCGGCCTCGGCTACTCCGGTGCGGCCCGGGTGGCCGGCGCCTTCGCGGCCGGTCTGGCCGACGGGCTCGACGCCGAGGTGGCCCGAGCGGGCGCCCACGCCGTCGCCGCCCGGCTCGAGGGCCATCCCGACAACTCCGCGGCGTCGGCCCACGGCGGCTTCACCGTGGCCGTCGGCGAACGGGTGACCCGGCTGGAGGTGCCGGCCGGGCTGGTGGTGGTCGTCTGGTCGCCGAGCCGGTCGACCGCGACCGACGCGTCCCGACGGGCGCTGCCGGGGCGCGTCACGCTCGACGACGCCGCGTTCACCGTGGCCCGCGCCGCCGCGTGGGTCGCCGCGATCGCCTCGGGTGACCTCGACGGCCTGCGCGACGCCTGCGAGGACCGGCTCCACCAGGACATCCGCCTGGAGCACCGGCCCGACGCCCGGGCGGTTCGAGACCACCTGTTGGGCCGCCAGGAGGTGCTGGCGGCGTGGCTGTCGGGGTCGGGGCCGAGCGTCGCCGCGCTGGTCCCCGCCGATCTGGCGCCTCTGGTGGCCGGCTCGATCGGCGGTGACGGCGCGGTCCGGGTGCTCGACGTGCACCGCGGGGGTGTGGAGGCGGTCTGAAACCTGACCGTAGGGGTCAGGAATTGGTCTAGGATCGCGCCCCGGTGCGACGAGGGCGTCGTGCCGCACGCAACGAGGAGCGACCATGACCGACGACTGGGGCTTCGCCACCCGTCAGATCCACTCCGGTGCCGAGCCCGACCCGACCACCGGGTCCCGCGCCACGCCCATCTACCAGACGACCGCCTACCAGTTCCGCGACACCGAGCACGCCGCGAACCTCTTCGCCCTCTCGGAGATCGGCAATATCTACACCCGGATCATGAACCCGACCCAGGCAGTGGTCGAGGCCCGGGTCGCCAGCCTGGAGGGTGCGCCCGACACCGCAGTCGGACTGCCCGGAGCGCTCGTCGTGGCCTCAGGGCAGACCGCCGAGACCTTCGCCATCCTCAACCTGGCCGAGGCCGGCAGCCACATCGTCAGCTCGGCCGCCCTCTACGGCGGCACCTACAACCTGTTCCACTACACGCTGCCCAAGCTGGGCATCGAGGTGTCCTTCGTCGAGGACCCCGACGACCTCGACGCCTGGGCCGCCGCGGTGCGCCCCAACACCAAGGCGTTCTACGGCGAGTCGATCGGCAACCCCAAGAACGACGTGCTCGACATCGCCGCGGTGGCCGAGGTCGCGCACGCCAACGGCGTCCCGCTGATCGTTGACAACACGATCGCCTCGCCGTACCTGATCAACCCGCTGGCCCACGGCGCCGACATCGTCGTGCACTCCGCCACCAAGTTCCTGGGCGGCCACGGCACGGCGATCGCGGGTGTGATCGTCGACGGCGGTAGCTTCGACTTCTCCCAGAACGACAAGTTCCCGCAGTTCACCGAGCCCGACCCGAGCTACCACGGCCTGGCCTACTGGCCGGCGCTCGGCCCGGGCTCCTACATCGTCAAGGCCCGCGTGCAGCTGCTGCGCGACATGGGCGCCGCCATCTCGCCGTTCAACGCGTTCCTGCTGATCCAGGGCATCGAGACGCTGTCGCTGCGCATGGAGCGCCACGTCGCCAACGCCCAGGCGGTGGCGGAGTACCTCGAGGCCCACGACCAGGTCGAGTCGGTCGCCTACGCCGGGCTGGCGTCGAGCCCCTGGCACGAGCGGGCCCGGAAGTACGCGCCGAAGGGTGCGGGGTCGGTGCCGGCGTTCATCATCAAGGGCGGCCGTGAGGCCGGACGTCGCTTCGTCGAGGGCCTCACGCTGCACAGCCACGTCGCCAACATGGGCGACGTCCGCAGCCTGGTCGTGCACCCGGCGTCGACCACCCACAGCCAGCTCACCGACGACCAGCAGCGCTCCGCCGGTGTGGACCCGGGCCTGGTCCGCCTGTCGGTCGGCATCGAGGACGTCGCCGACATCATCGCGGACCTCGACCGCGGCTTCGCGGCCGCCAAGGGCTGAGTCCGTCGGTCCCGCGGCTCCGACCGGAGCTGCGGGACCGACGACGGACCGGGCTCGCTAGAGCCCTCAGCTCAGGCCGAACATGTCGAGCGCCTCGGCCGACAGGCCGTCGAGAGCGATGTCGTCGCGGCGCCGGGGTTCCCAATCGTCTCGTTCGAGCACGTAGCGCAGCACCATCGCACGGCCGTCGCGTCGGCGGACCACCTCAGAGCCGTTCCGGTGGTAGCCGAGCGACTCGGTCACGCGTCGCGACGCGACGTTGTCCTCGAACGCCTCGGTCGCCGCCCGCTGCGCGCCCAGGCCCTCGAACGCGAGCTGCAGGACCGCGGCGCGCATCTCGCGGCCCAGCCCGTGGCCCTGGTGGGGGAGGCCGAGCCACGAGCCGGTCGTGACCGTTCGCAGCGTCGGGAAGTCGGTCGCCTGAACGTCCTGTGAGCCGACGCAGCGACCGTCGGAGTAGGCGGCGAGCACCAGGCGCCACGACTCGACGCTCCAGCCGGCCCAGCAGCCCATCCAGAACCGGTACGAGTCGTGGGCCCGTTGCGGGTTCGGTGCGTCGGTGAACGGGATCAGGAACGGCATGGTGGCCGGGTCGTGGATCCCGCCGTCGATCAGCTCCGACAGGTCGGCCATCTCGGACTCGCGGACCGGTCGCAGCTCCAGGCGTGGCGTCCGGATCCGGAGGTCCCACAGCGGCCAGTGTGGATGGGTCATGGCCCGAGGATCGCCGACGTAGCGGGGCTCGCGCCATGCAGTTCGGGGACCATCCGTCGAGAGGGCGTCGTGATGGTGCTGCGGCGCGTCAAGATCCCGTCAAGGTCGCTGACGGCTGCGCCGCTCGGCCCCACACTGGGGTTGTGAACGACACCGCCGACACCCCTACGACCCGCCGGCCGGACCGGACCGCTCCGGGTGGCGGTGCGAGGTCGACCCGCAGCCGGCAGCGCCGCACGAGCCTGTGGATCACCGTCGGCATCATCGTCGTGCTGGTCGTGGTCGTGGCATGGGCCGCGATCAAGGGTGCGACGGGACCGGCGGAGTCGGCCTTCGTCGATCGGATACGGACCGACAACCCCGAGTTGTCGATCGCGGACGTGTCGGACCAGCGGCTGCTGGCCGCGGCGTGGGCGACGTGTCGGCCCGAGGGTCTGTCCGACGCGGACCAGGCCCTGCTCGAACGGCTCGACATCGACCCGGAGCGCTTCCGCGAGGCGGCCGCTGATATCTGCCCGTCCCGCTGAGCTGCCCGTCTCGCTGAGCTGCCCGTCCCTCTGAGCTGCCCGTCCCGTCGCAGGCCGCGGGATCAGCGGTCGATGCGCACCGACGGCGACCCGAAGGCGACGGTGATCGTCGCCGGCATGCCCAGCAGGTCGATCGGGTCGCCCAACGACGAGCTCGACGCGATCGACAGCACCAGACCCTTGTGCTCGCCGACGGTGATGGTCAGGTCCAGGTGGGTGCCGCCGTCGGGGGTGTCATCGGCGTCGACCACGAAGGCGTCGTAGGCGCCGTCGTCGAGCACGGGGCGATCCTCTCCGGTATCGAGGTGCTCGGGGTCCGACATGGTCGGCGACCCTACCCATCCCCGCCGCGCGCTGCGAGACCCGTGACATCGGTCCGACGGTTTGCGGTCCGTCCCCTCCGCTCCCGTAATTTGGCGCCGTGAGCACCATCCCGGCCGTCGACGGGTCCGAGGGCGTCACCGGCGCCGGCGTGGCCCCCGCGTCGCCGTCGCGTTGCCCGATCGACCACACCGCCCGGGCCGGCGCTCCCGACACCGTGACCAGCGGCGGATGCCCGGTCCGCCACGACGGCCAACCGGTGCAGCGGTCCCGCGCCGATCGGATCGTCCGCAGCGCCCTACGGATCCAGGAGCGTCCGGCGGGCGTCTCCGAGGCCGCCGCCTACGCCACGTTCCAGCGGTCGATGCTCATCTCGGCGACACGCTGCACGCTCACCTACGTCATCTTCCCGTTCGTGCTGCCGGCCATCGGCATCGCGACCGGCGTCGGCCCGATCCTCGGTGTGGTCATCGGCGTGATCGCCATGACCTGCGACGTGTTCACCATCCGTCGCTTCTTCCAGGTCGACCACCGGTGGCGCTGGCAGATCTCGGCGATCGCGGTGTGCGTGATCGGCCTGCTGAGCGTGCTGCTGGTCGAGGACATCGGCGCGTTGATCAGCAACGGCCCGTTCGGCTGACGAGCGCCGGTCCGTCCTGGCCGGACGTGATCGGTTGCCGGGCGCGGCCCCGGCGGCTTGACTGCGCGACGTGCCGATACCACGAACGCTGCTGAGCCGTGACGAGCCCAACGACTTGGACCTGCGCCTGGTCGCCGGTGCCTGGCCCGACGGCCTCGGCGGCGAGATGGTCCTCAGCGCCCCTCACCCCGACACCTTCGACGGGCCGCACCCGTTCTTCGGCGAAGGGATGCTCTACCGGTTGTCGCTGACCCCGGGCACCCACGGCGCCCCCGCGGACCGCTTCGCCTGGCGACAGGGTCGCATCGACACGCCGTCCGCTCGGCTCCGGGCCAAGCGGCCCGACGTGTTCACCCCCACGATGATCGGCGTCCAGTCGCCGTTCGGCACCGTGAACGCCGCCAACACCGCTCCGCTGCCGTGGGGCGACCGGCTGTTCACCACCTGGGACGTCGGCCGTCCGGTCGAGGTCGACCCGGTCACGTTCTCGTTCTTGGGCGAGGTCGGCCACCGCGACCAGTGGCAGGCCTTCGAGCTCGCCCCCCAGCCGGTGCTGCCGATGGTGATGACCACCGCGCACCCGGTCGTCGACCCCGACCGCGACGTGCTGTGGAGCGTCAACACGTTCTTCGGGCAGCTGCACGTTGTGTGCTGGGACGGCGACGGTCCGGTCACGACGTGGCCGATCGAGGGGGCGGTCATCCCGCAGTCGGTGCACACGATCACCCAGACCCGCGACTGGCTGGTCGTCGGGGACTGCGCGTTCAAGGTGGAACCCCAGGTCCTGACCGGTGGTGAGCGCACCCAGCCCGCCAACCACGACGGTCCGCTGTACCTGATCCGCAAGGACGAGCTGGAGGCGACGCCGGCCGGACGACCCGTCGGCTGCTCGGTGTTCCGGGTCGCCCCCGAGATCAACCACTACTACGCCGTCTACGACGACGCCGACGGGGTGCGGGTGCTGTTCGAGCACACCGAGAACGCCGACATCGCCATGACCCAGCGACCCGACGACCTCGACGCGCTCGGGCGCCCGTGCGACCCGGCGCTCGCCGGCCTCTACGGGTTCCCGATGAGCCCGGACCGCAACACCGTCGTGCAGTTCGACCCGGCCACCGGTGAGGTGACGCATCGGGCCGAACTGCGCGACCCGTCGATGCTGTGGACCCGCCAGCTCAACGCCATGGACTGGAGCGCCGAGGGGATGGCCGCTCCCACGTCGCACCACATGGTCAACCAGGGCTGGCGTCCCGAGGCGGTGTTCCAGCGGATGCTGGCGCTCTACGAGGACCGCGTCGACCGTACCGAGTGGCCGACCGAGGAGACCGCGCCGCTGGTCATGAGCTGCACCCGCGACGACCTGGCGGTCACAGCGGTGCACGAGTTCGGCCTGGACGACTTCCCGACCTCGCCGATCTTCGTGCCCCGCGACCCCCGCGACCCCGGCGTCGACGGCGCTGACGGAGGTGACGGCCGCAGCCGGTACGCCGGCCGCGACCCCGGCGGCCACGACGGCTGGGTGGTCGTGCCGCTGCTCAACGACTCGGGGTTCCGCGTCGAGGTGTTCGACGCCGCCGACGTCGGCCGCGGGCCGGTCGCGGTGCTCGACGCCGCCGGTGCGACCGTGCCGTTCGTGCTGCACTCGGCGTGGATGCCGCGGGCGGTCCCGGCGCAGGAGCGGCCCCGGCTGCGCTTCGCCGACGAGCTCGACCGCGTCGGCGAGCTCGACGACGACCTGGCCGCGTGCGTCCTCGAGGTCGCCGCCGAGATCGACGACGGCGTCCCGATCTGAGCCGGGTGCCCGGTCCGGGGCCGGACCTCAGACCCGGACGGCGTCGTAGGCGGGCAGCACGTCGTTGCGCACGATCGAGGCGACCCGCGGGTCGGCCAGCCAGGTGTCGGCCCGCTCGGTCAACTCCGCGGCGACGTCCACCCGTGTGTCGGGTCGTGAGGCACGCAGCGAGTCGAGCCACGTCGAGTGCAGCGTGAGCGGCATCGCCAGATCGGCCCGACCGAGCCGGGCGATCGGACCCCGGGCCAGGTCCGCTGCGCCGAACACCCACAGCTCGGTGCCCGAGCTACGCGCATCGGCGTGGTCGGAGTACACGACCGAGACGATGTAGCCGTCGGTCGAGCCGGTCGCCGTGCCCCGCCGTGGCACGAACGTGGGGGTCCAGCCGAAGCGGTCACCGGCGTGCCAGTAGGCGTCGACGACCCTGCCGGCGTCGTGGTCGATGCGCAGCAGCGACGTCGGCACCCCCGACCAGGGCAGCTCCGCGTCGGGGACGATCCGGTGCGGGTACGAGGTGAACACCGCGTGCATGCGCTGCACCGCGATGTCGGTCGGCATCCCGGAGTTGGCGTGGAACACGTCGCCGACGGTGTCGATCGGCGTCAGCGGGTTGCGGGCGGTCAGCCCGCCGCTGCCCCAGGTGTGGTCGTCGAAGAAGGCGTGCTGGTCGAGCACCGCCCCGGTGCGGGTGTCGATCTCGTAGCGGCCGACGACGCCGATGTCGTAGCTGACCGGGGTGATGGCGTCGACGAGGTCGGCCCGCACCGGCTCGCCGGTGACCGGGTGCCGGTCGGTCGGCATCACCCACTCGGCGAAGTCCATCGCCGAGGTGTGCGCGCTGTGCACCACGATGCGACCCGGCGCCGCGTCGTGGTCGACCATCAGGTGGCCCGACTCGCGGGGGATGACCGACCGCACCGCGGTGGCGCCGCCGGCGGTGCGGCGCAGCTCGTCGCGGCTCACGATGAACAGGACGGTGTCGGGACGGGGGGTCTGGGCCTCGGCGGCCTCGGCGGAGTGCGGCGGGTACATGAGCTTGCCGAACTCGATGACCGTCGACGTGTCGGCGATCAGCAGGTGGTCGCGGCTGATGCACATCTGGTGCGCGGACTGCGACAGCAGCACCGGCGCTCCGTCGGGGGTGGTCAGCGGCACCCGCTTGATCGCGCCGACGCCGTCCCAGCAGAGGATCTCGCAGTACACCAGGCCCGGGATCGGGACGATCGACAGCGACACCCCGTAGTACTCGCCGGTCTCGGCGTCATACGGCGGATGGGCGCTCGTGATGTTGAGCGGGCACAGGAAGCGGTTGACCGGCAGGTCGACGAGCGGTCGGTGGTCGTCGAGGCGCCCGACCGGTCCGACCGGAGCGAGGGTGGCGGGGTCGAGCTCCCAGGAGCGGCCGCCGTCGACGGTGGCGACCAGGCGGTTCCCGTTCAGCGGCACCAGCGCGGTGTTGACCTGGTCCTGCATGCCGAGCGGGCCGAGTCGGGACACGCCGCGGGACTCGAAGCGCAGGTCGGTGTCGGCCACGGCGTCGTGCAGCAGCAGGTCGGTGGTGCGCAGCAGACGCGACGTGATCGTCGGCACCTCGCTGTCGAGGTCGACGCGCCACACCAGCGAGTCGCCGCTGAAGCCGGCGTCGGTGTCGCGCAGCGACAGCGACTGGAAGAACACGTGGCCGGCCATGTCCGACGGGAGCTCGCCGTCGAGCAGCGTCAGCGGAGTTGTCGCCTGCTCGGCGGTGACCCGCCGGTTGAACGCGCTCGGCACCCGGGCCCAGCGGTCACGGCCGGGTGTGGGGGTGGGGGCGCCGAACGGTCCGCCGGCGAGCGGGTCCGGTGCGGGCGGCGCGGCGCACCCCGACATCGGCAATCCCACCGCTGCGATCCCGGCACCCGCGCCGAGCGCAGTCAGGAAGCGTCTGCGGTCCATGGCTGTGTCCCCCTCCTGGATTCCCCTCCGGAGACCCGGTCCTTCACCGTCACGGCGGGTCCGGGGTCCAGTCCGCCGACCAGTGGTCCCAGGGTAGGGGCTCGGACGTCTCCCCGACCGGTGTTCCGGACCGGCCACCACGCCCCCGCCCACCCCCACCCCGCGTTCTGACGACAAGTCACGACAGTGGCGGTACTCAACTGTCATGAGAACCCGAGGCGCCGAAGCGGGTCAGACCGACTCGGACACCTTCGAGCCCTCGTCGTCGGAGCCTTCCTCGGCGCCCCGGTCCCGGCGGGCCGGCGGTGGGGCGTCGAAGTTGGGGCTGGTCGGCGTCACGTACACGACACCCGCACCCGACTCGAGGTGGTACGGCGGCAGGCCGTGCTCGACGACGTCGATCCCCTCGAGCTCCTCGTCCCGGCTGAGACGCAGGTTCCAGGATCCCGGCAGCATCCGCAGGGCCTTCATCAGCCCGAACGCCACCGCTCCGACGACGACCAGGCAGGTGAGGCTCCCGATGAGCTGGGCGACGAGCTGTCCGACCCCGCCGCCGTAGAGCAGCCCGGTGATCGGTGAGCTGTTGTCGGCGCCCTCCGGGGTGGGCAGGCCGTACTCGCCGGTGGCGAACAGGCCGACCGCGAGGGTGCCGAACACGCCGCAGACGAGGTGGACCGGCACCGCTCCGATCGGGTCGTCGATGCGCAGCCGCTCCAACAGGTCGACGCCGAGCGGCACGATGACGCCGGCGACGGTCCCGATGAGCACGGCCCCCAGCGGGCTGACCCAGTAGCACGGGGCGGTGATGGCGACCAGGCCGCCGAGGAAGCCGTTGAGCGACATTCCCAGGTCCCACTTGCCGGACCGGGGGTAGACGAAGAACACGGCGACCATCCCGCCGGCGCACGCCGCCAGCGTGGTGTTGGCGGCCACCCGGCCGATGCCCTCCCAGTCCATCGCCGAGAGAGTCGAGCCGGGGTTGAAGCCGTACCAGCCGAACCAGAGGATCACGGCGCCGATCGAGGCCATCACCAGGTCGTGGGGCGGGAACAGACCGCCGCCGTCGCGGGCGAAGCGCCGCCCGAGTCGTGGGCCCAGGCACACCGCTCCGGCAAGGGCGACGATGCCGCCCACGCTGTGGACCACGGTGGATCCGGCGAAGTCACGGAAGACGATCCCGTCGGGGACCAGGCCGGAGAACCAGCCCATGGTGTTGCCGAGCCACCCGCCCGGACCCCACACCCAGTGGCCGAAGATGGGGTAGATCAACCCCGACACCGCGATCGAGTAGAGGATGTCGCCCTTGAAGCTGGTGCGGCCGACCATGGCCCCCGATGTGATGGTCGACGCCGCGTCGGCGAACGCGAGCTGGAAGACGAAGAACGCCAGGAAGGCCACCCCGGTGGTGCCGTAGCCGCCGGTGGCGCCGTTGAGGAAGAAGTACTGGTGGCCGATCAGCCCGTTGCCCTCGCCGAACATGAAGGCGAAGCCGACGGCCCAGAACAGCAACCCGCACAGGCACGTGTCGAACACGCACTCCATCAGGACGTTGACGGTCTCGCGGGAGCGGGCGACGCCGGCCTCGAGGGCCATGAACCCCGCCTGCATGAAGAACACCAGGAACGCCGCGATCATGACCCACAGCGTGTTGATCGGGTTGATGATCTCCCCGGCGTCGACCGCGGCGGGGCTCAGTCCCGATGCGCCCGCCTCGGCGCCGAAGATCGAGCTCAACGCCTTGATGATGGCGAGCAGCGACAGGACGCCGAGCAGCTTGCCGGCGAGCACCACTGCGAACACCCTGCGGGTCCCGGGGTCCCTGAACCGCTGACGCAACGTCGGGCGGGACCGGTCGAGTCGGCCCGGTGGGGGCAGTGTGAGGGCGGGCGCCGAGGAGCGCCACAGGGTGGGGATCGGCAGGGTTCGGAACATGCGGGGCACGGTACGGAGCCCGTGTTTCGGCCCCGTGTGTCGCCGGTGAAGCCCGAACGTCGGTCGTGTTTCGCCGCCGTTTCGACGGCATCTCACGCCGAACGCGGTGTTGGCTCGATCGCTACATCGTCTCGGCGAAGCTGACAGCGCCTTCGCCGCGGATCACGTTCTTGAGCAGCTTGCCCGACGCGTTGCGGGGCAGCTTGCCGTCCCAGCGTTGCACGTAGGTCGGGACCTTGAACGCGGCGAGCGTGTCGGCCACCCAGGCCCGCACCTCGTCGTCGGAGATGTCGGCGCCGTCGGCGACCTCGATGACCGCCTTGACCTCCTCGCCCAACCCGTCGTGGGGAACGCCGACCACCGCGGCGTCCGCGATGGCGGGGTGCTCGACGAGGCGGTTCTCGATCTCGACGCAGTAGACGTTCTCGCCGCCCCGGATCAGCATGTCCTTGGCCCGGTCGGTGATGTAGAGGTAGCCCTCGTCGTCGAGGTGGCCGACGTCGCCGGTGTGCAGCCACCCGTCGATCACCGTCGATGCCGTCGCCTCGGGCTTGTTCCAGTAGCCGGCCATGATCAGCGGTCCCCGGATCAGCACTTCGCCGGTCTCGCCCGGGCCCAGGTGCGTCCCGTCCGGCCCGGCGATGGCGATCTGGGTGTTGGGCACGGGCAGGCCGACCGAGTCGGGCTTGCGGAGGGCGTCGTCGCCGGCCAGGGCGGTGGCCACCGACGACGACTCGGTCAGGCCGTAGGCGTTGGTGGTCGCCTTCACGTTGGGGAACGTCTCGCGGATGCGCCGCTGCAGCTCGTCGGCCGAGGGAGAGCCGCCGAAGCTGACCGCGATGATCGAGCGCAGGTCGCGGTCGTGGCGGTCGGGGTGCTCGCACGCCCGCCAGATCATGGTGGGCACCGTCGCCCAGATCATCACCCGTTCCCGCTCGATGGCGTCGAACGCGGCCTCGGGGGTGAACCGTCCCGCCAGGATCACCAACCGGATCCCGGCCATCATCCCGACGACCAGGCCCGAGTGGCAGCCCGACACGTGGAACAGGGGAGAGGTGAGCAGCGACACCGGTTGACCGGAGCCGTCGGTGGGCGGGGCGTCGGCTTCACGGTCGTCGGCCGGCTGGCCCATCGCTCCGGCGGTCAGCAGGAACACCGTGTTCTGGAGGTTGGCGATCATCGAGCGGTGCGTCGAGATGGCGCCCTTGGGTCGACCGGTCGTGCCGGAGGTGTAGAAGATGACCGCGGCGTCGCCCTCGTCGATCGGCACCGTCGGCAGCTCGTCGGTCGGGTCGGTGAGCAGCTCGTCGAATCGGTGCAGCTTGGGGCTGACCGACCCGTCGGCGGCGGCGAACTCCGACGGGTCCGCGTCGATGAGGAAGACGTGTTCGAGGGTGTCGATGCGGTCGACCTCCTCGGCGACACGCTCGAAGCGGCGACGGTCGGCGACCAGCACCCGCGCTCCGGAGTCGGTGAGGCCGTAGACGATCTCGTCGGTGATCCACCAGCCGTTGAGTCCGACGAGGATCGCCCCGATGTCGACGGTGCCCCAGAAGCTCAGGCACCACTCAGGGTTGTTCGCGCTCAGCACCGCCACCCGGTCGCCGTGGCCGACGCCGAACTCGCCGAGCCGACGGCTGACCGAGTTGGCGTTCCGCACGAAGTCGGTGAACGTGATGCGCTCGTCGCCGTGGACGATGAAGGTCTTCTCACCGTGGGACTGGCCGAACGCCGCGACCACCCGCAGGTCGTTGAAGCGCTCCTTGTAGACGAGCATCGGGGTGCCCTCGACGGTCTCCTCGACGATCTCGAACGGTCCGCCCGGCCCGGTGAGCTGCGCGCGGATCTCCTGTGCGGTCGGCATGTGTCCCCCTGGTCCGGTCGTCGGGTGAACGACCCGGCCCGCCGCCCCTCGACGGACCGTGCCGGGGAGTCTCGCGCCGAATCGTCGGTCGGGGATCCACCCGACCGGACGATCAGGCGAGCTGTTCGAGCACGAAGTCGATGCAGCGTGTGAGCTGGACCACGTCCTCGGGGTCGATCGCCGGGAACAGCGCGACGCGGAGCTGGTTGCGGCCCAGCTTGCGGTACGGCTCGGTGTCGACGATGCCGTTGTCGCGCAGCACCGCCGCGACAGTGGCCGCGTCGACGCTGTCGTCGAAGTCGATCGTGGCCACGACGTGGGAGCGCATGGCCGGGTCGGTCACGAACGGCGACGCGTGGCTGTGGCTGTCGGCCCAGTCGTAGATGGCGGCCGCGGAGCGGTCGCAGCGGCCGGCCGCGAACTCGAGCCCGCCGTTGTCGAGGATCCACTGGACCTGCTCGGTGGCCAGGAACAGCGTGGCCAGCGCCGGGGTGTTGTAGGTCTGGTCCTTGCGCGAGTTCTCGAGCGCGATGCCGAGGTCGAGGAACGCGGGGATCCACCGGTCCGACGCCGCGATGCGCTCGATGCGCTCGATCGCGGCCGGCGAGCACGCCGCCAGCCACAGTCCGCCGTCGGAGGCCAGGCACTTCTGGGGTGCGAAGTAGTAGACGTCGGTCTGGGCGGCATCGAAGCGCAGTCCACCGGCGGCGGAGGTGGCGTCGACCAGCACCAGGGCGTCGCCGTCGGTGCCGTGCGGCCGTTCCAGGGGCATGGCCACGCCGGTGGATGTCTCGTTGTGGGTCAGGCAGTAGGCGTCGATGCCGTCCATGGGCACTGCGGTGGGGTGGTGTCCGGCTTCGGTGCTGATCACCTCGGGATCACCCAGGTGCGGTGCCGCGGCGGCGGCTTTGGCGAACTTGGAGCTGAACTCGCCGAACTCCAGGTGCTGGCTGCGCGAGTCGATGAGGCCGAAGGTGGCGGCATCCCAGAACGCGGTGGTCCCGCCGTTGCCGAGGAGCACCTCGTAGCCGTCGGGGAGCGAGAACAGCTCGGCCAGCCCGTTTCGGAGCTCCGACACCTTGAACCGCACGGCGGCCTGGCGGTGCGAGGTGCCGAGGAAGTGGCCGGCGGATCCGATCAGCATGTCGAAGGAGTCCTTGCGGATCTTCGACGGGCCGCAGCCGAAGCGGCCGTCGCCGGGGAGTAGGTCGTCGGGCAGGGAGATGTCGGGGGTGCTCACCGCTCCAGTCTGCCGCGCCCGGCCCGCCCGGCCGGATTCCCACCCCACCCTCCCGTTCTGTAGTGCGAGATCCAGGCGAACGCCTGGATCTCGCACTACAGAACGGGAAGGGGGCGGGTAGCGTTCGGGCCATGAGCGCCCCCACCCCCCCGGGCCGGATCTCCCGACGCGTCGCCGGCATCGCCCCGTCGGCCACCCTGGCGGTCGACGCCAAGGCCAAGGCGATGAAGGCCGCCGGCGACCCCGTCATCGGATTCGGCGCCGGCGAGCCCGACTTCGCCACCCCCGAGCCGATCGTCGAGGCCGCCATCGCCGCGTGTGCGGACCCCCGCAACCACCGCTACACGCCGGCGCCGGGACTGCCCGAGCTGCGCCGGGCGATCGCCACCAAGACCCTGCGCGACTCCGGCGTGAGCGTCGAGCCGTCGCAGGTCGTCGTGACCAACGGCGGCAAGCAGGCGGTCTACGAGTCGATCCTGGCCGTCGTCGACGACGGCGACGAAGTGCTGCTGCCGGCGCCGTACTGGACCACCTACCCCGAACCGGTCCGACTGGCCGGTGGCGTGCCCGTCGTTCTGCCGACCACCGAGGCCACCGGCTTCCGGGTCACCGTCGAAGCACTCGAGGCCGCCCGCACCGAGCGCACCAAGGCGCTGGTGTTCGTCTCGCCGTCCAACCCGACCGGCGCGGTCTACCCCCGGGCCGAGATCGAGGCGATCGGCCGCTGGGCGCTCGAACACGGAGTCATCGTCATCACCGACGAGATCTACGAGCACCTCGTGTACGGATCGGCCGAGTTCCACTCGATCCTGGCCGTCGTCCCGGAGCTCGCGGACCAGACGATCATCCTCAACGGCGTGGCCAAGACCTACGCCATGACCGGTTGGCGAGTCGGCTGGCTCATCGGCCCCTCCGACGTCGTGTCCGCCGTGTCGAACCTGCAGAGCCACCTGTGTTCCAACGTCGCCAACGTCGCCCAGATGGCGGCGCTGGCCGCGGTCAGCGGCGACCTGTCGGCGGTGGCGATGATGCGGGAGACCTTCGACCGTCGCCGCCGCGTCATCCACGGGATGCTCAACGACATCGACGGCGTCACCTGCCCCGAACCCGAGGGCGCCTTCTATGCCTTTCCGAACCTGACCGGGCTGCTCGGGCGCGACCTGGGCGGATCGAGCGCGTCGAGCACCCTGGAGCTCGCGGACCTGGTCCTCGAGCGGGCCAAGGTGGCGTTCGTCCCGGGTGAGGCGTTCGACGCGCCCGGCTACGGCCGCTTCTCGTTCGCTCTCGGCGACGAGGACCTGGTCGAGGGAATCACCCGACTCCAGAAGCTGGTCGCCGGCTGAGCCGAACCGACCACTGCACGACACGGCAGGAGAGGACCGCGCCGATGGCAGATCACGATGGCACCGGAGGGCCGCTCGAGCGGCCCTTCGGGTCGTGGCCGTCTCCGTTGTCACCGGAGCTGGCCGCCGGCGGCGCGGTCCGGGTCTCGTCGGTCGGTCTCGCCCGGGCGGCCGACGGGTCGACGATCCTGCGCTGGAGCGAGCAACGCCCCGACCTGCAGGGGCGCATCGTCGTGTGCCGTTCCACCGTCCCCGACGGCGACGACCCGGCTCCCGCGTCTGTCATCGACGGTCCGTCGGACATGTCGGCGCGCAGCGGCGTCAACGAGTACGGCGGCGGCTCCTGGTGGGCCGACGGCGAGCAGCTCTTCTGGACCGATGCCCGCACCGGCGGCATCGTCGCCGGTGGTGGCGTGCGCGGCGGAGCTCTGGGCGGCGGTGGTGTGGATGGCTCCGCCAGTCCGGTCACCGCGCCGCCGCCGACGCCCCGCGGGTGGCGCCACGCCGCCGGGGTGCTGACCCCCGTCGGCGCAGACGTCGACGGTCGCCGCTGGATCATCTGCGAGCGTGAGGTCCACGACGGCGCCGAGCCGGTCAACGAGATCGCCGCGGTCGCGCTCGGCGGGCCCTCAGGGTCGCCCGAGCCGGTCGAGCCGGTGACGCTCGTCGCGGACGGGGACTGGGCCGCGTCCCCGGCGTTGTCGCCGGACGGGACGGTGCTGGCGTGGCTGCGCTGGGACCACCCCGACATGCCGTGGGACGCGGCGGAGCTGTGGGCGGGCCGGCTCGTCTACCCCGACTCCGACGTGGGCTCCGGAGCGGATCCCGGCGGTGCCGCGCACCCGGTCGTGGCCGACGCCCGCCGGGTGGCCGGCGGCCGGGCGGGTGCCGCCGCCCGCGGCGTGGGCCATCCGATCGCGGCCTGCCTGCCGGCCTGGTCGCCCGACGGCCACCTGTGGTGGTGCGACGACGCCGAGGACTGGTGGCACCTGCGCCGCAGCGGGTCGGCCGGGCTGCCCGACGAGGGTGAGGGCGACACCGGCCCCCCGGCGCTGGAGGTCCCCGGCGAGGTGGGCGAGCCCCGGTGGGTGTCGGGCGGGTCCCGGTTCGGCTTCACCGACGACGGCCGGGTCGTCGTCGCTCTCACCCACGGCGGGGTCGACACCGTGCAGGTCTGGGACCCCGACCTCGGGACGGTCGACGCTCTGGCATCGCCGCCGGGCGGGTTCACCTCGGTCGAGCACCTCGTGGTCCTGGGGTCGGTGGTTGCGGTGGCCGGAGGGGGAGGGACCTTCCCCACCTCGGCGTACTCGGTCGATCTCCGGACGGACCGGGTGACCGACCACCGGGCCGCCGACCCGTTGTCGCGGCCGCACCTTCCCGCGGCGTCGATCTCGACGCCGTCGGCGGTCACGTTCCCGACCGCCGACGGCGATCACGCCCACGCCCTGTTCTACCCGCCGTGCTCGACCGACTCCGTCGGCCCGGCCGGCGAGCTCCCCCCGCTGGTCGTGCGCATCCACGGCGGCCCGACCGCGGCCGCCCGAGCCGAGCTGTCGCCGTCGGTGCAGTTCTGGACGTCGCGGGGCGTGGCGGTGGTCGAGGTCAACTACCGCGGCTCGACCGGGTACGGACGCCGCTACCGCGACCTGCTGCGCGGTCGCTGGGGGGTGGCCGATGTCGCCGACTGCATCGCCGCGGCACAGTGGCTGTCCGAGCAGGGCCTGGTCGACGGCGCCCGGTGCGTGATCCGGGGCGGCTCCGCGGGCGGGTTCACCGCACTCGAGGCGACGTGTCGATCAGAGGTCTTCGCGGCGGCCTGCTCGCTGTACGGGGTCACCGACCTGCGGGCGCTCGCCACCGACACCCACAAGTTCGAGTCCCGCTACCTCGACGGCCTGGTCGGGCCGTACCCGCAGGAGGCCGAGCGCTACCGGGAACGATCTCCGCTGTTCCACGCCGAACTGCTCGACTCGCCGGTGCTGCTGCTTCAGGGCACCGAGGACCCGATCGTCCCGCCGTCGCAGGCCGAGGTGCTGCGCGACGCCCTGCGGCGTGGCGGCATCCCCCACGCCCTCATCCTGTTCGACGGCGAGGCCCACGGGTTCCGCAGCGCGGCCACGATCGTCGCCGCGCTCCAGGCCGAGCTCGCCTTCTACGGCCAGGTGCTCGGCTTCGAGCCCGCCGACGACCTGCCGCCGCTCACCCTCGATCGCTGAGCGGTCCTCGCCCGCACCGATCGGCTCTCAGGCGGTGGCCGGGACCAGGCGCAGCAGGGCGCCCGGGCTCGAGTCCTGGGTGACCCACAGGCTGCCGTCGGGGGCCTGGCGGACGGTGCGCAGCCGGCCCCGGTCGGTCAGTCGGACGTCGACCCCGGCCACCGTGTCGGAGGTGGGACCGTCGAAGCGCACGAACATCAGCCGGGTGCCCTTCAGCACCGCGACGGCGAGCGCCCCGTTCCACGATCCCCATTCGGTGCCCGACACGAACGTGGCGCCGGACGGCGCGATCGTCGGGCACCCGCTCGACCACAGCGCGGGCCGGGCGCCGGGGATGGTGAGGTCGGTCATCGGCTTGGATTCGTCGTAGCCCGATCCGACCGGGTTCCAGCCGTAGTTGCCGCCGGCGACGATCCGGTTGATCTCGTCGTCGCAGCCGGTGCCGTGCTCGACCTCGATCGCGGCGCCGTCGGCGGGTCGGAACGTCAGGCCCTGGCCGTTGCGGTGTCCGAGCGAGTACACGTACGGGTCCCAGGCCCCGCCGGGGTTGCCGGGTGCGGGAGCGCCGGCGGGTGTCATGCGCAGCACCTTGCCGGCCCGGCTGGTCGGGTCCTGCGGGGCGGTCGGCGAGGCGGTGTCGCCGGTGGTGGCCCACAGCATTCCGTCGGGGCCGAAGGCGACCCGGCAGCCCTGGTGGCGGTTGCCCGAGCCCGCCGGTATCCCGGTCAGGATCGGGGTGGCGTCGGTCAGCGAGCGCAGGTCCTCGGCCAGGCGGAACCGCACGATGCGCACGTCGGTGACGGTGCCGGCCGATCCGTGGTCGTAGCAGGTGTAGATCCAGCGGTTGGTCCCGAACGCGGGGTCGACGGCCAGGCCCATCAGGCCGCCCTCGCCGATCGGTTCCACGTCGGCCAGGGTGGCCACGACGTGGCGTGCCCCCGCGACGACGGTGGCGACCCGACCGGATCGCTCGGTGACGATCGGGGTGCCGTCGGGCAGGAAGGCGATGTCCCACGGTCGGGAGAACCCGCTGACCGTCCCGGCGACGGTGACGTCGCCACCCGGGCCGGGAACCGTCGTCGTCGGTGCTGTCGTGGGTGCCGTCGTCGGTGCGGTCGGGCCCGACGGCGGGACCTCCGGGGTTGGAGGGATGCACGCGGCCAGCAGCCCGGCCGCGGCGACCGTCACGGCGGCGAGGAGCGTCGGCCGTGCGGCTCGGCGTCGCGTCCGTGCCCGGGCGGAGCCCGGTCGGGTTTGGTCGTCGGTCGTGCGGGGGTTGGTCGCGGTGGGCACAGTTCGTTCTCCGGGTCGGCGCGGTCGGGAGCTGCAGCCCCCCATCGGCACATCGGGCATCGGAACTGGAGCGCGTGGTCCGCCGCCATCTGGCCGCGTCGGCGCGGACGGGCAAGGATGGACGCCATGCGAGTACTGGTGAGCGAGAAGATCGCGGACGGCGGCCTGCAGCGGCTGCGAGATGCCGGCCACGAGGTCGACATCCAACTGGAGCTGACCCCCGAGACCCTGCTGGACGCCGTCCAGGGCTCCCACGCGCTCATCATCCGCTCCGCGACCAAGGTCACCCGCGAGGTCCTCGAGGCCGGCGCCGACCTGGTCGTCGTGGGCCGGGCCGGGATCGGCCTCGACAACGTCGACACCTCGGCGGCCACCGAACGCGGCGTGATGGTGGTCAACGCCCCTCAGTCCAACACCCTGTCGGCGGCCGAGCACACGATGGCGCTGCTCCTGGCCCAGGCCCGCAACGTGCCCCAGGCACACGCCGCGCTCAAGGAGGGTCGCTGGGAGCGCTCCAAGTGGGAGGGCGTCGAGCTGTCCGACAAGACCCTCGGCATCATCGGACTGGGCCGCATCGGCAAGCTGGTGGCGCAACGGGCGATGGCGTTCGGCATGAAGCTCGTCGCCTACGACCCGTTCGTCACCCCCGACCGGGCCCGGCAGATCAACGTCGAGCTGGTCGACCTCGACACGCTGATGGCCCGGGCCGACTTCGTGACGCTGCACCTGGCCAAGACGCCCGAGACCGCCGGTCTGATCGGCGCCGAGCTGCTGGCCAAGGCCAAGCCGAGCCTGCGGATCATCAACGTGGCCCGCGGCGGCATCATCGACGAGGCGGCGCTGGCCGCCGCCATCGAGTCCGGCACGATCGCCGGAGCCGCCCTCGACGTGTTCGCCGCCGAGCCGACCACCGAGTCGCCGCTGTTCGGATTGGACTCCGTCGTGGTCACCCCGCACCTGGGCGCCTCGACCGCCGAGGCCCAGGACAAGGCCGGCGACACGATCGCCGAGATGGTCGAGCTGGCCCTCGCCGGCGACTTCGTCCCGTTCGCGGTCAACGTGAGCGCGGGTGAGGCCGCCGAGTCGGTGCGGCCGTATCTCGGCCTCGCCGAGCGCCTCGGGGCGATCCTGGCTGGCCTGTGCGGCAGCGACCTCGGCGGCGGACCCGCCGGCAGCGCGGACTCGATCGAGATCGAGTACCAGGGCCAGATCGCCGAGCACGACACCCGCATCCTCACCCTGTCGGTGCTCAAGGGGTTCTTCGGAGCGACCAGCGGCGAGCCGGTGTCGTACGTGAACGCCCCGCAGGTCGCCGAGGAGCAGGGGATCGAGGTGCGCCCGACGGCCACCACCACGGCCCGTGACTACGTGAACCTGATCTCGCTGCGCAGCGGCCAGCACAGCCTGGCCGGCACCCTGGTCGGGCTGCGGGCGGTACCGACCGTGGTGATGATCGACGACCACGCGGTCGACGTGCCGCCGTCGGACCACCTGCTGATCGTCCGCAACGAGGACCGGCCGGGAATGATCGGGACGGTCGGCACGGTGCTCGGCGCCGCGTCGGTCAACATCGCCGACATGGCCGTCGGGGCGAACGAGGACGGGGCCAAGGCCCTGATGGCGATCGTCACCGGCGACTCGGTGCCCGACGAGGTCGTCGCCGAGCTCCGCGCGCTGGACGGCATCACGTCGGTCAACGCCGTCGGCTGAGCGCTGCCGGCGCGAACCCCCACCGAACTTGTAGCCCCCGGTCGCTGTGGCGACCGGTCAGCTACAAGTTCGACGGCTGCCGGCGTTCTTGTAGGCCTCGGTCGCTGTGGCGACCGGTCAGCTACAAGTTCGACGGCAGCGCCCGGCCGTGATCGGTTGGATTCAGAACCGGATCAGGGTGACGCCATCGGGAGCGGCGGCGGGGGTGCGACCCACGGCACGGTCCGACACCGTCCAGATCGAGTCGCCGACCACCACCGAGCGCAGGATGTCCGCCGCCGCGGGCCCGAGATCGTGGGCGATGGAGCCCCGCCGGACGATCCGGTCGCCGTCGACGCCGAGGACCCACGCCCCGCTCCACGGCCGCGCCGCCTGGTCGACCCCCGCCGACTCGTCGACTCTCACCGCCGGCATGGCGCACGCCGCGCCCTCGGGGCACTCGCCCATCGGGGGGACCGCACCCTCGTCGGCGACGCCGTAGCTCATCACCGGCACGATCGCCTGCGAGCGGGTCGGGTCCCAGGTGAAGGTGTGCGGGTCCTGGCCGACCGGTGAGGTCATGTCGGGCGCGACGAGGGCGTCGAGCTCCTTGGGTGCGGTCGGGTCGGTCACGTCGAACAGCGACGCCTTGAACCCGGTCACCCGGCCGGTGGTGGCGTCCGCGTCGGAGCCGATGCCCAGGAGGCGGCCGTCGCCGATCGGGTGCAGGTACTCAGAGAAGCCGGGGATCTTGAGCTCGCCCAGCAGCCGCGGTGCGGTGTCGTCGGTCAGGTCGACGGCGAACAGCGGGTCGGTCTGGCGGAACGTGACCACGTAGGCGCGGTCGCCGAGGAACCGGACCGCCTTCACCTGTTCGCCCACGCCGAGGTCGTCGAGGTGGCCGACCTCGCGCAGCATGCCGTCATCGGCGGGCCGCAGGACCGCCAGCCGGCCCGCCGAGGTGGTCATCGGGCCGACCACGTCGGCGGCGATACCCGGTTCGGCGGGGGAGACGGCCGACCCGTCGGGCTCGACCGCGGTCCCCGGCTCTACCGGGATGGCCGTCGGCCGGGGCGACGGCAGGACGGTCGACGTGGCCGCCGGAGCAGCCGGCACCATGGTCGTGGCGGTGGTCACGATGCGCAGGGCGCCGCCTCGGTCCGACATCGAGTACTGGTTGAGCAGCATCCCCGGCACCAGTCCGCTGCCGGTGTAGCGGGCGGCGCCCTCACCGGTCAGGTCGAAGCGGTGCACGGCGGTCATCTCGCCGGTCGGTCCGCCCCACACCGTCGACGTGGTGTACAGGGCGTCGGTGCCGGCGTAGACCGACTCGACCCCGCCGTCGACGGTGACGGGGGCAAGGTCGCCGAGGGTGTCGCCGACGGTGAGGACGGTCACTCCTGCCGTGGTCGGCATGGCCATTTCGCTGTCCGCTGCGTCCATCGATCCCGAAGCCGATCCCGAAGCCGTGTCGCCGGCGGGTTCCACCATCGGGGCCGACAGGACGTCCTGGCACCCGCCGAGCGGGCGGGCGGTGCCGTCGTCGCCGACGAGCTGGGGCATCAACCGGGCGGCGGCGGCCGGGATCTCGGCCGGATCGGTGCCGGTCGTCGTGGTCGTCGAGGTCGACGTAGCCGTCGTGGTCGTCGTGGTCGTCGTCGTCGGTTCGGGAACCGTCGTCTCCGGCGGCATCGGCGGCTCGGGCATCGGCGTGGGCATCGGTTCGATCGGTGTGCCGAGCGACGGTCGGACGACGATGCGGATCGTCCGACCGATCATCCGGGTGGCGGCCAGCTCGCCGGCCACCCGGGCCCGCTCCGTGACCCGAGGCGTGCTCGGGTCGCTCAGGTCCACCCGGGTGATGTCGGTGATCGGCATGCCCCGCCCGTCCCACGCGACCTGCACGGCGACCACCTCGTCGCCGCGCAGCAGCAGCTGTCCGGTGGTCATCCCGTACATGTGGCTGGGCTGCGCGGAGCCCGTCCCGCTGAGGGTCAGCTGCCCGTCGACGGTGGGGGAGTCGTCGAGCACGACCACGCGGAGCACCCCGTCACCGGTGAGGGTGACGAGGAGCCGTCCGTCGGTCTTGACCATGTCGCCCTCGTCGACGCCCTGCTCCTGGTTGTTGGTGCCGGCGATCACCGGTGCGCCGCTCGTGTCGTCGCCCTTCGGCGTCGTGCTCTGGTCGGACGCGGCTGCGGGGTCTGCGTCCGTCGGTCCGGCCGCCGGGGCAGCGACGGGGGAGGGGGCCATCGTGGTGGCCGGCGTCGATGCGCCGGGGGAGCGCTCCGCCCCTCCGGCGGCCCCGGACCCGGTCGCTCCCTCGTCGAAGGCGACGGCGTCCTGGCCGTCCCCCTCGAGGCGCTCCATCCGGTCGCGGGCGATCTGCTCGCGAGCCTCAGCCGCGGCGACCAGCTGGTCGCAGGTCTCGGCGCGCACCAGGCGGATGTCGCTCTGGGTGGGCTCGCCGGTGCGGGGCCCTGACACCCGTTCGATGTCCTGGGTGCATCCGGCCAGCAGCGCCAGTGCGGCCACGACGAGCAGCGCCGACCGGATGCCGAGCGATCGCGACCGGAGCGGCGATCGCTCCGATCGCCCTCGGGTCGGCGGCGCCGTTCCTCGCCGGTCGGTCGCCTCGCTGCGGTGGGTGGTGCCCATCGGTCCTCCTCGTGTCGTCCCCGGCACGTCCGGCGTGCGTTCGAGGGGTCAGACGTCGGGAGGTGCGGTCAGGTTCCCGGATCCGGAGAGATTCTCCGTACCTGGCACCGATCGCCCGCTCAGGCGGTCGGCATCCAGGCCGGTCGCTGGGCCTCGAACGTGGTGATGTCGGCATCGTGGCGCAGGCTCAGGCCGATGTCGTCGAGGCCCTCGAGGAAGCGGTGCTGCACCGAGTCGTCGAGCGGGAAGTCCATGACCAGGCCCAGCGAGTCGCACTCCAGGGTCCGCCGCTCGATGTCGATCACGAACTGCAGGGTCGGGTCCGCTGCGACCGCGTCGAGCAACTGGCGGCCGACCTCGGCAGACACCTGCACCGGAACCAGGCCGTTCTTGGTCGAGTTGTTGCGGAAGATGTCGCCGAACCGTGGCGAGACCACCGCGGCGAACCCGTACTGCTGGATGGCCCACACCGCGTGTTCGCGGCTCGAGCCGGTGCCGAAGTTCGGTCCGGCGATCAGGATGTTGGCGCCCTGGAACTGCTCCTGGTTCAGCACGAAGTCCCGGTCGTCGCGCCACTCCGAGAAGAGGCCCTTGTCGAAGCCGGTGCGCTCGACCTGCTTGAGCCAGTCGCTGGGGATGATCTGGTCGGTGTCGACGTCGGAGCGGTCGAGGGGGACCGCGGTGCCGGTGATGATGCGGACGGCGTCCATTGGTGTGGTGATCCTCTCGGTCAGGCGAGGTCGGCGGGGGCGGCGAAGTGCCCGGCGATGGCGGTGGCCGCGGCGACGGCGGGCGACACCAGGTGGGTGCGTCCGCCGCGGCCCTGGCGTCCCTCGAAGTTGCGGTTCGAGGTGGAGGCGCAGCGCTCGCCGGGGGAGAGCTTGTCGGGGTTCATGGCCAGGCACATGGAGCAGCCCGGCTCGCGCCAGTCGAACCCTGCGGTGCGGAACACCTCGTCGAGGCCCTCGGCCTCCGCCTGGGCCTTGACCGCGTGCGAGCCGGGGACGACCAGGGTGCGCACGCCGTCGGCGACGCGGCGGCCGCGGGCCACCTCGGCCGCGGCGCGGAGGTCCTCGATGCGGCCGTTGGTGCAGCTGCCGATGAAGATCGTGTCGACCGGCACCTGGCGCATCGGGGTGCCGGCGCTCAGGTCCATGTACTCGAGCGCCCGGGTCGCTGCGTCGCGCAGGACCTGGTCGTCGAAGTCGTCCGGTGACGGGATGGACGCCGACAGGGGGATGACCTGACCGGGGTTGGTTCCCCAGGATACGAACGGCTCGATGTCCGCCGCGTCGAGGAAGACCTCCTTGTCGAAGGTGGCGCCCTCGTCGGTGACCAGCGTGCGCCAGTCGGCCACCGCTCGGTCCCACTCGTCGCCCTGCGGGGCGTGCGGGCGTCCCTTCAGGTACTCGAAGGTGACCTCGTCGGGGGCGATGAGGCCGGCCTTGGCGCCGGCCTCGATCGACATGTTGCACACGGTCATGCGCCCCTCCATCGACAGGGAGCGGATGGCCGAGCCGCGGTACTCGGCGATGTGGCCGATGCCGCCCGAGGTGCCGAGGACGCCGAGGATGGCCAGGATCACGTCCTTGGCGGTGACCCCCGGGCGCAGGTCGCCGTCGACGGTGACCGCCAGGGTCTTCGGGCGGGCCTGCGGGAGGGTCTGGGTGGCCAGGACGTGTTCGACCTCGGAGGTGCCGATGCCGAACGCCAGCGCACCGAACGCCCCGTGGGTCGAGGTGTGGCTGTCGCCGCAGACGATGGTCATGCCGGGCAGGGTGCGGCCCTGCTCGGGGCCGATGATGTGCACGATGCCCTGCTGGGGCGATCCCATCGGGAACTCGACGATGCCGAACTCCTCGGCGTTGGCCCGCAGCGTCTCGACCTGCTTGCGCGAGATCGGGTCCGCGATCGGGGCGTCGATGTCGGCGGTGGGGACGTTGTGGTCCTCGGTGGCGACGGTCAGGTCGGGGCGGCGCACGGTGCGGCCGGCCATGCGAAGGCCATCGAACGCCTGCGGCGAGGTGACCTCGTGGACCAGGTGGAGGTCGATGTAGAGCAGGTCGGGTTCGCCCTCGGCGGACCGCACCACGTGGCGGTCCCACACCTTCTCGGCCAGCGTTCGGGGCCGTTCCTCTGCGCTCATCTCGGCGTCGCCTTTCGGGGAGTGGAGTCTCTGTCGTCGGGTTGGGGGATCTCAGATAGTGAGATACAGTTCCCGACTGATGGAACACATCGTAAGCGGGGTCGGGGTGCTCGACAAGTCGTGCGCGCTGCTCGCCGTGGTGGCGCAGGGGCCGTGCACGCTGGCGGACCTGTCGGAGCGGACCGCGGTGTCGCGGGCGACGACGCACCGCCTGGTCGTCGCGCTCGAGCAGCACGGGATGCTGCGTCGCACCGGCGACGGCCGGGTCGCACTCGGGCTGCACCTGGTCGGGCTCGGCCGGGCGGCCGCTCAGCAGTTCCCGCTGGCCGACGCGGCGGCCGACGCGCTGGCGGGGCTGCGGGACCGCACCGGCGAGTCGGTCCAGCTGTACGTGCGCGACGGTGGCGACCGGGTGTGCGTCGCCGCGCTGGAGTCGCCGCACGGCCTGCGCACGATCGTGCCGGTCGGCGCCGTCCTGCCCATGGATCGGGGCTCGGCCGGTCGGGTCCTGGCCGGGGAGACCGGCGACGACGGATGGGTGCAGACCGTCGAGGAGCGCGAGCCGGGCGTGGCGTCGGTGTCGGCCCCGGTGCGCCGCGACGGCCGGGTGGTCGCGGCGATCAGCGTGAGCGGACCGGTCGAGCGGATGGGGACCTCGCCCGGCGACCGCCACGGCGTCGCGGTGACCGCCGCCGCGGGCCGCATCCGCTGATCAGCGCCCTCGCTCGCGTTCTGACGACAATTCAGTACCGAAAATGGTGCTGACTTGTCGTCAGAATCCGCCGCGGGGGTCGGATCTGGTCAGGGGCGCTGGCGAGCGCGGTGGCGGGCGACCTGGTTGGCCTGGCGTTGCGACTCCCGGTCCCGTATCTCCAGGTCGGCCTCGAGGGTCTCGAGCTCGTCGACGAGGGTGTGCCATACCTCCAGCCGATCGGCGCCGACCTCGCCGCGGGCGACCGCCGCGGTGATGCCGCAGTCGGGTTCGGCGTCGTGGTGGCAGTCGACGAACCGGCAGCGCTGCGCGAACGGGGCGAGATCCGCGAACGCGGCCTCGAGCCCGTCGTCCGCGGCCCACAACCCGACCCCGCGGATGCCCGGCGTGTCGATGAGTAGACCGCCGTCGGCGAGGTCGACGATCTGGCCGGCGGTGGTGGTGTGGCGCCCCCGGCGGTCGCCTTCGCGGACCTCGGCGGTGAGCTGCACCTGACGTCCGGCCAGGGCGTTGGCCAACGACGACTTGCCGGCGCCCGACGCGCCGAGCAATGCCAGGACGTGTCCCGCTCCGGCCAGGTCGCGCACCCCGTGCAGCGTTCCCGGCTGACGGGTCGACACCGCCATGACCGCGACGTCGGGGGCCCACCGGGCGGCCTCGGCGACGGAGCGGTCGACCTCGGCGGCGTCGACCAGGTCGGTCTTGGTCAGCACGACGACGGGCGTCGCCCCGCTCTCCCAGGCCAGCACCAGCTCGCGGGCCAGCCGTGGCGGGTTGAGGCCGACGTCGAGCGGCTGGAGCACCAGGACCCGGTCCATGTTGGCCGCCACCGCCCGGGACTCGACGGCGACTTGGCCGCGGCTCACCCCGGGCGAGCGGCGCTCGAACACGGTGCGGCGGGGGAGGATCGCCTCGATGCGCCCGGCCTCGGCGTCGAGCGCGACGACGTCGCCGACCACCACCCGCCGTGCCGACTTGGCCGCGACGACGAGCTGCTCGTCGCCGGGCCGCACTGAGGTCGTGATGCCGCCCTTGTCGATGCGCACCACGCGGGCCGCAACGGTGCCGTCGGGGGCGCGGCCGGCCTCGGTCTCGGCGTCCCACGTGCGCGACCAGTCGTCGTCCCATCCGGGAGGTGTCGCCGGATCCGCGTCGGCCGCGTCGGGGCTCGCCACCGCGTCAGCCTCGCGCGTCGAGCATCGGGGCACGCCGTATGCTCGGCGCCATGGCCGCGCCGCCGTCGTCGGGCTCCCCGTCGCCGTTCCCCGAGGTGATCGCCGCCATCGACATCGGGACCAACTCGATCCACATGGTCGTCGCCCGCACCGCCGGCAACGACCGCTTCGAGGTCATCACCCGGCTCAAGGAGATGGTGCGCCTCGGCTCCGGTCAGGGCGAGATGAAGCACCTGGAGCCCGACGCCATCGACCGGGCCGTCGCCACGCTCACCCGCTGCCGTCAGCTGGCCGACAGCTTCGACGCGACGGTGTTCGCGGTCGCGACCTCGGCGGTGCGCGAGGCCCGCAACGCGGGCGAGTTCCTCAAGCGGGCCTGGACCGAGGCCGGGGTCGACGTGCAGGTGATCGCCGGTCAGGAGGAGGCCAGGCTCATCCGTCTGGGTGCGCTGCAGGCCCTGCCGCTGTGGGACCGGGACATGGTGCTGATCGACGTGGGCGGCGGGTCGACCGAGATCGTCTACGGCCGGGGTCCCGAGGTCACCTACGCCCGCTCGGTCAAGCTCGGTTCCCTGCGCATGACCCGGTCGTTCTTCGCCGATGGGCCGGTGACGCCCGCCGCGGTCGAGGCATGTCGCACCTACGTCCGGGGTCAGCTCGCGCCTCTGGTGCACGAGGCCGCCCGCCGGAGCTTCGACGTGGCGGTCGCGAGCTCGGGCACCGCCGAGACCCTGGCGGTCATGGCCCTCGCCGCGGAGGACGACTCGGGATCCGGACCGCCCCAGTCCCTCAACGCCGCGGTGCTGACCCGAACGGCGCTGGCGGCGGTGATCGATCGGCTCGCCGGCGCGCCGAGCACGGAGGAGCGTAGGGCCCTGCCCGGAATGGACGCGGCCCGAGCTGACATCCTGCTCGGCGGCGCCCTGGTGCTGGAGCAGATCTGCGACGGGCTCGGCATCGACGAGCTGGTGATCTCGGAGTACGCCCTGCGCGAAGGCGTGCTCCTCGACGGGCTGCACCGCCTCCGCGGCGTGTCGCTGCACCACCTGTCGGATCTGCGCCGGGCCTCGGTCGAACACCTGATGGAGCTCTGCGACGACGACCCCGAGCACTCGTACCAGGTCGCCACCCTCGCCCTGCAGCTCGCGGACGCGCTGGGGGACCGTCTCGGCCTGGACGGCGACGACGTCGAGCTGCTGCACGCCGGGGCCCTGCTCGCCAACGTCGGGCTGTTCATCAGCCACTCGGGTCACCACAAGCACAGCTACTACGTGATCCGGAACTCCGAGCACCTCACCGGATTCACCGACCGGGAGATCGAGCTCATCGCCCAGGTGGCCCGCTACCACCGCAAGGGTCGCCCGGCCGACAAGCATCCCGAGTTCGCCGCGTTGTCGAGCGAGGACCAGGACCGGGTGCGGGCGATGGTGTGCCTGCTGAGGGTGGCCATCGGCCTGGACCGCAACCACGACGGTGCCGTCGAACGGGTCGCCGTCACCACAGGGTTCACCGACGACGGAGCCGAGCGGGTGCGGCTCACCCTCATCGGCGCGCCCGACGCCGACCTGTCGCTCGAGGTCTACGCGGCCGCCGAGCGTTCGAACATGCTCTCGGATCAGCTCGGTGCGACCGTCGAGGTCGTCGCCGCGGGCTGAGAGGTCACTTGTCGGCGATGCGCTCCAGCAGCTCGACCATCTTCTCCTCGTTGGACTTCTCGTCCTCGGACCGGCCGCCCCGGTCACGCCAGGCGTTCATCGGGGCCACGATCAGGAAGTAGATCGCCGCCGCGGTGATCACGAACGTGATCGCGGCCGAGATCACGCTGCCGTAGAGGAACTCGGCTCCGTCGACGGTGAAGGACTTGGCGGCCAGGTCCTTGACGTCGCCGGGCAGGATGAGGCCGATCAGCGGGTCGATGATCCCCTTGGTGATCGAGTTGACCACGACCCCGAACGCGGCGCCGATGACGACGCCGACCGCCAGGTCGACGGCGTTGCCCTTGGCGATGAACTCCTTGAACCCCTTCAACATGCTGCTCTCTCCTGTCTGGACGACCGCCCCATGATGGGCGCCGGTCGAGCGACAGGGGTGGACCGCGGGGTGGATCCGATCAGGCGATGTCGACCACGACGACGGTCATCTCGCCGTTGGGCGTGGCGTAGGTGACGGAGCTGCCGGCCGCCGCGCCCATCAGCGCCTCGCCCAGGGCGGAGTTCGGTGTGATCACGTCGAGGTCGTCGTGGCGCTCCTCGATCGAGCCGACCAGGTACCGCTCGACCTCGTCCTCGTCGTCGCCGTCGTACCGAAGGGTCACCACGCTGCCGGAGCGGACCACGTCGGAGTCGCCGCCCTCGACGATGACCGCGTTCTCCAGGATCCCGAACAGCTGGGCGATCCGGGCCTCCATCTTGGCCTTCTCCTCCTTGGCCGCGTGGTACTCGGCGTTCTCCTTGAGGTCGCCGTGCTCGCGGGCCCGCTCGATGCGGTCCGCCATCTCGATGCGCCCGTGGGTGCGGAGCTCGTCGAGCTCGGCCTGGAGGCGGTCACGGGTGGCTTCGGACAGCTCGTGGGGATCGGCCATGGCGGGCCAGCCTACGAGCGCTGCGGAGCGCGCGGGTACACTGGCGCCCGTGACCCACACGTGCGCGTTCCCGACCGTCGTCCGGTCCGACATCATTCGCTAGCGCACGCCCCACCGGCGTGCGCGTTCTGACCGTCCACCTCGTGGGCGGTTTTCTTTTGTCCGAGACCGAGAGACAGGCAGAGCAGACATGACCCACAGGATCGGCGTGATCGGCGGCGACGGAATCGGCCCCGAGGTGCTGGCCGAGGCGCTGAAGGTCCTCGACGCCACCGGCGTGGCCTACGACCGCACCGACTACGACCTGGGCGCGCACCGCTACCTGGCCGACGGCACCGTGCTTCCCGACGAGGTGCTCGAGGAGTGGCGCGGGCTCGACGCCCTGCTGCTCGGCGCGGTCGGCGATCCAGCTCCCGGCGTGGCCGCCCCGGCCGGACTGGTCGAGCGGGGGATCCTGCTGCGCATGCGCTTCGACCTGGACCAGTACATCAACCTGCGTCCGTTCCGCCTCCCGCCCAAGGCCGACTTCGAGGTGATCCGCGAGAACACCGAGGGCACCTACGCCGGCGAGGGCGGGTTCCTGCGCAAGGGCACCCCCAACGAGATCGCCACCCAGGGCTCGGTCAACACCCGCCTCGGCGTCGAGCGCTGCGTCCGCTTCGCGTTCGAACGCGCCGCGGCCACCGATCGACGCCACCTGACGCTGGTGCACAAGAAGAACGTGCTGACCTTCGCCGGCGACCTGTGGCAGCGCACCTTCGACGAGGTCGCCGAGCAGTACCCGCAGGTGAGCACCGGCTACGACCACATCGACGCCGCCTGCATCCACTTCGTGGAGCGTCCCGAGCGCTACGACGTGATCGTGACCGACAACCTCTTCGGCGACATCCTCACCGACCTGGGCGGCGCGGTCGCCGGCGGGGTCGGCTACGCGGCGTCGGCCAACCTGAACCCGGCCCGCACCGGCCCGTCGATGTTCGAGCCGGTCCACGGCACCGCCCCCGACATCGCCGGGCAGAACAAGGCCAACCCGATCGCGGCGATCATCTCGCTGCAGCTCATGTTGGACTTCCTGGGCGAGGCCGACGCCGCCGCCGCGGTCGCGGCGGCCTGTGACAACCCGGAGCGCTACACCGGCTCCACCACCGACATCGGCGACGCCGTCGCCGCCGCGGTCAGGAGCGCCTGACCACCGCCAACGAGAACAGGGGTCGCAACCGACGCATCCTGTCGATTCCGAGCCCCAGAACCGCACGCACGAAGGAACCACCATGCCCATCACCCCCACCAGCAAGATCTGGATGAACGGCGAGCTCGTCCCCTGGGACGAGGCCCGCATCCACGTGCTGACCCACAGCCTCCACTACGGCATGGGCGTGTTCGAGGGCATCCGGGCCTACGAGACCCCGCAGGGTCCGGGTGTGTTCCGACTCACCGAGCACATCGAACGCCTGGAGCGCTCGGCGCGCATCATGGGCATGACGCTGCCGTACTCGGTCGACGAGCTGGTGCAGGCGACCAAGGACGTGGTGGCCGCCAGCGGGCTGCCGTCGGCCTACATCCGCCCCATCGCCTACTACGGCTACGGCGAGATGGGCCTCAACACCCTGCCGTGCTCGGTCGACGTGTCGATCGCGTGCTGGCCGTGGGGCGCGTACCTGGGCGACGACGCCGTCACCAAGGGCGTGCGCATGAAGATCAGCACCTGGCTGCGCCACGACCACAACGCCATGCCCCCGGCGTCGAAGACGACCGGCAACTACGTCAACTCCAGCCTGGCCAAGGTCGAGGCGCTCAACGCCGGCTACGACGAGGCGATCATGTTGAACCCGTCGGGGCTGATCTCGGAGTGCACCGGCGAGAACATCTTCGTCGCCCGCCACGGCCGCCTGGTCACCCCGCCGGTCTCGGCCGGGGCGCTCGAGGGCATCACCCAGTCGACCGTCGCCACCATCGCGGCCGATCTCGGCATCGACGTGGTCGAGGGCGACCTGACCCGCTCCGACCTCTACATCGCCGAGGAGATGTTCGTCTGCGGCACCGCGGCGGAGGTCTCGGCGGTCAACTCGGTCGACGACCGGGCGATCCCGTGCCCGGGCCCCAAGACCTCGGCGATCGCGGCCGAGTACGCCAAGGTCGTCCGCGGCCAGGTCGACCGCTACAAGGACTGGGTGGAGCTCGTCTCATGAGTGCGTCGCGAGCGTTCCGATGAGCGGCCTGGACCTGCCCGACGTCGGCGGCGACCTCACCGCGGTCCGGACCGTCGACATCTTCGACACGACGCTGCGCGACGGCGCCCAGTTCGAGGGCATCTCGCTGACCGTCGAGGACAAGCTGCGGGTCGCCGAGCAGCTCGACTGGCTCGGAGTGGCCTGGATCGAGGGCGGCTACCCGCAGGCCAACCCCAAGGACGCCGAGTTCTTCCGTCGCGCCGCGGCGGGCGAGCTGGAGCTGTCGACCGCCACGTTGGTGGCGTTCGGCTCGACCCGCCGGCCCGCCGGCCGTGTCGACGAGGACCCGACGCTGGCCGCGCTGGTCGGCGCCGGCACGTCGACGGTCTGCATCGTTGGCAAGTCGTGGGACTTCCACGTCACCGAGGCGCTCGGCACCACCCTGGACGAGGGCGTGGCCATGGTCGGCGAGTCGGTCCGGTTCCTGCGCGACGCCGGCCTGCGGGTGTTCTTCGACGCCGAGCACTTCTTCGACGGCTACAAGGCCAACCCCGAGTTCGCCCTGCGGGTGCTCGAGGCCGCCGCCACCGCGGAGGCCGAGGTGCTGGTGCTCTGCGACACCAACGGCGGGTCGCTGCCGCACGAGGTGCAGCGCATCACCGCCGAGGTCACCTCGTACTTCGAAGGGACCGCCGTCGGTATCCACACCCAGAACGACTCGGGCTGCGCGGTGGCCAACTCGGTCGCCGCGGTTCTCGGCGGGGCCAGCCACGTGCAGGGGACCGTCAACGGCTACGGCGAGCGGACCGGCAACGCCAACCTGATGACGGTCATCCCCGACCTGACCCTCAAGCTCGGCATCGCCACGCTGCCCGACGGCCGCCTGGACCGCCTCACTGCGGTGTCACGCCACGTCGCCGAGCTGGTCAACCTGCCGCCGCACCCCGCCGACCCCTACGTCGGGTCCTCGGCGTTCGCCCACAAGGGCGGACTGCACACCTCGGCGCTGGGCAAGGTCGGCGGGGCCAGCTACGAGCACATCGACCCCGCCGTGGTCGGCAACCGGACCCGGGTGCTGGTGTCGGACCTGGGCGGCCGGGCCGGGATGGCCATGAAGGCCGCCGAGTTCGGTGTCGAGCTCGATTCCCGCGCCGCCGCGGAGCTGTCGGAACGGCTCAAGGTCCTCGAGGCCGAGGGGTACGTCTTCGAAGCGGCCGACGCGTCGCTCGAGCTGCTCATGCGCCGGGCGACCGGTTGGGACCACGAGTTCTTCTCCGTCGAGGCGTACCGGGTGTCGAGCTACCACCGTCAGGCCGTGACCCCGGAGGGCCGGCCGCTCGGGCCGGTGTCGGGCGCGGCGCCGGCGCTCGACCTGTCGACCGAGGCGACGGTGAAGCTGTGGGTCGGTCCGGACCGGCTCGCCGCGGTGGGGGAGGGCAACGGCCCGGTCAACGCCCTCGACGCCGCGCTGCGCGCCGCGCTGAACGGTCGCTACGAGGCGCTGGCCCGCATCCACCTGACCGACTTCAGGGTGCGCGTGCTCGACAGCGCCACCACGCCGGGCCTGTCCGACACGGGCTCGGTGGTCCGGGTGCTGGTCGACTTCACCGACGGCGACCGCGCCTGGACCACGACCGGGGTGTCGCCGAACATCATCGAGGCGTCCTGGCAGGCGCTGACCGACGGCATCGTCTTCGGGCTCCTGCACGCCGACCGCTGAGCCCCCCCGGCGATCTTGTAGCTGGCGGTCGCTTGGGTGGCGTGTGGGCTACAAGTTCGGTGTGCGCCGGCGATGTTGTAGCTGGTGGTTGCTGGGGTGGCGTGTGGGCTACAAGTTCGGTGGCGGGCGCCGATGATTCCCGGGCCGGCGGCGGGCGGCGCTACCGTTCGCAGCGATGGCCGCGCCCACCTTCGTCCCCGCCGATCCCGTCGACACCGTGCGCTGGTACCGCAGCGCGCCGCGTCGACCTGACCCGTGGGTCGTCGGCCGCCCGGGCGAGGTCGACGGCCCCCAGCCCGCCGGTGAGGGCCTGGGCACACCCGGTCCGGACGCCGGCTACGCGCTGACCCTGGCTGCGGCGTTCCGGGGGACCCTGACGTTGCGCCCCGGCGAGCACGAGTCGGACGCGATCGTCGGGGGTGCCGCGGTGGCCATGAAGCGGGCGGGTCTGCTCGGTCGGGCGCCGGTCGCCCACGACCTGCGCGTCGGCCTGGGCGTGTGGGGCTTCCTGGACGACAACCCGGCCGCCGAGCTGGTCGAGCTCCGGCGCGACCGCTTCGACGAGGTCCACCTCACGCACCACTACCCGCGACTCCGCCGGATCGCCGACGCGGTGCCCGAGGCGGTCCTGCTCCTGGGCCACACCGAGATCCTCGAGCTCCACGGCCGCGACTGGCGCAGCTGCCTCGACCTGACGGTCTGACGGTCTGCCCGACTGCCTGACGGTCGATCCAACGGCCGGGCGATCGGGTCGCCTCAGGCCCAGACGTCGATCGGCGTGCCCATCGGGATCGTGTCGGCCAGCATCTGGATCTTGTCGTTGGGGAGTCGGATGCAGCCGTTCGAGACGTCCTGGCCCATCAGCTCGGGCCGGTTCGTCCCGTGCAGGGCGATGACGGGCACGCCGTTGTCGAACTCGTCGATCTGCTCGCTGTAGGCGTTGGTCGGCAACGCGAGCGGTCCGTAGGCGCCGGCCGGGTCCTCCTGGTGGACGAGATCGGTGATGTAGAAGCGGCCGGTCGGCGTCCGGGTCTCGGGCTTGCCGATCACCACCGGCGTGGTCATCACCACGTCGTCGCCCTTGTACAGGGTCAACGTGCGGGTGCCGAGCCGGAGGTCGAGCCGGTAGTCGGTCGTCGACAGCTCCACGTCGACCGCCGCGACGTAGCCGGGGGTGCCGTTCGGGCGGACGGGGATCTCGACCTTCAGCCAGTCGCCGCGCTGCTCGGTGACCAGCATCACGAACGGGTCGCCCCAGCCCGACGGGTTGGAGAAGCTCCACCCGGACGGGTCGGTGTAGCGGCCCTTGATCGGGTAGTCGTCACGGGGCAGCGGCGGCCGGGCGGCCGTGCTCGCCTGGCTGCTGGGCGGAACGGGGGCGTCCCACACCTCGACGGGTTCCATGTCGTCCCACCCGTCCGGTGGGCTGGAGTGGACCAGGATCGACGGGTTCTTCGCCGTGGCGATCCGGGCCTCGGTCGGGGGGCGTCGCGTGGGCTCGGTCGACGGCGCCGCGGTCGTGGAGCGGTCGGCGGACGGCGGATCGTCGTTCGAGCCCACCACGGCGAATCCGATCAGGGCCAGCGCGGCGACCACGGCGGCGACGAGCAGCGCGATCCGTCCGTTGGAGAGCCGTCGGGGAGGGCGATCGTCGACGACCATCCCGTCTTGCTCCCACCACGGCCGTTCCTCGCCCGGTCCGGCGCCGGGACCGGGGTCGTCGGGACTGGGGTCGTCGGGACCGGTGCTGCTCATCGGTGCTCCATGTCGACTCGACATCCTAGGAGGGCAGGTCGCCGCGGCCCGGGCGCCCGTCGGCCAACCGGTAGCGTGACGCCCGTGACGAACCCCGAGCCCGCCCCCTCCGGGCCGGTACGTGTCCGCTTCGCCCCCGCCCCCACGGGCTACCTGCACTTGGGCAGCGCACGAGCCGCGCTCTTCAACTGGTTGACCGCCCGCCACCTCGGCGGCACGTTCCTGCTGCGCATCGAGGACACCGACCTCGAACGCTCTCAGCAGGCCCTCATCGACGTGGTCTTCGAAGCGCTCGAGTGGTTGGGCCTCGACTGGGACGAGGCGCCGGTGCTGCAGTCGACCCGTTCGGAGCACCACCAGGCCGCGGTCGACCGGCTCCTCGCCGACGGCTCGGCCTACTGGTCCGATCCGGTGCCGGAGGCCGATCGTGGACGCACCGGCGGACGCCCCTACGACCCGGCCGATCGTGACCGCGACCTTGGTCCCGGCCCGGGCCGTGCCGTGCGGTTCCGGACCCCTGATGACGGCACGACGGCGTGGACCGACCTGATCCGCGGCGACATCAGCTTCGACAACGCCACCATCGAGGACTTCGTGATCCGGCGGGCCGACGGGTCCCCGACCTTCTTCGTCGCCAACGCCGTCGACGACCACGACATGGCGGTGACCCACGTGATCCGCGGCGAGGACCTGATCAACGTCACCCCCAAGCAACTGCTGCTCCGGGCTGCGCTGGGCGACGACCGACCGCTCGAGCTCGGGCACATGCCCCTCATCGTCAACGAGCAGCGCAAGAAGCTGTCCAAGCGCCGTGACGACGTGTCGCTCCTCGACTACCGCGACCGTGGGTTCCTGCCCGCGGCGATGGTCAACTACCTGGCCCTCCTCGGCTGGGGGCTGCCCGACGGCTCCGAGATCCGCCTCGACCCGCTGCGGGAGCTCCCGCCGCTGTTCGACATCGCCGACGTCAACGACTCGTCGGCCTCGTTCGACGCCAAGAAGCTGCGCTTCGTCAACGCCGAGCACCTGCGGGCCCTGCCGGTCACCGAGTTCGCCCGACTCGTCGAACCGTTCGTCGCCGCCGAACCGTGGGCCGACCGCTTCCACGCGGGCACCTTCGGTCGGATCGCCGCGGACATCCAGGTTCGCGCCGAGACCCTCGCCGAGGTCCCCGCCCAGGTCGACTTCCTGTTCCGGTCCGACCCCGACATCGACGAGGCGTCCTGGACCAAGGCGATGGTGCCCGAGGCGGCCGGCTGGATCGACGCGGTCATCGCCGCCGCGGAGGAGTGGCCGTGGGAGGCCACCGAGCTGCATCAGCTCACGTTCGCCCTGGCCGACCGGCTCGACGCCAACCGGCGGAAGTTCCAGGCCCCGATCCGCGTCGCGCTCACAGGACGGACCGTCGGCCCGCCGCTGTTCGAGTCGATGGAGGTGCTGGGGCGCGACGAGGTCGTGCGCCGGCTGAGAGCGGCGCGGGAGCGCCTCGGTGCCACCGGCTGAGGAGCGTCCGTCGCTGCGGGCGCGGGCCCGTGCCCATCGGCGCCGCTGGATCGGTCGACTCGTGCTGGCCGCGGTGCTCGCCCTGGTCGGCTACCTGGTGCTGACCTTCGTCCAGGTTCTGTCGGCGTCGCGGGACGACGACAGGGTCCGCAGCGACGCGATCGTCGTGCTCGGCGCCGCGCAGTACGACGGGACGCCCTCGCCGGTTCTGCGCCAGCGACTCGACCACGCCCTCGACCTGTACCGCGACGGCGTGGCCGGACGGATCGTGCTCACCGGCGGCAAGCAGGCCGGCGACCGCTTCACCGAGGCCTACGCCGGCTACCGCTACCTGACCGGCCGGGGCGTTCCCGGCGACGACCTGCTGGTCGTGACCGACGGCTCCTCGACGTGGGACTCCCTCCGCGCCGCTGAGCGCGTCCTGCGTCGCGAGGGCCTCGATCGGGTGACGTTGGTGTCCGACAGCTACCACTCCCGTCGGCTGCTGGGCGTCGCCGATGAGGTCGGCCTCGACGCCGGGGTCTCGCCGAGCGGTGCGGCACCCACGGTGCCCGAGCTGCTGCGCGAGACCGGGTTGGTCGCGCTCGGTCAGGTGATCGGATACGGCCGGATGCTGCGCCTGTCGAGCTGACCACGCCGCCGCGGGTAGCTCAGCCGGCCAGCACCTCGACCGTCGTCCAGCCCCGTGCCGGCACCGCGACGGTGAGCTCCCAGACCCCCGAGACGGGGTCGTGGACGACGGGAGCAGTGCTCGAGCGTGGCGGGAGCTCGGACCAGCCCGTGACGGTCACGTCCTCGCCGGCTCCGAGCACGACCAGGCTGACGCCCCCGTCGATGGCCCGGACCCGGACCCGGGAGTCGCCGGCGGTCACGAACTTCTCGACGTCGCCGATGACGGCCATCCCGGAGTCGAGCAGCGGAGCCAGCACCAGGTACCGCCAGTCCTCCCGCCCGAGGTGGATCGGGCGACGGTGATCGGGCCCCACCCGCTCGGCGGTGCGGGCCCGCCAGTCCCAGAGGACCACGTCGCCGTCGGGCCGTCCGTCGTCGAGGTCGGCCAGGTCCAGGACGCCGTCGACCGGGTCGTCGGTCGGACAGCAGTGCATGGTCACCACGTAGCACCACCGTCCGGCGGGGTGGTCGCTGTGGCACTCGGCGACCAGCGGGGTCGGGTTGAACGCCGGGTTGGCCAGCATCGACGCGCTGGTGGCGGCGACCGGGACGTCGGGCTTCACCAGCAGGCCGTCGGCGCGACAGATCCGCGGCACGATCGCGTCGTCGAACCGGCCGACGCGGTCGCCGAGGCCGACCGGACCGGTCGACAGCGCCGAGAGCAGCGCCTCGGGTTCGCCGTTGGCGCCGGCCACCTCGGCGTCGGTGCGGAACACGTCCTTGAACGGCATCAGGCCGAGGACCCGGGCCAGCGCGTTGGTGACGGCGAACCACGCCCACAGCTGTCCGGCGGTGGCGATGTAGCCGTGGTCGCCGCAGGTGCGCACCGACGTGACCTGGGTGAGGGTGGTGCTGCGGGCGAGATCGGCCGGGGTGCCCATGCACCACTGGAGCGTGATCCCGCGTTCGCTGGCGGCGCGGTCGATGCCCTCCTGCCAGTCCCGGGCGCGTCCCGGTTCGCTGCGCAGTTCGCGGACCCCGAAGAAGACCTCGACCAGCCAGTCGTGCTCGAAGGTCTCGACCCCCCAGGCGACGCACTGGTCGAGCCACCGCTCGTAGGCCTCGGCGGTGGCCGGCGCCGCGTACGGGCCGTCGAGGTGCACCGGAACCTCCGACGCGATGGGAGCCTGGGCCGACAGGTGACGGATGTGGGCGACCAGCGGCGGGTCCCCCAACCGCCGGCGCAGTGCCGGGATCCCGTCGGGCAGGACGTCGTCGCGGGGTTCCCAGGCGACCATGGCGCTGGGCGGGACGGTCCACTCGTCGGTGTCGAACGGCCGCGACTCGACGTGGGGGTAGAACCACGAGTCGAGCTGCACCGCTCCGAGCGGAACGCCCCGGCCCCGCAGGTCGTCGACCGCGGCGACTATCGACGACGCGGCGTCCAACCCCGGTTCGGTCCGGTACCAGTAGGCGGCGCCGTTGTCGGTCCAGTACGACGGTCGCCGGGCCAGCTCGTCGGCCCAGCGGCCTGGCCGGACGGTCCCGGCCCGCTCCTGCAGCAGCGATCCCCAGGTCTCCAGGCAGGATCTGGCACTCGGGCCGGTGAACACGCCGAGCTCGGTGCGGAACCCTCTCGGCACCCGCTCCAGGTCGCCGTGCCAACCGACGCGGACCGTCCCGCCGTTGAGCCCGATCGTCTGCTCGTGGAAGTCCTCGAGCGGGGCGAGCATCACGGTGCGTCCTGAGTGGTCCGACACCAGCAGCGGCCAACCGGTCGGCGGTCGGTGCGGCAGCAGGAAGAACCCGTCGAGGTCGGCCCCGGCGGTGGCGGGGAGCGCGAACTCGCAGTGCTGGAAGGCCAGAGCGCGGTGCGGCTGGGCTTCCTGCTCGACGGGATGATCTCCGACGCGCCGGTCGGTCGGGGTGAACTCCACCCCGACCGACGGGCGGTCGAACGCCCCGGTGGCCAGGCCGTCGAGATCGACGAGCGCCTCCAGGGCGATCACCACCCAGGACCGATCGGCGTCGACCTCGACGGTGGCGGTGACCCGACCGTCGGCAACAGCCGCGGTTGGCCGGCCGGGCCCCAACCAGTCGGCGCCGTCGGGGCCGATGCGGAAGGTCCCGGTGTCGTCGACCGAGACGATCGGTCCGGAGGCGGTGGCGTGTGGCACCGGCGCAGTCTGGCCCGACCGGCAGCCACCGTGCATCGGAGGTGTCGCCGAGCCGGGATCAGGACCGCAGGGCGGCGACGGCGGCCTTGGCGTGGTCCCGGGCCGAGGCCAGGTCCTGATGGGCCGCCTTCACCGCGTCGCGGGCCGCGGTGAGCGCGGCCCGTGTCGGATCGAGGTCCTGGGCGGGCTCGAGGGCGACGACGTCGGCCGGCGCTCCGGTCAGCGTCGGCGGCCGACCGATGACGCTGTCCGCGTCGGCGAGAGCCTGGTTCATGGCATCGAGCTCGGCCCGGGCCTCGGCGTCGTCTCCGACCTTGGTGGCCAGGGTGTCGGCGACGGACTGCAGCTCGTTGCGGGCCGTCCCCAGTCGGTCCGCGGCCTCGATGACCCGGGACTGCGGGACCCGGAGGGCGTAGATGCGGTGCTCGAACAGGACCTTCTGCGCGTCGGCCCGGAGGGAGGCGACGTCGGGGTAGCAGGCGGTGGCGATCTGCTGGCCGAGCGTGGCGAGCCCGTTGGCCGAGCTCTGCAGGGCGACGATCTGGCCGCCGTTCACCCCGTAGGGATCCGATGCGGCCTGCAGCGAGGCGACGAGCTCGACGATGGTGGCCTGGCGCCGGGTGATCTCGCCCGCGATCCGCTCACGGGCGTGGGTGAACGGCTTGCACGCCTCCGATGTCGTCGGCGGAGCGGATCGGGAGTCCTCGGCTCCCGCCGCGGCGGGTAGCGCGACGGGCACGAGGGCGCTGAGCCCGACGATCCCGACAGCCAGAGCACGGCGGCGTCGGGTCGGGGTGGTCGGCGAGGCGGTGGTGTTCGGGGTGGTGGTCATGGGATGGTCCCTTCGTTGTCGGTGTTGAGAGCGTCGGTGGCCTGGCGGGTGGCAGTGTCTGCGGCGTCGAGGGAGCGGCCGGCGCCGTCGATGCGGGCATCCAGGTCGGCCAGCGAGTCAGCGGAGGCGGTGTCGGCGCCGTCGACGGTCGCGGGCGCGGCGGTCGAGGTGGGCGCGGTGCTCGGCGCGGGTGGCTCGTCGACCGTCGTGGTCTCGGCGGCGTTCCGGGACACGGAGGCGGGCGTGGACCCGTCGTCGGCGCGGGCATTGCCGCATCCGGCTCCGAGCGCCACGACCGCCACCGCTCCCAGGGTTCCCGCGGAGAGTCGGACGATGCGGGCTGCGGCGCTTCGTCGGGGTCGGTGTCGGCCCGGTCGGTCGTCGTGATCCATGACCGCAGCATCGACGTCCGGCGTCAGGGGGCGGTCAGCGAGATGTGAGCGTCCGATGAGGGCCGGTGCCAGAATCCGGGTGTCTCGAAGGGGGGGACGTCGTGACGGTCACCGACACCGATCAGCTCCGCTACCGGTTCCGGGGAGGGGAGACTTGGCGCGAACCGTGGGACGACTACCGCTGGTTGCGCGACCACGATCCGGTCCACCGGGTCGACCACCCGACCCAGGGCACGTTCTGGGTCCTGTCGCGCTTCGACGACGTGTTCGACGCGGTGCGCGACACCGCCACCTTCAGCTCCGCCCAGGGCCTCACCCCCGACTCAGACGTGATGGGGTTCTTCGAGGGGCAGGCCGCGCCTCTCGTCATGCTGGACCCGCCGGAGCACACCGCCATGCGCCGATTGGTGTCGCGTCCGATGACGCCGAGCCGGGTCGACGCCCTGGCTCCGACGATCGCCGCGTTCGTCGACGAGCGCCTGGGCCGACTCGCCGAGCTCAGCGGAGGAGGTTCTCCGGTCGACGTCGTGGAGGTGCTGCTCAAGCCGCTGCCCAGCATGCTGGTGGCGCACTTCCTGGGGATCCCCGAACAGGACCGGGGCCGATTCGACGGCTGGACCGACGCGATCGTCGCCGCCAACTCACGGGAGGACCTCGGCTCCGCGATGCACGCGTTCGCCGAGCTGTTCGCCTACTCCGAGTCCCTGATCGAACGTCGGCGAACGGACCCGGGCGACGACGTCGTGTCGGACCTGGTGACGGCGGACGTGGATCCCCGATGGATCACCGGGTTCGTGTTCACGATGATCGCCGGCGGCAACGACACCACCACCGGCCTGCTCGGCGGGTCCCTGGAGCTGTTGACCGCGCGTCGGGACCAGCGGCTCCTCCTGATCGAGGACCTGTCCCTCGTCCGCCCCGCGGTCGACGAGCTGCTGCGTCTGACCAGCCCGGTGCAGAACCTGGCCCGCACCGCCACCGTCGAGGTGGAGCGAGCCGGGGTGCGCATCCCGGCGGGAGCCAAGGTGATGCTGCTGTACGGGTCGGCCAACCGGGACGAGCGGCAGTACGGCCCGACCGCGGACGAACTCGACGTCACGCGGAACCCGGAGCGGATCCTGAGCTTCGGCTACGGCGCGCACCACTGTCTGGGGGCGGCGGTCGCCCGGCTGGCCGCGACGATCACCCTCGAGCGGATCCTGGAGCGGTTCCCGGACTTCGTCGTCGACGCCGCCTCGGGTCGCTTCGCTCCGGGGCCGTACGTGCGGCGCTACGAGACCCTGCCGTTCCTCGGAGTGCCGTGACCACGGGCGGCTGACCGCCGCCCCCGAGTTGGCGTGCGCGTCACGAGTCCTTGGCGTACATCTCGGCGGTGTGGCTCTCGAACTCGAGTGCCACGAAGGGCTGGTTGCCGTCGTTCCTGGCGTCGTGGCCGGGCTCGATCACGTACACGTTGCCGGCGGTGAGCACCATCTCGGTGCCGTCGTCGTGGGTGACCGTCAGCGATCCCGACTGGACGACGCCGACGTGGCGGGTCTGACAGGAGTCGGTTCCGGCGATGGGTTTGATGCACTCCGACCAGGTCCATCCCGGCTGAGCGGTCAGCCGGGCCACCTTGGCGGTGCCGAGGTCGACGATGTCCATCTGGGTCTTGTCCGGGCGGCGGGTCTCGTCGGGGTCGTCGAACGTCCTCATCGTGATGGAAGCCATGCTCCACCTCCTGTGTCCCCTGAACCCTCGCGCCTGATGTGGCGATTGTCACGGGCGACCGACGTGATCAGATCCCGGTTCTCAGGACCGGGCTCACCTGGCTCGCCCGGCTCGGTCGGTACGCTCGCGCGGCTGACGCGACGGCCGCTTCAGCGAGGAGGGTGCCGACGATGCGCTATCGCGACTGCCCGACAGTGGAGGTCAGCCAACGAGTCGCCGCGTCGCCCGATCGTGCATGGCGGGCGGTCTGCGACATCGGCCTGCCGGCGCGGTGCGGGGGTGAGTTGCAGGCCGCCCGGTGGCTCGATGGTGCGACCGAACCGGCGGTCGGCGCCCGATTCGAGGGCGTCAACCGCAACGAGCACCTCGGCGAGTGGACGACGACCAGCACGGTCGTCGAGGTCGAACCGGGCCGACGGTGGGTGTGGGAGGTGGCCGACGTCGCGTCCGGGCCCTGGTCCCGCTGGGGCTTCGAGGTGGATCCGGTGCGTGACGGCGTCGTGATGCGCCAGTGGGCGCGGATCGGGCCGGGTCGGTCAGGACTGAGCCTGGCGATCGACGCCATGCCGGACCGCGAGGCCCGGATCGTCGAGGTCCGGATGGCCGAGTTGGCTGACGCGATGCGCGGCAACCTCGATCGGGTCCGCACCGAGCTCGAAGGATGATCGGACCGCCGGTCGACACCGCTGCGTGGTGAGATCGGACGCTCAGCCCCGGTAGGTTCTGACGCCATGTCCACCCAGCCGGAACCGATCGACTTCGTCAGGGAGAAGGTCCGCGACGACCGCGCCGCGGGTCGGTTCGGCGGGCGGGTCCAGACGCGGTTCCCGCCGGAGCCGAACGGGTTCCTGCACGTCGGACACGCCAAGTCCGTCTACCTGAACTTCGGGATCGCCGAGGAGTTCGACGGCATCTGCCACCTCCGCTTCGACGACACGAACCCCGTGGCCGAGGACGTCTCCTACGTCGAGGCGATCGTCGAGGACCTCGCCTGGCTGGGCGTCACCCCGTCGGGTCCGCCCCGGTTCACCTCCGACTCGTTCGACCAGCTCTACCTCTGGGCCGAGGACCTGATCAGGGCCGGACTCGCCTACGTCGACGACCAGGACCAGGCGACGATCTCGGCCCAGCGCGGCGGGTTCGGACAGCCCGGCGTCGAGAGCCCGCACCGGAACCGAAGCGTCGAGGACAACCTGGAGCGCTTCCGGGGCATGCGCGACGGTCGGTACTCCGACGGGGAGTGCGTCCTGCGGGCCCGCATCGACATGCAGGCCGACAACATGTGGCTGCGCGACCCGGTGCTCTACCGGATCCGCCGAGCCCATCACCACCGCACCGGCGACCGCTGGATCATCTACCCGACCTACGACTGGGCCCACGGTCAGGTCGACGCGATCGAGGGCACGACGCACTCGATCTGCACCCTCGAGTTCGCCGAGCACCGACCGCTCTACGACTGGTGCCTGGACCACGTCGAGCTCCCGTCGGACCGACCCGAGCAGACCGAGTTCGCCCGTCTCAACCTGACCCACACCGTGCTGTCCAAGCGGGTGCTGCGCACGCTGGTCGAGGACGGGCTGGTCGACGGCTGGGACGACGCCCGGATGCCGACCGTGCGGGGTCTGCGACGCCGCGGGTACCCGGCCGAGGCGCTGCGGGCGTTCTGCGATCACATCTCGGTGGCCAAGACGAACTCGACGGTCGAGATCGAGCTGCTCGAGAGCTTCGTGCGCACCCACCACAACCGTCATGCGCTGCGGCGGATGGCGGTGCTCGACCCGCTCAGGCTGACGATCACCAACTGGCCCGAGGGCCACGTCGAGTGGATGGACGTCATCAACAACCCCGAGGACGACGCCGAGGGGACCCGGGCCGTGCCGTTCACCGGCGAGCTGTGGATCGAGCGTGACGACTTCATGCTGGACCCCCCGCCCAAGTACTTCCGGCTGACGCCCGGTCGCGAGGTCCGGCTTCGCAACGCCTTCTTCGTCACCGCCACCGACGTGGTGCTCGACGACGACGGGAACGTCGTCGAGGTGCTCGCCACCTACGACCCGGAGAGCAGGGGAGGGGCGGCCCCCGACGGTCGCAAGGTCAAGTCGACTCTGCACTGGGTGTCGCGCCCGCACGCGGCGGACGCGACCGTCCACCTCTACGAGCGGCTGTTCCGCTCGGCGCACCCGGGTGCCGACGGGGTCGACCCGCTCGAGGACCTGGACCGCGGGTCGCGGACCACCCGGTCGGCCAAGGTCGAGCCGGCCCTGGCCGAGGCGGATCCCGGCCAGGTCGTGCAGTTCGAGCGCCTCGGCTACTTCGCTGCGGATCTGGACGACCCGTCGGTGTTCCACCGCACCGTCGGCCTGCGCGACGAGTGGGCCAACATCCAGAAGCAGCGCACCACCTGACTCCGCGGCGGCCCGACCCCGCTTTGTCCCGCACAGGCGCGGTGATCACCGCGCCTGTGCGGGACAAAGTCGGGCATCATGGGCCCGTGATCGATCGGCTCGGAGCTCTCGACGCCGAGTTCCTCCACGTCGAGGACGGCGTCGGCCACATGCACATCGCCGGCGCCTGCACCTTCGATGGACCTCCACCCACGTTCGACGACATCGAGCAGATGGTCCGCTCGAAGATGCACCTGATCCCGCGCTACCGCCAGCGGGTCCGCTCGGTCCCCTTCGAGCTCGGTCGTCCGATCTGGGTCGACGACCCGCACTTCGACCTCCGCTACCACCTCCGCCACACCGCGCTGCCCGCGCCCGGCGACGATGCCGCACTGTGTCGCTTGATGGGACGGGTGATGTCCCAGCCCCTCGACCGGGACCGACCGTTGTGGGAGACGTGGTTGGTCGAGGGTCTCGAGGGCGGTCGGTGGGCGCTGGTGTTCAAGGTCCACCACTGCATGGTCGACGGCATCTCCGGTGTGGGTCTGCTCACCGTCCTGCTGGACATCGGTCCGGAGTCGGACCCCGTCGAGGAGCAACCGTGGTCGCCAACCGCTGAGCCCGGCGTTGCCCGCAAGGTGCTGGGGACATGGAGCGGGCTGGCAGCCGACCTCTCCACGCAGGCCCATCGGGTCGGATCTGCTCTGGCCCATCCGGTGGATGCCGGGCGCGACGTCGTGGGCCTGGTCGCCGGAACCGCCCGGTTGGGTCGTGCGTTGACGGCCACCCCACAGTCGCCCATCGACGGGTCGATCGGGCCCCACCGCACCTGGGCGTTCTCGTCGGCATCGTTCGACGACGTGCGGGCAGTGCGCGCCGAGTGTGGCGGCACGGTCAACGACATCGTGCTGACCGCGGTGACCGCCGGCTACGCGGCGCTGCTGCGTCACCGCTCCGAGGACCTGGACCGAGCGGTGGTCCGCACGTTGGTGCCCGTCTCCACGCGGCCCACCAGCGGTGCGGGCGTGCCCGACAACCGGGTGTCGTTGATGCTGCTCGAGCTGCCGGTGGGGGTGGCGGACCACCTCGACCGCCTGCGCGTCATCCAGGGTCGGATGACCGAGTTGAAGGCCTCCCACATGGTCGAGGTCGGGGAGCTCGCCACCACTCTGGGCGACCTTGCCCCGCCGATGGTGATCGGGCCTGCCAGCCGGTGGCTGGTCGGGCTCCTGCGTCGGGTCCCCCAGCGATCCGTCAACACGGTGACGACCAACGTTCCCGGTCCCCAGTTCCCGCTCTACTGCCTGGGGCGGGAGATGCTGTCGTACCTGCCGTACGTCCCGATCACCCACGGGCTTCGGGTCGGCACCGCCATCCTCTCCTACAACGGTCGGCTGTTCTTCGGTGTCACCGGTGACGCGGCGACCACCCCCGACGTCGACGTCCTGGCCGACGCGACGGCGGCCGCGGTGGGGGAGATGCGCGATCAGGTCGGTGCGACCGCCACGCGCTGATCTGGATTTTCCTCGTCGGTACGACGTCGGTGGAATCGAGTAGTGCCGCGGCCGGGGGCCCGGGCGGTACCGCGACGACGGCTCGGACCGGTGGTGGTTCCGGCAATGTCAGATGGACGGTGGGTCCAGGGTCAGGCGGCGGTGAGGAGGTGGTGGAGCAGTTCGTCGAGCGCGTACGACGTGAGGTGTTCGCCGCCGCCGTGGCAGCGACACGAGTCGGGCCCGATGCCCGGTGGCGGCTCCGGTGGTTGCGTCTGGAGTGGCAGCACGGTGACATGCACGCGGAAGCCGAAGAATCCCCTGCAGTTGCAGGGGATTCTCTGGAGCACCCCCAACGGGATTCGAACCCGTGCCGCCACCTTGAGAGCGACCCTTGGGCCGACTTCTACGGATGGTGACGGGCGTAGACGACTGCAATTTCAGGGGTTTCGCGATGACCGGATGTCAGCGAACGAACCCGAATCGCAGAGATTGTCCCGTTCGCTGTTGAAGTCGCCGCGGGTGGTGGTCCCGGTGTTCATGCGGCGAGGTCTTCGTTGGGGTCAGTCTCGCGTGGTGGTGTGACACTCTCGGCGTGACGGGCGAGAGCGGTGACGAGGTGGGGCATTTGGGCGTGTCCGCGTACTCGTCGGAACTTCTTCTCTGCTTCGAGCAGCCCGGCTGCGCACGAGCGTCGGCGCATGTCTCCCTCGTCTCGCCACCGCTTGACGTTGCGGGTCGTGGTGCGTGCGATGCCGATCATCGACTCGATCATGTTCGTGCACACCAACGTCCGGGCCAGAGTCCCGTCTATGCCGAGGCGTCGGACGGTGAACATGTCCTCGAGGCCCTCGCGTAGCGACCCGGCGGCGTCGGGGTGAGTTCGCTCGAGTTCTGCTGCGAGGGCCTTGGCCTTGCGCAACCCGCCGTCGGGATCGGGGTCCGCGAACGCGCCACGCAGCCGGGCGTCCACAGCCTCCCTGCTGGCCTTGGGGAGGTGGTCTTTGACGTTGCGGCGCTTGTGGATCTGACAGCGCTGTACCAGGGCGAGATCGCCGAACACCGACCCGACCGCCGAGGCGAGCGCCTTGGCGCCGTCGATCACCACCAACAGGCCGCGGTCGTAGCGCAGACCGCGGTCGACCAGGTCGGCCAGGAGCGCCTTGACGACCGTCGCGTTCTCGGTGTCACCCAACCGCAGCCCGACCGGGACCTTCGTCCCATCGCTGGTGACGACAAGGGCGACGACGCACATCGAGCCGCCGAACTCGGCGCCGTCGACCATCAACACCGCCGGCTCCAGGTCCGACAGATCCCGGGCCAACAGCTCGTCGAGGGCCTTCTTCGTGCCCGTCACGAACCGACGCGACACCGTCGACTTCGACGTCGAACGCGCCCGGGAACGCTGGGTGGCACCGATCGGGTCCGCGACCCGCTCGAAGCTGCGGGTGGCGACACCGGCGAGCATCCGTTCCATCACCGTCGCGTTCAACAAGTCGCCCTGGGAGAACACCCCGAACGACGCCAACGGCACCTCACCACTCCCATCGGCTGCCCGCACCCTGGGACGGCGGATCGGAAGGCGTTGGCCACCCATCACCACCGACGTCTCCGTGGTCCCACCCCGCACATGGGAGCGCTGCGGGTCACGAGCGTTCCACACACCACACAACCCAGCAGCCTCATCAGCCATGATCGCCATCGCAGTCGCCAGTCCCGCCTCGACCGCGACAGCCATCAGGCCTTCCCGACACGCGGCAGCGATATCGACCAACGTCACCGCCAACTCCGTCGGCATCGCCGCCAACGCAGCCTCGGTGTCATCGACCAGCCGAACAGCCGGTCCGTCTACGTTCTTCACCATGGTGGTCCCTCTCTTCAGGAAGTAGTTGAGATGACCTCCTGACGATGCCCGAACGGCACCGCCCGGAGGGGGACCACCACCCCTCAACTTCAACAGCTCCCGGGACAACCTCAGCTTCCTTCCGTGCTGAGCGCTGCCTGGTATAGGTCCTCGATGTCGGAATCGGCGAGCGGTCGAAGGCAAACGCGCGACCAGGCCCAGCCTGAGGCTTGAGGTGCAGCCGAATTCTGGGCCGCGGCATCGAGTTGGTCGATAACGTCGCCGACGGATCCGCTCGGATCGATGAGGTCGGCCGCATGGGGGCCGATCGTCGCCATGGCTTCCAGACGAAGGGCGCCCAACCCGGTCGAGCCCCCAAGAGCATCCGAGAGGGTGGAGTCCGGCGCCGCTGACCGGAGATGCGCGATCATGGCTCCATCAAGCCTCCGGGTAGGGCGGCCGTCTTCGCCCTGTGATTCACCCATACTGGTCGACTATTCGGAATCTGCTGAGGGTCCAGTCACCTGCTTCATTTCGGCTCAGTGTCAGGTCGACAAGTGCGACATCGCCGGTCATCGCCTGCTGGAGTTCCTCGCTCTTGTCGCCACTCAAGGTCGGATTCCGGTCAGCGGTCGTCGCTCCGCACGTCGGAGGGTACGAAGATCCCTGCGAATCACTCAAGCAGACGTGCAGTTCACCGGCGTCGTCGCGTTCAACCAGGGTGGTTGCCTTGCCTTCGCCGTCCGAGTAGACAGCCTCGACGCCAGCGCTCTTACCCCCTGAATCGCACGCGCTCATGAGCAAGACGACGCTGAGAGCTAGACAGACTCCGGTGGGGCCTTTCATTGCGCCAGCAACACCTGGTAACCCGATGCGGACTCGATGTTCGAGACCCAGGTGAACTGGGACTCATACCCACCCTGGCCACCGACCGTGCACACCGGGAACGGCGCCGAGCCGACCTTGCCACGCACGAGTCCGTAGGCCCGGCCGGTGGAGTTGTTGAACACTGGCCCTCCCGAGTCGCCGCTGCAATCGCGGTAGGTGGCGACTCCCATCTGATCCCAGTCGGGGTTCTTCCAACTCCCGGACTGCCCATCGATCGAGGTGACTGCCCCGCAGCTGATCGGGTTGAAGCCCTGGTTGGCCTTACCGACGCCCACTTGGCAAACCGTGATGCCTTGGAGGGAGTTGTCCGGGTTGGAGATCTTCGATGTGACCCGGATATCGGAGGACGCTGGACGAAACACAAGGTTCGTAGCTTTCCACGCATTGGGATCAGTGATCGAAACCATCTTCGCGTCCACCGTATGCGCTTCGAGAGTCCAAGCAGTTGGTCCGATGTCGTGACCGTGGTGCTTCCACGGAGTCCCCGCACAGTGTGAAGCAGTCGATGAATAGCGCGTGCCGGATCGGATGAACGTGAAACCCGTCGTGCAGTATGCGCCACCACCGTTCGCGCCATAGATCTGGATCCCCGCCTCCAACGGAAAGCAGTCGCCGATTTGGTCCGCACAGGTGGACGAGGACGAGTTCCGACTTGAGATGTCCCCCTCCACCGACTCGACTCGTACGGCCTCGAAGCGTCCATCGGCAACCTTGGTCGCCTGGGCAGCGGCACTGAGCGGCGATCCTTTGGGCACGCGAATCTCGACCATGTTCCTATCGACATAGACGTTCGCCGCCCAGCCCCCGGAGATCGCCTCAGCCACGAGATCCCTCGTCGAATCCTGACTGGTCTCTTCGGCTCGCTTGACGAGCTCCTGTACGACCGCGGCCCGGAACTCATCGCGCTGCTTTCGCAATTCGTCGATCGAGAAGCGGACTTGATCCACCACCACGTAGTCGGGCAGTCGCAGGGCTGCAAGGGTCTTCTGGGCATCGCTCGTGGTTACACCGACATGCACCGTGGACCCTGCAGAGTGGTCGATCCAGGCACCTCCCCACGCCGACGACAGCCCGAGGGTCCCCACCTTGTCCAGCAGGCTCTCGGCTGCAGCTTCGCGCTCGATCGCAACGGCGGCGCGGTCGTCGCTGAACCCGTACGTCGCCTTGAAATACTCCAGTTCGGCTGCCTGACCGGCTGTCGGCGCAGCTCCCGGGTCCGAGGCCACCGAGTTCTCAGCGCCCGTCGAAGGCGCCTGGGCTACCGCCAGGCTTGTGACACCAATTGCTACAAATGCGGACTTCGTGATAGATCGCAAGGCTCCCCTCCCGCTTGCTCGGCCACCGACCGGCGGCACCGAGCCGCACGATAGCAGTGAAGCCGGGGTGGTTCCGGTCCTCAGAGGCTCCGCTCGAAACGCGCCTCGTCAACTCCCCCGTCAGCGATGAGCTGCGGTGCAGCGCCGGATCCGTGGCGCCATAACAAGCTGGCCGTTTGCACCGGGCCGCCGCGCGGCACTCCCCAGGCCCTCGCTGCCGGGAGCTCGCATGCGGATCACGTCGCCGGCGTGTACCCGGATGATGCACTTGTCGGCCAGCGACACCACGCGGTCCCCCCTGGGGCGGCAGCAGGATCGTCGCCCCTGCCGCGCCCGGGCTCCCGCCGGCCTGACCCTACGGCGCACTCACCTGCCGTTCGGTGATGAGCCACACCGTGGCCTTGCCCAGCACCCCGCGAGCGATCCCGAAGCAGACACGGCCGTCCGCCCAACGATCTCCCGCCGGACCTCCCGTTCCTCTCGCGGCGGCCTCCCGCTTCCGGACGGGACACCCCTGTGGCAGCAACCGCCGCGAGCGTGTGGTGAGCCGCTCGAACGGGAATCCAGCGCCTCGCCGGACGCTCACCATCCTTGGGGACCCGTCGCCGAACCTGTTGTCGAGCGTCCGCGGTCCCGGTCGATCGTCGGGAATCGCCGGCGCCCGCGAAGTTCCGGTCGTGTGAAGGGCCTACGTAAGTGTGGAGCGACAGACGAGTGCATTCCCGCCGGCGGGAACACCAGCGGGAGGTCGATCTGCCCTGGTGGGTCGGTGGCCGACGTGATGCGCGTGACGACTCTGAAGGCGTCCGCCGCCCGCGTCGATGCGATGCTCGCTTACTACGTCGGGCTCGCTGACGACCAAGAGTCCGGTTGCGGCCACGGGCCGGTCGACTACTACCTGGACCCGGACGAACCGCCCGGGCGTTGGCGCGGTCAGGGCCGCGGGGCCCTCGGACTGGATGGTCCGGTGACGGGAGGGGACCTGCGAGCGCTGCTCGACGGGCGCCATCCGCGGTCCGGTGAGCGGCTCGGTCGCCGGTTCGGCGACGTTTCGGTCCGAGGGTTCGACGCGACGATCTCGGCACCGAAGTCGGTGTCAGTGCTGTGGGCGCTCACCCCGGACCCCTGGGTGCGTGCCGAGGTCCTCGCCGCGCACGACGCGGCGGTCGACGCAGCGCTGGGCTGGTTCGAGCATCACGGCGCGGTGACTCGCCGGGGCTGCGACGGCATCCACCAAGTCGACACGGCGGGGATCACGGCCGCGGTGTTCCGCCAGCACACCTCTCGGACCATCGACCCGCAGTTGCACAGCCACGTGGTGATCTCGGCAAAGGTTCAGGACGGTACCGGGACGTGGCTCGCGCTCGACGCCCGGTTCCTCAAGTACCAGCAACGCACGATCGGTTGGGTCTACGACGCTGCGCTGCGGGCTGAGCTCACGACTCGACTCGGGGTCGGCTGGCACGACCGCGGCGACTGCGTGTTCGACCTCGACTGCGTACCCGAGTCGGTCCGAGAGGCATTCTCCGAGCGGTCAACCCAGGTCGACGCGAAGCTGGCCGAGCTGGTCCGACGCTGGGCTGCTGAGCACGACGACGCCGACCCGGAACCTCGCGTCCTGGCTCGGCTGCAACGAGCAGCGGCGGTGGCGTCACGCCCCGCCAAGGTCAACGGGTTCGACCCAGCTGAGCTGCACAGCCACTGGACGGCCGAGGCCCACTCCGCCGGGTTCGACCCCGGCCGACTCACCGCCGACCGGATCAGCCAAACCTCGGCTCCCGACGCCGCCATCACCGACGAGGGCCTGATCGGTGAGGCGCTCAGACGGGTGGCCGACGAGTCCGCGACGTGGTTGCGAGCCGACATCGCCCGTCACCTGACCACCCTCGTCCGACCTCACGCCGGCGCCGATGCCCGCGGGGTGGTCGCCGAGATCGACCGCCTCGCGGCCGCTGCCGAGCAGCAATGCGTCACGGTAGGCCCCAACCGGGACGACGCCACTCGACGCCGCCGAGACGGCGGCCCGATCGCCGAGCACGTCACCGACCGACGACTCTCGCTCCCCACCGTTCTTACCGAGGAACAGCAGCTCCAGGAGTGGGCCGCCAGCGCCACCACCCCAGTCGCCCTTGCCGGCGACCCTCAGGCCGCGGCGGCCCGGGCGATCGCCGGAGCCGATCGGCTCGTTATCGTCGTCGGCCCCGCCGGCACCGGGAAGACCCACACAACGGCCTCCGCCGTACAACGACTTCACGCAGATGGACGGCACGTGGTCGGGCTAGCCCCCTCAGGCAAGGCCGCCGACGTGCTCGCCCTGGAAGCCGACTGCCCGACCGACACCCTCGCCGGGTTCCTTACCAGCCACCGCACCGGCCGTACGCCGTGGCCGACTGGCACCACGGTGATCCTCGACGAAGCAGGAATGGCCGCCACAACCGACCTCGCACGACTCGTCGACCTCGTCCAGCAGTACAGGTGGCGACTCGTCGTGGTCGGGGATCCCGAGCAGCTCCCCGCTGTCGGTCGTGGCGGCGTGTTCGCCCACTGGTCTGACACCCTCCCGCACCTCACCCTGGACACGCCCCGCCGTTTCACCGACCGATGGGAGGCCGCTGCCAGCCTCGGCCTCCGGGCCGGGTACTCCGACGCAGTCGCCGAATACGCGAACCACGGGCGACTCCACACCGCCCACCCGGCCACCCTGGCCGGCCAGGTCGCTCGAGCCCACAGCCACCACACCAACGCCGGGCGGACCGTGGCGATCACGACCACCGACGCCGAGACCGCGCGCTCCATCAACCGCGAGATCCAATGGCACGCCCACCCCAGCGCCCGACACGCAGTGGCGCTGCACGACGGCACCAACGCGTTCGTCGGAGATCAGATCACCACCCGCCGCAACGACCCCCACCTGATGACCGACTACGGCCAGAAGGTCCGCAACCGCCACACCTGGACTGTCGTGGCCATCCGACCCGGCGGCGGAATCGCAGTCACCCACCCGGACCGCGGCACCGCCGAACTCCCCGACGCCTTCGTCCGAGCGAACGTCGAACTGGGATGGGCCGTCACCGGCTACGGCAACCAGGGCGACACCGTCGACATCGGCATCGCCGTCCTCGACGCCACCACGAGCCGCAACCACGCCTATGTCGCCATGACCAGAGGCCGACACGCGAACCACGCCCTCCTCGTGGACGCCTCCGGCACCATCGACCCGGCCGAACGGTTCACCGAGATCCTCACCCGACCGATCTCCGCTGAATCCGCTCTCGCCACCCGGGCACGACTGCACCGCCAGGCCGGGATCGGACCACCGTCGACCGAGACGACCCCCGACGCCCCCAAGCCGCCGACACGACAGCCAACCGGATCACCGACTGACGACCCGGATCTCGATCGACGCCGACGCGCGATCCAGCAACGCCTCGACCGGATCCAACGACGACCGTCGAACCAGCCGCCGGACCACTCCCTCGGGCGGTAGGCACGCCACCCGGAACCGGCGTCCACCTGGGCACAATCTGGGCACAATCGGGCACAAATCGCAGCGGCACGAGCTGGTACGGGCCGGTCCAGGAGCCATACGGCCCGGCACGGTCGCCTGGGCTCGGAAACGCCGAAACCCCTGGTGTCGCAGCGATCTCGGCTGCCCACCAGGGGCTTCGATGCTGGCACCCCCAACGGGATTCGAACCCGTGCCGCCACCTTGAGAGGGCGACCAAGGTCGTCCGACGGGTCCGGCCAGTGCGATTCGCCCCGTGTTTCCAGGGTTCACCGTCCGGCCGGTCCGGCGTCAACGGTCCGATCTCATCGAGTGGATTACCAAGTGGATTACCAATTCGCGATTCAGGCGACGGCGGCGCTGGTGGTCTCTGGCACCTTGACTAGACCGCATGTCGATATCAGAATGCAAGCATGCCGAACATCCTGGTGCGCGACCTCCCCGACGACGTTCATGGTGCGCTCCAGCAACGCGCGGAGAAGCAGGGTCAGTCGCTGCAGCAGTACCTGACCAACGAGCTGACCCGACTCGTCGAGCGGCCGACGCCCGCGGAGCTGTTCGAGCGGGTCGGTCGTCGCAGCGGCGGCAAGGTTGGCCTGAAGCGCGCAGTCGCCGACCTCGAGGGTGAACGTCCCGCGTCGTGATCGTCGTCGATGCATCGGTCCTCGCGAACGCGCTCGCGGACGACGGAGCCGACGGCACCGCTGCTCGCGCCCGTCTGGCTGCGGCCGGCGAGCTCGCTGCACCCGATCTCGTAGACGTCGAAGCGGTCGCTGTGCTTCGGAAGCGCTGGATCGCGGGTGACCTCACCGGCGATCGCTTCTCGGACGCCGTCGAGGACCTCGGCGACTTGGCGATGACGCGCTATCCGGCGTTGCCGCTCATGCGTCGAGCGTTCGAGCTGCGCGACAACGTGACGGCCTACGACGCTGCGTACGTCGCCCTGGCCGAGCAGCTCGGCTGCACCCTTCTCACCGCCGATCGGCGGTTGGCGGCTGCTCCCACGGTGACCTGTGAGGTCGAAGTCCTCACGACCTGATTGCCGAATTGCGCGAGTGGCCGGAGCGTATGGCCGGTGATGAACCGAGTTCCGGCACTTCGCTCTGTCTGGTCGGTGCTCCTGAGCCGCGCCTTCGGCGGCAGAACTCGATGGGTGGGCTGGTAGACCTGCGGCCCGTGGCTGGATCGCCGAGATCGTCTGCAACGGTCGTGGCGGCGGGCGCGGGCGTTGGGTTGCTCGGCGGTCTGATCGGACTGGGTGGGGCCGAGTTCCGGTTGCCGTTGTTGATCGGCGTGTTCGGCTTCGCAGCCTTGAGCGCCGTGATCCTCAACAAGGGCGATGAGCCTGGTCGTCGTCGTGGTGGCGTCGCCGTCTCGACTTGCGAACATCCCGTGGTCAGACGTGCAGCCACACCTCGACGTCGTCGCGAACCTGCTCGCTGGCTCGCTCATCGGCGCCTGGGTCGGGGCCAGCATTGCGACGACGCCGCGGACTTCGACGCTGTACCGGGTGCTAGGCGTCCTTCTGGTGCTGATTGCAGTGGTGCTGGTCGCCTCGCACCTGTTGACCGTCGACGGGCTAGGACCCGACGGTCCAGCCCTGGTCGCGGTCGGAGTGGTCGCCGGGGTCCTCATCGGCTTGGCCGCGTCAGTGATGGGCGTCGCCGGGGCGAGCTGCTGATCCCCACGATCGTGCTGCTGTACGGCGTCGACATTCGGATCGCCGGAAGCTTGTCGCTCATGGTGTCGCTGCCCACGATGATCGTGGCGTTCGCTCGATATGGCCGTGACGACAGCTTCATGGTGTTGCGCGAGAACAGGCGGTTCGTCGTGCTCATGGCTGCCGGATCGATCGGCGGGACCGTCGTCGGGGGATGCTCGCGGGTGTGGTGCCCGAGGCGCTGCTGATCCCAGCACTCGGCGTGCTGCTCGTCCTCAGCGGCTACAAGGTGTGGCACCACGAGCTCCCAGCGGTCGACGTCGAGGCTGCCCATCACGACGGATAGCGGCAAGTGCTCGCCAGCCGCCGGGTAGCCGGCAGCTATGTCGCCACTTATCGGGATGCGGTCCGAAGGTCGACCGACGGGAACCGGACAAGACGGGCGAGCAAGTCGAACACACCCGCGCCGCTCGCATTTCGTGTCACGAGCCGCTGCCGTTGGAACCGAGCCGGCCTGACGCAGATGCGCTGCCGGTACCGGCCAGCGCAGCAGCGATGTCACCGAAGGTGGTGCACTCCGACATGAGCGACAGCGGGAGCTCGACGTCCAGGGCGTCTTCTAGCGACGCGAAGAACTCCGCCGCGCTGATCGAGTCCAGCGCCTCGCCCATGGAGGACGCCAGGTGCACGCTGGTCAGACCCATACCGTCCAGACACGTCATGACGGCCTGCTCGTAAAACACGCTGCCAGTCGTCACCGGGCCTCCGCAGTGCCGGTCTCCGACGATCTCGCGCCGCGCTCCACGATGTGCAGCAGCCGCTGGTCCTCGCTCAGGGCCCGGCGCAGCTCGGAAGCCTCTGCGCTCAAGATGAGCACGTCCTTGTAGGTCCCCTCCGCGAACACGTGGTTGCGGAGTCGAGCCTCTTCGGTGATGTAGCCACGCTGCTCCGCGAACGCGAACTGGTCTCGGCGGGCGTCGGTCGTCTCGAAGTAGAGCTTCCGCAGGTCGAAGCGGTTCAGGAGGTTGCGCAGCGCGACCAGCACCACGCCGCCCGCCATCGAGTGCGGGTACCGCAGCTCAGGCACCAGGCTCGCCTCGAAGAACGCAGTCCGGTGGATGGCGTGGAACGAGTAGATGCCGCAGTGGCCCACCACTGCGGAGCTGGCTAAGTCGACGATGACGTAGCTCTCGGAGTTCGGAGCGTCGAGCACCGAGTAGAAGCCCTCGACCGATGGTGCCGACGGCCAGCGCCACAGAATCTGCTCGGCGACGGCCAGCCGGAGCAGCATCTCGGTGACGTCGCCCACCGGGCGCACCAGCGCCCACTGCCCGAAGCGAGGAAGACCTTCAGCCGGCAGCGCTCGCGCCGCAGTGGCCTCGGCCCCCGCGAGGCGTGCTCCGTTCGGCATCCGGTTATCCCTCGCCCGCCGGTTCGACTGCCTCCGGCGGAGCAGCCGCCAACCTGGCCTCCAGCTCACCGGCGCTGAACTTCGGCAGCTCGTCGGCGGCAATCCGTCCGATCTCGGAGCCGCCGGGCTGATCAGCTGCGTACAAGCAGGGCCCGGCGAGCGACTTGGCATCGACGCAGGCGTACCCGCCGGCGACGACCTGTGCGCTCGCCAGCGACGAGTCCTTTTTCAGTACGTCGGGCGGGAAGCCAGCCGGGTAAGTGAAAATCACGACGTCGGAGTCGGTCGGGTAGCTGTTGAAGTTGTAGCGGGACGGGCGCGACTCGTGGAACTCCTCGAACGACTTCCCGCCGCGCTGCTCGTCCACGTCACGGGCGAGCAGCGCCACCTTGATGGGGCCGCCCTTCTCGATCTGTGCGTAGACCTCGGAGTCCTTCGGGTACCGGTTCAGGAGCGCCTTGTCGACATCGAACTCCCACACGTAGGTGGCTTCGGAGATGTCGGCTTCCTCCTCCACGTTGCGGTCCACGACAACGGGATCCGGTCGGAAGCGGCCGCGCAGGACGCCGGCGGACTGACCGACGAGCGTCTCGAGCGTGTCGAAGCGGATCTCGTCGGCGTCGCTCTCACCTCCGTGCAGCGACAGCGCAGGCGGTGCGCTGTCACCACAAGCACCGAGGAGAAGGACCGATGCGGCGGCGGCAGCTCCGAGGAGCACTCGACGTCCGGTGGAACGCTGGTTGCGTACGAACATGCTGAGTCCCTTCCGTCCGCTCAGTACTTCGCGTTCACGTCTGAGATGTCCCCGGCTCGGGGCCCGAACGGAGGAGTCGCGGCATGGCAGCGGTTCGGGTGCTCTCCACCCCGCATGACCGAGTCGCCTGCCGTGTGTCCCGGCGGCGGGCCCGTGTCGTTATGGTTGGCGATGTTGCTGTGGCCGAGACCGAACGCGTGGCCTGCTTCGTGGGCGATGATGCACCCCTTGTCGTTGCCGGCCCAGTTGCCGGCGTTGTTGACGTGCGTGGTGTTCCACCGCACGGTCGCATGCTCGAAGCGGCACCAAAAGAAGCTGGGGTTGGTCCCGCCCGGTGGGTAGTCCGGCGTGTTGTCGATCACCGGTTCGGTCACACCCGCGTTGCCCTGGTCAGGGTCGGCGTAGCTCGTGACGTAGACGTCCCAGCCGGTCGTTGTGATCTCGGTGACGTTCAGATCCGTCTGGTTGCCCCACGTGTTGAGCGCCCACCGCGATTGGTCGCGCGCAGTGTCGTTCACACCGAGGACCGTGTTGGGGCTAAGCCGGTACGTGACGTTCGGATCGCCACTCGGAGCGGAAGGGGAGATGTACCCGGGACCCCGCAGCGTGGGCGCGTAGTTGCTCGGGCAGTTGTTCCACGAGTGGGCTCCGGCAGCAACCGGATTCAGCCCCTTCAAGGTCAAGCCCATCGTCAGGCTGACCGCGATCGAACGTCGCTTGCGCACAGATCCCTCCTCGTTCGGCAGCTGCTCCGGTGTGCAGGAGACCTGCACCTCGGCCAGCGACCACCGCGTCCCATCCGCGTGGCTGCAATCTAAGCCGGTAAGAAGGGCCGATCAAGGACCGCTCCGGCGGCCGATCAAGCTGGTGGCCGTTGTACGGCATATGTCCTGCGGGTCGACACGGGCATATGACGGCCGCCAGGCGTGTTCGGTTCCCGCTACGGCGGCGCCGTCAACATGCGAGCCTTCTTCGGCCAGCGCCGATGCGATGAGCACTTTCGTGATGCTTCCCAATCACCTTCTCGCTTCGCCTCAGGACAGACCCGGCACTGCGTGCAGCCGGCACTTCATGACGCACCTGGAGCGTCCGATGCTTGCATGGGAGGCGAAGCGCACAGATCGCCGCTTGGGACGGGCATCGCACATCGGGGGCCGCATGGAAGAGCAAGAATGCGCTGGATGCCGGACGCCGGTCACCGCATGGCCGTGGGTGTCCGTCCCACAAGACGACGGATCCCGCCTCGTGTACCACCAGGGCTGCGAGCCATGGCGGCATCCGGATGTACCAGCCGACGATCCTGTCAGGCCGATCCCGAATCGGTGGCGGCCGATGCTCGCTGGGATCGTCGAAAGACTGGTCTCGAAGGACTACGCCGGACTCACGGCCGACGGACTCGTCTCGTACTCGAACGATCCAGCCGATGACAGCATCGGCAGATGGATCGAGGACTATCCAGCCACCCTGGTGCCCTTGCCCGAAGAGGCATGGGAGCACGGCGAGTGCGGGCGCTTCACCGACGATCCGGACGCCTGGTGGGTCGTGCTCGACCTCTGGACTGCGGAGGAAGGTCGCAGTGACCTGAGCCTGGAGGCGACGGTCCGAGAGAGCGACGACAGGGTGACCGTGTCGGTGGACTACGTCCACGTCATGTGACCTGAACGACACGGGCCGATACGTCGCGGGTCTGACAGACGCTCGGTCGACAACAGGACCGCCATAGGCGGTGACCATCGGCGAAGGTGACGACGCGTCACGCTCGCCAACCGAGCCGACGAGCCTCGGCTTCGACGAGCTCGCCGACGTAGACGCCGAGACCGAGGCCGAGCTGTGCAGCACAGGAGCGGAACGGCACCCACTGGTCCTCGGTGACGAACACCCTCAACGCGTGCACGACGCGCTTCGGTTCGCCACCCTCGCCCGGGCTACGACGCCGACGGCGACTCGGAGGCAGTGACCTGTCCGTCTCGTCGTCGATCTCAGCGTCGACGAGCCGGGCGAGGTACACGCCCATCACAACCTGTCGACGCTCTGCCTCTGCACGCACTGTCCGCCACGCCCCGTCATCGGCCTTCACGCGAACCAACCGCCCATCGCGCTTACGGATCCCATCATCGGGCCGAACCGCGGTGCGGGCCCGCTCGGCTGCCAGCTGCCGCTCCGCCTTCCGCGTCGCTGCGGTCGCCTCCCGCTCACGAACCGCCAGGTCACGCAGCTGCACCAGCAGCGCCCGTCGCTCATCCAGCAGCCGTTCAAGCTGATCGACGAGTCGCTGCTGATCCACCACCTCGCGAGTCAACGCGTCGATCGACTCCCGAGTGTCCTCGATGCCCATCGCCAGCTTCTCCGACATCCACTGGGCGTCGACACGGTCACGGTCGCTCTCCCAACGAAACGGCGTCTCCGACTCCCAACGCTCCCGGCTCACGCTCGCCTCCGCAGCCGGCGCAGCCCGCTCTTGCAGCCGCGAGTTCCGTTTGCGGAACTCGCCAGTCTGTGCCGTGCCTTGACCGCTCCTCGAAGCACTCGCTGCTCGGCCTCGAACGACCTCGACGCGCGAGTCGCCGGGGTCACGGCTGCGCCTCGGGCTCGGCATGCGTCGGCGCCGTGCGGGTGCCGTCGAGCAGCTCGAGCACCGCCGACCTCGGCACCACCAGGCGCCGGCCCAGCCGGATCGCCCGCAGCTCACCCCGCCGCACGCACTCATACGCCGACGACCGAGAGATCCCCAAGATTCCCGCCGCCTCGCTCACCGTCAACGTCATCGACAACACATCACTTCGCTTCACGCCCGGACCCTCCCGGCCTCGTCACCACCAGGCGGACATCACCTGGCATGGGACCTAAGCGCGCGGGGATCCTTGGAGCGGCCGAGATTCCTCGGCTCTGGTGCGGTTGAGTGGCAGCCGCTGCTGGATCGTGACGACAGGTGCTGCTCGATGCCGATCAGACGTGGATCACGGGCCGAGCTTGCATAGGTCGTTGCCGAGGAACTCGACGACGTCGCTCGCCGGGAATAGACGATGGTGTCGCCACATACGTCGAGCCTGAGCGTTGCTCGACGACCGAGGTGACCGGCCCGTCGGGTCAGGTGTACATGCTGCACATCGAGGCGTGGAGAGAGGACGAAGTCCGTCGCACGGTGCACCTGTCGGTCATCGGCAACCGTGGCAGCGGGCTCCGCTTGTCAGGCAAGGGCTTGTGGCGACTCCTCTAGCCGCCTGCCGACGACACGCTGTCGGACCAGAGTTGACGCGTCACGTTCGGCCGCTTGGCCGAGCAGCGCTACTCGCCGTCGATGAGACCGCCCAGGAGGTCGGCGGCGTCTCGGTCTGCCTCCGGGACGAAGTGGCTGTAGATCGACAGCGTCGTGGACGGGCTGGCGTGGCCGAGGCGGTTGGCGACGGTCCTCGGGTCCACGCCGTTCGCGATCAGTCGGGTCGCCACGTAATGGCGCAGGTCGTGCAGCCGCACGTCGTCCAGTCCGAGCTTGTCCCGGAGCTTGGTGAAGCGGCGGGTGGCGCTGTCGGGTCGCCAGGGGAGCGACCCATCGATCTCGTAGCTCAGCACGTACGCGTCGTCGACCAACTCCGTGCCGCCCTCTCGCGCCCGGTCTTCCCAGCGCTCTCGGTGCTGGTCGAGCAGCGCAGCGGTGGCATCGTCGATCGCCACTCGGCGGACGCGGTCGGTCTTGGTCTCCTTGCGGACGACCTGGCCATCACCGATGACCACCGACGAGTTGATTTCGACCGAGTGATGATCACTGGTGAGGTCGGCCCAACGGATGCCGAGGACCTCACCACGACGTGCGCCGAGCACCGCTGCCAGCCGCACGAACACGTAGAAGTCCGGATCCTGCTCCTCGGCCGCCTTCAACAGGCGGGCGAGGTCCTCGGGCGTCGGCGGCTTGGGCTCTTTGCGTCGACCCTTCGGCGGCGAGGCGTTCGCGGCGGGGTTCGACCCGATCCACTCCCACCGGACCGCCTGCTGCAGCGCTGCTCGGGCGACGGTGTGGAACTTGCGAACGGTGGCGGGCGAGAGCGGCTTGCGGTCGCCGGCGCCGGCGCGGAGCGATCCGTACAGCGCGTCGAGGTCGGAGGCCCGGAGGTTGGCCAGCTTCTTCTTGCCGAGCGCCGGGTCGAGGACCGAGTCGATGATGCGACGGTGTTCAACCGCCGTGCGCGGAGACCAGTCCGGTGACACGGCGTCGTACCACGCGTCGAGCAGCTCGCCGAACGTGGCCGAGCTCGGCGACGCGGTGCCGTTCTGAACCTGGACGAGCAGCTGGTTGCGAACCCGCTCGGCGTCCTTGCGGCTGCCCCGCACGGTGCGGGTGATCTGGCGCTTGCTGCCGGTCACCGGGTCACGACCGGCGTACACCATCACGCGGAATGAACCATTGCGCTCGACGATGTGGCCGCTGGACATGCCATCACGGTACCGGCCGGCCCTGACGGGATTACCAAATGGGTTACCAATCGGCCCATCGGGATCCGGCGGCCTCAGCCCGGAAACGACGAAAGCCCTGCAATTGCAGGGCTCTCGGTCTGGCACCCCCAACGGGATTCGAACCCGTGCCGCCACCTTGAGAGGGTGGTGTCCTAGGCCGCTAGACGATGGGGGCCTACGTCCGACCAGGAGGTCGGCGATATGTGGATCCGACCGGAGCCGGAGATCTGTCGATCTGGTTCGGGGGGGAGGACTCGAACCCCCAATAACTGGACCAGAACCAGTTGTGTTGCCGATTACACCACCCCCGAAAGGTGGTGCGCCCCGAAGAGCGCCGGAGCACTCTAGCCGAGGCCCACCGCGCCGACGGAAATCGGATCGGACGCTCCCACCGCCCCAGTGACCGATGGCCCCGACCAGGGTCGGGTCCCGCGGTCTACCGTGAGCGGTGCGGGATCGAAGGGGGCGACGATGACCGGCGCGACGTCATCCGACGAGGACATGGATCTGGACCTGGACTGGTCGGGCCTCGAGGTCCTCACCTACGACGAATGCCGCTACCTCTTGTCGATCGAGCCGGTCGGCCGGCTCGGTTTCGTGCACGACGGCTCCCCGGTGGTGCTGCCGATCAACTACGTGCTCGACGGCGGATCGATCGTGTTCCGCACCGGACGGGGCTCCAAGTTGGAGACGGCCACGATGGGTCGGGCGGTGTGCGTCGAGATCGACTCGTGGAACGCGCTGGAGCACACGGGCTGGAGCGTCGTGGCCAAGGGCCACGCCGAGCACGTGGCCGACGGGGCCGAGCTCGAACGGCTGGCCCGGCTGCCGGTCAAGCCCTGGTGTCGCCCCGACGTGCGCCGCAACTGGGTGCGGGTGATGATCGAGGAGCTGAGCGGCCGCCGCATCCACCAGTGACCTGACCGGCCCGACCGGGCGACCCCGATCAGAACCCGGCTCGCTCCATGAACGCGTCGCCGGTGTTGTAGGCCGTCTCGGCGTGCTCGGCGACGTCCAGGCCGGTCGCCTCGACCTCCTCGGTGACCCGCAGGCCGATGGTCGCCTTGATCGCCAGCAGGATCACCGCGGTGACGATGCCGGAGTAGACGATGGTGACGCCGTTGGCCAGCGCCTGCTCGGCCAGCAGCTCGAGCCCGCCGCCGTAGAAGAGCCCGTTCATGTGCTCGGCGCCGAAGTAGTCGGCATCCGCGAAGAGCCCGATCATGAGCGAGCCGACCAGGCCGCCGACGAAGTGCACGCCGACCACGTCGAGGGCGTCGTCGAAGCCGGCCCTGAACTTGATGTGCACGGCGTAGCAGCAGATCACGCCGGCGGCGAGGCCGATGAAGATCGACGACATCGACGACACGTAGCCGCACGCCGGGGTGATGGCGACCAGTCCGGCGACGATGCCCGACGCCGCTCCCAGGTTGGTGAAGTGCCCGTCCTTGATGCGCTCGACGATCGCCCACGCCAGACCGGCGGCAGCGGCGGCCAGGAACGTGTTCATGAAGGCCTGGACCGCGACGCCGTTGGCCGACAGGGCGGAGCCGGCGTTGAAGCCGAACCAGCCGAACCACAGGATGCCGGTGCCGATCATCACCAACGGCATGGAGTGCGGGGGATGGCCCTCGCCCGGCCAACCCTTCCGCTTGCCCAGGATGAGCACGGCGACCAGCGCCGCGATTCCGGCGTTGACGTGGATGGCGGTCCCGCCCGCGAAGTCGAGTGAACCCCGCACGCCGAGCCAGCCGCCGTAGACCCACTTGAAGACCGGGGCGAACACCAGCAGCATCCACACGGGGGCGAACACCGCCCATGCCGCGAACTTCATGCGGTCCGCCACGGCGCCTGAGATCAGCGCCGGGGTGATCACGGCGAACATCCCGAGGAACGCGACCAGCATGAGCGTGTCGGCGCCGGACTGCGAGGACAGGTTCAGGTTCCCCAGGAACGCGGCGTCGAAGCCGCCGAACAGGGACCCGGCGGTGTCGCCGTACGCGATCGAGTAGCCGATCACCACCCAGACGATGGGGATGATGAGCAGGCACCAGAAGTTCATCATCAACATGTTCAGCACGTTGCGGCTCCGGTCCATGCCTCCATAGAAGAAGGCGAGTCCCGGCGTCATGAACAGCACGAGTGCCGCCGAGATCAGCAACCAGCCGTCGGCTCCGAGTTCTGTGGCCATGGCCCTTTCCGTTTCGGGATCGTGGCGTGGGGGCGTACCGCCCGCACGGTCGCCGTCGGCGACACCGGCACTTTCGTGTCACCGCGTTTCGTGCGTGTTTCGCCGGTGGGGCGACGGTGTGAAGGTTGCCGGGGAGCTCGCCGGGTCGCGTGGCGTCCGCCGGCGCGAGGCTGGTGGCATGTGCCGGAACATCACGACCCTGCGGGGCCTCGAACCCGCGGCGACGCCCGAGGAGATCGAGGCGGCCGCCCGTCAGTACGTGCGCAAGGTGAGCGGGGTGCAGTCGACCTCGGCGGCCACCGAGGTGGCGTTCGAACGCGCGGTGGCGCTCGTCACCGACGCGACGGCCGAGCTCCTGGCCCAGCTGCCCCCGCGCAAGGTGCCGCCGAAGAACGACCCGCCGTTGCGGCGACTGGCCGCACGCGGGGCCTGAGCGGGGTCAGTCCTTCAGGCCGGGGTGCCGACTCGCGAGCAGCGGCACGAGCAGCTGCTTGGGCACCAGCCCGACCAGCGACGCGCTCACCCGGTTGGCCGGGCCGGGGATGGCGACCGGGCGTCCCGCCGCGAGGCCGTCGACACCGCAGCGCGCCACGGCATCGGCGGACTCCCACATGAACGACGGCAGCGACGACTCGGCGTCCTCGGCCGAGATCCCCGCCGCGTCGGCGAACCCGGTGTGCACCGGACCCGGGCACAGCGCGGTGGCCGTCACCCCGGTGTCGCGCAGCTCGCCGCCGAGCGAGCGGGTGTAGGAGAGCACGAACGCCTTGCCCGCGGCGTATCCGGCCTGGCCCGGTAGCGGTTGGAACGCTGCGGTCGAGGCCACGTTCAGCACCGCCCCGGTCCGGCGCTCCACCATCCCGGGCAGGAACCGGCTGCACAGGTCGACCACCGCCACGACGTCGACCTCGACCATGTTGAGCTCGGCGGCCGGATCGCTGCGGTGCACCGGCCCGACCGTCGACAGCCCGGCGTTGTTTACCAGGATGCTGACCGTCCGGCCGTTGGCGGCGACGCGGTCGGGCAGCTCCGCCCGGGCGTCGCGGTCCGACAGGTCGGCCGCCAGCACCTCGGCGGTCACCCCCAGCGCCGACAGCTCGGTGGCCAGCTCATGCAGCTTGTCGGCGCGGCGGGCGACCAGCGTGACGTTCTGGCCCCGGCGGGCCAGCTCCCGGGCGATCTCGGTGCCGATCCCGGAGGAGGCTCCGGTGACCAGGGCGGTGCGGTCGGGGGCGGGGGACGGCAGCGGCATGGCCGCGACGCTACCGGTGGGGGGGTCGGTGGTGCCGTGCCGACCACGGGCCACCACGATCGGGTGGGTAGCGTGCGGCCCCGATGGACCCACGGCCTGGCCACCCCGAGGTGTTGGCGCTGGATCCGGTCCGGCCGGACCCCGAACAGCTCGCCGCGCTGGCCGACCGCATGGCCGCCGGGTCGCTGGTCGCGTTCCCGACCGAGACGGTCTACGGGCTCGGTGCCCGCATCGACCGTCCCGCCGCGCTCGACCGGATCTTCGCGGTCAAGGGACGTCCGGCGACCGACCCGCTGATCGTGCACGTCGCCTCGATCGACGCGCTCGACGGGATCGTCGGGCGGGTGCCGGATCGGTTGACGGCGCTGGCCCGGGCGTTCTGGCCCGGTCCGCTCACCGTGGTGCTCGATCGCGGTCCCCTCATCCGCGACAGCATCACCGCGGGTGGCGCGACCGTGGCGGTCCGGGTCCCGGCGCATCCCGTGGCGGCGGGTCTGATCCGGGCCGTCGGCACCGGGGTGGCGGCTCCGTCGGCGAACCGGTTCGGACGCATCAGTCCTACCCGGGCGGCGGACGTGGTCGACGAGCTGGCCGACCGGCTGGCGCCCGGGGACGTGGTCGTCGACGGTGGACCCACCCCGCTCGGCATCGAGTCGACCGTCGTCGACCTGACCGGCCCGCGTCCGACGGTCCTGCGCCACGGCGGGGTGAGCGTCGAGGACCTCGTCGAAGTTCTCGGCGCGCTCGACGCGCCGGAGCGGCGCACCGTCGACGACGACTCGGCGTCCCCCGCACCGGGCGGTCTGCTGCGCCACTACGCGCCCGCGACGCCGCTGGTGCTGGTCGACGGCGACCGACAGCGGGTCGAGGAGCTCGCGGTTGCGCTCGCCGAACGATCGGTTCCGGCCCGATCGCTCGACCTGCCGGCGGATCCGGCCGCGGCCGCCGCGGTCCTGTACCGCACCCTTCGTGAGGCCGACGGGACCGCATCGGTGCTGCTCGCTGCGGTCGTCGCTCCCGAAGGGGTCGGGAGGGGAGTGAACGACCGGCTCTTCCGGGCCGCCCACGGCAGGGTGGTCACCGATTCCTCCCCCGGGACCGTGGACCGGTTGGTGGCTCTCGCGCGAGCATGACCGCCGACAGGTCGGGGCGATGCGGGGGCGCGCCGGCGGCTGAGCGTGCCCCGGGGGAACCGGACATGGGCGAACCACAACCCACCCGTCGATCGACGCCGCGCCGTTCCACGCGGGCGGGAGCGCCGTCGCCGGCCAGGACGCGTCGATCGGCTCCGTCGGTGCTCCTCGTCGCGCTGGTGCTGGCCGTCACGGTCGCGGCCTGCGCCCCGACCGGCACGACCGAGATCTCCTCCGCTCCCGACGGCTACCCCGATCAGGCTCCGGACGGCTATCCGAGCCAGTACCCGGACGGCTACCCGTCGCCTCAGGTGATGGCCGAGGTGACTCTCCCCGACGGGTCGGTCGCGACCGTTCCCCAGCCGTCGGTGCCTCCACAGCTCGACACGTCCGACGCCGTCCCGGCTCCCGAGCCAGCCGCCGCATCGGCGCCCGCTCCGGCGCCGCGTGCCCCGGAACGCCCGACCGACGACCGTGCGGTGCAGCAGCTCACCGACGCGGCGGCCATCGTCGCGTCGAGCCGTTCGCTCGCCCTGCTGCGCACCGACTGGCGCGCCGCGCTGCCGGGGTGGCAGATCCGGTTCCTGCCCGGCCGCAAGGGCCTGCGCGGCGCCACCTACCCCGACCGCCGCGTCATCGAGATCTACGTCCGCTCCGGTGACCGTCCCGACGAGCTGGCCCACGTCGTCGCCCACGAACTGGGTCACGCCGTCGACGTCGCCCGCCTCGACGACGCGGATCGGGCGGCCTGGCGCGCCGCCCGCGGCGTTCCGGCGAACGTCCGGTGGTTCCCCGAGGGCTCGGCGGTGGCCGACTACGCCACGCCGGCGGGGGACTGGGCCGAGAGCTTCGCCCACTGGCAGGTCGGCTCCGGCTGGTTCTCCCGGGTGGGACCACCACCCGACGCGGCGCAGCAGGTCCTGATCGCCCGCCTGGCCGGGCTCGGCTGAGCTGTCGGGCCGGCCGGTCCCCGAAGGTCGGGGGTCTCGGGGATGGGGAACCCGGCCGATACACTGACCCGGTCCTGGACCTCAGGACCTCGGGATCGGACCACACGGGGCTTCGGTGACGGAACAGACGACGGCATCCCACCGCGGGACCAGCGGCGATGATCCCGGTCGACCGTCGACGATCCGGGGCCTGATCAAGGCGTGCCGCCCCAAGCAATGGGCCAAGAACGTCCTGGTGTTCGTCGCGCCGGCCGCTGCGGGGGTGCTCGACGACCCCTACTACCTCAAGCACACGCTGGTCGGCTTCGTCGCCTTCTGCGCGGTGTCCTCCGCGACCTACCTGCTCAACGACACGCTCGACGTCGAGTCGGACCGCCGGCACCCCACCAAGTGCCGCCGCCCGATCGCGTCAGGCGTGGTGCCCATCCCGCTCGCTCTCGCTCTGGCCGCGGTGCTGGCCGTGCTCGGGTGCGCTCTGGCCGGCTTCATCAGCTGGCAGCTGCTCGCGGTGGTGGCGGGCTACGCCGTGTTGACCACCTGCTACTCGGCGTTCCTCAAGCAGGTGCCGATCCTGGACCTGGTCATCCTGTCGGCGGGCTTCATCCTGCGGCTCCTCGGCGGCGCCTACGCGGCGGGGGTCGAGGTCTCGGAGTGGTTCCTCCTGGTGTCGCTGTTCGGGTCGATGTTCATCGCCGCCGCCAAGCGCTACGCCGAGAAGCGCGAGCTCGGCGACCGTGCCGCGGAGCTGCGCCCCACGCTCGGCGAGTACAGCTTCGAGTTCCTGGCGCTCGTGCGCACCTCGGCGATCGCCGCGGTCACCATGTCGTACTGCCTGTGGGCGGTCGAGCGCGGCCAGATGCACGGCGGGGCTGCCACGCCGTGGATCCAGCTGTCGATCATCCCGTTCGTGATCGCCATCCTGCGCTACGCACTGCTGGTCGACCAGGGTCACGGATCCGCCCCCGAAGAGGTCTTCGCCGAGGACCGGATGATGCAGCTCATGGGGGTGCTGCTGGCCCTGTTCCTGTTCGTGGGGCTGTACCTGTGAGCCGGGTCGACCCGACCGCCGGACGGGAGCAGCTGCTGTGGGGCTGGGGTCGGACCTCCCCGGCCCGTGCCACCGTCGTCGCGCCCGAGCGCGCCGAACAGGTCGTCGACGTGGTCCGCTCGGTGGGTCCGACCGGGGTCGTCGCCCGCGGTCTGGGCCGTTCCTACGGCGACCCGGCCCAGAACGCCGGGGGCGTGGTCCTCGACGGGACCTCCCGCTCCGGTCTGCTCGAGTTGGACCTCGCCCGGGGGATCGCCCGCATGGAGGCCGGCACCAGCCTGGACGACCTGATGAAGTGGCTCGTGCCGCTCGGATGGTTCGTGCCGGTCACCCCGGGCACCCGGATCGTGACCGTCGGCGGAGCGATCGCCAGCGACGTGCACGGCAAGAACCACCACAAGAAGGGCTCGTGGGGAAACCACGTGCTGAGCCTCCGCCTGGTCGACGGCCGGGGCGAAGTCCGCGACCTCAGCCCGACCGAGGAGCCGGACCTCTTCTGGGCGACCGTCGGCGGCATGGGCCTGACCGGCATCATCCTCGACGCCACCGTGCAGCTCCAGGCGGTCAGCTCCAGCCGAATCCTGGTCGACAGCGACCGCGCCGCGGACCTCGACGAGGTCATGGCGCTGATGATCGACGGCGACGACGACTACGACTACTCCGTGGCGTGGATCGACGTGATGGCCAAGGGCCGCCGGCTGGGCCGCTCGGTGCTCGACCGGGGCCGATTCGCCACCCGCGACGAGGTGCTCGCCGCCGGGGTGCACCGGCCCGCCGACTACGCCCCGCACCACCTCGCGTCGGTGCCCGACCTGTTCCCCTCGGGACTGGTCAACCACCTGACGGTCAAGGCGTTCAACGAGCTGTGGTTCCGCAAGTCACCCGCCCGGCGCCGCGATGCCCTGATGGGCATCGAGCACTTCTTCCACCCGCTCGACATGGTCTCGGACTGGAACCGGGTCTACGGCCGGCGTGGCTTCATCCAGTGGCAGTACGTGGTGCCCGACGAGGCGAGCGACTTCGTCCGGTACTCGCTCGAGCGGATCTCGGGTGCGGGCCTGCCGTCGTTCCTGTCGGTGCTCAAGCGGATGGGCCCGGGCAACGCCGGGCACCTCAGCTTCCCGATCGCCGGCTGGACCCTCACCATCGACATCCCCGTCACCGCCGGCCTCGACGAGCTCTTCGACGACCTCGACCGTCGGGTGGCGGATCTCGGTGGACGCCTCTACCTGGCCAAGGACTCCCGGATGGACCCGGCGCTCCTGGCGCAGATGTACCCGCGGCTCGAGGAGTGGCGCGAGATCCGCGACAAGGCAGATCCCCAGCACCGGTTCCGCAGCGACCTCGGCCGTCGGCTGGGCCTCGTCTGACCCGGGCTCTCGACGGAGTCCGCCGGCGGAGGCGGGTGCTCAGCCCCCGGTGTCGGTCTTGTACTGGTCGAGGGACGCCTGGAAGTCGGTGTCGGCCTTCTTGATCGCGTCCTTCACGCCGACGCCGTTGAACGCCACGCTGTCGAGCGACGTGCGCATGATGGCCCGGAACTCGTTGAACGGGCCGATGACCGGACCGGGGAAGTCGGGGTTGAGGTTCTTTAGGCCCTGGTAGGCGGTGTTCAGCCACTTGCCCTTGGTGGTGGTGGTGAACTCCTTCTGCAGGGTCGGGTCGTCCTGGGCGGACTTCAACACCGGCAGGTAGGAGCCCTGCAGGGTCCAGGTCACCTGGTTCGGGGTCTGCAGGAAGTACCTGATGAACTGCCACGCGGCGGGGACGCCCAGCTTCTCGTCGGTCTTGACCATGTACCAGGCCGATCCGCCGATCTGGCCCTGACCGGCCTCCTCGAGGCCGGGCTGCAGGGCCACGTCGATGTCCAGGCCGGTGTTGATGGTGGCGTCGATGCCGACGCCACCCAGTTGGTCCTTGGACACCGACCCCTCGAGCAGGGCGGCGACCGTCGAGATGGCGGTGGAGGTCTGGATCAGGATCGCGGAGCTCTTGGCGTTGAGAGCCAGGTACTCGTCGACGCCGGTCGACGAGCTCGGGATGGCCGTGGCGAGGCCGTCGTCGATCATCGACTTGAACCACTCGTAGATGCGGGTGGTGTCGGGCTGGACCAGCTCGGACTCGGTCGCCAACCCGCTGCGGCCGTTGTCGTTGTCGACCAGGGGCTTGCCGGCGCCGGTCAGCCAGTTCTCGACGAACCACGAGTCGACCTTGATCACCAGCGGGGTCTTGAGACCCGGCACGTTCGCGGCCTTGATCTTCTCGGCGACCGAACGCAGCTCCTCGATGGTCTGGGGGTAGCTGTCGGTGGGCACGTCGGCCTGGGCCAGGATCGCCTTGTTGACGTACATGACCGGCATCGAGACGCTGAAGGCGCCGGGCCACAGCACGTCGTCGACGGTGTAGGCCGAGGTGACCGCGGGCAGCACGTCGTCGTAGGTGGCGTCGGACCCGGGGTCGGCCTCCCGGCACGACGCGGCGGGGACCACGACTCCGGAGTCGATCATGAACTGCGTGGTGGTGTCCTCGGTCAGCACCAGGTCCGGCAGCGACGCCGGGTTGGCCAGGGCGTCCTGGAACTTCTTGAGCAGCTCCTCGTAGGTGCCCTGGGCCTGGACGTCGACCTTCACCTTGTCCTGGCTGGCGTTGAACGCGTCGGCGATCTGCTGCAGGGTCGAGGCCTGAAGGCCCACGTAGGCGTGCCAGACGGTGATGTTGGTGGGTGCCGTCGACGACGACACCTCCTTCACCGGGCAGTCGGCCGCGTCGACGACACCGGCGGAGTCACCGCCCGAGCCCTGGTCGTCGCCGTCGTCGGAACCACCCCCACCGCAGGCGGTGGCGACGAGGGCGAAGGCCGCGACGAACCCGACCAGCCAGCGGAGGCGTGGTCGATGGCGGAGGTGACCCATGGTGCTCTCTCTTTCTGTCAGCCCTTGACCGCGCCGGCGGTCAGGCCTCGGACGATCTGACGTTGGAACAGGATCAGCAGCACCACCAGGGGCAGCGCGGCGATCACCGCGGCGGCGAAGCCGATGTTGAGCTGGTCGACGCGGTCGTTGGCGATCGAGCGCAACGCCACCTGCACGGTCTGCCAGCTGTCCTCGGTGGTGGCGAAGCGGGGCCACACGTACTGGTTCCACGCGCCCAGGAACGAGATCACCACGAAGCTGCCGATGATCGGGCGGGTGAGCGGCACCGCGACGCGGAACAGGAAGCGCAGGTGGCCGTAGCCGTCGAGGGTGGCGGCGTCGCGGAGGTCCCGCGGGATGCCCAGGAAGCCCTGTCGGATCAGGAAGATGCCGAACGCGCTGGCCAGGAACGGCACCGACAGCCCGGGCACCGAGTTGAGCAGACCGATGTCGCGGACGGTCTGGAGGTTGGCGACGAGGGTGACCTCGATCGGCAGCAGGAGGGTGGCGATGACCACGGCGAACAGGACCCGCTTGAACGGGAACTCGAGGAACGCGAACGCGTACGCGGCGAGCACCGACGTCAGCAGCTGGGCCACGACGATGACCAGGGTCACCACGAACGACAGGGCCATCGAGCGGCCCAGGCTGGCCTCGGTGAACGCGTTGGTGAACGCGTCCCACTCGACGGCCACGGGGTGCAGCGGCTGGCCCTCGGCGACGTAGGCCAACGGGTCCGAGATGGCCCGCAGCAACAGCATGTAGACGGGGAACAGGACGATGACCGACAGCAGCGTCAGCACCAGGTACCAACCGGCGGCCGCCCAGCGGGAGCGGGCCCGACCGGGTCGTGGCCCCGCTACCGGTGCCGCATCGGAGGATCCGTCGAGAGTCGTCACGTCAGTCGCCATAGTGCACCCGTCGTGACAGCAGGGAGTACTGCACCAGGGCCACCACCCCGGTTAGGGCGAACAGCCCCAGGGACAGCCCGGCGCGTTCGTGCAGCGGGCGGATGCCCTTGGGGTCCGCGATCTTGAACAGCAGCGTCTCGGTGGCGCCCGCGGGCCCGCCGCCGGTCAGCACCTCGATCTGCGCGTAGGCCTGCAGGGCGCTGATGACCAGGACGATGGCCAGGAACAGCAACGCGGGGGAGATGAGCGGCACGGTGATTCGGAAGAACCGTCGGACCGCCCCGAACCCGTCGAGGGTGGCGGCCTCGTTCAGCTCCTCGGGGACGGCCTGGAGCGCGGCGAGCACGATGATGAAGGTCAGCCCCAGGTTCTGCCAGACCGAGCTGAGGGCGACCGAGAACATGGCGGACTGGGGCTGGTCGAGGCTCAGCCAGCTGACGTCCTTGAAGTAGCCGACCTGCGGGTTGACCAGGGTGAAGAAGATGACACTCGCCACCGCCACCGACGAGGCGACGGTGGAGGAGAAGATCGCCTGGAACACCTTGATGCCCCGCAACCGCCGGTGCGCGGCGACCGCCAGCAGCACGCCGAGCACCAGGCCCAGCGGCACGCTGTAGAGCATGAACTGCGCCGAGTGGGTGAGGCCCGAGGTGAACTGGTCGCTGGTCAGCGTGTCCTTGAGCTGCCCGAAGCCCTGATAGGTGGGGGGTCGGTTGAGGAACCGGGGCTGTCGGTGTACCGAGTCGAACACCAGACGGCCGAGCGGGAAGAACGCGAACAGGCCGAACACGACCAGTGCCGGCAGCAGGAACAGGTAGCCGAGGAGCGCGTCGGTGACCCGGCGGGCCGGAGAGCGGGTGCGCGACCCGAGCGGGACGGCGATCGGTTCGCCGTCGTCCGCGAGCACCTCGGTCACCGGCAGGTCGGTCAATTGACCCGCTCCGTGGTCGCGGGGTCGAACAGGTGCACAGCGGTCGGCTCGGCGACGAGCGTCACCGTCTCGCCCACGACCGCGGCGCCGGCGTCGGTGGGCTGGCGCACCACCAGCAGGGCGTCGCCGACTCGGACCACGACGTGACGCTCGTGGCCCAGCAGCTCGACGTTCTCCACCTCGCCGGTGAGCGCGGCCGGGCCCGATCCGATGCGGAGGTGCTCGGAGCGCACGCCCACGACGACGGCGTCGCCCTCGGCGGCGGTGCCCGCTTGCGAGGCGGCCAACGCGCCGTGGCCGGTGGTGATCACGGGCTCGCCGCCGACGAAGGTGACGGTGCCCTCGAGGGTGTTCATGGGCGGGCTGCCGACGAAGCCGGCGACGAACAGGTTGGCCGGCCGGTCGTAGACCGCCTGGGGTGCGCCGACCTGCTGGAGCCGCCCGTGGTCGATGATGGCGATGCGGTCCGCCATGGTCATGGCCTCGACCTGGTCGTGGGTGACGTAGACGATCGTGGTCCCCAGCCGTCGGTGCAGCTCTACCAGTTCGAGGCGGGTCTGGGTGCGCAGCTTGGCGTCGAGGTTGGACAACGGCTCGTCCATCAGGAACACCTCGGGTCGCCGCACGATGGCGCGGGCGAGCGCGACCCGCTGGCGCTGGCCGCCCGAGAGCTCCCCGGGCTTGCGGTCCAGGTAGTCGGTGAGGTCCAGCGCCCGCGCCGCCTCCTGGACCCGCTGTTCGCGCTCGGCCGCGTCGACCCGGGCCGACCTGTTGGCCACGAGCGGCGACTCGATGTTCTTCCGCACCGTCATGTGCGGGTAGAGCGCGTAGCTCTGGAACACCATGGCGATGTCGCGCTCGCGCGGGGGGACGTGGTTGACCACCCGGTCACCGATGCTCAGCATCCCCGAGGTGATCTCCTCGAGGCCGGCGATCATGCGCAGCGCGGTCGACTTGCCGCACCCGGAGGGGCCGAGCAGCACCATGAACTCGCCGTCGACGATCTCCAACGACAACGAGTCGACCGCGGTGACCGACCCGAAGGCCTTGGTCACCTGGGCGAACGTGACACCGCTCATCGTGGAACCAACCTGTGATCGTCTCGTCGGGCGGCAGCTCGATCTGCCGCAGTGGGTCCGCGGCAGACTAGGCGGCGCACGCCTCGCCGCGGCTGACCGGGGTGTCGGGCATGGGTCACCCGGGACCGATGCGGTCGAGCACCTCCCGGACGCCGCGGCTCGCTGCGGTGGGTCCGTGACGCTCGAGTCGGTCGAGCACCTGCTGCCGGCTGGGGAACGACTCGACCATCCAGCGGGCGAACATGGTGGCGTCCATCCACGCCGCCTCGTCGGGATCCAGCTCCGGTGCCGACATCCGCCCGATCGCCGCGGCCCGCCGCAGGTGGTCCCAGTCGGCTCCGTCGGCCAGCTCACAGATCGAGGCCGCGACCACCTCCGGCGACGGCGGAGTCCCGGTCCCTGCGTCGGCGTCGGCGGTCGAGCGGCGTTCGGTCTGCGCCCGGGCCACATCGGCCCAACTGAGCCCCGCGCCGGCTGCGTCGCGCCGGAGGATCTCGATGAACCACAGGCCTTCGGCCATGGCGGTCAGCGGCGGCGTCGGCCCCGGACAGGGCAGGCCCAGGAGTCGGTGCAGGGCGTCGACGACCACCCCTCCGGCGCGGCCCTGGACCGGCTGCACCCCGTCGGCGAGGTGGACCTGCGAACGGACGTGACCCGTGTCGGTCACCAGGGCGTCGACACGCACCTCGCCCGGTTCTGCCCCGGAGGAGCCGACGAAGGAGACCGCCGCGAGGGTGCACGGGGCGGGGGGTTCGAGGCCGAACAACCCGGCTCCGGCGCAGCGGGGATCGGGCGGCAGGTCGCGGACGGCCAGCAGGAACTGGTCGTGGCCGTCCGGCGCCAGCGTGATGACGGTGGCGGGCTCGAGCCGGCTGAGGACCTCGAGCACGGAGTCGATCCGTGCACGGGGGAGCGCTCCCTCGACGTCGGTGAGGGCCTTGGGGCGCAGGTCGCGGGTGAAAGGTCCGAACGACACGGGGTTCCTCCAGGTGTCGGGCACCCGTCGTGGGTGCAGGAGGAACCCGGTGCGGCGGGTCCGACCGGCCCGGTGTGCACCGGGCGACAGCATCAGTCTGGCGGTCGGGGGTGACAGCGGTCGGTCGCCCGCTCCGCGACCGGCCAGCGTCGCAGCACCAGTTCCCGGGCCAGACGGGCGTCGGAGGCGACGTACGCCTCGAGCGCGGCGTCGTCGAGCAGGTGGATGCAGCTGCGGTCCACCTCGACCGGTGCCAGGCCGACCAGGCGCGACAGCGGCTTGAGGCCGCAGGGGAAGCCCAGCGACCGGCCGACGTCGGCGCGGTAGAGGCGGTAGCCGTCGAGGTGGTCGTGCGCGTACCACCGTCCGCGGACCACGCCTGGTTCGGTCCGCTCCGGGCCGTCGTCCCACAGGTCGAGGCCCAGGGTGACGCCGAGGCGTTGCGCCCGTTCGGCCAGGAACGGCAGGTCGAAGCCGGACCCGTTCCAGGTGACGACGATCCCCGGATCCAGCTCCGACATCAGCTCGTCGGTTCGGTGCAGGACCAGGTCCTCGGCGCCCTGGAACACCCGGTCGCCGTCCGGGGTCGCCACCGCGACGGCCACGATGGGCGACACCGACGGGTCGAGGCCGTCGACGGAGGTGTCGGTCTCTATGTCCAGGCCGTAGAGCGGAGGGCTCACAGCGGCGATCGTACGCAGCCGCGCTGACAGTCCCGACAGCCACGCGCTGACAGTCCGGTCCCGGTACGGTCGACTGATGGCCGCGGTCGAGGCGACGTCGGGCAGCTGTCCGTTCTGTGCGATCGTCGCAGGGCTCGCGCCGGCGGCGGTGGTCCACGCCGACGACGTCGCGGTGGCGTTCCTCGACCGGACACCGCTGTTCCCGGGGCATGTGCTCGTCGTCCCCCGTGACCACGTGGTGACCCTGGTCGACCTGCCGACCGAGAAGGTCGGTCCCTACTTCGAACAGGTGCGCGCCGCGGCCCGTGCGGTGACCGACGGGACCGGCGCGGCGGGGACGTTCGTGGCCATGAACAACGTCGTGTCGCAGTCGGTGCCGCACCTGCACGCCCACGTGGTGCCCCGCAACCGCCGCGACGGGCTCAAGGGGTTCTTCTGGCCCCGGACCCGCTACCGCGACCAGGACCACGTCGACGAGTTCGCCGAGCGGATCCGCTCGGCCTGGCCGACGTGAGGCGTCCGGGGCACCGTCGGTTCCGCCGGTAGTCTGGCGTGTCGCCGAACGGAGCCGATCGCACGCGTGTCACGTCACCTCATCACCAGCGCCCTGCCCTACATCAACGGGGTGAAGCACCTCGGCAACCTGGTCGGATCGATGCTGCCCGCGGACGTGTACGCCCGGTACCTCCGCGCTGCTGAGAACGACGTCCTGTTCATCTGCGCGACCGACGAGCACGGCACCCCGGCCGAGCTCGCGGCCCGCGCCGCCGGGCTGGACGTCGCCGAGTTCTGCGCCGAGCAGCACGAGATCCAGAAGGACCTCGGCGAGCGCTTCGGGCTCAGCTTCGACCACTTCGGGCGGACCTCACGCCCGCCCAACCACCGGCTCACCGACCACTTCGCCCGTCGGCTCAAGGCGCAGGGCTACACCGAGGTTCGCAGCACCGAGCAGGTGTACTCGATCGCGGACGCCCGCTTCCTGCCCGACCGCTACGTGGTCGGCACCTGCCCCAACTGCGGCTACGAACGGGCCCGTGGCGACCAGTGCGAGAACTGCGGCAAGCCCTTGGAGCCCACCGACCTGATCGAGCCGCGCAGCGCGGTGTCGGGCTCGTCGGAGCTCGAGGTCCGCTCGTCGGCCCACGTGTTCCTGCTGCAGTCGCGGCTGGCCGAACGCATCCGGGCCTGGATCGACACCAAGGACGACTGGCCGCAGCTCACCCGCTCGATCGCCTACAAGTGGCTCGACGAGGGACTCGAGGACCGGGGCATCACCCGCGACCTCGAGTGGGGGATCCCGGTCGACCCCGACGACTTCCCCGAGGTCGCCGGCAAGGTCTGGTACGTGTGGTTCGACGCCCCGATCGGCTACCTGGGCGCCACGCGGGAGTGGGCGGACCTCCAGGTGGGCCCCGAGGACGCCGAGGCGCTGTTCGAGCGGTGGTGGCGCAACGACCGCGGCGCCGCGGACGTCACCTACACCGAGTTCATGGGCAAGGACAACGTGCCGTTCCACACCCTGAGCTTCCCGGCGACCATCATCGGCTCCGGCGAGGACTGGAAGCTGGTCGACCGACTCAAGTCCTTCAACTGGCTCACCTACTACGGCGGCAAGTTCTCCACCTCGGAGCACCGAGGCGTGTTCATGTCCGACGCGTTGGAGCTGCTGCCTGCGGACTACTGGCGCTGGTACCTGATGGCCAACGCGCCGGAGTCCGACGACGCCAGCTTCACCTGGGAGCTGTTCGGCGACGCGGTCAACAAGGACCTGGTCGGCACCTTCGGCAACTTCGTCAACCGCACCGTGACCCAGGTCGTTCGCCACTTCGGCGAGCAGGTCCCCGTCGGAGGTGCCCCCGGCGCGACAGAGGCGGAGCTGGCGCAACGCGCCGAGGCCCGCCTCGCCGAGTACGTCGGCCACCTCGACGCGCTCGAGTTCCGCAAGGCCGCCGCCGCTCTCCGTGCCCTGTGGGCCGAGGGCAACCTCTACCTGGAGCAGACCGAGCCCTGGAAGACGATCAAGGTCGACCGGGACCGCACCGCATGCACCCTGCGCACGGCGCTCGGCCTGGTGCTCGCCCACTCGGTGGCGTCCGCCCCGTTCGTGCCGGCCACCGCGGAGCGACTTCGGGCCGCGTTCCCCGACGCGGTCGGGGTTCCGCTGCGTCTCGACGCCGGTCTGGCCGCGGCTGCCTCCGAGGTGCTGAGGCCCGGCGCCGATCTGGTGCCGCCGTCGCTGCTGTTCCGCAAGCTCGATCCCGACGAGCTCGCCGGGTGGGAGCAGCGCTTCAGCGGGGGAGAGACCACACCGGAGCCCGCCGACGCGCAAGGATGACGTTGTGAGCTCCACGCCGGGCCGACTGCGGACCCAGACCGTGCGCGTCCTGATGCTCGGCGGCCTCCTGTTGCTGAGCGGGACCGTGATCGGCCTGGCCGCGGCGTACCCGCTGACGTTCATCAACTACGACGACTCCTCCGCGGTGCGACTGGACCAGCCCCGCCTCGCCGGTCAGGTCGACGTCGACGCCGCGGTGGTCAGCCTCGACGACCTGCCCAAGGGCTGGGAGCCCGGCGATCCGGCCCTCGGGGGCTACGGGATCCTCAACAGCCAGTTCTGCGGAGAGACCGTCGATCCTCCGGCGCCGCTGTCGGAAGCCCGCACCGCGGTGTTCAAGGACCCGACCAACGACTCGGTCCTCATCGCCCAGGCCCTCCACGTCGACAAGTGGCAGTCGGCCAGCACCTACGTGCGCGACGTGTCAGACGCCCTCGGTGAGTGCTCGCAGTTCTACCGGTCCGGCCCCGGCGGCAAGTTCAAGGTCCAGATCAAGGAACCGTCGGAGTCCGCTCCTGTGGCCGACGACTTCGTCGCCGCGACCTACGTGGACGCCAAAGGCGACGGGACCCAGGAGTGGGCGATCTTCGCGGTCGGCGACGTCGTGGTGTCGGTCATGCACACAGGTCCGACCCGGCCCGAGCCGCCGTTCATGAACGACGTGATCGAGAGGGTGCTGGCCCGGATCGACCCGACCGACTTCGCTCCCGGCGGCATCGCCCCGACCACGACCGTGGCCGGAGCGGACGGCTCGACGCCCTCCACGCTCGACAGCGGCTCGGCCGACGAGACCGAGGAGGCACCCGCCCCCGGTGATCCGACCGGTGCACCTGCGGTGCCGACGACGTCGATCGTCACCGGCGGCGGCGACTGACCGCGGCGACTGACAGCGGCGACTGACAGCGGCCGGGACCGGTTCAGAGCTGGTCCACGATGAGCCGGAACGGCTCGGCCAGCTCGCAGCCCGCCCAGCGCCCCGGAGTCGCCAGGCGTTCCCGCTCGCGGGCGTGCCACGCCTCGGCGGGGTCCGCCCCCGGCTCCGCTCCGGACTCCACCTTGTAGAGGTGCGTCGTCGCGATCTGGCTCGAGAACGCGCCCAGCGCGCCGAGGCGCCGGGCGTGGTCGGTCTCGCCGACGGTCTCGGCGTGGTTGGCCACGTCGGGCTCGAACAGCAGCAGGGCATCCGGCCGGTGAGGCGTGAGCCCGGCGGCGAGCTGCTCGCGGTGGAAGCCCGGGTCGCGGGCGGCGACCACTCCCTCGACGCAGAGCCGACCGGCGGCGTGGTGATCGGGGTGGAGTCGGTAGCGGGTCCAGGGATCGTGGCCGACCACGACGTCGGGACGGACCCGACGGATCACCTCGGCCACCCGGCCCCGCTCGACGATCCCGGAGACGAGCTCCCCGTCGATCAGGTCCAGGAAGATCGGATCCTCCGCCCCGAGCACGGTCGCGGCAGCGCGCTGCTCGTCGTGACGGGCCGCCACCAGCGCGGCCGGGTCCTGGTCGGGATCCCAGGTGCCCTTGGATCCGTCGGTCAGCACCAGGTGCGTGACCCGACACCCCGCCGCGGCCCACTTGGCCAGCGTGGCGCCGGCCTGGAACTCGGCGTCGTCGGGGTGCGCGACGATCACCAGGGCGCGGTCGGGGGTGGGCAGGTCGCGGCTGGTGGGTCCGCCCGGTGGCAGCGGGTCGACGAGGTCGCTCACCGTGCCGTCCCGGTCGCGGGCTCCGCCACGGTGCCCCACTCCGGTGGCGGGTCCAGGTCGTCGGGTTCGTCGACGTCCCAGCCCAGTGGACCTGAGTCCAGGACCCTGACCGCCAGGTCGCAGCGGGCGGCGGCGGCACGGTGGGCGTCGAAGGAACCCGGTCCGTAGTGGAACGTCATCCCGGCGCCGGTGGGGATCGACATCACGTTGGTGCCGTCGCCTCGCCGGTCCGGGACCAGCACCACCTCGGTCGGCTCGGCCACGGCCAGGGCGGCGAGCCCGACGGCGAAGGGAAGGTCGGCATGCGCGATCACCACCCGGGTCACGCCGCGTCGCGTCAGCTCCTCGACCCCGAGACCGACCGCAGCGTTGAGGCCGGTCCGATCGGCCCGGATCACCCGGGCGCCTGCCTCTCGGGCCCAGACGGCGACGTCGTCGTCGTCGCACACCACCGCCGCCGGCAGGGGGTGCGCCGCGGCGAGCACCCGGTCGGCCATGGCCCGGGCGAGTCGGGCCCGGGCGTCGTCGTCGAGCACCTCGGCGAGCCGTCCCTTGGCCCGCCCGAACGCCTTCACCGGGACCAGGACCGCGGCGACGGGAGGTGGGTCGCGGTCCGGGTGCATCGGTCGCAGCGTACGACGGGTCCGCTGCCTAGGGTGTCGCCATGAGGATCAAGGTGGCCGTGGTCGGGGGTGGATCGTGGGGGACGACGGTCGCCCACCTGGCGTCGGACCACGTGCCGACCGTGCTGTGGGCCCGGCGCGACGACCTGGCCGACGAGGTCAACTCGCGTCACACCAACGAGCGGTACCTGCCCGGCCACCAGCTCAACCCGGCGCTGCGGGCCACCACCGACCTGGCCCACGCCGTGGCCGAGGCCGACGTCCTGGTCATGGGGGTGCCGTCGCAGGGGTTCCGCTCTGCGCTCGAGCAGTGCGCCGAGCACGTCCGGGCGTGGGTACCGGTCCTGTCGCTGACCAAGGGCCTGGAGCAGGGCAGCCGCCTGCGCATGACCCAGATCATCAACGAGGTGCTCCCGGGGCACCCCGCCGCGGTGCTCACCGGACCGAACCTGGCCAAGGAGATCCTCGTCGGCGACGCCGCGGCCGCGGTCATCGCCACGCCGGACCTGATCGTGGCCAACCACCTGCAGCGGATCTTCCACCAGAACCTGTTCCGGGTGTACGTGAACCCCGACGTGATCGGCTGCGAGGTGGCCGGAGCGCTCAAGAACGTGATCGCGATCGCGGCGGGGATGGCCGACGGCCTGGGCACCGGCGACAACACCAAGGCAGCGGTCATCACCCGCGGTCTGGCCGAGCTCAGCCGACTGGGCGAGGCGATGGGCGGGCAGTTCGCCACGTTCTCCGGCCTGGCCGGCATGGGCGACCTGATCGCCACCTGCATGTCGACCCAGAGCCGCAACCGCCACGTCGGCGAGCAACTCGGTCGGGGCCGCACCATCGACGAGGTCATCGCCGACATGAACATGGTCGCCGAAGGGGTCAAGACGTCGCGGGTCGTGATGGAGCTGGCCGCCGAGTACGGCGTCGAGATGCCGATCTGCGCCGAGGTGCACGCCGTGTGCCACGAGGGCGCCACCGCCCAGGACGCGTATCGGGGTCTCATCCGCGGCCAGGACGGCGGCGTCGAGCACCACAGCCTGGCGTACTGAACCTCTACCGCCGACGGTCGTGGCCTTCGGGGCGTCGTGTCCGGGGACCTAACCTGCGGCCACGATGACTGCCGCCGCGGACCAGCCCGTTCTCGATCCTCCCGACATCCGGGTCCGTCCGCGGAGCGTGCACCGGGCCGCCCGTCACGGCCACACGGTCCCCGAGCGTGAGTGGAGCCCGCTCGGGACCCTCGACTCGGGGGTCATCGGGCGGGTCGACGGCGCCGGATCGGTGCAGCTCGACGGGGCCCGCTGGAGCCTCGACTGGTGGATCGGCGCCGAGGACCGGTGGCATCACCCGTCGCGGGAGGCGTCGGTGCGCCAGCGCTGCGTCGGCGGCTCCCCGGTGGTCGAGACCGCGGTCCGGGTCCCGGGAGGCGACGTCGTCTCCCGCTCCTACGCGGTGCAGGCCCACGCCGGCGACTGGCGGGGCACCGCGGTCGTCGTCGAGGTGGAGAACCGCACCGCGGTGCCCGTCGCCCTCGCGTTCGTGGCTCGGCCGTGGGTGCTCGACGGGCCCGGTGCCCTGGGTTCGGTCAGCTCGGAGGGCTCGACGGTCACCCTCGACGACGGTCGTCGTGTGCTCCTCGCCCGGGACCCGGCGCGCACCGTCGTCGACACCGGAGACCGGGTCGCGGCTCGTCTGGACGCCGGTGACGACGATCACGGTCCCGCCGGAGCCACGTCGGAGAAGGACGACCTCGAGGCCGCGTTCATCGTGCCGCTCACCCACACCGCGGTTGCTCGCGTGCTCCTGCCCGTCGGCGCCGGATCCGGCGACGCGGTGCCGACCGGGCCGTGGAGCGCTCCCGATCTCGACGCGGTGGTCGCCGGCTGGTCGGCGCACCGTCGGGCGGGCACCGGCGGGGGCGAGCCGAGCGTGTCGCTGCCGGAGCCGGACTGGGACGACGCCCTGGAGTGGGCGGGATCGGTCCTGCGGGTCGCGGGACCCGACGAGGTGGGATCGTGCCTCGACCGTCACCGGCGGGTCCCGAACGGTCCGTCGGCCGCGGTGCGCTCCGCCGAGGTGACCGAGGCGCTGGCCCGCCTGTCGGCCCCCGACGCGTCGGTGCCGGTGGCCCGGGGACTGGCCGAGGCGCTCCGACTGGGCGGCGAGGTCAGGTTGGGCGACCGCACCGACGGGACCGTCGCGCTCCTGCACGCCGTCGGAGCGGTCCTGGCCGGGCAGACCGACCCCGACTCCGAGGTCGCCCAGGAGTTCGTGTCGCCGGCAGCGGTAGCCATCCGCCGGTTGCGCAAGGGTCGGGGACTGGCCGCGGATGACGACGTCACGGGACTGCGCTCGTCCGCGGTCCGCGCCCTCGGTCGGGTCGCCGCGGCTCTCGACCGCCTCGGCCAACCCGAGGTGGCCGCCGATGCCCGGTCCGTGGCGAACGTTCTGGCCGCCGCGGCCTCAGCCGTTTGGACCGCCGCGTCGGGCACTGGGCCCGATGCCTCCGGCGCGGAGCCCGGTGTCCGATCACCGCTCGAGACGGCGTTGGCGGCCCGGAGCGCGCTGCGCCGAGGAGATGGCGCCGTCGCGCTGGCGAACCTGCGCTCGGCCTGGTCCGGACGGGTGGGGAGCGGCCGCTCCGACGCCGAGATCCGACCGAGCGAGGACGGGCCCGAGCATCCCGTCGGGGTCCTGGGTTTCGACGTCGCCGAACTGGCGGCGCGCACGAACGCCCTCATCGACCTCCTGGTCGCCGACGGACCGGAGGGACCCGCGTTGCTCACCGCTTGGGACCAGACCTGGGCCGGACAGCCGATCGAGGCGCATCACCTGCCCAGCGCGTGGGGACCCACGTCGTTCGCGGTGCGCTGGCACGGCGACCGTCCCGCCCTGCTGTGGGAGGTCGACCCGGGAGGCGGTGACGAGCCGGTGCTGACCGCGGTCGGGCTGGATCCGACCTGGGTCGGCCGGGGCCCCGAGGGCGAAGGTCTGCTCGAGGCTCCCAAGGTCGAATCCGTGGTGCAGATCCGCACCGGCGGCATCCGTCGCCGGGGGTCCTCGGGATGACACGTGGGGACCGCCGTCGAAACGGCCGCCCCCGAGGGCGGGTCGGGGTCGCGGTCCTGACGTCGCTGTTGGCCGTGTCGCTGTCGGCCCTGGGTGGCTGCACGCCCGAGCAGTTCCAGCGCTGGTGGGTCGACGGCGGTCGGGCGCCGCTACCGGAGCCGCAGCTGTCGCAGATGGCTCACGCCGCCACCCTCCACTGGGACGAGGTGTTCCGCAAGGGTCGGTTCCGGGCCGACGTCGCGCCGATCGACGCCGCTCTGGCGGCTCGGATGACCCCGACGTCGTGGCGGCCGGGCTGCCCGGTCGGGCTCGGGGACCTGCGTCACATCCGTGCGTCCTACATGGGATTCGACGGCCTCGAGCACGTCGGCGAGATCGTCGTGCACGCGGATGCCGTGGCGGTCACCGTCGCCCTGCTGCGCAACATGTGGGACGCCCGGTTCCCGCTGCGCAGCCTGCGTCTGATCGACGACTTCGGCGGCAGCGACCTGGCGTCGATCGCGGCGGACAACACCTCGGCGTTCAACTGCCGGGCCGTGACCGGCGGGACGGGCTGGTCGGTGCACGCCTTCGGGCGGGCCATCGACATCAACCCGGTCGAGAACCCGTACGTCACCCGTTCCCAGGTGCTGCCCGACGCCGGTCGGGCGTTCCTCGACCGCACCGACCGTCGTCCGGGCATGATCGTCGCGGGCGACGTCGTGTGGAACACGGCGCGCTTCGTCGGCTGGGGTTGGGGAGGCGACTGGTCGGCGCTCAAGGACTACCAACACGTGTCGGCCAGCGGCGGCTGAGCACCCGACCGCTCGCGGCCGTGGCCAACTCAGGCCGGCGTCACCACGACCGGCAACGCGTCGAGACCGCGGAGGGTGAAGCTCGGCCGGTAGTGCGGAACCCCACCGGGCAGGGCGTCGGCGTCGAGCTCGATCGACCGGAACGCCCGCAGAAGCGCGCCGAACGCGATCTCCCCCTCGGCCCGGGCCAGGTGCGCTCCCAGGCAGTGGTGTGCTCCCCAGCCGAAGCTGAGCGGCGGCGGAGCCGGCTCGGACCCCGACCCGGCGTGGAACCGCGCGACGTCGAACGCCGCGGCGTCGGCATAGACGCTCTCGTCGTGGTTGGCCGACCCCTGCAACACGATGAACGACGAGCCACGGGGCCACCGCTGACCGAACAGCTCGACCTCTTCGAGGGTCACGCGGCTGTTGAGCTGCACCGGCGAGTCGGCGCGGAGGATCTCCCACATGGCCGACGGGAGCAGTTCCGGCCGCTCCTGCAGTCGCGCCATCTGGTCCGGGTTGTTCAACAGCAGCCGCAGGCCGTTGCCGATCAGGTTCGACGTCGTCTCGAAGCCGGCGGCGTAGAGGAGCACGGTGTTGGTCAGCAGCTCGCCGTGGCTGAGTCGGTCACCGGCCTCCTCGACCTGGATCAGCGCGGTGAGCAGCCGGTCGTCGGGGTGGGAGCGCTTGTCCTCGATCAGCTCGGTGAAGTACCGCTGCAGCTCCTCGCCCGACGCCGCTGCCCGTTCCAACGCCGCGTCGTCCGCGGCGGCGTCGATGAACGACGTGACGTCGCGGACCAGCGGTTGGATGTGCTCGTTGCCCTCGCGGGGAACGCCGAGCAGCTCGCTGATGACCGCGACCGGGAACGGGATGGCGAGATCGGCCATGACATCGCCGCCGCCGTGCTCCGCGAAACGCTTCAGCACCGGGGTGAGCAGCGCCTCTATCCGGGGCCGCAGCTCCTCCACGCGCCGCGGGGTGAACGCCCGGGAGACGAGCCCCCGGATCCGGGTGTGGTCCGGGGGGTTGAGGAACAGCATCGACGACGCCCCCTCCTCGTCACGGCCCCGGGCCTGTCCGCCGACCCCGGCCGGCAGGTCCATGTCGGGTTCGGGTCGTCCGAGCCGGGGGTGGCGCAGCGCCTCCAGGCAGTCGTCGTATCCGGCCAGTCCGAGGCTGCCGAACGCGGTGCGCCACCGCCCGGGTGCATCGGTGCCGCCAGCCCGCAGCGCGGCGTACGCGGGATACGGGTCCTGACGACCCTCGTCGGTGAGCACCGTCGACACCAGCAGGTCGTCGGCGGCAGCGTCGGTAACCGGGGGGAGGAGTGCGTCGGTCGTCATCGGCGACCAGTCTGCCGTCGCCGGGGTCCGTCCGTTCGATTTTCGTGACCGTCCGCGCCACTGGTGGCGCGGACGGTCATGAGAACGCGGATCGGTCCCCGCTCAGCTGCTCGACGGCACGCCCCAGGCGCACCCATCCGTTGCGTCGCGCCGCACGTCGAGCTCCGGCGAGCAGGGCGGTCGCCTCGTCGACCGCAGTCGGCTCCGTGGCGCGGCAGAGCTCGATGGCCAACCACACGTCGCACCAGCAGGCCCACAGGTCCAGCCCGGCACGTCGGGCGAGCGCGGCGGCGGAGCGCAAGCTCTCGACGGCCTCGGCGGGGTCGCCGCCGTCGCCGGCCAGTCGGCCCAAGTGGAGGTCGCCGGGTCCCAGGTGCATGCCGACTCCCGCGAACACGATCATCGACCCCGAGGTGGGCAGCAGGGCCTGATCGACGCGGTCGCGGAGAGCGGGCGGGATCGGCTCGCCGAGCTCGACGGCCAACTCGACGGCCAGCGCGACCAGGGGCGTGTGCTCCCACGCCGAGCGCTCCAACTCGGCGAGGCCGTCCCAGGTGGCGACCAGGCGCTCCCGGGCCGCGTCCGTGTCCTCGGCCTCCCGGTGGCACAGGCCGATCAGGCAGTCCAGAGCCGGATGGTCGTAGGTCCCGGACAGGGCGAGGAGTGCGGGAAGCATGATCGACGCTCTGCCCTGCTCCCGACGCAGCGAGAACGTGTGCAGCACCGCGGTGAGGGCATGGGCCGAGTCGCCGGTCGAGAACGCCAGGTCGGACGCCGCGGTCACGATCGCGTCGGCCGCATGGGTGGGTCGGCTCCAGGTCGCCACCGCCGAGGTGATCAGCTCGCACATCAGGCCGATGTCGGGGCGCCCGAGCGCGGCGGCCCGATCTGCGGCGGCGTCGACATCGACCGGGGCGACCGGGCGCCCGGCTCGGAGCTGTGCGGTCAGCGTCAGTGCGTCGACGATCAACGCGGCGAACTCGTCGCCGCTCGAACGCATGCGGTCCGCCAGCCGTGGACCGGTGCGGACGCAGCGGTCGACGTCGGACCCGTGCTCCACCTCGTGTCGGAACCGGCACACGTCGAGGACGTGACGCAACGCCGGTTCCCGCCGGGCCAGCTCGGCGAGCCGCTCGAGGTGGCGCTCCGCCCGGACGGGATCGGGACCCGAGTGGATGTGGAACGCCAGCGACTCGAGCCGCCCGAGCCGCTCGTCGTCGTCGACGAGGCCTCCGAGCGCGTCCGACACGAGAGTCTCGTAGGCCTCCAGGTCCGGTCCCTGGTGGGGTTGCCCGATGCGCCCGAGCCCCTCCAGTGTGTCGGCCACCACCGACCACCGGCCGGAATCACGCGCGGCCTCCGCGGTGCGCAACAGGACGGGGCGGGCCTGGACGAACGACCCGAGCGACACGAGCACGGTGCCCAACACCAGGTGCCGGTCGATGTCGTCGCTGGACAGCGGTCCGTCCGGCGGGCCCAGGGAGAGGGCGAGGTGTGCCCACCGGTGGGCGTCCTCGGTCGCCCCCTCGTCGAGTGCGTCGCGAGCCGCGGGGACCAGGACCGCGAACCGCCGCTCGGCCGCGATGTCGTCGCCGAGCACCTCGGCGTGGCGCGCGGCTGCCCCCATCTCATCCCGCGCCACGTGGGCCTCGAGCAACGCGGTGCGAGCGACCTTCGAGGCCTGCGCTCCGAGACGGTCGCGGAAGTAGGCACGGATCAGCTCGTGGGGGAAGCCGATCGAGCCGTCGGCTGCGATCGCGACCGCTCCCGAGGCCGTCGCCGCGTCGATGAGGTCGGCGGTGTCCAACGGATCGAGACCGAGAGCGGCTCCCATCACCGATGGCGATCCTGTCGGTCGCTCCAGCGCCACCAGCCGGACCAGGCGGAGGGCGGAGTCCGGGAGCGCGTCGAACCGAAGGTCGAGGATGTGGCGCAGGCGGTCCGGGATGTGCGTGCTGATCGCCTCACCGCGGCGGGCGAGGCTCGCGAGCTCGACCGCGAGCATCGGGATCCCACCGGTGGCGGCGACGAGGTCCTCGATCCGCTCCGCCGGTGCGCCGTGCTGGGCCAGGATGCGGCCGATGTCGGCGTCGGGGATCGGACCGAGCCGGATGACCTCCAGCCCGGGCCGATCGAGGAGGTCAGCGACCCAGCCGTCGTCGGTCGGAGTGCGCTCGGCCGGTCGACTGCACAGCAGCACCGACAGCGGTCGGTCCGCGAATGCGCTCATCAGCTCGTCGATGCAACGGCGCGTCACCCGATCTGCCCAGTGGACGTCGTCGACGGCCACCATGACCGCTCCCTCGTCGAGCAGTCGGTGAAGCGCCGCTGAGGTGCAGGCGACGATCCTCTGCTCCAACATGCCGAGCAGACGCGGGTCGAACCCCGCGCCGGGAGTCGCGAGCCGCCTCAGGTCCTCTCCTTCGGGCCCGAGCTCCTCCCAGTGATCCAATGGGTCGCCACCGCCGAGTCCGCGCAGCGCCGAGACGATCGGAGCGACAAGCACGCTGGTGACCGAGGTGGACCCGCGGGTGCACCGGCCGACGACGACCCGCTGCTGATCGCCCGCGGCAGCCACGACCCGACCGAGAATGGTCGACTTGCCGATGCCGGCCTCGCCGACGATGACGGTGCTCGTGCCGCGATCGCGGGAGCGGGCCAGAACCGACCCCAGGCGCAACAGCTCCCGGTGGCGACCCGGCAGCGCGCCGGCCCCGCGGGCCGCGGCCCCGCCGGCTTCGGTCGGGGTCGGATCGAGCGGATCCTCCTCGAGCACCCGCATCTCGGCGGCCCGCAGCTCCGGCCCGGGGTCGATCCCGATGTCCTCGCGCAGGCGGAGGTCGATCCGGCGGTAGGCGAGCAGCGCGTCGCGACGGCGGCCAGCGGCGTGCAGCGCCCCGATCAGCATCGCCCAACGACGTTCCGAGTAGGGGGTCTCGGCGGTCATTTCCTCCAGCGTGGCCACGGCCCGGTCGTGGGCGCCGACGGAGGTGAGCAGCGCCGCCCGCTCGTTCTCCACGACCCAGCGCTGTTCGACGAGCTGGGACCGTCGCTCGTCGACGAACGGCGCGGTCAGGCCGCCGAGAGGTTCTCCGCGCCACAGCACCAATGCCCGGTCCAGCTCGGTGAGGGCGTGGGCGGGATCGCCGGCCGCAACCAGGCGACGAGCGCGCTCCACGTGCTCGCCGAAGAGGTCGACGTCGGTCGGTGGTGCGCGTCGGAGGACGTACGCGCCGTGCTCGTGCTCGATCGACGACCCGAGCGGTTCGAGCATGCGGCGGAGGCGCGACACGAGCGTCGCGAGCGATCGGGCGGTGCGCTCGGGGGTGTCGGGCCCCCAGACGTCGGCGAGCAGGTGATCCACCTCGACCGGATGGTCCCGCTGCAGCGCGAGGGCCACCAGCACCGCCCGCTGCACCGGGCCCCCGAGGGCTGTGCGCTCGCCGTCGACGCGGAGCTCGACCGAGCCGAGCAGCAGCAGCCGTGGTTCCGCCCCCGAAGGTCGCGGCGTCGGCTCCGCTGCAGTTGCATCCACCTCGGTTCCTCCCACGACCGCCGGACGGTCGTCGCTCCCGACCAGATCGTCGTCCTCGGCGCGAGCGCTGTCCAGCACTCACGCCGGCCAGGGTTCGCGTTGTCCGATCGGACATACCGTCGGCTCCGGTGCGCCGGTCCGAGCGCCGTGGACGATGGCGTTGACCCGATGTTGACAGCAGTCGGTCACACTGCGGGGGCGCACGACGGCGGCTCGCCCCGATTCCCGAGTGCGTGCGGCGCCGTGGTGGACTCGAACCGGCCGGTCGGACCTGAGGGAGGAAGGTGCGGATCCCCCGATCCGCAGCGATCGGGCCCGACCGGAACCGGTGGGAGGGGACCCACCACGGCGTCGCTCCCCTTCGCGTCCGGTCGTCGGAACCCCGATCGTTGGCGGGTTCAGCGCTCCAGACGGAGGGTGACGATCCGGTGCGGGTCCACCTCGATCGACCCGGCGAAGGTGTCGACCTCGCGGCCGAGCAGGTCGATGACCGCTCCGGACCGCCCGGGCAGCGTGAGGGTGCAGGCGTCGTCACCCACGGCATGGGCGCGCACGAGCAGGCGGCCGTGGTGGTCGCGCAGGACGGCGTCGATCTCGACGGCTCCGGCCGGCACGGCCTGCACCTCCAGGTGGGTGCCCCGGTCGCCCAGGTCGCCGCCGCCGACTGCGACGGCGCTCAGCAGCGGGTTCCACACGTGGTCGGCCAGTGCGTACGGCTCGAGCGCCCCGGCGGTGGTGTCGAGCTGGATCGCGTAGCGGAGCTCGAGCGGCCGCAGGGTCTGGGATCCCTCGAGGCGGTCGAACGGCCCGGCGGGCTGGGGGCGTGACGGCATCGGGCCGCGGGACAGCCAACCGGTCGAGCGCACCAGGGTGAGCGCGACGGCCGACGCGGTGGTGCCCTCGGGTGGAGCGGTCCCGAGCGACGCGGCGTCCGCCGCCGCCAGGCCCGTGGTGTCGGGGAGCGTCCGTCCGTCGGGGGTGAGCAGGTCGACGAGCTCGTACTCGCAGAGGCCCTCGTGGGTGACGGTCAACCCGCCGGCGCGCACGAAGCGCCTCGAGGGGAAGGTGGGCACCCCCCACTCGTTCGGTCCGCCCTCGGCCCACAGCGGACGGCGCACCACGGCGTAGGCGTCCTCGGCCTCGCTGTGGGTCGCGGGCGTCGGCAGCGGCAGGTGGACCCGCAGTCGGTGGTCCCGGGCCCGCTGGTCCCAGGCGGTCGTGACCCGCACGGCCGGGTCATCGGCGCGGACCTCGACGGTGGTGGTGATGACTTGGGTCACCTCGCCGACCCGGCGGTAGGACTCGCCGCCCGACCAGCCGGTGACCATGTCGTCGCGACCGTCGATGGCGCAGCGCTCGGGCAGCACGTAGGTGGAGCGGATCACGAGCCGCCCCCGGATGGGGCCGGCCTCGGCGACGGTGACCACGACCGACTGCGGGCGGTCGATGACGACGTCGTGCTCGGGTGGGCACCAGTTGTAGGTGTCACCCGCGTCGCCGTCGTCGACGAGGCGGCCGAAGCCGGCGAGCCCGTCGAGCGCGAACGTGCCGGTCGCGGGATCGGCCTCGACATCAACGAGCCCGTTGGTCAGGCCGAACTCGCCGTGCGGACGAACCGGGTGTCGGGCCACGACCGGTGACCACAGGGCCCAGCCGAATCCGGGGACGTCACCGGCCAGGGTCAGGACCCGTCGGGACGGCGTCGATCGGTGCACGACCAGGCGCAGCTCCAGGTCGGGTTGCTCGGCCACGAGGGTGCCGACGGTCGCCAACGCGTCGGCGGGGGACAGGAGCTCCTCGGCGGTCCCTGCGGGTTCCGGGTCGGGGTCACGATCGCGCTCGGCGCGTGACCGGCGGGCGAGCAGGTGGGCGGTGAGGACGCCGGGGACCGAGCGGTCGAGGCGGACCTTGCGGGTGTCGGGGTGCTCGGCCATGCTCGCCATCGCCAGGCGCATCGGGGCGTCCGCTCCGACAGCCCCCTCGATCTCCTCGACCTCGGGCCGGTCGATGAGCACCTGGACCGTGGAGGTCCCGTCGCCGGTCTGCTCCACACCGGCGACGTCGATCTCGACCATCCCGGTGCGGGTGCGGGCGGTCGCGTTGAGCACCACCGGCCCCGGGGTGCTCGGACCGAGAGCACCGGCGGCGACCGCCCGGTCGGCCACCCCCCGCGCCAGTCGGATCGACTCGGCGTAGCGGTGCCGGACGGCGTCGACGACCTCGTCGTGGCTGCACGCGCAGATCGAGTCGTGCGCCGCGTTGCGGATCACGTCGAGCCACGCCAGATCGAGCACGGGCTGCCAGCGGGCGTGCTCGTCGCCCATCCAGAGGGCGGCCAGCGGTTCGGCCACCCGTTCGAGCAGCCGTTCGGCGCGGGCCGCCGACTGCTTGACGTCGACCCGGTTGGACGCAACCCCCATCAGCACGTTGGCGCGGTACCCGGAGCGCATCTCGCCACCGATCTCGCCGAGGTGGTCCCGTGCGGTGTCGGCCAGGTGGTCGGCCAGGGAGCGGATCCGCAGGTGGTATGTCTCGCCGTCGGCTCGGTCGGCCTCGGCCGCGTTCAGCTCCGCGACCACCGCGCTGAGGTGGGCGGGCGGGACCTCGTGGTCCATGCCGGCCATGACCAGGACGGGGTCCCCGACCAGGTCGCCCTGCAGGGTCCGGAACAGCTCGATCTGGTCGCGCACGCCGTCGGGGTCAGCGGGGAGCCCCGAGCCGTTGCCGTAGCCGGCGGGCAGGTACGTCGCCCGGACCCGGGATCCGTCCGGGGCGATCCACCAGAACGCCGGGCCCGTCACCGAGGACGGCACCCCCCGCCACACCACGGCGTCGTCGAAGCCGAACTGGGTGAGGATCTGGGGCATCTGGGCGATGTGGCCGAACATGTCGGGCAGGTAGCCCACCGCCATCGCCCCGCCGAAGTCGGCGGCGCGTCGCATGCCGAGCTGGAGGTTGCGGACGTGGGTCTCGCCCGAGACCAGGAACTCGTCGGGCAGCACGTACCACGGGCCCATCGACAGCCGACCGTCGGCGGCCAACGCCCGGATGCGCTCGGCGGCGTCGGGGCGCAGACCGAGGTAGTCGTCGACGACCGCCATCTGACCGTCGAGCTGGAAGTGGCCGAAGTCGGGGTCGGCCTCGAGGCGGGGGAGCAGCTCGTCGATCAGGTCGACCAGTCGCAGCCGGAACGTCGGGTAGGGCGAGTACCACTCGCGGTCCCAGTGCGTGTGGGGCACGATGTCGACCCGCGTCACCGTGCTCTCCGTTGCCGTTGCCGTTGCCGTTGCCGTTGCCGGTGCCGGGACGGGGTGAGGGGTGGGTTCGGGGCGAGCGTCGGTCACGCCCGCAGCCTGCCAGCTCGGCCCGGCGCCCTGCTCGACGGCGGGCCGGTGTCGGAGCGTGTCGGTGGTCGCGCCGTCAGCAGCTGGGTCGGAGCTGTTCGCGGGGGAACCACGCGGGCAGCACCGATCCGTCGGACTGGCGACGGATGCGGTAGCCCTCGTCGGTCACGTCGACGACGGTGAAGCCGCCGCTCCAGCGCTGGTCGAACCGGCACTGGACCTCGACGGTCGTGCCGGCGTCCAGGCGCAGGTCGACCGCGGTCGTCTCCGGGCCGGGCGGCACGGCATCGTCCATCGGTGGTCCCTCCTCCCCGAGGTCGACCGGGTCCGGTCGGGTGGTCCTCAGCATGGCTACCCCCGTTCTTCGGCCGACGAGGGGGTCGAACTCAAGCCCCTCCGTCGACTTTCCCTTCAGGCGCCCGGTCCGACGGTCGGTCCCCCCGATGCCGGTCCGGCCTCCTCCCCGCTTCTCCGTCGGTCCGGGGGTGGTGATCTTGAGCGGTCCTCGACGACGGTTCGGGGCCGCTACCGTTCGCCCATGGCCCGCCGGTCCCGTGGCCCCACGCTGGTGGTGGAGAGAGAGCTCTGGGACGCCGGTCACGACGTCGTCGTCGGGGTGGACGAGGTCGGTCGCGGGGCATGGGCGGGACCCTTGACGATCGGTGCCGCCGTGCTGCCGAGGGACCGTCGGGTGTACGGCGTGCGGGACTCCAAGCAGCTGACCGAGATCCGTCGCGAGCAGCTGTTCGAGAGGGTCGGCGAGTGGTGCGTCGCCTGGGCGGTGGGTCACGCCAGCCACGAGGAGTGCGACCGGCTCGGCATGTCCGACGCCCAGCGCCTGGCGGCTCGCCGGGCGCTCGACGGGCTCGGGGTGGAGCCGGACCGGGTGCTCGTCGACGGGCGGTGGGACTTCGTCGGCGGCGGCCGGACTCGGATGCTGGTCAAGGGCGATGCCACGTGCCTGTCGATCGCGGCGGCGTCGATCCTGGCCAAGGTCACCCGGGATCGGATCATGCGGGCCGGGGCGGACAGCTATCCGGGCTTCGACTTCGACCGCAACAAGGGCTATCCGTGCCCGCGACACAAGCTGGCGCTCAAGGGCTACGGTCCGACCGCCATCCACCGTCGGACCTGGGCGTTCATGGACGGGACGCCGTGGGGGGCCCGCCGACCGGGACCCGACGATGCCCCGACCCTGTTCTGATCCGAGCCTGTTCTGATCCGAGCCCGTGCTGTTGTGGAGCCGATCGCCGGCGGCGTGGCCCGGACGCTCCGACGACCTATGCTTGCAGGAGCAAGAGGCCGTTAGCCCACAGCTCCCACCCGTCGGTCCGGGGAGCGGGCGGTGGCCCCGAACCCCGGTCAGAGGCGACCACTGTGAGTGACAACCCCACCAGAGGAATCCGCTTCGGAAGCCCTCGGCGCAGCGACCTCCACGAGGCCGACGGCACCGGGATGGGCGCACCGGTCCCGGAATGGGTGGAGGTCTCCCAGACCCTCGACCGCTGGTTCGCCTTCGTCGACATCACCGGGTTCACCTCCTACACCGAGCAGCACGGCACCCGGGCTGCGCTCGACGTCCTGGCCCGGTTCCGTTCGGTGGTCCGCCAGGTCACCGGTCGCCGCGGGGTGCGGGTCCTCAAGTGGTTGGGCGACGGCGTGATGCTGGTCAGCACCGAACCCGGTCCGCTGAGCGCCGCGGTGTGCGAGATCGCCATGCGCTTCGAGCCCGATGAGTTCGACGTGCACGCCGGCATCGCCGGCGGCAGCGTCCTGCTGTTCGAGGGCGACGACTACGTCGGGCCCTCGGCCAACCACGCGGCCCGGCTCTGCGACGCCGCCGGCCCGGGTGAGGTGCTGGCGCTCGACGTGGTCGGCCACCTGCCGGACTGGGTCCGCATCGAGGACACGGTGGTCGTCGTCGCCGACGGCATCGGCGAGATGCGCCCGGCGGTGCGCGTCAGCGTCTCTCCCGAGGCCCGTCCGGTCGCACCCTCGGCGGGCGCCGCGTGAGTGGAGCCGACACCGCGACCTCGACCGACGGGACCGCCGGGCCGGCCAGGACCCGGTCGGTGCTCGTCCCGGTCGGGGCGTTCGTGGTGTGGACCCTGTTCGTGTGGATCGGACGCATCCGCAACGCGGTGACGGACCCCGCCCTGAGCGGATCGGACCGCATCGGTCCGCTGGTCCTGTCGGGGATCTTCGTCGTGGGTGCCCTGGTGCTCGGAGCGCTGCTGTACAGGGATCGCGTCATGCGCAGCGCGGCGTCCGCTCGGATGCTGCGCAACGCCGTGCGGGCTTTCGCCGGCTACACCGTCGTCATCTGGGTGGTCCGGGCCGGCGACATCGCCTTCGGCGGCGATCACGAGGCGGCGTTCGTGGTCGTGCACACGGTCCTGGCGGCGGTATCGATCGCCCTCGCGGTCGTGGCGGTGCTGAGCGTGGAGCGCCGGGCCTCGGTCCGCCCAACCTGAATATCCACATATCTTCGGTCAGTGACTGACATCCCCCCACGAATTGGTGCATGATGCGTGCGTGGCTTCGGCCATGGCTACGTCGTCCTCCCATCCACCCTTCCTCTCCCATGGGCGACGTGACCGAGGGTCGTCCTCCATCGGCAGTGATGGGGCTCGATGTCGGGACGACCCTCGCTATCGCTCGTGATGGACGGACCGCTTCGTGCGGTCCGTCCATCGTTTTGGGGAACCGGTCGCCGGACCGGCGGGTCAGCGGTCCGAGTTGACCATCGCGGCGGCGGACATCTCGAAGTACTCCCTCATGCGCTGCTCGACGGCGTCGCGCAGCTCGGGCTCGAGCGGAGCCTCGACGATCGTCTCGGTCAGCGAGTCCTCCATGGCGGCCAGCCAGTGCCGGCGTTCGCGGTCGCCGACCACGAATGGCTGGTGGCGCATCCGGAGGCGGGGGTGCCCGCGCTCCTCGGCGTAGACCGCCGGTCCGCCCCAGTACTGGCCGAGGAACAGCGCGAGCCGGCGTCGGGCGGGTGCGAGGTCGTCGGGCTCGGGGTACATCGACAGCAGCACGTCGTCGGTCTCGACCCGCTCGTAGAAGCGGTCGACCAGCCGGTCGAAGAAGGACTGGCCGCCGACTGCCTCGAAGACGGTGACCCGGTGCGTCCCGTCGTCGTCCCCGTCGGTCGTGTCGTCCCCGTCGGTCGTGGCGGCGGCGTCGGTGGTGTCGGGTCCAGGAGGGGTGCTCACCGCCTTCATGGTGGTCGCCGCCCCCCGGAGGGGGCCAACCCCGGCCGGTGGCGGCGATGCGGGGGATCCGTGGCGCGGCGACTACGCTCGGGCCGTTATGGGTCAGTCCGTCACCGTCCTCGAGAAGCCGTCGAACCGTCCCGGGATCGTTCGCTTCGAGATCAACCGGATCCTCACCGGCATGGGCCATGAGCGCTACCGGGCCGACCAGCCGATCGAAGGGGACCGACCGCCCGACGTGCTCGCCCGTCGTCTGTTCGAACGGGGCGGCATCGAGACGGTGTCGATCTACTCCAACGTGATCACCGTCGACCTGGGTCGGGGCTCCGACACCGACGGCATCGCCGAGATCATCGGCGATCTCTACACCTACTACCGCCCGGGGGTCGAGGTCCCCGACGCGGCGTCCTTCGGCGCGTCGGCCGACTGATCCGCGCCAGCAGCTGCTGGCCGTTCCACGGTGCTGGTGGTCCCGGTGTCCATGCCCACCAACCCATGGCACACCTGTTCGATCATGCAGGGTCTGGGTCCGGATTCACCGACCGTCATTGGCGAGAGTCCAGGCTGAATGCGGGCCCGACCGAACGCGGGCCCGGCTGAACCCGCCCGTGCGGGACCACTTGCGTGTCATCGAACAGGCGTTCGATACTGGGTGGATGGTCGCCGGGGAGCTCGCGTCGGACGGGGGAGCGGTCCCCCGGGAGCAGCTCCGCCCCGCCCTCCGGGCCGTCCCGTCGATCACCCGAGGCTCCATCGACCCGGTCCGCGGTGACCGCTCGGAGAAGCTGGCCCGACTGCGGGAGCTGGCCGGTGACCTGAGCCCGCTCACGTTGGCCCGGGAGCGCAGCCTGCCGGTCCTGTCCTCCTTGGAGGAGTTGCTACCCGATGGCCTGCAGCGGGGATCCACGGTGGCGTTCCGCGGTGCGGGTTCCACCACGCTGGCCCAGGCGGTGATGGCGGGCCCGACCCGGGCCGGGTCCTGGGCGGCGTGCGTCGGGGCGTCGACCATGGGGTGGGCGGCGGCGGTGGAGGCGGGGGTGGAGCTCGAGCGGGTGGCGGTCATCCGCAGCGACGAGGGTCGCGCTCCGGCGGTGCTCGCCGCGCTGGTCGACGCCTTCGACCTGGTGCTGATCGGCCCCGAGCACCGTCCCGACGGGACCGAGATGCGTCGCCTGGTGGCCCGGGCCCGCGAGCGCGGTGCGGTGCTGCTGAAGCTGGCGGATCACCCCGGGAGGGGATCGAGGGTCGACGGTGGCGGGGCCGGGCCGGGACCCGACGTGGAGCTGGTGTGCGAGTCGTCGTCGTGGTCGGGACCCGGAGAGGGTTGGGGGAGCCTGCTCGCCCGACGGGTGACGATCTCGGTGCGGGGCCGACGGGGCTTCGACCGCCCACGTCGGGTGGACCTGTGGCTGCCGTCCCCGGACCGATGACCCCGCCTCCCGGTTCTGTAGTGCGAGATCCAGGTGAACACCTGGATCTCGCACTACAGAACGGGAGGGGAGGGGGGTCCGAGGGGGCCCCGGTGCGGACCCTGGCGGTGTGCTGCGCCGACTGGCCGGTGGTGGCCATCGGCCCTCCCGCGGACCGGCCGGTGGCGGTGATGGCCGCCCACCGGGTGATCGCCGCCAGCCCGGCGGCGCGGGCCGAGGGGGTCGTGGCCGGCCTCCGCCGCCGCGAGGCCCAGGCCCGGTGTCCCTCGGTGGAGTTGCACGACAGCGACGAGTCGCGCGACGTCCGGGCCTTCGAGGCGGTGCTCGCCGCGCTGGAGGACCTGGCCCCCCGCCTGGAGGTCGTCGAGGCCGGTCGGTGCCTGGTGCCCACCCGGGGGCCGTCGCGCTACCACGGCGGTGACCGGGCGCTGGCCGACAAGGTGCTGGCCGCAGTGCGGCGGGCGGTGGAGGCGGAGCTCGACGTCGCCTGGCCGGTCACCGTCGGCGTGGGGATCGCCGACGGCCCCCGCGCCGCGGGGCTGGTGGCCGACGAGGCCCGTCGCCGCGCATCCGGTGCCGCCCCGATCGTGGTCGCGCCGGGGGCCACCGCAGGGTTCCTGTCCCCGTTGCCGGTGTCCCGTCTGGAGGTGCTGGGTCGTGAGCCGGCCGAGCTGGTCGACGTGCTGCGTCGCCTGGGTCTGCGAACCCTCGGCCGGTTCGCCGCGCTGGAGGCCCCCGACGTGCTCGCCCGCTTCGGGGCGCGGGGAGCGGACCTGCACCAGCTGGCGTCGGGCCGGGAGCGACTCCCACCGCTGGTCAGCGCCGCGCCGGTGGACCTGCGGGTCTCGATGTCGCTCGATCCGCCCGCAGACCGGGTCGACCGGGCCGCGTTCGCGGCCAAGGCCCTGGCCGACGAGCTGCACCGGGCGCTGGGCTCGCGCGGGTTGGCCTGCAGCCGCGTGCTGGTGGTGGCCGGGACCGACGCCGGCGACCGCATCGAACGGCTCTGGCGGGCCGACGGCGCCCTGTCGGCCGCGGCCATCGCCCAACGGGTCCGTTGGCAGCTCGAGGGGTGGCTGGGGTCGGGCCGGACCCGCAGCCGGGCCCACGGCGGTGTGGACCGCCTGGAGCTGGTGCCCGACGAGGTCCGCCCCGACGACGGCCTCCAGCTGGGCTTCTGGGGTGGGACCAGCGAAGCGGGCGAGCGGGCCCTGCGTGCGTTGGCCCGGGTGCAGGGGCTGGTCGGAGCGGATCGGGTGCTGGTCCCCGAGTGGCAGGGGGGCCGGGCTCCGGGCGAGCGCTACCGGCTGGTGCCCCTCGACGCGGTGGACCTGTCGGCGAGGACGACCACGGGTCCGGAGCCGTGGCCGGGATCGCTGCCGGCGCCGTCACCCGCAGTGGTGTGGCCCGAGCCCCGCCCCGTGGATGTCCTCGATGCCGCCGGTCGACGGGTGGGTGTCGGCGGGCGGGGGCTGATCTCCTCGCCTCCGACATCGGTGCGCCTGAACCCCGGTGCCGGGCCCGCCGGAGCTGCCGGGGTGGCGTCGGTGCGGGCGTGGGCGGGACCGTGGTGCGTCGACGAGCGGTGGTGGGATGCGGTCGGCCACCGTCGTCGGGCCCGTCTGCAGGTGGTGCTCGCGGGGCCCGACGGACATGAGACGGCCCACCTGCTCACCCTGGAGGACGGCCGCTGGTGGCTCGAAGCCACCTACGACTGATCCCACCGAACCACCGCGGAACGGGGTCTCAGCTCGGCGCAGTCCGGGCACCGGTTCGGCACCGGAACCTGAGAGACTGGGCGAGGTGTCGACACGCTCGATGCCCGACCGGATCGGCCGGTCGCGACCCGACATCGAGGAGCACGCCCGTGACCGCAGCCGAGGAGACCGCGTCGAGCGACCCGCAGGGCCGGGTCCTGATCGTGGAGGACGAGGTGGCGCTGGCCGACGGCGTCGCCCGCGGCCTGATCGCCGAGGGCTTCGAGGTCGAGGTCGTCCACGACGGCGTGAGCGGCCTGGAGCGTGCCCGCGCCGAGGACCTCGACGCCATCGTGTTGGACATCATGTTGCCGGGCCTGAACGGCTACCGGGTGTGCCGCACCCTGCGCGAGGAGGGGATCGGGACCCCGATCCTCATGCTGACCGCCAAGCAGGGCGAGTACGACGAGGCCGAGGCGCTCGACACCGGGGCCGACGACTTCCTGTCCAAGCCGTTCTCGTTCGTGGTCCTGATCGCCCGGCTCCGGGCGCTGCTGCGCCGCTCGGCCGACGGCCGGGCCCAGCCCCTGGTCATCGGCGACCTCGTGCTCGACCCGCTGGCGCGCACCTGCCGTCGCGGCGACACCGACATCTCGCTGACCACCCGCGAGTACGAGCTGCTCGAGGCGCTGATGCGCAAGCCCGGGCAGGTCGTCGCCAAGCAGGACCTCCTCGAGAAGGTCTGGGGCAGCGACTTCGAGGGGGACCCCAACGTCGTCGAGGTCTACGTGGGCTACCTGCGCCGCAAGATCGACCGGCCGTTCGACCGCAACGACATCGAGACGGTGCGCGGCGTCGGCTACCGCATCGGCAGCGGAGCCGATGGCTGATCCGGTCGGTGTCGACGGTGTCGGTCCCGCCGTCGCCGACGATGCCGCAGCCGGGTACGGGCCGCCGGATCCGTCCGGAACCGAGGCGCCCCGTGTGCGGAGGCGCACCCGGCTGGCGCACTCGGTCCGCTTCCGCCTCACCGTCGCGGTCGTGCTGGTGGTGGGGGTGTCGCTGCTCGGCGGCGGGCTGCTGCTGACCCGTTGGGTGGAGTCGACGCTGACCCACGACCTGCGGTCGCGCAACGAGCGGGTTCTGGCGTCGATGGCCGACATCCTCGACAGCGGCAACGTCCCGACCGAGCTGTTCTCCACTCCGTCGGAGCTGTCGGGGCAGATCAACGACCAGATGTCGAGCTCGTTCGCGGGGCGGGCGCGCGACCTCGAGCAGGTGATCTCGACGACGTACTTCTACCTCGACGGCCAGGCGTTCTCGCAGATGAAGGTGCGCGGCGTCGACAGCGACGGTCGACTGGTGCTGTTCGGCCGCGTTGGCCCGGCGCTGCCGGACCCGACCGACGCCATCGAGTCCACCCGCAGCGTTCCCACCAAGTGGGGCGACCTCACCATCCATGCCGTGTCACCGCTGGCCGAGATCGACCGGTCGGTGAACGCGCTGCGCGCCGCGCTGTGGATCGGTCTGCCGCTGCTGGTGCTCGCTGCCGGCGCGATGACCTGGGTCATCACCGGACAGGCCCTGGCGCCTGTCGGGGTCATGACCCGTCGGGTGCGCGAGCTGTCGAGCACGAACCTCGACGCCCGGGTCCCGGTGCCGCCGACCGAGGACGAGATCGCACTGCTGGCGGTCACCATGAACGACATGCTCGACCGGCTGGAGAAGGCGTCGGTCAAGCAGCGCCAGTTCGTCTCCGACGCCAGCCACGAGCTGCGCTCCCCGGTGGCGTCGATCCGCACCCAGATCGAGACGGCCCTGCGCTACCCCGACGACGTCGACTGGCCGTCGGTGGCGCGGACCGTGCTCGCCGAGGACGACCGCCTCGATCACCTGGTCGGCAACCTGCTCGCCATGGCCCGACTGGAGGAGGGCCGCTTCGGTCCGCGCTCCGACGTCGACATCGACGAGCTGGTCATGGCGCAGCGCGCCCGGATGAGCGATGTGTCGCTCGACCTGTCGGGGGTGTCGGCCGGTCGGGTGTGGGGCAACAGCGACGAGCTGACCAGCGTGGTGCGCAACCTCCTCGACAACGCCGCCCGCCACTGTCGCAGCCGTGTGGTGGTCACCGTCGGGGAGGAGGGGCCGTGGGTCGTGCTGACCGTCGCCGACGACGGCGACGGCGTCGCCCCGGAGGACCGCCAGCAGGTGTTCGCCCGCTTCGCCCGCCTCCAGGAGGGCCGGGCCCGAGACTCGGGCGGGACCGGTCTGGGACTGGCGCTGACCAAGCGCATCGTCGAGCACCACGGCGGTCGCATCCACGTCGAGGACGGGGAGCAGGGCGGAGCGCGCTTCGTGGTCTCGCTCCCGTCGGCCAGCTGGACCGGGGCGCCCGACGCCACCTGATCCGGTTCCCGCCCGGTTGGGTCGATCAGAGGCCGATCGTGAGCGGGTCGTCGATGCCGGGGACGACGCCGCCGTGTTCGACCAGGAACCGTTCGAACGCGGCGCGGGGCATGGGCGGCGCGTACAGGAAACCCTGCACCAGGTCGCACCCCGCCTCGTGGAGGAAGCTGCGCTGGCCGTCGGTCTCGACCCCTTCGGCCACCGCGACGATGCCGAGGTTGTGGGCCAGGGTCAGGATCGCCCGGGTGATCGACCCCGAGCGCCCCTCGCGCAGGTCGCCGACGAACGCCCGGTCGATCTTGAGGGTGTGGAACGGCAGGGTGTGCAGGTACGACAACGACGAGTAGCCGGTGCCGAAGTCGTCCAGGGCGATGAGGAAGCCCAGGTCGTCGAGCTGCTCGAGGCGGCTGGCCGCGGCCCGCAGGTCCTGGACCAGCAGGCTCTCGGTGATCTCGAGCTCGAGCTGCGACGGCGAGACCCCGGCCTGGTCGAGCGTGGCGGCCAGACGGTCGGTGAAGTCGCGCTGCTCGAACTCCGTCGGCGAGATGTTGACCGCGATGCGGGCGCGGCTCGGCAGGATGCGGTCCCGGGTCCAGCCGGCGATGTCGCGGGCGACGGTGGAGATCACCAGGTCGCTCACCGCGCTGATCGCGCCGGTTGCCTCGGCTGTGGGGATGAAGACCGACGGCGGGATCGGCCCCTCGACCGGATGGTGCCAACGCACCAGCGCCTCGGCCATGGCGATGGACCCGGTGCGCAGGTCGATGATCGGCTGGTAGTGCACCTCGAGCTGGCGGGCCGCGGCGGCCCGACGCAGGTCGCGGTCGAGAGCGAGGCCGGTGCGCGTCGCGGCGTCGAGCTCGGGCTTGTAGAACCGCAGCCGGTTGCGCCCTTCACGGCGGCCCGCCGCGAGCGCCTGCTCGGCGGCGACGACCAGGCGCTCGGCGTCGGTGGCGTCGACCGGCGATCGGGCCACGCCGATCGAGGCGGTGAGGCGGATGTCCAACCCGTCGACGGCGATCGGGGACTGCAGCCGACGCTGGACCTCTTCGGCCAGCCGGCGCAGCTCCATGTCGAACGCCAGGATGGGTCCGGACCCGTCGACGCTCACCATGAACTCGTCGACGCCGACCCGACCGATGCTGACCTGTGCCTGGTCGGGGGAGCGGTCGGCCAGGTCGCGCACCCGGTCGGCGACCTCGACGAGCACCCGGTCGCCGATGGCGGGTCCGAAGGTGTCGTTGACGGTGCGGAAGCCGTCCAGGTCGATGTGCAGCACACCCACGCGGTGTGGCCCGTCGGCCTGCTCGTCAGCGTCCCGGGCGAGCAGGCCGGCCAGCTGCGCATGGAGCGAGCGTCGGGATCCGAGGCCGGTCAGCTCGTCGGTGCTGCTCACCGCCGCGATCTGCGCACGCAGCGACACCTCGGTCGTGCGGTCCTCGAGGACGACGACGGCGCCGCCGGGGACGGGGTGCGCCGACATCCTCGACCAGATCCGCTTGGTCCGGCTGAGCGCGACCGAGAACACCGGTCCGACCGCAGCCCGACCGCTGCGCAGGCAGATCACCGCCGCGGACTCCTCGGGGGTGGTGGCCCGGTCCCCTTCGTCGCGGAACATCCACGGCGGGTCGAACACGGAGCGGTGACGGATCTGGGCCCGGGACCGACCGACGAGCCGGCAGAAGGTGTCGTTGACGTGGTCGATCCGTCCCGAGTCGTCGACGAGGGCGATGCCGTCGGGGAGCTCGGCGATGGTGCGTCGCAGCCGCTCGTCGACAGGATCGGTCAACGCGACCTCTGGTGACCCGGCCGCCGCATCCGGGGCATCCGCCGGATCCGCGCTCCCCGGTCCGGCGGCGGTGCGCACCGTCACCGTCACCACGTCGCTCTGGACCGTGCGGTGGCGTCCGATCTCTAGGTCTGCGGTCACCGAGTGGCCGTGACGGGTCGCCAGGGCGAGCCGGACCCGGTGGTGGCGGTCGTCGTCGACCCGATCGAGCAGCAGGTGCCAGCCGTCGTCGCTCAGCGGCGGGTCGACCAGGTCGGTGAAGCGTCGCCCGATCAGCGTGTCGGGCTGCTCGCCGATGGTGGCGGCCGCGGCCCGGTTGACCGCGAGGACGGTTCCGTCGGGAGCGATGGCCCACACGCCCACGTCGAGGTGGTCGAGCAGCACGGTGGACAGGTCGGTGGGGGTGGCGCGGGGAGGAGCGGTGGACACCTTGTCGGGCGCGATCGGGACGACGTCGAACAGGTGGTCGTCAGGCGGGTCGGCGGGCACGCGGGAGGGCTCCTGTGGCGGTGACCCGGCCCCTCCGGATCACCGAACGGTCTCCTACCCTACGGAGCCGTTCCGCGGCACTGGTGGACCCCGGAAACCCCCGCGGCCGCGCCTGTCAGAGGCGCCTGTCAGAGGCGCCCGGCGGCGCGGGCGGCGTCCTCGGCGGCGCGGAGCTGACCGTCGACGATGGCGAGCCCCGCGTCCCAGAAGCCCGGGTCCTCGAGGTCGCATCCGACGATGCGGCCGAGCGCGGCGGGCTCCATCGAACCGCCGGCCGACAGCAGCTCCAGGTAGGCCGGCACGAACGACGCGCCCTGCTCCTGGTAGCGGGCGTACACCGACAGCGCGAGCAGCTGGCCGTAGGCGTAGGCGTAGACGTAGCCGGGGGTGCCGATGAAGTGCGGGATGTAGCTCCACCAGGTCCGGTATCCGTCGGTGATGTCGACCGAGTCGCCGACCATGGCCTCCTGCGTGGTGGCCCACAGCTCGCCGAAGCGCTCGACCGACAGCTCGCCCTCCTCTCGGCGGGCGGTGTGCACGGCGTCCTCGAAGCGGTTCATCGCCACCTGGCGGAACACCGTCGCGATCGAGTCCTCGAGCGTCGCCGCGAGCAGGGCGAATCGCTCGTTCGGGTCGTCGATGCGGGCGAGCAGGGCGTTGTTGGTGACGGTCTCGCCGAACACCGACGCGGTCTCCGCGAGCGTCAGCGGCGTCGACTGGTGGAACGTGCCCTGACCGCGGGACAGGTAGGCGTGCAGGCCGTGGCCGAGCTCGTGGGCCAGCGTCAGCACGTCGCGGTTGCGGCTGGTCCAGTTGAGCAGCAGGTACGGGTGGTGCGACGGCACGGTGTAGGCGCAGAACGCTCCGGGGCGCTTGGCCGGCCGGACCGGGGCGTCGATCCAGCCGCCGTCGTAGAAGCGCTGCACGATCCCGGCGAGCTCGGGCGAGAAGCTGGCGTAGGCGTCGTGGACCAGGGCGGTGGCCTCGGCCCAGCCGATCTCGGATTCGTCCTCGGCCACCGACGCCATGCGGTCGTAGTCGGCCAGGCGGTCGAGTCCCAGCACCTGGGCCTTGAGGCGGTACCAGCGCTGCGCGATGTCGTAGCGTGACACGACCGCGTCGACGAGCGCCTGCACCGAGTCGTCGGTGGCCTCGTTGGAGAGGTTCCGTGACGACACCCAGGACGGGTAGCTGCGGAGGCGGTCGTCGGTCGACTTGTCGAGCAGCAGGGTGTTGAACACGAACGCCCGGGTCCGCAGGCCGGGTTCCAGCCCGGCGGTCACCGCGGCGGCGGCCTGCTGGCGGACGGCCCGGTCGGGGTGCTGCAACAGCGACAGCCCCTGCTCCAGGCCGACGGTGCCCTGCTCGGGCAGCTCGACGGTGATGGCCGAGGTCAGCTCGTCGAACAGCCGGACCCAGGCGGCGGCGCCCGAGGTCGACTTCTCGGTCAGCAGCACCTCCTCGGGCTCGCTGAGCAGGTGGTCGCGGTAGCGGCGGGCCGAGCGCAGGTGGTGCGCGCAGAAGTCGAGGACGGGGTCGGCGAGGAGCTCGTCGACCCGCTCGTCGGACAGGGCGGCCCACTCGAGCTCGAGGAACACCAGCTTGGCGGCGATGGCGGTGCCCCTCTCCTGCACCTTCATCATCTCGGCCCCGCGCTCGGGGTCCTGGGTGTCCTCCGAGAAGCGCAGCATGGCGTAGTAGCCGGCGCGGCCTTGGAGGTCCTCGAGCTCGGCGCTGAGGTGCATGGCGTCGGCAAGGGCGCCGGCGGTCATCTCGGCGATGGTGCCCCTCAGGTTCGCCAGCTGGTCGGCCACGCCCTCGGCCCGGTCGAGCAGGTCGTCGACGCTGTGGCCGTCGAGCAGCGGCTCCAGGTCCCAGGCCACGTCCGCTGCGGTCAGGTCGACCTGCTCGGGGGTCAGCTCGGGGCTGGTCGTGTCGGGGCTGGTCGTGTCGGGATCGGTGGCGCTCACGGCGTGTCAGGCTACGGGGGTACGGTCCGGTTCGTGGACCGCTCCTCCTCCGGGCTCGACCAGAGCTGGCTCACGGCCGATCCCATCGTCGAACGGATCGACCTGGGCCGGGGATCCTGGGTGGACGTCGTGCGGGCCCTGGTGCCCGACCCCGAGCAGGTGACCGCCGACCTGCTGAGCGGCGTCTCCTGGAGCGGCGGTCGGGTGTTCCGCTACGAGCGCTGGGTCGACGAACCTCGTCTGGGCGGGTTCCAGGCCGGAGCCGACCGCCACCCCGTTCTGGCCCAGGCCGGCGACTGGATCGAGCGGCGCTACCGGGTCAGCTTCGATGGCGTCGCCCTGGCGCAGTACCGCCATGCGGCCGACAGCGTCGGGTTCCACCGCGACCGCGAGATGCGCTGGCTCGAGGACACCGTCATCGGGGTGCTGACCTTCGGGGCGCAGCGACCGTTCCTGATGCGCCCCATCGGTGAGCGGCGCAGCGCCCACGACGACGACATGGTCGCCGGGGCGGGCCGGACCTTCGACCTGTCACCGGCGGCGGGGGACCTGATCGTGATGGGGGGTCGATGTCAGGCCGACTGGCTCCATGCGGTGCCCAAGGTGGCCGACGGGACCGCCGTGGGTCCACGGGTCTCGGCGCAGTACCGCTGGACGTCGCGCAAGGGCCGTCCCGACATCCGACCCGGCTACCGGGCCCCGCGCTTCTACAGCCGCTGACCCCGTTCGAGTCGCTGACCCAGCTTTGTCCCGCACCAGCGCGGTGATCACCGCGTCTCTGCGGGACAGAGCGGTGGGTTGAGGGTCGAACAGACGTTCGATACGGTGACGTCGTGGGCTTCAACAACCCGGACGTCCCGTGGTCGGAGATCGAGCGCCGCCTGTCGGACCGACAGAGTTCCAGCCAGCAGGGTCGCTCCAGTCAGCAGGGTCGCTCCAGTCAGCAGGGTCGTTCCAGCCAGCAGGGTCGTTCCAGCCAGCAGGGTCGTTCCAGCCAGCAGGGTCGTCCCAGCCAGCAGGGTCGTTCCGGCGGGCGGGCCGAGGAGTGGTGGCAGCACGATCCGCTGGCCCGACGCCACCGCGAGTCCGCCCACCCCGGCGACGGCGGCGACTCCCCGGCGTGGTCCCGTCGCCGGGAGGAGTACCGCCCGCCGACCGACCGGCCCGGCGCCGACCCCCGGCCCGTCGGTGACGGGAGCCGGGTCGCCTACGCCGAGCTGCACTGCCACTCGGCGTTCTCCTTCCTCGACGGCGTCTCCCAGCCCGAGGCGTTGGCCGAGGAGGCCGACCGATTGGGGCTCGAGGCGTTGGCGATCACCGACCACCACGGCTTCTACGGGGTGGTGCGCTTCTCGCAGGCGGCCCGGGCGCTGGGCTTGCCGACCGTCTTCGGCGCCGAGCTCACCCTGAACGCGCCCGAGGCCCGCTCCGGTCCGGCCGACCCCGCGGGCCGGCACCTCCTGGTGCTGGCCCGGGACCCGGTCGGCTACGCCCGGCTGGCCTCGCTGCTGTCCCGAGCGCAGATGGCGGGGGAGAAGGGCCGGCCGCAGATCTCCTTCGCGGACCTGGCCGAAGCGGCGTCGGGTCGGGCGCGGGGTCACTGGGCGGTGCTGACCGGGTGCCGCAAGGGGACGGTGCCCGCTGCCCTCGTCGCCGACGGGCCGGCCGCCGCGGAGCGCGAGCTGCGCAGCCTGGTCGCCGCGTTCGGGGTGGAGCACACCTTCGTCGAGCTGTGGGACCACGGCCTGCCGCTCGACTCGGCCCGCAACGACGCGCTGGCCGAGCTGGCGGTGCGGGCCGGGGTGCAGCCCGTCGCCACCAACAACGTGCACCATGCCACCCCCGCCGAGCGCGACCTGGCCGCGGCGCTGGCCGCGGTGCGGGCCCGTCGCAGCCTGGACGACCTGGACGGCTGGCTGCCCGCCGGCGGCCAGGCCCACCTGCGCTCGGGCGCCGAGCAGGCCCGGCGCTTCGCCCGCTACCCCGGGGTGGTGGCCGCGGCGGCGGCGCTGGGTCGGGCGTGCGCGTTCGACCTGCGTCTGGTCGCCCCGCAGCTGCCGCCGTACCCGTGCCCGCCCGACCCCGACGACCCCTCCGGCGCGCCGTTGACCGAGGCCCGGTTCCTGCGCCGACTGGTCGAGGAGGGGGCCGCCCGCCGCTACGGACCCCGTCACGCCGAGGACGTGCCGGGGGCGTGGGCGCAGATCGACCGCGAGCTCGACCTGATCGAGGCGCTCGGGTTCCCGGGCTACTTCCTGATCGTGTGGGACATCGTCGAGTTCTGCCGACGCTCCGACATCCTCTGCCAGGGGCGGGGCTCGGCGGCCAACTCGGCGGTCTGCTTCTCGTTGGGGGTCACCAAGGCCGACGCCGTCCGGCTGGGCCTGCTGTTCGAGCGGTTCCTGTCGCCCGAGCGCGACGGCCCGCCCGACATCGACCTGGACATCGAGTCCGGCCGTCGCGAGGAGGTCATCCAGTACGTCTACGGTCGCTACGGCCGGTCCCACACCGCGCAGGTCGCCAACGTCATCACCTACCGGGCCCGCTCCGCGGTGCGCGACGCGGCCAAGGCGCTGGGCTTCGCCCCCGGCCAGCAGGACGCCTGGTCCAAGGAGCTGGACCGCTGGGGCGGGATCCCCGGCCCCGACGAGGGTGCTGCCGTCGACGGAAGCGCCGGGGCCCGGGACCTGAGCGCCCCCGAACCGGTGCTGGCCCTGGCCCGCCGCATGGCGGACCTGCCCCGGCACCTGGGCATCCACTCCGGCGGCATGGTCATCTGCGACCGGCCGGTCATCGAGGTGTGCCCCACCGAGTGGGCCCGGATGGAGAACCGCTCGGTGCTCCAGTGGGACAAGGACGACTGCGCGGCGGCCGGCCTGGTCAAGTTCGACCTGCTCGGGCTGGGCATGCTCTCGGCGCTGCACGGCTGCCTGGACCTCCTGCGCGACCACCTGGGCATCGAGGTCGACCTGGCCGCCCTGCCCCAGGAGGACGCCGTCTACGACATGTTGTGCCGAGCCGATTCGGTCGGGGTGTTCCAGGTGGAGTCCCGGGCCCAGATGGCGACGCTGCCCCGCCTGCGGCCCCGGTGCTTCTACGACCTGGTGGTCGAGGTGGCGCTCATCCGGCCCGGGCCCATCCAGGGCGGTTCGGTGCACCCCTACATCCGGCGTCGCAAGGGCGAGGAGCCCGTCACGTTCCTGCACCCGCTGCTCGAGCCGTCGCTCACCAAGACCCTGGGCGTCCCGCTGTTCCAGGAGCAGCTCATGCAGATGGCGATCGACGTGGCCGGCTTCAGCGCCGGGGAGGCCGACCAGCTGCGCCAGGCGATGGCCTCCAAGCGCTCCGAGCGGCGCATGGCCGAGCTGCGTCAGCGGTTCTTCGACGGTCTGGCCGCCAACGGCATCGTGGGCGACACGGCGACCGCGGTGTGGGAGAAGCTCGCCGCGTTCGCCAACTACGGGTTCCCCGAGTCGCACTCGGTGAGCTTCGCCTACCTGGTCTACGCGTCGTCGTGGCTCAAGCACCACCACCCGGCCGCGTTCTGCGCCGCGCTGCTCAACGCCCAGCCGATGGGCTTCTACTCGCCGCAGTCGCTCACCCAGGACGCGGTGCGTCACGGCGTCCGGGTCCGCACCCCCGACCTCAACGCGTCGGGCGCGGCGGCCACCCTGGAGACGTCCACGGAACCGGGTCCGGGGCGCGACGACGCCGATCCGGCCACGTGGGGTCGGGGAGGTCCGGCGGTGCGGTTGGGCGTCGGCTCGGTGCGAGGCATCGGATCCGACCTGGCCGAGGAGATCGCAACCGGCCGCCCCTACGCCGACATCGCGGATCTGGCCCGCCGGGTCCGGCTCAGCACCGCCCAGATGGAGTCGCTCGCCACCGCCGGGGCGTTCGGCTGCTTCACCGACGTCGACGGCTCCCCGCTGCCCCGGCGTCAGGCCATCTGGTCCGCGGGTGCCGCCGCGCTCGCCGGGGCCGACCGGTTGCCGGGGGTGGTGGTCGGCCTGGACGCGCCCCGGCTGCCGGGCATGGACGAGTGGGAGGAGTCGGTCGCGGATCTGCACTCCACCGGCGTCGCCCCCGACGGCCACCCCACCCGGTTCCTGCGTGACGACCTCGACGCCCGGGGGGTGAGCACCGCCACCGCTCTTCGCGACGTGCCCGACGGCGCCACGGTCCGCGTCGCCGGGGTGGTCACCCACCGCCAGCGTCCGGCCACCGCCTCGGGGGTCACGTTCCTGAACCTCGAGGACGAGACCGGCCTCGTCAACGTGGTGTGCTCGATCGGGTGCTGGACCCGCTTCCGGGCCGTCCTGCGCTCGGCGGCGGCGCTGGAGGTGCGCGGGAAGCTCGAGCACAGCTCCGACGGGGTGCTCAACGTCGTGGCCCACCACGTCAGCCCGTTGCGGGTGGCGGTCGGCGCCAGGTCGCGGGACTTCCGATAGCCGCCGCAACGGCGGGACCCGACGCTACGGTGGCCGCCAGGAAGAGGACCGCCCCATCCGAGCGTCCACAGGAGACCCCCATGCCCATCCACGGTTCGTTGTTCCAGGAGTACGCGGAGACCGCCGGCCAGGATCCGTTCACGCTCCAGAACAAGAAGATGCTGAAGATCCAGATGCAGTACGGGCCGGTGAACACCAAGCTCGGCTCGATGGTCGCCTACCAGGGCGACGTGCGGTTCCAGAACACCGGCTCGGGCGGGCTCAACAAGATGCTCAAGTCCAAGCTGACCGGCGAGGGCGTCAACATGATGGTCGCCGAGGGCACCGGCGAGCTGTTCGTCGCCGACCTGGCCTCGGAGATCCAGCTGTTCTACCTGGAGAACGACATGGTCTCGGTGAACGGCAACAACGTGCTGGCGTTCTCGTCGTCGATCGAGTGGGACATCCACCGGGTCAACGCCGGTCGTGCCTCGATGATGGCCGGCGGCATGTTCAACGTGAGCCTCCGCGGCACCGGCTACGTGGCGGTCACCACCAAGGGCGATCCGGTCTGCCTCGACGTCGCCGGCGCCCCGACCTACGCGGACGCCGAAGCGGTCGTGCTGTGGACCTCGGGGGTGAGCATGGACGTCCGGGTCGACACCGGTGGACTCAAGTCGATGCTGCGGGGCGGCACCGGAGAGCTCATCCAGATGGCGTTCGGCGGCCAGGGCTACGTGATGATCCAGCCGTCGGAGTCGGTGGTGCAGGGCGGCGCCCAGCAGGCCCAGCAGCAGCAGTCGGGCGCCGGCGGGATGCTCGGGGGGCTCCTCGGGGGCTGACCCGGCGCATCCGGTGGGCACACGACGGGTCGGCGGGACCGACGGGTGGGACATCTCCCACCCGGGTTCTTCATCGCGCGCCCCGACCTGCCGATGCGTGTCAACGTGCGCCCGCGTCACCACGTTGGATCCACTGTGCTGAACGCCGACCCCGCCCCGATCCGCGCAGTTGCGGGGCCGTCCCGGGTTGCGGCGGTGATGTCGGCTCTCGTGTCGGTCCTGGTTCTGGTCGCCGTGGTGCCGGCCACCGCGCAGGCCGGTCCCCCCACCACGACGACCGTCTCCGCGACTCCGTCGGCGGTCCCGCCGAGCACGCCCGACGAGCCCTCCCCGGCTGACTCCGCTGACGTGGTCAGCGCCAGCCGGGACCAGGTCCGGGCCCGGGTCGCGGCGCTCGACGAGCAGACCCGGGCGGCCGAGGCGGCCGCGGCCGAGGCCCAGGGTCGAGTCGACGCGGCCCGTGCACGGGCTGCGGACGCCCAGGCGAAGGCCGACCAGGCGGCCGCGGCGGCAGCCGAGGCGACCGAGCAGGTCCGCTCCTATGCCGTCGAGGCGTTCGTGCGCCCCCCGGCCCAGGACTCGCTGTCCACGCTGGCCATCGAGGAGTCCCGCGACGCCGCCTACGCCACCGACATGCTGCACATCGTCGCGGAGCGTCGCCGTCGGGTCGTCGACACGATGACCGCGGCCAGGGTCGTCGCCGAACAGGACCGGGCCGCCGCCTCGACCGCAGCCGACGCGGCGTCCGCGGAGGCGGAGCAGGCCCGGACCCAGGTCGAGTCGCTGCGGTCGGCGCGGGCGCAGCAGTCACGGCTGGCGTCGCAGCTCGACGACCGCTTGGACCGGATGCTGGCCGAAGCTGCGGCGCTGCGCGAGGTCGACTCCCGGGCCGCCCAGGAGATCACCGCCCAGGAGGTCGCCCTGCGCACGAGCGGCCCTGCCACCCCCGCCGCCCCGTCCGCCGGCGTCCCGGTCGCCGCTCAACGGCCCGCGCCGGGAGCTCCGGCCCCAACTCCGACCGGGCCCGGCCCGACCGCACCCGCCCCGACCCCGACCACCCGACCGCCGACCACGCCGGTGACCACCGTTCCCCCGACGGCGCCGTCGGGTGGAACCGGGCTGGTCACGTGGTCCGACGTCACCAAGGCGGGTGGCATCTGGGTCAACAAGTCGATCGCCGGGCAGGTCTCCGGGCTGGTCGCCGCGGCCAAGGCAGCGGGCATCAACCTCAGCGGGGGCGGCTACCGCGACCCGGCCGAGCAGATCACGTTGCGGCGGGCCCACTGCGGGACCTCGGACTACGCGATCTACTGGATGCCGGCGTCGCAGTGCCATCCGCCGACGGCGCAGCCCGGCAGGTCGATGCACGAGCGGGGTCTGGCGCTCGACCTGATGTCGAACGGCCGCCTCATCACCTCGAGGTCGGATCCGGCGTTCGTGTGGCTCGCGGCGAACGCCGGCCGCTTCGGGTTCCGCAACCTGCCGTCGGAGCCCTGGCACTGGTCGACCAACGGCAGCTGAGCCGACCAGGTCAGCTCACTGGCGGAGTCGGGCGAGCAGCCGCAGCATCTCCAGGTACAGCCAGATCAACGTGACCAGGAGTCCGAACGCCGCGTACCAGTCCATGTAGCGGGGCAGTCCCATCTGCTGGCCGCGCTCGATGAAGTCGAAGTCGAGGATCAGGTTGAGCGCCGCGACGGTGACGACCACCAGGCTGATGACGATGCCGAGCGGCGACCCGCTGGTCCAGAAGCCTTCGCCGACGCCGAACAGGTTGGCGATCAACATGACGCCGTAGACGACCATGATCCCGAACGTCGCGGCGATGACGCCCTTGACGAACTTGGGGGTGGCCCGAAGGATCCTCAGGCCGTAGAGCACCAGCATCATCAGGAACACGCCGAGGGTGGCGACGATCGCCTGGGCGACGATGCCGGGGAACTGCGCTCCGTAGAACGCCGAGATGGCCCCGAGCAGGTAGCCCTCGCACAGCGCGTAGGCCGATCCGGTGAACATGGCCAGGCGGGGCTTGAACACGGTCACGAACGCCAGACCCAGGCCGACGAGCATGGCGACGAACAGCAGCCACGGCCGCTGCATGGTCGCGTCGTAGATGGCGTTGCCGTTCTGGTCGACCCGGCCGAGCGGGTCCGGGGTGACCGTCACCGAGGTCCAGCCGAACGCCGCGGCGACGAACAGGAACACGAAGAACACCAGGGTGGACGCGGCCACCCCGCCCATGGTCATGACCTTGCCGTCGGTGGCGGTGGGCAGCGAGCCGAACCCGCCGCGGGCGAGCGCGGCGTCGGTGCCGGCCGATGCGGCGGTGGTGGCGTCGGGTGGAACCCCGTACCCGGGAGGGCTCGGCGGAACGGTCCCGGTGGCCGGGCCCGCACCCATGCTCTGGGCCCGCTGCCACTCCTGGGCGGGCGACAGACCGCCCGAACCGCTCGATCCGTCCAGCCCGAAGGCCTTGTCGGTCAGGATCGGGTTGCGTGACATGGCATCCTCTCGAACACGTTTCGGCGGTCGGAGGGGGACCGATCCGCTGCGGTCAAAGGTAGCGGTGGCGACCGGGCGGTTCGGGGCAGGCCATGATCGGGGTCCGTTCGACGATCCCAGGGGGTGCGTCATGACGATGTTCGAGGTGCCGGAGTCGGTGCGGCCCGTCCGCGACCGGGTCGAGGCGTTCATGCGCGAGCGGGTGGAGCCGGCCGAGGCGGACCTGCACCGGCTGGCCGACGCCGCCCACCACGAGCCGTCAGCGCGTGGGGAGCTGCGCGAACGGATCCGCGCCCTTCAGGCCGACGCCAAGGCCGAGGGCCTGTGGGCGCTCGGGCACCCGCGCGAGCTCGGCGGTGGCGGTCTGCCGTTCATGGACTACGTGTACGTCAACGAGGTCCAGGGGCGCAGCGAGTACGGCCAGATCGCGCTCGGCACCTACACGCTGCAGGACTCGATCATGTTGGACCGATACGCGTCGCCGGAGTGGCGTGACGCCTACCTGCACCGGCTGGTTCAGTCCGAGGTGTCGCCGAGCTTCGCCATGACCGAACCCGAGGTGGCCAGCTCGGACCCGACGCAGCTGCGTACCCGAGCGGTGCTCGACGGCGACGAGTGGGTGATCGACGGCCACAAGTGGTTCACCACCGGCGCCAACCAGGCCGCCTACACGACGGTGATGTGCCGCACCGAGGACGACGACGTGTCGCCGTACCTGGCGTACTCGATGATCATCGTGCCGACCGACGCTCCCGGCTACGAGATCGTCCGCGAGACACCGGTGCTCGGCATCCGCGGCGGCCACTGCGAGGTGCGCCTGACCGGTGTTCGCGTCCCGGCGTCGAACCTCCTCGGTCCGCGCGGCCACGGCTTCGTCATCGCCCAGGAGCGCCTGGGCCCGGGCCGGATCTTCCACTGCATGCGCTGGTTGGGTCAGGCCCAACGGGCCTTCGAGCTGATGTGCACCCGGCTCAACACCCGCGAGGCGTTCGGCGAGCCGCTGGCGGCCAAGCAGCTGATGCAGTCCCACGTGTTCGAGTCCTACGCCGAGATCCAGTCCTGTCGACTGCTGACCCTGCACGCCGCGGCCGCCATCGACCGGGGTGAGCAGGCCCGGGTCGAGATCGGAGCGATCAAGGTCGTCGGCGCCCGCATGCTGCACAACGTGATCGACCGGGCCGTGCAGGTCCACGGCGCCGCCGGGCTCACCGACGACACGCCGCTCAGCTTCATGTACCGCGCCGCCCGCTTCGGCCGCATCTACGACGGTCCCGACGAGGTCCACGTCCACACCGTCGCCCGTCGGATCCTCAAGGCGACCCGCCCGGCCGAGGACGGGACGCCCCGCCGCTGGGAGTTCGCCCGATGACCCCGCCCCCGAACCCCACCCCGCGTTCTGACGACAAGTCACGACACTGGCGGTACTCAACTGTCACGAGAACGCGGACGGGAGGGCAGCGCCGATGACCGACACCGCGACCTCGCCGATCCGCACCGACGGGGGCACCGAGTTCGAGAGCGACACGGCGGTCGAGGCGCTCGGCGACGGCCGCTTCCGGGCGCGGATCTCCACGGCGTGGTGGATCGTCATGGGCCCGAACGGCGGCTACGTCGCCGCGATCGTCCTGCGCGCCGCGGTCGCCGCGGTCGCGGATCCCGCCCGCCGACCGCTGTCGGCCACGTTCCACTACCTCCGGCCGCCCGCCGAGGGCGAGGTCGACCTCGACGTCACCGTCGAACGATCGGGGAGGGGCGTCACCAACGTGTCGGTCCGCATGTCCCAGGGCGGCAAGCTCATCGTCCTGGCGCTCGTCGCGCTCGGGACCCGACGTGACGGCACGCTCGAGTTCGACGAGGTCGACTCACCCACCGGGTCGGGCCTGCCGGCGCGCCCGGACGGATCGTCGATCCCGCACTGGTCGGAGATCCCGGCGCGGCCCGTCGACCCCGAACGCGACATCCCCATGCGGTCCCGCTACGACATGCGCTGGGGATTCGGCTCGGTGCCGTTCTCCGGCGAGCCGGGATCGTCGGCGGACACCGGCGGCTGGTTGCGTCTCAAGCAGTCGCCTCCGGTCGACGAGGTGGTGCTCGTCGCCATGGCCGATGCCTGGATGCCCCCGATCTTCAGCCGGGTCGACCACCAGCTGGCGGTGCCCACCGTCGACCTGACGGTGCACTTCCGGGGCCGACCGGCCGATCCGCCGGGTCCGCCGAGCGGGCCGGAGGGCCCGGACGCGGCGTGGTGCTTCGTCCGCTTCTCCAGCCCGGTGTCGCGGGGCGGCTACCTGGTCGAGCACGGATCGGTGTGGGACTCGACCGGTCGGTTGCTCGCGGATGTCCGCCAGCTCGCCGTCGTCCTCTGACGCCCCCGAGGCCCGCGCGTTCTGACGACAAGTCACGACCGTGGCGGTACTCAGATGTCGTCAGAACGCGTGGTGAGGCGTCGGGGCCTATCCTGGCTGACCACATATGGACGACCGACCTCGAAGTCTCAGGGCCATGCTCGCCGAGGCGAAGGACACCTCGGAGATCATGGTCGACCTGGCCTACGCGGCCGTCTACTTCAACGATCCCGGCATGGCCGAGGAGCTCGGCGACCTCGAGGAGCAGCTGAACGACCTCGTCCAGGAGATGCGCGCCGTGTGCACCCTGGCGGTTCGCCGGCCGGCCGAGGCCGAGGGCATGGCGTCGGTCCTGCAGGTGATCTCCGCCATCGAGGGGATCGGCAACGCCGCGGTGGACATCACCCGGATCGTCACCCATCGCCTGGGTATCCCCAACGAGCTGATCGCGGACCTGTCCAACGCCGACGAGGTGTCGCACCGGGTGTGGATCCGGGAGGGCTCGCACCTGGCGCACCGACCGCTGAAGGACCTCGAGATCCCGGTCCAGTGCGGCATGCGTGTCGTCGCCATCCGTCGCGGTCGGTCCTGGATGATCGAGGAGGTCGACGGCGACGTCGTCGTGCTCCCCGGCGACGTGCTGTTCCTGCGGGGTTCTCCCGCCGGCATCACCCGTCTGCACGAGCTGGCCGCCGCTCCCACATGGGAACCGCCCGAGGTTCCCGAACCCGACGCGTTGACCGACCTCGATCGGGCCGTCGACGTGCTCGTCGAGATGAAGGACGTCTCCGAGGCTGCGGTCGGTCTGGCCTACTCGGCGCTCGCCTTGCGCGACACCGGCCTGGCCGCCGAGGTCAACCACCTGGCCGAACGCCTCGACGAGATGAAGGACCACCTCCAGCTGTGGGTGCTGCGGGCCGCCAAGCACGACGTCGACCCGTCGCCGCTGCGCGGCCTGCTGCAGCTCGCGGGTGCGGCCGAGGAGATCGGCAACCAGGCCGCCGAGATGGTCTGGTTGATCTCCGACGGCGTCGACGTCCACCCGATCGTCAACATCGCGCTCGGCGAGGCCGACATCGTCGCCACCCGGGTGCCGGTGGCGCCGGGCTCGGTGGTCGACGGTCGGACGCTGACCGAGCTGCAGCTCGACATCGAACCGGGCTTCTGGATCCTCGCGATCCGTCGCGACAACCGCTACCTCTACCAACCCCGCGGCTGGGTCCGCCTCGCCGCCGGCGACGACGTCATCGCCACCGGACCCCACGAAGGCCGTGAACGACTGGCCGAGCTGTGCGGTTGGCGGATGGTCGAGGACGAGGACGACCCGACCGGTCAGATCGACCTGAAGCCGCTCCGCGCCGCGGTCACGGGCTGAGGTCGATCCTCACCTCGTCGGCCGCCCAGGTCGACGGGCTGGGGGATCGTCCCGTCGACAGCGACCGGCTGGGCGCCCACCCTGGACGGCGATGGTCGATCCCTCTGCATCGCCGCGCCGCCGGGGCACTGCGGTGTTCGCCGGACTGCTCGGTGCGGGCCTGCTCTGGGTGACCGCGACGGTGGTCGCCGCGCTGTTGGCCGTCGGCCCGGTTCGCTCCATGGCGTGTCCATCCGGCGGCGGGTTCGTCCACAGCGACCGGGTGACCCTGCAGGTGCTGCCGTTCGGACCGACCTGTCGACTCGAGGAGCGGGACCAGGTCGGAGCGGGTCTGGGCACCTGGGTCAGCGTCGGGCCCGCCCCGACCTGGAGCCGGGCGTTGCTCGCCGGCGCGGTCACGGCCCTGGTCGGAGCGGCCGGGCTGGTGCTCGCACCCCGGCGCCGCGGCCACTCGCCGGTCCGGGCCCACCGGTAGCGTGGTGCGGGTGACCGACCCGCTCCGCCTGCTCACCGTTCACGCCCACCCCGACGACGAGTCCTCCAAGGGTGCGTCCAGCGTCGCCAAGTACCGAGCCGAGGGGATCCCCTCCACGCTGGTCTGCTGCACCGGGGGAGAGGCGGGCGACATCCTCAACCCGGCCATGGACCGGCCCGAGGTCCGCGACAACCTGGCCGAGGTGCGACGCGAGGAGCTGGCCCGCGCCACCGAGGCGATCGGCTACGAGACCGTCGAGATGCTCGGCTACCACGACTCGGGCATGCCCGACATGCCCGAGAACGCCCGACCCGACAACTTCTGGAACGCTCCGCTCGACGAGGCGATCGGTCGGCTCGTCGCCATCATCCGCCGCGACCGGCCCCAGGTGATCGTCACCTATCCCGAGGACCAGTCGCACTACGCGCATCCCGATCACCTCCGGGTCCACGACATCACCGTCCCCGCCTTCGACCGGGCTGCGGACCCGGCCTGGTACCCCGAGGCCGGGGACCCGTTCCAGCCGCTCAAGCTCTACTACTCGACGTGGTCGGTGGCCCGGATGTCGGCCCTGCACGACAAGTTCGTGGAGCTCGGCCTCGAGTCGCCGTTCGACGAGTCGTGGCGGGCCCGGTGGAAGGACGCCTCGCAGGACCACCTCATCACCACCCAGGTCCCGATCCGTGACTTCTACGCGGTGCGAGAGAAGGCGCTCCTGGCCCACGCCACCCAGATCGACCCCGAGTCCCCCTTCTGGTTCGGGCTGCCGACCGACGTCGCCGCCGACGTCCACCCCTTCGACGACTACGTCCTGGCCCGCTCGCTGGTGCCCACCGACATCCCCGAGTCGGATCTGTTCGCCGGCGTGCCCGGCCGGGTCCGGGAGGCGCTGTGAGCGACACGCCCACGCTGGCCGAACGCCTCGGCTACCGCTCCGATGATCGGCTGCTCATCATCAACTGCGACGACCTCGGCATGTGCCACTCGGCCAACGAGGGCGTCTACGACTCCCTGCGCAACGGACTGGGCACCTCGGCCACGCTGATGGTCCCGTGCCCCTGGGCGCGCGAGGCCGCGTCGCAGTACCGCGGCGAGGACGTCGGGGTGCACCTGACCCTCAACGCCGAGTGGGAGCTGTACCGCTGGGGTCCGATCACCGTCGCCCCGTCGCTGCTCGACGGCGACGGCGGGTTCCCCCGGACCGTCGTCGACGTGTGGGACCACGCCGATCTCGACGAGACCCGTCGCGAGCTGCGCGCCCAGGTCGAGCGGGCGATCCTGTGGGGGTTCGACGTGACCCACCTCGACTCCCACATGGGGACCCTGCAGCTGCGCCCGGAGTTCTTCGACATCTACCTGGACCTGGCCGTCGATTTCGGGCTGCCGCTGCGGCTGACCGGCTGGTCGACCCAGGAGCTGACCGGGTTCCCGCACCGGGCACTGGCCGACGAGGAGGGAGTCGTGGCCCCCGACCACCTGGTCTTCTCGGCCGGGCCGGGTGTGCGCCCCGCGTTCGAACGACTGCTCGACGAGCTGCGCCCCGGGGTCACCGAGATCTTCGCTCACCCCGCCACCGACCACTCCGAGCTGAGGTCGCTGGCGCCGGACTGGGAGACCCGCGTCGACGACCACCACGTGCTGACCGGTGACGTCGAGCTCCGGACGAAGTTGGAGCGGTCGGGGGCGGTCCTGATCGGTTGGCGCGAGCTGCGCGACCTGCAGCGCAAGGGCTGAGCCCCACCCCTCCCGGAACGGCGCTGGGGCTACCGCGACTCGACCGGCAGGTCCGACGCGCACGCCGCCCACAGGCCCCGACCCGCGGAGCGGGCGTCGGCCACCGCGGCGCGGAACTGATCGGTGTGCGCCACGTTGGGTGGGTAGGTGAGCACGCCGGCGTAGCCGTCGGTGGCCATGGCCAGGTTCACGAACAACCCGTCGTCGGCCCGGTACACGTAGGCGAGGACCCGGTCGTAGCGGTCGCGCTCCTCGACGTCGAGGACCAACCGCACCGGCGTGCCGTCGGGGAGCAGCTCGGCGGCGTGCGCCGATGCCTCCTTGCCGAAGCACTCGACCGGCGAGTCGGGCTTGACGCTCTCGGGGGTGTCGATCCCGATGAGTCGGACCCGCTCCCGGCTGCCGTCGATGTCGACCACCAGCGTGTCGCCGTCGACGACGCGTTCGACGGTCGCGTTGGCCTCGACCGATCCCGGACCGGTCGGACCAGAGCCCGCGGGGCGGGTCGACGACGTGGCGCCCTCGGATCCGGGGCGGGCCGTGGGCGTCGGTTCGGCCGAGGAGTCCGACCCGCACGCCGGGACCAGGAGCAGCGCCGCCGCGATCGCCACGGCGGTCAGAACGGTCCGGACCGACCGGCGCCCGGAACGGGTGGGACCCGCGTCTGGTTCCGCTCCTGCTCGCGCCACGGCGTCCGGCTCAGATCCGCTCGATGATCGTGCCGGTGCCCAGGCCGCCACCGCAGCACATGGACACGAGCGCCCGCCGTCCGCCGGTTCGCTCCAGCTCGTTGAGCGCCTTGGTCAGCAGGAACGCGCCCGTGGCCCCGAGCGGGTGGCCGAGAGCGATCGCCCCGCCGTTCGGGTTGGTGCGCTCCAGGTCGGCGCCCAGCTCCTTGGCCCAGGCCAGCACCACCGACGCGAACGCCTCGTTGATCTCGAACAGGTCGATGTCGTCGATGCCGAGACCGGTGCGTTCCAGCAGTCTGCGGGTGGCGTCGATGGGTCCCGTCAGCATGAGCACCGGGTCGACGCCGACCAGGCAGGTGTCGACGATCCGAGCCCGCGGGGTCAGTCCGAGTGACCCGGCCCGGTCCGAGGTCATGACCAGCACCGCGGCCGCGCCGTCGGAGATCTGCGACGCCGAACCGGCGGTGTGCACCCCGTCCTCGCGGGCGACGGGCTTGAGCGAGGCGAGCTTGTCGAGGGTGGTCTCCCGGAGCCCCTCGTCCCGGTCGACGACGTGGGTGGTTCCGGTCGCGTTGCCGTCCGCGTCGACGTCGGGGGCGGTCACCGACACGAGCTGTCCGGCGAAGCGGTCCTCGGCCCAGGCCCGTGCGGCCCGCTCCTGGCTGGCCAGCCCGAACCGGTCGCAGTCGTCCCGCGAGATGCCCCAGCGCTCGGCGATGCGCTCCGCCCCCTCGAACTGCGAGGTGAACTCGTAGCGTCCGAAGTACGGCTTGGGGATGGGGACGCCCAGGCCGAGCTTCTTGGAGGAGTTCGCCCCGATCGGGATCCGGCTCATGGACTCCACCCCGCACCCGATCGCCACGTCGGTGACGCCGCCGGCGACCAGGGCCGTGGCCAGGTTGGTGGCCTGTTGGGACGACCCGCACTGCGTGTCGACTGTGGTCGAGGCGGTTCCGAGGGGGAGCCCGGCGGCCAGCCAGGCGGTGCGGGCGATGTTGAAGGACTGCTCGCCGACCTGGCTGACGCACCCGCCGACGACCTGGCCGACCTCGGCCGGATCCAGGCCGGTGCGTTCGATCAGAGCGCTCTGGACCTGGCCGAGCAGGTCGGCGGGGTGCACGGTCGACAGGCCGCCGTTGCGGCGGCCGATCGGGGTGCGGACGGCATCGACGATCACGACTTCGGTCATGGGTGCATCCTACGGAGCGGCGGTCGGCGGGACGGCGGCGGGCCGTGGTCGGTCAGGCGGCGTGTCCACGGTCGGTCAGCTCGCGCGCCTGCCGGGCCAGACGATCGGCCCGATCGGCCTCCTCCTGGCTGTGTCGCTCCTCGACCCGGCGGTGGGCATCGGCAAGTGCGGCCCGGGCGGCGGCCACACCCCGTCGACCCGAGGCGATGGTGCGCCGGTCGAGCCAACCGGTGTGGCCCGCGGAGCGCCGGGGCGCGGCGACGGTCCGTCGGTCGCCGAGCGAGGGGACCGGCGGACGGGGGTGCTGCACCCCGGCCGACGCGGCGCGCGGCCCGTCCTCGGCGCGGTCGACGCCGTCGGCGTCGGGGTGCGAGGGCGCCGCCGGGACCGAGATGAGGGTGAGCTGCGTGGTCATGGCCCCAGTATGAACAGGGGGTGTGACAACGCGTCCACGGGGCCCGGTCGCCGCTGAGCATCCTCCGCGCCGAGGACGTCGGACGCGGATCTCGGGAGCGCCTCAGTGCGAGAAGGACGTGCCCTCGTCCTGGCTCATCTGCACCGTCACGGGGTGGCGTTCGAGGAAGTCGACCGCCTCCTTCATGTCGGTGATCAACGAGTTGATCTCGTCGGTGGTGATCTCGATGCGGATGAGCGCCCGCTGCACCACCTGTCCGGACAGCTCGCCGGTCAGCGGATAGGCCGGGACCTGCCACCCGCGGGTGCGGAGCCGGTCGGCCAGCTCGTAGAGGGTCCAGGTCACGTCCGCGTCGTCGGCCAGCTTCCACGTGGCCGCGGGGATCCCGGTGGCCGGGTCGCCGTCGTAGAGCAGCTCGAACGGACCGACGGCGGGCAGGTGCTGGGCCAGGTGGTGCGCCGTGGCGTAGCTCTGGTCGTGAACTGCCGCGTAGCCCTCTCGGCCCAGCCGGAGGAACCCGGCGTACTGGGCGATGATCTGACCGGCCGGTCGGGAGAAGTTGATCTGGAAGGTCGGCATGTCGCCACCCAGGTAGGTCACGTGGAAGACCAGTTCGTCGGGCAGTTCCGAGCCGTCGCGGAACAGCACCCAGCCCACGCCCAGGGGTGCCAGACCGAACTTGTGGCCCGAGGAGCTGATCGACTTGACCCGCGGCAGCCGGAAGTCCCAGACCAGATCCGGGGCGCAGAACGGGGCGGTGAACCCGCCGCTGGCGCCGTCGACGTGGATGTCGACGTCGAGGCCGGTGCGGGCCTGGAGGTCGTCGAGCGCGGCGGCGATGTCGGCAACCGGCTCGTAGATCCCCGTGTAGGTCACGCCGAGCGTCGGCACGACACCGATCGTGTTCTCGTCGACCTGGCCGAGCACCGACTCCGGATCGAGGCCCAGGCGACCGGGGGCCATCCCGACCTCGCGCAGCTCGATGTCCCAGTAGCGGGCGAACTTGTGCCACACGACCTGCACCGGGCCGCACACCAGGTTGGGGGCGTCGGTCGCCTTGCCCTCGGCCCGGCGTCGGTTGCGCCAGCGTCGGTGCATGGCCATGCCGGCGAGCATGCACGCCTCGGACGATCCGATGGCCGAGGTGCCGACGGCGTCGTGGGAGTCGGGTGCGTTCCACAGATCCGCGAGCATGTGCACGCAGCGCCGCTCGATCTCGGCGGCCATCGGGTACTCGTCCTTGTCGATCAGGTTCTTGTTGATCGACGCGGTCATCAGCTCCTTGACCTCGTCGCTCTCCCAGGTGGAGCAGAACGTGGCCAGGTTCTGGTGGGCGTTGCCGTCGAGCTCGATCTCACGCTCGATGATCTCCTTGACCATCCGGCGGTCGGTCGCCTCCGAGGGGAACTCGAAACGACCGATCTCCTTCGACAGGCGGGTGAGGGAGTTCTCGATGTCGTCGATGTCGGAGCGCGAGTGCAGCATCGCACCAGCATGCCCGAGCGGCCCGCGGGACGGGTTCACCCCAACGAGGTGATGCGGCCGGGGTCCGTCGTGGGGCGGAGGGGCGCGCCGATAGCCTGCGCGGCCATGGACGCCGCCGAGTTCCTGGGCCTGGAGCCCACCCACAACCCGTCCCGCTGGTACCTGCCGGTGACCGAGGGGATCATCACCGGCGGCAACTTCCTGTTCGGCGGCTGCGGCCTGGGCGCGGCGGTGGCTGCCATGGAGCGGGTGTGCGACCGGCCTCTGGTGTGGGCGACGGCGCAGTACCTGAGCTTCGCCACCACCGGCGAGATCATGGACCTCGACGTGACCGTGGCGGTGTCGGGGCGTCACACCGCCCAGGCCCGCGCCGTCGGCCACGTGGGCGACCGCGAGATCCTGACCGTCAACGCTGCACTCGGGTCCCGCGAGCTTCCCGTCGACGGCCAGTGGGCGGTGATGCCGAGCGTGCCCGAACCGGAGGACTGCCCGGTGCGGGCCCCGCGCTTCGGCCTGGAGCGGTCGATCATGACCCGCCTCGACGTGCGCATCGCGGTCGGATCCGGTTGGGACGCCCTCGACGGCAACCCGGTCCCCGACGGTCGTTCGGCGCTGTGGGTGCGGGTGCCCGACGTCGAGATGTCGGCGGCCGCGCTGTCGATCCTGGGCGACTACGTGCCGTTCGGCATCTCGCAGTCCCTCGGCGGGTGGTATCCGGGCAACAGCCTCGACAACACCCTTCGGGTGGTCCGCCTGGAGCCGAGCGAGTGGGTGCTGATCGACGTCCGCATCGACGGGCTCCACTCGGGGTTCGGCCACGGGTCGGTGCACCTGTGGAACCAGGCCGGCACGCTGCTCGCCACCGCCAGCCAGTCGACGGTGGTCCGCAACCGTCGTCTGGACTGACCACGACGCGCCCGCCGCCGGCGCCCTGCCGAACTTGTAGCTGGTGGTCGCTCTGGTGGCGTGTTGCCTACAAGGTCGATGGGCGCTGCCGAACTTGTAGCTGGTGGTCGCTCTGGAGGCGTGTGGCCTACAAGGTCGATGGGGGAGTCGGTTGGGTAGCGTCGGGCCGTGCCCACCGAAGCCGTGCCCACCGAATCCGTGCCCTCTGCGACCGTGACCCCCGTTCCGACCGACAACGCCGTCCCCACCGCCGAGGTGGTCGCGTCGCTCGACCTGGCCACCAAGGTCCGCCTGCTCGGCGGTCGGGGGTTCTGGGCCCTGCACCCGGTCCCGGAGCACGGCATCGCCGGGATCGTGGTGACCGACGGACCGCACGGCCTGCGATGTCAGGTCGCCTCGGCGGACCACCTGGGCCTGTCGCCGGCCCTGCCCTCGACCTGCTTCCCGACCGCGTCGAACCTGGGCAGCTCGTGGGACGTCGACCTGCTCGACGAGGTCGGTCGGGCCATCGGCGTCGAGGCCAACGCTCTCGGCGTGTCTGTCGTCCTCGGCCCGGGCGTCAACCTCAAGCGGCACCCGGCCGGGGGACGGTCCTTCGAGTACCTGTCCGAGGACCCGTTGCTGGGAGGCACCCTGGCCGCGGCGTGGATCCGCGGCGTCCAGTCCGAGGGGGTCGGCGCCAGCCTCAAGCACTACGCGGTCAACAACCACGAATCGCACCGGATGGTCGTCGACGTCGTCGTCGACGAGGTCACCCTGCGGGAGCTGTACCTGCGTGGGTTCGAGATCGCGGTCACCGAGTCCCAGCCGTGGACCGTGATGTGCTCCTACAACCGGATCAACGGCACGTACGGGTCCGACCACCACGAGCTCCTCACCACGATCCTGCGTGATGAGTGGGGCTTCGAGGGCCTGGTCGTGTCGGACTGGGGAGCGACCAACGACCGCGTCGCCGGAATCGCCGCGGGGATGGACCTCGAGATGCCCGGCAGCGGCGGCGCCTTCGACGGGGAGGTCCTGGCCGCGGTGGCCGACGGCACCCTGGCCGAGGCCGCCGTCGACCGGTGCGCCGCCCGGGTCGTCGACCTGCTTCGCCGCGGTGCCAAGACCGACACCCGCCCCGACCCGGGCCACGACGCCCACCACGACCTGGCCCGCCGGGCTGCGGCGGCCGGATCGGTGCTGCTCACCAACAACGGCGTCCTGCCCCTGGCGGTGTCGGGGACGATCGCGGTGATCGGCGGGTTCGCCACCGAGCCCCGCTACCAGGGGGCGGGCAGCTCGCAGGTCAACCCGACCCGGCTCGATCGGGTGCTCGACCAGATGCGGGCCCGGGTCGGCTCCGACGCGACGGTCGTGTTCGCCGAGGGCTACGACGCCCGCAGCGGCGCCTCCTCGACCGACCAGACGGCCGAGGCGCTCGCCGTGGCCCGGGACGCGGATGTGGTGGTGCTCCTCGGTGGCCTTCCCGCGGCGTGGGAGTCCGAGGGGTTCGACCGTCGGACGCTCGATCTGCCCGAGGGTCAGATCCGCCTGATCGAGGCGCTCGCCGCGACCGCCACCCCGGTGGTGGTCGTGTGCGCCAACGGCGGTGTCGTGCACATGCCGTGGGCCGAGCGCATCGACGCCGTGCTCGAGGTCTGGTTGGGGGGCCAGGCCGGTGCCGGGGCCACCGTCGACGTGCTCTTCGGTGACGCGGAGCCGGGCGGGCGGCTGGCCGAGAGCGTCCCCGTCCACGTCGCTCAGCTGCCGTCGGACCGCAACTTCCCTGGCCGACCGCGGCAGGTCGAGTACCGCGAGGCCATGAACGTCGGATACCGGTTCCACGACACCGCCGGCGTGCCGGCCCGCTTCGCCTTCGGCCACGGCCTCTCGTACACCGCCTTCGAGTGGGACGACGTGACCGTGGAGGGGGAGGGGACCGACCGTCGGGTGACGGTGACGGTCACCAACACCGGCGATCGACCCGGATCCGACGTGGTGCAGGTCTACGTCGCCCGCCCCGGCGCCGGGACGCTTCGTCCCCGTCAGGAGCTCGCTGGCTTCGCCAAGGTCCACCTGGAGGCCGGGGTGTCCGAGACCGTCACCGTCGCCCTCGATCGCCGTTCGTTCGCGGTGTGGGACGTGGTCGCGCACGACTGGCTGGTCGAGTCCGGCGAGCACCGGGTGATCGTCGCCCGGTCCTCGGTCGAGCACGTCGAGGAGGTCACGGTCAGCATCGACTCCGACGACGTCCTGGCGCCGCGGGTCGTCCCCGCGGACCTCGTCGCCACCGACGACGAGTTCGCCGCCATGCTCGGCCGCCCGATCCCCGTGCCGCGGCCGGCACGTCCGTTCGACCGCAACTCCACCCTGGAGGACCTCGAGGAGACGGCGCTCGGTCGGCTCCTGTCGTCGGTGGTGGCCCGCGAGGCGATGAAGCGCGTCACCCAGGAGTTCCCCGACCCCGACGAGGCCACCCTGGAGATGATCCGCTCCGGTGTGCGCGAGGCCCCGGTCCGGCTGCTGGTGCTCATGGGCGGCGGCTTCCTCAACTTCGCCCAGGCCGACCTGCTGCTGCAGGCGCTCGACGGTCGCTGGAGCACCGCGGCACGTCGGCTGGTGTCGGACCTCCTGGGCCGCATCCCCCGCCCCTAGGCTCGGTCCATGGCCGACCACACCCCTCCCGGCGGAGCGCGCTGGGGCATGACGATCCCCTTCGACGGCGTTCCGCTCCACGAGCAGCGCGACTGGTACCGCGAGCTCGAGGACCTCGGCTACACCGACGTGTGGTCGGCGGAGGCGATGGGCGCCGATGCCTTCACTCCGCTGGCGCTCGCCTCCGCGTGGGCGCCGTCGCTGCGGCTCGGGACCGCCATCGTGCCGGCGTTCACCCGGGGTCCGGCCGTGCTCGCCCAGAGCGTCGCGTCGTTGGCCGACGCCGCGCCGGGCCGGTTCGCCTTCGGCATCGGCACGTCGTCGGACGTGATCGTCGGACGTTGGAACGGGATCCCGTTCGAGGAGCCGTACCGCCAGGTGCGCGACATGGTCCGCTTCGTGCGCGAGGCGCTGGCGGGCGAGAAGGTGTCGGGGACCTTCGGACGGTCCGAGGTCAAGGGCTTCCGACTGGGCGTCAGGCCCGAAGTCGATCCGCCGATCCTGGTCGCGGCGCTCCGCGAGGGGATGCTGCGCCTGGCTGGCCGCGAGGGCGACGGCGCCATCATCAACTGGCTGTCGGCCGAGGACGTGTCCACGGTCGCGCCGATCGTGCAGCAGGCCGCCGCGGACGCGGGCCGGGGACCCAAGGAGGTGGTGGCCCGCATCTTCGTCGCCCCCACCACCGACCGGGATCTGGTCATGAAGGTGGGGCGCTACGCCATCGCCGCGTACCTGACCGTGCCGGTGTACGCGGCGTTCCACGAGTGGATGGGGCGCGGCGAGCAGCTCGCCGAGATGTCCCGCCGCTGGGCCGACGGCGACCGGGCGGGGGCGCTCGACGCCATCCCCGACTCGCTGGTCGACGAGCTGATCGTCTGGGGCAGCCCCGAGCAGTGCCGCGACCACATCGGCCGCTACGTCGCCAACGGTGTCACCACCCCGGCCATCGCGGTGCTGCCCTTCGGCGTCGACCAGCGCCAGGCCATCCGCGACCTGGCCCCCGTAGGCTGAGCCGATGACCGACCAGACGGCGGGAGATCCGCCCGCGCCGGTGACGATCGTCGACGTGGCGCCCCGCGACGGGCTCCAGTCCGACGGGCTGATCGTGTCGACCGAGGCCAAGCTCGAGCTGATAGAGCGGATCGTGCGAGCCGGGATCCGCCGGGTCGAGACGACGTCGTTCGTGAACCCCGCCAGGGTTCCGCAGATGGCCGACGCGGCCGAGGTCATGGCCGGCCTGGCCGCCCGGCGTGCGGCGTCACCCGCGGGCGACCCGCTCCGGGAGGCGTCGTTCATCGGCCTCGTGCTCAACCGCCGGGGACTGGATCGGGCGCTCGAGGCCGGCTGCGACGAGGTCAACGCCGTCGTCGTCGTCAGCGACACCTTCAGCGAGCGCAACCAGGGCACCACCACCGACGAGGGCATCGCGGTGTGGGCCGAGATCGCCGAGGTGGCCGCCGAGGCGGGGGTGCCCGCCAGCGTGACGCTGGCCGCCAGCTTCGGCTGCCCCTACGAGGGCGAGGTGCCCGTCGATCGTCTGGCCGACGTCGTCGCCCGCTGCGTGGAGGTCGGCGGGGTCGAGGTCGCCCTGGCCGACTCGATCGGCGTGGCGGTCCCCACCGACGTGCGCGCCCGGCTGGCGGTCGCCCGCGACGCCATCGCCGCGGCGGGCACCGGCCAGCATCTGAGGGTGCACTTCCACAACACCCGCAACACGGGCCTGGCCAACGTGGCCACCGCGGTCGAGGAGGGCGTGACCGTGGTCGACTCGTCGCTCGGCGGGATCGGCGGCTGTCCGTTCGCCCCCGGCGCCACCGGGAACGTCCCCACGGAGGACGTCGCCTACCTGCTGTGGCGGATGGGCCACGACACCGGGATCGACCTGGACGAGCTGGTCGGGGCCGTCCACTGGATGCAGTCCGACGCCCTGCTCGACCGTGACACGCCCGGAGCGCTGGCCCGGGCCGGGGTGTTCCCGCGCCGCTGACGCGAAAATGGGCGGATGCCGGTGTCCGCACCATCCCTCCCGATGGCACGGGCACCGGCATCGGCGGTCGTTGCCCCCAGCACCGACCGCTGTCGGCCAGCGTCGCTGACGAACGGGCAGCGGGGCATCCGTAACCCCTACCCAACCCCTACCGACCTGGTCTGGATTCAGGAGGGTCGCAGGTGGTCGCGGATCTGGTGCTTGTCGACCTTGCCCGAGGCGTTGAGCGGCAACTCGGGTGCGCTCACGATCACCCGCGGTCGCTTGAAGCCGGCCATCCGACCCTCGGTCCAGTCGACCAGAGCCCGGGCCCGGGCGTCGAGGTCGGTCGCCCGGGTCGGGTCGTCGGTGCCGTTCCACACCACGACGGCGCACACCCGTTCGCCCCAGGTGTCGTCGGGCAGACCGACCACGGCGACCGCAGCGACGTCGGGGTGTTCGGAGACGATGTCCTCGACCTCGCGGGACGACACGTTCTCACCGCCCGAGATGATGATGTCCTTCTTTCGGTCGACGATGTACAGGTAGCCGGCCTCGTCCAACCGGCCGAGGTCGCCGGTGCGGAACCACTCGCCGTGGTGCGACTCGACCGTGGCGCCCGGATCGTCCCAGTAGCCCGCGCAGACCTGGTCGCCGCGCACCAGGACCTCGCCGACGTCCCCGGCGGGCACCTCTTGGCCGCGGTCGTCCGCGATGCGGATCTGGACCAGGGGGGCGGGCCGGCCGGCCGCGCTCAGCAGCCACGGCTCGTCGGCTCCGGCCCGCCGGTGCTCGTCGGGGCCCAGGAACACGGCGTTGCCCGACAGCTCGGTCATGCCGTAGCCCTGGGCCAGGCCCACCTCGGGCAGCTCGCTCAGCGTGCGACGCAGCAGGTCGAGCGGCATCGCCGAGGCGCCGTAGCCGATGCGGCGCAGGCTCGAGAGGTCCTCGACGCTGCGTTCGGGGTGCTCCAACAGCATCGCCAGCATGGTGGGCGCCAGGCTGACGGTGGTGACCGACTCGTCACGGATGGCGGTGAGGACCTCGTCGGGGTCGAAGCGGGGGAGCAGCACGACCGGTCGGCGGCCCAGGTGGTGCACGACGACGTTGTAGGCGGCGACGTGGAACAGCGGGAACGGGAACAGGTAGACGTCGTCGTCGGAGATCGGGCGGGCGAGCACCGTGTTGGTGGCCGCGGCCACCAGGGAACGATGGGTGAGCAACGCGCCCTTGGCCCGGCCGGTGGTCCCGGAGGTGTGGATCAACCACACGTGGGTGTCGTCGTCGAGGCCTGATCGTGGCGGTTCGGGTTCCCGGGCGAACAGCTCGCTGATGTCCCGGGTCCCCGACGGGAGCTCGGCTCCGTCGTCGGTCACGGGGCCGTCGTGGGTCGCGACGCCGTCGAGGCAGTACCAGCGGCGGACGTCGTGCAGCTCGTCGGCGTGCTCGGTCAGCCGGGCGAGCTGCTCGGCCGAGCCGATGACCACCGATGCCGAGCTGGCCTTGAGCATCGCCGCCTGTTCGGCCGCGGTGTGGCGGATGTTGCCCAGCACCAGCAGCGCTCCGGCGCGGGGCACGGCGTAGAGCGCCATGACCAGCTCGGGTCGGTTGTCGGAGAACCACGCGATCCGCTCGTCGCGGGCGACGACGTGAGCGAGGGTCGTCCCCATGCGGGCGACGTCCCGTTCGAGCTCGGAGAAGGTCCAGCGGCGGTCGCCGGCCACGAGGGCGTCGACGTCGGGCGAGGTGCCCGCGGCGAACTCGATCACCTGGTGCAACAGCATCGTCGGACCCTACCGGCCCGTGGGCAGCCGTCGGTCGGGCAACTGCTGGACGGAGCAGCTACTCGTCGAGGCCGACCGGGTTCCCGTCGACGATCTGGTCCAGGTACTCCGACAGGCCGTGTCCGACCGTGGCGGTCGGGTCGTCGCCGAGCGCCCGGTCGAGCTCCCAGCGGGTGAGCCCTTCGGAGATGCGGGTGACCCGCTCGTCGCGGCGGTTGCGCAACGGGATCAGGTTGAGCACATCGCCGGTGACGGTGCGCTCGATGCCCGGGGTGATCCCGTCGGTCCCCAGGCGGACGGTGGAGAAGGTGGCGTGGATCCGCGAGTGGTGGGAGTCGTCGCCGACCCACTCGGTGCGCAGCGTCACGTCGCCGACCAGGTGCAGCTCCCGACCGTCCCAGACGAAGCCGCTGCGGGTCCCGCGGCTGTCGGGTCGGGCGATGCGGCTGAGCATCAGGCCGGTGCCGTCGGAGAAGTTCATGGTGAGCCACCGGTAGTACCAGGGGGCCTGCCAGGTGCGGGGGCCCCACGAGTGGTCCCGCAGCCCGAGCCCGGCGACGCTCCAGGTGGAGTCGCCGACGGCGATCGTCCCGGTGCCGCGCACGAGCTGCTCGTAGTGGCCCTTGGCGAACTCCTCGCCCGGCCGCTCGTGGCGCTCCTCGGGCTCACCGCCGAAGGGGCGCGAGATGCCCTCGTAGGTGAGCTGCACCCGGGCGTCCGCGTAGGGGTTCTCGGTGAAGGCCCGGCGCGGGTGGGCCATGTCGAGGGGCTGCTCGAGCAGCACCACCTGCCCGTGGTAGCCGACGTCGATCCGGCCGCCACCCGCCCCCTCCGCGTGCTCGACGTCGGTGCGGAACGGTTCGACGACGTCGATCGTCGCTCCGCCGGCATCGAAGCGGTCGTTGGAGTCGATGTCCGCTCGACGGAACATGAAGCCGACCCGTCCGTCGGGCAGGTACAGGCACACCGTCATCTCGGCGTGGCCCTCGTTGGGACGGTTGCCGATCCGCACGAACCCGCCCAGCCGAGCGTCGGGGTCGTACAGGTTGAAGTACATCGACTCGTTGAAGGTGGGCTCGGGGCCCGGGTGCATGAACTCGTCGGCGGGCTCGAGGCGAACCTTCATGGTCGTCCCCCTGGTCGATCGGTCGCTGCGGCGAATCTAGGTCAGCGCAGCTCCGTCGCCGCCCGGAGGTGTCGAACGAGGTCGTCGACGTCGGTGTGCGCGTTCAGTCCGCTCGGGTTCGGCATCACGTACACGGGGCGCCCGCCGAGCGTCGCGGCCTGCGGCCCGAGCCGGGCGGAACGGGCTCCGGTCGCGGCCCGCCACCCGGTGATCCCGAGCACGCACACCGCGGTCGGCTGCAGCCAGTCGCAGAGGACATCGAGGCGTTCGAGCCCGTCGCGGAACTCCTCGGCTCGCAGCTCGCCCGCTGTGGCGGTGGTCCGCTTGACCAGATCGGTCATGCCGATGCCGGCGTGGTGCAGCAGGTGCAGCGGGTCGCGGTCGACCTCGGCCAACCCGGCGGCGGCGAGAGCGGGCCACGCCCGGTTGCCCGGCCGGGCGAAGCCGACGCCGACCTCGGCTGCGTACGGCGACGGGTTCAGACCGACCAGCAGCAGCCTCATGCCCGGGCTGACGGTGTCGGCGAGCGTGTGCTCCCGGCGCAGGGTGAGCGTCACACGATCGTCGTTCGACCGTTCGTCGAGGACTGCGAAGCCCGCACCCGTCACGACGTGGTGGAGGCGCCGGCGCGGCCACCGGTCCGGGTCCGCGCTGACGGCGATCCCTACCTCGGCGCCGACATCCAGGCTCTCGTGGAGATCCCGCCAGGCGAGAGGGCACCGTCGGGGGTCGACAGCGACGTGGTCGTGCACTGCGGGCCGTGATGGCACCGCGGTCAGCGGCCGAGGAGCTTGGCCTGCAACCGCCTCATGGCGCCCAGCCACCGGTCGCGGTCGGTGGCTCGGGCCCGTTCGTAGTCGGCGACCTCGGGGTGCGGCAGGATCAGGAAGCGTTCGTCGGCCAGACCCTCGACCACGGTGTCGGCGACCTCCTCGGGTTCGAGGATGCGCTGCGCCTTGACGACGTCCGCGGCGAGCGCTCCGTCGGTGGGCGAGTCGGAGTCCCCGAACAGCAGCGGGGTCCGGACCCCCTGCGGGCACAGGCACGCCACGTGGAGCCCCCGGTCGCCGTAGGTGACCGACAGCCACTCGGCCAGACCGACCGCGGCGTGCTTGGTGGCGGAGTAGGGGGCATCTCCCAGGTTGGTGAGCAGGCCGGCGGCCGACGCGGTGATCAGCAGGTGCCCCTCGCCCGCCTCGAGCCACGCCGGCAGCAGCGCCCGCGCCGCGTAGACGTGGGCCATCACGTTGACGTGCCAGATCTGCTCCCAGGCCGGGTCCGGTGCCTCGACGCCCATCCCGGTGCCGATCCCGGCGTTGGCGCAGAACAGGTCGAGCCGTCCGTGGTGCAGGAACACCTCGGCGATCATCGCTCCCACCTGGGCCTCGTCGGCCACGTCGATCGCCCGGGATGTCACCTCGGTCCCCGGCGCCGCCTCGCGGACGTCGTCGGCCACCGACGCGGCGGCGTCGCCGTTGATGTCCACGACCACGATCGCGGTCGGGGCCTCCACCGCGAACCGGCGGCACATCGCCGCGCCGATCCCGCTGCCGCCACCGGTCACCACGATCACCCGGTCCCTGAGCTCCATGGCGTCCGACCCTACGCCGTGCCGGTCGTCCGTCGGGGCGGATCGGCTCAGCCGGTGACGGCGTCGATGGTGGCCTCGACGGTGGCGACCCGGTCCTCGCCCCACGGCATCGGCATGATCACCGGTGACTCGACCCCGGCGTCGCGGTACTCCTGCACCGCCGTGGCCACGTGGGCGGCGTCGCCGCAGATGTCGATCGCGTCGACCATCCGGTCCGACACCGCGGCGATCGCCGCCTCCCGGTCGCCGGCGGCGTGCGCGGCACGCAGCGCGGCGATCTCGTCCTCGAACCCGGCTCGCTCGAACGCCCGGGCGTAGGCGTCGACCACCGCGTAGGAGAACAGGTCCTTGCGTCCCGACGGTCGGGCCCGATCCGGGTCGCAGACCCCGACGTGCACGTAGGCGTGGATCCGACACGAACCCGGTTCTCGCTGGGCGAACTGCTCACCGGCTCGGACCTGCTCCACGCACCACGGCACCGCCGATGCCGGCAGGTAGTTCAACAGGACCCCGTCGGCCAGCTCGCCGGCCAGGCGCAGCATCCGCTGGTTGAGCGCGCCGAGCACCAGCTGCGGTCGCGGGCCGTGCAGACGGACCCCCAGGCGGAACCGGTTCGCCGAGTAGAACTCGCCGTCGTAGGTCACCGGCTCGCCGCTCAGACAGGCGGCGGTCAGCTCGAGGAACTCGCGGACCTGGGCGACGGGTCGGGTCCCGTACTCGGCGCCGTGCCAGCGGCCCACCACGACCGGCGAGGAGATGCCGACGCCCAGCAGCACCTCGCGATCCGGCGCCAGGGCCTGCAACGTGGCGGCTCCCATGGCGGCCACCTGCGGGGTGCGCAGCTGGAGGGCGAGCACCCCGGTGCCCAGGTCGAGACCACCGACGCCTGCCGCGACCGCGCCGAGCGTCGCGAACGCCTCGGTGCCGACGGTCTCCGCGGTCCAGAACGACGAGCAGCCGGCGTCGCGGGCCGTCCGGGCCATGGCCAGTCCCACGTCCAGGCCGAGGGCCTGGAAGCTGGCGAAGGTGAGCCCCACGGGCCGGTCCGGGGCGATGCTGGCGGCGTCGGTCGACATGGCACGGAACGGTAGCCGGGGGCACCAACGGGGCGATCCTGAGGTGTGGTTCGGGAAACGGCGCCCGCGTCGTCCCAGGCGCGGGGTACCCTTCTGGCCTGAGGCGAACGAGTCGGCCTGAGGCGAACGAGGAGGACATGAGATGACCGAGGTCAGAGAGCCGCAGTCCGATGAGTCCATCCGAGCGGTCATGCAGCTGATCGACCAGGGTCTCGGTGACATCGCGGACCGGTCGATCGTGTCGACCTCCGAGATGGCCGACCTCCTGTTGGACGTCCGGTCGTTGTTGTCCCGCCTCGACGCCGAGGTGCACACGAACTGAGTGCCTGGCCCTCGCGGGCAGGGTGTCAGGTCGTGACGCTGAGGTCGGGGGTGCGGCGCGTGCCGATCCCGCCGGCGGCCAGCAGCTCGCTGTACGCGTCGTCGACCGCAGCGAGCAGGGCGTCGGGGTCGGCGACGGCGGCCCGATCGACCAGCAGACCCAGGAACAGCCACCCCCGGTACGACATGGTCGTCAGGTTGAACGCGGTGTTGACCAGCGGTCCCAGCGGGTAGTTGGCCTCGAGGTGCGCTCCGGCGATGTACAGGTCGAACGGTGCCGCCCGCACGTTGGAGCAGACGAAGTCGATCGCACCGGCGCTGCGTCCGACGATGCCGACCAGGGCCGAGTCCGGCAGGAGTCGGGCCACGGTCGCCGGACCCTCGAGCCCCATCGACCCGCGTGAGGCCTTGACCCGATCGAGGCGCTCGTGCACCCGGGTGAAGCGCTCGGTGACGTCCATCGGGCCGGCGGGCAGCAGGGCCATCGCGGGGGTGAAGGCGTTGCCTCCGGCGGTTCCGGAGCTGCGCTGGCTCAGCGGGATGGCCACCCGAAGCTCGTCGACCGGTGCGTCCGCTGCGGAGTGGATCCGGGCCGCGGCCTGTAGTGCTCCGGTCACGAAGAGGTCGTTGACGCTGCCGCCCAGTTGATGCGCGGCCGACTTGGCGTCCTCGAGGTTGATCGTGCTGCGCCCGAACCAGCGCTCGGTGGATCGCTCGGTCCACAGCGATGATCGACGTCCGGGGGTGGCCACCTGCCGCATCGAGTCGCGGACCATGTCGAACAGGGCGCTCGGCACGTTCGCGGCGGCGCGCAGACCCCGGGTCGCCTGGTCGACCAACCCCCGAGCCGGGTCGTCGGCACTGTCGGTGGTGTTGGTGTCGGTGGTGTTGCTGTCGGTGCGGCCGGGCCGTGCGGTCGGTGCCGGCGGTTCTCTCCGCTCCGGGTGCCGCTCCAGGTCGAGGAACTGCACCGACAGGCGGATGCCACCTTCGCCGTCGGTGAGGGTGTGGTCCATCCGCTGGACCATCGCGGCGGCGCCGTCGGGGAGTCCGTCGATGACGACGAACTCCCACAGTGGCCGGGACCGGTCGAACGGCCGGGACGACAGGTCAGCGACGACCGAGTCCAGGTCGTTCGGACCCAGGTGGATCCACCGCAGGTGGTGGTCGATGTCGAAGTCGGTGTCGTCGATCCAGGCCGGCGTGCTGAGCGGTGCGCCGTCGACGACCTTCTGGCGCAACCGGGGGACGACCGCGGTCGCGGCGAGCATCCGGGTCCGAAGCTCGTCGCGGTCCGGGGCGCGGTCGAGGATGGTGAGGTTGGCGAAGGCCGAGGCCAGGCGAGGGTCGCTGTCGAGCACCCACATGACCGCCTCCATCGACGACATGCGTTCGACCGGTGCGTCCGGCGGTCCCGGATCGGCAGGGCTCACACCTCCGACGGTACCCGCGGGGGCCACACCGAGGTGCTGAGCCTGCCGAGGGCGGCACCGAGCGCCGCTCCGCCGACCAGGTCCGAACCGTGGTGCACCCCGACGTGGACCCGGCTCCACGACACCGCGGCGGCGAGGGTCCACCACAGAGGCGCCACGCCGAGATCGCGGCTGAGCAGGGTGGCCGCGCACGCGCCGGCCGATGCGTGCCCGCTGGGGAACGACGACGTCTGCGGCGTCCGGAGCTGGTGCGGGTGATCGGCCACCGCTTCGGGACGTCGGCGACGGAACAGGGACTTGACCGGGCCGTTGACCAACGCCTGCTCCACGGCGAGCACGGCGCTGCGTCGCAGCGCCCGACGGCGGTGCTCCGGGCCCCGGGCGGCGCCGCCGACGACGGCGTCGACCATGTTGATGCCGTGCCAGAGCAGGCTGTGGTTGGCGGCCTGGGACAACGCGTAGAGAACCCGATCCGCGTTCCGGTGCCCTCGCCCCCGGGCCGCGACGGCGTCGACGGCGGCGTCGAAGCGGATGACGTTCCGATGCGCCAGCATGTCCGCCGGTCGCGCCGCTGCCCGGTTCATCCGGCGTCGACGGCGGCCAGGTCGAGGGCGCGCTGCGGTCCTGGTCGGATCGACAACGACGCAGCCTGCGACGGGTCACCGCCGAACGCAGGGCAGAACGCCTTGAAGTTGCACCAGTTGCACAGCGCGGACCGGCGAGGGCGGAAGTCCTCCTTGTCGCACGCTCGTTCGACCGCCGACCAGATGGCGTCGAGCTTGCGGGCCACGCCGCGGGTGGACTGCTCCGAGGGGACCGTCGTGATGACCTGGGGCTGGTCGCCCAGGTAGATGAGCTGCACCCTGGACGGAATGCGGCCGAGGACCCGTTCGCACAGCAGCGAGTAGAAGTGCACGCCGCCGAGTCGGGACTGTTCCTGCGCGGGCGACGGGGCGCGGCCGGTCTTGTAGTCGGTCACGACCAGTTCGCCGTCCTGGTCGAGCTCCAGCCGGTCGATGATGCCCCGGACGGTGAGCGAACCGAGCTGGGCGGTCAGGAACAGCTCGAGGCCGATCGGCGTGATCGACTGCGGGTCCTCGAGGGTGAAGTAGCGATCGACCATCCGGGCCGAGGTGGCGGCGAAGTCGGCTGCGGCGGCGTCGTCGAGCTCCAGGCCGACGTACTCCTCGTGGGTCGACATCTCCTCCAGGGCCGTGCGCAGGCACTCCTGGGCCCGTTGGGGCGTGCGGTCGGCGGGAGCCTCGACGAAGAGGAGCTCGAGGGCCCGGTGCACGGTGGTGCCGCGGGTGGCGGGCATGGACGGCGGTTCGGGGATCTTGTCGATGGCCGAGAACCGGAAGGCGAGAGCGCAGTCCTTGAACGCGGACACCTTCGACGGCGACAGGGAGGTGGGCAGCGGCAGGGCCATGGCCGGAACACTACGGCGCCCCCCTGACAGCGGGGACGTGGAGGTGCCCGCAGGCCACCTTCGGGAAGGCCCCTCGGTCCGGGTTCAGCCGAGAGCGGCGGAGATCGACGCCGCCATGGCGGCCGGGTCCTGCAGCGGGCCGAAGTGCCCCAGTTCGGGATGCTCCTCGAGGACCCCGTGGGGGAGCGCGTCGGCCACCGCGGGGGCGAACGCGGCGGGCGAGTACGGCGTGTCCTGGCCGCGGAGGACCGTCACCGGGATCGGCACGGCGCCGAGTCGCTCGAATGTGGGGTGGCGGGGCCCCATCTCGTAGGTGGCGGCCTCCACCTCGGGTCGGCAGCGCAACGACAGCGTTCCGTCGGAGTGCTCCTCGAACCCGTGGCGCACGTAGGCGGCCAGCGCATCCGGATCGAGGACGTCGAACGGCGCCTTGGCCGCGAAGTTGGCGAACGCCGCTTCGGCGGAGGGGAACTCGGCGCGTCGGCGCCGGGCCCCGTCGGCGAGCGGGTTGGGACGGTCGACCGTGGCGATCGAGGGTGGCATGACGATCGGTTCGAACCCCCACAGGGCGCCGAAGGTGCCGGGGCGGGCGAGCTCGGCGATCAGCAGCGAGGCTCCCCCCATCGAGTGTCCGGCCCCGACCGGATCCTGGAGGTCGAGCGCGTCGATCGCGGCCAGGACGTCGTCGCCGGTCCCCGCCCACGACATCCCCGGACCGTCGGGGCCCAGGTCCGGGGCGTCGGACCGGCCGTGGCCGCGCACGTCGATCGCGGTGACCCGGAAGCCCCGCAGGTGCTCGACCAGCGGGCCCCACACCCCGGCGCAGAAGCCGGTGGCGTGGACCAGCAGCAGGTCGCGACCGTCGCCGCCGAGGTCGTAGGTCGCGATCGACAGCCCGTCGCTCGAAGGGATCGTGCGGGCGCGGTCGAAGCCGGAGATGTCGGGTGCCGCCATCGCCCCAGCATGCCACCGGCCCCGAGGTGGCCCGGTCACCAGGCCGGCTCGCGCAGGCGCTTCCGGACCGAGGGGGAGAGATGTCAGCGGGTGCTGGCGACGCCGCGGGCGAGCTCGATCTGCTGCACGGCGCCGGGAACGTGGTGGCGCAGGACCTGCAGCGCTCCCTCGCCGATCTGCTGGCCGCCGTCGCGCAGCAGCGACCCGAGCTCGTCCAGCTCCACCATCGGGCAGGCCAGGTCGTGGCGATGGCGGTCACCCACCACCACCGCGCTCACGAACGGGACCCAGGACATGACGTCGGCCAACCGGGTGCGCAGCGTGTGGGCCATCGAGGCGGTGCGTTCCGACGCGGAGGCGGCGTCGCCCGCCGCCCGGCCGATGACGAACAGCCCGGAGGGGCCGACGACGACCCAGCAGTCCAGGCAGCGTCGGACCAGGTAGTCGTCGGGAAGGGTCATGACGACCCGGTCCTCCGACGTGTTCGGGCGCGGTCTGAACACCTTCCTTCCATCGGCAGCACCGGACTGGTTGTTGAGCGGAACCGCGTCGGTCAGCGCCGGGTGTCGGCCGGCGACGATGTCTACGGGGCGGCCTGCACCGGTACTCTCGCCAGGGATCGGTCGGCTGAGCGGTCGACCGGTGGACGGGGAGACGTGACGTGGAGATCAGTCGTCGAACGGTGTTGCGCTGGTCCGGAGCCGCGGGGATGATGGCGGTCGGCGCGGTGGTCCTCGACTCGTGCGCCCCGTCGGGCACCGAGGAGGGAGCGGACCCCAACGGCCTGGTGCTGCTGCCCGGGTTCACCAGTCGGGTGATCGCCCGGGCCAACGAGCCGGTCGCCGACACCGGGTTCGTGTTCCGGGGCTTCCCCGACGGCGCCGCGACCTTCGTCGACCACGAGGTCCCCGGAGGCTGGTACCTGGCGGTCAACCACGAGATCCCCGGCTCGGGCGGTGTGTCCAGCCTGCGCTTCGCTCCCGACGGCACCATCACCGACGCCTTCTCGATCTGCCACGGCACCACGCTCAACTGCGCCGGCGGCGCGACGCCGTGGGGGACGTGGCTGACGTGCGAGGAGTACGACCTGGGTCGGGTCCAGGAGTGCGACCCCACCGGGCGGCACGGTGCGATCGAGCGACCGGCGCTCGGGGCCTTCGCCCACGAGGCGGCCGCGGTCGCCCCCGACGGCCGGGTCTACCTGACCGAGGACCGGCCCGACGGCGGGTTCTACCGGTTCACCCCCGACACCGCCGGCGACCTGTCCCGGGGTCTGCTCGAGGTCGCGACCGGCTCGTCGGCACCGGGTCCGGTGACGTGGGTGGCGGTCCCCGACCCGTCGTCGTCGAGCACGTTCAGCCGTCGGCAGGTCCCGACCATGATCCGCTTCGACGGCGGCGAGGGCATCGACATGCTCGGCGACCGGGTCCTGTTCAGCACCAAGGGCGATCGACGGATCTGGCGCTACGACCCGACCGACTCGACCGTGGTCGTCCACCACCAGGCCGCCGAGAAGGGCGACGGGGTGCTCGACGCGGTCGACAACCTCTGGGTCGACGACGCCTCCTCGAACGTGTTCGTGGCCGAGGACGGCGGGAACATGGAGGTGGTCATGATCCGGCCTGACTCCACGGTCACCGCGGTTGCCCGCGTGGTCGGCCAGGAGGGCTCCGAGATCGCCGGGCCGTGCTTCAGCCCCGACGGCCAGCGCCTGTACTTCAGCTCGCAGCGGGCTCCGGTCGGGCCCTTCAACGCCCCGTTCGGCATGACCTACGAGGTGAGCGGCCCGTGGGACGAGCTCCTGGGTCGCCCCTGATCGTCAGGCCTCGGCGGCGTACTCCGCCAGGAGGCGCTGCTCGCGGTCGTGGCGGGGGAAGAACACGAACACGAGCACGGCGCCGACGGCGACGGCGATGATCCCCGCCGCATAGGCCCAGTCCTGGCCCTGCACGAACGAGTCCCGAGCGGCCTGGATGATCTGCGTGGAGTACTGGGGGTAGCTCTCGGCGGTGTTGGCCGCGCTGGAGAAGCTCTTGGTCAGCTCGCTCTGCACCGAGGTGCTGATCTGGTCCGCGTCGGGGGACGAGGCGATCAACTGCGAGAACGACGCTGCGTAACCCGCGGTGAGCAGCGCCCCCAGGATCGACTGCATGATCGCTCCGCCCAGGTCGCGTTGCAGGTCCGCGGTGCCCGAGGCCATGCCGGCCCGGGTCACCGGGACCGCACCGGTGAGCGAGTGCGACGCCGGGGTTCCGGCGAACCCCACGCCCGCCCCGACCAGCGAGTAGGCCAGACCGACGTGCCAGTACGGCGAGCTCTCTCCCCACACCAGCAGCATGAACAGGAAGCCGGCGAGCACGAAGGCGTAGCCGAACAGCAGGGTGAAGCGGGCGCCCTGCTGTTCGACGAGCGTGGCCGAGCGCGGTGCGCACAGCACCATGAACACCGCGGCGGGGATCACGGCGAAGCCCGAGTCGAGCGTCGAGTACCCGAGCACGTTCTGCAGGAACTGCTGGCCGATGAACATGGCTCCCATCAGCGACCCGAACACGATGATCCCTGCCACCGCAGCGACCCAGAAGATCGGGCGAGCCGCGATGTGCAGGTCGTAGAGGGGGTTGGTCGCCCGGCGCTGCCGCACGACGAACGCCGCGACGAGCAGGAGGCCGATCACCCCGACGATCACTGCCGCGGTACGCAGGTTGGGCACCACCACGAAGTTGATGGCGATGATGATCGCCCCGACCATCACGACCGAGATGACGCCGCCGAGGTTGTCGACGGTCTCGGTCGTCTCGTTGACGTGCGACGGCACGACCCGACGGATCATCGGGATGGCGACGACGATGAGCGGAACGGTGACCAGGAACACCGATCCCCACCACCACCTCCCCAGGAACACACCCGACAGCAGGGGGCCGAGAGCGGAGACGGCACCGCCGATCGCCGACCAGAGTGCGATCGCCCGGGTCCGACCGGCGCCCGCCCACAACGCCGTGATGAGCGCCAGCGTGGTCGGATAGGCCATCCCGGCGGCGACCCCACCGAGGACGCGGGCGGCGACGAGCACATGGATGCTGGGAGCCCAGGCCGCGATGAGGCTCGCGGGCAGAGAGAGGGCGACGCCGGCGAGCAGCATCTGCCGACGGCCGTAGCGGTCGCCGAGGGCACCCAGCCAGAGGACCGTGGCCGCCAACCCGAGCGAGTAGCCGACCGCCACCATGTTGAGCTGGGTCTGCGACGCGTCGAAGTGCTTGCCGATGTCGGGCAGCGCCACGTTGGCCACCGCGAGCGGCAGGTTGGCGACCGCGGCGACGAGGATCAGCGTGCCGAGGACGGCGGTGGCGCGCTCGGGGACGACGTCGGCGATGGCGGTGGGATCGTTCGCCGCTTCGGGCTGGGTCATCGCGGTGGCTCCAGGGTCGTTCGGCGCACGCTACGCCGTGGCATTCTGGCCGCGCCTCGTCCTGAACGGGTGAACCGCCCGGCTGTCGGCTCGGCGGCTGGTGTGCCGTGTCGGTAGCTGGGAACGACGTGACCGGGTGCCGGGGTCCGGCCCCGCGGACCGGTACCGTCGCCACCGATGGAGGACGTGACCTTCGACGGGGCCGAGGGGGAGCGACGGGGGCCGGTGGTGGTGGCCGGTGTGCTCACCGTGGGCCTGCCGTTCATCATGCCGGAGTTCTTCCGCAACGACACCGGGATGGGCCTCGCCGGGCTGCAGCTGGTGCTCCTGATCGCCATGTTCGTGCTCGATCCCGGCCGGATCGACCGACGGTCCCGACCGGTGCACCTGGTCCGACTCGCGCTCGTCGCCTCGCTGGCGGTGGGCGCCGCGGTGTCCGCGATGCGGATGGTGTGGTTGATCGTCGAGCGCCGACGCGGCACGTCGTCGGCTCGTGACCTCCTGTGGGCCGGCGGGCTGGTGTGGGTGCACCTGGTGCTGGCGTTCGCGTTCCTGCTGTGGGAGATGGACGGCGGCGGGCCGGGGGAGCGGGTCCACCGGGCGCCGGGGCCCGCGGATCTGGGCTTCCCCCAGCAGGACGACCCGCAGCGCTGGCCCGGGTGGCGACCGGTGTTCGTGGACTACCTGCACGTGGCGGCCACCGGGGCGATCTCGTTCAGCCCGGCCGACGTCGTCGTGCTGTCGCACCGGGCCAAGGCGGCGACGTTCCTGCTGTCGGCGTCGTCGCTGGCGATCCTCGGTCTGGTCGTGGCCAGCGCGGTCAACCTGCTCAGCTGACCCGGTCGCTCCGGTGTTCGCGTGTGGGATCGACCTCCCACCGGTCGTTCTCGCACGCGAACGTCGGGGCCGCTGCGTCCGCTGATCACGTCGCGGTGGGGCGACGGTGGTGTAAGAGAACGCCACCGATCCGAGGAGGGCAGTTCCGATGGCTGAGAGCAGCGAGCGGTACCAGCGGGGGGCGAAGAAGCTGCGCGAGGTGTACGCGGGCGACGTGGTCGACCTGCCCGAGGGCAGCTTCCCGTTCAACGACGTGATGCTGCGGAGCCTGTTCGCCGAGGTCTGGGACCGGGAGCTACTCGACGTGCGGTCCCGACGGTTGCTGATCATGGGGGTCATCGCCACCCTCGGTCAGACCGACACGTGGAAGATCCAGGCCCGGGCGTCGTTGCGCAACCGGGAGCTGAGCCCCGACGAGCTGCGCGAGACGCTCATCATGCTGGCCCCCTACGCCGGCTACCCCAACGTGGCGCCGTTGATCATGGCCTGCGAGGAGGTCATCTCGACCTGGACCTCCGACGGCGAGCCCGGCCCCGCGGATCCGTCGTGAGAGGTCGCGGGTCCCCACGGCGCGTCGTCCGTACCACCGTCGCTTGTGTGGCCGCCGCGTTCGGGGCCGTCGTCCCGGTGGCCACGGCCGGGGCGAGTTGTGAGGCACCGTCGATGACGTTCGACCCCCACGACGTCGCCCGAGGCCAGACGATCGCCGTCGTCGGTACCGGATGGGGAGACGACTGCCATGACGTCGGTGACCCCCCGGCGGGGGAGGGCCCACTGGGCATCCCGCTCGAGGGGATCCACGTCGTGCTCGTCCAGGGGAACCGGGAGTGGGACCTGTGGTCGGGTGCGGCCGGCGAGGACTACGGCTTCACCGCTTCGGTCGTCGTTCCCGTGGACGCAGCCCCGGGTGCCGCTCAGCTTCTCGCTCGGCGACCGGACACGGCGGTGTCGACGTTCGATCAGACCCTTCGCATCAGCGATGCGGCACCGGTCACGACCACATCTCCACCGACTTTGACCCCGCCGAGGGAGCCAGAGGGGTCCGCTGCGAGTCCGGGCTCCGAGCCGTCGTCGGGAGGTGTGTCGATCGGGTGGTTCGTCGTGATCGTGGCGGCGGCAGCGATTGTGGCGGTTGCGCTCATCGCTCTCCGCCGTCGCCGCCAGAGCGACGTTTCGTAGTGCGAGATCCAGGTGAACGCCTGGATCTCGCACTACAGAACGGGCGGGGGCGGGAGGAACGGTGGCGGGCAGGTCAGGTGAAGGCGCCGATGCCGGTGATCGCCTGGCCGAGGATCAGCGTGTGGATCTCGTTGGTGCCCTCGTAGGTGAACACCGACTCGAGGTTGTTCATGTGGCGGATCACCGGGTACTCGGTGGTGATGCCGTTGGCGCCGAGCACCGACCGCGCCGTGCGGGCCACCTCGAGCGCCATGGCCACGTTGTCCATCTTGGCGAAGCTGACCTGCGGGGTGGCGAGGGTGCCGGCGTCCTTCATGCGCCCCAGGTGCAACGCCACCAGCGTCCCGCGCTGCACCGCCACCATCATCTCGACCAGCTTGCGCTGGGTTAGCTGGAACCCGGCGATCGGCCGGTCGAACTGGGTGCGCTCCAGCGAGTAGGCCAGCGCTGCCTCGTAGCAGGCCCGAGCCGCTCCGCAGGCACCGAAGGAGATGCCGAAGCGGGCTTCGTTCAGACACGACAGCGGACCGCGCATGCCGACCACGCCGGGCAGCACCGCGTCCGCGGGGAGCCGAACGGAGTCGAGCACCAGCTCCGAGGTCACCGACGCCCGCAGCGACACCTTTCGGTGGATGAGCGGGGCCGAGAAACCCGACGTGTCGGTCGGGACGACGAAGCCGCGCACCGCTCCGCCGTCGGGTCCGTCGGGATCGGTGCGGGCCCACACCACGGCGACGTCGGCGACCGACCCGTTGGTGATCCACATCTTGGCGCCGTCGAGCACCCAGTCGCCCGAGGCGTCCCGGCGAGCGATCGTGCGCATCGAGCTCGGGTCCGAGCCGGAGTCGGGCTCGGTCAACCCGAAGCAGCCGATCAGCTCACCGGCGGCCATCCCCGGCAACCACCGCTGCTTGTGCTCCTCTGAGCCGAAGGCATGGATCGGGAACATGGCGAGGGATCCCTGCACCGACATGAAGCTGCGGGCGCCCGAGTCGCCTGCTTCGAGCTCCAGGCACGCCAGGCCGTAGGCGGTGGCCGAGGTGCCGGCGCAGCCGTAGCCGTCGAGGTGCATGCCGAGCAGACCGAGCGCCCCGAACTCCTTGGCCATCTCCTTGGGGAACGTCCCGGCGTCGAACCACTCGCCGACGTCGGGCAGGATCCGATCCGTGACGAACTGGCGGACGGTGTCGCGCAGGAGACGCTCCTCGTCGTCGAGGAGGGCGTCGAGGGCGAGCACGTCGTGGGGATCGACCGACTGGCCGAGCGGCTGGTGCGACATGGCCCCGAGGCTACGCGTCGCGGCGGCGTCCTCCACGAGCGGACTCGTCGTCTCCGTCGCGACCTCGGCGATAGCGCTCGCGCAGCAGGGCGATGTAGCCGGAGCCGGCCAGGAGCACCAGGACGACGACGAGCAGCAGGATCACCAGTGCTTCCTGCACCGAGGTCATAGGCGCAGCCTCTCACGCGTCGTTCGGTCAGCTGGGCCAAGGGCGACGTCAGCCATCGCGGAGGGTCGGGATCGGTCGCCCCGTCACCAGCGCTCGGGACGGCGGCGGCGTGCCCTGCGCCAGCTCCGGCGCCAGTCCGCTGTGCGGGCCGGGTCGAGCCGGGCCGCCATGTGCAGCTCGCCGGCCCGGAACGCGGTGGCCGCGTCGAGCTCGGGGCCGGACACGGCGACGAAGTGCTCGATCCACCGCTGCAACATCAGGGCCTCGTGGCGATCCACGAGCCGGCGGTGCAGCGCATCCAGGCGGTCAGCGGCCTCGTCGGCTGACGGCCCGAGCACGGGAGCCGACAGTCGGGCCGTCGTCGCGGCACGCCGGACCGGGTCGTCGAGGGCGCGGGTGGCGTCGTCGGACGCGGTGGCACCCGGACCGGCGTCGTCGACCCGGGTCACAGCGTCGGTGAGCTCGGACCACAACGTCGCGTTCAGCTCCGTCAACGGTTCCGCAGAACGGGACCGACCGTCGACGTCGGCGGCGAGCTCGGGCCCGCTGGCCAGCGCGACCAGATTGCCGAGCAGGCCCCGGAACCAGGGCTGGTGGAGGATGGCCGACACCTGTCGCCCCTGGAAGTCGAGTTGGTCGTCGAGCCGGGTCACGAACCGGTCGGTGTGCCCGAGCGGAGCCAGACGACGACGCAGCGCATCGAGGTCGTGCAGGTCGGCCAGCACCTGGGCCCACAGGTCGATCTCGGTGAGCATCGGACCCACGACGTCGGCGTCGAGCACGGTGAGGAACGAGCGCACGGTCGACCGCAGCCGATCCGTCGCGTCGAGGGCGCCGGCGAGCACCGTCACGTCGGGTCGCCAGCGCGGGGTCGGCGGTTCCCGATCCGGTCGGTGGGCGATCGGCTCGAGCATCGACACCTCGGCCCGCAGGAGAGGATCGTGGGCCAGCAGGTCGGCGACGGGCGCGGCCAGCGCGGCCCGCACCACCTTGTGCAGTCGGGAGCGTGGGCCGAGGTGGGGGACCTTCGGTGCTCGGATCCGACCCGGTCCGAGCGCCTGCTCCAACTTGTTCGTCGCCGCGGTGGGCCGCAGGCCGGACCGATGGGCCCAGTCGGTGACGCGGTCCCACAGCTCGTCGCTGCCGGCCCACTCCGCCTCGAGCTGATCGAACTCGGCGACGCCGTCGGCGGTGAACGCCGTCACGTGGTCCCGGTCGACCCGCACACCACCGGGGTGGTCCTCCGGAGCGTCTCTGTGGCAGCTCTTCCCGCCGCTACCGACCTGCCCGCCGCCACTGCTCTCCTCGACGAGGAGAGTCGAACACCGGTCGGTCACCAGGTGCGCCACTCGCTCGAAGGGCTCGGAGCACGCCAGCCCCGACACGATGGCCAGCACGCGCGACGGGGGCACGTCGGGACCGCCGGCGACGTCGATCTCCACCCGGGTCCGCTCGGTGCCGTTCCGTCGTCCGGGCGGGGACGACGCCCGCGTCTGCGGGACGGGGATCTTCACCGTCCAGCCGTCCTCGGTGCCGTCGTCGGAGCGTCGGTGGCGCACGGTGATCCCCCATGCCCGGAGGTGGCCGGAGCGGGTGTCCCAGTAGTCGGCGACCAACTCGACGGACCGGCGCGCTCCGACCGCTGCGCCGAGGCCCTCGAGGTCCGGCTCGAGGGCCGCCTCCAGGTCGAACTTCATCTCCCTCTCGATTCCCATGCCCCTCCCTACCCCAATCGACACCGTCGGTGCGGTCCGGAGCACGTTCCACCGGCGCTTCCCGGCCTACCATCGGGGGTCCGAACCGATGGGGATGTTCGGACCGGGAGGGAACCATGGGCCGTCACCACGTTCGCAACGCCACCGTCGCCGTGCTCGGGACGGTGCTCGTCGTGGCCGCGGCATGCACGCCGACTCCGACGCCGCCGACCGGCCCGGTCGACCCCGCCCCGCCCGAGATCCACGACGTCCGCCTGGTGACACCCCGGACCGAGGCACCGGTCACCGCCACGTTGCGGTGGCGCATCAGCGACCCCAACGGGGACGCTCTGACGTGTCGGATCGACCTCGACGGCGACGGCACCCACGATCGCACCATCTCTCCGTGCCCGACAGCCGGCGACCTCCTCGTCACCTACCGGACCGCCGGCACCGTCGTCGCGTCGCTCGACGTGTCCGACGGCACCTTCGACGCCCCGACCTGGACCACCGATCCGCTGTTCGTGACCGCGGGCCCGTCCGAACCGTTCGACATCACCCTCCACTTCGACCCGGCCACCGCCCCCGAGTACCGCGATGCCTTCGCCGCGGCGTCGGCCCGCTGGCAACAGGTGGTGGTCGACGGCTGGAACCCCGAGCCGCTGGTCGTCCCCGCCGGCTTCATGGGGTGGATCCCGGCGTTCGACGGGGCCGTCGACGACGTGCTGATCGCGGCTCGGGTCGTCGAGCTCGACGGGCCGGGCGGTCTCCTCGGCCAGGCCGGCGCGCTCGCCAAGCGGGCGAGCAGCGGCGAGCCCTACTTCGGGCTGATGGAGTTCGACGCCGCCGACCTCGCCGACTACGCGGCGGCCGGTGAGCTCGTCGACCTGATCGTCCACGAGATGGGCCACGTGCTCGGGATCGGCTTCAACTGGGTCGGCGAGGGCCGCGTCGACGACCTGCTCACCAACCCCACCTACAACGGACCCGCCGCCAACGCGGCGTGGCACGAGCTGGGCGGGACCGGCCAGGTCCCCGTCGAGGACCAGGGCGACGTCGGGACCCGGGCGGCCCACTGGCGGGAGTCGACGTTCGCCAACGAGCTCATGACCGGCTACGCCGACAGCGACGAGCGCCTCAGTCGGGTCACGATCGGCGCCCTGGCCGATCGGGGCTACGGCGTCGAGCTGTCCGCGGCCGACGACTACACACTGCCCGCCCCCTGGGCCGGCGCGGCCCGCCGGGCCGGCCGTGCACCGCAGCACACGACCCCGGTGGCTCTGCTGCCGGAGGGGATGTTGAAGGGCTGACCGCCTCCACGGGTACGCTCCGCGTCGTGGCCCGATCTGCGACCAAGGTCCCCCCGGCCGATGTCGAGCTCCGCTACCGGACGGTCCACGGCTACCAGCGGGCGTACCGCATGGCCGGCTCGGGTCCGGCGCTGCTGTTGATCCACGGCATCAGTGACGACTCCGAGAGCTGGCTGCCGGTCATGGGTCGTCTGGCCGAGCACCACACCGTCATCGCCCCCGATCTGCTGGGTCATGGCGCATCGGACAAGCCCCGCGCCGACTACTCGGTCGCCGCGTTCTCGAACGGGATGCGGGACCTCCTCGATGTCCTCGACATCGAGAGGGTCACCGTCGTCGGTCACTCGCTCGGCGGGGGTGTGGCCGCCCAGCTCGTCTACCAGTACCCGGAGAGGGTGGAGCGCCTGGCGTTGGTCAGCGCCGGCGGTGTGGGACGTGAGGTCAGTCCGGTTCTGCGGGCCGCGGCCGCCCCGCTGTCCGAGGTCGGGATGCTGTCGCTGATGGTGCCGGGCGCCAACGAGGTGATCGGAGCGGTGCTCGGAGTGCTCGGTCGGCTCGGCCTCGACATCGGTCGCGACGCCGGCGAGGTCGCCCGGGTGTTGAGGGGCATGCCCGACCGGCGTCAGCGTGTGGCGTTCACCCGTACGCTCCGTGCTGTGGTCGACCGTCACGGACAGCTCGTGACCATGCTCGACCGGGCCTACCTGGCCCAGGCGATGCCGGTCATGCTGGTCTGGGGCGACCACGACGGGATCATCCCTGTCGAGCACGCCCACCGGGCCCATGCGGCCATGCCCGACAGCCGCCTGTCGATCTACCCGGGCGCCGGTCACTTCCCGCACCACGCGGACCCGGAGCGCTTCGTCGACGAGCTGCTCGACTTCATCGCCACCACCGCGCCGTACCGCAGTGACACGGAGTCGCGGCGGCAGATGCTGCTGCGGGGACCGGGCGGCGTGGCGCTCGACGAACCCGATGAGCCCGCTCTCCTGGGCTGACTCCTCAGCTCGGACCCGGACCCGCCGACAGGAGGTCCGTGGCACGACGATCGACGACAAGCTCCATCCTGGCTGCCGGAGGCCGACTCCCGGTCCTGGTCCTGCGTCGGGACCCGACCGACTCGGTCCTGATCGAGCAGCACCTGGAACGCTCCAACCGACTCGACGTCCAGGTGGTGCGACCGGCGGACCTGGTGCGTACCCCGCTGCGCTGGCCAGCCGATCCCAGGATCGTCCCGCTCGCGGTCTGCGTCCTGTTCCGCGACCGGCCGGGCTCGATCGCCGCGGCCAGCCGCCTGGTCGAGCACCTGGGCGACGTTCCGGTGGTCGGAGTGCTCGACGCTCCCTATCCCGATGAGCCGACCGCCGAGATGGCCGCCGAGCTGGTCACCGCTGGTGTGGCCGACGTCATCGACATCGACCACCTGTCCGCGCACGTCCTGGAGCAGGTGCTGCTGGGGGCGATCGACCGCAGCGTCGCGGGCGTGGTGCACCTGGGTGACTCGGTCTCCGTGCTCGACGACGAGCACCGCCGCGCCGCCCGCTGAGCGGCCGGTCGGGTTCCGGTCAGGTCCCGGTGCTCCGTCGCCGGTGGCCGCTGCCGAGTCCCTTCCCCATGAGCTCGAAGCACAGGTCCACCCGGGTGGGGAGATCGATCGAGGGATCGGCCAGCCACTGCTGGATCGATGCTCGCATGGCGGCGAGCGCCGCGGCCGCGAGGAGCTCGGGAGAGGGCGACTCGTGGTCCGCGTCCTGAACGCGTGACGAGAGGAGCTCGGCGAGGTCGTGCTCCCACATGGACTGGAGCAGCAGGCTCCTCGCCGCCACCGTCGGAGCTTCGGCCATCATCCGAAGACGCTTCGACATCGCGTCGCGGTGTCCGGAGTCGTCTGAGGCCACGGCACGAAATGCCTGGCGCAGGGACTCCCAGGGTTCCTCGCCTGCTGGTCGCGCTGAGAGTCGTTCGAGCAGGAGGCGGAGTCGATCCGCGTAGTCGGCCAGGACGACGTCCTCCTTGGTCTCGAAGTAGTGGAAGAAGGTGCGCGGTGCGACCTCCGCGTGTCGCGCGATGCCCTCGATCGTCGTGGCGTCGAAGCCGTCGCGGGCGAACAGCTCTGTGGCTGCATCCTCGATGCGACGTCGCGTCTGCCGCTTCTTCTTCTCGCGTAGACCCGGTTCGTCCATGGGTCGAGCGTAGTAGCACGACAGGCACTGCAAACATGCAATGAACGTAAAACTGCAGTCAATGCATCGTTGCGCTACTCTGTCCCTGTCTCGTGCGAGCCCCAGAAGGACGGTGGCGAATGACGAACTGGCTGTACCGGATCGGCCGGGGATCCGCTGGGCGCAGGTGGCTGGTGGTCTTCGGCTGGGTCTTGCTCCTTGCGACACTCGCCATCACGAACCGCGCCGTCGGCGGCCAGCCCGTGGATTCCCTCGAGGTTCCCGGTGTCGAGTCGCAACAGGCAGTCGACCTCCTCCGCCAACGGTTCCCCGAACGGGCCGGCGCGACCGCGATGGTGGTCTTCCACACGCAGACCACCACGATCGACTCGCGGAGCGCCGCGGATGCCGTCTCGGCCACGGTTGCCGACCTCCAGACGCTGCCTCACGTCATCTCGGTCACCGACCCGCTCACGACCCCGGGCGCAATCGCCCCGGACCGCAGCACCGCTGTGGCGGCGCTGCAGTACGACCGCTCCACCGCCGACCTGGGTCATGCGGCGCTGGACGCGCTCGTCGCCAGCGGTACCACGGCCGAGCGTGCGGGTGTGCAGGTCGAGTTCGGCGGTGAGCTTCCGACGGTCCTGAAGAAGGAATCGACCGGGCCGGCTGAGGCCATCGGGGTGGTCGCCGCGCTCGTCATCCTCTTCGTGACCTTCCGCACCGTGGCGTCGATGGCACTGCCTCTCCTCACCGCTGCGACCGGGCTGCTGGCCGGGTTGTCCGCCGTCGGTCTGCTGTCCGGACTGATCGAGGTGCCCACCGTGGCCCCGCGGTTGGGCACCATGATCGGACTGGGCGTGGGTATCGACTACGCGCTGTTCGTCCTCAGTCGCCACCGTGACAACCTGGCGTCCGGGATGCCGATCGACGAGTCGATCGGCAGGACCAACGCAACCGCCGGCAAGGCGGTCGTCATCGCCGGCGCAACGGTGGTGGTCGCCATCCTCGGCCTGCAGTTCGCGGGCATCCCGTTCGTCGCCGCACTCGGCTACTCAGCGGCGATCGTCGTCACCTTTGCTGTCGTGGTTGCCATCACCCTGCTCCCGGCACTCCTCGCGCTCGTCGGTGAGCGGGTGCTCCCCCGATCGTGGCGTGCGTCTCACCGTCCCGTCGTGGAGCAGGCCGCCCCGACGGGCGAGGGACCGACTGCCACGAGGTGGGTCCGATGGGCCTCGTGGGTCACACACCGCCCCTGGCGATCCGCGATCGCGGCGACAGCGGTGCTTCTCATCGCGGCCGTCCCCCTGATCGACATGCAGCTCGGTCAGGCCGACGCCGGCACCCAGCCGGCGGACACGACCCAACGCCGAGCCTACGACCTACTCGCAGCCGGCTACGGAGCCGGCTTCAACGGCCCGCTCCTGCTCGTCGTCGACCTCGGCCGATCGCCGGATCTTCAGGTCGTCACGCTGATCCGCGAGGCCGTGGCGACAGATCCCGGAATCGGCTTCGTGTCACCGCCGACGACGAACTCGGCGCAGGACACCGTGGTCCTGACCGCCGTGCCGACGACCGAACCTCAGGCCCGCGCCACCAGCGAACTGGTTCACCGGCTCCGTGGGAACACGCTGCCGTCGGCGGTCGGGGACAGCGGGGCGAAGGTGCTCGTCGGCGGGCCGACCGCGTCGTTCATCGACCAGTCGGACCGAATCGCCGAACGGCTTCCCCGGTTCATCTCCGCGGTGGTTGCGATGTCGTTCCTGCTGCTGATGATCGTCTTCCGCTCGATCCTCGTGCCGCTCAAGGCTGCGCTGCTGAACCTCTTGTCGATCGGAGCCGCGTACGGCGTGGTCGTTGCGGTGTTCCAGTGGGGTTGGGGTCGCTCCCTCATCGGACTCGATGAGGCCGTCCCGATCGCGTCGTTCGTGCCGATGATGATGTTCGCGATCCTGTTCGGCCTGTCGATGGACTACGAGGTGTTCATCCTCTCCCGCATCCGCGAGGAGCACCTTGCCGGTCGCTCGAACAACGACAGCGTCGTGACCGGTCTCGGGGCGACCGCGAAGGTCATCACCGCAGCGGCGCTCATCATGGTCAGCGTGTTCGTCGGATTCGTCATGAGTCCGGATCCGATCGTGAAGATGATGGGGATCGGTCTGGCCACAGCTGTCGCGATCGACGCGACGGTGGTGCGGATGGTGCTGCTCCCGGCGACGATGGCCCTGGTCGGCGAACCCAACTGGTGGCTGCCACGGTGGCTCGATCGAGTCCTCCCGCACCTCGACGTGGAGGGTTGAGGGTCCTCGTTGCTGTTGGGTCCGACCCTGGGGACCAGCAGGCACGATCAGCGTCGGGCGGTCCGGGTGTTTCGCCAGGTCCGGTAGCCTGCGCCGGGCCCAACGGGGGGCACCGGACGAGGCAGGAGACGGCGTGCTCCAATTGACCGAGGAACACCACCTGTTCCGCCAGACCGTGCGTGAGGTCGTCACCAACGAGATCGACGCCCACGCGGACGAGTGGGAGCGCGAGGGCGACTTCCCCGCGCACGACCTGTTCCGCCGCTTCGGCGAGCTCGGCCTGCTGGGCCTCGAGTACGACCCGGCCTACGGCGGCGGGGGAGCGGACCACACCTACACGATGATCCTGGGCGAGGAGCTGGGCCGCTCGGCATCGCTCGGAGTGTCCATGGCGCTCAGCGTCCAGACCGACATGGCCACCCCGGCTCTGCACCGGTTCGGCACCGCCGAGCTCAAGGAGCGCTACCTGCGCCCCGCGATCGCCGGCGAGCACGTCGCCGCCATCGGCGTGTCGGAGCCCGACGCCGGATCCGACGTGGCCGGGGTGCGCACCCGGGCCGTGCGCGACGGCGACGAGTGGGTCATCAACGGCACCAAGCTGTGGATCACCAACGGCACCCAGGCCGACTGGATCTGCCTGCTGTGTCGCACCTCCGACGAGGGCGGCTACCGGGGCATGAGCCAGGTGATCGTCCCGACCGACACGCCCGGCTTCTCGGTGAGTCGCAAGCTCGACAAGCTCGGGATGCGGGCATCGGACACCGCCGAGCTCAGCTTCGACGACGTCCGGGTGCCGGTCGCCAACACGATCGGTGAGGCGGGGCGCGGCTTCCAGCAGCAGATGGCCCAGTTCCAGAACGAGCGGATGATCGCCGCGTACCAGATGGTGGGTGCCACCGAGCTGGCGCTGGAACGGACCGTCGCCTACCTGCGTGAACGCCAGGCGTTCGGCGCCCCGCTGATGGCCAACCAGGCGCTGCAGTACGAGCTGGCCGACCTGGCCGCGGACCTGGACCTGGTCCGTCACCACAACTGGGCCGCGGTCGCCGCCTACCTGAACGGCGAGGACATCACCCGCCAGGCGACCGTCGCCAAGCTCAAGGCTGCCCGCCTGGCCCGCCGGATGGCCGACCTGGCCGTCCAGTTCCACGGCGGGATGGGCTACGTCGAGGAGAACTGGCCGGCCCGGTTCTTCCGCGACACCCGCCTGTGGTCGATCGGCGGCGGAGCCGACGAGGTCATGCTGCGCACCCTGGCCCGCATGAACGGCATCGTCGGCGACTGACGACTACATCCATGACCGGCTCGACCCTCCAACCTGCGTCCGATCACGCCCCGTCCGCGCCCGTCACCGCATCCGGTCGACGCGGCGCCCGCGGGGTGGGCGGAGCGGCGCTCATCGTCGGGTCCCTCGGGGTCGTGTTCGGCGACATCGGCACCAGTCCGCTGTACGCGCTGCGAGAGACGTTCGAGCACCACTCGATCCCGGTCGACCACGCCAACGTCATGGGGGCGTGCTCCCTGGTGGTGTGGTCGCTGATCCTGGTCGTCAGCGTCAAGTACGTGTTGTTCATCCTGCGGGCCGACAACCACGGAGAGGGCGGCATCCTGGCCCTGACCGCGCTGGTGGTCGGCGACGGTGCGGCCCGCAAGGTCACCGGGACGATGGCGGTGCTGCTGCTGCTCGGCCTGTTCGGGATGGCGTTGCTGTACGGCGACGGCGTGATCACCCCGGCCATCACCGTGCTGTCGGCCACCGAGGGCCTCGAGGTGGCGTTGCCGGCGCTGAGCGCCTGGGTGCTGCCACTGGCGGTGCTGATCCTCATCGGTCTGTTCGCCATCCAGCACCGGGGGACCGGCACCGTCGGCAGCCTCTTCGGTCCGGTGATGCTGATCTGGTTCTCGGTGCTGGCGGTGCTCGGCGTCAGCCAGGCGTTGCGTGAGCCTCGCATCTTCGCTGCTGTCAACCCTCTGTACGCGGCGGAGTACCTGACCAGCAACGGCATCGACGGCTTCCTGTCGCTCGGGTCGGTGTTCCTGGTCGTCACCGGAGGCGAGGCCCTCTACGCGGACCTGGGGCACTTCGGGCGGCGACCCATCCAGCGCTCGTGGTTCCTGGTCGCGTTCCCGGCCCTCGTCCTCAACTACTTCGGGCAGTGCGCCATGCTGCTGCGCGAGCCGGAATCCATCTCCAACCCCTTGTTCCTGATGGCGCCCAACTGGGCCCGGTGGCCGCTGGTCGTTCTGGCCACCGCCGCGGCGGTGATCGCGTCCCAGGCGCTGATCTCGGGCGCGTTCTCGATGACGGTGCAGGCGATGCGCCTCGACTACCTGCCCCGCATGACGGTTCGCCACACCTCCGCCGCCCACGCCGGACAGGTGTACCTGCCGCTGGTCAACTGGCTGCTGGCCGCGGGGTGCATCGGCCTGGTGCTCGTGTTCCAGGAGTCCTCGGGGCTCGCCGCCGCGTACGGGATCGCGGTGACGGCGACGATGTTCGTGACGACGCTGCTCTTCTACAAGCTGTGCCGGCTCAACTGGGGTTGGTCGGCGCCGCGGGCGCTGGTCCTCTGCCTGCCGCTGGGGGCGCTCGAGTTCGGGTTCTTCGCCGCCAACGTCTTCAAGATCCCCGCCGGCGGTTGGTTCCCGCTGCTCGTAGGCGCCGTGATCATGGTGGCCATGACCACATGGCGGACCGGGCGGCGTGTGGTCGCCGAACGCCTCGAGGTGGGCCGGGTACCGATCCGGGACTTCATCGCCCGGCTGCCCGAGGACATCGCCCGGGCGCCGGGGACGGCGGTGTTCATGTTCCGCGGCGACGGCGTCGCCCCGCCGTCGCTCCTCGCCAACACCAAGCACAACCGGGTCCTGCACCGCCGGGTGATCCTGCTGTCGGTCGTCACCGCCACCGAGCCGTACGTGCCCGAATCCGAGACCGTCGAGATCGTCGAGTTCGGGCGGGGCCTGTGCCAGATCACCCTCCGTCACGGGTTCATGGAGGAACTGAGCGTCCCCGAGGCCATCGACGGACTCGAGATCGGCGGGACGCGCCTCGACGTCGGCGAGGTCACGTTCTTCCTGGGTCGCGAGACGGTCATCCCGAGCGAGATCGTGTCGATGGCTCCCTGGCGGGAGCGCCTGTTCGCGTTCATGCTGCGCGCCGCGTCCTCCGCGTCGCGGTTCTTCAAGCTGCCGCCCGAGCAGGTCATCGAGGTCGGCTCCCAGGTCGAGATCTGACCCCCCCCCCCCCCCCCCCCCCCCCCCCCCCCCCCTTTTGCGCCAAAAAAACACACCCGGGGGTCTTCTCTTTTATTCGGAATGGGGGTGGGGGCCCGCAGGGCCCGGGGGGCGGGGGGGGGGGGGGGGGAAGGGGGATGTGCGGGGGGGGGCGGGGGGGGGGGGGGGGGGGGGGGGGGGGGGGGGGGGGGGGGGCCTCGGGCCTACTTGGAGTAGAGCTCGACGATGAGCTGTTCGCGCACCGGGACGTCGATGTGCTCGCGCAGCGGGAGCTCGCGGACGGTGACCTCCTGGCCGCCGTCGGTCGTGTCGAGCCAGGGGGCGGCGACGCGACCGAGGGTGTCCATGTTCCACTGGATGACCAGCATCTGGCGGGACTTCTCGCGAAGGCGGATGACGTCGCCCTTGCGGACCCGGTAGCTGGGCACGTTGACCCGGCGGCCGTTGACCTCGACGTGGCCGTGGGTCACGAACTGGCGGGCCTGCGGGCGGGTGGCCGCCCACGTGGCGCGGTACACGACGTTGTCGAGGCGCTGCTCGCAGTAGCGCAGCAGGTTCTCGCCGGTGACGCCCTGGCGGCGGTTCGCCTCCTCGTAGAGGTTGCGGAACTGCTTCTCGGTCATGCCGTAGGCGAAGCGGGCCTTCTGCTTCTCCTGCAGCTGGAGCAGGTACTCGCTGACGTTGCCCCGACGACGGGTGCGGCCGTGCTCGCCGGGCGGGTAGGGGCGCTTCTCCATGGCGATGTTCTCGCCGTTGGTGCCCCAGATGTTGGTGCCGAGCCGGCGCGAGACGCGGGCGCGGGGGCCGGTGTAGCGGGACATGGGTCAGAGCCTCCGACGCTTGGGGGGACGGCAGCCGTTGTGCGGCACGGGGGTGACGTCCTTGATGCCGGTCACCTCGATGCCCACGTTCTGGATGGATCGGATGGCGGTCTCGCGGCCCGAGCCCGGGCCCTTGACCACGATGTCGACCTTGCGCACGCCGTGCTCCATGGCCCGCCGGGCGGCCTGCTCGGCCGCGAGCTGGGCGGCGAACGGGGTGGACTTGCGGGAGCCCTTGAACCCGGCGTTGCCCGCCGAGGCCCACGCCAGGACGTTGCCCTCGAGGTCGGTGATCGAGATGATCGTGTTGTTGAACGAGCTCTTGATGTGAGCGACGCCGTGGGTGACGTGCTTGCGTTCCTTCTTCCGGGGACGACGGCCCCCGGCCGGTGGCTTTGCCATTACTTGCGGACCTTCTTCTTGCCGGCGACGGTCTTCTTGGGACCCTTGCGGGTGCGGGCGTTGGTGTGGGTGCGCTGACCCCGGACCGGCAGGCCGCGACGGTGGCGCAGGCCCTGGTAGCAGCCGATCTCCATCTTGCGCTTGATGTTCTGGTTGACCTCACGACGGAGGTCGCCCTCGACCTTGTAGCCCTCTTCGATCACCGATCGGAGCTGGGTCACCTCGGCGTCGGTCAGGTCCCGGACGCGGGTGGACGGGTCGATCCCGGCGGTGTCGCAGATCTGCTCGGACGCGGTGCGACCGATGCCGTAGATGTAGGTGAGGGAGATGACGAGGCGCTTCTCCCTCGGGATGTCGACGCCGGCGATGCGTGCCATTGGTTCCTGTCCTGCTTTCTCGGAGGCGAGCTGCTCAGCCCTGGCGCTGCTTGTGGCGCGGGTTGTCGCAGATGACCATCACCCGACCGTTGCGGCGGATGACACGGCACTTCTCGCAGATCTTCTTGACGCTGGGCTTGACCTTCATGCGGACTTCTCGATCATTCGACGGCCGTCGGGGGTGACGGCGCTCGGTTGCGGTGACGACCGTGCGTCACTTGTAGCGGTAGGTGATCCGACCCCGGGTGAGGTCGTAGGGGGTGAGCTCCACCTGGACCTTGTCCCCCGGCAGGATCCGGATGTAGTGCATCCGCATCTTCCCGGAGATGTGCGCCAGGACCTTGTGCCCGTTCTCGAGCTCGACCCGGAACATGGCGTTGGGGAGCGGCTCGATGACCGTCCCCTCGAGGACGATGGCGTCTTCCTTCGGCTTGGGCAGAACACTTCCTCCTGATGGATCCCCAGTCGCACGGACTACAGCGGGGTGGGTCGCACGGCGCGTGCAAGGACGGGGTCCTGACGGGCCGACGGGCAAATATATGTCAACGGTCCGCCGCGATCAAAGGCGGCTGTGCGAGGCTCCCCGGTCGGGTCGATCCCGGCCGGTCACGACCCCGCCCCGGGGGCGCCGGAACGGCGCTCGTCGATCCGGGCCACCAGCGCCGCGGCGATGTCGTCGGGGTCGCCGACGCCGTCGACGTCGACGAGCAGGTCCCGCTCCCGGAACCAGTTGAGCAGCGGTTCGGTCGACTCGGCGTACAGGGCCAGCCGTTTGCGGACGGCGTCCTCGGTGTCGTCGGGACGCTGCAGCACCTCACCCCCGCAGTTGGCGCACAGCCCGGAGACCGCCGACTCGTCGCGGCCGAGGGCGTAGGTGGCGCCGCACGACGAGCAGACCCGTCGACCGGTGATGCGGTCGACGACGACGTCCTCGGGCACCTCGAGGTTGATCGCCGCCTGCACGCCGTCGGGGGCGAGCAGCGTCTGGAGGTACTCGGCCTGACCGGGGGTGCGCGGGTAGCCGTCGAGCAGGAACCCCGCCGCCGCGTCGGGCTGCGCGAGCCGCTCGGCCACCACGCCCTCCATGACCTCGTCGCTGACCAGCGAACCGGAGTCCATGATCTCCTTGACCTGACGGCCGAAGTCCGATCCCGACGCCGCGGCGGCCCGCAGCATGTCGCCGGTCGAGATGTGGGGGATGCCGTAGTGGTCGGCCAGGCGCACCGCCTGAGTGCCCTTCCCCGCGCCCTGCCGGCCGAAGACGATCAGTCGCAGTGAGCTCATGGCGTACTCCGTGGGGTGACACCCGGGCCCGCTCGGCGAACCGGGGCGGGCGGAGGGGACGGACGGGACGGCGGCAGAGTCGCCACCGGTCACTTCTTGGCCGACAGGAATCCTTCGTAGTTGCGCATCATCAACTGGCTGTCGACCTGCTTCATGGTCTCGAGCGCCACGCCGACAGCGATCAGCAGCGAGCTGCCGCCGATCGAGTAGGCGGCGCCGCTGGCGCTCGAACCCAGCAGGACCCCGACGAGGATCGTCGGCGAGATGGCCAGGATGGCCACGAACAGCGCGCCGGGCAGGGTGATGCGGTTGAGCACCTTGGTCAGGTAGTGCTCGGTCTGCGGTCCGGGTCGGATGCCGGGGATGAACCCGCCCTGCTTGCGCAGGTTGTCGGCCTGCTGGACCGGGTCGAAGGCGATCGCCGTGTAGAAGTAGGTGAAGCCGACGATGAGCAGGCCCAGGAACGCCAGGTACACCATGTTGGTCGTGTCGGCCAGGTAGTCGTTGATGAACTTCGACACCGACGCCCCCCAGCCGTCGCTGGGCAGGACCTGGCTGAGCAGGACCGGCAGGTTGATCACCGCCGAGGCGAAGATGATCGGGATCACGCCGGCCTGGTTGACCTTGAGCGGGATGTAGGTGCTCTGCCCCGAGTACATGCGCCGACCGACCACCCGCTTGGCGAACTGCACCGGGATGCGGCGCTGGCCGAGCTCGATGAAGACGATGAACACGAGCAGCACCAGGAAGAAGGCGATGAAGATCGCCAGCTTCACCGCTCCGTTCTCGGCCGCGTACACCGCCGAGAACGCGGAGGGCAGACCCGACACGACCGAGCAGAAGATGATCAGCGACATGCCGTTGCCGATGCCGCGGGTGGTGATCAGCTCGCCCATCCACATCAGCAGCGCCGAGCCCGCGGTAAAGGTCAGCACGATCAGCATCACGATCGCGGGCGAGAAGCCCGGCACGAGGTCCAGGTTGGACTGACCGCCGGTGAGGCCACCGCCGCCGTTGTGGAACAGGAACACCAGGCCGGTCGACTGCAGGATCGAGATGCCGATGGTGACGTAGCGGGTCCACTGGGTGGTCTTGCGCTGACCGACCGCTCCCTGCTGCTGCCACTCCTGCAGCTTGGGGATCACCACGGCCAGGATCTGCATGATGATCGACGCCGTGATGTACGGCATGATCCCCAGCGCGAACAGGCTGAAGCGGGTCAGGGCCCGACCGGAGAACAGCTGGAGGAACGCCAGCACGCCACCCTGGCGGGCCTGGTCCTCGATGGCGGCCACGGCGTTCTGGTCGATGCCCGGCACGGGCACGTAGCTGCCGAAGCGGTACAGGACGAGCATCATCAGGGTGAACAGGACCTTGTTGCGGAGGTCCGGCACCTTGATGATGTTGCCGATTCGGGACACTGCAGCTCCTGGGCGGATTGGTGTCGGGCGGACCCGATCACCGTCGACCGGTTCGGTTCGGGCCTGAGCGGATGCGATCGGCGCCTGCGGCCGGTGGCCGAGGGTAGCCGAGCGCCGCCGCCCCGACGGGGTCCGGGGCCGCTCGGGGCCCCGGATCCGTCAGCGGTTGGTGTGGGCGGAGCCGGAGAAGGCCGGCCGCACAGCGAACGGCAGCGGCAGCTTCTCCACCGTGCCCCCCGCGGCGGTGATCGCCGCCTCGGCCGAGGCCGACACGGCGTGCACCTTCACGGTGACCTTGCGGTCGATCTCGCCGCGACCGAGCACCTTGACCAGCGCCCCCTTGGACACGAGGCCCTTGGAGCGCAGCGTGTCGGGGGTGATCTCGTCGAGGCCCGACGCCGCGATCGTGTCGAGGTTGATCGCCTGGTACTCGACCCGGAACGGGTTGTTGAAGCCGCGCAGCTTGGGCACCCGCATGGACAACGGGAGCTGGCCGCCCTCGAAGCTCACCGGGATGGTGTCGCGCGCCTTCTGGCCCTTGGTGCCGCGGCCGGCGGTCTTGCCGCCCTTGCCGCCGATGCCGCGACCGACGCGCTTGCGCCGCTTGCGCGACCCGTCGGCCGGCTTGAGGTCATGGATCTTCATGTCAGTCCAGCTCCTCGATCTCGATGAGGTGCGGCACCTTCTGGAGCTGGCCCCGCAGGTCGGGGGTGTCCTCCAGGACGTGGCTCTTGCCGATCCGGCCGAGGCCGAGGGCTCGCAGGGTGCCGCGCTGCTTGGGCTTGGTGCCGATCGAGGACCGCACCTGGGTGACCTTGATCTGAGCCATCACGCCACCTCGGTGGGCTCGGGCGCCGGACCCCGCTCGGACTCCTGGTAGGCCCGAAGCAGGCCCGCCGGGATGATCTCGTCGACCGGGAGACCCCGCAGCGCGGCGATCTCGTCGGGCCGGCGCTGCTGACGGAGGCCGTCGACGGTGGCCTTGGCGATGTTGATGTAGTTCGACGAGCCGAGCGACTTGCACAGCACGTCGTGGATGCCGGCCTCTTCGAGGATGGCGCGGGCCGCACCGCCGGCGATGACGCCGGTACCGGGAGCGGCGGGCTTGAGCAGGACGCGCCCGGCGCCGACCACGCCGATGACCGGGTGGATGATGGTGCCGCCGGCGAGGGGGACGGTGAAGAGGTTCTTGCGCGCCTCCTCGGTCCCCTTCTGGATGGCGAGCGGCACCTCCTTGGCCTTTCCGTAGCCGAGGCCGACCCGGCCGTTGCCGTCGCCGATCACCACCAGGGCGGTGAAGGAGAACCGACGGCCGCCCTTCACCACCTTGGCGACGCGGTTGATGTTGATGACCCGTGACTCGCGCAGGTCCATGTCGTTGTTCGGGGCCATCAGAACTCCAGTCCTGCGTCTCGGGCGGCATCCGCGAGGGCGGCGACGCGACCGTGGTAGCGGAAGCCGCCCCGGTCGAAGACCACCTGCTCGATGCCGGCGGCCTTGGCCCGCTCGGCGACGAGCGTGCCGACCCGGGCCGCGGCGGCGACGTTGCCGGTGGCACCGGAGCGCAGGTCGCCCTCCAGCGTGGAGGCGGCGGCGAGGGTGACACCGGCGCGGTCGTCGATCACCTGGGCGACCACGTGGCGGTTCGATCGGAACACGGCCAGGCGCGGACGCTCGGGGGTGCCCATGACCTGGCGGCGCACCCGGGCGTGACGACGGATGCGGCTGTCACGCTTCTGCTTGGACTTGTCACTCATGGTTGCGCACCTGTCACTTGCCGGCCTTGCCGGCCTTGCGGCGGACATGCTCGTCGGCGTAGCGCACGCCCTTGCCCTTGTAGGGCTCCGGCTTGCGCCACTCACGGATGTTGGCGGCCACCTGGCCGACCAGCTGCTTGTCGATCCCGTGGACCTCGATGCGGGTCGGCGCCGGGACGTTGAAGGAGATGCCGTCGGGGGCGTCGACCACGACCGGGTGCGAGAACCCGAGCGACAGCTCGAGGCCCTGCCCCTTGGCCTGGGCCCGGTAGCCGACGCCGACGATCTCCAGGTCCTTCTGGAAGCCCTGGGTCACGCCGGTCACCATGTTCTGGATCAAGGAGCGGACCAGGCCGTGCTGGGCCCGGGAGTCGCGGTCGTCGCCGCTGCGCTCCACCACGAGCTCCTCGCCGTCCTGGCGGACCGAGATCAGCTCGGAGTAGGTGCGCGACAGCTCGCCCTTGGGGCCCTTGACCGAGATGGACTGCCCGTCGAGGGTGACGGTCACGCCGCTCGGGACGGCGATGGGTGCCTTGCCGATTCGAGACATGGGCTCACCTCACCAGACGTGGCAGAGGACTTCACCGCCGACCCGCTGGCGGCGCGCCTCGCGGTCGGTCATGAGTCCCTTGCTCGTGGACAGGACGGCGATGCCGAGGCCTCCGAGGACGCGCTCGAGCTCGTCGTGCTTGCGGTAGACGCGAAGTCCCGGCTTGGAGACACGACGGATGCCGGAGATCACCCGGCGTCGCTCCTCGGAGTACTTCATGTCGATGTTCAGGAACTGGCCGGGGCCCGACGGGTTGTCGGTCACGGAGAACCCGACGATGTAGCCCTCTTTCTGGAGCAGGCCGGCGAGGGCCTCCTTCAGCTTGGACGAGGGCATCCTGACGTCGTCGTGCATCGCGATGTTCGCGTTGCGGATGCGGGTCAGCATGTCGGCGATGGGGTCGGTCATGGTCATGTCGTGCTCCCTCCCCTCACCAGCTGGCCTTGGTCACGCCCGGGATCTCTCCCGCGTGTGCGAGCTCTCGCAGGCACACGCGGCAGAGGCCGAACTTGCGGTACACCGAGCGCGGCCGGCCACACCGGCGGCACCGGGTGTAGGCCCGCACCTTGAACTTGGGCTTGCGCTGCTGCTTCTGCTTCAGAGCCTCGGTCGCCATTACTGCTGCCCTTCACGACGGAACGGGAAGCCGAAGGCGTCCAACAGGGCGCGGCCTTCGGCATCGGTTCGAGCGGTGGTCACGATCGTGATGTCCATGCCCCGTGAGGCATCGATCTTGTCGTAGTCGATCTCGGGGAAGATCAACTGTTCGGTCACGCCGAAGGTGTAGTTGCCCCGGCCGTCGAAGCTCTTCGACGACAGGCCCCGGAAGTCGCGGATGCGGGGGATCGCCAGCGTGATCAGCCGGTCGAAGAACTCCCACATGTTGTCGCCGCGCAGCGTCACCTTGACGCCGATGGCGTTGCCCTCGCGGAGCTTGAAGCCCGCGATCGACTTCTTGGCCTTGGTGATGACCGGCTTCTGACCGCAGATGGCGGTCAGGTCCTCGACGACCTTGTCGAGCAGGCCGCGGTTCTCGGTCGCCTTGCCGGCGCCGACGTTGACCACGATCTTCTCGAGGCGGGGGACCTCCATGATGTTGCCCAGGCCCAGGGACTCCAGCAACTGCGAGCGGATCTCGTCGTTGTAGCGGGTCTTCAGGCGGGGGACGATCGCCGTGGCGGTGCTCACAGCTCACCTCCGTTGCTGCGGGCGACACGGGTCTTGGTCCCGTCCGCTCCGATGCGGTAGCCGGCTCGGGTCGCCTTGCCGGTGCTGTCGATCAGGGCCAGGTTCGACACGTGGATCGGCATCGCCTTGTCGATGATGCCGCCCTGCTGCATGGAGCGGGTGGGCTTCTGGTGGCGCTTGGCCACGTTGACGCCCTCGACGATCGCCTTGTTGGCGGCCGGGTCGACCGACATGACCTCGCCCTCCTTGCCCTTGTCCTTGCCGGACAGGACCCGGACGCGGTCGCCCTTGCGGATCTTCAGGTTCGCCATGGGTCAGATCACCTCCGGGGCGAGCGACACGATGCGCATGAACTTCTTGTCGCGCAGCTCACGTCCGACGGGGCCGAAGATGCGGGTCCCGCGGGGCAGCTTCTGGTCGTTGATGAGGACAGCCGCGTTCTCGTCGAAGCGGATGTAGCTGCCGTCGGGACGACGCCGCTCCTTCTTGGTGCGCACGACGACGCACTTGACGACGTCGCCCTTCTTGACCGCCGCGCCCGGCAGGGCGTCCTTGACGGTGGCCACGAAGATGTCGCCGATCGAGGCGTACCGGCGGCGGGAGCCACCGAGGACCTTGATGACGAGCACCTCTCGGGCTCCGGAGTTGTCGGCCACCCGGAGGCGGCTCTCCTGCTGGATCATCGGGCGCGCTCCACGATCTCGAGGACCCGCCAGCGCTTCAGCTTGGACAGCGGCCGGGTCTCCATGACGCGCACGCGGTCGCCGACGTTGAGGTCGTTGGTCTCGTCGTGGACGTACAGCTTCTTGTCCTGCTGCATCGTCTTGTTGTACCGGGGGTGACGGACACGCTCGGTCACGGTGACGATGGCGGTGCGCTCCATCTTGTTGGACGTGACGATGCCCTCGCGCACCTTGCGGGCGTTGCGCTCTGTGCCGGTCGTCGCGGTGTCGTCGCTCATGACGCCTCGCTCCCGATCGCGGCTTCTGCCGCCGCGATCTCACGGGCCCGCAGCTCGGTGTTGATGCGGGCGATGTCCTTCTTGGTCTGACCGATCCGGGCCGAGTTCTCGAGCTGGCCGGTGGCCAGCTGGAACCGCAGCTTGAAGAGGCGGTCCTTCTCCTCGGCGAGGCGCTCGATCAGCTGCTCGTCGCCCAGGGAGGCGACGCTGGTGTCCTTCGCCATCAGATCTCCTCCTCGCGGGTGATGATCTTGGCCTTCACCGGCAGCTTCTGGATGGCCCGGTTCAGCGCACCGCGGGCGATGGCGTCGTCGGGGTAGCTGAGCTCGAAGAGCACCCGTCCGGGGCGCACGACGGCGACCCAGCGCTCCGGGTTGCCCTTGCCGGATCCCATCCGGGTCTCGGCCGGCTTCTGGGTCACCGGCTTGTCGGGGAAGACGTTGATCCACACCTTGCCGCCACGCTTGATGTGGCGGGTCATGGCGATACGGGCGGCCTCGATCTGGCGGGCGGTGATCCACCCGGGCTCGAGGGCCTGGATGCCGTACTGGCCGTGGGTCACGTTGGTGCCGCCCTTGGAGACACCCTTGGTACGGCCGCGGTGCTGCTTGCGGTGCTTGACCTTGCGGGGCATCAACATCAGTCAGCGTCTCCCGGTCGGAAGTGCGGGGTCTCGTGGTGCTCGCGGGTGGAGCGTTCGATCTCCTCCTCCTCGGCGAGCAGGCGTTCGAACTCGGGGTCCGCCTCCTGGACCAGCGGCTTGAGGTCCTCGTCGGACACCTCGGGTGCCGGCGCGGGCGAGGCCGGAGCCGCCGCAGCTGCGGGGGCCACGGGCTTGGTGGACACGACCCGGGGACGCTCCTGGCCGGCGGTCTCGCCGACGGCCATGGCGGCCTCCTTGGTGATCTTGTCCTCGTTGGCGCTCTTGTAGGGCAGGATGTCGCCCTTGTAGATCCAGACCTTGACGCCGATGCGACCGGCCGGGGTGCGGGCCTCGCGGAAGCCGTAGTCGATGTCGGCGCGCAGCGTGTGCAGCGGGACGCGACCCTCGCGGTACCACTCGGTGCGGCTCATCTCGGAGCCGCCGAGGCGACCGGAGCACTGGACCCGGATGCCGAGGGCGCCGGCCTTCTGGGCGTTCTGGACGGCCCGCTTCATGGCCCGCCGGAACGCGATGCGGTTGGCGAGCTGGTCGGCCACGCCCTGGGCGATCAGCGCGGCGTCGACCTCGGGCTGCTTGATCTCCTGGATGTTCAGCTGGACCTTGGGGTTGCCGGTCAGCTTGGTGAGGTCCGCGCGCAGCTCGTCGGCCTGGGCGCCGCGGCGTCCGATGACGATGCCGGGACGGGCGGTGTGCACGTCGACGCGGAGTCGGTCGCGGGTGCGCTCGACCTCGATCCGGCTGATGGCCGCGTTCGGCAGCTTGTTCATCAGGTAGTCGCGGATCTTCCAGTCCTCGATGAGGTAGTCGACGTACTCCTCACGGGTGGCGAACCACCGGGACTTCCAGTCCGTGGTGGTGCCGAGGCGGAAGCCGTAGGGGTTGACCTTCTGGCCCATCAGTCCTCGTCCTTCTTCTCGGTCTCGCCATCGCTGTCGTCGGAGGCGTCGGAGTCGGCGTCGGCCGCATCGTCGGCCGCCTCGGCCTCGGCGTCGGAGACGACCTCGTCGGTCGCCGCCTCGTCACCGGCCTGCTCGGCGGTCGCCTCGTCGGTCGCGGCCTCGTCGACCGTGCTTTCTTCGACGGTGCTGTCCTCTGCCGTGCTGTCCTCTGCCGGCGCCTCCTCGGCGGCGGCACCGGAGCGGCGCTTGCTGCCGGCCACGCGACGGGCCCGGGCCGATGCGGCGTCGGGGGTGGCCCGGCCGGACTCGGCCTGACGGGCGCGGATCCGGTCGAACTCCTCGACCGAGTAGCGCCCCACGATGATCGTGATGTGGCAGGTGCGCTTGCGGATGCGGGTGGCCCGACCGCGGGCCCGGGGGCGCCAGCGCTTGAGCGTGGGGCCCTCGTCCGCGTAGGCGGTGGCGACGAAGAGCTCCTCGGGCGGGATGTCGTTGTTGTTCGCCGCGTTGGCGACGGCGGAGTCGAGCACCTTGATGATGACGTCGGCCGCGCCCCGCTCGGAGAACTGCAGGATGGTCCGGGCCTCGGCCACGGACTTGCCCCGGATCAGGTCGAGCACGACCCGGGCCTTGGTGGCCGACATCCGGGCGTGGCGGTGCTGGGCGCGAACGCCGGGCCGCTCGTTGGTCTTGGGTCCGGTCATCGCCGACCCCTCGCGCCCTTCTCCTGCCCGGCGTGGAACTTGAAGGTCCGGGTGGGAGCGAACTCGCCGAGCTTGTGGCCGACCATCGACTCGGTCACGTACACCGGCACGTGCTTGCGGCCGTCGTGGACGGCGATCGTGTGGCCGACCATCTCGGGGATGATCGTGGAGCGACGCGACCAGGTCTTGATCACGTTCTTCTGGCCCTTCTCGTTGAGGTCGTCCACCTTCTTGAGCAGGTGGTCGTCCACGAAGGGACCCTTCTTCAGGCTGCGAGGCATCTCAGATCTCCCTTGTCACCGGCGCGATCCGCGCGTCCGGCGACGGCGCACGAGCAGCTTCTGGGACGGCTTGTTCTTGTTGCGGGTGCGGCCCTCGGGCTTGCCCCAGGGCGACACCGGGTGACGACCACCCGAGGTCTTGCCCTCGCCACCACCGTGCGGGTGGTCGACGGGGTTCATGGCCACACCGCGGGTCTGCGGGCGCACGCCCTTCCAGCGGTTGCGGCCGGCCTTGCCGATCTTGACGAGGTCGTGCTCGGAGTTGCCGACCTCGCCGACGGTGGCCCGGCAGTCGATCGGGACGCGGCGCATCTCGGTCGAGGGGAGACGCAGGGTGGCGTAGTCGCCCTCCTTGGCCACGAGCTGCACGCTCGAGCCGGCCGAGCGGGCCATCTTGCCGCCGGCGCCCGGCTTGAACTCGACGTTGTGCACGACGGTGCCGACCGGGATGTAGCGCAGCGGCAGGGCGTTGCCGGAGCGGATCTCGGCACCCTGGCCGGACTGGACCATGTCGCCGACGTTGAGTCCCTTGGGGGCGAGGATGTAGCGCTTCTCGCCGTCGAGGTAGTGCAGCAGGGCGATGCGACAGGTGCGGTTGGGGTCGTACTCGATGGCGGCGACCTTGGCCGGCACGCCGTCCTTGCGCCGCTTGAAGTCGATCACGCGGTACTGCTGCTTGTGACCGCCGCCGCGGTGACGTGCGGTCTTGCGGCCGTGGTTGTTGCGGCCACCGGTCTTGGACTTCTTGGCGACGAGGGACTTCTCCGGGGTGGAGCGGGTGATGTCGCTGAAGTCCGAGACGGTCTGGAACCGACGACCGGGGCTGGTGGGCTTGCGCTTGCGAACCGCCATGTCACTTCACCTCGAACAGGTCGATCTGGTCACCTTCGGCCAGGGTGACGACGGCCCGCTTGGTGTCGGGCCGGCTGCCGAAGGTGGGCGAACGGCGGTTGCGCCGCTTCTTGCCCTTGCGGTTGAGCGTGTTGACCTTCTTGACCTTCACGCCGGGCCAGATGGCCTGGACCGCGTCGCGGATCTCGGGCTTGGAGGCGCTGGGAGCGACGATGAAGGTGTAGACGCCGGTGTCGAGCAGCCCGTAGGACTTCTCGGAGACGACCGGCCGGATGATGACGTCGCGGGGATCCTTCACGATCAGGCCCCTTCCTCGGAGGTGTCGGCGGCGGGCTCGGCGACGGCCGGAGCGGACGTGGGCAGGGTGGCCTCGGTGAACACGACGTGGTCGCTGACCAGGACGTCGTAGGTGTTGAGCTCACCGGCGGTGAGGACGTGCACCGACGGCAGGTTGCGGAAGCTCTTCCAGGCGGTGACGTCGTCGGGGCTCAGCACGACGAGTGCCCGACCCTCGACGCCCATGGCGGCCAGCGCCGCGGCCGCGGCCTTGGTCGACGGGGTGTCGAAGTCCCAGGCGGAGACGACCACGACCTTGTCGTCCGCAGCGCGGTCCGACAGGGCCGAGCGCAGCGCCAGGCGCTTCATCTTCTTGGGGGTCTTCTGGTCGTACTTGCGGGGCTTGGGGCCCAGGGCGACGCCGCCGCCACGCCAGATCGGCGACCGGCTCGAGCCGGCGCGGGCCCGGCCTGTGCCCTTCTGCTTCCAGGGCTTGGCGCCACCGCCGGCGACCTCGGCCCGGGTCCGGGTCGACTGGGTGCCGGCCCGCTTGGCGGCGAGCTGGGCGGTGACGACCTGGTGCATGACGGCCACGTTGGGCTCGATGCCGAAGGTGGCGTCGTCGAGCTCGACGGTGCCCGTGGAGGCACCGGAGGCGTCGTGGAGAGTGATCGAGGCCATCAGGCGGCACCTTCCTTGCTGGCGGAGCGCTTCACGGCGTTGCGCAGCAGCACGACCCCGCCCGTGGGGCCGGGCACCGCACCGCGGACCAGGATGACCTCCTGGTCGGTGTCGGCCTTGACCACCTCGAGGTTCAGGGTGGTGACCTTGGTCCCGCCGGTGCGACCGGCCATGCGGACGCCCTTGAACACGCGGGCCGGGGTGGCGCACTGGCCGATCGAGCCGGGCTTGCGGTGCACGCGGTGCGCACCGTGCGAGGCGCCCTGGCCCTTGAAGCCGTGGCGCTTCATGGCGCCGGCGAAGCCCTTGCCCTTGCTCACCGCGGTGACGTCGATCAGGTCGCCGGCGGCGAACGTGTCGGCGTCGAGGGTCTGGCCGACCTCGTACGCGGAGATGTCGTCCAGTCGGAGCTCGACCAGGCGGACCCCCGGGTCCACGTCGCCCTTGGCGTAGTGGCCGGCCAGGGGCTTGGTCAGCTTGCGGGCGTCCCGGTGGCCGTAGGTCACCTGCAGTGCGCTGTAGCCGTCCTTCTCCGGGGTCCGGATCTGCACGACCCGGGCCGGTGAGACGCGCAGCACGGTGACCGGGACGATCCGGTTCGACTCGTCCCAGACCTGGGTCATGCCCAGCTTCTCTCCTACCAGTGCAGCTGTTTTCGCCATCGTGGTTCAGGTTCCTTCGGCGAGGTCCATCGACGTCCGTCGTCCCCGGTTGGGACCGATTCGGCGCCGCTCACGCAGACGCTCCGCGCGGAGCAGGTCCGGGCGGAGCGACGTCTCGATTGTGCCGTGCGGTTCCCCGGCCGTGTGCCGTGGGCCTGCGCGGACGTCGGTTGATAACGATTCCGGGAGACCGACACGGGGCGCACGCAGCGACCCGAACGACGACCTGGGAGTCGGGATCACACGGTGGCCCTGTCTCTCCGGGGACCGGAGCGCAACGAGCCGTCCGTGACGACCGGGTGAGACTAGCAGCGCCCTCGGTGGCCGCCAAGTCCGGATCCCCCACTCCCGTTCTGCCGCCCCCACTCCCGTTCTGTAGTGCGAGATCCAGGCGTTCGCCTGGATCTCGCACTACAGAACGGGGAAATAGCGGGGGCGCTGTCAGCGGAGGTGGCTACTGTGCGCCGCCGTGACCTCCACCGATCCCGCCGTCGTCGCCGACGGCCTCGTCAAGAGATTCGGCGACACCGAGGCGCTGCGAGGCGTCAGCTTCGAGATCCCACGAGCCACCGTGCTCGGCGTCCTCGGCCCCAACGGGGCCGGCAAGACCACCGCGGTGCGCATCCTCAGCACCCTGCTGCGCGCCGACGGCGGCCGGGCGCTCATCGACGGCATCGACGTGGGTCGCCACCCCCGTCAGGCCCGGGCCCGAATCGGGCTGACCGGCCAGTACGCCGCGGTCGACGAGCGGCTCACCGGGATCGAGAACCTCCAGCTGGTCGGACGTCTGTTCCACATGCGCAAGGCCGACGCCGCCGCCCGGGGACGCGAGCTGCTCGACCGCTTCAGCCTGGACCAGGCCGCTGATCGTGTGGTCAAGGGCTACTCCGGTGGCATGCGGCGCCGGCTCGACATCGCCATGAGCCTGATCGCCCGACCGTCGGTGCTGTTCCTCGACGAGCCGACCACGGGCCTCGACCCACGCAGCCGGCTGGAGATGTGGGACGTGATCGACGGCCTGGTCGCCGACGGCACCACGTTGCTGCTCACCACCCAGTACCTGGACGAGGCCGAGCGCCTGGCCGACGACATCGTCGTCATCGACAAGGGCACCGTGATCGCCCGGGGCACCGAAGAGGAGCTGAAGGCCCGAAGCGGCGGATCGAGCGTGACCGTCACCCTGTCGGATCCGGCCGACCTGCCCCGCGTGCGAGGGCTGCTCGCGGACCTGGTTCCCGCCGGAGCGGTCGAATCGGTCGACGCCGTGGCCCGGACCGTCTCGGTCCCGGTCACCCGGACCGATCACGTGGTTCCCACCGTGGTGCGTGCTCTCGACGCCGCGGGCCTCGACGTCCTCGACGTCGCCGCACACGAACCCACCCTCGACGACGTGTTCCTCCAGCTCACCGGCCACACCGCCACCACCGACGATCCCGGCGTCGACGCCGATTCCGGCCCGGAACCGGGCCGACCGGCGACATCGGCCGACACGCCCCCCACCACCGCTGGAGCACCACGATGACCACCACCGCCCCCGATCCGAGCGTCGCGGCACCGTCAACGATCTCGTCGCACACGGTGCCGACCGGACCGCGCTGGCTCGCCAGCGACATCCGGGTCGAGGCCGGACGACACCTGACCGCGACCTGGCGCAACCCCGACCTGCTGGTGTTCGCCACGATCCAGCCGATCATGTTCGTGGTGCTGTTCGTCTACGTGTTCGGCGGCGCCATCACCGTTCCCGGCTACTCGAGCTACCAGCAGTTCGTCGTGCCGGGCATCTTCGCCCAGACCGTCGTGTTCGGATCGGCCTTCACCGGCATCGGCATCGCCGAGGACATGCAGAAGGGCTTCATCGACCGGCTCCGCTCACTGCCGATGTACCCCTCGGCGGTGCTGGTCGGGCGCACCACATCGGATCTGGTCCGCAACACGTTCACCTTCGCCATCATGATGATCGTCGGCCTGATCGTCGGGTTCCGTCTGGAGGGCGGGTTGGCGAACGCGGTGCTGGCCACCGTGCTGCTGCTGGCGTTCGCGTTCGCCTTCAGCTGGATCCAGGCGCTGATCGGCCTGTCGGTCAAGTCGGTCGAAGCGGCCAACTCCGCAGGCTTCATCTGGATGTTCCCGATGACGTTCGTGTCCTCGGCGTTCGTCGACCCGTCGACCATGCCGGGTTGGCTCCAGCCGATCGCGGAGCACAACCCGTTCACCGTCGTGACCAACGCGGTCCGGGCGCTCTACAACGGCATGGACCCCGGCAATGACCTGTGGATCTCGATCGCCTGGGCCGTCGGCATCACCGTCGTGTTCGGAGCGTTGTCGTTCCGCAAGTTCTCCAGCGCCTCGCGCTGAGCAGCCCCCGCCGAACTTGTAGCCCACAGGTCACCCGAGCGACCGCCAGCTACAAGAACGCGGACCGCCGCCGAACTTGTAGCCCACACGCCGTCCGAGCAACCGGGAGCTACAAGAATGCGGAACGCCGCCGAACTTGTAGCCCACAGGTCGCCTGAGCAACCGCCAGCTACAAGTTCGGCGGCGGGACGCGGGCGTCAGGCGTTCTGGATCTTGATCTCGATGTCGACGCCGGCGGGCAGGTCGAGGCGCTGCAGCGAGTCGACGGTCTTGGGGGTCGGCTCGATGATGTCGATCAGCCGCTTGTGGATCCGCATCTCGAAGTGCTCGCGGGAGTCCTTGTCCTTGTGCGGCGAGCGGATGACGGTGAAGCGGTGCTTCTCGGTGGGCAGCGGGATCGGGCCCCGGACCGACGCCTGGGTGCGGGTCACGGTCTCGACGATCTTCTTGGTCGACTGGTCGATGACCTCGTGGTCGTAGGCCTTCAGGCGGATGCGGATCTTCTGGTCGGCTGCCATGGCTGCACTCTCCGGGGTTCGCGACCGCCTGGGCCGCACGGGTCTCATCGACTGTCAAGAAGCACGCCCGGCGCTCCGGGCACGGCGAGCCAGCGTAGCGGCCGCTGCGCCGAGGGTCCATCCGGCTGGATGCGGCGCGACACTGGGCCGATGAGCGAACCCATCGCAGCAGTCATCGACACCTGGCACGAGTTCCTGCGCGGCGCCCGCCCGGACGCCCTCGACGAGCTCCTCGACGACGACGTCGTGTTCCACTCGCCGATCGTGTTCACCCCCCAGCGAGGCAAGGCGATCACCACGCTCTACCTGACCGCCGCCACCCAGGCGCTCCCCGGCGACGCGCCGACGGGCGACGACGCCGGCGACCACCCGGCTGACGTCGCGATGCCCGGCGGCAGCTTCCGCTACACCAAGCAGGTGCTCTCCGGCGACACCGCCGTGCTCGAGTTCGAGACGACGATCGACGGCCTCTACGTCAACGGCGTCGACATCATCCGCTGCAACCCCGACGGTCGGATCGTCGAGTTCCGGGTGATGATCCGGCCCCTGCAGGCCGTGAACCTGGTGCACCGGCAGATGGCGGCGATGCTCGAGTCGATGAGCTCCTCGGGCTGACCGCCTTCCGCCGAGGCGGACGGCGCACGGACCGCCGAACGGGACAGCGGACCAACACCCCGGTCGATCCACCGGATCCCGGACGCGACGGAGGGGCGCCGAAGCGCCCCTCCGTCGAGCTCGTCCGAGCGGACCGGTCAGGTCACTTGAGGATCTTGGTGACGCGACCCGCGCCCACCGTACGACCACCCTCACGAATCGCGAACTTCAAACCCTCATCCATCGCGATCGGAGCAATCAACTCCACCGTCACCTCAGTGTTGTCACCCGGCATCACCATCTCCGTACCCGACGGCAACGCAATCGTCCCCGTCACATCCGTCGTACGGAAATAGAACTGCGGCCGATAATTCGAGAAGAACGGCTTGTGACGACCACCCTCATCCTTGGTCAACACATACACATTCGCCTCGAACTCCGTATGCGGCGTGATCGACCCCGGCTTCGCCAACACCTGACCCCGCTGCACATCATCCTTGTCCACACCACGCAACAACGCACCGATGTTGTCCCCCGCCTGCCCCTCATCAAGAAGCTTCCGGAACATCTCCACACCCGTACACGTCGTCTTCTGAGTCGCCTTCAACCCCACGATCTCGATCTCATCACCGGTGTGGATCACCCCCTGCTCCACCTTCCCGGTCACCACAGTCCCCCGACCCGTGATCGTGAACACATCCTCGATCGGCATCAAGAACGGCTTGTCCAGATCCCGCTCCGGCTCCGGAACATACGAATCCACCGCCGCCATCAACTCCATCACCTGATCCTGCGCCGCAGAATCACCCTCCAGAGCCTTCAACGCCGACACACGCACCACCGGCGCATCATCACCATCGAACTCATACTCAGACAGAAGCTCCCGCACCTCCATCTCCACCAACTCCAACAACTCCTCATCATCGACCATGTCGCACTTGTTCAACGCAACCACGATCGCCGGCACACCCACCTGCCGAGCCAACACCACATGCTCACGCGTCTGCGGCATCGGACCATCAGTCGCCGCCACCACCAGAATCGCCCCATCCACCTGAGCCGCACCAGTGATCATGTTCTTGATGTAATCCGCGTGACCCGGCATATCCACATGCGCGTAATGCCGATTCTCCGTCTCATACTCCACATGAGACACATTGATCGTGATCCCACGCTCCCGCTCCTCAGGAGCCTTGTCGATGTTCTCGAACTCCGTGAACGAGTTCCCCTCCACCCGATCCGCCAACGTCTTCGTGATCGCCGCCGTCAACGTCGTCTTACCATGATCGATATGACCCATCGTCCCCACATTCACGTGAGGCTTCGTCCGCTCGAACTTCTCCTTCGCCATGACAGGCACTCTCCTTCATTCAGCCCGGACAGACAGGGCGACTTCGTTGGTGGGTTGGAATTGCTGGTGTGACGGTCTCTGGTGCGAACCGACGGGACGACCGCCGGTTCGCGTCGATCACTGCCCGGTGATGCGGGCGACGATCTCTTCCTGCACGTTCCGCGGGGTCTGCTGGTAGCTGTGGAACTGCATCGTGTACTGGGCCCGGCCCTGGGTCTTGGACCGCAGGTCGGTCGAGTAGCCGAACATGTCCGACAGCGGGACCTCGGCCGAGACGATCTGGTTGTTGCCCCGCTGCTCCATCTTGCCGACCTTGCCGCGACGGGAGTTGAGGTCGCCGATCACGTCACCCATGTAGTCCTCGGGGGTGACGACCTCGACGGCCATGATCGGCTCGAGGAGCACCGGCGCGGCTTTGCGGGCGGCTTCCTTGAAGCCCATGGTCCCCGCGATCTTGAACGCCATCTCCGAGGAGTCGACGTCGTGGTAGTCGCCGTCGTCGAGGCTGACGTGGATGTCGACCATGGGGAACCCGGCCAGGATGCCGTTGGTCATGGCGTCGGCGACGCCGTGGCCGACCGACGGGATGTACTCCTTGGGCACGCGGCCGCCGGTGATCTTGTCGGTGAACTCGAATCCGCCGCCGGGACCCGACGGGGTGAGGGTCAGCACGATCTTGGCGTACTGGCCGGTGCCGCCGGTCTGCTTCTTGTGCAGGTAGGTGTAGCCCTCGACGGGCTGGGTGATGGTCTCGCGGTAGGCGACCTGGGGCTTGCCGACGTTGGCCTCGACCTTGAACTCGCGCATCATGCGGTCGACGAGCACCTCGAGGTGCAGCTCGCCCATGCCCGAGATGATGGTCTGCGCGGTCTCTTCGTCGGTGCGGACCTGGAACGTCGGGTCCTCTTCGGAGAGGGCGAACAGCGCCTTGCCCATCTTGTCCTGGTCGGCCTTGGTCTTGGGCTCGACCGCGACGTGGATCACCGGGTCGGGGAACTCGAGGGACTCGAGCACGATCGGGTCCGACGGGTCCGACAGGGTGTCGCCGGTGCGGGTGTTCTTGATGCCGATGCCGGCGACGATGTCACCGGCGAACACGGCTTCCTGCTCGATCTGGTCGTTGGCGTGCATCTCCAGCAGACGACCGATGCGCTCCTTGTCACCGGAGCGCGAGTTGTAGACCGTGCCGCCCTTCTCGAGCTTGCCGGAGTAGACGCGGAAGTAGGTGAGCTTGCCGACGTGGGGGGCGGTCATGATCTTGAACGCCAGGGCCGAGAACGGCTCGTTCACGTCGGGCTTGCGGGTGATCTCCTCGCCCTTGCGGTTCTCGCCGGTGACCGGCGGCAGGTCGAGCGGCGACGGCATGTAGAAGCACACCGCGTCGAGCAGCGGCTGCACGCCCTTGTTCTTGAAGGCGGTGCCGTTGAGGACCGGGATCACACCGTGGTTGATGGTGGCGTCGCGCAGCGCGGCGCGGATCAGCTCCGGGGAGAGCTCGTCGCCCTCGAGGAACTTCTCCATGATCTCGTCGTTGGTCTCCGACAGGACGTCGATGAGCATCTCGCGGTACTCGTCGGCCTTGTCCTGCATGTCGGCGGGGATGTCGACGACGTCCCAGGACGCGCCCAGGTCCTCGCCGGCCCAGATCCAGGCCTTCATGGTGACCAGGTCGACGATGCCCTTGTAGTCGGCTTCGGCGCCGATCGGCAGCTGGATGACGGCGGTCTTGGCCTCGAGGCGGTCCTGGATGGACGCCAGCGCACCGTAGAAGTCGGCGCCCATGCGATCCATCTTGTTGACGAAGCACATGCGGGGGACGTTGTACTTGTTGGCCTGACGCCACACCGTCTCGGTCTGGGGCTCCACGCCGGCGACGCCGTCGAACACCGCGACGGCGCCGTCGAGGACGCGGAGCGAACGCTCGACCTCGACGGTGAAGTCGACGTGGCCGGGCGTGTCGATGATCTGGATGCGGTGCTCGGTGTTGTTGACCGTGTTGGTCCAGAACGCCGTGGTGGCCGCGGAGGTGATGGTGATCCCCCGCTCCTGCTCCTGCTCCATCCAGTCCATGGTGGCGCCGCCCTCGTGGACCTCGCCGATCTTGTAGGTCTTGCCGGTGTAGAAGAGGATCCGCTCGGTCGTCGTCGTCTTGCCCGCGTCGATGTGGGCCATGATGCCGATGTTGCGGGTGCGGTCGAGGGGGAACTGCGCCATCGTCGTCGTCTCAGTCTTGGTGTGCGGGGGTGTTCGGGGTGGAGGTCGGAGTCGACCGGCGCAGGATCAGCGCCGCGGACTCAGAAGCGGTAGTGGGCGAAGGCCCGGTTGGACTCGGCCATCTTGTGCAGGTCTTCCTTGCGCTTGGCCGCGGCGCCGACGCCGTTGCTGGCATCGAGCAGCTCGTTGGCGAGGCGCTCGGCCATGGTGCGCTCGCGACGCTGACGGGCGTAGCCGACAACCCAGCGGATGGCGAGGGTGTTGGAGCGGTTGGGCTTGACCTCGACGGGCACCTGGTAGGTGGCGCCGCCGACGCGACGGCTCTTGACCTCGAGCTGGGGCTTGACGTTGTCGATGGCCCGCTTGAGCGTGACCACCGGGTCGGTCCCGGTCTTCTCCTCGATGGTGGCGAGGGCGTCGTAGACGATGCGCTCGGCGGTGGAGCGCTTGCCCCGCTGCAGGACCTTGTTGACGATCTGGGTCACGAGCACCGACCGGTAGATGGGGTCGGGCTGGAGCTGGCGGCGGGGGGCGGGACCCTTGCGGGGCATGTCAGGACTCCTTCTTGGCGCCGTAGCGCGAACGTGCCTGCTTGCGGTCGCGGACCCCGGAGGTGTCGAGCGTGCCGCGGATGATCTTGTAGCGGACGCCGGGGAGGTCCTTCACACGACCGCCGCGGACGAGCACCATCGAGTGCTCCTGGAGGTTGTGTCCCTCACCGGGGATGTAGGCCGTGACCTCGATGCCGCTGGAGAGGCGGACACGAGCGACCTTGCGCAGAGCCGAGTTGGGCTTCTTGGGCGTCGAGGTGAACACGCGAGTGCAGACCCCACGCCGCTGGGGCGCGCCCTTCAGCGCCGGCGTGGACTCCTTGCGGCGCTTGGTCTGACGGCCCTTGCGGACCAGCTGCTCGATCGTGGGCACGGTGAACCTCGGTTCTCTGCTTCTCTTGCTGTTCTTCGGTCCCACCCGGTCGGGACCGGGCCCGGACAGGAGCGGGACACATCGACTGTCGGATCGGCCCCGGGCGGTGCCGGAGCACCGACCCGCGGGGGCCTGGCGGCACCTCGCCCGGGACCGGGCGCGGAGCGCCTCGCCCCGACCGGGTGACCGGACGAGGTTAGGGCCGGGCCGGACCGGTGGCAAACCCCTGCCGTTCGGCGGCAGGGGTTCGGCCGGTCCGGACCGGATCAGGAACCGTCGCCCGAGCTCCCCGACGGGTCGGGGAACTCGATGACGTTGTCGACCTCGGCCGCCAGCTCGGCGTCGCTCGGTCCGCCCAGGTTGGCGAGCCACTGGGCGATCGACGCGCTGTCGTCGGCGACGTCGGAGCTGGAGTAGGTCACCGGCACGTAGTCCGGCGCGTAGGTCTGGATCTCCTGGTACCGGGTCATGCCGGTGCCGGCCGGGATCAGCTTGCCGATGATGATGTTCTCCTTGAGGCCGAGCAGGCCGTCGGAGCGGGACTCGATCGCGGCCTCGGTGAGGACGCGGGTCGTCTCCTGGAACGAGGCGGCCGACAGCCACGAGTCGGTGGCCAGCGACGCCTTGGTGATGCCCATCAGCTCGGTGCGGCCCTCGGCCGGCTTGCGGCCCTCGGTCACGAGCTGGCGGTTGGCGTCGGTGAACACCCGCTGGTCGACGCGCTCGCCGGGCAGGAAGTCGGACTCGCCGGGCTCCTGCACCGCGATGCGACGCGTCATCTGGCGGACGATCAGCTCGATGTGCTTGTCGTGGATCGACACGCCCTGGTCGCGGTAGACCCGCTGGACCTCGTCGACCAGGTACTGCTGGACGGCGCGGACGCCCTTGATCTCGAGCAGCTCCTTGGGGTCGCGGGGGCCCTCGACCAGTGCGTCGCCGGCGGTGACCTCGTCGCCCTCACGGACGCGCAGCGGGCGCTCCCGCTCGATCGAGTGCAGGTCCTCGGTGCCGTCGTCGCCGATGACGGTCACGTTCCAGACCTTGCCGTCCTCCTCGTCGATGCGCACCGTGCCCGAGATGCGGGCCAGCACCGCCTTGTTGCGCGGGGTGCGGGCCTCGAACAGCTCGACGACGCGGGGCAGACCGCCGGTGATGTCACCGCCGGACGCGGCCACACCGCCGGTGTGGAAGGTACGCATGGTGAGCTGCGTGCCGGGCTCGCCGATCGACTGGGCCGCGATGACGCCGACCGCCTCGCCGGGCTCGATCGCCCGGCCGGTGGCCAGCGACAGGCCGTAGGCGGCGCCGGAGATGCCGAGCTCGCTCTCGTCGGTGAGCGGCGACAGCACACGCACCGAGGTCACCCCCGGGTCGTCGCGCAGCGCCTCCATCTGCTCGGTGCCGATGAGCGTGCCCTTGGTCAGCTCGGTGCCGTCGGCCAGGGTGATGTCCTCGGCCAGGGTCCGGCTGAACAGGCGGGTCTCGAGGTAGAAGCGCTTGCCGGCCTCGTCGGGGCGGATGTCGTCGAGGGTGATCGAACGGATCGGGCCGCCCTCGGCGAACGGGTCCCGGTCGTTGATGATCAGCTCCTGGGCGACGTCGACCAGACGGCGGGTCAGGTAGCCCGAGTCCGCGGTCCGCAGCGCCGTGTCGACCAGGCCCTTGCGGGCGCCGGGCGTGGCGATGAAGTACTCCAGCACCGACAGGCCCTCACGGAAGTTGGACTTGATCGGACGGGGGATCATGTCGCCGCGGGGGTTGGCCACCAGGCCGCGCATGCCGGCGATCTGACGGACCTGCATCATGTTCCCTCGGGCGCCCGAGCCGACCATCATGTCGATCGGGTTGAACTGCTTGGCCTGCATGGCCTTCTGCATGGCCCGGGTCACCTCAGAGGTCGCGGTCGTCCAGATCTCGACCTCCTTCTGCTTGCGCTCGCCGTCGGTGATGATGCCGCGCCGGAACTGCTTCTCGACCTTGTCGGCCTCGGCCTCGTGGCGGTCGAGGATCTCGTACTTGTCGGCCGGCGTCTGCACGTCGTCGATCGAGATCGTCAGCCCGGAGCGCATGGCGTAGTTGAAGCAGAGCGCCTTCATGGCGTCGAGGGAGTTGGCGGCCACGGCGCGCTCGAACTCGATGGCCAGACGATCGACGATCGCGGTCATCTCCTTCTTGCGGACGGGGTGGTCGACGAACTCGTAGCCCTCGGGCAGCGTCCGGTTGAACAGGAGGCGACCGGCGGTGGTCTTGCGCCACACCGCGGCGGACCCGTTGGCCGGCGACTCGAGCAGGTCGGGGAACTCGCTGCCCCGGTACTCGATGGTGGCGTGCACGCTGAGGTTGCCGGCCTCGAGGTCGCGCTCGACCTGGTCCATGCGCTTGTAGACGCGGCCCTCGCCGGCGGCGCCGTCGGTCTGCGACGTCAGGTAGAAGGCCCCGATGATCATGTCCTGGGTGGGGGTGACCAGCGGCTTGCCGTGCGCGGGGCTCAGCATGTTGTTGGCGCTGAGCATGAGGACGCGGGCCTCGGCCTGAGCCTCGGCCGACAGCGGCAGGTGCACCGCCATCTGGTCGCCGTCGAAGTCGGCGTTGAACGCCGCGCACACCAGCGGGTGGATCTGGATGGCCTTGCCCTCGACCAGGATCGGTTCGAAGGCCTGGATGCCCAGGCGGTGCAGCGTGGGCGCACGGTTCAGGAGCACCGGGTGCTCCTTGATGACGTCCTCGAGCACGTCCCACACCTGCGGGCGACGACGCTCGACCATGCGCTTGGCCGACTTGATGTTCTGGGCCAGCTCCTTGTCGACCAGCGCCTTCATGACGAACGGCTTGAACAGCTCGAGCGCCATCAGCTTGGGCAGACCGCACTGGTGCAGCTGCAGGGTCGGGCCGACCACGATGACCGACCGGCCCGAGTAGTCGACGCGCTTGCCGAGCAGGTTCTGGCGGAACCGGCCCTGCTTGCCCTTCAACATGTCCGACAGCGACTTGAGCGGGCGGCTGCCCGGACCGGTGACCGGTCGACCGCGGCGGCCGTTGTCGAACAGCGCGTCAACGGCCTCCTGCAGCATGCGCTTCTCGTTGTTGACGATGATCTCCGGCGCGCCCAGGTCCAGCAGCCGCTTGAGGCGGTTGTTGCGGTTGATGACGCGGCGGTACAGGTCGTTGAGGTCGGAGGTGGCGAAGCGGCCGCCGTCGAGCTGCACCATCGGGCGCAGGTCCGGCGGGATCACCGGGACGACGTCGAGGATCATGGCGCGGGGGTCGTTGACCCGGTTGCCGTTGTCGTCGGTGCGGTTGAACGCGGCGACGATCTTCAGGCGCTTGATCGCCTTCTGCTTGCGCTGCGCGGAGAGGGGCTTGCGGCCCTCCTCGGGGTCGATGGCGGCGCGGAGCTTCTCCTCTTCCTCGACCAAGTCGATGCGGTCGATGAGCAGCTTGATGGCGCTCGCGCCCATGCCGCCCTCGAAGTAGTCCTCGTAGCGGTCCTGCAGCTCGCGCCAGAGGGTCTCGTCCTCGATGATCTGACGCGGGTACAGGTCGCGGAACTCGTCCCAGACCCGGTTGAGCAGCTCGAGCTCGTCCTCGTAGGTCTCGCGGATGGCGGTGAGGTCCTTGTCGGCCGCCTTGCGCCGGCTGGTGAGGTCGGACTCCTTGGCGCCCTCGGCCTCGAGGGCCTCGAGCTCGGCCTCGAGCTCCTCCATGCGCCGGGCCAGCTCGAGCTCGCGGTCCTTCTCGATCGCGTCGCGCTCGCCGAGCATCTCGGCTTCCAGGCTCTCCAGGTCGGCGTGGCGCTTGTCCTCGTCGACGTGGGTCACCAGGTTGGCGGCGAAGTAGATGACCTTCTCGAGCTGCTTGGCCTTGAGCTCCTCCTTGGGCTCGATGCCCGACAGCAGGTAGGCCAGCCACGAGCGGGTGCCGCGCAGGTACCAGATGTGCACCGCCGGCGCGGCGAGCTCGATGTGGCCCATCCGCTCCCGGCGCACCTTGGAGCGGGTGACCTCGACGCCACAGCGCTCGCAGATGATGCCGCGGAACCGGACGCGCTTGTACTTGCCGCAGTAGCACTCCCAGTCCTTGGTCGGACCGAAGATCTTCTCGCAGAAGAGCCCGTCCTTCTCCGGCTTGAGCGTGCGGTAGTTGATGGTCTCCGGCTTCTTGACCTCGCCGTTGGACCACATGCGGATGGCGTCCGCGGTGGCCAGGCCGATCCGGAGCTGGTCGAAGAGGTTGACGTCGAGCATGGGGGTGGTCGTTCCTCTCTCAGCGACGCTCCGCCTGGCGGCGGGCGTCGTCCTCGTCTGATCCGCGCTCGGGGCGGGACAGGTCGATGCCCAGCTCCTCGGCGGCGCGGAAGAAGTCTTCGTCGAGCTCCCGCATCTTGATCTCCTCACCCGTGCGGGAGAGGACCTCGACGTTCAAACACAGGGCCTGCATCTCCTTGATGAGCACCTTGAAGGACTCGGGGATGCCGGGCTCGGGGATGTTCTCGCCCTTGACGATCGCCTCGTAGACCTTGACGCGGCCGAGGGTGTCGTCGGACTTGATGGTCAGCAGCTCCTGCAGGCAGTACGCCGCTCCGTAGGCCTCGAGCGCCCACACCTCCATCTCACCGAAGCGCTGGCCACCGAACTGGGCCTTACCGCCGAGCGGCTGCTGGGTGATCATCGAGTACGGGCCGGTCGAGCGGGCGTGGATCTTGTCGTCGACCAGGTGGGCGAGCTTCAGGATGTACGCGTAGCCGCAGGTGACCGGGTTGTCGTAGGCCTCGCCGGTTCGGCCGTTGTAGAGGGTGGCCTTGCCGTCGGAGCCGATCAGGCGACCGTCGTTGCCGTAGTCGGAGCGGACCGACTCGGGCTCGATGTTGGAGAAGATGGTCTTGATGGTCGGGTGACGACCGGCCATGTCCTCCTCGTCCCACTTGGCGCCGTCGAACACCGGGGTGGCGATCAGGGTGGCGGGGCGGGTGGTCGGGCGGGTCTTGGTCTCGGTGCCGCGCAGCGGGGTCTCGCCGATGTGCTCGTCGCCGTCGTCCCAGCCCCAGCGGGCGGCCCAGCCCAGGTGCGTCTCGAGCACCTGGCCCACGTTCATGCGGGACGGCACGCCGAGCGGGTTCAAGATGATGTCGACCGGGGTGCCGTCGGCCAGGAACGGCATGTCCTCGATGGGCAGGATCCGGGAGATCACGCCCTTGTTGCCGTGGCGGCCGGCGAGCTTGTCGCCGACGGAGATCTTGCGCTTCTGGGCCACGTAGACCCGCACCAGCTGGTTGACGCCGGGCGGCAGCTCGTGCTCGTCGTCGCGGCTGAACACCTTGACGTCGATGACCTTGCCGGTCTCGCCGTGGGGCACCTTGAGCGAGGTGTCGCGGACCTCACGGGCCTTCTCGCCGAAGATGGCGCGCAGCAGGCGCTCCTCGGGGGTGAGCTCGGTCTCGCCCTTGGGGGTGACCTTGCCGACGAGCACGTCGCCCGGGTCGACCTCGGCGCCGACGCGGATGATGCCGCGCTCGTCGAGGTCCATCAGGATCTCCTCGGAGAGATTCGGGATGTCCCGGGTGATCTCCTCGGGGCCCAGCTTGGTGTCGCGGGCGTCGACCTCGTGCTCGTGGATGTGGATCGAGGTCAGGACGTCGTCCTTGACCAGGCGCTCCGAGAGGATGATGGCGTCCTCGAAGTTGTAGCCCTCCCACGGCATGAAGGCGACGAGCAGGTTCTTGCCCAACGCCAGCTCGCCGTTGTCGGTGGAGGGGCCCTCGGCGATGACGTCGCCGGCGGCCAGCTTCTGGCCCTCGGCGACCGCGGGGCGCTGGTTGATGCAGGTGTCCTGGTTGGAGCGCTCGAACTTGTGGAGGCGGTGGGTGACCCGACCGGCCTTCTTGTACTCGACGACGATCTGGCCGCCGTCGACCTCGAGCACCACGCCGTCCTCGATGGCCAGGATCATGTCGGCCGCGTCGCGCGCCGCGCGGGTCTCCATGCCGGTGCCGATGTAGGGGGCCTCGGCCCGCAGCAGCGGCACGGCCTGCTTCTGCATGTTGGCGCCCATGAGCGCGCGGTTGGCGTCGTCGTGCTCGAGGAACGGGATGAGCGCGGTGCCGACCGAGACGATCTGGCGGGGCGAGACGTCCATGAGCTGGACCTCTTCGGGTGCCACCGCCGAGATCTCGGTGGTGGCGCCCAGGAACTCGTCACGCTCGAGCTGCAGCTTCAGGTCCGACAGCGACGCCGCCTGCGGCGAACGACGCACCAGCACGCGGTCGGCGGTGAAGCGGCCGTCGGGGCCGATCGGCGTGTTGGCCTGGGCGACGATGTACTCCTCTTCCTCGTCCGCGGGTAGGTAGACGATCTCGTCGGTGACCCGGCCGTTCTCGACCTTGCGGTACGGGGTCTCGATGAAGCCGAACTGGTTGACGCGGGCGAAGGTGGCCAGCGCGCCCTGCAGACCGATGTTGGGGCCTTCGGGAGTCTCGATCGGGCACATCCGGCCGTAGTGGCTGAAGTGCACGTCGCGGACCTCGAAGCCGGCGCGCTCGCGGGACAGGCCACCGGGGCCGAGCGCCGAGAGGCGACGGCGGTGGTTCAGGCCCGACAGGGGGTTGACCTGGTCCATGAACTGGCTGAGCTGGGAGGTCCCGAAGAACTCCTTGATGGCGGCCACGACCGGTCGGATGTTGATCAGGGTGGTCGGGGTGATCGCCTCGACGTCCTGGGTGGTCATGCGCTCACGCACGACGCGCTCCATGCGCGACAGGCCGATGCGGACCTGGTTCTGGATCAGCTCGCCGACCGAGCGGATGCGCCGGTTGGCGAAGTGGTCCTGGTCGTCGAGGCGGTAGCCGTGGGTGCCGGCGGCCAGGTTGAGCAGGTAGGTGGTCGCGGCCAGGACCTCGCAGCGGCTGAGCACCGGCTGGTCGGGGTCCGGCACGTCGAGCAGGCCGGCGAGCTGCGGGAACTGCTCCTGGAGACGTTCGATCTCGGGGCCGAGCTTGCGGTTGAGCTTGTAGCGACCGACCCGGCTGAGGTCGTAGCGACGGGGCTCGAAGAAGGCGTTGTTGAAGTAGTTGCGCGCCGAGTCCGGCGTGGCGGGCTCACCCGGGCGGGCCCGCTTGTAGATCTCGATGATCGCCTCTTCCTGGGTGGGGGCGATCTCCTTGTCCTTCTCCCACTGCCCTTCCAGGAAGTCGAAGTGGCGGACGAAGGCCTCGAGGAAGCCGGGGGCGTTGGCGTCGTCGTAGCCGAGCGCCCGCAGCAGCACGAACAGCGACAGGCGACGCTTGCGGGCGACGCGGGTGCCCGCCGTCGGGTCCTTGCCCGGCTTCTGCTCGACGTCGAACTCGATCCACTCGCCGCGGTAGGGGTGGATGGTGCCGGTGACCAGCTGGTGCTTGGAGAGGTTCCGCAGGCGGAACCGCTCGCCGGGCTGGAAGATGACGCCGGGCGAGCGCACGAGCTGGCTGACCACCACGCGCTCGGTGCCGTTGATGATGAAGGTGCCCTTGTCGGTCATCATCGGGAAGTCCCCCATGAAGACCGTCTGCTCCTTGATCTCGCCGGTGTTGGCGTTCATGAAGCGGGCCCGGGCGAAGATCGGCGCGGAGAAGGTCATGTCCTTCTCCTTGCACTCCTCCACCGTGAACTTGGGCGGAGGACGCAGGTCCTCGTCGAACGGATCGAACTCCAGCTCGAGGCTGAGCGTCTCGGTGAAGTCCTTGATCGGCGAGATGTCGCGGAAGGCGTCCGCCAGACCCTGCTCGACGAACCAGCGGAACGACTCCCGCTGGATGGCGATCAGATCGGGCAGGTCGAGGACCTCGTCGAGGTTCGCGAACGAATAGCGGTCGCGGAAGTTGACGCGAGAGGACAAGGAGCTACTCCCTGTTGCTGGGCGAGCGGTGGGCGCTGAGCGGGCGGCGGGTCATCACCGTTCCCCGGGCGCGCGACTCCTCAGCGGCAGTTCCGTGTGAGGGGAGGACTGCTGGGGAGGACGAACGGCAGGGCACGGCAACCGAACAGGTTACGCGGGCGTGCGGGGTCGGTCAAGCGGCCCGAAGCAGGCCGAGCCGGCCGGCAGGGCACCCTGCTGAGAGGGCGCCGCGGCGGACCGTGGCGATCGGTTCCGGGGAGCGTACGAACATGACCCGCGCAGGTCAAGCACCTCCGCCTCCGCCTCCCCCACCCCGTCCCCCTCCCGTTCTGTTCGTCGTTTCACAACTCCAGTGATGTGAAACGACGAACAGAACGGGCGAGGGCGCCCGGCCGGAGCCGGACGCCCTCGCGTCGACGGTCACCCCCGAAGGGGCCCGGTCACTTGATCTCGACGGACCCGCCGGCGGCCTCGATGGCCTCCTTGGCCTTCTCGGCCTCCTCCTTCGACACGCCCTCGAGGACGGCCTTGGGGGCGGACTCGACCAGGTCCTTGGCTTCCTTGAGCCCGAGGCTCGTGAGCCCACGGACCTCCTTGATGACGCCGATCTTCTTGTCGCCCGCCGCGGTGAGCACCACGTCGAAGCTGGTCTTCTCGTCGTCGCCACCGCCGGCGTCGCCGCCGCCCGCAGCCGGAGCGGCCGCCGCCACGGCCACCGGGGCCGCCGCGGTCACGCCGAAGCGCTCCTCGAACTCGCTCAGCAGCTCGGAGAGCTCGAGCACCGTCATGTTGGAGATCGCGTCGAGGATCTCTTCCTTGGTCGCCATGTCTGTCACTCCTGTTCCTGGGCGGCGTCGTCGGCGTCAGCCTCGGCCGCGTCCCCGCCCTCGGCGGGGGTCTGGTCCTGATCTTCGGTGTCGGTCGATGCGTCGGCCTGTGCCGGCGCCTCGGCCTCAGCGGTGTCCGCTGGATCTGCCTCGGCAGTGGGTTCCTGGGTGGCTGCCTCATCGGCAGCGGGCTCGGTGGGTTCGTCGGCGACCGACGCGGGTGCGTCGCTCGCTCCGCCGGCCTCGATCAGCGCCTGCAGTGCGTACGCCATCTTCTGAGGGATCGCGTTGAGCAGGCTGGCGAAGTTCTGCATGGGCGCAGCCATGCCACCGGCGAGACGAGCGAGCAGCTCCTCCCGGGGTGCGACCTCCGCCAGACGCGACAACGCCGCCTGGTCGAGCAGCGAGTCGCCCAGCACGCCGCCCTTCATGACCAACAGCGGGTTGGACTTGGCGAACGACTTGAGGGCCTTCGCCACCGTCACGACGTCGCCCGGCGTGCCGTCGGCCTTGCTGCCGACGAACGTGAGCGCCGTCGGTCCGAGCAGGTGCTCGTCGAGCTCGAGGTCCAACGACGCCGTCGCCCGCCTGACCAGGGTGTTCTTGTACACGTGGTACTCGCCACCGGCCTCGCGCAGCGAGGTCCGCAGGTCCTGCAGGTCCCGAACCGTCAGACCGCGGTACTCGGTGATGATCACGGCGTCGGCGGTCTGGAACTTGTCCTTGACCTCCTCCACCACGGCCACCTTCTCCGGCCTCGGGTTCTCCATCTGACACCTCCTTCCGTCTGTCTCGGGGACCGCTGGCGCGGTCCGGTTCCGGGGTTGCGTGCCGCAACCCTCCTGGGTCGGGATCCGGCGCCCGCACCAGCGGACGCCTCCTCGACCGACCGCAGGGGACGGTGTTCGGATCAGGTGTCCACCTACCCAGGTGGGCCGGTGGGTGTCCCGCCCCCGGAGGCGATCGCCTGCGGAGGTCCGACCGGGTCGCTCCGGGCGGATGGTGGACGCCCGGGGCCCGTTGTGCACCGTCCGGTGCGCCGTGGGGTCTCTGGCGAGTGTCAGATCTCGGTGTCCCCCGGAGGGGACCGGTCGATGCTACCGGAGCGGTCCGCCCCGGCACCAGCGCCGAACTCGGCCGGGCGGGCCGGCCTCAGCCCTCGAGGCGGTGGACGTCGAGCTGCACGCCTGGGCCCATGGTCGAGCTGAGGGTGACCTTGCGGATGTAGCGACCCTTGGCCGCCGAGGGCTTGGCCTTGATCAGCTCGTCGATGATGGCGCCGAAGTTGGCGACCAGCGCGGCCGCGTCGAAGCTCGCCTTGCCGATGGCGACGTGCACGTTGCCGTTGCGGTCGGTGCGGTACTCGACCTTGCCGCCCTTGAACTCCTCGACGGCCTTGGCCGGGTCGGGGGTGACGGTGCCGGTCTTGGGGTTGGGCATCAGGCCGCGGGGGCCGAGCACCCGGCCCAGTCGGCCGACCAGCGGCATCAGGTCCGGCGTGGCGATCGTCACGTCGAAGTCCAGCATGCCGCCCTCGATCTGGGCGGCGAGGTCCTCGGCGCCGACGAACTCGGCACCGGCGGCCTCGGCGGCGGTCGCCGCGTCGCCCTGGGCGAACACGGCGATGCGGACGTCCTTGCCGGTGCCCGACGGCAGCGCGACGGTGCCGCGGATCATCTGGTCGGCCTTGCGGGGGTCGACGCCGAGGCGGACGACCAGCTCGACCGACTCGTCGAAGTTGGCGGTGGCCAGCGACTTCACGACGTCGATCGCCTCATCGGCGGTGTGGTGACGCTCGCGGTCGAAACGCTTGGTCGCGTCGAGGTAGCGCTTTCCGTGGGCCATGGTGCGAATCCTTCCGGTTCTCCCTCATCTGTGACCCGGGTGCCCGGGCGAGGTCCTCCCGGGTGGGGTTCGACGGCCGGAGCCGTCACGATCGGTTGGGCCCGACGCCGAGCACTCTGCGGCGGTCGGTGCGGGGCCGTCGGGCTCAGACGACCTCGATGCCCATGGAGCGGGCGGTGCCGGCGATCTGCAGCTTGGCGGCGTCGATGTCGTCGGTGTTGAGGTCGGGGAGCTTGGTCTGGGCGATCTCGGTCAGCTGGGCGTCGGTGATCTTGCCGACGAAGCCGCGACCCGGGGTCTCGGCCGCCTTGTCGAGCCCGGCCGCCTCACGGATGAGCACCGGGGCCGGCGGGGTCTTGGTGACGAAGGAGAACGTGCGGTCCTCGTAGATCGAGATCTCGACCGGCACGATGGTGCCGCGCTGGGCCTCGGTGCGGGCGTTGTACTCCTTGCAGAAGTCCATGATCGCCACGCCGTGCGGGCCGAGCGCCGTGCCGACCGGCGGCGCGGGCGAGGCCTGGCCGGCCGGGATCTGGATCTTGACGATGGCGACGACCTTCTTCTTGGCCATGACTTCACTTTCCTCGGACTTCTGGACGGGCCCCGGAGATGGGACCCGGCGGCGCCCCACGCGGGGAGACGACTCGACTGGGGCACGGCGGCCACCCGTCGGGGCGGCCCGGACCGACTGACCATTCTGGTCCCGCCCCGGAGGCGGGCACAACCCGAGCGGGCTGGCTCAGAGCTTGGCGACCTGGGCGAACTCGAGCTCGACGGGGGTCTCGCGGCCGAAGATGTTGACGAGCACCTTGACCTTGAGCTGGTCCTCGTTGATCTCGATGATCTCGCCGGAGAAGTCGGCGAACGGACCCTCCTTGACCCGGACGGTCTCGTTGATCTCGTAGCCGTGGACCGGTCCGGCCGAGCGCTTGGGGGTGGCCGGTGCCTCGGCGTCGACCTCTTCGCCGGTGCCGAGGAAGTTCTCGACGTCCTTGCGGGGCAGCGCCTGGGGCTTGTTGGCGGCGCCGACGAAGCCGGTCACCCCGGGGGTGTTGCGGATCACGTACCAGCTGTCGTCGTTCAGGCTGCAGCGGATCAGCAGGTAGCCGGGGAACATCTTCTTCTGGACGACGACCTTCTTGCCCTGCTTGAACTCGACGACGTCCTCCATGGGGATGACGACCTCGTGGATGCGGGACTCCATGTTCATCGAGGCGCGGCGGGCCTCGATGTTCTGGCGGACCTTGTTCTCGTAGCCGGACTGGGTGTGCAGCACGTACCACTTGCCGGGGCGGTCGTACGGCGACACCGGCTTGGGCGCCGGGGGCTCCTGCGCGTCGAACAGGTCGTCCTCGTCGAGAATGGCCTCGTCCTCGACGAGCTCGTCGAGGACGGCGTCGTCCTGCACGGGCTCCTGCACCAGCACGCCGTCGGCGTCGATGTCCTCGGCGTCGGCCAGGGCCTCGATCGCGTCGGCTCCGGCGTCGTCGCCGGCGACCTCGGTGATGAGCTCCTCCACCCGGGCCTCGTCGTCGACCGCGGCCTGGAGCGCGTCGTCGGCGGCCTCCGTGGTGGGGATGTCGTTCTGGTCAGTCATGGATCTCTCTCGGGCGGAGTGTCGGGACCGGCTGCGTTCGTCGCCGATGCCGTTCGGATGCTCGGGGTGGGTCGGAGGGCTGCTGATCCGACCTCAGTACAGGGTGGGAGGCGTCAGCAGCCCGGACGCGCCCGAGGTGGAGTTCCCCGGGTCGAGGATGATCCGGAACAGCTCCCCGAACGCGTAGTCGACGACGAACACGCCGGCGGTGAAGATGACCAGGGCCACCAGCACGATCATCGAGTAGCGGATGACCTCCTGGCGGTCGGGCCAGGAGACCTTGCGCATCTCGGCGCGGACCTCACGGACGAACTCGAGCGGCTTCGTGCGCTCGGACTTCACGTTCTGAGCCGGCGCCTTGCGGTCGCGCGGTGCCTGCGAGCCGTCAGCGTTCAGCTGCCCGGCGCGCTGCATGGCACGCTTCTGCTCTCGGTTCATCGCCATCTGTGGGGGACCTCTTCGACCTGTGGAGCAGGGCAGGAGGGACTCGAACCCCCAACCGCCGGTTTTGGAGACCGGTGCTCTACCAATTGAGCCACTGCCCTGTGGCGCAACCCGTCCGGACCGCACCCCCATCCGGGCCGACCACGGGTGTGTCGGAGCATGGGAGTCCAGACCTCGCGAGCGACGTCAAGGGGCAAGACTAGACGCGCGGACGGCCGGGCACGACTCGCGATTCCGGAGCCGGTCGTCCGGGGGATCGTCCGGGGATCGTCCGGACAGCTCACCCGCACGCCGCGGTGACCGGTCGGCATGTACCGGCGAGAGTCGCGTCGCTCAGCCGGCCAGCGACGGGGATCGACGCGAACGGCTGTTGATCACGACCGCTCCGATCACCCCGGCCACCGTCGCCGCCGCCACTCCGGCGCCGTAGGCGACGCGTCGCCGCCGCAGCAGGGAGCGGACGGCGTGGCGCTCCCCCACCTCCTCGACCGCGGCGAGCACGTCGGTGAGCATCCCCGGCGCGGGTTCGAGCACCTCGGCCCGCAGCGACCTCAGGGTGCGCAGCACCCGACGGTGCTGGACCAGCTCCGCCTGGCAGCGCAGGCAGTGCTCGACGTGGGCGGCCATGTCGGAGGGCAGCACGACCGTGCCGTCGGACATGGCCGGCAGAAGCGGAGCGACCTCGTCACAGCGCACGGCCGGGCACCTCGGCGAGCTCGGGGAAGACGTCGGAGCGCAGTCGGTGACGGGCCCGGTGCAGTCGCACCTTGGCCGCGGTCACGCTGATGCCGAGCTCCTCGGCGATGGCGTCGTGGGGAAGCTCGTACACGTCGCGGAGCACGATCACGGCGCGCAGCTTGGGGGGCAGCTGGCCCAGCGCGACCAGGATGCGGTCGCGCAGGTCGCCGGCATCGGCGGCCAGGGCCGGGTCGTGGTCGGGCCGCGGGTCAGCGATGGGCGAGTCGTCGGCCAGCTCGTCGTGACGGTGGCGGCGGTTCCGGCCGGCCTGGGTGGCGGCCACGTTCGCGGTGATCCGGTACATCCAGGTGGAGAAGCGGGCGTCGCCCCGGAACGAGCCGAGGCCGCGGTAGGCCCGCAGGTACGCCTCCTGGGTGACGTCGCGGGCGTCCTCGACGCATCCGGTGAGGTGCAGGGCCAGGGCGTAGGTGTCGCGGTGGGTCGCCTCGACCAGGCGGGCGAACGCGGCGTGGTCACCGGAGCGGGCGGCGTCGACGTCGGCGGCCTGCGCATCGTCGGACGCGGGGTCCTGCTCGGAGCGACCGCTGGACGGGCGGGGGGCCGAGCCGAGCAGCCGGAGGTCCGGGGCCGGGCTCTCCGGCGGTGCTGGACTCGCCGGCGGGCCCGCGTCGCCGAGGAGCAGCGTGGCGTGGGGGTCGCTCACGGCGTCACCCTATTCGCTGCAGCGATGCGGATCCGGGCACCCGACGCGCGTTCCGATGACACCCAGGTACCGAAAGTGGTGCTGACTTGTCGTCAGAACGCGGATCCGGGGTGGATCAGCGGGTCTCCTTGTGGACCGTGTGCTTGCGGTCCCAGCGGCAGTACTTCTTGAGCTCGATGCGCTCGCGGTCGTTCACCTTGGACTTGTTGGTGATGTAGTTGCGACGCTTGCACTCGGTGCACTCGAGGGTCACAGCGACCCGCTTGTCGGAGGCCATCGGCTCCCACTTCCTTGTCCCGACCCGGTGCTCGACCGGGTCGCAGTTCGTTCGTTGCTGGTGCCCCCGGGGCCCGGATGGGCCGCGACGGGGACCTGTCAGTGTGCTCCGGCCCCGACCCGGTGGACAAGCCGACCGGGCCGGGTCCGGGTCAGGTCACTTGAGGATCTTGGTGACGCGACCCGCGCCCACCGTACGACCACCCTCACGAATCGCGAACTTCAAACCCTCATCCATCGCGATCGGAGCAATCAACTCCACCGTCACCTCAGTGTTGTCACCCGGCATCACCATCTCCGTACCCGACGGCAACGCAATCGTCCCCGTCACATCCGTCGTACGGAAATAGAACTGCGGCCGATAATTCGAGAAGAACGGCTTGTGACGACCACCCTCATCCTTGGTCAACACATACACATTCGCCTCGAACTCCGTATGCGGCGTGATCGACCCCGGCTTCGCCAACACCTGACCCCGCTGCACATCATCCTTGTCCACACCACGCAACAACGCACCGATGTTGTCCCCCGCCTGCCCCTCATCAAGAAGCTTCCGGAACATCTCCACACCCGTACACGTCGTCTTCTGAGTCGCCTTCAACCCCACGATCTCGATCTCATCACCGGTGTGGATCACCCCCTGCTCCACCTTCCCGGTCACCACAGTCCCCCGACCCGTGATCGTGAACACATCCTCGATCGGCATCAAGAACGGCTTGTCCAGATCCCGCTCCGGCTCCGGAACATACGAATCCACCGCCGCCATCAACTCCATCACCTGATCCTGCGCCGCAGAATCACCCTCCAGAGCCTTCAACGCCGACACACGCACCACCGGCGCATCATCACCATCGAACTCATACTCAGACAGAAGCTCCCGCACCTCCATCTCCACCAACTCCAACAACTCCTCATCATCGACCATGTCGCACTTGTTCAACGCAACCACGATCGCCGGCACACCCACCTGCCGAGCCAACACCACATGCTCACGCGTCTGCGGCATCGGACCATCAGTCGCCGCCACCACCAGAATCGCCCCATCCACCTGAGCCGCACCAGTGATCATGTTCTTGATGTAATCCGCGTGACCCGGCATATCCACATGCGCGTAATGCCGATTCTCCGTCTCATACTCCACATGAGACACATTGATCGTGATCCCACGCTCCCGCTCCTCAGGAGCCTTGTCGATGTTCTCGAACTCCGTGAACGAGTTCCCCTCCACCCGATCCGCCAACGTCTTCGTGATCGCCGCCGTCAACGTCGTCTTACCATGATCGATATGACCCATCGTCCCCACATTCACGTGAGGCTTCGTCCGCTCGAACTTCTCCTTCGCCATGACAGGCACTCTCTTTCGCTTTCGACCGGATCGGTCGGGTCAATTGCACGGTGGACTGGTACTGACTGTGGGTAGCGGCGGTCAGACTCGAACTGACGACCCCTCGATTATGAGCCGAGTGCTCTCACCAACTGAGCTACGCCGCCCGGCGTCGGGGGTGACGGATCACCCCCGGGCGAGCCCCCTGTCAGAATCGAACTGACGACCTCTTCCTTACCATGGAAGCGCTCTGCCGACTGAGCTAAGGAGGCAGGGCCGACGGACGGACCGTCGGACCGAGCGACGAGACTAGCCCAGCAGCGCCCGGTGCCGACAACCGGCCGGGGATCCATCCCTCCGGGACGTCCTACCCGCCCCCGCCGCGACCAAGTGGGCCGTTCGACTCAAGGTCCGGCCCGCGTCGGCCGATGCCCCGACCGTGCAGTTCGAACGACTCGTCATCGAGAGCGGGGCAAGCTCCGTCTCCTTCGACCTCCACCCGCGTCTGACCGTGATCGCCGGGATGTCCCAGATGGAGCGCGACGGACTCATCAACGAGTTCGTCGGCGCGCTGGGCAACTCGCGATCCGGCATCCACATGGAGCTGGTCGCCGGCAACGGCAACCGGTTCGCGGTGTTCCGCCCCAGCGGTGCCCCGCACCGGGTGATCGACGTCGACCACCGGACCGACGTGACCCAGCAGTTCAGCGACGCGACCGGCTCGATCGACCTGCTGTCACGGGCCGGACTCGACGTCCGAACCGCCCGGAAGGTGATGCGCTTCGGTTCCCAGGACCTGGCCGAGACCACCGAGCGCGGCGCCTACATCCAGCAGCTCGCCCGCATCGAGCAGAACGAGCTGTGGTCGGCCGCCGAGGCGCTGGTCATCGCGGACCGCCGCATGGAGGAGGAGGCCGACGCGGTCGGTTCGAGCGTCGAGGACGCCGAGGTGATCGAGCGCATCGAGCAGCGCCACGAGCAGTTCGAGCGGACCCAGGTCGACAACGAGAAGGTCCGTCGGATGACGTTCCTGGCCGCCGGGTTCGCGGCCCTGCTCGCCGTGCCCGCCGCGGCGCTCATCGGCACGTTCGCGGTGATCCCGCTCGGTCTGGTCGCCCTGGCCGCGGTCGCGGTGTCGATCGTGTACTGGCAGCGGATGGAGAAGGCCCGAACGGCTGAGGAGGCCGCACTCGCCGATGCCGGGGCGCAGTCCTACCTGGGCTTCCACCTGCAGCGGGTCAACAGCCTGCTGGGCTCGGACCAGGGGCGTCAGCGCCTGATCCGGGCGGCCGAGGAGCACCGCCAGGCCGCCCAGCGCTGGCACGCCCTCGCCGGCGAGGTCGACGTCAACTGGGCGGTGGCCAACCGGGCCGAGATCACCGGAGCGGCCCGGCTGCGGGCCAACGTCCAGCCGTTCCTGACCCCCGAGGATCCGAGCAGCGGCGACCGGACCGCGGCCGCCGCGCACGCCGTGCTGGGCCGACTGGAGCAGCTGCGCAGCCTCGGCCCGGGCTGGGAGAGCTTCCCGGCGCTGCTCGACGAGCCGTTCCAGGGCCTCGACTCCGGCACCCTGCCGGCCATGCTGGAGCTGCTCGTGCGCAGCTCGGAGCACCAGCAGATCATCCTGCTGAGCGAGTCGGCGACGGTGTCGGAGTGGGCCCGGGTCGAGGCGATGACCGGCGCCATCGGCGTCATCGAACCCAGCGCCATCGTCGTCCAACCCTCGATATAGGGGTCCGCACTCACAACCCTTGTCACAATCCCGACCACAGAAACCCTGCGCTGGGGTCCGCGTCGGGACCGGTAGCGTCGCCCGGGTGATCCTGCGCCCCGCGGTCGCGGCCGACGCCCCGGCCATCCTCGAGATCTACAACCACGAGGTCCTCACCTCGAACGTCACGTTCGACCTGACCCCCCGCACCCTCGAGGACCAACGCCGGTGGATCACCGACCGCTCCGGCGCCCACGCCGCGGTGGTGGCCGTGGATGCCGACGGCGGCTCCGAGGTCGTCATCGGGTTCGGAGCCCTGTCGCCGTACCGGGACCGGCCGGGCTACTCGACGTCGGTCGAGGACTCGGTCTACGTCCACGATGCCCACCGGGGTCGCGGCGTGGGCGTGGCGCTGCTGAGCGAACTGGTCGAACGGGCGACCGCGCACGGCTTCCACGCCGTGTTCGCCCGCATCGTCGCCGGCCACGACGCCTCGATCGGCCTGCACGCCCGCCTCGGCTTCGAGATCGTCGGCCGGGAGAAGGAGGTGGGCCGCAAGTTCGGACGCTTCCACGACGTGGTCGTCATGGAGCGACTGCTCTGAGCGCGGCCCGGACGCGCAGACGGCAGGCCACCGGGGCCTGCCGTCATCGTCGCGTTGGTGGGCCGGGGAGGATTTGAACCTCCGAAGGCATACGCCGGCAGATTTACAGTCTGCTCCCTTTGGCCGCTCGGGCACCGACCCGCAGAAGCGGTCACGATAGCGTTCGCGTCCACGACGAACGAACCCGATCCGACGGCGGGTCCGCACCCGGCGATCGGCCGCACCATTCAGGAAGGTCACATGCCCAGCTTCGACATCACCTCCGAGGTCGACGCCCAGGAGATCCGGAACGCGGTCGACCAGGCGTCCCGCGAGGTCGCGAACCGGTTCGACTTCAAGGACACCGGCTCGTCGCTCGACCTCGGCGACGACGCCATCACGCTGCGCTCCTCGACCGAGGACCGGCTGGCCGCGCTGCGGCAGGTGCTGGAGGAGAAGTTCGTCAAGCGGGGCATCTCGATGAAGGCGCTGTCCTACGAGAAGGTCGAGGAGGCGTCGGGGGCCACCGTGCGTCAGGTCGCCAAGCTCGTCGCCGGCATCAACTCGGACCGGGCCAAGGACCTCAACAAGTTCATCAAGGCGCTCGGGCTCAAGGGCGTCCAGTCCCAGACCCAGGGCGAGCAGGTCCGGGTGACCGCCAAGAAGCGCGACGACCTCCAGGCCGTGATCGCCGCCTGCAAGGACCACGACTTCGAGATCCCGCTGCAGTTCGGCAACTTCCGGGACTGACGTCGCGGCCGGACCTCTGAGCCCCCGTTCAGCGCCGTCCGGCCCCCACCCCGGCTCCGCCCTACTCTGCGGATGTGCGCAACAACCTCAAGACCGCCGTGTTGCTGGCCGGGCTCGGCGGGTTGTGCATGTTCATCGGCTCCTACTGGGGACCGACCGGTGTCGTCGTCGGCCTGCTCATCGGCCTCGCCATGTGCGGCGGCTCCTACTGGGCGTCGGACAAGCTCGCCATCCGCTCCGCCAAGGCCATCGAGGTCACGGCGGAGCAGATGCCGCAGTACCACGCCATCGTGGCGGATCTGGCCATGCGCGCCGGCATCCCCAAGCCCACGCTGTACGTGTCGCCCAACCCGCAGCCCAACGCCTTCGCCACCGGGCGCGACCCGGACCACGCCGCGGTGTGCGTCACCCAGGGGCTGCTGCAGATCCTCGACTGGGACGAGATCCGCGGCGTCCTGGCCCATGAGCTGTCCCACGTGCGCAACCGCGACATCCTGATCGGGTCGGTGGCCGCGGCGGTGGCGATGGGCATCACCTTCGTGGCCAGCATGGCCCGCTTCGCCATGATCTTCGGCGGGGGCCGCTCCGACGAGCGCAGCAACCCGTTCGGCGCGCTGCTGATGGTGATCCTGGCCCCGATCGCCGCCGCGCTGATCCAGATGGCGATCAGCCGCAGCCGGGAGTACGAGGCCGACGCGTCGGCGGCCCGCATGATCGGCACCGGCGAGCCGTTGGCGCGGGCGCTCGAGAAGCTCGAGGCGGGGGCCGAGCGGGTGCCGGTGAAGGTGAACCCGGCCGAGGCGTCGGCCTACATCGTCAACCCGCTGCGGGGTCGCAACGCGTCGAACCTGTTCATGACGCACCCCCCGGTCCCCGAGCGCATCGCCCGTCTCCGCTCCGGCGCCTGGGCGGTCTGAGCGAGGTGCCGCCCCGCCGGGCCCTCTCCATCGGCGCGGTCGTGGCGATCACCCTGGTCACGGCGCTCGGGTCCTCCGCCTGCGGAGGCGACGATGCGGTCGCGGACTCCGCCCAGAACCGGGGACGGGACACGGCACATCCGTCCACCTCATCAGCTCCGTCCCGCTCGAGCTCGACGTCGACCAAGAGCGGGTCCGGAAGCCCGATCTCCGAGGTGGTGGCGGACTGGAGGATGGACGAACCTCCGGGATCTCAAACCTTGATCGACGACGGACCCGACGGGCTCGATGGCACCATCGGCTCCCAGGTCAGCTCGGGCGTCGAGGAGCAGGGGGCAGTCGCACAGCGACGCGCCGCGGTCGCTCCCGACGAGCCGCCGGTGGCAGTCGATCGACTCGCCGAGGTTCCGCACGACAAGCGGCTGAACCCGGGCGACGGGCCGTACGCGGTGACCGTCCGTCTGCGCACCACCTCGCCGAAGGGGAACGTGGTGCAAAAGGGTCAGTTCGGCGTGCCCGGCGGCTACTTCAAGATCGACATGGACGACGGTCGCGTCGCCTGCCTGTTCCTCGGCTCCAAGGGCTCGTCGCACGCCCGGTCGCGGCGGTCGATCGTCGACGGCAGGTGGCACGAGGTGCGCTGCGAGCGCGACGGCGACGACCTGGTGCTGCGCGTCGACGGAGCTGAGGTGGCGCGCCGTGACAAGCCGGTCGGCTCGATCGACAACACGTTCCCGTTGACCATCGCCGGGAAGCTGGCCTGTGACCAGGTCGAGCGGTTCTGCGACTACTTCTCCGGCGACATCGACCGAGTCCTGATCGAGCGGGGTTGATCGAGCAGGTCGTCGACCCCCCACCCCCAACCTCCCAACCGCCGTTCTGTAGTGCGAGATCCAGGCGTTCGCCTGGATCTCGCACTACAAAGCGGGGAGGCGAGGGCGGGAAGCGCTCAGTTGTAGTAGCCGGAGTGGATGTAGATGCACGGGACGCCCTCGCCGTGGAACATCGCCACGTTGCGGGGGTCGTCCTCGAAGGCCAGCTGCAGCTCGTGACCCCGGTGGCGCAGCTCGTAGACCGTGCGCTGCTTGAAGTGCCGGGCAGCCATGTAGTCGCCGTACTCCCGCATGATCAACACGTCCCAGCGCAGCCCGTACCGTTCGAGCCACGCCAGCGTCTGGGGCTGCACCCGGATCGGTCGGGCCGTGAGCAGCACGATCTGAAGCTCGGTGTCGAGCACGTCGAGCAGCTGCGCCACCTCGTCAATGAGCTCGTCGTCGCCGCACGCCTGGAAGAACGACTCCCAGTCACGACGGGGGTGCTCGAGGTAGTGCTGGCGGGTGCTGGCGTTGGACAGGACCCCATCCATGTCGAACACGATCGAGGTGGCGGCATCGAGCGGGTCGTCGCGCCACAACCAGTTGCTGAAGTCCGGATCCCACGTCGGCACGGCGGGCAGGATACGCCCTCGCCCGACCCGCCCGGCGGGCGCGGTAGCTAGTCCTCGGTCGAGGTCGCGGCGCCCTCGCGGATGGCCTCGACCACCGTCGCGTCGGCCAGCGTGGTGGTGTCGCCGAGCTCTCGGCCCTCGACCACGTCGCGCAGCAGTCGCCGCATGATCTTGCCCGAGCGGGTCTTGGGCAGATCGGTCACCAGGATGACGGCCTTGGGCCGGGCGATGGCGCCGAGCTTGGTCGACACGTGCTGACGGATCTCCTCGCGCAGCTCCTCGGACGCGGTGTAGCTGCCCCGCAGGATGACGTAGCCGACGATGGCCTGGCCGGTGGTGGCGTCGGTGGCCCCGACGACCGCCGCCTCGGCCACCGCCGGGTGGTCGACCAGCGCGGACTCGACCTCGGCGGTGGAGATGCGGTGGCCCGACACGTTCATGACGTCGTCGACCCGGCCGAGCACCCACAGGTAGCCGTCCTCGTCGAGCTTGGCGCCGTCGCCGGCGAAGTAGCGGCCCTCGAACCGCGACCAGTAGGTGTCGCGGTAGCGCTCCGGGTCGCCCCAGATGCCGCGCAGCATCGACGGCCAGGGCCGTGTGAGGGTCAGGTAGCCGCCGCCGCGGGTGACCACGTTGCCGTCGTCGTCGACCAGCTCGGCACCGATGCCCGGCAGCGGGCGGCACGCCGAACCGGGCTTGGTGGCGGTCAGGCCCGGCAGCGGGTTGACCATCTGGCTGCCGGTCTCGGTCTGCCACCACGTGTCGACGATCGGGCAGCGCTCCGAGCCGATGTGGCGGTGGTACCACATCCACGCCTCGGGGTTGATCGGCTCGCCGACGGTGCCCAGAACCCGCAGCGACGACAGGTCGTGGCGCTCGGGCCACTCGGCGCCCCACTTCATGAAGGTCCGGATCGCGGTCGGCGCGGTGTAGAGCTGGGTGACGCCGTAGCGCTCGATGATGTCCCACAGCCGGTCCTTGTCCCAGCCGGCGGGGTCGGTGCCGTTGCGCAGCTCCTCCCGCGGCGTGTCGGGGGTGCCCTCGTACATGACGGTGGTGGCGCCGTTGGCGAGCGGTCCGTACACGATGTAGCTGTGGCCGGTCACCCAGCCGATGTCGGCCGCGCACCAGTAGACGTCGGTGTCGGCGTGCAGGTCGAAGGTGACCTTGTGGGTCCACGCCACCTGGGTCAGGTAGCCACCCGAGGTGTGCATGATGCCCTTGGGTCGGGCGGTGGTGCCCGAGGTGTAGAGCAGGAACAGCAGCTGCTCGGCGTCGACCGACACCGGCGGGCAGTGGTCGGACTGCTCCGCCATCAGGTTGTGCCACCAGTGGTCCCGGCCGTCCTCCATGGGAACGTCCGCGTGGCAGCGGTCGACGACGACGACCGAGCGCACCGTCGGGCACGCGGCGACGGCCACGTCGACGTTCGGCTTGAGAAGGAACGGCTTGCCGCGCCGGTACCCGGCATCGGAGGTGACCACGACCGTCGCGCCGGCGTCGTCGATGCGGTCGATGAGCGAGTCGGGGCTGAAGCCGCCGAAGACGACCGAGTGCGCGGCGCCGAGTCGGGCGCAGGCCAGCATGGCGACGACGGCCTCGGGGATCATCGGCAGGTAGATGCAGACCCGGTCACCGGTGCCGATGCCGAGGCTCTTGAGCACGTTGGCGAACCGGCTGACATCGGCGAGGAGCTCGGCGTAGGTGATGGCGCGGGTGTCGCCCGGTTCGCCCTCCCAGTGGATGGCGACCTTGTCGCCGCGGCCGGCGGCGACGTGGCGGTCGAGGCAGTTGGCGCTCACGTTGAGGGTGCCGCCGACGAACCACTTGGCGAACGGCAGCTCCCACTCGAGGGTGGTGTGGAAGTCGGTGTCCCAGGTGATGAGGTCGCGGGCCTGCTCGGCCCAGAACGCCTCGGGGTCGGCCTCGGCGCGGTCGTAGATCGACGGGTCGCCAAGGACCGCCTGGGCGGTGAACTCCGGCGACGGCGGGAAGGTCCGGTCCTCCCGGTAGTAGTCCTCGATGGTCGGGCCGTCGTCGGGCGTGGCCGCGTCGTTCATCGTTCCCCCTGTCGTCGTGATCCCCGTCGGACTGTACCGCCGACCCATCCCCCGGATTCTCATGACTGCTCGCGCCACCAGTGGCGCTGGTGGTCACGAAAATGGGGGTGGGGGTGCGACGGCGTGATTCTCATGACCGTTCGCGCCACCAGTGGCGCTGGTGGTCACGAAAACGGGGGTGGGGGTGCGGGGGTGGGGCGGCGCCATTCGAGGGTGCGGAAGGCGCCGAGGCCGGTCGGGTCGCACAGCGCCTCGGCCTCGACCGCACGGCTGCGGGCCCGCAGCGCAGCCAGGTCGCCGACACCGGCCCGCTCGGCCCACAGCCGGTTGCCCTCCTCGACCATGCCCTGGATCCCCCACCGGCGCAGCCAGTCGGCCTGGGCCAGGTCCGAGTCGGGTGCGGCGACCATGGCGAGCTGGTCGACGGCGACCTCGACGGTGACGTCCTGGGTACCCGGATCCTCGAGTGGTCCGACGCCGCGGTCGTGGTCGCGGTAGGTGCGTAGCCACTCGTCGACCGGTCGGTCCGCCAGCGATGCGGTGCTCGCCGCCGCGTAGTCGAACACCAGCACCGACCCTCGGTTCAGCACGCCGAGCGCGGCGTGGAGCCATGCGGAGGCACCGTCCTGCAGCGGGACCCGCGAACCCGGGCGGGCGTCGGGGGCGAGGACGTCGAGTCGGGCGGAGATCTCCGGCTCGGCGGGGACGCGCAGCTCGACGAACCGGCCGGCGTCGACGGTGACGCGCACCTCGGCCCAGGCCTCGCCATCCGGAACGGACTCGGTGCACTCGAAGAGCCGGAACGGGATGTTGTCGAGCAGCTCGTTGGCGATCACGACGCCGTCGACCACGGCGACGGGCAGCTCGACCAGCGAGCACACGAGCGGACCCGATCCCGCCGCCGGTGACGGCACCCCGTCGTCGGGATCGCCCGGCGGGCCGAGCACCTCGGCCGGATCGGCCAACGCCAGGTGACGGGCCTGGGCGCGTCGCAGCTCGGCGGAGTGCTCGACCAGCACGTAGCGCAGCGCCGGCGCGCACACCGGCTCCGCGGCCAGCACCGACAGGGCGAGGGTGCCGCGTCCGGCGCCGGCCTCGATCACCACGAACGGGTCGGGTCGGTCGAGCTCCTCCCAGCGGGCGTCGATGAAGCGGGCGAGCACGGCGCCGAACAGGGGGCCGACCTCGGGGCTGGTGATGAAGTCGCCTCCCGCCCGTCCGGCGCGACCTCGGCCGGCGTCACCCATCGAGGTGAAGAACCCGTCGTCGGGGTCGTAGAGCGCGGCGTCGACGAACTCGTCGAAACGGACCGACCCGAAGCGGGCGACGCGGTCGGCCAGAGACTTCATCGCCCCGCTACCCCCGTTCTGTTCGTTGTTTCACAACTCTGGAGGTGTGAAACAACGAACAGAACGGGTGGGGGCGGGCATGGGCCGTCAGCCGCCGAGGGCGAGCGGGCCGTACGAGGTGACGTTGGTCAGCAGCCCCGGCAGGATGCCGAAGGCGAACGTGGCCACCAACGAGATGGCGATGGCCGCCGCCAGCGACGGCGGGGTGCGCGGCGCCCGGACCGGAGCGCCCTCCGGCGGGTCGTCGAAGATCATCGTCTTGGCCACGTTCAGGTAGTAGTACGCCGCGATCGCGGTGTTGATCGCCATGATGATCGCGGTGGCGTAGCCGAGGCCGGTCTCGGCGCCGACGACGACCTTGAACACGCCGAACTTGGCGTACCAGCCACCGAGCGGCGGCATGCCGATCAGCGAGGCCAGGAACAGCACCATGCACCACGCCAGACCCGGCATGGAGCGCACGACGCCGGCCAGGTCCTTCAGCTCGGCCGAGCGGGTCTGGCGGGCCATGGCGATCACACAGGCGAAGGCGCCCAGGTTCATGGCCGCGTAGATCACCAGGTACACGACGATCGACTGCATCGACCGGAACGGGTTGGAGCCCGCGACCACGAACGGGGCGAGCATGAACCCGGCGTGCGCGATGCCGGAGTAGGCGAGCATGCGCACCACGTTGGTCTGGCGCAGAGCGGCCAGGTTGCCGACGGTCATCGAGCCGATCGCCAGCACGAAGAACAGCGGCTCGATGATGTCGGCCCGGGGCAGGAAGGCGTAGAAGACCAGGCTGATCAGCGCGACGAAGCCGGCGGCCTTGGACGCGACGGCCAGGAAGGTGGTCACCGGGGTGGGTGCGCCCTCGTAGGTGTCGGGCGCCCACACGTGGAACGGCACGGCGGACACCTTGAAGGCGAAGCCGATCACCACGAACACCAGCGCCAGGGTCACGACCGGGACGCCGTCGGTGGGGGCATCGGCGAGGACCCGGCCGATGTCCTCCAGGCGGGTCGAGCCGCCCAGGCCGTACACCAGCGACATGCCGTAGAGCAGCACCGCCGAGGCGAACACGCCCATCAGGAAGTACTTGAGGCCGGCCTCGTTGGAGCGGACGTCGCCCTTGCGCCACGACGCCAGCATGTAGGCGGGGATCGACAGGAGCTCGAGGGCGACGAAGATGCCGATCAGGTCACGGCTGGAGGCCATGACGACCATGCCCAACAGCGAGCTGACCAGGAGCGTGTAGTACTCCGACTCCCAGTAGTCGCCCTCGGCCATGTAGTTGGTCGACAGCAGCACGACCACGTAGGTGGTCACGATGAACATGGCCTTGAGCATCAGCGGCATGGGCCCGACGACGTAGGACCCGCCGAACAGCGCCCGGGTGCCGCCGTCGTAGGCGAGGGTCAGCAGCGGGATCAGCGCGCCGAGCAGCGCCAGGTTGGTGACGACCGGCATGTAGGCCTTGGCCCGCTCCAGCTTGATCGAGTCCAGCAGCACCAGCACCACGACCGCGGCGCTGAGCACGATCTCGGGCGCGAGAGCGTGGTAGTCGATCGTCGGTCCCCGGAACGACACCGGTGCCCCGACCTGGGCGACGAGCTGGGCTGCCAGCGACACGGTCGATCAGCCTCCGACCGTCTTGGCGATGATGTTCACCGCCGGTTCGGTCACGTTGAAGATGATGGCGGGCACGAAGCCCAGCAGGACGATCAGGACCAGCAGCGGCGTCCAGGAGATCCACTCGGGGGTCGTGACGTCGTGGATGTGCGGGTCATCCGCGAACTCCTCGGTGGGCGTGCCGAACGCGGTGCGCTGGTACAGCCACAGCAGGTAGCCCGCGGCGAGGACGGTGCCGAGAGCGGCGGCGATCATCAGGCCCCGGAAGAGCGTGATGTTGAGGCCCTCGGCCGGCGCGTAGGCCGACAGGATGGCGGGGAACTCACCCCAGAAGCCGGCCAGGCCGGGCAGGCCCAACGACGCCATGGTGCACAGACCGAAGATCCAGCCCAGCTTGGGCGCCGAGACCAGCAGGCCGCCGAGGCGCTTGATCTCGAGGGTGTGGTAGCGGTCCTTCATGGAGCCGGCGATGAAGAACAACATGCCGGTGATGAGGCCGTGGGCGACCATCCCGAACACCGCGGCGTTGAAGCCGAAGGTGGTGAGGGTGGAGATGGCGAGCATGGTGAAGCCCATGTGGCTGACCGACGAGAAGGCGATCAGGCGCTTCATGTCGGTCTGGGCCAGACAGCACAGGGCGCCGTAGATGATGCCGATGACGGCGAGGACGCCGATGACCGGGGCCCACTGGCGGGCGCCGTCGGGCAGGATCGGGATGGCGATGCGCATGAACCCGTAGGTGCCGAGCTTCAGCAGCACGGCGGCCAGGATCACCGAGCCCTGCGTGGGGGCCTGGGTGTGGGCGTCGGGCAGCCAGGTGTGGAACGGGAACATCGGGACCTTGATGCCGAAGCCCATGAACATGCCGCCGAAGATGACGACCTGGGCGGCCCGGGTGATGCCCTCGCCGCCGGCGGCCTTGAGCTCGGGGATGGAGAAGGTCTGGATGGCCTCGCCGGTCACCGGGTTCTTGACCAGGAAGTAGACGGCGACGAAGGCGACCAGCATGAGCGCCGAGCCGAGCAGCGTGTAGATGAAGAACTTGATCGACGCGTACTTGCGCTCGGGGCCGCCCCACACGCCGATGAGGAAGTACATCGGCAGCAGCACGATCTCGAAGAAGACGAAGAAGAGGATGAGGTCCTCGGCCAGGAACGTGCCGATCATGCCCATCTCGAGCACCAGCATCAGGACGAAGAACGCCTTGACGTTGCCGGGCTCGGGGATGTGGTTCCAGCTGTAGATGAACACCAGCGGCATGATCAGCAGCGTCAGGGCCAACAGCGGGAGGGAGAGCCCGTCGAGACCCATGATGAAGCGGCTGTTGATGGCGTCGATCCAGCTGTGATCGACCCGGAACTGGAGGATCCCGGCCCGGTCGTAGTTGAAGTTCAGCATCAGCAGGATGCCGACGAACGCCGTGGCCAGCGACGTGATCACGGCCAGCAGCTTGTGCGTCTCCTCGGACTCCCTGGGGACGCACAGCATCGCCAACACGCCCACCATCGGCAGGAACGTGACGAGGATCAGGCCCCAGTCGTTCAGGAACTGTTTCATCGGAACTTGGTTCTCCCTACTCGGATCAGCCGATGAGCACGACGAACATGCCGGCCAGGACTGCGGCAGCCGCGAAGAACAGGGCTGCGTACTGCTGGATGTGACCGCTGGTGATGCGGCGGAGGCCACCGCCGGTGGCGCTCGAGACCGAACCGGCACCGTTGACCGCCCCGTCGACCACGGTCTGGTCGACGTTGTCGTAGACCCACCGTCCGCCCGCGGCGGCGCCGCGGCCGACACCGTTGACGACGCCGTCGATGACGTTCTTGTTCACCCAGTTGCTGCCGCGGGCGAGCCCGCCCTTGACCCAGCCGGTGATGACGTCGGTGTACAGCCAGTCGAAGTAGTACTTGTTGACCAGGATGTTCTTGAAGAACGCCGCGGTGCGGTTGCGTCCGGCCAGGCCGTGCAGGCCGGCGAACGCGCCCTTCCAGTAGTAGAGGTAGACGAGCACGATCCCGGCGCCGCCGACCGCGACCGACAGGATGGCGAGGGCCGGGTTGAACTCGGCGTGGGTGAGCTGCGGGAAGTACAGCCCGACCGGCTCGACCAAGTGCTCGAAGCGGGTCTGCACCGAGTCGGGGACGTCGAGCCAGCCCGAGAGCTGCGCCGGCAGGTTGGCCAGACCGGCGATGGCGCCGAGGGTGGCGAGGATGATGAGCGGCACGGTGATGCGCGGGCCGGACTCGTGGGGGTGTCCGTGGCCGCGGTACTCGCCGTAGAACGCGTACCAGATGGTGCGGGTCATGTAGGCCGCGGTGCAGAACGCCGCGATCAGCAACATGATCAGCATCAGGTGGTAGGTGCCGTTGGCGTGGCTGCTGCCCGGGAACGAACCGGTGCCGGCCAGGATCTCGTCCTTGGACCAGAACCCCGACAGCGGGAAGATGCCCGCGAGCGCGCCCGTGGCGATCAGGTAGGTCCAGAACGTCTTGGGCATGATCTTCCGAAGCCCGCCCATGTCGTCGACCATGTTGAAGCTGTGGTGGCACGCGTGGCTGAGCGAGCCGGCACCCAGGAACAGGCAGGCCTTGAAGAAGGCGTGGGTGAACAGGTGGAACATGGCCGCGGTCCACGCCCCGACGCCGAGCGAGGTGACCATGAAGCCGAGCTGGCTGACCGTCGAGTAGGCCAGCACCTTCTTGATGTCCTTCTGGACGAAGGCGAGAAGCGCTCCGAACAGGGCGGTGACGGCGCCGACGACGGCGAGCAGGTTGATCGAGGAGCCGCTGATCGACAGGCCGTGGAAGAACACCGGGTACAGCCGGGCGACCATGAAGATGCCGGCGACGACCATGGTGGCGGCGTGGATGAGCGCGGACACCGGGGTGGGGCCGGCCATGGCGTCGGGCAGCCAGGTGTGCAGGATGAACTGGCCCGACTTGGACATGACCGCGGCGATCAGGCAGATGCTGGCCGCCATCAGCACGGTGTGTCGGATCCCGCCCTCGTTGGCCAGGATCGTGATGTCCATGATCGAGAACGAGTTCCCGGCCGCGAAGAACAGGATGATCATCCCGATCAACAGGCCCATGTCGCCGACGCGGTTGGTGAGGAACGCCTTGAGCGCGGCGTCGGAGTTGGGTTTCTCCTCCCACCAGTGCCCGATCAGCGCGAACGAGCAGACACCGACGAGCTCCCAGCCGACGATCATCTGCAGCGTGCTCTGGGACAGCACGAAGAACAGCATCGAGGCGGTGAACAGCGACAGGAAGGCGAAGTAGTGGGTGTAGCGCCGGTCGCCGTGCACGTAGTCGGTCGAGAAGATGTGCACCAGCAGCGAGATCAGCGGCACGACCAGCAGCATCATGATCGACAGGCCGTCGATCTGGGTGCCCCAGGTGATCGACGCCTCGGGGGAGTCGATCCAGGTGGCGCAGCGCACGACCGGCCGGGTCAGCGTCTCTTCGGCGCCGGCCTCGGCGGCCTTGGCGGAGCCCGAGGTGGCGGCTGCGCCGGAGGCGACCTCACCGGTGCCGGTGCCGGTGCTGTTGGCTGCGGTGGCGCCCTCGTCGCCGTGACCGCCGCTCGTGTCGCTGCCTCCGGAACCGCCCTCGGCCTTCTCGGAGGCGACCGAGGCCACCGGGTGCGCGGCGACCTTGGAGCACTCGGCGGGGACGTTGGCGAGCGCGCCCTTCTCGGCCGCGAGCTGCTGGGCCTCGGGGGCACCCTCGGCCAGCGTCGGCGAGTCGTGGGACCAGGTGATCCAGTTGCCGAGGGTGAACAGCGAGTAGATCAGGCAGAGCGCCACGAAGAAGATGCCGATCTCGGCACCCTTCTTGGGCATCTTCTTGCCGAAGAACAGGATCAGCAGGAACGACAGGGCCATCATGGCCGGGACGATCCAGACGTGGGTGAAGAACCACATGGTGCGCGGTGTCAGCCCTTCAACTCGTCGAGCGCGTCGATGTCGATGGAGCGCTTGTTCCGATAGATGAGCAGCACGATCGCCAACCCGACGCCGACCTCGGCGGCGGCGACGGCGATCACGAACAGGGCGAACACCTGCCCGCCCATGCCCCAGAAGGTGGAGAAGGCGATCAGGTTGATGTTCACGGCGTTGAGGATGAGCTCGATCGACATCAGCACGAGCACGCCGTTGCGACGGACGATGACGCCGTAGACGCCGACGGAGAACAGCACGGCGGCGAGCAGCAGGAACTGGTTGAGCAGCACGTCAGTCCCTCCGGGCCAGCACGATGGCCCCGATCAGCGCCGCGAGCAGGAGGACCGACACGACCTCGAACGGGACGAGGTAGTCGACGAAGATCGACGTGGCCAGGTCCTGGGTCTGGGCGTTGGTGCCGGCGTTGCGCACCGCCCCGAAGGTGAGCTTGTCGTCGGAGTAGGTCTTGATCAGCGAGTAGCCGATGACCACGAGCAGGATCAGCGACACCGCCACGCCCATCCAGCGCTGGTCGTTGTCGAGGTCGTCGGAGCGGCCGAGCGGCGCCCGGGTCAACATGATGCCGAACAGGAACAGCACGACGATGGCGCCCAGGTAGACCAGGAACTGGGTCATGGCGACGAACTCGGCCTGCAGCAGCAGGTAGAGCAGCCCGTTGCCGCCGAGCACGATCATCAGCCACAGCGCGGCGTGCACGACGTTGCGGGTGGTGACGACGCGGACCGCGGCGATCACCATCACCACCGCGATCACCGCGAAGGCGATGTTGGCGGGGGTGTCGAAGGAGACGGCGGACGGCGCCGCAGCGAACAGACCGGTCATGCCCTCACCTCCTGGGGCTGCGCCCCCGGACCCCATCCGCGGCGGGCTCGTGCCTCGCGCCGCCGCGATCGCTGGCTGCGCTCACTCATCGCGGCACCTTCTTGACCTTCTGCTCCGAGCCGGACTCGTAGGGCTCGAAGTCGGGCACGGTCTCCATCCACTGCGCCAGGCGGGACCGGTCGTGGATCAGGTCCGAGATGTGGGCCTCGGAGTACTCGTACTCGGGACTCCAGAACAGCGCCTCGAACGGGCAGACCTCGACGCAGATGCCGCAGTACATGCACAGCGCGTAGTCGAAGTCGAAGCGGTCGAGCTCGTTGACCACGCGGGGCTTGCCGCCCTCACGCCGCGGCGGGGCGAGGGTCTTGTGCGCCTCGATGTAGATGCACCAGTCGGGGCACTCGCGCACGCACAGCATGCAGGCGGTGCAGTTCTCCTCCTTGAGGGCGATCACGCCGCGGGCCCGGGTGACCGGCGCCTCCTTCTCCCTCGGGTACTGCACGGTGGCCGCGCCCTTGGACGGAGCCGGCGGCTTGAGCATGCCGTCGGGGAAGATCGTCTCCTTGGCGGTGCGGAGGGTGACGCCGAGGCCCTTGATGAGACCCGGCACCTGCGGCTTGCTCGGCTTGGCGGGCATCAGAACACCACCTTCAGGATCGCCGTCACCACGATGTTGGCGAGCGCCAACGGGATGAGCCCCTTCCACGCCAGGCGCTGGAGCTGGTCCTCACGGAAGCGGGGGAAGGTGAATCGCACCCAGAACACGACGCCGACCAGGAACACGGCCTTGATCGACACGTTGATCGGGCCGATGACGTGCATGGCGGTGTCGGAGAAGCCCCACGACGCCGGCAGCGCCCAGCCGCCGAGGAACAGCGTGGAGGCGATGGCGGCGAAGCCGACGGCGGTGGCGAACTCGGCGATGAAGTAGACGAGGAAGCGGATGCCGGAGTACTCGACCTGGTAGCCCGCGACCAGCTCGGACTCGGCGATCGGCATGTCGAACGGCGTCTGGGTCAGCTCGGCCTGCACGGCGATCATGAAGATGGCGAACGCGACGAACTGGGTGAGGATGTACGGGTTGCCGATGGCGGAGATGCCGAAGATCTCGCCGTTGGACTGGGCGTAGACGATGTCCTGGAGGTTGAGGCTGCCGGCCTGGATGACCACGCCGAGCACGCCGAGCACCAGCGGGAGCTCGTACGCGATGAGCTGGCCGCCGGCGCGCAGGGCGCCCATGAGGGCGTACTTGTTGGCCGACGCCCAGCCGGCCATGAGGATGCCGATGACCGACAGCGAGCTGATGGCCAGCACGTAGTAGATGCCGGTGCCGAGGTCGGCCATCACGGCGTTGGGGCCGGCGGGGATGACGACGAACATGAGGAACGTCGACACCAGCACCACCGCGGGGGCGAGGCCGAAGATGAACTTGTCGGCGTCCTTGGTGGAGATGTCTTCCTTCTGGATCCACTTGCCGACCTCGGCGAGCAGCTGGAGTGAGCCGTAGGGGCCGGCTTCCATGGGCCCGAGCCGGCTCTGCATGAAGGAGACGAACTTGAACAGGTACAGGTAGACGACGCCGCCGGTCAGCAGCAGCACGGCGACCAGCCCGGCGAGCAGGCGGATGGTCGTCTGCTGCCAGTAGGCGAGCTCGATCGCGGACAGGACACCGGTCATCGGTCGATGTCCCCCAGGATGAAGTAGAGCGACGCCAGGATCGTGATGATGTCGGGGACGTACACGCCGCGCAGCAGCCACGGCGTGATCGACACGTTGTTGAAGCTGGCGGAGCGGATCTTGACCCGGAACGGCGTCAGGTCGCCCTGGCTGACCACGTAGTAGCCCATCTCGCCGAGCGGGTTCTCGGTCGAGACCCACGCTTCTCCGGCGGGCACCTTGATGATGCGGGGCACCTTGGCCATGATCGGCCCGCTGGGCAGGCCGTCGCAGAGCTGGTCGATGATCTTGGTGGACTCGCGCACCTCCTGGAGGCGCACCCAGAAGCGGGCGAAGCTGTCGCCGTCGGGGTGGGTCCAGACCTTCCAGTCGAGCTCGGGGTAGGCGAGGCCGACGCAGTTGTCGCGGCGCAGGTCCCAGTCGACGCCCGAGGCGCGCAGGTTGGCGCCCGACAGCCCGTACTGCTGGGCGACGTCGGGGGGGATGACGCCGATGCCGCGGGTGCGGGTCTCGAAGATCTCGGCGCCCATCAGGACGTCTTCGATTTCGTCGCAGAAGGTGCGGACCTTCTCCATGACGGCCTTGGTGTCGGCGATCCAGCCCTTGGGCAGGTCGTCCTTGAGGCCGCCGATGCGGTCGAAGTAGGGGTGGAACCGTCCGCCGGTGGCCGCCTCGATCTGGTTGAGGACGAACTCGCGGTCGCGGAAGGCGAAGAACACCGGGGTGACGGCGCCGAGCTGCACGCCCATGTCGCCGAGGAACAGGATCAGGTGCGCGATCCGCGACATCTCGAAGAGGATCGTGCGGATGTGGGTGGCGCGGGGCGGGGCCTCGACGTCCATCAGCCGCTCGGCGGCGAGGATGAACGGGACCTCGTTGGCGAAGCTGCCGAGCCAGTCGATCCGGTTCATCAGCGCGGTGGCCTGCGCGTAGGTGCGGACCTCGGAGAGCTTCTCGTAGCCGCGGTGCATGTAGCCGGCGACCGGCTCCGCGGCGATGACCTGCTCGCCGTCGAGGCGGGCGACGATGCGCAGCGTGCCGTGGGTGGCCGGGTGCTGCGGGCCGATGTTGAGGGTCATGCCCTCGGTCTCGAGCTCGACGTTGACCCGGGCGTCCGCGGCGCGGGCTGCGATCTGCTGGAGCTGGCGGCGGTCGGTGACGGCGGTCATCAGCTGTCTCCTCCCTCGGCGGAACCCTCCGCGGCAGCACCGCCGCCGTCGCCGTCTTCGTCGTCGGTGGGCATGGGCTCGACGTCGACGATGCCGGGCCACGGCTTCACCATGCGGCTGAGCAGCGGGTAGTCCTTGCGCAGCGGGTGACCCTCGAAGCCGCTCGGCAGGTAGATGTTGCGCAGGCCGGGGTGGCCGGTGAAGGTGAGGCCGAACATCTCCCACGCCTCGCGCTCGTGCCAGTCGGCACCGGCGTAGATCGGCACCCACGACTCGACGGTCAGGGAGTCGTCGGGGACGTCGGCCTTGATGGTGATGCCCCAGAAGCCGCCGTCGCCGTTGAGGTGAGCGACGCGGGCGAACACCTGGAAGCGGGTGTCGCCGCCGGTGGTGCCCTGGACGATCTCGCTCGAGCGGGGCTCGGCGACGTCTCCGGCCTGGGCGGCGAGAACGGTGTCGACCTCGGAGTCCATGGACCGGCCGTAGGGCGACGGCAGCCAGTCGATGGCCGACAGGAAGCAGAAGTAGCGGGCGCCGAGGTGGTTGCGGGCCACGTCGGCCGCGGCGCGCCAGGCGTCGGTGCGGACCCGGATGGTCAGGTCGACGCCGGGGTCGATCAGCGAGTCGACGAGGGCGTCGCCGAGCAGGTCGCCGAAGCGGGCGACGATGCCCTCGCGCAGCTCATCGGGCTGGACCGCTTCGACCTCTTCCTCGGGGGTCTCGGTGGCGGCGTCGGTGGTGGCGGCGTCGTCAGCCATCGGAGCCCACCACGATCGCCTCGCCGGTCCAGCGCTCGGCCATGTCCTCGGTCTTGATGCGCTGCTGGAGCAGCACGACGCCCTCGAGCAGCGCTTCGGGCCGGGGCGGACAGCCCGGCACGTACACGTCGACGGGCAGGATCTGGTCGACGCCCTTGGTCACCGAGTAGCTGTCCCAGTAGGGGCCGCCGCAGTTGGCGCAGGACCCCATCGAGATCACGTACTTGGGATCGGGCATCTGCTCGTACAGACGGAGGATGGACGGAGCCATCTTGTCGGTGACGGTGCCGGAGATGACCACGAGGTCGGTCTGACGGGGCCCGGCGGGCAGAGGGATGACGCCGAGGCGCATCACGTCGTAGCGGGGAGAGGCGAACGCGGCGCCCATCTCGATCGCGCAGCACGCGAGACCCCACTGGTACACCCACATGGAGTAGCTGCGGCTCAGGTTGAGGAGCTTGGTGAGCGGCTTGGGCATCTTGCCGCTCTCGACGAGCCCTAGGCCCACTTGAGCACCCCCTTGCGCCAGGCGTACACGAGTCCGAGCAGCAGGATCCCGATGAAGACGAACATCTCGATCAGGCCGAAGGTGCCGAACCACTCGAGCTGGGTCGCCCACGGGAAGATGAACACCGCTTCGACGTCGAACATCACGAACAGCAGGGCGAAGATGTAGTAGCGCACCTGGCTCTGGGACCACATGGAGCCGATGGGGTCCGCGCCCGACTCGTACGCGATGTACTTCTGCTCCTGGTGGCGGTCCGGGCGCAGGAGCGCGCTGATGCCCACCAACAGGAAGAAGAGGACCACCGCCAGCGCGGCGAAGAGCCCGACGGTGAGGAAGCTGCGCAGGTAGTCGCTGAGCGGGTTCGCCATCAGGCTGGGAGACTACTCAGCGGCTCCGAACGGGGCCAAAGCCGCGACGAGCCGGCGTCCGCCGGACCGGTGCGTTCGGAGCGACCGAGCCGTCAGCGCCAGATGCCGAGCAGGACGCCGAGGATCGCGTACGAGGCGAAGATCGTCGCGACCACCCAGCGGACATGGCTGGTCAGCGTCGTCGCCAACGTGGCCGTGAGTCGTGACTCGAGGGCATCGAAACGCTGGTCGATGGCCTCGAACCGCCCATCCATCTTGGCGGCCAACGCCTGGTGCTCGGCCTTGGTCCAGTTGCTCAACGAGTCGATGTCAGACCGAACAGCGCTGAACTCCGCCTTGGTCCAGTTGCTCAACGAGTCGATGTCAGACCGAACAGCGCTGAACTCCGCCTTGGTCCAGTTGCTCAACGAGTCGATGTCAGACCGAACAGCGCTGAACTCCGCCTTGGTCCAGTTGCTCAACGAGTCGATGTCAGACCGAACGGTCCCGACCTCGGAGCTGGTGGCGAGACGGAGGTGCTCGATGTCGGTCTTGGTGGCGACGCCGGCCCAGCCGACGGGTGGGAGGTGTTCCATGAGCGTGGATGCCTCCTCCTCGCCCAGCTTCTCGATGAGTGCTTCGTGGAGCCGGTGCCTGCTCGCTTCGGTGATCGTCACTGTTCGTTCCCGTCGTCGATCGTTTGAGGGAACCCGCTCAGGTTCCGAAGCGACGGCTGCGCCGCACCGGTCGGTGCGGAGGGAAGCGAACCGTGGCCGCGAAGATGCCAGCCGGTGCGGCCGGACGGCCGTCGTCGCGCTGACGGTCTCGGGGACGCAGGACGGGAGAGCGTCCGCCACTTTCGTGAGGGGAACGAAGGTGGTTCACTTCTAGGTCCCCCTGATCACGAATTCCGCCCACAGATGACCGCCGAAGACGACCTGATCCACTTCGGGATCCCCGAGATCACCGACGACGACGTCGCGGCCGTGGCGCGGGTGCTGCGCAGCGGTTGGTTGACGACCGGCAGCGAGTGCGCCGGGCTCGAGGCCGAGCTGTCGGACTACCTGGGCGGATCCGAGGTGATCGCCATGTCGTCGGGCACCGCCGCGCTCGACACCGCGCTCGCCTACCTGGACCTCCCCCGGGGCGCCAGGGTGGGCGTTCCGGACTGGACCTTCGTCGCCACGGCGCTCGCCGCGGTGCACAACGGGCTGCGACCGGTGCTGCTCGACGTGGACGCGGCCACGCTCAACCTGTCGCCCGAGGCGTTGGCGGCCGAGATCGACGACCTCGATGCGGTGCTGCCAGTGCACTTCGGCGGGGTCCCGGTCGACGCCGAGATCCACCAGCTCGCGGCGGACGCCGGCGTCCCGGTGGTCGAGGACGCCGCGCACGCGCTCGGGGCGCGCGACGACCGCGGCCTGGTCGGCGGTCCCGGGACCAGCCCGAACTGCTTCAGCTTCTACGCGTCGAAGAACCTGACCTCGGGCGAAGGCGGGGCGCTCGCCACCGACGACGAGGACCTGGCGGCGTTCGCCAGGTCCTACCGCCTGCACGGCATGGACGCCGACGCCTGGGCCCGTTACCACCCTGGGGCCAAGTCGGGTTACGACGTCGTGCGACCGGGCATCAAGGCCAACCTGCCCGACGTCCTGGCGGTGCTGGCCCGTTCGCAGTTCGCCCGCTTCGAGCAATCCCAGCGCCGCCGTCGTCAGATCGGGCTGCGCTACAGGGCGGCGCTCGCCGACGCGCCGGTCACCTTCATCCCCGACGTGATCCCCGACGGCAGCGCCGATCACCTGGCCATCGTGGCGCTGCGCCCCGGTGTCGACCGTGACGCGGTCCAGGCCACGATGTCGGCGCAGCGGATCACCACCAGCGTGCACTTCCGGCCGTTGCACCACTTCAGCTGGTTCCGCTCCGACGCAGACGTCGGACGAAGCGGGCTGGGAACCTGCGACGACCTGGCGGACCGGGCGCTCAGCCTGCCGTTGCACGTCAACCTGACCGACGTCGACGTGGACCGCGTCGCCGCATGCCTGTCGGAGTGCCTCCGGTGAGCCGCTACCTGCGGGTGCGGATCGTCTTCGACCGGGTCATCGCGGCTGCTGCGCTCGTCGTGGTGTCGCCGCTGATCGCCGTGCTCGGCTGGTTGGTGCACCGCCACGACGGCGGTCCGGCGCTGATCGCCGTCGAGCGGGTCGGTCGGGGCGGCGCCACGTTCGGGATGTGGAAGCTGCGCAGCATGCGGGCGGAGAGCGCCGACGGCCGGGCCGCCGGCGTGAGCCTCACCAGCGCGGCCGACGACCGGATCACCCCGATCGGACATCGCATGCGTGCGGCGCACCTCGACGAGCTGCCGCAGCTGTTCAACGTCATGAAGGGCGAGATGGGCCTGCTCGGCCCCAGGCCAGAGGCACCGGAGTTCGTCGACGCAGACGATCCGGATTGGCGTGCGGTGCTCGAGGCCCCGCCGGGCATCGCCGGGCCGACGCAGCTCGCGGTCGGCGACTGGGAGCGTGACGTGATCACCGTCGCGCCCGACGGCTCGGCCTACGAGTCCGAGGTGGTGCCGGTGAAGGTGGCGATCGACCGCTGGTACGTCGAGGAGGCGTCGCCGGGCATCGACGCCATGGTCGTGCTGAGCCTCCTCGGACACGTGCTGGGGCGGCCGGCGGGCACGCTGGTGGCACGCGTCCGTCGCCACGTCCCGGCCGCGGCGAGCGCCCTTCCGTGACCGGCAGCTTCCACAGCCGCCGATCGTGCGCGTCTGACCGCGACCGGTAGGATCGCGCTCCGTCATGAGGATCGACACCGACACGTCCGCTCCCCGATTGGAGCTCGATCCCCGGGCGCGTCTGCGCCACTACGTGGGCGCGTTCCGGCGTCGGTGGTACCTGTTGCTCGTCCCGCTGCTCATCGGGTCCGCGCTCGGTTGGTTCACCGCACCGTCGACAGAGAAGCCGGGCACGAAGGCCAAGACGGCGACAACGACGATCCCGCGGGCGTCGTTCTACAGGGCAACGCACGTGCTCACCCGGGCGGCGGCCACGACGAACGTGAACGGCTCCAGCAACCAACCCGAGGTGAACCTTCCCCAGATCGCCTACCTGGTGAACACCGGCGAGGTGCCGGCCAGGACCGCGGAGCGGCTCGGCCTCCCGGTGGCGCAGGTCGAAGCCCAGCTGCTCGGACTGCCCCGCGACCAGGTGAGCTCGATCGAGGTGACCGCCGTCGGCGAGGACCCGCAGCAGATCACCGCCGTGGCCGACACGGCGGCCCTCGAGCTGGTCGCGCTGCTCCAGGCGAGGGCCGACGCCGACCGGGCCGCGCAGAGCGAGTCGATCGTGACCCAGCTCGACGACCTGAGCCGCCAGCTCAGCGAGCTCACCGCTCAGATCGCCGCGAACCCGCTCAACTCGTCGCAGCTCGAAGCGGAGCAGCGGTCGCTGTCGAACCAGTACTCGATGGTCTACGAGCAGTTCACGAACCTGGCGAACTCACCCCCTCCGAGCGCCGGGTTGACCACCCTCCAGACCGCGAGGGCCAAGCCGATCTCCCAGGCGACGTACCGCGACACGCTCCAGACCATCCAGAACGGCCCCGAGTACGTGACCGGGACCACGACGCCGACGACGACGATCTCCCCCGAGGAAGCCGAGGCCGCCGCCAAGGCGACCAAGGCGTCGAAGCCTGCCGGTGCCCCCACCCGGGCCGCGGTCGGCGGGCTGACCGGCCTTGCGCTCGGCGTCGGCATGATCCTGCTGCTCGACCGCTTCGACGCCCGACTCCGTCGACGCGAGGACGTCGAGACGGCGAGCGGCCTGACCGTCATCGCCGAGATCCCTCGCATGAAGCGCAAGGCGCAGCACTCGACCGACCTCCAGACCCTGGCCCACCCCCGATCGAGGGCCGCGGAGGCGTACCGGGTGGTGCGGGGCGCGGCGATCTACGCGCTGAGCCACATGCAGCCGTCGAGCTACGCCAACGGTTCAGCGAACCCGGCCGCGGTGCTGATGGTGACGTCGGCCGATCCCGGCGAGGGCAAGACCGTCACGGTGGCGAACCTGGCCGAGGTGTTCGCCGAGGGCGGACTGGACGTGCTGGTGATCAACTGCGACTTCCGCCGGCCGCGTGTCCACAAGTACCTGTTGGAGCACGCCGACGCGCCGGCGACACCAAGCGACGTGACGCTCCCTCGCCCGACGAAGATCCCGCGGGTGTCGCTGGTGACCGGCTTCGGCGAAGGCTCGTCGGAGACGAACCCGCTCGAGGTGGTGGCGGAGCAGCAGAAGGTGATCGACGCCCAGCGCGGCAACTTCGACGTGATCCTGTTGGACACCGCACCGTTCCTGGCCACCAACGACGCCAGCGAGCTGCTGCCCCGCACGGACCTGGTGCTCGTGGTGGTGCGCTCCGGCAAGACCACGGCGGAGTCGGCGCACCGCACCGCCGAGGTGCTCCAGCGGTTCTCGGCGCCGGTCCTCGGCGTGGTGTTCAACGCGTCGGACGAATCCCGCGGCGCGCAGTACTACTACTACGGCTACGGCGAGGCACCCGACGACCAGCGCAGCGCCGGTCCGTCGGCTCCGACCGGCGGTCCCGTCCCGCCGTCGCCAGGCACGCCCGCCCCGGTTCCGCCGGCGTCCGGTTCACCCGCTCCGGTCCCGCCGGCCCCGGTCCCGCCGGCACCGCCGACGTCGCCCGAACCCGTGTCGCTGAACTGACCGAGCCTCCCGAGCTCGGGCACGCCTGCTCGGAGCTGACGATCAGTCCGGCGTGATCGTCGTGATGACATCGGCGTCGGCGAGCATCTCGAGCGCCTCGAGGACTGCGGCCTCGTCGATCTGCTGCTCCGGGCCGAGCTCCTGCAACCGGACCACGACCTCCGCGGTGCTGCCCGGTTCGTCGAGCACGACCCACACCGCCGTCGCCAGCCCGCCGAGGGTCCTGCGCTCGCCGTCGGACCGGGCGAGCATGGCGCGGCCCGACAGCTCCCGGTGCACCCACTCGACTCGACGCTGCCACTGCACGACGCCGATCATGCCGCGGATCCTCGGGACGGCGGCGACTCGGTCGACCTCGACCAGCCACGACTGCGACCGACGACCACTTGACCACCGAGCGGACCGGTCCGAGGATCGTCGGTAGGGAACAACCGAGGAGGGAACCATGGCCGCACGGGATGGTTCGTCCACGTCGACGGAGGGGTTCGACACGCACGGCGCCGCACCGCCGAGCGAGCTCCGGTCCGGCCTCCGGGTCGAAGCGATCGGTGAGGACCTGCTGATCCTCGACGCCGAGCACCACGAGGTCCACCTGATCGCGGGTGCAGCTGTCGAAGACGACGACGAAGCGGGCCCGTCGCGACGCCGCGTGCTGGCCGCCGGCGGCACCGCGTTGGCCGCTGCAACGGTGACCACGTTCGCCCTCGCCGATCCGGCCGCAGCGGCGACCGGGTGCACGAACGGTGTGACGCCGACCCCGTACGACAAGTTCACCACGCCGGGCAGCACCACCTTCTACACCGGCCAGGTCACCTCGATCCTGGTCCGAGCCTGGGGCGGCGGCGGTCCTGGCGGAGGAGGAAACCCACCTCCCATGGGCAGCGATGGAGCTGGAGGGATCGGCGCTTCGATTGGAACGCTGACGCCAGTTCAGACCGGCGGGAACGGCGGCTCCGGTGCGCTTCAAGGTGGTGGTGGCGGTGGCGGCGGTTCCGCCGGCGACGGAGGTGGCGGCGGGGTCGGTTCGCCGGGAAGCAACGCCGACGTGGCCGGCGGTGCCGCCGGCACAGGTTCTCCCGGCGGCGCAACGGGCGGCATCGGCAGCCACCTCGGAACCGGCGGCCCGGGCAACGCGCCCGGCGGGGGAGGCGGCGGCGGGAGCAGCCCCAACAACCTGGACGGCGGTGCGGGCGCCGACGGCGCCATTTGGGTGGGTGTGTAAGGGACGCGCGACGCTCGTCGGCGTGACTCCCGATGAACTCAACGGCTCGTTCGTCCCGATCGTCGGAGGGAGCCTCATTCCCGTCGACATCGGTGACGAGCGCGTCCTGTTGGACGGCTGGAACGCCGCGTTGGTGCTCAACCCGTCCGGCGTCCTGATCTGGGACCGGATGGACGGCGACCGGTCGCTGGCCGAAGTGGCAGCCGACCTCGCCGTCGAGACCGGCGCCGAGCGAGACCAGATCCTGGCCAACGCCGTCGCGTTCACGCAGGAGCTGGGTCGGCTCGGCCTGCTCGACGGGGTCGCCGTCGACGACGGCCCGGAGTTGCACCTCGTCGCGGTTCCACAGCTCGGGCCGGGCGACCCGTTCCCCGACGTCGAGCTTGCGGACCTGAACGGCACGACCACGTCACTCACCGAGCTCGCTGCGGGCGACGTGTTGGTGCTCAACTGGAACCCGCACTGCGGGTACTGCGTGAGCATCGCCTCCCGGTTGGCCGCGCTCCAGGACGGGCTCGAATCAGCCGGCGTGCAGCTCGTGCTGATCGCGTTCGGCGACGAGGCCGCCAACCGGCGCGTCGCCGAGCAGGCGGGCATCACCGCACCGATCCTGCTCCTGGGCGAGGCCGACAGCCCGTTCGGCAGCGTCGGCACCCCCTCCGCGGTCCACCTCGACTCGGACCTGGTCGTCGAGTCGATCGTCTACGGCAACGTCGAGGTCCCCCGCCTCGCCGAGTCGCTCGCCGGTGTCGACCCCGACGCTGGCTCTGAATGGGACCCAGACGACGGTGACGGCTCGCCACGCCGGGACGGCGGTGCCCCCCGCTACCTGCTCGAAGCGGACGGCTTCTGCGCCCCCGGCGTCGGGGAGGCCACGCCGTGGGCCGACACCCGGGTGTATCGGATCGGCGATCACCACGTCGGCATCCGTGTCGACTCAGCCTCGACCGCAGCGGTGCTCGACGAGTTGTTCGAGCATCGGGTGGTGGACGATCCCCGGGCCGGTCACAGCTACTCGGTCGCGCTGCCGGCGGTGAGCGGCGGAACGGGTGACCCTGACCCCGACACGACGTCCGGGCTGAACCTGCTCGTCCAGCCGGCACGGGCCACGGTCCGCAGCCGTGACCCCGGACGGATACTGCGGGCCCTGCTCGGTGACCTCCACGACCGCATCCACGGCGGCACCGACGACCGCATCGACAAGTCCGAGCCGGCCGGCGACCGTCTACGGGTGAACGCCATCGCCGTGCAGGTCGGCTCCGGCGCCGGTCTGCTGCCGATCAACTTCCACGCCTTCGCACCGCGGCTCCAGTCGCTGCTGGCCCGACGCGGCGTGGCGTTGGCCGACGTGCCCCGTCCCGAGATCGACCTCGCCACCGCGGAGGTGGTGATCCCCGAACCGGCCGTCGACCACGACGCCTCGGTGCTCGACCGCGTCGCCGTGCCCACATCGAGCGGCGGCGAGCTGCCCGCGGTGCTCCCCGGCCGCTACCCGCTCGCCGGCTGGTGCGTGATCCGGCCCGGCGAGCAGACGTTCGTGCCGCTCACTCCGGCGCAGGCCGCGGCGGCAACGGTGTCGTCGCTGGTCGACGCCGACGATCCGGTCGAACGGCTGGGTCAGCTCGGCGGCCTGTTCGCACGCGTCCCGGCGTTCGGGCTCTGGTACTACTCCGACACCGAGCTGGCCGACCTGGTCGCCCGGGCGCTGGGCGCCTGAGTGCTACACTGTGCGACGTGGCTGAGGTGACCCACCGGCAACTGCGCAACGACAGCGGCGAGGTGCTGCGGCGTGTCGCTGCGGGCGAGACCATCCTGGTCACCAACCACGGGCGCCCCGCGGCGATGATCGGCCCACCGCCCACCGACGTACTCGAGGACTTGGCCGCCCGCGGCCGCTTGCGACCGGCGACAACCAGCCCCGGCTCCCTCGGCTCGATCCGCCGCACCCGCGGAACCGAACGCTCCGACGAGATCGTGTCCGACGTCCGCGGCCGCTGGTGAAGCTGGCGTATCTGGACACCTCCGCGGCGATGAAGCTCATCGTCGAGGAGGCGGAGTCCTCGGCACTCATCGACGCCCTGTCCGCTGAACGCCGACTGGTCGCCGCGTGGCTGCTCCACACCGAACTGCACTGCGCCGCCGGGCGGCACCCCGAAACCGTCGACGTCGCCGCGGTGAACCAGGTCCTCGACGCCGTGAACCTCGCCGAAGCGTCCCGGGGCGACCTGGTCGCCGCCGGTGCCCACTCTCCGCTGCGTTCCGCCGAAGCGATCCACCTGGCCGTGGCCATCCGCCTCGGCGTCGACGAGATCGTCACCTACGACCACGAGCTCACCGATGCAGCCCGGAGGGTCGGAATCGCTGTGCTCTCCCCCGGCCGCTGAGATGCCCACTGATTCAGTCCAACAGTGCGAGCAGCTGGCCGATCGTGGCGGCGGCTTCGCCCCTGGTCCCCTTCACTCCTCGGGCGGTGCGGGCCACGGCGAGCGCGGCGTCGAAGGACTCGTGTGGCCGGTCCCGCGCCGAGATCGTGTGACCCAACAGCTCGCCGGCGAGCTCTCCTGCCGACAGATCGGTCCAGCCCGGCTCCTCGTCGGGTCGGTACGAGACGAACGCGACGAGCCCGACGGGGATCGGCTCGGAGTCGACCGCCACGTCGCGCCGGTCCGCGGTGCCGTCGTCGCGCAGGATCCGCACCGGTCGACGCCACCCCGACACCAGTCCCGTGACCTGGTCGATGAGCGCGTACTCGTCGGTGAGCACCCTCACCCCAGCGTCGGCTGCGGCCATCGTCAGGGTGCTCTTACCACCACCGGAGGCGGCGGGCACGACGATCGCGCGTCCGTCGTGTGCGAACACCGCCGAGTGCACCGCAACCACACTCGTGAGTCGCTGCACAGCGAACAGCGTCATCGACTGCTCGAGCTGGTCCCAGGCCAGCAGCGGGGGGTTGTCACCGGATGGGTCACGGTCGGGGATGATGATCCACTCGTCGGACAGCCCGCGCTGCACGACCACCGGCCCGACCGGTTCGTCGTGACGGGCCAGGCCGACCGGCGGCCACCGCTCCAACAGTCGGTCGACCAGGTGCGGGCGAACGGCGAGCTCCATGACCTCGCCGTTGTCGGCCACTCCCCAGAACCGGGTCAACTCCTGCATCGGATCAAGGGTACGCGTCGTTTGAGGCCAGTCCGTCTGCGCTCGAACCACCCTCGTGAAGATGCAGACATTGGTCGGCTGTGTCGCGCACAGCGCCAGTACCCTCTTCCCAGATGGATCTAGCTCGCTTCTGGGGAGTGGCCGAGACAGGCGAGGCGATCGAGGTCGCTGTCGCACCTTCGCTGGTCGGCGAACTCGATCGGCGTTGGCCGCCGCTGGGCCTTGAGCGCCGCACCGAGCCAGCGACGCCCGTCACCGCCCGTGTGGGCCTGTCCAACTCGTGGGTGATCGTGCCCGACGTCGAGGAATCGGGCGAGTCGCCGCCGCCGGTGGCGTGGGATCTCCTCGAGTCGACCCTCACCTTGTTCGCCGTGACCCGCTTGACCCATCTCGTCGCCGTGCATTCAGCGGCGATCGCCCACGACGGCCGCGTTCTCGTCGTCCCCGCCGTGTCCGGCGGCGGCAAGAGCACCCTGTCGATCGCCGCTGTCGATGCGGGTGCCTCGCTTCTGAGCGACGAGTACACCCTCATCGACCCGGCCACCGGGCTGGTCAGCGGGTGGCGACGACCGGTTCGACGTCTCCGCGACGACGGGGAAACCGACCGCTTGGACATCACGAGTGCGTCCGAGCCGCTCCCGGTGGGGCTCGTGGCCGCCGTCGCGTACGACCCGGAAGGGAGCGGCACCTGGCGGTCGATCTCGCCCGGCGAGGCAACCACCGAGCTGCTCTCGCACTGCATCTGCGCCCGGACCAGGCCCGACGATTCCCTCGACGCCGTTCTGGCCGTCACCAGAGCCGCAGCCGCTGTCGCCGGAGGGCGCCCGGACGCGCCGGAAGCGGTCCAAGCGCTCCTGGAGCTCATGAGCCAGTCCGGCGTGAGCGGACCTCAGCCGATCTCGAGCGCCTCGCACAACGCGTCGACGTAGCCCACCTCGGAGTGGTACCACAGCCCGTACCCCGGCATGCGGGCGAAGAGCTCGCCGAGCTGACCGATCCGGGCCGCAGCGTCGTCGGTGCGCTGCACGTGCGACAGCGTCGCCACTGCGGCCTGTGCGGGGGTGAACCGGGTGACCGGGGCGTCGGCGGGGTGCATCACCGCCCACGCAGCCAGTGGGTAGCGGCCCGGGCGGACCGCTGGCAGCTCGGTTCGAGGGTCGAGCGCGGCGTCGTATGCGTCGTCGTATGTGGTGACCACGGTCGGGTCATGGTCGATGACGGGTTCGGGGAGCACCACCTCGCACGTGTCCAGGTCGATCTCCGGGTGAGGGAAGTCGGCGAGTGCGATGCCTCGCTGTGCGAGCAGCGGCTCCAGCTTCTCAGCGAGGACGTGCAGGCCTGGCTGGAGCAGCACCACGCGGCCACCGACGAGCACGGCAGTGGCGTCGACCTGGATCCTTCCGCACGCCGGGTCGAAGTCGACGATCCCGTCGTGGAGCCGCGCCAACAGAGCGCGGAGAACCCTGCCGGGTGAGCCGCTGCGAACGAAGACCCTGCTGCCCTGAACTAGCAGGTTACCAGTTTCCGACAACGAAACGGCGAAGGTGTGGCCGGCGGCGGGGTCCTGCACGGCCGAGTGGTGGAAGAGCTCGTCGAGCGCGCCGACTGTTTCGTCGGTGCCGCACCGCAGACCGACGTGGAAGTCCCCGATCCGATACACCCTGGTCGTCACCCACTGCGGAACCGGTTCGACACCTGTTCCCTGTGCGCACGCGCCGCCTGGTTGCAGCAGGTAGCGCACGCCGTCGCCGGGCCGGTCGCCCGTTGCCCCGGGGTTGTCGTCGAGCTCGACTTCAGCGAGCCGCGCGACGAGGGCGGGCACGTCGACGTTGCCGTACGCAGGTGCGCTCGCCAGACGGAGCTCGGCGTCGAGGTGATAGGCGGCGGGGGTGCCGATGCCTGGCAGGGGGTGCGGTTCTTCGCCTGACAGGCGGACCACCTCGGCGTGGCGCAGACCCGCGCCGTGCGCCATCTCCCGATTCGCGGCCGCGCTCCCAGATGCCAGAAGGACGAGCTTCACGCCCTGGGCGTCGAGTCCCTCCTCGCAAGCAGCGAGCATGTGCGCGATCGAGACGCAGTACCCGCAGTGGGGGTTCCAGTTGATGAGGATCATCTCGGCACCAGCGAGAGCCGAGGACGGGCGCTCCACGTCGTCGAGATCGACAGCGTGGAAGGGCGGGAGCGTCGCGCCGAGCTGCTCGAACCGGGAGATCTTCTCGAAGTGGATGTCGATGTCGACGTCGTCGGGAGGGCCGACCCCCGCCAGGAGCCCGAGCGCCCCGACGCGCCGGGCGAGACCGATGACCTCGTCGCTCACCTCGGGGTGGTCGGCTCCGGTGAGGTCGGTCAGCTCGTCGATGACCTGGCCGAGCGTCGCCCTGCCGTCGAACGACGCCCAGATCGCAGCCGCGGCGGGGTTGAGCACGGTCGCGCTCATCCACCCGTCGACCAGGATCACCTCGTCACCGACCGGAACCAGGTTCGCTCCGGCCATCGGTTGTGCAACGAACTCCGGTCCGAGCCGATTCGCCGGGATCATGTGCTATCGAGCGCGACTGCGGCGCAGGTCGACAGCGGAGCGTGCCACGCTGACCCTGGCGTCAGATCCCCACCCAGACTTCGCCGCGAGCACCGGCGCCACCGGGCTCGTTCACAGCCGGCACACTGTGGGGAGCGCCGCCACCACCGCCGCCGCCTGGGGCGTTGCCGGGGGTTCCGGCCTTGTTGTCCTCGCCGTTGCCGCCGGCCCCACCGACGATCGTGCCGCCGGCAGCTCCGCCTGCGCCGCCGTAGGCGACAGCGCTGTCTTTGCCGGTCTCGCCGGGGTTGCCGTCCCCGCCGGCGCTGGCGCCACCGCCACCGCCACCGTTCGAAGCCGCCCCACGATGGCCCCCTCGTCCGCCGGCGTACTCAGTCGTCCCCACGGAAACGTCGACGGTGCCGCCCGAGCCACCGCCACTGTCGTATCCGCCGAGGACCCCCTGGGATCCGCCGCTTCCGCCGGCGGCCATCAGCGTCGAAGTGCTCCGGAAGAACGACTGGCCACCGGTGCCTCCGTCACCGGTGGTGGCGGTCCCGCCGGTTCCGACCGTGACGGTGTACGTATCGCACGCCGAAACGGACAGCGTCGACGATGCGTACGCTCCGCCGCCGCCACCACCACCGGGGTACCAACCGCCGCTTGTGTAGCGGCCTTCTCCGCCGCCGCCGCCGGCGCCCCAGGCACGCACCAGGACCGATGTCTGCCCGAGTCGGGTGACGTACTGGCTGGTGCCGACAGAGTCGTACACGACACCTTCGGCGGTCGGGTCCGTCGGGGTGACTCCTTGCGGGCAACCGCTCTCGGCAGCGGCGGGATCGGCCAGAGCGAACGAGACGACCGTCGCCGCCGCCAACGTGGAACCGCTGGCGACCAACATCCGACGGCGACTCCACCCGCTCGACTCGGCGACGACACCGGCAGCGACCAGGTCGTCGACCGCTCCTGCCAGATCGTCGGGCACGTCACGGGGCTCGACCCCGCGTTGGATCAGCTCCAGCGCTCGCACGCCGTCGCCGGTGACCCGGTGCAACTCGCCGGACGGGTCGAGCACCACCGCCTCGTCCGCCACTCGTTCGACACGCAAGCCGTCACGAAGCTCAAGCCGGTTGACCGCCATCTTCATTTCCTCCCCAGGACAAAGCAATTGCTCGGAGAAGGTACCAGACTCGTCGATCGGGCGACATGACCGGGAACGTCTATGGCACCGAGCCGCTGGTACGGGCATGTCATGGGAGCCGGCAGATCCTTGATGCTGCCCGCGCAGAGGCTCGGCCGCGAGTCCGCCACATCACCCGAACCGGAAACTCCGCACAGTTCTGTTGAGTCGGCTGACCGGGGTCATGACCGTTCGGGGTCTGTCGGCTCCTGTTGGAACACGTCAGGAACGGCCCCCGGCTCAGATGGGCACCTCTCCGCTGATGATGGCGTCGGCGAGGGCGACCGAGTCGCCGTGGACGATACGCGTCACCGGGGTCGCGGCGGCGAAGTCGCAGACGGCCCGCAGGCCGGGTTCGCGGACCCGGCGCATGTTCATGGTCTGGTTCAGCAGCGCCTTCGCTGCGGCTTCGACGTCAAGGCGTGTCGTCTCCCGTTCCGCTCCGGCGCGGTACGTCGGCAGGATCACCGCGTCGACAGGGCCGACGGGCGTGGTGACCATGGCGACGTCGCGACGCAGCTCCGACGCGAGCACGTTCGGCAGGTGATCGGGTATGACTCCGAGGACGTCGCAACTCGTCTCGTCGAGCTCGAGCGGCTTGGGAAACGGCAGCACCTTGCCGGTGCGAGGATCGATGCCGATGAGCTCGTCGGTGAGGTAGTCGCACCCCTGCTGCACGAGCGCAGCGACCAGGGTCGACTTACCGGACTCGGCGTCGCCGGAGATCAACAGCAACTGCCCGGCCGGTGTGACCACCCCACCCGCGTGGAGGATCGCGATGGTGTGGGACCGCACCGCGAAGTCGTTCACGACGCCCGGGAGCTGTATGAGGAGCGCGTCGATGTCGGGGAACCCCCACTCCTCAGCTGCGTGCAGCACCAGCCCCACTCCGGGTTCGGGGACGACGTCGAAGACGACAGGTTCACCGTCTCCCGTGTCTGGGACGGTGGTCGCATCGCCGAGGTAGCGGTCGATCTCGGCGAGCAGAGCAAGGTCCGGTGAGCGGAAGACGAGACGTCGGTCGTGTACGACGTGGGCAACGCCGACCGGGTCGCCGTGGCGGTCGAGCTCTGACCCGCTGATCGGGCCCGGCACCCAGACGGGCTCGAGCCTGTCCAGCAAGCCGAGCGAGCGGAGCGTGTCGATGCCAGCGGTGACTTCGGCTGTCACCTCCGCATGGTCGCGGCGCGACACGGTGGCCACCGCGTCGATGACGTCGCGGACGTCGATGACGTCGCGGTCGGCGAGGAGCGCTCCAGCGATCGGGCCTATCCGGTGGATCGTGTCGGTGGCCGCGTCGTGGACGTACGCGCCGTCACGGAATTCAGCGAGCGAAAGCCCGGCGGAGCGCCGCACCGGGCGCTTCAGCGTCGCCGGGTGGGGTGGGCGTCAGTCACGGCTTGAGGCACTGGTCGGTACCGCCGACGGTATCGAGCCAGACCTTCACCCAGCCGGTGGTCCCGTCCTTGCCGTCGCTGTTAGACGTGGTCTGTGTGCCGCCTCCGGCCGCTGCGCCTGATCCCTGGACAGCAGATGAGTTCACGCCGCCAGACCCGTTGCCTAGGTAGTTCTCTCCGCCGCCGCCACCGGCACCACCGCCCGGCGCAAACCCGGCGGCTCGTCCGCTGCCGCCACCACCACCACCACCACCGGTGTCGTAGCCGCCGCCGCCGCCACCACCACCACCACCATCGGCGCCGAGGCTATACGTAAACCCCCAGCCGCCATCTCCGCCATTGCCGCTGGTTTGATCACCGCCGTCGCCACCGTTAAGTAGCCATTCCGTACCCTTGGCACCGCCGTCACCGCCGTTTGATCCTGATTCGCCTCCCCCTGCGTTGCCACCCCCACCGGTACCGTTGGTTCCGTTGGTGTCGCCGTCGCCGCGCGCCCCGCTGCCGCCGCTGCCGCTGTTGTCACCGCTGCCGCCGCCGCCGCCGCCACCACCGGCGACGACAAGGACGGTCCCAGAGGCGTTGGACCCTGAAAGGGCGCTTGCACCGCCGCCGCCCCCACCGCCGCCGCCGTAGGTTCCGCCAGATGTCCCGGCTTCCCCGCCTATCCCACCATCCTTGAAGCCGGTACCCTTGGCCCCTTTGCTGTCGGCGTCGTTCGCGTACTTGCCCTTACCGCCGAACGTCCCGACGCTGATGGTCAGCGTGTAGTAGCCGGTTTGCCCGCTGATCTGTCCGGTGATCCTCGACGCGTCCCCTCCGGCTGCACCCGTGCCTTTTCCACCGGCAGCCCCACCACCCCCACCACCACCGGAGATGTCGAAATGGACAATCCGGTTCTTGGGGATCCGGACTGACCCGGTGCCACAGTTGAAATCGGTGCCGGTTTGCGCGGCGGCCGGGTTGAAGCTGTCGATCACCCAGGTCGCCGCGACCGCACCTCCGGCGGTGAGACCCAGGCGTCTGAGCGCGCTGCGACGGTCAAGGCCGCCGCCGGGCGACGGATCGGCCTGTGTACCGGTTCCTTCTGCGGCGTCCCCGCTCAAGGTGTGACCGTCATCATCGTTTGGCATCGCCCAGCTCCCTCGGTGCCTTGGACCGGTGTCCCACCGTAGGGGACACCGGAGATGTTGTCCGGTAGCGTACCAAGGGCGTGCGGGTCACACCACAGGGCGGGGGCACCGTCGTGTCGTCTCCCCTTGTCAGATGATGCGTGAAAGGACATCTTGGAACACGTAGTGCGGAAGATGCGCCCCGGCATGGCGAACCGCCAGCACATCGACAATCGTCTCCTGCGCGTACCGAGCTCCGCTAGACGAGCCATCCCGCCGAGTCGGCAGATCTGGGCTGTCGCATCAGTCGCAGCGGTGCTCCTGGGCGCGTGCTCCGTTGATAGCAGGGAAGGCGAAGTGGCGCCGGTTCCCGAGCAAGGTCGGGTCGGCCGGGTGGAACAACTCAGCCCCGGATGCGAACAAGGCGAGCTCCCACGAGGCCTTGGGTCTGGCAAGTCACTGTTGTGGGCCTCGACGTGCTGGCAGAACCCGGACCAGGGTTCGGTCGCGCTGCGCGACCTCAACTCCGACGGAGTCGCCGACGTCGTGGTGGCAGCCCTGACCAACGGCGACAAGGCCGGCATCGTCGCGCTCGACGGCACCGACGGCGGGCCGCTTTGGCAGAGCGAATCTGGTTTGCGTCTGACTTCGACGCGGAGGGTCCCCCGCGAAATGACCCAAGGCTGGTTGTCTCCTCGGATCATCTGAGAGGAGCGAGCAGTGACCGAACCGAAGACGCGCAAGGGCCCGAAGAAGCTGTCGGCGGAGACGAAGTGGGAGGTGTTCTTGGCGGTCACTGCCGGGGAGGTCACCCAGGCGGACGCGGCGCGCAAGTGGGGCGTGGACGTCTCGACGGTGATCGGGATCCGGCGCACCGTGAAGGACGCTGCGTTGGCCGCGCTGGCGCGTACGCCGGGCCGTCCGGCCAAGGAGCGCAACTGGGAGCTCGAGGCTGCGAGAGCCGAGATCGGCCAGCTCACCGAGGCGGTCAAGTCCCAGGCGATCGAGTTGGCGGTGATCCGGGGAAAGTCCGGTTGGGGCTGAACGGTCCGCTCCCGGCGCGAGTCCCCGCCGAGGTCAAGGAGCTGGTCCTCAAGACCGTCGACGACGCGATCGCCGACGGGATGTCGCAGAGCTGGGTGTGCTCGCTGTGGCAGGTCTCCGATGACCGGGTGCACCGCTGGCGGGCTCGCCAACGCGAGCTGGGCAGCCTGGTGGACCGAGCGCCGGGCGGCAGCCCGATGCACGCGGTGTTGCCCGCCGAGATCGACATGATCCTCGAGATCGCGGAGAAGTGGGGTCCCGTGGACCGGTCCCACCGCAAGCTCGCTCACCGTGGCTCGTACGAGAACCTGGTGTGGGTCTCGCCGTCCACGTTCCGTCGCGTTCTCGCAGCTCAGGGCCTCATCCTGCCCGACAAGCCGGCCAGGGTGCGCTCGGAGAAGCGGCCGTGGCCCGACTGGCTCGAATGGGTCCCGAACCGGATCTGGATCTACGACGCCACCCACTTCACCCGTTCGAAGCGGGTCGTGTTCGCCATCGTCGACATGGTGTCGCGCAAGTGGATAAACACCCTCGTGTCCGTCGAAGAGTCCGCAACCCAGGTCCAGGCAGTATTCGAGTCCGCCCTCGAAGCCGAGAACCTCTTGGACCTGCTGACCGACGAACGGCTCGACCTCGCCATCGACGACCCGGCCCGGCCGATCCTGTTGGCCGTGTCCGACAACGGGCCACCCATGGCCGCGGCCGACACCCGAGCGTTCATGGCGCTCATGGCCATCGCCCAGCACCGAGGACGGCCCCACACCCCGACCGACCAGGCCTGGATCGAGACCTTCTTCGGCCACATCAAGGGCGAGTGGCCCCACCTCGAAGACATCACGAACCCCGTCCTGCTCGAGACCGAGCTCGCCCGCATCCGCGTCGAGTACAACAGCGTGAGACTCCACGAAGCGATCGGCTACGTCACCCCCGACGACGAACACGAAGGACGAGGCGAACAGATCCGCGAGGCACGCCGGCAAGGCCTCGCACGAGCCCGACAGAACCGGCTCGACTACCACCGGCACCACATCAACCCCGAACCCGAGGAGACACCATGAGTTGGTTCATTTCCAACACGATCTCCGCGGCAAAGTCAGACACGCCTCAAATCCAACATCAGGATTGAACCGCCCTGGGTCTGATGGAGGCTCGTTCTATTGGATTCCAACCCCGGTGGGGTCGGTCTGTTGGGCAGCGTAGAACTCTGCTTCGAACTCTGCCGGTGGGACGTCGCGGCAGTGGCTGTGGAGCCGGTCGTGGTTGAACCAGTGGACCCACGAGAGCGTGGCGAGCTCGAGCTCGTCGACGTCGTCCCAGTGCCTCGGCGCGTCGGGCCCGAAGACGCACTCGGTCTTGTAGAGCCCGTTGGTGGTCTCGGCCAGCGCGTTGAAGCTCCTATAGATGTCAAGTGGTTCTACGCGGCGGACGCGAGGATCGCTGGCGAGCTGGGTTCGGGGAGGAGCCGGTAGATCTCGCGGGTGACGTAGCGCTTCAGGCAGCGGATGATCTCCTTCTTGGTGAGGCCTTCGGCGGTGCGCCGCTCGACGTAGGCGATGGTCGGTGGGTGCCATCGCATGCGCACGATGACGACGCGGTAGAGCGCGGCGTTGGCTTGGCGGTTGCCGCCTCGGTTGAGCCGGTGACGGCCGCTGGTCTTGCCTGACCCGGTAGGGATCGGGCACGCGCCGCAGAGCTTGGCGAGGGCAGCCTCGGAGTGGATGCGGTCGGTGTTGTCGCCGGCGGTGACGAGCATCTCCGCTGCGGTGTCGGGCCCGATGCCGAACGCGTCGACCAGGTCGGGGGCCGCCCGACGAGTGAGGTCCTCGAGGTTCCGGGTGTGGGTCTTGATCTCAGCATGTAGCTCGAGCCACCGCTGCGCTAGCGACGCGAGCACCTGTCGCATCGCTGTGGTGGGATCGGCCACGTCACCGCCCGTGTCGAGCTCGGCACATGCCGCGATGAGCTTGAAGTCGCTGCGGGGTTCGAGCTGGCAGCGCATCTCGTCGGGCGCTGTGACAAGGGTGGCCTTGAGCGTGATCATCGCTTGTGAGCGTGCTTTCACCGCTGAATCACGGGCGATCTTGACCAGCCGGATCGACTCGACGATGCCATCCGCGAGCTTCGGTGTTGCGGTCGCGGTGCCGGCAAGCACCTCTCGAGCGGCGTGCTCG
>JACJWI010000020.1 GCA_020637215.1 Microthrixaceae bacterium | reverse complement strand
GGAACCTGTCAATAGCTGGTTGCCGGGGTTCTATGCGGATTGGATGGTTGGTTTGTTGATCCAGGCTTTGGTGGGGACTTCGGCGGGTGTGGGCCGTTTGGTGAAGCGTTCGGGGTGAGCGGCCGCGGCGGCGTCGAGGACGGTTTGGCGGTGCTCGACGATGGCGGTGTGGTTGCCGTCGTGGAGGTCGGCGGGGCGCAGGTAGCCGATGCCGGAGTGGTAGTGGACGTGGTTGTACCAGTGCACGAACGATCGCATCCATGCCCTGGCCGCGGTGATCGAGTCGAACCGGTCGGGGTAGTCGGGCCGGTACTTGAGGGTCTTGAAGTGGGCTTCGATGAACGGGTTGTCGTTGGACACTCGTGGTCTCGAGTGCGACTTTGCGACGCCGAGCTCGTTGAGAAGTTCGGCGACGGTGCCGGCGATCATCGGTGATCCCCGATCGGCGTGGATGACGAGTTGGTCCCGGTCGACGCCGTGACGACGGCATGCTTCGCGGATGAGGCGACGGGCGTGGGTCTCGGACTCAACCTCGTGGATCGTCCAGCCCACGACCTTGCGCGAGTAGATGTCGATGATCGTGTAGCCGTAGTACTTGACGCCCTTGGTCGGGCCGCGCATGGCGGTTATGTCCCAGGTCCACACCTTGTTCGGCCGGTCGGCTTCCAGGCGCGGGACCCCGTAGGTGCCGGCGCGTTGGTGGCCGCCGCGGCGGCGTTCACGCACCAGGCCGCGTTCGGCGAGCACCCGGTACATCTGGCGTTCCGAGCACAGGTAGGTGCCCTCGTCGAGCAGCGTCGCATACACCTGGGCCGGGGCCAGATCACAGAACCGCTCGCTGCAGAGCGTTTCGACGATCACATCCTTCTCGGTGCTGGTGAGCGACGCTGGGTGCGGCCGCGGTGGCAGCCCGGTGGCACGCGAGGGCCGAACCGCCCGGCCCTCGGCGCGCTGGCGACGGTGGCGATAGGTCCGCTCGTTCACACCGAAGGCCGCACAGGCCCGCTTCACCCCGACCTTGGCAGCGAACTCGGCGATGTTCGCGTCGAGCATCTTCACGACGCCGGGTCGGCGCTCTTGCGGCGCATCGCCTGCAAGAGCGCCGATGCTTTTCCCTGCGCCTCGATCAACTCCTCAGCCGTCGCGAGCTTGTCCTCCAAATCGGTGACCTTGGCCCGCAACCGTGCCAGCTCAGCCTTGGTCGCATCAGCCTTGGGGCCCGGACGACTCGCACGCATTGCTTCCAACGCGCCCTTGTCGCGCTGGTCGCGCCACGCCGAGATCAACGACGAGTACAGGCCCTCCCGGCGCATGATCTCGCCCCGCTCAGCCTTGGAGTCAGCCGCGTCAAGCTCGGCGAGGACCTTCAGCTTGTACTTCGCCGGATACGACTGGCGAGCCGGTCGCACCTCAGGATCAGGGTTCTTCGAGGCCACAGCCTCAACGGTAGTGACAGACATTCCTCACACTCATTCCTCGCCCTGCTAACGGAATCCGCTCTGATCAGCGGACACCCCTACTATGACAGAGAGGGGTC
>JACJWI010000002.1 GCA_020637215.1 Microthrixaceae bacterium | reverse complement strand
TGAAGATCGTGGTCACCGGCGGCGCCGGGTTCATCGGAGCGAACCTGTGCCGGACGCTGCTCGCGGACGACGCGGTGACCGACGTCGTCGCGTTCGACGACCTGTCGACCGGCTTCGCCGCAAACATCGACGGCCTTGACGTGGAGCTCGTCGAGGCCACCATCCTGGACCCCGACGCCCTCGACGCCGCGTTCGCGGGCGCGCACTCGATCGTGCACCTGGGCGCCCGAGGATCCGTCCCCCGCTCGGTGGCCGATCCGTGGGCGTCGCACCAGGCCAACGCGTCGGGCACCACCCAGGTGCTCGAAGCCGCCCGCCGCGCCGGAGACGTCCACGTGGTGGTCGCGTCGTCGTCGTCGGTGTACGGCGCCAACACCGAGCTGCCCAAACGCGAGTCGATGGTCGCCCGGCCGGTCAGCCCGTACGCGGCGTCCAAGCTGGCCACCGAGTCCTACACGCTGGCGTGGCAGCACACCTACGGGCTGCCCACCCTGGCGTTCCGGTTCTTCAACGTGTTCGGCCCCATGCAGGCCGTCGGCCACGCCTACGCCGCGGTCGTCCCCGCGTTCGTGTCGGCCGCCCTGGAGGGCCGACCGCTGCCGGTGCACGGCGACGGCACCCAGTCCCGGGACTTCACCTACGTCGGCACCGTGTGCGACGTGCTGCGCCAGGCCGCCGTGGACCGTGTGAGCTCACCGGAACCGGTCAACCTGGCGTTCGGGTCCCGCACCAGCCTGCTGGAGATGATCGACGTGCTCGAGGACATCGTCGGGCACCCGCTCGAGCGTGAGCACCAGGGACGGCGCGCCGGCGACGTCGACCACACCCAGGCCGACAACTCCCGACTGCGCGAGCTGTTCGGCGGCGTCGAAGCCGTCGGGCTGCGCGAAGGCCTGGAGACCACCGTCGCCTGGTACCGCGAGTCCCTCAGCGCCTGAACCGACCCTCGTCCGTTCCTCGCCACTCCAGTGAGGACAGGCCCATCCGGTGGTACCGTTCTGGCACGGTTCCACTCCCTTCGACGTCGCACCCCCGGTGCAACGGAGCCGTCGCTCGGATCCTGCGCAGGATCCCTTCCACGACATCGAAGGACACCGGACCATGACGATCACCGACGCCGACAGGCACCGGCTCTACGACGCACTCGTCGCCACCCTCGGCGAACAGGAGGCCACCATCCTCATGGAACACCTCCCCCCGGTCGGCTGGGCCGACGTCGCCACCAAGACCGACCTCGAACACCTCCGCGCCGCCACCAAGGCCGACATCGACGGCCACCGCGCCGAGACCAGAGCCGAGTTCGAACAGCTGCGCCTCACCACGAAGGCCGACATCGAACACCTCCGCATCGCCACCAAGGCAGACATCGACGGACTCAGAGCAGCCACCAAAGCCGATTTCAACGGGCTCAGGGGCGATTTCAACGGGCTCAGAGCTGAGTTCGAACACCTCCGCACGGAGACGAACTCAGGGTTCCGTGAACTCCACGCGGTGATCGACGCACGCACCGACCTGCTCCGGTCCGAGATCGCCGCGACGGCCGCCACTCTCCACACCACGATGGCGGAGAAGTCCACCAGCCAACTCCGGTGGATCATCGCCACGATGCTCGCCTCGTACGCCGTCATCGCCGCAATGGCCGGCCTCTGGCGCTGATCTCCGCCCGGATCGGGGAAGGCTCGCGGAGCGGGAGGGTCTTCCCCGCGTCGGCGCGAGGGTGGCGTCCGGAGCCTCTCAGGCGGACTGGGCGGGGCGGATCTCGCTGGCGTCGCTCAGGTCGACGATCCCGTCGTCGGTGTGTGCAACGGCCACCAGGTGCGGAGGCACCGGCGGCACCGCCACCCGCGAGATCAGCGGGTGCGCCGAGGCCATGGGCTGCTCGGTGGGGCTGAACAGCTCCTCGGCCAGCTTCTCTCCCGGCCGCAGCCCGGTGAAGACGATCTCGATGTCTCGACCCGACTCGGCGATGAGGCGTTCGGCCAACTCGACGATGCGGACCTGCTCGCCCATGTCGAGCACCATGACCTCACCGTCGTCGCCCAGAGCGCCGGCCTGCACGACCAGCTCGCACGCTTCGGGGATGGTCATGAAGTAGCGGGTGACGTCGGGGTGCGTGACGGTGACCGGACCGCCGTGTGCGACCTGCTCCCGGAACAGCGGCAGCACCGAACCCCGGCTGCCCAACACGTTGCCGAAGCGCACCGAGATGTAGGTGCCATCGGCGCGGGTGGCGGCCTCGGCGGTGAGCTGCTCGGCCAGACGCTTGGTCTCGCCCAGCACCGAGGTGGGCTGGGCGGCCTTGTCGGTCGAGATGTTCACGAAGTGCGTCACGCCGTACTCGACCGCCAGGTCCAACACGTTGGCGGTGCCGACCACGTTGGTCTTCCAGCCCTCGTCGGGATGCATCTCCAGCAGGGACAGGTGCTTGAGCGCAGCCGCGTGGAACACCACGTGCGGGCGGTGCTCGGCGAACACCTCGGCCATGCGCTCACGGTCCCGGATGCACGCGACGACCAGGTCGCGGCTGTCCAGCAGGCTGCGACCCTCGATCGACAGCTGCACCCCCTGGAGGGCGGACTCGTCGCGGTCCAACATGATGAGCGACTCGGGGGCGAAGCGGTGCAGCTGCCGGCACAGCTCGGAGCCGATCGACCCGCCGGCTCCGGTGACCAGCACCCGGCGGCCGGTGATGTAGTGCGCCACGGCATCGATGTCCAAGCTGAGCTCGCGGCGGCCGAGCAGATCGGCTTCGGTGAGGGGACGGATGTCGGCGACGCCGACCGCGCCCGAGTCGAGCAACTCGGTGACCGGCGGCAGGACGAGGGTGTCGAGATCAGCGCCGTCGGCCAGATGCACGATCTCGCGGATGAGCGCCGACGGCGCCGAGGGGATGGCGATGACGATGGTTCGGGCCCCGGTGCGTTCGGCGACCGCGGCGATGTCGGTGCGATCCCCGCGAACGGGGACGCCCTTGACCCGCAGGTTGGCCAGATCCGGGTTGTCGTCGAGCACCGCGGCCACCCGGTAGGGGCCACCCCGGTGCATGGACTTGACGATCTGCAGACCCGCTTCACCGGCGCCGAAGACGATGACCGGCTCCTGCTGGTCGGAGTCGGCCTTGGTGGCCCGGTCGAGGTAGATGCGCCACGCGAACCGTCCGATCGCCATCAGCAGCAGGGCGAACAGGCCGCCGGTGACCGGCGTCGACAGCGGGACCGGGCGGTCCAGCCACGGCAGCAGATCGGTGACGGTGAGCGCCGCGGTGGTGAGCAAGGTGGCGCGGGCCATGGCGACGATCTCCTCGAAGGTCGCGTAGCGCCAGCGGTGGATGTAGAGCCCGCTCGCCCGGCCGATCAAGACCTGCAGGACGAAGGCGAGCGCGCAGAACGCGGCGACACCCCCGACGGGCACCTGAGAGGGGTCCAGGTCGTAGCGGAGCAGCACGGCGACCCACAGCGACGGGATCCACATGAGGCCGTCGAAGCCGGCCTGCGCCGCGAAACGGCGCCGCGACACGGCTTCGATGACGTCACGCATCCCCAGACTCACCCCAAACCTCCACGGACCTGCCTGTCGGCCACTCGATTGAACACTGAACGTCTCTCAGTTTCAAGCCCGATCGCCCTCCCCGTCACTGGGCAATGGACGATCGGACATGGGTCATCGGGCCCTGGTCCACGGCACCCGCGTCCTGCCCGGTGACGGCGACCATGACTTGAACCCCACTCAAGATCAGCGCTTGTCCTCGCCGCTGCGCTCCTCCGTTCTGCAGTGCCCCTCCCATCGTTCTGTAGTGCGAAATCCAGGCGTTCGCCTGGATCTCGCACTACAGAACGATGGGAGGGGGTGGGGTGGCGCTGGGTCGTCAGAGCTCGCGCAGCCGGGCGACGAGCTCGCTCACCCCGGTCACGGTGACGCCGGAGCTCCGGTAGGCCTCTCGACCGTCGTCGGGGTGCACCAGGTACGCGGTGTCCAGGCCGAGGTCGTCCATGGCCCGGCGCAGACCCGCACCGGGCGTCGGCGCGCGGGACCGCTTGACCTCGATCGCGACCTCCGGACGGCCGCCACGCACCAGGACCAGGTCGACCTCGACGCCGCTGGCGGTGCGGTAGTGGTGGGCCTGGAATCCGGGCCCCGCGGCGTCGATCAGGTTCTCCATGACGAAGGTCTCGTAGCTCGCCCCTGCTGCCGGGTGAGACAGCACGGCGTCGAGGTCGACCAGTTCCAACAAGGCGTGGAGCAGGCCGGAGTCACGCACCAGGACCTTGGGGGCCTTGGTCACCCGCTTGGCGACGTTCGCCCGCCACGACGGCAGCCGCCGCACCAGCCCCAGGTCGACGAGCAGGTCGATGTAGCGATCGACGGTGGGCCCGCTCACACCCAGCGCCCGGGCAAGATCGCTGGCGTTGAGCAACCGGCCGCTGTGGTGGGCGAGCATCGTCCACAGGCGCCTGAGCGTCTCGGTCGGGATCCGAGGAGCGAACATCGGGACGTCACGCTCGAGGTAGGAGCGCACCAGGTCCGATCGCCACTGAAGGGACAGCTCATCGGTTGCTGCCGCGAGGCTGAGCGGGTAGCCGCCACGCACCCAGAGGTCGTCTGCACCCACTCCCGCAGCTGCCGCCTCGTCGACGGCGATCCCGGTCAGGTCCAGGTAGGCGATACGACCGGCGAGGCTCTCGGCGCTCATGCGCCCCAGGTCGAGAGACGCCGAACCCAGCAACAGGAACTGGCCCGACGTGACGCCGCTGCGCCGGTTGTCGTCGATGACGCCACGGAGGATCTCGAAGATGTCCGGCATCCGGTGCACCTCGTCGAGGACGACCAACCGGGGGGCCTGGGCCCGCAGGTAGGAGTCAGCATCATCCAGTCGGCGACGGTCGGCCGGCCGCTCCAGGTCCAGATAGACCGCACCCTCGGGCCACGTGTCCGCGACGTCGAGGGCCATGGTGGTCTTGCCGATCTGACGGGGACCGATGAGGGCGACGGCCGCGTTGGAGCGCAACCGTTCCACCAGCGTCGGTTCCAGATGCCGACGGATCTGAAGCACCTTGCAAATCTAACAGCTGGTGATGGATTTACCTGGTCCGCGCGGGACCCCGGCCCTCCTCATCCCGTTCTGTAGTGCGAGATCCAGGCGTTCGCCTGGATCTCGCACTACAGAACGATGGGAGGGGGTGGGGTGGGAGGGGGTGGGTGGGGTCAGGCGCGGCCGGTGGACAGGAGCCGGCAGCCGGCCCGGGCCAGCGACGACCGGTTCAGCAGGTTGCGGGTGTCGACCACCCCGGGGGCGGCCATCCGCTCGACCAGCTCGGCCGGGTCGATCCAGCGGTAGTCGTCCCACTCGGTCATGACCACCAGGGCCTGCGCGCCGTCAGCGGCGTCGAGCGCGTCCTTGTGGATGGTGAGAGCGTCGGGGCCGACCGCGGCGATTCCGGTGGCGCGGCTCAGGTCCGTGCCCGGATCGACCGTCGGGTCGTGCGCGTGCACGTCCGCGCCGGCGGCGACCAGCTCGGCGATGACCGCCAGCGACGGCGACTCGCGCAGGTCGTCGGTGCCGGCCTTGAACGTGAGACCCCACACCGCGATCCGTGCACCCTCGAGCGGGCCGTCGAGCAGTCGTCGGACCTTGTCGACGACCCGGTGCTTCTGCTCGTCGTTGACCGCGATCGTCTCCCGAAGGAGCGTGAAGTCGTAGCCGGCATCACGGGCGATGGCGTCGAGAGCGCGGGTGTCCTTGGGGAAGCACGAGCCGCCCCAACCCGGGCCGGGACGCAGGAACTCGGCGCCGATGCGCTTGTCGTGACCGAGGCCCAGCACGACGTCGCCGATGTCGGCGCCGACCTCCTCGCAGATCGCCGCGATCGAGTTCACGAAGCTCAACTTGGTGGCGAGGAAGGCGTTGGCCGCGTACTTGGTGAGCTCGGCAGTGGCGGGGTCGGTGACCACCAACGGCGTGACGACGCCCCGGTACAGGGAGAAGACCCGGATGGCGGCGGCTTCGTCGTCGCTGCCGATGACCAGACGGTCCGGCTGCAGGCAGTCCTGCACGGCGTGGCCCTCTCGCAGGAACTCGGGGTTGGACACGACGAACACGTCCTGGCGGCCGAGCTCGCGCTGCACCCGGGCGCAGGAGCCGACCGGGACCGTCGACTTGTTGATCACGACCGTGTCGGCCTTGAGGTGCGGCGACAGGGTGCGCGCCGCGTCGAGCAGGTAGGTGAGATCCGCCCGACCGTTTTCCGCCGGCGGCGTGGGCAGGCAGAGGAAGACGAACTCGACGTGCGCGGCCTCGGCGTGGTCGGTCGAGAAGCGCAGGTGCCCCTGACGGAGGCCGTCCCTGACGAGCTCGGTGAGGCCGGGCTCGAGGATGGGGACCTCGGCCGCCGTGAGCTTGGCGACCTTGTCGGCGTCGATGTCGATGCCGACGACGCTGTGGCCGAGGCTGGCCATGGACGCGGCCGTGGTCAGACCCACGTACCCGGTGCCGACGACGGCGATGCTGCTCATGGCGTGCGTGTCCCCTTCTGCCCGAACGACGTTCGGCCGGGTTCAAGGGTGCCCGGATCGATCGGGGCGATCAAGCGGGCGGTTCTCCCAATGTCCGGACGTCTCGGCGCATGCGTGAGGTTGGCCGATGCGGGCGTGTGCGCCGCCACGCGGGTGGACGCGCTCGTCGGGGAGACCGGTGCCCGAGAGGGTCAGAGGCGCACTGCGGCGACGATGACCGCAGCCATCGACACGAACGCGGCCAGGTTCCAGCCGAACACCTTGTGCAGCTCGGAGCGGAACTCCGTGCGCATAGTGCCCAGCTCGGTGCGGATGTCGGTGCGGAACGCATCCATCTCCGCCCGGATCTCATTCCGGAACGCATCCATCTCGGAGCGCATGTCGGTGCGGAACTCGTCCATCTCGGAGCGCATGTCGGTGCGGAACTCGGCGAACTCGGTCCGCAGCTCCGCCATCTCGATGCGCAGGTCGGCCAGCTCCGCGTGCAGGTGGTCCCGGGTCACGGGCTCCTCCAGGTCACGAGCCGGAAAGAAGGCCATCATCTCCTGCACCGCCGCCTCGTCGTCCACCACGGACATGAACCCGTGGTAGAGGACCGACCGGCTCCGTTCGCTCAACGCCATCGTGCACTCCCCGCCATCACCGACGCCGCCGCGGTGGCGGCGCCGCTCGAGGGGGAAGCGGTCACCAGGGTAGGGCATGGACCTGCGTCCCGGTCCAGCGGCACCCATCGCGGGGGCTCAGGCCGCGGTGACGGTGATGGTGTGCCAACCGGTGGCGCCGTCGGGGGCGACGTCGGTGCGCTCCTCGGGTTGGGTCGCTCCGGTGCCGTCGGTGGCCCGCACCGAGATCGTGTACCGACCCGCCCGCGCCGGGGTCCAGGGCAGATGCCACTGGCGCCAGGTGGTGTCGTTGAGCTCGTCGGCCAGGACGGCGGGCTGCCACTCCCCCTCGGCAGATCCGGCCGGGTCGCTCTCGGTGCCCGCCGCTGCGCCGGCGTCGCGGTCCGGAGGGGAGATCCGCACCTCGACCGCGGAGATGCGACGGTCCATCGCCCAGGCGACCCCGGCGATCGCCCGGCGCTCACCGACGGTGACCGCGGCGCCGTCGTGGGGAGTGTCGATGCGGGACTGGGTCTTGATCGGCGCCCGCTGCGACCACCCTCGGGGGATCCAGTAGGCGTCGAACTCGTCGAAGCGGGTGAGCTCGATCTCGGCCAGCCACTTGGTCGCCGACACGTAGCCGTAGACGCCGGGAACGATCAGCCTCGCGGGGTAGCCGTGGTCGATCGGCAACGGCTCGCCGTTCATGCCGACCGCGACCAGCGCCGGGCGGCCGTCGAGGAGCGCGGTGGGGAACCCGGCGGTGAAGCCGTCAACGGAGCGGCCGACGACCTGATCGGCGGACGGGTCGATGCCGGCCTCGTCGAGCAGTTCGTCCAGGCGACAGCCGAGCCAGCGGGCCGTGCCGATCAGGTCGCCGCCCACCTCGTTGGACACGCAGCTGATCGTGATGTCGGCCTCGACCATCGGACGGTCGAGCAGCTCGGCGTAGGTGAGGGTGAGCGGGTGCCGCACCCGGCCGGTGACGCCGAGGGTCCAGCCGTCGTGGCTGACCTGGGGCACGACCAGGGCGGTGTCGATCCGGTAGAAGTCGGCGTTGGGGGTGATGAACGGCGCCGCTCCCCGGGCCTGGACACCGGCGGGGACGGGCGGGAGCGAGTGGGCGGCGCGGGGCAGGACGACCTCGAGGCGCTCGGCGACGGCGACCGCCCGGCTCTGCAGCCAGCGGCCCACTCCCCCGGCGGCGACCGCGGCACCGGCCAGTCCGGCGGTGAGACGCAGGAACCGCCTGCGGTCGGTCCCGGCAGCCGGGACGGTCATCGGCTCGGTGGTGGGTTGCTCGGCGCCGGTGGGTCGCGCAGCCGGTGTGGGCGGTCCGGCCGCCATGGGTTGCGGGGCGTCGACGTGCTCGGGGTCGGGCGATGCGGCGTCCGTCGTCGGTGCGGGCCAGGTCTGCGCGGCGCGGCGGGTGAGGAGGACCAGCACCCACCCGGCCACGAGACCCGCCACGATCGGCGGGACCGGACGGGCCCAGCCCGTTCCGCCCCGACCGAGCGAGGCGAGCACGCCGATCCCCGCGAACAGCCCTACACCGACCAGGCCCGCTCGGAGCGACCGGCGAAGCGCGATCACGCCGACGACCACGGCGAACACCGCCAGCAGAACGGTCACCCCGGTGAGGAGGACCGCCTTGTCGTTGGTGCCGAACGTGTCGATCGCCCACGTCTTCACCGGGGCGGGGACAGTGTCGATCACCCGGTCACCGACCGCGGCGATGGGGCCACGGAGCCGGGCGTCGACACCGGCGACCAGCTCTCCGACCGCGATCCCGCACCCTGCGGCGACGATGCCGGCGAGCGCTCCGGCCCACGTCGGGGCCGATGACGGACGGGTCACCCCACCAGTCTGGACCCCTCCACCCCCGCTTTGTCACGCACAGACGCGGTGATCACCGCGTCTGTGCGGGACAAAGCGGGGGTGGGGGTGGGGTGGGGCGGGGTGCGTCAGGGGATGACGGCGACGAGCTGGGCCGTCGCGTCGCCGACCACGTCGCTCAGCGGGCCGGGCAGCACGCCCAGCACCACCACGCCCGCCACCGCCAGCGCCAGCGCGATGCCCGCCGAGGCGGGGATGCGGATGGCCGGGGCGTCGGCGTCGACCGGGTCGCCGAAGTACATGCTGGCCACGATCTTCAGGTACATGAACGCCGAGATGACCGCGGTCAGCATGGCGATCACGCACAGGACCCCGGCGCCGGCGAAGTCGCTGTCGAGGGCGGCCTGGATCACGTAGAACTTCGACAGGAACCCGACGGTGAGCGGCACGCCGGCCTGGCTCAAGAGCAGCACGGCGAACACCAGCGCCAGACCGGGCCGGACCTTGGACAGGCCCCGGTAGTCGTCCAGGCTGTGGCGACCGTCGCCGGTGCGGCCGACCACCGTGGTCACCGCGAAGCTGCCGGCGGCCATGAACGTGTAGGCGACCAGGTAGAACAGCGTCGCGGAGTTGCCCTCGGGGGTGTTGGCCAGCACGCCGATCAGCACGAAGCCGGCGTGGTTGATCGACGAGTACGCCAGCATCCGCTTGACGTTGGTCTGGCTGATGGCGAACAGCGACCCGACCAGCAGCGTCAACACCGCCAGGCCGTAGACCATCGGCCGCCACTCGTTGACCTGGGTCGGGCCGAGGGCGACGACGAACACCCGCACGATCGCCGCGAACGCGGCGGCCTTGATGGCCGTCGACATGTAGGCGGTGATCGGCGACGGCGACCCCTGATACACGTCGGGGGTCCAGAAGTGGAACGGCACCGCGGCGATCTTGAAGCCCAGCCCGACGAGCATGAAGGCGATACCGCCGAGCAGCAGCCCGGAGTGCGAGATGACCGTGCCCGACAGGTAGGTCTGGATCTTGGCCAGGCTGGTCGAGCCGGTGGCGCCGTAGGTGAGGGCGATCCCGTAGAGCAGGAACGCCGACGCGAACGCGCCCAGCAGGAAGTACTTCATGCCGGCCTCCTGCGAGGAGATCCGACGGGAGTGCATGGCGGTCAGCACGTAGGCGGCGACCGACATGATCTCGAGGCCGACGAACAGCACGATCAGGTCGTCGGCCGACGCCATGGTCACCGCGCCCGACGCCGAAAGCATGAGCAGCACGTACCACTCGGGCCCTTCGAGCTGCTCGCGCTCCAGATAGCCCTTGAGCAGCAGCGCCCCGAAGATGACCGCCAGGCACACGTTGGCGGCGATGACCAGCGAGTAGCCGTCGAGGCCGACCGCACCGCCCATCGCGGTCTCGGGTCCGCTGTCCTGCACCCGCCGCCACAGCGGGACGACCGCGGCCATGGCGCCGAGGGAGACCAGCACGGTCCAGGTGGCGCAGAACCACCGGGGCAGGCGGGTCTTGAGCAACGACACGACGGTGAGCAGCAGGATGCCGCCCAGCATCAGCACCAGGTTGGGCGCGATCGCGCTCCAGTCGATGTCGGGCGTGTCGATGGCCGCGTCGGAGGCGGCGAGCAGCGTGGTGAGGGCGACCATCAGCCGTGGCCCTCCCCGCTCGTCGCACCCGAGCCGGAGCTGCTGCCCTCAGAGGCGCCGGAACCCGCAGAGCCCTCGGTGCCCGAGCCGTGCTCGGAAGCGGACGCCTCCGCATTGTCGACGTCGGCCTTCTCGATATCGGGCTGGTCGGCCCGGGCGTTGTCGGAGGACTCCTGCACGTGCGCGACGAGCGCCTTCACCGACGGCTCCATGGTCTCGATCATCGGGCCGGGGAACAGGCCGAGGAACACGATCAGCCCGATCAGGGGCACGAACACCGCGAACTCCTTGAGGTCCATGTCGCGCATGGTGGCGTTGCCGCCGCTGGCCGGACCGTGGAAGACCCGCTGGTAGGCCCACAGCAGGTAGAGCGCGGCGAGGATCACGCCGGTGACCGCGACGACGCCCCACCAGCGGCCGCCCTTGAACGCCCCGAGCAGCGACAGGAACTCGCCGGGGAAGCCGTTGAGGCCGGGCAGGCCGACCGACGCCATCATCACGAACGTGAACACGCCGGCGAGCAGCGGGGCGGCCTTCTGCATGCCGCCGAGCTCGGCGATGATCCGGGTGTGGCGGCGGTCGTAGATGATGCCGACCAACAGGAACAGCGCCCCGGTGGCGATGCCGTGGTTGACCATGACCAGCAGGCCGCCGGTGATGCCCTGCACCGTCAACGAGAAGGTGCCCAACACGATGAAGCCCAGGTGCGCGATCGACGAGTAGGCGACGAGACGCTTCAGGTCCTTCTGCATGGCCGCGCAGATGGCGCCGTAGGTGATGCCGATCACCCCGAGGGTCAACATGACCGGCGCCGCCCACGCCGCGGCGTCGGGCAGCAGGTACAGACCGAAGCGCAGGTAGCCGTAGGTGCCGAACTTCAACAGGATGGCGGCGAGGATCACCGAGCCGGCCGTGGGGGCCTGGGTGTGGGCGTCGGGCAGCCAGGTGTGCAGCGGAAACACCGGCACCTTGACCGCGAAGGCGATGGCGAAGGCGACGAAGATCCAGCGCGCCGCGGTGGTCGACACCGCCTGGTCGGTGGCCAGGGTGACGATGTCGAAGGTGAGCGGCGAGCCGGTCTCGCGCTGGTGCAGCACCGCGAGGGCGATCATGCCGACGAGCATGAACGCCGAGCCGAACATGGTGAACAGGAAGAACTTGGTCGCCGCGTAGACCCGCTCGCCATAGCCCCAGATGCCGATGAGGAAGTACATCGGGACGAGCACGATCTCGAAGAAGACGAAGAAGACGAGCATGTCGAGGGCGGTGAACACGCCCATCGAGCCGGCCATCAGCACCAGCATCCAGGCGTAGTACGCCTTCTGGTCGCCGTGCGGCTTCACCGCCAGGATCGCGATCGGGAACATGATCCCGCTCAGCACCAGCAGGAACAGGCTGATGCCGTCGACGCCGAAGTGGAGCCGCACGCCCAGGTCCGAGATCCAGGCGTGGTCGATCGTGAACTGATAGGCGGCCGAGTCGCGGTCGAACTGCGTCAGCAGGTAGACGCTGAGCGCACCGGTCGCCACCGAGGTGAGGATGGCGATCGGCCGGAAGAACTCGCTGCGGCTCCGGGGCACCAGACCGATCAACGCGGCGCCGGCGAACGGCAGCAGGATCAGCACCGCGAGCAGCGGGAACGACGTCGAGGCCGCGGCCTCGCTGGCCAGCACGGCGCCCATCAGAAACCCATCCGCATGATCACGAACACCGCCAGCGCAACGGTGCCGATGGCGACCCCCGCGGCGTAGGTGCGCACGATGCCGGACTGCACCGGCTTGAGGACCTTGGCCGCGGCGTCGGTGCCGTGGGCGACCCCGAGCACGGCGCCGTCGACGATGCCGGCGTCGAAGTCGGCCGCACCCTGGAAGGCGGCCTCGCCCGGACCGCCGACCACCGCGGCGTAGGTGTCATCGATGTACCAGGCGTGCGCGAGCACCGGCTTCTCCAACTTGGCGGGGTCGACCTTGCGCTGCTGGTACACCCGGTAGGCGAAGAAGATGCCCACCACCGCACCGGTGATGGCCACGATGGCCAGCACCCACAGCACAGCAGCCTCGGGCAGCTCGTGCTCGCCGACGATGACCGGGTGGATCCACTCCTTCAGGAAGTGGAGCCGGTGGCTGAACGGCAGGTTGAGCAGACCGCCGATCAGGGCGAGGCCGGCCAGGACGATCAGCGGGACCAGCATGGTGGTCGGCGACTCGACCGGGGTGTGATCCGGGGTCAGGCCGTGGTGCTCGTCGTGCGCGTGGTGGTCGTCGTGGGTGTCGGTGGCCGTCGCGGCGTGGGCGAGGGTCGCCTCGGCGCCCGTACCGTCGGCGCCCTCGACCGCATCGGCGTCGGCGCCGAGGGGAACCTCGGGCTCGGCGTCGGCCAACAGCTCGGGGTTGCGCCAGTTCTCGACGCCGCCGAAGAACGTCATGATCATCAGGCGGGTCATGTAGAAGGCGGTGAGGATGGCGGTGACGAAGCCGACCGCCCACAGCGCCGGGCCGTAGCCGTCGACCGCCCACGCCCCGGCCAGGATCTCGTCCTTGGACCAGAAGCCGGCGAAGGGCGGGATGCCGCTGATGGCCAACCAGCCGATGCCGACGGTGACGAACGTGACCGGGATGTACTTGCGCAGGTTGCCGTAGCGGCGCATGTCCTGCTCATGGGCCATGGCCAGGATCACCGAACCGGCACCCAGGAACAACAGGGCCTTGAAGAAGGCGTGGGTGATCATGTGGAAGATCGCGCCGGTGTAGTTGTACGAGCCGATGGCGATGAACATGAAGCCGAGCTGGCTGACCGTCGAGTAGGCCAGCACCTTCTTGATGTCGTTCTGGGCGACCGCGGCGCCCGCGGCGAGCAGCGCGGTGGCGGCGCCGACCCAGGCGATCACGTCGTTGGCCCACCCGGCGTGCTCCATGATCGGGCTCAGCCGGCTGAGCAGGAACACGCCCGAGGTGACCATGGTGGCGGCGTGGATGAGCGCCGAGACCGGCGTCGGGCCGGCCATGGCGTCGGGCAGCCAGACGAACAGCGGCAGCTGGGCGGACTTGCCGGTGGCGGCCAGGAAGAACAGCAGCGCGACCGCGGTGGCCGTCGCACCGACGACGGCGCCGGCGCTGCGGCCGATCTCGACGTAGTCGATCGAGCCGATGGTCACCCACACCAGGAAGGTGCCGAGCATGAAGCCGCAGTCACCGATCCGGTTGGTGACGAACGCCTTCTTGCCGGCGGTCGCGTTGGCCTTGTCGTCGAACCAGAACGAGATGAGCCAGTACGAGCAGGCGCCGACGCCCTCCCAGCCGAGGAAGGTGACCAGCAGGTTCTGGCCGAGCACCAGCAGCAGCATCGAGGCCACGAACAGGTTCAGGTACATGAAGAACTTGCCGAACGCCGGGTCGCCCTTCATGTAGCCGATCGAGTACAGGTGGATCAGCGCACCGATGCCGGTGATGAACAGGCACATGGTGATCGATAGCGGGTCGAGCAGGAACCCGAAGTCGACGTGGAAGCTGCCGACCGGCATCCACACCCACAGCGTCTGGACGAACTGACGCTTCTCCTCGGGCTGGGACATGAGGTCCAGCGCGACCACGCAGCTGACCAGGAACGACCCGGCGACCGCGAGGGTGCCGATGACACCCGCGAACGGTTCGTCGAGCTTGCGTCCGACCGCCAGCAGCAGCAGGAACCCTGCGACCGGCAGCGCCGGGATGAGCCACACCAACTCCACGCTCAACCCCTCATCAACGAGATGTCGTCGGCGGTCGAACCCTGACGGCGCCGCATGATGGCCACGATGATCCCCAGTCCGACCACGACCTCGGCCGCGGCGACGACGAGGACGAAGAAGACGACCGCCTGGCCGCCGACGTCGTCGAGGCCGCGGGCGAAGGCGACGAAGCTGAGGTTGACGGCGTTGAGCATCAGCTCGACGCACATGAACATGACCAGCAGGTTGCGGCGGATCATCAGACCGGCCGCCCCGATCGAGAAGAGCATGGCGGCCAGCACCAGGTACCAGGACTCGGTGAGCACCAGCTCGAGGGCGAACATCAGCTCGTCACCTCCACGTCGTCGGCGTCGGCAGACTCGGCGTCGGCAGACTCGGCATCGGCAGTGTCATCGGCAGGGCCCTCGTCGTCGGGGTCGACGAACAGCGAGAGGTGCGCGACGGCGGGACCGTCGGGGAACTCGTCGAGGTCGATCGGGTCGCCCTTGGGGCGACGCGACAGCACCACGGCGCCGACGACCGCCACGGTCAGCAGCACGGCGGTCACCTCGAAGGCGAAGACGTAGTCGGTGAACAGGACCTTGCCGAGCCGGTCGATGTCGGGCGCCTGGTCCGACAGCGGCGCGGTGGCCGAACGCTGGCCGGTCGGCTCGCCGCCGCCGGCGAGGAGGATGACGATGCTGAGCACCAGGATCCCGAGCCCGGCGACGACGCCGACCACCCGCTGGGCGGGCAGCGGGTCTCGTTCGGTCGCCTCTATCCGGTCCACCCCCAGGAACATGATCACGAACAGGAAGAGGATGACGATGGCCCCGGCGTAGACGATGACCTGGATCGCGGCCAGGAAGTACGCCTCCTGGATGACGAACAGCACGGCGACGCCGAACAGCGTGGCGACCAGGCTGAGGGCGTTGTGCACCGGGTTGCGCAGCAGCACCACGCCGAGCGCTCCGCCCAGCACGATGGCGCCGGCGATGAGGAAGGTGAACATCTCGACGCGCATCAGTGGTGACCTCCGGCCGCGTCGTGATCGTCGTGATCGTCGTGACCGTGGCTCTCGACGTCGTGGGCGTGGGCCAGGGCACGAGCGGCCTCGGCCCGGCGTTCGGCGTCGAGGGGCTGGCCGCCCTCGGGGTCGCGCACGCCGTAGCCCAGCTCGCCGGACCAGCCGACGACGCCCTCGAAGCGGTGGTCGCCCGCGGGGGCGGTGGCGCGCATCCAACCCGAGGTGTCCTCGGCCGGGTCGAAGCCGCCGGCCCAGTTCTCCCAGGGCAGCTCCTGCGGGCGGCCGTCGTCGCCGACGAGCAGCTCGTCCTTGGTGTAGATGGCGTCGTCGCGGTTGGTGAAGGCGAACTCGAACAGCTTGGTCTCGGTGATCGCCTCGGTCGGGCACGCCTCGACGCACAGGTCGCAGTGGATGCAGCGCAGGTAGTTGATCTCGTAGACGAAGCCGAAGCGCTCGCCGGGCGAGGTCGGGTCCTCGGGGTCGTTGTCGGCGCCGCGGACGTAGATGCAGCGGGCGGGGCAGACACCGGCGCAGAGCTCGCAGCCGATGCACTTCTCCATGCCGTCCTCGTAGCGGTTGAGGACGTGGCGGCCGTGGAAGCGCACCGGCTTGGGGCGCACCTGCTCGGGGTACTCCATGGTGACGCGCCGACCGGAGTCGGTGCGCGTGCCGGCCCACTTCTTGAACGTGACCTTGAAGCCGTCGAGGTAGCCCATCAGAGACCTCCCCCGCCGGCGTCCGAGCCGAGGATCGCCTGGTCGGTCAGCGGGTCGGCGGCCTGGTGGCGGGCGGCCGCGGTCCGCACCGCGCTGCGCAGCATCAGCCCGCCGAGCGCCACGACCGCCGCGGTCACCGCGCCGGTGAGGACCGGGTTCCAGCCGATGTCGATGGCGACCTTGACCGAGGTCAGGATCAGGAACCAGCCGAGCGACAGCGGGATGAGGAACTTCCAGCCCAGGTCCATCAGCTGGTCGTAGCGGAAGCGGGGCAGCGTGGCCCGGAACCACACGAACATGAACAGGAAGATCAGCAGCTTGGCGAAGAAGTAGATGAGCGGCAGGACGAAGTCCGACGCCCAGCCCGGCGCCCAGTCCGGGATCGGACCCGACGGCCCGCCCAGGAACAGGGTGACGATGACCGCCGACATGGTGACCGTGTTGAGGAACTCGGCCAGGAAGAACAGGGCGAAGCGGAACGACGAGTACTCGGTGTGGAAGCCGCCGACCAGCTCCTGTTCGGCCTCGACCAGGTCGAACGGCGGGCGGTTGAGCTCGGCGGTGGCCGACACGATGAAGATGACGAACGGCACCAGCGCCGTCATCCAGAGGTTCCACTGGCCGCCCGACTGCCCGGCGACGATGCCGTTGGTCGACAGGGTGCCGCTGAACAGCAGCACCGCGGCGACCGACAGGCCGAGCGACGCCTCGTAGGAGACCATCTGCGCCGAGGCGCGCACCGAGCCGAGCAGCGGGTACTTGGAGCCCGAGGACCAGCCGGCGAGCATGACGCCGTAGACCGCGACCGAGCTCATGGCGAGCACGAACAGGATGCCCATCTGCGGATCGGCGACCTGCATGAACGTCTCGTGGCCGAACATGGTGACCACGCCGTCGGCGCCGTCGGAGAAGTTGCCGGCCACCGGGATCACCGCGAAGACGAGGAACGCGGGGATCAGCGCGAGGAACGGCGCCAGCTTGAACACGAAGGGGTCGGAGCGCTCCGGCTCCAGGTCCTCCTTGAACATCAGCTTGAGGCCGTCCGCGAGGGTCTGCAGGATGCCGAACGGGCCGGCCCGGTTGGGGCCGATGCGGTTCTGCATGTCGGCGATGAGCTTGCGCTCGAACCAGACCATGGCCATGACACCGAGCATCAGCACCGTGAAGGCGACGACGACCTTCAACAGCACGATGAGGACGGCGGCCAGGCCGATGTCACCGGAGAGCAGCGGGTCCATCAGGCCACCTCCACCCGGACGTCGCACACCGGGTCGGCGGCCGACACCAGCGGTGACGGGTCGACCGACAGGGCGTGGTGGATCAGGACGGTCCCCTTGGGGACGTGCGCCGAGACGACCAACGGGCCGCTCACCGAACCGTGCGGCGAGCTGACCGTGAGCCGGGTGCCGGCCTGCACGTCGAGGGTGGCGACGTCGTCGGGACCCAACACGACGGCGCCGTCGCGGACCAGCGACGCGGACGACGGCATGTGGGCCACGGTGGAACCGCCGTCGTAGAGGACCCGGTTGACGACCAACCGCGACGAGTACGCGTTGGGGGCGGGCACCGCGGGCGGGGCCGGCGCCACGAACGTGCCGGCGTCGAGGTCGACGACCAGTCCGTCGGCGTCGTCCGCGGTGTAGAGCGCGGCGGCGTCGAGCCCGGCGAGCGCCGCGACGTTGGCCTGCAGCTCGGCCCACAGCTCGGCAGGGCCGTCATCGGCCAGGGCGGTGCAGCCGAGCAGCTCGGCCAGGTCCGCGGCGACCATCCAGTCGGCGCGGGCGGTGCCGGGAGCGGTGACCCGGGCGTTCAGGGTGCTGACGCGTCCTTCGAGGTTGGTGGTGGTGCCGTCGCACTCGGCGATGCCGGCGACGGGCAGCACGATGGCGGCCTGGGCGGTCGACTCGGTGGCGAATCGGTCGAGGGCGATCACGGTGCGGGTGGCGGCCACGGCCCGTCGGGCCAGCGAGCGGTCCCGGGCGTCGACGAGCGGGTCGGCACCGAGCAGGATCAGCACGTCGATCTTGCCGTCGGCCGCGGCGGCCAGGATGGCATCGGCGTCACCGCCGGCCTGCTCGGGGACCGCGGGCCACACCGAACCCCACTGGTCGCGGCCGTCGTCGAGGGTGACGCCGCCGGGGAACCGACCGGGGGTGAGTCCGGCCAGCACCGCGCCGCGGGTGTTGCCGCGGCGGACGACGGGCAGGAACCGGGCGGTGGGACGGGCCTCGAACGCGGCGGCCGCGGCGGCGAGCGCGACGGCGGGCGACTCGGCAAGGTTGGCCCGACCGACCACGACGCGCAGCTCGGAGAACCCGCCGGCGAGAGCGTCGGCCGCGGCGGCCAACTGCGCGGCGGGCACTCCTCCGACGTCGGAGCCGGCGGCGCCTCCCAGCAGGGCGGCCACGAGCGCGGCGGTCTCGCCCGGTCGGGGGTGCAGCGAGGCCGCCGCGTAGCGCGACAGGCTGGTGCCGGTGGGGGTGACCTGCACCAGGGTGACGCCGTCGTTGAGCACGGCGTGCTTGAGGCGCAGGAACAGGACCGGCAGCTCCTCCTTGGGATCGGGTCCCAGGTAGAGCACGGTGCCGCCGGGGGCGCAGACGTCGTCGATGGTGGCGCCGGGCAGGTCGAACACCTCGGCGGGCAGGCCGTCGCCGAGCTGGGCGTCGACCTGGTCGGTGCCGATCACGCCCTTGGCGAGTCGGGCCCAGGCGTAGGCGGACTCGTTGGTCAGGTTGGAGCCGCCGAGCACCGCGACGCCGGCCGGGCCGCGGCTGTCGAGAGCGCCGCGGATGGCGGCGGCCGCAGCGTCGAGGGCGACGTTCCAGCGGGCCGGGGCCAGAGTCGAGCCGGCACCGGAACCGGAGCGCATCAGCGGTTCGGTCAGGCGGTCCTCGGAGGCGACGGCCTCGAAGGAGAAGCGGCCCTTGTCGCACAGCCAGGACCAGTTGACCGGATCCGAGTCGACGCCGTTGAAGCGCAGCACCTGGTCACGGCTCGAGTCGATGGTCATCCGACATCCGACCGAACAGGCGGTGCAGGTCGACTCGGTGGTCTCGAGGTCCCACGGGCGGGCCTTGAACCGGTACGGCCTGGCGGTCAGCGCGCCGACCGGGCAGATCTGCACGGTGTTGCCCGAGAAGTACGAGTTGAACGGCTCGCCGGGGAACGTGTTGACCTGGGTGTTGGCGCCGCGGTCGATGAAGTGGATCAGCGGGTCGTCGGTGACCTCGGAGGCGAAGCGGGTGCAGCGGTCGCAGAGGATGCAGCGCTCCCGGTCCATCAGCACCGTGGCCGACAGCTCGATCGGCTTCTCGTAGTGGCGCTTCTCCTCGACCCAGCGCGACTCGCCCGGGCCGTAGGCCATCGACTGGTCCTGCAGCGGGCACTCGCCGCCCTTGTCGCAGACCGGGCAGTCGAGCGGGTGGTTGATGAGCAGGTACTCGATGATGCCGTCCTGCACCTTGGCCACCGCCGGCGAGTCGGTGGTCACCGTCATGTCGGCCCCGACGGGGATCATGCACGACGGCTGCAGCGCCGGACCGCGACCGGTGTCGATCTCGACCAGGCACATCCGGCACATGCCGACCGGCTCCATGCGCGGGTGGTAGCAGAAGCGCGGGATGTAGGCGTCGTTGCGCTCACACGCGTCGATCACCAGCTCGCCCTTCTGGGCGGTGACCTCGCGGCCGTTGACGGTGATGGTCACCGGGTCGGTGATCTCCACCCGTCGACCCTCCAGGCGCCGATCAGACATCGAATCGGCCTCCCGTGCCGCTCAGCGGTTCGGCCCCGGCGGCCTCTCCGACCAGCTCGTCGACGCTCTCGTCGGCCGGGGCCGTGAACGCCTCGGTGGACACCGCGATCGAGTTGCGGCGCGTGATCTTGGCCTCGAACTCGGAGCGGAAGCGCCGCAGCGCCGAGGTGATCGGAGCGACCGAGCTGGGACCGAGCGGGCAGATCGTGGTCTGCCGGGGCGGGAACGGCACGGCGTCGAGACCCTGGGAGGGGTCCGCGGCCACCGGGTACGGCCCGGGGCTGATGTTGTCGGCCACGTCGAGCAGCAGGTCGAGATCCGACGGGCGGCCGTGGCCGTCGAGGATGCGCTGGAGGATCTTCTCCTCCCAGGTGGTGCCCTCTCGGCACGGCGTGCACTTGCCGCAGGACTCGCGGGCGAAGAACCGCACGACCCGCAGGCAGGCCTTGACCGCGTCGGTGGTGTCGTCCATGACGACGATGGCGCCCGAGCCCAACATGGAGCCCGCGGCGCCGACGTCGCGCCCCTCGAGGGGCAGGTCGACCTGCTCGGGGAAGAACCACGGGGCCGACGCGCCGCCGGGGATGAACATCTTGAGCTGGCGACCGCCGCGGATGCCGTTGCCGTACTGCTCGGACTCGAACAGCTCGCGGTAGGTGGTGCTGCCCTGGGGGATCTCGTAGACGCCCGGCGAGTTGAGGTGACCCGACAGGGCGACCAGACGGGTGCCGGGCGAGGTCTCGGTGCCGATCGAGCGGTACTCGTCGACGCCGTGGCAGAACAGCCAGGGCAGGTTCGACAGCGTCTCGACGTTGTTGACGATCGTCGGCTGCATGTAGAGGCCCTTGGCCGCCGGGAAGTACGGCGGCTTGAGCCGCGGCATGCCCCGGTTGCCCTCGAGGGACTCGATGAGCGCCGTCTCCTCGCCCACGATGTAGGCCCCCGCGCCCCACGTGAGGATGATGTCGACGCTGAAGTCGGTGCCGAGGATGTTGCGGCCGACCAGGTTGGCGGCGTACGCCTCGTTGAGCGCGGCGGCGATGCGCTCCTGGGCGTGGGGCATCTCACCACGGACGTAGAGGAACACCTGGGCGGCGCCGATGGCGTACGCCGCGATCAGGCAGCCCTCGATCAGCTGGTGCGGGTCGCGCTCCATCAGGACGCGGTCCTTGTAGGTGCCCGGCTCGGACTCGTCGCCGTTGACGACGATGTAGCGCGGCCACACCCCCGGAGGGCAGAAGCCCCACTTGACCCCGGCGGGGAAACCGGCGCCGCCGCGGCCGAGCACGGTGGCGTCCTTGACCATGCCGGTCACCGCGTCGGGCGACATGGCCAGCGCGGCCTTGATTCCGTCGTAGCCGCGGTAGGAGCCGGAGTCCTGGTAGCCGGCCAGGGTGTGGCCGTCGACGACCTCGAAGCGCGACGAGACGCGGGGTTCCATCACGCGCTCTCCTCGGCCGCGGCCTGGTGGCGGGCGATCCAGGGACGGATGGTCTGCTGCTCGGGCGGCGTCACGTTGGCGAGCTCGTCGGCGGACACGTCCTGGCGGACCTTGCCGAGCGTGCCGTGGTCGGGCACCCGGTCCGACAGCGTGCCGGCGCGGGCCTCGGCGATGATCTGGTCGAGGTCGTCCGCGGTCACGTTGTGGAAGTAGCGGTAGTTGACCTGGATGGCGGGCGCCTCGGTGCACGCGGCGATGCACTCGACGTCCTCGAGGGTGATCGCACCGTCCTCGGTGGTGCCGCCGGCGCGGATGCCGAGGGTCTCCTCGGCGTGCTCGAGCAGCTCCTCGGCGCCGAGCAGCTGACACGAGATGTTGGTGCACACGTTGACGCAGTAGCGCCCGACCGGGTGCAGCTTGAACATCTCGTAGAAGCTGGCCGTGCCGAGCACCTCGGCGGAGGTGCAGCCGATCAGCTCGCCGATGTGGACCATGGCCTCGTCGGTGAGCCATCCGTCCTGCTCCTGGGCCAGGTGGCACAGCGGGATGAGCGCGGACTTGGGGCGCGGGTAGCGGGCGATGATCGCCCGGGCCAGCGCCTCGTTGTCGGGGGTGAGGCGGGCCATCAGCGGTCCACGTCGCCCATGATCGGGTCCACCGAGCTCACGATCGCGACGGTGTCGGCGATCAGCGAGTCCTTCATCAGGTGCGGTAGGGACTGGAGGTTCACGAAGCTCGGGCCTCGGATGTGCATGCGGACCGGATTCGACGACCCGTCCGAGACCATGTAGCAGCCCAGCTCGCCCCGGGGGTTCTCGACCGCCACGTAGACCTCGCCCTCGGGCACCTTGAAGCCCTCGGTGAAGATCTTGAAGTGGTGGATGAGCGCCTCCATGGACTCGTCGATGCGAGCCCGGGGCGGAGGGGTGACCTTCTTGTCCTGGATGCGGTAGTCGCCGTCGGGCATCTTGTCCATGCACTGGCGGATGATGCGAATCGACTCGCGGATCTCGGCCAGGCGGATGGCGTAGCGGTCGAAGCTGTCGCCGTAGGTGCCGACGACGACGTCGAAGTCGACCTGGTCGTAGCGCAGGTACGGCATGTCGCGGCGCAGGTCCCAGGCGTAGCCGGTCGAGCGCAGCAGCGGGCCGGTGGCACCCAGGCTGATCGCCTCTTCGGCGGTGATCGTGCCGACGCCCTGGAGCCGTTCACGCCAGATCGGCTGACCGGTCATGAGGACGTCGAACTCCTCGAGCCGCTCGGGCAGGACGTCGAGGAGCGGGCCGAGGTGCTCGCGCCAACCGTCGGGCATGTCCACCGCCACGCCGCCGGGGCGGATGTAGTTGTGGTTCATGCGCAGCCCGGTGACCAGCTCGAGGAACCGCAGCAGCTCCTCGCGCTCGCGCCAGCCGTAGATCATCATCCCGACCGCGCCCAGGTCCATGCCGTTGGTGGCCATGAACAGCAGGTGCGAGCTGAGCCGGTTGACCTCGCACATGAGGGTGCGGATCCACTGGGCCCGCTCCGGCACCTCGATGCCGAGCAGCTCCTCGGTGGCGAGCGAGAAGACGAGCTCGTTGAACAACGGCGCCGCGTAGTCCATGCGGGTGACGTTGGTGGGGCCCTGGAGGTAGGTCAGCTGCTCGCCGGTCTTCTCCATGCCGGTGTGCAGGTAGCCGATGACCGGCTTGGACCGGGTGATCAGCTCGCCGTCCATCTCGAGCACCAGGCGCAGCACGCCGTGGGTGGAGGGGTGCTGCGGACCCATGTTGAGCAGCATCCGCTCGCCGACGCCCTCCTCGGCGGGGACGTGGTAGCCGGCCTGCTCCTCGGCCTCGGTCTCGGACATCTCGAGGGTGGCGCCGTCGCGGCGGAGCCGTTCGAGCGCCGAGTCGAGCGCGGCCAGGTCGGTGGCGGCCGACGGGGTCTCGACCACGACGTCGGGCCGGTCCGCGGTGGTGCTCACGACGCCGCCCCCTTGAACTGGACCGGGATGCGGGCCGGAGCGTCGTCCTTGCGCAGCGGGTGACCGACCCAGCCCGGCGGCATGAGGATGCGGCTCGGGTCGGGGTGTCCGTCGAAGGCGATGCCGAACAGGTCGAAGGTCTCGCGCTCGTGGTTGGACACGCCGGGGTGCAGGTGGCTGATCGTCGGCACCACCGGATCATCCGCGGGGACCTGGAGGCGCACCCGGATGCGGGAGTGCTCGGTGTGGTTCAGCAGGTTGAGAACGACCTCGAAGCGCTCGGCGGTCACGCCGTCGGGCAGCCAACGCCCGGCGGGGTGCCCCAGGTAGTCGACGCCGCACAGGTCGACGCACATCCAGTACCCGGCGCTGCGCAGCCGCTCGACCAGGGCGACGTAGCCGTCGCGGTCGGGGTGCAGCACGACCTGGCCGCGCATGGTCGTGACCGGGACGCCGAACAGCAGCTCGGGTTCGGGCGTCGGTTCCGGTGCGGGCTCGGCCGCGTCGGGGCCGTCGTCGACGACGGTTGCGTCTTGGTCGGCCATCAACGGGTCCCGATGTCGAAGTTGCCGGGCGCAGCCGACGCCGTCACCGGCTCGGCTGGGACGAGGACGCCACCCGCGCTCTGCCCGTCGAGCTGCTCGACCACCAGGCCGGCGCCCCCGCCGTTGTGCTCGCGACGGCGGAGGATCTCGCCGGTCTCGATCTTGCCGTGCAGGGTGACGATGGCGTGCAGCAGCGTCTCGGGGCCCGGCGGACAACCGGGGGCGTACACGTCGACGGGGACGACCTGGTCGACGCCCTGGACGATCGCGTAGTTGTTGAACATTCCGCCCGTCGACGCGCACACGCCCATGGAGATGACCCACTTGGGCTCCATCATCTGGTCGTAGATGGTGCGCAGAACCGGGGCCATCTTCTGCGAGACCCGGCCGGCGACGATCATCACGTCGGCCTGGCGGGGAGAGGCCCGGAAGACCTCCATGCCGAAGCGGGCCATGTCGAAGTGCGGGCCGCCGGCGGCCATCATCTCGATGGCGCAGCAGGCCAGGCCGAAGGTGGCGGGCCAGCTGCTGCGGCGGCGGGCCCAGCGGACCAGGTCCTCGAGCTGGCCGGTCAGGAAGTTGTGCTCCAGGCCGGCGAAGCCGTCGTCGCGCACGTTCTGGACGAGGCCCATCAGTGGGCCCCGACCGTCTCTCGGTCCCGCTCGACGTCGGTCTCGGCATCGGAGTGGGCCTCGGACGACACGGCGTCGGTCCCGTCGTCGGGGTCGACGCGACCGTCCAGCCCGACACGACGAACCGTGTTGGCGGTGGTGCGGTCCGCGTGCACGTGCAGCCGGGAGCGGCGCAGGTGCTGCGGCGGGCCCCAGTCGAGCGCCCCGTTGCTGACCAGGTACAGGAACGACTCGAACACCGCGACGGTGAAGATGCCGATGGCGACGAGGCCGAACCAGCCCAGCGCCCCGTACACCTGGGTGAACGGGTAGAAGAAGATGATCTCGATGTCGAAGACGATGAAGATCATCGCGATCAGGTAGAAGCGCACCGGGAAGCGCTCGGGCGGCTCGGAGGTGTCGAGGATGCCGCACTCGTAGGGCGCCACCTTGGCCGCGTTGGGTCGCGGCGGCACCAGGATGCGCTGGGCGATCAGACTGATACCGGCGAACGCAGCGACCAGCACCAGCAACGCCACGATGGGCAGGTACTGGCCCATGGTCAGGTCACCGTCTCTGGGTCACGCACCGCCGGCACCTTGGACGGATCCCACTCGGCCCGTTCCTTCATGGCCCGCTTGTCACGGCGGTGCAGCATCCAGGTCAGCACCGCGAAGAGGGTCCCGCAGAAGATCGTGAACAGGGCCGACGGCAGGCGCCGATACCCCTGGTTGCGCTGCAGGAGCACCGTGACAGTGTCGGCGTCGGGGTTGACCTGCGCCGGCGGCACCGCCTCACCCGGGGCGACGCTCTGATGCGCGTTCTGCTGCACGGTCACCGCGGCGTACAACGGCGGGTTCTTGGGCTGGAACACCGTCTGGACCCGGTGCCACACCTGCGAGATGGTCGAGCGCTCGCCCTTGACCGTCTCGGGCTCCGCTCCGGGCTTGCCGCCCAGGAAGAAGACGTCCTTGACCGTGTAGCTCGAAGTCGCGGTGTCGGGGCCGAACGCCTCGCCGGCGACCAGCGCGGCGTCGGCCGACGCCGCGGCCTCGCCGCGACGGGAGTCGGTCTCGGGCAGGATCCGCCACGGGGCGAGCTCCTCGTCCACCCCCGCCTTGAGCGCGGGCGCGGCGGTGACCGCCTTGGTGAAGGTGGTGGCCTTGAAGCCCTCGCCCTCGGTCTGCTCGATCTTCTTGGCGACGTCGGGGTTGTCGGCCAGGAAGTCCGACAGCAGCGTCTGCGGGTTGCCCAGGTCGTCGGTCGGAGGCAGCTCGGCGAGCACCTCGTGCACCGGCTCACCGCTTCGCGAATAGTTGATCTCGGTGGCGTGCCACGACGGGTCCTTGCCCCGCAGGCCGATGCCGTAGATCCACCAGATGGCCCCCATGCAGAACATCCAGCCGAACAGGCCGGCCATGGCGATGAGGAAGCCGTTGCGCACGCCGGTGTTGGTGGCGAGCAGCAGGTAGACGGAACCGATCAGGACGCCGACGCCCACCAGCACGACGAGGACGCCGCGGATGTGGGGGTCGAACTGGATGGCGGCGAGGAGGATGTTCATCGGACTCAGTTGCTCCCGGCGGTGTCACGGGGGACGTTCACGAACGTCGGCGACTCGATGGTGCCGGCGAGAGAGTTCTTGACCGTCGAGTCGTTGGAGAGGTTCCGCTCGTAGGTGACGATCGCCCACACCTCTTCGGGGGTGAGCATGCCCTCGACGCCGAAGTCGGGGACGCCCTCGGCCTCCTTGCCGGTGTTGCGGTTGATGCCGAAGCCCGGCATCTGCGGGTTGCCCTGCTTGCGGGAGAAGTAGAGCTTGCCCTCGTCCATGCCGTTCCAGACCAGGTTGAAGTGCTGCTGCTCGGTGGCCTGGTTCTCCACCCCGACCAGGTCGGGGCCGAAGCTGCCGTACTGGAGCCGCAGGAACGGCTGCCAGGCCTGGCCGTAGGGGGCGCCGGCCACGTGGCAGCGGGCGCAGGAGTACGAGCCCTGGGCCAGCGACTGGTTGTTGAAGAGGATCTCGCCCAGCGCGAGCTCATCGGCGCGGGACAGGCGCTTGGCGTTGACCGCTTCGACGTCGCCGTTGGGCACGACGTCCGCGTTGGCCTTGCGGACCTCCTTCATGCGCTCGAGCAGCGCCGGGTCGATTCCCTTGACGAAGTCGTCGACCTGCTTGCGCATGTCCTCGGGCTTGAGCTGCACCGACCACAGGTAGGCGATGATGTCGTCGATCTGCTGGGTGGTGAGCGGACCACCGCCGGGGGCACCCCAGGCCGCCATCGGCGTTCCCGGACGGCCGTAGTTGAGGATGTAGCGGACCTGGTCCTCGTCGTAGCGGTACAGGACGTTGTTGAGCGCCGGAGCGTTCCAGGACACCTGCCCGACGAACTGACCGTTCTGGTCGTTGATGATGAACGTGGTGACACCGCCGACGCCGGCGCCGCCGTGGCAGGTCACGCACTGGGCGCCGGTCTCGTAGAGGGCCAGGCCCCGCTCGATGAACAGCTCGTCGTACATCTCGACCGCGCCCTTCTGGCGGCCCGGCTCGGCCAGCCAGTACAGCGGGAGGGCGACGGCGATGATGGCGAGCAGGCCCAGGGCCGAGAACAGGGCGACGTTGAGGCGGTGCCCCTCGAGCTCGTCGTCGGTGAGCTGCGGGCTGCGGTTGGGGGCGAGCTCGATCTCGGATCCGACCTCGTCGCGGCCGGCGCGCAGGTTGGCGAAGAACCACACGACGAACCCGATCGCCACGACGGCGAGGATCACGAAGCCGAAGGCCCGCTGTGTCGATGTTGCGAGGATCATCTGGTTCCCGTACGTCTCCTCGTGAGCCGGCGGTGCCGGTCACCCTGCTCCCTCGGCGGCCCGCCCGGCTGGGTCGGGTCGCCGTTGCTGTTGGCGTGCTGTGCTGGTGTGTTCGCTGCTGGTGTGTTCGCTGTGGTGCTCGAAGCGGTCAGTGACCGCCGCTGGCCGCACCGATGCAGTGCGGGCCCTCGGCCTCCTGGCCGGTGGTGTTGGTGCCGATCGGCGGGCCCTGGATGACGGCGCCGGTGTTGACGATCAGGTTGCCGCCGGAGATCTCGGTGGCGAAGCTGTCCATGCCGCGGGGCGCGGGGCCGCCCTTCTTCTCTCCGGCCTGGTTGTACTGCGAGCCGTGGCACGGGCACTCGAACCACTGCGAGCTGTTGCAGCTCGGGACGCGGCAGCCCAGGTGCGGGCACTTCTGGTAGAGCACCGACAGGCCGGCCTTGAGCGAGTTGAGCACCGCCGGGGCGTAGACCTGCTCGGCCTTGGGCAGCGCGGAAGCCGGGTAGCTGGTGATCCAGAGACGACCGTCGGGCTTGTAGAGGAAGCCGTTGTTCTTGCCGATGTCGGCCTGGAGGTCGGTGACCTTGCCCATGTTGATCTTGGAGCCGAAGCCGCCCGAGCCCGACGGCCACAGGAAGCCGACGATCGCGGTGCCGAACGCGGCGATCGACAGTCCCATCATGGCGATGACGCCACGGTTGAGGAACTGGCGCCGCGAGACGTCGTAGGCCTCGGGGTCCGGCGGCACGAACACCGCCGGGGTGGCCGCGGCGACCGGCTCGAGGTCGCCTCCGCCACGACGCTCGAGGGCGACGGAACGCTCGACCTCCTGGCCCGACGGTCCGGTCGGAACCATCTCCGCCGCCTCCTTGCGGGCGGCGCGGTCGCGCTTGATCGACTCGCGCGACAGCGAACCGGTGGCCGAGTCGGTGTCGCGGCGGCGGGCCGCACCCAGCAGGGCGACGGCGGCCAACACGACCAGGACGACGACGGCGATGACGATGAAGAACCCGTTCATGGTCGACTCACCTCACATCACAGCTCGAAGAACACGCCGTCGATCCACGGCAGCGTGAAGTTGAATCCGGGCCCCCGGAAGAAGGACCCGATGATGGCGATCACCGCCCAGAACATGAGGAACAGCGTCATGAGCGAGACCGCGAACTTGCGGTCCTCGGGCTTGTTCGACGGGTTCTTGTCCATGTAGGGGGCGAGGATCAGGATGAAGATGCCCATGCCCGGGATGGTCACGCCGGCGACCATCGGGTGGAACATGGTCAGCAGCTCCTGCAGACCGAGGAAGTACCACGGGGCCTTGGACGGGTTGGGCGTCTGGTTGACGTTGGCCAGCTCGAGCAGCGGGGCGTTGACCAGCCACGAGAAGATCAGCAGGAAGACCGTGCAGACCAGCGCGGCCACGAACTCGATGACCAGCAGGTGCGGCCACACGTGCACCTTGTCCTGCGGCTTGGCCTTGACGTCCTGGATGGAGCCGGACTTGACGACGGTCAGCAACCGCTGGGTGTGACCGCCGGGGCCCGCGGCCAACGGCGGTCCGCCCGTGGCGGCGACCGGGGTGCCCGCGGCAGGCGCCGTGGCGACCGCGGTGGCCGTCCCGCCGCCACCGGAGGCCGCGGGTGCGTCGGCGTCGCCGCCGGACTTCTTGGCCTTGGCGGCCTGGGACCGCGCCAGCAGGTGCGCGGGGATGCGGCTGTCGGACGGCGCGGCAGCACCCTCGTCAGCGGCCGCGGGCGCGTCGGCCGGAGCGTCGGCCGCCGCCTGGGCCGCGGCCTTCTCCTTGGCGGCCTGGGCCCGCTTGAGGAGGTGTTCGGGTACCTCGGTCATGCGCTCTCACCCCGCAGGGAGACGTGGGTCGGAAGGGTCGGGACGGTCACTGGGAGCAGCCTCACAGCGGTCCGGAGATGCCGCCGTCCTTGCGCACCCGCCAGAAGTGGATGGCCATGAAGATGACGGTGATGAACGGGAAGAACAACACGTGCAACACGTACCATCGCAGCAGCGTGTTGGTGCCGATCTCGGCGCCGCCGAGCAGCACGAAGCGCACCTGGTTTCCGAACACCGGCGTGTAGCCGATCATGTTGGTGCCCACCGTCACCGCCCAGAGGGCCAGCTGGTCCCACGGCAGCAGGTAGCCGGTGAACGACAGCAGCAGGGTGAGCGTGAGCAGCACCACGCCGATCACCCAGTTGAACTCCCGGGGTGCCTTGTAGGCGCCGTGGTAGAAGACGCGCGCCATGTGCAGGAACACCGAGATCACCATCAGGTGGGCGCCCCATCTGTGCATGTTGCGCACCAGCAGACCGAAGGTGACCGAGGTCTGGAGGGCGTAGATGTCGTCCCAGGCCTGCGCCGCGGTCGGCCGGTAGAAGAACATCAGGAAGATGCCCGTCACCGTCAGGATGATGAACAGGAAGAAGCTCAGCCCGCCCAGGCACAGCGTGTAGCTGACCTTGACCGCGTGGCGCTTCACCTTGACCGGGTGCAGGTGGTACAGCACCGAGTTCATGATCACGTAGGACCGGTTCCGGGGGCTGTCGGAGTAGCCCTTCCGGAAGATCGAGCCCGGACGGAAGATCGAGTTCCAGGCCTGCGATCCCTGGACGGAGTCGGTGAGTTCGGAGATCTTGTCCGACAGCTTCGGCTTGCCGGAGCCCTGCATCGTCTTGGCCACGGGCTACTCCCTAGTCCGATCGGCGGTGGTGCGTCGAATCACAGCGGTGCTGGAGGTGCGTACCGCGGGGGTGTCGGTGCGGTCCGCTGGGTTGGTCGTTCGGGCCGCACGGCCACCGCACGGGGCGGAGAGGGTCGCGGCGACCCGGTCTGGTCGGGCCGACATCAGCCGAGGCGCATCCCGTAGCCGTAGCCGTGGGCGTTGGTGCGCTGGTGCAGGTCGCCGTCGGGGTCGGGGTCGCCGACCTTGCCGAGGATGATCACACCGGTCGGGCAGCGGTCGACGCAGAGCGCGCATCGGGTGCAGACGTCGTCGTCGATGAGGAACATGGCGTGATCGGACGGATCGACGCCGGGCTGGTCGGTGTTGACCGCCTCCTCGACGGAGCTGGTCTTGACCAGGTGGATGCACTTCCACGGGCAGATGTCGACGCAGCCCTCGCACAGGATGCACTCGGACTGGTCGATGTGGATGAACTGCTTGGGCTTGACCGCCCGGGCGAGGTAGTCGGCGTCGACCTCCTGCAGGACGTAGTCGTCGACGAACTCCGGGAACGGAGGGTTGGCATCGGTGGCACCCATCGGGACCTCCTCACGCTCGCTTCATCAGGGGACGACCGTACGTGGACACGGGCTCGGCGGTGGCCGCCGCCTCGGCGCGCTGACCCCGCTTCTGCCACCACGCCCACATCCACATCTGCAGACCCAGGAACACGACGTAGATCACCACCGCGACGATGTCGCGGACGGCCTGGGCGGAGACCTGGACCGGGAACCACGGCGTCTGCAGCGTCCAGCCGGTGAAGGGGACGACCATGACGCCGTTGGGGCCGAGCCAGACCCGGTCCGGCCGCCAGCTCAGCTCGGAGTCGGCCCACGTGAGGAACTGGTGGGGCACCACGCCGTAGATCCAGAACAGGATGAAGAACACGTAGGTGCCCGCCAGGATCGCCTCGCCCCAGGTGATGGGGGTCCCCACGGGACGGCGCTTGGCGTAGGGGAAGATCGGAGCCACCAGCAGTATTGCGACCAGCAGTGACGTGAAGAACGCGACCACGGAGCTCCTCCGCTCGTGAAGGTGTTCACCAGGATACGCCGTCCTCCGGCCACCGGAGCGGAGACCGACGGGCGGACACGGCGTGGTCTACCACGACGACGGCACGACGGGCACATCCGGAGCGCGTCGGGGGCTCTGCCGTGATGCCGCCAGGATGCCCGGACCGGCTCCCGGGGCCCGACCGCGGGATCGACGGGGCCTCCGTCTTGGTCGCCGGTGCGGCCGCGTGCCTAGAGTGGGCGCCAACGTCCGGGCGGACACCCGCCGCCCCGACGCCAGAGCACCGGACGCGGCGGAGGCAGCGTTGACCGAGATCCCCGAGCACCTTCTGGCCCGCAGCAAGGCCCGTCGTTCCGCGATGGGCGGCGGCGGAGGCGACGACGCAGCCGCGGCCACCCCGGCCAAGGCCGACGACGCCGCGCCCGCAGCGGCCGCTGCGGCCCCTGCGGTCGCGACCCCGGCCGCGGCGCCGGCGGTGGCCAAGGTCGAGCCCACCCCGCCGTGGGTGCAGGCCGCGCAGTCCCGCAAGAAGATCCCGTTCTGGGCGGTGCCCGTCCTGTTCCTCCTGCCGCTGTGGGCGGTCATCTACGCCCTCACCCTCGACCCGCCGACCCAGGCCAACAGCCCGCTCACCGTCGGCGCCACCGTCTACAGCACCAACTGCGCCACCTGCCACGGCCCGACCGGCGGCGGCAGCGGCGCCATCCCCGCCCTGGTCGGCGACGAGGGCGTGACCAAGTCGTTCCCCAAGCCCGCCGACCAGGTCGCCTGGGTGGCGCTCGGCTCCGCCGGTTGGACCCAGGCCGGTCAGACCAAGCTGCCCGGCGGCAAGACGATCAACGGCGGCATGCCGGCGTGGGCGGCGTCGCTCGCCCCCGAGGACCTGATGTCGGTCGTCCTGCACGAGCGCACCACGCTCGACCAGGAGACCTTCGACGCCGCCACCTGGGAGGACGGCTTCGAGGAGACCCTCAAGAAGTACGTGCCGGACCAGGCCGACGCCTACATGGCCGTCCTCGACGAGTGGAAGACCAACCCGCCGGAATGATCCCCTGCCGGTCCGCTCCTGACCGTCCCGTCGGACCGGACCTCCGCCACGGGTGAGCAACTCCACCAAGCTCCGACTGCTCGGCGCGCTCGCCGTCGTCCTGGTCGTCGTCGGCATCGTTCTGGTCGTGACCGGCGACGACGAGCCGACCGGACCGTCGACGACGACCACCACCGTGGCCGACGGCCAGGCGCCGACCGCGACGCTTCCGCTGGACGACACGTCGGTCAAGGGCGTGAGCTCGATGGCCGGGCTTGTCGTCCCCGACGCGGCGAAGGACTTCCTGACCGCGGCGACCGAGAACAAGGCGCAGCTCGACGTCACCTTCACGCTGCCGTCCGATCAGGTCGCGACGTTCGTGTCGGGATCGGGGTTCCCAGCGCTGGCCGAGGGCGAGAAGGTGGTCACCCACTCGTCGCCGTTGTGGAAGCTCAACCCCGAGGGCACCGAGTCGGGAGCGGCCGACTCGGTGACCGTCGACGGGGTGACGGTGGTGCGGGCGGTCGAGACCGTGCCCGAGGGCGACCGGGTGCGGGTGCGCCTGGTGCTCACCCCCGGCAGCTGACCCGCGGATCTCGTTCGGGTGTCGCCCCCGCTGGCTCACGATGGCTGTCGTTCGTGATTTTCATGACCGTTCGCGCCACTGGTGGCGCGAACGGTCATGAAAATCCAGGGGTGGGGTGGGTCGCGTGGGTGGGTCAGTGGCGGGCGTGCCACCAGCGCCGGGCGGCGTCGACGCTGAAGCGGCCGGTGTGCTCGCGGCCGACGGGAAGGGCGTGCTCGGGGTTGCGGACGTAGACCACCACCGCCTTGATCGCACCGACGGTCGGCACCGCGAACAGCGCCCCGACCACCCCGCCGACGGTGAAGCCCGTGATGGCCGCCAGCATCGTCACCGGAGCGGACAGCTCGACGGCCCGACCGACGATCGTCGGCTGAAGCACGTGGTTGGTCAGCAGCATGAAGAACAGGAACGCCACCGCCATGACCACCGCAGGAACCAACCCGGCGGCCAGGCTGACGACGAGAATCACCGCGAAGCCCATCAGGCCGCCGATCTGCGGGATCAGCGAGGTGAGAGCGGCCCACACCGCCAGCACCGGGCTGAGCGGAGCTCCGGCCACCAGCGCCCAGATCGCCACCCAGATGCCGTTGAGCAGGGCGATGAGCAGCGACCCGGCGAAGTAGCGGCCGATCACCGAGTCGACGATGCGGCCGATGTCGGTGGCGCGCTCCCGCTGGCGAGCCGGGATGGCCGAGCGCACCGTGTCGACCAGACGGGGGCCGTCGAGCAGCGCGCCGACGGTGAGCAGCGCTCCGAGGACGAAGGCGCCCAAGCCGAACCCGACGCCCTTGGCGAGTCCGCCCAGGTCGGCGTCCTGCTCGCCGATCTTGGCCGGGAGCGATGCGACGAACTCGGTGATCCGCTTCGGCACCCCCCACTCGACCAGGTGCGGGCCGAGCACCGGGATGTCGCGCAGCGAGTCGACGGTGCGCGGCAGGTCGTCTCCGAGCTGACGGGTCTGGGTGACGAGCTGCGGCCCGGCGAACGCGACGAAGGCCGCGAACGCGGCGGCGACGACCGCGACCACCAGGAGCACCGACGTCCCCCGGCCGAGATGGCGGGGCACGGCGTCGGCCGGCTCGTCGGCTGCGCTGCCGGACGGACGGTCGGCCGGCGAGCCGGTGTCGGGTCGGGCGCGGGTGGTGCCGAACGACAGGTCCTGGACCCGACGCACCATCGGGTCGAGCGCCAGGGCCAGGAACAACGACACCACGATGAGGGTGACGCCGATCGAGGCGGTGCGAACGGCGGCCACGGTGAGGGTGAGGGCCACCAGCATCACCGCCACCACCGCGACGCTGCGCCAGTCCAGGTCGACCAAGAGCGGACCCGGATCGGGAACCGGTCGGACGTCGGGACCGTCGGGACGGGCGGGGCGCGCTGGGAGCTCAGATCCGACGGCCTCGGCACCGGAACCGGCTCGGGAACCCTGATCGGGGCGGTCCCCGGACCCCCGGGCCCAGACCGGTGGATCGGTGGACATGGGCGCACACTACGAGCGGAGCGGGGCGCACCGGTCGACCCCCGCATCCTCGGAGCGCGGAGGACGCGCTCGTAGGATCGCCGCCATCGACGAGCCCGACCTCAACGCACCGACCGACCGAGCGGGATCGGAGCACGCCGCGGCCGCGACCACCGCGACCACCACGCCCACCGGGTCCGGCGCGACCGGCGCGACCGGCGCGACCGGCGGGTCCGGAGCGACCGCGGTCGCGCCGCGACCTCTGAGCGTCACGCCGTCGTCGTTGTTCCGGGCCATCGTCGTCATCGGGGTCGTCGCCCTCGTCGCCGTGATCGGCGCCCGGGCGGCCGAACCGGTGATGTGGTTCGTCGAGGCCGCCGTGGTCGCCGGCCTGGCCGGTCCGCTCGTGCACCGACTGGCCCGGCACATGCCGACGTGGGTCGCGGTGCTGGCACTCACCGGCGCCGCGATCGCCGTGGTCGCCGCGCTCGGCGCCGCCGCGTTCGGCGAGCTCCACGGAGAGGCCGAGCGGTTCCGTGACAACGTCCCGTCCGCGGTCCGGCAGCTCCAGGAGGACCAGCCGTTCGGCGGGCTGATGGCCGACCTGAAGGTCTCGCAGCAGATCGACCGCCTGGCCGACGACCTGTCGGAGCGCTTCGACATCGGCAAGGACCTGCCGGGGGTGGCCACCGCGTTGGGCGGCCGGGTGTCGACCGGATTCATCATCTGGATCCTGTCGGTGATGCTGGTCTTCGCCGGCCCCGGGATGGTCCGGGCCACCGTCCGGGTGCTGCCGGAGCGGACCGCGTCACGGGTCGGCCCCGCACTCGACGCCGCCTACCGCGACAGCCTCCGGTACCTCGGGCTGACCACGGTGCGGGCCGGGGCGGTGGGCGTGGGCGGGTTCGTGGCCGCGTCGGTGTTGGGGATCGACATGCCCGTCCTGCTCGGGACCCTGGCGGCGATCGCGGCGGTCACCCCGTACGTGGGCGTGCTGTTCGCGGCACTGCCCCTGGCTCTGATGGCCGCGCTCAACGGGCCGGCCGAGAGCGTGGCGATCGTGGTGGTGGCCGTCGCCGCGCAGACGGTGGACTCGGTGGTGGTGCAGCCCCGCATCCACTCCCGGTCGTTCACCTTCGGGCTGTTCCCGACCCTGGTCGTGACGATCGTCGGGTTCGGGCTCTACGGCGTGACCGGACTGTTCCTCGGCCTGGTCGCCGGGACGTTGGTGCTGGCGCTGCTGCAGCGGCTCGACGAGGACGGACCAGGTGCCGGCGGGCCGTGGACCAGCGGGACCGGTGCCGATGCCGGCGCCGTGCTCAGGGCCGGGTCGGACGAGGAGCCCGCACCAGCCGGGTCGTGACGCCGTCGATCACCGACGGCGGGCGCTGACCGGACTCGACGGCGTCGAGGAGCGACTCGAGCTCGTCGTCGACCCCGTCGGTCCACGCCTTGCGGGACCACATGACGCCCAGTCCCGCCGAGGCCGACGCCACCGCGCCGACCGCCAACCAGAACGGGCTCGTCGCCGCCGCCGCAACCGCCGATGCTGCCGTACCCGCGACCGCGGTCGCCGCCCCGGCGGCCGCGGCGTTGTGGCGGCTCCGGGTCGCGTCGACCAGGAGGCCGACCACGACCCGTCGATCGTCGAGGCGGCTGACCACGACCCGGACCCGACGCACGTGAGCCAGACGTTCGCTGCCCTGGGCCGCGTGCCACGCCCGCTGGGCGCCCGCCATCGGATCGTTGCGGCGGGAGTACTCAACCCACCCGGGCTCACCGTCCGCGCCCAGAGGTGACCGGGAGCGGCGCAGGACCCGGCCGCGACGCATCCAGAGGTCGATGCGCTCGCTGACGTCGTCGACGTCGCCGTCGAGCACCCGGGCCACGACGAACCGCTCCGGCCCGAGCAGCGCGTCGCTGCGACGGGGATGCTCCTCGAGCAGCCCGAGCTCCTCCTCGACCACGGCCCGACGAACTTCGGCCCGGTCGATGCCCAGCTCGTCGGCCGCGTCGAGCAGAGCCCGGACCGACACGCGGTGGTCCGCGTCGGCGCCCGAGACCTCGTCCAGGCGGACCGCCCGGCGCAGCACCCGCTCCGCCGCGTCCCGGTCGAGGGCGCGGTCGTCGGTCGACGCACCCGACCTGGGGGTCTGCGCCGCGGCCGCCGATCGACGAGGGGGCTGCTGAGCGGCCGCGCCGGAGGACATCCCGACAGCGTACGGGCCGACCGCCACCGCGTTCCGTCGCTCACCCCCCTCGACCCCCGGCTCACTCCCGTTCTGTAGTGCGAGATCCAGGCGTTCGCCTGGATCTCGCACTACAGAACGGGAGTGGGGGGGCTAGGGGGTGGGGGCTAGAGGGTGGGGGCGACGGCGCGGGCGGCGGCGAGGGTGGCCTCGACGTCGGCGTCAGTGTGCGCGAGCGACGGGAACATGACCTCGTACGGCCCGGGAGCCAATGCGATGCCGTGGTCCAACATCCCGTGGAACCACGCCGGGTAGCGGCCCAGGTCGACCGACGCCGCCACGGTGGCGAAGTCGACCGGTACCCCGCCGCGGGGGTCGGAGGCGTCGGGGGTGTCGGGCAGGAAGAACAGGCCGACCAGCGGGCCGACGCGGGGGACGACCGCGGCCACGCCGGCGTCGGCGAACGCGGCGCTCAGCCCGTCGGCCAGCGCGGTGGCGGTGGCGACGAGCCGCTCGTACGCGGATGCGTCGAGCTGGGACAGCACGGCCAGGCCGGCGGCGGTGGCCAGCGGGTTCCCCGACAGCGTGCCGGCCTGGTACACCGGCCCGAGCGGGGCGATCGACGACATGACCGCGGCGGACGCCCCGAAGGCGCCGACCGGCAGGCCGCCCCCGATCACCTTGCCGAAGCACCACAGGTCCGGCGTCACCCCCGACCACCCGGTGGCGCCGCCGACGCCGAGGCGGAACCCGGTGATGACTTCGTCGAACAGCAGCAGCGCGCCGACGCGGTCGCACTCGGCGCGCAGTCCGGTGAGGAACCCGTCGACCGGGGGGACCAGGCCCATGTTGGCGGCGACCGGCTCGACGATCACGACCGCGACCGTGTCGTCCAGGGTCGGCACCACGTTGTAAGGGTGCACGACCGTGTCGGCGACCGCTCCGGCGGTCACGCCGCCGGAGTCGGGTCGGGCGCCGGTGCCGAGCACGGCCTCAGCCACGCCGGATCCCGCCGCGGCGAGCAGCGCGTCGGAGTGGCCGTGGTAGTTGCCCTCGAACTTCACGATGCGATCCCGGCCGGTGACGCCGCGGGCCAGGCGGATGGCCGACATGGTCGCCTCGGTGCCCGAGCTGACCAGGCGCACCTGCTCCATGCCGGGCACGCGGGCGACGATCTCCTCGGCCATGCGGACCTCGCCCTCGGTGGGTGCCCCGAAGGTGGAGCCGCGGCCGGCCGCGTCGCGCACGGCGTCGACGACGACGGGGTGGGCGTGGCCGAGGATCGACGCGCCGTAGCTCTGGACGTAGTCGATGAACTCGCGGCCCTCGACGTCGGTGACCCGGGACCCGGAGCCCGACGCGACGAAGTACGGGGTGCCGCCGACGGAGCGGAACGCCCGGACCGGGGAGTTGACCCCGCCGGGGATGACCCGCAGGCCCCGCTGGTACAGCTCGTCGTTGGTGCTCACGCGCTCGCTCCTCGGTCGGTGGCCGAGCCCGCGACGGGCCCGTCGGTGGCGGTCACTGGAGCAGCTCGGCCAGGCGGCGGGCGAAGTAGGTGAGGACCATGTCGGCCCCGGCCCGCTTCACCGCGGTGATCTGCTCGAGCGCGACCGCGTCGAGATCCAGCCAGCCCCGCTCGGCTGCGGCGTGCACCATGGCGTACTCGCCGGACACGTGGTACGCCGCGATCGGCACGTCGATCTCGGCCCGGGCCCGGGTGAGGACGTCGAGGTAGGTCAAGGCCGGCTTGACCATCACCATGTCGGCGCCCTCCATCAGGTCCTCGCGGAGCTCCGACAGACCCTCTCGGGCGTTGGCCCAGTCCTGCTGGTAGGCCCGGCGGTCGCCGCCGTCGGCGATGTGCACGTCGACCGCGTCGCGGAACGGGCCGTAGAGCGCCGAGGCGTACTTGGCCGAGTAGGCCAGGATCGACACCTGCTCGTGGTCGCTGTCGTCGAGTGCGTCGCGGATGGCGAGGACCTGGCCGTCCATCATCCCCGACGGGGCGCACACGTCGGCCCCGGCGTCGGCCTGCGCGATCGCGGCCTCGCCGTAGACCTCGAGGGTGGCGTCGTTGTCGACGGTGCCGTCGGGGGCGAGCAGACCGCAGTGGCCGTGTTCGGTGTACTCGTCGATGCAGAGGTCGGCCATGAGCACGACCCGGTCGCCGAGGTCGTCGCGCAGGTCCCGCAGCGCGACCTGCACGATGCCGTCGGGATCGGATGCGCCGGACCCCTCGGCGTCCTTGTGCTCGGGCACGCCGAAGAGGATCACGGCGTTCACGCCGAGGTCGGCGAGCTCTGCCACCTCGGCGCGCAGCGACGACCGCGTGTGCTGCACCACCCCGGGCAGCGACGGGATCGGCACCGGCTCGTCGATGCCCTCACGCACGAACAGAGGGGCGACCAGGTCGTCGACACCCAGTCGGGTCTCGGCGACCAGCCGCCGCATGGCCGGGGTGCGGCGCAGTCGACGCAGGCGGGTCTGGGGGAAGCTCACGGCCCCGAATCCTACGGTCGGGTCCACGACCGGCTGCAGTTGGGGCCGCCGTTGCGGCCGGGCGTGCGGCCAGGACCGTGGGTCGGGTTCGGCTCAGTTCCGATCGGCGACCAGGGCCGCGAGCCGGGCGGGGGTGAGCTCGACGCAGGATCCGACGACCAGGTCGGCGGCGGCGAAGTCCATGCCGAGCGTCAACGTGCCGGGGACGGCCACCGCGGCCATCCCGGCCGCCTTGGCGGCGGTCACCCCGTTGACCGAGTCCTCGATCGCCACCGCCGCGGTCGGGTCCACGCCGAGCCGTTCGCACGCCAGGAGGTAGACCGCGGGGTCGGGCTTGGTGAGCGGAACCTCGTCGCCGGTGGCGCGCACCGGGAACCGGTCGAGCAGGCCGTGGGTGTCGAGGTGGCCGTCGACGTGATCGACCGACGACGACGACGCCACCGCGATCGGCACCCCGAGGTCGCGCAACGAGTCGACGAGCGGCACGACGCCGGGCAGCGGGGCCAGATCGGCGTTGCAGACGTCCTTGGCGGCGAGGCGGGACGGGACGATCAGCCCACGGTCGACCGGCCGGCCGATCTGCTCCTCGAGGATGTCGGTCCAGTGCGGGTGGTCGACGGTTCCGATGAAGGTCTTCCACAGATCCAGGCTCAGCTCGGTGCCGTGCGCCCGGAACTGCTCGGCGGCGGTGACGTACTCGCACCACTCGGTGTCGAGCACCAGCCCGTCGAAGTCGAACACGACGGCGGCCAGAGCGGGGGCCGCGGCGCTCAACGGGCGTCCGACCCGCCGGGCACGACGCCGACACCGACGCCGGACACGGCGTCCACCACGGCGTCGACGAGGCCGTCGATCGAGTGCACCGCAGCCTCGGCGGTGACCTCCAGGCCCAGCTCGCGGGCGGTCGCCGCGGTGACCGGTCCGATGCAGGCGACCACGGGCGGGGCTCCGGCCGCGGCGGCGTCGGGTCCGCCGAGGGCGGCGACGAAGTGCTCGGCGGTCGAGCTCGACGTGAACGTGACCGCGTCCGCGGCACGCACCCGGGCCCGGGTGTCGTCGTCGTAGGAGACGCCGACGGTCCGGTACGCCTCGACCACCTCGACGTCCCAGCCCCGGGCGGCCAACCCGTCGGGCAGCACGTCGCGGGCGACCGCGGCGCGGGCCAGGAGCACCCGGCCACCGCCGGGCGGCGGGTCGGGGAAGGCGTCGAGCAGCGACTCGGCCACGAAGTGAGGGGGGACCAGATCGGCGGTGATGCGCGCCTCGGCGATCGCCGCCGCGGTGCCCGGACCGATGACCGCGACGCTGACCCCGGCCAGGTCCCGACCGTCGCGCAGCTCGGCGGCGAACCGGGCCGCGCCGTTGGGCGAGGTGAGCACCACCCAGTCGAAGGTGGAGATCCGGCTCACCGCGTCGCGCAGCGCCGCTGCGCCGTCCGCCGGGTCCTCGACGGCGATGGTCGGGGCGACGAGCACCTCGGCGCCGGCGTCGCGCAGGCGGCGGGCGAGCTGCGGCGACTGGTCCCGGGTCCGGGTGACGACCACGGTCCGGCCGAGCAAGGGCCGCCGCTCGAACCAGTCCAGGCGTTCCCCGGCGACGTCGCCGATGACGATCGTGGCCGGCGACGCCAGGTCGTGGTCGGCCAGGGTGCTGAGCGTGGCGCGGACGGTCTGCTGGGTGGGTCGGGTGCCCCACCGGATGGCCGCGGCGGGCGTGTCGGGCGACAGGCCGCCGGCGACCAGGCGTTCGGCGATGCGGGGCAGGTTGCGCACCCCCATCAGCACGACGATGGTCCCGCCCACCCGGGCGAGCGCCTCCCAGCCGACGTCGGTGCGGCCCTTGGACGGGTCCTCGTGGCCGGTCACGATCGTGACGCTGGTCGACGAGTAGCGCAACGTGACCGGGATGCCGGCGTAGGCGGGGACCGCGAGCGCGGAGGTGATTCCGGGGACGACCTCGTAGTCGACGCCGGCGGCGGCGAGCGCGGCGGCCTCCTCGGCGCCGCGGGCGAACACGAACGGGTCGCCGCCCTTGAGCCGCACCACCGTCTGGCCCCGGCGGCCGCGTTCGACCAGCAGCTCGTTGATGGCCGACTGCGGGGTGGACGGCCCGTCGGGGCTCTTGCCGACGTCGATGAGCTCGGCGTCCGGCGGTGCCAGGTCGAGCAGCTCGCGTGCCGACAGCCGGTCGTGCACGACGACATCGGCGCGGGCCAGCAGCTCGGCGCCCCGGACGGTGATCAGCCCCGGGTCGCCGGGCCCCGCGCCGACGAGGTGGACGGTCACCGGGGCGCCTCCCCGGCGGTGGCATCCACGTCCGCGCGCAGGCGGACGGCCAGGGCACGGCCGACCGCGTCGGGGTCGGAGCCGACCTCGACGGCATGCGCGACGCGGACACGACCGTGGACATCGGGGTCCGCGCCGAGGATGCCCCGGATGCTGAGCACGCCGGAGGCGACCGGACCGGCAGAGGCTGCGGGACCGGCGTCGTCGTCGGTGGGAAGGATCGTGGCGTGGGCACCGGCGGGCAGGGTGCAGTCGCCGCCCAGCTCGGACAGGAACGCCCGTTCGGCGTCGACGGCCCGGCGGCTGGCGGCGTGCTCGATGCCGGCCAGGAGCTCCCGCAGAGCCGCGTCGTCGGAGCGGCATTCGACGGCCAACGCGCCCTGGGCGACCTGCGGGACCATCAGCGTGGCGGGCAGCACGTCGGTGAGGCGGTCGGCCAGACCCAGGCGGTGCAACGCCACCGCCGCGACCACCACCGCGTCGACGTCGTCGCGCTCGGAGCGGGCGATGCGGGTGGCCATGTTCCCCCGCAGATCCTCGAAGCGCAGGTCGGGTCGCAGGTGCGCGAGCTGCACCCGCCGACGGGCCGAGCCGGTGGCGACCACGCCGTCGGTGGGCAGGTCGACCAGACGGCACCCGACGAGGGCGTCGCGGACATCGCCGCGCTCGGGCACCGCAGCGATGACCAGCCCGTCGGGGGTCCGGGCCGGGAGGTCCTTGGCGGAGTGCACCGCCACGTCGGCCCGCCCGTCGAGCAGCGCGGCCTGCACCTCGGTGGCGAACACGCCCTTCCCGCCGATCTCCGACAGCGGGACGTCGGTGCGGCGGTCGCCCTCGGTGCTGAGCGCGACCACCTCGACGTCGAGGTCGGGGTCCGCGGAGCGCAGGAGCCCGGCGACGTGGTCGGCCTGCCAACGCGCCAGCGGCGATGCCCGCGTGGCGATCCGGACCCGCACGGAGGCTCAGCCCCCGGAGGGTGGCTCGACGACAGCGCCGGAGTCGTCGGGGATGCCGGTCCCGCTGGCCGTCCCGCTGGCGGGGTCGTCGGAGTCGTCGGGGTCGTCGAGGAGGGCGAACAGCTCGCGCACCGAGTCGGCCAGGCGGTCGCCCCGAGCCGACCCCGCCGCGGCGCGCAGCCTCACGCTCGGTTCGTGCAGCAGCTTGGCCACCAAGCCCCTGGTGATCGCGTCGACGGCGTCGCGCTGGGCGTCGGTCAGCTCACCCAGCCGCCCGGACAGCCGGTCGATCTCGGCGCAGCGGATGCACTCGGCCTGCTCGCGCAGGGCGGTGATGACCGGAGCGGCACGCCGGGCGTTGCTGGCGCCGTGGAACCGCACGACCTCTTCGTCGACGATCTCGCGCACCGCGGCGACCTCACGGCGACGACCGGCCAGCCCGGCCTCGGTGAAGGCTGCGACCGCGTCCATGTCGAGCAGCTCGACCCCGCCGAGCGCGGCGACCTCGGGATCGACGTCGCGGGGCATGGCGATGTCGACCACGACGAGGGGTCGCGACCGTCCCTGCACCGCGGGGGCGACATCGGCGGCGGTGAGCACCGCTCCCGGTGCGCCGGTGGCGGCGACGACCAGGTCGGCGTCGGCCATGACCGTCGACAGTTCGGCCAGCGGCACGGCGCGGGCGATGCCGGAGTCGCGGTCGGTCCGCAGTCGGTCGACCAGGGCCTCGGCCCGCTCGGGGCCGCGGTTGGCCACGACGATCTCGGCCAGGCCGGCGTCGGCCAGGAACGACCCTGCCGCCCGGCCCATGGTCCCGGCGCCGATCAGCACGGCGCGCGCCCCGGCCAGGCCGGCCCGCGCTCCGGCCGCGGTGCACGCGTCGGGGGCCTCGGTGATGCCGCGCAGCTCGGCCAGGCGCTCACCGGCGAGGATGACCGCGGCCTGCGACACCGAGGTGACGTGACGGGCGATCGAGGTCTCGGTGCGGGCCCGCTTGCCGACCTCGAGCGCGTGGCGGAACAGGAGGTTGAGGCCCCGTCGGGCGGTGCCCTCCTGGCGGGCCAGCTCCCAGGCCGAGCCGACCTGGCCCAGGATCTCGTGCTCGCCGGGCACCGCGGAGTCGAGGCCGGCGGTCACCTCGAACAGGTGGCGGACCGCGGCGTCGTCGTAGTGGACGTAGAGACTCTCGGCGAAGCGCTCGGGCGGCAGGAAGGTCAGGTCGGCGAAGAAGTCCCGGACCTCGGCGTACGCGCCGTGGAAGCGCTCGGCCACCAGGTACACCTCGGTGCGGTTGCAGGTGGCGAGCACGACGACCTCGGAGGTGTCGGCGCCCGCGTCGAGGGCGTGGAGGAGCTTGGGGAGGCGCTCACCGCTGACCGCCATGCGCTCGAGGAGATCGAGCGGGGCGGTGCGATGGTTCGCTCCGACGACGACGACAGACACGCCCGGCTGGCGCTCCTTGACTCGGGCCACCGGGGAGGACGGCGACCGCTGCGGACGCCCTCCAGCATGCTGCGCGACCGGGGCCGGTCGCCAGTTGGTCGCCGCTCGCGGTCAGCCCGCGGTGCGGGTGGGGCCGACGCGGCGGGACGGGTCCTCGTGGAAGGCGAGGATCTGCAGCTCGACGGCCAGGTCGACGTCGCGGACCTGGACGTGGTCGGGCACGTCGAGCACGGTCGGGGCGAAGTTGAGGATCGAGGTGATGCCGACCTCGACCAGGCGGTCGGCCGCCTCCTGCGCGGCGACGGGCGGGACGGCCACGATCCCGATCGCGACGCCCTCGCGGGCGACCAGCTCGGCCAGGTCGTCCTGGTGGCGCACCGTGAGCGATCCGAGCGGACGCCCGACCTTGGCCGGGTCGACGTCGAGCACGCCGACCACGGTGAAGCCGCGGTTGGTGAAGCCGGCGAAGGTGGCGAGAGCGGAGCCCAGGTTGCCGGCGCCGACGATGACGCAGGGCCAGTCCCGGTCGACGTTGAGGGCGCTGGCGATCTCGACCAGCAGGTGGGCGACGTCGTAGCCGACCCCGCGGGTGCCGTACGAGCCGAAGTGCGACAAGTCCTTGCGCACCTTGGCGGCGTTGACCCCGGCCAGGTCCGCGAGCTGCTCGGAGGACACCGTGGGGCGGCCCTCGTCGCGCAGGTCGAGCAGGCAGCGGTGGTACAGCGGAAGCCGCGCCACGGTCGCCTCGGGGATGGAGGCTCGACCGGAGGGCGCCATGGGTCGACCGTACCCCGCTCGTGCGACTTTTCACAAAGTGCCGGGAGGCCCCGGCCCGCTCCGACGGTCCCGCCGATGGCCCCGTCGGCTGCCTCGCCCGACGGGGTCGGTCGGGGACATGCTGGGGCCGTGCCCGACCCCCGCCCGCTCCCGACCACCTCGGAGATCCGGTGAGCGCGGCCGCGGCGATGGGCGCCGTGGCGGTGCTCGTGTCGGTCGCGTTCGGGCTGTCGACGCTGGAGCGCTGGCTGGCCCGGCGCAAGCCCCACGAGCTGGCCTGGACCGTGTCGCTGGCCATGTTCGCGGTGGCGTCGCTGGCGTACTTCAGCGCGGCGGCCCTGGGATGGGGCGAGCTGAACTTCCGGGTCTTCTACCTGTTCGGCGCCATCCTCAACGTGCCGTGGCTGGCGCTCGGGACCGTCTACCTGCTCGGCGGCGTGCACCGCGGTGACGTCGCCCGCTGGTGGCTGGTCGCCCTCAGCTCGTTCTGCGCGGGGGTGGTGCTCACCACTCCCCTGCTCGGGTCGCTCGACGGGGCCGGGATTCCGTCGGGCAAGGAGGTCTTCGGCGTCGGCCCCCGGATCATGGCCGCCGTCGGCTCCGGCGTGGGTGCCGTGGTCCTCATCGGCGGCGCGGCGTGGTCGGCGGTCGGGTTGCTGCGGGTGCGGCGCCGGCCCGAGGTGGCCGCGGCGATGCCGATCCCTCCGGGGCGCCTGGCTCTCACCAACGTGTTCATCGCCGTCGGCTCGCTGGTCCTGGGATCCGGCGGGACGATGTTCGGCACCGGCGACCAGATGGTCGACTTCGGCATCTGGCTGGCGGCGGGCGTGACGATCCTGTTCGTCGGGTTCCTGTTCTCGAACCCGGGCCGACCCGCCGGCGAGGTCGCCCCGACCAATCCGTACTGGGCCGAGATCTACGAGCTGGCCACCGGCCCGATGGAGCCGGCCTGACGGGATCTCCGGGACCCGGCGGTCGGAGCGGCGATCCCGCTGGTGGCCCTCAGCCGAGGAGCCGTCGGATCACCTTGCCGCCGAGGCCGCGGGGGATGTCCTCGACGAACCACACCTTGTTCGGGCACTTGTAGTGGGGCAGGCGCGCCGCGCAGAAGTCGATGACGTCGTCCTCCTCGATGGGGACGCCGTCGCGGGCCTTGACGTAGGCCTTGACCGACTCGCCGGTGTGGGGGTGCGGGACGCCGACCACGGCCACGCCCTCGACCGCGGGGTGCTGCAACAGCACCTCTTCGACCTCGGAGGGGAACACGTTGAAGCCCGACACGATGATCAGGTCCTTGGCCCGGTCGACCAGGTAGACGTTGCCGTCGTCGTCGACCACGCCGACGTCGCCGGTGCGCAGCCAGCCGTCCGCGGTGATGACCCGGTCGGTCGCCTCCTGGTCGTTCCAGTAGCCGGCGAACACGTTCGGACCCCGCACCAGCAGCTCGCCGGGGTCGCCGACCAACACGTCGTCGCCGTCGCCGTCGACCAGGCGCATCTCGACTCCGGGGACCGGGATGCCGACCGAGCCCGACGGGGTGACGCCGGAGATGGGGGCGGTGACCACCGGCGACGCCTCGGTGAGCCCGTAGCCCTCCTGGAGGTGCACGCCGTATCGCGCCTCCATGGCCTGGGCGACCTCGGTCGGCAGCTTGGCGGCGCCGGAGATCGCTCGGCGCACCGAGTCGAACTCGTGGCCACCCACCCCGGGAAGCCCGGCGAAGGCAGCCCACATGGTGGGGGGACCAGCGATGGTGGTGACGCCGTGCTTCTCGACGGACTCGATGGCCGACACCGGGTCGAAGCGCTCGACGAGCAGGACCGACGCGCCGACCGCCATCGCCACGCCCAACATGACGTTGAGCCCGAAGATGTGGAACATCGGCAGCAGGCCGAACACGACGTCGGTCGGCTCCTGGACCCGCTCGTCGGCGGCCAGCACCTGACGGATGTTGGCCAGCAGGTTGGCGTGGGTGAGCATGGCGGGACGGGGCGACCCTGCCGTGCCCGAGGTGAAGATCAGCACGGCGACGTCGTCGGGGGCGCGTTCGACGACCGGTGCCGGTTCGTGGTCGAGCAGCGTGTCGATGTCGACGCCCAGCGGCCCCGGCTCGAACCCGGCGCCGATGAAGGTGCGCACGTCGGGGAGGGTGGACCAGTCGATCTCGCGCAGGGCCGCCCGGGCGGTCGGCGTGGCCACGATCGCCACCGCGCCCGACTCGCTGAGCTCGTGCGCCATCGCCACCGCCGGGTTGGTCGGGTTGAGCGGCACGGCGACCAGTCCGGCGCCGAGGGCGGCCAGGTACGACACGACGAAGTACCAGTTGTTGCCGGCGATGATGGCGAGGCGCTCGCCGGGCTCCAGGCCCATCTCGACCAGGGCGCCGCGCAGGGCCGCCACCTGGGTGCGCAGCGTGTCGTAGTCGGTCTCCCGACCCCGGCTGATCAGCGCGGTGGCCTCGCCGGGATGGGGATCGATGATCGTCGCCAGGTTCACCGCCGGCGACGATATCCGCTCGTCACGGCGTTCCGACGCACGAAGGCCGCCGGTGTGGCCGCCGGTGGGTCGCCGGTGAGCGGCCGCCGCGGCGAGGGCGGCCCCGGTCAGCGGGCCAGGACGACGAGCTGGAGGAACGCGGCGCCGACGATCACCGCCATGAGGACGATGACGGTGATGGTGGTGAAGCGTCTCATCCCGCACCTCCGGGGACGTCGGTCGAGGCTGGGTCCGACGGGGTCGGTCGTCGACCGAAGGTGACCCGAACCGCGGTGACCGACTCGGCCGCGGACCCGTCGCCGGCGTCGTCGGAGGTGTCGTCGGAGTCGACGATCGGGCGCAGGGTGACGCCGTCGCCGGTGCCGATGCCCAGGTCCTCGGCCGCGCTGGCCTGACGGGCGGCGAGCGAGATCAACCCGTAGCTGTCGACGACCAGGCCGACGGCGCCCGGGGCGATGTCCTCGAACGCCACCACCCGGCGGGCGGTGCGACGGGATCCGTCGAGCAGCACCTCGAAGTGCCCGCCCCCGGAGCGCTCGCTGCTGCCGGTCGGCCGGTCAGCCGGCGCCTCTGCGGCCAGGGCGTCGAGCTCGTCGGGGTCGACGTTGAGCTGCACGTTGCCGTAGCGGTCGACCCAGAGCACCTCGGCGACCAGGGCCCCGTCCTCGACCCGGGAGATGGGCAGGATCCCCGGGAACAGCGTGGCGGTGTCGACCTCCTCGCCGAGGTCGGTGAGCGGCACCCCGTTGCACAGGTGGGCGGCCGCGGGGGCGAAGACGTCGCGTCCGTCGAAGAGCGGGCCGGGAGCGGCGAGCTGGTGCTCGGCGTCGTTGAGCCACACCGCCCGGGTGGCGCCGCCGAGCAGTCCGACCGCCGGGGCGAGCAGGCCGTTGTCGGGACCGATGAAGACGGCCCGGCCGCTTCCGACCTCGACCGCGATCGGCCGACGGTGGGTGCCGACGCCGGGGTCGACCACCGCCATGATCACGCCGGGTGCCAGGTACTGGACGCTGCGGGCCAGGGTGAGGCCGGCGGCGCGGATGTCGTAGGGCTCGATGCCGTGGGTGATGTCGATGACGGTGGCGCCGGGCGCGAGCTGGTGGATCACCGAGTGCACGACGCCGACGAACTCGTCGCCGTGGCCGTAGTCGGACAGGAACGAGACGGTGTCGTAGCGGGGGGACCCGTCGGGGGGAGCGTCGGCGGCCACGGGCCCCGAACCTACCGCTCCGGGCTCACCGGCTCCGAAGGTGACCCCAGACCGTGGACCGACCCCGTGGTCGGTGGTCGAATGGGGACATGGAGTCCGAGGGCGACATCGGGGTTCCGGCGGGCGGCCGGGCCGCCACCACCGGCCGGATGGTCCGAGGCTGGCGCGGCGTGGCCGTGCTCGCCTCGGTCGTGCTGGCCGCTGCAGCCTGCGCCCCGGACCCGCCACCTCCGCCGGCCACCGCGCCGGTGGTCTCGTCGTTCGGGGCTCTCGGGGAACCCCACGTCGAACCGGCGCTCGTCCCGCTCCGCTGGGGGGTGACCGACCCCCAGGGCGACGCCATGTCCTGCCGGCTGGACGGCGACGGGGACGGGACATGGGACGAGACGATCGACCCCTGCCCTCCCGACGTCAGCCGCAACGTTTCCGCGGTCGACGCCGGCGCCCACACCGCCCGACTCGAGGTCAGCGACGGGACGAACACCACGCTCGCCACCGCGACCTACCACGTCGGCACCCGCATCGACCCCGAGCCGTTCGACATCGTGATCCGGCCGTCGGGCACGGTCGACCCCGACGTCCTGGCGGCGATGCAGCAGGCGGCGACGCGTTGGGAGCGTGTCGTCGCGAGGGGACTGGGCGACGTTCCGGTCCACCTCGCGGCCGGGTCCTGCGGCTCGGGCAACGCTGCGTTCGACGGGGTGGTCGACGACCTGGTGGTCGACGTGTCGATGAAGGTGATCCCCCCAGCCGCGTGGGCGGCGCCGTGCGTCGACGGACCCGACGGCCTCCCCCGGTTCGGCTTCGTCGAGTTCAACCCGAACCTGACCGGTGCCCTGCTCGACGCCGGAATGCTCGACGAGGTCGCGGGGCACGAGCTGGGCCACGTGCTCGGCTTCGGGGTCACCTGGCAGGACGGTCGGGACGTCACCGGGGCGGGCGGAACCGACCCCCGGTTCAACGGGCCCCGGGTCCGGGCCGAGAACTCGCTCCTGCGACGATCGGTCGACGTCCCCGTCATGACCGTCGACGGAGTCATGAGCCCGCACTGGGAGTCGGTGTTCCTCGGTCCGGAGATCATGGCCACCACCCCGGACGGCAGCGCGCTGTCACGCCTGACGATCGCGTCGTTGGCCGACATCGGCTACGCGGTCGACATAGGGGCGGCGGATCCGTACTCGCCACCGCTGCCGGCGGGGACGTGCATCGCGTTCTCCGCGACGGTCACGCGATGCTGGTGAGCCATCCGCCAACGCCGACGCCCCGACGGGACGCGTAGGACCGCGGTTCGCAGACCCGCTCTTCGCAGACCCGCGGTCAACAGGACCGTGGGCCGGGGCCCCGGCCCGGCGCTCAGCCGAGCTCGGCGGAACGGGCCGTCGCGGCGGCGACGGCGTCGATCACCGCGGCGCGCACCGCGTGGGACTCGAGCTGGCGCAGGCCCGCCGCGGTGGTGCCGCCCGGCGAGGTGACCGCGGCGCGCAGCGCCTCGGGGCCGTCGTCGGACTCGGCGAGCAGACGGGCCGAGCCGAGCAGGGTCTGGCGGGTCAGTCGGTCCGCCACGTCCCGCGGCAACCCGGCGGCGACACCGGCGTCGATCAGCGCTTCGGCGACGAGGAACACGTAGGCGGGACCCGATCCCGACAGTCCGGTCACCGCGTCCATCGAGCGCTCCGGGACCCGCACGACGGTGCCGACCGCGCCGAGCAGCCCCTCGGCCCAGTCCAGGTCGGCGTCGACGGCGGTGGGTCCGGCGCAGATCGCGGACGCCCCCTCCCCCACCAGCGCCGGCGTGTTGGGCATGGCCCGCACGACGGCGACCGAGTCGCCGACCGCGGCCTGCAGCGCGGCGGTCCCCACCCCCGCGGCGATCGACAGCACCCGACACAGGCCGGGAGCAGCCGCGGCGGCCGTGGCCAGGGCGTCGACCGCGTCGCCGGGCTTGGTGGCGACGACGAGGGCGTCGGCCGGCCCGGGTTCGGACAGGACGGCCACGCCGGGGTGGGCGGAGATCAGCTCATCACGACGGGCCGGGGAGATCTCGACCACGGCGATGTCGGACGGTGAGTGACCGGCTGCCAGCAGCCCACCGAGCAGAGCGTCGGCCATCCGGCCCCCACCGAGGAACTGCACCGAGGTCATGTCGTGGAGCGTACCGGCGGCCGGAGGACGGACCGCTTCCCCAACGACCCGTCCCCCGGCTGCCCTCGACGGTAAGGGTTGCGGTCGGCGTTGTCAGCGGGGACCGCTCCCCGGTGCGCGCTCCCCGGTCAACACCCCCCACCCTCCGCGTTCTGACGACAAGTCACGACACTGGCGGTACTCCAATGTCGTCAGAAAGTTGGTTCGGGGGTGGCGGCGGGTTCAGGCCGGGAAGCGGCTGGCGAAGCCGATGCGCATGGCCGGCCGGAAGCACTGCTCGACCACCGAGTAGCACGACCCGAGGAGCCGGTCGACGACCTCGCCGTCGACCCACACCGCCGGCACCTCGCCCATCACGTACACCGCGTCCTCGTCGCCGATGGCGAAGGTGAGGTCGGGGAGCTTGAGGTTCAGTCGCAGCAGGTGCTCGTAGAGCGCCGCCGCGTTCTCCTCGGGGGCGGGCATCAGGTACGTCTCGACGTGCAGGTTGCGCTGGCGCAGCACCAGCCAGATGGTGAACACCGCCTTCTGCTCGCCGCGGACCCGCACGAACCAACGCCGCTCGCCGGAGACGTCGTCACGTTCGACCGCCTCGATCACCGGGTTCTGCTCGAGCTGCTCGGCCAGCCAGCCGTCGATTCGGGATTCGAGCTCGGCCAGCTCGTCGGGGGTGAGGGGCCGTTCCGCCCCGATCACGCGCAGGCCACCGGGGTCCGCACCGACAGGTCCGCGTAGAGGCGCCGCAGACGCGCCGCGGTAGTCGACCACGAGTAGCGCCGCGACTCCTCCGCCGCGGCGGCGCCCATGGCCGCGGCGCGCACCGGGTCGGTGAGGACCGACGCGATGGCCGCCGCGAACGACTCGGGGTCACGGCTCTCGACCAGCATGCCGGTCACCCCGGGCACGACCAGGGTGCGCAGACCGCCGACGGCGGAGGCGACCACCGGGACGCCGCACGCGGCGGCTTCGAGGGCGACCAACCCGAACGACTCCGACCGGCTGGGCACCACGACGACGTCGGCGGCCCGGTACCAGCTCGAGAGCATGTGGTGCGGTTGCGGGTCGACGAACTGGACGCGTTCGGCCACGCCCAGGGCCCGGATCCGCTCCTGCACCCGCCGCAACTCGGCCGGTCCGTCGGCTCCGCTCGGTCCGCCGACGACGACGAGCCGGGTGCGCTTGTCGGCGAGGCGGGCGAGCGACTCGACCGCGACGGTGAGGCCCTTGAGGGGCTGGATGCGACCGACGAACAGCATGGTCGGCCGGTCGTCGAGGCCGAGGGCGGCGCGGGCACCGGCGCGGTCGCCCGGGGAGAAGAAGGCGTGGTCGACGCCGGAGGGGACCAGCTCGATGCGGTCGGGCCGGGCGCCGTAGAGCTGCACCAGCTGGTCGGCCTCGACCGGGTTGGATGCGCAGATGGCGTCGCAGCAGCCGATCACGGTGGCCTCGGCGGCTTCGCGGGCGGGCGGTTCGTGGTCGCCGGCGGTGGCCTTGACCCGGGCGAGGGTGTGGAAGGTGGCGACCAGCGGCAGGTCGAGCCGGTGCTTGAGGTCGTGGGCCGCAACCGCGGACAGCCAGTAGTTGGCGTGCAGCGCCTGGACCGGGGCCGCGGCCAGGTCGGCAGCCACGCCGTCGCCGAACTCTCCGATGACCGACGGGAGGTCCTCCTTGGCCAGCTCGGCCGGGCCGGCGGAGACGTGCACCACCTCGAAGCCCGGTTCGACCCGCACGCGGTCGGGAAGGTGGTCGGCCCAGCGGCGCACGTAGACCCGCACGTCGACGCCGGCCTGGGCCAGCGAGGCCGACAGCTCACGCACGTAGACGTTCATGCCGCCGGCGTCGCCGGTGCCGGGCTGCGCGAGCGGCGAGGTGTGGAGGGAGACGACGGCGACGGAACCCACGGTCAGATCAATCTCGCAGCCGGCGGAAGCATTCCCGCACGTCGGGACCGCGAGCGGATCCGATCGTAGGGCGCGACCCGGACGAGCACCGCCTCAGGAGGCGACGGTCACGTCAGAGGGGTCCGAGGAGCCGTCGGGATCCGGTTCGTCGGAGCCGCCATCAGAGCCGCCGTCGGGACCGCTCCCGGCGCCGTCGTCGAGCTCGTTCTCCCGCCGGAACGACTGGTAGATGCGCACCAGGGTCTTCTTCTGCTCCTCGGTGATCGACGGGTCCCGGCGGATCTCGGCGATCGGGTCGACCTGGCCGGTCGGCTCGTCGAGGATGCCGGCGCGCACGTAGAGCGTCTCGCTCGAGATCTCGAGGGCGCGGGCGATCTGCTGGAGGATCTCCGCCGACGGGCGACGCAGGCCACGCTCGATCTGGGAGAGGTACGGGTTGGAGACCCCGGCGGCCTCGGACAGCTTGCGCAGCGACATCTGCCCGACGTTGCGCTGCTCGCGGATGAACTCGCCCAGGTCGTGCCAGCGACGGTCGAGGTCCTCCTTCATGCCCGTCGAGGGTATCGCGACATCCGCGAACCACCGATTCGCCGCAGCAAGCGCAGGCTGCCGGGTCGAGGTCGTCCGCCGCCGCGGTCGGCCGGTCGCGGCCCGAGCGCGTCAGATCAGGAGGTCGTCGACCGACGCGCCGGCCTGGTAGCGGGCGACGATCTCGTCCTGCACCCGGTCCATGCGGCGCTGGACCTCCCGTCGGGAGCCCGACACCTCTCGTTCGAGCTCGGCGATCGAGCTGACGGCGACGGCCAGGTCGGCCTCGGGGACCGACGACAGGTCGGCCAGGGCGGTGGCGCCCAGCATGCGATCGGCGGCGGCGACGATGTCGTCGGCCCACGACGGCGGGTCGAGCTCGCGTCCGGGTCGGGGCAGCCCGGGCCCGCGGGTGTGGGCGGCCAGCGCGTTGGGGAGGCGGTGGACCAGGTCGGTGTCGGCGTCGGACTCGATGCGGCGCTCGAACTCGACGGCGACGGTGTCGAGGCGGCCCTGGACGATGCGGCGGGCGTAGGACAGGCCGTTCTCCACGACCTGGTAGTCGTCGCGCAGGGCGCGCAGCTCGGACAGGGAGCAGGCGGCCAGATCGGCGGGTTCCTCGAAGGTGATCAGCTTCTCGACCGAGACGTCCACGCCCTGCAGGCTAGCGACCCGAACCCGCTGCGCGTTCGACCGACCGCGATCCGTTGTGTTCGTCGTCCCCGATCTCGATTCTCATGACTTCTGGTGCCACCAGTGGCACCAGAAGTCATGAAAATCCTGGACTATCAGGCGAGGGCCCAGGCGGCGGCCAGGAAGACCGGCGCCGAGACGATGTAGGTGTCGAGGCGGCGCAGCGACCGGCACGGAGCGTCGGGCGTCGGCAGGAACGCCGAGGCGACCCACTGGCCGACCGGACACGCCAGCGCGCACAGCCCGCCGACCAGCGCCGCGGAGGCGGTGTCGAACGGCGGAGCCTGGAACACCGACATGGTGAAGGTCACCGCCAGCACGCCGACGATCCCGGTCACCGGGCCCTCGAGCAGGCTGGACGACTCGGCGCCGCCGACGAAGCAGCCGGCGTCGTAGAGCGACACCGCCAGCACCAGGAACAGACCGGCCCACAGGTGAGCGCCGACCACCAGCACGACGGCGGTGGCGGGCACGGCCGGCAGCAGCACGGCCACCGCCAACGCCGATGCCCGCGGCACCGTCAGGTCGGCCACCCCCGCAGCCCCCGCGGCAACGATCGCCCCCAGCGCGAGCACCACCAGGAGCAGCACACCGCCGGCCAGACCGGTGCCGAACGCGGCCGCCGCCGGGGTGGCGATGGCCAGGACGACCGCACCGAGCACCAGTCCGCCGGGGGCGCCGGAGGCGGCGCCATCGGCCGGTCTCGGTGACGGTGCGCCGCCCGCGGACGCGGCGATCGGCCACCAGAGCACCAGGAGCTCCCGGGCGGCGAGAGCGGCGAGCAGACCCCACAGCACGGCGGTCGGACCCCGGCCGGCGGTGACGGCCGCCAGAGCCACGAAGAACCAGAGGATCCCGAGTCGGACCTTGGGACCCTCGACGGAGGGACGGACCGCCAGTCGGGCGATCCCCCGTCGGGGCGAGTTCGACGGTGATGCTGCCGAGCCGTCCGCAACGGCCTTCCGTGACGTCGACGAGCCCGACGATCCCTTCATCGACGACGACGCTCCCTTCGACGACTTCGTCGACGCTCGCTTGGACGACGCCCCCTTGGACGACCGGGACTGGGCGCCGGATGTCGATCGGGTCGAGCTCGCCTTCGACTTCGACTTCCCCTTCTTGGCCGAGGCGGAGCGGTTCCGCTTCACCGGCGCCACGTCCGACACCGGGGTGCGCGGGCCCGACCGATCGGTCGGCGACGTCGTGGATCCCGGGGCGCCGGACCGACCCGAACGCTCAGCCACCGGACACCGGGGGGAGCACCGCCACCTCGTCGTCCGCCCCCACCGCGTCGGTCAGCTCCGCCGGCTCGCCGTTCACCCACACACCGCATGTGCCCAGGACCGCGGAGAACCCCTCGCCCCACCGCTCGCGGGCATGGTCGAGCACCGCGGCCACCGTGTCACCCGCCACGACGTCGGTCGCGGTGCCGGCGGCCTCGCGGGCCTGGGCGAAGAGGCGGACGACGGGCACCGATCGAGCCTACTCCGCGCCCCTCCGGCGGTTGCCGACGACGTCGGGGCAACCGATAGCGTCGGCGCCCGTGACGCAGCTCCTGGTGATCCGACACGGCCAGTCGGAGTGGAACGCGGACGGACGCTGGCAGGGCCAGGAGAACCCGCCGCTCACCAACCTCGGCCGTCAGCAGGCCCGCACCGCGGCCCGGGCCGTGGGCGCCATCGACGCCATCTACGCCTCACCGCTGGACCGGGCCGCGACCACCGCGTCGATCCTCAGCGACGAACTCGGCATCGGGCCGGTGGTGACACTCACCGGACTGATGGAACGTCACGCCGGCGAGTGGCAGGGGTTGACCCGCGACGAGATCGAGGAGGACTTCCCCGGCTACCTCGACAGCGGGCGGCGTCCGCCGGGGTGGGAGCCCGACGAGGCGGTCGAAGCCCGGGTGCTCGGAGCGTTCGACGCCATCGCCACCCAGCACCCGTACGGCACGGTCGTTGCGGTCGCGCACGCCGGGGTGATCTTCGCCGCGGAGTCGGCGCTCGGAGGCACGTGGGAGCGGCTGGCCAACCTGGGCGGTCGGTGGCTGGAGCACACCGACGCCGGGTGGCGGATCGGTGACCGGGTCCACCTGCTGATCGACGAAACGATCCCCGACCAGATCTGACCCGGGCCCGGCCGGCCCTGAGATCGGGGTCAGACGGTCGGAGCGGTCCGAGCGGCCGGAGCAGTCGGAGCAGTCGGGTCGGTCGGGTCGAACCGGTCGCGACCGGCGATCGCCTCGACCTGGGCCGCGGCGGTGGCGCCGTCCATCGTCGTGGTGTCGATCCCGTCGAGGGCGGCCATGGCGGCATCGACCGCGGCCAGGTCCTCTTCGATCGAGGTGAGCAGCACCAACTCGTCGGCAGCGGTTCCGTGGTCACCCGCCGTCTCGTCACTCGCCGTCTCGTCAGCAGCCATCCCGTCGGCGGCCATCCCGTCGGCGGCAAGCCCGTGGCCACCGACGGCCTCCGCGGGAACCGGAGCAGCCGGGGGCCGGGCGTCCGGACGGTCGGCAGCGTCGGGGGTGATCGGATCGGACTCCACGGCGTGGGAGCGTAGCGGCGCCCACCGGTACGATCCCGTCCCCGGTGACCCCCTCGACCCTGCCCGCCCTCGCCGCCGCGAGCTCTCCCTCCTCGACCCAGGTCGCGGTGGTCGTCGCGGACGTCCAGGGCAGCGTGCTGGTCCGGTCGTTCCTGATCGCCGTCGTGGTGATGGCCCCGGTGTGGGTGCTGGTGCGCAAGCGGGTGACGCGCTCCCACGCCACGGACGACTCCGGAGAGGTCGATCCGGACGCCGATGCCGCCCCGCGCCTCGAGGACGTGATCGCCGAGGTGTCCCGGCTGGCACCCGAGGTCCGGGCGACCGGATCGGCGACCCTGACCGTGCCGGCCGACGTGACCGTCGACGGCAGGGCGGTCGACTCCGGCACCGTGGACGCCCTGGTTCGCGACTCGCTGCGTCGCAGCGGCCTGGTGGCCGCAGCCGAGATCGACACCCCGCAGGGGCGTACCCTCGAGCTACGGCCACTCGGCCCGGGACCCGACGCCGACCCCGATCGGACACGCACATGACCGCACCGATGACCACCGGACCAGCCACCTCGACGGTCACCCTGACCGACGAGGAGCAGGAGACCGAGGACGGCCCGGTCGCCCACATCGTCCGGACGCTGCCGGGAGAGGACGCGGCGGCCAAGGTGCTGGCGGCTCGGGTGGAGGGGACTCCGCTCGAAGCGCTGTGCGGGCACGTCTGGGTGCCGTCGCGGGACCCCAAGCAGCTGCCGGTGTGCCAGAAGTGCAAGGACATCTACGGGATGTACCGCGACTTCAACGACGGCCTGGACGATACCCCGCGGATGTAGGACCGCGCGGATGTGAGACTCCGCGGACGTCGCGGAACGCCGTGCAGCCCGCGGGACGGAGCGATCGGAGGTCACCACAATGAGGGCCGTCATCACCGGTGCCAGCGGATTCCTGGGAGCGCACCTGGCCCGGACCCTGAAGGACCGCGGGGTCGAGGTCCGGGCCGCGGACCGCAGCCGCGGCCCCGCCCTCGACGACGTGGACGTCGAGTTCGTCGAGATCGACGTCCTCGACCCGGCCAGCCTGCGAGCCGCGTTCGAGGGTCAGGACCGGGTGTTCCACCTGGCGGCGATCATCTCGATCGTCGGCGACCCGACCGGCGAGGTGTGGCGGGTCAACGTCCACGGTCCCCGCAACGCCGCGACCGTCGCGTTCGAGTGCGGGGGCGGCCGGTTCGTGCACTGCTCGTCGGTGCACTCCTTCGACCTGGAACGCTGCGGGCCGTCGCTCGACGAGTCGGGCCCGCCGACCACCCATCCCGACGCCCCGGCCTACGACCGCTCCAAGCGCGCCGGGGAGGAGGCGGTCCGCCTGGTCGTGCAGAAGGGACTCGACGCGGTGGTCGTCAACCCGACCGGGATCATCGGACCCGACGACCGGGGTCCGTCGCGGATGGGTGAGACGGTCCTGCAGTTCATGACCCGCAAGATCCCGGTGGGGATCACCGGGCAGTTCGACTTCGTCGACGTGCGCGACGTGGTCGAGGGCCTGATCGCCGCCGGCGACCGCGGCCGCACCGGCGAGAACTACCTCCTGTCGGGGTCACGGCTCAGCATCCGCGAGCTCGGGATGCTGGTCGAGCGCTACTCGGGGGTGCCGGTCCCGCCGCTGTCGATCCCGCTGCGGCTGGTGACCCCGCTGGCGCCCCTGGTGATGCAGATCGAGCAGCGGACCAAGAAGCCGATCTTCACCCCCGACGCCCTGCACGCCCTGAAGTACTCGCCGGTGGTCAGCCACTACCGGGCGGCGACCGAACTCGGCTACAGGAGCCGGCCGATCCACGAGACGGTCCGAGACACCGTCGCCTGGTTCGAGTCGAACTGACCCTCAGCGCACGCGTCGATCGCTCAGGACCCCGGATCCGATCCGGAGCTCGTCAGGAACGCGGGACGCAGCCCGCGCCGGTGACGTCGACGATGGTCCCGATCGTGGCCCGGCGGTCGGTCGCCTCGGCGAACCCGGCGTCGTCACAGGTCCCGACCCAGCGACGACCGTCGTCCAGGTCCGCGATCACGAACGCGCGCACCGGTCGGCCGTCGAGGTAGGTGGCGGTCGCGGTCACCACCGTTCCCGGCCCTTGCGCCTCGCCGGTGACGTCGCGGACACCGGTGCGCGCGGCGGCCGGCTCGGCCACGTCCTCGATCAGCACATCGGGCGCCGGGCGGCCACCCCAGACGGTGATGCCGGGCTTGGTCAACAGCCCCGACACCGTGGTGACCATCGCCAGGTGCTCGGGGTGCTCGCGGAGGTGTCGGACGACCTCGACAGTGGCCTGGTAGGTGAAGTTGTTGAGCGGGCCGCCGGCGAAGGCCATCCCGCCGGTCACCGTCGGCGCCACCGCGGTCCGTTGGTCGCGGTCCAGGTCGAGCTCGCGCTGCTGGAGCCGCACCGCGACGGGGAAGCAGCTGTAGATCTCCTGGATCTCGATGTCGCGCAGCGGTCGACCGATGTGCTCGGCGACGGCACGTCCGACCACACCCATCGCGGGCCAGCGGTGGATCTCGGATCGACGGCTGAGCGACACCATGTGCGACGAGTCGACGCACGCGTGCGGGAACACCCACCGCTCGGCCGGAACTCCCGCGGCGCGCGCCGCGTCGACCGAGCACAGGATCAGCGCCGCGGCCTGGTCGACGACCCACTGGCTGACGTGCCACTTGTTGTACGGCGAGGCGATGGCCCGGTTGCCCGGGCCGGGATCGCGCAGCTCGGCGGCGGTCCGCGGAGCTGCGAACGCGGCGGTCGGGTTGGTGGTCGCCACCGCGTTGTACGCGGCCCAGAGCTCGGCGATGTCGTCGAGCTGGGAGTCGAACGGCTGGCCCTCGGCATGACCGAGCGCGTTCTCGATGCAGGCGTACTGCTCGACGGCGGCCCACATGCCGGCGGCGACCTCGGCAGCGGCCATGATCTCGCCGGCCGGCGACCACCGTTCGTCGGGCGTTGCGCCGTCCTGGGCGGTCTCGTCGATGGGGGTGCCGGCCCGGGCAGCCGCGCGGCTGCTCGCCATCGCCTCGCCGCCGACGACGAGAGCAACGTCGAGAGCACCCCGGCGGATGCGGTCGAGGGCGACCGCGACCGGCTGGGTCTGCGGGACGCCGATGTCGGCACGGACCGTTCGGGCTCTCCTCGCCCCCACCCTGTCGGCGACGAGCCGGGCGACGTCGGGGTAGGACCACGAGCCTTCGGGCACCGCGACCAGTCCGCAGTCGGGGAGGAGCCGAGCGGCGCCGGCGTCGTCGGCCGCGGCGAGGGCGGCCTCGACCATCAGCTCGAGCGGTTCGACCGCACCGGACCCGTCGGCGGGGCGGTGGGCGGCTCCGACGCCGACGAGGACCGGGGTGCGGGGATCGAGGGTGGCGCTCACGGTCGGTGACGCTAACGGCGTGCGGGCACCGGCGCGCCCGACGCGGATCAGGGTGCGACGCCGCACCCGATCCGCGTCGAGCCCCCGCCGCCCAGGCTGTGGGCCACCACGCACACCGTCGTGCCGGGCGCTGCGGGCACGTCGGACACGTGGAACCCGTGCTCCGCGCCGCGACCGAACGCGGCGTCGACGTCAGGCCGGTCGACCGAGGCGGTGGCGGTGGCGACCGGGTTGCCGGCCACGTAGACCGAGACCTTGACCGGGTCGTCGTCGTGGGCGTCGAGGGCCCAGCCGTCGACGCTGACGGTTCCCGCTCCGCCGTCGACCCCGTCGAGCGTGCCGATCGGCGAGTCGGCGATGCGTTCGGCGTCGGTGCGCACCAGGGTCCGAGCGGCGCGCAGCGACGAGTAGGCGTTGACGACGGTGCCGTCGGGCCGACGCAGCTCGAAGTGCAGGTGCGGGCTGGTCGACTCGGCGTTGCCGGAGTCACCGACGTAGCCGACCACCTCACCGGCCTTCACCTTCTGGCCCTTGGCGATCCCGTCCGCGAAGGCCCGCTCGTAGACGTTGGAGCCGTCGTCGGTGCCGGGCGCGTCGTTGTTGAGGTGGATGTAGACGTAGCGCCAACCGTCCGCGTCGGTGATGGTCAGCGAGTTGCCCGACAGCCCGCTGTTGGACCACGTCAGCGAGGTGACGGTGCCGTCGGCCGCCGCGACCAGCGGCGTGTGGCGCGCCGCCATCAGGTCCTGGCCCTGGTGGGTGCGTCCGCCGGAGCGCGGGGCCCCGAAGGTGTCGCTGTAGGAGGTCCGGCCGGCGACGGGGAACACCATCTCGCGCTCGGCCGGACCGACCGGCGCCGGAGGACGGGGCGGGGCCGGCACGCATGCGGCCAGGAACGAGACGAGGCCGACGGCCAGGACCGGGAGCAGGACGAACGGGCGCGGGCGTGGACGGTGGCCGAGGGCGGACATGGCCCCGGTGATCGGCAACCCGGGCGGAAACCTTGACCGCCACGTAGGTTGACCCGAGCCCGCGCAGCCGAGGGCTCTCACACCGGAGGAGACGTCAATGACCGACGCCGTGCTCGTCGACACGCCCGCCGAGGGGGTCCGCCGGATCACGCTGAACCGGCCCGACAAGCGCAACGCGCTCAACCACGCCGTGCGTGGAGGGGTTCTCGACGCGCTGCGCGAGGCGGACGAGGACCCCGAGGTCCGCGTGTCGATCATCCGCGGCGCGGGGAGCTGCTTCAGCGCCGGCTACGAGCTCGGCGACGGCAACGAGGGCCACGACCTCCCGTACTTCACCCCGGGAGGCGAGGGCTTCTGGCCCCGCCACGTGACCGACGCGTGGATGAGCATCTGGGACCTGGCCAAGCCGGTCATCGCCCAGGTCCACGGGTGGTGTCTGGCCGGCGGCAGCGAGCTGGCCACCGGCTGCGACCTGGTCTACGTGTCCGACGACGCCCGCATCGGGTACCCGGCGGTGCGCTTCGGGGTGCCCGACATGCAGTTCCACGCCTGGTTCCTGGGGCCGCGGGCCGCCATGGAGATGATGCTGACCGGCGACTGGATCTCGGGCGAGGACGCGGTCCGCCTCGGCTGGGCCAACCGGGTGTTCCCGGCGGACCGCCTGGATGACGAGGTGCTGGCGATGGCCGAGCGCATCGCGCTGGTGCCGCCCGACATCGCCCAGCTGAACAAGCGGACCGTGCACCGGGCGATGGACGTGATGGGTCTGCGCACCGCGATCCGCTCGGGCACCGAGCTGTGCGCGCTGGGAGTGCACCAGCCCACGTTCCGGGCCTTCCTCGGCGATGCCGGCATCGACGGGGCCGTCGGCGGTGAGCGCACCGATGGCGGGAGCCTGACCGAGGCGTTGCAGCGGCGCGACGAGCCGTTCGGCGACTACCGCACCGGCGGGGGTACCGAACCGTCCTGAGGCCGCGAAGGCCCTCTCCACCGGGTCGCCCGAAAGGGTCGGAGTGGGCCCCGTGGGGCTCGAACCCACGCGCGTCGGATTAAAAGTCCGCTGCTCTGCCAACTGAGCTAGAGGCCCGGGCGTTCCGCGGAATGCTCCGCGGCTGTCCAGGTCCAGATCATCCCACAGCGTTCCAAAGGGTTCGTGTTCCGCCGAGAGCCTGGTCAGCTCCGGTTCGCGGTGAGGGCCGTGGCGAGGGTGCGGGCGATGCGTTCGACGACCTCGTCGTCGAGGGGTCCGGGTTCGCCGATCAGATCCGCGAGCTTGGCGGGCCAGCTGACCAGCACGCCACCGATGCGCAGCGGCTTGGGGAACAGCAGCGGCCACTCCGCCCCTACGAACGTCAACGCCGTGTGAACCGGGACGTCCTCGTCACCCAGAGCGGAGCGAACAGCGTCGTGCTGCCAGCCCATCGCCTCGACCAACTTCGTGCGGTCGCGCCCTCCGACGTACAGGTGAAAGTCGGTCCGGAACCAGCCGCCCTTGTCCCGCTTCTCCACCCTGCCCTTGTAGCGCTTGGCGTCGATGATCCACACGCCCGAGGAGGCGACCGCGATGTGGTCGATGTTGCCCCGCGTGCCCGGCACCTTCCGGTCGTGCAACAGGACAGCTGTGTCACCGAGGCGTTCGGTGAGCACCTGAGCGACCCGTTCCTCGCCGATGGCGCCCTCCTTCCACGCCCGAGTGCTCTGCGGATCGTCCGAGAGCGCCTTGGCGATCCGACCCAGCCGGCCGGTACCCCACTTCTCCTCGATCCGTCGCTCCCGCTTCGCCTGCCGTCGCTGATGCTCCTGCCGCGCCGACGCCCCGGGCACTCCGACATCGATCGGCGCCGGTCCCTCCTCGACGACCGAATCGACCGACTCCGACGACACCGACCCAGGCGGTGGTGCGGGTGCCGCCATCTCATCCGAGGGTGCCATCGGTGCAGGAGGTCGAGCCTCGACGCACGGAACGCACGTGACGACCCGCAGATCGGAGTTCCACTCGGCACGCGTCCCGACCGGCAGCTCGGCGCCGCACTCACGGCACCGGTCGGCCCGCTTCAACGCCATCTGCTTCACCGGCATGTTCACACCGGACGCTACTCGGTGATCTGCACGCGTTCCCGAGCGAGGCGTTCACCGGAGCGGCGGTGCTGTCCATCCTGGCCGCCGACGCCTGGGCCAGGATCCGAACACGCGGTTCGCCACCCGTGGGCGTCGACGAAGATCTACTCCTGTTCTCGGACGACGGCCACACACGGCTACGACCCCCGGATGGTGCGGCGGCCCCCGGACCCAGCTGGTGTCGGGCGCGATCGTCGGGGCTCGAGTGTCACACGCCCATGACACCATGGGAACATGCGTTCGATCGGAGAGGGACACGAGGAGCGATTCGAAGGGCAGAGCGCCGAGCCGGGACCGGCCGGCGCTGACTGCCAGGTGCGGATCGGCCGGTTCGGTGTCCCGGTGTTCACCGCACCGATCGAGGCCACCGCTGCGCTGGACGGGCTCGCCGACCTGGCCGATGTCGACGTCCGTGCACTGGACGACGACACGTGCCTCGGCCTGTTCGATGCGCTCGAGGTCGCCGACCGGCTCTTCCACTCCACGCGGTTCGTGCTGCTCGCCGAGCTCCACGCCCGGGGCCTGACCGACACCCGGCTCGGTCACGTCGTTCCGAACCAGGCGGCCTGGCGGCACGGCGCCGACCAGCGACGCGTCCGCCGCGACGTCACCACCGGGACGGCCCTGCGCCGACTCCCCGACGTCGCCGATGCCCTCCGGGCCGGCACGGTGTCGGTCGACCGGACCCGAGAGGTCTGCCGACACCTCAACGACCGCACCGTCGACACGTTCTCCACGATCCAGAACGAGCTCCTGGCCCTGATGCGTTCCCGTGCAACTTGGAGGACCTTCGCTCGCGACGTCGCCCAGATCGCGTCCTACGCGGACCACGACGGCTCGGAGCCACCCCGGCCCCGCAACCACGCGGCCGTCACCCGCTCCGGAGACACCCTCTCCGCGACCATCGACCTCTACGGACCCGCCAGCATCGGGTTCGAACAACGCGTCAATGCCGAAGCGGACCGACTCCACCGTCAGGCCGTCAGCGACCACGACCTCGACCCCAGCCTCGACGTGCCCTCTCGCTCCGAGCTACTGGCCCAGGCCTTCATCGACCTCGTCACCCGCGGAGCCACGGCCACGTCGAGCCGCTCCGGCAGCACCGGTCCCACCGCAGACGTCACCATCACCGTCGACCTCGACGAGCACACCGTCGGTGAGCTGTTCCACGACGGGACGCTCCTGCCCGGACCCACCGCCGAGAGCTCGATCGACTGGTCGAGCAGGGTCACCGATACCGCCGGCGACCCACTCCGCTGGTCGGCCCGCGAGTGGGAGCTCCTGACGTGCGATCCCACCATCACATGGATCATCACCGCGGCGGACGGCCACCCCGTCGCCTGCAAGCCCGACGAGCGGTTCGCCACCCGCGCCCAACGTCGGGGGCTCGTCGCCCGAGACGGGGGCTGCGTCTTCCCCGGCTGCGATGCCCCACCCAACTGGTGTGACGCCCACCACCTGGTGCCCCACAGCCATCGCGGGCCCACCGACGTCCGCAACCTCACAAGTCGCCGGTACGACCATCCTGGATCGCCAGCTCGCAGCCAGAGCCGGGGTGGCGGTCCAGTCCGTCGGCGGAGGTCGTGTGGAGGGCACCGACGCGATCCATGGTCGTCAGAAGCAGGCTGGCGTCGGCGACGACCGCCGTCTTCTCGAACCGACTTGGCCGCGCGGGCGGATCGACGGTTTCGGGTGCCGGTGCGACCAGCGCCGGTCGTACACTTCCGTCATGGCCTACGAGAGGATCACGGTCGACCCGGCCCGCATGGGCGGTGTGCCGACCATCCGTGACACTCGTGTCACCGTTGGGATGGTGCTGGGCCAACTCGCTGCAGGTCGCACGGTCGACGACGTGCTCGCCGACTATCCGTACCTTGAACGCGACGACATCTGGGGTGCGCTCGAGTTCGCCGCCGCAGCCGTCAACGAGCGCGAGGTTCCTGTCGCCCGTCCGGCATGAGGTTGCTCATCGACGCCAACCTGTCGCCGCGGGTCGCAGAAGGGCTTCGCTCTGCCGGCTACGACGCAGGCCACGTCGCCGACTTGGACATGGTGACCGCCACGGACGAACAGATCTTCGACCGCGCCGTCGCCGACGACCTCGTCGTCGTGACGGCTGACAGCGACTTCGGGAAGCTGCTGGCGTTGCGCCGGGCATCGAACCCGTCGGTGATCCACGTTCGCGGAGTCGCAGAGCTCGCACCGGAGGTCCACCTCGACCTCCTCGTCCGGAATCTGCCCACCATCGCCGGTGACCTCCGTCGCGGCGTGATCGCTTCGCTCAGCCCCGCACGGCTCGCTCTCCGCGACCTCCCTCTCCGCTGAACCTGGGACCGACCGCGCTGCCGGGCCGGCTCTGTGGACCCGGGCCTGCCGGACTCAGTCGATACCGCACCAGACGTTCACGGCGACACTCGACGGACCAACCCCACGTTCGCGTGCGAGGACGACCCCTGTGCAGTCGTCCTCGCACACGAACGCCACCAACATGGTCCTCCTCTGTCGCCACCACCACGGTGTGATCCATCGCGACGGCTGGGCCATGACCGTCAACCCCGGCCCTGGTGTCGGTGAGGGGCACGCCACCATCACCACCCCGACCGGCGCGGTGTTCCACACCTCGCACCAACGGCCACCGACCCAGCGACAACCCGCTCCCGCCTGAGCAGCGCGGGACCCGAGCGGACCAACGGAACTCCCCGTCGACGGTCGATTCACCGCGCCCCCACGCGGGCCAGATGAGGGTACCGGCAGAGCCTCGTCGAGCCGTCAGCACCCCAGGGTCGACACGATGGCCCGGACCAGCTCGGGTACCGGTCGGACGCCGTCGAGCACCAGCGCCTCGTCCGCGTCGGGGACCTCGAGGGTGGCGAGCTGGCTGCCCAACATGTCGACGGCCATGAAGTGCCCGGCGCGTTCCCGCAGCCGCCGCTCCAGCTCGGGGCGCCCGACGTCGAGGTGGACCAGACGGACCCGGTCGCCGTCGACGCCGAGGCGGTCGCGGTAGGACCGGCGCAACGCCGAACAGGCCAGGACCAGCGCGGCGCCTCGGCGCGCGTGGTCGTCGATGACGGTCCGCAGCGCGTCCAACCACGGCGAGCGGTCCCGGTCGTCGAGCGGTTCGCCGCGGCGCATCTTGTCGACGTTGGCGGCCGGGTGGTGATCGTCAGCGTCGACGAAGTCCCAGCCCAGCCGGTCCGCCAGCGCGGCGCCGACGGTGCTCTTGCCGCTGCCCGCCACCCCCATCACCACGACCGCCACCGGCCCGCGGTCCTCGGCGCGGGTCCCGGTCACCGCTCCGCCAACCGGTAGAGCACCTCGCCGGCGCGGGGCACCACCAGCACGCCGTCCTCGCGTCCGGTCCAGTCGGCGACGTCGACCGAGTCGGGGTCGAGGTAGCCGAGGCCCAGGGCCCGGCACTCGGCCTCGGGCACCCGGCTGGAGAGGGTGACCCGCACCCGGGGCCGTTCGACGCCGTCGGAGAAGGTGCCGGCGCCGCGCACGTGGGTGGAGTGCGCCAGCACCGCCCGCGGCACATCGGAGAAGCGGTCCCACTGCTCGAGGAAGTACGGCAGCACGTGGTAGCCGACCCGGGCCAGCTCCGCCCCGTGGACCCGACTGACCTCGCGCAGGTGCGGGGCGAAGATGACCAGCTCGGCGTCGTCGGCGAGGACCGGCTCCAGCTTGTACATGGCCTTGGCCGCGGTCCACAGCTCGTCGTACATGGGCGGCGCCATCGACAGGACCCGCTGCATGGGCCGTTCGAGGGTCCGGATGTGTCGGGTGGCGCTGAGCCCGGCGGCCCGACGCCACGCGGCGTCGAGGTCGCCGACGAACACGCCGGCCAGGCGGGCGTCGTCGACCACGACCATCGACACGAGCGTGACCGGGGTCGGGATCTGCGCAGCTGCGTGGTCGACGAGTCGGCGGGTCGGGGTGTCGACGCGTCCGATCGTGCCGACGACCCCGCTCAGAGCGCCGAGCCAGTGCGACACGTCGATCATCTCGGGGCCCGACACGCCGGGGAAGAAGTACTTGGCGCCGCCGGAGAAGCCGACGACCTCGTGGGGAAACGTCGGGCCGAGCAGGATCACGTGGTCGCAGTCGAGCACCGCCCGGTTGAGGCGCAGCGGCAGGTCCCCGCCCAGGCTGGGGTGCCACACGTCGCCGGCGATGGCGGCCAGCTCGGCCTCGGCGACGACACCGATCGCGACCAGCTCGTCGTCGTCCCGCCAGCGGTGGTTGGAGACGGTGAGGCCGGGGTGCCGGTCAGCCACGGGAAGGCGATCCAGGCCGACCAGGTCAGACAGCTCCCGGTCACCCAGCGGCGGATGGGTTCCCAGGGCGACCATGACGTGGACGGTGGCCGCGTCGGCGAGGACGTCGTTGAGGACCTCGACGAGGAACGGCAGCGGGGCGGTGCGCGTGTGGTCCGGCACCAGCACCAGGACCCGCTCGCCCACGTGGCGGCCGGCCAGCCCGTCGGTGATCGCGGCCCGGACCTGATCAGGTGGCAACGTCCCGTCGGGCGGTCCGACCGCCGCGACACGGACTCCGTCGGTGCTGGTCATGTCCGCCCCGCAGCGTACGGCGCGGTCGACCCGCGGACCGTCAGGGTGACCGCCAGCACCGGATCCGCGGCCGTCGGGGCCGACCCGACGGGACCCGACCCGGAGATCTGCTCGGCCAGTCGGTCGACAGCCCGACGGCCGAGCTGCTCGAGCGGCATCCTCACCGTGGTCAGCGCGGGTCGGACCAGCGACGCCAGCTCCACGTCGTCGCAGCCGACCACGCTCACATCCTCGGGCACCCGGCGACCCGACGACGTCAGGGCGTCGACGAGGCCGACCGCGACCAGGTCGTTGTGGGCGATCACCGCGGTCGTGCCCCGCGGCAGCGCCGACGCGGCCCGGGCCCCGCCACCGAAGGTGGGGGCGACGGGGCCGACCAGGTCGAGTCCCAGCCGGCCGGCCTGGGCGTCGCGGGCGCTCGAGGTCCACTTCCCGGCCGGGCCGCGCACGTAGGCGATGCGCTCGTGGCCGAGGCCGCGCAGGTGGTCGCGCGCCAGGCGAACCGCCGCGCGCTGGTCGGCCACCACCGACGCCCGACCCCGGATCGGACGGTTGACCAGGACGGCGGGACGCGATCCCAGCGCGGCGACGAGACGAGCGGTCGGAGCCGTCGGCGAGCACAGGACGACGCCGTCGACGTCGGGAACGAGCCGGGCGATCAGCTCCAGTTCGGCCGACGGACTGTCCTCGGCGTCCGCGATGACGGTCAGCTCGCCGTTCTCGTGCGCCCGGTGCTGGGCCCCCCGGGCGATGGTGGCGAAGAACGGGTTGGTCAGGTCCGGCACCACGACCGCGATCGCCCCGGTGCGCCCGCCGGCCAGGTGGCGAGCCGAGCGGTGCGGCGAGTAGCCGAGGGCGTCGACGGCACGGCGAACCCGGGCCACGGTCGCTGGCGACAGCGGGGCCGTTCCGTTGAGAGCTCGCGACACCGTCGAGGTGCTCACCCCGGCGCGGCGGGCCACGTCGGCGAGGGTCACCGCTCGCGATCCCACCTACGCCCACCCCCGTTCGCGACGGGCGGCCACGACCGCGGCCACGAACCGGTCGTCGTCGAGCAGCGCGTCGGGGGCAGTGATCACCTCGAGCAGCGCCCTCACCCGGTCGGCCTCGGCAGGTCGTTCGAGGGCGACCGACAGCGGACCGGACAGCGGGTCCTCCAGGGCGGCACCCCGACCGAGGGCCGCTCCGACGTGCGCGCTCCACGCGGCGACGACCGTCGCCAGTCCGACGACAGGGTCGCCGCGATCGAGGCGGATCGCGGCGGTGGCGAGGATGCGGGGGCCGAGCTTCTGGGAGCCGTCGGCGCCGACCTGGGCGCAGCGGTGGCGCAGCGAGGCGTTCGCGAACCGGTCGAGCACCTCGGCGGTGGCGGCTCCGGGCGCGGGTGCAGGGCCGGCCGGATCCCCAGAGCCGGAGTGCCCGACCGCGGGCAGGGTCGGTTCGATCTCCTCGACGCCGAGACGGTCGAGCCAGGCCCGGAGGTCGGCGTCGGCGACCGCCTGGGCGATGGTGTCGAACCCGGCGGCCAGGCCGAGGTAGGCGGCGGCCGAGTGCAGCGCGTTGACCAGGCGGAGCTTGCGGTCCTGGAACGGTGCGAGGTCGTCGGTGAACACCGCCCCGACGCGGTCCCAGGCCGGCATTCCGCCGACGCCTCCGTCGGGGGCGGGGGCCTCGATCACCCACAGCCGGTGTGCCTCGGCGCGCACCGGGGCCCGGTCGACGACACCGAGGCGGCTCCGGACCAGTTCGCGGTCCTCGTCGGTGGCGGCGGGCACGATCCGGTCGACGACGGTGGAGCGGAACGTGACATGCTCGTCGATCCACGTCGCGAGGTCCTCGTCGCGGCGACGGGCCAGGTCGGTGACCACCGCGCGGGTGACCTCGCCGTTGGCGGGCAGGTTGTCGCACGAGATCACCGCCAGGTCGGCGCCACCCGCCCGGCGTCGGCGCTGCAGGCCGTCGACCAGCGCTCCGGGGAGGCTGCGCGGCGCCCGGGACGGATCGCGGTCCGGGGCCAGATCCGACACGACGTCGGGGTGGTCGAGGTCCAGGCCGCCGGTGCGGGGGTCGCGGCAGTAGCCCTTCTCGGTCACGGTCACGGTGACGACCGTGGTCGCCGGCGCGGCGACGTGGTCGGCCACCTCGGAACCGTGGGCCAGCGCGGCGACCGCGCCGATCACCCGCAACGACGGCTCACCCCCGGCCGATTCGATCAGAGTGTAGAGACCGTCCTGAGGTCCGAGCGCGGCGGTGATCGCACCGGTGCGCAACGACGCCCCGACGACGGCCGCGTCGGTGTCACCGGTGGCGAGCAGGTCCTCGCAGTAGTGGGCGACGTGTGCCCGGCCGAAGGCGCCGAGACCGACGTGCAACACGCCGGGCGTGAGCGCTCGACGGTCATAGGTGGGCGCGGCCCCTGGCGGGAGGCCGGCGAGGGCGGCGGCGTCCAGGGCGGTCGCGGCGCTCATCGGGCGCTGAACCGGGACCGGTCGACCCGGTACACCGACCGGGGTCTGTCGTAGGTCAGCTCGACGGCGATGCGGGCGGCGACGTCCTCGTCGAGGCGGTGCTCGGCGACCAGGCCGGCCAGGTGCGCGCAGTCGACGCGGCGGGCGACGTCGTGGCGGGCGGGGATCGACAGCAGCGCCCGGGTGTCGTCGGTGAACCCGGCGGTGTTGGCGAACCCGGCGGTGCCGGTGGTGCCGGTGCGGAACCGGCGCATGCCCTCGGGGCTGTCGTGGAACCACCACGGCGCGCCGAGGGCCAGGATCGGGTAGTAGCCGGCGAGCGGCGCGAGCTCTCGGCTGTAGGTGGTCTCGTCCAGGGTGAACACGACCAGGGTCAGCCCGGGTTCGTGACCGAAGCGCTCGAGCAGCGGTCGCAGCGCGGCGACGTAGTCGGTGCGGGTCGGGATGTCGGCGCCGATGTCGGGGCCGAAGCGGGCGGCACCGGGGCGGTCGTGGTTGCGGCAGCTCCCGGGGTGCAGCTGCACGACCAGGCCGTCGTCCAGGCTCATGCGGACCATCTCGGTGAGCATCTGGGCCCGGAACGCCTCGGCGTCGTCCGGCGTGTGCTCCCCGGCCCGGACCCGGGCGAACAGCGCGGCGGCGTCGTCGGCCGACAGGTCGGCGGTCGCGGCGCTGGGGTGGCCGTGGTCGGTGGAGGTAGCGCCGTGGGCGATGAAGAACCGGCGCCGTTCGGCCAACGCGTCGAGGTAGCCGGCCCAGGAGTCGGTGGCGATGCCGCTGAGCTCGGCGAGGCGCTCCAGGTTGGCGGGGAACTCCGGGTGGTCGGGGTCGACGACGGAGTCGGGCCGGAAGGCGGTCACGACGTTGCCGCCCCAGCCCGACGCGCGGATCGCCCGGTGGTCGGCCAGGTCGTCGAGGGGCGACTCGGTGGTGGCCAGGAACTCGATGCCGAAGCGGTCGAACAGCGCCCGGGGCCGGAAGGCCGGCTCGGCCAGTCGTTCTGAGAGCTCGTCGAAGAGCCGGTCCGCGTTGTCGGCGTCGGGCACGACGTCGGCGCCGAGGACGACGGAGAGGGCGTGGTCGAGCCACAGCCGCGACGGGGTGGCGTGGAAGAGGTCGTAGTGCGCGGCGAAGGTGCGCCACACCCGGCGGGGATCGGCGACCGGTCCCCCGTCGAGGGGCACCCGCCCCAGGGCGTCCAGGCGCACCCCGGCGCTGTGCAGCATGCGCAGCACGTAGTGGTCGCCGGTGATCAGCAGCGTGGCCGGATCCGCGAACGGCTCGTCGTCGGCCCACCAGCGGGGGTCGCAGTGTCCGTGGGGGCTGATGATCGGCAGCGGCTCGACCTGCTCGAGCAGTCGGCGTGCGATGGCGCGGGTGGAGGGGTCGGCCGGCAGGAGCCGGTCGGGGTGCAGCCGGAGCGGCCGACCGGTCACGGCCGTCCCGCGCCGTCGCCGGAACCGCTGCCGTCGCCGGAACCGCTGCCGTCGCCGGAGCCGGTGGGGCGTTCCAGGGCGTAGAGCCGGTCGTGCAACGCCTGGACGTCCTCGTCGGTCATCTTGACCCCGGCGATGTCCAACACGATGGCCAACGAGATGCCCCGCGCGGTGTCGAGCATCGGGTGGTCGCGGAACGCCGAACCGAAGGTGTCCTCGATGACGGCGTTGGCGGCCGGGTCGTCGAGCAGGTCGCCGACCGTGCTCCAGGTGCCGAAGCGGCTGTGGTCGACCTCCAGGCCCGACTCCTCGAACCACGAGGTGACCGTGCCGCCGCCACCGGCGCTGCGCCGAGGATCGGGACACACGTAGGCCGGATCGGCGTCCTCGACGCGTCGGAACGTGGCCTCGTCGGTCAGCTCGCCGGAACGGGCGACGACCCGGGTGTCGCCGTCGCCCAGGCGGATGCGCCAGCGGTGGATGACGCCGTCGACGACGGGTTCGCCGACCGGGTCTCCGTCGACGAGCAGCTCGACGGGGCCGACGTTGGCGTACACCTTGACGTCGATCTCGGGATCGACCCGGTTGACGAAGCGTCGGGAGCAGATGTGGAGCACCGGCTCGTCGGACCAGTTGGCCTTGTACCACCAGAACGCGTCCTTCCGGACGGAGCGGTCGCGGGTGACCAGGCCCTTCATGTTGAAGCCCTTGGTGCCGCCCTCGTTGCGGATGGCCGAGGCGAAGTCGAACATGTTCCACACGAACGACGACCAGATCCACGGGCGCTCGTCGATGAGGCGCCAGTACACCTCGTGCATGGCCGCCTGGTAGTCCTCGGTGTAGTCGCCGGGTTCGGGGTCGGTGGCGTGGTACTCGGTGCGGGCGTCCGCGCCGTACTCGCTCAGACCGAGCGGGACGCCGGGGTTGGCGGCGTGGTGGCGGTCCAGGTCGTCACCCGCCTGCTCGGCCCGGCCGTAGTACCAACCGGCATACAGGTTGCGGGCGTTCAGGTCGCACAGCGCGTTGATCGGGTCCTCGGGGCCGGCCATGAACACCTGGGCCTGCGCGGTCCGACGGCTCGGATCGAGCTCGCGGGCCAGGGCGTGCAGCTCGGCGATGACCGGCCGCGGGTCCGCCGAGCTCTCGCTGATCAGGGTCTCGTTCTGAACGCCCCAGCACACGATCGACGGGTGGTGACGCTGCTGGACGATCAGCTCGGTCAGCTGCGACGCCGCGTTGGTCACCGGATCGCTCCCCGACACCTTGGCGTTGAGCGGGATCTCGGCCCACACCACCAGGCCGCGCTCGTCGCACAGGTCGAGGACGTGTTCGGCGTGCTGGTAGTGGGCGAGGCGGACCGCGGTGGCGCCGATCTCGTCGATCAGGTCGATGTCGCGCTCGATGTCGGCGCGGCTGACCGCGGGGGTGCCGTTGACGTCGTGGTGGCGGCTGACCCCGTAGAGCCGGTACGGCCGGCCGTTGAGGCGGACTCCGGCGTCCGCGTCGATGTCGAAGGTGCGGAGCCCGACGGGCTGCTCGACGCTGTCGTCGGCCACCTCGGCGACGAGCCGGTAGAGGTACGGGTCCCGCCGACCGTCCCAGCGGCGGGGTCGGTCGACGTCGACGATCAGATCGACGTCGCGGACCTGGCCGGCGTCGACGGTCGCGGCGACCTCGGCGGTGGAGACCGGGGCGCCCTCGGCGTCGAGCACCGTGACGGTGACCGAGCCGTCGAACGGCTCAGCGCTGTCGTTGGCGACCCGGACAGTGACCGTAAGGCGGGCCGAGTCGTCGTCCAGGTGGGTCTGTTCGACGACGACCCCCGGGCCGGCGTGGTGGGCGACGTCGATGTGCACCGGGTCGAGCTCGATGAGCTCCACCTCGCGGTAGAGGCCGCCGAACATGGTGTGGTCGCCCATCAGCGGGTAGACGTCGTCGGTGGGCGAGTTGTCGGTGCGGATCGTCACGGTGCCGCGACCCTCGGCGTCGAGGGCGTCGGTCAGATCGACGCGGAACGCCGAGTAGGCGCCGCTGTGCTGGGCCAGAGCCGTGCCGTCGACGCTGACGTCGGCCACGACTCCCGCCGCACCCACGTGGAGCACGACCCGTCGGCCGTCACGGGGGCCCACGTCGATGGTGCGCCGGTACCAGGCCGGTCCCCGGTGGTCGTCACCGACGTCGACCGGATCGGTCGGGTTGGTGCAGTGCGGCAACGTGACCGGCTGCCACGGGCCGGCGGCGCCACCGTCGCCGTCGTCGGTGGTGCTGATCTCCCAGCCGTCGGTCAACGGAGTCGTCGTGCGCAAGATGGCCCCCTGGTCTCGGTCCTGCCCCGTCAGGGTAACCCGACCGTGCAAGCGCTTGCACGACCGATGGGTCAAGTCGGCAGACCGACAGGTCAGGTCGGCAGACCGACAGATCTGGACGGGCCGTGGGTCAGCGGTTGGCGCAGAACCCGAACGAGCGGGTCCCCTTCGGCGGGACCGTCCGGTTCCAGTCCAGCCCGGCCGCCACCAGGGTCGAACCGTTCTGGTACCAGTCCGCGTTCCACACCGTGTAGGCCCGGCCGTCGATCTTCACCGCGACCTTCCAGTCGACCGGACGTCCGGTGGGGTTGGAGACGGTCACGTCCGCGCAGTACCCGAACCACCAGTCCGACTGGTAGGTCAACGCCCAGGTCACGTCCTCGGCGACCGTGGTGGACGTCGTCGTGGTCGTGGTCGTCGACGTGGTGCTGGTCGACGTCGTGCTGGTCGAGGTGGAGCTGGTCGGAACGGTCGACGTGGTCGTGGTGACGACCGTCGGATCGTCGACGACCCAGCTGTCGACCGCGACGTCGTTGCCGCCTCCCTCCGCCGCGACCACCGACAGCGCGGCAGACCCGGTGCCGGAGCCGTCCGCGGTGGTCGCGGTCAGCACGACACGGTGGACCTCCGTCGATCCGGCCGTTCCGGAACAGGTGGCGGAGACGGTGACGGGCCCGCCGGACTCATCGTCGCCGGGGACGACCAGGGCGCCGCCCCGAGGTCCGACTCCGGCGACGCACGAGCCGTCGCCCTTGCCGGTCGGTACGCCGGCCTGGCCGGTCGAGTCGGTCTGGAGGGTGGCCACGGCGACCTCGAGCGCTCCGTCGATCGCTCGGGCGTCGCGGGAGGCCTCGGCCTGGAGCTTCGACTGCTGGGCGACCGAGAGGGTCATGCCGAGCAGTGAGGTCATGACGATGCCACCCACCAGCATCCACACCGCCAGGCCGGCCATCACGACGAACCCGCTCTGACCGCCGCGACGGGCCCACCGGGCGCTCGCGGCGTCGCGGATCCTGGCGACGCCGCCCTCGACGGCTCCGGTCCCGCTCATGAGGTCACCCTGACCGGCGGCGACCACGGACCCCAGCGACCGTCGCGGTCCATGGCCCGGACCCGGGCGTCGTAGGCCTGTGACGGCTCCGGGAGACCCCGGATCCGGAGGTTCGTCGACGTGGTCTGGCCCGACGCGTTCTCAGCGCACGACACGCAGTTCAGCTCGAGCTCGTAGCGTCGCGCGCCCGAGCTCCGGTCCCAACCCATCTGGACGAAGCGGCCGTCACGCTGCGAGCCGGACCGCAGGAACCGGAGGTCTGTGGGCGCGGCGGGTCCCGGCTCGACCACGACGACCTCACGGGTGGCGGTCGTGCTCAGCCCCTCGTCGTCGGTGACGGTCAACCGGGCGGTGTAGGTGCCCGCGTCGGGGTAGAGCACCGGGCCCGGATCGGGTCGGTCCGAGGTGGACCCGTTGCCGAAGTCCCAGCTGAACTTCAGCGGCGGAGCGGGGTCGAGCTCGGGTTCGTCGACCACGTCGGCGCGGAAGGTGACCGTCAGCGGAGCCGGTCCCGCATCGACGTCGGCCGCGAGAGCGACCGTCGGTGCCCGGTTCGCCACGACCAGGCCGATGCGTGACGTCGCGGTGCGCCCGGCGTCGTCGGTCACCGTCAGCGAGACGACGGAACCGTCGGGCGAGCTCGAACGACTGAACACCTTCACCGGGTCGGGCTCGTCGGAGCCTGTCCCGTCGCCGAAGTCCCAGCGGTACGACACGACCCGTCCCCCGTACGGGGCGTCGATCGGGTCGCCGGAGCCCTTGGAGGAGAAGGCGACCTTCTCCCCGCGGAGCACCTTGGTCCGGTCCGCCGGCTCGGCGATCGTGGCGACCGGGTCGTTGTCGGCCACGGTCACGACGACGGTGGTGGAGCTCCGTCGACCCGACGGCGTCGTCACGGTGAGGGTGGCGGTGATCGGGCCGGTCCGGGTGTAGTCGTGGCGGACCCGAACCCCGGTGGCGGTCGTGCCGTCGCCGAAGTCCCAGCTGTAGCTGAGCGCGACACCCCTCGGATCACGTGACCCCGAACCGTCGAAGGTGACGGAGAGCGGGCGGGACCCCTCGACCGGCCGCGCGGTGATCGCAGCGATCGGCGGGTCGGGTGCGACCAGGCTGCCGCGAGGACGGAGCGCCGCGGACAGAGCGACCTGCTCGAGCTCACCGGTGGTCAGGCGCAGGGTGACGCGTTCACAACGAGGGTTCTTCGGGTCAGCGGCGGTCCCGGCCTCCCGGTCGCCGCCGGCGGTGTCGGACCTCTTCGATCCGCGGGCCTCGGCGTCCGCCGCGAGGGCGTTGGAGAGCTCGTCGACCTGCACGTCGGTCACGCAGGTGACGTCGGTTCCGCCCGGCAGGACGTCTCCGACGAGCTCGTTGGCCAGCAGGGCGGTGGCACCGGCCCGCGGGCACTGGGCGCGCACAAGACGGGAGCCGCCGTCGTCGGGATCGGGTGCCACTGCGTAGGTCGTGTGCCGTTCGCCGGTCACCGCCACCATCAGGGTCTCGGCACCCTCGTCGGGGACCGCGCAGTCGGCCAGGTGCACGCCGTCGACCCAGACCCGGTCGGCGTTGACGACGTCACGGGTGAACACGGTGCGCAGCACGCCGAGCGACGCTCCCGAGAGGTTGCGTTGGACGATCGAGCGCTGCTGCTGCATCGACACCGCCGCCCACGCCATCATCGGGCTGAGGAGCAGGCCGCTGAGCGTCACGCCGATCAGGGTCTCGAGCAGCGACAGCCCGCTCTGACCGCGGCGATCGAGACGCCGCCGCAGCACGTGTGCGCGCCGCGACACGGACGACGCAGCCCCGGTGGGCACGGCTCCGGAGGGCTCCCGCCGGTTCATCGGGCGCCTCGGCGTCGGGCGTCGGGGTTGCGCTTGACGACCGTTCCCCTGATCGAGTCGATCCCATCCGCGTCGCGTCGGAACACCGTGACGGTGAGTCGCTGCGCCCCGTCGTCACCCGGGCAGCCGGGTCGGAACCGTGACCGCTCCGCGTCCCAGTACTCGATCCCGGTGACGCCGACATCAGGACGTCGGGCCTGCTCCTGTGGGGTCCGTTCGACACCGAGCTTGCCGCTCCATGCCTCCAGCATCTGCTGGTACTCCCCGGCGGTACCGCAGATCAGGTACGGCGTGGCGGCCAGGTCCTCGGTGGCAGCGGTGAGCTCGGTCTCCATGCGCTGGTCGGTCTGGGTGGAGCTCGACACCTTCATGCCCAGCAGCAGGCCCGACACCGACGCCAACGTCAGGGGGACCATGACGGCGATGCCGACCAGCACCTCCATGAGGGACGCGCCGGACTGACCGCGGGCTGGCGGGCGCGTGGGGCGACGAGGAGCAGTCCGGCTCACGGGAACTCATCGGCACGAACGGCGTTCGAATGAGGTGTTCGCCGCGTTCCGATGACAGTTGAGTACCGCCAGTGTCGTGACTTGTCGTCAGAAACCTGGGGGTGGGGTCAGGTGAAGTCGAGGGTGCCGCGCAGGGAGCGCTTGAGCTCCGCCACCCCCGGGATGCGCGCCACGGTCGCCAGCGCGTCCCACAGCTCGACCGCCTCGTCGCCCCGAGGGATCCGGTTCACCACCGGCCCGAAGAAGCTGGACGTGTCGGGCCGGTCCGGGTCGAAGGTGATGATCGGCGTTCCGACGTCCGCACCGGTGCGGGAGAGGGCGAGGTCGGTCTCGGCCCGCACGACCCGGTCCCGATCCGCGTCCCCGCTCGCGGCGGCCAGCTCGCCCGACAGGCCGGCGGTGGCGAGGGCGCGGCCCACCAGACCGTCCAGGTCGATCTCCTCACCTCCGAACAGCTCGTCACGACGCCCCTGGGTGTGCAGCTCGGTCCCCAGCGCGGTGTAGTAGGCGCCGACGCCGTCGTTGCCGTGTTCGCTGCGCACCGCGTCCGCGACGCGCAGCAGGTGCAGGCCGGCCAGGTGAGCCTGCCGGTGGCGCTCGAAGGTCTCCCGCTCCTCGTTGAGGACGCGCAGCGAGATGAAACGCCAGTCGATCCGCAGGTCGGTGCGCTCCGACACCTCGACCGCCCAGCGGCTGGTCAGCCAGGCGAACGGGCAGACGGGGTCGAAGAAGAACTCGATGCGGTCCATCAGCTCATCCAACCGGGGAACGGCGACGGGTTGTTCCCCGCCTCGACCGTCACCGCGCCACCAGGTCGTCCAGCAGCGCCCGATCCGCCTCGGCCAGGCAGTCGACGCTGAGGTGAAGGCCGTCGGGGAGCAGGCACCGGGTCGCCTCGCTGTCGCCGGTCCCCAGCAGCGCCGCCAGGTCGCGCACCTCCACCCAGGGACGGTCCGCCGCGACCTCGGTCGCCAGCCGGTGCACGCGCCGGTTGGTGTCGGCGACGTCGTCGCGGGCGGTGCGGACGTGGCCGACCCAGACCACCCGGGTCGCCGGGTCCTCGCCGTCGGCGGGTCGGAAGGCGTCGAACACCTCGGCCAGACGCCGGGAGTACTCGGCGTCCCACGCCTGCTCGTCGGACATGGGCACGACCACGTCGCCCGCCGCGTCGGTCAGGTCCTGGGCGTCGTTGGAGCCCACCGAGAACACGAGCACGTCGGGCGGGAAGTCGGCGGCCAGGGCACGCAGGCGCGTCGGCCAGTCGAAGTTGTCGGGTCGGGCCAGACCGGTGCCGGGTTCGCCGATCACCTTGACGACCACGTCGTCGGCACCATTGAGACCATCGCCGCCGCCCGCTCCCCCGCCGCCGCCGTCCCGGTCGGCCAGCACCTCGCGCAGCTGCGATCCCAGCCCGACCGAGATCGAGTCGCCGGCGACGGTGATCTTGTGCTCGCCGTCGCCTCGGGTCGCGCCCGCGTCCGGGTCGTCGCCGCAGCCGGCGAGCCCGACGCCCACCGCGGCGGCCACGGCCCCCGCAGCGAGCAACCGGGCCACACGGCGGGGCCGGGACGTACGGCGGGGCCTGGACGGGCGGCGGGGCCGGGACGTGCTGACTCGACGGGGACGAGGCATCGATGAAGTCTGGACCGACGACGCGGCCGTCACCAGCCGAGGGTGAGGCGGAAGCGGGCGTCACCGGGACACCACATCGGGAAGTTCGTCCCCCACACGTTGGCGTACAGGCAGACGTGCCAACCGCCGGCCAGGTCCGGGAGCCGGTCCTCGAAGCGCAACAGCGAGGGCGACCCCGGCGCCACCAGGGGCGCGTCGATCAACTCCAGGCGGATGCCGTCGCGGTGGCGTACCACGTCCGCGGCGTGCAGGGTGCGCGCCCCTCGGGACACCACGTCGAGCGGCGAGACGTCCTCGCCCATCTTCGACATGGTCCAGGCGTCGTCGTCGGCCACGGTCGGCACGAACGAGCACCACGTCGACTCGGGCCACCGTGCGGCGGCCTTGCCCACCCACTGGACCCACACCGACAGCTCGTCGGGGCGTCCGTCGACGAGCTCGTAGCCGACCAGCACCCATGGCGGAGCCGCGCTGAGCGAACGGGTCTCGTCGGAGAACGACAGCTCGAGCACCAGCACCTCGGCGCCGGGACCGCCGCCGTCGGCGTCGCGACGACCCGTCCAGGCACCGACCAGGTCGGGGGCGTACCAGGCCGACCGGGCGCCGCTGCGGTCGAGGCCGGGCTTGGTGTTGTCCCAGCGGGCCCAGTCCCGGTCCTCGGGTCGGGTCCCCGCGTTGTAGGTCGAGAACCAGCGCTCGTAGTCCGCGGCGTCGTAGGTGCGGTGACCCACCCGGCCGAGGGCCCGACCGCCGCCGACCAGGTCGCGACGGCCCCCTCCCTCCGCGTCGACGACGAGCTCGACCAGCGCCCCGTCGTGGGGATCGACGGCCACCTCGAGCGGGCCCAGCCGGGCACGGATCGGTCCCCCGTCGTCGGGACGGGACAGGGCGACGAGGCCGTCGACCGACACCGGTGCCGCTCCGGTCAGCAACATCCCCGCCCGTGCGTCCGCGGCCAGGTCGGAACGCCCGGCGGCCTCCAGCCGCTGCAGGAACCGGTCCAGGTAGGAACGCTGCTCGCTCCAGCTCCACTCGAAGCGCCGGGTCGCGGGCCGGGGCCGCACCGACGCCAGCGCCGACTCGGACCAGTGGTCGGTGTCGGGCCAGTGGGTCTTCTGGTCGAGTCCCCACGTGTGCTCGGCCACCAGCAGGAGCTCGGTCGACGCCGACCACAGCGCCGGGTCGTCCGCGGCGACGGCACCCGAGTCGATCCAGCTCCGTCGCCGTCGGCACGTCTCGCGGAACGCGGCGGTCTTCGACGGGTCCGAGGCGATGCCGTGGATCCACGTGTCGCCGATCTCGGCGTTCAGCACCGGCAGGTCCGCCGCCACCGACCGGACGACGTCGGCCACGTCGTCGAGGGTGGCGGCGCGGATCTCGGCGGCCGGATGCGCGAGGCGGAGCCGGTCCCAGCGGGCGACGACGTCGTCGACGTCCGGGGGTCCGTCGTTGTCGCCGTCGACCCACAGGTCGACCGCGACCCCGCTGCCGGCCAGCACCTGGAGGGCGCCGTAGCCGCCGGAGCGGTACAGGACGTTGATCGCGGGCGGATCGGGTCGGCCGGTCGCGTCGAACGGCTCCGACGGGTGTGCCACGGACGCGGCGGCGTCGTCTCGCCAGCGGAACAGCTCCGGGACGTCGGGGGAGGCAGCCGCGGGGTTCACGCCGACGTGCAACAGGTCCACTCCGGCCTCGGCGAGCAGCGACACCACCGCCCGGGTGTGGCCCGGGACGTCGGTCAACTTGGCGGCCCGGGTCCGGCGCCCGAACCGCTGGTCCAGTCGGGCCGAGATGCTCAGGCCGTGGGCGAACAGCGAACGGTCGACCAGCTCGGTGTGGGTCGTGAACGGCGCGGCGTGCCACGCGAGGTCCCCGGCCCCGACCGCGGCGTCGACCATGGCCCGAAGACCCTGGTCCCCGTCCTCGAGCGCCTCGTGCAGGATCCACGACGGGGTGGTCCAGCACAACCGGGGACCGGCGCCGCGGTCGCGCAGGGCGGCCGCGGTGTGCACCGCCCGCGGCAGCAGCTCGCGCAGCCACCGCTCGCGGACCGCGGCGGCCAGGTCGGTGAAGCCGACGTCGAGGTGGGACTTGGCGACGACGAGGACGGTGTGTACCGCGGCAGCTGGACCGCCGGCGCCGTCGGTCATCGAGGGCTGATCGACAGGGTGGCGAGCACCCGGTCGACCCGGGGGACCGACGACGCCCGGAGGCGGTGGGCGCCCAGCGCCACGTACAGGGCGAACGCCCGGCCCCGGGTGTGGAAGAACTGCTGGTGGCCGCTGGCGCCGGGCAGTGGCCGGTGCATGGTCGAGCGGTCGAAGTCGGTCACCCGCAGCGGGCGACGCAGACCCGGCGCCGAGAACAGCGGGGTGGACCCGGCGTCGGGATCGAACTCGACGAGCGCGATGAAGACGTCGTTCGGCCCCATCGCCTGCACGGCTCCGCCGCCGTAGTCGCCGCGGACCGCCGGAAGCGGGAAGCTGGCCACGTGCAGCACCGGGTTGGTGGTGCCCAGCCGGCCGACGTCGTCGATGTCGGTGTCGCTCGGGTCACCCGCGGCGCGGCGGATCGACCCGTCCCAACCGGCGGGGACCTTGACCGACAGACCGTGGGCGCTCATGGTCCGTGCGGCCGCGACGACGGGGCTCACGGGCGCTCCTCGGCATCGGGGTCGAGGACCGGTTCGTACAGCCTCGGGTCTCCCGGTCGGATGCCCGCGGCAGCCAGCTCGGCGTCGACGCGGTCGGCGCGGTCGCGTCCGGTGAGGAACGCCCGCCTCGACGGGGCGGCGCGCCCCGGCGCTGCGAGCGAACGGCCGACGTCCGCGAGCGACCGGCCGAGCAGGTCGACGACCTGCGGCCACGACGCCGCCGCACCCTCTCCCACCACCTGACCGCCATCGACGAGAGCGAAGTACGGAGCGACCGGGACGCCATAGTCCTCCCAGGCGTCGCTCGACATGACGACGTCGATGCCCGGGGGTGCCAGCTCCGCCACCCGCGCCGGGGTCTCGGCATCGGCTCCCTGGGTGACCACGACCAGGCGGATGTCGGGCGCCGGCAGTTCGATCCCCTCCGCGAACGCACCCCAGAACTGGTGGCAGGTGCTGCACCCGGTCGACAGGAATGCCAACAGCGTGCGGTGAGCGCCCCCGGTGACGCCGACCGCGACCGCGTCACCGGCGGGGTCCAGTCCCGACAGGTCGAACGCCGCGGTGCCGAGGAGGTCACCGGGTTCGGGCACGCCGTCCCCGGTCACGAACGACGACCCCGCGGGGGCCGCGCCGCCGGTCCCGGCCGGGGCGCCACCGGACGGATCGGTCACGGCCGCGCGCGCCGCCCGGGTGGCGCGGGCCACCTCGGCGGGGTTGGCGGGATCGAGGTCGACGCCCAGGTCGTGCAGGGCGCGGAGGATCTCGGCGTGGCTGCGCAACAGGCTGACCACCAGCACGGCCAACAGGGCGACGACGACCCCGAGGAGAGCGGCGGCGACGGTCATGCGTCGATCCCCGAACGGCCCCGACCGGCCCCGCCCGCGTCGACCTCGCCCGTGTCGGACCCGCCGGCCGCGTCCTGCGCCGCCTCCGCGACGCGCACGAGCGCGCTGGTCAGCACCAGCGGGATGGTGCGCGGTCCGTCGACGGTCGCGGTGACGACGACCTCGTGGTCACCCGGCGGCAGCTTCACGTGCTCGTCGATGCCGTCGGCTCCTGCCCGCATCGACAGGCGGAACCAGCCGTCGACCAGGACGCGGACATGAGCGGTGCTGCCGTCGACCCGTTCGATCCGGGTGGTGGCCAGGCGCATCCCGCCGTCCGCGGCCTCGAGTGCCCGGACCTGACCGACCGCGACCGCGGCCACCCCGGTGGTCACGCAGCCCAGCGACACGTCGCCGTGGCCGCCGACGTCGAGCGCGGTGACGCACACGCTGCGGGCGCCGGGAGCGACCCCGGTCACCGTGATGTCGAAGCCGTGCCCGTTCACGGAGTCGCCCCGCGCCGCGTCGGCCGGATAGGTACCCCGATCGGCGCCGTCGACGGTGACGCGCACCTGGATCGGAGCGGTCGTGTCGGCGTCGCGGGCCCAGCCGATGACCCGCACGCTGCCGGGCCCGGGCGATACCACCGACTCGAGGTTGCCGGTCGGCGCCGCGGACGCGGACGCCACCCGGCAGCCGAGGTCGAGGTCGGCACCGGCCCCGGCGTTGCGGACGATCACGCACGCGATGTGGGGACCGGGCGACACCGGGACGGTCAGGTCGAAGCCGGCGCGGCCGCCGAGCAGCGGATAGGCGGCCGCGACGTCCGGGCGGTCGATGTCGGCGGGGATCCGGGCCACGTGGACCCCGTCGACGATGACGTCGACCAGGTTGGGGCCACCGTCGGGATCGATCGCCCATCCCGCGACGCGCAGGGTGCCGACCCCTCCCTCGACCACGTCGAGATGTCCCCACGGGTTCGGGCTGATCGTGACCATCCGGTGGAAGATCCAGTTCGAGCCACGACCCGTCGTGTCGTTGGCGGCCACCGACACCAGACGCTCGCCCGGACACAGGCGGAGGAACACGTCGAAGCCGTGGTTGGGTCCCTGGCCGGGGTAGGCCGCGGCGACATCGGCCCTGGGCAGGTCGGCGCGGATGGTCGTCGACGGGCGGAGGCAGTCGTAGACGTTGACGCTGATCGGCCATCCGACCGCGGTCGGGTCCAACGCCCAGCCGGAGATGCGGACGCCGCCGGGGACGACGGTGAACCCGTCGACGTTGCCGGTCGCGTCGACCTCGAGACAGGACCGGTTGTGGTAGCGGGTGGCGTTGTCGGTGCGCGCCGCGGTGGTGCACGAGCCGTCGAGGCGCCACGGCTCGGTGCAGGTGACGACCCGGCACACGATGGGCCCGAGGCAGCGGACGTGTTGGTTGCACTGGCCGTAGCGGAACCCGGTGCAGCCGGCCTTGCGGTTGTTGCAGTCGCCGTTGGCGCACCCGCAGGGCGTGCCGGAGCACCCGCCGGGGCAGATGCCGTTGGAACCGCATCCGCAGCCGCCGCAGCCGGCGTTGCAGTCCATGTAGTAGCGGGGTCCGCCGCCGCAGAACTCGGAGCCGTCGACCTTCCACCAGCCGCCGAGCGCGGTGCCCGGCGGGCAGCGGTTGGCGCCGGTGATCGTGCAGCAGAACTCGGTGTAGCCGTCGTTGCAGAGCGCGTTGCGGGCGCACACCGCGGCGTAGGCCGATCCGGGGCGGAGGGCGAACGTGGCCGGAGCGACCGCCAGCGCGGTGCCCGCCATCGCCCCCCGGCGCAGGACGCCACGCCGGTCCACCCGCCGTTCCAGGAACGACGCGGCGCGTTCGGCCAGGTTCCGCCGCCCGCGGCGACGGCCCGGCCCGGCAGCGGGGCGGGCTCCGGAGTCGGTGCGTCCCGCTCCGTCGGACGCCGGGGTGTCGGTCGACAGCGACGGGGCCGACCGAGCGCGGCCCAGCACGTTCATCGGGTCGGTGTCCCGCGGTGGGCTGATGGTCACGGCGTCAGGACCTCCGAGGGACGCTCCGGCGACGGTGTGGGATCGTCGTCGGCCTGGGAGCGGACCAGCCGGGCCGCCTCGACCACGTCAGCGACGGTGGTGTCGATCACCACCACCAGCGCGGTGGCAAGCAGCACCAGGCATCCGACGACGACGGCATCGGGTCCGCCCAGAGCGGACAGGCCGTCCGAGGCGGGGACGGGACCGGCGACCGCAGCCGCGACCGCGACCGCGGCCGACACGACGTTGACCGCGACGTGCACCCAGCTCGGCGGAGCGCTGGCCACGCCGAAGCACCCACAGGACTCCAGGCCACGGGAACGGGCCACGACGACCACCACGGCGAACGCGGCGTAGGCCGCCGCGACGGCGAACGCGACGAGCGGGCCCCCGACGGTGAGCGCCGCCAGCCCGACGAGGACCTCCAGCGCCCCGACGGACCGGGCGAGCCCGACGCCGGATCCCGGACCGGCCGGGTGCGCCGTCGACCCACTCGGCCGTCGCAGCGCCGACAGCGTCGCCGCCACCGGCGCGGGGTCGGTCAGCTTGGACGCACCGGCGACGACCAGCACCAGGCTGACCACCCAGAAGAGCGCGTCGAGGACCGTCACGGCCGACAGGGTAATCGCCACGCACCGCCGACGAGCCCGTCCTGAGCGACGCGAAGCGGGCCGGTCCGGACCGCTCCGATGTCGCGTCGACCGGGCAGATCCGACTGGGGAGATCCGCCCGGCGGGTTCACCCCGGTGTCAACCCTTCGGTACGTTCGGACGTCGTAGGAGGGTGTGTTGCCAGTTCCCGTGCGCGACGACGAGTTCCGGGCGTTCTACGAACGGATGCACGACCGCGCCCTGGGCACGGCCCGACGTCTGCTCGGCGACCGCACCGTGGCCGAGGACATCTCCGCCGAGGCGCTCGCCCGGGCCTACGCCCGCTGGGAGCACGTGCGTTCGCACCCCAACCCCGACGCCTGGTTGCTGCGGGTGGTCGGCAACCTGGCCATCGACCACCGACGCCGCGACCGCAGCGGTCCCATGCCCCGGCTCGAGCCGGCCGCCCCGGACCGTCCCGATGACGCTGCCGCGCTGCAGGTCGACCTGGCCCGGGCGGTGCACCGGCTGTCGCGCCGCCAGCAGGAGGTGGTCGTGATGCGCTACCTGATCGACCTGAGCGAGGAGGACGTCGCCGGCTCGCTCGGCATGTCGGAGGGCTCGGTCAAGACCCACCTGTCGCGGGCCCGGGGGCATCTGCGGGAGCACATGATCGAACTGGACCGGATCGGATCGGGGGTCGACCGATGACCAAGGACACCCACTTCCCGCCTCCGTCGCGGCCCGATGCCCGTTTCGACGCGATCGTGGACCGGGGTCGGAGCATCCGACGGAAGGACCGCATGCGCCGGGCGCTCGTCACCGCCGGCACCGTCGCGCTCGTGCTGCTCGTCATCGGAGTCGGCGTCATCGGCGCCACCCGCGGCGAACGTCGGGTCGATCCGGTGACACCGCCGACCACCGCCCCGTCCACCGAGATGGAGGTCACGGCGACCGCGGAGCACGACGCGGTCGTGGTCGACGTCGACGATCCCCGAGCAGCCGCGGGTGACCGCACCGGAGCGTGCGTGCTCGTCCGCATCCAGCCCGAGGAACCGGCCCGTGTGGCCACCTCCGAGGCCTACGCCTGCTGGAACCCCACCCTCGGCAGCGCCGCCACCGTGGTGGCTATGTCGCCGGCGACGGCCGAGGTCGGCTGCGCCACCACACTCGAGCGTGACCCGGCAGACGACGGATCGCCCACCACCGAGGCGTCCGGTACCGAGCCGTCCGGCAACGTGCCGGGCACCGCCGCGCCCCCGTCGGGTCCGACCGGTGAGCTGCACCACACCTTCCGCTTCACCCTGCCCACCGGGCTGCCCGCGGGCACCTACGTGGCCGAGGTCCAGGGCAGCACCGGTCCGGGCGAACCGTGCCCGACCGCCGTGCTCCCCGCCGGCGCCCACCGCGCCTCGCACTCCACGGCGGTCGAGGTCCCCTGAGGCCCGACAGCCCGGCCGCCGCTCAACCTCGTCGCCCGGCCAGCACCCGGTCGTAGAGCTGCTCCCATGCCGCGACGCCGGCCGCGGCGTCGAAGCGATCCCGACCCACGACCCGGGCCCGGTCACCCATGCGCCGTCGGGCCTCCGGGTCGTCACGCAACCGGGTCACGGCGTCGACGATCGCCGCCACGGTCACCTCGTCGGCGCGGGCCGCGGCGGCGGTGCCCGCGACGTGGTCCGACAGCGGGGCCGGAGCAGGAACCACGATGCCGGTCTCGCCGTCGTCGACCGCCTCGCGCACGCTGCCGACGTCGGTGGCGACCACGGGCACCCCGGCCTGCATCGCCTCCATCACCGTCACCGGGAACGCCTCGAGTCGTGAGGGCAACAGGTAGAGGTCGACGCCGGCCAGCCGGTGACGGGCGCGGTCGTCCCAGCCGTCGAGCTCGACCCGGTCCCCGACGCCGAGCTGCTCGACGAGCGCTTCGAGTGCCGGGCGTTCGGCCCCGTCGCCGACGACGACCAGGCGCACGTCGGGCCCGAGCCGCTCGACGGCCCGGATCGCCAGGTCGATGCCCTTGACCGGGTCGTGACGGCTGAGCATGCCGATGGTGAAGCGGTCGTCGGTGCGCGCCGGCGGGTCGAGCTCCTCGATCGGCACGCCGGAGTGGATAACGGTCATCGACCCCGGTGGCAGGTCGCCGAGCTGCTCGATCAGCCGGGCCGCGGCGTGGCCGACCGCGACGTGGGCGTCGGCCCGCCGTGACGTGATGCGCTTGAGCCGGTTGGACAGACCCGACCAGGTGCCGACCGGGCTGTGCTCGAGCACGACCACCGGCAGGCCCGGGATGCTGAGCGCTGCGGCCAGCGCCCACTGGCAGCTCGACATGGTCGACAGGTTGAAGTGCACCAGGTCCGGGTCCAGCCAGCGGAACGCCCGGCGGTGCTGCACCATGGCGGCGACGTCGGAGCGATCGCGGATCTCGTCGAGGACCATCCAACGCGAACCCGTGCGCCGCGACGCCAACCACCGGATGACCGGTTCGTGGGGGCCGACGACGGTGACGCGGATGTCGGGACGGAACCGCTCGATGAACATCCCCATCGACGACTCGGCCCCGCCGCGCTCGGCCGCGTCGGTGTAGACGACCAGGTCCACGGACGTGCCGGTCAGCCGGGGGCGGGGGCGTGACGCGGCCAGGGGCGGGCCAGCTCGAGCAGACGGGCGAAGCGCAGCGGCACCTCGTCGTGGTGGCGGCGACCGATCACCTGCAACCCGATCGGCAGCCCCTCGGAGTTGAGGCCCGCGGGCACCGACACCGCCGGGTTCCAGCACAGGTTGGCGAGCATCGTGAACGGGACGCTCATGGCCGCGCCGACCGCCACGCCGGCGATCTCCTCGGGCGGCGGACCCTTGGCCGAGAACGCCGGAACGGCGGTGGTCGGCGTCATCAGCACGTCGACCTCGGCGAACAGGTCCGACATGTCCTGCTGGAGCTGCAACCTGCGGCGGTACCCGTTGACCAGCGTGCGCAGCGGCCGGTCGTAGGTGGCCTCGAGCGCGGTGCGCACGTACGGGGTCAGGTCGTCGGCCCGGTCCGGCCAGTGCTCGTGCTCCATGATCGACAGCCACAGCGACATGGCGCCGGCCGACAGCCACGTGGCCACCGGGTCGGTCAGCCGGACGTCGACGTCGACGAGCTCCACTCCCGCGGCGGCGGCCACGTCGAGCGCTGCGGCCCGCGACACCTCGGCCACCTCGGCGTCGACCTGAGCGAAGCCGAGATCCGCTGACCACCCCACCCGCAGGCCCGACACGTCGAGGGTGTCGATCGCGTCCTCGTACCGCATGGGGGGCGGCGGCAGCGACAGTCGGTCGGTGTCGTGGGGACCGGCGGTGACGTCGAGGTGGCGGGCGCTGTCGGAGACGGTGGTGGTCAACGCGCCGTAGCAGGCGGTCTCGGACGGGTCGACGTCGGGGTGCGGGATGCGGCCGTGGCTGGGCTTGAGTCCGACCAGGCCGGTGAACCCGGCGGGGATGCGGGTGGAGCCGCCGCCGTCGGACGCGGTGCCGAACGGGATCATCCCGGCGGCCACCGCGGCCGCGGTCCCCCCGCTCGAGCCGCCCGGGGTGCGCTCGGGGTCCCACGGGTTGCCGGTGGCCCCCCACGCCTTGGTGTACGTGTACTGCAACGTCCCGAACTCGGGAGCGGCGGTCTTGCCGATCGGGATGGCGCCGGCGGCGCGCAGGCGGGCGACGTGGGTCGAGTCCGCGGCGACGGGCGGGCCGCCCTGGTAGAGCACCGACCCGTGGCTGGTCGGCATGCCCTCGCAGTCCTCGAGGTCCTTCACCCCGAACGGGACGCCGGCCAGCGGCCCGAGCAGGTCGGCCTCACCGGCGGCGACCCGGGCGTCGATCGCCTCGGCGGCGCGACGGGCGCCGTCGGCGTCCACGTGGACGAACGCGTTCAGCCGGTCGTCGCCCGCCGCGATGCGGGCCAGGCAGTCCTCGACCAGCTCGAGGGCGGCCAGCGAGCCGTCGCGGACCGCGGTCGCGGCGTCGATCGCCGACGGCATGGACCGCCCGGTCGGGTTCCCGCCGTCGGTGCCCGCGGTCATGACCGGACCTCGGTCGCGTCCCTCTCCGCCGGGGTCGGGTCGTCCGCGGCGGCGACGGATCGTTCCTGGGGTCGGCCCACGCCCTGACCCCGCCACGGTCGGGTGCCGAAGCGGTCCAGGTGCACGACGTCGCCGACCGGCTTGCGGGTGGTCGGCCCGTAGCGGCCCCGGGGCCAGCCGAGCGGGACCATGCACACCGGCTGGACCGTCATCGGCAGGCCCAGCGTGCGACGCGACAGGGTCACGCTCCACAGCGGCAGCGTGATGAGCGACGCGCCCAACCCCATCGCCCGAGCCGCCAGCAGCAGGTTCTGCACGCTGGGGTAGATCGAGCCGTACCAGCTGCTGGCCGCCAGCGCCGGGACCGGAGCGAAGCGCTGCGCCCCCTCCAGGCACGGCACGACCACCACCGGCGCCTCGGTGAAGTGCTCGACCTGCCAGGCCACCGCGGCCAGGATCTTGCGCATCGACTCGTCGTTGCCGACGACCCGTTCGCCGAGCCCGCCGTAGAGCGACCACGCCTGGCGGTACCGGCGGGCGAAGGTCGCGAGCACCTCCCGGTCCTTGACGACCACGAACTGCCAGTTCTGGCCGTTGGATCCGGTCGGGGCCTTGAGGCCGAGCTCGATGCAGCGCAGCACGATGTCGTCGTCGACGGGGTCGGGCAGGATGCGTCGCACCGCCCGCTGGGTCTCCATCGCCTCGACCAGGGGCATGGTCAGCCGGTCCGCCACCGCGGCGTAGGAGCGGTCCCCCTCCGGTGCCCGTTCGTTGATCGTCATCTGTCCCCCCGATCCTCGTGCCCGGCCGGTCCACCCGGAGCGGCGCGTCGGGTGCGAACGATACGCGGTCGGTCCCACCGGCGGTACCGGCGCACCGGACCGCTCCGTGCTGTCCGCCCGGGGCGGCGCCGGTGGCAAGCTTGGCCCTTGGCCGTCCCCCTGCCCCCTCCGCTGAACCGGCTGCGAGCTCAGGTCGGCGCCGCCATCCCGTCCTGGGAGGAGGTCCTGGAACGAGCGGGGCGGGTCGCGGACGAGGCCGACCACCTCAACCGGGTCGGCGCCCGACCTGAGGACGGCCCTCCGCCTCCGGGGATGACCGCGTCGGCGTGGGCGGTGCTCAAGGCGTCGGCCACGGTCATGGGCGGACCGGTGAGCCTGCCGGCGATGGTGCTGGCGGGGCGACGGGCCCAGCGGACGGCCCTGGCGCGGATCGACCGCTTCGACGAGCACCTCCAGGCCGTCGCCGAGGGTCGTCGCAGCCCGCTGCCGGCGCCGCGGCGGTCGCGACTGAGCTCGGACCGGCGGATCGTGATCACCTCCGACCTGCACCGCTGCGTCCCCGGGCGACTGGACTGGCCGGCCCGTCAACGGACCAAGGACCTGAGCCTGCGGGTGATGTCGCACTACGCGGAGCAGGGCTGGGACCTGATCGAGAACGGCGACGTCGAGGACTTCTGGTTGGTGGGCGGATCCACGTGGGGGGCGATGTACGACGTCGGGCGCATCGCCGGTGGTGTGGGGGGTCGGGCCGCCGATGCCCCGCGGCGCGGCCTGATGGCCGAGCACCTCGACCGGATCGTCGACAACAACGCGGCGCTGTACCGGTTGCTCGACGAGGGCTTCGCGGCCGACGGTCGCTACCACCGGACGATGGGCAACCACGACGACGTCTACGAGGACGAGCAGATGGTGCAGCACCTGCGGCGCCACCTCCCGGGGACCGAGGTCGTCGACACCGTGCTGCTGACCGCGCCGGAGCGGGTCACGTCGCGTCCCGGGGCGACCGGCCCGCGGTGGGGCGACCGGGAGGGGCTGGCCGCCGTCGACGCCGTCGTCGCCCACGGCCACCTGACCGACGCCTGGAACGGTCCGGGCACCGCGCTCCTCGGCCGCATCATCACGTGGACGGCGACCGCCTTCGACGACCTCCCCGGCCTGAACGGCGCGACCAACCCGCTGCCCGACGAGGAGGCGGTCGGACGGCTGCTCACCGGACGGGCCCGGAACCGCCTCATCACGCTCGACCCCCGCATCGGCGGCAACCGCCGGTTCGACTCGCTGGACGAGGAGCGACTGTTCTCGCATCTGGCGGCGGTGGCCACGGCGCGCGGCGAGGCGATCGGAGCGGTGCGACCCGACGGATCGGTGGGTTGGCCGTGGCTGCTGTTCGGCCACACGCACCTGCCGATGCTGTCGCCGCTCGACGCGACCGGGTCGCCGGTCCGCTACGCCAACTCGGGCACGAGCCTGCTCGACCACGCGCTGACGTCGATCGAGTGGGACCCGGCGCGTCGCGAGCCCCGGCTGGTGGTGTGGACCGACGAACCCGACGGCCCCCGCCGCCGCGAGCTGATCGCCGACGGCGCGCACCTCGCCGTGCTCGACGACGCCTGACGCCGGCGCCACCGCCGAACTTGTAGCCCACAGGTCACCCCAGCGACCGCCACCTACAACAACGGCAGGGCCCACCGAACTTGTAGCCCACAGGTCACCCCAGCGACCGCCACCTACAAGAACGCTGGTCGCGCTTTCGCCGTAGCTCCGCGGTGGATAGGTTGCGCATCGATGCAGCTGGGGAGCGACCATCAGGCGGGTGGTCCCGTCGTCCCCGGTCCCACCCGGCCTCACGCCGGGGTCCGGGCCGGGACCACCGGGACCGGGACGCAGCGACCGGAGGTGACTCCGGACCGTGACGCACCCTCGACCCCGACCCGACCCGACATCGAGGTCCTCCGCCCGGATCCCCCCCCGCAACGACTCCTGGTGCGCTGGCGTCGCGCCGGACGCGCCGAAGGCCGCGACGCCGAATGGCACCCCGCCCGAGCCGCGATCCTGGCCGCCATCGTCGTCGCCCTGGCCTGGTGGCTGCCGGGCGCCGCGGTGTTCCTGGGGATCCTCGTCGCGCTGATCCTGGTGCACGAGCTCGGTCACCTGGTCGTCGCACGACGCTGCGGGATGGCGCCCACCGAGTACTTCCTGGGCTTCGGTCCCACCGTGTGGAGCCGGACGTCGCGTCGCGGCCTGCGCTACGGCATCAAGGCCGTCGTGTTGGGCGGCTACGTCAAGGTGCCGGGCATGGGTCCGTCCGAAGAGGTCGAGGCGTCACTCGAGCCGTTCACCTACCGCGCGGCGTCTCGTCCTCGTCGGCTGGCGGTCATCCTGGCCGGGGTGGCCGTCAACTTCGCCGTCGCGCTGGCCCTGTTCTGGAGCTACGCGATGTGGTCACCGCAGATCGACGTCGGCCCCACCCGAGCCGCGACCGGATCCGTGTCGCTGATGTGGGAGGTCTCGCACGACACCGTCACCAGCCTGGGCGAGCTCGTCGCCGGCGCCGCTGACTACTCGAAGTCGGTCGCCGACGGAGAGGTCCCCGAGCAGCGCATGGTCTCCGCGGTCGGCGGGGCGCAGCTCACCGACGGGCTGCTCGACCAGCACCCGAGCCGACTGCTGCTGCTCGCCGGCCTGTTCTCCACGTCGATCGCGGTGTTCAACCTGCTGCCGCTGCTGCCGCTCGACGGCGGTCACGCCGCGCTGATCGTGGCCGAAGGAGCCATCGCCCGGGTACGCCGACGGCCCCGGTACCGGCTGGACCCGAACCGGTTCCGGGTGGCGGCCGCCGCGGTGGTCGTGGTGCTGCTGGCCCTCGGCGCCACCAGCATGTACATCGACGTGCTGCACCCTCTCAGCGCCGTCGGCTGAGCCGCCTGCCACCCCCGGACGGGCGGATCCGGCCGGGAGCCTGCTACGGTGTCCTTCACGCATCACGTCGAGCCTTCGGGCACCGTGGGCGTTCGCCAGTCGCAGGTGTCGTGACGCCAACTGCATTCCGGCGAGAACCACCTGAGACATCCCCCCCATCGCACGTCGCCCGATCCCGGTCGTCGCGCCCGCCGCCCACGCCGTCACGGCGATGCGGCAACAACCAGAACAGGAATGACAGTGAACACCTCCTTCGCCGACCTCGGCGTGCCCGCGCCGATCGTCGCCTCGCTGGCCGAGCGCGGCATCGACGCCCCCTTCCCCATCCAGGCCCTGACCCTGGCCGACACGCTCGCCGGCCGCGACGTCTCGGGCAAGGCCCCGACCGGGTCCGGCAAGACCCTGGCCTTCGGCATCCCCCTCGTCGTCGGCTGCCCCACCGCCGAACGTCGCCGACCCCGTCGGCTGGTCCTCGTACCGACCCGTGAGCTCGCCACCCAGGTGGCCGACGAGCTCAGCAAGCTCGCCGGACGGAAGGGCCCGCGGGTCGCGGCGTTCTTCGGTGGCGTCCCCATCCCCCGCAACATCAAGGCGCTCGAGCGGGGCGTCGACATCGCCGTCGCGTGTCCCGGCCGGTTGACCGACCTGATCGACCAACGCCTGGTCCGCCTCGACGACGTCGACGTGGTCGTGCTCGACGAGGCCGACCGCATGGCCGACATGGGCTTCCTGCCGCAGGTCCGCAAGCTGCTCGACAAGTGCCGTGACGACCGCCAGACCGTGCTCTTCTCCGCCACGCTCGACGGCGACATCGACGTGCTCGTCCGCAACTACCAGCACGACCCCGTCCTGCACGAGCTCGAGGTCCCCGAAGAGGAGCTCCCCGACATCGCCCACCACTTCTGGGCCGTCGACCGCACCGAGCGGGTCGCCACCGCAGCACAGGTCGTGGACCGCATGGGGCCGACGGTCGTGTTCTGCCGGACCAAGCGCGGCGCCGAGCGCGTCGCCAAGCAGCTCACCAACGCCGGCGTGGCCGCAGCCGCGATCCACGGCGATCGTTCCCAGAACCAGCGCGACCGAGCGCTCGAGGACTTCCGGGCCGGTCGGGCCCAGGCGCTGGTGGCCACCGACGTCGCCGCCCGGGGAATCCACGTCGACGACGTGGCCGCGGTCATCCACTTCGACCCGCCCGAGGACCCCAAGGACTACGTGCACCGCTCCGGGCGCACCGCCCGGGCCGGCGCGGCCGGGGTCGTCGTGTGCCTGGTCATCCCCGAGAAGCGGTCCGCGGTCCGCGGGCTGCAGCGCAGCCTGGACCTGCCGAGCGGCCTGCTCGACGCGGACCCCACCTCTCTCGGCGAGCCGGCCGTCCGACCAGCTCGCACCGCGCCTCCGTCCAACCGGCGTTCCAAGACCGAGGCCCGCGACGCGTCGTCCGGCCGGGTCGGGAGCGACGCCGCGACACCGGACCGCACCTCCCGATCGAACCGTGAGCGCAACGGGGAGCCCCGCCGTAACGGTCGGGACGGGCAGGACGGTCGGGACGGGCAGGACGGGCGCAAGCCCGGGCAGGCCCGCAACGACCGCTCCCGTGGCCGCAACGAGCGGAGCACCAGCGATCGAAGCCGGACCGACCGGCCCCGCGACGACCGGCGGCGCAGCGACACCCGCACCGGCGAGGACGTCAGGGCCGACGACCGCAGGAGCCGCAGCCACACCGACCGCGATCGCACCGACCGCGATCGCACCGACCGCGACGCGGCGGAACGGCCCGACTCGCCCCGGCGTCGACGCCACCGCCGCCGCCACGAGCAGAACCCCCGCGGCACCGGCGGATCCGGTCGGTCCACCGGCTCGCGCGCCGGAGGCAGGAGCAAGACCACCGGCAACAACAAGACCACCGGCAACGACAGTCGCGCCGGGAACGGCCGACCCGCCGGGAACGACAGTCGCTCCGCGACCGGCAAGGGGTCACGGACGTCACGTCAGAGCTCCCGGGGCCCGCGTCGCTGACCCGAAGCAGTTCTGGCTGCAGTTCAGGTCGCCCCGGCAGCCCGAACCGCAGCCAGAACCCGCACGGCTGCTGCAGTCAGCGGCCGGTGTGGCCGAAGCCGCCCTCGCCCCGGTCGGTGTCGTCCAGCTCGTCGGTCTCGACGAAGCGGACGTGCTCGACCGGCTGCACCACCAGCTGCGCGATGCGCTCACCCCGGGTCACCAGGAACGTCTCGGCCGGATCGAGGTTGACCAGCAGCACCTTGAGCTCACCCCGGTAGTCGGCGTCGATCAGCCCGGGGGTGTTGAGCACGGTCACCCCGTGGCGCAACGCCAGCCCGCTGCGCGGCTGGATGAACCCGGCGTAGCCGCGGGGGATCGCCACCGCGACGCCGGTGGGGACCAGGCCCCGCCCGCCCGGCGCCAGCTCCAGATCGGTCGCGGCCACCAGGTCGACCCCGGCGTCGCCCGGGCGGGCGTAGCGGGGCAACGGGAGTTCGGGATCGAGTCGGACGACGGGCACCTCGAGCACGGCCGGACCCTACCGGGACCGCTGTCGGCGTGCCGAGCCCGGGCACCGGTGGGCGCTTCCGTCGACGGTCACCGTAGGGTGGGACGGTGCTCGTCTGGATGGACCTGGAGATGACCGGCCTGGACCCGGCCCGCAACGTGATCGTCGAGATCGCCACCCTGGTGACCGACGACGACCTGAACATCGTCGCCGAGGGCCCGGACCTGGTCGTCCACACCACCGAGGACGAGCTCGCCAAGATGGAGCCCATCGTCGTCGACATGCACACCCGCAGCGGTCTACTCGACGAGATCCGCTCCTCCACCCTGACCCTCGAGGAGGCGGGCGCACAGACGCTCGAGTTCATCCGCACCCACGTGCCCGAACCCCGGACCGTCCCCTTGTGCGGCAACTCGATCGGCATGGACCGCCGCTTCCTGGCGATCCACCTGCCCGAGATCGAGGAGCACCTGCACTACCGCTCGATCGACGTGTCGACCATCAAGGAATTGGCCCGCCGCTGGTACCCGGGATCCCTGGACGGTCTGACCAAGAAGTCGTCCGCGCACCGGGCCATGGACGACATCAAGGAGTCGGTCGCCGAGCTGGTGCACTGGCGCAACGCCGTGTTCGTGCCGTCCCCCACCCCCGAGGCACCCGCGCCCGAGACGCCCGCTCCCGCTCCCGACGACGCGGGCACGGCCGCCGGGGCCTGATGGTCGAACGACAGGAACGTCTGCCGGCCCGCGACGAGGTCGACGAGGTCGCGCCGGGGATCGGGCGCATCCAGCTCCCGATCATGATCCCGGGACTGGGTCACGTGAACTGCTACGTCCTCGAGGACGAACGGGGCGTCGCCCTGGTCGACCCGGGCATGCCGGACCCGTGGACCCACCAGGTGCTCATCGAACGTCTGCGCTCGATCGACATCGCGCCCGAGCACATCCACACCGTGCTGGTCACCCACTCCCATCCGGACCACTTCGGCGGGGCAGGGCGGCTCAGGGTCGAACACCGCTGCGAGGTGGTCGCCCACCGTCGCTTCCACACCCCGTTCGACCCGTCGCCGGATCCGTTCGCCGACGACCTGACCGAGCTGACCGTGGCGACCGACCCGCTGGAGCCCGGCGGGGACGACGACCGACCCCGCAACGAGCGTCTGGCCGAGGTCCTCTTCGGCGAGGGGCCGATGCCTGAGGTGCCGCCCCGTCCGACGCCGTGGGGCGAGGAGGGGTTCAAGCCCGGCCCCGGAGAGCTCGAGGCGATGCGGGCCTGGGACGACCTGTCCAAGCAGGGGTTGCTGCGCCTGGACCCGACCGTCCGGGTCGACGATCTGGAGGTGCTGCGCCTGGGCGGCCGCGAGTGGCAGGTCGTGCACACCCCCGGCCACACCGGGGACCACATCTGCCTCCTCGACCCGGCCGACGGCACGTTCCTGTCCGGCGACCACGTGCTGCCCACCATCACCCCCCACATCTCGGGCATGACCGGCGACGACGACCCGCTGGCGGAGTTCGTCGCCGCGCTGCACCGCGTCGCGGCCCTCGACGTGGTGACCCGGGTGCTCCCCGCGCACGGACTGCCCTTCGACGACCTCGCCGGCCGCGTCGACGACATCATCGGTCACCACGTCGAGCGCATCGCCCAGCTCGAACGGCTGGGCCAGGAGCTGGGCGACGCCACCGTCCGGGACTACTCCCGCCGGCTGTTCCAGGAGCGGTCGTGGGGCCCGATGGCCGAGTCGGAGACCTACGCCCACCTCCTGCACCTCCAGCACGAGGGCCGGATGGCGGTCCGCACCGATGAGGACGCCCGGCTGCGCTACCGCCCCGTCCCCGCCTGACGCCAGACCCCGGTCCGGGCCGATCCGGGCCGATCCGGGCCGATCCGGGCCGATCCGACAGATCTCCGGAAATTCGCTTGACCGCCCCCCGAGGGCCGTGGTTCGCTCGACCCACGAGCCGGTACGGCCGGGATCTCCGGCCGCACCGGCGGCGAACGACACCAGACTCCAACCAGAGCAGACCGATGAGCACCACCACGACCTTCCACGCCGAGCACGCCATGTGGCGCTCCGACGTGGTGCGTGCGCGTCTGCATCTCTGCCCGACCGGCAACCGATTCGGGATTGCGAACGAGTACGGCACCACGCCGGCCGCCACCAAGCCGGCCACTGCCACCGCCCGACGAGGAGCCCCTCCGCCCTGACCCAGAGGTCACAGCGCAGGAAGGCCCCAGAGCCGCCGGGTGGAACTCCACCGGGCGGCTCTTGCGCTTTTCGGCGTCGGGGTCTCACCACCAGCCCGCTGCCCGAACCACAGCCGCCCGAACCACAGCCGCTCGAACCACAGCCGCCAGTCCTACCGACCACCACCTCGACCCACCGCCACCCCGTCCGAACCAGGAGATCCACCATGACCATCGTCGACACCCGCCCCCGACCCTCGGGCAGCGCCCTGGCCGCCGCACCCGGAGTGCTCGACCGCTCCGAGTGGGAGACCGACGCCCTGTGTCGCGACCTGAGCACCGAGCTGTTCTTCAGCGACGACGTCGACGAGATCGGCGACGCCAAACGCATCTGCCTCAGCTGTCCGGTCCGGACCCGATGTCTGGACGCCGCGGTCGAACGCGGCGAGCAGTTCGGAATCTGGGGTGGGCACCTGTTCGTGTCCGGCCGGATCGTCCTGCACAAGAGGCGTCGGGGACGGCCGCCCAAGGTCGAACGACCCGGCGACCGCTTCCCCGAGGTCGAGGTCCCCGAGCCGTACCGGCGCCTGGTGCGCGCCGGATCTCCCGGCTGAACGGAACCGAGTCCTCCGGACCCGACGGACGGTGACGCACCGACCGCGAGCTGACCGATGAGGTCCGGATCACTACAGTGGAGGGGCCCTCGCGGGCCCCTCCACCGGAGCCCGCCCGTCCCCCCGGCCAGGATCCCCGCACCATGACGCGGACCGACGAGACCACCGCCGAACAGCCCGCCGACGACCCGGCTCAGCCCGGACGCCGGCGCCGCTCCGGGCTGCCGATCGGGCCGCTCGGGCTGTTCCTGGCCACCGCCATCGCCCTGGCCGCCGCCGGACTCGTCCTGTGGATCGGCACCCGATCCGACAGCGACGCCATCCCGGTCGAGAAGGCCCTCGAGCAGATCGACGGCGGATCGCTCGTCCCCGCAGGCACCGACCCCGCCACCGTCGGTTCGCCGGCCCCGGACGTGCGCCTGAACCTCCTCGACGGCACCACGACCCGGCTGTCGGCGTTCCAGGGCCGCCCGGTGGTGCTGAACTTCTGGTCCTCGACCTGCGCGCCGTGCCTCAAGGAGATGCCGGATCTGGAACGGGTGTGGACGTCGCACTCCGGACAGGTGGCCGTCGTGGGTGTCGACGTGACCGACACCGAGGCAGCCGGGCGCGAGATGGTCGAGCAGACCGGGGTGACCTACCCCAACGGACGCGACCCCGGCGCCGACATCTTCGCCGCCTTCGGGGGGACCGCCCTGCCCCGCACCGTGTTCATCGACGCGAAGGGCACCGTGGTCGAGGCCCACAACGGCGCGCTCACCTCCGACGAGGTCGACGGCATCCTCCGCGACCGGGGCCTGCTCGGCTGAGCGGCCGGCGCCGGACAGGATCTCCGAACCCGTGGGCGCACGCCTGGCCCTGGCCTTCTCCGCCGGGATGGTCGCCACGGTCAACCCGTGCGGCTTCGCCCTGCTCCCGGCGTACCTGACCTACTTCCTGGGGCTCGACCCCGCCGGGTCGGATGCGACGACCGACTCCGCCGACGCTCGCCGTGCCAATCCCAGCCCGGTGCTGCGGGCGCTCGTGGTGTCGGCCGCGGTGACCGCCGGGTTCCTGGTCGTGTTCGGGGTGATGGGCCTGGCCTGGTCGTCGGTGTCGTCTGTCATCGGGCGTCGCCTGCCCTGGTTCACGCTGGTGATCGGCGTCGGCCTGGTCGTCCTGGGCGTGGCGGTGCTCCGCGGGTTCGAGCCCACCCTGCGACTGCCGCACCTGGACCTCAACCGCAGCGGGCGCGAACTCGTCACCATGTTCCTGTTCGGCATCTCCTACGCCGTCGCGTCGTTGAGCTGCACGATCCCGGTGTTCATCTCGCTGGTGTCGGTCACCCTCGACGGCAGCTTCGGCCAGAGCGTCGGGGCGTTCGTCGCCTACGGGCTGGGGATGGGGATGACGCTCGCCATCCTGACCGTGGCCGTCGCCCTGGCCCGCACCGGGGTGGTCACCGCGTTCCGACGGCTGATGCCGCACATGGCCGCCATCTCCGGAGCGCTGCTCATCGTGGCCGGCCTCTTCGTCGGCTACTACGCCTGGGTCGAGCTGCGCGAGCTCGACTCGGGCGCCTCGTCGCCGGTCGTCGACTGGACCCGCGACGTTCAGAGCTGGCTGCAGAACCACGTGGAGCGGATCGGCGGTGCCCGCCTGGCCGTCGCCGCAGCTCTGGTCATCGGGGCGGTCGTCGCCGCGGCGTTGATCAGCCGCCGTGGCGCGGACCGACCCCCGGGCGACGCGCGGGACCACGTCGGCCCACCCGATCGGGGTCGGGAATCGGATCGGTCCTAGGGTGACCGGGTGCCCGTGCTGACCCGCCTCCGCTCGCAGTTCCCCGACGCCATGCCGATCGGCACGTACCTGGACCGGGTCGCCACCGCCCTCGACCCGTTCGACTTCCGACCCGACGGGACCTTCGCGGCGGTGTCGATCTGCCGCGACGAGCTGACCCAGCAGCTGATCGAGCAGGTCGCGCAGCGCTGGCACCGCCCGTTCGCCCTCGGCGGTCTGGGCGGCCTGCCGTCGCTCGGGCGCACCGGGTGGCAGGCGTGCCTGTCCCACGTCCCCGACGCGGACGGACGCGGCCACCTGCTCGTGTTCGGACTCCCCCACATCGGCATGGATCCCGCCGGCGGGCTCGGCCAGAGCCTCCGACGCCACCAGGACCGACCCACCTCGACCTGCGGTGCCATCAACGCCCTGCTCGACGTCCTCAAGAACGGACCGGCGGAGTCGTTGCCGCCCGGCCTCGACGACCACGAGGCCCAACGACTGCTGCGGTTCGCCGAGCAGGGATCGGGCACCGTCCCGCTGGAGATCGTGGAGCTGACCCTGCGGGTCGCCACCGCGATCGAGGACGAGATGTGGACCGAGCTCGACGCGCTCGAGGCCTGGCGGACCATGGACGTGGCCGTGTTCTGCGGAGTGCAGATCCACGTTCCGGAGCGGTCCGATCACGTGCTGTCCACCGGCGCTTCGGTCAAGGGCGCCGACGGAGTCCGCCGTCCCCTCGTTCTGTAGTGCGAGATCCAGGCGAACGCCTGGATCTCGCACTACAGAACGGTGTCGGAGGTGGGGATCGTCGGGGTGGGTCAGGGGGCGAGTCGGTCGCGGACCCAGCCACCCGCGGGGTCACGCCGGTACCGGAGGCGGTCGTGCAGCCGGCTCGGCCGGCCCTGCCAGAACTCGAAGACCTCGGGCGTCACCAGGTAGCCACCCCAGTTCGGGGGCCGGGGCACATCGCCCTCGGCGAAGCGAACGGCGGCTTCCGCGACCCGGGCCTCGAGCTCGGCCCGGTCGGCCAGGACGCTCGACTGCTCGCTGGCCCACGCCCCGACGCGGCTGTCGCGCGGCCGTGAGGCGAAGTAGCGGTCGCTGACGTCGTCGGGTGCCGGAACCGCGATGCCCTCGACGCGGACCTGGCGGTGGATCCCCAACCAGCTGAACAGCAGCGCTACGTGTGGGTCGGCGGCGATCTCGACGCCCTTGCGGCTGTCGCGGTTGGTGAAGAACTGGAACCGACCCTCGTCGTCGACGCCGCGGAGCAGCACGTTGCGCACCGTCGGTCGACCGTCGTCGACCGTCGCCAGGGCCATCGAGTTGAACTCGGCCTCACCGGCCGACTCGGCGTCGGCCAGCCAGCGGTCGAACAGCTCGTAAGGGCCTGCTGGGGCATCGGACTCGACCAGGACGCCCCAGTCGTAGTCCGTGCGGTGGGCCAGTCCAGCGGGTCCGTCACCCACCGAGACCGGCGCTGGTTCGTCGATCACGGCTCAAGGGTAGATCCGCTCGCTCCGTGGCCCATCAGGACCGCCCAGCTCCGGCCAAGTCAGGTCCTGCCAGCTCAGGTCCGGTCGCCGCCGTCCGCGCCGGCGTCCCCGGCACCGCCACTGCCAGCGCCGCGGTCAACCGATCCTCCGTCGGCAACGCGATCACCGCGGTCCAACCGCCAGGACGGCACCTTGGGACCGACCGAGCGCTGCGACGGGTAGATGCCGAGGTGGGTGGAGAACACGTAGCTCATGACGCAGACGACGGCGAAGTACGGGATCGCTCCGGATCCGAACATCTCGACCCCCATGATCGTGCAGGCGAGCGGGGTCTTCGCCGCCCCGGCGAACACGGCCACGAACCCCAGCGCCGCCAGCAGGGCCGGCGGCACCCCGAGCGGTCCGGCCAGCGCGGCGCCCAGGGTCGCGCCGATCACGAACAGCGGAGTGACCTCGCCGCCCACGAATCCCGAACCCAGGGTCACGGCGGTGAACAGGAGCTTGAGAGCGAACGCCCAGGTCGGAACCGGCGCCCCGGCCAGGCTGACCTCGACCAGGCCCTCGGACAGTCCGTTGTAGTAGCGGTTCCCGACCGCGTAGGTCAGGGCGACGACGAGCGCGCCACCGATGAGGGGTCGGGCCGGCGGCCACGCGATCAGGCGCGACGCCTGCTTCACCCAGTGGTCCGCGAGGCTGAACAGCACCGACACCAGTCCGCAGGCGATTCCCGCCACCGCCACCTTCAACAGCAGTCCCACCGACAGGTCGACCTGGCCGAGGTGCGGAGTGATCGTGTGGTGCACGCCCACGCCGCGCACGACCAGGTCGCCGGTGACCGACGCGACGAGGCACGGCACGAGCGCCTCGTAGCGGACCCGGCCGACGGACTGCACCTCGAGGGCGAACACCGCACCGGCCAGCGGCACGCCGAAGACCGCGCCGAACCCGCCGGCTATGGCGGTCACCAGCATGATGCGTCGGTCCTCGCCGCGCAGGCGCAGGACCCGCGACGCGGCGTCGGTCAGGCTGCCGCTCATCTGGATGGCGGTCCCCTCCCGGCCGGCGGAGCCTCCGAAGAGGTGCGTGACGATCGTCCCGATGAGCACCATCGGCGCCATGCGGCGCGGCACCCAGTCGGTCGGGTCGTGGATCTCGCCGAGGATCAGGTTGTTGCCCTCGACGGACCGGCCGCCGCCGTAGTGGTAGGCGAGACCGATCGCCAGGCCGGCCAGCGGCAGGAACCACAGGATGGCGCCGTGGCGGTCGAAGGTCTCCGTCGCCCACTGCAACGACACCAGGAACACCGCGGAGGCCAGGCCGCCGAGCACCCCGACGAGCATCCCGAGGGCGATCCAGCGCAGCAGACCCGCCACCACGTCGGCCTGGGCACGCAGCACCGTACGGGCTCCGCTCGGCAGCGGCCGTCGTGGTCGGACGGGATCGGTCACGTCACGGGGCCATCACGTCAACCGATGACCGTGAGTCCCCGGAGGTACGGCTGGAGCAGGTCGGGGACGTCGACCCGCCCGTCGGTACGGCGGTAGGTCTCCACGATCGCGGCCCAGACCCGGGGGACGGCCAGGGCCGAACCGTTGAGGGTGTGGAGGATCTCGGTGCCCTTGCCCTCTGCCGGCCGGTACCGCAGGTTGGCCCGACGGGCCTGGTAGTCGCCGAACCAGCTGACCGAGCTGACCTCGAGCCAGCGGTCGGCGCCGGGTGCGAACACCTCGATGTCGAAGGTGCGTCGCGCCGACGCGCCCAGGTCACCGGCGCACAGGTCCAGGACGCGGTAGGCCAGTCCGAGGTCCCGGATGGTCGACTCGGCCCGGTCGAGGATCTCGGAGTGCAGCCCGGCCGCCTGGGCCGGCGTCGAGTAGGCGAGGATCTCGACCTTGTCGAACTCGTGCACGCGCAGCAGTCCGCGTGTGTCCTTGCCGGCGGAGCCGGCCTCGCGACGGAAGCAGCTGGTGTGGGCGCAGAAGCGACGGGGCAGGTCGGCCTCGTCGACGATCTCGTCGCGGCCCAGCGAGGTGAGCGGCACCTCGGCGGTGGGGATGGCCCACAGGTCGTCGCGCTCGAGGTGGTACGCCTCTTCCTCGAACTTGGGGAGGTGACCGGTCGAGACCATGGTGTCGGTGCGCACCAGCGTCGGTGGCCGGATCTCCTCGTACAGGTCGACGTTGCGGTCGAGCGCCAGCTGGCACAGCGCCCTCACCAGCGCGGCGCCGGCCCCGCGGTACATGACGAACATCGATCCCGACAGCTTGACGGCCCGTTCCACGTCGAGGATGCCGAGCTGCTCGCCGATCTCCCAGTGGGACACGCGTTGGTGATCGGCGTAGCGGTCGGCGTCGAAGCCCTCGACGCGGACCACGACGTTGTCGTCCTCGCCGAGGCCGTCGGGCGCGTCGGGCGACGGGAGGTTCGGGATGCGCAGCAGCTTCTCGCGCAGCTCGGCGGCCATCTCGTCCGCGCCGACGTCGAGCGCCTTCTCCTCGGCGCCGAGGATGCGGCTCTGCTCCTGCAGTTCGGCGGCCTCGTCCTGGCGCTTCTCGCGGAACAGCTTGCCGACTTCGTTGGACAGCGTGCGGATCTCGGCGCGGAGCCCGTCGCGACGCGCGGTCAGGTTGCGAAGCTCGGCGTCGAGGCGGACGACCTCGTCGACGGCGCCCGGGTCCTCGCCACGGCGGGCGAGCCCGACGCGCACCGCGTCGGGGTCGTTGCGGAACAGGCGCACGTCGAGCATCCCCGCACGGTAGCGGCGCCCGCCTCACGCCCCCGAACCCGTTGGTGCCCCTGGCTAGGGTGCCGCCATGGCTGACGCCCTCCCGCTGACCGACGCTCCCGACGACGACGCGGTGACCGCGCTGCTGGCGGAGGCGTTGCAGGCGGCGCTCGCCGAGCACCACGTGCCGGGGGCGGTCGCCGGCGTGGTGTCGAACGACGTCCGCCACGTCACCGGCGCCGGGGTCGGTCACCACGAGCTGCCCCGGGCGGTCGACGGCGACACCTTGTTCCAGGTGGGCTCGATCACCAAGACCCTGACCTCCGCCGCGGTGCTGGCCCTGGTCCAGGACGGTCGCCTCTCCCTCGACGACCCTGTCGAGGCGCACCTGCCCGGCCTGGGCGACGCGACCGGCCTCGACACCGAGGCGATCACCGTCGAGGTCGCGCTCGCCCACACCGCCGGGTTCGACGGCGACCACCTGTTCGTCGAGGGCGCGCGGGACGGCCTGGCGACGCTGGCGACGGCGCGTCGGTTCTTCCATCCCGGGACGGGCTGGTCGTACAACAACGCGGGCTTCTCGATCGTCGGCGAGGTGATCGCGGCTGCGGCCGGTGTCCCCTTCGAGAGCTTCGTGAGGGAACGGCTCCTCGATCCCCTGGGCATGGCGACCGCCGGGTTCCGGGCCGACGATGTCATCACCCGCGACGTCGCCGCGCCGCACTGGATGTTCGACGGCGCCGCGTACGTGCTGCGTGGCATCGGCTGGCAGCCCGGCTGGGAGCTCACCCCGCTCGACCGCGCGGCGGGCGGTCTGGTGGCGTCGGTGAACCACCTGCTCGTGTGGTGCCGGTTCCAGTGGAGCGGCACCGGCCTCGACGGCACCCGGCTGCTCACCGACGACTCGCTCCGACGACTGCACCACCCGGTCACCGCCGAGGTCCGCCCCGGGGAGTCGGTCGCGCTCGACTGGTTCGTCCACACCCACGAGGTCGGCCCCGAGCACGCGCCGGCCCGCGGGTCGGCATCACCGGACCCGAGCGGACCGGTGACGACGATCGAGCACGGCGGCACGACGGTCGGCTACATCAGCGACCTGGTCATCGCCCCCGACCAGCGGCTCGGGATCGTGGTGCTGACCAACGCCACCAACGGCGCGGCGGTCACCCAGTCCGTGCGCCGGACGATGCTGGCCGAGCTGCTCGGAGTCGTGGAGGCCGACCCGGTGCCGGACCCGGACCTGCGCCCAGACCTCGACCGGCTGACCGGCGTGTACGAGCACGCATTCGCCACCCTCACCGTCACCGCCGGCGACGACCCCGGAACCGTCGTCGTCACCCCGTCGCCCCGCAACGTCGACGGGTGGCAGCCCCCGGTCACCTCGCCGGTGACGTTCGGGTTCTCGTCACCGACCGACATCGTCAGCCTCGACCATCCCGCGCCGGTGAAGGTCGCCCACTTCGACCCCGACGGAGACCGGGCCCAGTGGCTGCTGTGGGAGCACCGACGGGCACCCCGCACCGGCGACGTGCCGGGAGCTCCGACGTGAACGTCGTGTTCGACCTCGACGGCACGGTCTGGGACTCCGAGCCCGGGATCCTGGCGTGCATGGTCCACACCCTGGACGCACTCGGCCTCCAAGTGCCGACCGATCAGGTCCTGCGCTCCCACATCGGGCTGCCGCTGCCGCTGATGCTCGAGATGGTGGGGGTACCGGCCGGGCACGTCGAGGCCGGCGTCCGTCTGTACCGGGACCGCTACGTGCGGACCGGCGTGTACGAGGCCAGCCTCTACGACGGAGCGGTCGACATGCTCGACGCCGTGGCCGCGGCGGGTCACACCCTCGCCACCGCGACGTCCAAGGGCGAGGGTCCGACGCGCACCATGCTCGACCACTTCGGTCTGACCGACCGGTTCACGGTGATCGGCGCCGCGTCCATGGACGGGACGAGCACCTCCAAGACCGACGTGCTCGCCCGCACCCTGGCCGGCCTCGGAGACCCCGCACCCTCGGACTGCGTGCTCGTCGGCGACCGTGACCTGGACGTGCTCGGCGCAGCCGCCCACGGGATCGACTGCATCGGCGCGACCTGGGGCTACGGCACGGTCGGCGAGCTGCAGGCCGCGGGAGCCTGGGCGGTGGCGGAGCGCCCCTCCGACGTGCCCGGGCTCGTGGCCCGCCGGTAGCGTCGCTCGACGTGACCACGACCGGATCGCCCACCACCGGCTCCGGAGGCGAGGCCGTCGTCGTCGAGGACCTGGTCATCCGCTACGGGGAGCTCACCGCGGTCGACGGCGTGTCGTTCACCGCTCGGGCCGGGCAGGTCACCACCGTGCTCGGCCCCAACGGCGCCGGCAAGACCTCGACCGTCGAGCACCTCGAGGGCTACCGCCCCGCGGCAGGCGGCCGGACCCGAGTGCTCGGCCTCGACCCGATCACCGACCACCGACGCCTCAGCCACCGGGTCGGGGTGATGCTGCAGGACGGCGGCATCCCCACCGCCATCCGTCCCGCCGAGCTGCTGACCCAGTACGCCGGATTCTTCGAACGGCCGCTCGATCCGGCCGAGCTGCTGGAGCGTGTCGGGCTGTCGCACCGGGCCGGTACCGCATTCCGACGACTGTCGGGCGGCGAGCAGCGCCGGCTGTCGCTGGCGCTGGCGATCATCGGGCGTCCCGATGTGGTGTTCCTCGACGAGCCCACCGCCGGCATCGACCTCGAGGGCCGCGACGCCGTGCGCGAGGTGGTGGCGTCGCTGAGCGAAGACGGGGTGGCGGTGGTGATGACGACCCACGACCTCGACGAGGCCGAGCGGTGCTCGGACCACGTGGTGATCATCGACCGGGGCACCGTCGTCGCCGCCGGGTCCCCGGCCGAGCTGGTCCGCCCCAGCGACTCCGACCACATCCTGTTCGGCGCGCCCGACGAACTCCCCGTCGACGACCTGGCCGCCCACCTCGGCGTCCCGGTCCGTCGGGTGAGCCGGGGCGAGTTCCGCGTCGAGACCGACCCCAGCCCGGCGAACGTGGCCGCGGTGACCGCGTGGCTCGCCGAACGGGACCTGCCGCTGCAGGACCTCCGGGCCGGGCGGCAGCGCCTCGACGACGTGTTCCGCCGCCTGACCGCCCACGACCGCGGGCCCGACGCCGGAGATCCGGGCGGTCCCGCCGCCCGACGACGTGGACGAGGGAGGCGACGGTGAGAGCGTTCCGGTCCCAGCTGCGCACCGAGTTGGTGCTCGGAGCCCGCCAGGGCGAGCAGCTGCTGGTCAACCTCGGGATCCCGCTGCTGATCCTGGTGTTCTTCTCGACCGTCGACGTGCTCCCCCACGGCGACGTCGACGAGCCGATCGACTACCTGGCCCCGGCGGTGCTCGCGTTGGCCGTCATGTCGAGCTCGCTGGTGTCGCTCGGCATCGGCACCGGGTTCGAGCGCCACTACGGCGTGCTCAAGCGTCTGGGGGCATCGCCGCTCGGACGGGGGCGGTGGGTGGCAGCCAAGATCACCTCGGTCCTGGTTACCGAGGTGATCCAGTGGGCGGTGCTCATCGCCGTCGCGGTGCTGCTCGGTTGGTCGCCGCCGGCAGCGGGCTGGGCGCCGGCGGTCCTGGGCGCCCTGCTCGGGACCGCAGCGTTCGGCGGTCTCGGACTGCTGCTCGCCGGCACGCTGCCCGGCGTCGGAACCCTGGCCGTGGCCAACGGCCTCTACCTGGTGCTGCTGCTGACCGGAGGCATGGTCGTCCCCCTGTCGGAGCTGCCGAGCGGTCTGGCCACGGCGGCGCGGGCGCTCCCCGCCGCCCCGCTCACCGAGGTGATCACCGGCTCCCTCGGAGGAGGCGGGGTGGACACCTGGGCGTGGGTGTCGCTGACCGCATGGGCGGTCGTCGCCCCCGTCGCCGCGGCGCTGCTGTTCCGCTGGTCGGCCGAGTAGCGGTCCCGGGGAACGCGGAGAGGCCCCGCCTGAGCGGGGCCCCTCGGTCGCAGATCGTGTCGGGTTCGATCAGCCGCCGGCGGGGGCGACCGTCGTCGTGGTCACCGCCGGCGGCGGGTCGTTGAACCAGGGGTTGCCGTTGTCGGTGAAGATGTTCATGGTCGCCAGAGCGGCCACGTAGACCATCATCGCCACGAGCAGACCGAAGTAGAAGATCCTCGACAGGAGCTTGCTGTCGAAGCGCAGGTGCATGAAGAACGAGGCGATCAGGATGAACTTGACCACCATCATGACCACCAGCAGCACGACCGCCGGGTAGTGCGATCCGTCGCCGAACCACGACGACCAGAAGTAGGTGGACACCTCGAGCGCCGTGATGGCGACGAGCACCCAGAAGATCGTGAAGTAGGTGGAGGTCGACGGACCGTGGGTGTGGTGTTCGCCCGGATGCACCGGGGAGTCGTCGTCGAGTTCCTCAACGGTGGTGCTCACGCTGGCTCCTGCGTCGTCTCGGGAAGGGGTCGTTCGGGGTCGGTGCGGTGGCGGGTCACGGGATCAGGTAGACGATCGCGAAGATCACCACCCACACGATGTCCACGAAGTGCCAGTAGAGGCCCAGGACCTCGACGGCCTCGGCCTGCAGCTGCTTGCGGAACGAGTAGCCGACGGCGCTGAACAGCATGATGATGCCGATCGCCACGTGGGCGCCGTGGAAGCCGGTCAGCGTGTAGAACGCCGAGGCCGACACGTTGGAGGTGTAGCCGAGCCCCTCGCGGACGAACTCGGTGAACTCGTAGACCTGGCCGGCCAGGAACAGCCCGCCGAGCACGCAGGTGGCCGACAGCCACAGACGCATCCGCTTGTGGTCCCCGCCCATGACGGCGTTGACCGCCAGGACCATCGTGAGCGAGCTCATCAGCAGGATGAAGCTCGTCATCGACGTGAACGGGATGTTGAACAGCTCCGACGCCTTGAGCGGCGACCCGGCCAGGCCCGGGATGCTGCCGGGCCGGTTCTTGTAGAGCAGGTAGGTGGAGATCAGACCGCCGAACAGCAGGCAGTCCGAGGCCAGGTACACCCACATCGCCATCTTCGTGTTGGAGATGCCGGTGGAGGTGGCGTGGGTGTCGTCGGGGAACTCCAGGTCCTCGACCGGTTCGAGGGCGATGTCAGCCAACGGTCGTCTCCTCCGTGCTGGCCATTGCCGGCTCGAGCGTGCGCTCGTCCGCGTCGTCGGAGCTGCCGTCCACCTCGCCGTCACCGGCCTCGGCGTCGGTCGGGGCGTCCTCGGAGCCATCGACGGCGTCGGGCCGGTCGTCGGTCGGGTAATCGTCGTCGTGGTGGTGCCCGGCGCTCGGGTCGGTCGACGGCTCGAACACCCAGCCGAAGATGCCCAGGATGATCAGGAGCACACCCGGGACCAGCCACCAGTAGTTGAAGATCAGGCCGTAGCCCACGAACGGGAACCCACAGGCCATGACCAGCGGCCAGTACGACGGCGACGGGAGGTGCACGTCGGTGGCGTCACCCTTCTGCACGACGTCCTCGGTGCGGGCGATGCGAACCAGGCGGCCGTTCTCGTCATGGCCGTACTTGCGGTGCCAGAACTCGTCGACCTCCTCGACCACCGGGAGCTCGTCGAAGTTGTGCTCGGGGGCCGGCGACGGGATCATCCACTCCGGCGAACGGGCGTCCCACGGGTCGGGCCCCGGATCGACGGGGTTGGCCTTGTGACGCCGGTAGCTCAGAGCGACGTTGACCATGAACAGGATCAGCGACACGGCGATGGTGAAGGCGCCGATCGTGGCGATGAGGTTCCAGAAGTTGAAGCCCTGGCCCTCGGTGTAGGTGTAGGTGCGTCGCATCATCCCCTGCAGCCCGAGGATGTGCATGGGACCGAACGTCAGGTTGAACCCGACGAGCATGATCCAGAAGTTCCACTTGCCCATCTTCTCGTTCAGGAAGTGGCCGAACATCTTGGGCCACCAGAAGTACATGCCGCCGAACAGCCCGAGCAGCGCGCCACCGAACAGCACGTAGTGGAAGTGGGCGACGATGTAGTAGGTGTCGGTCTGCTGGGCGTCGGCGGGGGCGAAGGCGTGGGTCACGCCCGACAGGCCGCCGATGGTGAACATGGCGACCAGGCCGATCGAGAACAGCATCGGTGTGCTCAACCGGATGCGGCCGCCGTACATGGTGGCCATCCAGTTGAGGATCTTCACGCCGGTCGGCACGGCGATGAACATGGTGGCGAGCGAGAACGCCAGCACCGACAGGGTGCCGATGCCCGAGGCGAACATGTGGTGCGCCCACACGCCCCAGCCCATGAAGCCGATGGCGATGCCGGAGCCGACCATGAACGGGTAGCCGAAGATCGGCTTGCGGGAGAACACCGGGATGATCTCGGACACGATCCCGAAGCTGGGCAGGATCATGATGTACACCTCGGGGTGCCCGAATATCCAGAACAGGTTCTGCCACAGGAACGGGTCACCGCCCTTCGAGGCGTCGAAGAAGGTGGCGTCGAAGAGACGGTCGAACATCAGCAGGAACAGAGCCACGGTGATCACCGGAAGGGCGAACACCAGCAGCACCTGCGTGACGAACGCCATCCAGGTGAACACCGGCATGCGCATGAGGGTCATGCCCGGTGAACGCATGTTGAGCACGGTGACGGTCAGGTTGATGGCCGACACGGTCGAGCCGATGCCCATGATGATGAGGCCGACGGCGTAGAAGTCGATGCCGTGGCCCGGCGAGAAAGTCACGCCCGAGTTGGGGGCGTAGTTGAACCAGCCGCCGTTGGCGCCGCCGCCGAGGAACCACGAGGTGTTGAAGAAGATGGCGCCGCTGAGCCAGATCCACAGCGACAGGGCGTTCATCCGGGGGAAGGCGACGTCACGGGCGCCGATCTGCAACGGCAGCAGGTAGTTGGCGAACGCCGACTGCATCGGCATGACGGCGAGGAAGATCATCGTCACGCCGTGCATGGTGAAGACCTGGTTGTACACGTCGGCCGACAGCAGCTTGGCGCCCGGGACCGCGAGCTGGGTGCGGATCAGCAGCGCCTCGGACCCGCCGACCAGCAGGAAGAAGAAGGCGGCGACGCCGTACATGATGCCGATCTTCTTGTGGTCGACCGTGAAGAGCCACGACTTCCAGCCGTGGGTCGCCGTGGGGCGGGCGAACACGCCGAGGGGCTTGGACACCGTGGCGGCGCCGCTGCCGAGCTCGAGCGGGGGATGATCTTCGACGAGTGCCATGAGCAGTCCTTCTGATCCTTCTCCGGCCGGCCTACTTGAGGGTCACCAGGTAGGCGACGAGCTGATCGATCTGGGTCTCCGAGAGCTGCAGGTTGGGCATGCCCTGGTTGTTCTCGGGGTTCATCGGCTTGACGGACTCCGGATCGCGGAGCCAGTCCTTGAGGTTGGAGCGATCCGGGACGCCGTCGGGGACGGCGGTGACCGACTCGGCGGCCTTGCCCTGGTACAGCGGCAGCAGCGAGCCGGCGAACGTCTGACGCATCATCAGGTGTGTCAGGTTCGGGGCGTTCTTGGACGTGAGCGTGCTGTCGACCGTCTGGCCGTACTCGGGGTCGGGCAACTTGGAGTACTTGAATGGCGGCGATGACTCCGGTGTCAGCCCGTCGACCTGGTGGCAGCGGGCGCACTGCGAGACGAACAGCTCCTGGCCGGCGATCGCCTTGGGGTCGGTCGGCTGGTCCGGGACCGATGTCATGGCGTCGACCCACTTGTCGAACTCGGCCGGCGGCAGGGCCTTGAGCTCCATGCGCATCACGCCGTGGGACAGGCCGCAGTACTCGGTGCACTGGCCCTGGTAGATGCCGGGCTTGTCGGCGGTCATGATCAGCGTGTGGGTCCGTCCGGGAACCGCGTCGAGCTTGCCGTTGATGGCCGGGATCCAGAACGAGTGGATGACGTCGTTGGACTGGAGCTTCATCTTGACGTCGCGTCCGACCGGCACCACGACCTGGGTGGCGGTGATGATGTCGACCGTGCCGTCGTTGTTGGTGTCGTAGCGGTACTCCCACCACCACTGCTGGCCGATGACGCGGACCTCGATCGGGTTCTCGGACTTCTCGATCTCGAGCACGGTCTTGACGTTGAAGACGGCAAGGATGGCCAGCACGAGCGCCGGGACCAGGGTCCAGCCGATCTCCAGCGTGGTGTTGCCGTGGGTCTGGGTGGGCTCGCCGACGCCGTCGACGTCGTCCTTGTTGCGCTTGAAGCGCACGGCCATCCAGATGACCCCGGCCTCCACCGCGAGGAACACCAGGCCAGCGATGAAGAACACCGGCTTGACCAGGTTGAAGATCTCCCAGTTCTGCTTGCCGGCCGGCGCCAGGGTGTTGAGCGGCATGGCCGGGTCGCCGATGTTGCGGACGATCAGCCAGAGGCAGATCGTCATGACGACCAGCGAGACGATCCCGGCGATCGCCGCGTTGCGCTTGTTCCGCATTCCCAACCTCTCACTCACCGGCGAGCAGGGTGAGAGTATCCACCGCCCCGCTCCCGGAAGCCGAATCGACCACGACGGTGGGGGCGATACCCGCACCGTGCTCCTCGCCCGTCTGCTCGCCGGCGACGCCGCCGGCGATCCCCGCGGCGATGATGACCACGCCGCCGACCAGCAGCACGGAGACCACCACCGTCCTCGTCAGCTCGGGTCGGCTGGCGAGGATGAAGGCCATCACGAAGACGATGATCGCCGCCATGATGATCATGTAGACGGCGACCTCCTGCGGGATCGCCAGCAGGAGGCGGGAGATGCACAGGACGATGACCGCCAGGGTCAGCACCGACAGGACCGGCACCTCGAGCGGGTCCATCAGGTCGTGGCGCAGCTCACGGTTGGCGCCCTGGTCGCCGGTGGCCCGCTCGGCCCACGCCCGGACGGTCCAGGAGACCATGACGATGGCGAGCAGCACGACGCCCACCCAGAACAGGGTCGTGTCGACCGCCAGGCCGACCACGGACACCGCGACGCCGAAGGCGCCGGCCATCGGCCAGTAGCTGAGCCCGACCGGCGTGAGCACCGGCGGGTTGGTGGCGGTGGCCGGGTCGCGGCCGTCCATGGCGACCAGCACGTCCGCGCTGCCGTCGCGGAAGGCGGTGGAGAAGCCTCCGAGCGCCGCCATCACCGCGGCGAACCCCATCAGGACGCTGTAGCCGACGTGGTCGCCGACCCAGCCCTTCCACCCGAAGGTGAGGGGGCCGACGATCGAGTTCACGACGTCGCCGTCCTGGAACACGCCGATCACGCCGCTGTGCGCGGCGGCGCCGGTCAGGAAGCCGTAGACGATCGCCGTCACGAAGCCGACGACCGCTGCGGCGTAGAAGAACTTGGAACCCCGGGTGATCATCGAGCTCTCACTTCATGATGTAGACGGCGACCCAGACCACCGCGTAGACCGCGCAGCTGGCGTACCAGAAGACTGCGGCTGCGGCGATGCCGTCGGGCTGACGACTGGAGAACTGACCGCCGAGGGCCCGGAAGGCCATCAGGGCGATGAAGATCATCCCGGCGACCACCATGAGCAGGCTGCCCACGGTGACGGCGTAGAAGAGCGGGCCCTCGGGCTGCTCGATGGTGACCGCCGCCTGCTTGAACAGGAAGATCGACTGGTTCACGAACGCGGCGCCCAGCAGGAGGGTGATCCCCAGCGCCAGGTACGTGTGGGTCCGGTCGTCGCGGGCGATCGCGTACACCGCCCACTGCATGGTCACCACCGACATGGCCAGGGTCAGGGCCTGCATGTTCGGCTGGGTCAACGGGATGGTGTTGGCGCTGAACCAGTCGGCGCCCCCGGCGTTGCGGGCAGCGAGGTAGTAGCCGATCAGCGTGGCCATCACGGCCACGACGCCGGCAGTGGCGAACGCGGTGCCGAAGATCAGCTCCCGACGGCGGGGCTGCAACGGGGCGGGAAGGGCGGCCGTGGCCATCAGGGCTTGTCCTCCGTGCCCTCACGGGCGTCGAGCAACGGGTACGGCGATGTCACCCGGGCCAGCTCGGGCAGGCCGATGCCTCCGCCGGCGGGGTTCGGGAACGACCACTCGAGGGTGAGACCCTGCACCGGCTCGCCGGCCGGGTCCTCGGTGGCCCGCATGGCGGCCACCAGGGCGCTCAGACCGCCGAGGGCCAGCAGGCCGGCCCCGACGGCGACGAGGAGGCCGAAGATCTGGAAGGCGGTCGTCTCGCCGTCGAGCTGGACCACCGACTGCACCAGCAGGGTGGTGCCGAGGAGGCCGCCGCCGAGAACGAGCAGCGGGACGGTGAGCCGCCCCTCGACCGAGTTGCCGGGCCCGCCCCACAGCAGCGGCGACCAGTGCAGGCTGGCGGCGGCGCCGCCGAGGAGAGCTGCTCCGGCGACGAAGGCGGTCTGGGCCGACGCCAGGGTGGCCGGCGAGGCGCCGAACAGGGTGCCCTGGCCGGCGAGCGACAGCGACTGGACCCAGCCGGTGACCGCGGCCCCCATCAGCAGCAGGACCGAGACGATCGAGAGGATCAGCGCCGGGCTCACGACGGGCTTGCCCTGGCGGAGGGAGTCGCCGATCGCACCGAGCAGCCCGAGGATCGGGACGGTGATGCCGAAGGCGAACAGGGTCCACAGCGCGGTGTTGAGCGCGCTCGGCAGCTGCGCCCACGCACCGAACGCCAGGATCGCGTAGAGCCCGACGATGAGCTGGAGGACGTCGGTGTGGGCGAAGCGGCGCCCGCTGGCGGTGACGACCACGTCGATGGCGATGCCGAGCACCGGGATGGCGAAGACGAACACCGCCGGTCCCCGCAGGAGCCAGCCCAGCCCGTCGGTGAAGTTGGTGGCGAGGGCGGCCGGGCCCATGCGGCCGACCTGGCCGAGCACGGTGTGGGCGATGGCCGAACCCAGCGTGACCAGCAGCAGCGCGGCGCTGACCAGCGATGCCCACGACAGCCCGGGAACCCATGCCAGGCGCATCCCCAACGGCCGGTGCGCCATGACCGTGGTGGCCACGCACACCGCTCCGAGGCTCAGCGCGACCAGGACCGCTCCGAGCGACACGTTGCCGAGCTTGGCCGCGGTCTCGTCGCCGCCCAGGACTCCGCCGTCGAGGGCGATGCTCACCGCGAAGATCCCCGACGACAGCAGCCAGGTCCAGAACGACAGCGTGGCGGCCCGGGGGAAGGCGATCGACGGCGAGCCGAGCTGCAGGGGCACCACGGCGATGGCGACGCCGAGCAGCAGCGGCACGATGCCCAGGAACAGCAGGGCGACCTGGGCGCTGGCGGCCAGCTGGGCCGGACGCGAACCCAGGAAGCCGTTGTCGGTGAGAGCGTCGACGCCGGTCAACGCCCACAGAGTGAGCGACAGGCTGGCGAGGGCGAACCCGAAGCCGATGAACAAGCGGCCGATCGAGGTGTGGTCACCGGAGCCGATCAGCTGCTCCACTGCGCTCGGGGCGCGCCGGGCGCGATCGCCCGCGGACGTCGCGTCCGTGTCCGACCTGGTCTCGGTGAGTGCCATGCGTGGTTCTGCCCTCTGCCTCGTCTGACTGCTGCGACCGGACCGGTTCGCCTGTCCGGATCCCTGCCCGGTCCTGTCCGCGCGGACACTACCGCGACCGGGCAGGTACTGAGAAAAGCGTCAGGACCGGTCTACCAGCCGTTCCGGATGATCACGTCGAGCGCCATCACCCCGAACAGCACGGTGATGTAGGTGATCGAGAACGTGAACACGCGGATGGCACGGGCAGGCGACTCGGTCCGACGCAGATCCACAGCCATCCAGGTGAACACCGCACCGAGCACGATCGCCGTCGCCCAGTAGAGGAGCCCCATCTCGGCGGTCACGCCGAAGAGCAGCGTCAGGGCCCACACGACGACGGTGTAGGCGAGGATCTGGTCGGTGGTCTGACGGTGGCTGGCCACCGAGGGCAGCATCGGCACGTCGGCCCGGGCGTAGTCGTCCTTGTACTTGATGGCCAGGGCCCAGAAGTGCGGCGGGGTCCAGAAGAAGATCACCCCGAACAGCACGATCGCCGAGATCGACACCGTGTCGGTGACCGCCGACCAGCCCACCAGCACCGGAACCGCCCCCGCAGCGCCGCCGATCACGATGTTCTGGCGGGAGCTGCGCTTGAGCCACAGCGTGTAGATGAACACGTAGTACAGGCAGCCGCTGACGGCGAGCACCGCGGAGAGCAGGTTGACCACCTGCCACAGGAACACGAACGCCACCACCTCGATGGTGACGGCGAAGACCAAGGCGTTGCGGGGGGTGACCGCCCCGGTGACCAGGGGGCGACCCTGGGTGCGCTCCATCACCGAGTCGATGTCGCGGTCGACGTACATGTTGATGGCGTTGGCACCGCCGGCGGCGAGGGTGCCGCCGATGACGGCCGCGGCCATCAGCCACAACGGGGGGACGCCCTGGTCGGCCACCACCATCACCGGGACCGTCGTCACGAGCAGGAGCTCGATGATCCGGGGCTTGGTGAGCGCCACGTAGGCGCCGACCGTGGTCGCCAGCTTCGCTCCGATCGAGGTCGGGGAGGAGATCGCCGGGGCGGCCATGACGTCCCAACGCTACGGCGCCGGCGCCGCCGATGGCCAGCCCGGCAGCGACTCCCGCCCGCCGCGGCCCGCGACCTACCCTGGCCGTCCGTGACCCTCGAACCCCGCACGTACCGGCGCATCGTGGCGATCGCGCTCGCGCTGCTGTGCGCCATCGTGGTCACCGGAGCCGCGGTCCGCCTGTCGGGTTCCGGGCTGGGCTGCGACGACTGGCCGAACTGCTCGTCGGAGAGGGTGATCGAGTTCGGCAACCCCAACCAGACCATCGAGCAGGTCAACCGGCTCTTCACCGGTCTGGTGTCGCTGTCGGTCGCCGCCGCGGTTCTGGGTTCGATCCGCCGCCGGCCGTACCGCCGGGACCTGGTGGTGCTGTCATGGGGCCTGGTCGCCGGGGTGATCGGCCAGATCGTGCTCGGCGGGATCACGGTGCTGGTCGGCCTGCACCCCGCCGCGGTCGCCGGCCACTTCCTGCTGTCGATGATCCTGGTCGCCGACGCGGTCGTGCTCCTGTGGCGCTCCGGCCAACCCGACGGACCCCGGCGGCCACAGGTCGCCCCCGCCGAGCTGTGGCTGTCGAGGGTGGCGGTGGTCCTGATGGTCGGCCTGATGTTCACCGGCCCCGCGGTCACCGGGACGGGCCCGCACGCAGGTGACGCCGAGTCGCCGCGGTTCGGTTGGTTCCTGCCCGACGTGGCCCGCATCCACAGCATCAACATGTGGATCTTCCTGGCGGTCGTCGTGGTGCTGCTGGTCCGCCTGGCCCACTCCGGGGCCCCGCGTCCGGTCCTGCACCGGGCTCAGGCGCTGCTGGTCGTCATCGTCGCCCAGGGAGCCATCGGATACACCCAGTACGAGATGGGCATCCCGCCCTGGCTCGTCGCCCTGCACATCGCCGGGGCGACGGCCGTTCTGGGCGTCACCGTGTGGTTCCACCTGGGCCTGTCGGCACCGGTGACCGCTCCGGACGGCATCGACGGCGACGGCCTCGACCCGGTCCGGACCGACGACAAGGACGGCACGGTCGATCGCGCCGGCTCCTCGTCGTCGGCGTAGCCTTCCGGCGTGAGCACCCCGGCCCCGATCGACGTCGTAGAGCCCGACGTCTCCGACCTGGTGGACCTCGACACCCCCTGGGTCGTCCTGGTGTGGAACGACCCCATCAACCTGATGAGCTACGTGACCTTCGTGCTGCAGAAGCTGTTCGGCTACTCCAAGGAGGAGGCGACCACGCTGATGCTGCAGGTCCACCACGACGGCAAGGCGGTGGTGTCGACCGGGTCCCGCACCGAGGCCGAGCGCGACGTGTTCCGCCTCCACGAGCACGGCCTGTGGGCCACGATGCAGCAGGACTGAGGCTCCGTGGCCCGATTCCGCCCCGCCGTGACCGCCGACGACGGCGACACCTACACGATCTCGCTCGGGCCCAACGAGCGCGACCTGATCCGTTCGGTGGCCGAGCAGCTCAAGGAGCTCCTGGTCGAGACCGACGGGCCGGTCCTGCGTCGGCTGTTCCCACCCCCCTACGGCGACGACGACGAGCGCAACGAGGGCTACGCGGCGCTGGCCCGCCCCGAGCTGATCGAGAACCGGCTCGCATCGCTCGACGTGGTCATCGGCTCCGCCGAGGCCACGACGCTCGACGAGGACTCGATGGCGGCGTGGATGCGCTCGATCAACGACGTGCGCCTGGTGCTCGGGACCGTGCTCGACATCACCGACGACTCCGAAGAGGTCGAGGTCGACGACAGCAACGTCGCGACGTACCAGGCGTACGAGGTGCTCGGGATGCTCCTCGAGACCATCGTGGCGGCCCGGTCCTCGCGGCTCTGAGCGATCCCACCCCGTCGGACCGATGCCCGGTTGGTGCTCCCCGGCGGTCCTGCTATGTTGTCCCGGCCCCTCCACGGGGATGGGAGCCCCCATCGTCCAGTGGCCTAGGACGCCTCCCTTTCAAGGAGGTAACACGGGTTCGAATCCCGTTGGGGGTGCAGCAAGGCAAAGTTCGTGGTCCCGTGGTGCAGCTTGGAGTGCACGCCGGCCTGTCAAGCCGGAGGTCGCGGGTTCAAATCCCGTCGGGACCGCCACTTCGCCCGTTCCGGATCGATCCGGGGCGGTCGGAGCACGGTCGGGTAGCTCAGTTGGCAGAGCGACCGCCTGAAAAGCGGTAGGTCACCGGATCGACGCCGGTCCCGACCACACTCCGGAACCCCCGCTCGTGCGGGGGTTCCGTCGCGTCCGGACCCGATACCGACCCCCGAACTCGTAGCCCACGGGCCACCACACGACCCACCAGCTACAAGATCGTGGGTGTCCACCGAACTTGTAGCCCACAGGCCACCACACGACCCACCAGCTACAAGTTCGACGACGACCACCGAACTTGTAGCCCACAGGTCACCGCACGACCCGCCAGCTACGAGATCGGGGGGGTCAGCGGCAGACGCCGTCGGCGCGGGCCGCCTCGGCGCACGCCTCGGCCACCGCCACCGACACCCGCGGGTTGAACACCGACGGGATGATGAAGTCGGGGGCCAGCTCGTCGGGTTCGACCGTCGAGGCGATGGCCCGGGCCGCGGCGACCTTCATGTTCTCGGTGATCCGACGGGCTCCCGCGTCGAGGGCGCCGCGGAACACGCCGGGGAAGGCGAGCACGTTGTTGATCTGGTTGGGGAAGTCGGAACGCCCGGTGGCGATGACCGCGGCGACGTCCTGGATCAACTCGGGTCGGATCTCGGGGTCGGGGTTGGCCATGGCGAACACGATCGGGTTCGACGCCATCCGCTCGACGTCGGAGCGCTCGATCAGGTTGGGCCCCGACAGCCCGATGAACACGTCCGCGCCCGGCATGATCTGGGTCAGCGATCCCGACAGCCCCTCGGGGTTCGTGTTCTCGGCGAACCACTGCTTGGAGCGGTTCAACCCCTCCCGCGACGTGTGCACCGCGCCCTGGCGGTCGGCACCGATCACGTTGCGGACCCCGGCGTTCATCAGGATCTTCGACACGGCGACGCCGGCCGCGCCGACGCCGGCCACGACGACCTTGAGGTCGGCCATGTCCTTGTCGACGATCTTCAGCGCGTTCTCCAGAGCGGCGAGCGTGACGATGGCGGTGCCGTGCTGGTCGTCGTGGAACACCGGGATGTCCATGCACTCGTCGAGGCGCTCCTCGACCTCGAACGCGCCCGGGGCGGCGATGTCCTCCAGGTTGATCCCGCCGAAGGTCGGCTCCAGCCGGAGCACGGTCTCGATGATCTCCTCGGGGTCCTTGGTGTTCAGGCAGATCGGGAACGCGTCGACTCCGGCGAAGTGCTTGAACAGCAGCGCCTTGCCCTCCATGACGGGCATCGCGCCCTCGGGGCCGATGTCGCCGAGGCCGAGCACGGCGGTCCCGTCGGACACGATGGCGACGGTGTTCTTCTTGATCGTGTAGCGGTGTGCAGCCGGCGGGTTCTTGGCGATCTCCATGCAGACCCGCGCGACCCCCGGCGTGTAGGCCATCGACAGGTCCTCGACGTCGCGCACGGGCGCCAGCGAGAGGACCTCGATCTTGCCGCCCTCGTGCATGTGGAAGGTGCGGTCCTCGAACTCGAGGATCTGGATGCCGTCGATGCCCTCGACCGCGGCGCGCACCTGCTCCTGGTGGGCTTCGCTGGCGCAGTTGACGACGACGTCCTCGTCCAGGCTGGCGGTCTTGACCTCGAATCCCTGCAGCGCCGAGATGTTGGCCCCTACCGCCCCGATCGCGATCGCCAGCTCGCCCAGCATGCCGGGGCGGTTCTCCATGCGGACACGGATGCGAACGGAATAGGCGGGAGTGGGGGTGTCGGCCATACGTCCCCCGACGCTACCGCCGGACCGGTTCGGGGACCGAAAGGGTCTGGCGGCGTTCAGGGACCCTCGTAGGCGAACCCCAGGTCCGGCGCGGTCACGAGCGGTCGGTAGGCGATCCCCGCCTCGGCGGCCATCGCCGCGCAGGTCCCGCCCCGGTCGACCAGCGGCATGATCAGCACCGGCTCCGCGCCGAGCTCCCGCACGACCTCGACCGCTTCGAACAGCGACGTCCCACGGGTGACGGTGTCCTCGGTGATGGCGACCCGGTCCCCGGCGCGCAGCGGCCCGGCGAGTCGGCCGGTGACGCCGTGGTCCTTGGCCTCCTTGCGGATGGTGAAGCTCCGCAGCCGCCGGCCCCGGGTGGCGGCGACGGCCGCCACCCCGTAGGCGACCGGATCCGCGCCGACGGTGAGCCCGCCGATGGCGGTGGCGTCGTCGGGGATGACCGCGAGGGCGGCGCCGGCCATCAGCAGGACGCCGTCGGGGTCGCACGCGGTCTGCTTGGAGTCGATGAACCAGGAGCTGCGCCGACCGGACTTGAGGGTGAAGTCGCCGGTGCGCACCGAGTGCTCGAGCAGGTGGGCGACGAGGGCGCGGTGGACGTCGGCGGGGATGCCGGGGAGGGTCATGGCAGCGACGCTACCGCCGCCCGGTCAGGTCGGTCGGGGGTCCCAGCCGCGCAGGCCGTAGCGCGGGTAGTCACCGATGAAGAAGAACTCGTGCAGGCCGGAACCGACCGCTCCGTCGGCGACACCACCGGTCTGGGTGAAGCGGGCGACCTGGTCGACCAGACCAAACAACCGGTCCGCGTCGCGGCGGTAGTCGATCTCGACCCCCTGCACGACCAGCGGCCCCTGGTACATGCCGTGACGCCAGTCGGCCTCGATGCCGTAGCCGGTGCCGAGCATCAGCCAGCAGTCCATGAGCGGCTCGACCGCGACGTCGATCGCGCCGCCGGGCGCATCGGGGAACGACAAGGTCGAGGACTCGATGCGGCGGGTGCCGGGCGTGATCACCGCGTCGTGCTCGGGTCGACCCAACCACTCGGGCTCACGGTCGGGGTCGTTCCAGATGCGCACCGCCTCCTCGTGCTCGCGGTGGCCGTCGTCGTGCTCGTTGAGGATGTAGAGGATCGAGTGGTCCTCGAACTGCATCGGGGCGTAGTTCCACATGCCCGTCATCTGCCCTTCGGTGCGGATGCCCGCCGGCTCCTCCTCGCCGACGGGTCGGATGCCCCAGCTGCGGTCACGGGTGCCCCACCAGCGGTCGGGGGTCACGTCGAAGGTGGTGCCGCCGCTGCGGATCGTGCCGGACCACCGACCGGTCTGGGCGAGCCGCATCGAGTCGAACAGGGTGCGGCCGTGACGGCGGACGTACTGGCGGGGCTCCTCGAAGGCGGGGATGGAGCCCACCCACCGCAGGTCGACCGACACGTCGCTGTGCTCGTTGGGTTCGCACACGATGCGCAGCTCGTGCAGCGGCCGGATCACCTCGACGCGCAACGGCCCCACCGAGGTGTCCATCCGGTCGCCGAGCTCGCGCGACGCCCGCACCACCCGGTGGTCGTCCCCGGAGACCACGCACACGAAGGCGTCCTGCACCGCCAGGTTGGGGTACTGGCCCAGACCGAAGATCAGGAACGCGGAGCCGTCGTCCGCGTGGCAGTTGAAGTAGTAGCGGTCGTAGAAGTTCCGGTCGCTGGTGGTGGCGTGACGGACGGTCTCGGCGGCCTGGTGGACGGGGTAGTCGTCCCACGACGACAGCGATCCGTGGGCCCGGGGAGCGACGAAGTCGGTCATGGCGCCGACGGTACCCGGTGCGTCGCCGCCGACGTTCGGCTGCGGGACCGACGCGTCCGCCCGCGTTCGGTGCCGGTCGCGCCGTCGGGGGTCGCGCTGTCGCGGGTCTGTGCCTCAGCTGGTGAAGCGCACCCGACCGGAGCCGGCGACGACCTCGCCGATGACCGCGGCGGCCAGCCCGTGCCCGTCGAGCACGGACGCCGCGTCGGCCACGACCTCGGGCGGCACGGCCACGACCATGCCGATCCCCAGGTTGAACACGCGGCGCATCTCGTCGGTGTCGACGTCGCCGATCCGCTGCAGCTCCGAGAAGATCCGCGGCGCCTCCCACGAGGTCGGATCGACCACGGCGTCCGCGGCGTCGCCGATCACGCGGTTGAGGTTGCCGGGCAGGCCACCGCCGGTGATGTGGGCCACGGAGTGGACCGGCACCGCGTCGATGAGCGCCCGCACCGCCGGGGCGTAGATGACCGACGGGCGCAGCAGCTCGTCGGCGACCGTCGGTGCGTCGGCGTCGTCCCAGGCCGGATCGTCGAGACCCCGGCCGGCCACGTCGAACATGAGGCGTCGGGCCAGGGTGTAGCCGTTGGAGCGCAGACCGGGCGACGGCAGAGCGACGAGCACGTCGCCGGGGGTGACCGACTCACCGGTGATCATGGCCGAGCGCTCGACCGCTCCGACCGCGAAGCCGACCAGGTCGAACTCGCCCGGCTCCATCACGCCGGCGTGCTCGGCCATCTCGCCGCCGACCAGAGCGCAGCCGGCCTGACGGCAACCCTCGGCGACGCCGGCGACGAGCGACTCGATGACGTCGGGGTCGACCTTGCCGATCGAGATGTAGTCGAGGAAGAACAGCGGCTCGGCGCCCTGGCAGACCAGGTCGTCGACGCACATGGCGACGAGGTCGAGCCCGATCGTGTCGTAGCGGCCGGTCGCGGTGGCGATCAGGGCCTTGGTGCCGACGCCGTCGGTGGTCGACACCAGCACCGGCTCGCGGTAGCCCGCGGCGTCGAAGGCGAAGAGGCCCCCGAACCCGCCGATGCCGCCGAGCACCTCGGGTCGGCGGGTCGAGCCCACGTGGGAGCGGATGCGGTCCACCGCGTCCTCACCGGCGTCGATCGACACCCCCGCTCCGGCGTAGGTCTCACCCATCGGTGACCGTCCCGTCGGCCGGGCCGGACCCGGTCTCGGCGGCGAGCGACCCGGCGTCGACCGAGGGCAGCACTCCGGCATCCGCGAGGAGCACCGATCCCATCTCGGACAACCCTTCGCGGGCGACCGGTGCGGCGCCGTCGAGCACGCCCTTGCCGATCTCGACGGGGATCTCGACCGGGTAGACGCCGGTCAGGCACGCGTCGCAGAAGCCGGCGCCCGGAGCGCCGATGGCGTCGATCAACCGGTCGAGGGTCAGGTAGGCGAGGGTGTCGACGTTGAGGTAGCGGCGGATCTCGTCGACCTCGAGGTTGGCGGCCAGCAGCTCGCCCCGGGTGCCGGTGTCCATGCCGAAGAAGCACGGCCAGCGGTACGGCGGCGACGACACGCGCAGGTGCACCTCTCGGGCGCCCGCCTCGCGCAGCATCGCCACCATCGCCTTGGTGGTCGTGCCCCGCACGATCGAGTCGTCGACGACGACCAGCCGTCGCCCCTCGATGTTGTCCCGCAGCGGGTTGAGCTTCATGCGGACACCCAGGGCACGCATCTCCTGGCTGGGGGCGATGAACGTGCGGCCGATGTAGCGGTTCTTGACCAGCCCCTGGCCGAACGGGATGCCGGAGCGGCGGGCGTAGCCCTCGGCCGCGGGGATGCCGGACTCGGGGACGCCCATGACCATGTCGGCGTCGACCGGGGCCTGATCCGCGAGCTGCTCCCCCATGCGCACCCGGGCCTGGTGCACGTTGCGGTCGTAGAGCTGAGAGTCGGGGCGGGCGAAGTAGACGAACTCGAACAGGCAGAGCTTGGGGTCGATGCTCGAGTCATCGAACGGTCGCACCGACCGCACCCCGGCGGCGTCGATGACGACCATCTCGCCCGGGTCGAGCTCGCGCACGAAGTGGGCGCCGACCACGTCGAGGGCCGGGGTCTCCGACGCCAGCACCCACCCGCTGTCCAGCTTGCCCAGGCACAGCGGCCGGAACCCCCGGGGGTCACGGACGCCGATCACCCGGTTGCGGTCCATCAGCACCAACGAGAACGCGCCTTCGAAGCTGGGCAGGACGGTCACCAGCGCCCGTTCGAGGGTGTCGTCGCCGGGGCCGAGCCGTTCGCACTCGAGGGCGATCACCTCGGCCATGGCGTCGGTGTCGGACGAGACGGTGCCCGGCAGCATGCCGGCGTCGTCGACCAGCTGCGCGGTGTTGACCAGGTTGCCGTTGTGGGCCAGCGCGAACTGCTGGTGCACCACGTCGCGGAACACCGGCTGGGAGTTCTTCCACATGCTCGACCCGGTGGTCGAGTAACGGGTGTGGCCGATGGCGAGGTCTCCGTCGAGGACCGCCAGCGTGCGGTCGTCGAACACGTTGGAGACCAACCCCATCTCCTTGACCACGGTCAGGTGGTCACCGTTGGAGCTGGCGATGCCCGCGGATTCCTGGCCGCGGTGCTGCAGGGCGTAGATCCCCAGGTAGGTCAGGTGGGCGACCGGGGCGCCGGGGGCGTACACGCCGAAGACCCCGCACGCCTCGCGGGGCTTGCCGCCCTCGGGATCGACCTCCAGGTCCGGGCCCCCGGCGACGCCGTCACCGGGGGGACGGGAGTCTGGTTCAGGGGCGTGCGGACCGTCGTCGTTCGAGGCGGGGAGCACGGTCCCATGATCGCACATCGACCCGGGGTCGGACACAGCCGGCCTCACCCCTCCATCGCCACGTCGTCACGCCCTCGCCGCCCGGCCGTCCCGGAACACCCAGGGATCACGAACCAGCCGCGGGAGCGCGAACCGGTCGGCCACGGTGGCGGCGTCCAGACGCTCCCCCGGCTCGGCCAGGCCGGCGGATCCGGCCAGCATCCCGACGACCTCCGCGACGTCCTCGCCGAGCTCCGTGCGGTCCGCCAGGGTGACCGCCCCGTCACGTTTGGACAGGCGCCGGCCGTCGGCGGCGAGCACGAGCGGGACGTGCAGGTACTCCGGGGTGGGGAGGTCGAGCAGCTGCTGCAGGAGGACCTGTCGAGGTGTGGTCTCCCACAGGTCGTCGCCCCGGACCACCTGGGTGACGCCCTGGTCGGCGTCGTCGACGACGACGGCCAGGTTGTACGCGACCTCGCCGTCGGCCCGTCGCAGGACCAGGTCGTCGACCACGACGGAGAGCGTCCCGACCATCTCGTCGGTGACGGTCACCCGTGCCCCGTCGGCCCGGAGGCGCAGCGCCGGGCGGCGGCCATCGCGTTCCAGGGCGTGGCGGGCCGTAGCGCTGAGGTGCCGACAGGTCGCCGGGTACGCGCCGTCGGGGTCAGGTCCGTGGGGAGCGACCGCCGCGTCCCGGATCTCCCGGCGGGTGCAGTAGCACGGGTAGGTGAGCCCGGCGTCGACCAGTCGGGCGATGGCCGCGTCGTAGAGGTGGCGCCGTTCGGACTGCCGGACGACCTCACCGTCGTGGGTGATGCCGACGGCCGCGAGGTCGGCGAGCTGGTCGGCCGCGACCGCGGCGGTCCGCTCATCGCCGGCCGAGGTGGTCAGGTCCTCGATGCGGATCAGGAACCGTCCGCCACGCGACCTCGCCGCCGCCCAGGCGAGCAGCGCGGTGCGCAGGTTGCCCAGGTGCAGCGGGGCCGACGGGCTGGGAGCGAAGCGACCCGTCAGCACAGAGCGAAGCGACCCGTCAACACAGAGCGAAGCGACCCGTCAACACAGAGCGAAGCGACCCGTCAACACAGAGCGAAGCGACCCGTCAACACAGAGCGAAGCGACCCGGCAGCACAGAGCGAAGCGACCGGCTCAGCCCTGGGTGGTGCCCGAGCCGATCGAGTCGGGCAGACGGTTCCGCCAGACGTCGGCCGCCTCGGCCAGACCGACGTCGAGCAGGTCCTTGACCACGATCCGGTCCCCTCCGGCCTCGCCGATGCGGGAGTGGGCCACGCCGTGGGCCTCCAGGACGTCGAGCACCGCGCGCACGCGGTCCGGTGCGACGCACAGCACCGCACGTCCGGCGGACTCGGAGAACAGGTCGACGTGATCGGCGATCCGGGCGATCGTCGCTCCGACGCCGGAGGCCACCGCCATCTCCGCCACCGCCAGGCCCAGCCCGCCACCGGAGACGTCGTGCGCGCCGAGCACCAGATCGGCGGCGACCAGCTCCCGGGTGACGCCGGCCGCGACCGACACGGCGTCGAGGTCGACCTCGGGCAGGCGGCCGCGGCCGCGGTGGCCCTGCGACGCGGCCCACCGCGAACCCGACAGCTCGCGAACGGTGTCGCCGACCAGGATCAATGCGCCGCCCTCGACGAGTCGGGGGCGGGGCGGCACCCGTTCGAGCGGTTCGATCAGACCGAGGAGCCCGACGACCGGGGTCGGGTCGATGTCGGCCCCACGGCTCTCGTTGTAGAGGCTGACGTTGCCACCGATGCAGGGGATCCCGAAGGCGACCAGGGCCTCCGACAGGCCGTCGACCGACTCCGACAGCTGCCACATGACCTCGGGGTGCTCGGGGTTGCCGAAGTTCATGCAGTTGACCATGGCCACCGGGCGCGCCCCGACCACCGCCAGGTTCATCACCGACTCGCAGATCGTCATCGTCGATCCGAGCCGGGGGTCCACCGCGCACCACAGGTGGTTGCCGTCGGTGGTCATCGCCATCCCGCGACCGGTGTCGACGCCGGTCGTCGGGTGCTTGAGGCGAAGGACGGCGGCGTCGCCGCCCGGTGCGATCACGGTGTTGAGGAACAGCATGTGGTCGTACTGGGACCACACCCACGACGTGTCGCAGAGCATGTCGAGCAGGTCGGCTCCCAGGTCCGACGGCGCGGGCAGGCTGTTGGCCGAGTCCTCCCGTCGAACGGCCAGGTCCGCCGGCTCGGACCGGGGACGGTCGTACAGCGGCGCCTCGTCCTCGAGCGACTTGGCCGGCACATCGGCCACGACCTCGGGACCACCGCCGTCAGCGGCGGTGACGATGCGGAGGCGACCGCTGTCGGTCACGGTGCCGATCACCGTGGCCTGCACCTCCCATCGACGGGCGATGGCCAGGACGTCGTCGAGCTTGTCGGGTTCGACGATGGCGAGCATCCGCTCCTGGGACTCCGAGGTCATCACCTCGAACGGCGCCATGTGCGGCTCGCGACGGGGCACGGCGTCGACGTCGACGTCCATGCCGGCGCCGCCCTTGGCGGCTGTCTCGGCGGTGGCGCAGGTGATGCCGGCACCGCCGAGGTCCTGCACGCCGACCGCCAGGTCGCGGTCGAGGAGCTCCAGGCACGCCTCGATCAGCCGCTTCTCCTCGAACGGATCGCCGACCTGCACGCTGGGACGCTTGTCGGCGTCGGCCTCGTCGTCGCCGAAGCCGGCGCTGGCCAGGACCGACACTCCGCCGATGCCGTCACGACCGGTGCTGGATCCGAGCAGGACCGCCAGGTTGCCGACGCCCTCGGCGCGGCCGAGGACCAGCCGCTCGGTCGGCATCAGACCGAGGCAGAGGACGTTGACCAGGGGGTTGCCCTGGTAGGTCTCGTCGAACACCGTCTCGCCGCCGACGTTGGGGACGCCGACGGAGTTGCCGTAGCCGGACACGCCCGACACGACGCCCTCGGCGATCCAGCGTGAGCGGGCGTCGTCGAGGGGACCGAACCGCAGCGGATCCATGACTGCGACCGGACGGGCCCCGACCGAGAAGATGTCCCGGAGGATCCCGCCCACGCCGGTGGCCGCCCCCTGGTAGGGCTCGATGGCCGAGGGGTGGTTGTGGCTCTCGATGCGCAGCGCGGCGGCGATCCCGTCGCCGACGTCGACCACCCCCGCGCCCTCGCCCGGTCCGACCAGCACCCACGGCGCCTCGGTCGGGAACCGGCGCAGGTGGATCCGCGAGCTCTTGTAGGAGCAGTGCTCGGACCACATGACCGAGTACATGGCGAGCTCGAGGTGGTTGGGTTCGCGTCCGAGCGTGTCGCGGATCCGGTCGAGCTCGTCGTCGGTCAGTCCCAGGGCCCGGTGCACCGGCTCCCCGTCGGAGCTGTCGTCGTGCGCGTCCCCGTTGCGAGGTGTCTGCTCGGCTGCGGCCATGGCCGCAAACTACTGCCCGGTGGGATACGCCCTCGAAATGGAGGTTCAGTCGGATCGATCATGCGCACAAGCACCGTGCGGGCAACAGTTCGAACACCCTTCAATGACCCTGGCCCGAATTGACCAGCGCCGCGACCGACGATCCGCGTCATGACGAACGGCACATCTCGGTTCATCGCCCATGATCCACTCCGCCCGATTGCACCCGTCCGGCGGAGGGTCGTCGGGATCGCAGACCGGTCGAGTTGGCTTGAATTGCCACACTCATAGTGCTGGAATTGCCGACTATGGCAGCAGCACCCAAGTCCAAGAAGCGCGTGGTCTCCGATGAGCACAAGGCGGCAATGGCCGCCGGTCGGACCGAGGCCCGAGCCGTCAAGAACTACCTCGACGCACTGGAGCTCACCCGACCGAAGCGGGGACGCAAGCGCACCCCGGACTCGATCAATGCCCGCCTGGAGAAGATCAACGCCGAGCTCGACGGCGGCGCTGACCCGATGAAGCGGCTGTCGCTCACCCAGGAGCGCATCGACCTCCAGAAGGAGCTCGACGCCATGGATTCCAAGGTCGACGTCGACATGCCCGCGTTGGAGAAGGCGTTCATCGGCGCCGCGGCGTCCTACAGCGCCCGGAAGAAGATCTCCTACGCCGCCTGGCGGGAGAACGGCGTGTCCGCCGCGGTCCTCAAGGCTGCCGGCATCTCCCGCGCCGGATCCTGATCGTCCCCGATCCCGACCGGGATCCCCGAATCATGACGACGGCCGACCATCGGGGTCGGCCGTCGCCGCGAACGACCGGGGGTGGGCGGCGACTCCCTCTCAGGCGGACACGGCCGAACGGGCACCGGCCGCGGACAGCAACGAGCTGATCAGGACCCGACCGTCGGTCGAACCGAGCAGTTCGTGGCCGGCCCGCTCCGGATGCGGCATCAGCCCCACCACGTTGCGTCCGGCGTTGCAGATGCCGGCGATGTCGTCGACGGAGCCGTTGGGGTTGTCGACGTAGCGCAGCACGATCCGGTCCTCGGCCCGCAGCTCGGCCAACGTCTCGGGCGAGCAGGTGTAGTTGCCCTCGAAGTGGTTGATCGGGATGCGCAGCACCTGACCCACCTCCGCCTCCCCGGTCAGAGCGCTGTCGGTCGTCTCGACCCGCAGCTCCGACGTCTCGCAGCGGAACTTCAGCCCGGCGTTCTTCTGGAGGGCCCCGGGCAGCAGACCGGCCTCGGTCAGGACCTGGAACCCGTTGCAGATGCCCACGACCGGCCCGCCCTCGGCGGCGAAGTCGCCCACGGCGGGCATGATCGGCGAGAACCGGGCGATCGCCCCGGGTCGCAGGTAGTCGCCGTGGGCGAACCCGCCGGCGATGACGACCGCGTCGACGCCGTCGAGGTGGTCCCCGTCGTGGAAGACGACCTGTGCCTCTGCGCCGAGCGAGCGGACCGCTTCGACGACGTCCATCTCGCAGTTGGTGCCGGGGAAGGCGACGACCGCGACGTTCACCGCCACGCTCACACCGCCCCGGACACGGCCGCTGCGCCGGAGGCTGCGTCGACCGCCGAGATCGTGGCGGTCGAGTCCTCGATCACGGGGTTGGAGAGGAAGCGGTGGCACAGGTCGTCGACCAGGGCCGACGCCGTGGCGTGATCGGCGGCGTCGACGCGGAACCGGATCGACTTGCCGACCGACACCCCGCTCACCCCGTCGAAGCCGAGGGCGGGCAGGGCCCGTTCGATCGTCGCTCCCTGCGGGTCGGCGATGCCGGGGCGGAGGGACACCTCCACGGTCACGTCGAAGATCATGACCCCAACTCTCCCACACCGAGCCGTCGGTTCCCGACGTCGAGCTGTCCGGTCGGGACCTGGATCCGTTCGCTCACGACGCCGGTCCGCCCGGCCAGTCGTCGAGGGACCGGCCGCAGATGCGCTCGTAGGCCTGGCGGTAGCGGGTCGCGGTGGCGTCGACGACCTCGGCGGGCAGGGCAGGCGGCGGGGGGAGCTTGTCCCAACCCAGGGACTCGAGGTAGTCCCGGACCGGCTGCTTGTCGAAGCCCTGTGGGGTGGCGCCCGGGTTCCAGTCCTCCATGGCCCAGTAGCGCGACGAGTCAGGGGTGAGGACCTCGTCGGCCAGCACGAGTCGGGGCGTGCCGTCCGGATCGGGCACCCAGCCGAGCTCGAACTTGGTGTCGGCCAGCAGGAAACCGACCGCCTCGGCCCGCTCTGAGGCTCGGGCGAAGATGGCCAGGCTGGCCTCCCGGGCGGCATCGGCGACGTCGCCGCCGAGGATCTCGACGGCACGGTCGAAGGTGATGTTCTCGTCGTGGTCACCCACGGCGGCCTTGGTGGACGGCGTGAAGATCGGTTCGGGCAGCCGGTCCGCCTCGACGAGTCCGGCTGGCGCCGCCATGCCGTGGATGGTGCCCCGGTCGCGGTACTCCTTCCAGGCCGAGCCGGCCACGAAGCCGCGGACGATGCACTCGACCGGGAGCATCTCGGCGCGGCGACACAGCATGATCCGACCGGCCAGGTCATCACGGCGGACCTCGGCGGGGAGGTCGGCCACGTCGGTCGAGATCAGGTGGTTGCCGATGACGTCGTCGATCTCGGCGAACCAGTGGGCCGACATGGCGGTGAGCACCCGACCCTTGTCGGGCACGGGCTCGGCCATGACCACGTCGAAGGCGCTGAGCCGATCCGAGGCGACCATCAGGAGTCGGTCCTCGCCGACGGCGTAGAGGTCACGGACCTTGCCGCGGTGGACGTGCGGGAGCGGAAGCGGGCTCACAGGACCGGGGCCCCTTCGTAGGTCGCGGCGTCGGGGTGTCGTCGGGCGAGCTCCGCCACCTGCTCGACGAAGGTCCGGGCCTGAGCGGAGGCGTTGCCCGCGTACGAGGCCGGATCGCCGAGGGCGTCGCGCAGAGCCGCGGCGTCGAGCCCGAGCCGAGCGTCACCGGCCAGGCGGTCCAGCAGGTCGTTGTCGTCGCGACCGGATTCGCGCAGGTCCAGAGCGGTGGCCACGGCATGGGTCTTGATGACCTCGTGAGCGGTCTCCCGGCCGACACCGGCCCGCACCGCCGCCATCAGGACCTTGGTGGTGCCCAGGAACGGCAGGAACCGCCGCAGCTCCCGTTCGATCACCGCCGGGAACGCCCCGAAGCCGTCGAGCACGTCGATCAGGGTCTGGAACGCGCCGTCGGCGGCGAAGAACGCGTCGGGCAGCACGACGCGCCGCACGACCGAGCACGACACGTCACCCTCGTTCCACTGCTCGCCGGCCAGCCCGGCCGCCATCGTGAGGTGCCCGTTGAGGATCACCCGGAACCCGTTGATGCGCTCGCAGCTGCGGGCGTTCATCTTGTGGGGCATGGCCGACGAACCGACCTGACCGGGCCGGAACCCCTCGGTGACCAGTTCGTTGCCGGCCATGAGTCGGAGGGTGAGCGCCAGCGACGACGGCCCCGACAGCAGCTGCACCAACGCGGAGACGACCTCGAGGTCGAGAGAGCGGGGGTAGACCTGCCCGACGTTGGTCAACACGCGCTCGAAGCCGAGGTGGCGAGCCACCGCGGCTTCGAGGTCGTCGAGGCGGTCGAGGTCGCCGTCGAGCAGCTCGGACTGGTCGAGCTGGGTGCCGACGGGGCCTTTGAGCCCGCGCAGCGGGTAGCGGTCGATGAGGGCCTCGAGCCGGTCGACGGCGACGAGCAGCTCCTCGCCGGCGTTGGCGAAGCGCTTGCCCAGGGTGGTCGCCTGGGCCGCGACGTTGTGGCTGCGGCCGACGATGACGGTGTCCGCGTGGGTCTCGGCCAGCTCGGCCAGCCGGACCAGCGCGGCGACGGCCCGGTCCCGGACGAGCTCGAGTCCGGTGCGCACCTGGAGCTGCTCGACGTTCTCGGTCAGGTCGCGGCTGGTCATGCCCTTGTGGGCGTGCTCGTGGCCGGCGAGGTCGGAGAACTCCTCGATGCGAGCCTTCACGTCGTGACGGGTCACCCGTTCGCGGGCGGCGATGGAGTCCAGGTCGATGTCGTCGACGACGGACTCGTAGGCGTCGATCGCCTCGTCGGGGATGTCGATGCCGAGCTCCCGCTGGGCCCGCATGACGGCGATCCACAGCCGGCGTTCCAGGACGATCTTGTGCTCGGCGGACCACAGCTCGGCCATCTCCGGGCTCGCGTATCGGTCGGCCAGGACGTTGGGGACGCTCACCGCCTCATCATCGCCCACCGCGCACCCCCGGCGACAACGCACCCCCACCGTTCTGGGGGGTCGGAGGGCGGGATGTTCAAGGGCGGGGGCGGAACGGCCGATCCCCATCGGGACCTTCCGGATGGACCCAACCGAGGTAGACGTGTCCGACTGCTGCGTGAAGCACCCCATGAACATCGCCGAGTTCGCGTGCAGCTCGTGCGGCCACGACTTCTGCCCCGAGTGCGTCGTGTTCCCCTTCGGCCTGCGCAAGCCGCCGTTGTGCCTGGCCTGCGCGCTGGCCAAGGGCGGAATCAGCCGCCGCGATCAGGGGCTCCCCAAGTTGGGACGTCGCCAGGTCAAGCAGCGGGTCAAGGCCCGCCGCCAGACGACGGTCACCCGCTCCGAGATGCACTCATCCGGTCTGGGCCAGGCCGTCGAGACGGTCCCGAGCGTCGAGGAGCAACAGGCGGCCAGCCTGCTCGACGGCGACCGCAGCCCCGATGAGTTCCCCGGCGGCTGGAAGCAGGTGTTCTGACCCCCCACCCCCTCGCTCTGTCCCGCACAGACGCGGTGATCACCGCGTCTGTGCGGGACAAAGCGGTGGTCAGCGGGGCAGCCCGGCGTCCTGGTCGAGGGCGTGACGCTCCAACCCGCGCTGGTGCTCCTCGAGGCGCTGCCGCAGATCGTCGTCGGACAGCGCCAGGATGCGCACTGCGAGCAGCCCCGCGTTGGCGGACCCGCCGATGGCCATGGTCGCGACCGGAACGCCCGACGGCATCTGCACGATCGAGTGCAGCGAGTCGGCCCCGCCCAGGTGGCGTGTCGGGACCGGGACGCCGATCACTGGCAGCACGGTCATCGCGGCCACCATCCCGGGCAGGTGCGCCGCTCCCCCGGCGCCGGCGATGATCACCCGCAGTCCCCGACCCGCGGCCTGCTGGGCGTAGTCGACCATGCGCATCGGGCTGCGGTGGGCCGACACCACGTGCACCTCGTGGATGACACCGAACTCGGCCAGGACATCGACCGCGGGCGTCATGACCTCGAGGTCCGACGAGGACCCCATGATCACTCCGACGAGGGGTTCGGGGTGTGCGCTCACGACGTCGATCCTGTCATCTCGGAGGGGCGACCGGCGAGGATGTCGGCAGCACGGTTGGCGTCCCGACGGGCACGGTCCCGGTCGTCTCCCAGGACGGTGACGTGACCGACCTTGCGTCCCTCTCGAGGCGTCTTCCCGTACAGGTGCACGTGCGCCCCGGGGACCTCGGCGAGCGCCCGGGCCTGACGACGGCGGGGTTCCTGCGCGTCGGTGCCGACGACGTTCGCCATCACCGCGCCGGGTGAGACCGAGTGCGTCGGACCCAACGGCCAGTCGAGCACCGCTCGCAGGTGCTGCTCGAACTGCGAGGTGGCGCTGGCCTCGATCGTGAGGTGACCCGAGTTGTGGACGCGGGGCGCGATCTCGTTGACGAAGAGCCTGGGCCCGGTCGCGTCAGCTCCATGGGCATCATCGGGCTCGTCGGACCCGGAAACGACGAACAGCTCGACGGCGATGACGCCCTGAGCCCCCACCTCTTCGGCGACCCGGGCTCCGAGCGCCCGCGCCCGCACCTCGAGCTCGGCCGGCACCGCGGCGGGCAGCAGCACCTCGTCGCACATGCCGTCGACCTGCACCGTCTCGAGGAGCGGCCAGGTGGCGACCTCTCCCGACGGCGTGCGGGCCGCCAGGACTGCGAGCTCGAGGCTCAGCTCGAGGCGGGGCTCGAGCACCAGCGGCGCTCCGGTCCAGGTCTCGACGAACGCGCCGATGTCCGACGCCGGGAGCATCCACACGCCCCGACCGTCGTAGCCGCCGCGGCTGGCCTTCACGACCGCGACACCGCCGTGGCGTTCGGCGAACGCGACGGCGTCGGCCGCGCACGTCGCCGCACCGGCGGGACGGTCGGGATCGCCGGTCGGGTCGAGCACCAGGAACTCCGGCACGGGGATACCCGCCTCGGCGAAGCGCCGACGTTGGTGGGCCTTGTCGGAGTACAGCAGCGTGGCGACCGACGGCCGCACGGCCACGCCCCGGGCCTCCAGAGCGGAGAGCAGGCCGTGATCGACGTTCTCGTGGTCGAAGGTGATCACGTCGACCGAGTCCGCGAACGCGTCGAGGGTCGCGGCGTCGGAGTGGTCGCCGAGGACGGTGTCGGCGACCACGGCGGCCGCACCCTCGTCGGACGGTGATGCCAGGACACGGAGGTGCACGCCGAGCGGCGACGCCGCCTCGGCCAGCATGCGGGCGAGTTGGCCTCCCCCGATGACCCCGACGACGGGTTCAACCGTCACGACGGGCTCAGCCGTCACGACGGGCTCACCGGCTCGGCGGTCACGACGGAAGAGACGCAGCGCCGGCGATGTCGGTGCGGAACTGCATCCCGGGCCACGAGATCCGGCCGAGCGCGTCGTAGGCGCGCTGACGGGCCTCGGCGATCGTGGCCCCGTGACCGCACACGTCGAGCACACGGCCGCCAGCGGTCACCAACCGACCGGACGGGTCCGAGCCCACCCCGGCCGCGTACACCGCCACGCCGTCCAGGCCCGCCACCGCGTCGAGGCCGGCGATCACGTCGCCGGTGCGTGGGGCCCCGGGGTAGCCCTCGGCGGCCGCGATGACCGTGACGTGCGCGTCGTCGGACACCGTGGGTTCGGAGCGGATCCGGCCGTCGGCCGCCTCGGCGAGCAGCTGGGCCAGGTCGTTGGTCAGGCGGGGCACCACCACCTGCGTCTCGGGGTCACCGAAGCGCACGTTGTACTCGATGAGCTTGGGGCCGTCCGCGGTGAACATGAGCCCGGCGTAGAGGACGCCGCGGTAGTCGATGCCCCGGCGCCGCAGCTCGGCGAGCGTCGGGCCGACGAAGCGGTCCATCACCGTGGAGAGGACGTCGTCGGTGACGATGGGGACCGGCGAGTAGGCACCCATCCCACCGGTGTTGGGGCCGGAGTCGCCGTCGCCGATCCGCTTGAAGTCCTGTGCCGGGGGCAGCAGCACCGCCCGCTCGCCGTCGCACACCGCCAGGACGCTCAGCTCCGGGCCGCTGAGGCCCTCCTCGATCACGAGCGTGCGCCCGGCGTCGCCGAAGGACACCCCGGACAGGTAGTCGCCCACCGCGTTGCGGGCCTCGGCGAGCGACTCGGTAACCACGACGCCCTTGCCGGCGGCCAGGCCGTCGGTCTTGATCACGAACGGCGGGGTGAGCGTGTCGAGCATGGCGTGGGCAGGCTCGACCGAGTCGAAGGTCCCGTGGCGGGCGGTGGGGACGCCGGCCGCGGCGACCAGCTCCTTCATCCACGCCTTGGACCCCTCGAGCCGGGCCCCGTCGGCCCCGGGGCCGAAGACCCGCCGGCCCGACGCCCGCAGGCGGTCGGCCAGGCCGTCGACCAGCGGCACCTCGGGCCCGACCACGAACAGATCGGCCTCGAGCTCCTCGGGCGGCGTCGCGACCGAGCCGGGGATGCCGGGGTTGCCGGGGGTCACCACCACCTCGGCGTCCCGTCCGAGCACGTCGGCCAGCGCGTGCTCCCGTCCTCCGCTGCCGATGACGCAGACCTTCACGGCGGCAGTTCTAGCCGACGGCCCGGACCAGCATCTGCCCGCCGGCGCTGGCGAGCAGGCGACCGTCCTCGGACCACACCTCGGCGGTGAACCCGGCCAGGCCGTCCTCGGCGACCGGCGTGCGGCCGACTCCCAGGATCCACGGCGAGTCGTCGGAGCGACGATGGAACGAGCAGTGCAGGTCGATGTTGGGCGCCGTCCAACCGATCGGCGGCTCGTGCGCTCGCACCAGCGACGGGAACGAGTAGACGTCCAGAGCGACGGCGACGCGCCCTGCGTCGAGGAACGGATCGGCGAAGGTCGCGGTCGGAGCGAAGCGGAGCCAGTCGCCGGCGAAGGCGGGGCCTGCCGGCCGGTCGTCCCAGTCCTCGACCCACGAGATCGGCCGCGACTCGAAGTTGCCCCAGAACGGGAAGTCCGGCGCCGCCGGGGCGTCGGATCCCCGAGCGGCGATGTGCTCGTGGATCGTCGGGTAGGACAGCGGCGGGCCGGCCGGCCGATCGCCGGCGTCGTCGTGGGACGGCCCGTCGGCGACCGACGCGACGCTCCACACGTGGCCCTCGGCGATGCGGCGGCCTCCCTGGTCGATGACGACGGCCAGGCACTCCGCGCTGCGGGCGCGACGAGCGCTGCGCACCGACACCTCGGCCGGACCGGCGACGGCGCCGCTCAGCAGCTGCAGCGAGATCGAGGCGGGTCGGTCGAAGGAGGTGACGGCGCCGGCGGCCCGCAGCGCCACCGCGGCGACGTAGCCGCCGTTCAGGGTCCAGATCCGCCAGTCGTCGGAGAGGTCGACCCCGAAGCGGACGACTCCGTCGGCTCGGGCGCCGTCGAGCGGCGACAGCGTGGTGTCCAGATCCAGGTCACCCACCCGAGGGTCCCCCCTCGGGACGCGCGCCGGGCCGGAGAAAGCAGGTCGTCCGGGGTCGGGAACTCATCCGGAGAAGATGACGTGCTGGTCGCGCCCCGGACCGGTGCCGACCACGCCGATGGGCACGCCGATCTGATCCTGCAGGAACTCCAGGTAGCTGACGGCGTTGGCCGGCAGGTCGTGGCGCTCACGGACCCCGGTCAGGTCCTGTTGCCAGCCGGGCAGCTCCTCGTAGACCGGCGTGGCGGCGTGGAGGTCGGACTGGTGGTACGGCAGGTGGTCGTGGCGGACGCCGTCGACCTCGTACGCGACGCAGACCTTGATGGTCTCGAACGTGTCGAAGATGTCGAGCTTGGTGATCGCGACCTCGGACAGCGAGTTGAGCCGCACCGCGTGGCGCAGCATCACCGCGTCGAACCAGCCGGGGCGGCGACGACGCTTGGTGTTGACGCCGTACTCGTGGCCGAGGTCGACGATGCGGTCACCGGTCTCGTCGAACAGCTCAGTCGGCATCGGGCCGGACCCGACGCGGGTCACATACGCCTTGGCGATGCCGATGACCCGGTCGATGTGGCGCGGGCCGACCCCGGCGCCGACGCACGCCCCGCCCGCGATCGGGTTCGACGAGGTGACGAACGGGTACGTGCCGTGGTCGAGGTCGAGGAACGTGGCCTGGGCGCCCTCGAACAGGACGTGCTCGCCGCGCTCCAACGACTCGTGCACCAGCGACACGGTGTCGGCCACGTACGGGGCGACCCGCGGCGCGACCTCGGTCAGGTAGCGGTCGGCCAGCTCGGCCGGGTCGAAGCCGAGTCGGTTGTAGATCTTGGCCAGCACCAGGTTCTTCTCGGCGAGCACCGCGTCGAGCTTCTCGCGGAAGATGTCGGCGTCGAGCAGGTCCTGGACCCGCAACCCGACCCGAGACGCCTTGTCGGCGTAGGTCGGGCCGATGCCCCGCTTGGTGGTGCCGAGCTTGTTCTTGCCGAGGTGGCGCTCGATCAGCCGGTCGAGCTCCTGGTGGTACGGAAGGATGAGGTGCGCGTTGCCGGACACCCGCAGGCGCGAGCAGTCGACGCCGCGGGACTCGAGGGCGTCGACCTCGCTGAGCATGACGACCGGGTCGACGACCACGCCGTTGCCGATGATCGGGGTGATGTGGTCGTAGAGGACCCCCGACGGGATCAGCTGGAGGGCGAAGGACTCGCCGTCGACCACCAGCGTGTGGCCGGCGTTGTGGCCGCCCTGGTAGCGGACGACGGAGTTCATCTCCTTGGCGACGAGGTCGGTCAGCTTGCCCTTGCCCTCGTCACCCCACTGTGTGCCCACCACGACGGTCGCCGGCACTGCTCTCTCCTCGGTAGGGGACGTCAGAGACTACTCGTCGGACCGATCCGGACCCGAACGGGAATCCGCGTCAGGTGTACGCCATCCGGTGCTTGAGACGGAGCCACGGCTGCTCCCACAGCACCCAGCTGAGGCGTGCGAGCCCGTAGCTGGCGGCGCCGACGACGGCGATGTGGAACACCATGTCGAACAGCTGCACGTTCGTCGGGGTCACCCGCTCCACGTTCTGGGCGATCGGAACCGAGAAGACGTAGATCGCGTACGAGTACTTGCCCATCTGCCCCAGGAAGCGGCCGTGGAGCCAGCCGGTCACCCTCGGGGTCAGGAGTCCCTCGCGGGCGGCCAGCACGAAGCCGAGATAGGCCACCGCCAGCACCGTGAAGCCACCGCAGAGGGCGACCGACAGGGGCATCAGGATGAGGAGCAGCAGGATCCACCAGCGCTGACCCATCCACGCGATGGCCGGACGCCAGCGAGCGGTGAGCTCGGGCGAGCTCACGATGACCGCCCCGGCGGCACCGAGGGCGAGGCCGTCGAACCGGCAGAACGTGAAGTAGTAGGCGAAGTCCTCGCTGATCGTCACGTAGCCGACCGCCCGCAGCACCAGGCTGCCGACCGCGATGGCGATGCTGATCCGCAGGAGCAGCCGGCGGCGCGCTCGCAGCACGAGCAGCGGCCACAGCAGGTAGAACTGCTCCTCGATCGCGAGCGACCACAGGTGGGCGAGCCCGGCGAAGGCCTGCTCGCCGTAGAAGGCCTCCAGGTTGTTGATCTGGTACAGCCACCCCCACCACTGGTTGTCGACGAGCTGTTGGGCCTCCGGGAAGCCGAGGTCGTTCTGGACGCCGTAGCGGACCATGATCGACGCGGCGACCACGAACACCGCGAGGACCAGGTAGTAGAGCGGGAAGATCCGGACCGCCCGCCGCCCGTAGAAGAGCCGGAAGTAATCGGAGCGGTCGCGCGTCCGCAGCAGGATCGTGGTGATCAGGAAGCCCGACAGGACGAAGAACAGGTCCACCCCGCTCTGCAGCAGGAGGCCGCCGAGCGCCGGCTGACCGGCGTGGTAGAGCAGCACCATCGTCACCGCCAGTCCGCGGACGCCGTCGAGGGTGCTGACCCGCTCGACCGCGCCCCCATCGGCGGTGACCGCCTCAGGCACCGGTGCTCCGTCGCTCCGGTGCCGGCCGGAGGCATGCGAACGCGAGCGCGACGAGCCTGGGGCGTGAGCTGCTCATCGGTCCGACGTGATGAGCGACGCGGGCAACTTCAGTCCGTCGATCCACTCCCGCGGTCGACCTTCGGAGAACCAGCGGGCGACGAGGGTCGCCGCGAACGGCGTGCCGATCCAGAACAGGCGGGGGGTGAGGTCGACGGTGATCGCCGACCAGAAGCAGATCCCCAGCGCGGTGAGCACTCCGATCACCGCGGGGTCGACCGCGGCCCGGACCCAGCCGGAGCGCCGGGCCTCGCGGCGGTAGGCGAGGAACCCGAGGACGAGGAACGGACCGGCGCCGACGGCGAACGACCCCAGGCTGACCACGTCACCGATGTTGTGCAGCGTGTTCTGCAGGTTCGGCTTCACCGGCCAGGCGGCGTCGGGCGCGGGAAGGATCCCCCGCCACGCTGCGACCCCGACGACGAACGCGACGGCGGCGGCGATGACGGGTCCCGCCGCCGCGGCGGTCGATCGTCGACCCTCGCGGTGCTCGACCCAGGCCCAGACCGCCATCGCCGGGAGCACGATGCCGACGGTCTCCTTGAGCGGGTAGCCGAGGAGCAGCACCGGCCACACCAACCACGGGCGACGCGTCGACAGGAGCCACCAGCAGAGCGCGATGGCGGCAACCACCGAGGAGTCGACGAGCACGCCGGTGCCGAAGAAGAACACGTTCCAGCTCACGGCGTAGACCGACCCGGCAGCCAGCACGACGCGGGCGTCGAGGCCCTGAGCGCGAAGGGCCAGCAGCACGAGCCACAGCCCCAGCAGGGTCATGACCGTGTTGGTGATTCCGAGCGACAGCCCCTCCTCGAAGGGCAGTAGGTGCGCGATCCACGACGTCCCGGATCTGAACGTGAACGGGTCGTAGAGGCACGTGAGCTGCAGGTCCTCCCGGGGCACCCCCCGGTAGAGCTCGACCAGGTTCATGTACTGCTGCTCGTCGACGACCACCGGCGCCACGACGCGTCCCGACTCGGTGGTGTAGGGCCCGATGTGCTCGACGCAGCGTGAGCTGACGTCCTTGGTGGCGGTCATCGGAGCCCGGTTGAGGGGCAGCCCGGTCCAGTCGTAGCGGGCGAAGTTCAGCGAGCCGATCACCACCACGACGAGGGTGAGCAGCACACCGATGCGCACCAGCGTCCCCATCGGGACGCGCGGGACCCGCTCCGATCCGCCGACCGATCCGGTGAGTTCGCTCACGCCGCCCCCCGCGCCGCCCACATCGGCGCGGGTCTATCGGACGGCAGCCGCCGAGGCAACCGGAGGCGGTCCGGTTCCGGTCAGGCCAGGACGAACTCGCCGTCGGCCACGCCGACGGTGACGGTGTCGCCCTCGGCGAGCTTGCCCTCGAGGATCGCCATCGCCAGCCGGTCGCCGACCTGCTGCTGGATCAGCCGCTTCAGCGGACGGGCCCCGAAGGCGGCGTCGTAGCCGTCGTGGGCGAGCTTGGCCAGGGCGTCGTCGGTGACGACCAGGTCGATGCGGCGCTCGGCGAGGCGGCCACGGAGGTGGTCGAGCTGGATCGTGACGATGGCGGCCAGGTCGCCGGGCTCCAGAGCCCGGAACCGGACCATCTCGTCGACCCGGTTGATGAACTCGGGGCGGAAGAAGTCCCGCGGGTCACCGGGCAGGTTCGAGGTCATGATCAGCACGACGTTGGTGAAGTCGACCGTGCGGCCCTGACCGTCGGTGAGCCGGCCGTCGTCGAGCAGCTGCAGCAGCACGTTGAACACGTCGGGGTGAGCCTTCTCGACCTCGTCGAGCAGCACGACGGCGTACGGACGCCGGCGCACGGCCTCGGTGAGCTGGCCGCCCTCGTCGTAGCCGACGTAGCCGGGAGGCGCTCCGATGAGGCGGCTGACCGAGTGCTTCTCCATGTACTCGCTCATGTCGATGCGGACCATCGCCCGCTCGTCGTCGAACAGGAAGTCAGCCAGGCTGCGGGCGAGCTCGGTCTTGCCGACGCCGGTCGGCCCGAGGAACAGGAAGCTGCCGATCGGACGGTGCGGGTCCGACAGGCCGGCGCGGCTGCGACGGATGGCGTTGGACACGGCCGACACGGCGTCGTCCTGGCCGATGACCCGCTCGTGCAGCACGTCCTCGAGGCGGACGAGCTTGGACATCTCGCCTTCCATCAGGCGGGCGACGGGCACCCCGGTCCAGCGGGCGACGACCTCGGCGATGTCCTGCTCGTCGACGGTGCGCTTGAGCATGGGCGAGTCGCCCTGGAGCTCGGCCAGAGCGGCGTTGGCGGCGTCGAGCTCGCGCTCGAGCACCGGCATGTGGCCGTAGGTGATCTCGGAGGCCCGGGTGAAGTCGCCGTCGCGCTCGGCGCGCTCGGCCTCGACCTTGAGCGCCTCGACCCGTTCGGCGATCTCGGAGATGGCGTCGGCCTGGTCCTTCTCGGCCTGCCAGCGGGCGTTGAGCCCGTCGAAGCTCTCACGGAGGTTGGCGAGCTCGGCGTCGAGCGCGGCGAGGCGCTCGACCGAGCCGGCATCGGTGGCCTTCTCGAGAGCGACGCGCTCGATCTCGAGCCCGTCGATGCGCCGCTTGACCACGTCGATCTCGGTCGGGACCGACCCGATCTCGATGCTGAGGCTCGCGGCGGCCTCGTCGACGAGGTCGATGGCCTTGTCGGGCAGGAACCGCCCGGTGAGGTACCGGTCCGAGAGGACCGCGGCGGCGACCAGGGCGGGGTCCTCGACGTCGACGCCGTGGTGGACCTCGTAGCGCTCCTTCAGGCCGCGCAGGATGGCGATGGTCGACTCGACCGACGGCTCGCCGACGAACACCTGCTGGAAGCGGCGCTCGAGCGCCGGGTCCTTCTCGATGTACTTGCGGAACTCGTCGAGGGTCGTGGCGCCGACCATGCGCAGCTCGCCGCGGGCGAGCATCGGCTTGAGCATGTTGCCGGCGTCCATGGCACCCTCGCCGGTGGCGCCGGCGCCGACGACGGTGTGCATCTCGTCGATGAAGGTGATGATCTGCCCGTCGGAGTCCTTGATCTCGTTGAGGACGGCCTGGAGCCTCTCCTCGAAGTCGCCGCGGAACTTGGCGCCGGCGACCATCGAGGACATGTCGAGCGAGATGACCCGCTTGCCCATCAGCGACTCCGGCACGTCGCCGGCGACGATGCGCTGGGCGAGGCCCTCGACCACCGCTGTCTTGCCGACTCCGGGCTCGCCGATGAGGACGGGGTTGTTCTTGGTCCGCCGCGACAGGACCTGGATGACCCGCCGGATCTCCTCGTCGCGGCCGATCACGGGGTCGAGCCGTCCGGCCGCCGCGGCCTCGGTGAGGTCGCGCCCGAACTTCTCGAGCGCCTCGAGTGTGTCCTCGGGGTTCTGCGACGTCACCCGACGGCTGCCGCGCACCTCGGCGAGCGCCGACAGCAGCTGCTCCCGGGCGAGCTCGCCGAAGCGACGGTCGGCGACGGCCCGCTTCTGGTCGGCCTCGAACAGGGCGAGGAGCAGGTGCTCGGTCGACAGGTACTCGTCGGTCAGATCGCGGCGTTCGCCGTCGGCCGCGTCGAACAGGGCCACCAGCTCACGGCTGGGTCGCGTGTCGGTGCCGTAGGCGGTGGGGAGGGCAGCGACCGCCTCGTCGGCCGCGTTGCGCAGGGTCAGCGGTTCGATGCCCAGCTTGCGCACGACCGGCAGGACGACGCCGTCGTCCTGGCGCAGCAGCGCCGCCAGCAGGTGATCGGGGGTGGCCTCGGGGTTGCTGTGCTCGCGGGCCGAGGTCAGGGCCGCGTTCACGGCCTCCTGCGTCTTGTGGGTCCAGGTGTTCGGGTCGAGCGCCATGACGGCAGCTTACCAACAAGTCAACAAAGTTGCTAGTGATACACTCAACTCTGCGAACTGGATCCTGAGACGATCCTCGCCCCCGGATCGGCGGGTGACTCGTCGGGCACCGGCGGGACCGACGCCACCGACGGGTGCCGGTCCATGGACCCGGCGATGCGGGCGGCACGGAGCTCGGCTCGGGTCACCGGCGAGCGGCGAACGGCGATCGACGGCGCCCGCAGCACGAACGGCATCCACGGCGAACGGCGCAAGAGGATCACGACCGACGCGACGAGAGCCATGACGGCGACCACCACGACGGCGGGCCCGGAACCCGGACCGGACGTGGCCGGTCGAGCCGGCCGACCTCCGACGGCGATCGGCTCGGAGACGCGCACCAGGTCGGATCGATCGAACGCCGGAACCTCTCCCCTAGCCTCGACCGGGACCGATGCCTGGACGTCACCGGCCGCAGTCGGCGCACCGACAGCGGCGATGGCAGGATCCACGACCGGCGGGTCGACCGGCACCGACTGGGCCACCGGTTCGGGTGGCGGAGGCGGCGGTGCTGCGGCCGGGACCGGCACCGAACCGTCGGTCACCGCGGTGCCGACCAGCGCTGCGATCTCACCCGCACCGGCCGGCGTCAGGTGCAGACCGTCGCCTGAGGTCAGGCCGTCACGACCGGCGCTGGCCGCGTTCCAGTCCACGACGTGCAGGTTCGGGTACCGGGTGGCCGCGTCGCGCAGGACCTGGTTGGCCGGCGCGTAGTACGGCCGCACCTCGCGGATGGTCAGCCAGTAGACGTTCGGGACGCCGTCGGCGGCGGCCATGACGGCGTCGACCCGACTTCGGAACGTGCTCGTGTTGCCCGAGTCGTTGGCACCCAGGCTGATGACGAGGGAGTCGGTGATGGTGGCCCGCCGGGAGCGCACGGCATCCGCTCCGGCCAGCGTCGACCGGCTGACCGCTCCGTCGAAGTCGACCGTCCAGCCGGCTGTCTGCATGCGGGCACCGAACGGGGACTTCGCCCCCAGGAAGATGCTGTCGGAGACGACGACGACGTGACGGGCCTGAGCACCGGCGACCGCCGGAAAGGCCAGCGCCCCCACGGCGACCAGGGCCAGCGCCGTCGCGATCGCGCCGACCGTCGCCCCGAGGCGGGCCGCCGGTCGGGACGCGGCCGGTCCCGGGAGCGTCGAACGCAAGGCTCGGGCCCGGCCGGGCGCGGGACGGAGAGGGCGCGACACGGCGCTCAACGCTATCGGGGCGACGGCCGAGCGGAAACCGGCTCAGCGGCGCGGGCGCTCGTAGCGGACCACGGCCTGGTGCAACGGAACCAGATCCCGGCGGTACTGGCGGTGGACCTCGTCGACCCGCTCCGCGATCTCAGCCGACAGCTGCCGGTTGCGCTCCTCGAGCTCCGCGACGCGGTCCTCGAGCTCGAGCACGCGCTTGACCCCGGCCAGGTTGAGGCCGTCGTTGGTCAGCTCCTGGATCCGCCGCAGCAGGGCGATGTCGGCCTCGCTGTAGCGGCGGCTGCCACCCCGGGTCCGACCCGGGTCGACGAGGCCCTTGCGCTCGTAGATGCGCAGGGTCTGGGGATGCACGCCCGCCAGCTCCGCGGCGACCGAGATGACGTAGACGGCCTGGTGGAACTCGGGCACGGTCACACCTCCAGGTGGGCTCGGGGTGACGGACCGGTCCGAGCGGCGGCCAACGCCTCGAGCGCTACCCGTTCATCGTCGCCGATCTCGGTGGGCACGTCGATCTCGATGGTGACGAGCAGGTCCCCGGTGGTCTTCGGGGTGGCCACGCCCTTGCCCCGGACGCGGAAGGTCCGACCGCTGCGCGTCCCGGCGGGGACCCGGATCGTCACCGCGTCGCCGTCGAGGGTGGGCACGGTGACGTCGGCTCCGAGCGCGGCCTCGGGGTACGTGACCGGCACGGAAAGCAGCAGGTTGTCGCCGTCGCGGCCGTAGAGCGGGTGGGGCTCGACCTGGACGCGGACGTAGAGGTCTCCGTCGGGACCGCCGTTGGCTCCCGCGCCACCCCGGCCCTTGACCCGGATCCGCTGTCCGTCCCGCACGCCCTGGGGGATCCGGACCTTGACCTGACGTGGGCGCCGCACCGAGCCCAGGCCCGAGCACGTGGTGCACGGCTGTTCGATGATGCGACCCCGACCCCCGCAGCGGGGACACGGCGAGCTGAACGAGAAGAAGCCCTGGTCCTCGGCCACCGCCCCGGTCCCTCCGCAGTCCGGGCAGCTCAACGGAGCGGTGCCGACCGCGGCGCCGCTGCCGAAGCAGTCGGGGCAGCGGATGTCGGACACGACGTTGACCGTGGTCGTCGCGCCGCGGGCGGCGTCGTCGAAGGTCATGGTCAGGGTGGCCTCGATGTCGGACCCGCGCCGGGGTCCGGTGCTCGCCGCCTGCGGGCCGCCGCCACGCTGGCGGCCGCGGCTGAACAGGTTGCCGATCAGGTCCGACAGGTCCGCGCCCTCGAAGCGGGCCCCACCGGGTCCGAACCCACCCGGACCGCCGAAGCCGGCGCCGACGGGGCCCATGCGGCGGACCTCGTCGTACTGCTCGCGCTTGTCGGGGTCGCCGACCACCTCGTAGGCGGCAGAGACCTCCTTGAAGCGCTCCTCGGCGACGGGGTCGTCGGGGTTGGCGTCGGGGTGCAGCTGACGGGCGAGCTGACGGTAGGCCTTGGTGATGTCCTTCTGGGCGGCCGTCTCCGACACGCCGAGCACCGCGTAGTAGTTCTTCTCGAACCACTCACGCTGGGGGGAGGACACCGGTCAGCCCTTCACCTTGACCATCGCCGCCCGCACGACGTGGTCGTTCCACAGGTATCCCGAGCGCATCACCTCGACGACGACCGGGGTGCCGTCGCCCTCTTCGTGCAGGACCGCCTCGTGGACGTTCGGGTCGAACTCGACGTCGACGTCGGTGACCTTGACCAGGCCGCGCTTGGCCAGCGTCCCGATCAGCTGGGCCTCGACCGGGGCCACGTCGGCGTGGCCCTGGGCGACGGCGAGCTCGCAGGCGTCGAGGACCGGGAGCAGCTCCCGGACCAGCTCCATCGCGGCGGTGGCGCGCTGCTCGGAGCGCTGCACCTCCTGGCGACGCTTGTAGTTGTCGAAGTCCGCCTTGACCCGCTGGACCAGGTCGCGCAGCTCGTTGCGCTCGACCTCGAGTCGCTGGGCCACGTCGACGGCCTCCACGACGGCGGCCTCGGCGGTCTGCCCCAGGTCCTCGAGCGAGTCCGCGGTCAGGTCGAGGTCGGCGTCGACGAGCGCGGCCAGGTCATCGGCAGCGGAGCTGTCGTCGGGGAGGTCATCGACGACCTCCCCGACCGCGACGTCCTCGTCGAGCGGGGCGTCATCAGGGGCAGGGGAACGCCCCGACGCGTCCCCGTCGCCCGTGGAGCTCACTTGCCCTCCTCGTCGACGATCTCGGCGTCGATGACCTCGTCGTCGGACGCACCGGCGTCGCCGCCCGCGGATGCACCGGCACCGGCCGCCTCGTCACGGGAGGCCTGCTCGTAGAGCATCTGCGACAGCTTCTGGCTGGCGGCCATCAGCGACTCGGACGCGGTGTTCATGCGGTCGAGGTCCGAGCCGTTGAGGGCGTCCTTGAGCTCGGCCAGAGCCGCCTCGACCGTCTCCTTCTCGGCCGGGTCGACCTTGTCGCCCTGCTCGCGGAGCACCTTCTCGGTCTGGTACACGAGGGTGTCCGAGCGGTTGCGGACGTCGGCCTCGTCCTTGCGCCGGCGGTCCTCCTCGGCGTGGCTCTCGGCGTCGCGGACCATCTGGTCGATCTGGTCCTTGGACAGCGACGACTGCCCGGTGATCGTGATGGATTGCTCCTTGTTGGTGGCGCGGTCCTTGGCCGACACGTTCACGATGCCGTTGGCGTCGATGTCGAAGGTGACCTCGATCTGCGGCACGCCCCGGGGGGCGAGGGGCAGGTCGACCAGCTGGAACTTGCCGAGCGTCTTGTTGAAGTCGGCCATCTCGCGTTCGCCCTGCAGCACGTGGATCTCGACCGACGGCTGGCTGTCCTCGGCGGTGGTGAAGACCTCGGTCTTCTTGGTGGGGATGGTCGTGTTGCGCTCGATCAGCTTGGTCATCACGCCGCCCTTGGTCTCGATGCCGAGGGAGAGCGGGGTGACGTCGAGCAGCAGGACGTCCTTGACGTCGCCCTTGAGCACGCCGGCCTGGATCGCGGCGCCCATGGCGACGACCTCGTCGGGGTTGACGCCCTTGTGCGGCTCACGACCGGTCAGGCCCTCGACGAGCTCCTGCACCGCAGGCATGCGGGTGGAGCCGCCGACCATGATCACGTGGTCGACCTGGTCCTTGGAGATCCCGGCGTCCTTGATCGCCTGCTCGAAGGGGACCTTGCACCGCTCGATCAGGTCCGCGGTCATCTCCTGGAACTTGGCCCGCGACAGGGCGTAGTCGAGGTGCAGCGGGCCGGCGTCGGTGGCGGTGATGAACGGCAGGTTGATCTGGGTCTGCGCCACCTGCGACAGCTCGATCTTGGCCTTCTCGGCTGCTTCCTTGAGCCGCTGGACCGCCATCTTGTCGTTGCCCAGGTCGACGCCGTGATCGCCCTTGAACGAGTCGACCAGCCAGTCGATCACGCGCTGGTCCCAGTCGTCGCCGCCCAGGCTGGTGTCGCCGTGGGTGGACTTGACCTCGAAGACGCCGTCGCCGATCTCGAGCACCGACACGTCGAAGGTCCCACCACCGAGGTCGAACACCAGGATCGTCTGGTCCTCGGCCTCCTTGTCCATGCCGTAGGCCAGCGCGGCGGCGGTCGGCTCGTTGATGATGCGCAGCACCTCGAGGCCCGCGATCTGGCCGGCCTCCTTGGTGGCGGTCCGCTGGGCGTCGTCGAAGTAGGCCGGCACGGTGATGACCGCCTGGGTGACGGTGTCGCCCAGGTAGGACTCGGCGTCCCGCTTGAGCTTCATCAGGATGCGCGCCGAGATCTCCTGCGACGCGTAGTTCTTGCCGTCGATCTCGATCTTCCAGTTGGTGCCCATGTGGCGCTTGACCGAGCGGATGGTGCGGTCCGCGTTGGTGACCGCCTGGCGCTTGGCCACCTCGCCGACGAGCACCTCGCCGTCCTTGCCGAACGCCACCACCGACGGCGTCGTCCGGGCGCCTTCTGCGTTGGGGATCACCACGGCGTCACCGGCCTCGAGGGCCGAGACGACGGAGTTGGTCGTACCGAGGTCGATTCCGACTGCCTTGGGCATCTGGGGGTCTCGCTTTCCGTTTCCTGCGGTCTGGGATGTTGGGGGGGGCTGAGGGCGGATCCTGGGCTGAGCGCATCGACAGATCTGCTCGTCGACGACTCAGGTTATCGGTCCGTTCCGGGATCCGGCCCATTCGTGACAGCGTTGAGCATACCAAACTTGAGTGTCTGGTTGTGAGGTCTGCTCTCCGGCGGCCCACTTCGCTGAAGACGGGCTCAGGCTGACGACGGCTCAGGGGGTGAACGTGCCCTCGCGGCGCACGCGGGGGCCGGGCAACCGCGCCAGCACGCGCCGAGCACCCTGGTTGGCGTCGCGGACGATCCGGAACCCGCGTTCGCCCGCCACCTTCAGAGCGAACGCCGCGGCTCCCAGTCGCCACCAGTCCGGCGCCCGACGCACCTCGGGCGCGTGGCGGGCGGCCGAGCGCCGGTAGGCCAGGGCACGTCCCGGGTCCCGGCGGTCGGCCAGGCTGTGCCAGCCCAACACGATCTCGGCGCGGGCGGTCGCGAGCGGTCGCAACGCCTGGCGCTCCGGCGGCTGGCCATCGAACACGGTGTCGAGGAAGTGGCCGTAGGCCTCGTGAAGCGACTCGGGATCCGACGACGAGTTGGCCCCGTGACGACGATGGTGGACCAGGACCTCGGCCACCACCGCCACCTGGTGCGACGCGGCGATGCGCACCCACATCTCCCAGTCCTCGACGTCGATCGGGAACCGGTCGCGGTTCACCGCGAACACCCCGACGTCGTCGAACACCGTCCGACGCACGACCGCCCCGGAGCACGCCACCGGGTTGCGGGTCACGAATCGGTCCCAGACGTCGCCGGACCACTCCGACACCGTGGCCCTCCCGTTGGGCCTCCCCTCGGCGTCGACGACGTCCCAGCCGCTGTAGGCCAAGCCCACGGCGGGGTCGTCGAAGCAGCCGACCATGCGGGAGAGGTAGTCCGGCTCCCACGTGTCGTCGGAGTCGAGGAACGCCACCAGCTCACCGTCGGACGCGGCGATCCCGGTGTTGCGCGCCGCGGACGGTCCCGCGTTGTCCTGGCGGATGAGTCGCACCCGGGGCTCGGCCCGGTCCCGGACCCAGCCGGCCAGGTCGTCGGTCCCGCCGTCGTCGACGAGCACGACCTCGAGGTCGCGGTGGTCCTGCGCGAGCACCGACGCGACCGTCTCGGGCAGGTAGTCGAGGGAGTTGAAGCACGGGATCACGACCGACACCGACACCGGTGCCCGGGCCGTCCCGGCCGAGGACGCGCTCACGCGGGGAGTGTACCGAGCCCCTGGTGCTCGGCCGCGGGGACCGATGGCCACGGGGTCGGTCGCGCGCTCGCCGGCCACGGCTTCGCCTGGCACCGGCGTCGACCGATGCGCCACGATCGGGCGTCGCTCCGATCCGGCGACGGACCTCGACCAGGGAGACCGTCATGCACCAGCTCGTCCTGCTCCGCCACGGCGAGAGCGAGTGGAACAAGCTCAACCTGTTCACCGGCTGGTACGACTGCGACCTCACCGACGCCGGCCGCGCCGAGGCGGCGGCCGCCGGGCCGATGCTCACCGACGCCGGTCTCGAGCCCGACGTGGTGCACACCTCGTTGCAGCTGCGCGCCATCCGCACCGCCAACCTGGCGCTCGAGTCGATGGGCCGGCTGTGGGTCCCGGTTCGGCGGAGCTGGCGGCTCAACGAACGCCACTACGGCGACCTGACCGGCCGCAACAAGAAGGAGACGGTCGACAAGTACGGCGAGGAGCAGGTGCTCGTGTGGCGGCGCAGCTACGACACGCCGCCACCGGCCATCGCGGCCGACAACGGGTTCAACCCGAACGACGACGCCCGCTACGCCGACCTCCCGCCCGAGCTGGTGCCGACCGCCGAGTGCCTGGCCGACGTCGTCGACCGGATGCTCCCGTACTGGTACGACTCGATCGTCCCGGACCTGGCCGCCGGGCACACGGTGCTGGTCGCGGCCCACGGGAACTCGCTGCGGGCGCTGGTCAAGCACCTCCTCGACATCTCCGACGCCGACATCACCGAGCTGAACATCCCCACCGGCGTGCCGCTGGCGCTCGAGCTCGACGCGTCGTTCCGGCCCGCCGACGACATCCCGCTGGAGCAGCGCTACCTCATGGATGCCGACGCGGTGAAGGCCAAGGCCGACGCCGTGGCTCGTCAGGCCACCGGGGGCTGATCGACGGACAACAGCGGCGCCTCGGGACGGGCGGACCCGTCGGACGGCGCCGCCGGCCCGGTGAGGTCGATCACCGAGCCCGAGGGCGCGTCCAGGTCGAGGCGGTCCTCCACCTCGGCCCACAGACGCCGGTAGGCCACGGCGGCCAGGTTGAGCGGCGACGCCAGCACCGCCGGAACCTGCTCGAGGCCCATCCGCTCCACCGCGGAGGACACCGGCACCGCGCTGAGCGCGACGCGAGGGTCGCCCTGGAGCTGACCCACCACCTGGCGGTGCAGCACCTTGCGGTCGTCCAGCATCGACAGGAACGCCAGCAGCGGCAGTCCCGGGCGGTGCTCGTCGATGAAGGCCTGCAACTGCTCCAGGCTCCGCACCGACAACGGGGCCGGCACGACCGGCACCAGCACCAGGTCGCTCGCGGCCACCACCGACTCGGTCACGATGCCCAGGCCGGGCGCGCAGTCGAGGATGACGACGTCGTAGGAGCGGTCGAGCGGACGCAGCAGCTTGCGGATGACACGGTCGGGCCACCGACGCGACGACAGGACCGTGTCCACCACCCGGAACGACGGATCCGCGGGCAACAGGTCGAGTCGCACGTGGTCGGTGCTGCGGATGTAGCTGTCGAGACCCCGCTTCCCTCCGAGCAGGCGGGTGGCGCCGCCCTTGACCCGGGCCCGGGCGCGATAGCAGTGAGTGGCCGCGCCCTGGGGGTCGAGGTCCCACAGCAGCGTCCGGTACCCGGCCGCCGACGCGACCATCGCGAGGTTGACCGCGGCGGCGGTCTTGCCGACCCCGCCCTTGGCTCCCGCGACCGCGACGACCCTCATCTGCGCACTCCTGTTGGTGATCGGCTCGCAGGAACCCCGTCGCGGGCCCCGCGGCCGCGGACCCCCGCGGCATCGGCCGCACCCCACGGCGAGCTGCCGTCGAACCCGGCCCTGAGCACCTCGGTGCTCCCAGCGTCCCCATTCAAGCCGACCGACAGGGCACCCGGTGTCGATGCCGGAGCGCTCCGACGCCCTGACGCTCCGCGTCGATCCCCGACGCGCCGGATCCCCGGCCCCGTAGTCTCCCGGACGTGTCGCAGCTCACCGAACACCTCGCGCGGATCCCGCTCCTGGCCGGATGCTCGTCCCGGGACCTCGAGCTCCTGGGGCGTGCGGCGGATCAGATCACGCTCCGCGGCGGCAGCACCCTGACCCGACAGGGCGACATCGGGCGCGAGGCGTTCGTGCTGCTCGACGGGACCGTCGAGGTCCGCCGCGACGACCGGCCGGTGGCCGAGCTCGGACCGGGCGCCGTCATCGGCGAGCTCGCCCTGCTCGACGGCGGGCCCCGCACCGCCACCGCGGTCGCCACGACCGACGTCACCGTCCTAGTCCTGACCAGGCCCGCGTTCAACGCGGTGCTCGACGAGATCCCCACGCTGGCGCACCGCCTGCTGGTGACGCTGGCCCGTCGGCTGCGCGACGCCGAGGAACCCGACCAGATCCTCTGAGACCCACGACGCGGACCGGGCTGACGGACCGTCAGGACTTCACCGCGGATGACGGCGTCGGACTAGGTTCGCGAGTGCCTATGAGTGCCACCGACACGTCCTCCGACGCCACCCACGACTCCGACGCTCCGACGCCGGTTCCGGGACCGAAGCGTCTGCAGCCGCACCAGATCTCGGTCGCCATCGGCATCGTCATCGCGCTGATCGTGGTGGTGTCGGGGATCGCGGCATCGACCCTGCAGTGGCACGACGACTCGCCGATCCAGCGCGAGGTGTTCGGGGGTGTCCCCGGCGCCCTGAAGTTCGCGTTCTACGTGGTCATCCCGATCATGTTCATCATCGGCTCGGTGATGTTCGCCAACCGCGTCCGCAACTGGGAGCGCGGCGGCCCGGACCGTCGGACGATCACCCCGAAGAACGCCAAGAAGCGCATGGAGAAGCTCCGCGCCGGGCTGTACATGCAGACCCTGCTGCGCGACCCCGCCGCCGGGATCATGCACTCGATGATCTACTTCGGCTTCCTGGTGCTGTTGGCGGTCACCTCGATCCTGGAGATCAACCACCAGCTGCCCGAGGGCATCAAGTTCCTCCACGGCGGCGTGTACGAGGCGTTCTCGTTCATCGGCGACCTGGGCGGCGTGGTGTTCCTCACCGGCGTCACGTGGGCGATCGTGCGCCGCTACATCCAGCGGCCGTACCGCATCCGCATCAAGACCAAGCCCGAGCACGCGGTCATCCTCGGCGTGCTGGCCGCTATCGGCGTCACCGGGTTCCTGGCCGAGGGCTTCCGCATCGCGGACACCGGCATGCCGAGCTTCGAGAAGTGGAGCTTCATCGGCTACCCGCTGGCGCTGGTGTTCGAGAACATGTCGAACCTCGACACCTGGCACCAGGTCATGTGGGTCGCCCACATCCTCACCTTCGTCGCCTTCCTGGTCATCCTGCCGGTGACGATGCTGCGCCACATCTTCACCTCTCCGCTGAACATGTACCTGTCGGAGAAGGATCGCCCCAAGGGCGCCATGAAGGCCATGCCCAACCTGATGGAGACCGAGCTCGAGAGCTTCGGCGCCTACCGGGTCGAGGACTTCACCTGGAAGCAGTTGCTCGACACCGACGCCTGCACGATGTGCGGCCGGTGCACCGCGGTGTGCCCGGCGCACGCGACCGGCAAGCCGCTCGACCCCCGCGAGATCGTGCTCAAGACCGGCGAGGTCATGGCCGCCACCGGCAACCCGGTCGTGTCGCCCCCGATCGGGGTCGACTCCGAGATCACCGTGTCGGCCGACCTGCTGTTCGAGCGGATCACCACCGAGGAGATCTGGTCGTGCACGTCGTGCAAGGCGTGCGACGAGAACTGCCCGGTCAACATCGAGATCCTCGACAAGATCCTCGACATGCGTCGCTACCTGACGCTGATGGAGTCCGACTTCCCGACCGAGTTGGGCACCGCGTTCCGGGCCATGGAGAACTCGGGCAACCCCTGGGGCATGAGCCAGGCCGAGCGCGGCGACTGGGCCAAGGACCTCGAGGGGATCGACATCATCGACGGCTCGGACCCGATGACCGCCGAGTACCTGTACTGGGTCGGTTGCGCCGGGTCCTTCGACGACAAGAACAAAAAGGTCACCCAGGCGATGGCCAAGCTGCTGCAGCGGGCCGGCGTCAGCTTCGCCATCCTCGGCCCGGCCGAGAACTGCACCGGCGACCCGGCCCGGCGCTCGGGCAACGAGTACATCTTCCAGATGCTCGCCATGCAGAACATCGAGACGCTCGACGGCATGGGAGTGCGCAAGATCATCACGCAGTGCCCCCACTGCTTCAACACGATCGGCAACGAGTACCCGCAGCTCGGTGGGCACTACGAGGTGATCCACCACAGCCAGTTCTTGGAGCAGCTGATCGACAGCGGCCGGTTGGACCTGTCGGGCGCCAAGCTCGAGGAGCGGATCGTGTACCACGACTCGTGCTACCTCGGCCGCCACAACGACGTGTACCTGGCCCCGCGCAACGTCATCGGTCGCCTCGGCGGCGTCGAGATCGTCGAGGCCACCCGCTCGGGCACCAAGGGAATGTGCTGCGGCGCCGGCGGTGCCCGGATGTGGATGGAGGAGCACATCGGCAAGCAGGTCAACGTCGAGCGCTCCCAGGAGCTCGTGGCGACCGGGGCGACCCGCATCGCCACCGCATGTCCCTTCTGCTACGTGATGATCGACGACGGCGTGAAGGCCCAGGGCGTCGAGGACGACGACGTCAAGGTCGGCGACCTGGCCATGCACGTCCTCGACGCGATCGAGAACGCAGACCCGCTGGCGCAGCCCCCGCTCGCCGAGGCCATCGAGGCCTCCGAGGACTGACGGAGCGGTCGTGACGCTGGGCCACGTCGTCGTCGTGGTCCGGCCCGGCGATCCCGGCGGAGTCATGCTGGGCGACCTGCTGGGAGCGGCGGGCGCCGAGGTCCTGCTCACCGACTCGGTCGCGCTCGCCGCCGGCACGGCGCTGTCCGACCCACCCAGCACCATCGTGCTGGCCACTCCGGCGACAACGCTGGTGGCCGACCTGCGGGGCTCGCTCTCGGCTCGTCAGCGCGGCGTGTCGGTGGTGGTCGTGGTCGACGACGCCGACGCGGCCGACTCGGCGCTGGCCGACGGAGCCGACTCGGTGCTGATCCGACCGGTCGAGGCCGAACGCCTGGTCGAGGCGATCGACCGGCTGAGCTGATTGCCCACCCTCGACCGTCGTTCGCGTGTGAGAACGACGGCTGACGCGTCGATCCCACACGCGGAGGGCCTCAGGCGTCGAAGTTCTTCCAGTACTGGCTGGGGGTCGGGCCGACCTGACCGGAGTACTTGGAGCCCAACGCCCCGGTTCCGTAGGGGTGCTCGGCGGGGCCGTCCATGCGGATGAACGAGATCTGGCCGACCTTCATGCCCGGATACAAGGTGATCGGCAGCGTCGCGACGTTCGACAGCTCCAGGGTGATGTGGCCCTCGAAGCCGGCGTCGACGAAGCCCGCAGTGGTGTGGATGAGGAGGCCGAGGCGTCCGAGGGAGCTCTTGCCCTCGATGCGGGCGACCAGGTCGTCGGGGATGCCCACGCGCTCGGCGGTCGAGCCGAGCACGAACTCGCCGGGGTGCAGGATGAAGGGCCGGTCGTCGTCGGCCTCGACGAGCTCGGTCAGGTCCGACAGGTCCTGCTTCACGTCGATCACGGGTCGGGTGTGGCTCCGGAACACCAGGAACCGGTGGTCGAGGCGAACGTCGATCGAGCTCGGCTGCACCATGGCGGGGTCGAACGGGTCGACGACGATGCGGCCGGATTCGATCTCGGCACGGATGGTCCGGTCGCAGAGGATCACGCCCGAACGGTAGTCGGCGCCCTGCTGCCCTCCCGCCCGGCGGGTCGACGTGGGCGGGACGGGAGCCCCGGGCGCGGACGCTACAGTGGGCGCTCGCCGGTCGGCCGTCAGGCCAGGTCGGCGAACTACGCGGGTGTAGTTCAATGGTAGAACATCAGCTTCCCAAGCTGAGAACGCGGGTTCGATTCCCGTCACCCGCTCCACTGTGAAGGCCCAGGTCAGGCTCGGTTTCCGGGGACCTGGGCCTTCGTCGTTGATGGGCCGAAATCGGCGGCGTGACCCTAACGTGACCCTACGGATCGGCCGTCTCGATCCGAGCAGGACGCGTCGTGATCCGGATCGCAGTGTTCGAGCGACAGTGTGACGATGAGGTCATCGGTGGTGCGACGGTGAGCGTGGCTGGCGGTTCCGGCGACGAGCGGAGGGACGTCGTCCTCGTCGCGGCCATCGCATCCGGTGACGCAGCTGCGCTGCGGGTCCTCTACGACCGGCATGCGCCGTGGTTGGTTGCCCGGCTCCGCGCCCGTTGTTGGGACGATGCGCTGGTGGCCGACGCGGTGCAGGACACGTTCCTGGCGGTGTGGCGGGGAGCGGGGCGTTGGCGAGCCGACGGCGATGTCGGTGCGTGGATCTGGGGGATCGGCGTGCGCCAACTGGTCACGCACCTGCGCCGGGCGGGACGTCAGGCTCGACCGGCGCCGTTCCCGGCACAGGGTGCCGAGGCGAGCACCGAGGAGCGGGTGCTGGAGTCGATCGACCTCGGCGAGGCGGGGGCCGTGCTGGCATCGCTGTCGCCCGAGCTGATGGAGGTGGTGCAAGCGATGGTTTTCGACGGACTGACGGCGAAGGAGACGGGACGGATGCTTGGCGTCCCCGAGGGAACGGTGAAGGGCCGGATGCGCAAGGCCAAGAGCGTCCTGCGCACCGAGCTCGCCGGCACGTCGTTGCAGTTGGGAGATCTTCGATGAGCGCCTGGCACGTGGACGACACGGTGGCGACCGCCTACGGCACGCGCCGACTCGACGCCGTGCAGCGGGCATCGGTCGAGGCCCACGCCGTCCGGTGCGAGGATTGCCGTGCCTTCCTGGCCGCCAGCGCGACCGGCGACCATCGTCGAACCGACCTCGACCTCGACCTCGACCAGATGTGGACCCGGATCGAGGCTGCGATCTCCGCCCCGGAGCTGGGGCGCGGCGGGCAGGCGTTGCTCCGCCTCGGGGCGTCCATGTCGGACGTAGTGGTGACACGCGTCGTCGCCGCGCAGAGCCGGCAGTGGACGATCGCCACGACGCTTGTGCTCGCGGTCACTGCGGTGGCGGCGGTGCTCGGTCCGGTCGATTCGGCCCACGCCGCCTTCCTGATCGTTGCCCCACTGCTGCCTGCGCTGGGCGTCGCCGCGACCTACCGGCTCGTGCCCCACGGCATCCACCTGCTCGAGCGGGCGGCGCCTTTCTCCCCGGCGCGGATGCTGCTGTGGCGCACCGCGTACGTCGTCTTCACTGCGGTGCCGGTCGCCGTCGCTGTGGGGGCCGTGGTGCTGCACCATCCGGGGGCGGCAGTGAGCTGGCTGCTGCCAGCCCTGGCCTGCACGTTGTGCGTCACCGCGGCCTCGACCTGGTCCGACCCGGTCCGGCCCGCCGCATTCGTCGCCCTCGGATGGACCGGTGTGATCATCGCCTGGCAGGTGCGCGACACGCCGTGGGCGATCACGACCGCGTCGACCCAGCTCGTCGCAGTCGCCGTCTCGGTCGGCGCTGCGCTGCTTCTCCACCGTCGCCTCACGAGCGACCCGGCCCCGTCCGCCATCGGCGGAACCTGAAGGAGGGACCCGTGCCCACCACCGTCCGCGTCTCACACGTGACCCGTCGCTACGGCCCGGTCGCGGTGCTCGACGACGTCAGCTTCGACCTGTCGCCGGGCATCACGGCGCTGCTGGGCCCCAACGGAGCGGGCAAGACGACGCTGCTCGGGTTGCTGAGCACCGCATCCCGGGCCGACGCGGGCGAGATCACCGTGCTCGGCCGTCGGGCCGACGGACCGCTGGCGGAACGCACCGAGATCCGCCGCAGGCTCGGCTTCCTGCCCCAGGAGGTCCGGTTCCCGGCTGGGATGACGGCGTTCGGGTTCCTCGACTACATCGCCGTGCTCAAGAAGTGGGACGACACCGCTGCCCGCCACGACGAGGTGCGACGGGTCCTGGGTGTCGTCGGTCTGGAGGACCGACCGACGATCAAGGTGCGGAAGCTGTCGGGCGGTCAGCGGCGGCGGCTCGCCTTCGCCCAGGCGCTGATCGGTGACCCGGACCTGCTGATCCTCGATGAGCCGACCACCGGCCTCGACCCCGAGCAGCGGGCCACGTTCCGGTCGACCCTGTCGGAACGGGCCCGCCACGGCACCGTGCTGCTCGCCACTCACCAGACCGAGGACGTCGCCGCAGTCTGTGACCGGGTGATCGTCCTGGTCGGCGGACGCGTCGCCCATGACGGCGACGTCGCCGGGTTCGTGGCCAGCGCCCGCGACCGGGTGTGGCTCGGCGAGCGACCGGTTGCCGACGCGGTCGCGACCTGGCGCGACCCTGGCGGCGGCGTGCGCTCCGTCGGGGGCACCCCGCCGGCGGATGCACAGGCGGCACCTCCAACGGTCGAGGACGCCTACCTGCTCCTCGTCGGCCCTCGGGCCGTGCAGGGGGCGGCATGACCGCAGCCGAATCTCCCGCGATCGTCACGGTGGCCGAGCCGGCCCGGCCGCCGTGGATGGATCTGGCCCGCATCGAGGTCCGCCGCTACGCCGGTCGCCCGGCGTTCCTCGTCGGGTTGGTACTCACCTACGCAACGCTCTTGCCCTACCTCGACGGTGACGAGCCGACCGACGAGCTGTCGATGATCGCCCCGGCCGCTCTGCTCGGGATGGTCGGCCTCAGCGTGAGCGCGCATCGGGTGTGGGCGTCGGACCGCTGCGCGGAGGCCGCCGGCCCGACACCGGTCGGTCAGGCATCGCGTACCGTCGGCCACCTGGCCGCCTGTGTCGTTCCGTTCCTCGCCGGCCTTGGTTTCGTGCTTTTGACCGTGCTGCGGGCGCAGTCGGTGCCGACGGTTCGCGGCGGGTACGCGGAGATGATGTCGGACGGGTGGGTGGCTGCTGTGTGGTTCGCCCTCGGCGCCGTGAGCTGCCTGGGCGGACCGATCCTCGGTGTCGTCGTAGCCCGGAAGACCAAGCGGGCCGCGGCACCGATCGTGACCACGGTCGGCCTCGTCCTGGCCGTGATCGTGTTCCAGGGCCTGTTCGAACCGCTCCGCCGTGTCCGTGTCGTGCTCCCCTGGACCTACTGGGGTGGCCCGTTCGGCATCGACGGCGACCCGCAGCGCTCGGTTGTGCTCAGCGGCTCACCCGGCTGGTGGCTGACCTACTTGATCGTCCTGTGCGCCATCGGAGCGGTCGTCGCGGTCAGGACCGATGTCGAGGCGCGGTCCGCCCGTGGTCGGACTGCGCTCATCGTTCTGGCCGGGTTGGCGGTGGTGACCGTGGTGCTCGCCATGTTCACCGGGACAGCCGAGACGCTCGTCAGCCCGGTGCCCGGGGATGGGCCCGCCTGGGGCGGATGAACGACGGGCCCGGGCATCTCGGCGGGACGCTCCGCTACCTCGTCGCGGCGACCCACTGGTCGCTCCTCGCCGGGTCCGGCCTCATCATTGGAGCCGGCGTCGCTCTCGTGGCTCGGTGGCCGGAGGCGCTCTGGCCGGTGCACGGCACCGCCCTGGGTCTCATGGTCGGGATGGCCGCCGTCGCCGTCGACGAGCGCTGCGCGACCGTGGTGGATGCCAGCCCCCGTCCGCTCTGGTGGCGGACCGCGGTCCGCTCGGCGGGCCCGCTCGCTCTCGTCCTCTTCTGGGCCACGGCCCATTGGGCCCTCCGAGCGCCCCTTCCCGACCGCCTCGACGTCCTCATCCTGCAAGGTGCTGTCGCCTGTGGGATCGGGTTCGGGCTGGCCACGGCCGCCCGGGCGTCGGGCCGCAGCGAACCAGGGGTGACCCTCGCCGCTGCCGCGGTTCCGCTGGTCGCTGGCGCCGCGCTCGCCCGGCCCTTCGAGCCTGACCTGCCGCTGTTCCCGGTCTGGCCCCACGAGGACTGGGACCGGGCCCTGCTCATCTGGACGGTACTCGGCACGGCAGCCGCGCTGGTCGCCGCTCGAGCCCTGTGGCGCGACGCTCGACCGCGCCGGAACCCCGGCGTCACACATCGCCCAGATCGGTGATCCCGCAACAGCGTTCGCAGCGACAGAGCCGCCGAGACCCGAACCCGTCGGGCCCCATCCTGCACCTGGAGGAACCATGCCGACCACCGCCGTCCGCCGCATCGCCTTTGCCGCCCTGATCGCCGCAGCGTCCATCGGTCCGATCGCCGCGTGCAGCGACGATTCCGACGACGCGGCCGACACCGACTCAACGACCACGACCGCCGAGGCCACAGCCACCGCTTCGGCAACCGATGACCTTGACGCCTTCTGCGCTGCCGCCACCGAGCTCGTCGGCGTCACCCCAACCAGCGAGCAGCTCGCCGAGTACGCACAGCTCGCGCCGCAGGACATCGCGGCGCCTGTCGAGACGTTCATCGCTGCCTTCGAGTCTGCCGACGGCGATCTCGGTGCCGTCTTCGCCGATCCCGAAGCATCCGCAGCAGCCGACGAGATCGCAGCGTTCGAGTCCGAGGCGTGTGGCATCACCCAGCCCGGCCCACCTCCAGGTGCCCCCGGCACCGAGGGATAGGCGGCCGAGCACCACCTGCCGAGCACGGCCTCTGGGGGCGGGATCGCCCTGCGCTCGCTCAGTTCGAGCGTGGGGCGATCAACTCGTCGAGGGCGTCTGCGATGGCTCGGTCGCGGTGCCTCGTGGCGTGCTGGTAGCGGAGGGCGGCTTGGTGGGTGCCGTGGCCGAGGCGGTACATGACCTCCTTGGTGCTGGCGCCCGTGCTCGCCGCGAGGGTGCCGGCGAGGTGGCGGAGGTCGTGGAGGTGGATCTCGGGGATGCCAACCTCGGTGCGGGCCTTCTCCCATGCGTCCTGCCAGACGTGCGGCGCGAGTGGGCCGCCCTTCTGGCCGGTGAAGACGTAGCCGTCGTCACCCGGCTGTGCGAAGGCGTCGAGGTGGCCGCGTAGGTCGACTGCGAGCGCCGCCGGGATGGTGAGGACTCGTCGGCCGGCATCGGACTTGGGTGGGCAGACGAGGTGGTTGCCGTGTCGGTCGAGCTGGCGCTGGCGGACGATGGCGATCTCGCGGCGGTCGAGGTCGACGTCGCCGAGCCGCATTCCGAGGATCTCGCCTCGGCGGAGGCCGACGAAGGCGGCGAGGAGGGCGACGCATCGCATCCGCTCGGGGAGGTGCTCGACGAGGTCGTGGACCTGGGCGACGGTGGGGATCGGGCGCTCGTCGGCCGGTTCGACGCCGGCACCCTTGATGGTGCAGGGGTTGGCCGGGATCAGGCCGTCCTCCACGGCCGTCGTCAGGATCGACCGGAGCAGGCGGTAGCACTTGGCCGCGGTGCTGGCGCCGGGTCCGTCGGGTCCTCGGAGGCGGGCGTTCCAGCCGCGGACCTGGGCGGTGGTGATCCGGGCAAGTCGCCTCGTGCCGAAGGTCGGGACGATGTGCAGACGCAGCTGCATGAGGTAGAGGTCCTTGACCCGTGGCCGGAGCGGCTCACCTCGCTTCGTGAGCCGGGTCTCGACCCAGCTCGACGCGTAGTCGCCGAGCGTCGGCGTGGTGACCGCCGACGGGGTGGCGAGCTTGCCGTCGGCCTGGTCGGTGACCGACCGGGCGTATGCCGCCTCGGCGGCGCGCTTGCTGGCGTGGGTGCCGAGGCTGAGGCGTCGGCCGTCGGGGGTGACGATGCGGACTCGATAGCGGCCCGAGGGGAGGCGGTCGATCCCGCCTCCGGCGCGTCGTTCGCGTGGCATGGCCTGCTCCGGGAGGAAAGGGCAGCGGTGGCTGCCGGTGGAGAAGGCCCGTCATGTGCGGCCGGGCGACGCAAGATCCAGGGTACCCGCCGGGCTACAGACCGAGCGACGGACCGGTCGAGCGGGTCGGCGGCGGCGCGGTGGGGGCGATCAGGGGCTTCGGCTCCGGTTCGACCACGGTCGGGGCGTCAGGCGAGTTCAGCGCCGCATCGGCGCCCCGCTGGTCGGCGAGCGCAGCCCGCGTCGCGGCGATCGGGTCCGGGGGTTCGAGACCAGCGTCGCGGTGGAGGCGGGCCTGGACGGCGAGCGCCGAGTCGGCTGCCACGCGAGGCGTCTTCAGATGGCAGCAGGCAGTGCTCTCAAGCTGCTCTAAACAGGCTTGAGAGTTCGCGATGTCAAGCGGCGCAAGGCTTCGGGGGCGACCGCGACCGAATTACACAAGTGTCATTCAACGCCGGGTGCCAATAGGCACGACGGCCCTTCTCGGACCTCCCGAACCGGTTGATCTATCCTGGTTCCGGTATCCGGGTATACCCGGATACCGGAACCGGCTACACTCCCCGGCATGGGCCGGAGGTCGACCGACGTTCTTGATCGGAGCCTGCGCGAGCAGGCCATGGCCGCGCTCGTCGAGGCGGTGGGAGGCGTGCAGCCCGCGAGCAACTCCACGGACGACCTCGAGATCGAGCTGGATGGTCACCGGGTGACCATCGAGGTGAAGACAATGGCCTACGCAACGGTCGACCGCGTCGAGGCTCTGAAGCGGAAGGGCGTGCCGACCGGGGACAAGTCGATCCTGGTCGTCGCCGACCGGATCAACCAGCCGGCCCAGGCTGCGCTCAAGGAAGCAGGCTGGGGCTACCTCGACCTCGCGACGGGGAGCCTGTTCCTGCGTGCTCCCGGCATCCGGATCGACACCACCGTGGATGCCGTGGAACCAGGCGAGCGGCCGAAGCCTGTCGGGGTCGTCGGGCGGGCCGGACGAGTCGTGGCCTACGAACTCCTCCGGCGTCGGTACGACGAAGATCCGCGCCCGGTTCTGACCACGACCTCGTTCGACCAGTTCGACCTCGCCCGCTCCTCCACCAGCGACGCCCGACGGGCCCTCATCGGCGCCGGGCTGCTCACCGAGGACGGAGAACCGGTGCTGCCCGAGCTGTTCTGGGCCCTCGCCCGCGAATGGGCGCCTACGGACCGGCGATGGCTCGCCAGCGTCCCCGACCCGAAAGACTGGGACCGAGCACACGACCCGACCGAACCGACCTGGCGCCTCGGGGGCGCCCAGGCCGCGATCGAGCTCGGCGCGCCGATCGTCACCGCTGCGGACGGGCCGATCGACCTCTACGTCCCCGGTCCTGTGCTGCTGTCGATCGCCGTCCGACGCTACGGATCCTCCGATCCCCTGGCGGCAGCCGCATCCGTCGCCGTTCCGGCCGTCCACCAGGTGACGGCGCCCCCCGATCCGGCATCGGGTGAACGGCGCCATCGCGGCTGGCTCCTGGTCCACCCGGTGGCCGCCGCCCTCGACCTGGCGGCGGCGGGCGACGCGAGGTCGCTCCAGGTGCTCGCCGAGTGGCGACCCGACGGCGAGGCCGTGTGGCATGAGCGCTGACGTCCCGACCGTCGTCCTCCCCGGCCCGGCCATGGTGCCGCTCGTGCGAGCGGCAGCCGCGCTCGAAGCCGAGGACATCCCGCCCTTCGCGGTGATCGGCGGCGTCGCCGTCACCGTCCGCCTGGGCCGAGCCGTGCGAGCGACCGCCGACCTCGACGCCGTCACCGACCAGCGCTACACACCGACGGCTCTCGAGGTCCTGCGCGCCCGCGGCGACGCCACCTACGACGCAGCCGAGCCGCACACCATCACGATCGCCGGTGCGGAGGTGCAGTTCCAGGACGTCGAACCGGTCGACGACGCCGACGTGTCGCACCTCGACGACAAGGACCTGCTCTACGTCGCCGCGCACGCCCATGCGCTGGCCGCCGCGACCCCCGTGCGGCTCCTGGCCGCCGAGACACGGACAGAGGCGACGGTTCCCGTGGCCACCACTGGCGCGCTCCTCGCCACCAAGCTCCACGCCTACCTGGACCGGCGTCGCGTCGCCGGCCGCGACAAGCGACCTGGCGACCTCTGGGACATCTACAACCTGCTCCTCCACCTCGGCGGCGACGCGGCCGCCGACCTCGCAGGCGCGAACCCGAGCCTCATCCGCGTGGTGGCCACGACCGTCCGCGACCAGCTCGTTGCCGGCGCGGCCCGGGCCCGGTCGGTGCTCCTCATCTCGAACGACGAGCGCTACCAGGTCATCACCGCCGAGGAGATCAGCTACGCCGCGGTGGCGTTCCTCGACTCCCTCGGCGAGCGCTGATCCGGGCCACATCGGCTCGGAAGGCTGAGTACGTGAGGCCCGGCGGCGTGACCCTAGCGTGACCCTACGGAGTGGGATCAGGGGCGCCGCAGCGATACGGCATGACACGCGAAGTACGGCCTGACCAGCCCGATCACGCGAACCGACTGGTCAGCGCACCCCCTCTGATCAGCTTCCCAAGCTGAATACGCGAGTTCGATTCTCGTCACCCGCTCCGCCATGAGAACCGGGGTTGGAATCGACGCCACCTGTCGATTCCGACCCCAGTTCTGGTCGGACGGCAGGGTCAGCCCGCCTTGAGGACGGTTCGGCCGGCCAGGTCGACGGGGATCCACGTCTCGAGGGACCGCGTCCAGTCCTGACCCGACTTCGGGTCGAACTTCGACGGCAGGTCCGCCCCCTCGGGGACGTCCGCGGTCAACCCGGCGGCGCGGGCGGTGAGCACGCATCGTTCGGCGTGGTAACGGAAGCACAGGACGCCGGCCTGACCCGGCTCCGTGCCCGCGGCGGTGAGCTGGCGGAGGCCCTTGTCGGCGACGCCGGCGGTGCTGAGGTAGACGACCGAACCGTCCGGAGCCGTGTCGGGCTCGACCGAGATGACGTCGGCGACGCCCAGCTTCTGCAGCTCCCGGGCCACCTCCCACTGGGCGACGACGGGCACCGGGTGATCGACCACGACGTCCGCCGCAGCCCTTGCCAGCGCCTCGTTGGTCGGTCCGGGTACCAACTCGTCGGGGCCGGGAACGCGAGCGCCCAACCCGACGGGGTCGGCGGCGGGATCGGCGAAGCGGAAGCCGTAGGAGAAGACCCACAGCGAGTCGATCTCGTCGACCGGCACCGTCGAGGGCCGGTACGACAGCCACGGACTCCCGGCGATGTCGCCGTCGGCGAGCGCCTCTGCAGCCGCCACCGCTGCATCGTCCATCGCGGCGACGACGCTACGGGCGCCGTCGGGGTCGTCGAGCTCGGTCGACAATCGGGCCGTGAGCTGGGACCGGGGATCCATCGGCACCTCCGCGGTGGTCGAGGACGGACTGGTCGAGGACGGCGCGGACGACGCCCGCCGCTCGGCGACGTCGTCGCCCCCGCCACACGCGGCGACGGCAGCGACGATGGCGAGGATCCCGACCGCCGCAGCAACCGCTCCGCGGCGGAACCTGCGCCCCGGCGATACGACGCCGGATGGACGTCGAGGGTGTCGCAGCGACGACCGCATTCAGCCGTCGCCGACGAGCGCGTCGAGCTGCGAGGTGTAGGCGGACATGTCGAAGTAGTCGCGCCACAGCGTGATCAGCCCGTCGCGGACCTCCCAGAACCCGGCCACCGGGAGCTCCAACCAGCCGTCGCCGATGTGGAACCGGTCGACCCTCTCGTTGATGACGACGTCGCCGTCGAGGACCTCGCGCACGATCCGCCACTCGACCTCGGTGGAGAGATCCAGGTAGGAGTGCAGCACCACCCCCGTCATCTCCCGGCCGACGATGGGGTCCATCGGCATGTTCTCGTAGGACACGTCCTCGGCGAGGAGCGCCAGGGCAGCGTCGACGTCACGGGACTCGATGGCGGCGATGAAGCCCGCCACGACCTCCTGGGGTGTCATCGGTCGTCCTCCTCGATCGGGTTCACCGTCGTTCGTCTCCAGTGGTGTTCGTCCGCCGACATCATGGCCGAGCAACTCAGGACATCGCGGCGGATCGACGCGATGGGCTCTGCGGTCACCGGAGCGTGGCACCATCGGGCCATGACGGTGTGGGCGGTGCTGGCCCTGGGGTTCGCCGCCGCGTTCGTCGCGGCGATGGTCGCCGCCGCGCGTGGCCGTTCGACCAAGTTCGTCGGGTCGCTCGCCGGACTGATCGCGCTGGCGTGCGGCTGGGTCTGGTGGAGCGACGCCCGCATGGAGGCGCGGCTCTCCCAGGCGGCCAGCGCTGTCGCCGGTGTGCAGGTCCACGTCGACTGTCAGGAGCTGTTCTTCGGCGAGTGGATGCCGACCCGCGGCGCCGGGCGGGTCGATGCCCGCGACGACGGCAGCATGGACGACGTCGCCCACCTCGACCGCAAGATCTGCACCGCGGCCGCGTCGTGGCCCGAGGACGACACCGACGACGCCTACACGGCCGTTCACGTGCTGACCCACGAGGCCGGCCACGTCCGCGGTGAGGCGAACGAGGCCGCCACCGAGTGCTGGGCCGTGCAGAACTCCGCCCGGGTCGCCGAGGCGCTGGGAGCGTCCCGTCCCCGGTCCGAGCGCCGCGCGCAGTGGTACCTCCGCGCTGTCTTCCCTCGGATGAGCAGCACCTACCGCGGCGACGGCTGCACCATCTCCGGCAGCTGACGCACGGGGTCGACCGGCTCGGACCGTGCAGTCCGGCCAGATCTCCGTTCCGGACCCCGGGCGACGTCCCGTGCGCGACGATCGGACGATGCGCGCCGTGACGATCACCGACGGGAACCTGCAGTGGACCGAGCACCCCGACCCCGAGCCGGAGGCCGGAGAGCTGCTGGTCGCCGTCCGAGCGGCGGGGCTGAACGCGGGTGACCTGTTGCAGCTCGCAGGCCACTACCCCGCCCCGGCCGGGTCACCGGCCGACATCCCCGGCCTCGAGCTCGCCGGCGAGGTGCTCGCGGTCGGAACCGGCGTCCAGCGCTACGCCGTCGGCGACCGGGTGATGGCCGTGGTCGGCGGCGGCGCCCAGGCCGAGAGGGCGGTGGTGCACGAGAGCTGCGCGCTCCCCGTGCCCGACACCCTCGACTGGGCCGGGGCCGGAGGATTCCCCGAGGCGTTCACCACCGCGCACGACGCCGTGTTCACCCAGGCCGGACTCGCCGTCGGCGAGACGCTGTGCGTGCACGGCGCGGCCGGGGGCGTCGGGGTCGCCGCCGTGCAGCTGGGAGTCGCCACCGGCGCCCACGTGGTGGCGACGGTGCGGAACCCCGACCTGCGCGACCGCGTCGCCGAGCTCGGGGCGACCGTGGTCGCACCCGAGCGCTTCGCCGCCCACGGACCGTTCGACGTGGTGCTCGAGCTGATCGGTGGACCCAACCTGCGCGACGACGTCCGGGCCCTGTCGATCGGCGGGCGCATCACGGTGATCGGCGTCGGCGCCGGACCCAAGGCGGAGATCAGCCTGCTCGACCTGATGGCGGTCCGGGGCCGCATCCACGGCTCGACGCTGCGGGCACGTCCGCTCGAGCAGAAGGCCGCGGCGGCCGACGCCGTCCGGCGCCACGTGCTTCCCCTGGTCACCCGGGGTCGGATACACGTCCCGGTCGCGGCGACCTTCCCGATGTCGGCCGCGGCGGAGGCCTACGAGCGGTTCCGCTCCGGCGGGAAGTTCGGCAAGATCGTCCTGGTCGCGGGCAACTGACGCCCAACCCGTGATTTCCATGACTCTCCGCTCCACTGGTGGCGCGGAGAGTCATGGAAATCGCACGGCACGGCATGATGAGCCCCATGCGCCACCACGTACGCGTCGTCGCCGCCCTGCTCGTGACCGCCACGCTGGCCGTCGGCCTGGCCGCGTGCACTCGGGACCCCGACGTCACAGGACTCCCGTCGGAGCTGCCGCCGGCCGACGGGGCCACGACGACGGTGCCGCTGCCGGTGGCGGCACCGCCGTGCGTGCAGACCCCGAACGGCGTGGGCCAGGACCCGCCGCCCGGGTCACGCCCCGGAGACCTGATCGCCTCCTACGAGCTCGACGGCCAGTACAAGTCGTCGGTGGGCTTCCCGACCGACGCCCACGCGTGGCGGATCTCCTACGTGTCGACCGGTCTCGACGAGCACGACCTGCAGATCGTGTGCGGGATGGCGGCCGCGCCGGCGAAGGGCCCGTCCACCTTCACCGTCGACTCGGGTCCGGTCGGGCGGATGCTGGCGTGGGCCCACGGCACCTCCGGGCTGCAGCAGGCGTGCCTGCCGTCGCTCGCTCCCGACACGTCGCTGTGGGGGAAGATGTCCGACGGCATCAACGCCATCTCGTGGGGCAGCGGGTTCGGTGCCCGCAAGGGCGACCCGGCGAACGGGGCGCTGCAGACGGCGCTCGACCGGGGTTGGGTGGTGTCGGCTGCGGACTACCAGCCCAACGACACCTACGTGGTCGGCCGCATCGCCGCGGCGAACGTCATCGACGCAGCCCGGGCGACGAGCCAGCTGATGGACCAGCAGCACCCCGGCGAGGCGCCCGACGCCTACGACACGATCACCTGGGGCCACTCGCAGGGCGGCCACGCCGCCGTCTGGGCCGGCCAGATGATGGACTCCTACCAGGAGGCCGCGCCCAACCACGACGCCGCCACCCTGCGGCTGGCGGGGGTGGCCGCGTTGGCGCCGGCCGCCAACTTCATCGTCCAGCCCGACCGTCAGGGCATCGAGGCGGGCAACGGCCTGGCCGACTGGGAGATGCACCACACGATCGAGATGCTGGGCCTGCCCCTCCCCGCCCTCGAGCTGCAGATCGCTCCTCCGCTGTTCTCCTACATCTTCGGTTCGTGGGCGGTGCTGTCGGGACGGGGCACCCCCGCAGATGACGCGACCACTCCGGCGTTCCCCCGCGACGCCGGAGTGCTCGACCTTCGGGCCGTCACCACCGCCGAGGGCGCCGAGACCGTCGCGCAGCTGGCCGCACTGTGCACGGTCACCGACGCGAGGAAGGTCCAGTCGATCGCGGCGCCGTACCGCGACGCCGCCCGTCACAAGATGCTGGTCCCCGAGCTGTGGAACCTGCCCGACGCCTACTCCCCGGGCGAGTTCTTCAAGGGCGGCGTCGACCGGGCGTGCGCGACGCGCGACCCGGAGCGCAGCGACGGCGGCGGCCTGGGCGACTGGTGCCGTTGGATCCGCTGGAACCTGCCCGGACCCGACGGGGTCAACCCGTTCCCGAAGGTCCCCGAGCAGGACGGCGCGCCGGTGCCCATGCTCATCGGCCAGGGGATGGACGACCAGGTCATCCACTGCCGACCAGCCGACGGGACGCCGGACGCGGACGTGCCCGCAGCCGCCGACTGCATGAGCGTCGCCCTGTACGAGTCGCTGCGGACCGCCGACGACGGCTACTGCCCGGCGACCGGAGACCGTGGCCACCTCGAGCTCGCGCTGTACCGCAAGGACGGTTCGGCCAGTCCGGCGGGTCACCTTCCGATCCCCGGTCAGATCTCGGCGGCCGGCAGCGGCAAGGCCGCCGCGGATCTCACATTCACCGGATCACCGATGGAGCGGTTCATGACCGGGGCCTTCGACCGCACCCTGGGCACCGGCTGCACCGCCCGGGTCATGAATCCCTGAGCGAACCCCTCCCGGACCCCGCGTCCGCGTCCGTCACGCAGTGGACGTGGGCGGTCACGGCGACCCGGGGTCGGCCGTCGTCGTCGGGCAGACCCGGGTCACGGACCTCGACGCGGACCAGGGCGACCGGGCCGTCGACGCGCAGCACCGACGCCGACGCCTCGACCGGACCGACACGGGCCTGAGCCAGGTAGGTGACGGCGACGTCCGCGACCCGGACCGGGACCCCGGTCCGTTCGGCGGCAGCTCCCTCGGCGGCAGCGGCCGCCAGAGCGGCGACCACGCCGCCGTTGACGGCTCCGAAGCTGTTGCGGACGTATGGGGTCACCTCCAGACCGACGGAGCCCCCCGGCTCGTCAACGCCGATCGACCGGCGGAGCGGGGCGGTCAGGCCCGATCCGGGGACGGCCAGTGACAGGCGTCGACCGGCTGAGGGACCGTCGGTCGGCAGGTCCAGGGTCGTGTCGCGTCGGGGCAGCCGGACGAAGGTCAGCTCGGCTGCTCCGACGCGGCGTGGACCATCCGATCCGGCGCCCGACACCCCGTGGCCGGCAGGCCGGGCCGGGCCGACAGCGATGTCGGCGGACACGACGACCGTGCTGCGGCCCGCCCGGACGACGGTCGCTCCGATCCGCAGTTCACCGACGCCCGGGTGTTCGAACATGTGCAGGGCGAGCTGAGCGGTCGCCATCCAGTCCGGGGCGATCACCCGGCCGACCAGGAATCCGCCCAGCACGTCGGTGAGCACGAGCAGCGTGGCCGGGTCCACGCGTCCGTGGTCGCAGTGGTTCGGCGTGAGCCTCAGATGGGACACCGCCGAGCGGGGACCGGTCTCCTCCATCTCGAAGGGGAGGTCGCGCAGTACGTGGTCATCGGGCGGATAGACCGACGGGGGCGAGGGTGCCGGGCGGTCCCGGGTGGTGCCGCGGTCCGGCGGGGCATCGTCGACGTCCGGCACGGAGCGGATGGTAGGCCGCTCTTAGCGGGACCTGTCCGTGCCGGGGCTCTAGCGTTCGGACCCGTGCCCGTGCTCGACCTGGCCGACCGCCACGCCCGACACCGCCAGAACGTGCTGCTGGTCGCGGTCGGCGCCTACATCGGCGTGTCGCTCATGGCCAACGTCATGTCGGTGCGCATCGTGCTCCTGGGGCCGTGGGCGATCGACGCCGGCACGTTCACCTACCCGTTGACGTTCACCCTGCGCGACGTGGTGCACAAGGCCGGTGGGCGGACCGCGGCGCGGGTGACGATCGTGACCGGAGCGGCGCTCAACCTGGTGATGGTCGCCGCCTTCTGGGTCACCGCGAACCTGCCCGCGGACCAGACGGTCGGCCCACAGACCGAGTTCGGGAACCTGCTCATCCCCGTCGCGCGCATCGTCGTCGCCTCGATCGTGGCCCAGGTCGTGGCCGAGCTGATCGACACCGAGGTGTACCACCGGGTGATGGAACGGCTCGGGCCCCGCCACCAGTGGGCACGGGTCGTGGCGTCGAACGCGGTGTCGATCCCGACCGACTCCGTCCTGTTCGCGATCATCGCCTTCGCCGGCGACGTCCCGACTGCCGCCCTGGTGCAGATCATGGCCACCAACGTCGGGCTCAAGGCGGCCACCACCGCCCTGACGTGGCCCCTCATCTACACCGTCCGCGAACCCGGCGATCCCGAGGACCCGGCCGCGAACGCACCCGTCCCCGTCCCGTGACCTCGGCGGAGCCCCGAGCACGCGGGGCGGCAGCGGGGGACGGACCGACCGACGCGCTGAGAGGCCGCTCGGGCGACTCGACGGCCTGAACCGCGTCGCGACGGCACCTCGGTAGCCTCGACCGGCGTGACCCGAACCCTCCCGGCTCCGCCGGCGACCCGCATGGTCGCGGCGTGCCTGCTCGCCGCCGTCGCCCTCATCACCTCCGGATGCACGCAGCGTTCCGACGATGCCCGCATGGAGTCCGACCCGCGACCCGCCACCTCGGGCGGGTCCGCCGCCCCGGCGACGTCGCTGGACTGGGCCCCCTGCCGGGGCAAGCTGACGTCGCAGGCCGGCCTGCAGTGCGCCACCCTGGCAGTCCCGATCGACCCCTCGACGCCCGACGGCCCGACCCTCGACCTGGCGTTGGCGCGCAAGAAGTCGACGGGGTCCGCCGACGAGCGGATCGGGTCCCTCGTGATGAACCCCGGCGGGCCGGGCGGTTCGGGTCTCGAGTTCCTCGCCAACGCGTCGATGGCGTTCCCGTCGTCGCTGACCGACCGGTTCGACCTGGTCAGCTTCGACCCGCGCGGCGTCGGGGAGAGCGATCCGGTCCGCTGCCTGGACGACGACCAGAAGGACGAGCAGCTCGAAGGTGACCTGTCTCCCGACGACGACGCCGAACGGGCCCACTCCGAGGCCCAGCAGGCCGAGCTGCGGAAGGGGTGCGAGACCCGCAACCCCGACCTGGTCACGCACATGAGCACCGCTGACGTGGCCGCGGACATGGACCGCATCCGCGCCGCGGTCGGCGACGAGAAGCTCAACTACCTCGGCTACTCGTACGGCACCGCCATCGGGGCGACCTATGCGGCGAAGTTCCCCGCGAACATCCGGGCGATGGTCCTCGACGGCTCGGTCAGCCCGTCGGCATCGGTGGCCGACCAGGCCATGGTCCAGGCGACGGGGTTCGAGCGCACGCTCGGGAACTTCGTCACCACCTGCGATGCGGACAAGTCCTGCGCCCTCGCCCCCGACACCGCGGCGGCGATCGAGTCGACCCGCCGGTCCCTCGAGGAGAAGCCGGTCGAGGTGAAGACCGGCGCGGGCACCCGCACGCTGACGTCGGACCTGTTCGACTACGGCCTCGCGACCGCGCTCTACGACACCTCGACGTGGGGTCCGACCGCGAAGGCGATCAAGAACATCCGCTCCGGGGGTGCGAAGACGATCCTGGCGTTGGTGGACCGCCAGACCGGGCGACAGGCCGACGGCAGCTACGACAACTCGAGCGACGCGCAGACCATGGTCAACTGCGCGGACCAGAACGACCACCTCACCGAGGAGCAGGCCCGCGTCGAGGAGGAGAAGATCCGTGCCGCGGCACCGACCTTCGGGGGTCTGCTCGGCGCCGGCCTCACCGGCTGCAACGACTGGCCCGCCCCGGCGGAGCCCACCCCGGCGCCGTCCGCGGTCGGCGCACCGCCCATCCTCGTCATCGGCACCGTCGGTGACCCGGCCACACCCTACGAGTGGGCCCAGGAGATGTCCGCTGCACTCACGGGCAGCGTGCTGCTGACCTACGAGGGCGACGGCCACACCGCGTTCCTCCGGGGCGGTCCCTGCATCGAGGACGCCGTGGTCGACTACCTGGTCGACCTCACCCTGCCCGCCGTCGGCACCCGGTGCCCGGCCCAGAGCACCGGCGGCGGGTTCGGCGGCACCCGCGACATGCTGGTCGAGCAGCTGACGGGGTCGGGGATCCCGAAGGAGATGGCGACCTGCATGGTCGACGGGATGATCGAGAAGGTCGGCGAAGCCGAGTTCGACGACATGGTGCTCAACAACGACGTCGACGGGATCACGAAGCTCGCCCAGGCCGCCGCGCTCGGGTGCGCCACGTCCGGAGGAGGGTGAACCCATGACGATCGAACTGGTGCGCACCGACGGGGTCTTCGCCCTCGACGGCGGCGAGTGGGAGGTGACCAACAACATCTGGCTCGTCGGCGACGACCGCTCGGTGCTGATCGTCGACGCCGCCCACGACGCCGACGTGATCGCCGAGGCGGTGAACGGGCGGCGGGTCACCGCCATCGCGCTCACCCACGGTCACAACGACCACATCAACGCGGCGGTGGCGCTGCGGGAGCTGGTCGACGCTCCGGTCCTGTTGCACCCCGCCGACCGGATGCTGTGGGACGCAGTGCACCCGGGCGCGGATCCCGACGGAGACCTGGCCGCGGGCGACGTGCTGAGGGCTGGGCCCGCCGAACTCGCGGTGCTGAGCACCCCGGGCCACTCGCCCGGCTGCTGCAGCTTCCACGACGTCTCGGGTGGGCACGTGTTCTCCGGCGACACGCTGTTCTGCGGTGGCCCCGGAGCCACCGGGCGCAGCTTCTCGGACTTCCCGACGATCATCACGTCGATCCGCGAGCAGCTCCTCACGCTGCCGCCCGAGACCGTCGTGCACACCGGCCACGGCGAGTCGACGACCATCGGGGCCGAGGCCCCGAACCTCGAGGAGTGGGTCCGACGGGGCCACTGACCGACCGGGGCCACTGACCGACCGGGGCCACTGACCGACCGTCGGCGATTGCGGTCAGCTCAACAGGCTGACCGCGCCCCACACCGCGGCGATCGCACCGACCACGATCATCGCCGCCGCCCGTCCCGCCGGAGCCCGCTGACCGTCCGCGGCAGGACGGACCAGGGCGAGGATGTTGCCGACGACCATGGCGGCACCGAAGGCGAGGATCATCCACGGAAAGAAGTCCTCGCCCAGGAACAGCGCGCCGCTCCCGTCATCGGCGGCGAGCAGCAGAGCGATCATGACGGGTGCCTCACGGTCCGGTCCGGGGTCATGACGCCGCGGAGACCTCTCAGAAAATAATGGGATTATCCGGCCAGAATCTGTTCAAGCCGACGGGACTTGTGCCGATACTAATGACGTCGGTGGACATCGCCCCCACCGACACCCCACAGCCGGGGCAAAGGAGCGAGGGACACCAATCTCCCTCCAAATGCATCGCCACCAGCACCCTCCCAAGTGCTGGCGCCTTGTGGCCCTCGCTCCGCCCCGCTGTGTGGGGTCGTCGATCCGCCGCCGGATCCGGCCCGCTCCCCTCCCTCCCGCCCTCGTCGGGTCCCCCGGTATCGCGCAGAGCCCGATCCCCGCGGTCGGACCGCTGTCGGTCCGAGCGCACCGTCCCCGGCGCCGCGGGAACGTCTGGCGGATCGGGGTCGGCACGGCCGACAATGGAGCATGACTGCTGAGCCCCGTCCGGGCGGTCCGGATCCCGTCGTCCACCTGCCCCAGCGCGACCGCCCGTGGTTGATGCGGACCTATTCGGGCCACTCGACCGCCCGGGCCTCCAACGAGCTGTACCGCACCAACCTGGCCAAGGGGCAGACCGGCCTGTCGATCGCGTTCGACCTGCCCACCCAGACCGGCTACGACCCCGACCACGTGCTGGCCCGGGGCGAGGTCGGAAAGGTCGGCGTCCCGGTGGCGCACCTCGGCCACATGCGCACCCTCCTCGACGGCATCCCTCCCGGCGAGATGAACACGTCGATGACGATCAACGCGACCGCGGCGTGGCTGCTCGGGCTCTACACGGCCAACGCCACCGAGCAGGGCGTGGCGACCACCGCTCTGCGCGGAACGACCCAGAACGACATCGTCAAGGAGTACCTCTCGAGGGGGACCTACGTCTTCCCGCCGGGGCCGAGCCGCCGACTGATCGTCGACATGTTCGCGTTCTGCAACGAGCACATCCCCAAGTGGAACCCGATGAACGTGTGCTCCTACCACCTGCAGGAGGCCGGGGCGACGCCGGTGCAGGAGATCGCCTACTCGCTCGCGTGCGCGCTGGGTGTCCTCGACGCGGTGAAGGAGTCCGGCCAGGTCGCGCCCGAGCGGATGCCCGAGGTCGTGGCGTCGGTGAGCTTCTTCGTCAACGCCGGCATCCGCTTCGTGGAGGAGATCGCCAAGATGCGGACCTTCACCCGCATGTGGGACCGCCTCACCGCCGAGCGCTACGGCATCACCGACCCCAAGGCCCGCCGCTTCCGCTACGGCGTGCAGGTCAACTCCCTGGGTCTGACCGAGGCGCAGCCGGAGAACAACGTGCAGCGCATCGTGCTCGAGGCGCTCGGCGTGACCATGTCCCGCGACGCCCGGGCCCGATCCCTGCAGCTGCCGGCGTGGAACGAGGCGCTCGGCCTGCCCCGCCCGTGGGACCAGCAGTGGTCGCTTCGCATCCAGCAGGTGCTGGCGCTCGAGACCGACCTGCTCGACTACCCCGACCTGTTCGAGGGGTCGGTGGTCATGGAGGGTCTCACCTCCGAGCTGGAGGACGCCGCTCAGGCCGAGCTCGACGAGGTGCTCGAGCTCGGCGGCGCCTTCGAGGCGATCGACGAGCTCAAGGGTCGCCTGGTGCGCTCCCACACCGAGCGCATGCGTCGGATCGAGAGCGGCGAGCTGACCGTGCTCGGCGTCAACGCCTTCACCGAGACCGCCCCCTCACCGCTCGCAGGCGACGACAGCATCCTCAAGGTCGACCCGGCGGTGCAGGACGAGATGATCGAGGACGTCCGCCGTTGGCGCGCCGAGCGCGACAAGGCCGCGGTCGACAAGGCGATGCGCGAGCTGGAACGGGTCGCCCGCTCCGACGAGAACATCATGGGCCCGACGATCGAGCTGGCCCGAGTCGGCGGGACCACCGGCGAGTGGGCCGACTGCCTCCGCGAGGTGTTCGGCGAGTACCGCGCCCCGACCGGGGTCGCCGCCGCCGCGGGTGTGGCCGGCGGGTCCGACGGGCTGCGCGCCCTGTCGGAGCGTCTGCGCCGCGCGGACGGCGGCCCGCCACGGTTCCTGGTGGCCAAGCCCGGCCTCGACGGCCACTCCAACGGGGCCGAGCAGATCGCGGTGGCCGCCCGCGACGCCGGCATGGAGGTGATCTACCAGGGGATCCGCCTGACCCCGGAGCAGATCGTCGCCGCCGCCCGCGACGAGGACGTCGACGTGATCGGCCTGTCGATCCTGTCCGGATCGCACATGGAGCTGATCCCCGAGGTCGTCCGGCTCCTGCGCGACGCCCACGTCGACGCCCCGGTCGTCGCCGGCGGGATCATCCCCGAGGACGACCGACCCAAGCTCCTCGACAGCGGGGTCGCCGCGGTGTTCACCCCCAAGGACTTCGAGCTGACCCGGATCGTCACCGAGATCGCCGAGCTGGCCCTGGCCGCCCGCGACTGACCAAGGGGCAGCGACGAATGTTCACGTCCCCGGACGACGGAGCCGATGGAGGAGCCATGGTCGACGCTCGTGTCATCGCGCTCGTACTCGGGGTCGTGGGACTGGCCTTCGGGGTCGGTTCCCTGGCTCTCGACGTGCCGGTGCTGGGCATGGTGGCCGGTCTGTCCGCGCTGGCCGCCGGCGCCGCCGCCCTGGCCGCCCGGCCGACGGCCACCGGCGCCGCCGACGTGGTCGACGCCGACCGCGACCAGGTGATCGACCGGACCCGTCGCGAGTTGGCCGAGACCCGGGTCGAGCTCGACTCCGTCCGCCGCCAGCTCGCCGACGCGGCATCCGACCAGCCTGCCGCCGTCGCCGCCGCGGACATCGACCCGACCCCGGACAGCGACCCGACCGTGAACGGCGCCGGACCGGGCGGCCCCGTCACGTCGGTCGCGGATGCTTCGGCCCTTACCGACGCCGCGTCCCAGCTCTTCTCCGAGGCGTACTTCGTCGTCGCCCTCCAGTCCCGCCTGGCCGCGGCCCGGCGGCACCTCCGGCCGGTGTCGGTGTGCCTGATGCAGGTCGCCGAGGGTCAGGTCGAGGACGCCTCCCGTGCCGCGCCGCCGCCGAAGGTGGCCGACTCGATCCGCCAGACGCTTCGAGAGGCCGACATCGCGTGTCGCCTCGACGACGGGACCTACGCCGTCATCCTGGAGGACACCCCCGAGAACGGTGCGGTGTGGACCGTGGAGCGCACCCGACGGAACCTGGTGAGCCGTTCGGGCCCCCACACCATGTGGGCCGGCGTCGCCTGCTACCCCGCCCACGCGTTCAGCGGGCCGGAGCTGATCGACCAGGCCCGTGCCGCGCTGGTCGCCGCCCAGGAGTGGAACCAGGACCGCATCGAGGTCGCCGTCGTCGAGGGCTGACCGCCCGGACCGACCCCGCTCGGCCACGTCGGCGGCCGGCGCCGTCGACGTGGCCGCTCAGCCGGCGGCGGACCCGTCGGGGTCGACCTCGCGGCGGATCGCCTCGCCGTCCGCGTCGAGCGGACGACCCGCCCAACGCACCCGACCCGGCGTGGCCGACAGCCGGGCCACGACCTCGGGCATCGGAACCCCGTCGACCTCGACGATCGAGCCGCGTGCACGGAAGTGCGGGTCGGCGGCGATGTCGGCCATGTCGTAGACCGGCGCCACCGCCGCATGGGCCGCCTCGAACTCTGCGAGCACCTGTTCCATCGTCCGGGCCGCCATCCACTCCGCCATGCGCTCGTCGATCAGGTCCCGGTGCGCCACCCGGCCCGAGAAGTCCCCGAAGCGGGGGTCGTCGCCGAGTCCGATGAGGTCCATGACCCGTTCGGCGACGGACTCGGCGCTGGTCGACACCGCCACCCACCGACCGTCGGAGGTCCGGTACGTGTTGCGGGGGACCGTGTAGGGGATGCCCGCGCCGAGACGCTCCTGCACCTCGCCGCGCAAGCCGTACAGCGGCACGAGCGGGCCCATGAGCTGAAGCATCGACTCGATGAGGTTGACGTCGACGACCTGTCCGACCCCCGAGTGCACCGCGACCATGGTGGCGAACGCGGCGACCAGCGCCGCCACCTCGTCGGTGAGCGCAATGGGCGGCAGCAGCGGTTGACCGTCGGGCTCGCCGTTGATCGCGGCGAACCCCGACAGCGCCTCGGCCTGGGTCGCGAACCCCGGGCGGTCCTTGTACGGGCCGGTCTGGCCGAAGCCGGTCACCCGGGTGACCACCAGACGCGGGTTGGTGCGGTGCAGCACGTCGGGATCCAGGCCGAGGCGCTCGAGGGTGCCGGGCCGGAAGTTCTCGACCAGCACGTCCGCGGAGTCGATCAGCCGACGCACGGCGGCGAGGTCATCGGGGTCCTTGAGGTCGAGGGCGATCGTCCGCTTGTTGCGCCCGACGATCTTCCACCACAGCGACAGCCCGTCGGTCGGGTCGGTCCACCCCATGGCCCTGACCCCGTCGCCCCCGGGCGGGCGTTCGACCTTGATCACGTCCGCACCGAAGTCCGCGAGGTAGCGGGCGCATCCCGGCCCGGCGATCACCGTCGCCAGGTCGATCACCCGCAGGTCCGCCAGCGGACCGGGCCCGTCACCGGAGGGGGCCTCGGCCTCGGAGCCGTCACCACGACCGCTCATCGGGCCACCATCGCGAAGCAGCGGTCGGACCGTCTGCCCCGGGCGTATCCCGAGTAGGTCCCGGCGAACATCCCGCGGGTGCGCTCGCTCCACTCCAGGGCGACCGGGTCGGTCACCCGGCGGTGGACCTGCAGCACCATCCCGTCGTGGATCCGGTACTCGGCCCACGACCCCGGGAAGTCCTTGACCGTGCCGACCTCGACGAAGGGGACGTCGCCCACGCCGGGCAGACCGATGCGCTTGTTGCGGTGGGTGTGCCCGGCGAAGTAGCCGAGCAGACGGGGGCGGCGGGCGAACGTCTCTGCCAACGCCTCGGTGGCGTCGGGGACCAGGCCGAAGGTCGAGTCGTGGCGGGCCTCCTCGGCCGGGTTCCACACCGGGTGGTGACCGAACACCATGACGGGCCGGTCGGCGCGTTGGCCGAGCTCGTCGAGCCAGTCGAGCTGCTCCGCGTCCAGGTCGCCGTTGATGCGACCGTCCCGCGACGTGTCGAGCACGGCCAGGGTGACGCCGGGCAGGGTCACCTCCTGGGTGGGCCATGCGCCCCGCTGGTTGTGGTGGTAGCTCTCGTGGTTGCCCCGCACCCAGGTGAGCCGGTCCCCGAACGCTCCGCCGTAGACCTCGAGGAACCGGTCGACCTCGTCGTCGGTGCCGTTCGAGGTGACGTCGCCCTTGACCACGACGGCGTCGGGCTCCCACGCCGCCATGTCGGCGACCACCGCCGCGTTCATCGTCTCGGGATACGGGGGTTGTCCCGGCTCCACCGAGTAGGTCTCCCAGTCCGCGCCGTCGATGTGGCCGCACAGGACCTCGCCGAAGTGGACGTCGTTCGCGGTGACCACCCGGGCCAGCAGCTCGCCGCGTCGGGGCAGGGTGTGCACCTCGACCCCGTCGACGGTGACGTCGGTGTCGGGGCGGAGCTCGGTGGCGCGCACCGACGTCGCTCCCCGGAACACGATCACCTCGTCATCCGCGACGGTCATCACCTCGGCCGGCATCGGTTCGGGCAGCAGGTCGTCGGGGTGGTTCGCCACGTCGCCCGAGGATACGGCGTCGGCCGAGGGGTACCGTCGGGCACGGTCAACGGCGCCCGGACACGACCGGCGTCGGTGGCATCGGGCGCTACTGGCTGAGGAGAGACGCCGATCAGCCGTCGACGAGCCGGGCGACCCGACGGTCCCAGCGGCGAAGGGCCCGCTCATCGGGCTCGGCCGGCGACGCGGCGCCGAGTCGAGCGGCGATCGCGCACCGGGCGAGCCACGGCACCATGGCGCGGGCGAGTCCCGGGTCGCGCAGGTAGGCGCGCGCCGCGGCGACCGTCTGCGCCGGCGTCGGCTCGCTCCAGCGCTGGTCGAGACCCGACCCGCCCATCTCGGCGGTGAACAGCCCGCTGGTGAACAGGCGACGGATCCCGTCGGAGCCGATCGCGCTGCTGCACCGCCGGAACGCGTCGTAGGCGGCCAGACCGCCTCCGTGCTCGGCGTGGAACGCGTGCTGATAGGCCCACAGCGCCTCGTCGGACCCCGGGTCACGGTGGGCGACGACCTGCTCGGCGAGAACCGCCCCCGCCATCAGACCCGTCCCGATCCCGCTGCCGTGGGCCGGGAACACCTGGCACGCGGCGTCACCGACGAGGGCGACCCCGCCGGCGCCGAGCCGGGCGAACGGCCTCCGCAGCGGGATGAGCCCGTCACCGCCGTAGATCGGATCGCCGATCCACGGGTTCTCGGCCCGGGCCCGGTCCAGGATCGTGCGGCCGCTCCCCCATGACCCCGAGGCGATCGTCCCGGTCAGCACCGACACCCGCTCCAGGTCGGGTTGGACCGTCACCGCCAGCGCCGAGAACCCGCCGTCGAGACCCACCCAGGTGACGCCGTCGCCCGCTCGGACGCCGCGTCGGTCGAGGAACCGTCGGGCGCCGTCGACCTCGGCCACGCGAAACATGAACTGGCTGGCGGTGCACAACAGGTCCCGGGCCACGGGCGGACACCACTGCACCAGGTCACGCACCTGCGAGCGCAGCACGCCGTGTCGACCCGCCGCGTCGACGAACAGGTCGGCCTCGAGGTGCAACGCCCGGGCACCCGCCTCGTCACCGTGCTGTCCGTCGGAGGGGCCGTCGTCGGGATCGCAGCCGACGAGATCCAGGGCGCGGACCCGGCCGTCCACCTCCGAGACGACCACGTCGCGGGCCCGGTCCACGAAGGCGACACCCTCGGCTCGGCACAGTCCGACCAGCCGGTCGTTCAGGCGTCGCATGTCGGCATGGCGAGTGGGCGACTGCACCGTCACCGGACCGGCGTCGGCCGGGCCGTACAGCCGGGTCACGCCGGTGGTGTCGTGCACCTCGTCCGGCGTCGGTGGGGCGATGCCGGCCCGGGTGTACTGCCAGTCGAGCACCCCGTTGTCCCAGCGGGCGCCGCCCTCACCGAGTCGACGGGACTCGACGACGGTGACCTGCAGGCCTCGTCGAGCCAACTGCAACGCCGCGTTGAGTCCCGCTGTCCCGGCGCCGAGCACCACCGCGGCGGCCCCTGCCGGATTCCCGTGACCGTTCGCGCCACCAGTGGCGTCAGGAGTCATGAGAATCGGGGCCGGGGGCGGTCAGCCGGGCCGGCCGCGACGGACCGGTACCGGCTTGGACCACCACCGTCCCGACCACCGCCAGCGCGACACGCGCTCCGGTCCGACCTCCGCGGATCCTCCGGGCAGCCCGCACTGGATCGCAGCGACGATCGCTGCGGCCTCCTCGTCGGTGGGCTCGGGGGTGATGTGCACGCTCATGATGTGCTCGTCGGATTCCTGCCGCTCACAGCGGCATGTTGCCGTGCTTGCGGTTGGGCAGGTCCTCGCGCTTGGTGCGCAGCACGTCGAGCGCCGCGATCAGCTTGATGCGGGTCTCGGCCGGATCGATCACGTCGTCGACGTAGCCGCGGTCGGTCGCCTCCCACGGGTTGAGGTAGGTCTCCTCGTAGGCCTCGACGAGCTCGGCCCGGCGGGCCACCGGGTCGGCTGCCTCCGCGAGCTCCCGCCGGTTCACGATCTCGACCGCGCCCGCGGCACCCATCACCGCCAGCTCGGCGGAGGGATAGGCGAACGCCAGGTCCGAGCCGATCGACTTGGAGTCCATCACCACGTACGCCCCGCCGTAGGCCTTGCGGGTGATCACCGAGATGCGCGGCACCGTCGCCTCGCAGTATGCGTACAGCAGCTTGGCGCCGTGGCGGATGATCCCGTTGTGCTCCTGGTCGACGCCGGGCAGGAACCCGGGGACGTCGACGAAGGTGACGAGCGGGATGTTGAACGCGTCGCAGGTCCGCACGAAGCGAGCCGCCTTGGACGACGACTCGATGTCGAGCACACCGGCGTACATGGCCGGCTGGTTGCCGACGATGCCGACGCTGGTGCCACCCAGTCGGGCGAAACCGCAGATGATCGATCCGGCCCAGTCCCGCGCGTACTCGAAGAAGTCGCCGTCGTCGACGACGGTCCGCACCACGTCGCGCATGTCGTAGGGCTGGTTGGCCGACGACGGGATGATGTCGTAGAGCTCCTCGCAGCGACGGTCCGCCGGATCCGCAGTCGGCTCGAGGGGTGCCTCCTCGAGGTTGTTGGAGGGCAGGAAGCCGAGCAGGTAGCGCACGTCGTCGAGGCACGCCTTGTCGTCCGCGGAGATGAACTGCGCCACGCCCGAGGTGCCGGTGTGGGTGCGGGCGCCGCCGAGCTGCTGCTGGGAGACCTCCTCGCCGGTCACCTGCTTCACCACGTCGGGGCCGGTGATGAACATGTAGGACGTCTCGTCGACCATGAACACGAAGTCGGTCATGACCGGGCTGTAGACCGCTCCGCCGGCGCACGGGCCCATGATCACGCTGATCTGCGGGGTGACACCGGACGCCTTGACGTTCCGGTAGAAGATGCCGCCGTAGCTGGCCAGGGAGACGACGCCCTCCTGGATGCGGGCCCCGGCGCCGTCGTTGAGGCCGATGACCGGCGCCCCGACCTTGGTGGCCAGGTCCATCAGCTTCATGATCTTCTCGGCGAACACCTCACCGAGGGCGCCGCCGTAGACGGTGAAGTCCTGGCTGAACACGAACACCTTGCGGCCGTCGACGGTCCCCCAGCCGGTGATGACGCCGTCGCCGTAGGGACGGTCGCCGAGCGCCTCACCGGCGCGGTGGCGGGCGAGCATGTCGAGCTCGTGGAAGGAGCCCTCGTCGAGGAAGTACTCGAGGCGCTCGCGGGCGAGCATCTTGCCCCGCTCGTGCTGACGGTCGATCGAACGCTGCGAACCGGGGGACAGCGCCTGCTCACGACGCCGGGCGAGGTCCTCGACCCGCTCTCGAATGGGGTGCTCCATGGATCCGAACGGTACTTGCGCCCTCGCCCCGGCCCCAAAGGCGCAGCGCCGGAGCGGTAGCGTCGCCCGCCGTGACCGCTCCGACCCTGTGCGTCTACTGCGCCTCCCGCCTCGGGGAGGACCCCACGTTCGCGGAGGCCGCCGCCGAGGTGGGCGACCTGATGGCGGCCCGAGGCATCGACCTGGTCTACGGCGGCGGTCAGGTCGGGCTGATGGGGATCGTGGCCGACCGGGTCATGGCCGGTGGAGGCCGGGTCACCGGCGTGATCACGGACCACCTGATGAAGCCGGAGGTCGCCCACCACGGCATCGACGAGCTGGTGGTCGTGGCCGACATGTCCGAACGGAAGCGGGTGATGATCGATCGGGCCGACGCGTTCCTGACGCTCCCGGGCGGGGTGGGCACGATGGAGGAGATGTTCGAGGTGCTGTGCTGGTCGTACCTCGGACTGCACCCCAAGCCGACCGGCCTGCTCGCCGTCGGGACCTACTTCGACCACCTGATCGCCTTCCTCGACCACTCGGTGGCACTGGGGCTCAGCAAACCCCGGGCCCGGGACCTGCTCGTGGTCGACTCCGATGCCGCCGCCCTGATCGACACGCTCGTCCCGCCGTCCGGTGCCGCGGGGCCGGCCCCCACCGGAGAGGGTGTAGAACCGTAGGGGTGCGGCTCCCGGTCCTCCCACCGCTGCGGCCGATGCTGGCCAAGGCCACCAAGGAGATCCCTCTCGGGGAGTACCTGTACGAGCCGAAGTGGGACGGCTTCCGCTGCATCGTGTTCCGCGACGGCGACGAGATCGTGCTCGGGAGCCGCAACGAGAAGCCGCTCACGCGGTACTTCCCCGAGCTCATGGAGCCGATCCGCCGGATGCTGCCGACCCGGTGCGTGCTCGACGGCGAGCTGGTCGTGCCGGGGCCGGACGGACTGGTCTTCGACCTGCTCCAGCAGCGCATCCACCCCGCCGAGAGCCGGGTTCGGATGCTGTCCGAGACCACGCCCGCGCACCTGGTCGTGTTCGACCTGATCGCCCTCGACGACCTGGACCTCATGCCCCTTGCGCTCCAGGAGCGCCGAGCGACGCTCGAACGCCTGCTCGACGACGTCGAGGCACCGATCCACCTGACCCCGGCCACCCGCGACCCGGAGCGGGCCACCGACTGGTTCGAGCTCTTCGACGGATCCGGTTTCGACGGCGTGATGGCCAAGTCGCTCGACTCAGCCTACACCCCCGACAAGCGGACGCAGCTCAAGGTCAAGCACCACCGGACCACCGACTGCGTCGTGGCCGGCTACCGCCACCACAAGGACGGCGGGGTGGGCTCGCTCCTGCTCGGCCTGTTCGACGACCAGGAGCCGCCGGCGCTGCACCACGTCGGGGTCGCGTCCGCGTTCGCCGCCTCCCAGCGCAGGACCCTGGCCGCCGAGCTCGCTCCCTACGAGGAGGGCGGAGCCGACGGCCACCCGTGGCGGTCCTGGGCCGAGGCCGACGCCCACGGCGACGGGGTGCGGATGCCCGGGGCCCCCAGCCGGTGGTCGGGCGGGAAGGCCAGCGCCGAGTGGGTGCCGCTGCGCTGCGAGCTGGTGGTCGAGGTCACCTACGAGAACCTGACCGCGGGTCGGTTCCGCCACCCGGCCAGGTTCGTGCGGTGGCGACCGGACAAGGACCCGGCGCAGTGCGACTACTCCCAGCTCGAGCACCCGCCGCCGATCGAGTACACCGAGATCTTCGACGGCCCCGGCTGAGAACGGCGTCGTCGGGCGAGACGCCGACGATCGACCTCACAGACGCTCGGCCGCCAGGCGGTCGGCGTTGCGGACCAGGTCGGGGGCGTCGAGCCGGTCCGCCCAGTCGGCCAGGGCGTCGGTGGGACCCGCCCAGAGCCAGTCGTCGACCGCGCCGACCTCGACGTCGGTGACCAGGGTGGCGAGCGTCTTGAACAGCAGCGCCCGATCGAGATCGTCGTGCAACGTCGTCGCGAGCTTGGCCGCACCTCGGACGCCCGACACGTCCCACTGGCCGGGGGCGTGGGGGATGTCCTCGATCCGGCCGTAGCGCCGCAGGACCGCCGCGGCGGTCTTGGCCCCCCAGCCCGGCAGGCCCGGGAAGCCGTCGGCGCTGTCGCCGACGAGCGCGAGCCAGTCGGGGATGGAGGCGGGTTCGACGCCGTACTTCTCGAGCACGCCGTCGGAGTCGCGGTACTGCTGGGCGCGTCGGTCGTACTGGACGACCTTGCCGCCGACGCACTGGGCCAGGTCCTTGTCCGGCGTGCAGATGACCACCCGCTCGACGCGGTCGTCCGCCGCGGCGACGACGGCCGCGGCCCCGAGGGCGTCGTCGGCCTCCACCTCGACCATGGGCCACACCGTCACGCCGAGTGCGGCGATCGCCTCCTCGACCCAGGGGAACTGCCGCAACAGGTCGGGGTCGATCCCCGATCCGTCCTTGTAGCCCGGCCACAGGTCGTTGCGGAACGACTCGATGACGTGGTCGGTGGCCACGCCGAGGTGGGTGACCCCGTCGCCGAGCATGCCGAGGAGCGATCGGAGCACGCCGCGCACCGCTCCGACCTGCTCGTCGGCAGCGTTCGAGTGACCACCACCCGGTGAGTAGAAGTACCGGAACAGCTCGTAGGTGCCGTCGACGAGGTGGACCTGCATGCTGCTTCCCCTACTGGTAGCGCGGTTCTGGCGTCTTCGATGGCAGAACCAACGCAACACACTGACACAGCAGCGATCACAGCATCCCCCGCCGTGGCGGACGACTCTGCGTCGTGTGGTCCGACAGCGAGGCGGATCCGACCTTCGATACTCGTCTCACGGGTGATACACTCGTTGCATGTCCGAGGCCAGCATCAGAGAGCTCCGCAACCACGGCGGCGAGGTGGTCGACCGCGTGCGAGCCGGTGAGGTGGTCACCATCACCCGGGACGGCGAGCCGGTCGCCGAGCTACGGCCACTGCCCCGCCAGCCGTTGAGTGCCGCTGCACTGGTCGAGCAGTTCCGGCACCTGCCACCCCTCGACGCCGACCGCCTCCGCGCCGACGTCGACGCCTTCCTCGACCAGTCGCTGTGAGCGAGACCACGACGGACCCGGGCGACGGGCGGGGTGTGCTCGACACCAACGCCGTGGTGCTGCTCGACCGACTCGATGCCGCTGACCTTCCCGACCGGCCGACCATCACCACCGTCACCCTGGCGGAGCTGTCGGTCGGACCGCTCGTCACCGACGACGACCAGGAGCGTGCCGCCCGACAGGCACGGCTCCAAGCAGCCGAGGCGTCGTTCGATCCGCTGCCGCTCGACGTTGCCGCCGCCCGGACGTTCGGGCGGGTGGCAGCCGGGCTGCGCCGAGCCGGACGCAAGCCGCAGGCCCGGGCCTTCGACGCCCTGATCGCCGCCATCGCCATCGCCAACGAGCTGCCGCTGTACACCTGCAACGAGGGCGACTTCGCCGGGATCCCGGAGCTACGACTCCGCCCGATCCCGCATCCCGATCAGAACTGACCCACCTCCGGCTGACACAACTTTCCTGGCACACCGCCCCCGATCGGAGCGGGGGCGGGTGGCACCCGAGAATCCGCTCACCGGCGCACCGGTCCGACACCCGGCCCGCAGGAGGACGACGCTCAGAAGGGAGGCTTCGGAGCCGACGCCAGGAGCACGACCGCGTACAGCAGGATCACGACACCGACCGAGATCAAGCCGACGCGGGCCGAGCGCAGACGGAACTGGCTGCTGATGCCCAGGATGAACAGCACCGACGCCAGCAGAACGGTGATGCGCACGTATTGATCGGCGGTGTCGCCCGTCTCGACACCGTCGCGGAACCTGGCCTCGGCCTCGGAGGCCAGAGCCGCGCTGCGCTCCTTGGCCGGCTGGCGGTACTGATCCATCGACGTCGGATCCGAGGGTGCGGCGGGGTCGTTCGCTGGATCGGCGGCGAACCACGCGTCGAAGGCCGCCGCGAACTCGGGCCGGAATCGGCGTTCAGCGAGCTGCATCGGCCTGAGCGTCCCCCTGGACCCAGGCGTCGAACCAGGTGTCGAACATCATCGCGTCGAGGTTCCGGGTCTCCATCGCCTCGAGGTCGGCCTGGCTGGACTTCGCGCGGGCTGATGCGGATTCGGCCAGGTGCAGCCGGGACTCCGTGCTCCACTTCGCGGCGGCGTACCCCGACCACGCCGCGAGCAGAGCGACGACCGCCAGGAGGACCGCCTCGACGATGGTGACCACGCGGTGCTCACCGGTCCGGTCCGCGTGGTGCTGGTGATGGGCCGCGATCTCCTTGCCGACCTCGCTCGCCGACAGACCTTCGCTCACGTGCACCCTCCGGACGTGTCGAGCGGCCGGGGGATCGGATCGGCCGGGCTACATGATGCCCGCGCCGCCACTGCCGACGCGGAGCTGGCATGATCGGCCACCGATGGCCACGATCCGACGCGACGTCCGATTCGCCCACCCTGCGGAGCTGGTGTGGGCGGCCGTGACCGACACCGCCTCGCTCGACAGCTGGTTCCCCGGCCTCGCCGCATGCACCCAGGAGGGCGACGTCCGCACCGTCACGCTCGGGTCGGGACTGAGCCTGCCCGAGCGCATCGTCACCAACGACCCGGTGCAGCGGCGGCTCCAGTACCGCATCGAAGCCGGGCCGGTCCGCGAGCACCTCGCCACCGTCGACGTCATCGACCTGGGCGACGACACCTGCCTGGGCGTGTACTCCACCGACGCGGAGCCCGACGTGATGGCGCTCGTCATCGGCGCCGCGTGCGGCGACGCCCTGCTCGAGCTGCAACGCCAGCTCGACGCCGGCGAACGAGCCAACTGACGGCACGATCGAGCACAGGAAGCGCGATGGGACGCAAGATCCTCTTCATCACCACCGACCAGCAGCGCTACGACACGCTCGGCTGCAACGGCGGGACCCTCAGCCGGACACCGGTCATCGACGCTCTCGCGTCCGACGGCATCCGCTACGAGCGGGCCGTGCCGCAGTCGGTGGTGTGCATGCCGTCGCGCTCGACGATGCTCACGGGGCAGCACCCCCACACCCACGGCGTGTGGATGAACGGGGTGCCCCTCCCGGTCGACGCGCCGTCGGTCGCCGGGTTGCTCCACGACGAGGGGTACCGCACGGCGCTGATCGGCAAGGCGCACTTCGAACCGTTCCTCGACCCGTTCCTGCGCTTCAACGAGAACCGGCTGGCCGGACTCGGCACCGAGACGATCGAGGATCGTCGCTTCGGCGGTGGCAACGGTCCGCACCGGGGCTTCGACCACCTCGAGTTCGCGACCCATGGCGCGGCCGGGTGGTTGCACTACGCCCGGTGGCTCGGCCAGGAGCACCCCGAGGCGGCCGCCGGCTACTACGCGGTGCTCGACCGCGACCTCGAGGTGAACGCCGACGGCTTCGGAGACACCGGCGCGCCCCAGGTGAAGCACAACCCGATCGAGCGCGGTTGGTACCACACCGACTGGGTGGCGGACCGGACGATCGCCTGGCTCGACGGCCTCGACGTCGACGACGACTTCTTCTGCTGGATGAGCTTCCCGGACCCGCACCACCCGTGGGACCCGCCCGAGTCGGAGCTGCACCGCGTCGACTGGCGCGACGTCGAGCTCCCGGCCGGCTATCCGACCTCTGCCGGTGAGCGCGAGGCGATCCTCGACGCCAAGCCCCGGCACTGGCGGCTCTGGTACGACGGGGCGTTGGTGTCGAACTACGAGGCCCCGGCCCGCTGGGTTCCCGCCACCCTGACCGCCGATCAGGTCCGCGAGGTCAACGCGCTGAACGCGATCGAGGTCGAGTTGATCGACGAGGCGGTCGGCCGGGTCCTCGCGGCGATCGACGCCCGCGGCTGGTCCGACGACCTCGACGTCGTGTTCACCACCGACCACGGCGAGTTCCAGGGCGACTTCGGCCTGTTGTTCAAGGGCCCGTACCACGTCGACGCCCTGATGCGTCTGCCGTTGATCTGGCGACCGGCTCCGGCGGCGGGCGTCGCACCGGCGACGGTGACCGCGCCGGTGGGCCTCGTCGACCTGGCCCCGACGTTCGCGTCGATCGCCGGGGTGGACGTGCCGGACTGGATGCAGGGGGTGGAGCTGCCCGTCGACGACCCGGACGCCGCCGAACGCGGGATCGAGGCCCAGCTCACCGCGTGGGACAGCGAGCTGGCCGGCGTGGCGGTGCACCTGCGAACGATCACCCGCGACGGGTGGGTGTGCACGGCGTACCTGCCCGGTGCGGTGCACGACGGCACCGAAGGGGAGCTGTACTCGCTGGTCGACGACCCGATGCAGCGCGTCAACCGCTGGGACGACCCGGCGCTGCGCTCGGTCCGCGACGACCTCGTCGCCGACCTGTGGGATCGTCAGCCTCCGGTCCGACATCCCCGCCTCGAGGTCCAGGCTCCGGTCTGAACAGCTTCTGAACGTTCGCTGGACGCGCAACTGGCTGCCGTTCCCGCCTCGGGCGGTGACGACAGCCAGTCGGAGTGCGGGTGGCTCGTCAGCCGGCGAGGATCTTGGCCTTCTGGGCCTCGAACTCGGCGTCGGTGAGGATGCCCTGCGCCTTCAGGTCGCCGAGCTTCTGGAGCTGGTCGAGCTTGTCGTCGCCCGCCGGTGCGGGAGCCGGAGCCGGTGCGGCCTGCGGGGCGACCTGCTGCTCGTAGGCCTGTTCGCGCTGGGCGTAGATGTTGGCGTCGCGCTGGGCGAACTTCTCGGCCTGTCGACGCTGCACCCGGCCGCTGACGGCGGTGGCGGTGCCGGCGATAGCGGCGGTTCGGGCGACGCCCCTCAGCAGTCCTGGCATGGTGGTTCTCCTTGAAGTCGATCGGATCGGTGGGTGTCGGGGTTCACGGCTACTCGGACTCGAGCAGGTCGAGCGCCTCGATGACCTCGGCCGCGGGGATGCGCCCGGACGCGACCACCGCGCCCCCGGCGCCGAAGGCGGCGGTGACGAACCGCTCCGCCCACGCGTTCTCCCAGACGATCAGCACCGCCACCGTCCCGGGTTCGAGAGCGGCGGCCGCCTCGGCGATGTCGTCGTCGCCGAGAAGTCCGCTGCGGGCGCCCTCGAACGCCGTGAACGACTCGTGGATCGCGTCGAGTGCGATCCCGGAGAAGGTGCCGTCGGCCTCTTTGCGGATGGCGACCAGGTCCCAGACCGACACGATCCCGCTGTCGACGAGGGCGAGCAGCTCGGCCGCGGCTCCGTCGAGCGGGACGTCGCCGGGGAACTCGAGGAGGACGTAGTCGATCGGTCCCGGGAGCAGTTCGGTGTCGGTCATCGGTTCAGGCTTCTCCGTGAAGGTGTGTCGTGATCAGGTGATGAGCGCCGACGGCGATCATCACGGGCACGAGCGAGCTCGTGTGGGCTGAACGGTTGGAGCGATTGTGCTCGACCCGACCCGCCGCTGCATCACCCGGATCGGGCGAACCGACGTTACCCGGGCCGGCGCCACGGAACCGCTCACATCACGACGACCGAACGCAGCACCTCGCCACGCTCCATCTTGTGGAACGCCTCCTCGACGTCGTCGAGCGAGATCGTCTCGGACACGAACCCCTTCAGGTTCAAGCGGTCCTGCAGGTAGAGGTCGATCAACATGGGGAAGTCCCGCTCGGGCAGGCAGTCGCCGTACCACGACGACTTGAGGGCGCCGCCCCGGCCGAACACCTCGAGGAAGGGCAGCTCCAGGGTCATGTCGGGTCGGGGCACCCCGACGAGCACGACGGTGCCGGCCAGGTCCCGGGCCTCGAACGCCTGGCGGTACGTCTGCGGCAGGCCGATCGCCTCGATCACCACATCCGCGCCGAACCCGCCGGTGGCGGCCCGGACGGCCTCGACGGGGTCCTGCCGGGTGGAGTTGACGGTGTGGGTGGCGCCGAACCGTCGGGCCTGCTCGAGCTTGCGGTCGTCCACGTCGACCGCCACGATCGTCGACGCCCCCGCCAGACGAGCCCCCTCGATGGCGCCGTCGCCCACGCCGCCGCAGCCGAACACCGCGACCGAGTCGCCCCGACCGACGCCGCCGGTGTTGATCGCGGCGCCGATGCCGGCCATGACCCCGCAGCCGAGCAGGCCGGCGACCTCGGGCTCGGCGGCCGGGTCGACCCTGGTGCACTGGCCGGCGGCGACGAGCGTCTTCTCCGCGAATGCCCCGATCCCGAGCGCCGGGGTCAACTCGGTGCCGTCGGCGAGCGTCATCTTCCGGGTGGCGTTGTGGGTGGCGAAGCAGTACCACGGCTTGCCCTTCCGGCACGCCCGACACTCCCCGCAGACCGCTCGCCAGTTGAGGACGACGAAGTCGCCGGGTTCCACGTTGGCGACGCCGTCACCGACCGCCTCGACGACGCCGGCGGCCTCGTGGCCCAGCAGGAACGGGAACTCGTCGTTGATCCCACCTTCCCGGTAGTGGAGGTCGGTGTGGCACACCCCGCACGCCTGGACCCGCACCAGGGCTTCGCCCGGACCGGGGTCGGGCACGACGATCGTCTCGATCGTGACCGGCTCTCCGACCGCTCGGGCCACCACTCCTCGGACCTCGTGTGGCATCGGTTGTCTCCCCCTCCGTGGAGCCGCACCCCGGCGGTGACGGCGGCGCCTCGTGGCGCATCGCCATCCCAGCACAACGCCCGGTAGCCCGCTCGGGATCGAGGGGCCGCGTCATCGCGACCCGGAACTGCGGCCAGTCCCCAACACCTCGGGACATGCAATATCGCATGAGACAATGCGTCCATGCCCCGCTCGATCCAGATCCGGGACGTTGACGATGACGTCTATGAGGCGCTCGCCAAGCGGGCAGCCGAGGTCGGCCTATCGGTCCCCGAGTACCTGCGCCGGAAGATTGCTCGGCTCGCCGCGGCGACCGGGCCTCGGTGCAACATCGACGTGCCGTCCGCGTGAACTCAACGGAGCCGGCTCGGCGGGGCCAGCTCCGCGGCCGCCGGCCCAGCGGGGCCGGCTACTCCTGGACCAGCTCGATCAGCGTGCCGAAGCTGCCCTTGGGGTGGATGAAGGCGACGGTGGTGCCCCGCGACCCGGGGCGGGGGGCCTTGTCGATCGGCGTGGCGCCGGCCGCGACCATGGCGTCGAGCGCCTCCTGGCAGTTCGCCACCCGGTAGCCGACGTGGTGCAGACCCTCGCCCCGCTTCTCGATCGCCTTGGCAATCGGTGAGTCGGGACGCGTGGCTGCGGTCAGCTGGATGTAGCTGTCGGCCACCTTGACCAGCGCCTCCTCGACGCCGTCGGAATCGACGACCTCACGATGGGCGACGGTGGCACCGAAGGCCCGCTGGTAGTAGTCGACCGCGGAGTCGAGGTCGCGCACCGCGATGGCGACGTGGTCGATCTCGGTCAGCAGACCGGATGTGGCGTCGGGGTTCTCGCTCATGTCGTCTCTCCTCGTTCTCAGTGCGCGGTGCCGGAGCGGCCGGTCACAGCTCGCCTCGGGCATGGCGCTGGTAGAGGGTGATGCGGTCCTCGCCGATCGCCTCGCGCTTGGCGGCGTCGGTGATGCCCTGGCCGGCCTCGGGCGCCAGGCACAGCACGCCGATCTTGCCCTCGCCTTCGTTGTGGTGGACCTTCAGCGCGGCGTCGCCGACCTGGTCGAGCGCGTAGACCTCGCTCATCACCGGCTGGATCGCGCCCTTGTCGATCAGCCGGTTCATCTCCCACGCCTCCTGGTAGTTGGCGAAGTGGGAGCTGATGATGCTCTTGAGCTTCATCCACAGGTGGCGGTTGTCGTACTCGAGCATGTAGCCCGAGGTGGCGGCGCAGGTGACGATCTTGCCGCCGCGCTTGGTGATGAACACCGACGCGCCCATGGTCGAACGACCCGGGTGCTCGAAGACGATGTCGGGATCCTCGCCGACGAGCGAACGGACCTTCTTGCCCAGGCGACGCCACTCGGACTCGTCCTGGGTGTGCTCGTCGGACCAGAACTGGTAGCCCTCGGCCCGACGGTCGATCACCGCGTCGCAGCCCATGGCGTTGAGCAGCTTGACCCGCGACTCCGAGGACACGACGCCGATCGGGGTGCCGCCGCCGTTGATGACCAGCTGGGTGGCGTAGGCGCCGATGCCGCCGGTTGCGCCCCAGATGAACACGTTGTCGCCCTGCTTCATACGCCCGGCGTGGTCGCCGACGAGCATCCGGTAGCTGGTCGAGGCGCACAGCGCGTTGACCGCTGACTCCTCCCAGCTGAGGTGCGCCGGCTTGGGCATCAGCTGGTTGGCCTTGACGATCGACAGGTCGGCGAGTCCGCCGTAGTTGGTCTCGAAGCCCCAGATGCGCTGGTTGGCCGCCAGCATCGAGTCGTTGTGCGCGGAGGGGTCCTGGTCATCGACGTAGTTGCAGTGGACGGTGACCCGGTCACCCGGCTTCCAGTTGCGCACCGCGGACCCGACCCGCACCACGACGCCGGACGCGTCGGATCCGACGATGTGGAAGTCCTGGGCGTGGCGCGCCCCCCACACCGACTCCTTGCCCAGCCGGTCGAGGAACCCGAAGGTCGGCAGCGGCTCGAAGATCGAGGTCCACACCGTGTTGAAGTTGATCGAGCTGGCCATCACCGCGACGACGGCCTCGTCGGGGGCGAGCTCGGGCAGGGGCAACTCGCCGACGTGCAGGCTCTGGCGCGGGTCCTTGTCCCAGGAGTCGACGCCCTCCCACATGCCGGCCTCCGAGCGCAGCACGTGGGCGGCCCGGGTGGACTCCGGGAGCGTGAGGTTCGCGATGTCGTCGCCGGACGCGCCGGTCTGGATGGCCTCGAGGATCTCCTGCATGGGCGCTGAAGCTACCGGTCGGTAACCGCACCGGCCAGCACGAGCACCGTGTGGCGCCCCCATCGGTGGTGGGGCTTCAGACCGTGCCCGGCCTGCTCTCACCGCGAGCAGAGCGGTCGAGGAACCCGGGCAGGCGAGCGACACGGACCAGCAGGGAGCCGACGACGGCCAGCACCAGCACGTAGGCGGCGGCCAGCGGGCCGAGCTGACCCTCCACCCCCGCGGCGACCCCGAGTCCGGCGATGACGATCGAGAACTCGCCGCGGACGATCAGAGTGGTCGCGGCGCGCCAGCGGCCGTGCTTGCCCACTCCGGCCCGACCGGCGGCCCACCACCCCAGTCCGGCCTTGGTCGCGGCGGTCACGACGGCCAGACCGAGCGCCGGGAGGATCACCGGCGGGACGGCGGTGGCGTCGATGCCCAGGCCGAACACGAAGAAGAAGATGGCGGCGAACACGTTGCCCAACGGCTCGATGAGGGTCGCGGCTCGGTGCTGCACCGGACCGGACAACGCGAGGCCGACCAGGAACGCACCGACGGCCGCGGACACGTCGACCTCCTGAACGAGTCCGCCGACGAACAGGACAAGACCCAGGATGACCAGCACGGTCACCTCGTTCGACTCGGAGTCGACCACCCGTGACAACCAGGGTCCGATCTTGACGGCGAACAGGACGATCACCGCGACCACGCCGAGGGCGACGGCGAGCGACACCAGACCGGTCAGCACCCCCGCCCCGGCCAACAGCACGGCCACGATCGGCAGGTAGATCGCCATCGTCAGGTCCTCGAGCACCAGGATCGACAGGATCGTCGGGGTTTCGCGGTTGCCGAGGCGGCCGAGGTCGCCCAGCAGCTTGGCGATGATCCCCGACGACGACACGTAGGAGACACCACCGAGCAGCACCGACGCGACCGCGGACCAGCCGAGCACGAGTCCGAGCAGCAGACCGGGCAGGAAGTTGGCGACCAGGTCGACGATCCCGGCCCGGAAGTTGCGACGCAGCTCGGCTGACAGCTCCGGCGCCGTGTACTCGAGTCCCAGAGCGAACAGGAGCTGCAGCACGCCGATCTCGGCCGCGATCCCGATGAAGTCGTCGGTGACCTTGGCCGGGAGCAACCCGGCCGCCCGGACCGCCAGACCGCCGAGCAGGTAGAGCGGGATCGGACTGAAGCCGGCGCGGTCCGCGACCCGGGCCGCCAGACCCAGGCCCAGCAGGATGAGCCCCAGCTGGACGAAGGCCGTGGTGACCTCGGCGTGGGCCGCGGTCGCGATCATCAGCCCGACTCGACCAGCGCGGTCAGTCGCTCGACCGCCTCGGGGGTCCCGACCGCCACGACCACGTCGCCCACCTCGAGGCGGTCCGCGGGACCGGGGGCGGCGTTGGTCGACGATCCCCGGATGATGGCGACGATGCTGGCCCCGGTGCCCTGCCGCACTCCCGCGTCGCCGATGGTCGATCCGGCCAGGGCCGAGGACCGGTGCACGGTCAACCAGTCGATGGCCAGCCCCTCGAGGCGTTGCAGCGAGGCCGCGGCATCGACCACGTGCGTGCCGCCGAGCAGATCGGCGAGCACGAGGCCGTCTTCGGGGTCGAGGTGCACCATGGCGCGGCACGAGTCGGGGTCCTCGTCGTCGTAGAACAGCAGCTCACGGCGGCCGGCACGGGTGGTCAGCACCCCGACCCGGGATCCGCCCACGGTGTCGAACTCCTGGAGCACCCCCACGCCGGGGAGCTCGGTCTCGTGGATCTCGGTCACGGCACCTCCCTGCGGGACCGATCGGAGCGGTCCACCCCGTTCGAGCGGCCCAGCCTAGGACGCCCGTACGATCACCCCGGTGGTCGCCGGCACACCCCGTCCCCTCCTCGAGCTGCGCACCGAGCGACTGCTGCTGCGCCCGTGGCGGGACTCCGACCGGGAACCGTTCGCGGCGATCAACGCCGATCCGGTGGTCATGGAGCACTTCCCCTCGACCCTGAGCCGCGACGAGTCCGACGACTTCGTCGACCGAGTGATCGCGGGTTGGGCCGCGCGGGGCTTCGGCCTCTGGGCGGTCGAAGTGACCGAACCCGAGGACGACGGCCCGGCCGGGTTCGTCGGCCACGTCGGCCTCATGTCTGCCGAGCACCGCGGCGCGGGGACCGTCGAGGTCGGGTGGCGGCTGGCCCGAGAGGCCTGGGGGCGGGGCTACGCCCCGGAAGCGGCCCGCGCCGCGCTCGGCGTGGGCTTCGACTCGCTCGGTCTGGACGAGGTCGTCAGCTTCACCGTGCCGCAGAACACCAACAGCCGACGGGTGATGGACAAGATCGGCATGACCCACCGGCCGGAGCGCGACTTCGACCACCCCTCGGTCGATCCGCTCACCGATCCGCATCTGGTGCGACACGTCCTGTACTCGATCACCGCCGACGAGTGGGCCGCCCTCGCTACCGGGCGGTAACATCGCCGAACCGCAGGAGGGGGCCGTGCGGCTCCCCCGACCTCTCTGGAGTGGACATGCCTGGTTCGGTGATTCTCGCGGGGGCCCGGACCCCCATCGGCAAGCTGTCTGGTTCGCTGGCCGGGTTCTCCGGCACGGACCTCGGCGGCCTCGCCATCAAGGCCGCCCTCGAGCGCGCCGGGGTGGCGGGATCCGACGTCGACTACGTCTTCATGGGCCAGGTGCTGCTCGCCGGTGCCGGCCAGATGACCGCCCGTCAGGCCGCGGTCGCCGGTGGGATCCCCATGGACGTCCCGTCGACCACGGTCAACAAGGTGTGCCTGTCGGGCATCCACTCGATCATGCTGGCCGACCTCCTGATCCAGGCCGGACTCGCCGACGTGGTCGTCGCCGGTGGCATGGAGTCCATGACCAACGCCCCCTACCTGCTGCCCGACGCCCGGGCCGGCATGCGCATGGGCGACAAGAAGGTCATCGACTCGATGATGTACGACGGCCTGTTCTGCGCCTTCGACCAGTGCGCGATGGGCGCCGGCACCGAGAAGTACGCGGCGTCCGCCGGCATCGCCCGCGACGAGCAGGACCAGCTGGCGGCCACGTCGCACGAGCGGGCGGCCAAGGCCCAGAAGGACGGCCTGTTCGACGACGAGATCGTCCCGGTGTCGATCCCGCAGCGCAAGGGCGACCCCGTCGAGTTCAGCGCCGACGAGGGCGTCCGCGCCGAGACCACCCTCGACTCGCTCGGCGCCCTGCGACCCGCGTTCGACAAGGCCGGCAACATCACCGCCGGCAACGCGTCGCAGATCTCCGACGGCGGCGCCGCGGTCGTTGTCGCCTCGGCCGCCGCGGCCGAGCGCATCGGCGGTGACCCCCTCGGGCGAATCGTGAGCTTCGGCGAGGTCGCCGGACCGGACGCGTCGCTGCTCACCCAGCCGTCCCGATCGATCCTGCAGGCCCTGGAGCGGGCGGGCAAGACCGTCGGCGACGTGGACCTGTTCGAGCTCAACGAGGCGTTCGCCGCGGTGGGTGTCGCGTCGATGAAGGACCTGGGCGTCTCCGACGACATCGTCAACGTGAACGGCGGGGCGATCGCGCTGGGCCACCCGATCGGCATGTCGGGCACCCGGATCACCCTGCACATCCTCAACGAGCTCAAGCGCCGGGGCGGCGGCCTCGGAGCGGCCGCACTGTGCGGCGGCGGCGGCCAGGGCGACGCCCTGCTCGTCGAGACGATCTGACCGCTGCGATCCGCGGCAGGCCGCCGCGGATCGCACACAGCTGACGGGGATGGGCCCCGGCCGATTCGTCGGTCGGGGCCCATCCGCGTCCGGGGTCGACCCGGGCCCGGACGGGCCAAGTACTGGATCCACCAGCAGGTGGGTAGACAGGTGATCGATGGATCACCCCCGCCGCTCCGAGGACCGACCCGGAGCTGACGACCAGGTGAGCCAGACGGAGCGGGCACAGCAGGCGGTCCGCAGGTTCCGCTCAGAGCTCACCCTCGGCGAGGACTCGATCGACACCGACACGTGGGCGGGTTCGATCCCCCAGGTGTACGGGGTGGCACCGAGGGTCCGCGTCGGCCGGTCCCGCTGGTTCAACCTGCTGTGGCTGGTCCCCATCGCCGCGGTCGGACTGGTGGTCGCGATCCCGGCCGCCCAGGGCCTGCGCAACGTGCCCGCCGTGGCCGACTTCATCGAGCGCTACCCCGGCGCGGACCCGGCCTGGAGCGCAGGCGCAGGAACCGGGTTCCCGGCGTGGCTGAGCTGGCAGCACTTCTTCAACCTGTTCCTGATGGTCTTCATCGTGCGCGCCGGCCTGCAGATCCTCGCCGACCACCCTCGCCTCTACTGGACCCGCCACAGCACGCCCGGACACGAGTGGTTCCGGATGCAGAAGCCGGTGCCCGAGGACCCGCTGTGGACGGCGAAGGAGGACTCCATCCGTCTGCCGTCGGGCGTCGGCCTGCCGGGGGTGCGCCACACGATCGGATTGGCCCGCTGGTGGCACCTGGGGACCGACGTCGTCTTCCTGCTCAACGGCGTGGTGTTCTACGTGCTGCTGTTCGTCACCGGGCAGTGGCATCGAGTCGTTCCGACCAGCTGGGACGTGCTCCCCAACGCGGCGTCGACGATGATCCAGTACCTGTCGCTCGACTGGCCGCCCGAGAAGGGCTGGGTCGTCTACAACGGCCTCCAGCTCATCGCCTACTTCGTGACCGTGTTCGTCGCGGCCCCGTTGGCGCTGGTGAGCGGGCTCGGGATGTCACCGGCGCTGTCGACGCGGTTCCGGCGCATCAGCAAGGTGCTCTCCATCCAGTTCGCCCGGTCCCTGCACTTCCTCGTGATGGTCTGGTTCCTGGTCTTCATCGCCATGCACGTGACGATGGTGTTCACCACCGGCCTGCTCAACAACCTCAACCACATGTTCGCCGGCCGCAACGACGACAGCTGGGTCGGGTTCTGGGTGTTCGCCGTGGCCATGGTCGTGGTCGGCATCGCCTGGTGGGCCGCGTCACCGTTCACGCTGCGCCACCCCAGGGTGGTCCAACGCGTGGGGTCCACCCTGATCGGCCCGTTCGAACGCTGGTTCGCTCACGTCGACGCCCAACCCGGCGAGTACGACGAGTCCGACATCTCGCCGTACTTCTGGCACAACGGTCGCTACCCCGACTCCGCTGAGTACCGGACCCTGGCCGACAGCGGGTTCGTCGACTACCGGCTGGAGATCAGCGGGCGGGTCGAACATCCGGTCGAGCTCAGTCTGGAGGACCTGCGCGCCCTGCCTCCCCACGAGCAGATCACCCAGCACTTCTGCATCCAGGGGTGGTCCGGCGTGGCCAAGTGGGGAGGGGTGTCGATGACGACGATCCTCGACCTGGTCGAGCCGCACCCCGACGCCGAGTGGGTCGTCTTCTACTCGTTCGGCGAGGGTGCCGACGGCGGCATCTACTACGACGCCCATCCGATCGAGGAGATGCGCGGCGAGCTGGCCATGCTGGCCTTCGACATGAACGGCGAACCGCTGCCGTTCGGCTACGGCGCCCCGCTGCGGCTGCGCAACGAGGTGCAGCTCGGGTTCAAGCAGGTCAAGTGGATCAAGGGGATCGAGCTGGTCGCCGGCATCGACGAGGTCGGCGGCGGCTACGGCGGCTACAACGAGGACCACGAGTTCTTCGGATACCGCCAGGCGATCTGACAGTCCGGCGATCTGACAGTCCGGCGAGGCCGCCGGGCGAACCGGACGCCGCGCGATCCGAACGGCGGGCGATCCGAATGGCGCCGTCCGCGGCGTCAGCCCGGCGACAGGTCCCGCTCTGCGGGTGCGTCGGGGCGTTCGACGACCCGGCGACCCTCGAGCGCCCGCCCGAGCGTGAGCTCGTCCGCGTACTCCAGGTCGCCTCCGACCGGCAGACCGCTGGCGATGCGGCTCACGGTCAGCCCCGGCGTGTCGAGCACCCGGGTCAGGTACAGCGCCGTGGCCTCGCCCTCGATGTTGGGGTTGGTGCAGACGATGACCTCGGTGATCCCCTCGGAACCGACGCGGGCGAGGAGCTCCCTGATGCGCAGCTGTTCGGGGCCGACCCCCTGGAGGTGGTCGATGGCGCCCTGCAGCACGTGGTAGCGGCCCCGGAACTCGCGGGTGCGTTCGACGGCGACGACGTCCCGGGGCTCCTCGACGACGCACAGCACGTGTCCGTCTCGTCGGTCGTCGGCGCAGATCGCGCACAGGTCCCCCTCGGCCAGGTTGAAGCAACGGGCGCAGAACCCGACCTTCTCCTTGGCCTCGACGATCGCCCGGGCCAGGCGGTTGGCCTCCTCGGCGTCGACCTTGAGCAGGTGGAACGCGATCCGCTGGGCGGACTTGGGGCCGATGCCGGGGAGTCGACCGAGGGCGTCGATGAGGTCCTGGACGGAGTCGGCGTACGCGGTGCCCACTCAGCCCCCCAGCAGGCCGCCGAGGCCCCCGAGCGCTCCTCCGAGGCCGCCGACGCCTCCGAGTGGATCGGCCTGCGCCTGGAGTCGCGCCACGCCGTTGTGCGCGTCGGTCCACGCCGCGACGATCAGGTCCTCGAGCACGGTCGGGTCGTCGGCGTCGACCGCCCCGGGCTCGATGTGAACCGCGCGGACGTGCAGGTGACCGTTGAGCGTGACGGTGACCAGTCCGCCGCCGGCGGAGCCGACGATCTCGGTGGTCGCCAGCGCCTCCTGCGCCTCCTGCATGCGTTCGCCCATGTCCTGTGCCATCTGGAGCATCGCGCCCATGTCGAGACCGCCGAGCGCTCCGGGCAGATCACCGGGTTGCTCCGGGGAACCGTCGACGCTGTCGGCGCCATCGGGTGTGGCGACGACCTCGCCGCTCAGCACCTCGTCGGTGGGGGCCGACTCTCCGTCGTTGTCCGGGGGCGTGTTCATCAGGGTTCCTCGGGTCGGTCAGGACGCACCGTCGGCGCCGTCCACGAGGACCGCGCCCGGGAACGCCTGGGTGAGCTTCTCCACGCCGGTGGCGGCCACATCGGCGTCCTCCAGGTCGTGCACGTCGATGATCGACGACTCGTCGTCGTCGCCGGTCGGTTCGACCGGGTCGGGGGCCGTGGTCGGCTCGGGCACCGCGACGGCAGGCTCCTCGGAGCGCGTCCGGGGTGTCGTCCTGCCACGCGGCGGCGTCGGAGTCTGAGTCGGCGTCGGCGTCGGGGCCGACGCCGAGGTGCTGGACGCGGCGGACCGACCGGGCCCGCCCGTCGCATCGGCGACCGCCGCCGGGTCGGTCTCGTCGACCAGCAGCAGCCGGACCGGTGAACCCACCTCGGCGCCGATCATCGACTCGACGTCCGGTCGGAACTTCTCGGCCCGCTCCACGGTGGCCGCGTTGGGGAGCGTGAAGACAGCCCCACGTCCGGTCACCGCGACGAAGTGGCCCGAGGAGTAGATCGCCTTGGCCACACCCTTGAGCTGGGGCACCACCCGGTCGCCGAAGACGACGGTCAACCCGTCGCGGTCCAGCGGCGCGGATCCGGCCGTGACGGCCACGCTGTCCGATGGGGGTGCCGGCGGCAGGGATCGGTCCGCAGCGGTCGTCTCCGGGTTTGCCGACGGGGTGGGGTCCTTCTCGGCGGCCGGTCGGGGCGGCGGAGACGACGGGACAGCCGGTGCCGCCGGTGCCGCCGGTGCCTCTGGCGCCGCGGCGGGTCGGGCAGACGGTCGGGGTGCGACCGACGGGGCCGGGCCCGGGGACGCCGGGGCCGACGGGCCGGGTCGCGCCGGGCTCCGGTCGCCCTTGCTGTCGGCTCCGGAGCGGCGAGCCCTCATCTCGGCGAGCGCCGCTCGGGCATGTTCGGGCCCCGAGCGGGATCCCGAACCCGTGGCCGAAGCAGCGTCCGACCCGGCGTTCGAGGATCCCTCCCCGGCGTCTGCGTCTGCGGGCGGTGGCCCGGATGCCGCCGTCCGCTCGGGGGCCGCGGCCGCGCGGCGGGAGCGAGAACCACCGCCACCGGCACCACCACCACCTGCACCAGCGCCACCGGCGACGGCGCCGTCGGCCAGGGCACGCTCGAGCGCCTCGACGCGACGGACCAGGTCGGCCACCACCGCCTCGTCGCCCGAACCGCGTCCGGCCGGGGCCGGCCCCGCGGCCCCTCCGGCCGTCGGAGCGCCGACGCACAGCCGGACCATGGCGACGTCGAGCGGAACCCGGGGATCCGCGGCTTGACGCATGTCGACCAGGGCGGATCCGACCGCTTCGACCGCCCGGGTCAACACCGGGGTCCCGAGGGTGCGGGCCCACTCGCCGAGTCGTTCGGCGTCGGCGTCGACCAGGTGGGTCACTTCGACTCCGAGCGAGAGCAGGAACGCGTCGCGGAGCTCGGCCAGGAACGACTCGGCCAGCACCCGCGGGTCGTGGCCCAGGGCCAGGGCATCGGAGACGGCCAGGACCGCGGCTCCGCTGTCGCCGGCCGCGATCGCACCGAGCAACTGGTCGACGGGCAGGTCACGGGTGATCACCCCGCCGGCGGCCACCACCTGGTCGAGCGCAGACAGCGTGTCGCGGGCCGAGCCGTGACCCTCGCGCACGACATACGCGACCGACTCGTCATCGACGTCGAGCGGGGCGTCGGCCGCGATCCAGCGGACGTAGTCGGTGAGCTCCCCCGCCGACAGGAGCTGGAAGTCGTAGTGCTGGGTGCGGCTGCGGATGGTGGGCAGCACCTTCTGCGGGTCGGTGGTGGCCAGCACGAAGCACACGTGCTCCGGTGGCTCCTCGAGCGTCTTCAGCAGCGCGTTGGACGCCCCCGCCGTCAGCATGTGCACCTCGTCGAGGATGTACATCTTGGTGCGGCCCGGCGACGCGACCGCGGCCCGCTCGACGAGGTCCCGGATGGAGTCCACGCCGTTGTTGGACGCGGCGTCGAGCTCGAACAGGTCGAAGCTGCGTCCGGCCTCCATCTCGACGCACGAGCTGCACTCGCAGCAGGGTTCGCCGTCGCGGAGGTCCTCGCAGTTGAGCGCCTTGGCCAGGATCCGAGCCGTGGAGGTCTTGCCGGTGCCACGAGGGCCGGAGAACAGGTAGGCGTGGCCCTCGGTGCCGGTCCGCACCGAGTTCCGCAGTGCCCGGACGACGTGCTCCTGACCGCGGACCTCGACGAATCGGCGGGGTCGGTAGCGACGGTAGAGGGACTGGTGGGCCACGGCGGGATCCTACCGACGACTCCCCGACGGTCCCGGCCGGAGCAACGGTGCGGCCTGCGCCTCCGGAGTCCGGCCGGGTTCCGCCCGGTGGCGGAGACGGTGGGATTCGAACCCACGGTGAGTTTCCCCACACACGCTTTCCAAGCGTGCCGATTCGGCCGCTCTCGCACGTCTCCGGGGCGGGACGATAGCCTGAGTCCGCGCCTGCGTCCTCAGGCGGCGGCCGGGTCCTGTGCGACCGGGGCCCGTGAATCGGGTCAGGGCCGGAAGGCAGCAGCTCTCAGCGGAACCCCCGGTGTGCCGCAGATCGCCTGGCCGCCACCTGAGGACACAGGCGTTCATCGCGCCAGGCGCCGGGCCGAACTTGTAGCTGACGGACGCTCCCACGACCCGTGGCCTACAAGTTCATCGGGCCGAACCGAACTTGTAGCTGACGGTCGCCCCCACGACTCGTGGCCTACAAGTTCGTCGGGCCGCGTGGAGGGCCGGAACGAGCTCGGGCCCCTGCCTGAGCAGGGGCCCGATGGCGGAGACGGTGGGATTCGAACCCACGGTGGCCTTGCGACCACAACGGTTTTCGAGACCGTCCCATTCGTCCGCTCTGGCACGTCTCCGGCGGCGACGATAGCGGCGCAGGGATCGTCCGGGCACACCGGGATCTGGCCCCGTTCAGCGACGGGCGGCGAAGAAGTCCTGGAGGATCGCCGCACAGGCGCCGCGCTCGACGCCGACGCGGACCGGGAACTCGTGGTTGAGCCGGGGGTCCTGTCCCAGGTGGTAGAGGCTGCCGAGAGAACCTGCATCCATGCTCTCGGTTCCGATCACCACCCCGCCGATGCGTGTGGCCCACAGCGCCCCCGCGCACATCGGGCACGGCTCGAGGGTGACGACCATCAGACAGTCGTCGAGTCGCCAGCGACCCAGCTCTGCGCACGCGTCACGGAGGGCGAGGACCTCGGCGTGGGCGGTTCCGTCGTGGCTGAGCTCCCGCTCGTTGTGGCGTCGGGTGAGCACCCGGGGTGCGGCACCCTCGGAGAGCTGCACGACGACCGCTCCGATGGGGACGTCGCCGTGGAGGGTTGCGGCACGGGCCTCGTCGAGAGCGATCGCCATCCACCCGGCGTGCTCCGGATCGGGTTCCAGCACCGGAGGGGCTGGGGATCGGTCGGCCATCGGCGCCGACGGTACCGCCGAACGCGCAGCCCACCGAACTTGTAGCCCACGAACCCCCACGGCGACCACCACCTACAACAACGCGGGGCGCCACCAAACTTGTAGCCCACGAACCCCCACGGCGACCACCAGCTACAACAACGCGGGGCGCCACCGAACTTGTAGCCCACGTGCCATCCGAGCGACCGAGGGCTACAAGTTCGGCGAGTCGCGGTTCAACCAGATAAAGTGGCACTCGGTGTCAAACAGTACCGAGGCACAAATGAAGCCGGGTTCCGACGAGCGGGGCGCGACCGACGCCGACGACACCGATCGGCCCGGTCTGCGCGAACGCAAGAAGGAGCGGGTCCGCGAGCAGATCCGACAGGCAGCTCTCGACCTGTTCGACCAGCGCGACTTCGACAGCGTGACCGTCGACGAGATCGCCGAGCGCGCCGAGGTCTCCAAGAGCACCCTCTTCCGCTACTTCGAGACCAAGGAGGACCTGGTCTTCGCCAACTCGCGCGCCTACGGCGACACCCTCCTGGCCGCCTTCGCCGAACGACCCTCCGACGAATCGGTGTTGCGATCCCTGCGGGCCGCACTCGTGTCCCTCGTCAGCGGGCTCCAGGCCGACCGCTCGCGGTACCTCCGCGGCCAACGCATCGTCGCCCGGTCCCCGTCGCTGGTCCGGCGGTCCATCGAGCGTCAGTACGAGTGGGAGGACGGACTGGCCACGGCGCTGCTCCCCCGCCTGAGCAACCACGACGACGCCGAGACCCGCGCCTCGGTCCTGGCCGCGGCCGGCCTGGCCGTCGTCCGCATCGCAACACGCCGCTGGGTGACCGCCGCGGACGACTCGCTCCTGATCGACCACCTCCTGCCTGCGCTCGACGTGCTGGCCGACGAACTGAAGGACTCCGACTGACGATGCTGACCGAGATGCTGCGGGTCCACCTGCGGCCCTACCGGCGACCGCTCCTGCTGGTGCTCGCCCTCACCACCGTGCAGGTGGCGTGCGTCCTGTTCCTGCCGACCCTCAACGCCGACATCATCGACAAGGGCGTCATCCCGGGCGACACCGACTACATCTGGCGCGTCGGCGGGATCATGCTGGCGGTCACCTTCGTCCAGGTCCTGTTCGCGGTGGCCAGCGTCTACGTGGGTTCACGGGTGGCGATGGCGTTCGGGCGCGACGTCCGCGGTGCCCTCTTCCACAAGGTGACCGGCTTCGCCGCGCAGGACGTGGCGCACTTCGGAGCCCCGTCGCTCATCACCCGCATCACCAACGACGTCACCCAGGTCCAGATGCTGGTCCTGATGAGCTGCACGCTTCTGGTCGCGGCACCGATCACGATCGTCGGCGGAGTGATCATGGCCGTCCGCGAGGACGGCACACTGTCGCTGCTGCTCCTGGTCAGCGTCCCGGTGCTGGTGATCTCGATCGGTTCGATCATCGTGCGGATGATCCCTCTGTTCCAGGTCATGCAGGAGCGCATCGACCGCATCAACGAAGTGCTAAGAGAGCAGATCACCGGCATGCGGGTCGTCCGGGCGTTCGTCCGTGAGGATGACGAGGGAGCCCGCTTCGAGGAGGCCAACGACGCGCTCACCCTGGTGTCGCTGCGGTCGGGCCGCCTGATGGCGTTCATGTTCCCGATCGTGATGGCCGTGCTCAACCTGTCGAGCGTGGCCGCCATCTGGCTCGGGGCGGACCGGGTGGCCGACGGAGAGCTGCAGATCGGGGCGTTGATCGCGTTCCTGAGCTACCTGATCCAGATCCTGATGTCGGTGATGATGGCGACCTTCGTGGCCGTCCTCACCCCGCGGGCCTCGGTGAGCGCGAACCGCATCGGCGAGGTGCTGCACACCGAATCCGCGGTCGCCCAGGCGGTGAACCCGGTGACATCTCTGCCCGAGCGCCCGGTGCTGCGCTTCGACCACGTCGAGTTCCGCTACCCCGGCGCAGAGCACCCGGTCCTGTGCGACCAGTCCTTCGAGGTCCGCGCCGGAACCACCCTGGCGATCATCGGCTCCACGGGATCGGGCAAGACCACCCTCCTCGACCTGATCCCCCGGCTCTACGACGCCACCGCCGGAACGGTGTCGGTCGGCGGCCACGACGTGCGCGACATCGACCAGGAGACCCTCTGGAGCCGGATCGGACTCGTGCCCCAGAAGCCGTTCCTCTTCTCGGGCACGGTGGCGAGCAACCTGCGCCACTCCAAACCCGACGCCACCGAGGACGAGATGTGGGAGGCGCTGCGCATCGCGCAGGCCGAGGACTTCGTGCGGGCCATGCCCGACGGCCTCGACTCGCCCATCGCACAGGGCGGCTCCAACGTGTCGGGCGGCCAGCGCCAGCGCCTGGCCATCGCCCGGGCACTGGTGCGCCGGCCCGACATCTACCTGTTCGACGACTCGTTCTCGGCCCTGGACCTGGCCACCGACGCCCGGCTGCGCGCCGCGCTCGTCCCCGTGGTGACCGACTCGGTGACGGTCCTGGTCGCCCAACGGGTGTCGACCATCCGCCACGCGGATCAGATCCTGGTCCTCGAGGACGGCGCCACCGTCGGTCTCGGGACCCACGACGAGCTCCTCGGATCGTCTCCGACCTACGCCGAGATCGTGGCGTCGCAGCTGACCGCAGAGGAGGCGGCGTGAGCACCTCGAACGACAAGCCCCCGACCAATGGCGCCGGCACGACTGGCGACGCCGCGGACACGACCCCCGACGGGTCCGCCGGGACCGACTACGCCCAGTCCGCCAAGGTCAACGAGGGCGCCCGGGGCGCCATGGGGCGGTTCGGCGCGGCGGGAATGCCGCTCGACCGATCCAAGGACCTGGGCGGGTCAGTGCGACGCCTGGCCGGGCAGATGCGACCGGAGAGCGTCGGCCTGATCGGCGTGGTCGCCCTGGCCGTCATCAGCGTCACGCTGCTGGTGCTCGGTCCCCGAATCCTCGGCAACGCCACCCAGACCATCGTCGACGGCGTCGTCGGCCAGTTCAAGGGCGGTCCCGGCATCGACTTCAGTCAGCTGCACCGACTCCTGCTGACCGCGGCGGCGATCTACGTGGTCGCCACGACCCTGGCCTACGCCCAGGGCTGGCTGCTCGCCGGCGTCGTGCAGCGCTCGATGTTCCGGCTCCGTGCCGACGTCGAGACGAAGCTCAACCGGATGCCGCTCAGCCACGTCGACCGCCAGCCCCGCGGCGACCTGCTCAGCCGGGTCACCAACGACATCGACAACCTGGCCCAGAGCATGCAGCAGACGCTGAGCCAACTGCTGTCCTCCAGCCTCCAGCTCGTCGGGGTGCTGGTGATGATGTTCACCATCTCGTGGACCCTGGCGCTGGTCACGCTGATCATCGTCCCGGTCACGATCCTGACCATGCGGGCGATCACGTCGCGGTCCAAGAAGCGCTTCGTCGACCAGTGGCGCCACACCGGAACGCTCAACGCCCAGGTCGAGGAGGCGTTCACCGGCCACGCCCTGGTCAAGGTGTACAACCGCCAGGCCGACACCGAGGAGCGGTTCCGCCAGAAGAACGAAGAGCTGTTCGAGGCCAGCGCGGCCGCGCAGTTCATGTCGGGATCGATCCAGCCGGCGGTGATGTTCCTCGGCAACGTCAACTACGTCGCCATCGCCCTGCTCGGTGGCCTCCTGGTCACCAACGGGTCGATGAACATCGGCGACATCCAGGCGTTCATCCAGTACTCCCGGCAGTTCACCCAACCCCTGACGCAGGTGGCGTCGATGTTGAACGTGATGCAGTCCGGCATCGCTTCGGCCGAACGGGTCTTCGAGCTGCTCGACGCCCCCGAGGAGCCCGAGAGCGCAACGACCGACCTGTCGTCGGTGGATGTGAGGGGCCGCATCGAGTTCCGCGACGTCGACTTCGCCTACTCGCCGGACAAGCCGCTGATCCAGGACCTGTCGCTCGTGGCCGAGCCGGGAGAGACGGTCGCCATCGTGGGTCCGACCGGTGCCGGCAAGACGACGATGGTGAACCTGATCATGCGGTTCTACGACGTCGACTCGGGCGCCATCCTCCTCGACGGGATCGACACCGCGACGATCAGCCGCCAGGACCTCCGCCGCCACATGGGCATGGTGCTCCAGGACACCTGGCTGTTCGGCGGGACGATCCGCGACAACATCGCCTACGGCAACCTGAACGCCACCGAGGAACAGATCATGGAGGCGGCCCGCGCCACCTACGTCGACCGGTTCGTGCACTCGCTGCCCGACGGCTACGACACCGTGATCGACGACGAGGGCGGCACGGTCTCCGCCGGCGAGAAGCAGCTGCTGACCATCGCCCGGGCGTTCCTGGCGGATCCGACGATCCTCATCCTCGATGAGGCCACCAGCTCGGTCGACACCCGCACCGAGGTGCTGATCCAGCGGGCGATGGCGGCGCTGCGCAGCAACCGGACCAGCTTCGTGATCGCGCACCGGCTGTCGACGATCCGCGACGCCGACACGATCCTGGTCATGGAGCACGGTCACATCGTCGAGCAGGGGAACCACGAGACACTGCTCGCCGCGGACGGCGCCTACGCGCGGCTGTACAACGCCCAGTTCGCCGGAGCGGCGGTCGACGTCGACGTCGCGTCCTGAACGGGCTCACCCGCGCCGGACGTCGCAGACGGGCGCCACCCCTCGGCGCGTTCTCATGACATCTGAGTACCGCCAGTGTCGTGACTTGTCGTCAGAAACCTGGGTGGGGGTGGGTCAGATGGTGCCGGCCAGGAGGAGGCCGGCGGTGATCGCCGCGGCGCCGAAGCGCCACCAGGCGAAGATCGTCAGGTCGTGGCGCTCGAGGTAGGAGACCAGCCACTTGATCGCCAGCACCGCGGACACGAACGCGGCGAGAACTCCGATCAGCGGGGTCACGACCCCGAACTGCTCGACGAGGGTGCCCCCGTCGGCGACGACCTTGTAGAGCGATGCCGCACTCAGGGTCGCGAACCCCAGCAGGAAGCTGAACTCGACCGCCGCGGGGGCCGCGACGCCGACGAGCAGGGCGGCCAGGATCGTGGTCAGCGACCGGCTGGTTCCCGGCCACAGCGCCAGGCACTGGACCACGCCGATGATCAGCGCCTGACGGACCGTGATGTCGATCAGCGGGTCGGTGCCCGGCTCGGCCTTCTCGCCCCGATCGGGGATCCGCCCGCTGCGCTCCAGAACCAGGATCACGATGCCACCGATCACCCAGGCGATCACCACCGGCCACGGCCCGAACAGAGCGTCCTCGATCATCCCGTCGAACAGGAACCCGACGAGGGCCGAGGGCAGGAAGGCGATCACCAGCACCACGAGCAGCTGCCGGCCGTCGTCGTCGCGACCGAACAGGCCGAGGATCATCGAGCGGAACCGCCGCCAGAACAGGCCGACCACCGCCAGGATCGCCCCGAACTGGATGGCGATCACGTACGTGTTCACCGCCTCGAGCCCCGCGCTGCCCTCCTCGCTGGGCAGGCCGAGCAACCGCGAGGTCACGAGTAGGTGACCGGTCGAGGAGATCGGCAGGTACTCGGTGACGCCCTCGACCACGCCGAGGATCACGGCCTGCCACCACGACAGCAGCTCTTCGGTCCCGTCCGCCGCGGCCCGCACCAGTGCCGCTGCGTCCGCCGGTCGGGCCACGACGACCACGACCGCGGCGATCACGGCGACCGCCGACAGGACCCGCCGGCGGACGACGGCGAAGGACTCCGGGCGTTCGAGCATCGGGACAGCTTGGCACGCTGGTGAAGCGCTCCTGATGCGCCGCTGTAGGTTCCTGCGCGTGTCGGCCGCGATGTTCCGAATGATGCACCAGGACCCCACCCAGGTGGCGGGCCGGACCCTGGATCGCGCCCTGGTGCGCCGAGTCGGGCGCTTCGCCCGCCCCTACCGGTCCCAGCTCGTCGGGTTCGTCGTCATGATCGCGGCCGGGGCGGGCCTGGCGCTGGTGCCGCCGCTGCTGTTCCGCACCATCATCGACACGGCCATCCCCGACGGGAACCGGGCCCAGCTCGTCGGCCTGGGAGCGGTGGTGGTCGTCGCGGCGGCGCTCACCGCGGCGGCGTCGCTGCTCGAGCGCTTCTGGTCGGCCCGCATCGGCGAGGGCCTCATCTACGACCTGCGTCGGGCCCTGTTCGACCACGTGCAGCGCATGCCGTTGCAGTTCTTCACCCGCTCCCAGACCGGCGCGATCGTCAGCCGCCTCAACAACGACGTGATCGGCGCCCAGCGGGCGCTCACCGGCACGCTGGGAACTGTCGTGTCCAACGTGATCACCCTGGGCTTCACGCTGGTGGCGATGATCGCCCTCGACTGGCGCATCACGCTGGTCGCCGTCGTGCTGCTGCCGTTGTTCCTGGTGCCGTCCAAGCGGGTCGGACGCCGACTCCAGTCGATGACCCGCGACTCGATGCAGCTCAACGCCGGCATGAACGCCCAGATGACCGAGCGGTTCGGGGTGTCGGGAGCCCAGCTGGTCAAGCTGTTCGGAGACCACGACCGCGAGACCGACGAGTTCGCCACCCGGGCCGTCGCCGTCCGCGACATCGGCATCCGCTCGGCGATGTACTCGCGGTGGTTCATGGTGATGATGGGGCTGGTCGGCGCCATCGGCACCGCGGCGGTGTACCTGCTGGGCGGACTGCAGGTGATCGACGGCAACATCACCATCGGGACGCTCGTCGCGCTCACCGCGCTCGTCACCCGGATCTACGACCCGCTGACCAGCCTGACCAACGCCCGTGTCGACGTGATGAGCGCGTTCGTGTCGTTCGAGCGGGTCTTCGAGGTGCTCGACTCGCCCAACCCGTTGGCCGACCGGCCCGGTGCCGCCGAGCTGACCGACCCCACCGGCTCCATCCGGTTCGAGCACGTCTGGTTCCGCTACCCCGGAGCCGACGAGGGCTCCATCCGTTCGCTCGAGACCGGGGCGGTGGAGACCGAGCACCCCGACGGCCCGCCCCTGGTGCTGCACGACATCGACCTCGACATCGCTGCGGGGACGACGGTGGCGCTCGTCGGCCCGTCGGGGGCCGGCAAGTCGACGATCGCGTCGCTGATCCCGCGCCTGTACGACGCCACCGAGGGCTCGGTGCTCCTCGACGGCCACGACGTGCGGGACCTGACCCAGGCCAGCGTGCGGCGGGCCATCGGGGTGGTGTCCCAGGACCCGCACCTGTTCCACGCGACGGTGGGCGAGAACCTGCGCTACGCGCGGCCCGACGCCACCGATGAGCAGCTGCGCGAGGCGTGTCGGGCCGCCCGGGTGCTCGACGTGGTCGACGCCATGCCCGACGGCTTCGACACGATGGTCGGCGAGCGCGGCTACCGGCTCTCGGGCGGCGAGCAGCAGCGGTTGGCGATCGCCCGCCTCATCCTCAAGGACCCGGCGATCGTGGTGCTCGACGAGGCGACCTCGGCGCTCGACACCGAGAACGAGGCCGCCATCCAGGCCGCTCTGGCCGATGCCCTCGAGGGGCGCACCGCGGTCGTCATCGCCCACCGGTTGTCGACCGTGGTCGGAGCGGACCTGATCGTGGTCGTCGACGGCGGCCGGATCGTGCAGCGCGGCACCCACCGCGAGCTGCTCGCCCAGGGGGGTCTGTACGCGGATCTCTACCGGGTGCTCGTCAGCGGCAGCGATCCCGACACTCCCGACACCGCCGCCGCGACGGACGTGCCGGCTGGTTCCGGGCCGGTTCGGAGCGGAACGGGCGGGTGATGGCTCTAGGGTTGGTCCGACCCGGGACCGGCCCGGGACCCGGGGAGGCTCCGTGCACGCTCTGATCGCCACCGACGGCTCCGATGTCTCGATCGAGGCGGCCCGACGGGCGGTCGCCCTGCTCAACCCCTCCAAGGTGACCCTGCTCACCGTCGCGGACACCAGCGTCGCCGAGGACTCGGGCGCCGGCGGGTTCGAGGGGAACCTGCTGTCGCCCTCCGAGGCCGAGCAGGCCCGCGCCGCCATCCTCGACGAGGGCGACGACGAGCTCGCCGACACCATCGAGGCGATGGGCGTCGATCCGGCGATCGTGGAGCGCAAGCTGGTCGAGGGCGCGTCGGGTCAGATGATCGTGCACGTTGCCGAGGAGTCCGGGGTCGACGTGATCGTGGTCGGCTCCCACGGCAAGGGTTGGTTCAAGCGCGTCGTGATCGGATCGATCTCCGAGTACGTCGTGCACCACTCCCACATCCCGGTGCTCGTCATCCGCAACGAGCCGGCCGACGGCAAGGACTGAGCTCCCATCGAGACCGCCACCTGGAGCGTCGGTGCGCTCCACGACGCCGTCAACGACGTGCTCGCCCACGTCTTCGGCGACGTGGTGTGGGTCGAGGGCGAGATCGTCGACCTGACCCGCTCCGCGGCCGGCCACGTGTACTTCCGCCTGGTGGAGCCCGACGATCCGGACTCGGGCACACCTCGGTCCCCGGCGGCGCGCCCGTCGTTGGCGGTGACGCTGTTCGACAGCCAGCGCCAGCAGGTCAACCGGTTCCTGCAGGCCCAGGGTGACCCGATCCGCATGACAGACGGCCTGCGCATCCGCATCGGCGGACGGCTGGGCACGTATGCGGCCCGGTCGTCACTGCAGCTGCTGATGGACCGGATCGACCCGGCGTTCACCCTGGGGCTGCTCGGAGCGGACCGGGCCCGGTTGATCGCGGCCCTCACCCGCGAAGGGCTGCTGCGCGCCAACGCCGAGGTGCACCTCCCGTCGGTCGCGCTGCGGGTCGGTCTCGTCACCAGCGTCGGCAGCGCTGCTCACGCGGATGCCCTCCACGAGCTCGAGTCCTCGGGGATCGGGTTCCACGTGCAGGTGTTCGACGCCCGCACCCAGGGTGCGGACGCCCCGGGCTCGATCACCCGGGCGATCCGCGCCGCGGTCGCCCACGGCGTCGAGGTGGTGCTGCTGGTGCGCGGCGGCGGAGCGACCACGGACCTGATCGCGTTCGACGACGAGGCCGTCGCCCGGGCCATCGCCACCAGCGACGTCGCGGTCATCACCGGCATCGGTCACGAGACCGACCGGAGCGTCGCCGACGAGGTGGCCCACACCGCCCAGAAGACTCCGACCGCGGCGGCCCAGCTGCTGGTCCGGACCGTGCGCGACGCCGAGCGACGGATCCTCGATCGGTGGGCCGCCGCTCGCGCCGGAACCCACGGCGGTCTCGACCGCGCCGAGGTCCGACTCGACCGCATCCGGGAGCGCACCGGTGCCCGCGCCGTCGCCCGGCTGGACCGCAGCGCCCTCGAGCTCGATCACCGCGTCAGACGCATCCACGCCGGAGCCCGCCGACGGATCGAACGCGCCGACGCGCGGACCGAGCTGATCGCGGTGAGCACCGCTGCGCTGGACCCGGCGTTGGCGATGCGCCGCGGGTGGTCGATCACCCGCGGCGCCGACGGCAGCCTCGTCCGGTCCGTCGACGCGCTGGCCACGAACCAGGAGCTGATCACGACGCTGGCCGACGGGACGGTCACCTCGAGCGTGCTCGGCATCACCCCCGCCGCCAGAGACCCCACGGTCCGGGCCGAGGGGGCCGATCCGGGAGGAGAACCCCATGTCTGAGCCCACCGCACCGATCGACCCCGAGGAGCTGGGATTCGCCGGCGCCATGGCCGAGCTCGACGCCATCGTCGCCGAGCTCGAGTCCGACGCGCTCGACGTCGACGTGCTCGCCGATCGGGTCGAGCGGGCCGGGGCGCTGGTGGCGTGGTGTCGTGACCGCATCGACGGCACCCGGTTCCGCGTCGAGGAGATCCTCGAGCAGATGGACTGACCGCTCCCCGGCGCGCGCTCCCCAGCGCGATCCACCGCGGCGGAGCTGCGGCCGCGTCGTTCGGACCGGGTCAGACCGCCGACGCGTAGTGGGCGAGGCCGTCGCCGATGGTCCCCTGCCCGACGCCCGGCTCGTCGGCCACCGCCGCGAGCCACTCCGGGCGGACCACCGCCGCCACCCACAGAGGCAGGTCCAGGTCCGATCCCTCGAGCACGAACCGGACGAAGGTCTGCACGTAGTCCGGCGGCCGAGGGTCCCGCGCCAGCTCCGCGAGAGCGAACGGGTCCGGTGATGAGGGGGCCTCACCGGCCGGCACCCGCTCCTCGGGCACGTACGGCACGGTCGGCGAGCCCGGGTGCACCCCGCCGCCGACCAGGCCCGGGCCGTCGGCCAGCACCGCGCCCCGGACCAGCTCGGGACGGGCCGCCGCGGCCAGCAGGGCGATGTAGGAGCCCAGGCCGCGGGCCAGCACGGTGACCGGACCCAACTCGGCCAACGCCGCGTCCACGTCACCGACCAGGATCTCGGCGGAGTAGCCGCCTCCGGTCGGCACGGTCGAGCACCCGTGACCGGTGAAGTCCAGTCCGAACACGGGCCCGGTCCACTCGACGAGGGTGGGTACCCGGTCCGGGGTGCGCTCGCCGAGGCCGTGCAGCAGCAGCAGGGGCCGGGCGGCGGGATGGGCGGGATCGGTGCCGCGCAGCTCGTGCAGGGCCAGGTCGATCCGGTTGTGACGCAGGGTGCGGATGCCGCTCATGACCAGCCTCCTGCGGGCGCACCCGCCGTCAGGTGCTCGAGCACCAGGTCGGCCACCAGCCGCGGTTGCTCGATGTGGACGAAGTGGCCCACCCCTTCCAACGCCTCGAGGCGACCCCCCGGCGGCAGGTTCGGGATCACATCCGCCGGCGTGGTCCCCCATCCCATCACCTCGAGCTCCAGGCCGAGGACGCCCAGGAACGGCACGCCGATGCCGGGCAGGCGCAGCATCGACCACTGCGGCCGCCACGGCCCGAACCCGCCCATGCGCATGGTCGGGTCGATCTTCCAGCGCCATCCGTCGTCGTCGCGACGTGCCCCCACGGTGACCAGGTAGCGCAACCAGTCGTGGGTCATCCGCGGGTTCATCCGGCCCCGCCGTTCGGCCAGCTCGTCGATGGTCCCCGGTCGACGCTGTCGACCGACCAGCGACCGCCGGAAGTCGAGCCAGCCGGTGAGCTGCTCGCGCAGCAGACGGGTGCGCTCGGTGTCGGAGACGTCGGACATGGCCTGGTGCGACGGCAGCCCGTCGAGGTTGACCATGGTCGACACCCGGTGCGGCAGCGCGTTGGCCAGGTGCAGCATCAGCGCCCCGCCCTTGGAGTGACCGATGAACGGCAGGGGATCCGACCCGAGCGTGTCGAGCACCGCGGCGGCGTCCCGGACGTCGGCGTCCCAGGTGTAGAGCGCGGCGCGATCCGAGTCGCCGTGGCCGCGCTGGTCCCAGCTCACCACCCGCCACCCGGCGTCCGCCAGCATCGGCGCGAAGACGTCGAAGGTCCCGGTGAAGTCGAAGCCGCCGTGGGCCAGCAGCAACGGAGGGGCCGAAGCGTCACCCCACTCGCACACGTGCAGCTCGATGCCGGACGCCGTGACCCGCCGGTGTCGGTCCGGGCGCCGCGCTCCGGGGAAGGTCACGGCCTCCTCGGGAGGGGACACCGTCCGGTCGGGATAGGACGTCGTCTCGTCGGGGTCGGCCACGGCCGTCGAGACTAGGAGCCGCCACCCGGTCCGGCCCCATCCCCCCGGCCGTCCGTCGGGGGCCCGGCCCGGGCATCGGCCCGCGATTCGGTTCCCGAGGTCCCGCCGGATTCCGCGGAGCCGTCGATAGGGTGACGGCACGGAACCGGCAATCACCCCCTCGGGTCCGGTCACCGCGGGAGCGCCCACGCACCCGTCCGTGTCGACCGCGGACGTGTCGGAGGCCGTCGCCGCCATGCGCGCCCTCCCCCACGGTGGCCTGGACGAGTCCACGCGGCTGCTCGGACTGCCGCCGACGTGGCGCGCCTCGGTGTCTCCGTCGATCGCGGTTCTGCGCTGGTGCGCGCTCGGCTACGGCCTCGTCTTCTCGGCCCCCGCCGCGTTCCGAGGGTCCTACGCCGCGGTCGTCGCCACCGCCGTGTGCGTGTTCGTCACGACCTGGCGCACGGTGATGCCGGTGCAGCTCGGATCGACGCACGCCCTGCGCCGTATCGAACCCTTCATCGACGTCGTCCTGTTCGGTGTCGCCATGGGCGTGGGGCGCGAGTGGGCCAGCCCCTTCTACTTCTGCCTGCTGATCGCGGTGGCGGTCGTCGCCCTCGGATGGGGGTTCGTCACCGGCGGGGTCGCCCTGGTCGTGGCCGTGGTCTCCGTCGCCGTCTCCGGCGCGGTCGGGGGGCGGTCCGTCCCCGACATGGTGACCGACCAGCGCGACGTCGCCGCTGTCGTCACCCTGGTCCTCGCCGTCGTGGTCGCCGGCTACGTCCGGTCCCGCATCAAGGACGCCGAACGCCGTCGCATCGGACTCCTCGGCGAGGTCCACCACCTGTCGGAGACCAACGAGCTCCTCGAGATGCTCAACGTGGTGGCGCGCACCCTCCCCGACTCGCTGTCGCTGCGCGAAGCCCTGGAGCGGATCCGCCAGCAGCTCCAGGACAGCTTCGACGCCCGGGTCATCTGCCTGATGACCTTCGACGACAACTCCGAGGAGTGGGTGCCCAAGATCGCCGACGGGTGCGCTCTGCGGCCCGCCTATCCGCGTTCCGACCTGCCGGCGCCGCTCGGTCGAGCCCTCGACCACGACGGCGTGATCCGCGAGGGGGACCTCGACCCCGGCTCCGAGGCGCTCCGACCGATCGTCCGGACCAGCCGTTCCGGCCTGTACGTCCGGTTGACCGCCCGGGGCCAGGTCATCGGCGTCCTCGGCCTGGAGCATCCGTCGCAGTCCCGCTACGACTCCCACGACGCGGTGCTGCTGTCGGGGCTCGCCGAGGTGCTCGCACTCACCGTCGACAACGCCCGCTGGTTCGGCCGGCTCCGCACCCTCGGCGCACAGGAGGAGCGGATCCGCATCGCCCGCGACCTGCATGACCGCCTCGGCCAGTGGCTCACCTACGTGTCTATGGAGCTCGAGCGCATCGTGGCCGAGGACGACCCCGCCACCGCTGACCTGATGCGACTCCAGGGCGACGTCCAGTCCGCGCTCGACGAGCTGCGCGAGACCCTGCGCCAGCTCCGCTCCGGGGTGACCGACGCCAAACCTCTGTCGGTGATCGCCCTCGACGTGGTCAACCGGTTCGCGGAACGCGCCGACGTCGCCGCCACCCTCACCGTCGTGCACCCGGAGGACCGCGCCCCGGTCCCGGTCGAGAACGAGCTGCTGCGAATCCTTCAGGAAGCCCTCACGAACGTGGACCGACATGCCGACGCGGAGCACGTGGACGTGATCTGGGACGTGCGCGGCAGCGAGTTCGAGCTGGTCGTCACCGACGACGGGCGGGGCTTCGAGTCCGCCAGGGGCGTGCGCGACTCCGCGTACGGCCTCGTCGGCATGCGCGAACGGGCCGACGTGGTCGGCGCCCGTCTCACCATCGACTCGACCCCGGGTCGGGGCACCACGGTGACGGTGACCGCCGGCCCGAACCCCACGCCCCCACGTGACCGGGCCAGGACCGACACCCCGGTCCGTCGCGTGAACGACAGCCACACCAACGACAGCCACATCAACGACAGCCATGCGACGGACAGCCGGAGCACGGCTCGCTCCGAGCGGAGCATCGACACCAACAGGGAGGTGGCATCGTGAGGGTGCTGCTGGCCGACGACCACCAGATCCTGCGCGACGGCATCCGCCGCGGGCTCGAGAGCGCCGGAGAGGACGTGGTCGGCGAGGCCGACAACGGCGAGGAGGCGGTCGCCCTGGCGATCGAGACCCGGCCCGACATCGTGCTGATGGACCTGTCGATGCCGGTGCTCGACGGGGTCGGCGCCGCCCGCCGAATCCGCGAGGAGGTTCCCGACTCCAAGGTCGTCGTGCTGACCATGCACGACGACCCCGCCATGACCCGCGCCGCACTGCAGGCGGGCGCGGCGGCGTACCTCACCAAGGGAACCTCGTTCGCCGATGTGCTCGACACCCTGCGACGGGTCCAGGAGGGCGAGGAGACACTCAGCCCCCGGCTGGCCGCGTCCATGCTCGAGCACCTCGGTCCGGAGCCGACGCGCAACGACCTGCTGTCGGACCGCCAGGTCGAGATCCTGCAGATGATCGCCGACGGGATGTCGACCAAGCAGGCCGCCCGCGCCCTCGGGATCACGCAGAAGACGGTCCACAACCACCTCAACGCCACCTACCGCCGGCTCGACACCCAGAGCCTGACCCACGCCGTGCTGTCGGCCGTGCGACTGGGGATCATCGACCTCCACTCGGCACCCGACGACGGAGAAGCGGCCTGACGGACGAGACGAGCACCACGCGGGCTCCGGGTCCGCCGTCCGGAGGGAGGACGATGCACAGGCGAATTGCCCATGTCGCGCCGGCTCCCGGCCGGACAGAATCGGGCCATGGCGAACGGGGACGGTGAGGTGAGCGGCTCGCGCTCGTCCCGACCCGACCCCCCGACCCCCCGGGGCCGGATGCTGCTCGCGCTCGCCGCGTCGGTCCTGGCCACCGCGTCGGTGTCGGTGCCGCTCGCCTACCAGGCGGCGTCGGCCCGCGACGGATCGTCGGGGACCCCGGCCACCGCTCCCGTCACTCCGAGCACCGTCGCCCCGTCGTCCACAGCAGCGCCGACGACGGCGACCCCACCCGCGTCGAGCGTTCCCGGCACCGTGCCCACCCGGGTTCTGCCGACTCAGCTGGAACGACCCGGCGACCGGATCGTCTGGTCGCGATCGGCGAGCGACCCGGCCTCTCACCCGCTCGAGGGAGCCACCCTCAACGGACGGGTGGTCGTGGCCTTCGAGCCGTCGGTCGACTCGGCCGCCGTCGTCAGGGTCGGCTTCTGGGTCGACCACCTCGACGACGTCCGCCCCCCCGAACACGTCGACCGCCAGGCTCCCTTCACCCTCACCACCTCGCCGTCGTCCGACCAGGGGACCGCGGAGGGTCCCGTCTTCGACACCACCGAGCTGAAAGACGGGCCGCACGCTGTGCTGGTCGAGGCGGTCGGATCCGACGGACGGACGGTCCAGCGAGTCAGCCGGTTCCGGGTCGACAACGGCTGAGCCGACACCCCGCTACCGTCGCGTCGGTGCTGGGCCACCGACCGGTGCGCCCGCGATCGACGGTGAGGTGCCGATGTCGGAGATCAGAGGGTCGGTCGAGGCCGGCTACGAACCGGTTCGCGAGGCGTTCGAGAGGAACTTCGTCGAGAACGGCGACATCGGCGCCGGGTTCTGCCTGTACGTCGACGGCGCCAAGGTGGTCGACCTGACCGGCGGCGTCCGCGACACCGACGGCACGGCCTACGACGACACCACCCTCCAGCTGGTGTTCTCGTCCACCAAGGGCGTCACCGCCACCTGCGCCCACCTGCTCGCCCAACGCGGCGAACTCGACCTCGACGCGCCGGTCGCGGACTACTGGCCCGAGTTCTCCGCCGCGGGCAAGGCCGACATCCCGGTGCGCTGGCTGCTCAGCCACCAGGCCGGCCTGGTCGACGTCGACCGGGCCATGACCGTCGAGGAGGCCCTCGACTGGACCACGATCTGTGACGCCCTCGCCGACAGCCCACCGCTGTGGGAGCCGGGAACCGGCTACGGCTACCACGCCGTCACCTACGGGTGGTTGGTCGGCGAGGTCGTCCGCCGGGTGGCCGGCGTCGACTTCGGCGAGTTCGTCCGCCGCGAGATCTCCGAACCTCTCGGACTCGACCTCTGGGTCGGCCTGCCCGACGGGGAGCAGCACCGGGTCTCCCCGCTCATCAACTCCGGAATGCCCGGTCTGCCCGCCGCCGAACCCGCGGGCGATGCCGACAGCCAGACCGACGCGCCGTCGCTGGTCGGCATGCTCGACATGCTGCTCGGCGAGGGGAACCTGCTCGGCCGGGCGTTGACCGCTCCCGGCGGCGCGTTCGCCGACGACCAGGTGTGGAACGAGGCCCGGGTGCGATCGGCGCAGATCCCCGCCGCCAACGGCGTCACCAACGCGGCGTCGCTGGCCCGCATGTACGCGGCGCTGGTGTCGGAGGTCGACGGCGTCCGCCTGCTCGACGCCGACACGCTGGAGCGGGCGATCGCCCCCCAGGTCAGCGGACCCAGCACGGTGCCGCTGCTCGACATCCCGTTCGCTCTCGGGTTCATGACCCACTCGCCGCTGTCGCCGCTGCTCGACGGCCGGTCCTTCGGACACTACGGCGCCGGCGGTTCCCTGGGCTTCGCCGACCCGGACCGCCGCGTCGCCGGCGCGTACGTCATGAACGCGGCACAGCTGGCGATCGCGGGCGACGCCCGCACCCTCGGACTCCTCGCCGCGGTCGACCAGGTGGTGAACTGACACCCTCATGTCCGCGGACCCCGTGAACGAAGCCGCCCACCGGCGCACCTTCGCCATCATCTCCCATCCCGACGCCGGCAAGACCACGCTGACCGAGAAGCTGCTGCTCTACGGCGGCGCGCTCGGACGCGAGGCCGGGGCGGTCAAGGCCCGCGGCGACCGCCGGTCGGCCACGTCGGACTGGATGGAGCTCGAGCAGCAGCGCGGCATCTCGATCACCTCGACGGTGCTGCAGTTCCCGTACCGGGGCCAGGTGGTCAACCTGCTCGACACGCCCGGGCACCGCGACTTCTCCGAGGACACCTACCGGGTCCTCACCGCGTGCGACGCCGCGGTCATGGTCCTCGACGCCGCCAAGGGCATCGAACCGCAGACGCTGAAGCTGTTCGAGGTGTGCCGCGACCGCGGCCTGCCGCTGATCACCTTCGTCAACAAGTGGGACCGACCGGGTCTCAGCCCGTTGGAGCTGATCGACGACATCGAGTCGCACCTGTCGATCATGTGCACCCCGATGACCTGGCCGGTCGGCATCGCGGGCGACTTCCGTGGTGTCGTCGACCGCTCGAGCGGGGACTTCATCCGCTTCACCCGCACCGCCCGCGGCGCGACCGAAGCCCCCGAGGAGCTGGTGGACCCCGACCGGGCCGAGGCCGAGGAGGCCGACGCCTGGCTCGCCGCCCGCGACGAGCTCGAGCTGCTCGCCGGCACCGAGCACGACGCCGAGCTGTTCCTGGCCGGCGAGACCACCCCCATGCTCTTCGGCTCCGCGCTGACCAACTTCGGTGTCCGGCTCCTGCTCGACACGGTGATCGAGCAGGTCCCCGCGCCCGCCGCCCGCCTCGACGCCGCCGGCGAACCACGGCCGCTCGGATCCCCGTTCTCGGGCTTCGTGTTCAAGGTCCAGGCCAACATGGACCGGGCCCACCGCGATCGCATCGCCTTCCTGCGGGTCTGCTCCGGTCGGTTCGAACGGGGCATGGTCGTCACCCACGGCCGGACCGGCAAGCCGTTCGCCACCAAGTACGCCCACTCGGTGTTCGGCCAGGAGCGCGAGACCCTCGAGGAAGCCTTCCCCGGCGACGTGGTCGGGCTGGTCAACGCCAACGACGTGCGCGTCGGCGACACGCTCTTCGTGCAGGAGCCGGTCACGTTCCCGCCGATCCCCAGCTTCGCCCCCGAACACTTCGCGGTGGCCCGCACCACCGACGTCGGCAAGTCCAAGCAGTTCCGAACCGGCATCCAGCAGCTGGACGAGGAGGGCGTGGTGCAGGTGCTGCGCGACCCGGAGTTCGGCGATCAGGCCCCGATCCTCGCCGCGGTCGGCGCGCTGCAGTTCGAGGTCGCCACCCACCGCCTGATCAACGAGTTCGGCGCGCCGGTCGAGCTCACCCCCACCCGGTTCCGCGTGGCCCGTCGCACCGATGAGGCATCGCGGGCCGAGCTGCGCGCCATGCAGGGCGTCGACGTGCTGCAGCGCTCCGACGGAGAGCTGCTCGCGGTGTTCGAGTCGGTGTACTGGCTGGAGCGCCTGGAGAGCGAGCACCCGGAGCTGACGCTCGACAAGCTGGTCGCCGAGGGGGAGCTGCGCCAGCAGTGAGCCCCCGGGCCCGTCCCGGTGGCTCGGGATCCGGCGCCGGGCGGCCATGATGGACGGCGTGGAGCCCACCGACGATCCCATCCCGCGGATCCAGCGCCCCCGGTCCGCCGACCGCTACGCCCCGCCGTCGCCGCAGGTCGCCCGGCGGCGACGCCTCCTGGTGGCCGGCCTGGCCCTCCTCGTCCTGCTCGGGGTCGCCGCGCTGGTGAGCCGGGTCGTCGACGGCTCCGACCCCGGGCGAACCGACGCGGCCGACTCGACCGGCACCGGCTCCGGTTCCGGCTCCGGGGGCGGGAGCGGCGGCAAGGACGATCCGAACGACAAGGACACGCCCAAGGACCTGACCCAGGTGCCGGCAGAGCAGACGGACCAGTTCGTCAACCCCGCCAGCTCCGGACGCATGTGGTCGGCAAAGGTGCCCGGCAGCCTCACGTTCCGGGGAAACCCGACGCGCACCTACTACGGGCGCGGCGACGTCCCCTCCGCCCCCAAGGTGCGCTGGTACTACCCGAAGGACAGCGGCATGTGCTCGTCGAGCCCGGTCGGCCACACCGCCAAGACCTGGTGCGGGTCGGGCTGGACCGGCCAACCGGCGGTGTTCGAGCGAGAGGGTCGCACCTGGGTCGTGTTCGGCGCCTACGACAAGGCCGTGCACTTCATGGACGGCGAGACCGGCGAGGACATCCTCCCGCCGCTGCCCACCGGCGACATCATCAAGGGGTCCGTCACCGTCGACCCCGACGGCTACCCGCTCGTCTACTCCGGCAGCCGCGACAGCTACTACCACGTGATCGCCATCGACCGGGGTCCCGTCGCCCAGGAGCTCTGGAAGCTGTCGGCCACCGCGGTGTCGCCGACGCTGTGGAACAACGACTGGGACGGCGCCGGCATCGTGGCGGACGACTTCCTGTTCGAGGGCGGCGAGAACAGCCAGTTCCACGTGGTGAAGCTCAACCGGGGCTACGACGCGGCGGGCAAGGTGACCGTCGACCCCGAGCTGGTGTTCAACACGCCGAGCTGGGACCAGCAGCTCATCAACGACCTGGCCGGCAACCGCGCCAAGGAGTTCTCGATCGAGAACTCGGTGTCGATGTCGGGCAACACCGCCTACTGGGCCAACTCGGGCGGGCTCGTCATGGGCTGGGACATGGGCCCGCTGCGCACCGGAGGCACACCCACCCAGACGCTGCGGTTCTGGGCCGGCGACGACACCGACGCGTCGATCGTCATCGATGCCGAGGGCTTCCTGTACGTCGCGGTCGAGTACGAACGCGGCAACCGGCGCGCCGCGGAGGTCGGTCAGCTGATGAAGCTCGACCCGAAGAACCCGACCAACCCGCTGGTGTGGAAGTACGACGACCGGGGAGCCAACCCGGCGGGGTTCTGGGCCACCCCGGCGTTGCACAAGGGTGTGGTAATCGCCCCGGCCAACAGCGGCAAGGTCGTCGGTCTCGACCAGCAGACCGGCGCCGAGCTGTGGTCGTTCAAGCTGGCCGGTCCCACCTGGCAGTCGCCGGTCGTGGTCGACGACGTGCTGATCCAGGGCGACTGCAACGGGGTGCTGCACGGCTACGACGTCAGCGACCCCCGCACGCAGCCGACCGAGATCTGGAACGTGGCGATCGGCGGTTGCATCGAGTCGACCCCGACGGTGTGGAAGGGCCGCATCTACTTCGGCACCCGGGCGGGGAGGTTCTTCTCGCTCGGCGACGACGGCACCCTCACCTCGCCCACCGCGTCGGCCGTCGGCGGGGGTGGAGAGTGACCGACCCCCGACTCGACGAGTGGGAGCTCGAGCGGCTGATCGCCCGCTACGCGGACGGCGTGAGCCGTCGCGACTGGACGGGGCTGGCCGAGCTGTTCGAGCCGGACGCGGCGCTGCGCCTGGACCTGATCGACCGACCGGCGCGCACGCTGCACGGCCCCGACGAGATCCTCGGGTTCATCGCCGGAGCCGTCGAGCGGTTCGACTTCTTCGAGTTCGTCGCCCTCAACGTCCTCGGGGTGCTGAGCACCGACCCGGACGGAGCACGCCGTCGGGGTGACGGCTCGGTGGCCGACGGGTCGGGAGCCCGGATCCGCACGCACATGTGCGAGGTCCGACGCCACGGGCCCGACGACCCCGACGCCGGCTGCTGGTCGACCGCGTTCGGCCTGTACCAGGACGTCGTCGTGCGTCGGGGCGGGAAGTGGCGGTTCGCGGAGCGTTCGTACCGCTCCCTGGCCCGCACCGGCACCGTCGCCACCCGCGACGGCCTCGTGTTCCCGCCGCCCCGACTCCGCACCGAACCGTGAACGGGACACCCGCCCCCGCCGGACCGGGGGCTCCGCCCCGTCTGATCCCCGCGGCCCCCGAGCAGTCGTGGCTCGAGCTGTTCTACGACCTGGTGTTCGTCGCCGCCATCGTGGTGATGTCGACCACGTACTCGAACTACGCCGGCCTCGACGGGGTGATCTGGCTCGCCCTGGTGTTCTCGATGATCTGGTTCACGTGGCTGACCACGACCCTGCTGCTGGGCACCGGTCTGGTCACCACGACGTGGACCCGCACACTGCTGGTCACCCAGATGGTGCTGGTCCTCACCGTCGCCATCGCGTCGGACTACTCGCATGAGGACAACAGCCGGGCGGTCGGTCCGCTGTTCGCCGCGGTGCTGGTGACCCTCGCGTTGTTCTTCCGTGCCGCCCGTCGCGCCCGGCCCGACCTCGACGTCGCCTACCGCGGCTACGGACTGCGGTGCCTGCTGTCGGCCGCCGTGTTCGTGGCGACGGCCGCGATCGGCTGGCCGTGGTGGTACCCGCTGCTGTGGCTCGCGGGCCTGCTGCTGTTCGTCGCCCCGACCCGCTCCGAGCAGCGCCGCCTGCCGATGGACTCGCACCACACCGTCCACCGCTTCGGCGAGTTCACGATCATCATGCTCGGCGAGGTGTTCGTGAAGCTCGGCATCACCGCAACCCACGAGCCGCTCGACCAGGTCGACCTGTTCGCGCTGCCGCTGGCCACCGCGGTGGTGTTCGGCATCTGGTGGCTCTACTTCACCGACGTCCCCGCCTCGGGGCTGTCAGAACGTCACGGTCGCCGGATGGCCTGGGTGTACCTGCACTTCCCGATGCACCTGTCGCTCGTCGCCGCCGCGGTCGCCCTGGCCCACACCCTGGTGGCCGAGGCCGACGAGACCGATACGGGCCAGTTCGAGTTCGGGTCGATCCAGTACATCGTGATCCCCGTCGCGGCGATCCTGCTGGCGATCGGGCTCATCGGCCTCGTCGGCGGGACCCCCCGGGAGCTGGCCCGCCAGCGGCTCCGGGTCTTCCTGTGGGCCGCCGCCGCGCTCGTGATCGCCGAGGCGGTGCTGCTGGGAGTGGACTCCTACGACCTCGAGACCAGCACCGTGATCGTCGCGGTCGTCCTCGCGCTGACCGCTCGCAGCATCCGCCGAATCGGGGCCGCTCCCGAACCCGTCCCGGACGCCGGGACCTGAGCGCCACCTGCCGCTCCGCGACACCGGCGCCGGGTCGCCTCAGGTCGCCGGCTCGGACCGACCCCGCTCGATCCAACCGGTGATGGGACGGGCCAGGAACAACAGGAGAAGGGCCCACAGCCCGATGGGAGCGACGAAGGTGCCGATCACGAACGCGGCGGCCATCACGCCGAGCCTGACCACGACCGCTGTCACGTCGATGTCGGGGCGCTCGCCGTCGGGCCACGTGTCGGGAGAGCGGAGGATGGCGACGTCGATCACCGCCAGCGCCACGCTGCACGCCACCAGCGATCCGATGTAGAGCGCCCGGACGGTCATGTCGTCGAGGTCCCCGGTGCCGACCACCTCGGAGGAGAACGGGAGGAACGCGATGGTGGCGAGCCAGAGCATGTTCGCCCAGACCAGCCGACCGTTGTAGTCGTCGATCAACTCGAACAGCCGATGGTGCACGACCCAGAAGCTGGCCACGACCGCGAACGTGATGGCGAAGCCCTGCATGCGGGGCCAGGCATCGCTCCACACGTCCGACGAGGAGACGTCGTCGGCCACGTCGAGCAGCGGCAGGACCAGCAGGGTGATCGCGATCGCGACGACGCCGTCGCTGAAGGCGACGAGCCGATCAAGGCCCCGTTCGGTGCGTCGCTCGCGCCGCTGCTCGGACATGGCCTGACGGACTACCACACCCCGGCCGAACCGCCGGGCCCGGACGAGGATCCGAGCCCGGATTCAGCCGGCGCCCGCGGACTGCGCCTCCAGGATCCCCCGGGCGTAGGAGGCTTGACCCAGGTGGGCGATGCTGTCCTCGACGATGCTCACCCACCGCACCCCGGCGGTCACCGGCGGATCCCACGACTCGTCGACGATCCGGTCGAGATCGTGGTCACTCAGGCCGGAGAGCAGCTCAAGGGACCGGGCCGCGACCGCGTCGTGGTAGGCGATCAGCCGTTGCGGACGTTCGATCCGCACCCGTGCGACCTGCGCCGCGCTGTGCCCGTAGCCCGAGTCCGACGGATCCGGGTCGAGCCCGAGCTCGGCGGCCCACCCTCCGTCGAGGTATGGCTGAGCGGCGTCGAGGAACTCCGCCACGTGGGCGTCCTGCACGCGGGTCAGATGCCACAGCAGCCAACCGATCGGGTTCGCGTCCGGCGCCACCCGGGCGGAGAGCTGCTCGGGGTCGAGGTCCGCGACCACCTCGTGGACGCCGTGTCGGATCCGTTCGATCGCGTCGGTGAGCAGTTCGGTGGCGTCCACGGCGTCCTCCTCTCTCGATGATCCTCCCCCGGCGTCGACCAGGTCGACCCCCGGTCGTCGGGATGGCGGATCGGACATTCACCCGCCTCCGCCCTTGACCCGGTCGCGACACGGGCGGAGCGTGAGGGGTGGCCCACCAGCAACCGAGGAGGTGGCCCGATGTTCGTACAAGTGATGCACGGCAAGACGTCGGATCCCGAGGCGCTGCACCGGCGACTCGAGGTCTGGGAGGCGGAGTTGATGCCCGGCGCCGTCGGCTACCTGGGATCGACCGGCGGATGCACGTCGGACGGTGACTGCATCCTGATCGCCCGGTTCGAGGACCGCGAGTCGGCCCGACGCAACAGCGACCGGCCCGAGCAGGGTGCCTGGTGGGCCGAGACCGAGAAGTGCTTCGACGGTCCCGTCACCTTCCACGACACCGAGGACGTGGACCTGATGACCCACGGCGGCGTCGACAGCGCCCGGTTCGTGCAGGTGATGGACGGCCACGTGACCGACGAAGCCCGCGCCAAAGCACTCGAGCGGGACTCCGACGACATGCTCACCCAACTGCGGCCCGACCTCCTGGGGGCGCTGACCGCCTACTACGGCGACGACGAGTTCACCGAGGTGGCGTACTTCACCACCGAAGGGGCCGCCCGGGACGGCGAGGCCGCCCCGATGCCCGAGGGCGCCACCGAGATGTTCACCGAGTGGCAGTCGGTCATGAAGGTGGACCGGTACCTCGACATCAACGACCCCTGGTTGATGACCGCCCCGACTCGCTGAGGCGGGGTCGACCCCGAGCTCCCGTCGGCTGCTCGACGTGATGCTGCGTCGAGCGACGGAACGGAGCGCCGCCCCGATCCCGGTTAGAGTGCTCCGCTCCGGGGCTGTAGCTCAGCTGGCTAGAGCACCTGCTTTGCAAGCAGGGGGTCGTGGGTTCGAGTCCCATCAGCTCCACTCTCCGATCCCTTGCCCCCCAAGGGATCTGCACCCACGGTCAGCCATCGGCCGACCCACCCACCGGCCTCGACTCCGCGAAAACCCCGCGAGGACCGGGTGGTAAAGAGGCGATACGCAGTGGCACAAGGTGAGAGCATCGAGGGGTCCTGACGTCGTCCGAGAGGGGGCCGCTGTGAAGTCGTTGGCCTGGCGTCACCAGTTCAAGAGCCAACCGTGGTCCGAACTTCGAGAGCGATACGAGGACCTCGCGTCAGGGGAGCCCGCGTTCGGGTACATGGTGGAGATCGTGAAGAGCGTTGAAGCGTCCCTGAGCAGAGAGCTCCTCGCAGCCATGACGTCGATGCACGACCTGCTGGTGACAGATCGGCCCATTGCCGATCCGCCGCTCGAGGTCCTTCGGGTCTCAGCGCCAGTGGGTTCCCTGAATCCAGCCGACAACGGCGACGTAGTGATCGAGCACCTCTCGCACAGCGGGAGAAACGATCGCGTCGAACGCTCGGCGGCGGAGGCCGTGCCTCTGTTCTGGCGCTTCGTCGTGGAGAAGTTCGGGATCGAGGGACAGCAGGCAGAGAATGGATCGGGTGATGAACCCTGAGACCGGGGCTCTCCGGGCGCGCCTCTCCCATATCTGCAGGGAGCAGCTGAACCCCGAGGCGGCAGCGGTGGTGGAGTCGCTCGCCCGTCCGGCGGTCCGCATGCATCACACGGACGATCCGACTCGGTCGCATCTGGGTGGTGGCGCGCTTCTCGTCGACTCCAACCAGTGGCCTCGTTGGAACGATCGACCACTGTCGCTTGTCGCAGTCATCGACCTGGCTGAACTGTCGCAGTTCGACACCGAGCCGGGCCTCCCGTCGCAGGGCGTCCTCAACTTCTTCTACGACGACGAAGAGCAGCCGTGGGGGTTCGAGCCTGAGGATCGAGGTGGGTGGCGAGTGATCCTCGTGGACCCGGACGATGCGCGAGCCGTAGGTGCTCCTGACGGGGTGGAAACGTTCGTTTCGATCGGTCTTGCGCCACAGCAGACGCTGTCGATTCCGGGCTGGGAGGAACCGGCGGTCGAGTCGGTCTTCCCGCCGCATCAGGACCGAACACCGGCGGCGGAGGCGGCCCGGCAGAGGTTCTTCCCGATGCAGGATGACTGGAACGAGGTCGTTGATGTCGAGTCGAGTCCCAACCACCAGATCGGCGGGTGGCCGCGCCTGCAGCAGGGCCCGATCTGGCGAGAGTGCGATGTCGTGTCCCGCGGCTTGCCGCTCGGTACGTCCGAGCAGTGGCGTCACGCTGAACCGACCTTCCGCGTCGACCGTGAGGCGGACTGGCGGCTCCTCCTCCAGCTCGACACGGACGACGATGCTGGATGGATGTGGGGCGACGTCGGCACTCTGTACTTCACGTTCCGCCGGACACTCCCGGTCGCCGCTGCCTGCGACGAGGCGTGGCTGGTCCTCCAGTGCGGATGATCGGTTGCTGAAGATCAGCGCCGCTCGACGACAGCCCAGTGGAGGTCGTCGAGGCGTTCGGTGAGGGTCTCGTCCAGCTTGGGGAAGAGGTGGCCGTAGCGATCGAGGGTGACGGTGATGGAGGAGTGGCCGAGACGCTCCTGGATGGCCTTGGGGTGGGCGCCGAGCGCGATGCAGAGGGCGGCGCAGGTGTGCCGGAGATCGTGGAACCTGGTCTCGGCCGGAAGGTCCGCAACGGAGACGGCAGGCTTGAAGTGGCGGCGGTAGAAGTTCTTGTGGTTCGGGGTCGAGCCCTCGGGTGAAGTGAACACGAGGGTGCCGGGATCGCCAGGCCGGTCCTCGAGGTGAGCGGCGAGCTCATCGGCGAGGAAGGCGGGAAGGGTCACCGATCGGCGCTCGTAGGTCTTGGGCTCGCTGAAGTGAAGCCCGAGACCCTGTACCTCGGTGACGGACTCGGCGACGGTGATCCGGCCGCTGACGAGATCGACACGACCCACTCGAAGTGCGCAGATCTCCCCGGCGCGCAGACCGGTGAAGGCCGCGAGACGGACAAGGGTGGCGTAGCGCTCGTCGATGGCCGTCGCGAGCCTCTCGACCTGTTCGACGCTGAGGAACACCATCTCGGCCTTCGGGGAAGCGGGGACGCGCGACCCGTCGCACGGGTTGGCTCGGATCGCGCCGTCGGCTTGGGCGGTAGCCAAGACGAGGCGAAGCACCTTGCGGGCCGAACGCACGGTGCCGGGAGCGGAGCCGGCCTCGACGCTGTCGGTGATGTAGCGACGAACGTCGGCGGGGCTGATGGCACCGACGGGCTGGTCAGCGAACGTGGGCAGGACGTGGACACGGAGGATCGACTCGTAGTGCGCCCAGGTCTTCGGTCGGACGTGTGCCTTGGCAGCGGCGAGCCAGTCCTCGGCGAACGAGGCGAAACGTCGCCTTCCAAGGCGCGGGTCCACGTAGTCGCCACGGTGGAGCTGTTCCTTGACGGTGGTGAGCCACCGGTCGGCGTCGATGCGGGTGCGGTGGTGCTTGACGCGTTCTCGTCCGGCGGGGTCGCGATAGGACGCTTCCCAGCGTCCATTGGGGAGCTTCTTGATCGCCATCGGCGGGGCCTTCCAGGACACGGACGCGCGGCGTCCGAACGTAGAGGCCGACATGACGCCGTCGACGAGCGATGCGGCCATCGTGGCAGGCCAAGGCGGGACTGTCGAGGACCGCTACAGGCCGAGTCCCTGCCCGTCTCGGCTCGGTGCCCGTCGTTGGAGGGCGTCGAGTCGTCTCGTGATGGCGGCGACCTTCTCGTCGAGCTCGGGGGCCACCGTCGGGGGCTCTCCGGACACGGTCGTCTTCGGCGGTTCGGCCATGTCGTCGAGCGTCGGCGGTTCGACTCCAGCGTCTCGGTGGAGGCGTTGTTGGGTGGCGAGCGCGGAGTGGGCTCGGGTTGGTCGGGTGATGATCTCGGCCAGGCGCTCTGCCGGATCCGTGGTCCCGGTCCGGTCGAGGATGAGGGCGTGGTTCGCCTCGCGACCTCGGGTCATGGCCACGTAGGCGTGGTTCCGGCTGCTGGTCGGCTCCAGCACGGCGATGCCGATGTCGACGGTGTCGCCTTGGTTGCCGTATCCGGTCACGGCCCAGCCGAGCTCGACGTGCGCGTTCACGTAGTCGGCGGGGAGGGTCACGGTTCCTCGCTGGTCGTCGGTCGCCACGATGGCTCCGCCGGCGTGGACAGCCTGGACGGTCCAGGTGTGCCGGTTCCGGACTCGCTCACCGCCATCGGTCCGCAGGCGGGGGTCGTTGCGGCGGGTGGCGATCCGATCGCCGGGCCTCGCCGTGGTCCCGTCGTGCAGCATCACCCCGGGGCTGCCCGTCCGGCGGGTGAGGTGTTGGATCTCCTGGTTGATCGCTGTGGCGGTCTCGGCGGTGTTGGTGGTGATCGCGACGGACCGGCCCGATGCGGTGTGGTGTTGGTGCGCGCGGGCGACCTGGCCGGCTACGAGCGCCGGGTGGGCGGTGTGCAGCCGGCGGTGATCCGTGTAGAGCTGGACTGCTGCGGGGTGTCCTGCGCGCAGTCCGAGGCTGGCGGTGGCTTCCCAGGGCTCGCTGAACCGTCTCGGCGTGTCGAGGGTGTGGTGTGCCACGGTGTTGCACCAGTGAGCGAACACCCCGCCTCGGGCAACCGAGGGGAGCTGTTCGGGGTCACCGACGGCAACGAGACGCCACCGGTTCACACGAACAAGGTGGACGAGTTGGGCGAGGTCCGCGGTGGCGGTCATCCCGGCTTCGTCGAGGATGACCGTGGTGCCCGCAGGCCACTTCGTGCGGCGGTGTCGGTGACGGGTGAGGAACCCGGCGAGCGTGTCAGTCGAACAGTCCGCCTCGGTACACAGCACGTCGGCGGCCTTGCCTGAAGGGGCAAGCCCGATGACCGGACGGCCGAGCTCCTGCAACTCGGCGACCGCGGTCGCGGTGGTGCGGGTCTTGCCGGTACCGGCCGGTCCCACGAGGACAACCAATGGAGCATGACCGGCGATCGCTTCGGCGGCGTCGCGCCGAGCGTCACCGTTCAGCGGGATGTGCCGAGTGTTGGTCTCGGCCCAGGTCTGCAGGTCCTGTTCTTCGCGGAGGATGCGGTGGGTGCTGAAACGCCGGTCGGTGACGTGCTCGGTGACCGGACGGTCATCGGCGCGCAGCATCGGCGCGCCGTCGGGTTCCGGCCCGAGCGGGGCACAGAGCCGTTCGGCAAGCTCGGCGAGCCGGTCGACTTCGGCGACCAACGCAGCACCGTTGGCCCCAGCACGGGGGTCGAGGAGAGTGGCGAGGTGCCGTGCCAGATCGGCGCGCAGCCATGTCGAGGACTCCTCGCTCACCCGCATGAGCGCTTCGTCGATCAGATCCTCGTCCGGCACACGAGACGCCTCTGGTTGCCGGGCGGTCAGCTCATCGGCAGTGAGGTGGTCGGGATCGAAGCCGATCGCCCGTGCGTGTTCCTCCCAGCCCAGCCGCAGCACCGACGGATCGAACCCGTGCCCCTTGGCAGGGCGTGAAGCGACCACCGCAGCACGCTGCAACCCCGCGATCGTCCGGGCATCCGGGTCGGCGCCGTCGTGGTCGTAGCTCCAACGGCGAACCAGCTCGGTGAGCTTCGCGTCGACCTGGGTCGTGCGGGTCGAGAACTCCGCGTTCACCTCGGCGGGGATGCAGGTGAGGTCTCGGGCACCGTCGCCGGGTTCGGCCCAGGTGACACCGAGACGGTTCGTCAGCTCGGCACGCAGCGCGGCGTCGTAGATCCAGCCGATCGTCCGCTGCTGGTACTTCAAGAACCGTGCATCCAGTGAGAGCCAGCGGCCGGTCGGGTCCTGCACCTTCGCCGAGATGACCGCATGGGTGTGCAACTGCGGATCGATCGTGCGCGAGGTGTGCTGGCGGAACAACGCAGCAGTGAGGCCCTGGGTGTCGACCTGGAACACCCCGTCGGTCCCCCGCCGAGTCACCGCACCGTGACACTCGAACCAGCCGAGGGCCGCGTCGACCGCGGCGTCATGCGCGGCGAGGACCTCGGCACGCACCCACGAATCCGGACTGAGCGCCCACAGCACCGACACCGACTTCGGTGCCGAGAACGTCGCATCAAACCCACGGGCAGAGGTATCGCCGAACCGGCGGCCCAGACCCGCCCCCGACCCAGGATGACGACCTTCGAGCACGACCCGCAGATCCTCCCCGGCAACCACGCCATCGAGGCCGAGCGCACCCCGACCGCTCCCCCACCAACGACCCGGTGGTTCGTCCGGATCGAGGTAGTAGTCCACCGGACCACGACCCAGACCCGGACGACCCCGGTCCTCGGCCAGGCCCGCGTAATACGAGAGCCCATCCAACCGATCGGCCGACGCCTTCAGCGTCGTCACCCGCATCACCGCGGCCACCACCAGCCCGCACGGCGTCGATCAGAAGGCGGGCGACCAGGCTGACCTCCCGTTCGACCGAATGCACTCGTCTGTCCCTCCATACCTACGTAGGCCCATCGAGAGCCCGAAACTTCGCGAGGAACTTGGGCGGGTGGCCGAGGTCGACGGTGGGAGAATCGGTTCGTGGTTGACGAGTTGGACTTCGCAGAGCACGCGCTGGCGGAGACGCTGCGCCTCCTGGCTCTGGACCCAGACGGGCAGGTCGCGGCGTTGCCGGACTACGTGGCGGTCGCCGACGAGCTGGCACTCACCTGGTCTGACGTCCAGATCACCTTGGACCGGCTCGTGGCCGGTCATCGGGTTGAGGAAGCAGCCCGATGCGAGGTCCTCGACGCGATCTCGGTGTTCTTCGAGGAGCGTTCTGGCGAGGAACACGCCGCTTGGTGGACCACCGAGGCGGTAGAGCACGATGAAGGGTGGGAGACAGTTCGGTTGCTGGCGCGAGCGGCGCTCAGCAGGCTCGACCTAGAGCAACGCGCTCCACTGCTGGACTGGATCAGTTACGTGCCAGGTTCTGGGCCGGAGTAGCGCGCTTCCTCCGGCTATGCCGGCGCCGCTCTAGCGAAAAACGCCTCGACATCCCGGGCGATCTGCTCGGCGTGAGCACCTGCGCCGAACGAGAGCTCGATTGTGGTTCGCCACGTCGGTGGCCACGGCTGGCGCACGGTCGCGACACAGCTGATGGTTCCCTTTCCGTCGTGCGTCAGCGCCATCTCGAGCTGCCCCTCGATCGAGGCGAACTCGATGGCACCCTGGAAGCCTCGCCACTGGTCCGCAGCCTGGCGGAAAACCTCCGGCAAACGTGGGTCTCCGTAGTCCCAGACTTCGACGCTCGCTCGGCCCGTCTCGAACTCCAGGGTGGCGGTGTAACGCCAGCCGCCATCTCCGTCGAGCTGTGGGTGCTGGAGAACCAGTGCCCGGCCCTCCTCACCGGCGATGCGAACTTCGGCCAACGTCAACGCCGCTTCTGTTGTGTCTCGTAGTCGGCGATCTCGGTCCGCAGGTCGTCGGCGAAGCTACGCAGTCCGCTGAGTTGCAGGTCACGGAACTCATCGTCGCCTGCGGCGCCCGCTTCGGTGCTGGCGATCGAACCGACCAGCGACGCGAGCTTCTCCCGCGACTGGTCATACTCCTGGTCCGTCGTGATCACCGATACGAGTCTGGCCGAACAACGGTCAGATCGGCTCGGCGGCATACATCGTTGCGTTTATTTCATTTGTAGATACGCTTGTCGCCGTGAGTGACGTGCTCGAAGTCCGACCCGACGCCCTCGGCCCCGAGGTGCTGGAAGCCGTCGTGCGCGCCCTGGAAGGAACCGGCACCAGCCTTCCACGGCTGGTCGGACCCGACGGCGACGCGATCGAGCTGCCCGAGCGGATCCAGTCGCTGCTGGTGTCGATCGTGGAGAACCTCCGAGCCGGCAACGGCGTGTCGGTCATCCCGCTGCATGCCGAGCTGACCACGGTCCAGGCAGCCGAGCTGTTGAACGTGAGCCGCCCATACCTGATCAAGCAGATCGAGGCCGGTGAAGTTCCACACCACATGGTCGGCACCCATCGGCGCCTGAAGCTCGTCGATGTTCTCGCGTACCGCGACCGCCTCGAAGCACGGGCCAACGAGGCGCTCGACGCCATGACAGCCGACGCCGAAGAGCTCGGCCTCTACCAGTAGCCCGCTGGGCACCCGGGCACGATGGCCGCACATGTCGTTGTCCTCGACGCCAACGTGCTCTACGGCATCGAGGTCACCGACCTCGTCCTCACGATGGCGACACGGCACCTGTACCGACCGCACTGGTCGCCACAGATCCTCGACGAGGTCACCCGCAACCTCAAACTCCGGGCGGACCTCGACCCTGCGGCGATCGATCGCCGGATCGCTCAGATGAACCAGGCCCTGCCGTCCGCCCTGGACGAGCCACCGGCCTCGCTGATCGAGGAGATGCCGGTCAACGAGAAGGACCGCCACGTCCTCGCCCTTGCCGTCCATGTCGAAGCACCGATGATCGTCACCGAGAACCTCCGCGACTTCCCACCCGAACTCCTCGCGGACCGCGGCATCGAGGCCATCGACGTCGACACCTTCGTCGTGGGACACGTGGAGCGCGACCCGATCGGCGTGCTCGGAGCGATCGACGCCATGGCTGCCCGACGACGCCGACACCCCAAGACCAGCCACGACATCATCGAAGTGCTGGCAGCGTCGCTCCCACACGCGATGGCCGCGTTGCGGGAGTAGACGACGCGCCGGAGTGCACCCTCGGTCCGTGCATGCGACAATCCTCCGACATGGGCGCATGGGGTCCGGGGATCTTCTCCGATGATCTGGCAGCGGATATCCGCGGGGACTACCGAGAGCTGTTGGAGGACCAGGTCCCTGATGATGAGGCAACCGGTCGGATCCTTGCCGCCTACCGCCACCTCGACAGTGACGAGGTGCACGTGCTGTGGCTCGCGCTCGCTGCGGTTCAAGCGAGCCTGGGCCGCCTCGACGATGAGATCAAAGCACGCGCCCTGAGTGTCATCGATCGTGGTGAAGGCCTTGAACCGTGGCAGGAAGCGGGTCCTCAAGGTTTGGCGAGACGGGAAGCCGCGCTCAGCAAGTTGAGAACTCAACTCACCGGCCCCCAGCCGGCACGACGGCAGGTCCGGCGTCCCTGGCGCCATGTGACCGACCTACAGCCCGGTGACCTGCTCGCTCGTGTGGCATCGAACGGCGATACCTGTCTGCTTCGCGTGGCGAGGATCGACGATCAACGAGTTGGTGCCGCGCCAGTCATCGAGCTGCTCGATTGGAAGGGCCAGGCCTTGCCCAAGGATCGCCAGCTTCGACGTCTACGACCCCGCTACCGAGACGATGGACCACATCGACCAATGACCTACCGAGTGGCTCGCCTCCGCAAGAAGGACCCGGACTGGCACGATGCCGGGTTCGAGCGTGTCGCACAAGGGCTGCAGCAGCAGGGCGACGACGCTCTGCCGCCTTGGAGTTACTGCGGTTGGTCGCAGCTGGGCGATGAGGTGGACCGTCTCGTCGGCCCGCCCAAGGCGGCGCAGTAGCGGCGGCTGTCGGGCGTGCTGTTCCTCCCCGACGCTTTGGGCGGAGGACATCGCACTCCGCGAAAACTCCGCGAGAGCACCACGACAGGCCGGTACAGCACGGGACCAGGCGGCACGAGAACCGACCTGTGACCTGGGCGTTCGCATCCTGGCAGGGTCGACGCGCCATGCCGTGACTGCTTTGCAAGCAGGGGGTCGTGGGTTCGAGTCCCATCAGCTCCACTCCAAAGGTCCCGCTCACAGCGTTGCCGGGTCGGCGGACCCGGCCGCTGAGAGCCCGGCGTGACCTTCACGTGACCTCACGAATCGAGAACGTGTCGGAGCGGGTGTCGGCGGCGCCGGAATCGACCACGCAGTGCGCGATTCGGCAGTCGTCGCTACGGTCCCGACAGCGCACACCGCGAGGCGAGAAGGCGTCTTCATGGCGAACGGCGATCTCGACCTCGAGGCCTTGTCGATGCGGATGTCCGACATCATCGTCGGCCCGCTCGACAAGCGAGCCGGAACGCCCGGACGTGAGCTGGCCGATGTCACCCAAGATGGCGGCGCACGATGCCCCCAAGGCCGGCACCAAGAAGCAAGCCGCCAACGGCAAGGTGTTCCAGGTCAAGGTGACGTTGCGCGACATCACACCGCCCATCTGGCGCCGCGTGCTCGTCGACGGGTCCGAGACCCTCGACGAGGTGCACCGCGTGAGCCAAGCGGCGTTCGGGTGGTGGAACTCCCACCTCCACGAGTTCCGCATCGGCGGTCGCGACTACGGAGTCCCTGACCCCGACTGGGACATGAGCCAGGTGCTCGACGAGACCCGCTACCGGCTCGACAAGCTGGCCGCCGAAGGCGACAAGTTCCGCTACGTCTACGACTTCACTGAGGCACAAGCGGGGCGGTCCGTCGGCAATCGTTCCCGGCGAGTAGAAAGAATAATTGGATTTAGGAGGTCTAACTCCTAGCATTCTTCGCATGGCCACCTCACGAGGGACCCGAGCAGCCGTCCAGATCCTCGGTGATTCGGTGCGTGCCGGCCGGCTACGGCGCGGCTGGAGCGTCGGAACGCTCGCCGAGCGCGTCGGGGTTTCCGCCCCGACGATCACCAAGATCGAACGCGGGAACCCGTCAGTGGCGATCGGCACCGTGTTCGAAGCCGCCCGACTGGTCGGCGTCGAGCTGTTCGGCGGAAACGAGGACCTCGCCGGCCAGGTCGTGCGCAACGAACTGGCGCTGCTCCCCCAGCGCGGTCGCGCCCGACGCAAGGCGCGCAATGACTTCTGACGCGCCGACCGAGGCCTACGTCTGGATCTGGTTGCCCGACGCCACCGAGCCGGTGGTATGCGGACGCCTGGACCGACGCGACGCCCGCTACGTGTTCAGCTACGGACGTTCCTACCTCGAGCGACCGGACCCGGTCCCCATCTACGAGCCCGAACTCCCCCTGGACGACTTCGAGCACGACGGACTCGACGGTCCGATGCCGCTGAGCATCGACGACGCGGCACCGGACTCGTGGGGACGATCGGTCATCAACGCCAACCTGGGCGCGGTCGGCGCCGAGCTCGATCCACTCGTGTACCTGCTCGAGTCGGGCTCAGACCGGGTCGGCGCCATCGACTTCCAAGCGAGCCCGACCGAGTACATCCCCCGAGCACCGGTGCATGCTCCGCTCGAGCAGCTCATGACCGCGGCCGACAAGATCGACGAAGGCGAGACGATCGACCCGGACCTCGCCGCGACACTCGTCAACGGCACTCCGCTCGGCGGCGCCCGCCCGAAGGCCTTGATCGACGACGACGGTGTGAAGCTCCTGGCCAAGTTCTCGCGGCGGAGCGACAACTTCCTGTGGACCCAGTCGGAGTACATCGCGATGGAGCTCGCACGCCGAGCCGGCCTCGACGTCGCGCCCGTTCGGTTCGTCGAATCGATGGACCGCGGGGTCCTGCTGGTCGAGCGCTTCGACCGATCGCCAGCGGGCGCCCGACGCCGCGTCGTGTCAGCGGCCACGATCCTGTCGATGCAGACGATCGTCGCTGCGCAGCACTTCTCCTACGTCGAGCTGGCTGACGAGGTCCGAGCGAACTTCATCGAGCCCGATGCGACCCTGCGGGAGTTGTTCTCGCGCATCATGTTCAACATCCTCGTCGGCAACACCGACGACCACGCCCGCAACCACGCGGCCTTCATCCTCGCCGACGGCCTCGCGCTCACCCCCGCCTACGACGTGTCACCTCAACCGCGCACTGGCGAGGTGGCCCGCCACCCACGCTTCGGCGACGGCGACACCGGCCGCGAGAGCCGGATCGCCGCGTTGGTCGAAGCGGCGCCGATCTACCACCTGACTCCCGAAGAAGGACGCGAGATCGGCGACCAACAGGTTGCCACCATCCGCCGCGACTGGGACGAGGTGTGTGACGCGGCACACCTCACGACCGCGCAACGGAAGGGCTTGTTGCAGGGCCCGATCCTGAATCCCTACGCGTTCTACGAGTAGAGGCTCATCGACTTGTTCACCTCTCCGTATGTCAGCCACAAGTCGGACTACGGAACAGCCATGGTCCGACTTGGCCTCTAAGCCGGACCAAGAGAAGTAGGCAATCCCCGCGCGAGTAGGACGGATGGCGTCCCTACTCGGCGGCGCGGCGGAAGCGGATGACGTTGGTGTCCTGATCGTCCTTGTTCCTGACGTGGCCCCGCACCGCGATCGGAGCGGGCCACTCCCTCGACAGGCCCCGGTCGAGCGGGGGCACGTGGGGCCATGAGCAGTACGTCGCCGCGGCCACCGCCCCTACCCACCCCGAGCACGCCGAGATGGTCGAGTGGCGCGGCGCCTACGACCCCGAGAACACGCCTCGAACTCCTTGATGGATTCCGGTGCCCTCGCTCGTGGGAGGTGGACATGGTTACGCGGCTCGCACTTGTCGCAGTGTTGACCGTCTGTGCGTGTGCGACGGGCTGCGCCGAGGACCGCACCGAGGCCGAAGTCGACTGGAGCCTGGCCTCGCCGCCCGTCGGCCGGGAGGTCGACGTCCGGGCCGAGTTCGGCGGTAGTTCCTGCTCGGAGTTCAAGGACTGGGACGTCGCTGAGACCAGCAGTTCGGTGACGATTCGGGCCACTGTTGAGTACTTCGGCAACGAGTGCACCGCGGACCTGGTGGTCGAGCCGATGTCCATCGTGCTCGATGAACCCCCCGGTGATCGTCGCCTGCTCGGGTGCCGTCCCGAGTCAGCGGTCACTGCTGGATCGAACCGTCCGACTGTCGACGACTGCCGGGAGACGGCCAGCTGACCACCCCAGAACGCCGGCTCAGTGACAGTCGACGGCAACCCAGAGCGCGTCGCAGACGGCGAGCATGCGTTCGTCGCCCAGACGGCCGAGGCGGCTGACGAGGACGCCGACGGACACGCTCTCGACCGAGTCGAGGTTGACGGCGCACAGTCGCGGAACCGGGTCGACCCCGGGCTCGAGCACCACCTCGCTCGGCAGTCCTCTGACGGTCGTCGTGCAAGGGGCGATCAAGGTTCGGCCCAGTCGGGGAATGGCGACATCTCGACTCAACACGACGACCGGCCTGCTGCCGATCTCAGGCAGCTCACACCACCAGAGTTCGCCGCGCCGGGGATGGTCAGTCACGACGCAGCAGCGGCGGAACGGAACGATGCAAGATCGCCCCACTCATCGGCCTCGTCGAGCGGATGTTCGTCGTACGCGGCGTACGCACTGTCGATCTCGGCCCGTCGATGGTGTGCCAGGAGCGCGTCGAGTGCCCGGTCGAACAGCACGGAGTCGGAGTGTGCGCCCGTCACCTCCCGAGCCCTTGTGAGGAGTTCGTCATCGACCGTGGTGCTGACACGTGTGCGAGCCATGCCATGACTATGCCACCGCACCGACGCTACACGGGACTCCCATCTGGGGCAGTTGTTGCCACGATCCGCTACGTCGAGCTTGCACACGAGATGCCCACGTGCATGTACTATGCATGCATGCCGAACGTGCAGGTTCGAGATGTGCCAGACGCAGTCCATGCGGCTCTGGTCCGCCGGGCGGAGGAAGCTGGCCAGTCGCTCCAGCAGTTCCTCACCTCCCAGCTCGCAGAGATCGCGGCGACGCCGACGGTGCAGGACGTCCTCGACCGAATCCAGCGACGAGCGACGGGCACGTTGTCGGCGAGAGACGCGATCGAGGCACTCGACGAGGAACGTGCTCGTCGTTGACGCTTCGGTTCTCGCTCCAGTCGTGGCCGACGTCGGGAGCGATGGCCAGCGGTTCCGCGAACGACTTCGGGGTGAGAGCGTGGCCGCGCCCGACCTGCTCCGGGTCGAGGTTGCGTCGGTGCTGCGGCGGCACGCGGCCCACGGGGGCCTGACCCCACAGCAGGCTGACCAAGCAATGGATGATCTGCTGACGTTTCCACTCACCGTCTACCCCACCTCGCCCCTGCTGCCGCGGGTGTGGGAACTGCGTCCGAACGTGACTGCGTACGACGCCTGCTACGTCGCCCTTGCCGAGGCGGCAGGGGTACCGCTCGTCACGGCCGACCGACGACTGGCCGGCGCTCCAGGTCTTCGATGCGCCGTCGACCTGGTGTGATCACGCAACCGGCGGTGGGTGACGCGAGCCTTCAGCGTTGGACGCACCGGCCGACGCGCCGTGGTTCGGTGCAGCCTTCGCCGCCCCTTGCCCCACGGGATCCGACGAGCGGAACCGGATTCTCGGGGTCGGAACCGACAGACGTTGTCGATTCCGACCCCGAGATCGGTGCGTCAGCAGGGGCGTTCGACGGTGACGACCGCGACCGGTCGGTCGAAGCCCTTGAGCTGACGCCGGCCCGCAGGGACGAACACCAGGTCCTCGGCGCCGGCGTCAGGCTCGACGGCGCTGGTCACCCGTTCCGCCGGAGCCAGCACCTCACCCGGGACGGCGATGTCAGCCAGCCGTGACGCCAGGTTGACCACCGGTCCGTAGAGATCGCCGTGGCGGGCCACGACTCGGCCGGCCGCCACCCCACCCCGCGGCGTGGTGTCGATCTCGTCGAACCCGTCGAGCAGCGCCAGAGCGATCCGACACACCCCGGCCAGGTCGACGGCGCTGAACATGATCTCGTCACCGATGTGCTTGACCACCTGTCCGCCGCCGGCCAGGACGATCTCGTGGGTCCGCTCCCGGAACGACCCGATGAACCCGATCAGGTCCTCGGGATCCATGTCGGTGGTTCGGGCGGTGTAGCCGACCAGGTCGACGAAGCCGACCGCCGTGACGATCGTCAGTCGATCGCCGCTGCGGTGTGTCCCCTCACGCTGCCGCCGGACGCCCTGGCGGAGGTGGTGGCGCAGCAGCGGTCGCAGCCCTCCGGCCAGATCGAGGCCCATCAGCCCTGCCTCCCGGGTCACCCGCGCCTGGGCGACCGGATCGCCGGCCCCGGCGAGGTCGTCTTCGACACTGCCGACGAACGCCGAGATCGCGGCCGCGCTCAACCCGGACAACGCCGTCGAGAGCGCGCGGAGGATCTCCCGGGTTGCGGCGTCGGGGAACGTCCCCGCTGTAGAGGTGAGCAGGGCGACGAAGTCGATCTCGGCCTCCTCGAACATCGGCGCGGCCGGATCGTTGACCTCCACTCCCACGAGTCGATAGGCGGCGACGACCTCATGGACGGGGACTCCCATCCGTGTCGCCAGCTGCTCGACGGTGAGCCCGCCGTCCTCGAGCAACATGTCGAGGCCGAGGGCGACGAGCTCGCCTTCGGCCTCGGCCCGGGCCATCCGCTCCACGTTCGCGCCGAGCGACTCGAGGTAGTCGAGCAGGGCGCCCCGCACCTGGGCGTCGGGCGCCTCGGGGTCCCACAGCCCAGCGGCCGACCAGCGCTCGGTGCGGTGCTCCGCTCCTGTCGTCTCGATCGGGTCGGCTCCGGGCGTCTCGTCACTGCCCACCACCCGGACCCTACGACAGCCCGACGGCCCGGACGCCCCAGAGCCGCCGGGGCCGCCCGGACACGACTTCGGTCAGAGACCGTTCTCCGCGTACGAACGCAGCCGGGCGTGGCCGTCGGGGTCCAGCAGCTCGACCACGTCGAACACAGGCCGGTCCTGACCTCGCAGCACCCTCAGCGCCTGGTGACCCGAGGTCCCCTTGGCCGGAGCATCGGTGGTCAGCAGAACGAGTGGCATCCCCACGCCGTCGTCCGAGGTCCGGCTCTCGTGCAGCACCGCCGCCTTGCCGAGCGACTTCCACAACGTGTCGGCCCGACGGAGGCCGGACCGGTTGGTGGTGAACGTCCCCGACACGTCGAAGGCCCAGTCCGCGCCGGTCCGGTCGGCGGCCACGAAGCTCAGCACGATCCCCAGACCGCGTGGCTTGACCTCGGAGCGGATGTTGTCGAACCCACACTGACCCAGAAGGATCTCGGCCACCTCGCGTGCCTGGCGACCGTCACGGACCGCGACGGCCAACGGATCCGGAGCATCGCCCGAGCTCGCCTCGACCGGCGCGGCGGGGAGCTCGACCCGGAAGGACCCGACGGTGCCGACGCCCGACGGATCGGGCCGCTCGGTCGAGATCCGCTCCCGTTCGCCGGACACCCGGCTCTCGGCGATCGTGACGTACTCGGGGTCGGTGTCGAAGCCGATGAAGTGGCGACCCGTCCGGACCGCGGCGACGGCCGTGCTGCCCGAACCCATGAACGGGTCGAGCACCACGTCGCTCTCGTAGGTGTAGAGCTCGACGAGCCGCTGCGGCAGCTCGACGGGGAACGGCGCCGGGTGACCGACGCGGGTGGCGCTCTCGGGCGAGATCTCCCAGAGGTCGGTGGTGGCCTCCATGAACTCGTCACGGGAGATGGTGGCGGTGGACGGCAGGCCGCGCTCGAGGCGTTGGGCCGGGGTGAGGGCCCGGTCGAAGCGGCCCTTGCTGGCGATGACGACCCGCTCGGTGATGTCGCGAAGCACCGGGTTGGCCGGGCGTTGGAACGTCCCCCACGCGCAGGACCCGCCGGCGGCGCGACCCTTCCACCACACCACCTCACCCCGGAGCAGCAGGCCCAGGTCCTGGAGGATCTCGGTGACGTCACCCGACAGGGACCGGTACGGCCGCCGCCCCAGGTTGGCGACGTTCACCGCGATGCGACCGCCCGGTTCAAGCACCCTCTTGCACTCGGCGAACACCCCGTGCAGCAGCTCGAGGTACTCGAAGTAGTCGGCGGGCACCCCGCCGACGCCGAGCTCCTCCTCGTACTGCTTGCCGGCGAAGTACGGGGGGGACGTGACGACCAGAGCGACAGAGTCCGATGGAACCTCGGCCATCCGGCGGGCGTCGGTCTTGTAGATGACATCGAGCTCGGTCGGCGGGTTGACCGTCGAGTCGGTCGAGATCTCGGGGGCGACGAACCGGTCGTAGAACGCCGATGCGTCGTGGCTCTCACGACGGCTGGAGCCGAAGTTGGCGGTCGACGTCGCCGATCGCGTCCGGCCGTTCCGTGGGCTCGCGGAGCGGGCGGGGCTCACGATGCCGTCCTCGGCGTGCCGGTGCGGGAGGGGGCCAGGACTGCGTCGGCGCTGGGTAGGCGGTCGAGGTACTCCTCGACCGCCCGGGTGACGATGAGGTTGGCCGACACGTCCCGGTCCCGCGCCGCGGCCTGCAGCCGACGGTGGACGGACTCGGGAAGGCGCACCGCCGTAGCGATGCGTCGCTCGTCGGAGACTCGGGGACGACCCATGCCGCCACCCTAATGAAGGGGTAAGACAGGATCGCGGAAATACGCGCGCATCAACGCGCGTATTTCCGATCGGCGCCGGACCATTCGGCGTTCGCGTGTGGAAGCGACGCCTGACAGGTCGATCTCACACGCGAACACCCGATGCCTGGCGTTCGCGTCTGGAAACCACGCCTGACACGTCGATCTCACACGCGAACACCGGAGAGTCCAGAACGGAACGTGATCTCGGCGTGCGACGATCTGGCCCAGGAGGTTCCGCTGTGTCGATCACCGCCGATGACCGATGGGCCGCAGCCGAGCTGCTCGCCCGCTACGCCGAGCTGATGGACAGCGGTGACTTCGCCGCGGTCGGCGATCTTCTGGCCCACGCCTCGGTGGCAACCGAGGACGGGACGGTCGTAGCCACGGGGGCCGACCAGATCCGCTCACTGTACGAGTCGACGACACGGCGCCACGGCGACGGAACCCCGCTGACCGCTCACGTGATCACCAACGTCATCGTCGATGAGGTCCCCGGCGACCCCGACGAGATCGCGGTCCGGTCCCGGTTCACCGTCCTACAGGGAACCGACCGTCTGGGGCTCCAGCCGGTCGTCGTCGGCCGCTACGACGATCGGATCCGCCGCATCGACGGCGACTGGTGCTTCGTCCACCGGACCATGATCCCCGAGCGTTGGGGCGACGTCTCCGAGCACCTCACCTTCACCCCGACGACCTGACACCCTGACACCCTGACGCCCTGACCCCGGTCGCATCACTGCATCGACACCGGGACGACCATCCGCAATACCCTTGGGTCGCTGTCGGGGATCGGGGGGATCATGCGACGTCGCACGCGGACGGTTCTGGCCGCACTGGCCACGTCGACCTTGCTGGGACTGGGGCTCACCGCCTGCGCGCCGGCCCGCACCTACACGTTCAACATCGCGACCCGGGGGCGGATCACCGCGGATGTCGGCGAGTTCGCCCGACACGTCCAGGCGACCCTCGACGACAGACGGGGTTGGTCGCTGGGGGGATCGATCCGCTTCGTGCGCACCGACGGCCCCTCGGACTTCACCGTCTGGTTGGCCGCGGCCGACACCGTGCCCGGCTTCGGACGGCCGTGCAGCTCCATGTGGTCATGCCGGCAGGGTCGCAACGTCATCATCAACCAGGACCGGTGGCTGGGCGCCTCTCCGAGCTGGCCCTACGGGGTCGAGACGTACCGCCACTACGTGGTCAACCACGAGGTCGGCCACTGGATGGGCTTCGGCCATGCGAGCTGTCCGGCACCGTGGGTCCGGGCGCCGGTCATGGTCCAGCAGTCCAAGGGTGGGGCGGCCATGGGAACCTGCTCGTTCAACGTCTGGCCCACCCCCGGGGAGCTCGGCGGAGCGGGAGCCCGGCACCGGGTCCCGGTGACGCCCACCGGTCTGCTCAGCCCGGACGGCCCGTTCGGCAACGTCGACATGGCCGTGGTCACCCGCACGACCGAACCGGACGGGTCGCCCGGCCCACCCTCCGCGGTCGAGCTGGCCGGCTGGACCGTGGACGGTGACACCGTCGCTCCCCTCACCGTCGTGGTCCTGGCCGACGGTCGACCGATCGCGTCGTTGCCCGCCGATCGGGAACGGCTGGATGTGGCGGCTGCGGTCGGGTACGGCCCGAGCCACGGTTTCCACACCACGGTCCCGGTCGGACCCGACACCGTGCAGGTCTGCGTGGTCGCGGTCGGGACCGGAAGCGGACCCGCGCTCGGCCAGCTCGGCTGCCAGGTGGTCAAGTGACCGTCGGTGGGCTGACCGCTCCGTCCGGACCGACACAGCGCGTAGCGTGCGACCCATGCTCATCACCACCGGCTTCGACCTGCCCGGCTACGACATCACCTCGGTCCAGGGCGAGATCTTCGGCCTGACCGTCCGGGCCCGCAACATCGGCGCCGGCTGCATCGCCGGGTTCCGATCCATCGGTGGCGGCGAGATCCCCGAGTTCACCAAGCTGCTCGCCCAGAGCCGCAGCGAGGCGATGGCACGCATGGTCGAGGAGGCCCGCAAGCTGGGCAGCACGGCCATCATCGGGATGCGCTTCGACTCCGGGGCGATCGGCCAGTGGAGCGAGATCTGCGCGTACGGAACCGGCGTCACCGTCAACCCGTTGACCGACTACGCCCGCCAGCAGCTCGAGTTCGTGACCGCCACCGGCGCCATGCCCCAACAGGCCGGCTACAGCACCAAGGTCAGCGAGTGGGGTCCCGGCCCCACTGTCGGCACCACGCCCCCGGCTCCGGGCACGCCGGTCTGACACACGAGCGACCAGCGCCGTGGAGACCGGATTGATCACCGGCGCCGACGGCCGCCGTCGCTGCGGGTGGGGAGCGTTGACCGAGGACTACGCCGCCTACCACGATCTCGAGTGGGGACGTCCGGTCACCGACGACGTCCGGCTCTACGAGAAGCTCTGCCTGGAGGGGTTCCAGTCGGGACTCTCGTGGCTGACGATCCTGCGCAAGCGGGACAACTTCCGCGCCGCGTTCGCCGGCTTCGACCCCGCCGCGGTCGCCGCGTACGGGCCCGACGACGTCGAACGGCTGATGGCGGATGCCGGCATCGTCCGATACCGGGGCAAGATCGAGGCGGCGGTGGCGAACGCCTCCGCGGTGCTCGACGTGCAGGCGCGCCACGGCTCGCTCGCCGCGCTGATCTGGTCCTTCGAGCCGGCCCGACGGGGACGGCCGGTCCCGATCGAGCTGGGCGAGATCGCCACCCGGACAGAGCAGTCGACGGCGCTGGCCAAGGAGCTCAAGCGGTTCGGGTTCCGCTTCATCGGGCCCACGACCGCCTACGCAGCGATGCAGTCGGTCGGCGTGGTCAACGACCACCTGCGGGGTTGCCACGTGCGCTCGGCGTGCGACGCCGACCGGCGGGCCACCACCGTTCCCACGCTCACGACGTGAGCACCTCGCGGCCCGGATCGCTCCCGACCCGGTGATCGCCACGACCGACCGTCACCATCCCCCACCCGCCGGCAGCCACGCACGCGACCGCTCCCAACGCGATCGACCAGCGCGCCCCGAACACCTGGGCGACCCAGCCGACGATCGGGCCGCCGATCGGAGTGCTGCCCAGGAACAGCATCGCCTGCAGAGCGAGCACCCGACCCCTCATCTCGGGCTCGGCGCGCATCTGGACGATGGCGGTCGACATGGTCAGGAACGTGATCGAGAACACGCCGAGCACCAGGGCGACGGGCATGGCGGTCGCCACGCTCGGCACGACCGCCAGAGCGGCCATCGTCGCCCCGAACCCGAGCGACGACATCCCGACGTTCCACACCGTCACCTCCCGACGACGGGCCGCGACCAGCGCTCCGAGCACCGAGCCGACGCTGACCACCGAGAACAGGACGGTGAACACCATGTCGGAGCCGTCCAGGTCGCGGGTGACGAACAGGGGCATGACCGTGCCGAAGTTGAACGCCAGGGTGCCGACCACCCCCATCATCACCAGCGGGACGAACAGGTCGGCGGTCCGACGCACGTAGCGAAACCCCTCGCGGATCTGGCCCTTGGCCCGCTCCGCCGGCGGGCTCGGCCGCAGCTCCTCGGTGCGCATCAGGAACAGCGACACCAGCACCGCCACGTAGGAGACGCCGTCGAGCAGGAACGCCCAGCCGTAGCCCGCGGTGGTGATGAGCAGCCCCGCGAGCGCCGGTCCGATCACCCGCGACGACGTCATCAGGGCGCTGTTGAGGCTGACGGCGTTGGGCACGTCGGCCTCGGGCACCATCTCGACCACGAAGGCGCGCCGGGCCGGGTTGTCGAACGCGACGGTGAAGCCGCCGATGAGCGCGACGGCGTAGACGGTCCAGGCCGGCGAGTCCGTGAACGCGACCGCCGCCAACAGGAGCGACTGCACCATCGCCAACGACTGGACGATCAGCAGGAGCCGCCGCTTGTCGGACCGGTCCGCGACCAGCCCGGCCCACGGGCCGAGCACCAGGATGGGACCGAACTGGGCGACGGCGAGGAGTCCCAAGGCGATGCCCGAGTCGGTCAGCGACAGCACCAGCAGCGACTGGGCGATCAGGGTCATCCAGTTGCCGACCTGCGAGATGCCCTGCCCGGCGAAGAACAGCCGGAAGTTCCGGACCTTCAGCGAGGCGAAGGTCTCGGCTCCGAACCGCCGCAGACGGCGGCCCGGGGAGCGGGAGGGCCGGGCCGACCCCGTGGACCGGGATCGGGCTCGGAGCACGCCCCGATTCTACGGCGGGGCGGCTCGTGACGACCGGCAGGTTTCCACGCCCGGTCGTGCGCCCGGGTCCCGACCGACAAGAATCCGGCCATGACCGACGACCACCCCGACGTGACCCTCACCCACGAACGGGAGGTGACCGAGCCGGTCCAGCTCTGCCTGCCGGGCGGCACGACCCTCAACCCGCTGGCGCGGGGCTGGTCACGGGTGCCGATGCACGACTGCAACCTGGCCGGCACCCCCGGGCGCAAGAAGCGCTGGGACTACTGGGCGGTGCTCGGTCCGACCCACACGCTGTCGGTCACCTACGCCGACATCGACTTCCTGGGCATCACCGACGTGTGGTGGGCCGACCTGCGTTCCGGGCGTACCGGCGGACGCAACCGCAGCGTCCCGGGAGCGGCGGGGATCTCCTTGCCGGACCGGCCCGGCACCGCGCCACTGCGCTCCGCGGCCCGCCACCAGGTGCTCGACCTAACCGACGAGCCGGGCGGCACCCGCCTGTCGGCCGCGTGGACCGAGGCCGACGGCACCCCCGCGTCGATGGACGTGTTCGTCGAGCTGCCCGACGGCCACGAGTCGCTCAACGTCGTGATCCCCTGGAGCGACGAGCTGTTCCAGTACACCTCCAAGCACCAGGCCCGACCGGCCCACGGCACCCTGACCATCGGCGACGAGGTCATCGCCTTCGGTGGTGACGCCGGCGAGGCGTGGGGCGTGCTCGACGTCGGCCGTGGCCGCTGGCCCCACGAGACCCGCTGGAACTGGGGTGGTGGCGCCGGCGCCACCACCACCGGCGAGGTGCTCGGCATCCAGATCGGTGGCAAGTGGACCGACGGGACGGGCTTCACCGAGAACGGGATCATCGTCGACGGCCGTCTGCACAAGCTCGGCGGGGAGCTGCGCTGGGACTACGACTGGGACCGACCGCTCGAGCCGTGGCGGGTCGTCGATCCGACGGGGCGCATGGACATCACCCTCACACCGGTGCACGACAAGCACACCAAGGTCGACGCCAAGGTGCTCGGCACCGAGGTCCACCAGGTGTTCGGCACCTGGACCGGGACCGTGGTCACCGACGACGGAGCGGAGCTGCGCGTCGAGGACGTGCTCGGCTTTGCCGAGGAGTCCCGCTCGCGCTGGTGACCACATTCCCGTTCTGTAGTGCGAGATCCAGGCGTTCGCCTGGATCTCGCACTACAAAGCGGGGTCCCGGGGGGAACTGGGGGGGTCAGGGTTCGAACGGGGGGCGGCCCATCTGGTCCCGGATCGTGGTGACCGGCGGGTTCGTCATCGAACGGCGCTGCCAGTTGGCGCCGTCGACCACCAGTGTGTGACCCGAGATGAACCGGCCGTACGGCGACGCCAGGAACGTGGCCGCCCACCCGAGCTCCTGTCGCTCCCCGACCCGCAACGCCGGCTGGCACGCGTCCTTGTCGTGGGTGCGGTCGAGGTTGCCGCGGATGTCGTCGGTCATGTCCTCGTGGGGGAACAGCCCCGGCACCAGGCAGTTGACCTGGATCCCGTAGGGGCCCCACTCGACCGCGAGTGACTCGGTCAGGTTCTTGACCCCGGCCTTGGCCGCGGCGGAGTGCACGAAACCGGGCCCGCCGGTCCAGGCGTAGCTGGCCCCGATGTTGACGATCGAGCCCGGCGTCCCCGCCGCGAGGTGACGGCGCCCGAACTCGCGGCAGCACAAGAAGGTCCCGTTGAGGGTGATGTCGACCACGGTGCGCCACGCGTTGGGCGACATGTCCTCGGCCGGGACCGGGAAGTTGGCCGCAGCGTTGTTGACCAGCACTCCCGGCAGTCCGAAGGCGTCGACGGCGGCGTCGAACGCTGCGGCCACCGACTCGGCATCGCGGATGTCGCAGCTGACGGTCAGCACCCGGGCGCCGATCGCCTCGATGGCCTCGGCGCCGGCGGTGAGGTGCTCGGGCTTGCGGCTGGCGATGACCACATCCGCTCCCAGCCGGGCGAACTCGGACGCGATCGCCTTGCCCAGGCCGGTGCCGGCGCCGGTGACGAACACCGCGGTGCCGTCGAAGGTGCCGGGTCGAAGTGCCGTGTCGCCGACAGCAGGCGGGCGGGGCAGGCCGATCGGTTCGGTCATCAGAGGTCCTCCGGGTGGTCGGCCGGGCTCCGGCTCAGCTGCCGCGGTAGCGCGGCTCGCGGCCCTCGGCGCGGGCGGCGCGCATCTCGGCCATGTCGTCGCTGCGGTTGACGAACGTCTGGAAGATCAGCTCGTCCTCCATCGACGCCCGCACCGCCGGTCGGGCGAGGTGGCCGATCACCCGCCGCGCCATCTTCACCGCGACCGCCGAGCTCGACGCGATCTTCTGCGCCATCTCCATCGCGGTGTCGTCGAGCTCGTCGCGGGTGACGACGCGCGACACGATGCCGTGGGTCAACGCCTCCTGCGCCGACAGACGCCGACCGGTCAGCACCATGTCGGACACCAGGCCGTGACCGCACATCTCGTAGAGGACCGACACGCCGCCGGTGTCGGGGATGACCCCGTGGCCGACCTCGGGCAGCATGAAGCGCGCGTCGTCGCTGGCGATGCGGATGTCGCACAGCAGCGCCCGCTGGAACGACCCGCCGAGCGCCCAGCCGTGGATGGCGACGATGATCGGCGCTTCGAGGTCCCACAGGCGCTGGATGCCGCGGATGCCGCGGGTCATCAGCTCGTGGTGCGTCATGTCGGTGTTGTTGATCCCGATCGAGCCGACGTCGCGGCCCGACGACCACGACTTGCCCTCGCCCCGCCACACGACGGCTCGGATGTCGGGGCGGGCCGACAGCTCGGCGAGGATGTCGAACAGCGTCGCGTCCATGGCGTCGTCGAACGCGTTGTGCTTGTCGGGGTTGTCGTTGGTGATGACGGCGACGGGGCCGTCCAGCTCCAGACGCACCCGCGGGTCACGGTCCTGCATGACCGGCGACACTACGCCGTCGCGCCCGTTCGACCCGCCGGTTCCGGCCCGACCGGCAGCACGAAGCCGACCACCGCTCCGCCCCCGGCGCGCTCGGCGGCGAAGGTCCGACCGCCGTGGCCGGCGACCACCTCGGCGACGATCGACAGGCCGAGGCCGGATCCCGGCCGGCTGCGGGCGTCGGTGGAGCGGTAGAACCGGTCGAACACGTGGGGCCGGTCGGCCGCCGCGATCCCCGGCCCGCGGTCGGCGACCTCCACCCGGCCGCCCTCGCAGGTGACCTCGATCGGCTGCACGCCGGAGTCGAACTTCAGAGCGTTCTCGACCAGGTTGGTCACCGCCCTCTCGAGCGCCAGGGGTCGCCCGGACACCGTGGCGGGACCCAGTCGGTGCACCACCACCTCCCGGCCGGATCGGCGTCGGGCGCGCTCCGCCACCCGTTCGACCAGGTCACCGAGATCGACCGGCTGCTCGGGCTCGTCACCCCGACGGTCGGTGGCGGCCTCGACGACCTCGTCGACCAGACGGCTCAGCTCCTCGGTCTCCTGGTCGAGGTCGTCGAGGATCCGGGCAGTGTCCCCACCCGCTGCCCCGGCGCCGACCCCGGCCGGACCGAGCGACCGCCGCAGCGTGTAGACGTTCGTACGCAGGCTGGTCAGCGGGGTTCGCAGCTCGTGGCCGGCGTCCTGCACCAGCCGCTGCTGGTCCTCCCGGGATCGGGCCAGGGCGCCGAGCATCTCCCGGAACGCCACCCCCAGCCGGGCGGCCTCGTCGGTGCCGTCGGTGTCGACGTCGACGTCGAGACGGCCGGATCGGCGTACCTCCTCGGCGGCGGCGGTCAGGCGGACCAGCCGGCGGGTCAGCTGACGGGCCAGCACCACTCCGACCGCGGCTGCGGCAGCGACCACCACCAGCGACGCGACCAGGATCCGGGTCCGCAGCGCGGCCAGGACCTGTCGGGTCTCGCTCAGGCTGCGCCCCACCTGCAGCACGCCGCGGCCGCCGCCCAGGGAGGTCGTCAGCACCCGGACCGCGGTTCCGTCGACCGAGTCGTCCTGCCAGCGGAACGTCCCCTCGGGCTCGTCGAGGAGGTCCTCGGCGGAGGCACCGACCGGCAGCGGCGCGGCACCGTCCATCGAGTAGACGGTGCCGTCGGCTCCGACCACCTGGACGATGACGTCGCTGTCGCCACGGATCGACGCCGGGCTCCGCGGGCCGAGCACCCGGTCGACGCCGCCCGGACGGCGGAGGTCCGCGGTGGTGGCCTGCAACGACGAGTCGAGCTGGCCGAGCAGCTCGGCCCGGGTGGTGCGGTAGCTGAACGCTCCGATCAGGGCGGTGGCGACGGCGACCAGACCGACCAGGGCCAGCACGAACCGGGCCCTCAGGCTCATCGTCGGCTCCGCCCGTCAGCTCTCCCGCAACGTGTAGCCCACGCCGCGGACCGTGTGGATCAGCTTGACGTCCTCACCCTCGTCGATCTTGCGCCGCAGGTAGCTGATGTAGACGGCGAGGTTCTTCGAGTCCGGACCGAAGTCGTAGCCCCAGATCTCCTCGTAGATCCTGGTCCGGTCGAGGACGATCCCGGCGTTGAACACGAGCAGTTCGAGCAGGTCGAACTCGGTGCGTGACAGCTCGAGCTCGCGGTCGGCGCGCCACGCCCGCCGGGCCGCCGGGTCGAGTCGAAGGTCGGCGACGGTCAGCACCGCGTGGTCGGACTCCCCGTCGGGCTCGGGTCGGGCCCGACGCAGGAGCGCCCGCACCCGGGCCAGCAGCTCCTCGGGGTCGAACGGCTTGGGCAGGTAGTCATCCGCGCCGGCGTCGAGCCCCGCGACCCGATCGGAGGTCTCGGTGCGCGCCGTCAGCATGAGGATCGGCACCCGGTCGCCCTCGGCTCGCAGCACCCGACAGACGGTCAGACCGTCGACGGTCGGCATCATCAGGTCGAGGACCAGCAGGTCGACGGAGCCGGATCGCATCCGATCCAGCGCCGAGGCCCCGTCCGCGGCGGTCGTCACCCGGTGTCCCTCGAGAGCGAGCAGGCGGTCGAGGGAGTCGCGGATCGCGCGGTCGTCGTCGACCACCAGGATCCGCGCCGGCTCAGCTCCTGCCACTCCTCCACCGTAGGGCGCCCGGTCCCCGTCACCTCGCCGGAGGGCTCCCGCTACCGTCGTCGTCCGATGTCCCGACCCGATCGCATCCGGTTGCGTGGAGCCAGCGTGCTGGCCCTGCCACTGTTCGTCGTGGCGGTGATCGGCCTGTCGCTGGCGCTGGCGTCGACCCTCTGGGCGTTCGGGGCCGACCAGCCGGTCGGGGCGGCTGCGGTCGCCGCCATCGCGGTGCCGGCCGCGATCGGCGTCGCCGCGCTGGTCGCGGTCCGAGGCTGCTTCGTCGACGTCGACGGCTCGGTGGTGCGCGACGTGGTGGCCTGGCGCACGGTGCGACGCGTCCCCACCGAGACGATCGCCGCGGCCAGGGTCCGACGGGGCGTGTGGCGGCTGTACGTGCTGGAGCTCGACGGCGGGACGACGGTGAAGCTCGCCGGGGCGTCTCCTCAGCAGTTCCCCGCCTGGTTGCTGCCCGACGCCACCCAGCGCGACCTCGAGGACCTCGACGTCCTCCTCGGCGCGCCGTCGGCGTGACGGGGCCGGCAGGCGCCGACCAACATGGTTCCAATGGCCTCCCCGCCCGAACGTCGCGTGCCTCGCAAGGAGGTCGCGACCACGGTCCAGCTCGACGTCCGGCCCTCGCTGCTCCTGCTGCGGGGTTTCGTCCACCGCTGCCCGGCCTGCGGTGGACGTCACGTCTTCCGCCGGTGGTTCCAGATGGAGGAGCGCTGCCCCACCTGCACGTTCCTGTTCGAGCGCGTCGAGGGCCACTGGATCGGATCGCTCGGGCTGAACACCACCGTCGTGTTCGGCGTCATGCTCGTCGTGCTCATGGCCGGGACCCTGGCGTTCTACCCCGACCCACCCTACGGAGCCCTCCTCACCGCCGAGGTGGTGATCGCCGTCGTCGGCCCGCTGCTGTTCTTCCCGTCGTCGCGCATGATGTGGACGGCGGTCGACCTTCTGATGCGGCCGCTGGGTCCCGGCGAGATAGACCCGAGGTTCGTCAAGGTCGATCCCGAACGCGACCGGATGGGCTGATCTCCCTGCTGCCTTGCTCACCGGACCCGGGCTCCGTAGCGTTTTGTCGATGGGGACCCGGCGCGCACTCGCAGCGATGACGGCGACGACCGTCGTCCTGGCGCTCGCTGCGTCGTCCTGCGCCCGTGCCGCCGAGACCTCGGAGGTGTCGACCGACGCCCCCGAGAAGGTGTCGCTGCAGACCTCGACCACGGTCGCCCACTCGGCGTCGGGAACCGGGAGCTCGGCCACACGATCCACCAAGGCGGGCAGCGGCGACCTGGCCCAGACCGCGGCGCAACTATTCGCCCGCCTGGCTGCTGACCCGTCGCTGCTGGCTCAGCTGACCGGCATGGACATCTCACAGATCGCGGCGCTCACGGGCATGGACCCCGCCGCTCTGGCGTCGCTGAACATCTCGCCCGACGCGATCCGGGCGCTCGCCGGCGCGTTGGGCGGCATCGATCCCACGCTCGTCCAGCGACTCGGCGCGGGAGCGAACCTGGATCCCAAGCTCGCCACGACGATCCTCATGCTCGCAGCCCAGGTCGATCCGGCCGCCGCTCTGGCCATCAAGGGGGTCGACCCCCTCGCCATCGCGTCGCTGATCTCGGCGGCCACGACCGTCGACCCCAAGGTCGTCGCATCGATCGGCAGCGTCCTGAAGGTGGCGGACCCCAACGGGCTCGGTCGCCTGGCCGACGACAAGTCCAGCCTGGCGCTCCTGGCGGTGATGTTCGGCGTGGCGATGCGCACCGACCCGTCGAAGTTCGCCCAGCTCGGCAACGCCGCCAACCTGGACCCGAACGTGAACTTCGTCCTGAACTCGATCTCGGGCCTGGCCGCGGGGCTCACCCCGCAGGTCGTGAGCTCGCTGAACGGGTTGTCGAAGGTCCTCGGTCCCGACCTGCTCAAGGCGCTCTCGGCGATGATGGGGATCCTCGGTCGACCCGACGTCGCCCCGGTTGTGCAGGCGGCGGCCAAGGACCCGGTCGTGCTCGTGTCCACGCTGGGCACGTTCGCCCTGCTGATCCCGGGACTGGCCGAGGTGCTGGCTCCGGACGTGTTCGCGAACAACCCGAACGCCCGCTACGGACTGCTCGCCGGGCTCATCGGCGTGGCGATCGCGAACCTGAACGGGCTCGACCTGAACGCGTTGGCGGGCACGCTCGGCCTGCCGCCGCTCAACCCCGACTTCGGACGCTGAAGCGGTCGGCGGTCCCGGGCTGGCCGCTCAGCTGTAGAGCGCCTCGATCTCCTTCTCGAAGTGGGCATTGATGCCCCGGCGCTTGAGCTTGAAGGTCGGGGTGAGCAGGTCGGTGTCGGGCAGCCACTCCTCGGAGAGCAGCGTCCACTTCTTGACCCGCTCGGCGTTGTTGAAGCCGGCCATGGCCTGCTCGACGCCGTCGGCCACCGCGGCCTGCACGTCGGGGTGGGCGGCGAGCTCCTCGAGCGACGAGTACTGGATGCCGTGGCGGGCCGCCCAGCCGGGGGCGACCTCTCCGTCGAGCACCAGCAACGCCGACACGAACGGCCTGTTGTCGCCGATGACCGCTGCCTGGGCGACCAGCGGGATGGACTTGAGCTCGGCCTCGAGGTTGGCCGGGGAGATGTTCTTGCCGCCGGCGGTGATGATCAGCTCCTTCTTGCGGTCGACGATGCGCAGGTAGCCGTCGTCGTCGAGCTCGCCGATGTCGCCGGAGTGCAGCCAGCCGTCGTCGTCGATCGCCTCGGCGGTCTTGTCGGGGTCGTTCAGGTACCCCTGGAACACGTGGCCGCCCCGGCAGCACACCTCGCCGTCGGGGAACACGGCGAGCTCGGATCCGGGCATGGCCAGACCCACGGTTCCGGGCTTGACCTTGAACCGCTCGAAGGACATGGCGCCGGTGTTCTCGCTCATGCCGTAGACCTCGGCGAGCGGGATGCCGATGGTGCGGAACCACCGCAGCAGGTCGGCCGGGATGGGGGCGGCGCCGGTGATGGCCATCTCGCACTGGTCCATGCCCACGAGCTCGCGAACCGTGCTGAAGGCGACGGCGTCGAGGAACTCGTAGGTGGCGATCTCCTCGTCGGTCGCCTCGCCCCAGGTCATCTTCTCCCGGATCGGGCCGCCGACGGCGATGGCCTCGTTGAACTTCTCGGCCTTTTCGGGGTCGCCGGCGAGCGCGGCGGTCACCCCGGCGTAGAGCTTCTCCCACACCCGGGGCACGCCGAAGGCGATGTTCGGCCGCACGGCGATCAGGTGCGGCAGCAGGGCGGAGGTGTCGGGGCAGGTCGTGACCTCCAACCCGGCCAGCACCAGGGAGTACTGCGACACGATCCGCTCGGCGATGTGGGCCATGGGCAGATAGGACACCACCCGCTTGCCCTTGATCTCCTCGCGGGTCCAGCCGTACGACATCAGGCCGGACTCGAGCACCCAGCAGACGTTGTAGTTGCTGATCATCACGCCCTTGGGGCTCCCGGTGGTGCCGGAGGTGTAGATGATCGTGGCCAGGTCCTCGGGCCGGCCGATCGACGCGGCCTCGGCCAGGTCCACCGGATCTGCGTCGGTCAGGACCGCGTGGCCGACCACGCCGTCGGGGAGCTCGGGCGGGTCGACGACGGTCACGATGGTGCGCAGCGCCGTCAGCCGGTCCCGCACCTCGGCGAACTTGGCCAGGAAGTCCTGGTTCTCCACGATGGCGACCACGGCCCCGCAGTGGTTGACCAGGTACTCGACCTGGTCGGCCGACGACGAGTTGTAGATCGACACCGGGGTGGCGCCGCACAACAGGACGGCCATGTCGAGCCAGTGGAACTCGGGGATGTTGCGCATCATGAGCACGACCCGGTCGCCGGGCTGCACGCCGAGGGAGCGGAGTCCGGCCGCGGCGCGGGCGGCGCGGTCGCCGAACTCGGCGAAGCTCACCGAACCCAACGTCCCGTCGAGCTGCATCCAGCGCAGAGCGGTCGAGTCGCCGCAGCGCGCCACGGTGTCGACGAACTCCCTCGCCACCGTCGTCCCGTCGACGAGTCGGTCGATGTCGGCCTTGGTCACGGAACCCATGCGATGCCTCCTGGTTCGGACCGCCGAGGATAGTGGCGGTGACCGGGGTCACGAGGCCCGGCCCGCGACTTGGTCCCCGACGCCGTCGACGAGCAGACTCTCTTGACCGTCCGGTCTAGTTCGCACCGACCGCCCGACTCCCCGAGGGGGACCCATGCCCGACGCAGTGATCATCGACATCGTCCGCACGCCCGGCGGTCGCCGCAACGGCGCCCTGTCCGGCTGGCACCCGGTCGACCTCGCCGCCGAGACCCTCAAGGCCCTGGCCCAGCGCAACGACCTGGACCCCGCCCTGGTCGACGACGTCATCATGGGTTGCGTCATGCAGGCCGGCGCCCAGGCGCTCAACGTCGGTCGCAACGCGGTGCTCGCCGCCGGCTGGCCCGAGGAGATCCCCTCCACCACCGTCGATCGCCAGTGCGGCTCGTCCCAGCAGGCCGCCCACTTCGCGGCCCAGGGAGTCATGGCCGGCGCCTACGACGTGGTGGTCGCCGCCGGGGTCGAGGTGATGAGCCTGGTGCCGATGGGGGCCTCGATCGGCAGCGGGGTCGGCTTCCCGTTCGGCGCCGCCTACGACCGCTACGCGGACGTCGAGCTCATCGCCGGCCACAAGGGCCTGGTGGGCCAGGGCGTGTCGGCCGAGATCATCGCCAACGAGTGGGGTCTGTCCCGCGAGGACCTCGACGCCTACGGTGCCCGCTCCCAGGCGCTGGCCGAGCAGGCGACCGCCGAGGGCCGCTTCGAGAACGAGATCATCCCCGTCGTGTCCAAGATCCGCGACAAGGAGTCGGGCGAGATCAAGGTGCTCGACACCATGGTCACCACCGACGAGGGCATCCGCCCCGGCACGACCGCCGAGGGACTGGCCAAGCTCAAGCCGTCGTTCCTGCCCGAGGGAAAGGTGACCGCCGGCAACAGCTCCCAGATCTGCGACGGCGCCTCGGCCGCTCTGATCATGAGCGCTGACAAGGCCGCCGCGCTGGGCCTGACGCCCCGGGCCCGGTTCCACACCTTCGCCCTGGCCGGCGTCGACCCCGTCCGCATGCTCACCGGCCCCATCCCGGCCACGGCGAAGGCGCTCGAGAAGAGCGGCCTGGGCATCGACGACTTCGACCACATCGAGGTGAACGAGGCGTTCGCCTCGGTCGTCCTGGCGTGGGAGAAGGAGCACCATCCCGACATGGCGAAGGTCAACGCCAACGGCGGCGCCATCGCCCTCGGGCACCCGCTCGGCGGATCCGGCACCAAGCTGATGGCCACCATGCTCAACGAGCTCGAGCGCATCGGGGGCCGCTACGGCCTCCAGACGATGTGCGAGGGTGGCGGCATGGCCAACGCCACCGTCATCGAGCGCCTGGGCTGACAGGTTGGCATCCCGACGGTGGGTCCGGCTGGGCCTGTGGCTCGCGGTCCTGGCCGTGACCGCCGTCGGGGTGAGCCTGGCTCTCAGCACCCCGCTCGCGCCGACCTTCGGCGCGGTGGTGCTGGGTGCGCTGATCCTGCGGGCCGGCTGGTTCTTCCTCCAGCAGTTCGCGACCCCTCCTCCGGATCCGCCCGAGGCGGGCACGATCCGCAAGGTCAAGCTGCTCTACCGGTGCTCGATCTGCGGCACCGAGGTCACCATGACCGCCGCTCCGACCGAGGAGCCCGAGCCGCCCCGGCACTGCCTGGAGGACATGGAGCTGGTGGCTCCCATCGAGTGAGAGCTGGTGGCTCCCATCGACTGAGTGCTGGTGGCTCCCATCGAGTGAGAGCTGATCGCTCCCGTCGAGTGGGGGCTACCGGTACTGGGTGGCGACCATGATGCCGGCGAGGATGGCGCCGAGGCCGGCGACCAGGTACCAGCCGTTGCCCCCGTCAGCGGAGCCGGGCAGCACCCCCATGTAGTTGAGGATGATCACGAGCAGCCCCAGACCCCACAGGGCGAACATGAGCACGGGGACCCAGCGGGGGCTCGGACCCTTGGACGCTCCGGTGCCCGGCGGGGTGTAGCGCCCCGACGGCCGGTGCTGCGCCTTGGGCGTGACCCGCTTGCTGGACGTCCGCACCGTGCCGGTGTCGTTGGCCGTGTCCTTGGGAGTGGCCGTGTCCTTGTGACCGGACGCGTCCTTGTCGGTTGCGGTGTCATCGGTGCGGGAGCCGTGACCGGTCCCCTCCACCCTGCGCTTGGCCGGCTTCGCCATGGCGGTGAGGGTAACGGTTGTTCCGGCGCCGCGGGCAACCCGTACGCTCTCGGTCGTGGCGCCCCGGATCCTGGTGATCGACAACTACGACTCGTTCGTCTACAACCTGGTGCAGTACCTGGGGGAGCTGGGAGCCGAACCCGAGGTGCACCGAGACGACGCCCTGGGGCTGGCCGACGTCGAGCGGATCGACCCCGACGGCATCCTCATCAGCCCCGGACCGGGAACCCCGGCCGACGCGGGTCTGTCCAACGAGATCATCCGGACCTGGGGTTCGCGGGTCCCCGTGTTCGGGGTGTGCCTGGGCCTCCAGTGCATCGGTGAGGTGTTCGGTGGCGAGGTGGTGCGTGCGCCGGAGGTGGTGCACGGCAAGACCTCCCTCATCGCACACCGGGGGGTGGGGGTCTTCGAGGGGTTGCCCAACCCGCTCGAGGCGACCCGCTACCACTCGCTGGTCGTCGAGCGTTCGACGTTGCCCGACGTGTTGGAGGTCACCGCGGAGACCGACGACGGGTTGATCATGGGGTTGCGTCACCGCGAGCTCGACGTCGAGGGCGTCCAGTTCCACCCTGAGTCGGTGCTGACCCACGCCGGTCACGACCTGGTCGGCAACTTCCTGCGCCGCTGCAGCTGACCCCGGGCGGGTCGCGGTTCAGGGGGCGGTCGTGGTCGTGGCTCCCGGAACCGTGGTGGTGGTCGGTGGAGCGGCCGCGACCGCCACCGTCAGCTGCAGCTGCATGCCCGGCGACACCGGGGTTCCCGCCGGGATGCTCTGGGCGATGACGCGCCCGGACCGGCTGTCGTCGAAGGCGACGGTCTGGTTCCGGTAGCTGATCACCAGCGGGCTGTCGGCAAGCGCCTCGGCGGCCGACGACCTCAGCAGTCCGGTCACCGAGGGGGCAATCAGGCTGGGAGCCGACTCGGTGACGACGACGTCCACCGGCTGGTCCCGGGGAACCGCCGAGCCGGCCGGCGGATCGGTGGAGACGACCACACCGGCGGGGGTTCCCTCGACCACTGTGGCGGTGACCTTGCCCAGGCCGACTCCCGCACGCCCGAGGGCGGCGAAGCCCTCGGCGATGGGCGTTCCTGCGATGGCGGGCACCTGTCGCGGCGCGGGGCCGTCGGAGACGAGCACGGCCACGGTCGCTCCCGGAGCCGCTCGGCTGCCGGCGGCGGGATCGGTCCGCAGCACCTCACCGGGCCGGACCTTCTCGTCGTGGGTCGGCTGCAGGACCGGGGCCAGTCCGTTGGCCTCGAGGAGCTTCACCGCCTCGGATCCCTGGAAGCCGGTCGTGTCGGGGACCTTGACACCGGCGGGACCGTCGCTGACGACCAGGGTCACCTCGGTCCCGACCTCGAGCTTGGATCCCGCGACCGGGCGTTGGCCGAACACCGTCCCCGTCGGCACGGCCTCGTTGGGCTGGTACTCCACGGCGACCAGCAGCCCCAGGCCCTCGAGGGTCCGGGTGGCTTCCTCGAGGGTGTTGCCGTCCAATCGGGGAACCGGGACGCGGGCGGCGAGCACGGCCCGTTCGCCGTCTCGCATGGAGGTGCCGACCGCGAAGCCGGTGAGCACGAACAGCAGGCCGACGACGGCCAGACCGATCGCGGTGGCGCGGGGGTGGCGACGGGGGTCGACGTCCTCCGGACCTCCGATCGGCGTGACGGGCGTTCCGCCCCGGACCCGGACCGCCCGGTCGTCACGGTCGGAGCGCCGACGTACCGAGCGCGACTCCGCCGCGGTCAGCTCGACCTCTGAGTCCGGGTCGACGACGCCGGCGGTGTCGGAGCGTGCTCGTCCCATCTCAGCCCACCGTCCCGATCTGTACCGTGACCACGGTTCCGGGACGGGCCATCGTGGTCGGGGCCGGGTCCTGGGCCGTGACCGCGTCGACGCCGGAGCCCCGGATCACGTTGGGAACCAGCCCGAGAGGCTTCAGCGCCGCGGAGGCGTCCTCCGCGGTCCGGCCGTTCAGGTCGGGCACCGCGACGGGGGGAGCTCCGGCAGCCTGGGCGAGCGCGATCGGAGTGTCACGGTCCGCCATCGCCCCCGCGGCAGGGTCGGTGCGCAGGATCGATCCGAGCACCGCCGAGGCGTCGTCGACCGGGGTCACCGCTCCGACTGTGAAGCCGGCCTGACCCAACCGGAACGCCGCTCCCTCGAGGGCGAGGCCGGTCACGTCGGGCACCGCACGGGGAGCGGCCCCCTCGGAGACGACCAGACGGACCTCGTCCTCGGCGGTGACCACGACCCCCGGGCCTGGCTCCTGGCTGATCACGACGCCCTTGGGCACGGTCTCGCTCGGCTCCCGGGCGACCGTCACGTCGATGCCGGCATCGTCGAGCGGCGCCCGGGCCGCATCCAGGGTCTGTCCGACAGCGGCGGGCATCTCGACCCGGTTCAACCCCCGACTGACCACGACGTCGACCTCGGCACCCTCCCGAACCCGTGAGCCCGCCGGGGGCGTCTGGGAGATCACGGTGCCCCGGGTGCCGGTCAGGCTGTAGCTGGTGCGGACCTTCGGCACGAGCCCGGACCGGCGCAGGTCGGCCTCCGCTCCGGGCTGCGGACGGCCGGACACGTCGGGAACGGTCACGATCGCTCCCCGTCCGAGGAGCGCGTCGAGCGGGTTGAGCGTCGAGGAGAACCCGAGCAGCCCGGCGAGCAGCGCCGCCCCGGTCAACGCCACCGCCAGGGCCACCGCTCCCTTGGCGATGGGGTCGGTGCCGGCCCGCCGCCCGGCCATGTCAGGGAGTGGACGACGACGTCGGTGGGGTCGAGGTGGTGCTCGTGGCTGCGACGCCGACCACGATCTTGACCGTCGAGCCCTTGTCGGCCTGCTTGCCCGAGGTCGGGTCCTGGCTGATGACCCGTCCGATGTCGGAGTCGCCCGCGGGGACGGTCTTGGTGGAGGTGTCGACGTTGAAGCCGCGGCCCTGGAGGGTGTTGGTGGCGTTGGTCTCGGTCTGTCCGACGACGTTCGGCACGCTGACCTGCTCGACACCTGTCGACACCGTGATCGTCACCGCCGCGCCCTTCTTGGCGGTCGTCCCCCCGGCCGGGTCGGTCGAGATGACCAGACCGGACGCGACCGTCGCGCTCGCCGCCTCTTTGGTGGCGGCGATCTTGAAGCCCGCGGCGCGGAGTTGGGCCTGGGCGTTCTGGAGGTTCTGGCCGGTGACGTCGGGGACGGTCTCCTCGCCGGGCGATTTGGCCACCTCGAGGGTCACCATCGAGTCCCGGTCGACCTCGGTCCGCGCCGCGGGGTTCTGGGCGATGACCGTTCCGGTCTCCGCCTCTTCGCTCTCGACCTCGGTGGCGGTGACCTTGAGGCCCGCCGCGACGAGAGCGGCCTCTGCCTCGGCGCGGGGCTTGCCGACGACGTCGGGGACTTCGACGCGCTCGACGCCGGTCGACACGACCACCTCGACCGTCGACCCCTTGTCCACATCGGTCTTGGCGGCCGGGTCCTGGGAGATGACCAGACCGGCGGCGACCGTCGCGTTCGGCTCCTCGGTGAACTTGGCCTCCAGGCCGGCGTCGTCGAGGAGCTTCTGTGCGGCAGCCCGCGGCAGGCCGATCAGGGCGGGGACGGCCACGGTGTCGGACCGCAGGCTGCTGGCGAACCAGAACAGCAGTCCGGCCAGGATGGCGAGCAGCACGGCGATGACCCCGACGAAGAGCCCGGTCCGCGACTTCGGGGCGTCGTCGGGCGGACCGTCGACGTCGTCGACCGGCTGCACCGTGCCGGGATCGACCGCCGGTTGCACGGTGGTGGCCGCGGCGGCGACGCCCGCTGCCACACCGGATGCGGCCACGCCGGCCGCGGTGCCGGTGAGGGCCCGCTCGGCGGCGGTGAGATCGCCGTCGAGGTAGCGGTTGAGATCCGCCCGCAGCGCCTCGGCCGACGGGTAGCGGTCGTCGGGACGCTTCTGGAGGAGCTTCATGATGATCGCCTCGAGGCCGTGGGGGACCTCGGGGACGATCGTGGACGGCGGGGCCGGCTGGTCCTGGACGTGCTTGTAGGCGATGGCGAGCGGGGTGTCGCCGCTGAACGGGGGCCGGCCGGTCACCATCTCGTAGAGGACGACGCCGAGCGAGTACAGGTCCGACCGCGGATCGACCGGCAGTCCCTGGGCCTGCTCGGGCGAGAAGTAGGTGGCGGTCCCCATGACCGAGCCGGCCTGGGTCAGGTCGTCGTCAGGAGACGAGAGCGCCCGGGCGATGCCGAAGTCGGTGACCTTGGACTGGCCGGTGGCGGTGAGCAGGACGTTGCCCGGCTTCACGTCGCGGTGCACGACGCCGCGGGAGTGGGCGAAGCCGAGAGCGGCGGCGACCTCACCGGCGAGCTCGGCGGCCCGGCGGGGGTGCAACGGTCCGTCGCGACGGATGACCTGCGACAGCGACGGGCCGTCGACGTACTCCATGACGATGAAGTAGGTGCCGTCCTGGGTTCCCCAGTCGTAGACGCCGACGATGTTCGGGTGCGACAGGTTCGCGGCGGCCTGTGCCTCGCGGCGGAAGCGTTCGACGAAGCTCGGGTCGGTGGCGAACTCGGGCACCAGCTCCTTGACCGCGACCGGGCGGTCGAGGCTGCGGTCACGGGCCAGGTACACCTGGGCCATCCCGCCGCGTGCGAGCCGTTGATGGATCTCGTAGCGGTCCCCGAGGACCCGTGGTTCCTGCTCAGCCATGGCGCCGCCAGCGTAGAGTCCCCGACCCGTCGGATCGTGTCATGGGCACGCTCAGCCCGACACCCCGAGCGCCTTGTCCAGGACGGCCTTGGCGACGGGACCGGCGGTTGATCCGCCGGTGGCGGCGCTGACGCCGGGGAGGTCCTCGACGATCACCGCGACCGCGACCTGTGCGGGCTGACCGGGTTGACCGGCGAAGGCGATCATCCAGCCGTGCGAGCGGGGCGGCTTGGTTCCGAGCTGCGCGGTTCCCGTCTTGGCCCCGACCTCCCAGCCCGGCGTGGCCATGACCGCCGCCGTTCCACCGGTGACGACGCCGACCATCGCCTCGCGCATGGTCGCCGCGACCTCGGGCGTCATCGACTCCTTCCACGGGAAGGGAGCGAACTTCTCGACGACGTCTCCGTTGCGGGCCCGGATCTCGGCCATGACGTGCGGGGCCATGATCTGGCCGGTGTTGCCGGCACCGGCGGCGACCATGGCCATCTGCAGCGGCGTGGCGCGCACGTCGTTCTGGCCGATGGCGGTCTGGGCCAGCTTGGGCGTGTCCTCGTAGACCGGAGCCGAACCCTCGGGCCGACTGACGACCGCTCCGAAGTCGGTCGGGTACACCGACCGCGCCGGGCGGGGCAGGTCGAGCTCGACCGGCTGGTTGAACCCGGCCGCTTCGGCCGCGTCGATCATCGGATCCGGACCGGTGGTCTCGGCGGCCATCTGGGCGAAGGAGCTGTTGCAGGAGCGGGCCAGGATGGGGAGGAGCGTCCCACCGCAGGCGTTGCCGTCGAAGTTGGAGATCGGCTTGCTGGTCAGCGGCGGGGTGTACGACGTCACCACCGGATAGGTCGGCGAGTCGACGGTGACCTTGCCCGAGGTCAGACCAGCGGTGGCGGTCACGACCTTGAACGTCGAGCCGGGGAAGTAGCGCTCGCGGTACGCCTTGGGCAGCAGCGGCTTGGTCGGCGCCGCCTCGTACAGGGCCTTGGCCCCGGCCGCAGCCTCGGCGTCGTTGTTGGACAGCAGGTTCGGGTCGAAGGTCGGATTCGACCACATGGCGAGCACCGCCCCGGTGCGCGGGTCGAGCGCCACCACCGACCCCCGACGGTCACCGAGGGCGTCGCGGGCGGTCTCCTGGAGGTCCTTGCGCACCGTCAGCACCACGTCACCCTCGCTCGAGGTGTCGGAGAAGAAGCCCGACAGCCGGTGCAGCTTGAGCGACGGTGTCCGCCCCGCCAGCTCCTCGTTGTAGGTGCGCTCCACACCGTCGGAGCCCAACGTGAACGAGTAGTAGCCGGTCACGGCCGAGAGCAGCTCGCCGTCGGGGTACACCCGCTGGTAGCGCAACGCGGCCCGTCGCTCCTCGGAGGTGGCGGCGGTCTTGCCGTCCGCGGTGAGGATGTCGCCGCGGGGCTGGTTGAAGTCGCGCTGGAGCTGGCGGGTGTTGTCGGGGCGGTCGCTGTAGGCCTGCGCCTGCAGGACCTGGACCTGGTTGAGCTTGGCGAACACGGCGACGTAGCAGATGATCACGATCACGCCGAGCGCCTTGATCTGACGGTTCATCGACGGACCCCGCTCACATCGCCACCGCCCGCTCCGGGGCGCGACGCGCCGTCTGGTCCGAGATCCGAACCAGGAGCGCCAGCAGCACGTAGTTGGCCACCAGGGAGCTGCCGCCGTAGGAGACGAACGGCAGGGTCACCCCGGTGAGGGGCAGCAGTCGGGTGACGCCACCCATGATGATGAAGGCCTGGAACGCGATCAGCACGGTGAGCCCCACTGCCAACAGCGACGGGAACGGGTCCCGCGACTCGCGGGCCACCCGGAGTCCGGTGCCGGCCAGCAGCAGGAAGGCGCACAGGATGGCGGTCGTGCCGAGCAGGCCGAGCTCCTCGCCGATGATCGCGAAGATGAAGTCGGTCTCGTCGTAGGGGATCCGCTCGGCGATGCCCAACCCGGGCCCGACCCCGGAGGTTCCTCCCCACGCGAGCGCGTAGGCGGCCTGGATGATCTGGTATCCGGATCCCTGCGGATCGGCCCACGGGTCGATCCACACCGAGACGCGCTTCTGGACGTGCTCGAAGCTGAGCCAGCTGACGAACGCCCCGACCAGGAAGAGCCCCATCCCGACGAGCAGGTAGCTCACGCGGCCTGTCGCCACCCACAACATGACGACGAACAGGAGGAAGAACAGCAGCGCCGAGCCGAGGTCGCGCTGGAAGATCAACACGACCAGCGACGCCCCCCACGCCAACAGGATCGGGGCGAAGTGCTTGGGGTCCGGGGTGTTGAACGGACCGACCCGGAACGTGGCGACGCTCAGCAGCTCCCGACGCTCGACCAGGTAGCCCGCGAAGAAGACGGCGAAGGCGATCTTGGCGAACTCCCCGGGCTGGAAGCTGACCGGCCCGACCGACACCCAGATGCGGGCCCCGTTGATGCTGCGCCCGATGCCCGGCAGCAGCGGGAGGATCAGCAGCAGCACGCCGATCAGCCCGGCGGTGTAGCGGTATCGCTGCAGCAGCCGGACGTCGCGCACCGCGAGCAGGGTCACGACGTAGGCGACGATGCCGACCGCGGTCCACGACGCCTGGAGCGCGGCCAGGTCCTGGTCGAGCCGGGCGATGAACACGTAGCCGATGCCGTTGAGCAGCGCGGCGATGGGCAGCAGCAGCGAGTCCGCAGCCCGGGCCAGACGTCGGTTCGCCAGGTGCGCCCCGACCAGCAGGGCCAGGAGGACCGCCAGGAACGGCCAGATGTCCGCGGGGAGCGAGGCGTTGCGACCCAGGCTGGCCAGCGCGTACGCGCCGAGGATGATCAGCACGGCCAGCACGAGCAGGCCGAGCTCGGTCGTGCGACGCCGGGTGCCGAGGGCCACGACCGCCGGCGAGGGCTCGGGGCGGCGCCGGGTGACGGCCGGTGCGGTCACGGACCCGGGACGGGTGCGGGCACGGGAGCGGGCGCGAACGGATCCGGTGCCGCCGGCACCGGCGCCACCGTGGTGGTGGTCGACGTGGTGGTGGTGGTCGTCGTCGTGGTGGTCGTGGCGTGGCGCTGGATGCCGATGATGTAGGCCCGGGCCTCGCGTTCGGATCCGAACGTTCGACCCCGGTCGACCTGACGGCGGTCCGCGTCGGTGAGCGAAGCGACATCGATGTCCTCGAAGCGCTCCACGTCGGTCGGGCCGATGAACAGGATCCGCTCCCTCGGCCCCTGCTGGAGCACCACGATCCCGTCCTCGGCCGCGACGACCCACCCGATCCTCGACCACAGCACCAACGCTCCGACCATGACCGCGAGCACCGCCACGATGGTCACGATGAAGAGGGTGGTCCGCCACCGGCTGCCCCGACCGGCATCGACGGTCCCCTCGGCGTCGACCGCGTCCCCATCGTCGACCGGGTCCCCGTCGTCGACCGCCGGCGGTCCTGCCGCCGGGACCTGGTCACCTTCCGATGCCGCGACTCCCTCGACCCCGTCGACGCCGGACTCCTCTGGGAGCGTGCCCGCGTCGGCTTCGTCATCGAGCGGGTGCTCCGGGTCGGACCCGTCCCCAGGATCGTCTCCGAGATCGTCCGAGACCCCGGAGCCACCATCGGGGTCGGCCGGGACCACGACCGCCATGATCGTCTCGGTCCGGTCCCGTTCGTCGTCGATGTCGGACAGGTCGACCGCCGGCGTGCTGATGCGCCGGTAGCGCCCTTCGATCTCGTCGGCGGCGCTGCCGGAGTCGACCACGTCGACCACGACGGTGGTGATGTTGTCGCGTCCACCGGCCGCGTCGGCCTCGGCCGCGAGCCGGCGGGCGACGACCTCGGGGTCCTGGTCCTCGGCCAGCAGTTCGGCGATGCGGTCCTCGCCCAGCTCGCCGAACAGACCGTCGCTGCACAGCAGCAGTCGGTCGCCGTCGACCGGTTCGAGCAGCCAGGCGTCGACGACGACGAGGGGCTCGACGCCCAGGGCCCGGGTGATCACGTTGCGCTGGGGGTGGTGCTCGGCCTCCTCGGCGGAGATGCGGCCCTCCCGCACCAGCGTCTCGACCAGGGAGTGGTCCTCGGTCAAGCGCGTCAGTTCGCCGTCGGCCATCAGGTAGGCCCGCGAATCGCCGACGTTGAGCACCGCGACCTGCTCGCGGTCGTCGTAGCGGACGAGCCCGGCGACGCACACGGTGGTGCCCATCCCCCGCAGGGCGTCGTCGTCTGCGGCGCGTTCGTGGATCCGACGGTTGGCCCGGTGCACCGCCGCGACCAGGTCCTGCACCGACCGCGACCCGGCCGCGTCGCGCAGCACGTCGACGGTGTCGGCAGACGCCACCTCGCCGGCGCGGTGTCCTCCCATGCCGTCGGCGACCGCCACCAGGTCGTCGGTCACCAGGTACGAGTCCTCATTGGCGCTCCGGACCTGACCCACGAGCGACGCCGCCCCCGAACGCAGCGTGGTCATCGGACCTCCATGACCACGTTGCCGATCTGGATGCGGTCGCCGAGTCGGGCCGGCATCTGGCCCACGGCGCGGGTGCCGTTGACCCACGTCCCGTTGGTCGATCCGAGGTCCTCGACGAACACCGAGCCCTCGCGGCTCAGCAGGCGGGTGTGCACCTGCGAGACGTACTGCTCGTCGAAGACCAGGTTGCAGCCCTGGGCGCGGCCGACGGTCATGTCCGGGCCGAGCGGGTACTCGGTTCCGGCCCGCGCCGCAGGTTCGACCACGACCAGGCGGGTCGGCACCACCTGCTTGCGCCGGCTGCGGGTCGAGGCCCGGGGGGAGGACCGTCGGGAGCGGGTCGCGGCGCCGGCCGCACCCGACGCCGCCGGGGAGGGCGCCGAGGGAGGGTTCACCTCGGTCCACACCGCCCGGAGCACGCGCAGGAAGAAGAGATACAGCAGCGCCAGCAGGCACAGCTTCAGGACGGTGAGCAGCTGGTCGGGCACGGGTCCGTCCTACGAGGCCTCGAAGCGGACGGCGGTGTTGCCGAACCGGACCTCGTCACCGTCGCGGAGCTCCTGTTCGGCCACCCGCACCCCGTTGACCTTGGTGCCGTTGGTCGAGCCCAGGTCCGCCACGACGAACCCGTCACCGGCGGGGCGGACCTCGGCGTGGACCCGGCTGACGTTCGGGTCGGCCAGCACGATCGTGCAGTCGGCCTGACGACCGACCGACACGACGTACTCGCCGAGAGGAACCCGGTCACCGGTCGGCAGCACCAGCGACCCCGGGGGCAGACCGCCGGCCCCTTCGACCCATCGGGAGTCGACCTCGAGCAGCCCGGTCCGCATCCCCGGGTCTCCGGCGACCTCGATCTCGACGGGGCCGACGAAGGAGTAGCCCTCGTCGCGGGCGTGCTCGCGGGCCGCGTCGGCCAGCTCGCGACGCAGGGTGCCGTCGATGTGGGCGAACTGCTCGTGGTCGGTCTCCGAGACGGTGAAGCGGTACCAGTTCGGGACGATCGTGCGCCCGTCGACCGCGACGGAACGACGGGCGTCCATCTCGCGTTGGAGCTTGCGACCGAACTCGACCGGCTTGACCGAGGAGCGGAAGAGACGGCTGAAGGTCCCTTCCACCATGCGTTCGAGGCGGCCCTCGAAGCCCTGGGTAGCCATCGGCCCCACGATAGCGACGTCAGCGGTCACCACCCGGGGCACCGGGTCGGGGCGACCCTGGGTGGCCGGCCGGATCAGTCGGTGGGCCCGACGCGTCGGGCGTTCAGGTCCACGTCGTCGGCGAGGCCGTCCGCGAGCCGCTCGGCCCGCTTCGTGAGCGTCCGGTGCCACGACGGGGCGAGAGCGTCGAGCGACGCCAGGGATGCGGCGGCGTCGAGATCGTCGCGCCGGTGGTGCATGACGTCGTTCGCCGCGGCGACGCTCCAGCGGGGGTTCGGTCTGACCTCGAGGGTCCAGGTGTCGTCGGCGGCGACGACGCCCGGGGTCACCACCCGCAGGTACCACCCGGTGCGTCCCGTCTCCTCCATGAGGGCCACCAGTCCGTCGCGCCCCCAGCGATGCTCCACCTTCCAGCACGGCTGGCGGGGCTGGGAGATCTCGAACAGCGCGGTCCCGACCGCCCAGCGGTCGCCGATGCACACGTCGGCCTCGGTGAGGCCCGACACGTGGAGGTTCTCACCGAAGGCCCCGGGCTCGCCCAACTCCGGCTCGATGGCCCGCCAGGCCTCGGAGTGCTCGGCGGAGTAGGCGAGCACCGCCTTGTGGGGCCCGCCATGGACCCGCAGGTCACCCTGTTCGTCGCCGTCGAGGTTGGTCGGTTCCACCGCTACCGGGCCGTCGACGACCTGCTTGCGGAACGCGGTGCGCACGACGCGGCCGTGGGCATCGACGTGCTCGACCGGGCGCCCGACCAGCACGACGAGGGTCCGGGGGTCGGTGGTCATGGCGGCGACGGTAGTGCCGGCGGCGACGGTACGGTCGGGGCCATGTACGTCGTCATGAACTCGATCGCGGTCGACCCGGAGCACGCCGAGATCTTCGAGCAGCACTTCTCGCGCTCCATGGACGGGACGCTGGGCTCGGTCGGTGGCCTGGTGCGCTCCACGCTCCTGCGCCCGGTCACCGCCGGCGAGCCGTACGTCGCCCAGATCACCTTCGACTCCGAGGAGTCGTTCCAGGGTTGGCTGAGCTCCGATGCATTCCGTGCCGCTCACGGCCACGGCCCGTCGGGCGGTTCGGGCAGCTCGGGCGACGGGCCGAACGTGGTCGCCTACGAGGTGGTCAACGAGGTCGCCGCGGGCTGATCGCCTTGGGAGCGGCCCGCCCGGGCGCGCTACAGTGCGTCGCTCACTCGCGCGAGTGGCGGAATTGGCAGACGCGCAGGATTCAGGTTCCTGTGTCCGCAAGGACGTGAGGGTTCAAGTCCCTCCTCGCGCACTCTGTGATGTCGCGAGACATCCCGGACACCCCGAACCCTCAGGGTCGGGGTGTTGTCCGTTTTCGGGAGCGTGGCAGGCCGGTGGGTTGGTAGTCCCGGGTGGGGTCGAGTTCGAGTGCTCGGAGGAGCTCTCCGGTGGCGGCGTCGATGACGCGGATGTCGAGGTCGTCGACGAGGAGAAGGACGTGGGTTCGGGCGTGGGTTCGTCCGATGCCGATGTGGTGGAGCCGGCCGTTGTGTCGGAGTGTGACCTTGCCGGTGGTGTCGACGCGGTCGACGCGGACCCGGTGGTGGTGGCCGTCGGGGCCGGGTGTCGGGGTGGCTTTGGGGCGTGCGGTGTAGATGGTGGCGGGGGTCGCTCGGTTCGGGAGTGAGCGGTGTGGGCGCTGGTGGTTGTAGATCTCGACGAAGGTGTCGAGCTGCGCTTGGAGCTCGTCGATCGTCGCTGCTTGGGGTTGTCGGGTGAGCCATTGCTTGAGGGTCTGGTGGAAGCGTTCGACCTTGCCGCAGGTGGTCGGGTGGTTCGGCTTGGAGTTCTTCTGTGCGACGCCGAGCTCGGCGAGGAGTGTCTCGAAGGCGTTGCGTCCGCCGCGTCCACCCGCGAACCGGGCGGTGTAGACGAGCCCGTTGTCGGTGAGCGTGGAGGCGGGGATGCCATGTGTGGCAACGGTTCTGGTGAAGGTGTCGACGACCGCGGGGCCGGTGACGGGGCGGTGCGCGGTGAGCGACAGGACGAACCTCGAGTGGTCATCGAGCCATGCGAGGACCTCGATGTCGGTGCGGTCCGCGAGTCGCCAGTGGGTGAAGTCGGACTGCCAGCATTCGTTGGGCTGGTCGGCCTGGAACCGGATGTAGCTGCTCTTCGGGCGTTTCTTCGGAGCGGGCTCGATGAGCCCGGCGCGGCGGAGGTGACGCCAGATCGTCGCGGTCGACACCGTCAGCTGGTGGTGGTGTTGAAGGTGCCAGGCGATGGTCGTGGCGCCGGCGTCGAGTCCTTGGTCGACGAGCTGGGTGCGGGTGGCGATGATCAACTCGACAGTCGCCTCCGTGGTCGCGGTCGGTGAGCTCTTCGGTCGTTTCGATCGTGGCTGGAACGCGGTGTCGCCGTCGGTTCGGTGTCGGGCGAGGAGCTCGTAGATCCATGAGCGTGACACGCCGTAGGTGGCGGCGACCTCGGCGACTGGTCGGCGCTCGGTGATGACAGCGGTGATGACGAGACGGTTCTTCGACACCCATCACGATCGGCGAGGTCCTGTCCGGGATGTCTCGCGACATGTGTCCGGGATGTCCTGAAACAGCACACCTCCTCGCGCACTCCTCGTTGTCGGATCGGCAACGTACGATCAGAGCGTGGTTCACTCGCCAGCGCCTGCTGACACCGACGTCGAGGTCTTCCGTCGCCAAGTCGACCGCTGGCGAGAGATGACACCCGCCCAGAGGGCGGAGCTGGCTGACCACCTGAGCGTCGACGTCGTCAAGATGGCTTCGGCCGGCATTCGCCGTGACCGACCCGACATCTCCGCCGACGAGCTCGCTCGAGAGCTGGCTCGTCGGCGCTACGGGCGAGCGTTCGCGGATGCAGCGTGGAACAGCACTGATCCGACGTGAGCGACTCGGGCCCCCTGTCCCTGGTCATACGTGTTGCCGCCATCCTCGACGAGTTCGACATCACGTACGCACTCGGGGGTTCGATGGCGAGCTCGTTCTTCGGCGAGCCGCGAGCGACCGCTGACATCGACGTGGCGGTCAACCTCGACGCTGGCAGCGGTGATCGACTGGTCGACCGGTTGCAGTCAGAGTTCTACGTGCCAACAGCCTCCGCGCGAGCCGCTGTCCGTGCCCAGGAGTCGTTCAACATCCTCGCTGTCGAACAGGGGCTGAAGGCGGATCTGTTCGTGCTGGGCGACAGCTTGCTCGATCGCCGACAGATCGAACGACGGGTTCTCATCGTCCTCCCCGGCTCAACGCAGGGTCTGTGGGTCACATCGCCCGAGGACCAGATCCTCCGCAAGCTCGACTGGTACTGCCGTGGCGGATCCGTCTCCGACCGCCAATGGCGCGACGTCCTGGGCCTACTGACCGTCGGCGGGGATGCACTGGAGGTCGACTACCTGCATGAGACCGCGGCGGAAGTGGGTCTCTCGGACCTGCTCGAGCGAGCGGTCGCAGCGGCGAGTGAGGGCTGAGCGCGACGTCATGTCGCCTCGGCGGCCAGCGCCGCTGCGACCTCCACCACGGTCGACCGAGAGGTCGAAGATCCGGTCCGCCACGCCGACGCCGCCATGTCCGTCGCCAAGTCGGCGGTTCGCGACCGGCTCGCGTTCTCCACCGCCTGCGGGATCCGAAGCGGGCCATGATGGTCCGATGCGCATCGGAATCAACGGCTCAGGTCTCATCGCCACCGGCGCTCCGGTCGGCCAGATCACCGAACACGCCGCCCAAGCCGAAGCAGACGGCTTCTCGTCCTACTGGCTCGCCCAGCTCGCGGTGCCCGACGCCCTCACCGCCATCGCGACGATGGGCGAGGCCACCTCGAGCATCGAGATCGGAACCGCCGTGGTCCCGACCTGGTTCCGACACCCGTTGATGCTCGCAGCACAGGCCGTCACGGTTCAGCAGATCATCGGGCCTCGGCTGGCGCTGGGGATCGGTCTGGCCCACAAGCTGTCGGTCGAGGCCACGCTGCGGATCCCGTTCGCGACGCCGGCCAAGCACATGGACGAGTACCTGTCGGTCCTGCTGCCGGCGATGACCGACGGATCGGTCGACGTCACCGGCGACATCTGGTCAGGGTTCACCGAGGGCGCCCCACCGGCTGAAGGGCCTCCCACGGTGCTGCTCGCCGCGATGGGGCCCCGGATGTTGCAGCTGGCGGGGTCCCGCTGCGCCGGGACGATCCTCTGGTTGTCGGGACCGAAGGTGATCGCCGAGCGGATCAAGCCCGCGGTCGACGCCGCCGCGGCCGAGGCGGGCAGACCCACCCCCCGGATCGTGGCGTCGGTGCCCGTGTGCGTCACCGACGACGCCGACGGAGTCAAGGAGATGGTGGGAGCGTTCCTGGCCGGCTACAACGACCTGCCGTCGTACCGCGGGGTGATGGACGCCGAGGGTGCGGGTGGCCCCGCGGACGTCTCGGTCATCGGTGATGAGGCGACCGTCCGCGCCGGGATCGCCGCGTTCGCCGAGGCCGGAGCCACCGACTTCGCCCCCGTCGAGATCGGGCTCGCCGAACGGGATCAGGTCGCCACCCGCGACCTGCTCAAGGAGCTCGCCGCGGGCTGAGGATGCTCAGGTCCCGGCGACGGTGATGTTCGAGCGCACCGAGTTGGCGATGAAGCAGCGGTGGTGGCTGTCCCGGTGAAGCTGGGCGAGGGCGGCGTCGTCGGGCTCGGGCCCGCTCCAGGTGATCACCGGATGCAGCTCCACGTCGGTGATGGCGAGCACCCCGTCCTCCACACGTCCCATCGTGGCGACCGCGTCGTCGCGGTAGGTCTCGACGGGGAACCCGGCGTCGGACGCCAGGTGGAGGAACCACAGCATGTGGCAGCTGGCGATGGCGGCGACGAACGCCTCCTCCGGGTCGACCCTGGCCGGATCGCCGTTGAGGTGCGGCGCGGAGGACGCCGGCACCTCGACCCCGCCGTCGAAACGCCAGACGTGGGCCCTGGAGTAGGTGGAGTCGGTGGGCGCGCCGTCGCGGTGCCACTCGACCTGGGCGACATGAGTGCTCACAGACCCATCGTACGGACCGCCCCATCGTACGGACCGCCCCATCGTACGGACGGCCGGAGTGGCCACGATCCCCCGCCTCGGCGGGACCGTCGGCGCGAGACTCGCCGCCATGACGACGAGCGGACGGACCACGCCGGCGCTCCGGCGGCTCCGGGCCACGGTGTCGGTGGTGCTCCTGCTGGTCGGGGTCGCGAGCGCCTGCTCCGGAGGAGGCTCCGAAGAGGGCTCGGCCCGGGGCGGGAACCCGACCGACTCGGCCGCCACACCGTCGAGCAGCGCCACGCCGACGGGAACCCCCAGCACCGGGTGCGGCACCTTACCGGCGACCGAGTCGGTGGAGGCTCCTCCCGGAGACGCAGTCGTCACCCTCGGTGACCGCTCCTACCGGCTCGGCATCCCCGCCGACTACGACCGGGACCGCCCCGTGCCGCTGGTGATGAACCTGCACGGCAGCGGATCGAACGCCCTCGAGCAGACGACCTACTCCGAGATGGCCGCACGCGCCGGTGAGCGGGGGTGGATCACCGTCACCCCCGACGCGATCGGCGGCAAGTGGGAGCTGGCCCCGACCGGCGCCGACGACGAGTTCCTGACCGCCGTGTTCGACCAGGTGACCGCGGGGTACTGCGTCGACCTCGACCGGGTGCACCTGACCGGGATGTCGCTCGGAGCGTGGAAGGCCGCCGCGACCGCGTGCGCTCACGCGGACCGCTTCGCGTCGATCGCCCTCGTCACCGTCGAGGTCCACCCCTCGGACTGCCCTCCGATGTCGGTGGTCGCGTTCCACGGGACGGCCGACACGGTCGTCCCCTATGGCGAGGGCGCCGATCCGGGTGTGGTGGTGACCGGCCCGAACGCCGGACTGCCCGGTGCCCGCGGCAACATGGCCGGCTGGGCCTCGGCCGCCGGGTGCGGCGCGGAACCCCGTGTCCAGCCGATCGGATCCGACGTGGAGCACTGGACGTACCCGGGCTGCCCGGACGGTCGGGGCGTGGAGTTCTACTCGATCGAGGGTGGCGGCCACACCTGGCCCGGGGCGTCGATCGACATCGGGCCGACGACGCAGACGATCGACGCCACCGACATCGCCCTCGACTGGTTCGAGGCCCACCCCCGAGCCTGACTCCGGAGTGGACCGCCGGCGCTCAGCCCGCGCCGGTGGCCGCCGGGTCGGCGGGGCGACACGCCGCACCCAGAGCGGGGTCCGCGGCCCCGATCGCGTCGAGCGGATACGCGACGACGTCGTGGGTGACCGGATCGGACGCGGCGATCAACCCGACGGCCCGGCCGGTGATGTCGATGACGACCCCGCCCGAGATCCCGGGAACCGCGTCGACGTCGACCACCATCACCTCGGTGGTCGCGCCGTAGCCCTGGCGGGCTTCCACCGACCGCACGGTTCCCGACGCGGCGAGGAAGCGACCGTCGGGGTAGCCCGCGACCATGACCCGGGAGCCCAGGACCGGTCGGGGCCCCGCCTCGAGCGGCTCGGCGCCGCCGTCGGAGAGCGCCGCGCCGTCGATCTCGGCCACGTCGCGGTCGGCGACCACACCCGACACGTCCGCGGAGCCGGCCACGCCGTCCACGTCGACCCGGTCGGTCCCGGCGACGACGTGCTGGTTGGTCAGGCCGACCACCGTGTCGGCCCGTCGTACGAGGGTCACCGTGGCCTGACGCTCCTGGCCGCACCCCGATGCATGGACCCGCAGCACCGAACGCTGAAGGGCTGAGCTGACGGCGGGGTCGGGGCCGTCACGGTCGAGCACGGCTCCCGCGACCGCGGCGACCGGCTGGGGAGCCGCCAACGAGCGACCCGCGTGCCACCTCACGACCAGCGCGAAGCCGAGGACCAGCAGCACCGCCATCACGAGCACGGCCCCCGGCCGCCGTTCCGCCACGCCGCGAGAGAAGCGCAGCATCGGGGGTCCGGGCAAGCCCGAGGGCAGAACTTCCCGTGACGCCACCCTCCTGACTTGTGCATTGCATGACGCAAGTTGCCGTCGTACCCTTCATGGCATGATGCAATTCGATCCCGCCATGGCCGACCTGGCCGCCCTCCGGGAGCGGAGGCTCGCGACCCCCGACCCCGGGGCCCGGCCGATCATCCGATCGATCACGCCCGACGACGGTCCCGCCCTGACCGAGATGGCACTGCGGTGCAGCCCCGACTCGATCCGGCATCGCTTCCACGCCCCTCTCACCGGCGCCGAGCCGTCACGCCTGACCGCGCTGCTGCGCGGTCGCGGGGCGATCATCACGTTGGTGGCCGACGTCGACGGAGCCGTCGTCGGGATCGCCACGCTCCACCGGAGCGGTCGCGGCGCCGCCGAGGTCGCCGTGCTGGTGGAGGACCGCTGGCAGGCCGGCGGCGTCGGGACCCGCCTGCTGTCCCACCTCATGAGGCACGCGGCACAGCACGGGATCCGCACCGTCGACGCCGACGTGCAGCGCGAGCAGGGGTTCCTGATCGACCGACTCCTCCGCGGCGTCCCCGACGCTGCTGCGTCCTTCGACGGTCCCGTCGCGACGCTGCACCTACCGGTCGGACCGGCCTCGTAGGGTGGGGTCGTGCGCCGCGCATCGTTCACCGACATGCAGTGCTCGGTGGCCCAGTCCCTCGAGCAGATCGGCGAGTGGTGGTCGCTGCTGATCATCCGCGACGCCCTGCTGGGCGTGAGGCGCTTCGAGGACTTCCGCACCCGGCTCGGCATCGCCAGCAACATCCTGACCAGTCGACTCGACACCCTGGTCGCCCACGGCATCCTCGAGCGTCGGCGCTACTCCGAGCACCCTCCCCGCGACGAGTACCGCCTGACCGACAAGGGTCGGGACCTCTGGCCGGTGATGACCGCCATCCGTCAGTGGGGCGACAAGTGGGCCCTCGATCTGGAGGACCATCCCACCGTCCTGGTCCACGACACCTGCGGTCACGTCTGTCAGGCGGTCCCCCACTGCAGCGAGTGCGGCCAGGAGCTGGAGCTCGGATCGATCCACGTCGCGCCCGGACCGAACGACTCCGACCCGTCGTTCATCCCGCGCCGTCCCGCTCCTGGGTCGGACAGGTCCTGAACGGACAGGTCCTGAGCAGTCAGGAGCGGCACTCCAGGTAGCGCCGCCACACCTCGTCGACCGCGACGGTCGCGGGGATCTCACCGTCGTGGACCCGTTGCCGCGCCGCGTCGAGAACCGCCCCCATGGCGGGATCGGTCCGCAGATCGTCGCGCAGCCGGTCGTCGAGCATCGCCCACATCCACCGGACCTGCTGGTCCCGTCGACGTTCCTGGAGCTCGCCGGTGGCCGACATCCTGGCCCGGTGGATCACCACCTGCTGCCACAGCTCGTCGAGCCCGTCGCCGGTCAGACCGGAGCAGACGACGACGGGCGGGCTCCACGTCGGCGATGCCGGCGACATCAGGTGCAGAGCGGCGCGGTAGTCCGCGGCAGCCAACTCGGCCCGGGGGCGGTTGTCGCCGTCGGCCTTGTTGACCGCCACCAGGTCGGCCAGCTCGAGCACCCCCTTCTTGATGCCCTGGAGCTCGTCGCCGGCGCCGGCGAGCATGAGGACCAGGAAGAAGTCGACCATGTCGGCCACCACGGTCTCGGACTGCCCGACCCCCACCGTCTCGACCAGCACGACGTCGAAGCCTGCCGCCTCGCACAGCAGGATCGTCTCCCGCGTCGCTCGGGTCACGCCGCCCAGCGAGCGGCCCGCGGGCGACGGCCGCACGAACGCCGCCGGGTCCACCGCCAGTCGTTCCATACGGGTCTTGTCGCCCAGGATCGAGCCGCCGGTGCGCGAGCTGGTCGGATCGACCGCCAGGACCGCGACCCGGTGACCGGCCGCGGTGAGGTCGATGCCGAGCTGGTCGATGAAGGTGCTCTTGCCCACGCCCGGCACCCCGGTGATGCCCACCCGATGCGCGCCACCGGTCGACGCCAACAGCTCCTGCACCAGTGCCTGGGCGACCGTCCGGTGCTCCGGGTTCTGGCTCTCGACCAGGGTGATCGCCCGGGCCAGGACGCTGCGATCGCCGGCGCGGATCCCGCGGGCGTAGTCGCTGACCGGGAGCAGGGCCGCCATCGACGGCACCCTACCGGGCATCCGAACCGGCGTGATCGTGCCCCGCCGCCGCTGTCGCGAACCGGGTTCACCACTCTCGCACGCCCGGCTCTAGGGTGATCGCCGGGAGAGGGCCGGCACGATCAGTACGGATGACCGTACGACACACCACGATGGCGCGCAGGACCCGGGAAGAACGACGACAGGACTACCTGGATGCGGGCGTGGAGCTGCTGACCGAGCAGACCGCGGCCCGACCCGACCCGGGGCTCGCGTTCGCCCACGTCCGCGTCGCCGACGTGGCCGCCCGCGCCGGGGTCACCAAGGGAGCGCTGTACCACCTGTGGGACTCCCAGGAGGCGTACTGGCACGACCTGTTGGAGTTCATGCTCGACGAGGGCCGGCTGGCCGGGATGCCCGCCGTCACCGACGCCACCCGCGAGCTGGCCGAGGCCACCGACGACCTTCCGACACCGGTCGAGTGGGCCGACCACGTCTTCGAACGGTTCAAGGACGACCCGTCGTTCTTCGCCCGGATCGGGATGCTGTCGTACCTGCACGACGGTGGAGTCCACTCCGACCTCGACGAGGAGTTCCGCGCCAGCCTGGCCGAGTTCGAGGCGATGGTCGCCACCTCGGTGCGACAGCTCGGACGGCGGCCCCGAGTCGGGACCGACCTGCGGGACTTCAGCGCTGCGGTCGCCGCGCTGATGCACGGCTTCTGCCTGGAGCATCGCAACGACCCGGACCGTACGCCCGAGGTCGTCGTGCAGGGCCGACCCCAGAGCCTGTTCGCGTCGTGCATCACCGCCTTCCTCGACGCCTTCACCGAACCCGACACCGCCCAAGAACCCGACACCGCCCACGAGAGCGGGGGGAACCCCTGATGGCGCGACCGACGGCGGCGGAGCGGCGCCTCGACTACCTGCGCATCGGCGCGGATCTGGTCACGGGCTTCGGCGACGCCGGGTCCCCGGCGGGCCCCCTCGAAGCGCTGGCGAACGTCAAGGTCTCCGACGTGGCCCGCCACGCCGGGGTCACCAAGGGAGCGCTCTACCACCTCTGGGACTCGCAGGACGACTACCGGCGCGACCTCCTGCAGCACCTGCTCGATCAGGTGGAGAAAGAGGGCCTGGAGCGCGCCGAGCAGATCATCGCCGAAGCGGTCGACGACGAGGGCCGGCCGTTCATCGACGTGACCGACCTGGCCGTGCACCTGTCGACCGGTTCCTACCGGGACCTGCGCGACGACCCGCGGGCCCAGGCGCAGTTCAGCTTCTACAACTACGTCCACGATCCACGGGTTCGTCGCCTGCTGGCGACAGGCTCGTCCGGCTTCGACTCCTACTACGACCTCTACCTGGTCACGTCTGGTCGCCGGATGCGCGAGCCCTACACCGTCGGGCACCTCATCACGTCGGTCAACGCCTTCATGATGGGCTCGGTCATCCGACACCGCATCAGCCGAGGATCGGACACCTCCGCCGACGATGCACAGATCTACGCCACGGGCTTCCGGGCCCTCCTCCTGCACTTCACCGAACCCCTCCGCGACACCGAACCCCTCCGGTGACGCCGCTCTGTAGTGCGAGATCCAGGCGTTCGCCTGGATCTCGCACTACAGAACCGGGACGGGGACGGAGTCCTCAGGTCGAGAGGTCGTAGCCGAGCTGGTCGGCCAGGCGGTCGAGCAGGTCCGAGGCGGCCTCGTGGATGACGGTGCCGGGCGGGAACACCGCGGCGGCACCCGCGTCGTACAGCGCCGGGTAGTCCTGGGGCGGGATCACCCCGCCGACCACGACGAGGATGTCGGGTCGGCCGAGAGCCTCCAACGCCTGCTTGAGCTCGGGGACCAGCGTCAGGTGTCCGGCGGCGAGCGACGACGGCCCGACGATGTGCACGTCGGCCTCGACCGCCTGACGGGCGACCTCCTCGGGGGTCTGGAACAGCGGTCCGATGTCGACGTCCCAGCCGAGATCCGCGAACGCCGAGGCGATGACCTTCTGGCCGCGGTCGTGTCCGTCCTGACCCATCTTCGCCAGCAGGATCCGCGGCCGCCGGCCGTCAGCGGCCTCGAACGCCTCGACCTTGCGCCTGACCTGGTCCACCGCGGCACCCCTCTCTCCGAGCTCGCTGCGGTACACGCCGGAGATCGACCGGATGTCGGCGCGGTGCCGGCCGTACACCTTCTCCAGCGCGTCGCTGATCTCACCGACCGACGCCTTGGCCCGCGCCGCGGCGACGCCGAGGTCCAACAGGTTGCCCTCGCCCGAGGACGCCGCGTTCGTCAACGCCTCCAGCGCGACCCGTACCGCCTCGGGGTCGCGTTCGGCGCGGAGGCGCTCCAGCTTGGCGATCTGCCCGGCACGCACCGCCGAGTTGTCGACCTTGAGGACGTCGATGTCCTCGTGCTCGTCCAGGCGGTACTTGTTGACCCCGATCACCGGCTGACGGCCGGCGTCGATGCGGGCCTGGGTGCGCGCCGCAGCCTCCTCGATGCGGAGCTTGGGGATGCCCGCCTCGATCGCGGCGGCCATGCCTCCGAGCTGGTCGACCTCGGCGATGTGGGTCAACGCCCGCTGGGCCAGCTCGGCGGTGAGCCGCTCGACGTAGTAGCTGCCGCCCCACGGGTCGATGACCCGGGTGGTCCCCGACTCCTGCTGCAGGAACAGCTGGGTGTTGCGGGCGATGCGGGCCGAGAAGTCCGTCGGCAGCGCGAGCGCCTCGTCCAGGCTGTTGGTGTGCAGGCTCTGGGTGTGGCCCTGGGTCGACGCCATCGCCTCGACGCAGGTGCGGATCACGTTGTTGAACACGTCCTGCGCGGTCAGCGACCAGCCCGAGGTCTGCGAGTGCGTGCGCAACGACAACGACTTGGCGTTGCCGGGATCGAAGCGCTCCTTCACCAACTTCGCCCACAGCAGCCGCGCCGCGCGCATCTTGGCGATCTCCATGAAGAAGTTCATGCCGATCGCCCAGAAGAACGACAGCCGCGGCGCGAAGGCGTCGACGTCGAGACCGGCGTCGAGGCCGGCCTGGATGTACTCGAGGCCGTCGGCGAGTGTGTACGCGAGCTCCAGGTCCGCCGTCGCGCCCGCCTCCTGCATGTGGTAGCCGGAGATCGAGATCGAGTTGAACCTCGGCATCCGCTCCGAGGTGTAGCTGAAGATGTCGGAGATGATCCGCATCGACGGCGTCGGCGGGTAGATGTAGGTGTTGCGGACCATGAACTCCTTGAGGATGTCGTTCTGGATCGTCCCGGCGAGCTTCTCGGGCGCCACGCCCTGCTCCTCGGCGGCGACGATGTAGAGCGACAGCACGGGGAGGACCGCGCCGTTCATGGTCATCGACACCGACATCTGGTCGAGCGGGATCCCGTCGAACAGGACCCGCATGTCGTAGATGGAGTCGATGGCGACCCCCGCCATGCCGACGTCGCCGGCGACGCGGGGGTTGTCGGAGTCGTAACCACGGTGGGTGGGCAGGTCGAAGGCGACCGACAGCCCCTTCTGCCCGGCGGCCAGGTTGCGCCGGTAGAAGGCGTTGGAGTCCTCGGCGGTGGAGAACCCGGCGTACTGGCGGATCGTCCACGGCTGGTTGACGTACATGGTCGGGTACGGACCCCGCAGGAACGGCGCCAGACCCGGGTACGTGTGCAGGAAGTCGAGCCCGTCGAGGTCGGCCGCCGAGTACAGCGGGGCGACGTCGATGCCCTCGGGCGTCTCCCATCGCTGCTCGTCGACGGCGAGCCCGGTCGCGGACTGCGCCGCGGCGGCCCAGCGATCCCGGGCCCCGGGATCGGCGGCGGCCGACGCGGCCAGGTCGACGGTGCTGAGGTCGGGGACCTCGAAGCGGGGTCCGTCCGCGGTCATGACGACACCTCCAGGATCTCCTGCGCCCGTTCCAGGGTGGCGAGCACGTCGACGCCGACGTGGACGAACTCGTCGACTCCGGCGGCCTCCTCGGCGGCGCGGCGGTCGCCCGGGTTGCCGGCCAGGTACACCCGACGTGCCCCCGCGGCGCGCAGCGCCTCGGCGGCTGCGACCGCGTGTTCGGCGTAGACGGCGTCCGACGAGCAGATGCACACCAGGGCGGCACCGCTGGCGGCGAAGTCCTCGGCGGCATCGGCCGCGGTGGCGAAACCGGTGCCGGCCCCTCGACCGGAGGTGACGGTGCGCAGTCCGCCGGCCTCGAAGAGGTTCTTGGCGAACGTCGCCCGGGCGGTGTGGGTGGCCACCGGACCGAGGTTGGCCAGGAACACCACCGGCTCGCGACCCGCGGCGCGGGCGGCGTCGGCTCGGTCGCGCAGCTCCTCGAAGCGCTCGGCCCAGCGAACCGGGACCAGCAGCGGATCGACGCCGTCGGGTTCCGGTGGAGGCGGTGGCGGCGGGTCCTCGCCGAGGTCGGGGAACTCGCTGACCCCGGTGATCGGAGCCCGACGGGTGGCGATCCGCGCCAGGCGGGCGTCGCGGACATCCGCGATGCGGGCGGCGAGGGTGCCGTCGAGCAGCACCGTCGGCATCCCACCGACCGACTCGAGCTCCTGGAGCAGACGCCACGCCAGGTCCGCGAGCTCGTCGGTGAGGCTCTCGACGTAACCGGAACCGCCCGCCGGATCGATCACCCGCCCCAGGTTCGACTCCTCCTGGAGGAGGATCTGGGTGTTGCGGGCCATGCGGCGGCCGAGGTCGCTCGGGTCGCCGAGCAGGACGTCGTAGGGGTGGGCGGTCACGCCGTCGGCGCCGCCGATGCCGGCCGCGAACACCGCCGCGGTGGTGCGCAGGAGGTTCACCCACGGGTCTCGACGGGTGAGCATGCGGCGGGCCTCGACCACGTGCAGCACCGGTGCGGGAGCGTCGCCCGACACGCCGACGGCACCGAGCAGGTTGGCCCACAGGCGACGGGCGGCGCGCAGCTTGGCGACGGTGGCGAACACGTCCTCGTCGGCCGCCAGCTCCAGCTGGATCTGTCCGGCGGCCTCATCCGCGCTGAGCCCCGCGGCGGACATGGCCCGCAGGTAGGCCGCCCCGGTCCCCAGCATGATCGCCAGCTCCTGGGCCTCGGACGCGCCGGCCTCGACCGCCGGGAGGGTGCTGACCGTCACGGACCGCACCCGGGGGTGGGTGGCAGCGGTGCGCGCCGCCAGTGCGCCCAGCTCGGTGAGAAGGGCCTGCGGGTCCTGTCCGGCCCCGCCCCGGGCCGCCAGCGCAGCGAGCGGGTCGGCACCGAATCCGCCGACGGCCTGGGCGGGGTCGATCCCGCGCTGGTCCCACAGGGCGATCAGTGCGTCGGCGGCGGCGGTGAAGTCGAACCCCGGCCGCAGCACGACCGGGGCCAGGTCGAGGTGGACGCCGGAAAGGACCGCGTCCAGGTCGGTCGCCTCGGTCCAGGGCACCTCGAGGCTGGTGACCCCGCGCTCCAGATCGGTGAGCGCCCGGGCGTTGGCGGCGGCGGGGTCCGGCCCCCCGACGACCGATCGGATGTCCCAGGCCACGTCCGGGCGTGGTGCTGGGTGCGTGCCGCGGGTGAACGGTGCCTGGCCGGGGAAGCCGGCCTCGTCGGCGGCTCCCGGGGAGTTGTCGGGGGTGTAGAGCGGCTGGACCGTGACGCCGTCGGCGGTACGGCCGACCAGCTTGGTGAACGGTGCCCCCTTGAGCACCTTGTCGACCGCGGCGAGCCACGCTTCCTCGTCGGCCGGATCGAAGCCCCCGGCCAGGGCGGTCGCGGCCGTCGGGGCCGTCGTCGGTTCGGACACGCTGATCTCCGTCGTCTGGGTCCCGGTCGAGGGGACCTCCGGCGTGGCGGCAGCTCCGCTCGACCGGAACGCCGTCGAGCGAGGTTACCGAACGTGCGGCCGACCTCCCGAGGCCGGGAGTCGCTGCGTCGCGCGCCAGGATGGGGGCATGGACGACCGACCCGACCCGATCGAGCTCCCCGACGGCCTGGAGCTCGCCCGCACCACCGACGTGTTCGACGAGGCGAACCACCCCGGCGGCCTGCTGCGGGCGCACCAGGTGGCGGCCGGGGTGTGGGCCCGGCTGCTGGTCCACACCGGGAGCCTGCGCTTCGTGTTCGAGGACGAGTCCGACCGGCCCCGCACCGTCAGCGCCGGCGGGTCCCAGGTCATCCCGCCGCAGCGACGTCACCACGTCGAGTTCGACGGGCCGGCCACGTTCGCCATCGAGTTCCACCGGCCTCCCGCCACCGCCGGGCCGGCCGAGGGACCGGCCGAGGGGGCGGAGAGCACCGGCCTGCAGCCCTGAGATCGGCTCGGCCGGGATCCGACCCGATCGGGTCGGTTCGGCTCAGCTGCCGCCGGAGTCGGCGGCCGGCTCCGGGTGGTGGAACACCACGAGGGTGCCGATGCCGGCGACCAGTCCGAGCACGCCCGCGATGAGGGCGCCGCGCCAGTCCCGGGTCAGGTCGTCGAGGATGCCGAGGGCGTGGTCGAGGGACCACTCGCCCGGGCCGAGCGCCCCGATGCCCCAGGCCAGGAACCCGAACACCATCACGTACTCCCAGCCGTTCTTGAACATGAAGAACGACCCCCGGTGATCGGTGCGGGCCGCGACCACCATGATCCCGATCAGCCCGGCGGCCGCGAACGGGGTGAGCAGGCCGACGGTCAGCAGCACGCCTGCTCCCATCTCGGTGCTGGCCGCCATCCAGGCGTTGAGCCGGCCGGGCTTCATGCCCAGGCCCTCGAACCAGCCGGCGGTCCCCTCGATCTTCCCGCCGCGGAACACCTTGTTGTAGCCGTGCAGGAACAGCGTCACGCCGGCCACGACGCGCAGGACCAGCATGACGGTGTTGAACTCGGTCGCGAACCCTGCGGCGTGGATCATGGTCACCTCCGGTCGGCGATCGTAGGCGCGGGGTAGACCACAGCACGATCCCCGCGCACCCGCCGGGGCCCCGAGCACCCGAACAACCGAACAACCGAACACCAGGAGACGCGTCGATGGCCGAGTTGAGGACCTTCCCCGAGGACTGGGACCGCGCGCTGGCCGTGGTCGCCCACCCCGACGACCTGGAGTACGGCGCCGCGTCCGCCGTCGCCCGATGGACCGCCCAGGGCAAGGAGGTCATCTACCTGTTGGTGACCGACGGCGAGGCGGGCATCGACGGCATGGCCCCCGAGGAGTGCGGGCCGTTGCGCCGCGACGAGGAGATCGCGTCGGCCGCGGTGGTCGGGGTGCACACCGTCGAGTTCATGGGCCGTCCCGACGGGCTGGTGGTGGCCGACCTGGACCTGCGCCGGGACCTGGCCGCGGCGATCCGCCGGCACCGCCCGGACGTGTTGATCGCCACCAACTTCCGCGAGCACTGGGGCGGCGAGGGCTGGAACCACGTCGATCACCGCAACACCGGACTCGCGTTGCTCGACGCCGCTCGTGACGCCGGCAACCGGTGGCTGTTCACCGACGCCGGCGAACCGTGGTCCGGCACCCGCTTCGCGGCGTTCCTGGGGTCGGACATGGCCACCCACGGCGTCGATGTCGGGGACTGGATCGACAAGGGCGTCGAGTCGCTCGAGGCGCACCGCACCTATCTGGACGCGCTCCCGCCGGGGACGCCGGGCACCGACCCGGAGCCGTTCCTGCGAGGCATGGCCGAGTGGGCCGGGCCCCGCCTCGGCGTCGACCTCGCCGTCACCTTCGAACTCATCTCGATATAGGGGTCCTCAACGACACACCTTGTCGCAATCCGGACCCCAGAAATCCGAGCCCGGACCCGTCAGCGGGCGCCGCGGAGCAGTCGACCCGGGCGAGCGCCCTGGTCCTCGCCGTCGACGAGGGTGACCTCGCCGGACTTGACCGTCGCCCGGTAGCCGTCCGCTCGCTGGATGAATCGGCGGGCGTCGCCGGGAAGGTCGTGCACCATCTCCGGTCGCCGCAGGCTGAGAGCGTCGAGGTCGATCAGGTTCACGTCCCCGACCCGGCCCGCTGCGAGCACACCGCGATCGCCCAGCCCGTAGAGCGACGCGGTGTCCGAGGTGAGGGTCCGGACCGCCTGCTCCACCGGCAGCCCGTCGGCGCGATCGCGGGCCCAGTGCGTCAGCAGGAACGTGGCCGCTGATGCGTCGCAGGTCGTTCCGCAGTGGGCGCCGCCGTCGCCGAGGCCCCACCGCGTGACCGGGCTGGACAGCATCTCGTGCACTGCATCGAGGTTGAAGTCGCTGTAGTTGAGCAGTGGTCGCATGATCAGCGCGTCGCCGTCGTCGCCGAGGAGGTCGTCGTAGTACAACTCCCACGGGCTGATGCCCCGGGCCCGAGCCCGAGCGCCGATCGTCTGGTCCAGCGACGGCTCGTAGTCGGGAACCGCCCCCATCGTGACCACCCGCTCCGGGTCGAGGAACTGGGCCATGGCCGGGTCCATCTCCCCGACCTCGGCCAGGAGCCGCTCCCGGAACGCCGGGTCGCCCATCGCCCGGACCCGCTCCGCGATCGACAGCAGACCCACCTCGGACCACGACGGGCAGTACGAGAACGGGTGGAACGTCTGCAGGCCGAGCAGCAGGTTGATCGGCCGGGACGCGACCTGCGGGATGACCAGCGAGCCCTCGTCCTGCGCCTCCGCGCTGAGCTCGAGCATGCGACGGTAGGCGAGCGGGTCGTGGTCGTTCTGCGTGAGAGCGAACACGATCGGACGGTCGATCGCCGCGCCGAGCCGACGCATCCACGCCATCTCCGTGTCGGGCGCGGCCAGGTCCTCACCCAGGGCACCCGCCGGTGCCAGCTCGAACACCCCGGTACCCGCCTCGGCGAGGGCGGCGCCGATGCCGAACAGCTCGTCCTCGGCGGCGAAGGTTCCGGGGACCGGTTCGCCGTCGATGGCCATGTGGGCGATGGTCCGCGAGGTGGAGAACCCGAGCGCACCGGCCCGCACCGCTTCTCCGACGATGGCCGCCATCATCTCGATGTCGTCCGCGGTGGCCGGCTCGTTGCGGGCGCCGCGCTCGCCCATCACGTAGGCCCGGACCGCACCGTGGGGAACCTGGGTGCCGACGTCGAGCATCTTGGGGGCCCGGTCGACGGCGTCGAGGTACTCGGGGAAGGTCTCCCAGCTCCAGCGGATCCCGTCGGACAGCGCAGCTCCGGGGATGTCCTCGACGCCCTCCATCAGCCCGATCAGCCAGTCGTGGCGGTCCGGGTGCACCGGGGCGAACCCGACCCCGCAGTTGCCCATCACCACCGTGGTCACCCCGTGCCAGCACGTCGGGGTCAGCATCGGATCCCAGGTGACCTGGCCGTCGAAGTGGGTGTGGATGTCGACGAATCCCGGGGTCACGAGCAGCCCGTCGGCGTCGAGCTCCCGGCGGGCGGGGCCGTCGACGCGACCGACCTCACTGATGATGCCGTCGGTGATGGCGACGTCCGCGGTACGGGCCGCGGAGCCCGTCCCGTCGACCACCGATCCGGCGCGGATGATCAGGTCGTGCACGTTCCGTCCCCCTTGTCGGTCCCCCCGAGCGATCCACCTCCGGTGGTCCGCCCCGCCATTGTGCCTGACCGGGTCGGCCGGCGGATTTCTGGGGTCCGGATTGCGACAAGGTGTGTCGTTGAGCACCCCTATATCGATGTTGTTCAGTTGGGGGTGGGACGCGCCGACGCTGGTGGGACGATGCCAGCCGATCGACAGACCGACCCCGACGCGCCCTTGACCGACCCATCCGGCCCCGACCTGGCCGGCCTCAGCGCGTCCATCGACCGGCTGACCGACCACGCCCACGACTGGAGCACCCAACGGCTGCTCGACGAGGGGCTGGACCTGGTGCGCGACGCCTGCTGGGCCGACGCAGCGGCGCTGTTCCGCGTCGGTGCCCGTCGGGCCGCCGCGGTCCACGCCCGACCGTCGGTTCGGTCGCGACGTACTCGCCCGGGCGGGGTGTGCGCGCCGGTGCCCGACGCGGTCGACACCGGCTGGTTCCCCTGGGGCCTGGCCCCGTTGGCCGCGGACCGGTTCGTCCTCATCGACGACGCCCGCGCCCTGCCCGCCGACCCCGACGGCGCCCGCACCCTCGGTGAACTGGGCGTGCGGTCGTGCCTGCACCTGCCGTTGCGTCAGCGGGGCCGGACCGTCGGAGCGCTGCAGGTGTTCTGGTCAGAACCCCGCCTGGCGTGGGACGACGACCGTGGTCGTCTGCTGCGGACCCTGGGTCGGTTCCTGCTCACCTGCGACGGTCGCGTCCGGACCTGATCCGCGTCAGTCGCTGCGACCCTCGGTCGGCCCCGTCTCCCGATCGTCGACGCTGCCGGCGACTTGATCGGAGCTGTCGGCGGCGTCGGCTGACGAGGCGCGATCAGGGCCCGTAGCGGGGTCGAGCGGGATGCCGTCGTCGTCCATCCGTCGCACCCCGACCGCGGCGTCGCCGTCGCCCATGCGCAGCATCCGGCGCATGGCCCGGCGCACGCCCTGGTCGCCGGACTCGGCGCGGATCTCCTCCATCTCGGTCAGGTGCGAGTCGACGACCTCGTGGCGCTCGAGAACCGTCGAGACGAACGCCTGCACCACTCCGGCAGCGGGCAACGCCATGATCGCCCCCATCGGTCCGAGCAACGTCCCGCCGACGATCGCGGACCCGAACGCCACCGCGGGGTGCAGGTCCATGGTCTGTGCGGTGATCTTGGGGGCGAACAGGTAGTTCTCGACCTGCTGGTACACGAGGATGAACCCGAGCACCCACAGCGCGTCGATCGGGTCGTTGAGCAGAGCGACCAGCACCGGCAGCGCGCCGGCCAGGTAGGTGCCGATGGCGGGGATGAACTGGCTGATCAGCCCGACCCACAGCGCCAGCGCCAACGGCGAGGGCACACCGACGATCGACAGGAACACCCACGTGCACGCCGAGGACAGGACAGCCAGCAACAACCGCGAGTAGATCCATCCCCCGGTCTTCTGGATGGCCAGCTCCCACAGCAGCAGCACGGTCCGCTGGTTCCGCTGCGGCAGGATCGAGCAGACGTTGCGTCGCAGCTGCGGGCCCTGCGAGGTCATGTAGTAGCTGAACAGCCCGATCGTGAACGCCTGGAACAGCAGTCCGAACAGCGTGCCGGTGACCGACAGGACCCGACCGCCGAGGCTCTTGGCGATGTCGGTCAGGTCGTCCTGGTAGCTCTCGATCTGCGTGGTGATGTCGTCGGTGGTGATGTCGGTGTCGAAGGTGTTGTTGATCCAGTCCGCGGACTCGTCCAGGTACGAAGGGGCGCGGTCGACGAGATCCTCGACCTGGGTGACGACCAGGTCGCCCATCACGAACAGGAACAGGCCGCCGACCACGAACAGGGCCAGGAAGCAGAACAGGGTGGCCAGGCTGCGCTTCCAGCCCCGGTCGGCCAGGAAGTCGACCGCGGGTTCGACCGCGAACGACAGGAACAGCGAGATGGCGACGATGAGCAGGAAACCCTGGAGCTGGATCAGGATCGACCGGCCGAACTGGTACGCCGCGACCGACACCGCGACGGCGACGATCGCCCGCCAGAACCAACGGGGGAGCGCCCGGCCCTGCCCCATGTGCAAGACGAGCTGCGGCACCTCGACGTCGGGGTCCGCGGCGGGCTCGGTCGATCCCTCGGGTGGACGTCCGGCGGTGAGGTCGGTCACCCGCCCAAGGTTGGCACCGGCGCCTTGCCTGTTCGCGGACCGCTCAGCCGGGACCGAACATCATCAGCCACTGCTCGGCGCTGCGCGGCTTGAACACCACGTTGCGGGCCCGGGTGTCGCCCATCAGGTCCGAGGACTCGACCGAGTACTGGTGGCCCGGGAACAGCAGGGCGTCGTCGGGCACTCGGGCGAGGGTGCCGGTCAGCGAGTGGTACAGCGCCTCGGGGTCGCCGCCGGGCAGGTCGGTACGGCCGCACCCATCGAGGAAGAGCGTGTCGCCGGACACCAGGCAGTTGTTGACGTAGAAGCACTGGCTGCCCGGCGTGTGGCCCGGGGTGTGGATCAGCTCGACGGGGATGTCACCGACCATCACGGTGTCGCCGGCGTCGTGGGTCACCAGGTCTGCAGCCGTCAGCTCGGTGACCTTGAGCACCCACTCGGCCTCATCGGACTGGACGTGGATCGGCACCCCCGCCACCTCGACGAGCTCGGCCGCGCCCTCGATGGTCATGCCCATCATCGATCCCCCGCAGTGGTCGGGGTGGTAGTGGGTGACCAGCGCGCCGCTGAGCGTCATCCCGTCGGCGGCCGCGACCGCGACCAGGTCCGACACCGCGTAGGCCGGGTCGACCACGACGCACTCGCCCCGGACACGGTCGCCGATCAGGTAGGCGAAGTTGACCATCTGGGTCGCGACCGGGTCGCCGACCGCGAAGTCCCGACCGGCGAGCAGCTGGCGGAAGTAGAAGCGGTCGTCGAACGCACCCGGGCCGTACGTTCCCGCGGCCCGGGGGTGGTCGGTCGGTTCGGGACGGGGATCGCTCACGTCCGGCACGCTACTGCGGCCCTCCCCGTTCACCCGAGCGGAGCCAGCCCGCCAACAGGTCCCTGTAGGCGCGGTCGTATCTCTTGTAGTCGGCACGCAGCGCGTCGCCGGGCCAACGCCGGTCGAGCAGCTCCCGGGGCAGCAGCGGATCGGCGTTGAAATGGCGCAGGACCGCGGCGGACAGCACGAACCCCGGAGCGAGGGCGTCGACGTCGCCGGCGTCGAGGCGTTCGAGGAGTCGGGCCATCTCCCGTCGCAGGTCGACGGCGTGCTCCCCCCACGACGGCAGGTCCCACAGCCGGGTGGCCAGGTCGGCGTCATCGTCGGGGTGGACGCGGAACCAGCGGGTGAACGGCGCGACGACGCTCCGGGATTCGGTTCGGTCGTCGTCCATCGGCAGGTTGTCGGGACGCAGCCAGACGCCGTCGCGCAGCTCGGCCATCCGCAGTCGTCCCATCGCCCGGCGCAGGGCCGCCCGGTCCGCGGCGGAACGACCACCCGGCTCGACCACGGCCTGGGTCCAGGCACCGGACCACTCGAGCGTGGTGGCGGATCGGCTGGCCTCCTGGCGTCGTTGGCGCTCGGCGAGCTCACCGGTCAGCTCGTACCAGCCGTCGTCGTCACGAGTGGCATCGCCGGCTGCGACCATCCGCGACAGGGCGGTGCGGACCGCTCCCTCCTCCAGTCCGAACAGAGCTCCGGCGCGAACCAGCGCCGGAGCCGGCATCCGAGGGGGGTGGGTCCCCAACAGCGTCGACGCCAGCACCGAGCGGGTGGTCAACGGACGGTCGGCCACCACCGGGGGTCTCGAGGTCGGTGGGGCCACTCCCCCACGCTAGACGGGGACTGACCATTACACTCCTGGTTCAGTTGTCACTGACTGTGTAATCTGGTTGTGTGACCGCCACCGTCCGTGCCCCGCTCACGATGCTGCCGCCGTCGGAGGCCCTGACCGACGTGCTGCCCACCGAGCGCCTGGGCCCCACCGGTCGACCCGTCGGGGAGCTGCGCGCCGAGCTGTACCGGGTCCCGAACGTGGCCAACGTCGGTCACGTCGCCGGGGTGTGGATCCAGTCGGTCGGAGTGCTCGCCCTGGCTGCGTGGTGGGGGAACCCGATCGGCTGGATCGCGGCGTTCCTCCTGATGGGACGGGCGATGGCCCGCTTCGCGATCCTCGCCCACGAGGCGTCACACCGCCTGCTGTTCACGGACCGGCGGATCAACGACTGGGTGGGGGCGTGGCTGCTGGCGTATCCGGCCTTCGTCCCGTTCGACCTCTACCGCCGATCCCACATGGCGCACCACAGGGAGGAGTTCGGACCCACCGAACCCGACCTGATGCTCTACACCGGCTACCCGATCACCTCGGCGTCGTGGCGGCGCAAGCTGACCCGCGACGCCGACGGCAACAGCGGCTGGAAGAACCTGCGGTCGTTGCTGCTCGCGGTGCGCTCCCCAACCGCCCGGCCCGTGGCGCTCAAGATCCTGGGCTGGCAGGTCGTGCTGTTCGTCGGGTTGTGGGTCGGCCTCGGGCACTGGTGGGTGTACCCGGTGTTCTGGCTGCTCCCGTGGATGACGGTGTGGCGCGTGTTCAACCGGCTGCGCGCCGTCGCCGAGCACGGGGGCATGGAGGCCTCGCCGGACCGACGGCTGACCACCCACCACGTCCGGCAGGGGTACTGGGCCCGGTTCTGGATCGTGCCGTTCAACACCGGCTGGCACCTGGCCCACCACGTCGACATCGGCGTGCCGTTCTCCAGGCTGCCCGCGCTGCAGCGCGAGCTCGAGGCCGCCGGCTACATCACCCCGGCTCTGGAGTGGCCGAGCTACCGGGCGCTGTGGCGCCACGCCCGCAGCCGCCCGGACGCCAGCCCTTCCGACTGACGGTCCCGTCCTGATCGGCCCGACCGGCTCCGGCACTCAGGCGGTGGCGGCCATCGCGGCACCCACCGCGTCGAGCACCAGCGCGACCTCGTCCTCGGAGATCACCAGCGGCGGCATGAACCGGATCACGTTGCCCCACGTGCCGGCATTCATCAGCAGCACCCGGGACTGCTCGCGGCAGTGGGCGATGACCGCGGCGGTCCGGGCTGCGTCGGGCTCGCCCGTGACCGGGTCGCGGAACTCGATCGCCACCATCAGTCCCGGACCGCGGACGTCCGCGATCACCGGGTGCGCGTCGGCCAGGGTCGACAGGCCCGCTCGGAGCTGCTCGCCGCGGGCGTCGACCGCGTCGAGGAACCCGTCCGCGGTGAGCACCTCGATGGTGGCCAACGCCGCCGCGCAGCCGATCGGGTTGCCCCCGTAGGTGCCGCCGTGCGACCCGACCGGCCAGCGCTGCATCAGCTCGGCCGACGCCCCGATCGCCGCGATCGGGAACCCCGACGCGATGCCCTTGGCCATCACCAGGATGTCGGGGCGCACCCCGGAGCGCTCGACGTAGAACATGTGGCCGGTGCGTCCGAAGCCGCACTGCACCTCGTCCGCGATGAACAGGATCCCGTGCTCGTCGCAGATCTCGCGGATGCCGCGCAGGAACCGGTCGGGGGCCGGGTGGTATCCGCCCTCGCCGAGCACCGGCTCGAGGATCACCGCCGCGGTCTCGGCCGGGGCGGTCTGGCTGGCCAGCAGGAACCGCAGGTCGGCCAACGCCCGGTCGACCGCGTCGTTCTCGGTCAGGCCGGTGCCGACGGTGTGCGGGAACGTCGAGGGGAACACGCCGGACGGCAGCGGGGTGTGCCCGGCGCGGTAGCCGGTCTTGGAGGTGGTCATCGCCATCGCCAGGTGGGTTCGTCCGTGGAAGCTGCCCTGGAACACGATCACGTTGGGTCGGCCGGTGGCCTGCTTGGCCAGCTTGACCGCACCTTCGGTGGCCTCGGCTCCCGAGTTGGCGAAGAAGAAGGTGTCGATGTCGGCCGGGGCCAGCTCGGCCAGGCGGGCGGCGAGCGGTTCGAGCAGGTCGTGGCGGTAGCAGTTGACCTGGGCGTGGACGAACCGCTGGGCCTGTTCGGCGATGGCGGCGACGACCGTCGGGTGGCAGTGGCCCGTGGAGGTGACGGCGATGCCGGATGTGACGTCGAGGTACCGGTCGCCGTCGACGGTGGTGACCCAGCAGCCCTCCCCGCTGGCGACCTGCAGGTCGGTGACCTGGAACCACACCGGCGCCAGGTGCGAGCGCGGCGTGACGGTGGACGGATCGACGATCGGTTCGGAGCCCATGGGTGCCGATGCTACGACGGCGGCCGGCGCCGGCCCCGGGGCCACGGATCCCACTTCGGTGAGCGAGGGGACCGCCGGTAGCGTCGGAGTCCATGACCTCCTCACCGTCTCCCGCCGGATCCGTCGACGCCCGTCGCGTCGCGTTCCTGGGGCCGGTCGGCACGTTCACCGAGCAGGCACTGCACCGGGAGGCGGGCCTGGCCGCCGGCGAGTTGGTCCCGATGGCGACCATGGCCGACGTGCTGTTCGCGGTCAACGAGGGCGACGTGGATGCCGGTGTGGTGCCCATCGAGAACGCCATCGAGGGCACGGTCAACGCCACCATCGACACCCTGGCGTTCGACGTCGATCTGGTGATCCAGCGTGAGCTGGTCGAGCCGGTGAGCATGCACCTGCTGGTACCGCCGGGGTCTCCGTTGGACGGCGTCCGCGTCATCCACTCGATCCCGGTCGCGACCGCCCAGTGTCGGGCGTGGCTGCGGGCGAACCTGCCCGACGCCGAGGTCCGTCCGGCCAACTCCACCGCCGAGGCGGCCGCGATCTGCGCCCGCACCGCGGACCCGGCGGTGGCGGCCATCGCCAACGCCCGCGCCGCCGAGGTGTACGGCTTGGAGCGCGCCGCGTCCGACATCGAGTCGCACCCCGAGAACCGGACCCGCTTCGTCGTGGTCGCCCGCTCGGGCATCCCCGCTCCGACCGGGCACGACAAGACCTCGATCGTCGTCTACCAGCGCGCCGATCGGCCCGGTTCGCTGCTGGCGATCCTCCAGGAGTTCGCGGCTCGTTCCATCAACCTGACGCTGCTGCACAGCCGTCCGACCAAGACGTCGCTCGGCGACTACTGCTTTCTGCTGGAGCTCGCCGGCCACGTCGCCGACGAGGTGGTGGCCGACTGCCTGCGGACCCTGCGGGCCACGCAGGCCGACGTGAAGTTCCTGGGTTCCTACCCGGCGGCCGGCGAGCGGGGCGGCGAGGTCCGCGACCAGGCCGACGCGGCCCAGCAGGCGGCGCAGCGCTGGATGGCGGACCTGCGGTCCCAGATCAGGACCGGGTCGACCGACTGACGGTTCCCGCGCTCCCGTCGACGGTGACGACCTCGCCGTCGACCAGGCGCTCGGTCGCTCCCGCGACCCCGACCACGCACGGGATCCGACGCTCGCGGGCGACGATGGCGGCGTGAGAGGCCATGCCTCCGGTGTCGGTGACCACGGCCGCGGCCCGCATGAGCGCCGGCAGCCACTCCGGCGACGTGGCCGGCGCGACCAGCACCTCGCCGTCGAGCAGGTCCGGCGCGTCGCCCGGTGATCGCAGCACGCGGGCCGGACCCCGCGCCGTCCCCGCCGATGCACCGGTGCCGGTCAGCACCGCGTCGGGATCGTCCCGCGTGGGCGCCCCTCCGCTCATCGGGATCGATCCGCCCGATCCTGGGGTCGCGGATCCCGGGGCGGTGGCAGGGCGACCCGTGATCGGGCGGGACTGCACGATCCAGATCGACCCGTCGGATCCGATCGTCCACTCGACGTCCTGGGGCGTGCCGAAGTGGTCCTCGATGCTCCGACCGAGCTCGTTGAGGGCGGCGACCTCGGCGTGGGACAGGACCGGGGCGGAGGTCGCCGACGGGTCGCCATCTCCGCTCGGTCGGGTCGCATCCACGATGATCCCGCTCGTGCGGTCGACCTCGAACCGCTCGGGGTCCGAGCCACCCGACACGACCGACCCCCCGGCGCCAACGGCCTCGATCACCAGACGGTCGACCGCGGCGCGGGGGTCGACGGTGAACATGACGCCGGACCGTTGCGACGGGGCCATGCGCTGGACGATCACCGCCATCGCCGGATCCGACGCGCCCGACGGCTGCCGCGCCATGCCGGCGCGGTAGGCGATCGAGCGGGTCGACACCGACGACGACCAGCACACCCCGACCGCGGCCAGGACCGCGTCCGCCCCGACCACGTCGGTCACGCTGTCGTACATGCCGGCGAACGAGGCGTCCTCGGTGTCCTCACCGATCGCCGAGGAGCGAACGGCCACCGCCGGCCCGATGCCTCCGGCATCGGCGTCGCCGGACACGAGGGAGCTGTACGCGGCGAGCAACGCGGAGCGGTGTCCGACCGACATCTCGGCGCGTCCCGCGACCTCCCGCAGCGCCGCGACCCGCTGGTCGAGGTCTCCGGCACCACCGACCCGTTCGATGAGCTCCGCGACGCCCGCGGCCACCTGCTCGGCGACGCCGGCCACGGCCAGCGCGGTTCGGTGGACATCCACGGAGAGGACGACGCCGTCGGGAACGGGGAGACCCGCGCCGATCAGCTCCCCGAGTCGTGCCGCCTTGGGCCCGACGACGGACATGTCGCGTCCTCCGACGTCGGCCAGATCGAGGACCGGCCGGTCGGTCACCGCGGGGGCTCAGCCGACGGCGCGTCGAGCATGGCCACGAGCTTGCGCGGAGCGACGGTTCGGTAGGCGTCCTCGACGATCGCGGCGACCTCGTCCCAATCGACGTCGACGTCGAGGCGAACGCCCAACCAGCCGCGGTGACCGACGTAGGGCGGAACGAAGAATCGCTCGGGTTCGGACTCGACCATCAGCGCCTGCGCACCGTCGGGAGCGGCGCACCAGATCGCCAGACGGCCGTCTCCGTGGTGGTCGTCGTGGAACATGACGAAGGTCCTACGGACGAAGAACGTGGGGCTGCTGTGGCTCAGCTTCTCGGTCGCTTCGGGCAGGTCGAGGCAGATCCGGCGAACAGCGGCGAGGGCGGCGTCGACGTCGGCCTCGGTGTAGGGCAGCTCCGAACCCATCGGGACCATCCTCCCGCACCGGTACGATCGACGCACTCACCACCCTGGAGGGATGGCAGAGCGGACGAATGCGACGGTCTTGAAAACCGTTGGGCCGGCAACGGTCCCGGGGGTTCGAATCCCCCTCCCTCCGCTGCGGACCACCAGTCCGTCGACGTTCATCCGCCCTCGGCGACCAGGCGCTCCCGCTCCACCGCCAGAGCGGCACGCTGCTCGTCGCTGATGGTCGGCGTCGAGATCGGCAGCGAGTCGATCACGTCGACGAGCACGTCGGACACGAGGGTGCGCATGCGCCACTTGCGGTCCGCGGGGATCACGTACCAGGGAGCGTCCTCTGTGGCGGTGGCGCGGATCGCCTCCTCGAACGCGACCTGGTAGTCGTCCCAGTACGCCCTCTCCCTCACGTCACCGGCGGAGAACTTCCAGTTCTTCTCCGGCGTGTCGATCCGGTCGAGGAACCGCAGACGCTGCTCCTCGCGCGACAGGTGCAGGAAGAACTTCACCACCACGATCCCGTTGCGGACCAGGTGCCGCTCGAAGGCGACCATGTCCTCGTAGCGGTGCTGCCACAGGTGCGGTCCCCGGGCCCGGGCCGGGAGGCGCTGGTTGGCGATCACCTCGGGGTGCACGCGGGCGACGAGCACCTCCTCGTAGTAGGACCGGTTGAAGATCCCGACCTGGCCACGTTCGGGAAGCCGTCGGGCGTAGCGCCATAGGTAGTTGTGGTCGAGCTCCTCAACGCTGGGCACCTTGAAGCTGGACACGACGACGCCCTGCGGGTTCATGCCGCTGAGCACATGCTTGATCGTGCCGTCCTTGCCGGCCGCGTCCATCGCCTGGAACACGACGAGCATCCCGTAGGTGTCGTTGGCCCACAGCTTCTCCTGCGCCGCGACCAGCCGGGCCCGATTGACCTCGAGCTCCGCGACCGCCTGCTTCTTGGTGCGCAGCTCGAGTCCCGACGGCAGCAGGTCCGAGCCGCTCCAGTCAGCTGGGTGGTCCGCCAGGTGGAACTCGGATCCGTCGCTGACCCGACAGACGTCGATGGCTCGCGGCCTGCTCATCGGTCCTCCTCCCGGCTCTCGCGGGCGCGCCATCCCGACCGATGGGCACCGGCGACGAGCGGTCCTGGAACGACCGTAGCGGTCACGCTGCTCGGCACGTCCGATCGGTAGTGTCGGCCGATCATGGTGGTCCGAGGGGGAGCGTCGCGATGAGCACCGAGCTGCTGCACCGCATCCAGTTCGGCTTCACGATCAGCTTCCACTTCATCTTCCCGCCCATGTCGCTCGGGCTGGGCCTGCTGCTGATCGTCTTCGGCGTCCAGGCCGTGCGCACCGACGACCCGAAGTGGCGCCAGCTCGCCATGTTCTGGACGAAGATCTACGGGCTGATCTTCTCGATGGGGGTGGCCACCGGGCTCGTCCAGGAGTTCCAGTTCGGCACCAACTGGTCGGAGTACTCGCGCTACGTCGGCAACATCTTCGGGAGCCTGCTCGCGGCGGAGGGGATCTTCGCGTTCATGCTCGAGGGCGGCTTCCTGGGCCTGATGCTCGCCGGCGGTCGACGGCTGGGCAACAAGCTGTGGCTCTTCGCCACGACCATGGTGGTGCTCGGCGCCACGTTCAGCGCCACGTGGATCATCATGGCCAACTCGTGGATGCAGACCCCGCAGGGCTACGAGCTGCGGAACGAGGGCCGGGGCACCCAGGCGTTCATGAGCAGCTTCCGGGAAGTCGTCTTCACGCCGTCGTTCGGGCCCCGCTTCTGGCACACGATCGTGGCGGCGTGGATGGTCGGCTGCTCGCTCGTCATGAGCGTCGCCGCCTACTACCTGCTGCGACGACGTCACGAGGACCTCGCCAAGACCATGATGCGGGTGGCGCTTCCGTTGTTCACGGTGCTGGCCGTTCTGCAGGTGACGGTGTTCGGAGCCAACCAGGCCACCGAGGTCGCCACCCACCAGCCCGAGAAGCTGGCGGCCATCGAGGGGGTGTACCAGACCGGCGACTGCGTCCCGATGACGATCTTCGGACGCACCGACCCGTCGACGCAGACCACCCAGGGCCTGCAGATCCCGTGCCTGCTCAGCATCCTGGTCGGCAAGAGCCCGTCGACCACGGTGCAGGGCCTCGACGACTTCCCGACCGACGACTGGGCGAACGCATCGGTCGTGTTCCAGACCTATCACCTGATGATCAACCTGGGGATGGCGTTCGTGGCCATCGGCGGACTCGGGTGCCTGCTGTGGGCGTGGAAGCGCCGGCTGTGGACCCAGCGGTGGCTCCTGTGGATCATGGTCGGATCGATCGGGCTCACCCAGCTGGCCACGCTGTCGGGCTGGTGGACCGCCGAGCTCGGCCGTCAGCCCTGGATCGTGTGGCAGCTGCTGCGCACCGAGGACGCGTTCAGCCCCAACGTGACGACCGCGCAGGTCGCCGCGAGCCTGGCCATGTTCGCGGTGCTGTACGCCATCGTGTTCGGCGTGTTCCTGGTACTGCTCAACCGGCTGATCCAGGCCGGTCCGCCCGACCCTCCCACCGAGGAGGAGGTCCAGGCGCTGCCCGACACGTGGGGTGCCGCGTTCCAGCACCGGTCGCGGGTCTCGGACGGGAGTCGGTGACGTGAACCTCGAGACGCTGTGGTTCGTGCTCTACGTCGGCATCATCGCCGGCTACGTCATCCTCGACGGGTTCGACCTGGGGGTGGGCATCCTGTCGCCGTTCGTGGCCCGCACCGACCGAGACCACCGGATGCTGCTCAACGCGATCGGCCCGGTGTGGGACGGCAACGAGGTCTGGCTCGTGCTCGGCGGCGGCGCCCTGTTCGCGGCGTTCCCCGTCGTGTACGCCTCTCTGTTCAGCGGCTTCTACCTGGCGATGATGCTCGTACTGCTGGTGCTGATCCTGCGCACGATCGCCATCGAGTTCCGCTCCCACCGCGAGTCGCCCCGGTGGCGGGCGACGTGGGACTGGTTCTTCTTCGCCTCGTCGCTCGGGATCACCCTGCTGTTGGGTGTGGCGCTCGGAAACGTCATCCGGGGCATCCCGCTGGACTCATCCGGTCAGGTGACGTTGAAGCTGGTCGACCTGCTGAACCCCTACTCGTTGGCCGTCGGGGTGACCGCGGTGGCCATGTTGGGCCTGCACGGCGGGATCTTCCTCACCCTCAAGGTCGACGGCGAGCTGCGGGGACGGATCGAACGTCTGGTGCCCCGGCTGATGGTGGCGTTCTTCGTGCTGATGACGGTGCTGGTGGTCTGGACGCTGCTGCTGCGCACCGAGGTGACCGCCACCTACCGCGACCGCGTCTGGATCGCCGCGTTCCCGGTGCTGGCGCTCGTGTCCACCGTCGTGGCATGGCGTCTGATCCGCGCCGGTCGCTTCCTGCCGGCCTTCGGGGCGTCCGCTCTGACGATCGCCCTGCTGATGGCGACGGTCGCCGCCGGGATGTACCCGGTGATGCTGCCGTCGTCGATCGACTCGAGCTACGACCTGACCGTGCACAACTCCGCGTCCGCTCCCGAGACGCTGACGGTGATGACGGTCATCGCGGTGATCGGGATCCCGTTCGTGCTGCTCTACACCGCGGGCGTCTACTACTTCTTCCGCGGTCGGGTCGTGCTCGACGACCACGGCTACTGACCGTTCCCATCTGAGCGCTGCACCGCGCCCGGCCCCGCTCCGACGCGCCTCGAGTCCACCCCCTTGTGTGGTCGCTCGGCCACGAACCGATACAGTGACCGGCTGATCTGGAGAGGTGCCGGAGTCAGGTCGATCGGGCCTCCCTGCTAAGGAGGTGTGGGGGCAACCTCACCGTGGGTTCGAATCCCACCCTCTCCGCCACACGGGCGTCGGCGACAGTGCCGGCGCCCGTGCCGCGTCCGGGTGTCGGCGTGGGAGCGGGTGCTCTGTCGTCGACCTTCGAACCCGATCCCCGGGGCTGAACCTGGTTCGGGTGAAGGAACATTGACGTGACAGGTAACTCTCCCCAATTTGTTGCGTTTTCGTGACGACCTGTCGTACAACTGTCATCCGTTGACCAAGAGCGGTGACCCTGTCGCCGGTGAGTACGGAGTGGTCCCCCACCAGGGACCGGCTGGCTGTGACCCGTACCTGACCCGCAGGGATCCCTTCTTCCCCTGATCTCGAACGCGCCCCGACCGACGGGGCGCCCGTTTGGAGGAGACACCCATGAACAGGAAGTCCTTGACGCGCGCGCTCGCACTGCTGCTCGTCGTCGGCGGATTCGTGCTCGCGTCCTGCACCCCCGAGCAGCAGGCCGCGTTCCAGGCCCACCTCGACTGGCAGAAGGCGAACGACCGCTTCGCCGGCGCCATCAGCGACGCCGGCCTGGCCCGGCTGCGGGCGTGTGAGTCCGGTGGCAACTACTCGGCGGTCAGCCGCAACGGCCTGTACCGCGGCGCCTACCAGTTCCACCGCGGCACGTGGAACTCGGTTGCCGGCAAGTTCTACCCGCACCTGCGCGGCGTGGACCCGGCGTCCGCGGCGCCGTTCGACCAGGACCGCATGACCCGGGCACTGTGGGCGACCGGTGGTCCCCGCAACTGGCCGGTGTGCTCCCGTCGGGTCTGAACGGCATCGCCCGCCCCGCGTCCCCGTCCGGCGATCTTGTAGCCCACGGTCGCTCTGGTGACCGCTCCCCTACAACAACGCCGACCCTCATCGACCTTGTAGCCCACACGTCGCCACGGCGACCCACGGCTACAAGGTCGTCGGGGTTCGGGGCCGATGCGCCTTTGGCCCGACCCGACCGGCCGTCTAGGATCTGACGGTTCAACCAGCGCTCGTAGCTCAATTGGATAGAGCATCTGACTACGGATCAGAAGGTTGGGGGTTCGATTCCCTCCGAGCGCGCTGGCCGAAGGCCCTGACAGGAGGCGGTTCTCGTGATCGGGAGCCGCCTCTCCCGCGTCCGGGAAGGGTCCGCTTCCCACCGGTCCTTCAACAGACCAGTTGGGATGGTCCATCGCGAGGTGACGATCGATGGGGTGACCGCCGAATTGGCCGGCGGCTTCATGCAGAGCGGGCAGGCGCACCTCGCGATCACATGCACCGGGTGGTGCGGAAGCCCACCGGCATCGGCCGCACGTACGGGCCGACGTGCTCCCACCACGCGGTCACGGCATCGAGCGGTCAGCCCGACGGGCGACGGGCCTCGAGGTAGCGCAACGACGCCTGCCGCGATTCCGGATCGGCCACCGCGGCGGCGAGGGTGTCGGCGTCGCTGGCGTTGCGCCGGGTGCCGGCGATCTCCTCCATCACCGCGTTGACCTGCTGCTTGGTGGTGCGCAGGGCGAAGCCCGGCTTGGCCCCCAACTCCGCCGCCAGGTCCGCGACGACGACGTCGAGCTCGCCGGCGGGAACGACGCGGTTCACGAACCGGAGGGCGTGCGCCTCCGCCGCGTCGAAGGGTCGACAGGTCAGCACCAGCTCCTTGGTGATCGCCGGGCCGAGCTCACGGGCAAGCCGGGGGATCCCACCCCATGCGAGAGGGATGCCCAGGTCGACCTCTGGGATCGAGAACCGCGTGTCGTCGGCCGCCACCCGGATGTCGCAGGACGCGGCGAGGACCAGTCCGCCGCCCACGCAGTGGCCGTGCAGAGCCGCAATCGTGAGCTGACGGACGTCGGTCAGCGCCTCGGCCGCCACCCGGCCGAGGTCGGCCGTGTCACGCACCGAGATGGTCGGGTCTCCGTCGGCGACGTCGCCGAGGTCGAACCCGGCGGAGAACGCCCGGCCCTCGCCACGCACCACCACCACCGCGATGTCGCCCCGGTCATCCAACCAGCGGCACGCCCGAGCGAGCTCGCCGAGCAGCTGACGTGACAGCGCGTTGAGCTTCCCGGGCCGGTTCAGCACCAGCGTGGCGACCCGGCTGTCGGTGTCGTGCTCGATGCGCAGGGTGTCGAAGGTCGGCGTGGTCACGGGAGGCTCCCCTCGCGATCGGTGACGGTGTCGACACCGGTGGCGGTCCCGGTGGCGTCGTGGCGGACATCGGCGTCTGACTCGGCAACGGACGGCGTCGATCGGCCGGCGGCGGTCGGGACCGGGCAGCTGACAGAGGTGCCGCGGAACCGTCCCCACCCGTACAGACCGGCGGCGACCGCAGCCGCGACGACCCACCCGACGACATCTCGTCCGGTCCACACCGCGGCGGTGAACCCGACGAAGAAGGCGGGGACGACCAGGCGGGTCAACCCGCACACGCTGATGTTCACGACCCTGTGCCTCCGGTCCGGGCCTGGGAGCTACGTGCCACGGCGAGGAACATCGGGAAGGTGCCCTCGTCGCGCTCGAGCACACCGCAGTCGGACACGGTCACCTCGTCCAGACCCGCAGCGACGAGGCGACGGACCAGGTCGTCACGCTCGAAGCCGTGGTGCCCGGTGAAGCCGTCTCCGTGGAAGCTGCCGTCCTCGGCGTCGAGGTCGACCACCGCGACCCGGCCATCCGGAGCCAGCAGGTCGGCGAACCGACCGAGGACGCGGTCGACGTCGTCGACGTGGTGCAGGGTCAGCACCGTGACGATCAGGTCGAACCGGTCGGCGATCGACGGAATCGAGTCCGCCCCCAGATCCCAGTCGACGACGCGGGACCGCGGAAGCCGGCCGTCGGCGACCTTCGTCGCCATGACCTCGCGCATGCCGGCCGAGGTGTCGGCCAACACCGACGGACCCACCCGATCGCCCAACGCCTCGGTGACCAAGGCAGTGCCGGCGCCGTACTCGAACACGCGGGCCGAGCGGTCCACTCCGGTGGCGCGCAGCACCGCGTCCGCGACCCGACCGGACCGCGCGACCTTGGCGTCGTCGTCCCAGGTGGCGGCCCGCTCGTCGAAGCTCGCCGGGCCGTGGTCGTCGTGATCGGGGCGGTGCGGATCATGGTCGTGGTGCACGTGCTCTCCTCGCGGTCCACCCTCCCACACCACACCCACGTGCCGCTCACCGGACGCGCACCCGCGTCGACACGGCCCGGTCGGCCCGCGGTTGCGGTGGTAGACCCGCCCCATGAAGGCAGCGGTGTACTCCGAGACCGGCCCGCCCTCGGTCCTGCGCTACGAGGACGTCCCGGACCCGAGCGTCGGGCCGGGCACGGTCCTGGTGCGAAACCAGGCGATCAGCATCGAGGGCGGCGACGTGCTGCACCGATCCGGAGGTGAGCTGGGTCGGGTCCCCCACGTCGTCGGATACCAGAGCGCCGGCACCGTCGAGGCCGTCGGCGACGGGGTCACCTCGGTGACCGTCGGGGACCGGGTGGTGACCGTCGGGGTCGACGGATCCCACGCCGAGCTGCGGGTCGTCCCCGAGGGGTTCACATGGCTGATACCCGACGCGCTCAGCACCGACGACGCGGCGACGGCGCCGGTCCCGTTCGGCACCGCGCACGATGCCCTGTTCGAGTTCGGTCGTCTCACCGACGGCGAGACGGTGCTCGTGCAGGCCGGCGCCGGCGGCGTCGGCGTCGCCGCCATCCAACTGGCGAAGCGTGCCGGTGCCCGGGTGCTGACGACCGCGTCGAGTCCGGCGAAGCTCGCCCGACTCGCCGAGCTGGGCACCGACGCCGGCATCGACTACTCCGAACAGGACACCGTCACCGAGGTCCTCCGCCTCACCGACGGTCGGGGCGTCGACCTCGTGGTCGACACCGTCGGCGGCTCGGCGATGACCGACAACGTCCGCTGCCTGGCCTACCGCGGTCGGTGCGTGTCGGTCGGCGAGGTCGGCCGGGAAGGCGCCACGACCATCGACGTCGGGATGTTGAGGCCCAAGAACCTGACCGTGGTCGGCTACTTCATGGGGATGGAGATGCTGATGAGCCCCCGGTGCCACGACGTGGTGGCCCGCGTGCTCGACGACCTGGCCGTCGGGGAGCTGCACGCGGTGATCGACCGCACCTTCCCGCTGTCGGAGGCCGCTCATGCCCACGCCTACATCGAGAGCCGCGCCGCGGTCGGACGGGTGCTGCTCCTGCCGTGAGGACGACGCTCCCGTTCCGGAGCGGGGCCGGGCCGCGGTGTTAGCGTCCGAGCCGACGGTGGCTCCGCCAGCACGGGAGGCCACACGGGGGAAGGATCGTCCATGACCGACGCGGTTGGAGTCGACCCGGGTTCGACACCGGCGATGGAGCACGGTCCACCGCCGATGGACATCCGGATCATCCCGCCGATGGGCCTGCCGTTCGTCGCGGTCGCGGTGGTGTTCGTCCTGTACGCCATCGGATCCAACTCGATCTGGGCGCTGATGCTCGCCCACGTCGCCGGCGGAGGCATGTGGACCGCCGTCGACCTCTACGTCGGGCTGATCCTCGGTCCGATCCTGGGTCGGCTGTCGCCGCCGGCCCGCGCCGAGTTCTCGGCCCGGTTCATGCCCAAGATGGTCCTGCTGATGCCGACGCTGGTCATGATGACCCTGGCGACCGGCTTCCAGATCGCCCTGAACTACGGGAACCTGTACCCGTCGTCGATCAACCGACCGTGGCTCGTGGCCTCGATGGTCGTCGTCGGGATCATGGCCGTGGTCGCCCTCGGCATCCTCGAACCGGCGAACATCGCGGTGCTGTTCGAGATGAAGAAGGAACGACCCGACGTCGACGTGATCGATCACCTGATGAAGCGATTCGTCTACACCGCCGGGGTGACCGGCCTCATGCAGGTGGCAACGCTGCTGATCATGACCCGGGTGGCCACCCAATGAGCACCCTCGGCCCCGCCGGTGTGCGGCCCTTCGAGCGATCTATGCCGCCCGTCACCGGACTCGGCATGGCGTCGCTGGCCTGCGCCGTCGTGAGCGGCGTCATCGTGGCGTCCCAGGTCGGGATGGACGACCCTCCGATGGTGGTCCCCACCATGTTCGTCGCCGCCGCGCTGCTGCTCGAGATCGCCACCGTCGTCGTCCTCGTCCGCATCCGACCGTTCGCGTGGGACCGGTTCCGGCTGGTGTTCTCCGTCGGGCTGGCCGCGTACGTGCTCCAGAGCGCGATCATCGCGTGGGCGTTCGTGATCAACGACGTACCGGCCGGGCCGATGACGATCCTGTCGCTCGGCCTCGTGGTGTTCGCCACGATCGTGCCGGTGATGCTGGCGTTCACCGTGGCGCGCTACCAGGCGGTCGATGATCCGAGGTGACCGGTGACACCGTCCGAACGGACAAGGGTGCGCAATTAGGGTCGAAGGTCACGGTTCTTCGACCCTCCGACATCGTTACTGTCATCGGTGATGGGCGTCGCAGGTGCTTCACCCGCCTCGGTCATCGAGTTCCACTCACAACGGGGGCCAAGGCGTTCGGAGGATGAACGTGGCTGATCACGAAGAGCAAGCAGGAACCGGGCAGGGCGCCGTCAGTCGCCGAGCGGTCGTCGGGGCGACCGTCGGGGGCATCGGTGCAGCCACCATGGTCGGGGTCGCCGCCGCCGCGGCCTGGCCCGACAGCGGAGGTGGATCAGGCAGTTCAGCCGCACCCGCTGAGGGCGGCGGATCGGGCGGGACGCCCGCTGCATCGTCCGGGGCCCAGATCGACTTCGCCGCCAAGCCGGCCGACGACTGGGTGGCCCGGGATCCGGTCCTGCCACCCGCGCCGGCCGAGACGGTGCACAACATCACCATGACGGCCCACGACCAGGACGTCGCCGAGGTGGCGCCGGGCGTGGAGCAGCAGATCTGGACCTTCGACAAGCTGATGCCCGGTCCGTTCTACCGGGGCAAGCTCGGCGACCAGTTCAACTTCACCCTCAAGAACGAGGGCACCCTCGGTCACTCGGTCGACTTCCACGCCTCGAAGGTGGCCTGGAACGTCCGCATGGCGACCATCAACCCGGGCGAGAGCATCGAGTACCCGTTCGAGGCCAAGCACGCCGGGATCTACATGTACCACTGCGGTACGCCACCGGCACTGCACCACATCGGTGCCGGCATGTACGGCGCGATCATCATCGACCCGCCGGACCTGGCTCCCGTCGACCACGAGTTCGCCTTCGTCCAGTCCGAGATCTACACCGGCCCGCAGGGCGAGGTCGGCAGCCTCGACAAGATGAAGAAGTCGGCGTGGGACGCGATCGTCTTCAACGGCTACGTCAACGGCTATGCAGCACGTCCGATCCGGGTCGAACCGGGTGAGCGGATCCGTGCCTGGGTGCTCGACGCCGGACCATCGGAGAACTCGTCGTGGCACGTGATCGGCACCATCTTCGACACCGTCTACAAGGAGGGCAACTACCTCCTGCGACCCGGTGACGGCCAGCGGGGTGGCTCCCAGACGCTCGACCTGCAGCCCGCCCAGGGCGGCTTCGTCGAGTTCAGCTTCGACGAGGTGGGGCTCTACCCCTTCGTCACCCACAAGTTCGTCAACGTCGGGATCGGCGCGATGGGCGTCTTCCAGGCGGGCGACGTCGCACCGGCCGAAACCGCATCGGGACACTGAGGAGGACGACATGGCTGTCGAACAGAACGAAGTCGATCACGACACCACTGCGTCCGGCAGCGGCTCGACCGGGTCGGTTCACACCGGTCCGGTTCCGCTTCGCAAGGGCACGACCTTCGAGACCCTGGCGGTGTGCGGGTTCATATTCGGCCTCTTCGCCATCGTGGCGGCGATCTTCGCCGTCGGGCTGGCCGCCCGTGCGGCCAGCGACGCCAGCGGAGGCGGCGGGAGCGGCTCGGCCGGCGGCGGGGGCGGCGGTGCCGCCGTCACCGAGGTCTCGCTCGGGGAGTTCTTCATCAAACCACCGGACGCCACCGCGGCGGCCGACTCGGTCCTCAAGGTGAAGAACGACGGCACGATGGACCACGACCTGGCGGTCGAGGGTGGCCCGGCCACCGAGATGCTCAAGCCCGGTGGCGAGGGCGAACTCGACCTGGCCGGGGTGGCGGCAGGGACCTACACCTGGATCTGCCAGGTGCCGGGCCACGCCGACGCCGGCATGAAGGGCACCATCACCGTCCAGTGAGCGTCGCGCTCCGATGAGCACCTGCGCCCGGTCCCGACGTCACCGCGACGTCCGGGCCGGGCGCTGACGCGTCCGGGGACGGACGCCCGCACACGCGTACGTTGTACCGATGGCCTTCTCACCGTCTCCCTTCCCTCTCCAGGAGCACCTCGGGATGGCGATCGAATCCCCGAGCGCCGGATCCGGCCGGGCCATCCTCGACATCGGTCCCGACCTGCTCAACCCCAACGGCGTGGTGCACGGCGCCGTCCTGTTCGCCATGGTCGACACGGCGATGGGAGCGGCGACGATGAGCGTCCTCGAGGACGGACAGGCCTGCGCGTCCATCGAGGTCCACCTCCGGTTCCTGCGGGCCGCGGCGGCCGGGTCGCTGACGGCGGACGTGTCGGTGATCAGGGCGGGACGCCGGATCGCGCAGCTCGAAGGTCGGGTCACCGGCGCCGACGGAGAGCTGATCGCGACCGCGTCGGGATCGTTCGCCGTGATCACGGGTCCCACCACCTGACCGAGGGCTATCATACGGATGTATGAGCCAGCGTCGATCGTCGTCGGAGGACTCCGCCACCCGTGACCGGCTGCTGGCGGCCACCACGAACCTGATCGCACGCGACGGGATCGCGGCCGCCACCTCCCGACGCATCACCGACGAAGCCGGGGTGAACCTGGCGGCCATCACCTACTGGTTCGGCTCCAAGGAGAACCTGGTCGACGCAGCCCTGCGCGACCAGGTCGCGGCCCTGGTCGAACCGGCCCTCGCCATCCTCGAGGACGACGGCGACCCGGTGACCCGAATGGCCGCAGCGGTGCGGTACCTGCTGAGCACCTTCGCCGAGCGGCAGGGTCAGAGCGCCGCCTACCTGACCGCTCTGCTGGAGGCGACCCGCCACTCCGACCCGGCGGACCCGACCCGCGCCGTCGTCGCCCGGGTGCGGGAGCGTCTGGCGGCGGTGAACGCAGAGCTCGTCGCGTCGGGTGCGGTCCCGGGCTGGGTCGACCCCGACGCGATGGCCGCGCTGATCATCGCCGCCGGCCACGGCATCGCGCTGCAGAGCACCCTCGACCCCGACGGACCCACCGTCGAGTCGCAGGCCGCTCAGCTGGCCGGGCTGCTCATCGCGGCCCGGCCCGACGACGGACCCACCGAGGCCTCGGGACCGACAGGAGAGGACCATGGTCGAGCCACGAACCGGTCGGAGTGACCCAGCCGATGCCGACGGGACCGAGCACGGTCCGGATCCGGTCCGGGACCGGCCGTCGAGTGGATCCTGGGTCGACGTGCTCGGGGTGCTGCTGGTGCTGGCCGGAGTCGCGCTCTCGGTGATCCGGTGGTTCGGCGCGGATCCGTTGGAACGCAACGCCGAATCGCTGCTCGCGGCGGTGACGTTGGGTGCGGTCATCGCCGCGCCCGGCGTGCTGTGCCTCATCGCGACCCGCACCGGTCGCAACGCTCTGCTGCTGCCCGCCGCCATCGTGCTGGCGCTCCTGAGCACCCTGTCGCCGGCCACGCTGCCCCTGTTCATCGGGGCGTTGGCCCTGGCGTGGCGGTGGGCCCGGGTCGGACCGAACCAGGGACGACTCCGCGGCGCGCTCGCCACCGTCGTCGTGGTCGTCGGACTGCTGGGCGCCGTGGTCCTGCTGCTGGTGCGGACCACCGAGCGGACCTTCTACGGCGACGGCGTCGTGCACAGCACCGACGGATGGCAGCCGTGGTCGACGTCACTTCTCGTGCTCGGCCTGGTAGCGCTCACGGTTGCGGTCGCATGTGCGCTCGTGCCGGCGGGCTCGACGCCGACCCGGACTCCCTGACCGTTCAACCGCGCTGTCCGACCGCTCTGTCCGGCCCGGATCCCTCCGGCTGAGCTCTACCCGGTCCGGCGGGCGACCCAGATGTCCTCGGCCGGCCATCGGCCCGCCCAGCGCGCCGAGACGATCTCGTACCACTCGGGATCCACCGCACCCACCGGTGGTCGCAGCTCGTGCAGGGCGTCGACCGTGAACCCAGAACGACCCAGCACCCCGACCCACTCCCCGTGACCCGGGTGGTGCTCCACGCCGCCGCCGTCCCAGCGGACCGTCCGAACGTCATCGACCCCACGGAGGAGTCGGTCGCCGGCCGGACCCGGGTCGTCGGGGACGCACAACGCGCTCAGCAGGCTGTTGGTCATGAACACCAGGCGACCGCCGGGACGCAGCAGCCGCGCCGCCTCGGGCACCCAGCGCTCCGGCTCGCACCACGCCCCCACGCCGTGCTCGCTCACGACCAGGTCGGCCACCGCGGAGCGCAGTGGAACCTGCTCCCCGTCGGCCTCCACCAACGGGAACTCCGGGCCCCACCGGCGCTGGCACCGCCGCGCGGTCCTCAACTGGGCCGGACTCAGGTCGACACCGACAGGCCGGGCGCCGTGGCGCGCCAACCAGGCGGAGAGCCCTGCGGTCCCGCAGCCCAGCTCGACGACGTCGAGACCCGCCACGTCGCCGAGCAGGACCAGCTCCGATTCGGGGCGGGCGAACAGACCCCACCGCAGGTCGGGTTCCAGCCATCGCCGCTCGCCGTCACGATCGGTGAAGGCCGTGTTGACCCCGTTCCAGAGCTCGCGGTTGTGGCTGATCTCCTCGGTCACGATCGCATCGTCGCGGACCCGGCGCTCTCACGTCGGCCGGCCGCAGGGAACGACGCGCGGTAGGGACCAATGTCACTGGTCCGGGCGGATGTTGTTAGGCATCCTTGATCCATGGGACACACCACGACCGCGCCAGTCGACCCCGACGCCCTCCCCGGTCACGCGCTCCAGGCCGACCGGATGCCCGGGCACTGGCTCCTGGCCCGACTCGGCAAGAGGGTCCTGCGACCAGGGGGCGCCGAGATGACCCGGAACCTCCTCGACGGTCTGGCGATCTCCACCGTCGACGACGTGGTCGAGGTCGCACCGGGCCTCGGCGCCACGACACGACTGGTCATGGCGGCTCGGCCGGCGAGCTACACCGGGGTGGACCGCGACCCGGACGCCGTCGGCCTCATCGGCGACGTGCTCGAAGGCCCGAACCGTCGGGTGATCCACGCCAGCGCCCAGGACACCGGTCTGCCCGACGCCAGCGCGGACGTGGTCTTCGGCGAGGCCTACCTGACCATGCAACCCGACTCGCTCAAGCACAAGGTGATCGCTGAGCTGGCCCGGCTGCTGCGACCCGGGGGTCGCTTCGCGCTGCACGAGGTGGCGTTCGCTCCCGACGACATCGCGGATCCGGACCGGGAGCGGGCGACATCGGACCTGACGTCGACGATCAAGGTGAACGTGACACCGATGACCGTCGCCGGCTGGGACCAGCTGCTCGCCGAGCACGGCCTGGTCGTCCGTTCCCGCTTCAAGGCCCCGTTGCACCTGCTCGAACCGCGACGGCTCGTCGCCGACGAGGGCTACCTGGGCGCGGCGCGCTTCGTGACCAACGTGCTGCGCGACTCCGAGGCACGGGACCGCGTCCGGGCCATGCGGGCCGCCATGCGGGCCAACGCCTCCCACCTGCAGGCGTACGGCATCGTCGCCGAACGGGTCGACCCCGCAGGCTCGGGAGCCGGAGCGTGAGCGGCGGGCGCAGGGCCGCCGTCGGCATCGGCGCCGTCGCCGTCGTGGTCGCCGCCGCGGTCGCCTTCCTGCTGTGGCCCCGCGGCACGACCGAGATCTCCGAGAAGGACGCCGTCGAGGACTTCCGCGAGAAGAAGAGCACCGACACGACCGCGACGGAGGGCAAGGGGACCGGGACCCCGGCGCCCGGCGTCTACACCTACTCCGCCGAGGGCCAGGAGCGGGTCAAGCTCGGTCCGCTCCCCGCCCAGGACCGGCCGCTGCCCTCCACCGTCACCGCCGTGGTCACCGACACGGGACCGGGGTGCTTCCAGTGGACGGTCAACCTGTTCGCCGAGCACACCGAGGACACGACGTGGTGCACGAACCCGTCCCTGCGGATGGAGGAGCACGCCAAGCACCAGACCATCGGAGCCATCTCGCCGACGGCCACCATGACCTGTGACCCGAACCAGCTGCCGACTGCCGGCGGCACGCCGACCGAGCTGCCCTGCACGCTGAAGCTGAGCGGCGGCCCCATGTCGGTCACGGCCACGTTCACCGGGACCGCGACCGCCAAAGCGGGCGAGGAGATCGACGTGGGCGGGACGACGGTGCAAACGACCCCGATCGAGATCCGCTACCCGGTCTCCGGCGACATCAACGGGACCTGGGTCGAGACGACGTGGTGGAGCCGGGACCACCTGCCCATCCGCGTCACCCGGGCGCTCGAGTTGGCCGGCACGGCGAGCTTCACCGAGAACACGACCCTGCAGCTGACCAGCCTCGAACCGACGTCGTGACCCCAGGTCAGGCCGGCAGCGGCCACGTGGCCACCGTGTCGTAGCGGACCCCGTCGGGGTCCCGGCGGCTTCGGACCAACGCCAGCTCCTCCACGCAGAACGTCCCGTCCACCCGCGTCCCCAACGTCGGGGGCATCCGGGCGTCCCGCGCGATCCGGGCGATGGTGATGTGGCCGTGGAACGCACGTCGCGGCGGCGGATCCCCGACGCCGCGGGTCGCCGCCACCACGACGCCGGCCAGAGCCTCGAGGCCGTTCACCGGGACCGCCAGGACCCGCTCGCCGAGCACGTCGACCGCGGGACCGAGCGTCGCGACCGCCGGCGGCAGGTCCACGTCGGCCATCGCCTCCTCGACGTCGTCGGGATGGGCCTCGCCGAAGAAGCGCACCGTCACGTGCCACCGCTCCGGCGCGACGAAACGCACGCCGCGCTGGTCCTTGCGGCGCAACGCCATGAGCTCGGACACGGTGTCCTCGGGCGGCCACACCGCCAGGAACAGTCGGGGCATGCTCCCAGTCCAGCAGCTCGCTCGACCCGGCCGCTCCCCGGTTCGAGCAGATCCGCAGCCGTCCGGAACCCGCTCACGGAGCCACGGGATCAGGCGACGAAGGTGCGGAGCTCCTCGACGTCGGCCCGAGCCTGACGTTCGGCCATGGCGATGGCGTCGGGCACCGCGGTCGGGTCCATCAACCGCTCGATGTCGACCTTCTCCGGCATGCGCGAGAACACCTTGGTGCCCGACGCCTCGAGCGCCTCGAGCTCGGCCACCGCGTCGCCCGGGCTCTGGGTCATCCCGCCCTGGCTGGGGAGGTCGGGGTCGGTGCCGTCGGTGAGCTGGACGACCACGGCCCGCCGTGCCCCCGCCAGCAGGTCGAGGTGCAACCCGGTGCCGGCCAAGCCTCCGTCCATGGCCCGTCGATCGAGGATCTGCTGAGGTGGGAACAGGCCGGGCACCGCGCTGCTCGCCGCGGCGGCGCGCGGGACGCTGACACCGGTGCGGTCGGTGAGCACCAGCCGTTCGCCCGTGTAGGCGTCGACGGCGGACAGGTGCAACGCCGGCGACGGCCAACGACGGAACGCCAGCACCGCACCGAGGTTGCGGCGCATGGTGGCGGCCGAGGGCGTGTCCGCGTTCAGGGCGGCGTGGCCGATCGCCCGGACCGTGTCGGGATCGGCGTCGGTCGCCGACCAGAACATCTCCTGGGCCCGCTCCTGGCTGGGTGAGAAGTTCGAGGCCGGTGCCAGCACGCCGAGCAACTTGGGGATCCGGGCCAGGACGCGCAGCTCGCCGTGGAGGCGCTTGATGTTGCCGGCCTCGAGCACCGAGCTGACGATCGAGCCCGCGGAGGTCCCCACCACCCGATCGGCCCCGCTCAGGTCGACTCCGGCGCCGAGCAGCTCGTTGAGGTAGGTCACCTGCCAGGCCACGAACCACAACCCCCCGCCGCCCAGGCACAGACCGACGGGCAGGCCGTCGCCGTAGCCGGCGGACATGTCGCGGGGCACCGCCAGTCCGTCCGGCGAGGGGTCGTCGATCACCAGCGAGCGCGTCGGGGCCATGGCCTGCAGGCTAACGGTGCGATCCGCCGGTCAACGGCCGGACTCGAGATCCAGGAGTGCACGCTTGCGGTCGACGCCGCCTCCGTACCCGGTGAGCGATCCGTCCGCTCCGATGACCCGGTGGCAGGGCACGATGATCGACACCGGGTTGCGACCGTTGGCGGCCCCGACGGCGCGGACCGCGGTCGGTCGCCCGATGTGGGCGGCGAGCTCGGCGTAGGACCACGTCTCGCCGTAGGGGATGTCGCACAACCCCCGCCACACCGTCCGCTGGAAGTCGGTTCCGCGCATCTCGACGACCACGTCGAAGGATCGGAGCTCCCCGGCGAAGTAGGCGTCGAGCTGCTCGACGACGTCGTCGAAGCCCGACGGGTCGGCCCGCCAACCGCTCCGGTCCGGGGCGTGGGCCTGGTCCACCATCAGCAGGTACCGGAGGCGATCGTCGCCGGCGAGGGTCAGCGACCCGATCGGGGTCTCGATCGTGCGGGCCCGCAACGGGGTGAGAGCGGTCATGAAGGTGCCTCCTGGACACAGGTCGGTCGGCCGGCGGCCGCCAGCCAGAGGTGGTGGGTCGCGATCGAACGCCACGGCCGCCAGGCCTCGGACCGCTCGACGAGCTCGGAGCGCCGGTCCGACAGGCCGAGGGCAACCGCCCCCCGCCTCACGGCCAGGTCGGTGACGGGGAAGGCGTCGGGGTCGCCGAGGGTCCTCATCGCCAGCACCTCGACGGTCCACGGGCCGATGCCGGGCATCTCGGCGAGCCGGGACCGGGTCCGGGACCGGTCCGCGCCCGGACCCAGGTCGATCCACCCGGCAGCCAACGCCTCGATCAGCGCGAGGAGGGTGGCCCGCCGCCGGGTGGGCAGCGCCAGGGGAACATCCTCGGCGCCATCACCCCGCAGGTGCCCGGCCAACTCCCCGGCCGTGGGGAAGCGATGGGTGATGCCCGTGCCGACGGTCAGTCGATCCGGCAACGCGACGCCGGTGGCGTCCACCAGCCGCGCCGCGTGTGTCCGGGCCGCGGCGGTCGACACCTGCTGTGCCAGGAGGACCCGCACCGCGGTCTCGGCACCGTCGACGCTGCGCATGGCCCTCAGCCCGGCATGGGCAGCAACGCTCGGGGCCAGGGCGGGATCCGCCGCCAGCACCGCGTCCGCGGCCACGGGGTCCGCGTCGAGGTCGAGCAACCAGCGACAGCGGGCCACCGCCGAGGTCAGGTCCCTCAGGTCCTCGAGACGGACCTCGGCGGCCACGTGATCGCGGCGCGGGGTGAGCGCGACGACCGCGGCACCGCGCTCGAGCGTCAGGGCACGACGGAAGGTGACCACGTCCGCGTCGTGGGGGTCGCCCACCGCCTCCTCCAGGCCCGGGACCGCCTGTCGTGCCAGCCGTCCGAACAGCTCCGACGCGGCGAACGGCGCCCGCACGGGCAGGCGGAGCACCACCCGGTCGACCTCGGCCGGCCCGGCCCGTCGGGCGCGGATCCGCAGCTCTCCGGGAGTCAGGTCGTAGACCTCGCGGACAGTCGCGTTGAACTGCCGCACGCTCGAGAAGCCAGCCGCGAAGCAGATCTCGGCGAAGGCCAGGTCCGTGGTCTCGATCAGGGTCCGAGCGGTGCGGGCGCGCTGGGCCCGTGCGAGGGCCAGCGGACCGGTGCCGACCTCGGCGCGCACCAGCCGCTCCACCTGCCGGGCGCTGTAGCCGAGCCGACCCGCCAGTCCCTCGACCCCGTCGCGGTCCACCACGCCATCCGCGATCAACCGCATCGCCCGGGCGACGACATCGGTTCGGGGATCCCACTCGGGCGACCCGGGTGAGGCGTCGGGCCGGCAGCGCTTGCACGCCCGGAACCCGGCGCTCTGAGCGGCCGCGGCGGTCGGGTAGAAGCGCATGTTGGCCCGGCGGGGGGTCCGGACCGGACAGCTCGGTCGGCAGTAGATGCCCGTCGAGGTCACCGCCCCGACGAACCACCCGTCGAAGCGGGCATCCCGGGCACACACGACCCGGTAGCAGCGGTCCTGGTCGAGGTCGGTCCGGTCGACAGCGTTCCGGTCGACTGCTTTCCGGTCGACAGGGTTCCGGTCGACAGGGTTCCGATCGATGGGCACGACGCCAGGCTGCCACGACCCGGCCTCTCGAGCTGGCGGAAATCCGACATGCACCGTCCCAGCGTCCCTCGGACCGACCGGGGTCGACGACGGACCTGTCCGAGCCGCCGTGGCCACGACCGACCGACGGCGGCGCGAGGATTCGACCGACAGTCCCGCGGTGACCCACCATCCCCGCCCCCGACGCCGACGTCAGGAGACCCATGCCGATCCTCCCTCCCCCTCCGGTGGGCTCGTTCGTCAGCGACAACGCCGCCGGGGTCTCGCCTGAGGTCATGGAGGCGCTCGCAGCGGCCAACGTCGGAACCGCCATGGCCTACGGCGACGACGACTGGACCCGACGGGCCCAGGCCCGCCTGCGCGAGGTGTTCGACGGCCCGGTGCACTCGTACTTCTGCTGGGGCGGCACCGGCGCCAACGTCGTCGGCCTGGCCAGCGTGCTGCGGCCGTGGCAGGCGGTCCTGACCGCGGCGAGCGCGCACATCGTGGTCGACGAGTGCGGGGCGCCCGCCCGCTTCACCGGCTCGACGATCGTGCCGATCCCGACCGACGACGGCCGTCTGTCGCCCGACCTGCTCACGCCCTGGCTGCAATGGCAGGGCAGCGAACACCATCCGCAGCCCGCCGTCGTGTCGATCACCCAGTCGACCGAGATGGGCACCCTGTACTCGGTCGACGAGATCGGGGCACTCTGCGACGCCGCTCACGCCGCCGGGATGCTGGTGCACCTCGACGGTGCCCGGATCGCCAACGCGCTCGTGGCGACCGGCTCGGACCTGCCGACGATGGTCCGCGACACCGGCGTGGACCTCATGACCCTCGGTCTGACCAAGGACGGGGCCATGTTCGGCGAGACGGTGGTGTTCGTCACCGCCACCCGCGACGGTGCACCGTTGGATGCCGAGGCGCGCTTCGTGCGCAAGCAGGCCGGCCAGCTCGTCTCCAAGAGCCGCTTCGTCGCCGCTCAGGTGCTCGCCCTGCTCGAGGACGACCTGTGGCTGGCCAACGCCCGTCACGCCAACCTCATGGCGGCCCGACTGGCCCGGTCGGTCGAGGCGATCCCGGGGGTCCGACTCGCCGACGAGCCGCAGGTGAACTCGGTGTTCGTCCACCTGCCCTCGGCCGCGATCGCCCCGCTGCAGCAGTGGTCGTTCTTCTGGGACTGGGACCTGACGGTGGATCTGGTGCGGTGGATGACCAGCTTCGCCACCACCGACGAGGACGTGCAGCGCTTCGCGGCCGGGGTCTCGGCGGTGCTGGCCGGCCACGCCTGATGACGGACCAGCGCCGATCGGTAACCTGACCCGCCATGAAGGTCGGTCGGAACTCCCCGTGCTGGTGCGGCAGCGGCGCCAAGCTCAAGCGCTGCCACCTGCACCGTGACGTCCTCCGCCGCCCCGCGGTCCATCTCGGTCATGTCGGTGCCCTCCGGAGCGTCCCCGCCGCCATCGCTCGTCCGCCCTACGCCCTCGACCCGCCCACGTGGCCGATGCCCGAGCCCCAGATCCTGAGCGGAGCGGCACTCGAGCGCATGCGCCACGCCGGTCGGGTCGCGGCCGAGGTCCTGGCCGAGACGGTCGCTGCGGTCGGAGTCGGGGTGACCACCGACGAGCTCGACGCCGTCGCGCACGACGCCTACGTGGCTCGGGGTGCCTACCCGTCCACCCTCGGCTACAACGACTTCCCCAAGTCGATCTGCACGTCGGTGAACGAGGTGCTCTGCCACGGGATCCCCGACGATCGGCCCCTCGCCGACGGCGACATCGTCAACATCGACGTGACGGCGTACGTCGACGGGATGCACGGCGACACCTCCGCGACGGTCGGGGTCGGCACGATCTCCCCCGAGGCCGCGGCGCTGATCGACACCACCCGCGACGCGACGCTGGCCGGCATCGCCGACATCGTCGCCGGCGAACCGATGCAGCGGATCGCGGCAGCCATCACCGCGGTGGCATCGGCCCGTGGCTACGGCGTGGTGGCCGAGTACGGAGGCCACGGCATCGGTGAGGTGTTCCACGCCGATCCGCACGTCCACCACACGCTCACCGCCCGCGACGACTCGGTGGCGCTACCCGGACTGTGCGTGACCGTCGAGCCGATGCTGCGCACCGGGGCGCCCCGGTTCACCCAGGCCGACGACGGCTGGACCGAGATCCTCGACGACGGGATGCCGTCGGCCCAGTTCGAGCACACCGTGGTCGTGACCGACGACGGTGCCGAGATCCTCACCGTGCTGGCCGACGGTTCGAGCGCCGTGTCGCCGACGGGCCCCACCTCACCGGCCTGAGCACCTCACCGACCCCGGAACGCCTCGAGCAGCAGCTCAAGGCTCCGGACCCTCACCGAGGTGTCGTGGGCGACCGACGACACCATCAGCTCGTGGGCCCCGGTGCGCTCCGCCACAGCGGCGAGCTCGGCCGCGGCGAGCTCGGGGGGACCGACGATTCGGTTGGTTCGGGCGGCGCGCGCCACGTCGGCCCACCGGTGCCGGGGGGCCTCGTCGGGATCGACCAATCGGATGCGCTCCCCGGTGCGGATGCCGTGCACCAGCAGCTGGCCGGGAAGCGCCTGCCGCTCGGCCTCGGCCGCGGTGTCGGCGACCAGGACGTTGGCGGTGACGATCAGGTGCGGCGCCGTCAGATCCGCCGACGGTCGGAACGAACGTCGGTACAGCTCGACGGCCTGGTCGGTTCCGCCCATGTCGAAGTGGTGCGCGAACGCGAAGCGCAGCCCGAGCAGTCCCGCCAGGCGTGCGCTGTAGCCGCTCGAACCGAGCAGCAGGATCTGCGGATGGCTCACCGCCCGCGGCGTCGCCGCGAAGCGGTCCCACAGCGGCCGGTCCCCGCCGACCAGCTCCCCCCACGCGTCGGGACGTGGGTCTCCGAGCAGTCCCATCAGCTCGAGCAGGTCGCGCGGGAAGTCCTCGGCCGACAGGTCCGCGCTGCGGCGCAGTGCCATCGCCGTGTACGGGTCTGTTCCCGGGGCCCGACCGATGCCGAGGTCGACCCGGCCGGGATGCAACGCCTCGATCGCAGCGATCTGCTCCGCCACGACCAGCGGGGCGTGGTTGGGAAGCATCACGCCCCCGGAACCGACCCGGATGCGATCGGTGACCGCGGCCAGGTGCGCCATCAGCACCGGCGGAGTCGTGCTGGCCACCGACGGCAGGTTGTGGTGCTCGGCCACCCAGAACCGCTGGTATCCGGCCCGGTCCGCGGCCCGCGCCACCTCGGTGGCACCCGCCAGCGCGTCGGCGGACGTGCCGTCCTCGGTCAGGACCGCGAGCTCGAGCACCGACAGGGGGACGGCGGGGTTCACGCCGGCCAAGCTACGACGCCGAAACCGGGTTGCGTCCCCCACCGCGTCGGCTGCGAGAGTGGCGGGATGGGCGTCCCCTTCGACGAGCTCACCGCCGTGACCCGAACCGACACCGCAGGCCGATGGCGAGCCTCGATCGACGAGTCCTGGGTCCTTCGACCGCTGCCGCAGGGCGGGGTGACCACGGCGATCGCGTTGGCGGCGATGTCCGCCGAGCTCGCGGACGACGAGCAGCACCTGCGCACGATGCACACGATGTTCGCCTCGCAGGTTCCCCACGGGCCCGTGGAGGTCGACGTCGAGGTGCTACGACGAGGCCGGACCATGTCGCAGCTCCGAGCCGAGGTCCGGACCCCCGGCTCATCCCGAGGCCACCTGGTCACCGCGGCCTTCGGCGCCGAACGGGTCGGATTCGACTTCACCGACGCCGTCCCGCCGCCGGAGGTGCCCCGTCCCGACGAGTGCCCGAGCTTCCGGGATCCACCGCCACCGGGTTGGGAGGCGCACTTCGAGCCGATGCCGTTCTGGACCACCCGGGTGGAGGGGCGGCCCGCTGTCGGGGACCCGCCCTGGAGCGACTACCAGCCCGATCGAGCGGAACGGGCCTGCTGGTACCGCTTCGACGATCCACCGTGGCGACCGGACGGGACCCAGCACCCGTTCGGGTTCCCCATCCTGGTCGACTCCATGCCGGGAGCGGTGGGCCAGAAGCTGGGACCGGACCAGCCACCCTGGTTCGCTCCGAGCGTCGATCTCACTGTGCACGTCCTCGACGACTGCCGCGCCGGATGGGTGCTCGCCCACAACACAGCCCGCCACTCGAGTGGCGGGTACGCGTCGGCGGACATGACGCTGTGGGACTACGGACCCGATCTCGACGAACCCCGCCCTGTCGCGTACGCCACCCAGGTGTTCCTGTTCTCGATCGGACCCTGAGCGGTCCGGTCCGCGGGAGCGGCCAGCGCCGTAGCGTGACGGCATGGACGAGCTCGACGGCCGCGGCACCCTGATCGAGGACCACGCTCTGATCGGCGACACGGTCGGCGTCGCGCTGGTCGACCGCTCGGGTTCGATCGACTGGTGGTGCCCGTCGCGCGTCGATGCACCGGCCTGCTTCGCCAAGCTCCTCGGCACCGCGGACAACGGCCACTGGCGCCTCGCTCCGCGGGATCCCGTCGTCGAGGTCCGACGACGCTACGAACCCGACACGCTCGTGTTGGAGACCGAGATGCGCACCGCGTCGGGGACGGTCGCGATCGTCGACTTCATGGTGCCCGAGCAGGAGCACCCGACGATCCACCGCTGGGTGGAGGGTCGCTCCGGCACGGTCCGGATGGGAATGGAGCTGGTCGTCCGCTTCGACTACGGGGCGGTGGTCCCGTGGGTGCGCTCGACCGGCGACGGTCTCGACATGGTCGGAGGGAACGAGGCGCTGCGGTTCCACAGCCCGGTGCCTCTTCACGGTCGCGACCTGCGCACCTACGCCGAGTTCGACGTGAGCGCCGGAGAGCAGCGCTCCTTCTCGTTGGCCTGGCACCCCTCGACCGACCCCGCCCCGCTCCCGCTGTCGACCTTCGCGGCCCTGCACCGCACCCGGACGTGGTGGCGGACGTGGGTGTCGCACTGCACCTACAGCGGACCGTGGCGCCAGGACGTCGTCCGCTCCCTCATCACCCTGAAGGCTCTGACGAACAGCCGCACCGGGGCGGTCGCCGCGGCGGCCACCACGTCGCTTCCGGAGTGGATCGGCGGGGTCCGCAACTGGGACTACCGGTATTCGTGGCTGCGCGACGCCACCTTCACCCTGCAGGCGTTCCTCATCGCCGGCTACGTCGACGAGGCACGGGCCTGGTCACGTTGGCTGCGTCGGGCCGTCGCCGGTCGCCCCGGCGACTTCCAGATCCTCTACGGCGTGGGCGGCGAGCGACGCCTCCCCGAGCTGGAGCTCGATTGGCTGGCCGGCTACGAGGGCTCCGCCCCGGTGCGCGTCGGCAACGCCGCGTCCGGGCAGTTCCAGCTCGACGTGTTCGGCGAGGTCATGGACGCCGCCGCCACCGCGCGACGGGCCGGCGTGCTGCCCCTCGGACGGGACGGACTCGACGTGGCCCGGGCGCTCATGACCCACCTGGAAGGGGTCTGGGACCAGCCCGACGAGGGCATCTGGGAGGTGCGCGGCCCCCGACGCCACTTCACCCACTCCAAGGTGATGGCCTGGGTGGCCTTCGATCGGGCCGTGCGCCTGGCCTCCGATGCCGAGGTGGGCGCCTTCGCCGTCGACGGCCACCGACGCCCACCGGACCCGGGACGCGTCGAGCGATGGGCCGCGCTGCGCGACCGGGTGCACGACCAGGTCTGCACCAACGGCTGGAACGACGACATCGGAGCGTTCACGCAGTACTACGGATCGACCGAGCTCGACGCCAGCCTCCTGATGGTGCTGCCGGTCGGGTTCCTGACCCCCGACGACCCGCGGGCCGCCTCCCACGTCGATGCGATCGGCCGGGAGCTCAGCGTGGACGGCTTCGTGCGCCGCTACCGCACCGAGCCCGACGACGCCCATCCGGTCGACGGCCTGCCCCCCGGAGAGGGGGCGTTCCTGCTCACGACGTTCTGGTGGGCCGACAACCTGGCCATGCTCGGTCGAGTCGACGAGGCGATCGAGGTGTTCGAGCGGTTGCGGAGCCTGCGCAACGACGTCGGGCTGCTCGCCGAGGAGTACGACCCGACGTCGGGACGGATGCTCGGCAACTTCCCCCAGGCGTTCTCCCACGTCGGACTCGTCAACACCGCGGCCAACATCGCGGCCGCCCAGGGTCACCCGGAGACCGCCGTCGCCCTCACCCGCTTCACCCGGTGTCCGGATCCGAGCCCGTCCGGGGTAGACCGGACCTCGTGAGCACGGCCGACCCAGCGCCCCTCGAGACGCCCGGATTCCGCATCGAGCACGACTCGCTGGGGCCGGTGCCGGTACCGATCGAGGCGCGGTGGCAAGCCCAGACCCAGCGGGCCATCGACAACTTCCCCATCTCGGGCGGGCGGGTGGCGCCCGGACTGATCCGGGCGCTGGTGGAGATCAAGCGCGCCGCGGCCCTGGTCAACGTCGAGGAGGGTCACCTGGACCGGGTCGCAACGGATGCCATCGTCACCGCGGCCGACGAGGTGCTCTCCGGCCTCCACGACGACCAGTTCCCCATCGACGTGTTCCAGACCGGTTCGGGCACCTCGACGAACATGAACGTCAACGAGGTCCTGGCCACCCTCGCCACGGTGCGCGCCGGCACACCGGTGCACCCGAACGACCACGTGAACGCCGGCCAGTCCTCCAACGACACGTTCCCGTCGGCCATCCGGATCGCGGCGGCGACACGGATCGTCGGCCACCTCATCCCGTCGCTCGAGCACCTGGCTCGGTCCCTGAGGCGCGCCGAGGACCGCTTCGCGGACGTGGTGAAGGCCGGACGCACGCATCTGATGGACGCGGTCCCTGTCACACTCGGCCAGGAGTTCGGCGGTTACGCCACCGCGGTCGAGTCGGGCGTACGGAGGCTGCGGTCCGTGCTCGTTCCGTTGGGTGAGCTCCCCCTCGGCGGCACCGCGGTCGGAACCGGCCTGAACGCCGATCCCGGGTTCGCCGCCGCGGTCATCGCCCGGGTCGCCGAGCGACTGGACCTGCCGTTGACCGAGGCGCCGGACCACTTCGAGGCCCAGGGGGCCCAGGACGTCCTCGCCGAGGCCAGCGGGGTGTGTCGGGTCGTGGCGATCAGCCTGAACAAGCTCGCCGCGGATCTGCGGTGGATGTCGTCGGGTCCGGCGGCGGGGCTGGGCGAGATCCACCTTCCGGACCTCCAGCCCGGCAGCTCGATCATGCCGGGCAAGGTGAACCCGGTGCTGCCCGAGGCGACCCAGCAGGTGGTGGCTCAGGTGTTCGGCAACGACGCCGCGGTGGCGTTCGCGGCCGCGGCGGGGAACTTCGAGCTCAACGTGATGCTGCCGGTCATGGCCCGCAACCTGCTCGAGTCGATCGAGCTGTTGGCCAACGTGTCGGTCCTGCTCGCCGATCGCTGCGTCGACGGGATCACCGCGGACGTGGCTCGAGCCCGCCGCTACGCCGAGTCGTCGTCGGCCATCGTGACCGCCCTGGTCCCGTTGATCGGCTACGAGGCTGCCGCTCAGGTGGCAAAGGCGGCGCTGGCATCGGGCCGCACGATCCGCGAGGAGGTCGTCGCCCGCGGCTTGGTGTCGGACCCCGACGAGCTGGCCCGGGCGCTCGACGTGCTCGCCATGACCCGCGGCGGCCGCCTCACCGACCGCTGACCACCGCTGACCACCGCTGACCACCGTTCTGTAGTGCGAGATCCAGGCGTTCGCCTGGATCTCGCACTACAAAGCGGGTGAGAGGGGTGCCCCCGGGGACGTTCAGCCGGACTGGCGCCGACCGAGGACCTTGCGTCCGAGCCGCCGGGGCGACCACCGACCGTGGGCCAGGTTGATCAACCGCCCCACCGACGGATCGAGGCGCTTGGCCCAGTCGCGGACCTCGGAGCTCGAGGTCAGGTAGAGGATCTGGCTGCGATCGGCCCGGGCCGTCACCGCCTCGAGGGCCGCGATGGCCTGCGCCGGCGGCAACGGTCCGAACGTGTCGCAGAGCACCACCGGCGGAGGGTTGGTCGCCCAGGGATCCAGTCGTCGGAGCACGGCCTCCACGACCGGGACGACGTCGTCGGGCCCGTAGCGGTCCGCCGGCACCGCATCGAGCTGATCCCGCTCGTCGGTGATCCCCGACAGGTCCCGGGTGGCGTTCACCACGCCTGCCTCGGCGTCGGCCAACCGGCCGGCCAGCGATCCCGCCTCGGGCACCGCGTCGGCCAGCGCCGCGTCGAGATCCGCGATGCGGGCATCGATCTGCTCACGTTGCCCGACGAGCTCGCGGGCCCGCTCCCCGAGCGACACCTCCTCGTCGTCCAGATCCGCGATGGTCCCCCGATACCGGGCAACCTCGTCCCGGGCCGTCTCGATCGCCTCGTCGACGGCGAGCGTGAGGCGGGTGACGGAGTGCGGGACCTCGGGGATGCGACTCAGCACATCGATCGATGACCCCTCCGGACGGAATCCCAGGAGAGCCGAGACCTTCTGCTGAGCAGGCTCCCGTGCCGCGGCGAGCTGCTCGATTCGCCCGGCGACCCGGGACCGTGCCGCGGCCAGGTCGCGATCGAGGCTCTCGATGTGCTCCTCGAGATCCGCGAGCTTGGCCTCCACCGCCTGACCGACGCTGCGGGTCGAGGTGGCGATCGTGTACTCCAGGTAGGAGTCGAACCCGTAGCGCGCCAGCACGGCCTGCTCAGCAGCAGCCGCATCGGCCTCCTGGGCCTTGGACGCCTGGAGCAACGCGATGTGGGAGGCGTCGATCTGTGACTTGGCGGTGTCGCCGAGCATCCCCGACGCGGCAAGGCCCCGCAGCAGCTGGTGGTTGGTGTCGAGGTCGGCCCGCTCGCTCGCCAGTGCGGCGACCTCGGAGTCGCCCTCCACGCCGGGGCGCGCAACCAGCTGCCAGGCCCGCTCCACCGCGTCGACCTCGGCCAGCAGAGCCTGGGCATCCGCTCGCACCGGCACCTGCGATCGGGCGACGTCACGGAGCCACGTCCGGACCTCGTCCATCTGCTGAGCCGGCAGCCCTCCGAGCGCGCCGGCCCGGTCCACCAACGCCACGAGCTCACCCGTGTCGTCACCCATGCGGATGTCGGCCCCGTCCTCACCGGGTCCGAGCTCGGCCGCCAGCGCGGCACGCACACCGCACAGCTCCTCGAGGCGACCCGCGGCCACGTCCGCCGCGTGCCCGGCGGAGTCCCGCTCCGCCGCCAGCGCCGGACGCCGGGCGTCGAGCGCGCCGGCGGAGACGTCCAGGGCCTCACCACGAGCACCGCACTCCTCGCGCTCCTCGGTTCCGGCCGCCACAGCGGCCTCGGTCGCGGCGTGGAGCCGGGCGATCCGATCCCGTTCGCCGACGAGCTCGCCCCGCGCCGTCGTCGCGGCATCGATGCGGGCATCGAGAACCGCTCGAGCCCGTTGACGCGCTGTTGGATCCGGCGCCGGCAGGTCGGCCGGTCCGATCCGATCGAGACCCTCTCCGATCAGGTCGAGGGCGACCACAGCGGTCGGATCGAGCGGCGTGAGGTAGTCACCGCCGTCGACGGTGCCGGTGACCTCGGTGCCGGCGAGCACGTAGGCCCGCCCGAGCAGCGCCGCCACCCTCTCCTGGAGCGCGGCCGACGCGATCACCACGTTGAGCCTGGGATGCAGTTCCAGATGGACCCCGTTGTCGGTGCCCACCTGCAGGTCCACCAATCGCACGGACCCACCTCCTTCTGCGCCCCCCATCGGCACGGGCCGGAAGAAGTGAAGCGAACCGCGGGTCGGAATCAGCTCGTTCGGTCCCGGGTGTCGCGCAGGAGGACCTCCTGGGCGACCGTGGCGACGTGCGTCCCGTCGAGGGCGAAGATCTGTCCCAACGACAGGCCCCTCCCACCGACGAAGGTGTGGCAGGTGAAGTCGTGGAGGTGCCACCGGTCCGCGGCGAGCGGTCGGTGGAACCAGATCGTGTGGTCCAGGCTGGCGGTGAAGAGCGCCTTGTAGAGCGTCTCGTCGGGCTCGCTGCGCACCGGATGGGCCTGCACGACGGCGTCGGTGGGGAGGTCGTCGCTCATGTAGGCCAAGGCGGCGGCTTGGCGGAACCGGTCCCCGCCGATCGGCTCTGTGGTGCGCAACCACGCGGTGGCGCGGCCCCGGCCGTCGCGCTCCGCGGCAGGGCTCACCCGATCCGCGGGGACGAACGCCCGCTCGAACGCTGCACTCCACGAGCTCGGCTCCAGCAGGTCCGGCGTCGGCAGCTCCGGCGGCGGGGCCAGGGTCTCGACGTCGGCCGATCCCTCGTCGCGCTGGAAGCTCGCCTCCAGGTTGAGGATCGCTCCCACGGCCTGTCGGGCGACGACACGGCGGGTGGTGAACGAGCGTCCGTCGCGGATCCGGTCGACCTCGTAGCGCACCGGTTCGTCGTGGTCGCCCCGGCGGATGAAGTACGCCCGCAACGAGTGGACCGGCATCTCGTCCGACACGGTGTGGGCGGCGGCCATCAGTGCCTGGGCGACGATCTGGCCGCCGTAGAGGCCACCCCACGGGTAGCGGGGGCCGATCCCGACGTAGACGTCACGTCCGTGGCTCTCGAGGTCGAGGATGCTCCGCAGGTCCACGATCGGCGACGCTAGTCGCCTTCTGACCCACCGCTGCCGGCCGGACGAGGGGCGTCGTCCGGCCGGCCCGCGGCTTCGGGGGCGGGCTCCGCAGCGGAGGTCGTCCGCACGGAGCCGTCCCGGATGGCATCATCGCCGGTACCGCCCCGTGCCGAAATGGGGAGGGCTCCCCGGTGACCGGGCCGTTCGGCCCGGTCGCGTGCACGGCCAGAGACCGGAGCGACACCTGATGACCGAACCGAACGCGTCGACCGCGATCCCGCCGGTGGACGAGAAGCTCCTGGAGCAGGCGGTGGCGTGGACCCGCGCCGCCGGCGAGCTCACCCTCGGGTGGTTCAACCACCCCGAGCTCGGGGTGGAGCACAAGCACGACGGGTCGCCCGTCACCGCCGCGGATCGTGCCGCGGAGCGCCTGCTCCGCGAGGAGATCGCCGCCGCGCTCCCCGACGACACCGTCCGGGGCGAGGAGGAGGACGATCGCGTCGGCACCTCCGGCCGCACCTGGGTCATCGACCCCATCGACGGGACGTTGGCGTTCAGTCGGGGCGTCGGCACCTACTCCAATCTCCTGTACATGGAGGACGAGCACGGTCCGGCCATCGGCGTGATCAACCTGCCCGCCCTGGGCGAGACGGTCTGGGCGGGACGCGGTCGAGGGTGCTTCCTCGACGGTGCCCGCTGCTCGGTGTCGGATCGCGCCGAGCTGTCCGGCTCGTACCTGAGCGTCACCGGCTTCCACGAGTGGACCCCGGACATGTTCGACCGGGTGACCGGGTCGGGCCTGCAGCTGCGGACCTGGGGCGACGCGTACGGCTACGCCCTGGTGGCGTCCGGACGGGTGGAGGCCATGTTCGACCCCGCCCTGGCCTGGTGGGACCTGGCCGCGATGCTGGTCGTCATCCCCGAGGCGGGAGGCACCCTCACGTCGTGGTCCGGGGGGGACCCGGTGGTGGAGAACATCGATCATCCCGAGTACCGGTGGTCGGCGATCGCGTCCAACGGTGCCTTCCACGACCGCCTGGTCGAGGTGCTCGCCCGCTGAGGGTCAGCCGCCCGCACCGACCAGGGACTGGACCAGGTCGACGAACGCGGTGTCGGACTCGGGATGGTCACGCTCGGTGATGCGGTCCGTCGGAGCGGTGGCGGCACCGATCGCATCCACGTAGCGGGCCCGGCGACGTGCGACGAGCCCGTCGGGAGCTTCGCGGTCCTCGACCGGCACGTACTGCGCCTCGATGCCCATCTTCAGCATGCCCAACGCCTCGGTGCGCATCTGCGACACGCGCGACTCGGTCACACCCAGGAAGCGTGCCAGCTCCTCGGAGGTGCGATCCTCGATGAAGTAGCCGAGCACGATGACCCGGTGCCGCTCGGGCAGCAGGGCGATGGCGTCGCGCAGGTAGGCGTGCAGCTCCCGCTGCTCGAGCTCCTCGGCCGGCTCCCGCTCGTCGGGATCGGCCAGCACGTCGATGAGGGTCAGCTCCTCGTCCTCGGTGTCACCGACCAGGTGCTCGAAGGCCAGCACGACCGAGCGGAAGATGCGGTCGCGGAGTCGATCGAGCTCGTCGCGGGACATGCCGAGCGCCTCGGCGGTCTCACCGATGGAGGGGATGCGACCGAGCTGTGCAGCCAGGCGCTGCTCGGTGGCGTCCAGGCGACGGGCCAGGGTCCGCACCGAGCGGGGAGCCCAGTCCGCGGAGCGGACGGCGTCGATGATCGCGCCCCGGATGCGCTGGGCGGCGAACCGGTTGAACGGGACTCCGCGGGCCTCGTCGTAGCGCCGCGCCGCCTCGACCAGTCCGAGGGCACCGGCCCGGGCCAGCTCGTCGCGGTCGACGTGGCGGGGGAAGTGCACCGCGACCTGGAACACGACGTGGTTGACCAGGTCCAGGTGCTCCTCGACCAGCCGGGAGGCGTCCCTGCTGCTCGCCGAACGCCGGTTCGGGACCAGGGTCCGCTCGGTGTTCCGGGTCGGTCGGTCCTCGGTAAGTGCTGCGCCCATGTCGCCGTCTCGCTCCTGGTGGTTCGCCGGGTGTCTCCCCGGGACCAGCCGGATCCCGGGGACTGCCCGAGGGGTATCGGCGCGCGGACGCGTCGGACTTGAGCAGAAATCCGAAGAATTCTTCGCCCCAGTCCGACGTCGACTCGATTGTCACTGTCCGTGGTCGTATCGACGGTTGGGAGCCGGAACTGAACACCGAAAGCGAGGAAATTCGGTCACACCGATCCTCGAGGGCGGGCTCGACGTTCGAGTCCGGACGACGCAGGTGGGCTCAGGCCGGATCGAACGCCGCGGCACGCACGCCCCGACGCGCGAGCTCGGCCAGAACCGGACGGGGATCGACCGACGCGGCGACCCCGTGGCTCCCGGGAGCGACATCACCCGCCGCGGCGCGCAGCGCGAGGACCGCCGCCAAGGCTGCCGCGGCGACGCCCGGACGGTCGAACACGCCGTAGACCACCATCTCCCGACGACCGTCACGGGTACCACGAAGCTCCACGCGCGCCGCTCCCGGGCCCCCTTCGACCGGAGGGCCGACCAGCACCGGCAGGGGCGCCAGGACGCGGTCCCGGGGCGAGGCGGCCAGACGGGCCGACAGGCGGGTGACGTCGGGGAAGGCGTCGAGGAGGAGCAGCGGTTCGGCCAGATCGGCCCGATAGCAGTCACGGGCGCTCACCGGGTCGGGGAACCAGAGCAGCTCGCGACCCGAGAAACCGGCGCGCCGGACCCAGGTGCCGTCCCTCCACTCCTGGGCCGCACCCCGCAACGCCCGTAGCCGTTGGCGGGCGCACGCCGGTCCGGCCGCCCCGTCACGGGCCACGTGGATCTCGTCCACGGTGTCGAGCAGGTCCGCGGCGTGGCGAGCCAGCAGGCAGGTCAGACCCGGTGAGAGGCCGACCCCCACGATGACGCTGCGGCCCGCGGCCACCGCTCGGGGGTGCAACCGCAGGATCGACTCCACCTCCTCGGGATCGTCGGTCGTGGCGATCACGTGGCTGCCGGCGTCGAGGGCGGCGGACACGACCTCGAGCTGCTCGCGGGGCTCTCGCGCGACCAGGACGACGTCGGCCGGGCCACGGCTGTCGGACCCATCCACCCGATCGGTCTGCCACAGGACCGGCACCGACGCCCCGAACGTGGCGCGCAGCTGGTCGCGTCGCTCCTCGCGGCGGGTCGAGATCGAGACGTGCGAGGCGCCGGGCCGGCCGTCCGCTCCCGGCGAGATCAACTCGCGCGCGGCACGCGCCCCGACGATGCCGGCCCCCACGACCGCCACCCGGGGCCTGACCGGCTCGGACGCGTCCGGTCCGCTCAACGCAGGTCGTCCCCGGTCAGCTCCCGCCAGCCGCCGCCCTGCAGAGGGGGCTCGGTGGAGCCACGGAAACGCAGCACCAGGCCCACCAGCCCACCGATGGCCACCGCCGCCGCGGCTCGTCGCAGACCGCGCACTGTGCCTCCTCGCAGGGTCGGATGCAGGACCCGGGTCCCTCGGGGACCCGACGGGACCGCCGGGATGGTGGGGCTAGCTGGAATCGAACCAGCGACCTCACCCTTATCAGGGGTGCGCTCTAACCGACTGAGCTATAGCCCCGGAACGGCCCGGACCGGATGGCTGACCACCCGGGCCGGCCGGTCACAGTACCCGCGCCGGTCGACGGCGCGCACCTCGACCCGGCGGTGACCCGATCGACGGCTCGCCGGGGGACGCTCCCGGTTCAGGAAGGGCCCGACTCCTGCACCGGCCGGGCGGTCTCCTCTTCGATCACCGAGACCCACACCCCGCCGATGATGTCGCTGATCAGGTTGAACACCAGCGTCGCCACCACGATCGCGGCGGCCAGACCCAGGTGGAACAGCAGCGAGATCAGACCGAACTGACGGAACAGGAACTCGCCGTCGAGCTTCCAGTCCTGCAGCTGCAGCGACGAGTTGACGAACTTCTCCAGGCTCGTGACCGTGCCGGAGCTCCGGGCGACGGTCCACAGGATCACCACGGCGATCATCGAGATGAGCCACATGCACAGGCAGACCAGCACGGCCAGCTTCAGCATCGACCAGGGGTCGACGTGGCGCACCAGACGGCGGACCTTCTTGGCCTCGAAGCGCTGGCGCCGATAGCCGAGCACCCTGTTGGGGGTCGGGTCGGACTCCACTTCGACGGCCCGTCGACGAGCGGGGGGTCCGCTCGGCGGTGACGGGACGGCACGGGTCGTGCCGACAGGGTCGGCCGGACGGGTGTCGCTCACGCCTGTCACCCTATCCCGAGCGGTGCGGCGCATCGGTGAGCCGGGCCGAGGTCACCGGGGGGACCCGGCGGGCCGGGCCGCTGCGGTGGCCAGGACCCCGTCGAGGCCGATCGTCACCACCCGGGCCGTACCGGTGCGTCGGTGCCCGGTCACGACGGCGCCGTTGGCGTGGGCGACCGCCGTCGCTCCCTCGAGCCCACCCGTCACGTGGGCCAGGGCGCTCAGGTCCGCCACCGCGTCGGCCCGGGCGCGCTGGGCGGCAGCTTCGCCGACCCTCAGCACCCCCACCGCACACACGACCACTGTCGCCACGCCCGCCGCCAGCAGCGGTGTCGCCGCCCCCCGTTCAGTCCGGGCCGGCCGCTTCCCCGCTCGCGTCGTCAGAGCCTGCGTCGTCAGAGCTCGCTTCGTCGGAGCCATCGTCGTCCTCCTCACCGCCCAGCACCCGGGCCACCGCCGCGACGCGGGTGTCGTCGTCGAGGTTCATGACCCGGACCCCGGTCGCGTCCCGGCCCTGGACCGAGATCGTGTCGACCGCGGTGCGGATGACCGTGCCCGAGTCGTTGATGAGGAAGATCTGGTCGTCGTCGGCCACCAGCAGGCCGGTGATGACACGCCCGCGGTCGGCGTGCAGCTTGTGGGACCGCACCCCCTGGCCGCCGCGACCCTGGGTGTTGAACTGGTCCACGTCGGTGCGCTTGCCGTACCCCGCGTCGGTGATGGTCAGCAGTCGGACGCCCTCGGCGATCGCCCCAGCGCCGACCACCTTGTCACCCGGTCGCAGCTTCATGCCCCGCACACCGCTGGCGGTGCGGCCCATCGGCCGCACGTCGGTCTCGGAGAAGCGGATGCCCTGGCCGCCCTCGGAGACGACGAGGATCTGGTCGTCGTCGGAGGTCGGCAGCACCCGGACCAACTCGTCGCCGTCCCGCAGGTTGATGGCGATCAACCCGTCCTGACGGGAGCTGTCGTAGGCGTTGAACAGCGTCTTCTTGACCACGCCGTTGGCGGTGACGAAGAACAGGTACCGGTGCGACTCGTAGTCGCGGGTGTCGATGATCGTCTGGATCTTCTCGTCGGGCTGCAGGCGCAGCAGGTTGACGATGGCCAGGCCCTGGGCGGTGCGGTCCCGTTGGGGGATCCGATGCGCCTTGAGGCGGTACACCTTGCCCCGGTTGGAGAAGAACAGCAGGAACGCGTGCGCCGAGGTGTGGATGAGGTCGGTGATGTAGTCCTCGTCCTTGAGCTTGGCGCCCGCCACGCCCCGGCCGCCGCGGGCCTGGGTCCGGAAGACGTCCGCGGCGACGGTCTTGATGTAGCCCCGCGCCGTCATCACCACGACGACCTCCTCGTCGTCGATCAGGTCCTCGATCTCGAGGTCGCCGTCGTCGTGCTCGAGCGAGGTGCGCCGCTCGGTGGCGAACTTGTCGCGGATGGCGACGAGCTCCTCGCGGATCACCGAGCGGAGCCGACCGTCGTCGGAGAGGATCGCCTGGAGCTCGGCGATGGTGGCCCGCAGCTGCGCCATCTCCTCCTCCAAGCGCTCACGGCCGAGGCGGGTGAGCGTGGACAGGCGCATGTCGACGATCTCGGTGGCCTGGATCTCGCTGAAGGAGAAGGCGTCGCCCATCAGCGCCGCGATGGCCGACGCCCGGTCGGCGGAGGCGCGGATGGCGGCGATGATCTCGTCGATGAGGTCGAGGGCTCGCAGGAATCCCTCGACGATGTGGGCCCGGCGCTCGGCCTTGGCCAGTCGGAACCGGGAGCGCCGGGTGATGACGTCGACCTGGTGCTCGATGTAGTGCGCGATGGCGGCGCGCAGGTCGAGGGTGCGGGGCACGCCGTCGACCAACGCCACGAAGTTGGTGGCGAAGGTGGTCTGCAGCGGCGTGTGCTTGTAGAGGTTGTTGAGCAGGACGTTGGCGGCCACGTCCTTCTTGAGCTCGATGACGAGTCGGGGCCGACCCTTGGAGCTCTCGTTGCGCAGCTCCCGGACGCCCTCGATGACCCGGGCGTTGGCCAGCTCGGCGATCTTCTCCTCGATCGACTCGACCGAGGTCTGGTACGGGATCTCGGTCACGACGATGCGCTCCCCACGGGGGCCCTCGTCGATCTCGGCCCGGGCCCGCATCTTGATCGAGCCGCGCCCGGTGCGGGCCGCGGAGACGATGCCGGCACGGCCCATGATCTGGGCGCCGGTCGGGAAGTCGGGGCCCTTGACGAACTCCATGAGGTCGTCGCAGGTGGCCTCGGGGTTCTCGAGCAGGTGCACGGTGGCGTCGATCACCTCGCCCAGGTTGTGGGGCGGGATGTTGGTGGCCATGCCCACCGCGATGCCCTGGCTGCCGTTGACCAGCAGGTTGGGGAACCGGCTCGGCAGGACGGTGGGCTCCTCGGTCGATCCGTCGAAGTTCGGAACGAAGTCGACGGTGTCCTCGTCGATGTCGGCGAGCATGTGCATGGCCAGAGCGGTCAGCCGGCACTCGGTGTAGCGGTACGCGGCCGGCGGATCCGACGGCGAGCCGAAGTTGCCGTGAGGATCGATCAACGGGTGGCGCAGCGAGAAGTCCTGACCCATGCGGACCAGGGCGTCGTACACCGACTGGTCGCCGTGGGGGTGGTACTTGCCGAGCACGTCGCCGACCACGGTCGCGCACTTCTTGTGGTTGCGGTCCGGGCGCAGACCGGCCTCGTGCATGGCCCACAGGATCCGGCGGTGCACCGGCTTGAGACCGTCCCGGGCGTCGGGCAGCGCCCGCGAGACGATGACCGACATGGCGTAGTCCAGGAAGGACTGCTCCATCTCCTGTTGGATCTCGATCGGCTCGATGGAGCCGAAGGTCACCGCGACCGCGTCCTCACCGGGTTCGGAACCGGCGGGGTCGCCGTCGGTCGGTGGGGTGGGGTCCTGCGGGGTGTCGTCGCTCATGGAAGCCTTGGGTGGGTCAGATGTCGAGGAAGCGGACGTCGTTGGCGTTGGTCTGGATGAAGTGCTTGCGGCTCTCCACGTCGTCGCCCATCAGGATCGAGAAGACCTCGTCCGCGATGACGGCGTGCTCGACCGACACCTGCAGCAGCGTGCGCTGAGCGGGGTCCATGGTCGTGGCCCACAGCTCATCCGCGTCCATCTCGCCCAGGCCCTTCAGGCGCTGGAACTCGTTGCGGTGGTTCGGGTGCTCGGCCAGGAACGCGGCCTTGGCGGCGTCGTCCTTGAGGTAGATCTTGTTGCGGCCGACCTCGGTGGAGAAAAGGGGCGGCTGGGCGATGTAGATGTGCCCGCCCTCGATCAGCGGCCGCATCTGGCGGAAGAAGAACGTGAGCAGCAACGTACGGATGTGGCTGCCGTCGACGTCCGCGTCGCACATCAGCACGACCTTGTGGTACCGGATCCGGTCGTAGTCGAACTCGTCTCCCACGCCACCGCCGATGGCGGAGATCAGCGCCTGGACCTCGGTGTTCTTGAGCATCTTGTCGAGGCGGGCCCGCTCGACGTTGAGGATCTTGCCGCGGATGGGGAGGATCGCCATGGTGGCGGGGTTGCGGGCGTCCTTGGCCGACCCGCCCGCCGAGTTGCCCTCCACGATGTACAGCTCGGACTCGCGTGGGTCCTTGGACGAGCAGTCGGCGAGCTTGCCGGGCAGGCCGGCGCCGTCGAGGGCGGACTTGCGGCGGGTCGCCTCGCGGGCGTTGCGGGCCGCCTCACGGGCCCGAGCCGCCTGCACCGACTTCTGGAGGATCCGCTTGGCCTCCGAGGGGTGCTCCTCGAGCCACTCGGAGAGCTTGTCGTTGGTGGCCCGTTCGACCAGCGACCGCATGGGGACGTTGCCGAGCTTGGCCTTGGTCTGCCCCTCGAACTGCGGATCGGTGAGCTTGACCGAGATGATGGCGGTCAGGCCCTCGCGGATGTCCTCACCCTGGAGGTTGGACTCCTTGTCCTTCAGGAAGCCGTGCTCGCGGGCGTAGCGGTTGACGGTGTTGGTGAGGGACTTCTTGAAGCCCTCCTCGTGCATGCCGCCCTCGATGGTGGAGATCCCGTTGGCGAAGCTGTGCAGGCCGTCGGAGTTGTAGCCGGTGTTCCACTGGAACGCGACCTCCACCTCCATCGAGCCGTCGTCGTCGGACTCGTCCTGGCGGAAGTAGCCCACGTCGGTGAACAGCGCCTCCTTGGCGGCGTTGACGTGGCGGACGAAGTCGCGGATGCCGCCCTCGTAGTGGAACTCGACCGGCTCGCCGCTGTGGTCGGGCCGCTCGTCGCGGAAGGTGATGCGGAGGCCGGCGTTGAGGAACGCCATCATCTGGAACCGCTCGGTCAGCGTGGCGGCCCGGAACGTGATGTCGTCGAAGATGGACGGGTCCGGCCAGAACCGGACGGTGGTGCCGGTGCGGGGTTCCCCGCCGGCACCGGTCGGCGAGTCACCCGTCTCGTGCAGACGGTCGACCAGATCGCCCCCGTCGGCGAAGGCCATGGCGTGGTGCCGGCCGTTCTTGTCGATCTCGACCTCGACGCGGGTCGACAGGGCGTTCACGACCGAGATCCCGACGCCGTGCAGCCCGCCGGACACCTTGTAGCCCCCGCCACCGAACTTCCCGCCGGCGTGCAGCACGGTGAGAACGACCTCCGCCGCGGACATGTCCGGGAACTGGACCGAGGTCCCCACCGGGATGCCGCGACCGTCGTCGGTCACCTCGCAACCGCCGTCGGCCAGCAGCCGCACGTCGATGCGGGTCGCGAAGCCGGCCATGGCCTCGTCGACGGAGTTGTCGACCACCTCGTACACCATGTGGTGCAGTCCGGCGGGGCCTGTGGACCCGATGTACATGCCGGGCCGCTTGCGCACAGCCTCCAGACCTTCGAGGACCTGGATCGATTCGGCGTCGTACGTGGTGGGTTCTGCGGACAAGCCCGGGCCTCCGAGGGTGGGTCACTGGTCGCCACGGGCTCGGGTCCGTCTCCTGGGGCTGGTCCACCAGCTCATCCCGAGGGCTGTGGACAACTTGTGGAGAACGGGGTGACGAGGGCCGAGGAACGGACCCTCAGAGTACCACTCCCCCCCGGGGTCACCCGGCCACCAGCACCGGGGACCGCGACCCTCGGTCCGGCCGAGGAACCAGGGGCTCAGCGAGACGGGTCCACCCGTATCTCGACGCGTTCGACCACCTCGAACCCGCACAGCTCGTTGGCCGCGGCGGCCAGGTCCGAGCTCTGCCACCGGAGGTGCTCGGCAACCGCCGGGTCGTCGACGGCCACTGTGAGGCAGCCGTCGCGCAGCGAGTGCAGGCGGCACGCCGCGGCCAGACGGGACCCGACCAGCTGGGGCCACGACTCGGTGAGCAGCGCGAGGGTGTCGGGGCGCGCCAGCCCGAGCGACCGCTGCAGCCGTTCCAGGGAGCCGGCCAGTGGGTGCAGGGTGTCGCGGTCCCGGGGCAGCGGTTCGATCGCCACGGTCCCGACCCTACCGAGGACGCACCGCTCCGTCGGCCACGTCGAGGATGAGCTCGCTGTCGACCCCGTCGGGGAGTCCCGCTGCGGAGGACAGGACGGTCTGACCTTCGGGGAGCGATCGAAGCAGGGCAGCGCTGCGCTCCGGGTCGAGCTCGGAGAACACGTCGTCGAGGAGCAGGACCGGTGGGCTGTCGTGGGTCTCGAGCAGCACCCGGTGCGACGCCAGGCGGAGGGCGAGGGCAAGGGAGCGTTGCTCGCCCTGGGACGCGTGGGTCCGCGCCGGGAGCGACCGCAACGTCAGCTCGAGGTCGTCGCGGTGCGGTCCGACCAGGGTGACTCCCCGCCGCAGCTCGTCGGAGCGGGACGCGGCCAGAGCAGCCGCGAGTCCTCCGGGTCGATCACCTGTCCCGGTGCTCCACGGCGCGAGGTACCGCAACGACACATCGAGCTCCTCGGCCGCCACGTCCCGGTAGGCCCGGGAGACGACCGGTGCGATGCGCTGCACCAGGTCGTGGCGCAGGCCGGCCAGGGCGTCGCCGGCGGTCGACAGCTTCTGGTCCCAGACATCCAGGGTGATCAGCGCCGATTCGTCGGGCCGGCCGTGCATCTGCTTGAGCAGGGCGTTGCGCTGCTTCAGCGCCCGTTCCCACTCGGCGCGCACCTGGTCGTGGCGCGGGTGCACAGACACGAGCAGGTCATCGAGGAAACCCCGACGCAACGCCGGACCACCCTTGACCAGGTCGAGGTCGTCGGGTGCGAACACCGTGACCCGCAGGACCTCGGTCAGGTCCCGCTGGCGGGTCAGCCTCTGCTTGTCGACCAGCACCCGATTGCGGCCGGTCCGTGCGATCTCGGCTTCGACCAGGTGCTCTCGTCCGTCGGTCACGACCTGGCCGCGCACCACGGCCCGCTCCGCGCCGACCCGCACCATCGCCTCGGCGGGCGCGCCCCGGAACGATCGCAGGGTGGCCAGGTACGACATCGCCTCGAGCAGGTTCGACTTGCCCTGGCCGTTGGGACCCAGCACCGCGGTGAGCCCACCGGGGAGCTCGACGTCGGCGTCGACGTAGGACCGGAACCCGTTCAGCCAGAGCCGCTGGATCTGCACGTCGGGGTTCCGGGTGAGCCGCCGAAGCCGCTCAGGACACCCGGACCGGCATCAGCAGGTAGAGGAAGTCCGACTCGTCGGTGGTGCGCAGCACCGCCGGGCGTTGCGCGTCGCGGGTCTGGAGGACGACCTCGTCGCCGGGGGTGACCTCGAGGCCGTCCATCAGGTACTCGGGGTTGAACGCGACGGTGAGCTCGGTGCCCTCGTACTTGGCGTCGAGCTGCTCGACCGCTTCGCCGACGTCCTGGGTGATCGCACGGAGCTCCAGCCCGTCGGGTCCCATGCTCAGGCGGATCGGGCTGTTCTCGCGGGCCATCAGCCGCACACGACGGATCGCGTCGGCCAGAGCCTGCCGCTCGACGGTCAGCGCGTTGGGCATGTCGGTGGGGATGAGCTTGCGGTAGTCCGGGAAGTCGCCCTTGATCAGGCGGGTGCTGAGCTGGAGGTCCCCGACGGTGAAGCTCACCATCTGGTCCGACAGGACGAGCGTCACGTCGTCGTCCTGACCGAGCGCCCGGGTCAGCTCCTGCAGCGAGCGTGACGGCACCAGGACCTGTTGGCCCTGTTCGAGCAACGAGGTGCCCGGCAGGTCGCGGTAGGCCAGCCGGTACGAGTCGGTCGACACGAGGCGGAGCCCACCGTCCTCGGCCGCCAGGAGCACACCGGTGAGGATCGGACGGGACTCGTCGGAGCTCGCGGCGCCGACGACCTGGCGCAGGCCGTCGGCCAGGTGCCCGGACTGCAGCGTGACCGACTCGCCGTCGGGCTCGTGGGGGTTCGGGTACTCGTCGGCCGGGATCGCGTTGAGGAAGAACTCCGAGCGACCGGCACGGATGCTGGGACGATCGCCGGAGGTGTCGACCTCGACGCCGCCGGGCTCGAGCGCTCGCACGATGTCCACCGCCAGCTTGGCCGGCAGCACCGCGACACCGTCCTCGGCTCCGGCGACCGACAGCGACCGGGTGATGGTCAGGTCCAGGTCGCTGCCGGTGATGCGCAACTGGTCACCGCTCAACTGCAGGCGAAGACCCGACAGGACGGGCAGGGCGGCTCGGCTCGTGGCCGCACGACCTGCGGTGCCCAACGCGTCGACGAGGACGTCTCGTTCGCAGCGGAACTTCACCGTGACTCGCTTTCCCCACTGCTGACGCCGTCTCGGTTCTGAGAACAGTAGGAGTAGTAGTTGGGCCTGTGGACTGTGGGAAACCTAGCGCAGGCCCTGTACCTGCACGGCGGGCTCGCCCACAGCGATCCAGCACCGTCCCCGTTGCATCGGTGTAGTTCCACGCGTGTCTGTGCACAGCGTTGCGGCGAAGGGTCGGTGAGCACAGCGCGATCCCACTCCCCTCCCCGTCGCGATCCACCTCCCGCCGGGACATCAGCGTTCGGCGAGCAGCGACTGGATGAGGGCGGTGACGTCCTCGTAGGTCTCGTGTTTCTCCTGCATCAGCGCAGCGACCTTCTCGTAGGCGTGGATCACGGTCGTGTGGTCACGACCGCCGAACTCACGGCCGATCTGCGGGTAGGAGAGGTCGGTGAGCTCACGGCAGACGTACATCGCGATCTGACGGGCGTGCACCAGGTTGCGGGTGCGGCTGCGGCTCTGCAGCTGCTCGACGTCCATCTTGAAGTACTCGGCGGTCTGCGTGAGGATCAGCGCCGGGGTGATCTGGCGGGGCTTGGTGGACTTGATCGTGTCGGCGAGGATCTCCGAGGCCAGATCGACGGTCAGCTCGGTCTGGTTGAGCGCGGCGTAGGCACCGACGCGTATCAGGGCGCCCTCGAGCTCCCGGATGTTGTAGGTGATGTTCTCGGCGATGTAGCTGAGGACGTCGGCGGGAACCGAGGTGGCGGCCTGTTCGTTCTTCTTCTGGAGGATGGCGAGTCTGGTCTCGAAGGCGGGCGGCTGGATGTCGGTGATCAGCCCCATCTTGAAGCGACTGCGGAGCCGGTCCTCGAGGGTGGCGATGGCGTCGGGCGGGCGGTCCGACGACAGCACGATCTGGCGTTGCGACTCGTAGAGGGTGTTGAAGGTGTGGAAGAACTCCTCCTGGAGCTGCTCCTTGCCCTCCATGAACTGGATGTCGTCGACGAGCAGCACGTCGATCTCGCGGTAGCGACGCTTGAAGTCGGGCTGCTGGTTCTTGCGGATGGCGTCGACGAACTCGTTGAGCAGCGTCTCGGTCGAGATGTAGCGGATCCGGTAGGTCGGGTAGTTGTCCCGGACGTACTGGGCGATCGCCTGCAGCAGGTGGGTCTTGCCCAGTCCCGCGCCGCCGTAGACGAACAGCGGGTTGTAGCGACGGCCCGGGGTCTCGGCCACCGACAGGGCGGCGGCATGTGCGAAGCGGTTGGATGCTCCGATCACGAACGAGTCGAAGGTGTATCGGGGGGGACCGATCGGCGAGAGGGCGGGCTCCTCGGCCGAGGTCGGGCTCAGCGGGCGGACGGCTGCGGGGTCGGGGTCGGTGAGGTCGACCGTCAGCCCGTCGTCGGGATCGGGCCGGACGTCGTCGATCTCGACCTCGAGGATCAGTCGGACCTCCGGGAACCCGGCATCGGCGACGGCTGCCTCGATCATCGGGAAGTAGCGCTGCTCGACGCGCTGGCGGACGAGCTGGCTGGGAACCACCAGGGTCAGGACGTCGTCGTGGAGCTCGTTCGCGTGGATGTCCTGGAAGGTCGAGGACCACACGGTGTCGCTGACCTGTTCGACCAGGAGCGCCGCCGTACGTTGCCAGACCGTTGTACCCTCCGCGGTCACGAGGCCTCTCCTGTCGACTCCGGTGGGCCTGCTCGTGCGGGAATCCCCGAGCGTGCCGTGATGATGGGTGTGATGACGTGGTCGGTGGGTCGGCGCTTGTTGTCCACAGGCGATCCACATCTGTGGACACCGGTTCCGGCTGTCCATCGCTGTGGAATCGGACGGTAGCCACGCTCGTCACGCAACCGCAACCCGTCGTGTGACCGTCGTCTCAACGATCGGACGCGACGGGACGACGGTTGGCGCCGAGAGCCCGGAACCTCTAGCGTGGTCCGGTCAGTCGCCCGCCCGCGCCGTCGTGACGTTCCGCCGAGGATGCACGAAGAAGCCGGCGGACCCGACGATCGGCGACGGTCGAGACGGTGGCGCAGCCGGTGCGCAGCGTGTCCGTGTCGACGTACATCCCGGTCGATCCTGCTGTTCTCGTGGAGTCAAGGTGAAGCGTACCTACCAGCCGAACACCCGGCGTCGTGCCCGCAAGCACGGCTTCCGGCACCGCATGTCGACCCGAGCCGGTCGGGCGATCGTGAAGTCCCGTCGCCGCCGCGGTCGGGCCCGCCTGTCGGCCTGAGCGGATCCCGGCGGATCGTGCCCGGGTCCCGTGTCGGAGCACAGGGGTGCTGGAACGGATCACACGTCGGTCGGTGTTCCGACGGTTCGCGCCGCCCGCTCCCCGCTATCGATCCCGAACACTCACCCTCGTCGTTGCTCCTCGCGCGGAGAGTGAGGGTCATGGCGCGGGTCTGGCCATGGCGACCAGTCGGCGGGTCGGACCGGCCGTGGTCCGGAACCGCCTCCGTCGTCAGATCCGCGCCGTCTCGATCGAGCTCGACCGTGAGAGACCCTGGTCCCCCGGGTGGTACCTGGTGATCGTCCACCCCTCCGCGAGAGGCCGGAGCAGCGCCGAGCTGGGCTCGGCTCTGGCCGATGTCCTGCACCGGGCGGGAGTGCGGCCGTGACGCCCGAGTCAGGCGTTCCCGAGACGACAGCACCTGTGACAACGGTCACATTGTCGGGTCTCACCGGACCGGGTAGCGCCGCAGTCGACGGGCGACCCTCGGTGCCGAGTCGGGTCATGGTACGGGCGGTGCGTGTGTACCAGTACGCCGCCGCCGGCCGTCCCTCTCCCTGTCGTCACGTCCCCAGCTGCTCGACCTATGCGGTCGAGGCCCTCGAGGCTCACGGTGCGGTGCGGGGGTCGTGGTTGGCGTTGCGGCGGCTCGGCCGCTGCCACCCGTGGGGGACCTCCGGGTACGACCCTGTGCCGGAGCCGAGGCGCCGCCGAGCTGCCGACACGCAGGGATCGTCGCAGCGGTCCGCGATCGGAGGACAGGAACCGATGACCGACGGAACGACGGCGGAGGAAGCCTGATGTTCGAGCAGTTCTTCCAGGCGCTGGGCAGCGTCCTCGACTTCTTCTACACGCTGATCCCCAACTACGGGTTGTCGATCATGCTGCTCACCGTCCTGGTGATGGCGCTGATCACCCCACTCAACGTCAAGAGCACTCGTTCGATGCTGCAGATGCAGCGCCTCCAGCCGGAGATGAAGCGGCTCCAGGCCAAGTACAAGGACGACCGGGAGCAGCTCAACGCCGAGCTGATGAAGTTCTACCGGGAGAACAAGATCAACCCGCTCGGGGGCTGTCTCCCCCTGCTGGCCCAGATGCCGGTCTTCTTCATCATGTACTCGCTGCTCCGAGGTCTCACGGTGCGTGAGGGTGGACTCGGTTCCGGGATCGGCCACATCGCCGGGCAGGTCCAACAGGGCGTCGAGCTCACGCCCTGGGTGTTCACAGATCAGTACTTCCGGCCTGAGCACCTGAACCACTCCACCGAGCTGTACCAGTCGCTGTCGCACACCAACACGATGAACTTCTTCGGGATGGACCTGGCCATCTCGGCCGCCGAGGCGGTGAAGATCGGCCTCCTGGTGGCGATCCCCTACCTCTTGCTCCTCGTCGTGATCCTGATCACCGGCGTCTACCAGAATCGCCAGCTGCAGGCCCGCAACACCAACGCGACGGTCAACCCCCAGCAGCAGATGATCATGAAGGTGATGCCGTTCTTCCTCCCGGTGTTCTCCTTCGGCTTCCCCTCGGGTCTGGCGCTCTACTGGGCCACCCAGAACCTGTGTCGGATCGGCACCAACTCCTACATCACCCGGAGCGTGTACCGGAAGGAGCACGCAAAGGGCCCGATCGAGGCGACCGCGTCCGAGAAGACGTCCACGAGCGCGAAGAAGGGGTCGTCGGGATCCAAGGGGGGATCGGCGACCGGCGGGACCGACCGCGGGAAGAGCAAGGCCGGCGGTCAGAAGTCCGCGCCGAAGTCGAAGGCGACCGTCGACCCATCGGGTTCCGCCAAGTCGGCGGATCGAGGACCGGGAAGCTCGGTGAAGAGCCAGAAGGCCCATCAGAACGCGTCGGCCCCCGAGGGGTCCGGTCGCCGATCGGGCGGAACCGCCAAGCGCTCGGTCAACCAGCGTCGATCGGGGCAACCGAGGAGCGGCGGGGGATCCTCGGGCCGTTCGGCCTCCGCGGGACACGTCGACGATGACGGGACCGCCAGCAACGACAACACCATCGAGAACGACAACACCAACCAGAACGACAACAGGGAGTGAGTGCCACCGTGGAGTGGGTCGAGACAACCGGAAAGACGGTCGAGGAGGCCAAGGAGGCTGCGCTCGATCGCTTGGGCGTCGACGAGCAGGATGCCGAGTTCGAGGTGATCGAGGAGCCGCGGTCCGGCCTGTTCGGCCGGACACGCGGCGTCGGCCGGGTCCGTGCCCGCGTCGTGCCCCGAGCCCCGCGTTCCAAGCCCGAGCGGCGCAAGCGGTCGCGGTCCGACAAGGGCGGTCGTGGTGGCGGTGAGGATCGATCGGGCACCGGCTCGGCGTCGTCCGGAGAGGACCGGACGAAGTCGTCGGCCGCCCGGGCCGAGAAGTCCGCACGGCAGGCCTCCACGTCCGCCGAGGAGCGGTCCCAGGGCAAGGGTGACTCTGGCCGGGGTGGTTCGTCGGGGCGGGGTCCGTCCAGCAAGAGCGGCAGCGGTGTCCGTCCGGCACCGCCCGACAAGGAGCGAGAGGTCATGGACACGGCCGAGCAGTGCGATGTTGTCACCACCTTCCTCGACGGCCTCGGCCGGGCGTTCGGGCTGGAGGTGACAGCGAACGCGCAGATCGAGGACGACGTCCTGCGGGCGTCGATCGATGGCAGCGAGGTGGGGCTCTTCATCGGACCCGGCATGGCCACCCTGGACGCGATCCAGGAGATCACCCGCAACGTCCTTCAGCGCCACGCCGAAGGCCGCGAGTACGCGAAGGTCGTCGTCGACGTCGCCGGGGTGCGGCAGATGCGCCGCGACCGACTGGCGGCCTTCGTCACCGACGCGGCCCGACAGGTGCTCGACGACGACGTCGAGGTCGTGTTCGAGGTCATGAGCAGCCCGGACCGCAAGGTGGTGCACGACACGGTCGCCGAGATCGACGGAGTGGCGTCCAGCTCCATCGGTGAGTCACCGCGACGGCGCGTGGTACTCAGCGCCGCCGGATGACAACAGGACCGGAACCGGACCCGGGTTCTTCTTCCGATCACGTCGACGGGCACCCCGGTGGGGTGCCCGTCCCGCGTCCGGGGTCGATGCCGGAGTCCCGTGCCGAGCAGAGTCCCGCGACCGACGCCGCTCTCGATCGGGTCCTCATGCGCTCGCGGGAGCTGGGCTTCCTGGGTCCGGGGCCGACCGCCGCTCACATCCGCCACGCCGCGTCTTTCCTGCCTGGGATCGACGACCTGGAGTCCCGACATGCTCCAACGCGGGTCGGTGAACTCACTCTGGTGGACCTCGGTTCCGGTGGAGGGCTCCCCGGCCTGATCCTGGCGGTCCGTCGACCAAGCATCCATGTGGTTCTCATCGACGCCATCAGGAAGCGGACCGACTTCCTGGAATGGGCGGTGGCCGAGCTGGGTGTGCACGAGAGGGTGGAGGTCCGGCGAGGTCGAGCCGAGGAGCTGGCACGGGAGCCCGATCTGCGAGGATCAGCGGAGGTGGTCACCGCTCGGTCCTTCGGCCCACCCGCCGTGACCGCGGAGTGTGCCGCCGGCTTCCTGAGCGGTCCGGGTGCGAGGCTCCTGGTGAGCGAACCGCCGACGGGTTCAGAGGACCGGTGGCCGGCGGAGGGTCTGCTGCGCCTGGGCATGCAGCCTGGACGTCTGTGGTACGCGGAGGGCGCCACGGTCATGGCAGTGGACGTGATCACGGCATGCGCCGAGGGCATACCCCGCCGAGTGGGTGTTCCGGCCCGTCGACCGCTCTTCTGAGCGCATCGTGTCTCCGGCGCCCGCGACCGGCTGGTTCCGAGATTGTGGTCGGGTCGGACAACGGGACGCGGCGCCGACCGCCGGACGTTCCACGTGGAACGGCGGAACCAGCGGACCTCGCGATGGCGGATCCGACACCAACCGAACGGATGACGGAGTCGAACATTCGGGGCGACAAGGGCGGTCTCTCCGATCATCTCCGACGTGGCGACACAGACGGTCCTCACCCTGACGGCGACATCCTGGATCGGACGGGACGAAGGGCCTTGGTGCGGTTCCTCCACGCGGGTGAGACGGCGACTCTGCAACCGGCCGGACGGCACCGCTCCCGCGAACGGGACGGCAGGGTCGACAGGTGTCGACCGGTCGAGGATCGAGAGACCGAATCCGATCGGCAACCGGGTCGAAGGTCTGGCGGTTTGAAGGTCCGGCGACGACCGCCCCCCGTCCGTAGCCCGAGCTCACGAGCAGGAGGTGGTTCCCGCCTGCTGCCGCGCTGTCCGGGTCTCGACCGCCAGCTCCGCTCCCGGGACGGGACCCGCCCTGCCCTCACATTGCCCTGCCCTCACATCCAGGCGTCGCTGCGAGCGGGTGCCGCGCCTTCGTTGCAGGAGCCGCTCTGTCGCGTCCGGCTCCCGGCCCGCCTCCGGCCGACCTGACCGACCGGGGTGAAGCGTTGCACGTGGAACACGCGAGGTGGGGTCGGCCGGTGCCGGACAGCGATCGGCCGACCATGGTCGGGCGCGAGGGTGCTTGACCCCGGCCCCGCCGGGCGGAAGGATGGGAGCGCTGCTCGATCGGTGCGCCTCGATCACTCCTGCGGGCATTCCGCGGGCACGCCCACGACGCACGGACCCGGCCGCCGCAGCACCTGTCGACCACCTCACGTGGGAGTTCCGGATGTCCGACCTGCCCCCCGACCCGGGCGTTCACGAGACCGCGACCTCTCGCGAACCCGAGTGGTCCCGATCTGACGAACGCCCGACGAACGCCGTTCCGGACCAGCACCCAGACGCATTCGGTGGGGTCGGGAGCTTGGAGCAACCATCCTCCCCCGACACACCCCGCGTTGACGTCGAACCCGAGGGAGCCGGTCAGGTGGGTTCGGGCCACAGCAGCGTCGAACCTGAAGCCACCGATCCTCCGGACCCGTCCCGGGCCGAGGGTCCTGAACCGACCGGGGTGGGGGGTCGCCCACTTCCCAGGGTCATCGCTGTCGCCAACCAGAAGGGCGGCGTCGGCAAGACGACGACGACCGTGAACATGGGTGCAGCCCTGGCCGAGTTGGACCACCGGACCCTGGTGATCGACCTCGATCCTCAGGGGAACGCCACCACGGGTCTGGGGATCAACTACCGGACGCTCGACCACACCATGTACGACGTCCTCCTGCACGATGTCGCTCTCGAGGACTGCATCGAGCCGACCGAGGTCCGCAACCTCTTCGTCGCTCCTGCCAGCCTGGATCTGGCGGGAGCGGAGATCGAGCTGGTCCCGGCCTTCAGTCGCGAGTCGCGGCTGAAGCGCGCGGTGGCCGACGTCATCGATGACTACGACTTCATCCTGATCGACTGCCCACCATCGCTCGGGCTCCTCACCGTCAACGGCCTGGTCGCCGCGACCGAGGTGATGGTCCCCATCCAGTGCGAGTACTACGCACTGGAGGGTCTTGCCCAGCTGACCCGCAACGTGGAGCTCGTCCGCACCAACCTGAACCCGGAGCTGGAGATCAGCGGGATCGTGATGGTGATGTACGACAGTCGCACACGGTTGGCGGAGCAGGTCGTCTCGGAGGTTCGAGGGCACTTCGGCCCCAAGGTGTGTCGGAACATGATCCCTCGCAACATCCGGCTGTCCGAGGCGCCGTCCTACGGCCAGCCGATCACGACGTTCGATCCGAGCTCCCGGGGTGCCGTGGCCTACCGGGAGCTGGCCCGGGAGGTGAGTGGTGGCGCGTAAGAGCGGACTGGGACGAGGGCTGACCTCGTTGATCCCGGCCGGAGCCGGGGAGGATCCCGATGCCGTCGCGGCGGGGTTGTCCGAGGTCCCGATCGAGTCGATCCGACCCAACCCCTACCAACCCCGCCGTGCCTTCGACGAGGAGTCGCTCGAGGGGCTCTCGGACAGCATCAAGGAGCTGGGCGTCCTCCAGCCGGTCCTGGTGCGCGAGCTCGACGACGGCTACGAGCTGATCGCCGGAGAACGTCGTCTGCGGGCGGCCAAGCGTGCCGGTCTTCGTACGGTCCCGGTGGTGGTGCGAACCGCCGATGACGTCTCCTCCCTCGAGCAGGCGTTGGTGGAGAACCTCCATCGGCAGGATCTCAATCCGCTCGAGGAGGCGGCGGCCTACCAACAGCTGATCGAGGACTTCTCCTACACCCAGGAGCAGGTGGCGCAGAGGGTCGGTCGGAGTCGATCCGCCGTCACCAACCTCCTGCGTCTGTTCCAGCTTCCGCCGGCAGTCCAGCGGTTGGTGGGTGAGCAGTTGATCAGCGCCGGCCACGCCAAGGCGATCCTGGGTCACCCCGACCGCGCCTACCAGGAGGCGTTGGCCAAGCGGACGGTGGCCGAAGCCCTGAGCGTCCGTGACGTCGAACAGCTCGTCCGCGAGCGGATCGAGCTGGAGAACAGCCTCGACGGATCAGCGGCATCCGGTGCTGCACCGACCGACGAGCCGACGTCGGGCGGGACCGGCGCGTCCGAGCCGACCGGCCTCAGGCCACCGGGGTTGCTGGAGCTCGAGGAGCTGATGGCGGATCACCTCGACACGAGGGTGTCGATCACCATGACGGCCAAGCGGGGCAAGGTGCTGATCGAGTTCGCCAACCTGGAGGACCTGGAACGCATCTACCGACGGATCATCGACTGATCGCGACGCCGGGGATCCTCGCCCGGTGCCTCGGAGTACGAGACCTCGGAGCTGTCGATCGACGGTGAACCTGGACGAGAGGGTACATCGACCTCGAGTTCAGGGTGTTGTCCACAGGGTGGGCACAACACTGGGGAAACACGAAGCTGAGGTTCAGCTCAGGAGGACCTGGTCAACCTCTCGCGATGGTCGAGGTCTACTGGTCCGACCGGTCGGTCAGGACGCCACACCCGGGTACCGGGCCGGTTCCGGCGTCTCCGACGCGGCGGAGGGACCATCGGCGACGGGGTCGCTGGCCCAGACCTCCAGTGCCCTCTGCAGCGAGGCGATGATCAGATCGCGGTTCCGGTCCACCATCGCGCGGTCGCCGAGTTGGACCAGGACGGCGGAGCTGCGGGTCTCGCGGAGGATGGGAAGCCGCATCCCGGTGACGGCGCCGATACCCCACCCGGGGCTGGCCGGAAGTTCCCTGACAACGAGCTCGGCCAGGTGGCGACCTCCCGTCGACGCGAAGCCGGGAACCTCGAAGTAGCTGGCCTCGATGACGGTGGCGGGAGCCAGCGAGAGTCCCAGGTAGACGTCTGCCGCGAAGTCGTTGGCCTCGGCGGCCTGGGCCGACCAGTCGCCGTCGAGCAGCACGGTGGTGACACCGGCGGACTGCAGGGCCGCCGCGAGACGCGTGGTGACCGGCTGGAGGTCGGTGTCGGAGCCGATGGCGACCCTCAGCGATGCGAGCGAACGCATGGTCCGACGCAGCCGATCGCGTTCGCGGACCGCGGTGACGGTGGCCCGCCCGGCGCGACCCTCGAGCCGGATCAGGGCCTCGACGGTATCGGGCCCGCAGACCTCATCGGCGACCAGACCGGCGTTGCGCTGGAAGTCTCCGACCGCGGCCCTGGTCCCCGGACCGAAGATGCCGTCGACCCGACCGGCGTCGAATCCGAGCGCGCCGAGCCGCAGCTGGAGCTCGGCGACGTCGTTGCCGCGCATCATCGGCGAACGCAGGCACACCAACCGATCGCCCAGACGGAACTCCGATTCGACCAGAGCAGCCCAGGTAGCGGTGTCGCAGACGCCGTCGCTGCGCAGGCCAGCCTGCTGCTGGAACCCGCGGACCGCCGCAGCCGTCGACTCGCCGAACTCGCCCGCCGGGTCGCCGGGGGAGTGCCCGGCCGCGGCGAGACGCCGCTGCAGGTCGGCCACGGCGGGCCCGACGGCGCCGGAGCGCAGCGGAAGGGCGGAGAGGGTGATGATGTCTCCCGGGGTCGCGGCAGGTCCGGGTGACCTGCGGACCGATGGTACCCGCAGCGCCGGTGCGGGTCAGAGGTAGGGGGTCAGATCCTCGAGGAGTTGCGGCTTGCCCCGGGCGCCGATGAGGCGCTGGGCCTCCTGCCCATCTTTGAAAACGATCATGGTCGGGATGCTCATCACATTGAACTTGGTCGCGAGTCCGGGGTTCTCGTCGACGTTGACCTTGGCCACCCGAACCTTGCCCGCCTGTTCGGTGGCGATCTCCTCGAGGATGGGCGCGACCATCTTGCACGGACCGCACCACTCCGCCCAGAAGTCGACGAGTACCGGCTCGGTCGAGCCGGCGACCTCTTCATCGAAGGTGGATTCGGTGAGTTGGCTGATGGAGCCCATCTGGCTCTCCTCCGGTGGTTCGGTGGGTTCGAGTGGTTGCGTGTGGATTCGAGCTGGGGTTTCGCCCGGCGGCGGCCTGGACCCGATGCCCGCCGCGGTGGGGACGTCCTGGGACAACCGCCTGGCCTCTGTCCTCATTCCAGCACCCGCTGGATCCCGGGACGGGGACCGATCGAATGGACCCGGTCTCAGTGTTCCTGGGCGTCTCAGTGCTCCTGGGCCTCGAGCCAGCGCTCGGCGTCGATGGCGGCCATGCATCCGGAGCCCGCGGCGGTGATGGCCTGGCGGTAGCGGTCGTCCTGGACGTCACCGCAGGCGAACACGCCGTCGACGGCGGTGCGCGACGTCCCGTCCAGGGTGACCAGGTAGCCGTTGTCCCTGACCGGGAGCTGACCGGTGAACAGCTCGGTGTTGGGACGGTGGCCGATGGCGACGAACACCCCCGTGGCGGGGAGATCGGTGACCTCGTCGGTGACGACGTTGCGGAGGCGGACGCCCTCGACCCGGTCCTCGCCGAGGATCTCCTCGACGACGCTGTCCCAGACGAAGGTGATCTTGTCGTTGGCGAAGGCCCGGTCCTGCATGATCTTGGAGGCGCGCAGCTCCTTGCGGCGGTGGACCACGGTGACGGTCCGACCGAAGCGGGTCAGGAACATCGCCTCCTCCAGGGCCGAGTCGCCGCCGCCGACCACGACGATGTCCTGGTCGCGGAAGAAGAACCCGTCGCAGGTCGCGCAGGTGGACAGGCCGTGGCCGAGCAGCCGGTGCTCCGAGTCGAGCCCCAGCATGAGGGCGCTGGCGCCGGTGGCGATGATGACGGACCGGGCCAGGTGCGTGGGCTCGTCAGCGTCGGGATCACCGACCCAGATCCGGAACGGACGCTCCGAGAAGTCCACGCGGGAGACCTTGGCGGTGTGGATCTCGGCCCCGAACCGCTCGGCCTGCTGACGCAGGTTGCCCATCAGCTCCGGTCCCATGATCCCGTCGGGGAACCCGGGGAAGTTCTCCACCTCGGTGGTGAGCATCAGCTGGCCCCCGGGCTGATCGCCGGTCGACGACGGCTCGCCCTCGATCATCAGGGGTTCGAGGTCGGCACGGGCGGTGTAGATGGCGGCGGTCAGGCCCGCAGGGCCCGATCCGATGATGACGACGTTGCGCAGGTCGGCCATGGTGGCTCTCCGTTCGGTGACGGTTTCGGGGGTGGGTTCGGGGTCGATCTCAGGTGGGGAGACGACCGCGCTTCGACCAGAGCACAACACCGACGAGCACGAAGATGATCCCGAACAGCAGGTAGACGGCCCAGGCCGGAATGAAGATCGTGAGGAGTCGCACCGTGCCGACGAGGGCGAGCACCACCGTCGGCAACCCCAGGATGAGGGCGACGATCGCGTAGACCATCCCCTTGGAGACCTCGAGGATCGGCCCGGTCGTGTGGGAGCGCACCTTGTCGACGTTCTCGACGATGAGATCGGTGACCTGATCGGTCCAGTCGCCTCCGCCGCTCGCCGGCCGGCCGGGCGTCGTGGTCGATGGCGTTCCCGACGACGCGGAGGTCTCGCTCATGGCGCAGGAGCCTAGGGGTTGGGTCGGGTCCGGGGCGACAGGACCGTCGGTCAGGGGAGGGGGAGACACCCGGGGACCGACACGGCCCGGACCGTGTCACCGGTGAGGATCACCAGGGCCGGCGAACCGGCGACGACGGCGACCGCGACGCGGACCGCGTCCGGGCCGCCGGTCCGACAGGGCAGGGTCGCGGGATCCCTCAGCGGCAGGGAGTCGAGGGTGGATGTGGGAGTCGCCGCCACCATTGCGGCGGTGTCCGCGTGGGTCCCCAGGTCCGGGAGCTCGGCCAGCCGCTCGTCGGAAACGACAGGCGCCGAGCGATCGGCGCTGTTGGTCGGCGACCCCGAGGGGGCGGACTCCTCGCTCGAGGTCCCGGCACCTGACGCACCAGCGGGGGCGGGACTGGTGAACGGCGGCGACGTGGTGCTGGTCGGCGGCTCGAGAGAGCCCGAACCCTCCCCCGTAACCTCGGTGGCCGAATCCGCCAGGTGCTCACCGGTGCCGGAGCGGCCGGTGGTGGCGCGCACCGCGACCCCGGCCGCGACCACGACCAGGACCACCGCGGCGGCGATCGCCACCCACGACCGGCCTCTCGGGACCCGGGTGGATCGCTCCGGCCTCGCGTGACCGGAAGCGACCAGGTCGGGACGGTGACCGGATCCGGACGTGGCTCCCATCTCGGCCAGAGCGGCCGCCACGCGCTGATCGACGTCGGCAGGCGACGGCGGGGGGTCGAGCGCGAGCTGTCGGTGCCGGTCGCGCAGATCCTGGAACCTTGCGAGGCGGGCGAGCAGGACCGGATCGGCTCGGACGGCGGCCGACTCCTCGGCGTCGGCCTCTCCGTCGAGGACCGCGCTCACCCACTCATCCGCGGTCCCGTCCCGGGGCACGCGTCGCGACCCGGGCGTCGCCGGCGTGGTCTGCGGAGACTCGGAGTCGTCGGGTCGTCGGTCGTTCATGGCGGGTCCATCGCGGTGGGGTCCGGTACTTCGACGTCGGCACCGGCCGTCGGGTTCCCGTCGAGGAGGGCGGCGGCTCGGGCCCGTCCGCGGGCGATCCGGGAGCGCACCGTCCCCGGGGCCAGATCCAGGATCTCTCCGATGCTCGCGTAGTCGAGGTCGGCGACGTCGCGCAGCACCAGAGGAACCCGGAACTCCTCGGGGAGGCGCTCGAGCACCTCGACGAGCGTGGAACGCACCTCGGAGCGCACTGCGGCATCTGCGGGTTCGACGTCGGTGGCGGCGGGCTCGGGAACCGAGGTGGCGTCGACGGTGACGGGCCGTCGTCGCCGTCGGCGCAGCTCGTCCAGGCACGAGTTGGTCGTCACCCGGTAGGCCCAGGTGCTGAACCGGGAACGACCGTCGAACCGGTCGAGCGCGCGGACGATGGCGATCAGGGCGTCCTGGGCGGCGTCCTCGGCGTCGGCAGGATTCCGACAGAGCCGGTGGCACACCGCCAGGATCCGGTCGTGGTGGCGACGCAGGAGCTGGTCCATGGCGGCCCGGTCGCCGCGGCGCGCGGCTGCGACCAGGTCCTCGTCGCTCGGCCCGTCCCCTCCCTGCGAGGTTCTGCCCATGTCGCGTCAGCTCGGTGCCGGCGACCCGTTCGGGACGACCTCCTGGATCTCGACCCGGTGTCGGGACCCGTCGGTCGGGTCGCCGAGGTCGGTGATCCAGAGCAGGACGGTGGTTCCCGTCGCCCCGCCGAGGTCGACGCTGACGGGGCCACGGACGTCGGTCAGGGTGGCCGACGGGTGCAGGTCGCCAGGCCCGGCAGGGTCGGGGTCGCCGTCGAGGACGTACACCTGTCCGCTCCATCCGTTGGTCGAGCCCGACACGCGGACGTTCTCCAGACGGGACCGGCCGGCGAGGTGGATGACCAGACCGATCCCGGTCTTGTCGCCGAAGAAGTCGGGCTGGTCGTAGGTCTCGGTCCGCCACGCGGTGAGGTCGTCGCCGTCGGTCGCCCGCGCGGCCAGGGAGTCGTTCTCTCCTGAGGTCCCGCTGCCCTGGGGGTCATAGGAGCTGACCGACGCGATGGGCAGCGGCTCGGCCGGCGCGACCGTCGAACTGGTCGTCGGACCAGCCGTGTCGGGCTGACGGGACTCACGGAAGAGCAGTCCTGCGACGATGATCCCGACCGCGATGAGCAGGATCAGGAAGGCCGGCAGGAGCCATCGCCGCTCGGATCGTCCGAATCCGGGTGGGTCGTGCTCGACGGTGGTCACCGCCGGCGGTTCGATCGGCGGACCCGGCACGGCGGCCGGGACGTCGACATCGGCGTGCAGCAACGCGGCCCGGAAGTCAGCGGCGGAGTCGAAACGACGGTCCGGGTCGCGTTCGAGTGCCCGCATGACGGCGTCAGCCAGGCGGGGCGGGATGTCGGAGCGGATGCGGCGGGGGTCGGTCGGCGTGGTGTGGAGCCGGGCGAGCGCGACCGCGGCGCCGGTGTCCCCACGGAACGGAACTCGTCCGGTGAGGCACTCGTAGAGGACCAGACCCAGGGAGTAGAGGTCCGCTCGGGCATCGACGTCGGTGCCGGTCAGCTGCTCCGGGGCCAGGTAGGACGCGGTGCCCAGCAGGGAGCCGTCGCGGGTGAGCTCGGTCTGGTCGTCGGCCTTGGCGATGCCGAAGTCGGCGATCTTGACGCGGCCGTCGTCGCAGAGCAGCACGTTGGAGGGCTTGACGTCGCGGTGCACCAACCCGGCTCGGTGAGCGCTCTCGAGTGCATCGAGGAGGCGAAGTCCGATCCGCAACGTGGTGTCGGGATCGATCGTCCCGCGCTCGTCGATGAGCTGATGCAGCGTCGTGGCCTGCAGCAGCTCCATGACGATCGCCTCGTGGCCGTCGTCGCTGCACGTGTCGTAGACGCCGACGATCCCGGGGTCGTTGAGTCGTGCGGCTGCTATCGCCTCCTGGCGGAACCGTCGGACCAGCGACTCGTCATCGGCGAGGTGGGGGTGCAGCACCTTGACCGCGACCCGGCGGCCGAGGACCGAGTCGGTCCCTTCCCACACCTGCGCCATGCCGCCGGCGCCGATGATGCGGTCCAGTCGATAGCGGCCGCCGAGGGTGGTTCCAGCGAGGGATCCGGTCGGCAGCGACCCCCGGGTGAGGTCGATCGGGCCGGAGCCGACCTGGGTCTCGTCCACTCGACCCCACGCTATCGGTCCGTCGCGGCCCCCGGGCCCCGTTCGGGTCCACGACGTCGACGTTCCCGTCGGATCGAGACCGTCCACCATCCGGCCAGGAACAGCAGCGAGAGCACCGACAGCGCGGCTCCCACCCCCGAGATGGTCCTCGAGGTCACCGGGATCGCCACCGCAGGAAGGGCCAGCGCCCCGTCGGGGGAGGACGCGTCGATCCTCAGCAGCGTGCCGCCGGGGGCGCGCACCGTCACGGGCAGGTCGACCCGGTTCTCACCGGGCCGGAGGGTGACGATGCGTCGGTCGCCGCCGCCGACGTCGAGGCGGACCGACCGGATCCACAGCTGCACGTCCACGGCATAGGGGAGGTCGTTGCGGAACCGCAGCGGGATCGTGGCCTCGCGGTCGGTCAGCAGGACCTGACGCTCCGGTGGCATCTCGATCTGTGCGACCAGGACGCCGATGTCGGCCAGGATCCTGCGGTGGTAGGTGTCGCGGTCCGCGGCTGACATGTCCACGTGCAGCGTCTGGGCGTCGATGCGGTCCCATTCGGCGGCCTCCGCGGTCGCGGACGGGGCCAGCGACCGGTACCCGTCGATCGAGCGTCGGGTGTCGAGGACCTCCCGGAGGGCGGGCCCCGGATCGGTGGGACCGTCTGCGGGGACCTGGGCGGTCACGGGTTCGCCGTCGACGGCGGCGGCGGCGGTGGGCACGGCGCCGGGGTCGAGGGTGATCGGCCCGGGGTCGGCGAGAGCGGCGTAGAGCGCGGCGAGCACGGCCGGTCCGGTGCCGACCGGGGTGCGCAGGAGCGTGGCCGGACCGGGGAACTCGCTCCCGCCGGCCGATCCGGACTCGGCGGCGGCCGGATACCACGTGGCCATCAACGTCGCCACGACCTGGTTCGCCCGTTGGCCGGGTCCGGGCTCGTCGTCGGACCCGTTCGCCCCTTCGTCGAGCAGTCGGCTGAGCGACTCATCCGGGGCGGTGGCGGTGAGTGTCGAGGGTGGAAGCCCGACCGCGAGAGACCGCGCGCCGTCGGGAGTGGAGCGGGGGTCGTGGAGTCGGAGGTCGTCGGCGGGGATCGCGGCGCGGCGGGCGCCGAGGACCTCGAGGAACGGGAGGCTCGCCTCGGTCACCGAGTCGCCGTCGTACCAGGTCGTCCCCACCGGTTCGACGCCCAGGACGTGCTGGACCGTCGAGTTCGTGAGGGCGATCTGGCGGAGCACCTCGCCGCGCCCGTCGGCGGACTCCGACAGGCTCCCGACGTCGACGTCGACGTACGGCATCCCGGCCACGGTGGCCGGAGTCGACCCGGACGTCGCCGACCGCAGGACCCGCAGGATGTTGCGGTCGGTCGGGTCCTCGGAACGGTCGAGTGCGTCGAGCAGGTTCGGCCGGACGGCCAGGGTGATCGGCCCCGGAACGCCGGACTCGAGCGTGCTCGCCAGCGCGCTGAGCTGCTCGCGGGTCGCCGGGTCGAGGTCGGCCTGCCCCGAGGGACGCAGTGCTGCGGGCCCGTCGACGAGGGCGTAGACCGACAACGACACCGCGGCGGGAGAGCCGTCCCGGGAGACCGGCATGGTGTCGGGAAGTCGGTTGAGGAACACGATCGTCGACGCGAGCTCGGTGCCGGCCGCGTCGGCGACGCTCACGGTGACGGGGTGGATTCCGGGGTTGGGCAGGAGCACCCGTTCCGAGTCCCCGGATCGGGTGCCGCGGATCGGTATGTCGACAACGACGCCCGTGGCGGCGTCGCCGAGCGATGCGACGGTGCGGTCACGGGGCGACTGCAGCGGAGGTCCCGCGTCGTCGCTGGCGATGACCCGCTCGACGGCACCGCGCAGCGTGGTGGTCCGAGCGGCCTGGAGCCGCTGGTGGATCTGGGTCGTGAGGACGGCATCGACCGGCAGGGGACCGTCCACCCGCATCCCGATCCGGAAGTCGCCGTCGGGATCGACCCACGGCGTCACCGCGGTGACGACGATCGAGGTGCTCGGGGCCGCGGCGGAGCCACCCGCGACCTGACGGGGGACGGCGGACAGCGACCCGGCGGGGGCCACGACGGCGGTCGAGATCGCAACGGCGCACAGGAGCAGGCGGATCCGTCGCCGGACGGTGTGCTCTGGGACCGACCTCGCGATCACGGAACGGGCGCTCACGGCACGGGTCGGTGCAGGACGAGGAGGTCGGTCGGAGTCACCTCGAAGCCGAGGCGGCGGTAGAGTGCCAGCGCGCGGGTGTTGTGGCGCTGGGTGTTGACCAGCACCCGCCGGCAGCGGCGTCGGGAGGCCCAGCAGAGCGCGTCGAGGACCAGGGCGGAGCCGATCCCGTGCCCGGACTGGTCGGGATCGACCGCGAGGCGCTGCAGGAAGCCCTGACCCGATCCGCGACCGGTGACGGCGTAGCCGAGCACCCGCCGCGGGGCGTCGCGCTCGGGGAGCGCCACCCGGAACCTGCAGACCGGCGTGGCCTTCTCGGCCTCGGTCATGGCGGCTCGGTCGAGTCGCCAGAACACGGGGAACGCACGGTTGTCGACCGCCAGGGCGTCGTCGCGGTCGGACCGGCGGGCCCGGCGGAGCCGGACGCCCCCGGTCCGGCTCCTCAGTCGGTCGAGCCCGCGGAGGTCGTGGGACAGGACCCTCAGCCGGTCGTACTCGGTGAACCCGGCCTCCAGGAACGGTCGGGCCTCGGTCGGGTGCAGCGCCGAGGTGATCACCGAGCTGTAGCCGGCGGCCGCGATCCCGCGGAGACAACCGTTGAGGCCGTCGACCGACGGCCCGGTCGGCGGCGGCGGCAGCGCCAGGTACGCGATGCGGTCATCCGCGTGCCACGGACCGACCCGGAACCGGTCCTCCCCGACGCGCAGCAGCTGACGGCTGGTCATGTCCTGCATCGGCTCCAGGCGGTGTCGGGTGGGGATGTCGGCGACGACCAGACGATAGGTCCGCTCCGAACGGGTCGTGGGAACGCGGCCCCGGAGCTCGGAGGGCGCCGACGGTACGCTGCTCGGATGACGGTGCTGGTGTACGCGGACGAGCGCTTCGCTCTGCACGACACCGGTCCGTTCCACCCGGAGCGACCCGATCGCCTGCACGCCGTGGCCGACGGCCTGGTCCTCGCCGGCGTCGACGACGACGTCGAGCGGGTCATCGCCCGCCCTGCCACCGACGAGGAGCTGTTCCGGGTCCATCCCGAGGCCTTCGTCCGGGGGGTGGAGGGGTTCTGCCGGTCGGGGCGGACCCACCTCGACGCCGACACGGTCGTGTCCTCGGCGTCGGCGGACCTGGCCCGGCTGGGCTCCGGTGCCGGGCTCGACGCGATCGAGCGCCTCCGTTCCGGCGATGCGGACGCGGCCTTCGTCGCGCCGCGGCCGCCGGGGCACCACGCCACGGCGAGCCGGGCCATGGGGTTCTGCCTGTACAACCACGTCGCGGTGGCCGCCGCGGCGCTCGCGGCGGCGGGGGAGCGGGTCGCGGTGATCGACGTGGATGCCCACCACGGCAACGGGACGCAGGACATCTTCTACCGGGATCCCGACGTCCTCTACGTCAGCTGGCACCAGCATCCGCTGTATCCGGGGACGGGGAGAGCGTCGGAGATCGGCGAAGGTCCGGGTCGGGGCGCCACGTGGAACCTGCCGGTGCCCGCCGGCGCCACCGGTGACCATTACCGCCGGTCGTTGGAGGAGCTGGTCGCCCCCGCGGTCGAGGCCCACGGCACGACCTGGCTGCTGGTGTCCGCGGGCTTCGACGCTCACCGCGACGACCCGCTCACCGAGCTGGGTCTGACCTCGGGTGACTACGCGGACATCGTGGCCGACCTGCTGACGCTGGTCGCGCCCGGTCGGCGGGTGGTGTTCCTGGAGGGCGGCTACGACCTGGAGGCGATCGCCCGGTCGACCGCGGCGACCGTCTCGGCCATGTACGGCGAGCGCCTGCATCCCGAGGCACCGACGAGCGGCGGTCCCGGCGACGACGTGGTGGAACGGGTGACGGCCACCCGTGACCGCGTCGCTAGCCTCGGGTCGTGATCCCCGAGCGCGCCCGTGAGCTGATCGACGAGGTCCGGCCCCTGGCCGAGCGCTTCGCAGCGGCCGACGCCCGGCTGTTCCTGGTCGGCGGCGTCGTGCGCGACCTGTTCGTCGTGGCGGGGTCGGGCACCGGTCCGATCGGTGACGACGTCGACCTGACCACCGACGCGGAGCCCGCGGCGATCAAGGCGATCGTGGCGCCGGCGGCCGACGCGCTGTGGACCCAGGGCGAGAAGTTCGGGACGATCGGCGTCTCGATCGGCGGTCGGACCTACGAGATCACCACCCACCGGGCCGAGGCCTACACCTCCGACAGCCGCAAGCCTCAGGTCGCGTACACCACCGAGGTCGAGGTCGACCTGTCCCGTCGGGACTTCACCGTCAACGCGATGGCGTTGGAGGTCACGCACCCCGAACCGGTGCTCATCGACCCGTTCGGGGGCCTGGCCGACCTGGCCGCCGGTGTGCTGCGCACCCCCCTCGACGCCGAGGTGAGCTTCTCCGACGACCCGTTGCGCATGCTCCGGGCCGCCCGGTTCATCGCCCGCTACGACCTGGCCCCGGTCCCGGAGCTGGTCGCCGCGGTCCGCGACGGTGCGCCACGGCTCGAGATCGTGAGCGCGGAGCGCATCCGCGACGAGCTGTGCAAGCTGGTGACCGTCGATGACCCGTCCGCCGGACTGTGGTTCGTGCACGACAGCGGCCTGGCCGCCATGTTCCTGCCCGAGCTCCCGGCGATGCGCCTGGAGCAGGACCCGATCCACCGCCACAAGGACGTGCTGAGCCACACGATCGCGGTGGTGGCCAAGGCCCGCAACGAGCTCAAGGTGCGGCTCGCCGCGCTGTTCCACGACGTCGGCAAGCCCAAGACCCGCTCGATCGGCGGCAAGGGCGTGAGCTTCCACCACCACGAGGTGGTCGGGGCCCGCATGACCCGGGACCGCATGCGGGCGCTGAAGTTCAGCAACGAGATGGTCCGGGACGTGACCCAGCTCGTCTACCTGCACCTGCGGTTCCACACCTACCAGATGGGTTGGACCGACGCCGCGGTGCGGCGCTTCGTCCGCGACGCCGGATCGCAGCTCGACGAGCTGATCGCGCTCACCCGGGCCGACTGCACGACCCGCAACAAGAAGAAGGCCGAAGCGCTCGACCGTCGCATCGACGAACTCGAGGACCGCATCGCCGCCCTGCAGGCGGCCGAGGAGCTGAGCGCGATCCGACCCGACCTCGACGGCCAGCAGGTCATGGCGCACCTGGGGCTGGCGCCGGGTCCCGAGGTGGGCCGGGCGTTGGCGCACCTGCTGGAGCTGCGCCTGGACCGTGGACCGATGACCGAGGACGAGGCCTACGCCGCCCTCGACACCTGGCACGCCACCCAGATATAGGGGTCCGCACCGACACACCTTGTCGCAATCCGGACCTCAGAAATCCGGCGCGGTGCTCAGATCCCGAGCTTGCGGGCCCGGACCACGAGCGTGGGCGGCACCCACTCGACCAGCGTCGAGGTGTGGATGCCCGAGACCCCGTCGACCGGTTCGGGTTCGAGCAGAGCGTCGACCGCGAAGTTGGAACGCGTCAGGGTGGTGAACACGTCGCCGATCTGGTGCACATGGGTGACGCCCTCGTCACCGGCGGCGCGCCACGCCAGCGGCGATGCGCTCCACGCCGTGCGGGTGAGGTAGGGCGACGGCTGGTCAGCGTCGTCATCGAGCATGGTGGTGAACGGGTGCGGCAGCGACAGCAGCAGGGGGCTGCCGGGGGTGAGCACCCGGTGGACCTGGCGGAAGACCCGTGAGAGGTCCTGGACCCCGGCCAACGAGTAGACCGCCAGGACCAGGTCGACGGTGTCGGCTCGGACGAAGGCCAGGTCGGCAAGGTCGCTGTGGTGGAACTCGACGCGGACCTCAGCGACCTCGGCGGCTGCACGGGCCTGGGCCAGGCGGGTGGTCGACGCCTCGACGGCGGTGACGCGGGCGCCGCGACGGGCGAGGGCGATGGTGGCCGCCCCTGCTCCGCAGCCCAGGTCGAGAACCCGCTTGCCGTCGACCGGTCCGATCAGCCGGTCCAGGGTGTCGTCGTCGAGGTCGGGGCCGAGGCGGACCCGGTCCCGGCCGTTCTCGGCGCCGTGGGGGAAGCTGGCGGCGGGCAGTCGGTGAGGTGAGGAGTCGTCGCGGACCAGGGCGGGCCGCGCGCCCAGGTTGCCCGCCGACGGGTGGCGCGGTCGACCGGTCGCGGACGCGGAGGTAGCCATCGGCGTCAGTCTGGCCGAGCTCGCGGCCACAGCCGCGGACCGCTCCCGACCCGGAGAGCGGACGACCGCAGGGCCCTCCCGCCGCAGCGGGCGGTACCCTGGGCGGCCGTGCCGTTCCTCGCGCCGGAGTCCGGCGGTCGTCCCGGGACCACACCGGGCTCGGTCGACTACCGCTTCGCGCGCCGGCGCCTGCTGCACCGCTACCGGGCCGGCGAGCTGACCCGGGCCGACGTCTGCGACGCCCAGCACGAGCTGCTCCGGGTCGGTCGCAACTGCGCCCAGCGGGCCCGCCACGACTGCCCCGTGTGCGGGGAGCACGAGCTGCGCCTGGCCCGGTTCGTGTTCGGGCCCCGGATGCCGCCGGGCGGTCGGGTGGTCGCCGGCCGAGCCGAGCTGCTCAGGTTGGCCGACCGCCACCGGGGCGGCGGACTGCGTTGCTACACCGTCGAGGTCTGCCTGGAGTGTCGGTGGAACCACCTGCTCGACATCACCCCGGTCGGTCGGCGGGACTCGGACTGACGCAGGGATCGCACCCGGTCCACACCCGGGGGGCCTCTCAGCTTCGTTGGGGAACGGACCGGCCCGGCGAGGCAGACTGATACGACCGCCCGCAGATCCCGGGCAGCCCCGCGTCCCGACCCCCTCCCCATGCCGTCCCCACCGCCGCCCTCATCCCGTCGAGCCGGACCGGCCGTGGGCGACACCACGTCGCGATCTCCCCGGCGGTTCCTGTGGCGTTGGCGCCGCGTCGGATACGCGGTGGTCGTGCTGGTCGTCGTGGCGGTCGGCGGGCTGTGGGCGGTGCTCAACACGATCCAACTGCCGCCGGCCAAGCCGCAGGACGAGACCACCTTCGTCTGCGACATCGAGGTCCAGGCCGGCCAGTGCGGGTTCGACAACGCGATGGCCCGGCTGTCGGCCAGCGAGCAGCGCGTCGTGGTCACCTACAACGACCTCCCGCCGGTGCTGGTGCAGGCCGTGCTGTCGGCGGAGGACCGCAAGTTCTTCGACCACAACGGCGTCGACCCGGTGGGCATCGCCCGAGCGTTCACCAAGGACGTGCTGGGCGACAGCGCGTCGCAGCAGGGCGGCTCGACCATCACCCAGCAGTACGTCAAGACCGTCTACCTGAGCTCGGAGAAGACCCTGACCCGCAAGGTCAAGGAGGCGGTGCTGGCGGTCAAGCTCGAGCAGACCCTCGACAAGCGCGAGATCCTCACCCGCTACCTCAACGAGATCTACTTCGGGCGGGGGGCCTACGGCGTCGAGGCAGCGTCGCGGGCCTACTTCGGGGTGGGAGCACGGGACCTGGACCTGCCCCAGGCCGCCTACCTGGCCGGTCTGATCCGCGCCCCGGAGCACGCGGATGCAACCCGTGACCCGAAGGAGGCCACCCGGCGCCGAAAGACGGTGCTCGACGCCATGGTCGAGGAGGGCTACATCTCCGAGTCGCGTGCCCGGGCCGCCGCCGAGGTCCCGTGGAACACCGAGGACAAGACGAGCACCGGTCTGCCCCAGCAGGTGACCATCCGGCCCCGACCGGCCGAGCACACCGACCTGGGTGACGTGAAGTACAAGGACCTGGGGTCCCAGTTCTGGATGGAGTGGGTGCGCTCGCAGCTGCGAGAGCGGCTCGGACCGGGGGCCGAGACCAAGGGCCTGCGGGTCTACACGTCGTTCGACCCGGCCATGCAGAAGTACGCGGTCGACGCGGTCGACAAGACGCTGAACCAGCCCGACGGTCCGGTGGGGTCGCTGGTCGCGATTGACACCGACGGTCGGGTCCGGGCCATGTACGGCGGGCGCGACTACGAGACCAGCAAGGTCAACCTGGCGCTGGGCAGCGCGGGCGGCGGGTCGGGGCGGGCGCCGGGGTCGACCTTCAAGCCGTTCGCCCTCGCCGCGTTTGTCGAGGAGGGCTACTCGGTCAAGTCCCGGTTCCGCGCTCCGCCCACGACGATGTTCCCCAACGTGTATGCCGAACCCGGCAAGCTGTGGAAGCCCCGCAACTACGACAAGGCCGACCACGGCGTGCAGTCGGTCGAAGAGGCCACCTGGGACTCGACCAACACCGTGTACGCGGGCATCGTCGACACCATCACCCCACCCCGGCTGGCCGAGATGGCGAACCGCCTCGGTGTGCGGGCCAAGCTGGACCCCGTCTACGCGCTGGTGCTGGGAACCGAGGAGGTGTCGGTGCTCGACATGGCCTCGGCGTACTCGACGTTCGCCGATCGGGGGCGTCACACCGAGCCCTACGTGATCACCCGGATCGAGTCCTCCGACGGTGACGTCATCTTCGACGCGTCGACCGAGGTGCACCCCCAGCAGGTGATCAGCGAACAGGTGGCCGACACCGTCACGACGGTGCTCCAGGGCGTGATCATCAAGGGGACCGGCGCGGCGGCCGGTCTGCGCACGCCGGCCGCGGGCAAGACCGGCACCACCAACGACGCCAAGGACGCCTGGTTCACCGGCTACACCTGCAACCTGACCGCGTCGGTGTGGATGGGCTACGAGCAGCCGAAGCAGATGAAGTCCTACAAGGGCCAGTCGGTGGCCGGCGGGACGTTCCCGGCAAGGATCTGGCGCGATTTCATGAGCAGGGCGATCGCGGGCGACTCGGCGTGCAAGTTCCCGCCCGCCGACGTGGGCAAGAAGGTCCTTAACTCGGGCATGCCGCTGTCGAGCGGCTCGTCGACCACGCAGCCGCGTGCGTCGACCACGACCACGCCGGGCGGAGCGTCGACGTCGTCGAGCACGCCGGGGGCGTCGAGCACCACGGTGCCCCGGTCCACGACGACGGCTGCACCGACGACGACGGCAGCGCCGGCGGCGGGCGGTGCCGGCCAGTAGCGGACGGGCGGTCGGCCCGAGAGCGTTGTTCTGACCGCGAGGGGTTCCGTGCCGCGCCGGCGGCGGTCCCGGGTCAGCTCCGCAGCACGTGCGGGTACTGGTCGCGGCAGGTGGCGCACCAGTCCTCGTCCTCGTCGACGACGGTCGCCTCGGCCAGCTCCTCGATCGATCCGGGGTCCGTCGGCGCGCCGTCAGGGAGGACCAGGTAGACCCGGCGCACCGCCACCGTGTCCTCGTCGTCGCGGCCGCAGCTGGTGCAGGTGCTCATCGTCGGCACCGTATCGCCGGACGTGACCGGCGCGGTGGGCGCTCAGATCGATGGGTGAAACCGGGTTCCGGGGGCTTTTCCCGGACCCATCGATTGATTTACCGTTCCTGGTGACGGCCGGCAGCCACGGGGCGCTGGACCTGATCAGGAGGTGGGCCATGGCTCACGACTCTGCTCACGACTCGACCGCGTCGGCGGCGACCAGCGAAGCGGCGGGCGCCCGCGCCCCGGCTGCGGCACCGGCCGCGGCGCGTCCAGCGCGGATCACCGTCCCTTGGGTGCGTTCCCGCAAGGTCGCTGACGGTGCCGACCCGCTGGTGATGGTGACGGCGTACGACGCGCCGGGGGCCCGCATCGCCGATGACGCCGGGGTCGACATGATCCTGGTTGGCGACTCGTTGGCCATGGTGGTGCTCGGCTACGACGACACGTTGTCGGTGACCGTCGAGGACATGGCGCACCACACCGCGGCGGTGGCCCGGGCCCGACCGTCGGCCCTGGTGGTGGGCGACCTGCCGTGGATGAGCTACCACGTGTCGGTCGAGGAGACGGTCCGCAACGCCGCGCAGTTGATCCGGGCCGGCGCCCAGTGCGTCAAGCTCGAGGGCGGCTCCAAGCGTCTGACGATGATCGAGGCGTTGATCGACGCCGAGATCCCGGTGATGGGCCACCTGGGTCTGACCCCGCAGTCGATGCACGCGATGGGCGGCTTCCGGGTCCAGGCCAAGGAGTCCGAGGCGGCCCTCGCGCTGGTCGCCGACGCGAAGGCCCTGGCGCACGCCGGCTGCTTCGCCATCGTGTTGGAGGGCGTTCCCGACGAGGTGGCCCGCATGGTCACCGACGCCGTCGACGTCCCCACCATCGGCATCGGGGCCGGCCCCCGCTGCGACGGGCAGGTGCTCGTGTACCACGACCTCCTCGGACTCGAGGACCGCACCCCGGCCAAGTTCGTGCGTCGCTACGCCGATCTGAAGCAGGCGTCGGTCGCCGCGGTCGGCGAGTTCGTCGCTGATGTGCGTGGCGGGGCGTTCCCGGACCACTCCGAGAGCTACCACCTCGACTCCGCCCAGGCAGAGGCCCTGTCGCTGTACGGCGCGGCGGTCGACTGAGCCGGACAGGCGTCGGGCCCGACCCGGCGTCGTGGGGCCGGCTCGTCCGCGCGCCGCCGGCCGATCGCCCGAACATCACACGCCCGAATGTCACAGGGCAGCGCGAGCGTTGTCGTCGACCCACCGGCGGCCGGCTGGCGGATGAGGGGGAGTGGACCACTACACTCGTCCGGTCATTCCAAGAGCCCGGTCGTCCGGGCGCCCTGTCCTGCAGATCGCAGGACCCTGGGGCCGATGGGTCCAGGTCCAGAGGGAGGTAACTGCAACGTGCCGACACGCGCGTACGAGCTGATGATCATCGTCGACCAGGACGCCGACGACGCCGCCAACCGGGCGGTCATCGAGCGGGTCAAGGAGATGGTGGCCGCGGACGGCGGGACCACCCCCACCGTCGACAACTGGGGTCGGCGCCGGTTCGCCTACCCGATCAACAAGAAGAACGAGGGCACCTACACCGTCCTCGAGATCGTCACCGAGGCACCCAACCTCGACGAGATCGACCGCTTCCTCCGACTCGCGGACGACGTCGTCCGCCACAAGCTGATCCGGCTGCCCGACCAGGAGGCCGCACGCCGCGGCCTGCTGAGCGCGGCCGGCTGAACGGAAGGACGACCATGGCAGGCAACTACGTCGAGCTGATCGGCAACCTGACCCGTGACCCCGAGCTGCGGTTCATCCCCAGCGGGGCCGCGGTCGCGAACTTCGGCCTGGCGGTGAACCGCCGCTGGCGCAACCAGCAGAGCAACGAGTGGGAGGAGGAGGTCGCCTTCTTCGACATCGTCTGCTGGCGCGACCTGGCCGAGAACGTGAGCGAGTCGCTCACCAAGGGCACCCGCGTGATGGTCTCGGGCCGGTTGCAGCAGCGCAACTGGGAGACCGACAACGGCGAGAAGCGCTCCAAGGTGGAGGTCCTCGCCGACGAGGTCGGACCCAGCCTCCGCTGGGCCACCGCCCAGGTCCAGAAGACCGAACGCCGCGAGGGCGGCGGCTTCGATTCCGCCCCCCCACCCACCGCACCCCCCTCCGGTGGCTATGACGACAACGAGGAGCCGTTCTGATGGCCAAGCCACAGCAGAAGCGGGGCAAGCCCAAGGACACGGGCCGCCGCGTCAAGAAGAAGGTGTCCATCCTCAACAGCGAGCAGGTGGTCTACGTCGACTGGAAGGACGCCAACCTGCTGCGTCGCTTCATGTCGGATCGGGCCAAGATCCGTGCCCGGCGGGTGACCGGCAACGACACCAAGCAGCAGCGCGAGATCGCCAAGGCGATCAAGAACGCCCGCGAGATGGCGCTCCTGCCCTACACCAACCGGGTCACCACCCAGCGTGGCGGCCGTCGCGACCGCGACGGCGACGACCGCCGTCCCCGCGGCGATCGCCCCGATCGCTCCGAGCGTCCCGAGCGCGACGAGGCGGCTCCGGCCACCTCCGAGTTCGAGGGGATCGAGAACGCCGGTGAGGAGACCGAGGCCGTGACCGAGGGGAGCGAGGCATGACCGCCGTCAAGATGATCCTTCGCTCCGACGTGTCGGGGCTGGGCAAGCGCGGCGACATCGTCGAGGTGTCCAAGGGCTACGCCCGCAACTTCCTGGCCCCTCGGTCGCTCGCGTTCCCGGCCACCGACGGCGCCACCGCGCAGGCCGAGGCCATGCGTCGCTCCCGTGACCTCAAGGACGCCAAGGACCGCGAGAGCGCCGAGGAGATCGCCAAGGTGCTGGTCGCCCGGACGATCGAGATCCCGGCCCGCGTGGGTTCGGGTGGTCGGCTGTTCGGGTCGGTGACCACCACCGAGGTGGCCGACGCCGTTGCCGAGCAGACCGGCATCGAGCTCGACCGCAAGGACCTCCACATGGACGAGCACATCAAGGAGTTGGGCACGCACCACGTGTTCGCCCGTCTCCACACCGACGTGCAGTTCCCGATCACCATCGAGGTGGTCGAGGGCTGAGCCGGAGAGCTCCGCACCGCACGGTCGGAGCCCACCGTCGACGATCGAGGCCGGACCGTCGGGTCCGGCCTCGACCGCGTCCGGGCTCGATCGCGTCCGGGCACGGGCGCGTCCGGGCACGGGCGCCGCGACCGACCGGCACGGCGGGGTGTCGCACCCCCTCGCTACGGTCGCCCCGATGGAGGATCGACCACGTGACCGGGACCCGGTCAGGACCGCCGGAGGTGCCGACCGGAGCGTCTGTGGACGGCGGTGGATGACCGCCCGCTCGTCCACGGGATCTCCACAGGGAGATCCCCTGAACTACCGGGGTTGTGGTCTGGATGCCCACAGGGCACCGGACCGAGGATGAGATCCGCATGTCCGACCTGTCCCGCGCCCCCGACGAGCCGGTCATCCGTTCGCGGATCCCTCCCCACAGCATCGATGCCGAGCAGTCGCTCCTCGGCGCCATGCTGCTGTCCGAGCACGCCATCTCGTCGGTGGCGAACATCGTCACCGAGGACGACTTCTACAAGCCGGCGCACCGCCACGTCTTCGCGGCGATCCAGTCCCTCTACGGCGCCGGACAGGGCGTGGACCCGGTCACCGTGGCCGAGGAGCTCACCTCGGCCGGCGTGCTCGACGCCGTGGGCGGTCCGGCCACGCTGGTCACGCTCCAGGCCCGGACCCCGGCGATCACCAACGCCGAGCACTACGCCCGCATCGTCGAGGAGAAGGCGCTGCTGCGGCGCCTGATCTCCACCGCCAACGAGGTCGCAGAGCTGGGCTACCAGCCGCTCGACGACATCGAGAAGACCGTCGACACCGCCGAGTCGATGATGTTCGCGGTCGCCCAGCGTCGCAACGCCGACACCCTGCAGGAGCTGTCGCCGCTGCTCGACCGGAGCCTCGAGCAGCTCGAGATGCTCTACGAGCGCGGCGACGCCATCACCGGCACCCCGTCGGGCTACACCGACCTCGACACCATGCTCGCCGGCCTGCAACCCGGAGCGTTGATCGTGGTCGGTGCCCGACCGGCGATGGGCAAGACAGCGCTCGCCCTGGGGATCGCGGCGCACGCCGCGGTCCGGGAGAACCTCCCGGTGCTGTTCTTCTCGCTCGAGATGGGACACCTGGAGCTGACCCAGCGTCTGATCGCGGCCGAGGCCCGGGTGGACTCGGGCAAGCTCCGGACCGGACGGCTCACCGACGCCGACTGGACCAAGATCACCAAGGCGATGGGCCGCCTGGGCGAGGGCTCGCTGTGGATCGACGACAACCCGGCGCTGACGGTGATGGAGATCCGTGCCAAGGCGCGTCGCCTCCAGGACCGGTTGGGCACCAACCTGGGGCTGATCGTCGTCGACTACCTGCAGCTGATGTCGGGGAGGTCCTCGGCGGAGAGCCGCCAGGTCGAGGTGGCCGAGATCAGCCGAGGGCTCAAGGTGCTGGCCCGTGAGCTCGGCTGCCCCGTGATGGCCCTGTCGCAGCTGTCGCGCCAGTTGGAGCTGCGCGCCGACAAGCGACCCATGCTCGCGGACCTGCGAGAGTCGGGGTGCCTCACCGCGGGCACCCGTCTGCTGCGCGCCGACACCAACCAGGAGGTCACCCTGGGCGAGCTGGTCAGCACCGGCGAGCGCGACGTGCCGGTGTGGAGCCTGGACCACGACTGGAAGATGGTCCCGGCGACGTTGACCCACGCCTTCCCCAGCGGCACCAAGGCGGCGTTCCGCATGGAGCTGGCGTCGGGCCGCACGGTCGAGGCCACGGCCAACCACCCGTTCCGGACCGTCACCGGTTGGCGACGCCTGGACGAGCTCGCCGTCGGAGCGCGGATAGCGGTTCCGCGACGCTTCGGTGCGCCCGAACGGGTCGGAACGGCCAGCGTGGCAGACGCCGGGGCGCTCGCCGAACGTGCGGTTGTGGACCGGGCCGTGCCGGCCGAGGTCGACGCCGCCTCCGACGCGGCCCTGGCCGCGTTCCTCGGCGAGCTGTTCGCCCGGATCGGGTTCCTCGGGGTCGGTTCGCTGAGGGGCAAGCCGCTGGTGCGTCTGATGGCGACCAGCACCTCGCGCCAGCTGATCGACGACGTGCAGCGACTGCTGTTGCGGTTCGGGGTGCAGACCCGCATCACCGACGTCGGCACCCGCCGACCCCGGTGGCGGGTGTGGATCCACGGCGTCGACCAGCAGCGGGCGTTCCTCAGCCAGATCGTCGTCGCCGGCGAGCGGGGCCGGGACCAGGACCAGGCCCTGCGGGCCCTCGACCAGATCACCGCCAACCCGAACGTGGACACGGTGCCCTGCGAGGTGCGTGATCTGGTCGTCTCCGAGCTGGCTCGCATGGAGATGAGCCAGCGCGACCTGGCCGCGGCGCTCGGCGAGTCCTACTGCGGCGGGTACCTGCTGGGCACCGAGTCGCGTCCACGCGCCACCAGTCGGACCCGCCTGGCCCGCATCGCGGACGCGGTCAACAGCAAGGAGCTCGCCGCGCTCGCCGACTCCGACGTGATGTGGGACGAGGTCGTGTCGGTGACCTCGATCGGGGACCAGCCGGTGTTCGACGCCACCGTGCTCGGCACCCACAACTTCGTGGCCGACGGGGTGATCGCCCACAACTCGATCGAGCAGGACGCGGACGTCGTCATGTTCCTGTACCGCGACGAGGTGTACCACCCCGACACCCAGGACAAGGACATGGCCGAGCTCATCGTGGCCAAGCACCGCGCCGGGCGCACCGGCGTCGCCCGGTTGGTGTTCCTCGACTACTGCACGTTGTTCGCCAACATGGCCCGCACCGACTGACGATCGCTTCGGTCTCGTCGCATCCACCGGACGGCGCCCGGTCGCGGTGTGGGACGTGTGCTCAACTTCGGTGGTGACCACCGCCGCGGTCAGTCCACCCGCACCGCCCGCCGACGTCGACCAGGCGTTGCAGCGCATCCGCGACCACGGCGGTCGGGTCACCCGGGCCAAGCGGACGGTGGCCATCCTGCTGTTCGACGCCACGGACCCGCTGAGCGTCGACGACATCGTCGAACGGTCGGGTCTCGAGCAGTCGGTCGTCTACCGGACGCTGGGGCAGTTCGAGGAGCTGGGCATCGCCGAGCACGTGCATGTCGGTCACGGCGGGGCGGTCTACCGGCGACGGGGCAGAGAGACGGTCCCGGTCGGGTGTCGGGTGTGCGGACGAACCGTGGAGCTCCCCGAGTCGGAGGTGAGGTCCTTCGCGGCGCGGGTGCGCGACGCCACCGGCATCGAATTGGACCTGGTGCACTTCCCCCTGTCGGGTCGCTGCTCGGACTGCACCGATCGGTGAGCCGGGGCCCGCGGCCCGGACCGGGAACCAGGCGGCAGCTACTGCGATGGAGTTGCAGTAGCGTCGTCGTCGATGCTGGTCGCCATGCACGCCCCCGACGGATTCCTCGGTCCCGGGGTCGCGGTCGTCACCGCCGTCATCAGCATCGTGGTCATCGGCCTCGCGCTGCGCCATGCGTCGGCCGAGCTCGATGACCGTCAGGTGCCGCTGGCCGGTATCTCGGCCGCGTTCATCTTCGCTGCGCAGATGTTCAACTTCCCGGTCGCGGCGGGGACGACAGGTCACCTGCTCGGCGGCGCCCTCGCCGCGATCCTCCTCGGGCCGTGGGTCGGTGCCCTGGTGGTGGCGGTCGTCGTGGTGGTCCAGGCACTGCTGTTCGCGGACGGCGGGATCACCGCGCTCGGCTACAACGTCCTCAACATGGCGATCGTGCCGGCCTTCGCCGGATGGGCGCTGTTCCTGCTGTGGCGCAAGGTGATGCCCCGGTCCTCCGGCGGTGTGGTCGGGGCGGCCGGTCTGGCCTGCGGGATGACGGTCGTCCTGTCGGCCACGGCCTTCTCGATCGAGTGGCTCTTCGGGGCGACCGCCCCCATCCCGTTCGACACCGTCTTCGGGGCCATGGTCGGGGTGCATGCCCTCATCGGAATCGGCGAGGGTCTCCTGAGCGCCCTGGTCGTCGGTGCGGTGATGGCCGCCCGACCCGACCTCGTCGCCGGCGCCCGGGACCTCAGTGCCGAGGAGATCGGCGACCGGCGCCCGGTCGGCGCCCGCGCCTTCGCCATCGGCGGAGTGCTGGTGGCAATCGTGTTCGCCGTGGTGGTCAGCCAGTTCGCCTTCGACGACCCCGACGGCCTCGAACGGGTGGCTCAGGACCACGGCTTCATCGACCGAGCCCAGGACCACGCGGTCGCGGGCAGCCCCTTCGCCGACTACGCCACCCGCGGCATCGGCAACGCTCAGCTGAGCCTGGCGGTCGCAGGTCTGGCCGGGGTCGTGGTGACCCTGCTGGTCGCCTACGGCCTCACCACCGCCACCCGGCGGGTCCCGCCCCGCTGGTCGCTCCACACGACGTCGTCGAGCTGATCAGGCAGGGCGGAGCGCGAACGGTGTCGGGCTCACACCGCGGCAACCTGCGTCGGCTCCACGTCGCGGTCGACTCGCCGGTCCACCGGCTGGACCCCGCGGCCGAGCTCGTGGGCACGGTCGCCTTCGCGGTGGTCGTCGCCGGAACCCCCCGCCATGCCGTCGCGGTCTTCGCGCTCGAGGCCGCCGTGCTCGTCGTCGTCGTGGTGGTCTCGCGGATCGGAGCGCGCCGGGTGCTCGCTCGCCTGGCCGTCGTCACGCCGTTCATCGTGTTCGCTCTGGCGATCCCGTTCGTCGCGCACGGGCCGCGCACCGAGGTGGGCGGGGTGCCGGTGTCGACCGAAGGGTTGTGGGCCGCGTGGAACGTGGTGGCCAGGACGACCCTGGGCGCAACCGCGGCGATCGTCATGTCGGCGACGACGCCGTTGCCGTCGATGCTCGAGGGCATGGCTCGCCTGCACGTCCCCCGGGTCGTCGTGGCCATCGTGTCGTCGATGGTCCGCTACGTCGAGCTCCTCGCCGCGCAGCTCGCCCGCATGCGCACCGCGATGGTGTCCCGGGGACACGACCCCCGCTGGCTCTGGCAGGTCGGGCCCGTCGCCGCGTCGGTCGGCATGCTGTTCGTCCGCTCCTACGAGCGCGGGGAACGGGTGCATGGCGCCATGGTGGCGCGCGGCTTCACCGGGACCCTGGTGGTGTCCGACAGACCAGCGGTCGCGACGGCGGACTGGGTCGCTGCGCTCGCCCCGGCCGCGGTGTCGGCGGTCGCGGTGGTCGTCTGGGTTGTGGGGCGGTGACGCGGTCCGACGCTCCGGCGCTCGCGGTGGAGGGCCTGGCGTTCCGCTACCCCGGAGCTTCGGGGGTCGTCCTCGAGGACCTGTCGCTGCGGATGGAGAGCGGTGAGCGGGTAGCCCTGCTCGGCCCCAACGGCTCGGGCAAGACGACCTTCGTCCTGCACCTCAACGGCCTGATCGAACGTCAGGTCGGATCGGTGATCGTCGCCGGACTGCCGGTGCAGGACGGGAACCTCCGCGAGATCCGCCGTCGGGTGGGGATGGTGTTCCAGGACCCTGACGACCAGCTGTTCCTGCAGACCGTGCGTGACGACGTGGCGTTCGGGCCGTCCAACCTGGGCCTACGGGGCGCCGAACGCGACCAGCGGGTGGACGATGCCCTGGCCGCGGTCGGCGCCGCCGCGCTCGCGGACCGGAACCCGTATCAGCTGAGCGGAGGCGAGGCCCGACGGGCGGCACTGGCGACCGTGCTGTCGATGCAGCCCGACCTGCTGGTCCTGGACGAGCCGACCTCGGGGCTCGACCCGGTGGGGCGACGCGAGCTCGCCGAGCTGCTCGTCACGCTTGGCTCGACGCAGCTGATCGTCACCCACGACCTCCCGTTCGCGCTGGCGACGTGCTCCCGCGCCGTCATCCTCGACCGGGGCCGCATCGTGGCCGACGCCCCGACCCGGTCGCTGCTCGAGGACCGGGAGCTGCTGGGCCGTCATCGGCTCGAGTGGCCGATCGGCTTCGATCTGGCACGTTGAGCCCCGAGCCCGAACAGCCGAGGGAGCGTCGTGCCGTCAGTGGTCGAAGCGGACGATGGGCAGCCGCTTCCCCATCCAGCGGGGGAGCCACCAGTTGCGCTCGCCGAGCAGGCCCATGATCGACGGCACCAGCATCATCCGGACGATGGTGGCATCGAGCAGGACGGCCAGGGCCAGGGTGACGCCCAGCTCGGTGGGCGGGATCGGTCCGGTGACGCCGAAGGCGATGAAGACCACGATCATGATGAGGGCGGCGTTGGTGATCGGCCGCCCGGTCCGGGCGATGCCCTCGCGGACCGCAGTCGCGGTGTCGCCGGTGTGCTCGTAGCGCTCACGGATCGCGGCGAGCAGGAACAGCTGGTAGTCCATCGAGAGACCGAACAGCAGAGCGAAGAAGAACAGCGGGGCCCAGGCGTCGACGAAGCCCTGGTGCTCGATGCCGATGAGTCCGGCGCCGATCCCGTGCTGGAAAACGATGGTCGCGAACCCGAACGCAGCGGCCACGCTGATCAGGTTCAGCACGATCGAGAACAGCGCGATCGTCAGGCTGCGGAACACGACGAGGAGGAGCAGGAACGCCACCACCATGATGACGCCGATGGCGAGCGGCGCCCGGCCCGTGAGGACGTCGGTCAGGTCGTGGTTCTGGGCGGCCGGCCCGCCGACGAGGGCACCGGGGGCGACCTCGGCCACGTCGGCTCGCAACCGCGACACCAGTTCGGTCGTCTCAGCGGAGTCGACCGCGGTGGTCGGGATCACCCGCACCACGGTCCGACCGGACTCGGCGGGTCGGGCGACGATCGATGCCGCCGCGGCACCGGGGTCGGCCGCGGCGACGTCGAGCACCGCCTGGGAGTCGGCGGCGGCCACGGTGATGAACACCGGAGCGGCAGCTCCCGGGCCGAACGCGGAGACGACCATCTCGTAGCCGTCACGGCTGGAGCGACCCTCGTCGACCACCCGGGCGCCGGGCATGCCGAGGCGCATCCCGATGGCGGGCGCGGCGAGGGCGAGGAGGAGCACGAGTCCCGCCGCAAGGGTGATCCGGGGTCGACGCAGCGCCCCCTGGGTCCAGCGGGTCCAACGACCCTCCGCGGCGCGGTCGGGATCGTCGTGGCCCCGGGACACCAGCACCCGGTCCCCCATGGCGGCGAGCACGGCGGGAAGCAGGGTCAGCGAGGCGAGCGCGACCGCGATGACGGCCAGGATCATCCCGAGCGCCATCGAACGGAACACCATCACCGGGACGAGGAACACCGCGGCGAGCGACAGGACGACGGTGAGCGCCGACAGGAACACCGCCTTGCCCGCCGTCGTCAGCGTGTTGGCCATGGCGTGCTCGGCGTCGTGGCCGTCCTCACGCTCCTCCCGGTAGCGGGAGACGATGAAGAGGCTGTAGTCGATGCCGACGGCGAGGCCGATCATCATCGAGAAGTTCATGGACCACACCGACAGCGGCGTGACCATGCCGAACAGGCGCAGCGACGCGAAGCCCACCGCGATGCCGGCCACGGCCAGGATGAGCGGGAGCCCGGCGGCGACCGCGGAGCCGAAGGCCACGAGCAGCAGGATGATCGTCGGCAGCCCGGACAGCAGCTCGGCCTTGTGGAGGGCCTCCTCGTTCGAGGCGTTGAAGTCCGACCACACGGGCCACTCGCCGGTCACCTCGATACGGGCGCCGTCCGGGACCTCGATGCCGGCCACGTGGTCGATCACGCGGGCCGCGCTCTCGGGCAGATCCGCATCCTCGTCGCCGGTGAGGTGGACCGGGACCATCGCCGTGGTGCCGTCGGGGGAGATCATCCCCGCCTCGGGAGGCAGCTGGAGAGGGTCCTGCACCGAGGCCGTGCCGGGGGCGCCCCGGAGCTGGTCGACGACCGCGATCAACCCTGACGGGTCCGACACGATCGGCTGCTCCTGGCGGTACACGACGATCGCGGACTCGGCGCCGAGCTCGGGGAAGTCGGCCCTCAGCTCGTCGCGCACCTGGTTCGCCACCGAGCCCTGGGCTTCCCAGCCGGCGCCGGACAGGCCGCTGGTGAGCGTGAGGGCGAGCGGAGCCGCCGCGAGCACGACCACGAGCCACACGGCGATCACCCAGCGGCGCCGACGGACCGAGAACCGGGCGAGTCGACCGAACAACGGCGGTCGACCGGCTGGCGGTCCGTCGCCCGAGCCCCGGACGAGTGTGTCGGCGATGTGCTCCGTGACGGTCATGGCCGTCCATGATGGTACCCCGAGGGGTATGACGTCAAGTACCCCTGGGGGTATCCCTCACCGGTAGCGGAGCACCCCACGGATGTTGCGGCCGCCGAGCATGTCGTCGAAGCCCTGGTTGATGTCGTCGAGCGCGTACTCGCGGGTCACCATCCCGGCCAGGTCCAGCTGGCCATTTCGGTACAGGTGCATCAGCCGGGGGATGTCGGAGTTGGGGTTGGCGGATCCGAAGATGGTCCCGACCAGCTGCTTCTCCATCAGCGTCAGGTCGCACAGCGAGATGTCGATGCTCGTCTCCTCGGCGGGGTGGATGTTGGTGACCACGACCCGACCGCGCTTGGCGCACAGCGTCATGATCGGTGCGATCTGCTGACCCTCGCCGACGCCCATCGCGCAGATGACCTTGTCGCACATCCGACCCCAGGTGATCTCCTGGATCAGCTCGAACGCCTCTCCGATGCTGGAGGCGGTGTGGGTGGCCCCCATCTTCAGCGCCTGCTCCCGCTTGAACTCGACCGGGTCGACGGCGACGATCTGACGGGCGCCGGCCAGACGGGCGCCCTGCACCGCGGCCATGCCGATGCCGCCCACGCCGATCACCGCGACGTTCTCGCCCGGGCCGACCTCAGCCGCGTACACCGACGACCCCCAGCCGGTGGTCACGCCGCACCCGACCAGGCAGGCGAGCTCGAGGGGGATGTCGTCGTCGATCTTCACGCAGGACATCTCGTTGACCACCGTGTGCTCGCCGAAGGTGCCCAGGCACACCATGGTCCACAGGTCGGTGCCGTCCGCGGAGTGGTGCCGGGTCGTGCCGTCGAGCTGGGCGCCGACGAGCAGGGCCGCACCGTTGTCGCACAGGTTGGAGTGCCCGTCCGCGCACGACGGGCAGTGCCCGCAGGCGGGCACGAAGCTGAACACGACGTGGTCGCCGGGGGCGACCCGGGTCACGCCCGGCCCCACCTCGAGCACCACTCCAGAACCCTCGTGGCCGCCGATCAGCGGGGTGATCGCCGGCAGGTCGCCGGTGCGGGCGTGGTCGTCGGAGTGGCACATCCCCGACGCGACCATCTCGACCAGGACCTCGCCGGCGCGGGGCGGGTCGAGGGTGATCGTCTCGACGCTCCACGGCGTGTTGGGCTCCCACAGGATGGCGGCTCTGGTCTCCATGGCCGAGCACCCTACCCACCCTCGCAACCGCAACTTGACCGGTCGGTCAACAACAGGGTCGCGACCGTGACATGCTGTCGGTCGCCGGGGGTGGGAGGGGGAACCCCGGGACAAGACGTCCGGCGCGGGCCGGGCCGACCGCGACTTCCGGGAGCACGACCATGACCGACACCTCGACCGATCAGTCCGACGCCGGCACCTCCGACGAGATCCTCGAGGAGCTCCAGGCCTGGCTGGATCAGAACTGGGACCCGGAGCTCACCGTCGGCGAGTGGTGGGAGCGGCTCGGGCTGTCGGGTTGGGCGGCGCCGGGACTTCCGACCCACGCCTACGGCAAGGGGCTCAGCCGCAACGACAGCGTGCGGGCACAGGCCGCGATCGCCGAGCACGGCGCACTGGGGGCGCCCGGCGGACTGGGACTGCTGCTCGCCGCGCCGACCATCGCCACCCACGGCACCCAGGCCCAGATCGACCACTACGTCCGGCGCATCGTCACCGGCGTCGACGCCTGGTGCCAGCTGTTCAGCGAACCCGGTGCCGGTTCGGACCTGGCCGGGCTCACCACGCGGGCCGTCGAGGACGGCGACGAGTACGTCGTGAACGGCCAGAAGGTCTGGACCTCGCTCGGTCACACCGCCGACATGGGCATGCTGATCGCCCGCACCGACCCCGACGTCCCCAAGCACCAGGGGATCACCTGGTTCGCCTTCGACATGCACCAGCCGGGCGTCGAGGTGCGGGGCCTGAAGGAGATGACCGGCCACGCCATGTTCAACGAGGTGTTCCTGACCGACGCCCACGTCCGAGCCGATGCGATCATCGGCGACCGCAACAACGGGTGGGCCGTCACCAACACGACCCTCATGCACGAGCGGGCCGGACTCGGCTCCGGTGGCGGGTCGGGCGCGGCCACCTCGGTGTCGCCGGGCAGCGTCGCCGACCAGCTCGGGGCCCGCGCCGGGGACTTCGCCCCCAAGAAGAGCGGGGCCCGCAAGGGCGGGGGCGGGGCCATCGGCATGCTCGGCTCCATGCCCAAGATGCTCCAGGACCTGGCCCGCAGCAACGGCGCTCTCGACGACCCGACCGTCCGCCAGGACCTGGTCCGGCTCCACACCCTCGGCGAGCTCGGCCGGTACAACAACCTGCGGCTCAAGGCGGCCAAGCAGGCCGGCGGGGACATCCCCGGCATGCCCAACATCTCCAAGCTGGCGATGAGCGACATGATGCGCCTGATCCGCGACCTCGGCCTGCGCATCGTCGGTCCGGCCGGGACGCTCCACGCCTACGAGGACGCCGACAAGGCCGCGATCGAGGACGCCACCGGCAACCCGTTCCTCAACCTGGTCACCTGGGTATCGCTGTGGGCGCAGGGGCCGTCGATCTACGGCGGGACCGACCAGATCCAGCGCAACATCATCGGCGAGCGGGTGCTCGGGCTGCCCAAGGAGCCCAACAACGACAAGACCCTGCCGTTCTCGGAGTTGCCGAAGAACGCCTGACGACGCCGTCGCTGTGCCTCAGCGGCCGGGTCCGTCGGCGACGCCGAGCCGCGTCACGGGCGGTGTCTGCCGATAGCGTGGGCCGACGTGACCGATCCACCCTCACCCGTCGGCACCGAACCGGCGGGTGGGCCCGCCGCCGACCAGTCGGCGTCGGCGGGGCCGACCCGGCCGTCGCGGCGCAAGCAGGTCATCGCGGGACTGGTCACCCTGGTGGTGCTGGTCATCGTGTTCTTCGGGATCTTCCCCAAGTTCGCCAACTACGGCGAGGCGTGGGAGTCGATCCAGGAGATGTCGGCCAGCTCGCTGGCCCTGTTCGCCCTGGCGACCGTCGCGAACATCCTCATCTACGTCTTCCCCTACCAGGCCGCCCTTCCCGGCCTGGCCTACGGGCGGGCCTTCATCGTGCGCCAGACGTCGTTCATGATCTCCAACGCCGTCCCGGCCGGCGGCGCGTTCGGGCTGGGCGTCCAGTACGCCATGCTCAACGGCTACGGGATCGACCCGGCGGTGTCGACCTCGGCCATCGGCGTGACCAGCGTGTGGAACCTGATGGTCACCCTGGCGCTTCCCGCGCTCGGCCTGCTCGCCCTGGTGCTGTCCGACGAGGCGACCAGCGGCGCGCTCCTGGGAGCGGTCCTGTCACTGGTGGCCCTCGGCGTGATGGTCGGGGGCCTGGCGTTGATCCTCCGCAGCGAGGGCTGGGCCCGCCGTCTGGGAGGCTGGGGGGACGCGCTGCTCGCCCGGCTCCGGCCTCGATCGGCTCCCGCGGCGGGCGAGGACGGTCCGCTGACGGCGGGGGCGTTGCGCTTCCGGGACCAGACCGTCGACGTCGTCCACGACCGGTGGATCCGGCTGACCGTCACCAACTTCGGCCAGCAGCTGTCGCAGTTCGCCGTCCTGGCCGTGGCGGTGTACGGGTTGGGCGGCAAGAGCACCGGCATCAACCTGCTCGAGCTGTTCGCGGCGTTCTCGCTCGCCCGGCTGGCCGGCTTCATCCCCATCACGCCCGGGGGGCTCGGCACCGTCGACGCCGCGCTGGTCGGACTGATGTCGGCGTTCGGCATGGACAAGGACCAGGCGCTGGCCGCCAACCTGCTGTGGCGGGCCGCCACGTTCATCCCCCAGGTGGTGATCGGCATCGTCACGTTCCTGATCTGGCGGGTCCAGCAGAACAAGCGGCTGGGTCGGGCTGCGGCGGCTGCACCGTCGGCCTGAGCGGACCCCGGTCAGCTGAACGGGTCGACGGGCCGGGACACCGCCGACGCCAACCGGGTGAGGTATTCCGACCGGGGGATCTCGACGGCGCCCAACGACGCCAGGTGCGGCGTCAGCCACTGCACGTCGAACAGGGCGTGCTCGACGTGGGCGAACCGGTCGGTCAGGTGCACCAGGGCGGCCTTGGACGCGTCGGTGGCCCGGTGGAACATCGACTCGCCGGCGAAGAACGCCCCGATCGACACGCCGTAGACCCCGCCGACGAGCTGGTCGTCCTCCCACACCTCGACCGAGTGCGCCCAGCCCCGGCGGTGGAGCTCGGTGTACGCGCCCACGAATTTCTCGTCGATCCAGCCGTGCGGACGGCGGGGGTCGCCGCAGGCGCGCATGACCGCCTCGAAGTCGGCGTCGACCGTCGCGGTGAAGCGTCGGAGCGAGCGCCGCAGCGACCGGCTGACGTGCAGCGCGGTGCCCGCGGCGACCGCTCGAGGGCCGACGGGGATGACGCCCCGGGGGTCCGGTGACCACCAGCCGAGTCGGCGCCGGCCGATCGGCATGGGGAACAGACCGGAACGGTACGCGGCCAGCAGGGTGCCCGGTTCCAGGTCACCGCCGAGCACGACGGGCCCGTCGGGGTCCGCGTCGTGCAGCGGCGGGAACACCCACCGGCTGGGAGGTGGCTCGGCCCGGGGCGGAGCGCCGATCCCGGATCAGCCCTTCTTGTAGTCGTAGAACCCGGCGCCGGACTTCCGTCCGAGCTGACCGGCCGACACCATGCGCCGCAGCACCGGGACCGCGGCGTAGTTCGGGTCGCGGAACTCGTCGTAGAGGGCGTCGAGGATCGACAGCGAGGTGTCGAGGCCGACCAGGTCCAGCAGGGCGAGCGGCCCCATCGGGAAGTTGCAGCCGCCCTTCATCGCGGTGTCGATGTCTTCGGCGGTGGCGGTGCCGTTCTCGAGCAGCCGCACGGCGTTGTTGAGGTACGGGAAGAGGAGGGCGTTGACGATGAAGCCGGCCTGGTCCTTGACCTGCACCGGGTTCTTGCCGCAGGCCGACGCGAACTCGGTCACCGCCGCGATCGTCTCGTCCGACGCGGTGAGCGGGCGGACGATCTCGACCAGGGCCATGGCCGGCGCCGGGTTGAAGAAGTGCACGCCGCAGACACGGTCCGGGCGCTCGGTGGCGACCGCCATGTCGACCACCGGCAGGGTGGAGGTGTTGGTGGCCAGGATGGCCGAGTCCTTGACGACCGAGTCGAGCTCCGCGAACAGCGGCTTCTTGACCGCCAGGTCCTCGACGACCGATTCGATGACCAGGTCGCAGTCGACCAGGGCGCCGAGGTGGTCCGTAGCGGTGACCCGTGCCCGGACCTCGTCTGCGGTGGCCTGCTCGAGCTTGCCGCGCTCGACCTGGCGGGCCAGCGACTTCTCGAGGGCCGCCACCATGGCGTCGGCCGACTCCTGCTTGCGGGAGCGGAGCACCACCTCGAAGCCGGACTTGGCCGCCACTTCGGCGATGCCCGACCCCATGATGCCCGAGCCCAGGATCCCCACACGTTCGATCGTCATGGCGGGCGATGCTACCGAGCGGTCACCGGGCGTGCCCAAGCCGTGCCCGGTCCCGGGTACCGTCGTGGTCATGACCGGGACCTTGGCGTTGGTGGGCGGCCGCGAGTGGACCGAGGGCTGCACCTTCGACGAGGCGCTGGTGGCGGGGGTGACCGAGGTGCTGGTCCTGCCGTCAGCCCTGGCCTATGAGAACCCCGCCGCCGCGGTCGACCGGGCCCGGGCGTGGTTCGGCCGCTGGGGCGTGGCGGTGTCGGTGCTCGACGTGTACCGACGCGCCGAGGCGCTCGAGCCGGGCCCGGCCGAGAGGGCCGCCGACGCGCAGATGGTCTACGTCGTCGGCGGCTCGCCGATGCACCTCCGCTCGGTGCTCAAGGACACGCCACTGTTCGACGCCATCGTCGGCGCGTGGCGCGCCGGAGCGACCGTCGCCGCGTCCGGCGAGGCGGCGTCGGTGCTGTCGAGCCACATGGTCGACAGCCGCGGCGGGGCCTACACCGTCGGGCTCGACCTGATCGAGACCATGACCGTCATCCCCCGCAGCAACGGCTGGTCGCCCGAGAAGCTGCACCGCACCGTCGAGCTCGCCCGACCGGGCCTGGCCGTGGTGGCCATCGACGAGGCGACCGCGCTCATCCACTCCCCCGACGGCACCTGGCGGGTCGAGGGGGCCGGCAACGTCACCGTGTACCGCGACGGCCATCCCGCCGATCTGGCAGATCTGCCGTCGCTGCTGCGCCCCGAGCCGGCCTGAACCGGTCGATCTCACACGCGAACACGGCCACCTCACGTTCGTGTGCGAGGACGACCCGTGACCGGTCGATCCCACACGCGAACGCCGGGAACGTGGATCTCCTCGGTCTCGGCTACTCCGTCTCGTCGATGCGCACCGAGTTGATGACGACGGCCTCGGTCGGCTTCTGCTCGGCGTTGCCGAGGGCGCCGATCGCGGCCACCACGTCCTGACCCTGGGTGACCTGGCCGAACCACGAGTAGTTCGGCTGCAGCTGCGCCCCGCCGCCGGGCAGCACCACGAAGAACTGGCTGCCGTTGGTGTTCGGACCCGAGTTGGCCATGGCGAGCGAGTAGTCCACGTACTCGGCGGACGAGGCCGGCAGCTCGTCGTGGATGCTGTAGCCCAGGTCGTTGTTGCCCCACGGGTCGCCGTCGCCGTCACCGGCCTGGATGACGAAGCCGGGCACGATGCGGTGGAACGGGACGCCGTCGTAGAAGTGGTAGCGGGACAGCACCACGAAGTTGTTGACCGACACCGGGGCCTTCTTCGAGTCCAACGTGGCGGTGAAGTCGCCCTTGGTGGTCGAGAACGTGGCGGTGTAGCTGGCATCGGGGTCGATGCAGGTCGGTGGTGGGCCGGCGAAGCGTTCCACGCGCTTCTCGGTTCCCGCGGCCGGAGGACACGGGGTCTTCTCGGTCAGCGTGATCCCTTCGGGCGGGCGGGGCAGCTCGGCGGCGTCCGCCGCGGTCGTGGTGGTGGAGTCGCCCGCCGTCGTCGTGGTGGTCGACCCCTCCGCGGTGTCGTCGTCTCCGGAACCGGTGAGGATCCACACCCCGGCGACGATGATCCCGACCCCCAGGAGGACCCCGATCACGGTGACCAACCGCCGACGGCGCGACGACTGGCGAGCGCGGACCGTCGCCTCCTGCAGCTTGCTGGAGCGGGCCTGCTTCTGACGGGCGTGCTTCTCGGCGCTGGTTCCCACGGCGGGCGACAGTAGCGAACCGGTGGACCGCCTCCGAGTCGGCCGCTCCGTCGCCACCGGTGGCTCGGGCCCGGCCGGTGAGCCGGGCCGAGGCGTCCCGACGGGCGATCCGGTTGGGGGAGCAGCGAGGCGCGACGAGTACCGTGGGCCGCCGTGGCTCTCCTGGTCCAGAAGTTCGGCGGGACCTCCGTGGGCGATCCCGAGCGGATCCGCGAGGTCGCCGACCACGTCGCCCGCTGTCGTCGCCGCGGCGACGACGTCGTGCTCGTCGTGTCGGCCATGGGCAAGGAGACCGACGAGCTGCTCCGCCTGGCCGGCGAGGTGTCGTCGCGTCCGCCCGGCCGCGAGATGGACATGCTGATCACCGCGGGCGAGCGGAAGTCGATCGCCCTGGTGGCCATGGCCCTGGCCGAGCGGGGCGTCGGGTCCGAGAGCTACACCGGCAGCCAGGCCGGGTTCGTGACCGACACCAACCACACCAACGCCAAGATCACCGACGTCCGCGCCGATCGGATCCGTGCCGCGGTCGCCGCCGGGCGGGTCCCGGTCGTCGCCGGCGCCCAGGGCGTGTCGACCGACAACGACGTGACGTTCCTGGGTCGCGGCGGATCCGACACCACGGCCGTCGCGCTGGCCTACGCCCTCGGTGCCGACGCCTGCGAGCTGTACACCGACGTGTCGGGGGTGTTCACCACCGATCCCCGGGTCGTGTCGACGGCGCGGCGGATGCACCGCATCACCTTCGACGAGATGCTCGAGATGACCGCCGCGGGCTGCCCCAAGCCCGCCATGCGATCGGTCGAGTACGCCCATCGCCACAAGGTCCCGCTCCACGTCCGCTCCGCCTTCACCTGGGAGCCGGGCACGTGGGTCATCGAGGAGGATCCCGACATGGAGGACGCGCTCATCCGAGCCGTGCAGGCCGACGACTCCGAGGCCAAGATCACCGTGACCGGGGTCCCGGACCGACCCGGCGTGGCCGCCACGCTGTTCCGGTCCCTGGCCGACGCGGACGTCAACGTCGACATGATCGTGCAGAACGTGTCCGAGGGCGGCGTGACCGACATCTCCTTCACCGTTCCTCACGCCCAGATCGACGACGCGATCGCGGTGTGCGAGGAGCGCGCCGCCGAGGTGGGTGCGGCGGCGGTGGTGACCGACCGCGCGATCGCAAAGGTCAGCGTGATCGGCGCCGGCATGAAGTCCAACCCGGGCGTGGCCGCGACCATGTTCCAGGTGCTGGCCGACAACGGGATCAACATCGAGATGATCTCGACCTCGGCCATCCGGATCAGTTGCGTGATCGCCGAGGCCGACTCGGACCGGGCGGTGCAGGTCCTCCACGACGCCTACGAGCTCGAGTCCACGACCTTCTGACCCCATCCCCCACCCTCACCCCGGTTTCTGACGACAAGTCACGACACCGGCGGTACTCAGTTGTCATGAGAACGCGAGGGGTCATGGGAACCTGAGCTGGGTCAGCCCCAACGGAGTCGACGGACGACCAGGTCGGCGAGCAGACGCCCCCTGAGGGTCAGGGCGATCCGCTGGGTCGGTCCGGGCAGGCGACGTACGAGGCCGTCGTCGACGAGCGAGTCGACCGACCCGTCGGTGACCCGATCGGTGGAGATCCCCTCGGGGAGACGGATGCCGAGCATGATGTGCTCGGTCAGCCGCTCCTCCGCGGTCGGCGTCTCGGAGCCGGCGGCGGGCACCCGGCCCGCAAGCGCCTCGGTGCTCCAGTCGTCCAGGCCGGAGTGGTTCCACCAACGGCGCCCGTCGATGTGTGAGTGGGCCCCGGGACCGATGCCCCACCAGTCGTCGTCCCGCCAGTAGCCGAGGTTGTGGCGACAGCGATCCGCCGTGGTCCGGGCCCAGTTGGACACCTCGTACCAGCTCAGACCAGCGGAGGAGGCCGCCGCGTCGAGGTGCTCGTAGCGCGAAGCCGCCTCGTCCGGTGACGGCTCGACCAGATCGCCACGGCGTACACGGGCGGCCAGCCGGGTGCCGCCTTCGATGCCGAGCGAGTACGCCGACAGGTGGTCGGGGTGCATCGCCAACGCCGCGGCGACGGTGTTGGCCCAGTCCACATCGGTCTCGCCGGGCGTCCCGGCGATCAGGTCCAACGACACGCTCGGGATTCCGGCGGCGCGGGCTGCGGCCACTGCGGCGGGTACCGACTCCGGGTCGTGGGTCCGGTCGAGCAGCGCCAGGACCCGGGGAACCACGCTCTGCATTCCGAACGACACACGGCGCACTCCGAGACCGGCCAACGACTCGAGGGTTCCCGGCGCCAGGCCGTCGGGGTTGGCCTCCACGGAGATCTCGACGTCGCCGGCCACCGCGAACCGCTCGCGCACCGCGTCGAGGACGCCGGCGAGCAGGGCGGGGTCGACCGCGGTCGGGGTGCCGCCCCCGAAGTAGATGGTGTCGACGACCGTCGGCTCCGAGTCGTCGTGGCCGCCGAGCCCGGCCGCCGCGACGCCGACCTCGGCGACGGCCGCCTCGGCCCACCGGCGGTGGGTCTGCGACGCGGTCAGCTCGCCGGGGGCGTAGGTGACGAAGGAGCAGTAGCCGCAGCGACGGGCGCAGAACGGGACGTGGATGTAGAGCCCGAACGCCATCAGGTTGACTCTCGCGCGTCGATACCCGTTGGGTCCGATCCGACACCGACCCGTAGCCTGGGGGCCATGTCCACCCACCCCGACGCCATCGCCGGTCCCGACCTCTCCGGCGCACGACCTCGTCACATCGGCGTGTTCGGCGCCACCGGCCAGGTCGGAGGTGTGATGCGCACCCTCCTGGCGCAGCGTGGCCTCCCGGTCGCTTCGATCCGCTACTTCGCCTCGGCACGGTCCGCCGGGACGCTCCTGCCGTGGAAGGACACCCAGGTCGAGGTCGAGGACACCGCGACGGCGGACTTCGCCGGTCTGGACATCGCTCTGTTCTCGGCCGGAGCCACGTCGTCGCGGGAGTACGCGGACCGCGTGGCGGCCGCGGGTGCGACGGTGATCGACAACTCCTCGGCGTGGCGGATAGACCCGACCGTGCCGTTGGTGGTCGCCGAGGTGAACCCACACGCCCTCGACGACATCCCTCGGGGGATCGTCGCCAACCCCAACTGCACCACGATGGCGGCCATGCCGGTGCTCAAGCCCCTGGCGGTCGAGGCCGGGCTGAGGCGTCTGGTCGTCAGCACCTACCAGGCGGTCTCGGGCGGCGGACTGGCCGGTGTGGAGGAGCTCGACCGCCAGGCGCAGGCGGTGGGGACCAAGGGCCCCGAGCTCACCTACGACGGCGGCGCGGTGGCCTTCCCGGCGCCGGAGAAGTTCGCCCGCACCATCGCGTTCAACGTCCTGCCGCTGGCCGGAACGGTCGTCGACGACGGCTCCGAGGAGACCGACGAGGAGCAGAAGCTCCGCAACGAGAGCCGCAAGATCCTCGACCTGCCCGACCTGGCGGTGTCGGGGACCTGCGTGAGGGTGCCGGTGTTCACCGGCCACTCGCTGTCGATCAACGCCGAGTTCGAACGGGACCTGTCGCCGGAGCGGGCCCGTGAGGTCCTCGCCACCGCTCCGGGCGTCGCCCTGGCCGACGTGCCCACCCCGCTCGACGCGGCTGGCCGGGACCCGTCCTACGTCGGACGCATCCGTCGGGATCCGGGGGTCGAGCACGGCCTGGCGCTGTTCGTCTCCAACGACAACCTGCGCAAGGGCGCCGCGCTGAACGCGATCCAGATCGCCGAGGAGCTCATCGCCCGCCAGGGCTGACCGGCCGGCGGCCCGCCCAGATCAGCGACCGGTCAGATCAGCGACCGGCCAGAAGGCGATCACGGTCAGTCCGTGCGGTCCGGTGCGGCCGCGGTGCCGGTCCGCCACCGCGCCCACGGCCACGTGCCCTCGATCTCGACCTGTAGCGACCAGGACAGGACGATGCGGACGACCACGATGATCCCGAGCACCGCCACGCTCTGGGGGGTCTGGTCCACGACGATCGTCTTGATGATGTCAGCCAGGATCAGCACCTCGAGGCCGAGCAGGATCACACGGGCGAGGTTGCGGCGCAGGTCGTCGTAGGCGCCCGTTCCCGGTGGTCCCGAGCGGCGCAGCAGCTCCCGGCCCGACGTGATGAACGCGAGGGCCGCGCCGACGACGAGCACCACCACGCCGACGGCCTCGATGACCGAGACGACGTCGTCCACCACCTCGTGGAGATCCACGTCGTGACCGTAGGGCCGTCGCCGCGCCGGCGGGCGGACCGCTGGCGGACGTCCGGGCTCAGACGGGCGGATCGGTGACGTAGCGGTCGGCCGCGTCCTCGAGCGACAGGCCGAGCTGGTTGGCGAGCGACGCCACCCAGGCCAGCACGTCGCCGAGCTCGTGCAGCTGATCCTCGACGCTGCCCTTGCGGACCGCCTGGGCGAGCTCGCCGACCTCCTCGCAGAGCCACGCCACCGTCGACGGGACGCCGCGCTGGCGGTCGCTGTCGCCGTAGAGGTCCTCCATCAGCCGTTGGAACGCCACGATCTCCATGGCGCCGACGGTACTGCGGAGCGGAGCGGGAACCCCCGGTCAGCCCTTCATGAACACGTGGACGGTGAACAGGGTGCGCATCCCGTTGCAGGTTCCCCACACCGCCGCGGTCCCGATCTGGTTGAAGGCGGGATCGAGGATGTTGGCCCGGTGGCCGGGCGAGTTCATGTACGCCACGTGGATCTGGTCGATGCTGCCGCCCATTCCGACGTTCTCGCCGAGCTTGCGCCACTCCCTGGGGGCGCCGTCGGACAGCCTCGAGTGCCAGATCCGACACGAGTCACGCAGCGTCCGCGCCCAGCCGTCGGCCTTGACGTCGAGCGTCACGTTCTCACGCAGGGCCGGAAGTCCGGCCTGGGCGCGGCTGGCGTTGACGGCGTTGCGCACGGCGTCGAGCTCGGCCTTGTTGCTCTCGCACGCGGTGAGCGCCCCCGACACGAGCACGGCGAGGACGACCGCCACGACGGCGACAACGCCCCGTCGACGTCGGGGGACCCGTCCGCGGTCGAGGGCGATCGGTTCGGTGGTGTCGAGTTCAGCAGCCACGGAGGATCCATCGGCGCGAGCCGGAACCCACCTTGAACTTCGACGTCGAGAAACCCGATCAGGGTGAAGTGCACGACACCCGGCCCCCGGCGAGGCGGGGACCGGGTGCGGTTGGTCGGGTGGGGGAGATTTGAACTCCCGGCCTCCTCGTCCCGAACGAGGCGCGCTGCCAAACTGCGCCACCACCCGAAGGAGACGTCATCGTAGTTCTCGCCGCCGCGTCCCGAGAAACCCGCTTCGGCGACGATGCCGCGGAGGCCGCCTCAGGCGGGAGAGGGCTGGTGTCGGTAGCCGTCGCCGGCCACGACGGCCCGGGCCGCCCGCCGGACCTGCAGCGGATCGATCGGCTTGGTCACCCAACCGTCGGCGCCGCTGCGGTCGGCAAGGAAGACGTCGGCGGGTCGGTCGAGCAGCATCAACACGTTCTGACGGGGCAGGCGGCCGGCGCCCTCTTCCAGGCGCAGGTCCTTGCACACCGCCATGGCCCCCATGGTCCCGATCTGCAGGTCGAGGACGACCAGGTCGGGGTCGAGCTCCCGCACCGCCGGTCGGACGGCCTGGCCGCTGCTCACCCGGACCAGCGACGCGGTCCCGCCGATCGCGGCGTCGAGGAGTCCGAACAGGTCGTCGGAGTCCGTCGCGATGAGGTACGTCGTCACGGCACCGACGCTAGTCGTGGGCCTGCTGCGCATCGGAATCGCCGGCACCGTAACCGTCGGAGGTGTCGGCGAAGACGACGGCGGCCAGCGTCCGCAGCGACTCGAGGTCGCTGACCTCGAAGGGCTGCACCGGCACCTTCACCACCGGCGCCGGGGTGACCCGCTCGGCCAGACCGGCCAGGTGCTCGGCCTCACCCGCGGCCAGGTGCAGCGAGTCGGCCAGGCAGCGGTAGTGGTCGCCCAGGGCGGTGCCGGCCAGCGTCTCGGCCCGGGCCCGAACCGCAGACGCGCTCAGGGCGACCCGGACCGGACCATCGGTGCCCTCGCCGGCACCGTCGCCGAGCGCCACTCCGAACGACGGCTGGGTCCGGTTGACGATGAGGCCCTGGACGGCGATCTCCTTGCGAGCCAGCTCGTCGGCGAAGAATCCGGCCTCGGTCACCGTGTCGGACCGGGGCGACGCCACCAGCACGAACGCGGTGCTCGGGCGCTTGAGGAGCCGGTCGACCTCCCGGGCACGCTCCTTGAAGCCCTGCTCCATGCCCTCGAAGGCCTTGAAGAACGCGAGGGCGTCGGAGATCACCTCGGCCCCGACGACCTTCGCGATCTGGCGCATCACCGCCTGGGTGGCGACGTTGACAGCGCGCCCGATGCCCTTGGACGGTGACAGCAGCACCTTGTAGAGCCGGTGGTCGAGGAAGTGGGCGAGGCGTTGTGGCGCGTCGAGGAAGTCCAGGGCGTTGCGGGTCGGGGGTGTGTCGACCACGACCAGGTCGAAGTCGCCCTCGACAGCCAACTCGTAGAGCTTCTCCGATGCCATGTACTCCTGCGTGCCCGACAGCGCACCGGAGATGTTGCGGTAGAACGCGTTGGCCAGGATGCGTTCGGCCTGGTCGGGATCGGCCGAGTACCGCTTGACCAGGCCGTCGAAGGTTCCCTTGGTGTCGAGCATGAGCGCCGACATCGACCCGCCCGCTCCGCCCGGCTCGTTCCACGGACCGGTGATCGGGCTCGGGTCGTTGGTCAGACCCTGGAGACCGAGGGCGTCGGCGAGTCGTCGGGCCGGGTCGATGGTCACCACCACCGAGCGGCGACCCTGCTGCGCGGCGTGCATCGCGATCAGCGCGGCGGTGGTGGTCTTGCCGACCCCCCCGGATCCGCAGCACACGACGACCGATGCCCGGTCGACCACCTCGGAGAGCGTGCGTGGCGTCACGGCGTCCCCGATGGCGGTGAGGCGGACACCGACGGCGACATCGGGTCATAGGCCGGATCGTCGGGAAGGTTGCGGATGGCCTCGAGGAGCGCGTCGGCCAGGGTCTCGAGTTCAGCAGGTCCGACGTCGGTGGTGAACAGGAACGGAAGGTGCAGCTGCGGCAGCGGCAGCTCGTCGGCCATCCGGCGCAGCTGGTCGTCCTGGAGTCGTCCCCGGGCCCGGCGGAACGCGGCCGCCTCGGAGAGCACCTCGGCTTCACCGTCGAGCAGGCGCGTCCCGACCGCGGCGGCGGCCTCGACCGGCGGGACGTCGAGACCGACCAGGTCCGGGACCACCCCGTTGACCACGACCGGGCCGAGGGCGACGCCGACGGTGTCCTCGAGGCTGTAGGCGGTCTCGACGAGCTCGTTGACCGGTGTCTCCTCGGGGATGGTGACCAGCACCACCCGACACCGGCCCGGGTCGCCGAGGAGCTCGAGCACGTCCTCGGCCTGGGTGTTGATGGGCCCGACCTTGACCGCGTCGGCCAGACCGCTCGCCGAGCGGAGGAACGTGATCGCGTGGCCGGCCGCGGGGGCGTCGAGGAGGATCAGGTCCTGGTCCCGGCTGCGCTCGAGCTGCTTGACCTTGCCCAGCACGAGGATGTCCCGGATGCCCGGCACCGCGGTGGCCACGATGTCGAGCAGTCCGGTCGCCACCAGCCGGTTGGAGATCCGTTGCAGCCCGCGGTCGCCGAGGTAGTCGAGGAGCGCGTCGTCGGGGGTGATCGTGCGGGCCCGCACCCCGGCGTGGTCGGCCGCCGCGGCGATCAGCTCCACCTCGTCGTAGGCGAACCCGTCGGCGGAGAACATCGAGCTCATCCCGCCCTTGCCCTCGACCTCGACGATCAGGGTGCGCAACCCGACCGCTGACGCGGCGACAGCCAGGGCAGCGGTGACGGTGGTTTTGCCCACACCGCCCTTCCCGGCGACGATGATCACCCCGGATGCGGTGAGAAACTGCGCAGGATCCACGACGTCCCCTCGGAGGCCCTCGAGTTGGGCACACTAGCCAGTGCCGTGAGCATGATCGTCCGACCGGACGCGCCGACCCGTCCCGGGCCGCTCCGTCGACCCGCCGCGGCCAGGTTCGCGGCCCGTTTCGCGCTGGTGTTGGTCGGCCTCGGGACCCTCGCCGGGTGGGCCGTCTCGCCGGCGGGCGCCCAGACCAACTCGTGCGCGAAGCACGGCTGCGTCGACGTGGTCGCCGTCAACGGGCTCGTCGACGGGATCGAGGCCGACTTCATCGTCGACACCCTCGCCTCGGCGCGTCGCTCCGACGGCGTCGTGGGCGTCGTGCTGCAGTTCGACAGCGGTGGATCCGCGGTGGGTGATGAGCGGCTGGACCAGGTGGCACGGGCGATCGTCGACTCCGACGTCCCGGTGTCGGTGTGGATCGGGCCGTCGGGCTCCGAGGCGCTGGGCGGGGCCGCGGAGCTCGTGCAGGTGGCCGACAGCTCCGGGATCGCCCCGGGGGCGTCGATCGGTGACGTCGGGTCCCAACGGCTCTCGGTCGACGAGTTCGGAGACCTGTTCACCGGGAAGAAGGCCAAGGGTCTCGAGGCGACCCTCACCGGTCAGGCCGCGGTGCGCGCCGGGCTGGTCACGCGGTTCTCGCCCACCGTCGGCGACCACCTCGTCAACCTCGACGGGGTGAAGACCGAGACCCGCACCGAGGACGGCGAGCGCCGAACCGTGCCGCTGACGACCGTCCGGTTCTCCAAGCTGCCGCTGACCACGCAGCTGTTCCACACGGTGGCCAGCCCGTCGGTCGCCTACCTGCTGCTCACCATCGGGTTGGGGCTCCTGCTGTTCGAGTTCTTCACCGCCGGCATCGGGATCGCCGGAGTGGTCGGCGCCCTGTTCACCGTGCTCGGGGGCTACGGGCTCGCGGAGCTGCCCCACGCGCAATGGGCCCTGGTCGTGTTCGTCGCGAGCTTCGTCGCGTTCGGAATCGACGTGCAGACGGGGATCCCGCGGTTGTGGACCGCGATCGGCCTCGTCGGCTTCACCGTGTCGTCGGTGTTCCTGATGACCGACTTCCGGCCCACGTGGATCGCGCTCATCGCCGGGATCGGCGGGATCGCCGCCACGATGATCACCGGCATGCCGGCCATGGTCCGCACCCGGTTCTCGACCCCGACCATCGACCGCGACTGGCTGGTGGGGGAGTCGGGCCGCGCCGCCACCCCCATCGACCCCGAGGGGAACGTGAAGGTGGCCGGCGGGCTGTGGCGGGCGCGGGCTGACACCGACGCGTCGGTGCCCTCGGGCGCCGCGGTCCGGGTCGTCGCCGTCGACGGCGTGGTGCTGGAGGTCGAGGCCGACGACACCGGTCTCACCGACGCGCCCGATCCGTCGGACTGAGTCGCGACCTGACGGTTCTCGGGCACCGACGACCATCCACCGGTCGGTGCCGCCCGAGCTCGCCGTCGCCCTGATGTTCGCGATGGTGAGCGGATCGCGCACAAATTGTTCCTTGAGCCCCCGGGACGGCCGTGCGTAGGGTGCGCCGCACACCGAAAGGGGGGGTCCGACCGGTGAGTGCACAACAGGTCCACGACATGTGGCAGGTCAAGGCGGCCTGCCGGGGTCCGCAGGCGGCGGTGTTCTTCCCGCCGCCGCAGTTCGAGCGCAAGGCCGATCGCCTGGAGCGCGAACGCCGCGCCAAGGCGATCTGCGCCGACTGTCCGGCGTGCCAGGAGTGCCTGGAGTACGCGGTGGCCATCCGCGAACCCCACGGCATCTGGGGCGGGCTCAACGAGACGGAGCGCCGTGTCCTGATCGAGGCGGCCGGCTGACCGACCGGAGGGTGTGCGACCGGAGGGTGTGGCTGAGCGTCCTCTGCGCAACCGTGCGGTCGCGGTGGGTCGCTCCGACCGTCGATCGTAGGGTGGAGCGGTGATGGTCCTGCTCGTCCTGCTGCTGTTGCCCATCCTCGAGATCGGGGCCGCGATCCTCGTCGCCCAGGCGATCGGTCTCCTCCCCACGCTGCTGCTGCTGGTCGGCCTCAGCGTGCTCGGAGTGGTGCTGATCCGTGCGGAGGGGCCCCAGACGTGGCGACGGGCGAACGCCGAACTGGCGGCGGGTCGAGCGCCCACCGACACCCTGCTCGACGGTCTGATGGTGCTCGTCGGCGGGGTCCTGCTCATCGTCCCGGGCTTCCTGACCGCGGTGCCGGGACTGCTGCTGCTGTTCCCCCCCACCCGGGCGCTGCTGCGCCCGGTCATGACCCGTTGGGTCGAGCGTCGCGCCGCTCGCTCCGCGGTGATACTGACCTCGTTCGGTGGGCCGGGCGGGCCCGGCGGTGCGGGCTTCGGGTCGTTCCGCATCGACGCCCCCTTCGGACGGGGCCCGGTGGTCGACGCCGACTCGCACGAGCGGCGCCCGTCGACGGCGTACGCCGAGGTGGTCGAGGTCGACGTCGACGCCCCCCGGGAGATCGGACCTCCGACGTGAGCCCGGTGCCCATGGACAGCCCCACTCCTGAGCAGGTCCCGGTGCGCGACGCGGCCACGGTCATGCTCCTGCGGGACGGCTCGGACGGACCCGAGGTCTGCCTGATGCAGCGCAACCTCAACTCCGACTTCGTCGGCGGGGCCTACGTGTTCCCCGGTGGCGCGGTCGACCCGGCCGACGCCGAGGTGGCGGTCGCGCAGCGCTGTCCCGACCTCGACGACGTCGAGGCGTCGCGTCGTCTCGGTCTGGCGGTGGGGGGCCTGGCGTTCTGGGTGGCGGCCATCCGGGAGTCGTTCGAGGAGGCCGGGGTGCTGCTGGCCCGTCACGCCGACGGCCGCCGGCTGGACCTGTCCGATCCCGGTGCAGCCGAACGATTCGCGGGCCACCGCGACGACGTCGACAACGAGCGTCGGACGATCGCCGAGGTCGCGGTCCAGGAGGACCTGCACCTCGACGTCGGTCAGCTGCACTACTTCTCGAGGTGGATCACCCCCCTGGGGGCGCACCGCCGCTACGACACCCGCTTCTTCGTGTGCGCCGCCCCGGAGGGACAGGAGGTCGTCGAGGACTCGCGAGAGCTGATCGGCACCCAGTGGTTGACCCCGGCCGAGGCTCTCCGCCGTCACGACGCCGGCGACATCACCATGATCTTCCCGACGGTGCGCACGCTCGTCGCCCTGTCGAGGTTCGACCGGGCCGACGCGGTGCTCGACCACGCCCGGGCGCAGTCGCGGGTCGAGGGCATCCTGCCGACGATCAGCGACGGCGACGACGGCATGCGCATCGTCCTGCCCGGCGATCCCGAACACGTCGGTGGCGTCTACGACGCCTGGACGGCCCGCCCGCTGAGCCCCGACCACGACTGATCGCCCCGCGACCGGGGCGGTGCCCGGTGGGGGTGGGCGTTCAGGTCTGGAGGGGCAGTACGTCCCGGGAGAGGCGCTCCAGATGATCGGTCGCGTCGACGGGGTCACCGAGGGGGACGGCGACGAACTTGGAGAAGCCGACGTCGACGAACTCGCCGATGCGGTCGGCGAGCTGCTCGGCGCCCACCGCCACCAGGCGTCGACGGTCGATGTCGGGGTCGCGGGCCGGCAGCAGCTCGAGCACCTCGTCGGGCACCGGGTCGAACGAGTACGGGAGCAGCACGCCGAAGTGCTCGGGGTCGATGGAGCGGCCGTGCTCGGCGGCGGTGTCCTCGACCACGGCCCGCCCGGCGGCCGCGGCTTCGGGGGTGATGAAGCTGGGCAGCCATCCGTCTCCCAGCCGTCCGACGCGGCGCAGCTCGGCAGGCGCGGCGCCTCCGAGCCACACGTCGGGAGGGGACTGGTGGGGGAACGGTCGGACCTTGGCTCCTTCCAGACGGAAGAACCGACCCTCGTGGTCGACGCGGTCCTCGGTCCACAGACGGCGCACCAGGCCGAGGGCCTCGTCGAACCGCGCTGCCCGTTCTCCCCGCTCGACGCCGAAGGCCTGCTGCTCGGCCCGGCTCACGGCCCCGAGACCGAACGCGGGGAGTAGCCGCCCGCCCGAGAGGCGGTCCAGCGTGGCGAGCTCCTTGGCCACGAGCACCGGGTTGCGACCGGGCAGGACCATGACCGACATCCCGAGCTTGAGGCGGGTGGTGCGACCGGCGGCGACTGCGAGCGCGACCACCGGGTCGGGGCACTCGGCCGTCACGCGCTCGGAGAGCCACAGGCTGTCGAAGCGCAGCCGCTCCAGGTCGTCGACGAGGTCGAGGAATGACCGGTCGACGAAGCGGGTGCGCACTCCCAGTCCGAATCCGACCCGGATCTTCATCCGCCCTGCTGTAGCAGATCTGTCGTGCTCGTCCCGTCAGCTCGGGGCCCGGGTGGCCACAGGTCCCGAGTCGGCCTCGTCGAGAGCGGCCTGCACAGCGTCCAGCATCCGGCTGCTGCACCCCGACATGTCCGTGGGCTGGATCACGTCCTCGACGATGCGGCGGGCCAGGGCCCGGAACGCGTCGGCTGCCGGCCCGTCGGCCAGTGCGACCGGCCGACCGTGGTCGCCGCCGTGGGCCACCGCCGCCTCGATCGGGATCCGGGCCAGGAGCGGCACCCCGGCGTCCTCGGCCAGACGGTCGCCTCCGCCGGTCCCGAACAGGCGGTGCTCGCGTCCGGTGTCGTCCACGTAGGCCGACATGTTCTCGACCACCCCCGCGATGTGCAGGAAGTTCTTGCGGCCCATGTCGACGACGCGGATGGCCACCTTCTGGGCGGTCAGCGACGGGGTGGTCACGATCAGCATCTCGGCGCGGGGCAGCAGCTTGGCCAGTCCCATCTGCACGTCGCCGGTGCCGGGCGGCATGTCGATCAGGAGGTAGTCGACGCCCTCCCAGTCGACGTCCTCGAGGAAGTGCTGCACCGCCCGGTTGAGCACGAGGCCCCGCCACATCAGGGCGCTGCCCTCGTCCTCGACCAGGAACCCCATCGAGACGACCTTCAGCCGGCCGTCCCCGACCGGGATCTCGTTGGGGATGATGCGGGCCCGCTTGTCGCCGGCCGCCGCGCCGTCGGGCTCCGGCGGCTGCTCCTCGGCGTGCATGCGTCCGTCGAGGCCGACCATGCGGGGAACCGAGTAGCCCCAGATGTCGGCGTCCATGATGCCGACGGTGAAGCCCATGTCGGCGAGCGCGGCGCCCAGGTTGACCGTCACCGACGACTTGCCGACCCCGCCCTTGCCCGAGGCGACCATGACCACCTTCGTCGACGACGGGACGGCGGTCTGCTCGGCGCGCTCCGCGATGTTGCGCCGGGCCCGCTCCATGGCCGCGGCCTTGCCGGCCTGGTCCAGCTCGGTCCAGTCGAGCTTCACGTGCGTGACGCCCGCCAGGGCGCCGACGCGGGTCCGCACGTTGCGTTGGATCTCGGCCCGGAGCGGACACCCGCTGGTGGTCAGCGCGATCGTCACGTGCACGGTGCCGTCGGGTTCGATGCGCACGCCCTTGGCCATCCCCAGCTCGACGATGTCGGAGCCGAGCTCCGGGTCGATCACGCCCCGGAGTACCTCCCACACGGCCTCCTCGGAGACGCGTCCGGCGGTGGGCGCGGAGAGGACGTCGGTCGAGGCGGGCGGCGTCTGGTCGGTCACGGGACCTATTTTACTGGTCTGCGCCGTGTTATCTCGGTCAACCGGTTAGCCTGGGTCCGTGGCCACCTCCGAGCGCCGGCTCGACCTGCTCAAGACGCTGGGGGACAACACCCGCTACGCGATCTACCTGGAGCTGGCCCGCTCTCCGCGCCCGCTGGCCACCGCCGAGATCGCCGACACGCTGGGGCTGCACCCCAACACCGTTCGCCCCCACCTGGAGCGCATGCGCGAGGTCGGCCTGGTCGACGCCCGGCCCGATAGTCGCGGCGCCGTCGGCCGACCCCAGCACCTGTACTCGCTCACCTCCGACGCGCCCTCGCTCGGCCTCGAACCGCCGATGTTCCTGATGTTGGCTCGGATGCTGCTGGAGCTGGCCGTCGACGCCGGACTCGGCGGCGAACCGGTGCTCGCCGCGGGACGCGAGCAGGGGCGACGGTTGGCCCACCACGAGGTGCTCGGCGACGCACTCGATCCGACCCGGCGGCCGTGCGCGGACGCCTCGCTGTCGATGCTGGCCGAGCTCGGCTTCGACCCCGCCGCGGTCACCGAGGCCGATGCCACCACGGTGGCGTTCGGGCACTGCCCGTTCGGTGAGCTGGCCGAGTCCAACCCCGAGCTGGTGTGCGCCCTGCACCGCGGTCTGATGGAGGGCTTCGCCGGTGAGATCGGCGGGGCGAGCGTGGTGGACTTCCACGACCTGTCGCACCGCGAGCCGTGTCGGGCGACCCTGGTGCCCGACCGGTGATCGACCGTGCCTGGGGGCGGTCGGCGTGCCGGCGGTAGAGTGGGCGTCCCTGATCTCCCACGTTCGGCGTGGAGACACTGCGGAGGAATTGTGATCACCCTCACCGACAACGCCGCCACCAAGGTGAAGCAGCTCATCGACGCCGAGGGCGAGGAAGGCCTGGCCCTGCGGGTCGAGGTCCGTCCCGGCGGGTGCTCCGGCTACTCCTACGAGATGTACTTCGACACCGATGTCGCCGCCGACGACATCCGCAACACCTACGGCGACGTCGACGTCGTGGTCGACCCGACCAGCGCCCAGCTCCTCCAGGGGGCCACCCTGGACTACAAGGACGGCCTGGAGGCTGGCTTCGCCATCACGAACCCCAGCGCGCAGAGCTCCTGCGGCTGCGGTCAGTCCTTCAGCTGAGCGAGGCGGCCGGGGCGTCGCCGCCCGCGGCCCGATCGGGCTGGTCGGCGGGTCACACCGCCAGGGCGAGCAGCTCGCTCAACTCTCCCCGGTCCACCGTGATGTCGGCGCGGGCGACGATGGTGCCGGTCCGGTCCGTCACGTAGAGGACCGGCTCGAATCGGAGGCGGTAGGCGTCGGGCACCGGCGCGAGCTGTGCGTCGCTCAGGTCCCTCTGACCCTTGGGGTTCTTGTAGACCTCCTGGTGCGTGACGACGAGGTCGTCGCGCCCCGCGGTCTGCTCCAGCACCAGCTCCAGCAGCGGTGCGCACACGTCGCTCGAGCAGTACGCCGGCGTGGCGATGACGACCACGATCGGCTTCCCCAGGCCAACCGCGTCGCGGAGGTTCACCGAGTGCAGCGGACACGGCCCCTTCAGGCGGCTGCACAGCGGGTCCACCTCGAGGGTCCGCTCCGTGGTGGGCGAGTCGACCGGTGGCAGCTTCTGGCCCACGACGGGTGGACCGACCCGCGCGGGCTCGACCACCTCGACCGTCGACGACATCGGGGCACCGTCGTAGGTGGCCGTCAGGTCGTAGCGACCGGGCTCGGGGAAGGTGAAGCCGACCGGCAGGTACGCACGGGGGACGCCGTCGCTGTGGGGCTCGACCCGGACCGTGCCCAACTCGTGGCCGTCGCGGGAGACGGTGAAGGTGACGGCACCGTCGATGGTGGTGAGCGGTACGCCGTCGTCGTCGGAGATCAGGTACGGCAACCGGAACGGAACACCGGCGGGGATGTGCGGCAGGGTCTGTGGGAAGGCGGCCAGGAGCGCGTGGCTGGAGAGGTTGTCGGCGCTGCGGGTGTCTGCCTCGGAGCTGCAGGACCCGAGGAGGATCCCGCCCACGGTGGCTGCGCCCAGGCCGACCCCGCCCCGCAGGACGGAACGCCGACTCGGGCCCGCGGTGGGAGCGTCGCTTCCGGCGCCGGGGCGGCGGGGGTGAGGGTGGGACGCCACGACGGCGCACGGTACCGTCTCGATCCGTCCGGGTGACATCGACCGGGAACGTCTTCCCGTCAGGTCTCCGACCCCCGGGCCCGAACCCCCAGGAGCCGACCATGAACGCGTCCCCGTCGCCTGACGAGCCGTCCGCCGAGGTCCCGACCCGCGCCGTCGGCCTCACCGTCGACGGCCGTGACGTCGAGGTCGTCGACGACGGGATCTCCCTGCTCGACGCGCTGCGCGGCCCGCTCGGGGTCCACTCGGTCAAGGACGGCTGCTCCCCCCAGGGCCAGTGCGGATGCTGCACCGTGCTGGTCGACGGCACCCCGCGGGTGGCGTGCGTGACGCCGTTGCGGCGGGTGGCCGGGCGGTCGGTCGTCACCCTCGACGGCCTGGAGCCCGAGGCACGGTCGCGATGGGTCGACGCCTTCGTGGAGCACGGGGCCAGTCAGTGCGGTTTCTGCACTCCCGGCATCATCGTCCGCCTCGACGCCGTGCGGGCCAAGGGTGGCGACGTGCGCCCCGGAGCGGTCGACCGAGCCCTGGCCGCGCACCTGTGCCGCTGCACCGGATGGCAGACGATCGTCGAGGCGGCCGAGGACGTGCTGTCCGGATCGACGCCGGTCGAGGTCGGTCCCCGGGATCTCGACGCCGCGGCGCGGCGGGCGACCCTCGAGCTGGGTGCCCCCCAGCAGGTGGGCGAGCGGGTGGTCCTCGGGGCGGTCGGCTTCTCGGCCGACACCGCGCCCGCCGATGCGCTGATCGCGGTGCCGGTGCCGGGTTCCGACGACTGGGTGGTGGGGGAGTCCCTGGTCGAGGCGCGTCGGGCGGCCGGCAAGGTCCAGGGTCGGCGCACCACCGTCGATCCGGTGCCCCCGCTCGAGGTGCCCGACGGGGACTGGGACCTCACGTTGCGCACCGGGTGGGTCGACGCCGCCTACGTCGAGACCGACTCGTCGTGGTGCGTTCCGGGCGGCGACCCGTCCCCCGCCGCGGCCAACGGCGGGGCGTTCGGGGCCAAGCGCCACAGCCCGCTCCCGGCCGTGGCGCGCCGACTGGCCGACGAGCACGGTCGAGCGGTGCTGGCCCAGTGGTCGCGTGAGGACTGCAGTCGTTCGGCCCCCAAGCGCCCGCCGGTGGCCGCAGGAATCCGCTCCGACGGCACCGGCGTGATCCACGTCGTGCGCACCGAGGGGATCGCGGAGCGGATCCGTGCCGCGGCTCCCGGACTCGAGGTGGTCGAGCTCGACGTCGCCGGACCCCCCACGTCGGTGACGCTGCGCGGAGCGGGGTGGGCCGAGGCGGTCGTCCTCGTCGCCGGCGTCGGTGCTCCGAGCGAGGTGGTCTCGGTGGAGTCCGGACGCGTCGGCGACCAGGCCGGTGGCGAGCGGGTGGTGGTCCGCACCTCGGAGGGCGCGGTGGCCGAGGCGTCGATCGGTGCCGACGGCATCCGCGTCCGCGCCGCTGGTGGCGACATCCTCGACCCGGTCGTTCTGCGCTCCTATTGCATCGGAGCGGCCCACATGGCGTTCGGCTGGGTGACGTCCGAGGGCGTCGCCGTCGACGCGGAGGGTTCGGTGCTGGACCTGACCGTCCGCTCCCTCGGGGTCCTCAAGGCGGCCGACACCCCAGCGATCACCGTCGAGCTCGTCCCGTCGGACCGACCCCCGGTCCGAGTGTCCGACGCGGTGTTCGCCGCCGTGGCCGCGGCGACGTGGCGGTTCCTGGGCACCCCGCCCGACTGGCCCGCCGGCCTCCTATCGAATTTGTAGCTGTGGGGTCGCTGGGGCGACCGGGGGCTGCAAGTTCGGGTTGCTGCGTCGAACTTGTAGCTGGTGGGTCGTGAGGGTGACCGGGGGCTTCAAGTTCGGCGGGGGCGCGATCGGGTAGACAGGAGCCCATGACCGCTCCCTACGTGCCCGCCCGGCGCGCCGGCGACTGGCTGGTGCTGTCGGGTCAGATCGGCCTCGGCCCCGACGGGCTGGCCGACGACTTCGCCGGCCAGCTCCGCCAGGCCCTCGCCAACCTCGACGAACTGCTCGCCGCGAACGGTGCCCGCTCCGACCAGGTCACCAAGACCACCGTGTTCCTGGCCGACATGGACGACTACGCCGAGATGAACGAGATCTACACCGGGTACTTCACCGAGCCCCGTCCGGCGCGCACCTGCGTGGCGGTGGCAGGCCTGCCGCTCGGCGCCCGGGTGGAGGTGGAGGCCTGGGTCTTCACTGGGGCAGACTGACCGCCATGATCGGTCCGCTGCTCATCATCGTGGTCCTGGTGGTCGCGCTGCCCATCGCCTTCATCATCACCGGAGGCGTGATCTCGGTGATCCTCGGCCAGTCGTTGGCCAAAGAGGGCGAGTACCTGAACGAGGGCAGCGAGCTCATCGACCTCAACGTCTGACCGGCGAGGCCCGGGAACGGCGCCGCCAGGCCGGTCCCGGCAGCCGCGGCCGAGAACCGCTCAGGACCCCCAGCGCGACTCGCCGAACTTGTAGCCGACCGACCGCACGGTCTGGATCAGCCCGGCGTGCTCCTCGCCCAACTTGGCCCGCAACCGTCGGATGTGGACGTCGACGGTGCGGGCGCCGCCGTAGTACTCGTAGCCCCACACCCGTGACAGCAGGATCTCGCGGGTGAACACCCGGCCCGGGTTCGACGCCAGGAACTTGAGCAGCTCGTACTCCATGTAGGTGAGATCCAACGGCGTCCCGTCGATCGCCGCCTGGTAGGTCTCCAGGTTGAGCACCAGCGCCTCGTACTGCACCACGTCCGGCTCGAGCGCCAGTCCCGGCTCGGCGGCCAGCAGGTGACGCACCCGGGCCTCGAGCTCGGTCGGATGGGCCGGGGCCAGGCAGAAGTCGTCGAAGGTGTCGTGGCGCCCGTCGAGGTCGGCCAGCTGCGTGCCGCGCACCACCAACAAGAGCGGGGCGACGGCCAGGTCGCCCCGTCGCAGCGTTCGCGCCATGGCGAAGCCGCGCTCAGGGTCCTCGTCGGCGGCCACGACCGCGCCGGACCACACCCCGTCGCGTGCCGCGGCCTCGTCGGCGACGGCGCGCCACGGCAGTCCCGCCAGGTCGAGGACCCGGGCCACGTCCGGCGGGGCGGGGTCGGGCCAGACGAGCAGCGGTTGCACGGGCGCTCCTACCAGGTCCTCAGGTAGCGGTTGAGCTCGAAGCTGGACACGTGGGTGCGGTACGCGCCCCACTCGGCGCGCTTGTTGCGCAGGAACCACTCGAAGATGTGCTCGCCGAGCGCCTCGCGGACGAGCTCGGAGCGCTCCATAGCGTCGAGAGCCTCCGCCAGGTTGGCCGGGAGGCGCCGTCCGAGGTCGGCGGGCGCATCGACGCCGGACTCGAAGAGGTTCACCGTCGTCTCCTCGGGCAGCTCGTAGCCGTGGCGGATGCCGGCCAGGCCCGCGGCGAGCAGGACCGAGAACGCCAGGTACGGGTTGCAGGCCGGGTCGAGCGCCCGGTACTCCAGCCGGGTGCCCTGGTCCTCCTTGCCCTTCTTGGGAACGGGGACCCGCACCAGGGCCGAGCGGTTGTTGCGTGCCCAGGAGATGTGCACCGGCGCCTCGAACCCGGAGACCAGCCGCTTGTAGGAGTTGACCAGCTGGTTGGTCACCGCGGTGAGCTCGCCGGCGTGGACGAGCAGCCCGGCGATGAAGCTCCGGGCCGTGGCGCTGAGGCCGACCGCGTCGTCGGGGTCGTGGAAGGCGTTGTCGTCGCCGCTCCACAACGACAGGTGCGTGTGCATCCCGGATCCCTGCACGCCCTCGAACGGCTTGGGCATGAAGGTGGCGTGCACCCCGGACGCCATCGCCACCTCCCGCACGATCATCCGCAGCGCCATGACGTCGTCGGCCATGGTCAGCGCATCCGCGTAGCGCAGGTCGATCTCGTGTTGGGAGGGGGCGTCCTCGTGGAACGAGTACTCGACCGGGATCCCCGAGCCCTCCAGGCGTTGGATGGTCCGCCGGCGGATGTCGGAGGTCTCGTCGTAGGTGGTGAGGTCGAAGTAGCTGGCCGAGTCGAGCGGCTGGGGGTCCCGGGGGTCGTCGCTGGCCAGGTAGAAGAACTCGACCTCGGGGGCGCACATGAACTGGAACCCGGCCTCGGACGCCGCCGCGAGGTTTCGCTTGAGGACCTGGCGGGGATCGCCCTCGAACGGCGCGCCGTCCAGGCGGGTGATGTCGCAGAAGATGCGGGCGGTCACCTCCTCGCCGTCCCGTGCCGGCATCAGCTGGAACGAGTTCGGGTCGGGGAAGGCCAGGACGTCGCTCTCCTGCACGCGGCTGAAGCCGTCGATCGCCGACCCGTCGAACTGCACGCCCTCCTCGAACGCGGCCTCGAGCTCGACCGGCGAGATCGCCACCGACTTGAGCTGGCCGAGCACGTCGGTGAACCAGAGTCGCACCAGGCGGGCCCGGCGCTCCTCCACGGTGCGCAGCACGTAGTCCTGTTGGTGGTCCATGACCGCTCCATCGTGTCACCGGGCGCCGGCGGGCACCCAAGCCGATCCGGATCCGGTCGGCCGACGAGCACGGGATCGCCGACGGACCGTCCGCAGCTGTGGTACCAGCCGACGGGCCGGGGTTCCCGGCACACCGGGCTCAGTTCACACGCCGTTCACAATCGGGCAACGGGAGCGAAAACGGCGTGGGGCAACATGGCGGTCACCGGGCCCGGTGGGCCCCGACCGGCCAGCGCCGGATCCGACGACAGAAGGAAGCGAACGTGGCGTATCGCGCTGAGTACATCTGGATCGACGGCACGGAGCCGACCCCCCTCATGCGCTCCAAGACCAAGATCGTCCCCGACGGCGACGAGCCCGGGCTGTGGAACTTCGACGGCTCCTCCACCAACCAGGCCGAGGGGTCCAACTCCGACTGCATGCTCAACCCGGTGTACACCGTCCCGGACCCCACTCGGGGCGGCAACGACGTGCTGGTGCTCTGCGAGGTGCTCCTGCCCGAGAGCCTCGAGCCGCACTCCACCAACAACCGTGCCGCGTGCGTCGAGATCGCCGACAAGTTCGCCGATTTCGAGCCGCTGTTCGGTCTCGAGCAGGAGTACACGTTCTTCAAGGACGGCCGGCCGCTCGGCTGGCCCCAGGAGGGCTACTACTACCCCGCCCCGCAGGGTCCGTACTACTGCGGCGTCGGCGCGGTCGAGATCGCCGGTCGTGACATCGTCGAGGCCCACACCAGCGCCTGCATGGCGGCGGGGCTCAGCATCTCGGGCACCAACGCCGAGGTCATGCTCGGCCAGTGGGAGTTCCAGATCGGCCCGTGCGGAACCGTCGAGGTGGCCGACCAGATCTGGATGGCCCGCTACCTGCTCTACCGCATCTCCGAGGACTTCGGCGTGAACGCGTCCATCTCGGCCAAGCCGATCAAGGGCGACTGGAACGGCGCCGGCTGCCACACCAACTTCTCGACCCGTCAGATGCGCGAGGGCTACGACGCCATCATCGCGGCCTGCGAGGCGCTCGGCGCCGAGGGCAAGGTCGAGGAGCACCTGGCCGGTTACGGCCACGGCTACGAGGATCGTCTGACCGGCCAGCACGAGACGGCGCACTTCAGCCAGTTCCGCTACGGCGTCGGTGACCGTGGCGCCTCGATCCGCATCCCGTGGCAGGTCGCCCGCGACCAGAAGGGCTACATCGAGGACCGCCGACCGAACGCCAACATCGACCCGTACGTCGTGACCCGCCTGATGACCAACACGGTCTGCGGCGCCGCGTCGGCCTGACCGGGACGCTCCGATCCGCGACCGAGGGCCCGGCCCAGGCCGGGCCCTCGGCGCGTCCGCAGCGCTGGGTACCATCCGCTCGTGACGCCCGAACCCTCCACCGCGCCCGGACCGGCCGTCGTGCTGCGGGTGGCGTTGTGCCAGCTGGACCTGACCGTCGGCGCTCTGCGCTCCAACGTGGCCGCCATGGCCGACGCCTACCGCATCGCCGAGGCCGCGGGTTGCGACGTCGCCCTGTTCCCCGAGCTGGCCACGTGCGGCTACCCACCCGAGGACCTGCTGCTGCGGCCCGGGTTCGTGGCCGACAACGCCGCCGCTCTCGACTCGTTGGCCGCGCAGGTCACCGGGCACTGCGCGGCGGTCGTCGGCTGGGTCGAGGGTCACCGCACCCCGGGAGCAGATCCCCACGACTCCACCGACGGCCCCTGGAACGCCGCCGCGGTCCTGCACGACGGGAGGGTGCTCGGCAGCTACCGCAAGCAGGCCCTGCCCAACTACGGCGTGTTCGACGAGAAGCGCTACTTCGATCCGGGGAGCGCCGGTCAGCCGCTGTTCCGGATCGCCGGGGTGCTCGCCGCGGTGACCGTCTGCGAGGACCTGTGGGTACCGGCCGGACCGGCGCTCGACGCGACCCGCCGGGGTGCGCACGTCGTGCTCAACATCAACGCGTCGCCGTTCCACGCCGGCAAGCAGGAGTTGCGCGAGTCGACGCTGCTCGACCGCCAGGCCGAGTGCTCGGTGCCGATCGTGGCGGTCAACCTGGTCGGGGGCCAGGACGAGCTGGTCTTCGACGGCGGATCGTTCGTCGTCGACCGCGGCGAGGTCCAGGCCCGGGCCCGTCGCTTCGACGAGCAGGTGCTCGTGGTCGACGTCGATGTGACCGTCGATGTCAGCGCCGACGTCGCGGTGGACGGGCCCTCCGGGGTCGGCCCGGTCCTCGCGGTCAGCGAACCCGCCCCCGGGCGCGACTCCCTCACCCCGGTAGACGCCCTGGTGGAGCCGTCGCCGGCCGGGCCCGAGGAGATCTGGGACGCCCTGGTGCTCGGCACCCGGGACTACGTGACCAAGAACGGGTTCACCGACGTCACCCTCGGGCTGTCCGGCGGGGTCGACTCGGCGCTGGTCAGCGCGATCGCGGCCGACGCCGTCGGCGCCGAACGGGTCCACGCCGTGCTGATGCCGTCGCGGTACTCGAGCGACCACTCGCTCGCGGACGCCCACCACCTGGCGTCCAACCTGGGTGTCGACGCCCGGACGATCCCGATCGAAGCGGCCCATGCCGCCTTCCTGGAGCTGCTGGCCCCCAGCTTCGGCGAGCGACCGCCCGACCTCACCGAGGAGAACCTCCAGAGCCGGGTCCGCGGCGTGCTGCTGATGGCCCTGTCCAACAAGTTCGGGTGGCTCGTCCTCACCACCGGCAACAAGAGCGAGACCGCCGTCGGCTACTCGACGCTCTACGGCGACTCCGCCGGCGGCCTCGCCGTCATCAAGGACATCCCCAAGCTGCTGGTCTACGAGCTGTGCCGGTGGCGCAACGAGCGTGAGGGCGCCGCGCTGATCCCCGAATCGATCCTGACCAAGGCGCCGTCGGCCGAGCTGCGCCCCGACCAGCGTGACGACCAGAGCCTGCCCCCCTACGAGGTGCTCGACCCGCTGATCGAGGCCTACGTCGACGGCGACCAGACCTTGGAGGACCTGGTCGCCGCCGGCCACGATGACGCGATGGTGCGTCGCATCACCCGCCTGGTCGACCTCGCCGAGTACAAGCGACGTCAGTCGCCGCCGGGCATCCGGATCTCCCAGAAGGCCTTCGGGCGCGACCGTCGCCTGCCGATCACCAACGGCACCACCCACGACTCTGGGACGGCCTGACGTGGTGACGCCAGACGTCGTCGACGGGTACCCACCGGCCTCGACCGTCGCGGGAGAGTTCCGGGACGACTCGGGTCCGCTCGACCTGCTCAGCTCTGCCGGCCGGCTCGGGTCCTGGGCGTGGACCGAAGCCCGGTTGCACCGGATCGTCGGCGGGTGGGCGCCCGACGCGGACGGCGCGCACGTCGTCGTCGTGCTCGACCGGCTCGCCATGGGCCACGCCGCACGTTCCGCGCTCCTCGTGGACCGCCTGCCGAGGCTGCGGGAGCTGCCCCGGGACACGCTCGTGCGTTCACCCGGCCCCGCCGCCGACGCCGTGCTCGAGCTGCTGGGAGCGCTGAGCCAGGGCGACCGCCTCGCCGCGTGGGTGGTCGTCGCGTCAGCCCTGGCCGACGCCTACGACACACACCTGTTGCGGTGCACCCCGGTGGCGGACCGACCGCTGCTGGCGCGACTGCCGGCCCAGGTGGATCGCCTCCGAGCCGATGCGGCGGACGTCCGCACCCGGGTCGGACCGGATCGGCCGCCTGTCGAGATGCTCGACCTGCTCGAGGCCACCTGCGGGTTCACCGCCTGAACCACCCCGGGTCCCACGAGCGGATGAGGGCGCGTGCCGGTGCGTGTCGGATCGCGCTCAGGTTTTCGACCCTGCCGTGCCGATGACGTGAGGTCCACTGGGAGCGACACGTCCCGGGGACCCGGCGGTCGGGTCGACCGCCGCGATCCGAGGGAAGGCGAGGTGCCGGTGACCGACCAGCGACGGGAGCGCGACGACGAGGACCTGGTCCGTAGGTACCTGGCCGAGATCGGTCGCCACGACCTGCTGACCAAGGACGACGAAGCTCGCCTGGCCCGCGTCATGGAAGACGGTGCGGCGGCGGCCCGCGAGCTCGGATCCGGCGCCGCCATCCCTGCGACCCGACGCCGCCAGATGCAACGTCGGGTGCGGGCGGGCGAGGCCGCGGCCGAGCAGTTCGTGCAGGCCAACCTGCGTCTGGTCGTCTCGATCGCCAAGCGCTACCAGAGCTCAGGGGTCCCGCTTCTCGACCTCATCCAGGAGGGCAACCTCGGGCTGATGCACGCGGTGGAGAAGTTCGACTGGCGCAAGGGCTTCAAGTTCTCGACCTACGCGACCTGGTGGATCCGCCAGGCGATCACCCGCGGCATCGCCAACACCGGCCGCACCATCCGCATCCCCGTCCACGCGGGCGACACGATGACTCGGGTCCAGCGGACGCGTTCGCGGCTCGAGATCGAGCTGGGTCGGATGCCGACCACCGCCGAGCTGGCACGCGAGGTCGATCTGCCCGAGGACAAGGTCACCGAGACCCTTCTGTACGCGGTCGAGCCCCTCTCGCTGGACGAACCGCTCCGGGAGGACGCGGACGCGGTCCTGGCCGACCTGGTCGCGGATGATGCTCCGACGGCCGAGGGCGCGGCGCTGCACGCGATGGTCCCCACAGCGGTCGACGACCTGCTCTCCGGGCTCGAGGAGCGCGAGCGCGAGGTGCTGCGACTGCGCTACGGGCTGGACCGGGGTGAACCCCGGACCCTCGAGGAGGTCGGCGCGCAGTTCGAGCTGACCCGCGAGCGGATCCGTCAGATCGAGGTCCGGGCCATGTCGAAGCTCCGCCACCCCTCCAACGAGTCCGGGGCTCGGGACCTGCTCCTGGTCTGATCTGAGCGACGTCAGGACCACCGGGGACCGCGACCGGGTCGCGGTCCCCGGTGGTCGACGACCCTGATCCGTCGTAGGGTCCTGACGACACCTCACCGCCGACCGCATCGGTCGGCCCGGAACCGGTGTCGGTCTCCTCCGGAGCCGCTTCCCCCTCACGGCCCGCCCACGGCGGGCATGTCAGGAGGTCGCGCGCGTGCTGTTCACCCTGTGGTCGGTCAAGGGCGGGTCGGGGACCTCCGTGGTCTCCGCCGGCCTGGCCACCCTCCTCACCCAGCGGGGTCGCGAGGTCCTGCTGGTCGACCTGGCGGGCGACCAGCCCGCCCTGCTCGGGATTCCGGAACTGACCGGCCCCGGCGTCGGTGACTGGTTGGGCTCCCCCGACGGTGACGCCGCCGCGCTCGGACGACTGGAGATCGAGGTCGCAGACGGCCTTCGGCTGCTGCCCGGAGACGTGAGCGGAGCGGTCGGGGCGGAGCGGGTCCGGGAGCTCGTGGCGGTGCTGCGCTCGGACCGACGTGCCGTGGTCGTCGACGCGGGCGGCCGGTCGCCGGATTCGGCTCTGCGCTCGGCGCTGTGCGAGGAGGGGACGTCGGTCCTCGTCGTCCGGGCCTGCTACCTGGCTCTGCGGCGCGCGGTGCGCTCACAGGTGACAGCGGACAGCGCCGTCCTGGTGGTCGAGCCGGGCCGGGCTCTCGACGGCACCGATGTGTCCCGGGCCCTCGGAATCCCCGTGCACGAGCTGGACTGGGACCCGACGGTGGCCCGGGCCGTCGACGCCGGTCTGCTCTCGTCACGCCCGCCGCGGGGTCTCGCCCGCGATCTCGCCCCGCTGGCCGAGATCGGGGAGTCCCGCCCGTGATCGCCATGGCCCGCACCGATCCCGAGCTCGTCGCGGTCGTCGGTCGACGGTTCCGCTCCGAGCCGGACGGCGACCGGGGCGACGACGCCGTCGGACGGCTGGCCCGCATCGTCCGGGAGGAACGTCCGCTGATGGGCGACGCGGCGGTGATCGAGACGGCCCGGGCCCTGGCCGTCGACCTGGTCGGCCTCGGCGCGGTCGAACGGCTGTTGGGCGACCCGACGGTGACCGACGTGCTGGTCAACGGTCCGGGCGAGGTGTGGGTGGAGCGTGCCGGTCAGCTCCAGACGACCGGGATCGTGCTCGACCGGGCCGCGGTGGACCGGGCGATCGAGCGACTCGTCGGACCGCTCGGACTGCACGCCGATCGGGCCCACCCAGTCGTGGATGCCCGACTGGCCGATGGCACCCGCGTGACCGCGGTGCTCCCCCCGCTCGCGGTCGACGGACCGGTGCTGGCCGTCCGACGCCACCGGCGCGACCCGATCCCGCTCGACTCCCTCGCCCGACCCGATGTCGCCGCACTCCTTCGGGAACGTCTGGTCGGACGGCGGAACCTGGTGGTCTTCGGAGCGACGGGATCGGGCAAGACGACCCTGTTGGCGTCGCTCGCATCCGAGCTGCCCGACCACGAACGGATCATCACCGTCGAGGACGTCGCCGAGCTGCGCCTCCCCGGTCGGGGCGTCGTCCGCCTGGAGGCCCGCCCGGGTGGGGCGGCTGGGGTGGGGCGGGCGGACTTCCGCGACCTCGTGCGGGTCGCCCTGCGTCTGCGACCGGACCGCATCGTGGTCGGTGAGGTCCGCGGCGCCGAGGCAGCCGACATGGTGTGGGCCCTCGGGACCGGCCACGACGGCTCGATGTCGACGGTGCACGCCCCGACGGCGTCTGATGCCGTCGACCGCCTCACCTCGTTCGCGGTCGCCGGTGCCGACGGCGCCCCCGTCGACGTCGTCCGCCAGCAGGTGCACGCGGCTCTGCACACGCTGGTGGGGGTCGAACGGCGCCCCGACGGCCGTCGGGTGGTCGCCTCGCTGCACGACCTCGGCTCCGACGGTCGACTGGTGCCGGTGACATGACGCTGCTGGTCCTGGCCGTCGTCGGGATCACGGCGGGGGGTGTGGCCCTCGCCGGGTCGGGCCGGCGTCGCCGCCGACGCCTGGCCACCCGGGCGGCCCGGGACCTGCCCGGCGCGGTGGGCGACCTGGCCCGCTCGGTCGGAGCGGGGGCGACCCTCACCGTGGCGTTGCGCGAGCTCGCCGGGGGACCGGTCGGGCTGCTCGGCACAGAGGTGGCCGGCGCGGTCGCGCTGCTCGACCGGGGCCTGGGGGTGGACCGGGTGATGGAGCTGTGGGGTCGGGCCAGCCGGATCGACGGGGTGGAGCTCCTGGTGGCGGCTTGCCGGTTCTCCCGCGGCCGTGGAGTGGCCCTGGTCGCGGCGCTCGACGGCGTCGCCGCCGCGCTGGTCGACCGCATCGAGCTCGACGACGAGGTGCGGGCGCTGACGAGCCAGGCCCGGACCTCGGCGACCGTGCTCGTCGCCCTGCCCCTGATCGGCGTCACGGTCCTCGCGGCCGTCGACCCGTCGTTCGCGGGGGTGGTCCTGGGCAGCGGGGCGGGTCGGGCGTGCCTGGTGGTCGGAGTCGTGCTCGATGGGCTCGGAGCAGTGGTGTCGAACCGTCTCGTCACCCGGGCCGTGGCCGCGCCGGGCGTCCAGGGATCGGGACGGAGGAACCGTCGATGGGCCCGTTGATGCCGTGGCTGCTCGCCGCGGCGGCTGCTGTCGCGGTCGCCGATCTGGTCGTCCCGCGGCCCCGCCCCCGACGCTTCCCCGAGGACGAGCCGGGGTCCGCGGTCCGGGCCGAGCCGACGAGAGCGTCCGCCACGGCGGTGGTCGACCGGGCGTTCCGGGCGATCCTCGTCGCTCGACTGCAGACCGCCCGACCGCGTGCCGAACGCAGTCCTGAGCGACCGCTGGCCCGGCCAGCCGCGGGTGGACGGTCCGTCGAGGAGCTGTGGGACATGGCGCACTGCTGTGACCTCCTGGCCGTGGCTGCCGCGGCAGGCTCGACGGTGGCGGGATCGGTCGAAGCCGTGGGCGACGTCGGCGACGGCCCGGTGGCTTCGGCGCTCGGGCGCGCCGGTGCCGATCTGCAGCGCGGGAAGGTGCTGGCCGACGTGATCGCCACGTTGCGCCACGAGCTGGGACCGGCCGGCCAACCGCTGGTCACCACGCTGTCGACCGCGGCGTCGTCGGGGACGCCGCCCGCCGCCGCGCTGGTGCGCCTTGCGGACGCCGAACGCCGGCGGTCACGACGGCGGATCGAGGCCCGGGTCCGTCGACTCCCGGTTCTGCTGCTGATCCCGCTGGTCGCTCTCGTGCTGCCCGCCTTCGTGATGCTGACCGTGGTCCCGGTCGCGCTGTCCGCCGCCCGCGGGACCGGCGCGCTCCTCGGCGCCACGGCCTCGTCCGCCGGGCCGTTCCCGCTTCCCCCTTCCGCACCGTTCGTCCCCCGAGGAGGACCACCGTGACCGTTCCCATGTCCCACCCGTACCCCGACCACTCCGACACCGGTCGTTCCGGCCCGACCCGCTCCCGAGCGTCCCGTCCGCGATCGGGTGGTCCCGGCGCCGCCCTGTGGGCGCGCTGGTACACCCGTCAGTGCCGCCTCGAGGAGCAGGCCCAGAGCACCGTCGAGTACGCGCTGGTGCTGCTCGGGGCCGCCGCGGTGGCCCTTGCGCTGGTCGCCTGGGTCACGCGCAGCGACGCCGTGTCGCGGTTGTTCGACGCCATCGTCGGACGGATCCTGTCCCAGGCCGGATGAGCGTGAGGCGGCCCGATCGGTGGGCATCGCCCGACGCCCGCGGCCAGGCCACGGTGGAGATCGCGATGCTGCTGCCGGTGCTGGTCACGACCCTCCTGCTGGTCGTGCAGGTCGGCCTGCTGGCCCGGGACCGGGTCCTCACCGTCCACGCGGCGCGCACCGCGGCGCGGGCCGCAGCGGTCGATCCCGACCCGGCCTCCGTGCGCGGGTCGCTGCGCGACGTCGGACAGGGCCGGTTCCGCGTCGAGATCGGTGGTGACACCGCTCCCGGCGGGGTCGCCCGGGTCCGGGTGTCGACCCGTCCGACGTCGGTACCGGTCGTCGGACGACTGGTCGGCGGAATCGAGCTGAGCGAGGCGCTGGCGGTTCGGGTGGAGGGGGCGTGACCCGATCCAGGCCCGGGGTCAGGATGCGTGGCGGTCGTCGATGGCGGAGTCGACCGAAGGACCGGAGCCGGCGCCGGCGTCGGTCGGGCACAGCGTGGCGCGGAGCAGTCGCACGGCCCCGTCCCGGGAGAGCGGTTCGTTGCCGTTGCCGCACTTGGGTGACTGCACGCAGCTGGGGCATCCCGTCGCGCACCGACAGGCGTCGATCAGCTCGAGGGTGGCGGCCAGGTGCCGGTCGGCCGCGTCGAAAGCCAGCTCCGCGATCCCGGCGCCGCCCTCGTGGGCGTCGTGGATGAACACCGTCGCCGACGCCGTGTCGGGGGACCACGCCGTGGAGACCCCGCCGACGTCCCATCGGTCGCAGATGGTGAACAGCGGCAGCATCCCGATCGCCGCGTGCTCCAACGCGTGCAGCGCTCCGGGCAGCTCCCGATCACCCACCTCCGACCGGCCGACCAGGTCGTCGTCGAAGGTGTACCAGACCGCCCGTGTGACCAGGCGGCTCGGCGGGAGGTCGAGCGGTGTCGTGTCCAGGACCTCGTGCGTGGCGACGCTTCGGGTCTGGAAGCCCACGACCTGGGAGGTCACCTCCACGCTGCCCAGCGCCAGCCCCGCGGCACCCACCACCCGGTGGCGGTCCCGCTCCAGCACCCGGATCGAGGTCTCGGATCGGGTTCGGGTGTACACGTCGCCGCTCGTGGGCTCCACCACGGCGGTGCGGGCGTCCAGGTCGAGATCGGTGACCGAGTACGGCCGACCCTGGTGCCGGTAGACCGCTCCGGTGTGCACCGTGGCCGGCGCCCGGTCGGCGCCGACGGTGCCGATCAGCTCGCCGTCGCCATCGACGATGCGGACCTCGCCCCGCGACGACGAACGCAGCCCGATCGTCGGGGCGGGCAGGCCCCGTCCGGTCCAGACCACCTCCCGCTGCCCGCGGCGTCGTCGCACCGCGGCGCGGTCGCCGAGGACCAGGCGTCGGACCCCCTCGTCGAGCTGGTCGGGCCACATGCGCTCGTCGTCGCGACGCAACGCCTGCTCCTGAGCGGCGCAGGCCAGATGCGGGACGTACACGAAGGGGTTGTCGGCGTTGATGACCGCCGGTTCCGGCGCTCGGGAGAACAGGTCGTCGGGGTGACGCACCATCCACTGGTCGAGCTGGTCCTCACCCGCCACCAGCACCGCGAGCGACGGCCGTCGGCTCCGACCGGAACGACCGACCTGCTGCCAGAACGAGGCGACCGTGCCGGGATAGCCGGCGAGCACCACCGCGTCGAGGCCGCCGACGTCGACGCCGAGCTCCAACGCCGAGGTGGCCACCACGCAGTGGAGACGTCCCGAGAACAGGTCGTCCTCGATGTCGCGGCGCTCGCCGACCAGGTAGCCGGCGCGGTAGGCCCGCACGCCGTCCACGTGCTCCGGGTCGAGGCGGTGACGGATCTCTGCGGCGACCAGCTCGGTGGCCTTGCGCGACCGGCAGAACACCAGCGTCCGCAGTCCGGCGGTGACCAGGCGGGCGGCCACCGTCGCGGCCTCGGCGTGCACCGACGTGCGGCGATCGACGCCGTCGGCGGCGTCCTCCATCTGCTCGAGCTCGTCGATCGATCCCGTCGCCGCCGGCTCGACATCGGAGGACACCTCATCGGAGGACACGCCGTCGGAGGACGGCTCGTCGGCGGAGGGGTTCCACAGCAGGACGGTGCGCTCACCCGACGGTGAGCCATCCGCGGTCACGGCGGTGACCTCCATCCCGCACAGCTCGGACGCCAGACGGGCCGGGTCGCCGATGGTGGCCGAGGTGAACACGAACCGGGGCGTGGCCCCGTAGGACTGCGCGAGACGCCTCAGCCGGCGCAGCACCTGCGCGGTGTGGGTGCCGAACACGCCGCGCAGGACGTGGAGCTCGTCGATCACCACCAGCTCCAACCGGTGCAGGAACGTGGCCCAGCGGCCGTGGTTGGGGAGGATGCCGTGGTGCAGCATCTCGGGGTTGGTCAGCAGGATGTCGGCGTGGCCCCGCACCCAGGTCCGCTCCTCGGGGGTGCAGTCGCCGTCGTAGGTGGCCGCGACGACGCCGGGCAGGTCCCATCCGGTCAGGGTGCGCAGCTGGTCCTGGGCCAGCGCCTTGGTGGGGAACACCATCAGCGTCGACGCCCCACGTTCCAGCACCGCGTCGACCGCGGGCACCTGGTAGCACAGCGACTTGCCCGACGCGGTCGGCGTCGACAGCACGACGGAGCGACCCGAGCGGACCAGGTCGATCGCCCGGGCCTGGTGCGACCACAGCGGCCGCTCGCCCAGACGATCCTCGAGTGCCGGGTGCAGCGGTTCCGCCGGGCGTGCCAGACGGGCCGGTCGCCCCGACAGCCGTTCCACATGGACCAGTCGGGGCTCGGCCGACCACTCGGCGACGAGGGCGTCGACGGTGTCCCGGACGCAGTCGTCGGTGTCACCGACGGCCGGGCCCTGGGGGGTCTCGGAGGGGTCGGACCGAGTGGTCATCGTGGTGGGAACGCTACGTCAGGGCAGTGACGGAACCCGCTCGGGCGCCCGGCACCTACGGTTGAGGGCGTGCTGTTCGACGTGCGGATCGTCCCGGCGGGCCGGTGGGACCTGCTGTGCGTGGTCGGCGACATGGACCTGGCGACGATCCCGGCGCTTCGTCAGGCGCTCGACCGCACCGAATCGCCCGACGTGGCGGTCGACCTCAGCGGGGTCGACCACCTGGACCCGGTCACGCTCGGGGTGCTGTTCGTCGGGTCGCTGCGCGCCCGGCGCGCCGGAGGTCGCTTCGCGGTGGTGTGCCCGGCCGGTCCGGCGCGGGACCTGCTGGTAGAGCTCGGCGTCGACCGCCTGCTCGAGGTTCTCGCCGCCCAGGAGGACCTGCCGACCTGACCGGGGCCCGGCGTCCGGTCGGAGCCGGGAGCGATCAGGTGCGGCGGGCGAGCTCCTGACGGGCGACCTGACGGCGGTGCACCTCGTCGGGACCGTCGGCGAAGCGCAGCGTGCGCAGCCCCGCGTACATCTGGGCGAGCGGGAAGTCGTCGGACACGCCGCCGCCGCCGTGGGCCTGGATCGCCCGGTCGACGACCCGCAGCGCCATGTTCGGCGCCACCACCTTGATCGCCGAGATCTCGATCGCCGCGCCCTTGTGGCCGACGGTGTCCATCAGGTGGGCCGCCTTCAGCGTGAGCAGTCGGGCCTGTTCGATCTCGATGCGGGAGTCCGCGATCCACTCGCGGATCACGCCCTGCTCCGAGAGGGGCCGTCCGAACGCCACCCGTTCGGTCACCCGGCGGCACATCAGGTCGAGGGCGCGCTCGGCGATGCCGATGCAGCGCATGCAGTGGTGGATGCGACCCGGTCCCAGACGGGCCTGGGCGATGGCGAACCCGGAGCCCTCCTCGGCCAGCAGGTTGGTCGCCGGCACCCGGACGTCCTCGAAGAGCATCTCGCCGTGGCCCTCGCGGTCCTGGTAGCCGAACACCGGCAGGTCACGGACCTTGGTCACGCCCGGCGTGTCCATCGGCACCAGGATCATCGACTGCTGGAGGTGCCGGGGGGCGTCGGGGTCGGTCTTGCCCATGACGATCATGATCTTGCAGCGGTCCGACGCGGCACCCGAGGTCCACCACTTGCGGCCGTTGAGGACGTAGTCGTCGCCGTCGCGCTCGATGCGCATCTGGATGTTGGTGGCGTCGGAGGAGGCGACGTCGGGTTCGGTCATGGCGAACGCCGAGCGGATCTCGCCCTCGAGCAGCGGCACCAGCCACTCCTCCTGCTGGGCGGGGGTGCCGAACAGGGCGAGCACCTCCATGTTGCCGGTGTCGGGTGCCGCGCAGTTGAGCGCCTCGGGAGCCAGCGCGGTCGAGCGGCCGGTGATCTCGGCCAGGTACGCGTAATCGAGGTTGGGGAGCGGATCGGGGCTCCACGGTGTGCGGTGCGGCAGGAACAGGTTCCACAGTCCCCGCTCGCGGGCGGCGGCCTTGAGGTCCTCGACGATCGGCGGGTGGAAGTGGGCGTCGCCCGACGCCGCCATCTGCTCGCGGTACACCGGCTCGGCCGGGTACACGTGGCTGTCCATGAAGGCCAGCAGCGTCTCCTGGAGCGCCTTGCCGCGGTCGGAGGGTTCGAGGTTCATGGGTCGTCCTCTCGGGTCGACGGGGTCGTCGCGGGGTGCCGGAACCGGGACGATGCCCGGCCCGCAGGTACGGGAGCGGCGCCCCTGCCCGACGATGCGCACCCTACCCCCGGGCCCACGGCCGACCGCCCGTCGAGCGCAGCTCCGGGGAGGGTGACCCGGCTCGGGTGGTTGACAAGGCCTCCGCGGGGCGTGTGTTGTACCGAGCCGTGGGAAGTCCGCTCGTCATCGTGGAGTCACCGGCCAAGGCCCGGACCATCGCCGGGTATCTCGGCGACGACTACCAGGTCGAATCCTCCATCGGCCACATCCGGGACCTCCCGCGCAACGCCGCGGACGTCCCCAAGGAGTACAAGGGCCAGGCCTGGGCCCGCCTCGGGGTGGACACCGAGAACCACTTCAAGCCGCTGTACATCGTCTCCCCGGAGAAGCGCGACCACGTCCGGCACCTGAAGGCGGCCCTGAAGGACGCCGACGAGCTCTACCTCGCGACCGATGAGGACCGCGAGGGGGAGGCGATCGCGTGGCACCTGCTCGAGGTGCTCAGCCCCCGTGTCCCGGTGCGTCGGATGGTGTTCCACGAGATCACCCCCGAGGCGATCCGCCACGCCATCGACAACCCCCGCGAGCTCGACCGTCGCCTGGTCGACGCCCAGGAGACCCGACGGATCCTGGACCGCCTGGTCGGATACGAGGTGTCGCCGGTCCTGTGGAAGAAGGTCGGCCGGGGCCTGTCCGCCGGTCGGGTGCAGTCGGTGGCGACCCGGATCGTCGTCGAACGCGAACGGGAGCGGATGGCGTTCCGGGCCGGGTCCTGGTGGGACCTCCAGGCCACGTTCGTCCACGTCGATGCCGATCGCGACCCGACGCCGTTCCCCGCCGGCCTGGTCGAGCTCGGCGGACGCCGCTTGGCGACGGGCAAGGACTTCGGTCAGGACGGCCGTCTGACCGCATCGGCGCAGGCGGCCGAGGTGGTGCTGCTCGACGAGAGTTCAGCGACCGCGGTGTGCGACGCCCTGGCCGACCGACCGGTCGAGGTGCGATCGGTCGAGCGCAAGCCGTACACCCGTCGCCCGTCGCCGCCGTTCATGACCTCGACGCTGCAACAGGAGGCGGGGCGCAAGCTGCGCATGTCGTCGTCGATGGCGATGTCGACCGCTCAGCGGCTCTACGAGAACGGCTACATCACCTACATGCGGACGGACTCGACGACGTTGTCCGACGCCGCCCTGAACGCCGCCCGACGCCAGATCCGCGACAAGTACGGCGACGCGTACGTCCCCGACGCGCCGCGTCGCTACGCCAACAAGGTGAAGAACGCCCAGGAGGCCCACGAGGCGATCCGGCCCGCCGGCGACTCGTTCCGGACCCCCGACCAGGTGCGCAGCGAGCTCGGCAACGCCGAGTTCCGGCTCTACGAGCTGATCTGGCAGCGGACGATCGCGTCGCAGATGACCGACGCCCGGGGCGAGTCGGTCCAGGTCCGCCTCGAGACGACGACCGCGCCGGTCGTCGTGCCGACCGTGGACGGCGCCGATCCGTCGGCTGCGGTGGAGCAGGTCGCGGTGTTCTCGGCGTCGGGCCGCACGATCCTGTTCCCCGGGTTCCTGCGGGCCTACGTCGAGGGGCGCGACGACCCCGACGCCGCGCTCGACGACCAGGAGCGGATCCTTCCCGACCTGGCGGTGGGGGAGGCGGTGCGCGCCGAGGACCTCGAGGTCGCCGGTCACGAGACCCAGCCGCCGGCGCGCTACACCGAGGCCTCGCTGGTCAAGCGCCTGGAGGAGCTCGGGGTCGGACGCCCGTCCACCTACGCCTCGACCATCTCGACGGTGCAGGACCGCGGCTACGTGTGGCGCAAGGGCACGGCGCTGGTCCCCAGCTTCACCGCGTTCGCGGTGGTGACCCTGCTCGAGCAGCACTTCCCGACCCTGGTCGACTACGCGTTCACCGCCGCGATGGAAGAGGACCTCGACCGCATCGCGTCGGGTTCGGAGGACATGGAGCCGTGGCTGAGCCGCTTCTACTTCGGCGGTGCCGGCGGCGCGCCCGCCGAGGGAGATCCGGCAGGTGACGCCGACGTCGCCGCCGGCCTGGCCCTCAAGCGGCTGGTCGACGACCTCGGCGACATCGACGCCCGGGCCATCAACTCGATTCCGCTCGGGGCCGACGGCGACGGGGTGCCGATCGTGGCCCGGGTCGGCCGCTACGGGCCGTACCTGGAACGCGGCGACGGCGACGACGTGCAACGGGCGTCGATCCCCGACGACACGCCTCCCGACGAGCTCACCCCCGAGCGGGCCGTCGAGCTGCTCGAGGCGCCGTCGGGTGACCGCGACCTGGGCGAGCACCCCGACACGGGCCTGGTCGTGCACCTCAAGGCCGGCCGGTTCGGACCGTACGTCCAGGAGGGCGAGCACGACGACGAGACCGGCCTCAAGCCCCGCACGGCGTCGTTGTTCGCGTCGATGGATCCGGCCACGGTCACCCTCGAGCAGGTCCTGCCGCTGTTGGAGCTACCGCGAGAGGTCGGAGCGGACCCCGCCGACGGCGTTGTCATCACCACCCAGAACGGTCGCTACGGCCCGTACCTCAAGAAGGGCACCGACTCCCGCTCGCTCGACTCCGAGGACCAGATCCTCACCCTCACCCTGGACGAGGCGCTGGCGATCCTGGCCCAGCCCAAGCGTCGACGGGGTCAGGCCGCGCCCAAGCCGCCGCTGAAGGAGCTGGGACCCGATCCCGACACCGAACGCCCGATCGTGGTCAAGGACGGACGGTTCGGCCCGTACGTGACCGACGGCGAGACCAACGCCAGCCTGCGCAAGGGCGACTCGGTCGAGGAGCTCACCATGGACCGGGCGCTCGAGCTGCTCGCCGAGCGTCGGGCCAAGGGGCCGTCCAAGAAGAAGAAGGCGACCAAGAAGAAGAGCACGGCCAAGAAGAGCGCGGCCAAGAAGAGCGCGGCCCCGAAGAGCGCGGCCAAGAAGAAGGCGGCCGCGAAGAAGCGCCCGGCCAAGAAGAAGGCCGCCGCGACGAAGAGCTCGGCCGGCGGCGGGGGCGACGAGCCGGCTCCGCCACCGGACGGCGGTGAGTGACCTGAGCGCACCGACCCCCGAACCGCCCCCGGCCGGGGGAGCCCCGGCCCAGGGGTGGATCGAACGGGTCTTCATCACCCGTCGCTTCTTCGCCCTCTTCAACGTCCAGGTCATCTCGGCCCTGGGGGACTGGGTCGGCTTCTTCGCCATCACCTCGCTGGCGGCGTCGATCTCGACCCAACCCGAGGCCGCCATCGCCCTCGTCACCACGGCGCGGGTGGCGCCGGGCATCTTCCTGGCGCCGTTCATCGGCGTGATCGTCGACCGCTTCGACCGCAAGCGGATCATGGTCGTCTCCGACGTCGCCCGGGCCGGGGTGTTCCTGTTGCTGCCCTTGGTGCAGACCGTGCCGGGTCTGATCGTGGCCAGCTTCATCCTGGAGATGTTCACCCTGGCCTGGTCGCCGGCGAAGGAGGCGACGGTGCCCGCGGTGGTCCCCGCCGACCGGCTGACCACGGCCAACTCGCTCGGACTGGTCGCCGCGTACGCGACCATGCCGATCGCCGGTCCGATCCAGTACGTCCTGAAGGTCCTCAACGACCACCTGGCCGAGATCAGCGTGCTTGCCTTCCTGGGCCTGAACCGTGAGCTCGGCGACACCCAGACCCTCGCGTTCTACTTCGACGCGGCGTCGTTCCTGGTGTCGGCGCTGCTGATCTCGCGCTTCGTCTATCGCGGCCTGCCGTCGACGTCCGCCGCAGCGCGCGAAGCCCGAGCCGTCGAGGCGGCGGCGGCGACCGGCGACGGGTCTCCCAGCACCTTCGCCGAGGCCGAGGAAGCCGAGCGCTCGAGCCTGCGCGGGGCCTTCGACGACATCCGGGAGGGCCTGCAGTTCATCGGCGCCAACCCGATCGTGCGCGGCGTGATCCTCGGCCTGGCGACCGGTCTGATCGGCGGGGCGATGCTGGTGCCCCTCGGCCCCACCTTCGCCCGCTTCGTCATCGGCAACGCCAACACGTTCCCGCTGTTCATCACCGCACTCGGACTGGGGGTCGCCACCGGGGTCGTGTCGCTCACCGCGTTGCAGAAGCGGCTGCCCAAGGAGCAGGCCTTCCCCGTGCTCGTCTTCGCCGGCGGCGTGTCGATGTTCTTCGGCGTGTCGATGTCGACCTTCTGGCTCGCCGCGCTCGGGATCTTCGGGCTGGGGGCGTGCGCGGGAGCGGTGTACGTGCTCGGCTTCACGCTGCTGCAGGAGCACACCGACGACGAGCTCCGCGGCCGGATCTTCGCCACCATGCTCACCCTGGTCCGGGCGTGCGTGCTGCTCGCGCTGGTCGTCGGTCCGACCCTGGCGACGGTCTTCAACGGGTTCGCCCGCGCCGCCACCGGCGACCAGGAAGGCGTTCCCACCGCCAGCGTCTTCGGCTTCGACCTGGCCATCCCCGGCGTCCGCCTCACGTTGTGGCTCGCGGCTCTGATCCTCTGCGGGGCCGGAGTGCTGGCCAGCCGGTCGATGAAGATCGGTCTGCGCTCCCAGCTGCGCGACGGCCTCCGTCAGGCGATCGGCCCGAACGGTGAGGAGCGAGCCCGCGGCAACCACCCGACCGCCATCCCCGTCGCGGCTCCCGACCCGTCGCTCCCCTCGGAACCCGAGGCGGAACCGACCGAGCCCCCGGCCAACCCCCCGGTGACCGGATCCGGACCCGCAGCCGAACCGGAACCGACCCCCGACGCCCAGGAGCCGACATGACCGGGCGGTTCATCGTGTTCGAGGGCGGCGAGGGGAGTGGGAAGTCCACCCAGGCCGGCCGCCTGGCGAGCCGCCTCGGGGCGGTGCTCACACGCGAACCGGGAGGGACCGACGTGGGTGTGCGACTCCGCGAGGTGCTGTTGGCCGCGGCCGAGTACGACGTGGCGCTCACCGACCGGTCCGAAGCGCTGCTGATGGCCGCGGACCGGGCCCAGCACGTGGCCACGGTGGTGCGTCCTGCGCTGGCCGCCGGGCGGCACGTGGTGTCGGACCGCTACATCCCCTCCACGATCGCCTACCAGGGCGCCGGTCGTGGACTGGACGCGGGCGATCTGTCGCGCCTGAACCGTTGGGCCACCGACGGTCTGACCCCCGACCTGGTGGTGCTGCTCGAGGTGCCGGAACCCGTCGCCGCCGAACGAACCGGGGGAGCGCGGGACCGCATCGAGGCGGCCGGTGCGGACTTCCACCGGCGGGTGGCAGCGAGCTTCGCGGAGCAGGCCGCGGCCGCTCCCGAGCTGTGGGTCCGCATCGACGGGGACGGCGACGCGGACCTCGTCGAGGAACGCGTGCTGCGGGCGGTGACCGACCGCTGGCCGGAGCTCGGTCCGGTTCCGGGAGCGGGACAATGAGCGCGGACGGCCCGGCCGACGGCACTGATCTCGACGGCCCGGACCTGTGGGGCGAGGTCGTCGGCCAGGACGTCGCCGTGGCCCGGCTCCGCGCGTCGGTGACCGATCCGGTCCACGCGTACCTGTTGGTCGGACCCGAGGGTTCCGGGACCCGGGAAGCCGCCCGGGCCTTCGCGGCGGACCTGCTGTTGGACGGCGCAGACCCGGCGACGGTCGCGTCGGGACGTCGCCAGGTCGGCGCCGAGGCACACCCGGCGCTCACCGTGGTGGAGCGTGTCGGGGCGTCGATCGACCGGGACCAGATGGACGACGTGGTGAGGCGCGCCCACATGGCGCCACCCGTCGGGGACCGCCAGGTCATCGTGCTGGTCGACCTGCACCTGGCGGCGCAGTCGCCCAAGCTCCTCAAGACGTTGGAGGAGCCGCCGCCCTCGACGGTCCTCGTCGTGCTGGCCGAGGAGATCCCGCCGGAGATGGTCACCATCGCCTCGCGGTGCGTGGTCGTCGAGTTCGACTCGGTCGCCCAGGGCGCGATCGCCGAGCGGCTCGTGTCCGAGGGCGTCGACGTCGAGCAGGCCCGGATCGCCGCGGCCGGGGCCGGGGGGTCGATGACCCAGGCTCGACTGCTGGCGAACGACCCCAACGCCGCCCTCCGCCGGGATCGTTGGTACTCGGTTCCCGACCGACTCGACGGCACCGGCACCACTGCCATGGCCCTGGTCGACGAGGTGCTGGCCGCGACAGACGAGGTCGCGGCGCCGTTGACCGAGCGCCACGACGAGGAGCTCGCGGCGTTCGACGCCCAGGTCGATCAGCTGGGTGCCCGGATGGCCGGACCGCGCAACGCGATGATCGCCCGGCACAAGCGGGAGCAGCGTCGGGTCCGCACAGCGGACCTGCTCAGCGGCCTGGCGACCCTGGTCTCCCGCTACCGCGACGCACTCGAGGACGGCGCGCCTGCCGATCGGTTCCTGGCTGCGGCCGACGCGGTGCAGGAGCTCACCGATTCGCTGCGGTTCAACCCGAACGTGTCGCTGCAGCTCCAGGCGTTGTTCGTCGCGCTGCCCCCGTTGCGCTGAGCCGGCGACCGGTTGCTCCGGCAGCTGTCCGCACCGTGATGACGACCGAGCCGGAGGCCGGATCGCTCGGACCGTGCCGTGTCCGCTTTCGGGCCGGTCCGGTATGCTCGCCTGTCCGCGTCGTGTCGATCCGGCCGACGAGGCGGTCGCCCAGGTAGCTCAGACGGCAGAGCAGCTCACTCGTAATGAGCAGGTCAGGAGTTCGATTCTCCTCCTGGGCTCGGACCGAAACCCCTGCAATTGCAGGGGTTTCGCCCGTTTTCGCCTCCCGTCGCCGTGATCGCCGAGCGGCCCGTCCCGTGGTTCATCCCATCCGTTCGCTTCGACCAGCGTCGCGTCACCGCGACGTGATCGCTGAGTGAACCAGCGGCGCTCGCCGGACAGCGAACCCCGACCTCGGTGCTGAAGCACTGCACCCAGGTGGCTGTGAGGGTGCCGTCGTTGGTCAGCCGGTCGGGTCTACTCGGCAAAGCGCTGGGCGAACGCGTCCACAGACTCGACGGCCATCCGGTCAGGCCCGATGGTGGTGGTGAACGTATCGAACCAACCGCGTTGGCCGAGCAGGATCTCGAACGGGAACTGTCAGGCGGGCCGGACGGCGACTCTGAGGGTCCACCCTGCGATGTCGAGCCCATCGGGCGACTGCAGCAGGACGTCGATGTCGAAGACCGGGAGTCGATCGAAGCGAGCCGCCAGGCCGAGGGGAACTTCCATCACGGGGGTCGTGCTTCTCCAGATCGATGTCGGCGCGGCGAGCGAACCGCTGCGAGGTGACCGACACCGGCGATCCGGTGTCGAGGACGCCGACGTGCACTTCGATCTGATCGGGAATCCGGATCGGGACGGTGGGTCGGAGAACAGGGGACCCGTCAGTGAACGGGCTCTCGGCGAGGTTCCGGTGCGGATAGACCCACGCTGAAGACACGGATTGGGGTCAGCCCAAGCCGATGAAGATCGGGTCGTCGAGCTTCGGAACCCGCATGACCGTCACCCGGCCGAACTGGCCCTGGTCGAGATCGCATAGAGCTCGTCGTCGCTCGCCGCTGCCACCCGGACCTCTCCGGTCGCATCGTCGATCGCCACCCACTGTCCACGGTGCTGATCCAGGGTCGACCCGGAAGCCATGTCAGTGAGCCTACGGAGCCCCACCGACGCCGGCCCGATATCGCTCGGTCCCCGAGGGGAGCGCCGTCGTAGCCGACGTGCACGTCCTGTCGTTGCGCGGGTTCGGTCCCGGCGAGCCGCCGTTGTCGTGTCCGGAGCTGGAGTCGGCGTGGACGACGTCGTTCGCGGTCCGGGCCGACGACCCGGCCGCGATCGACGCCCGGGCCGACGCAGCCCGTCGCTGCGCGGCGCGACTTCGTGCCGGCGGGGTGCAGCTCGAGGGGTACACGATGCTCGAGGCGGCCGACGACATTCGTGACCTGGTCCGCGCTCTCGACCTGGGACGGGTCAGCGCCGCGGCGGGCGGGTACACCACCACGGCCGCGGCGGCGTGGGCACGGGCCAACCCGGGCTCGGTCAGGTCGCTTCTGCTGACCAACCCGACTCCGCCAGGGGAGTCGGTGATGGCCGACCCGGCCCGATCGCTCGCGGCCTCCTTCGCCCGGCTCCGCCACCTGTGCGACACCGACGACAGGTGCCGGACCGCGTACCCCGACCTGGCCACGGCCTACCTCCAGCGCTTCGGTCAGCTGGACGCGGATCCGGTGCTCGTCGAGACCACGGCGCTCGGAGGCCTCGGCCCGTTCCGCGTGCTGCTCGACGGCAGGCGATACGCGGCGGGACTCGAATCCGCCATGCGGCAGTCCTCCCGGCTCGGCCTGGTACCCAGCGCCGTCCGGGGAGCGAGCGACGAGCTCACCGCAGCCGCCGGCATCGACGAGGACGTGAGCTTCTACGCCGGCTCCACGTTCGGCGGCGCGTTCCTGTCGGCGACCTGCAGCTACGACGAGCGGCTGAACCGGACTGCCGAGATCTCGGACTCGGCGATGCGTCAGTTCGCGGGGGCGAACGAGCCGACCTTCGGCCGGCTGTGCGAAGCGTGGGGCGTGCCGAGCGTGTTCGACGAGTTGTCGCCGCCGTTGACCATCGACGTGCCCGTCCTGATCGCGGTCGGCGCCCTGTCCGCGTCCGGGGTGGACGACTGGGCCGACGCGATGGCGGCGTCGCTGCCACGGGCCACGGTGGTCGATGTCCCCACCATGAGCGAGGACCTGGCGTTCTCGCCGCCGCCGTGCCTGCGCGAGCTGCGGGCCCGGTTCCTGCGCGAACCAGATGCGCAGCTCGCCGCGGACGCATGCCGGAAGGACCCGCCGACGATCGACTTCGTCACGCCGGACTGGTCGCCAGCCCCGCCGCGGTCGGTCGTTCTGGCGCGGACCGGGAACGGGTAGGAGTCCACCATGACGAACGACGCTGAGCACCACGGCTTGGAGCGTCATCCCCATGGCGGGCAGGAACCGGGCGACACCGACGTCCAGGCCGAACGCCAGGAGGAGGGCGTCGAGGCCGAGATCGAGGAGGAGATCGTGGAGGCGCACCGCCGCGAGCTGGCCCGACAGGAGGAGGGCTCGACCGGGTAGCCCGCCGTTGGTGTCGTCCGATCCCGTGTTGGTGCACCGGATCGGCTCGAGGCGTCAGTGGCTGGTCATGCCACCGTCGACGACGAGGGTCTGACCGGTCATGAAGCTCGACGCGTCGCTGGCCAGGAAGAGAGCGGCGGGCACCATCTCCTCTGGCTCGGCCATGCGCTTGATCAGCTGGGCGTCGACAGCGAGCGCCTGGAACTCCTCGGGGGTGTTCAGCACCATGTCGGTGCGGACGGTGCCGGGCGCCAGCCCGTTGGCCCGGATCCCGTCGCCGGCCAGCTCGGCGGCCATCGCCCGGGTGAACGCGGCGAGCGCGGACTTCGCCGCGACGTACAGCGAGACGTACTCGCCGCGGGTGAAGATCCCGGCGGTCAGGACGTTGACGATCGCCGCGTGGTCGCTGGCGCGGAGGTGCTCGAGCGCCTCCTGGACCAGGAAGAGCGGTCCCCGCAGGTTCACGTCGTGGGACTTGGCCAGCGCGTCAGGGGTGATCGAACCGATCGGGAGGGCGAGGGGGTTGGCGGCGTTGTTGACGACCACGTCGATTCCGCCGAACTCCTCGACGGTGGTGCGGACGAGCCGTGCGACGGCGTCGAGGTCGCCCATGTGGGTGGGTACCGCCAGCGCGGTGCCGCCGGCCCGGCGGATGGCGGTGGCCGCCTCGTCGCACGCGTCGGCCTTGCGGCTCGCCACCACGACCCGGGCACCGACGGCGGCGAAACCCTCGGCCACCGCCCGGCCGATCCCCCGGCTGCCCCCGGTGACCACGGCGACCCGGTCGGTCAGGTCGAAGGTTCTCAGCAGTTCGTCTCGGGTCATCGGGTCTCCTGGGCGTGGGGCCGACCGGCGCCGGCGATGCGGTGGGCGACGGGTCAGCGTCGATCGCCGGTCAGTATCGACCAGGGAGCCCGGCCGGTGCTGCACCGGTGGGTCGGGTGGGTCGACCTCCCCGTCTCCTTGTCCGAATCCGGCAGGTCTGCGATCCTGTGGGCCGGATCGACCGGCTGGGCGAGGCGAGGGAGTACGAAGTGGACGACATGCAGGGACGAAACCGGGCCCACCGGAGAAGCGCGTTCTCGCTCCTGGTGTGCCTCGTCGCCGTGATGGCGGCGGTTCTCGTCGGGACGACGAACGCCGGAGCCGCCGGTGACGACGTCGACGCACCCGACACCGCAGCGACCCCGACGCCGGCCGTCGAGGTTCCCGATGGCCCGGTCGAGGTTCCCGATGGCCAGGGAGCCGAGGCACCCCCGGCTGAGCAGCCTGCCGAGGAGGCCGACGGGATCATCACGATCACTCAGGCTCCCCTGCCGTTCGACGGTCAGTGCAACCCGCTCGCGCAGGCTCAGCTCACCTACACGACCACGTCCGACGCCGACGTGTTCCGCATCGTGATCACCAGCGCCACCAAGCCGTGCAACCCGATCGCGGCCGCCGCGGTGGCCTACGCCATGCCCAAGGGCGCGTCGCCCGCCGGTGGCCAGTGGCCGCAGACCCTGGTCGAGCGGCAGGACTTCACCATCGCCGAGGCCTCGACGACCACGATCACGTTCGCCAAGGAGTGCGACGCCGTCCAGTTCGACGTGATCACCGGCGAGAGCCCGCAGACCATCTCTCCCACCGGCCCGTGGCACGGTCCGCTCCTGTTCGTCGGTGACACCAAGACCTCCGAGCAGTACTTCCCGCCCATGGAGAAGTGCGGCACCGCCCCGACCACGGTTCCCGCCCCGCCGACCACCGCCACGGTCCAGGCGGCGACCACCGTCCCCCAGACCGCCACCAATGTGGTGACCGGGGCGACCGTCGCCGACACCACCGCCACCCAGGGCGAGAACGCGGCGGCCCTCGCCCTGACCGGGGCGTCCTCGGCCCGTCTGGCCCTGATCGGCGCCGGTCTCCTCGTGGCCGGTGGCGCTCTGTTCGCCTGGAGCCGTCGTTCCCGGGAGCAGTGAGCCCCCTCAGCACCGAGACCACCTGATCCGAATTGGGTCGAAAGGCCCTGTTGACTGGAAGCACCGTCCACGTCACCGTGGACGGTGCTTCCGTCGTGTACGGGGGCCATTTCTCCGAACCGAGCGAGAGGTACGGCCATGAGCAGCACAACGGGGTGCCGCCACTGCCGGGGACTGTGCGCAGGCACGGCCGACCGGTGCCACGACTGCGGGCGCTGGCTCCGCAGCCAGGACTACGACGCCGGCGGGTCGCCGCAGCGCAGCGGGGTGGGTCGCCACTCCGGCTGACCTCCCCGCCCCTCGACCGGACCGGGGCCTACCGTCGCGACGCTGTACCCGTCGGCTGACACCGTCACAGGGGTCGCCTACGGTGGAACTCCCATGGCGGACCAGTCCACCTTCGCGGATCAGGTCGAACCCTTCGTCGACCAGCTGTACGCCGCCGCGCTCCGGATGACCCGGAACCCGGCCGACGCCGAGGACCTCCTCCAGGAGACGTTCGTGCGCGCCTTCCGGGGGTTCCCCAACTTCACCGACGGCACCAACCTCCGGGCCTGGCTCTACCGGATCCTCACCAACACGTTCATCAACTCCTACCGCGCCAAGCAGCGTCGCCCCGAGCAGACCGAGCTCGACGAGGTCGAGGACCTGTACCTCTACCGCCGCCTCGGCGGTCTCGAAGCGGCCCAGCTCGGCCGCAGCGCCGAGGACGAGCTGATGGACATGTTCACCGAGGGCGACGTCCGCCAGGCGCTCGACGACCTGCCGGAGTCGTTCCGGATGGCGGTACTGCTCGCCGATGTCGAGGGCTTCTCCTACAAGGAGATCGCCGAGATCATGGACGTCCCGATCGGCACGGTGATGAGTCGGCTCCACCGGGGAAGAAAGGCCCTCCAGCGTTCGTTGCACCAGTTCGCCGTCGAACGTGGGCTCGCCGACCGTGATCCGGTCGTGATCGAGCCGTAGCATTCGAGCACAGCCCGACCCATCCGCTCCCATGTCCCCGACCCCTTCCGCCTCCCCCACCCCCGGTGACCGGGCCGACCGTCCGGATCCGTCCGGGCAGGTCGACCACCCGGGTCACGACCACAGCGTCGCGTCCGACTGCGACGAGGCCATCGCCGAGCTCTACGCCTTCCTCGACGGGGAGCTCGACGACCGGGTGATGCTGCAGGTCGAGACGCACCTCCGCCGGTGTTCGCCGTGCCTCGAGGCCTTCGACTTCGAAGCCGACCTCCGCCGGGTGATCGCCGCCAAGTGCACCGAGCAGGTGACACCCGAGGTCAGGGCCCGCTTCTGCGGACTGCTCCACGAGCTCAGCAGCGGCGGTACCGACGGCGTGTCGGGTGTGACCGCTCCGTCGGATGGCTCCTAGAGTGGACGCCATGCAGGTTGCAGCGCTCCTTGCCGACTCGCCCGTGTGGCACTACTGGCTCGCGGTCCCGATCGCGCTCGGCGCGATCTTCGTCGTGATCGCAGTGGTCCTCGGCTACTTCTTCAAGGTCACGTCCACCCGCTACCCCAGCGACGAGGGCTGAACCTCGGTCGGGTCGCGCTCCGACTCCATCGTGCGGGTCGGACCGGGTCGAACCGTGGCGGGCGGTGAATCGTGAGCTCGTCGATCGACTGGGCCCTGGCGGAGCGCGTGGCGGCCCGCATCGCCGGAGAGGAGCCCTTCGCCGCGTCGTACCACGCGGATCGGATGGCCGACGAGCTCCAGGAGCTGACCGCCGTCGCCCAGCCCCGTGTCGAGTCCGAGACCGGCTTCACATCGCAGGCCGGTGCGGCCCGGGCCCGCGTCGTGGGCCGGCTGGACTGGGTGCGGGCGAACCTGGCGAGCTACCGGCGCATGCTGCGGCCCGTGCTCGGTCGTCTGGAGGAGCTCGACGGTCCGGCCGCCGCGGTCTCGGGAAAGGTGGCGGGCGCCGAGTTGGGGGCGCTCCTCGGGTGGATGTCGACCCGGGTGCTCGGTCAGTACGACCTGCTGGTCCTCGAAGAGGAGGACCCCGACGACCAGGACCTCGTCTACTACGTGGGCCCCAACATCCTCGGCCTGGAGAAGCGCCAGTCCTTCCCGCCCGGCGAGTTCCGCCTGTGGGTGGCGCTGCACGAGGTCACCCATCGCACCCAGTTCACCGGGGTCCCGTGGCTCCGCCCGTACTTCCTGGGGCTCGTCGAGCAGCTCGTCGACGCCGCGGACCCCGACCCGACCCGGCTGTTCACCGCGGTGGGTCGGGTGGCCGAGGGCATCCGCACCCGCACCAACCCGCTCGACGACGGAGGGATCGCGGCGCTGTTCGCCACCCCGGAGCAGCGGCTGACCATGGACAAGGTCGGTGGGCTGATGAGCCTGCTCGAAGGGCACGGCGACGTGGTCATGGACCGCGCCGCGACCGACCTCGTCCCCTCGGCGCCACGCTTCGCCCGGGTGCTGCGCGCCCGCCGCTCGGAGATGAACCTGGCCACCCGCCTGCTCCAGCGCGTCATCGGGCTCGAGGCCAAGCTCGCCCAGTACCAGCAGGGAGAGGCCTTCATCGCCGCGGTCGAGGACGCCGGGGGGCCCGCCCTGCTCAACCGCGCCTTCGAGCGCTCGGAGCTCCTGCCGTCGCTCGCCGAGATCCGCGACCCCGACACCTGGATCCGTCGGGTCGGAGCAGCCGTTGCGACGGCCTGAGGCACCGGTCGGGGCGACCATCGACGCGCTCCTCAGACGGTGCTCGTTCCCGCCGGTCGGATCGTCGGTCACCTGCGCGGTCTCGGGCGGAGCGGACTCCTCCGCGCTGCTCGTGCTCGCCGTCGCCGCCGGCCTCGACGTCACCGCCGTGCACGTCGATCACGGACTGCGCCCGGGCTCCGCCGACGAAGCGCTCGTCGTCGAGGACCTGGCCCACCGCCTCGGGACCCGGTTCCGGGCCGAGACGGCACACGTGGCACCGGGCCCCGACCTCGAGGCCCGGGCCCGGACGGCCCGTCACGCCGCGGTGGGGCCGGACGCGCTGTTCGGCCACACGGCCGACGACCAGGCGGAGACCGTCCTGCTCCGTCTGCTCCGGGGAACCGGCCCGGCCGGACTCGCGGCGATGACCGCCCGCCAACATCCGATCCTGGCCCTGCGACGCTCCGAGACCCACGACCTGTGCCGTCAGCTGCGGATCGACGTCGTGGTCGATCCGACCAACGACTCCTGGGACCACCGACGCAACCGCGTCCGTCATCGCGTCCTGCCGCTGCTCGACGAGGTCGCCGAACGCGACGTCGTTCCGCTGCTGTGTCGCCTGGCCGGGCTGGCCGCCGATCAGTCGGCGCTGGTGGACTCGCTCGCCGCGGACCTCGACCCCACCGACGCGGCCGTGCTGGTTGCCGCTCCGGAACCGCTGGCGTCCTCCGCGGTGCGTCGGTGGTGGCGCGACGTCACCGGATCGGGCCTGGGCCCCGACGCGGCCGCACTGCAGCGGATCCTCGACGTGGCCGCGGGGCGGGCGATCGGCTGCGACGTCGTCGGAGGTTGGCGGGTGGCCCGTTCGGCGGGCCGTCTGCGTCTGGTCGCACCGGCGGGAGGGGCACACCGTCGGCCCGACGGCTCGGGGAACCCGACGGGCGGTGCCCCCGTGCCGGGGCACTAGGGTCGACGCCGATGGACGTGCCGGGGCCCACCTCGTTCGACGACGATCCGGCGATCGGCCGGGTGCTCCTGACAGAGGAGCAGATCGCCACCCGCATCGCCGAGCTGGGAGCCCAACTGACCGGGGACTACGCCGGCAGTGCCCCTCTGCTGGTGTGCGTGCTGCGCGGCGCGTACGTGTTCTTGACCGATCTGGCCCGCTGCATCGACTTACCGGTCGAGATCGACTTCATCGCCGTGTCGTCCTACGGGGCGACCACCCGGACATCGGGGGTCGTCCGATTGGTGAAGGACCTCGAGGTCGACCTGACCGACCGGGACGTCATCCTTGTCGAGGACATCGTCGACACCGGCCTCACGCTGCGCTACCTGCGCCGGAGCCTCGAGGCCCGAGGACCCTCCAGCCTCGAGGTGTGCGCGCTGCTGGCCCGAGAGTCGGCCGACCTGGAGGGTCTCGGTGTCCGCTACGTCGGCTTCACCATCCCCGACGACTTCGTGATCGGCTACGGGCTCGACGTGGCGGAGCGCTACCGCAACCTCCGGTACCTGGCGATCTACGACCCCGACGCCAGCTGAGCGTTCCGGCGCAGCCAGCGCATCGACACCGCTCCGGCGGCGACCGGCAGCCAGAACGTCGCCACCCGGAACAGCACGACGGCGCTGACCGCGAGCTCGGCCCGTTCGCCGAGCAGGACGAGTCCTCCGACCAGGCCGGCTTCGGTGACGCCGGCACCGCCCGGGAACGGAAGGAACGCCGCGAGGAACGCCACGCCGAGGGTGACGAGCGCGAGCGACGGCGGGTCCAGGGTGCCGCCCACCGCCCGGTCCGCCGCCACCATCGCCCCGACCATGGCCAGCGGCACGAACAACGAGCCGACGAGGAGCTGAGCCAGTCGGACGGGGCGGCCGGTCAGGCTGCGCAGTCCGGCGATCCACGCCCGCAGCGCCGGTGTCACCGCCCGGGTGATCGACCGGCGCGGACCCGGCAGCAGCGCTGTGAGCGCACCGACGACGACGCCGGCACCGGCGGCCACGACCCAACCCACGTCGGCGTCGGCGACGACATCGATCGATCCGTCACGACCCGAGATGCGGACTGCCAGGTACAGGGTGGCGAGCTGGGTCACGATGCGGGTCACCACCGCGAGTCCGACCGAACCCAGGGCCGCGGCCGTCTCGATCCCGTGCGATCGCAGGACGCCGACGCGGGTGGCGATGTTCGCCGTGTGCCAGGGAGCCAGGGTGTCCGCGAAGCCGGCGGCCAACCGCGACAGCAGGACGTGCCGAACCGTGATCCCGTCGCGCAGGGACCCGATGCTTGCGGTGGTGGCGGCGGCCAGCCCGATCACGGTGGCGACCACGACCCAGGAGACCTGACCCCATGCCGCGATCGGTGCCGGGCCGGTGGACGATCCCGGCACACCGACGATCAGGGCGGCGGTCGTGGCGAGGCCCAGCAGGATGGGGAGGACGGCCGCCCGACCCGACGCGGGAACCGTCCCGTGGTAGTCGGGTTCGGGGATCCGGGCCCGGCGTTCGACCTCGGCCCGCAGCGGGTCGAGCAGGTCGGCCTCTTTGAGAGCGGCCCGGGTCGCGCCCCCGAGTGCGTAGGGCTGGAGCCGGGCGAACGCACGGGCCAGGCCGTCGACACCGACGGCGCGCTCCGCGGCGTCGACGGCCCGCTCGACGCCGACGACCGGTGCGGTCGACGCGATGAGCTCGGCCAGGTCGGTGGCGAGCAGCAGCGGTGACGCGGCCAACTCGGCGAAGCCGAAGTCGATCACGTAGAGCTCGCCGTCGGCGGCGACGAAGACGTTGGCCAGCCGGAGGTCCCGGTGGGCGATGCCGTGGTCCTGCAGGGTCACGACCTGCGCCCAGATCGAGTCGAGCAGGTCGTCGGTGACGGCGTCGCTCCCGACGCGGTCGAGCGAGTCGCCCTCGATCGCCTCGAACGCCAGCAACATCGCGTCGTTGCCGATCTCCGAGACGGTGAGCAGCTCCGGGGTCGGCACCCCGGCCGCGGCGGCACGCAGCGAGAGCAGGGCCTCGTGCTCGACCGCTCGCCGCAGCGATGACATCGGTCGCTCGTCACCGGTGTTGCGCAGGAACAGCGCGCGGAACCCGCGGAACATGAGGTCCGCAGAGCGGTTGTCCTGGTTGAGGACCTTGACGAACACCCCGCGACCCGATCTGGTCGTCCCCAGCCACGGCGTGGAGCCGCGGGCGTCGACCGCGGCGGGCCGGATGTCGGCCATGTCGATGCCGGAGCGAGCCAGTCCGGCGATGAGCTCCCGGCGGTCCGGGGCGGTGTCGGGGGTTCCGAACAGCAGGGCGACGGCGGCGCCGCAGGTGATCCCGATTCCCACGTCGGTCACCCAGGCCACGGCCGGCACCTCGGCGAAGCCGAGCGTGGCGATGAGGCTGAGGCCGATCACCCAACCGGCGAGGCGTCGGGTGGCGGCCGGCAGGTACGGGATCCCGACGACGAACGCGGCGACGAAGGCGGCCAGCAGCGGGTCGTTCACCGATCCCTCGGCCGCGGAGTAGGCGCTGGGGAACAGGCCGGGTGGCTGGCGGGTCAGGGCGTCGACGGCCACCTCGCTGATGGCGAACGCGGCCAGGGCGGCCAGGTTGACCACGCCGAACAGCCGCAACCGCCGGTACCGCAGCAGCTGGACGTTGACCACCACCGGCACGAGGATCAGGGTCAGGCCCACGACCAGCGGCGGGATGGCCCGGATCCACCCCGGGAGCAGGTGGGTCAGCTGCTCCCAGTCGCGGTTGAGGGCGGCCATGGTGTTGGCGAACCGCCAGGTGATCACGACCCCGACCGCGGTCACGGTCACGCCCACGATGAGCCGCAGCAGCGACGTGGGCGACCGCACCATCCGGCGTTCGCCGTGGTCGACGGCGACGTCGGCCGCGGTCGACGCGGAGGAGGAGGGCGAGGTCACGTCGGCCATCGTGCGGGACGGTGGCGCCGTCCGGTCGGGCTCGGCGCCGACCCGGATGGTAGCGAGCGGTCCCCCGGGGATGGGGCTCCGAGTCGGTCGGCGCGTCCCGATCCGGTGGGAGCGTCAGGGGCCCCTCGGTAGCCTGAGCGCCGGTGACCGAGCCCGACCCCTCCCCTCCGCCCGCTCCGGCGCGCCCGCCCCGCTCGCCGCGGCGCGGGCGGTTCCACCTCGAGTCGCCCTGGGTCCGCGTCGCGGTCGCCGTCGCTGTCGGGTTCGTCGTCGTGCTCATCTGGACGACGGTGCTGCGGCCCGACCCGCCCCAGGAGCTGCGTCTCGACCAGTTCCAGGACCGCCTGCGCGACGATCGGGTGCGGACCGCCACGATCGTGAACTCGTCGTCGAGCGTCGAGGGCGAGCTCACCGACGGGACCGAGTACCGCACCGTGTTCCCCGAGGCCTACGGCGAGACGCTGACCCGCCAGCTGCTCGCCCGCGGGGTCGAGGCCCAGGCGGACAACTCCGACGGGAGCCTCTGGTCCGACATCGTGTTCGGGCTGCTGCCCACGTTCCTGATCGTCGGCGTGTTCGTGTGGTTCGTCCTCAACATGCAGCGCGGCGGCAAGGCGCTGACCTTCGGTCGGGCCCGCACCGCGGCCGGCGACCGGGCCGGCGACGTCACGTTCGCGGACGTCGCCGGGGCCGATGAGGCCGTCACCGAGCTGCGTGAGGTGGTCGAGTACCTGCGGGACCCGGAGCGCTTCGCCCGCCTGGGCGCCCGCATCCCCAAGGGCGTCCTGCTCGTCGGCCCACCGGGCACGGGCAAGACGTTGCTCGCCCGGGCCGTGGCCGGCGAAGCGGGCGTCCCGTTCCTCAGCCTGTCGGGCTCGGACTTCGTCGAGATGTTCGTCGGGGTCGGCGCCAGTCGGGTGCGCGACCTGTTCCGCCAGGCGGTCGACAAGGCGCCCGCGATCGTCTTCGTCGACGAGATCGACGCCGTCGGCCGCCACCGCGGCGCCGGTGTCGGCGGCGGACACGACGAACGGGAGCAGACCCTCAACCAGCTCCTCGTCGAGATGGACGGGTTCGCCCAGACCGACGGGGTGGTTCTGATCGCGGCGACCAACCGGCCCGACATCCTCGACCCGGCCCTGCTGCGCCCGGGCCGGTTCGACCGCCAGGTGGTCGTCGACACTCCCGACATCGCCGGGAGGACCGCGGTGCTCGAGGTCCACCTCCGTGGCAAGCCGGTCGCGGATGACGTGGATGTCGCCGTCCTCGCCCGGCGCACCCCGGGCTTCTCCGGGGCCGACCTGGCCAACCTGGTCAACGAGGGGGCGCTGCTCGCAGCCCGGCGTGGCGGCGACCGCATCGCCGCGGTCGACCTCACCGCCGCGGTCGAGCGGGTGCTCGCCGGTCCGGAGAGGAGTCGGATCCTCAGCGAGGACGAGCGCCGGGTGGTGGCGGTGCACGAGTCGGGCCACGCCATCGTCAGCCACGTGCTGCCCCACGCGGACGGGGTCCACAAGGTGTCGATCGTGTCGCGGGGGGCGGCCCTGGGCTACACGGTGCTGCTGCCGGAGGAGGACCGCCACCTCCACAGTCGGGCCCAGCTGTCGGACCAGCTGGCGGTGGCGCTGGCCGGCCGGGCGGCCGAAGAGGCGGTCTTCGACCAGCTGACCACCGGGGCGATCGACGACATCCAGCGCGCCACCCGACTGGCCCGGGCGATGGTCACCGAGTACGGCATGAGCGACAAGCTCGGACCCCGCCGTCTCGTGTCCGGCGACGGCGAGCCGTTCCTGGGCCTCGACCAGGGTCGCCCGGCCGATCACGGTGCCGAGGTCGCCGCCCGTGTCGACGAGGAGGTCTCCCGGCTGCTCGACGAAGCGCACGAGCGGGCGCGTCGTATCCTCGAGGACCACCGCCCCGGGCTGGACCGTCTGGCCTCCACCCTGCTGGAACGAGAGACGGTGGCCGATGCCGAGCTGGCGGACCTCCTGGCCGCCGTGGGAGACCCGTGACCTTCGACGACCTGAACGCGCTCGACCCCGAACCCGAGACGCCGCTCGCCTCCGCGATCGACCGCGACCGCATCGCCCGGGCCGTGCGGGAGATCCTCGAGGCCATCGGCGAGGACCCCGACCGCGAAGGCCTCCGCGACACGCCGTCGCGGGTGGCGCGCATGTACGCGGAGACGTGTTCGGGCCTGCACGAGGACGCCACGCAGCACCTGAAGGTCACCTTCGACGCGGACCACGACGAGATGGTCATGGTGCGCGACATACCGCTGTACTCCATGTGCGAGCACCACCTGGTGCCGTTCTACGGGTTCGCCCACGTCGGCTACATCCCCAACACCGACGGTCGGGTCACCGGCTTGTCCAAGCTGGCCCGCCTGGTCGACGGGTTCGCCCGCCGCCCCCAGGTCCAGGAGCGGCTGACCACCCAGGTGGCCGAGGCGATCGAGGCGACGCTGCAGCCGCGGGGCGTGCTGGTCGTGGTCGAGGCCGAGCACCTGTGCATGGCCATGCGCGGCGTGCGCAAGCCGGGCGCGTCGACGGTGACCTCGGCGGTCCGCGGGGTGTTCCGCGACGACGTGTCGGCCCGGATGGAGGCCATGCAGTTCGTCGAGTCCGGTCGCCGCCGTTGAGCGGTGGTCGTGCCCCCGATCCGGTGGACCGTCCGCTGGTGATGGGGATCCTCAACGTCACGCCCGACTCGTTCTCCGACGGCGGCGTGCACGACGACGTCGAGCGGGCCCGGGCCCGCACCCTCGAGATGATCGCCGAGGGCGTCGACGTCGTCGACGTCGGCGGCGAGTCGACCCGCCCCGGGGCCGCGCCGACCGATCCGGGCGCCGAGCAGGCCCGCGTCCTGCCGGTCATCGAGGCGATCCTCGAACCCTGCCGGGCCGCGGGCGTGAGACTGTCGATCGACACCCGTCACGAGTCGACCGCCCGGGCGGCTCTCGCCGCGGGCGCGACGCTGCTCAACGACGTCAGCGCGTCGCTGGCAGGGGTCGCAGCGCAGGCCGGTGCCGGTTGGATCGCCATGCACATGGTGGGCGACCCCCGAACCATGCAGGTCTCGCCCCGGTACGACGACGTCGTCGCCGAGGTGTTCGGCTTCCTGCGCGAGCGGGCGGCGGCGGCGACGGCGATGGGTGTGAGCGAGGTGTGGGTCGATCCGGGGATCGGCTTCGCCAAGACGACCGCCCACAACCTGGCGCTGCTCGCCCACCTCGACGACCTGGTGGCCGATGGCACACCGGTGGTGGTCGGGACGAGCCGCAAGCGCATGCTCGGGGTGCTCGCCGCCCGCTCCGATGCCGGGTTGGCGCCGTTCGTGGGCGACGGTGACGGCGGCGGAGGGACGGCGGAGCCGCCCCCGGTGGACGTGTCGGACCGCCTCGCCGGTTCGCTGAGCACGGCGACGTGGGCCATGATCCTCGGAGCCCGCATGGTGCGGGTCCATGATGTCGGGGCGACCGCGCGCGTCCTCGGCGTCGTCGCTGCGGCCCGTGCCGCACAGCGGCAGTCCGGGGTGTGAGCCCGCCCGGGACGGTGACGATCGATCGGAGGAGGTGCCGGTGGCAGCCAAGGGCAAGTGGGCGCAGGGGATCAAGCCCCGTCACTTCCACTGGATCATCCAGGACCAGCTGGCGGTGTGCGAGCGCCCCGGCGGGTTCGGGGCCAACCATCGCAAGGTGCGGCGCCAGGAGGAGATCATCTGGATCCGCGAGCAGGGCTTCGACCTGGTCGTGTCGGTGTCGCCGGCTCCCCACAACCTGCACAACTACGACGAGATGGGCGTCACCTGGTTGCACTGGCCGCTGCCGAGCGCCGAGGAGTCCAGCCGCTACCTGGAGCGCACCTACGGCGGCCTGCGACAGCTGCTCGGCTCCCGCAAGCAGGTCATCGTGCACGCCGACGAGTTGTCGGACCGACTGGTCGGCCTGATGGCGGGATACCTGGTGTGGTCGGGGATGGTTCCCGAGCCGCCGCAGGCCATCAACATCATCGAGCGCCTCTGCGGCCGTCAGCTCGACGCCGACGGCCGCACCGTGGTCAACGACGCCGCACGGTTGGCCGCCGCGGGCGACTGAGCGGACCGGACGCGTCGTCGTGGCCGACAACCCCGTGAGCGACACGATCGAGCTGCGCGGCCTGCGGGTCGTGGGCGTCGTCGGCGTGCTGGCCGAGGAGCGCGAACGGGCCCAACCGCTCGAGATCGACCTCGACGTCGATGTCGACCTGACCGCGGCGGGGGTCTCCGACGACCTCTCCGACAGCGTCGACTACGGCGAGCTGTGCGACGTGGTCGTGGCGACCGTGGCGGGTCCCGGAGCCGAACGGCCGGAGCTGCTGGAGCGCCTGGCGGCATCGATCGCCGACGCGGTGCTCGATCGTGACGACCGGATCGGCGCGGTGACGGTGAGCGTGCGCAAGCTGCGACCGCCGGTGCCGCACGACCTGTCCACCAGCGGAGTGCGCATCCGTCGCCAGCGCCGGTCGAGGACCTCGACCATCGGGTTCTCCCGGTGAGCACTCCTGCGGTCCGCACCTTCCTCTCCCTCGGCTCCAACCTGGGCGACCGTCGCCAGCACCTGAGCCAGGCGATCGAGTCGCTCCCCGACGTCGTCGCGGTGTCGCCGGTCTACGAGACCGAACCGGTCGGCGGGCCGGGCGGGCAGGGGCCCTACCTGAACCTGGTGGTCGAGCTGCACACGCCGATCGCCCCCCGGGCGCTGCTGTCGATCTGCCATCGCATCGAGGCCAACGCCCAGCGGGTGCGGGGCGAACGCTGGGGGCCGCGCACCCTCGACGTCGACATCCTGTGGATGGACGGTGTCACGATGGCCGACGAGGCGCTCACCCTGCCCCACCCCCGCTGGAAGGATCGCCGCTTCGTGCTGGCACCGTTGCGGGACCTGGCCCCGGACCTGGTCACCGAGAGGGAGCTGCAGCTCTCCGACGGTGTCGTCACCCGGGTCGAGGACCTCTGAGGCCGGGACGCCGGGCCGTGGGCTCCATCCGTATCGTCGGCGCGGGTCGGGCCGGAGGTTCCTTCGCCCTGGCCCTGGGCGGGGTCGGCTGGGTGCCCGAGGTGATGTTGCGTGGCGTCCCCCTGGAGGCCGCGGCCGACGGAGTCGACGTCGTGCTGCTGTGCGTACCCGACGGTGCCGTCGCCGAGGTGGCGGCGTCGATCCGACCGAACCCGAGCTGCGTGGTCGTGCACTGCGCGGGGTCGCTCACCCTCGACGTCCTCGACCCGCACCCGGTCCGGGCGTCGGTCCACCCGCTGGTGTCGTTGCCGTCGCCAGCGGTGGGGGCGCAACGGCTGGCCGGGGCGTGGTTCGGTGTCGCGGCCGATCCACCAGGCCGGGATCGGGTCGACGAGCTGGTCGGTGCACTCGACGGGCGGGTGGTCGAGGTCGCCGATCGCGATCGCGCGACCTACCACGCCGCGGCGGCGATGGCGTCGAACCACCTGGTGGCGCTGCTCGGTCAGGTCGAACGCACCGCGGCCTCGGTCGGTGTGCCGCTCGACGCGTACCTGGACCTGGCGCGCGGCAGCCTGGCCAACGTCGCCGAGCTGGGCCCGGCGGCCGCCCTGACCGGCCCGGTCTCCCGCGGCGACTGGGCGACGGTGGCGGCGCACCTGGCAGCCCTGCCGGCGGAGGAGCGCCCGGCCTACGAGGCCCTGGCTCGGTCCGCGGCCCGTCTGTGCGGCCGGGAGCTCCCCGACCTCTGAGCGGCCGCGGCGCTCGAGCGGAGTATCACCGCCACGGCGCCGGCCAGGAGCACCAGTCCGATCACGCCCACCGCGAGAGAGCCGACCCCGAGCATCTTCAGGCCCGACACGATCAGCACGACCGCCAGCAGAGGTCGGATCAGGTGGTCGGGGGCTCGGGAGCTGATGTGCGCCCCGATCCACACGCCCGGGAGCGCACCCACCAGGAGCGCCGCGGTCAGGTCCAGCTGCACCTCTCCGAACGCCGCGTGGCCGAGCGTCGCCGCGGCGACGAGCGGAACGGCCTGGACCAGGTCGGTGCCGACGAGCTGGTTGGAGGTCAACAGCGGGTAGAGCATCAGCAGCAGCGGAACCATGAGCGAGCCGGATCCGACCGACGTGATGCCGACGGCCATCCCACCGAAGACGCCGACCAGGAGCGTGGGCAGCGGACGGACCGCCGTGTGCGCCAGATCGTCCTCGGACCCACCGACCCGGGAGGCGAACGCCCCCTTGGCGACGAGACCGAGCGACGCCAGGAGCAGGGCGGCGCCCACGGCGTACTGGATCACGTCGTCCAGATCGTCACCGAAGACGCTGCTCATCACCCACACCGCCAGGAACGCCGAGGGGACCGAGCCGGCCGACAGCCACCCCACGATCGGCAGGTTCACCGTTCCTCGACGCAGGTGGACCCCGCCCCCCACCGGCTTCATGACCAGCGATACCAGCAGGTCGCTGCCGACGGCCCGGGTCGGGTCGATCCCGAAGCCCAGGACCAGGATCGGGGTCAGCAGTGCGCCGCCGCCCATCCCGGTCAGCCCGACGACCACGCCGACGCCGAGGCCGGCCAGGGCGATGACCAGCGGGGAGACATCGGCGGGCATGCGGCTCCGAAGGGACGAGGTGGGCCCGGCAGGACCCGACCGGGGCCTGGGCATTCAACTAATAGTTGAGCGGATAAGTCAACTATTGCCGGGAGGGATAGCGTGCCGCCCGTGATCGCCACCGTCGTGAGGGGCGTCGAGCTGCGGGACCGACTCGACTCCGAGCGGTCGCGGGGTCACCGGATCGGCTTCGTCCCGACCATGGGCTCGTTGCACCGAGGTCATGCCGAGCTGATCCGGACCGCGGCCGCGCACACCGACGTGGTCGTCGTGTCGGTGTTCGTCAACCCGCTGCAGTTCGGCGCGGGTGAGGATCTGGACGCGTACCCCCGCGACCCGGCCGGCGACCGGGACGTGGCGGAGGCGGCAGGAGCCGCGGTGATGTTCGCCCCCACCGAGGTCGAGATGTATCCGCACGGCCGGGAGGCCGTGCTGACCACGGTGGCCGTCCCGCGCCTCGCCGCGGTGATGGAGGGGGCGTCACGTCCGACCCACTTCGCGGGTGTGTGCACGGTGGTCGCCAAGCTCTGGAACCTCGTCGGTCCGTGCCGCGCCTACTTCGGCGAGAAGGACTTCCAGCAGCTCGCGATCCTGCGGCGAATGGCCGCCGACCTGTCGTTCCCGGTCGACGTCGTCGGCTGCCCGACCGTCCGGGAACCCGACGGACTGGCCCTGTCGAGCCGCAACGCCTACCTGAGCGCCGAGGAGCGTGCGGTCGCTCCGGTCCTGCACCGGGCCCTGAGCCTCGGGGCCGAGGCGATCCTCGCGGGGACCTCCGACGCCGGGACGGTTCGTCGGCTCATGGCCGAGACGATCGACGCCGCGCCCCTCGGTCGACTCGACTACGTCGAGGTCGCCCACGGCGACACCCTCCAGCCACTCACCGTCGCGACCGAGGACGCCCGACTGTTCGGCGCTGTGCGCTTCGGCCGCGCACGACTGATCGACAACGTCGGCGTCACTCCCTCGAGCACCGACACCGATCCCGGACCCCGGCGACCGTGACCGCTCCCGCGACCGGCGAGCTGGACCTCCTCGTCCTCGGCAGCGGTGTCGCCGGGCTGTCGGCGGCCGTCCGGGCGAGCAACGAGCACGGCCTGGACACCGGGGTACTGACCAAGGGCCTGCTGGAGCAGTCGACGACCCGCTGGGCCCAGGGCGGGGTCGCCGCCGCGTTGAGCGGCGACGCCGAAGAGGTCGACCTGCACCTGGCCGACACGCTGGCCGCCGGAGCCGGGCTCTGCGACCTCGACGCCGTGCGCGTGCTGGTCGACGAGGGGCCGCGTCGGGTCGAGGAGCTGATCGGCCTCGGAGCGGAGTTCGACCGCGACGAACGAGGAGACCTGGACCTGGCCCGCGAAGGCGGCCACTCCGTCGCCCGGGTCGTCCACGCCGGTGCCGCCACCGGCGCCGAGGTCGAGCGAGCGCTCGTCGACGCCGTGCGGAGCACCGCCGCGGTCCTGCTCGAGCACACCTTCGCCCACGACCTGCTCGTCGAGGGCGGCCGGTGCGTCGGCGTCACCGCGGTCGGTCCGTCGGGTCCGACCGAGGTCCGGGCCCGGCACGTACTGCTCGCCACCGGCGGCGCCGGCCAGCTGTTCGAGGTCACCACCAACCCACCGGTGGCGACCGGCGACGGGGTGGCGATGGCCCTTCGGTCCGGCGTGGCGGTGGCCGACCTCGAGTTCTTCCAGTTCCACCCCACCGCCCTCGCTCTACCGGCCATGCCCCGAGCGCTGCTGTCAGAGGCGTTGCGAGGACACGGCGCCGTCCTGCGCGACCGTGACGGCGAACGGTTCGTCGACGAGCTCCTGCCGCGGGACGTCGTGTCGCGGGCGATCCTGGCCAGGATGCACGAGCAGGGCACCGACCACGTGTGGCTCGATGCCACGGGGCTCGACCACTTCGCCGTCCGCTTCCCCAACATCGCCGCCTCGCTGGCCGCGGTCGGCCTCGACGCCTCGGTCGACCTCCTGCCGGTGGCGCCGGCCGCCCACCACCAGTGCGGCGGGATCGTCACCGACCTGAGGGGGGCCACGTCGCTGCCGGGACTGTGGGCGGCGGGAGAGACCACGTGCACCGGCGTGCACGGCGCCAACCGCCTGGCGTCGAACTCGCTGCTCGAGGGCATGGTGTTCGGCCCGCGGGCCGTCGAGGCCATCGCCGCGGGAGCGGACGGACCGACCCCGACGGGTGCCATGCGCTGCGTCCTCGGCTTCCCCGACGGGGAGCCCGACGACGACTCGCTCGACATCGTCGGACTGCCGCTCGAGATCCCCGCCCCGCCCGATCGCCGGGGCGGATCGGACCGCGGCGACGTTCGGGGCGGCGTCGAGGAGGGACTCTCCGCCGTCGCGTTGCGGGCCGCGGTCCAGCACGCCATGTCCAGCGGGGCGGGAGTCGTGCGAAGTGGTGACGGGCTCGAGCGGTGCGCGTCCCTGTTGGACCACGCGTCGATGCTGCTGCCGGAACGGCCGGGCGACACGGCGACCGCCGAGGTGCTGAACCTGGTCGAGGTCGGACGGGTGCTCGTAGAGGCGGCACGGGCACGAACCGAGTCGCGGGGCACCCACGCCCGCGTCGACCACCCCGAGCCCGATCCCGCCCAGCGCCATCGGCTGGTCGTCGGCGGGACCTGAGCCCACCGTGACGGGGACCCCCCGGTCGGGGCAGGCTCTCGCCATGAGCTCCCAGGTCGATCCCGGCTACCTGCAACCACCCACCCTCGACGTGGTCGATGCCGTGCGGCGGGCGCTGGACGAGGACCTCACCCCGCTCGGCGACCTGACCGCGACCCTGGTGCCGCCGGTGTTGGGAGAGGCCCGCTTCGTCGCCCGCACCGACGGCGTGCTCGCCGGGACCGCGTGCGCCACGGAGACCTTCGCCCAGCTCGACGCAGCCGTCGAGGTCGACTGGGTGCGCGACGACGGGGCCCGGCTGTCGGCCGGCGAGGTGTTCGGCGTCGTGCGAGGACCGTTCCGGTCGATCCTCACCGGCGAGCGCACCGCCTTGAACTTCCTGGGCTTCCTGTCGGGGATCGCGACGCTCACCGCCGCCTACGTCGACGCGGCCGCGGCCGGCGGCGACGCCCGGGTCTGGGATACCCGCAAGACCATCCCGGGGCTGCGGTCGCTGTCCAAGGCGGCGGTGCGCGCCGGCGGTGGTCGCAACCACCGCGGGAACCTGTCGGACTGGATGCTGATCAAGGACAACCACCTGGGTGGCGTGGGCATCGCCGAGGCGGTGGCCGTGGCCCGGGACCGCTGGCCCGGCCGCACGGTGCACGTCGAGTGCGACTCGCTGGATCAGTGCGTCGAGGCCCTCGATGCCGGAGCGGACTCGATCCTGCTGGACAACATGAGCCCGGCCGAGGTCCGGGCCTGCGTCGCCGCGGCCCAGGTCCGCCAGGGCGGCGCGGTGCGCCGCACCCTGCTCGAGGTGTCCGGTGACGTCACCCTCGACACGATCGGCGAGTACGCCGCGACCGGGGTGGACATGATCTCGGTCGGTCGGATCACCAAATCGGCCCCGACCCTCGACCTGGGCCTCGACCTGGCCTGACCGCTCCCCGCCCCTCCTCGAACTTGTAGCCCTCGGTCGCTGGCGTGACCGCTCAGCTACAAGTTCGGCTGCCGCCGGCGTTGTTGTAGCCCTTGGTCGCTGGCGTGACCGCTCAGCTACAAGTTCGGCGGTGGCTCCGGACGGGGAACGGGTGCCGGCGGACCGCGGTGCGTCTGGCATCCTGTGACGGATCGCCGTCCACTGGGCCCCGGCTCGGAACCCGACGGCCCCACACGGCAGACAACTCCCGAAGCCAGACCCTCCGCGAAGACAGACAGGACCCCGAACGTGCTGCTCGTCATCGACGCCGGCAACACCCAGACCGTCGTCGGCCTCTACGACTCCGGTGACCGCAGCCACGAGCTGCTCGACCACTGGCGTCTGGCCACCAACGCGGAGCGGACCAGCGACGAGCTGTGGCTCCTGCTGCGCCAGCTCCTCGAGACCCGCGACCTCGACCTGCGCACCGACGTGCTGGGTGTGGCGGTCTCCTCGGGGGTGCCCAGCATCACCTTCGAGCTGCGTCGGATGTGCGAGCGGTACCTCGACATCGAGCCGGTCGTCCTCGGAACCGGCATCAAGACGGGGATGCCGGTGCTGTACGAGAACCCCCGTGAGGTCGGTGCGGACCGGATCGCCAACGCGGTGGGGGCCTACGACCTGTACGGCGGTCCGACGATCGTCGTCGACTTCGGCACCGCGACGACCTTCGACGTCATCTCCGACAAGGGCGAGTACATGGGCGGCGCCATCGTGCCGGGGATCGAGATCTCCATGGACGCCCTGTTCGGGAGGGCCGCCGCCCTGCGCCGGGTGGAGCTGGTCGCGCCCCGCAGCGTGATCGGTCGGACCACCGTCGAGTCGATCCAGTCCGGAGCGGTCTTCGGCTACTCGTCGCTCGTCGACGGCATGTGCGAGCGCATCGAGGACGTCATCGGTGACTCCACGATCGTCGCCACCGGCGGGCTGGCGGGCCTGATCGCTCCCGTCACCACCTCGATCGAGCACGAGGAGCCCTGGCTCACGCTGCACGGCCTCCGCCTCATCTGGGAGAAGAACCAGTGACCGACCACCGTCTGGCCGACTGGGACCAGCCGTACACGTTCGCTCCCGACGCCACCGCAGCGTCGATCGTGGCGGAACACCCCGACCTCGAGCCGGGCACCGAGACCGGCGAGCGGGTGACCATCGCCGGGCGGCTCATGCTGCGCCGCGTGCAGGGCAAGTTGGCCTTCGGCACGCTGGCGGACCGCACCGGTCGGATCCAGCTGTTCGCTCCCGCGGCGACGACCCCGGACTTCGAGCGCTTCGGGGAGCTGCACCTCGGCGACTGGATCGGGGTCACCGGAGAGGTCATGACCACCCGTCGCGGTGAGCTGTCGGTCCGCGTCGACGAGTGGGTGCTGCTCGCTCCCGCCCGACGCTCGTTCCCCGACAAGTGGCACGGCATCAGCGACACCGACACCCGCTACCGGCAGCGCTACGTCGACCTGTGGGTCACCGAGGAGTCCCGGCGCACGTTCGAGATGCGCTCCCGGATCCTGTCCGAGACGCGCCGCTTCCTCGAGGCCCGCGGGTACCTGGAGGTGGAGACGCCGGTGTTCCACCCGGTCCCCGGCGGAGCCCTGGCCGAGCCGTTCACCACCCACCACAACGCGCTCGACCTGGAGCTGTACCTGCGCATCGCTCCGGAGCTGTACCTGAAGCGCCTGGTGGTCGGCGGCTTCGAGAAGGTGTTCGAGATCGCCCGGGTGTTCCGCAACGAGGGCATCTCCAACCGTCACAACCCCGAGTTCACGATGCTCGAGGCCTACGAGGCCTACGGCGACTACCACACCCACATGGCGCTCACCGAAGAGCTGGTCGCGCACCTGGCGCTCGAGCTGACCGGATCGACCACCGTCACCTTCGACGACCGCCCGGTCGACCTGTCGGCTCCGTGGCGTCGCGCTCCGCTGGCCGAGCTCACCTCCGAGCGGGTGGGCGAGGACGTGTCGGTGCACACGTCGCCGGACCGGCTCCGTGAGCTGTGCGATCGACACGGCGTCCCCCACGACCGCACCTACGGTCCCGGCAAGCTGCTGCTCGAGCTGTACGAGAAGACGACCGAGGCGACCCTGTGGGACCCCACCTTCGTCGTCGACTACCCCGCCGAGGTCTCGCCGCTGTCGCGCCGCCACCGCGACGACCCGGAGCTGACCGAGCGCTTCGAGGCCATCGTCGTGGGTCGCGAGCTGTGCAACGGGTTCTCGGAGCTCACCGACCCCGACGACCAGCGGTCCCGCTTCGAGGACCAGGCCGCGCGCAAGGCCGCCGGCGACGCCGAGGCGATGGCGGTCGACGCCGACTACCTCCGGGCCCTCGACTACGGCCTGCCGCCGACGGTTGGACTCGGCATCGGGATGGACCGACTCGTCATGCTGCTGTCGGGCACCTCGTCGATCCGTGACGTGGTCCTCTTCCCCACTCTGCGCCCGGAGCCGCCCGAGCGTGAGCGTCCCGACTCCCCGTCCGGCGAGTCGGTCGAGTCGGGGAGCTGACGGGGTGGGGAGCCTCTTCCTCGACTTCCTGGGCGAGGAGATCCAGGTCGAACCGGGCGAGACGCTGACCTTCGGCCGCGCCGCGGATCTGATCGTCGACGCCGACAACCAGTACCTGCACCGGGTGCTCGGCTGCTTCGCCGCCCAGGGTGACGTCTGGTTCCTGCAGAACCTGGGGCGCCACATCACCTTGCGGGTCATCGACCGCGACGGTTCGTCGAGGACCGAGCTCGCCCCATCGGACCAGGCCCCGATCGGCTTCGAGGAGTTCGTCGTCGCCTTCGACGCCGGTCCCGCCAGCTACGAGATCGGCGGCGCGCTCGCCGAGCCGACCCCGCTCGAGCTGGGGGTGTCGGTCGCGTCCGACACCGTCGAGTTCGCCACCATCAACCTCAACGACGAGCAGCGGATGCTGGTCGCCGCGCTCGCCGAGCCGCTGCTGCGGGGTCGCACCGACTGGCAGTCCGAGATCCCGGGCAACAAGGAGATCGCCCGCCGGTTGGGGTGGACCGTCTCCAAGTTCAACCGCAAGCTCGACTACCTGTGTCGTCGCCTGGCTGAGCAGGGCGTCGACGGCATGCAGGGCGAGTCGGGCGTGCTCGCCACCAGCCGTCGGGCCCGTCTGGTCCGCCACATGGTCGACCGCCGCCTGGTCGTGGTGGCGGACCTGGACGCGCTGCCCGCGCCCCCCTGACGGCTCGATCCCACGACGGCGTGTCCCGTACCCTGGTCCGCCGTGGCCGTGGGTGGGGACGACGTCGAGGTGCCGGGGGTCGCCCTCGACCGCGTGATCGGTCGGGGCGCGTCGAGCGTGGTGTACCTGGGTACCCAGACCCGCTTCGACCGACCCGTGGCGGTGAAGGTCCTCCACCTGCCCGGTCAGACCGAGCTGGTCGGCAAGCTGTTCCTCAACGAGTGCCGCACCCTGGGTCGCCTGTCGCCTCATCCCAACGTGGTGTCGGTGTTCGACGGTGGCTTCATCGACGACGAGCGGCCGTTCCTCGTCATGGAGTACCTGCCCGGGGGCACGCTTGCCGACGAGCTGGTCGCCGGCGGTCCGATCCCGTTCGCCGAGGTGCTCCGGGTCGGGGTGCAACTCGCCGGCGGCGTGCACTCGGTCCACCTGCACGGGATCATCCACGGCGACATCAAGCCGGCCAACGTGCTGCGCACCCGCACCGGTGACGTCGCTCTGGCCGACTTCGGCATCGCCCGGCTGATGTCGTCGACCGCCACCACCCGGGCGCCGCTGCTCACGCCGCTGCACGCCGCCCCCGAGCTGTTCGAGGGCGGTGCGATCACACCCCGCACCGACGTGTACGAGCTGTGCTCGACGCTGTTCGAGCTCCTCGACGGTCGAGCGTCGTTGGGCGAGCCGACCGACAGCCCGCTGCTGGTGCTCGGGCGCATGGCGCGGGGCGACCGTCGACGCCTCGACCGCGGCCGGGTGCCCGATGTGGTCGCCACGGTCGTCGAAGCGGGCCTCTCGACCGATCCGGACCAACGGCCCGCCACCGCTCTGGAGTTGGGGGAGCAGCTTCGCAGCGCGCAGCGGACCCTGGGTCTGGACCCCACCCCGCTGGTGGTGATCGAACCGCTCGACTCCGACGAGTCCGTGCAGGATCCGCGCCCGGCCACCGATCACGGGTCGTCGGCACGCTCGTCCGTTGTGGGGACCGCCCCGGCCCGAACGGCGGAGGCCGGGTCCGGGCGGGCCGGCGACACCCTGCCCCCTCCGCAGCGCCGTCGCTCCCGCCGACCGGTGGCCCTGGCCGTGGCAGTGGTTGTCGCCGCCGTGCTCGTCGGCGTGGTCGTGTTCGCCCTCGTGCGGGGCGCTGACGACGGGACCGAGGTGACGACGTCCGGGTCCACCTCCACGACCTGGCCCGAAGAGGTCCGGGGGACCCCGAGTGCCGGGTTCCAGCCGGGTATCGAGTTCAACGTTCCGGGCGCCAGCGACCGTAACGCCGAGGTGAACGCCCGCCTCGGGGACGGGTCCCAGGTCCTCGGCACGTTCGGATCGGGCGTGGTCGTGTCCGACCAGCCGCCGCCGTTCGCTGCGCAGCTGCCCGTCCGGTTCCGCTGGCAGGCGTTCAACCCGCAGCTGGACGAGGACTGCCTGGCGATCGTCTCCTGGCCGCTCACCGTCACCGGATGGTGGGAGAAGCGGGCGACGTGGTCGGGACACCAGGCGGTCGTCCGGGTCCTCAAGTTCGCTTCGGAGAGGGATGCCGTCGAGGCGTTCAACGTCTTCTCCCTCGAGCAGGGGGTCACCGGCGACGACTGCCACGGGTTCCGCTCCGACGGAAAGCCGTTCGACCACGACCGGATCGAGGTCGCGCACCGGGCGGTCGACCTGGGCCTGGGCGACGACGTCCGCTGGAACAGCTTCGTGGCCGGGGCCCCGTCCCAGCCCGCGGGCTTCACCTCGTCCACCAACGCCATCGCCCAGAAGGGCGACGTCGTCGTCCTGGGCAACGTGGCCAACGCGGACACCCCGGTCGATCCCGCCACCTTCGGGGCGACCTTCTCCTCGATCCTGACCGCCCTGTCGGCCTGACCGCCCCTCGATCCGCGGCGCCTGGCTACAGTCCGGACATGCTGATCGTGAGCGGAATCATCTCCATGGAGCCCGAGGGACACGACGCCGCGGTGGCGTTGATCGGCCCTCTGGTCGAGGCCACCCTGGCCGAGGACGGCAACATCACCTACGGGTTCTGGACCGATCCGTCGCAGCCCGGCGTGTTCCGGGTCTACGAGGAGTGGGAGTCCGACGAGGCGATGGCCACGCACATGGCCACCCCGCACATGGCGACGTTCCTGACCGGAATGGGTGGCCTCCCGATCACCGGCACCGAGATCACCCAGCACCGCGTGGCGGAGTCCACCCGGCTGATGTGACCCTGCTGGTCGCTCAGGCGGCCGCGGCCTCGACGTTGTCGAGCAGGTAGTCCGCCGCGGCGGACAGCCCGGTCACACCGGGGCTGTCGGGCAGGCGGCCGAGGGCGGCCCGGCCGATGTCCGCGTAGGCGCGTGCGGCGGCGATCGTCACGTCGATGCCGTCGCCGTCGCGGACGATCTCGATCGCCTTGTCGCGGGCGTCGGGGTCGAGTCCCACGCCGTCGGCCGAGCCCGCCAGCAGCGTCGCCAACTCGTCGCCGCGACCGGAGGCCAGCGTGTGGATCACCGGGAGGGTGTACACGCCCTCCTCCATGTCGTGGCCTGCCGGCTTGCCGAGCGTGGCGGCGGTGGCCACCAGGTCGAGCACGTCGTCGACCAGCTGGAACGCCATGCCGTAGCTGCGACCGAACTCGGTCAAGGCGTCGGTGTGGTCATGGGGCAGGTCGGCGACGATCCCGCCGATGCGGCACGACGAGGCCAGGAGTGACGCCGTCTTGCCGTCGATCGACCGGAGGTAGGACTCCTCGGTCCGCCCCCGGTCGTAGGCGTGGCGCAGCTCCAGCACCTGGCCTTCGCACAGCCGTCCGATCGTCGCCGCGAGCAGGCCGGCCACCTCGACGCCGAGTCCGGCCGCCAGCTCCGAGGCCCGGGCCAACAGGAAGTCGCCGGCCAGGATCGCCTTGAGGTTGCCCCACCGGGCGTTGACGCTCTCGACGGTGCGGCGCATGGTGGCCTCGTCCATGACGTCGTCGTGGTAGAGCGACCCCAGGTGCACCAGCTCCACCGCGACGCCCCCGGTCACCGCCGCCGCGCTCGCCGGCGCGTCCACGGTCAGGGCCGTGGCGGCCGACGCGATGCAGAAGCCGGGTCGCACGCGCTTGCCGCCGGCCGCGATCAGATGCGACGAGATCTCGGTCAGGTACTCGTCTCCGGATCGGACCGCGTCGCCGAGCTCGGCCTCGACCCGGGCCAGGTCATCGGCCATGGAGGGCATGACCCCGAGCGGGTTGTGGTCGGCCATCTGCGCCACGCTACCCGGCGGCGACAGGGCGGACCCCACCGGCCGATGTCACACGTGGCTCCCCGTCGGGCGGCTCGTCCGGGAGGAGCGTCGGGCCGCCGGGGGAGTCCCGGAGCCTCCACAGGGCGGGGAACGGGTGACGGGGGTCGGGCGTTACACTTACCCAACGTCTTCTCGGGAGGCACTAAGTGTTCGAACGTTTCACCGACCGGGCCCGTCGGGTGGTCGTGTTGGCCCAGGAGGAGGCTCGCCTCCTCAACCACAACTACATCGGGACCGAGCACATCCTCCTCGGCCTCATCCACGAGGGTGAGGGAGTCGCGGCCAAGGCGCTCGAGTCGCTCGGCATCTCGCTCGAGGCGGTGCGCCAGCAGGTCGAGGAGATCATCGGCCAGGGCGGGTCGTCGCCGTCGGGTCACATCCCGTTCACGCCCCGCGCCAAGAAGGTCCTCGAGCTGTCGCTGCGCGAGGCCCTGCAGCTCGGTCACAACTACATCGGTACCGAGCACATCCTCCTCGGCCTCATCCGCGAGGGCGAGGGCGTGGCCGCCCAGGTGCTGGTCAAGCTCGGCGCGGACCTGTCCCGGGTGCGTCAGCAGGTCATCCAGCTGCTGTCGGGCTACCCCGGATCGTCCACCCAGCCCCCGGGCGGTGGAGAGAAGGCGGGTGCCACCTCCGGCGGGTCGGGCGGTGAGACGCCGTCGGGGTCGCTGGTGCTCGACCAGTTCGGTCGGAACTTCACGCAGCTGGCGCGAGACAAGAAGCTCGACCCGGTGATCGGACGTGACCGCGAGACCGAGCGGATGATGCAGGTGCTCAGCCGCCGCACCAAGAACAACCCGGTGCTGGTCGGCGAACCCGGCGTCGGCAAGACCGCCATCGTCGAGGGCCTCGCCCAGGCGATCGCCGCGGACCAGGTCCCCGAGACGCTGAAGGACAAGCAGCTCTACACGCTCGACCTGGGTGCGCTCGTCGCCGGGTCCCGCTACCGGGGTGACTTCGAGGAGCGGCTCAAGAAGGTCCTCAAGGAGATCAAGACCCGCGGCGACATCATCCTGTTCATCGACGAGATCCACACGCTCGTCGGTGCGGGTGCCGCCGAGGGCGCGATCGACGCCGCCAGCATCCTCAAGCCCATGCTCGCCCGCGGCGAGCTGCAGACGATCGGCGCCACCACCCTCGACGAGTACCGCAAGCACCTCGAGAAGGACGCCGCGCTCGAACGCCGCTTCCAGAAGGTGGTCGTCGACGAGCCGTCGGTCGCCCACACGATCGAGATCCTCAAGGGCCTGCGCGAGCGCTACGAGGAGCACCACCGGGTGACGATCACCGACCAGGCGCTGGTCGCTGCGGCCAACCTGGCCGACCGCTACATCTCGGACCGCTTCCTGCCCGACAAGGCGATCGACCTGATCGACGAGGCGGGCTCACGTCTGCGCATCCGCCGCATGCAGACTCCGCCGGACTACCGCGAGATCGAATCCGAGCTCGCCGACGTCGTCCGCCAGAAGAAGGAGGCGGTCGAGTCCCAGGACTTCGAGGCCGCCGGTGGCCTCCGCGACCGGGAGAAGGAGCTCCTGGCCACGAAGGAGGAGAAGGACCTCGAGATGAAGGCGGCCGGTGTCGACCTGTTCGACGAGGTCGACGAAGAGGCGATCGCCGAGGTCCTGTCGCTGTGGACCGGCATCCCGGTCTACAAGCTGACCGAGGAGGAGACCGCCAAGCTGCTGCGCATGGAGGACGAGCTGCACAAGCGGGTCATCGGCCAGGAGGACGCCATCAAGGCGGTCAGCCAGGCGATCCGCCGCACCCGGGCCGGCCTCAAGGACCCCAAGCGCCCGTCGGGCTCGTTCATCTTCCTGGGCCCCTCCGGCGTCGGCAAGACCGAGCTGGCCAAGACCCTCGCCGAGTTCCTCTTCGGCGACGACCAGGCGATGATCAGCCTCGACATGTCGGAGTACATGGAGAAGCACACCGTCAGCCGCCTGGTGGGCTCGCCTCCCGGCTACGTCGGCTACGAGGAGGGCGGTCAGCTCACCGAAGCCGTCCGCCGCAAGCCGTTCTCGGTCGTCCTCTTCGACGAGATCGAGAAGGCGCACCCCGACGTGTTCAACACGCTGCTGCAGATCCTCGAGGAGGGTCGCCTGACCGACTCGCAGGGCCGGTCGGTCGACTTCCGCAACACCGTGCTGATCATGACGTCCAACCTGGGGACGGCGGACCTGCGCAAGGCCAACGTCGGCTTCTCCAAGCGCGACGAGGCGGTCACCTACGAGCGCATGAAGGAGAAGGTCAACGACGCGCTCAAGGCGCACTTCCGGCCCGAGTTCCTGAACCGCATCGACGACGTCATCGTCTTCCACGAGCTGAGCCAGGACGAGGTCATCCAGATCGTCGACCTGATGATCGAGCGGGTGACCACCCAGATGGCCGCCCAGGGCATGGGTCTCGAGGTCACGCCTGCGGCCAAGGTCTTCCTGGGCGAGCGGGGCTACGACCCGACGCTCGGCGCCCGGCCGCTGCGTCGGGCGATCCAGCGGCTGGTCGAGGACCCGCTGTCGGAGCGACTGCTGTGGAAGGAGTTCCGCGCCGGCCAGACGATCGTGGTCGACGTCGAGCCCGACCCTGACGACGACGGGCAGCTCCACGCTGTGTTCCGCGCGGTGGAGGGCTTCACCCCGCCTCCGATCGAGGAGCTCGCCGCCACCGGCGACTGAGTTCGGACCGGACCGACTCGTTTGGTTCTGGCTGTCGTCCTGCCGGTCAATCCGGCAGGACGACAGCCAGAACCGCGTTCGGGACCTCCGGCCCTACCGGCATCTCCCGACGTGTGGTAGTCCACGACCGGAGGGCGCGGTCGGGGACCAGACCGCCGTGGAGTCCGTCGGGCGGTCTCCGCAGAACGGAGGTGCACCAATGCCCACTTCATCCAGATCGAAGGCCCCCGTCCGGATCGGCCGGGGACGGACCGCGGCGATCGTTGCGGTCGTGGCCTTGCTCGTCGGTGCCGGGGTGGCCTGCGCTCCTGGGACACCGCAGGCGGTCCTGAACGTCCCGGGCAACTACGTTGCCAACCTGTGGAACCCGCCGCCGGGCTACCAGCAGGGTGCCGTCGCGTCGGTGATCATGTGCCTCGACTCGACCTCGGCGGTGCGCCTCGAGACCGGTGATGGTGGTCAGGGCTCGGTCGGCGTCATCCGACTCGAATGGGCCGGATCGACCTACGCCCCGGTGGGCACCGGTAGCGCCATCACCCTGACCACGCCGGTCCTGTCGCCGGGGTGCGGAACGCTGACGTTCGGACCCGACTGCTGCCACGTCGACAACTACCTGGCGATCAAGGCCACCAAGGTCTGATCCGGCCCCTTCTCGCGCACCGATGACCGCCGGATGGTCGCAGGTGCCCGAGTTCGGTCGGGGCCAGGTCGTCGATCGACCGGCCGCCATGGGCCGCGCGTCGGCCGGGTAGCGTTCGAAGCCGTGCCCGCCCTGTCCCGCTCGTTGTCTCCCGGCGCTCGGACCCGGTCGCCGTGGGTGCTGGTGCTGGGCATCCTGGTCGCGCTGACGGCCGCGGCGTGTCGGACCGACGTCGATGTGCTCGTGGCGGTCGATCCGGCGGGGTCCGGCAAGGTCACCGTCACGGCGGACCTCGACGCCGACGCCACGGCACAGCTGGGCGACCCCTCGCGACTGGTCCTGACCGACCTGGCCGACGCCGGCTGGGACGTCGACGGGCCGACAGCCCGGAGGGGCGGGCTCCGGGTCGTCGCCGTGCGACGCTTCTCGTCACCGGAGGAGCTCTCCGCGGTCCTCGACGAGGTCGGCGGGGCAGGAGGGGTGTTCTCCGACACATCGCTCGTCCTCGGCAACGGCCTCCTCTCGGACTCGACGGAGTTCCGGACCCGGCTCCACCTGACCGGGGACCCGGCCCAGTTCTCCGACGAGCAGCTGGCACAGGTCCTCGGAGGCCTCCCGCTGGGTCGCACCCCTGAGGAGCTGGCAGCCGAGGGGTTCGACTCCGCCGATGCCGCAACCCTGACCGTCCGGGTCGCCCTGCCCGACGGGGTCGACGAGTCCAACGGTCGCATCACCAAGGGGGTGGCGAGGTGGTCGGCTCCGCTGGCCGGTGGTACCTCCACCGACACGGACCTGCGGGCGTCGGCTTCGACGCTTCGAACCTCGACACTGGTGCTGGTCGCCCTGGGGGCGGTACTGCTCGTCGGCGCTGCGGTCGTCGCGGTGATCGGGGCAGCCCGACGCGACTGACCCGTCGTTCGGTGTGGGAACACCCGTTCGACCCATCCGCGTCGGCTGTCACCCCCGTCGCCTACCGTCGGGCCCATGGCACGGACCAGGACCGTCTTCCGGTGCATGAGCTGCGGTGCGGGTGCGCCCAAGTGGTCGGGGCGGTGTTCGTCCTGCGGTGACTGGAACACGCTGTCCGAAGAGCTGGAGACGCCCGACGCCGGTCTCGAACCGCTCGCCGCGTCCAGTCCGCCCACCCCGATCACCCAGCTGACCGCCGCCGACGGCGCGCCGGTGCCCACAGGGATCGCCGAGCTCGACCGGGTTCTGGGCGGGGGCTTCGTCCCCGGCAGCGTCACGCTCCTGGGCGGGGAGCCCGGCGTCGGCAAGTCGACCCTGGTCCTGCAGGCGCTCGCGGCGCGGGCGCGTGCCGGCGCCCGGGTCCTCTACGTCACCGGTGAGGAGTCCGCGGACCAGGTGCGCCTGCGCGCGGAGCGGATCGACGCCCTGGACGACAACCTGCTCCTGGCCGCCGAGACCGCCATGGGCAACGTGGCGGTGCACCTCGAAGCGGTCCGGCCCGAACTGGTGGTGGTCGATTCGGTGCAGACCCTGTTCGACGCCCGCTTCTCGAGCGCCCCCGGCTCGGTCACACAGGTGCGCGAGTGCGCGCACCGGTTGGTGCAGATCGCCAAGGCCAGCGGCACGTCGGTGCTGCTGGTCGGCCACGTCACCAAGGACGGCCAGCTCTCGGGGCCCCGGGTGCTCGAACACGTGGTGGACACCGTCCTGTCGCTCGACGGCGACCGCCACCACGACCTGCGCATCCTGCGGGCGGTCAAGCACCGCTTCGGCTCCACCGACGAGATCGGCATGTTCAGCGTCCACGGCGACGGCCTGGCGTCCATGGCCGACCCGTCCTCGCTGCTGCTCGGGGACCGCACCCCGGGGTTGCCCGGGTCGGTGGTCGTGCCCGCGCTCGAGGGTCAGCGGCCGCTGCTGGTCGAGGTCCAGTCGCTCGTCGCCGGGTCGTCGCTCGCCCAGCCGCGGCGGTCGGCCCAGGGGCTGGACCAGGGGCGCTTGTCGCTGCTTCTCGCCGTGCTCCAACAGCGGCTCGGCGTCGACCTGTCGCAGGCCGACGTCTACGCCATGACCGTCGGTGGGGTGAAGGTCACGGAACCGGCCGCGGACCTCGCCGTGTGCATCGCTGCCGTGTCCTCGGCGACCGGCGCCCCCATCTCTCCCGGGGTCGTGGCCTGCGGCGAGGTCGGCCTGGGCGGTGAGCTCCGACAGGTGCGTCGCATCGAACGGCGACTGGCCGAAGCGGCTCGGCTCGGCTTCACCACTGCCGTGGTCCCCCACTCCACACCGACCGTCGCGGTGCCGATGGAGGTGTTGCGCGTGCCCAGCCTCCGCGTGGCGTTGGACACCGTCGGCCTCCTGGAGCACTGAGTGGACTGCCCCCGCCCGACGCCGGGGCCCACGCCCGGGTGGCCGAACGAACGCCGACCGCGGTGGACTGAACGACCGATCAGGCGACCCGGGCACTAGGCTGCGTCGATGGCGCTGCGCCGCAACCCCGAACTGCAGGCTGCGCTGGCCGCGGTCGCGCCGGGGCAGCCGCTGCGAGAGGGCTTGGACCGGATCCTCAAGGCCGGCATGGGGGCCCTGATCGTGATCGGCGACGGACCGGAGGTGCTCAACATCTCCTCCGGCGGGTTCCTGGTGAACGCGGCGTTCTCGCCCCAGCGGCTGTCGGAGCTGGCCAAGACCGACGGTGCCATCGTCCTCACCCCCGACGCCGGCTACATCGCCCGCGCCAACGTGCACCTGGTCCCGAACCCGAACGTCCCCACCGAGGAGACCGGGACCCGTCACCGCACCGCGGAGCGGGTGGCGCGCTCGATCGGCGTCCCGGTGCTGTCGGTGTCCGAGGACATGGCGGTGGTGACCGTCTACACCAAGTCGACCCGGTACCAGCTGGAGCCGATCACGGCGATCCTGAACCGCTGCAACCAGGCGTTGCAGACCCTGGAGCGCTACAAGGGGCGTCTCAACGAGGAGTCCACCAACCTGACCTCGCTCGAGGTCGAGGACTTGGTCACGCTCCGCGACGTCGTCGCCCTCCTGCAGCGTGCCGAGCTGGTGGCACGCATCTCCGATGAGATCGAGCGGCACCTGGTCGAGCTCGGCACCGACGGCCGGCTGGTGCGCCTGCAGCTCCGGGAGCTGATGGCAGGGGTGGAGGACGAGCGCCGGCTCGTCGTCCTCGACTACCTGCAGACCGACGCGTCCTGGGACCTCGAGCAGGCCATCGACACCCTGTCGGACCTGGACATGGAGGACCTCCTCGACCCCGACAAGGTCGCCCACGCGCTGCACCTGTCGGGCCACGGTCAGGAGGACGACATGGACGCCCACCTGCAGCCCCGCGGCTACCGGATGCTGGCGCGCATCCCCCGCCTGCCCGATGACCTGGCCGATCGGCTCGTCGCCCACTACGGGTCGCTCGGCAAGCTGAGCCGCGCGTCGGTCGAGGACCTGTGCACGGTCGACGGCGTGACCGAGCACTGGGCGTTGACGATCAAGGACGCGCTCGGACGCATCGCCGAGTCGTCCATCCTCGACCGCTACAACTGAGCGGATCGTCGGTTCGGCCGTCTGGTCGGGACCCCGCGAGGCGGAGCACCGGCACTAGCGTCGGCGCCCGTGGAGACCCTGCCGTCCGGAACCCCCGCCCACCTCGCCCGCTCCGAAGGGGCGTCGCGGGGACTGATCGTCATCCCCGACGTGTGGGGACTGCGCCCGCTGTTCACCGAGATGTGCGACGACCTCGCCGCCCGCACGGGTTGGAGCGTCGGCACCTTCGAGCCGTTCCCCGGCCGCGACCTGCCGAACGAGGGCGAGCCCGACGCCGGACCGGCGCGCTTCGCGGTCCTGCCCGAGCTGTCCGACGACCGGCTGCTCGGCGACGCGGTCGACCTGGCGGATCTCACCGGGTGCGACGACGTCGGGCTCATCGGGTTCTGCATGGGTGGGATGTACGCCCTCAAGGCCGCGGCGACCGGGCGCTTCGACCGCATCGCCGCCTTCTACGGGATGATCCGGGTGCCCGAGGCCTGGCAGGGCCCCGGGCAGGGCGAGCCCCTGGCCGCGCTCGACGCCCGCGGGTCGACCGAGGTCATGGCGGTCGTCGGCTCCGTCGACCCGTACACACCCACCGACCACGTCCAGGAGCTCCGCGACCGCGGGGTCGACGTCGTCCACTACGAGGGGGCCGACCACGGCTTCGTGCACGACCCGACCCGGCCCAGTCACCGGGCCGACGACGCGGCCGACGCGTGGGACCGGGTCCTCACCTTCCTGGCGGGCTGAATCCGGCGTCGATCGGGTGGGACTGCTCAGGTCGAGCGGATCTCCAGCTCGCGGCGCTTGAGGATCCGGTACTGGCGGTCGTTCTGCTCGATCCAGCCGAGCCGAAGGAAGCTCGCGATCGCCTTGTTCACCCGCTCACGTGACGCCCCGACCAGGCCGGCCAGCTCCTCCTGGGTGATCGGGATCTCGAAGTCGTCGCGGTCCCCGGCGAGCTCGAGCAGGTGCTTGGCCGTTCGGCCGGTGACATCGAGGAAGAAGGCGTCGGCCAACGCCTCGTCGGTGGCGCGGATGCGCTGGCTCAGCATGCGCACCACCGACCACAGCAGATCGGGCTTGTCCTCCCACAGGGCCTGCAGCACGTCGTAGGGGATGCGGATCACGCTGGACTGCTCCAGCGCCCGGGCTTCGGCAGAGCGGCCCATCCCGTCGAAGAACCCCATCTCGCCGAACAGGTCGCCGCGCTCCATGAGCGCCACCATCGACTCGCGGCCGTCGATCGACTTGTTGGCGATGGCGATCCGGCCGTCGATGACCACGTAGCACGCGTCGGCCTCGGCGCCCTCGGTGAACACGACATCGCTGCGGATGAGATCCACCCGCTCCGCGGCGTCGGCCACCCGTCGGTGGTCCTCGTCGTCGAAGCGGTCGAACAGCTCGACGTTGTGGAGCAGGTCCATGTCGTTCACGACCGGCATCGTAGTGACAGAGATCTTCGTCACACCTAGTCCGCGGGCGGGCCGTTCCCGGCCCGTTCCGATGGGTTGTCGATCCCGGGATCGGTCGTGGCGGCCGGTACGGTGCGGGCGTGAGCGAGGTGGCGACGGGGCCGGTGTGGTGCGTGGTGGTCGCGGCGGGTCGCGGATCGCGCTTCGGCGGTCCCAAGCAGCAGGCGATCCTGGCGGGCCGGACCGTCCTGGAGCGCTCGGTCGCAACCGCCGGTGCGGCCTGCGACGGTGTCGTGGTGGTCGTGCCCGACGACTGGACCGACCCGGTCGACGGTGCCGATCGGGTGGTGGTCGGAGGTGCGACGCGGTCCGCGTCGGTGGCGTCCGGGCTGGACGCCGTGCCCGCCGACGCCGCGGTCGTCCTGGTGCACGACGCGGCCCGACCGCTGGCCTCGCCCGAGCTCTACCGGAGGGTGATCGAGGCGGTCCGATCGGGCGCCGATGCGGTCGTCCCGGTCGTGGCGGTCATCGACACCATCCGCAGCCTCGACGGGGGCACGGTGGACCGCGACCTGCTGCGGGCGGTGCAGACCCCCCAGGGGTTCCGGGCCGGCACCCTGCGAGCGGCGCACCGGGCCGGGGCCGACGCCACCGACGACGCCGCCCTGGTCGAGGCGGTGGGGGGATCGGTGGAGCTGGTCGACGGCGAGCGGTCGAACCTCAAGATCACCGAGCCGTCCGACCTGGACGTGGCGGAGGCACTGCTCCGGCGGGCCGCGGCCTCGACCGGAGGCGACACCGACGGTGCCCCCGGGGGAGACTCGACACCGTGAGCATCCGGGTCGGCAACGGCTTCGACATCCACCGATTCAGCGACGCCCCCGACCGCGTCCTGGTGCTCGGTGGCGTGACCTTCCCGGGCGAGCCCGGCCTGCACGGTCATTCCGACGCCGACGTCGTCGCCCACGCGGTGGCCGAGGCGCTGCTGGGAGCGGCCGGGCTCGGCGATCTCGGATCCCACTTCCCCGACACCGACGAACGGTGGCGCGGCGCCGACAGCCTGGAGCTGTTGGCCGAAGTCGTGCGGCTGCTGCACGAGGATGGTTGGTCGGCGGTAAACGTCGACTGCTCGGTGATCGCCGAGCGGCCGAAGCTCGCCCCCCACCGGGATCGCATGCAGGTCGTGCTCAGCGACCTCGTCGGAGCCCCGGTCACGGTCAAGGGCCGTCGGGCCGAGGGCATCGGGGGCCTCGGCCGCGCCGAGGGCATCGCGTGTCTGGCCACCGCGCTGATCGAGACGCGGGTCCACTTCGTCGACCAGAGGAGCAGCTGATGGCCGGTAGGTCCCCCGGAGGGTCACGTCGAGGAGGGTCGGACCGGTCGCGCTCGTCCGGGTCGGGGTCCGCGGGACGTGGAGGGAAGAGCTCCGGGGCATCGGCCCGAGCCACCGGCGGATCGCGGGGCGGTGGCGGACCCAAAGGTGCCGGACCCCGCCGCGGTGGCGGCGCCCGGGGCGGCTCACCGTCCGGGCGCGCCAACCCTCCGGGCAGCGAACGGGCCCGACAGGGCGCCGCGGCGCGCCGGGCGCCGCGCAAGGACCCCGGTCGCACGACCGCACCCAAGGAGCGCGGGCTCGGCGGCACCCAGGTCGAAGGACGGCAGGCCGTGCGGGAGCTGCTGCTGGCCGGGCGTCGCAAGGTCTACGAGGTGTTCCTCAACGCCGAGATGGACCGGGCCGACATCGTCGGCGACATCGTGGACCTGGCTGACGAGCTGAGGGTCCCGGTCACCGAGGTGAGCCGGGGTCGGCTCGACTCGATCAGCCACACCGAGGCGCCTCAGGGCGTGGTGGCCCGCGCCGCGGAGCTGCCCCACACCGCGCTGCACGACCTGTGCGAGCCGGTCGACGGCCGCCCGCCGTTCCTGCTCGCGGTCGACGGCGTGACCGACCCCGGGAACCTGGGCGCGCTGTTGCGCATCGCGGAGTGCGCCGGGGTGACCGGGGTGGTGCTGCCGCGTCACCGGGCGGTGCACATCACCCCGACGGTGACCAAGGCGGCGGCCGGCGCGGTCGAGTACCTGCGCATGGCGCTGGTCGGCGGTCTGCCGACCGCCATTTCGGATCTGCGCGACGCCGGGGTGTGGGTCGTGGGCCTCGACGCGGGTGGCGAGGTGTCGGTGCACGACCTGCCCGTCGCCACCGACGCGGTCTGCCTGGTGCTCGGCGCCGAGGGCAAGGGCCTGTCGCGACTGGCCGCCCAGCGCTGCGACCTGGTGGCGTCGATCCCGCTGCACGGCCACCTGTCGTCGTTGAACGTCGCCAGCGCCGGAGCGGTCGCGTGCTACGAGATCGCTCGTCGTCGTCCTCCCGCCACGGTGTGACCCGGTCCCGGTAGCGTCCGGGACCATGAGCGACTCAACCACCACCGACCCGCGTCCCGCCGCCCTCGACGCCGCCCGGCACACCGCCCAGGCGGTCCAGGACGTCGGTGCCAAGTTCATGCTGGACATGGACATGTACGGCGAGGTCGCCGGGCTCGGCTACCAGGGCCTCGGCTTCTACATCGCCGGTCGCGGCGGCGTGCTGGGCGACGTCGAGCACGTCGAGGTCTTCGAGGCCATGACCTTCTTCCCGGCCGAGACCGTGCAGGCGGGCTGGGAGTCGTCCGCCTCGGTCGAGAGCCGGGCCGACTCCGCTGGTCGCTTCGCCGGCTACGCGGCGCGCTGGGGCGCGAACAACGTCGCCGACGGAACCGAGGGCCTGGACCGACTGGCCGAGCTGTGCGAGAAGGTGATCCAGGCCGCGGACGGCTCCGATGCCCCGCTGTTCGCCGGCTGGCGCGACCTGCCCGAACCCGACGGCGAACCCGACCTGGTCGTGCACCGGATGAACGCGCTGCGCGAGCTGCGCGCCGCGCGCCACATCGCCGCCATCCGCCAGGTCGGGCTGGATCCTGCGACGGCGTTCATGATCCGCACGCCGTACATGGCGGGGATCTTCGGCTGGCCGGAGCCGTCGGAGGCTCCCGCGGAGATCGACAAGGACCTGTGGCAGAGCGCCGAGGACCTCACCGAACGGGCCTTCGCTGCGGACCTGGCCGTGCTCGACGACGACGAGCTGGCCGAGCTCTGCCGGCTGTCCGACGCCCTGCTCGCCGCCATCCCGTAGGGCGGCGAAGGTCCCGGAACCCGCCACCCGCAGCATCGGTCGGGCCGGCTATTCGGCGGGTCCGTGGACGCGCACCGCGTCGCGGTGCTGGGTGTCGAGGTCCGTCAGCCGTTCGGCGATGACGTTGCAGGCGTTGGCCACCGCCAGCGCCTGCAACGTCCGGGGATAGGGGTCGGCCCGGTCTCCCTGCTCGACCCGCCGGACCCGGTTCAGCGCGGCCAGCCGCACCGGCTCCAGGTTGGTCAGCTCGATCGGACTGTCGGGATGGGCGTGGCGGAACCAGCCGCTGATGTCGTGCATGGCCTGTTGGAGCGCGAGCGTGAGCGTGGTCAGCTCATCCCGGCAGGCTCGCAGCAGGGCGGAGTCACCCGCGTCGGCCACCTCGGTGCTCAGCACCGCGCACTGCTCCCAGATCCGGCGGGTGGTCACCCTCCAGTGCGAACCGAGCAGGCCGTGCGACGGGTGCTCGGCCATGGCGTCGTCCCACAGGTCGTCGATCTTGGCCAGCCGGGCCCGCCCGTCGATGCGCGCCTGGCGCACCGCGTCGGCCCGGCGGGGTTGGCCGTCGAGCACCTCGGTGGCCAACCCGAGCAGGTGAGCCATGTCCCGGTACACGCCGCCCAGCTCGCGGCGGGCGGTGCGGTGCGCTCGGGGTGGGAACAGCACGGCCTGCACCGCCATGGCGACGACGATGCCGATCACCGCCTGGCTGAGTCGGATCAGCGCGAAGTCGAAGGTGGAGAAGTCGGTGCTCTCGGGGACCAGCACCACCACCGACGCCACCAGCGCCGCCTGCTGACCGATCGCCGGGAGCCGGAACCACCCGAACAGCACCAGCGGCGCGGCGACCACCAGGGCGACCGCCCACGCCTGGTCCTTGGCGACGTAGGCCACGCCCAGACCGAGCGCGGCCCCGATGAACGCCCCCACGAGCGAGTTGCGCCCGGAGCGGAACGTCGCCTGCAGCGTGCCCTGGATGGCGACGATCGCGGCGACGGTCGCGAACCACGGGTTGGGCAGGTGCAGCAGCTGCGAGCACAGCGTGGCCAGCCCGGCGGCGACCCCGATGCGGATCCCGCGCTTGATCACGCGCCGGTGGGCGGGGGAGATCTCCGGAGATCGGATGGTCATCGACCCTGGATCATCCCAGCCCACCGGCCGCGACGGGTCGATCAGGGGGTGCGGCCGTTCCAGGCGACCAGGCGGTCGATCAGCGGGGCGTCCTCGGCGACGTCGACCGCGTCGGCGAACGGGATGTCGCGCGGGACCTCCGCGGGCATGCCCGCGTAGATCGCCTCCCAGATCGGGGCGCGGACCGGGATGGGCAGTTGGGCGTGCATGACCGCGAGCGACGCCTCGAGCACCGCCGGGTCCCACTCGGGGTGCTGGTCGGTCGCGGTCGCCAGGTCCCAGGTGTGGATGACCATCTCGTTGGTGTAGACGTCGAGCACCTCGCGGCCGGGGAACGTCCCCCACGGAAGCGTCGTCGGGCGTTCGAGCAGCGCCGGGTCGGCCCACGCCTGCTCGACGTCGCTCCCGGCGACGCGCAGGGCATCACCCCAGGTGCCGGCGGCGACGTCCGCGGCGTCGATCGGCCACTCGGCGAGCGGGACGTCCCGACCGGCGAGCGCCACGCGCCGCAGGGCCATGACCAGGTGCTCGGCGAGTGCGCCGACCGACATGGGCGGGCACGGGGTGGGACGGTCGTACTGGGCGGGGTCGAGGGCGTCGATCGTCGTGGCGGCGACGCCGACCGCGGCGCTCAGGCGGGCGAGCGGCTCCATCGAGGTGCTGCCGGGGGCGGTGGTCGTGTCGGGAGTCGTGGTCGTGTCGGGAGTCTTGGTCGTGTCGGGAGTCGTGGTCATGGCGGGGTCTCCTGGTGGTCGGGATGATCCGGTCGTCCGGTTCAGGAGCAGCATCCACGAGTGAAGTGGCCAGGATATGGCCACTTCAGATGAGAAGATCGGGACGTGCGTGCCGACCGACTCGTGGCGATCCTGCTGATGCTGCAGCGTCGTGACGTGGTGACCGCGGCCGAGGTCGCCGAGGAGCTCGAGATCTCGGTGCGCACGGCCCGTCGCGACCTCGAGTCGCTGGCCATGGCCGGGGTGCCGGTCTACCCGCAGCGGGGCCGCGGCGGTGGGTGGCGTCTGCTCGGTGGCGGGCGACTCGACCTCAGCGGCCTGACCGCGGGTGAGGCCCGGTCGCTGTTCGTCCTCGTCGGCGGCCGACCGGAGGTCGGCCCCGAGGTGCGCTCTGCGCTGCGCAAGCTGGTGAGGGCGCTGCCGGAACCGTTGCGCGAGGGAGCCGAGGCGGCCGCCGGGTCGGTCGTGGTCGATCCCGTCGGTTGGGACCGCCATCGCGGCGAGCCACGGCGACCCGATCGGCTCGACGACCTGGAGGCCGCGGTCATCGACGGCGAGTGCCTGCATCTGGGCTACCGGGCGCGCTCCGGCGAGGTGACCGAGCGGGTGGTCCACCCCCTGGGGCTCGCAGCCAAGGGCCGCAACTGGTACCTGGTCGCCGGGACCGCGACGGGGCTGCGCACCTTCCGCGCCGACCGGGTCGAACGGGCAGAGCGCACCGGGGAGCCGGTGGTGCGGCCCGATGGGTTCGACCTGAGCGAGGCGTGGGCGCGGATCGTGTCCGACGTCGATCAGCTCCGCACCCCGCTCGAGGCGTTAGGGACCGCGGTTCCCGAGGCCTTGCCCTACCTGCGCATGGTCCTCGGACGCCGGGTCGAGGTCATCGGCGACGAGGCCGCCGGGTCCGACCCCGACGGTTCCGGACCCGAGTCGGCAACCCCGTCGAACGGCTCGGTCCGCATCCGCATCCGAGCCGCCAACGTGCGGGCACTGGGCAACGACCTGGCCGGGTTCGGTTCGTGGGTCCGGATCGAAGAGCCCCGCGAGCTCCGCGAGCTGCTCGGCGACATCGGTGCCGAGCTCTGCTCCCTCTACGGGCGGTCCGGCGCGGCAACAGAAGAGTCCTCTCAGGATCTTCAGGAAAGCTGAGTCATATACGCTCATGTTTTCCTACACTGGTCTGGCAAGCACGAGTCGACCATCCGGACCGCAGGAGGCCCCCACCATGTCGATCACCCGCTACCGTCCCGTCCGCTTCCAGCCGGTCCCCTACTCGGCGGTCCGGCCGGACCCCTTCTTGGGGCTGCTCGATGGCCTGTTGTCCGCCCCGGCGTCGCGTCCGTCGCAGCCGGCGGTGCGTGTCGAGCGCAACGACGCCGGCGTCGACGTCCACGCCGATCTCCCCGGGGTTCGTCGTGAGGACGTCGAGGTGTCCGCCACCGCGGATGCCCGCGGCGCTCTCGTGTCGCTCAGCGCGGTCCGCCACCTCGACGGCGGCGAGCAGCGGTTCCGCTGGTCCGCCCACCTCGACGACGTCGACCCCGACTCGGTGACGGCGTCGCTCGCCGACGGCGTCCTGACCGTGTCCGCCGCCACCCGGCCGGGCCCGGTCGCCCGCACCGTCGAGGTGACCGTCGCCGATCCGTCGGAGCCTGCGGCGCTGCCCGCCGACACCCCGTCGGACGAGGTCGGGTCCGAGAGCGCCGAGCCGACAGTCACCGCAGAGGACACATCCGAAGAGGTCTGACGGTTCCCGTCACGGCGATGGGCGGACCCGACCGGGTCCGCCCGCCGCCGCGTCCGGGCATCGACGCAGGGTGGGGGACGACCGGCCGCTGCGCCGGACGCTCCCTATTCGTCCGGGGCGAACGAGTCGAGGATCAACTCGAGTCCGACCGCGAACTCGTCGCCGAAGTCGTAGCCGGGTTGCATCACGTGTTCGGTGGTCATCTCGACGAGCCACGGGTACTCGTCGACGGGCATGTGGTCGAGCACGCCCTCGGCGAACCCGGCGACGTCGTCGGGGCCGTCGAACGGGAGCCCCGCCTCCTGGAGGGCGAACCCGTAGACGAACGAATCGATCACGGCATACACGTGGGCGGTGTCGGCGATGCTGAACCCGGCGACCCGCAGGGTCCCGATCATCGCGTCGTGGTGACGCAGGATCGCGGGCCCGGGCGCCGCGCGTGACTCGAGCAGGCCGATGCTCCACGGATGGCGGCGCAGCACGGCGCGGGCAGAGTCGGCCCGGCGACGCATCTCGGCCCGCCAGTCGCCGCCGATGCGGGGAAGGTCGATCTCGGAGAACACGACGTCGACGATCCCGTCGAGGATCTCCTCCTTGCTCCGGACGTGGTGGTAGAGGGCCATGGGCCTGGACCCCAGGCGATCCGCGAGGGACCGGATCGTCAGGGCGGCCAAGCCGCGCTCGTCCGCGATGGCGACCGCCGCGTCCAGCACCCGTTCCCGGCTGAGGCGGGGCCGTCGCGGTGGGTCGGTCGTCACGTGCTTGACCGTAGTCGCATCCTCGTACATAGTACGGTCCAGAACCGTACAAAGTACGTCTCCGGACCACCCGCCAGATCTCCACCCGACCGACCGCCGGAGCCGACCCATGCACTGCGACCGCGAACTGCACACCCCGACCCGTCCCGACCCGGGCTCCACCATGCGGGCGGTGGTCCAGTCCAGCTACGGGCCCCCCGATCAGCTCCGGATCGAGACCCTTGGCGTGCCGCAGATCGGCGACACCGACGTGCTGGTCGAGGTCCACGCCGCCGGCGCCGGTCGGGGAGCGTGGCACCTGCTGACCGGGACGCCCCTGATGGCGCGATTGGGCATCGGGTTGCGCCGACCCCGGAGACCGGTGGTGGGCACCGACGTCGCCGGGGTGGTGGTGGCGACAGGTGCGAAGGTCGACTGCTTCGAACCGGGTGACCGGGTGTTCGGGATCGGGCGCGGCACCATCGCCGAACTGACCGCCGTGCCCGCCTCGAAGCTGGCGTCGATCCCCCCGAACTGCTCCTTCGCGGAGGCGTCGATCCTGGCGGAGTCCGGCCTCACCGCGCTGCAGGCCGTCCACGACAGGGCGGAGGTCCGACCGGGGGATCGGGTGCTGGTCCTCGGCGCCTCGGGCGGTGTCGGATCGTTCGCGGTGCAGATGTCCACGGGGCTCGGCGCCCGGGTGACCGGCGTGTGCCGGAGCGACAAGACCTCAGCGGTCCGGGCGTTCGGCGCGGACGAGGTCGTCGCCTACGACCGCGCCGACATCACCGAGCGCGGTGACCGGGAGCTGTTCGACGTGATCGTCGACACCGGCGGCCGGCACCCGGTCCGGTGGCTCCGACGGATCCTGGCCCCCCGGGGCCGGCTCGTCATCGTCGGCGGCGAAGGCGGGGGTCACATCACCGGGGGCTTCGGCCGCGGTTTCCGCGCCGCGGCGCTGTCACCGTTCGTCGGGCAGCGCCTGACCATGGTCCTGTCGAAGGAGGCGTCCGCGGACCTGGAGCGTCTCGGTGAACTGGTCGCCGACGGGACCGTGCGTCCTCCGCTGGAGCGAACCCTGCCGCTCGACCGGGCCGCCGACGCGTTCGCTCTGCTGGAGGCCGGCCAGGTGACCGGAAAGGTGGCGGTCGTCGTCCGTGCGGACCCGCCCGCCCCCGACGACGACGCCGGTCCGGCGACCGGTCAGTCGAACGTGTAGTCGTCCGGGTCGAGCTCCCGGGTCCAGGTCCAGTAGTCCACGACCCGGAACGGCATCACGGTGTGGATCTCGCCGGCGGAGTTCTTGTAGTACGAGTGCTCGATGCTGGGCTGGGACCACACCAGCTTCGACATCTCCTCCTGGTGGCGGCGGTGCCAGTCCGCCAGCCGCTCCGGGCGCACCTCCATGCTGCGGTGCCCGCCGTCGATCAACGCCGCGAGGCAGCGGTCGATGTAGTGCATCTGGCACTCGGAGTTGAAGATCAGGCTGGCGCCGTGGGCCAGGTGCGTCCCCGGTCCGTAGGTCAGGAACAGGTTCGGGAACCCGCTGACCGTGATCCCGAGGTACGCCGCCGGGCGCTCCCCCCACAGCTCGGACAGCACGACCCCGTCGCGGCCGACGACCTCCATCGGCCACAGCGTCCGCGCGTGGTGGAAGCCGGTCGCCCAGATGATCACGTCGCAGGGGTGGCGTTCGCCGTCGACGGTGACGACGGCGTCGGCCTCGATGTGGTCGATCCCGGTGCGGATCAGCTCGACGTCGTCGCGGGTGAGGGTGCGCAGCCAGGAGCCGTTGTCCTGCAGGGTGCGCTTGCCGGTGGCGGGGTAGTCGGGCACGACCTTGGCGATCAGGTCGGGGTCGTCGCCGATCTGGCTGACGATCCAGTCGGTGAAGATCGCCCGGGCGCCGTCGCTGATCTCGCTCACCGCCCGCTGCTGGTCGGGGAAGTCGGGGTCGACCCGCGCCGGCTCCAGCCCCTTGTCGCAGCCGGGCCAGAACAGCAGGAACCGGTACCAACGTCCGTAGAACGGCAGGTGCCGCAGTGCCCACTGCACGCCGGGGCCGACCTTCTCGTGGTAGTTCGGGTTGGGGAACATCCACTGGGCGCTGCGCTGGAAGACGGTCAGGTGCTCGACCCGCTCGCAGATCGCGGGGGCGACCTGGAACCCCGTCGCCCCGGCGCCGATCATGGCGACCCGCTTGCCGGTCAACTCGACGGTGTCGTCCCAGCGGGCGGTGTGGAACTGAGGGCCGGCGAAGTCCTCTCGTCCGGCGATGTCGGGGATCTTCGGTCGGTTGAGCTGACCGACGGCGGTGATCACCGCCCGGGCGGTCAGGGTCTCGGGGTCGCCGACCGGGTTCCCGTCGTCGTCGACCGGCTGGGTGACCACCGCCCAGGTCGCGCTCGGCTCGTCCCAGGTCGCCGAGACCACCTCGGTGCGGAACCGGACGTGGGCCTCGATCCCGTACTTCTCCATGACCCCCTGGAAGTAGGCCTGGAGCTCGGGTTGCTGGGCGAAGAACTCGGTCCAGCGGTCGCTCGGCTCGAAGCTGAAGCAGTAGAAGTGGTTGCCGACGTCGACCCGGGCGCCGGGGTAGCGGTTCTCCCACCACGTCCCGCCGACACCGGGGTTCTTCTCGACGATCGTGAACGGGATGCCCGCCTCCTGCAGCCGGATCCCGGCGAGCAGTCCGGACTGACCGCAGCCGACGACCACCACCGGGAACTCGGCCCGGGCGTCCGCGGCCGGCCCGCCGGGCGGAGCGGGACGGTCGTGGTCGCGTCCGTCGAGCTCGAGGTCGGCGAGCATCATCGGGACGTACTCGACGCCGACGTCCTCGACGACGAGCCACTCCATCATCTCGTGGACGAGCTCCTCGCTCAGCGGCTCGGGTTCCGGACAGCCCCGGTCGCGGTAGTCCTTGATCACCTCGAGTGCCCGGGCGCGGACCGCGTCCTTGTCCTCCTCGGACATGAATCCCTGCACCTCGTTGAGGAACAGCCCGGCGGGACGCAGCTCGCCGCGGATGAGGTCGGCGTCGCCGGTCATGTGCAGCATCGACAGCATCAGCGTCGGGATGCTCACGTCGCGGAGCGCGGCGGCGATCTGGTCGTCGGGCGTGTCGAACGGAACGCCGGCGTGCGGGTTGCGCATGGGATCCCCCCGGATCGTGGCCGTGTCGGCCGGTCGGGCTCATGGTAGAGAGGTCAGGTCCCGTCCCGTCCCATGTCCAGGAGGCCGACATGTCCGGAGTGGTCATCACCGGTGGAGCGTCGGGGATCGGGCGGGCCACCGCCGAGGTCCTCCTCGCCGAGGGGCGTTCGGTGGCGCTGTGGGACCTCAGCTCCGAGGTGGTCGACGTCGCCCACTCCCTGAGCTCCGTCGCGGACGACGGCGCCTGCGCGGTCGGAGTGGCCGTCGACGTGACCGACCCGCCCGCGGTGGCCGCCGCGGTGTCGCGGTCGGTCGAGGCGCTCGGCGGTGTCGACGGGTTCGTCCACGCCGCCGGCGCGGTCAGCCCGGACCCGCTCGGGTCGCTCACCGACGAGAACTGGCGCCGTGTCGTCGACGTCAACCTCACCGCGTTCCCGTTCGTCGTCCAGGCGCTGCTGGAACCGTTGCGGGTCGCGGCGATTGCTGCCGCGGTCGAGGGGAGCGCATCGACCGGCCCCGGGGTGGTCGGTATCAGCTCGATCGAGGGCCTGGTCGGCAACGCCGCCATCCCCGCCTACTGCGCGTCGAAGTCGGGGCTCCTCGGAGTGACCCGGGCCCTGGCGCACCAGCTCGGGCCGGAGGGGATCCGTGTCAACGCAGTGTGTCCCGGCTTCGTCGAGACCCCGATGCTGCAGATCGCCCTCGACGTCCCGGGACTGCGCGAGGAGATGGAGGCCGAGGCGCCGCTGGGGCGACTCGCCCGACCCGACGAGATCGGTCACGCGGTTGCGTTCCTGCTGTCGGAGCGGGCGAGCTTCATCACCGGCACCCACCTGGTCGTCGACGGTGGGGCGACCGCCGTGCTGTGACCGCCCGGCGGGCCGGTGACGCATCGGCGTCTGTCGGCAGGCGATCGTGCGTGCCGAGTGGGAAGCGCGCGTCGTGAGCTCCCGAGCGTGTGGAACGCTGTCGGGATGCCCGCTGTCACCCTGCCACCCCGTCGGTCTGCTGACCGCCGCTCGGTGACCCGGGGGCGGACCGTCCGGCGCTCCGTCGCCGCCATCCTGGTGACGGCGGTGGCGGCGTCGGGGTGCGTGGGCACCGACGGCGGTGCCATCGGTCGCAGCGACGACCGCCGGGAGGTCCGCGCCGAGGGCAGCCCCGATGGATCGGGGCGGGCCCCGGACGGCGACGGCCCGACATCGGAGACCGACGCCCCGACAACCACCACGACCGAACCGCGCCCGCCCGCCGACACGCTCACCATGAAGAAGTTCACCCAGATCTCCGGGGACATCTCACCCAAGTCGGTGGTGGCATCGGGTCACGGGGTCGTGACGGCCCAGAACATGATGTACACCCACACCGTCACGGCCTACGACTCCGACGGGAAGCTCATCGCCACCGTCCCCGACTCGGTGACGCTCAGCGACTTCGGCATCGACAAGCCCGGCGTCTACAGGGGCGCGCCGGTCGAGGCGGCGTTCACCGCCGACGGCGGGCACGTCTACGTGTCGAACTACTCGATGTACGGACCGGGGTTCAGCGAGGGCAAGGACAAGTGCTCCCCCGGCGACGGCACCACCAGCAGCTACCTGTACCGGATCAGCACGAAGAGCTGGAAGATCGATCAGGTCATCCCCGCCGGAGCCGTCCCCAAGTACGTGGCGGTCACCCCCGACGGCACCCGGGTGCTGGCCACCAACTGGTGCACGTGGGACCTGACCATCGCGGACACCGAGACCGGCAAGGTGCTGAAGACCGTCAAGATCGACGGCCGCTACCCGCGTGGGATCGCCGTCACCTCCGATTCGTCGACCGCATACGTGGCGGTCATGGGCGGCACCGGTCTCGCGAAGGTCGACCTGGCCTCCGGAGCGGTCTCCTACATCGGTGGCGTCGGACTCGGTCCCCGTCACATCGTCATCTCCCCCGACGACCGTTCCCTCTACGTCACGCTCAACAAGGGCGGACAGGTCGCCAAGGTCGACGTCGCGACCGGTCGGGTGGTCTCCCGGGTGGCGACCGGGACCCAACCGCGTTCGGCCGACATCTCGACCGACGGCACCGCCCTGTACGTCGTCAACTACGAGGACAGCAACATCTCCAAGATCCGCACGTCCGACATGAAGGTGCTGATGAAGGAGCCCGCCGGACACCACCCGATCGGCATCACCTACGACGACTTCACCGGCCGGGTGTGGGTGGCCAACTACAGCGGCACCATCGACGTGTGGGACGAGGTGCCGGCCGACGGGGCCGGGACGACCACGACCGGTCCCACCGCAACCGCCGCGACCTCGGAGGGATCCGGTGGCTGAGCTGGTCATCGCCCGCAACCCCGACGGCGACTCGCGCCTGCCGTACCTGCTCCGCCTGCCCCTCGGAGAGGCCGGGTTGGTGCTCAAGACCCGGGAGACCTGGCCCCGGACCGCCAAGGTCTACTGCCATCCCTCCGACGACTGGCCCGACGAGCACGAGCTCGAGATCGTCGAACGGGTGGCGGTCCGCTCCTGCGTGCGCCGGGGCGCGGCGGTCGACCTGGTGCTGGACCGGGGCCGCGAGAACCGCTCGCAGTTCGTGTTCGCCCGCGCCCGGGGCCGCGAGGTCATCTTCTGGCAGACCGCCCGCACCAATCGCCAGGCCCGGCCTGCGGTGTCGGTGCCCACCCGGCGGGCGTCGGGTCGGACCCTCGAGATCCTGGTCGACAGCCACGAGCGCTACGCCTGGAAGTTCAACGAGCAGCAGGCGACCACGCGGCGCCAGGCCCTCGCCGCCGGCGACTACGCCGTCGAGTCGGGCGGGTCGGTGCTCGCCGCGGTGGAGCGCAAGAGCATGGCCGACCTGGTCGGGACCATGTCCGGTGGCCGGCTCCGCTACCTGCTCGCGGCCCTGGCCGACGTCCCCTCCGCGGCGCTGGTCGTGGAGGACCGCTACTCGTCGGTGTTCAAGCAGCGCCACGTCGCTCCCTCGACCATCGCCGAGGGCCTGGCCGAGGCCCAGGTCCGGTTCCCGACCGTGCCCATCGTGTTCTGCGAGACCCGACAGCTGGCACAGGAGTGGACCTACCGGTTCCTCGGCGCCGCGCTCGACCACGCCGATGAGGACGAGGTCGGCTCCGCCCGCACCGCCGACATCCCGACCGCGGCTCCCGTCGCGCCCGCGGCACCGCCGGCCGCCGCGGTCCGGGCCTGGGCACGCGAGGAGGGGATCGAGATCTCGGACCGGGGGCGGGTACCGGGAGCCGTCGTCGAGGCCTACCGGCTCGCCCACCCCTGACGTCGCCGCCGGTCCGTGCCGCGTCCATGCGGGACCGACGCCGTGTGGCACATGTCAGGGTGACCGGTGAGCGGGCGGAGGTCTACGTTCTGCCTGCCGTCGCGGGACGGCCCGGTCGGTGCGGTACGAGCCGCTCGACCATGGCGGACAGCGTGGGAGAGGTCATGGGGGAGAGTCGGCCGGTGCGTCACCGGATCAGGTCGGGTGTCGTGGTCGCCGCGACGTTGTGCGTGGCCGTGCTGGCCGGGTGCGCGGCGCGACCACCGCTGCCCGACGTCGGCAACCAGTCTCCGGTGGACCGCAGCGGGTACCGGGTCCTGGCCGGCGTCGAGCAGCTGTACGTGCTCGGCGCGCTGACCGGCGACGCCATCGAGGTCCGTGACGGCACCGACGTCGTCGGTGGAGGAACCGTCGACCGCCTCGGCAGCCTGGCCGTCCGTGGCCTGCAACAGGGCCGGACCTACACCGTGCTCAACGTGACCTCCGGCGACTCCCGACCGGCACGCATCCTGCGCGCCGACGAGCATCCGCCTCAGTCGTTCTACGACTCGACGGTCATGCACGAGGGCCTCAACTACATCCCGATGCGCGACGGCATCACCCTGGCCGCGACCGTCCGCCCGCCCCTGGGCCTGAGCCTGGCCGACGGGCCGTTCCCGACCGTGATCGAGTACTCGGGCTACCAGGTCGCGGCACCCGGCGATCCGCTGCTCAACAAGCTGGGTGGCCTCTTCGGGCTGCCCCGCGACCCGATGGCGCCGGGCGGCGAGACCGACGTCGGCAGCCTGCTCGTCCGCCTGGCCGGCTTCGCCACGGTGTCGGTGCAGATCCGGGGCAGCGGCTGCTCCGGAGGAGAGTCCGACCTGTTCGACCTGCCGACCAACCTGGACGGCTACGACGCGATCGAGACCGTCGCAGCCCAGCCGTGGGTCAGCAACGGCATCGTCGGCATGGTCGGCATCTCCTTCTCGGGGTTCAGCCAGATCGGCGTCGCCGCCACCCACCCCCCGCACCTGGCCGCGATCGCCCCCATGTCGTTCACCGGCAACCTCTACGAGGTGGCCCATCCGGGCGGCATCTTCAACGACGGGTTCGGATCCACGTGGATGGCCGAACGGGTGGCCAACGCCCGACCGGCCCCGGACCCGGGTGCTCTTCCGTACGCCAACGGGCTGGTGGCCACCGACGCCCAGTGCCGGGAGAACCAGAAGCTGCGGCTGCAGACCCGCGACGGCAACGACCTGATCCGCAGCAACGAGCTGTTCACCGACATCTACCGCCGGCGGGACTTCCCGGGCTGGATGCGCCAGATCCGGGTGCCGACCTTCGCATCCCTTCAGTTCGACGACGAGGAGACCAGCTCCTACGCGATCCAGTCCGTCTCCGGCCTTCTGGGGGCCAACGACCGGGTGTTCCTGAACCTCTCCAGCGGTCATCACCGCGACGCGGTCACCCCCGACACGATCACCGAGTACTTCGAGTTCCTCGACATCTACGTCGCCCGACGCCCCCCGGAGCCCAAGCTCCTGGTCAACCTGGTGTCCGACATCATCTTCGGGACCGGCAGCGCGGTGCCGAGGTTCCCCGACACGGTGTTCATGCCGCTCGAGGCCGCGCGGGCCCGGGTCGAGGCCCGGCCCCGGGTCCGACTGCTGACCGAGCTGCCCGCCGGGTCGGCCGAGGGCCACAACCCCGGTGCACGCTGGGACGTGCGGGTCCCGACGTACCCGGTTCCCGGCTCGACCGAGCAGACCTGGTACCTCGGACCGCACGGGGCCCTGACGTCGGTCCCGCCGCCGGTCGGCGCCACCGCGTCGTACCGCCCGGACGTGGTCGGTCGCCGCCATGACCCCGGACCCGCAGTCGTCGACGATCCCGAGCGATTCGTGTGGACGCCCGTCGCCGCGGACGCCTCGCTGGGCTTCGTCACCGCGCCCCTCGATCAGGACGTCGTCGTCGTCGGACCCGTCGGGGCGCGGATCGCCCTGAGCTCCTCGGCCGCGGACACCGACCTGGCGGTCACCGTCACCGAGGTCCGTCCCGACGGCCAGGAGATGCTGGTGGGGACCGGGGTGCAGCGCGCCTCGATGCGTCACGTCGACGCCGACCGAACGACTGCGACCCGTCCGGCTCTCACCTTCGACCGGGTCGAGCCGCTGAGGGGCGCCGGCACCGTCGACGTCGTCCCGGTGCAGGTCATGCCGATGTCGCACGTGTTCCGGGCCGGGAGCCGCATCCGGATCGTGGTCGCCGGGGTCAACGGCGACCGGGAGCGCTGGACGTTCGACTCGGTGGACCCCGCGGACCGCAGCACGGTCGACACCGTCCACCTCGGCGGGGCGACACCCTCGTCGGTGACCTTCACGGTGGCGCCGCTGGGACCTGCTCCCGCGGAGCGGCTGCCGTGCCCGGCGGCGGCCAAGCCCTGTCGCCCCTGGATCCCCGCCGGCAACGGCGGCTGAGCTGACGCCTCTGGCGGTCCGGCGATTGCCGCGGAGGATGATGGCGCTCGCGCGATCCGTGCACATCCTCCGCCGGCCGAGAGAAATCCTGTCGCTCAGGGCAGAAATGGTCCCTTCGAGCTTGTGCTGAGTGCGTCCATTGGGAACGATGGGGTGCGGTCGGGCGTGGCGGATGTCCGACAGCGAGGGGAGGAGATTCCACATGGTTCGTCGGAACAGCGTCCGGTTGGCGGTCGCGTTGCTCGTGATGTCGGTCGTCGCACCGTTCGTGTCGTCCGGGACGGCAGGGGCGATCGGTTCGCCACCGTCGACCACGATCGGGGCCCGGCTCCGGTTCGCCACCACCAACGGCGACATCCTGGCCATCACCAAGGTCTCCGGCACGTCGCGGAACCTGATCGCCTTCGGCGGCAACTTCACCAAGGTGATCACCCCTGACGGCGTCAGCCGCGACGCCAAGAACTTCGCCGTGGTCGACGAGTTCACCGGTGCGCTGGTCTACGGCGGCAACGCCAACAACTACGTGCGGGCGATCACCAGCCTCAACGGCACCGTCTACGTCGGCGGCGACTTCACGTCCTTCGGCGGCGTCGCCCGGCCCCGGGCCGCGGCCCTCAACCCGAGCTTCGCCGTCACCGGCTGGAATCCCCAGCCCGGATCGCGGGTGCGGGCGCTGACGGTGGCCAACGGCAACGTGGTGTACGGCGGAGACAGCAGCGTCGTGCGCGGCACCAATCCGACCACCGGTGGCAGCGTCTGGTCCCAGAGCATCTCGGGTGGCTCGGTCCGATCACTCGGCACCGCCCCCAACGGCACCCTGTACATCGGCGGCATGTTCGAGAAGTACGGAACGCTGAACCGCCACGGCCTGATCAAGGCCAACCCTGCCAACGGGGCGCCCGACACCGCGTTCAACGCCAAGCTCCGGGCCGACACCGGGGTCGGCTCCCACGGGAGCTACGACGGTCAGGCCGGCAACGTGATCAACTTCAACGCGGATGGCAGCCGACTGCTGCTCGGCGTCGCCGGATACGGCTCCGACGAGTTCAAGACCCTCAACCCCAACACCGGCTCGCTGTACTGGGGTCTGGTGCTCCCGGGCGACTGCCAGGGCGTCGGTGTCGTCGGATCGACCTACGTGCTCGGCTACCACCGCCACGACAACAACCCGTGGCCCTACTTCGGTGCCCAGGTCGAGGCGTCCAACGGTCGGTTGACCACCTGGAACCCGGGGCTGACCGGCTACCAGAGCAACGTCGACGGCGGCAACCAGGGCGTGCAGGCCGTGTACGTGGACTCGGCGAACCGGCGTCTGTTCGTCGCCGGTGCCTTCACCAAGCCGGTCAAGTCCCTCGCCGCCTACTCCTGGTGACCCAGGTTTCTGACGACAAGTCACGACAACCGCGGTAGTCAGTTGTCATGAGAATCGGGTTGTCGATCGACCTGCCGGCCTTTCAGGACGGCAGGTCGATCAGCGCCCGGATGTCGTCCGCGTCGAGGGCGCCGGTCAGGGCGTCGTCCGCGTCCATCACGCTGGAGAACAGAGCGGCCTTGCGGGCCTTGAGCTCCATGACCTTCTCCTCGATGGTCCCGGTCGACACGTAGCGGTACACCACCACGGTGTTGTCCTGACCGATGCGGTGCGCCCGGTCCACGGCCTGCGTCTCGGCGGCAGGGTTCCACCACGGGTCGAGCACGAAGCAGTAGTCGGCCTCGGTCAGGTTGAGGCCGAAGCCGCCGGCCTTGAGGCTGATGACGAACACCGGGACGTCGCCGTCCTTGAACGCCGCGATCGGTCGTTCCCGGTTCCGCGTGCGGCCGTCGAGGTAGGCGTAGCCGATCCCGGCGTCGTCCAGACGGGCCTTCACCCGGGTGAGGAAGCGGGTGAACGTGCTGAACACCAGCGCCCGGTGGCCTTCGGCCACCACCTGGGTGAGGTCCTCGAGCAGGCGGTCCAACTTGGCGGAGCCGACCCCGTCGTGCTCGGCGTCGACGAGGGCCGGGTCCAGGCTGAGCTGGCGCAGGATGGTGAGCGACTTGAAGATCTCGAATCGGTGGCGCTGCACGTCGCCGACCAGGCCGAGGACCTTCTTGCGCTGCTGCTGGAGCTGGGTCTGGTAGATGCGCATGTGGCGTGCGCTCAGCTCGACATCGACGGTCTGCTCCACCTTGGGGGGCAGCTCGGTCAGCACCTCGTCCTTGGTGCGTCGGCGCATCAGGGGCGTGACCCGTCGTCGCAGCGTGTCGAGCCGGTCCGGGGCCCGACCGCTCTCGATCGGCTTGCGGTACACCTCGGAGAATCGTCGGGGGTCGGGGTAGAGCCCGGGGGCCACGATCGACAGGAGCGACCACAGATCCATCAGGCTGTTCTCGATCGGGGTGCCGGTGATGGCGAGCTTGGTGGTCGCCTCGAGGCGACGGACGCACTGGTAGGTCTTCGACGTGTGGTTCTTGACGAACTGCGCCTCGTCGAGGACCAACATCTCCCAGTCGATGCTGCGGTACTGGTCGAACTCCAGACGGAACAGGGCGTAGGACGTCACGACGATCCGGGCGTCGCCCACCGCCTCGGTCAACGAGGTGCCGCGTCGCGCCTCGGTCTCCCGGATGGTGACCACCTCCACGCCCGGAGCGAACCGGTCGGTCTCGCGGTGCCAGTTGGCGACCACCGTGGTGGGGGCGACGACCAGGAACCGAGCGTCGGGGTCCTGATCGAGCACGTGGAGGAACAGCCCGAGCGTCTGGACGGTCTTTCCCAGGCCCATGTCGTCGGCCAGGATCCCGCCCAGGCGGTTGCGGTGCAGGAACGCCAACCAGTCCAGGCCGTCCTGCTGGTAGTGGCGCAGCTCGGCGGCCAGTCCTGCAGGGGGATCGACGGGTTCGGGGGCGCTGAGCGCCTGCATGCGGGCGACGTTGTCGGCCCAGCGCCGTGACTGGGACTCGACCACTCCCAGCGACGCGAGCTCCTCCCACCAGTCGGTCTGGAACGGGTTGAGCCGGATGGAGCCGGAGTCGTCGACCTCGAGCAGCCCCCGGGCCTCGTCGATCAGGTCGCGCAACCGGTCGAGCTCGGGCCGGTCGAGGTTCAGCCACGTCCCGCTGGGGAGGATGAGAACCGACGCTCCGGTGGCGAGCGCGGTGAACAGGCTGGCGAACTCGATCGGTTCGCCGTCGATCGAGACGTCGACCGACAGGTCGAACCAGTCGGTTCCGGACCCGTCCGATGCGTCGGGGTCGGTCACGTTGAGCGCGATCAGTGGGTCCTGGGAGGCTTCGCGCAGTTCGGGGGCGTCGCCGCGGAGCTCGACGTCGACCTGGCCGCGATCGAGCAGCCACGGCACCACCCGGGTGAGCAGGGTGACGGCGTCCGGGCCGTGCACCGACACGTCGGCGGGTCGGCCGGAGACGTCGACGAGCCCGTCGAGGAGGTCGGTCGGCAGCTCGACGTCCTGCACCAGATCCCGTTCGGCTGACCGGTCGCGGGCGACGCCGCCGGGGTGACGCAACGGGAAGGTGGAGATCCGCTCGCCCCGGCGGTACCTCACCCACCACTCCAGCCGGGCGGCGTCGACGGCGTGGTGGTCGATGCGGACGACCAGGCGGTCGAGCTCGGTGGCGTCGACGGTGATCGACCCGTCGGACGAACCGACCGTGGCCACCCTGCTCAGCCGGGGGTGGACCTCGTCGAGGAACTCGTCGAGGTCCGACTCCGGGACGGCGACCGGTGGTCCGCCGATCAGCTCGGCCAGCGCGGCCGGGACGGGTCGATCGAGCGGGATCAGCTCCAGACGGGTGTCGTGGACGGTGAAGAGGCCGTGGGGTGGCCGACCGATGGTGAAGAGCTGGTCCTCGCCATGCACCGTGGTGCCGGCGCCGGGGACGAAGCCGGTGCTGACGGCGAGGCCGTCGTCGGTCGCGACCAGGTCGACCGCGAGGGTCGCCGGGTCCGACGCCAGCGTCACCGTCTCCTGGCCGCGTCCGTCGATCAGGGCGACCCCCGCGTCGACCGCGGCTCGCAGCACCGGCCAGGCGCCCGGACCGAAGCGCTCCAGGGGCACCGCGGTCGATCCCGATGAGTAGGAGAGCTCGCGGTATCCGGCAGCCAGACGCTGGATCGCGGCGAGCTGATCGGGATCGACGGAACGCAGCTCCCACGCGTAGCCGGAGGTGACCTCGCGCCAGCCGGCACCGCTCTTGACCCACTTCCCCTTGGCGCCGGGGCGCATGGGGCGGACCAGCACCTGCGCGGCGGGCGCGGGGTCGTAGGTGGTGGCCCGGGGTCGGCTGATGGTGAACTGCAACGCCAACGGCGTGTGCGCCCGTTCGTCGTCGCTGCGGAGGCGGTCGAAGGCGGTTCGCCAGGTCGGCCCCGGTCGGGATGCGGCCAGTCCGGTTGCTGAGGTGGTGCGGCGGGAGCCGCCGGCGATGCCGACCGAGGCGTTGGTGTGGCGCGCCACCTCGACGATGACCGCCACGGCGTGCTTGCAGGAGCCGCCCAACGGGCAGGTGCAGTCGTCGGCGACCGACACGCCCCGAGCGGTGACCGACCACGAGATGTCGACCTCGTAGGGCGTTGGTCGGGTGCCGGCGACGTCTGCGGTGGCCCATCCGTCGCCGACGTCGATGAGCTCCACCCGGCCGTCCGCCGCGTAGCGGATCCCTCGCTCGACCGAGCGGGGGTCGTAGCCGGCGAACAGTCCGGGGTCGCTCAGCTCGAGGCGGGGGACGGGACCTGACACGACCCCGGACTGTAGCGAGGGACCCCGACGTTCCTGCCAGCTGCTCAGGCGGACTCTGCTGCCGGGTCGACCCCGACGACGATCAGCGCCCGCCGCCCCTTCAGCGCCGGGTCGTCGGCCACGCTGAACAACAGGCCCTGGGCGGCGGGGTCATCCGCGACGCTGTCGTCGGCGTTGGGGGTGTCGGGCGGGCCGTGCTGAGCGTAAGGGCCGGTGGCCGTCACCTCGGTGTTGAGGTCGTCGTCGAAGAGGTACTGGGTGGTGAGCACCGTGCGGTCCTCGACGTGGACCCGGGAGTGGATGTGGATGGCGCGTCCCGGATACCAGCCGGGCCAGATCGTCACGAACTCGACGATCCCGTCGGCGTTGGTGGTCTGGGTGCCGCGCAGGAACGTGGTCGTCTCGCCGTCGTCGTCGGGGGTGACCCCGTCGAGGTACGAGGAGTAGTCGCCGTCGACGTCGCAGTGCCAGATCTCCACCGCGGCGCCCGGGATCGGGATGCACGACCGGTCGACCACGCGGATCCCGACGCGGAGGGGCTCACCGGAGCGTCCCTCGGTGATGTCGCGCCGTTCCATCTGCACCTTGGTGGGGAACGGCCCGGCCATCAGCTCCGGCAGCACCCGGCACACATCGAGCGGTTCGAAGTCGGCCGCGGTGAACACGGTGGTCGGTGGGGTTCCCGCGGCACTCGGAGCCCCAGCGGTGGTGGTGGACGACGCCCCGGCCACGGTCGTCGAGGTCGTGGATGCTGTCGAGGCCGTGGACGCCGATGTCGCCGAGGAGCCGCCGTCGGAGCACGCGGCGATCGCGACCGAGGAGCCGATGAGCCCGCCGCCCAGAGTGAGCACCCGGCGACGGTCCAGCAGCGGTCGGCGGTCGTGGGGAATCCGAGAGCCTGAGGAGTCCATGCCGGACAGGTTGCCCCAGGCGACGCGGGCGGTGTCGGCGGTCCCGCGGTTCGGGGTCGACCATCCCGGCCGTGATCTGACGATGCGTCAGGTCTGACTTGCCCCCCGGATGTGACATCCGCTACAACGTCGCCCCACGTCCGGGGTGATGGACGTGGCAGGGGCGGGCGGATCGGCGGGGTGGCACCCCCGGACCGCTCCATGGGCGAAACGGGGCAACCAACGCGCATCCGAGCGACCGCGGTCGTCGTCATCGTCGGCACCGTCGTGCTGCTGGCCGGGGCGTGTGCCCCACCGTCGGGACCGGGTTCGACCACCACGGTGAACACGTCGCCCACGGCGGTGATCGTGGCTGATCCGACCTCGGGACCGGCGCCGCTCGCCGTGTCGTTCTCCGGACTGAGCAGCACCCAGCCGGGCGGGACCATCACCGGCCACAGCTAGAACTTCGGTGACGGGGGCAGCTCGAACGCTGCCGAACCAACCCACGTGTACGCAAACCCGGGCACCTACACCGCCCGCCTGATCGTCACCGGCAACACCGGCGCGACCGACACCGAGACGATGGTGATCGAGGTCGTGCGCGACCTCAGCGGAATCGTCCTGGTCAGCACCGCCGGGGCGGACTCGGCCTCGTGCGGATCCGCGGCCGAGCCGTGCGCGACGATCGGCCACGGCCTGGAACGGGCCGTGCGACCGGCCGCGACGAGGTCTGGGCGGCCCAGGGCGGCTACCCGGCGTTCACCGTGCGATCCGGAGTCGACGTGCGGGGCGGGTACTCGGCCGACTTCTCGGGTTCCGGTGCGGCCACGGTGGTGTCCGGTTCCTACGACCCGGCGTCGGGGGTGTCGGCGGCGATCATCGCCCACGACGTCACCGCGCCGACCACCGTCGCCGGTCTGACCGCCGTCGGGGGTGACGAGTCGACCTCCGGTCGCACCTCGCTGGCGGCCTACGTCGACGGCTCCGGCGCCGGACTCAGCCTGGACGGCGTGACCCTGACCGGCGGTGTCAGCGGTTCCTCGGCCACCGCGCTGCTGGTCGACGGTGCCACGGTCGCGCTGACCGCGCCGGTGATCCGTAGCGGCGACGCGACCGGAGCCGGCCAGAGCGCCTACGGCGTCCGGGCGATCAACGGCGCCGTCCTCGACATCGACGGCGGTTCCATCGAGTCGGGCGCGGGGGCCGCAGGGGCGGCGGCTCCCGTCGCCCCGTCCGCTCCGGCTCCCGGCTGCGCCGGCGGTGCCGGTGGCAACGGCAGCGGGTCCAACCGGGGCCCGGGCGGAGCCGCCTGCGCCGGGTCGGCTCCGGCCAACTCCGGTGCCGGCGGCAACGGCGGTGGCTACAGCAGCTCGGGTGAGTCCGGGGCCCCGAGCGGTGGGGGCGCCAGTGGTGGCTCCGGTGGCTGCGGCAGCCTGTTCGGCTGTGGTACCGATGCAAGCGGCGGTTCCGCTGGTTGGGCGGGGTCGGCCGGTTCCGGGGGCGAGGGAGGCTCGAGCACCCTCGCGGCCGGCGTGACGTTCAGCGGTCAGGCCGGATCGGCCGGAACGGCGGGCGCGCCCGGTGCGGGTGGCGGCGGCGGTGGCGGCGCCGGCGGTCCGTCCATCGGCCTGCTGCACAGCGGGTCGGGCTCTGTGGCGACCAGCGGTTCGCCGATCGGAGCGGCTCCGACCGCGTCCGCGGGCGGCAACGGCGGTGCTGCCGGAGCGGCAGGAGTCGGCGGAGCCCCGGGCAACTGCGCCAACATCGGCGGCTGCGGCCCGAGCGGTGGAGCTTCCTCGGGGTCCGGCAACGCCGGGACCGCTGGTCGCTCCGGTGCTGCCGGGCTTCGCTACGGGATCTGGGACAACGGGGCGACGACGGACCCGTCGCACTCGGGCACCACGACGTCATCGACGACGACCAGCTCGACCGCACCGGCGGCCCAGCCCGTGCACACCGCTGTGGCGATGAGCTGCTACACGACCGCCGCGGGCCAGACGAGCTACGACGCCAACGACACCGGCGCGACCGTGCTCGCGCCGACGACGGTCGCGGCAGGCGCCGACTTCGACGTCGAGCTGACCCCGGACCCGATGGCGGTGCCCACCTCGGGGGGCGGCTACCCCATCGGCTACGTGGCCAACGTCCAGTACCGGTTCAACGTGCCGGCGGGGGCGACGTTCGTCGGAGCCACGTACAGCGGCGGCTCCAACCTGGGTTCGGGGACACCGAGCGTGGCCGTGAGCGGCGGCAAGGTGGTCCTGACCGTCCCCGGCACGCTCGCCGCGGGCGTGTCGGCGAACTTCCCCAAGGTGACCGTCACGTTCCAGGCCACCGGCGCCGCGGGCACGTCGCTCGGGTTCGCCTACGCCGGGACCTCCTACGGCGATCCGGCCCTCACGTTCCAGACCCGGGTGAACAACATCCCGATCCTGGGATCGGTCACCTCGACGTCGAACTGCTACGCCGCGACCAACCCGATCCTGGCCACGACCGTCATCAGCTGACGCAGACGGCCTGTTCTGTAGTGCGAGATCCAGGCGAACGCCTGGATCTCGCACTACAGAAGCGGAATCGGGAGGGTCGGCGGTCAGTCCGGTGGGGGGCCGATCCGGGCCAGCGCCGTGTCCAGGCCCATCCCGAACAACGGGAACAGCGGCCAGGTTGCCGTGAACGTCGATGTTGTCGGGTCGGTGGTCAGCTCCAACCGGTGCGGTGACGCCCGCAACACCAGATCCACGGTGAGCCGGCCGTCTCCGTCCGCGGCTGCGCTGGCCGACATCGGGACTCCGGCGACGTCGACCCAGCTCGAGCTCAGCGGGACGCGGGTCACCAGGTCGCCCTCGTGCAACAGCAGGTGGGCGCCGTCGATCTCGACCCCTGTGATGCTCGAGTGGCTCGCCACCCCGTCAGCCCGGGTGAACGAGCCCCGGACCGCTACCGACGGTGACCCAGCCCAGCCCGACCGGGCCGAGGCGGTGGGGTGCTGCAACGCCGAGGTGCGCTCGGCGACCGCCGCGTCGGCACTGGGATCCGGGGTCCGGGGCGGGTCGAAGGCAGGGAGCAGCCGATCCCAGATCAGGTCCATGAACGACTGCATGTCCTCGGTGTGGGAGAAGAACGCCACAACCGCGTCCTGCTCCGGCAGCACCACCATGTACTGGCCGAAGGCGCCGTCGCCGCGGAACCCGTGCCGACACATCCAGAGCTGGAACCCGTAGCCCCGGCTCCAGTCCGGTTCGATCCGTTGCTCGTTCGTCACCTGGATGCTGGACGCCAAGCCCACCCACCCCTCGGGGAGCAGCCGCCTGCCGTCCCATACGCCGTCGTCGAGGTGGAGCTGGCCGAACCGGGCGATGGCGTCGAGATCGGTGAACACGCCCGAGAAGCCCAGGTCGACCCCGGGCCGGTACTGGTACCAGCGCAGATTGCCTATCCCGATCGGTTCGAGCACCCGAGCCCGGAGCTGGTCGACGAGCCGCCGGCCGGTGACCCGGTGGAGGAGCGCCGACAGGGCGAGCACGGGTGGCTGGTTGTAGGCGAACCAGGTCCCGGGCTCGTGATCGGGCTCGAGCGTGAAGTAGCCGCGCAGCGGATCGTCGGGTTCGGCCATGAAGGCGTCGAGCAGGGTCTCGTCGCGGTGACCGCTGGACATGGATGCGATGTGACGGATCAGTGTGCGCTCGGTCAGCGGTCCGGGGTCGACCATCAGGTCGCCGAGGTGGTCAGCGACGCGGTCGTCGAGCGACACCAGCCCGTCCCCGACGGCCAGGCCCAGAGCAGCCCCGGTGAAGGACTTGCTCAGCGAGTACACAAGCCGGGCCTCTCCGGCGCGGTGGGGACTCCAGTAGGCCTCCAGCACCCGGCGGCCGCGGCGCTGGACGATCAGCCCGTGCGCCTCGATGCGGGGATCGGTGTCGACCGCGTCGACGAAGTCGGCCAGTGCGACGGGATCGATCCCCTGCGATGACGGTGTGGCAGTCGGGAACGTCATCGGCTCATCTTGCTCTGTCACGCACAGAAGCGGTGATCACCGCGTCCCTGCGGGACAAAGCGGGGCGGTGGGGGTCAGCGGCGCTGCAGGAAGGCGGTGATCGCTTCGCGGGCGCCGTCGCTGGCGAACAGCCGGGCGCTGAGAGCGGCCATGTCGTCGGCTCCGGCATCGATGCGCGCCACCACCTCGCGGGCCAGCAGCGCCTTGGTCTCGGCGAGCCCCTGAGGGTGGGCCTGTCGGAGGTCGTCGCAGACCCGGGCGATCTCGTCGTCGAGCTCGTCGGCGGGCACGCTGCGGGTGACCAGGCCCATCGCCGCGGCCTCGGCCGCGTCGAAGGTGCGACCGGTCAGGAACGTGTCGAACGCGGCGCGGCTGGTCATGCGGGCCAACACGGTCAGGCTGATCACCGCCGGGGCGACACCCAGGCGCGCCTCGGTGAACGCGAACGTGACGTCGTCGGAGCAGATCGCGATGTCGGCGCTGGCGACCAGGCCGAGGCCCCCGGCCCGCACCGGTCCGGCCAGGCGCACCACCACCGGCTTGGGGTGCGTGACGATCAGGCGCTGGAGATCGACCAGCGCCCGGGTGCCCTGCTCCATGGCGCCCTCGGTCGCCTCGCTCAGGTCCGCTCCCGAGCAGAAGACCCGATCCGCGCTCCGCAGCACGACCACGGCCGAGTCGTCACTCCGGGCGGCCTCGAGCGCGGCGAACAGCTCGGTGACGAGCTGACGGCTCAGCGCGTTGCGGTTGTGCGGGCTGTCGAGGGTGATGGTGCCGACGCCGTCGGCGACATCGTGGTGCACGAGCTCGGTCATCGGGATCTCCGCGGTTCGAATCGGGTCAGTACGTCGTGGGTCAGTACGACTTGGGCAGGCCGAGCGAGTGCATGGCCACGAAGTTCAGGATCATCTCGCGCGACACCGGCGCGATGCGGCCGAGCCGGGCGGCGACGAGCATGTTGGCCAGGCCGTACTCGACGGTGAGCCCGTTGCCGCCGTGGGTGTGCACGGCCACGTCGGTGGCGTTGCAGGCGATCTCGCCGCCCGCGTACTTGGCCATGTTGGCGTACTCGCCGGCACCGAAGTCGTCGCCCGCGTCGTAGAGCGCGGCCGCCTTCTGCCACAGCAGCCGGGCCTGCTCCAGCTCGATCTTGATGCGGGCGAGCGGGTGGGCGATGCCCTGGTGCGCGCCGATCGGCTGGTCCTTCCAGACCTTGCGCTCCTTGGCGTACTCGACGGCGCGGCCGAGCGCGTAGCGGGCGATGCCGCACGACATGGCGGCGCCCATGATGCGCTCGGGGTTCAACCCGGCGAACAGCTGCCACAGGTCGCCGTCCTGCTCGCCGATCAGCGCGTCGTGAGGAAGGCGCACGTCGTCGAGGAACAGCGTGAACTGCTTCTCGGGGGCGGCCCAGCCCATCTCGATGGGGGAGCGGCTGAACCCGGGGGTGTCGGTGGGCACCACGAACAGCGCCGGGCGCAGCTTGCCGGTCTTCTCGTCCTCGGTGCGCGCAACGATCAGCACCGACTGCGCCTCGTCGACTCCGGAGATGAAGGTCTTCTGGCCGTTGAGGGTCCACTCGTCGCCGTCGCGGCGGGCGGTCGTGGTGATCTGGTGCGAGTTCGATCCGGCGTCGGCCTCGGTGATGCCGAACGCCATCAGCAGCGTGCCGTCGGCCAGGCCCGGTACCCAGCGGCGCTTCTGCTCCTCGGTGCCGCAGCGCACGATGATCGACCCACAGATCGCCGGAGACACGACCATCATCAGCAGCGGGGCGCCCGCGGTGGCGCACTCCTCGAGCACGGCGGCCAGATCGGCCATGCCGCCGCCGCCCCCGCCGTACTCCTCGGGCAGGTTCACACCGAGGAAGCCGCTGCGGCCCATCTCGAGCCACATGTCGGTCATCTTGTCGCCCGCTGCGGCCTGGCGTTCGACGTACTCGCGGCCGTACGTGCCGGCGAGCTTGGCGACCGCGTCGCGCAGGGCGACGCGCTCCTCGGGTTCGGCGAACATGGTGGTCACGGGGTCTCTCCTTCGTGGGCCGGCTCGAGCGACTCGGCGGCGTCGGCATCGACGACGGCGAGCACGGTGCCGGCGTCGACCTGGCTGCCGACCTCGGCACCCAACTCGACGACGACGCCGGCCGCGGGCGCGGCGATGGCGTGCTGCATCTTCATGGCTTCCATGACCACGAGCGTGTCGCCCTCGCTCACGTGGTCGCCGACACCGACGCGCACGTCGATGACCGAGCCGGGCATGGGGGCGAGGAGCGACCCTTCGGCGACCAGCCCGGCGGGGTCGACCAACCGTGGTCGGCGGGTGAGCGCGACGTGTCCGAGCGCGGACTCGACGTCGACGTGGCGACCGTCGACGTGGACGCGGAAGGTGTGGGTGACACCGGCGACGTCGAGGCGGACGACGACGGGATCGCCCTGTCCGGACCCGACGGGCAGTTCGACGCCGGTCACCCGGACGTCGTCGCGGTCGGCGGGGCATGGCGTCGCTCCGCCGTGCCAGCGGACGTCCACCGGCTCGCCGTCGGTGTCCTCGAACGCTGCGAGCAGGGGCTCGGCGACCACGTTGCGGTAGCCGGACGTGATGCGCTGCTGCACCGGACGTTGCATGCGGGCCTGCTCGGCCACCGCGATCGTCGCCGCGAACGCGCTGAGGCCCACCGCGTCCGGGGACGTGACGCAGCGGCCGAGTGTGGACAGGTCAGCTCCGTCCAGCCAGGTCGTGTCCATGCGGCCGTCCCGCACCACCGGGTCGCGCAGCAGGTTCACCAGCAGGTTGCGGTTGGTGCGCAGGCCGTGGATCTCGGCGTCGGCCAGAGCGGCGGCGAGGCGGCGCAACGCCTGGTCGCGGGTCGGTGCCCACGCGACGACCTTGGCGATCATCGCGTCGTAGAAGGTGCTGATCTCGTCGCCGGCACCGACGCCGGAGTCGAGTCGGATGCCGGCGACGTCGGGGCCCTCGAACCGGGAGCGAACCCCGTCGATCTCGAACCGTCGGAGCCGGCCGGACTGCGGACGGTAGCCCGCGGCGGGGTCCTCGGCGTACAGGCGCACCTCGACCGCGTGGCCCGACGGCTCGGGCACGACGAGCTCCGCGAGCGGTCGACCCTCGGCCACCGCGATCTGCAACGCCACGAGGTCGATGCCGAGCACGGCCTCGGTGACGGGGTGCTCGACCTGGAGCCGGGTGTTCATCTCGAGGAACCAGAAACGATCGCGTCCGGGGTCGTAGAGGAACTCGACGGTGCCGGCCCCCCGGTAGTCGATGGCGGCCGCCGCGGCCCGGGCCGCGTCGTGCAGCGCGGCGCGGGTGGCGTCGGACAGGCCGGGCGCCGGAGCCTCCTCGATGACCTTCTGGTGTCGTCGCTGCACCGAGCAATCACGCTCACCGAGCACCAGCACCCCGTCGGACGCGCCGACGACCTGCACCTCGACGTGACGACCGTGCTCGACGTAGGGCTCCACGAACACGGTGCCGTCGCCGAACGCCGAGGCGGCCTCGGAGGACGCGGCGTCGATCTCGGCACCGAGGGCCGCCAGGTCACGCACCACCCGCATGCCGCGCCCGCCGCCCCCCGCGGACGCTTTGACGAGGAGCGGCAGGTCGGCCTCCGTAGCGGTTGTGGCGGTGAGCTCGCCGAGAACCGGTACTCCCGCCTCGGCCATCAGTGCCTTGGCCGAGATCTTGGAGCCCATGGTCTCGATCGACTCGGGGTCGGGTCCTACCCAGGTGAGCCCGGCATCGACCACGGCACGGGCGAAGTCGGCGTTCTCCGACAGGAATCCCGTAGCCGGGGTGCACCGCGCGTCGGCGCCGGTGCGTAGGGCTGCGTCGACGATCAGGTCGATGCGCAGGTACGTCTCCGCCGGGGAGTTGCCGGGCAGGCGCACCGTGGCGTCGGCCTCGGCGACGAACGCCATGGCTGCGTCTGCGTCGGAGTGCACCGCCACCGTCGCGATGCCCAGGTCGCGGCACGTGCGGAACACGCGGCGGGCGATCTCGCCCCGGTTGGCGACCAGCAGCCGGGTGATCACTGTGTCATCGCTCACGGCGGCGCCCCTCTACATCCGGAAGACGCCGAAGTTCATGGCGCCCTCGATCGGCTCGTTGTCGATGACGGACAGGCAGATGCCCAGCACCGTCCGGGTGTCGCGCGGGTCGATGACGCCGTCGTCGTAGACCATCCCCGACAGGAAGTACGGCAGCGACTGCTCCTCGATGGTCGCCTCGACCATCTGGGTGATGCCGGCGAACGCCTCGGCGTCGAACGGCTCGCCCTTGGACGCGGCGGACTCGCGGGCCACGATCTCGAGAACCCCGGCGAGCTGTGCCGGGCCCATCACCGCGGACTTGGCCGACGGCCAGGTGAACAGGAACCGGGGGTCGTAGGCCCGGCCGTTCATGCCGTAGTTCCCGGCACCGTAGGAGGCGCCCATGATCACCGTCAGGTGCGGCACCTTCGAGTTGGACACCGCGTTGATCATCATCGCCCCGTGCTTGATGATCCCGCCCTGCTCGTAGTCCTTGCCGACCATGTAGCCGGTGGTGTTGTGCAGGAACAGCAGCGGCGTGTCCTTCTGGTTGGCGAGCTGGATGAACTGCGCCGCCTTCTGGGCCTCCTCACTCATCAGCACGCCGCGGGCGTTGGCGAGGATGCCGATCTCGTGGCCGTGCAGGCGGGCCCACCCGACGCACAGCGCCGGGCCGTACAGCGGCTTGAACTCGTCGAACGGCGCTCCGTTGTCGTCGCCGGTGCCGTCGACGATGCGCAGGATCGCCTCGCGGGGGTCGAACGGCTCGCGCAGGTCGGTGGGGATCAGGTCGAGCAGTCCGTCGGGGTCCAGGTCCGGCTCGGCGTAGGTCGGCGGTGGCAGGTTGCCGCGCTTGCGCCAGTTGAGGCGGGCGACCACCCGACGGGCCAGGCGGATGGCGTCGTGCTCGTCGACGGCCAGGAAGTCCGACGAGCCCGACACCCGGGAGTGCATCTCGGCGCCGCCGAGCGACTCGTCGTCGCTCTCCTCGCCGGTTGCCATCTTGACCAGAGGCGGCCCGCCCAGGAACACCTTGGCCTGCTCCTTGACCATGATCACGTAGTCGCACATGCCCGGCACGTAGGCACCACCGGCGGTCGAGTTGCCGAACACGACCGAGATCGTCGGGCGCTTGGCCGCCGAGGACCGGGTCAGGTCGCGGAACGCCCGGCCGCCGGGGATGAAGATGTCCTTCTGGGTCGGCAGGTCCGCACCGCCGGACTCGGTCAGGTTGATCGACGGCATGTTGTTCTGCTGGGCGATCTCGGCGGCCCGGAACGACTTGCGCAGCGAGTACGGGTTGAGCGCCCCGCCCTTCACCGTCGGGTCGTTGGCCGAGATCACGCACTCGACTCCCTCGACGACCCCGATGCCGACGACCAGGCTGGCGCCGACGGGGAAGTCGGTCCCCCAGGCAGCGAGCGGCATCAGCTCGAGGAACGCGGAGCCCTCGTCGAGGAGCAGGTCGATGCGCTCGCGGGCGGTCAGCTTGCCGCGGGCATGGTGGCGTTCGACGTACTTGGCCCCGGCGTTGACGGCCTTGGTCTGCTCCTCGTGCAGCGAGGCGATCTTGGCCAGCATCGCCTCACGGCGGGACACGGGTTCGGTTGGGTCGGTGGTGTCGGTGCTCGTTCCAGCGCTCATGTCGAGTACCCCAGCAGTCGGGCGGCGAGATCGGTCAGCACTTCGGTGGATCCTCCTCCGATGGGCAGGATGCGGGCGTCGCGGTAGTGGCGTTCGACCTCGGTGCCGTGCATGTAGCCGGCGCCGCCGAACAGCTGCACCGCGTCGTTGGTGACGGCGACCGCGGCGTCGACGGCGGTCTGCTTGGCCAGGCACGCCTCGGCGATCACGGTCTCACCGGCGACGTGACGGCGGGCGACCTCGAGGGTGTAGGTGCGGGCGACGGCGACCTGGCGGTGCATCTCGACGAGCTTGGCCCGCACGACCTGGTTGGCCACCAGGGGCTTGCCGAAGGTGACCCGGTCCTGGCAGTACTGCGCGGCGAGGGCGAGCGCCCGCGCCGCGTGGCCGTAGCCCATGAGCGCCAGGAAGATCCGCTCCACCACGAACTGCTCGGCGATGTAGACGAATCCCCGGCCCTCTTCTCCGACGAGGTTGTCGGCCGGCACCTCGACGTCGACGTAGGACAGCTCGGCGGTGTCCGAGCAGTGCCAGCCCATCTTGCGCAACGCCCGGGTGACGGTGAAGCCGGGGGTGTCGGTGTCGACGACCAGGATCGAGATGCCGCCGTGGCCCGGTCCGCCGGTGCGCACCGCGGTGGTCACGAAGTCCGCACGAACCCCCGAGGTGATGAACGTCTTGGCACCGTTGACGATGTAGCGGTCGCCGTCGCGCACTGCCTTCGTGGTGATTCCCGCGACGTCGGAACCGCCTCCGGGTTCGGTGACCGCCAGCGAGCCGATCATCTCGCCGGCGAGTGTCGGGCGGACGTAGCGGTCGATCAGCTGTGGGGAGCCGTGGGCGATCATGTGGGGCAGCGCGATGCCGTGGGTGAACAGCGACGCCATCAGCCCGCCGGACGCGCCGGCCTCCATGAAGCCCTCCTGCAGGGCGCAGGCGTCGAGGAGGTCGCCACCGTCGCCGCCGACCGCTTCGGGGTAGCCGACCGCCAGCAGGCCCGCAGCCGCGGTGGCGCGGTGCAGCGAGCGGGGCAGCTCGCCTGTCTCCTCCCACTCGTCGAGGTGGGGGAGGATCTCGTTCTCGGTGAAGCGGCGGGCGCTGTCGCGCAGCGCGAGCTGCTCGTCGGTCATCTGCACGGGATGCTCCTCATGACGGAGTGGGGTCGAGCAGCTCGTCGGGCACGTCGACCAGTCGGGAGCGGATCCACTCGCCGAGCGCCTTGGCCTGGGGGTCGAAGCGGGTCGACGCTGCGACGCCGTCGCCGAGCAGCCCTTCGACGATGACGTTCACGCCGCCCAGGTTGGCCAGCGGGTGCACCACGACGGAGAGCTGGGCCGTCTCGGGCAGCAGCTCGCGGACCCGTTCGGTGGTGACGAAGCCGAGGAGCCAGTCGATGCGGGCCGATCGGCGCTCCGGGTCCTCGGAGCCGGTCGGGTCCTGACGCACCCACAGTCCGATGTTGGCGTTGCCGCCCTTGTCGCCGGAGCGGGCGTGCACGAACGTGCCCAGCGGTACGCGGCTGGTGCTCATGAGGCCTCTCCGATCTCGACGCCGTCGACGAGCACCCGTTCGTGCACCTGGTTCCGGTCGACGTAGGCGGGTCGGTACACCCCGAACGGCGACGGCTTGCCGGGCGGCGCGGTGAGTGTGAACCCCGGGTACGACGCCAGCGCCAGCTCGACCCCCGCGGCGGTGAACGCCTTGCCGACCACCTCGGCGGAGGGGTCCTTGACCACGCAACGCACCCGCCGGGCGGCGCCCTCCTCGGTGTCCGCGTCGGCGGCGGGGTCAGGCCCGCGGGTCCAGACGACCTCGGCGGGGCGACGGTCGGCGAGCGCCGCGTCCATCTGCTCGCGCAGCCACGCCTCCTTGGCGTCGAGGTCCAGGCCGACGAGCACGAACTCCATCTGGTTGCGGTGGCCGCCCAGGGTGTTGGTGGCGACCTTGAGCTGCTCCGGCGGTGCCGAGCCGGTGACCCCGGAGATGCGCACCCGGTCCCGGCCGTCGCCGGACAGCTCGATGCTGCGGAGGTCGGTGCGCACGTCGGGGTTGTCGTAGACCGGACCCTGGATCTCGTACATGAGCTGCGCGGTGACGGTGTCGATCGTGACCGTGCCTCCGGTGCCGGGGTGCTTGGTGATGACGCTGGATCCGTCGGCGTGCAGCTCGGCGATCGGGAACCCGAGCGGCCGGGCGTCGCGGGGCAGGTCCATGAACCCCGAGAAGTTGCCGCCGGTCGCGTGGGTGCCGCACTCGATGACGTGACCCGCGGCGACCGCGCCGGCGAGCGCGTCGTGGTCGTCCGGGCCCCACCCGAAGCGCCAGATGCCAGGGCCGACCACGACCGACGCGTCGGTCACCCGGCCGGTGACCACCACATCGGCTCCCGCGGCGAGTGCCCGGGCGATGCCGAAGCCGCCCAGGTAGGCGTTCGCGGTCAGCGCACCCTCGAAGCCGAGCTCGCCGGCGCGGGGGGCCAGGTCGTCGCCGTCGACGACGCCGATCGTCGGCGACAGGCCCAGCCCGGCGGCCGCCTGCGGATGCGCTCGGCCAGGCCGATCGGTTGAGGCCGCCGGCGTTGGACACGATGCGCACCCGCGCGAGCGCGTGCCCAGGCACTGCTCGATCTGGGTGACGAACGTGCGGGCGTAGCCGAGCGACGGTCGCGCAGCTGGTCCTGCCCAGGATCAGCATGGTGAGCTCGGCCAGGTAGTCGCCGGTGATCACGTCGATCGGTCCGCCGTCGAGCATCTCGCGCATGGCCGACAGGCGGTCGCCGTAGAACCCGGAGCAGTTGGCGACGATCAACGGTTCGGTAGCCGAGCCGTCCGCGCCGTGCGTGTTGTCGCTCATCACGTCGCCCCGCTTGTCGGCGTGCGTCCCGTGCCGGGCGGGCCGGCGAACGCCTGGGCGATGTCGAGCCACCGGTCGGCGTCCGCTCCGGTGGCGACCAGGTCCAGGTCGTCGCGGTGGCGGCGGTGGGTGACCAGTAGGCAGAAGTCATAGGCCGGACCCGTCACCGACTGCACGGCGTCGTCGGGTCCCCACGTCCAGGTCTCGCCCGACGGTGCGCGCAGCTCGACGCGGAACGCCTCGGCCGGAGGGTCCATCGAGTGGGTGGCGTAGGCGAAGTCACGGGTGCGCACCCCCAGGTGGGCGACGTGGCGGATGCGGTCGGTGGGCTCGGCGGTTACGCCCAGGGCGTCGGCGACGTCCAGGCCGTGGGCCCAGGTCTCCATGAACCGGGCAGTCGCCATCGACGCCGGTGACATCGGCGGCCCGAACCACGGGACCTTCTCGCCCTCCGGGTGGAGCGCAGCACGTCGGGCAGGCGGCGTCGGGCGGTGCGCCACCGATCGAGCAGATCGACGGCGGGGGCGGTGGCCGCCGCGGCCGCGGTGGCGTCGACGAACCCCTCGGGGTCGCCCATCGCCTCCAGGATCAGCTGCTCCCAGCCGGTGGGGTCGGTGGCGGCGACCACGACCACCTCGTCGGTCCATGCCAGGTGGGCGATGGTGGTGGCGACGTCCCAGCCGGCCGCGGGCGTCGGGGTCCGCCACTGCTCGTCGCTCAGCGGCGTGACCCAGCTCTCGAGCTGGTCTCCTTCGGCGGTCAGGTCGTCGAGGACGTCGTCGAGAACGCTCATGGCTGCTCCGGTTCGGTGGTCGGGCCGAGCTCGCGGTCGAGGACGCCGGCCCAGCGGTCCAGCACGCGGTTGCGTCGCCGTGTGTCGTCGCTCAGCGCCTTGGCCAGCCCCAACCCGCGGATCATGTCGAGGGTGGCCTCGATCAGCTCGCGAGTGCCCGGGACCGACTCGTCGGCGTCCAGCGCGGCGACCGCCAGCTGGTGGGTCTGACGTCCGATCCGGCGCTCGAGGGGAGCGACGGCGGCGAGCAGCTCGGGGTCGGTGCGTGCGGCGACCCACAGCTCCAGCGCGGCGTCGAACACCGGGGAGGTGACGTGGTCCGCCAGCATGCGAAGCACCTTGCGGCGGTCGCCGGGAGCTACCCGCCGGGCCGCGTCGACCAGGTCGTCGCCGCGGGCCTGGGCGACGTGCTCCACCGCGGCCACCAGCAGGTCGGCCCGGGAGGGGAAGTGGTGCAGCTGCGCGCCGCGGGAGACCCCGGCACGCTCGGACACCAGAGTGGTCGATGTGCCGGAGTAGCCGCACTCGATGAGGCATTCCACCGCGGCGTCGAGCAGCCGTTCGCGCATGACCCGGCTGCGCTCCTCCTGGGGCACCCGGGTCACGGTCACCCGTCGATCTTCCGATGGATCCAACAAACAGTCAAGACTGATTGTTTGTGTGTCTGGTTGTTTGGGTGCTCGGACCCCGACGTCGGACGCTCAGAGGCGGAGGGCGGCGAAGATCACCATCGCCACGGCGACGACGGTGGCCACGTTCGTCCCGATCGTCAGGCCGTACATGGACCGGAACCGCTCGTCCATGCGGTCGTCGATCCGCAACTCCATCGCCGCCATCTCGGTGCGGAGCACGGCCATGTCGTCCTTGAGCTCGGTTCGGAGCAGGGCCGTCTCGTCTTTGAGTTCGGTTCGGAGCAGGGCAGTCTCGTCCTTGAGCTCGGTTCGGAGCAGAGCCGTCTCGTCTTTGAGTTCGGTTCGGAGCAGGGCCGTCTCGTCTTTGAGTTCGGTGCGGAGGACCGCCATCTCGTCTTTGAGCTCGGTGCGGAGGACGGCCGTCTCGTCTTTGAGCTCGGTGCGGAGGACCGCCATCTCGTCCTTGAACTCGATGCGGAGGACCGCCATCTCGTCCTTGAGCTCGGTTCGGAGCACGGTCATGTCGTCCTTGAGCTCGGTGCGGAGCAGGGCCGTCTCGGCGCGGAGGAACTCCTTGGTGGCGGGTTCCTCGACGTCGCGTGCCGGGAAGTACGAGAGCATCTCCTCCACGGCCTCCTCGTCGATGACGGTGGTCAGCCCCTGGTACAGGGCGGATCGGTTTCGTTCGGTCAGGGCCATCTGGCTTCCTCGGTCCGGGCGCCCGACGTGGGTCGGCGCTCTCGACGGGGGAAGTCGGTGACGCTGTCGTCGAGGTCAGGGTAGGGCGATGCACTGACACCGGCAACGGGTCCGGTGCCGGCAGCCCACCATCCGAGGTCTCTCAGCCGACCCCGCTGCACGAGACCGGGGGTTCCTTGCTGCGCAGTCGCAGGGCGGTCTCGACCGCCTCGATCAGGGTCGCCGCGGTCACCGGCGTCTCGACGATGTGGACCCGGTCCCGGTCGAACCACCAGCTGTCGGACTCGGTGCGGCGTTCCAGTTCCGGGTTCGTCATCTCGGTGATCACGGCCGGTGGCCGGCGCTCGTCGGTGATCGCCCCCAGCACCTCCCGTCTGACGGGATCGGTCGACCCGAAAAGGTTCACCACCACATCGGCACCCGCCACCAGGTTGCACGCTCCGGTCGCGACCAGCGGGCAGGCGTGGTGCGGTACGGGTCCCTCGCAGACACGGACCTCGTAGCCCTCCCGGCGCAGGACCTCGGCGACGAGTGAGGTGTGTCTGAGTCTTCCGCGGAGGTCGGCTTGGAAATGAACCAAGTCATGGTGTCTCCTCGGGCTTGTTGGTGGTGGTCCGGCGGTTGTGCTCGAGCCTGGTCTGGCGGGCTCGGGTGAGGCCTTGCCGGCGGGCCTCGCGGATGGCTTCTCCTTGGCCGTGGTGTTCGTCGTGTGGGGTGACGTAGCCGATCGCTTCGTGCAACCTGACCGTGTTGTAGTCGATGCGGATGCGGTCGAGTTCGGTTTCGAGCAGGGCAGGATCGGTGATGTCGAGCAGGTGGGGCCATTCGTGCTTGATGTGCCCGAAGAACGTCTCGATCCAGGCCTGGTCGGTGGGCGTGTGGGGCCGGCCGTGGTGTTGGGCGATGGCCATCATGGCCATGTAGGCGCGGGTGTCAACTGAGGTCATGGCCGGACCGTTGTCGGACACCGCTAGCAGGATCGGCCGGGCCGGGTCATCGGTGTCGAGGTCGAGGCGGTCATCGGTGAGCAGTTCGTCGAGGCCCTGGTCGACGAGCGCTTGGTCGAACACGACCCGGACCTGGGTGGAGGTCTCCTCGGGCGACACGAGCGTGGCGATCCAGTAGCGGCTGACCATGTCGATGACTGCGAACACGCAGCGCCGCGACCGACTGAAGTGGGTGACGTCCCAGATCCAGATCCGGTTCGGTTCCCACACCAGCCAGTCGGGCCACGGCGTCTTGTCCCGGCGTGGCATCGCCGGCAACTGGGGCAGAACCAGGCCCTGGGCTGCGAGAACACGCCGGAACGTCGAGGGCGACACCCATACCTGACCGACGTAGGAACCGCGGTGGGCGAGCTTGCGGTGGGACCGGTCGACCGGCCCCCACTGCTCGGCGATCGCCATGATCGCGTCCACCTCGGCGGGCAGCAGAGCGTGAACGGCGGTGCCGCCCGGGGCGAGGTCCTCGAGGGTGCCGACATCCCGACGGCGGGCCCGCCAACGGTGCACCCGGTCGTCAGACACCTGCCACAGCGAGCACGCCCACCGGTGCGAGAACCCCGCCGCTACTGCGTCGTCGACGGTCTTGAGGACCAGTTCCTTCACCTCGGCGGGGACCCGCGCCGGGACCGGTCCGTTCAGTCCCAACCCGATTTTCCCCGGACGACCGCCAGCTCGATCGCCTGGGACTTGATTGCTTCGGTCAGCTGGGCGATCTCGGCGCGGGCTGCTTCGAGCTCCCAGTTCCGTTCGCTCGCGGGACGACCCGGCTTGCGGGCCAGCGCGGCGAGCGCAGCGTCCTTCACCGTGCGTCGGATGCCGATCACCGTCGACACATCCACCGCGTGCTTGCGTGCCGCGTCGGCTTGGGTGATGTCCCCGGCGGTGACCGCCAAGAAGATCTCCCACTTCTTCTCCGGCGACAACTTCGTCGGCCTCCGACGCCCGCTGCTGGTCGTCATCTGATGCTCCTCTCGTCAACGAGGAGACAACCAGGCTTGGTTCATTTCGGGTCGGACCCTCCGCGGCGATCTCAGACGCAGAACACGAGGTCGGGGGTGTTCTCCGGCGGGCACTCGACGAGAACCCGCACGCGGTCGCGGGGAGCGTCGCGCCAGGTGTCGGTGGAGAGTGGTCGGCCCATGGGCACCTCCGTGCGGGGGTCGTCCCCATCCACGATGGGCGGCCCGGTCGCGTTCGGCAACGACCCGCCCGGTGATTGGCGTCACACCCCGCTTTGTCCCGCACAGGCGCGGTGATCACCGCGCCTGTGCGGGACAAAGCAGGGTGGGGTCAGCCGAACTGGGAACGGGTCGTGGCGAGGATCGCCCGAGCCTCGGCGACGACGGCGACCGCCTGGATCCGCTGCTCCGGGAACGGCAGGGCGATCGCCCGGCCCCACGCCGTCTGGAACTCGGCGAGCACCGTCTCGAGGTGGCCCAACGAGGACCGAGCCCGACGGACCTCGGCGCCCAGCGTCGTCGGGTCACGAGTGACCCTCGATGCGGCCTGGGCCAGGTCGACCGCCAGTCGCTCCTCGGGGTGCAGCTCGTAGCCGGCGGACACCTCGCCGACCCGCTCGGCCACCGCATCGAGGCGGCGGGCCAGACCCGGGTACCCGTCGAGCATCCGATCGATCGAACGGGGCCGGTCCCGGTCCCGCACCAACCGCACCGTCGTCGTGGCCCGCAGGTCGATCCGCGGCATCCGCACCACGACCGAGGCCGCGGCGGTGTCGTGGTACCAGTAGCCCCGGCCGGCCCGGATCCCGGTGCCGTCCGGAGCAGTGGCCATCGGCAACGCGCGACCGTCGACCTCGACCGACCGTGGGACCGCCTCGGCCACGATGCGCACCTCGATCGGCCGGTGCCGCTCCCAGCCGGCGTAGTCGCCACGGGCCGGACCGATCCGCACCGAGCGGGCCCGGTCGGTGACCCGTTGGCGCAGCCGCACCGTCACCGAGTCGCCCCGCAGGTAGTCGGGCGAGACCCCGTCGTCCTCGTAGAGCTCGCCGTCGCCGTCGCCGCCGGGATAGGCGGTGATGACCGGGTGCGGATAGCAGGGGGCGTCGAGCCGCTGGGCGTCGCGCTGGCCGGCGATCACCGCCCCCGCCGCGGCGAACACCGGCACCTCGTCGAGCAGGTAGCGGCGCTCGAACCACTCGCCGTCGGCCCGCCGGACCGTGACGGTCTCGCCGAGTGCCGTGTCGTACCAACGACCCCGGGGGAGCCACACCCGGATCGGCGCCATCCGGTCGTCGTCGAGAGGTGTGACCACCGGCGCCACCACCAGGTCGTCGCCGAGGAGGTACTGGCCGTCGGCGACGTAGGCGGCGTCCCGGTCGGGGTGGTCGTGGTACATCGGACGAAGCGCCGACACGCCGGTGTCGACCGCCCGTCGGCACTGCCCGTACAGGTACGGGACCAGCTCGTAGCGGCGGTGCACGGCTCGGATCATCACCGACCGGTGCGGATCGGCGAACTCCCAGAAGCGACGGTCCTGGGCCGGGTCCTTGGTGGCGTGGGTGCGCAACACGGGCGAGAACGCCCCGAACTGCATCCAGCGGGTGTACAGCTCGGGACTGGGCGGCTCGCCGGTGTGACCACCGATGTCGTGGCTCCAGAAGCCGTACCCGACGTTCGCGGCGGTCGCGGTGAACCACGGCTGCAGGGCGAGCGAGTCCCAGGTCGACCACGTGTCACCGGAGAAGCCGATCGGGTAGCGGCCGCCACCCATCCCGCCCCACCGGCTGAACACGAGCGGCCGCCGGTCGGGCCGGCGGGACTGCTGGTCGTTCCAGTGCAGCTCGTTCAGCCACGGCAGGGGGTCGAGCCCCTCCACCGCCGAGGTGGTGCCCTGCTGCCAGTCCATCCACCAGAAGTCGACTCCCCGGTCCTCCTCGGGATGGTGCAGGAACCGGAAGTACGCCTCGATGAACCCGGGGTCGGTCACCGCGAACGGGATCCGCTCACCGGAGGCGGGATCGACCCCGACCGCCCGTGCCACCTCGGGGTAGCGGTCCTCGTGCGGCCCGACCCCATCGGCCGGGTGCACGTTCAACGTGACCCGCAGGCCTCTCCGATGCAGCCGCTCCAGGGTGTCGGTCGGGTCGGGGAAGTAGCGCCGGTCCCACGAGTAGCCGGTCCAACCCGGGAGGTGCCAGTCCATGTCGATGACCATCACGTCGACGGGCACGTCCATCGTGTCGAACCGCTCGGCGATGTCGAGCAGGTCCCGGTCGGTGTACGCCCAGTAGCGGCTGTACCAGTAGCCGAAGGCGTAGCGGGGCGGCAGCGGCTGCGGTCCGATCAGCGCGGCGGCGTCGGCCAGCGCGCCGCGGTGGTCGGTGCCGTGGGCGAACAGGTACAGGTCCTGGCGGCGGCCCTCCGGACGCGCCGTCGGCCAGCCGCGGCCCCGGGCCGGCTCGGGTCGACCGGCGTCGGGATCGAACACCGGGCTGGTCGAGTCGTCGAGGACCACCCAGCCGTCGCGCGACAGCAGGCCCGGGTCCAGGTCCCAACGGGTCCAGTCGCTGAACACCAGCTCCCCGTCGGGATCCAGGTCGACGAGCTCGCGGACCTCGCGACCCCGGCAGTTGTCGAGCGTGCGGGCGGTGCCGCCCAGGTTGGTGCGGGCCCGGTCGCCGGGCCGCCAGGTCACCGACTGTCGACCGCGGCCGATCCGGGCCGAGGTCGTCGAGCGGGTGAGCGGTCGGGACGCGTCGGTCACGGTCAGGGTCACCTCGCCGGTGTCGAGGACGAAGCCCCCGGCGTGTTCGCGGACCTCGAAGTCGGGCACGGTGAAGCGGCGGTTGACCACTGCGGTGCTGCCACGGTCCTCGAACTGCCGATCCGCGGCGTGCTCCAGGCGGAGCAGCCGCGGGGTGAGCACTGTCACCCGGACCCGGTCGACGGTGACGCTGGCTGCGGGACGAGCCCGCGGGTCGGGGCTCATCAGCGAACGGGGAACGGCCATGGCTCGGACGGTACCGCCGGAGGGGCGCGGCGGGCGGCGACTCGTAGGCTTCGTGGCCTCAGCCGGGTCGTCGCCGGAGGTCCCGTCGGAACGGACCCGCCGAGGAGGAGGATCGCGATGCCTGCGCCCGTGTTCACCGGGATTGCCCACCTGGACCTGTCGGTGTCCGACATCGACGCCAGCGCCGAGTGGTACGAGAAGGTCCTCGGACTGCGGAACCTCCACCGAGCCGAGCTCGACGGGCGAACGATGGTGGTCATGTTGGCGGGAGCAGCCCGGATGATCATCGGGCTCAACCAGCACGACGGTCGCCCCGATGGTCGCTTCGACGAACGGCGGGTCGGTCTGGACCACGTCGGCTTCGAGGTGCCCGAGCGGGCCGATCTCGACGAGTGGCAGCGCCACCTGGCGGCGCTCGACGTCGAGCACTCGCCGGTCGCCGACACCGACGTGGGGTCAGCCCTGGTGTTCCGGGACCCCGATGGCATCCAGCTCGAGATCTGGTGGAACGCGCCCCGTCGACCCAAGGAGTCATGACCGGGACCGCGGCCCCGACCGGAACGACGCCGGGCCGGGGCAGCGGCGTCAGCCTCGCACGTTCACGGTGCTGGTCGTGTCGGCCTCGACCTGCTTCTCGGTGAAGGCGACCTTGCGCCACTTCTTGGCCGAGAAGCGTTCGGTGGCCGTCACGTAGTCGGGGTTCTTCGGGTTCTCGGTGTTGCTGTAGGTGAGGAACGCCTTGGCCGTCGGACCGTCGTCGGTGTAGGCGAGCGCCAGCAGGAACGACGTCCCGAAGTTGACCGGGTAGCCGGTCTCGCCGTCGAGCCGGTTGAGGGTCGAGCCGGCCGCCACCTTCTCGCGCTTCAGGTCCCGGACGACGGGATCCGAGGTCGAGGTGAGCGACCCCCAGGTGACGACGTTGGTGACGCCGTCGACTCCGGTTCCGCCGTGCAGCGGGACCCGCTTGCCGTCGCGCATGGCGAACTGCGTCTCGCCGAGGGTGGCATCGAGGGGGATGCCCGCCGCGTCCAGGGTCTGCACGGCACGTGCGAGGTTGACCAGCACCTGATCCGTGCCGCCGGCGGCCGGGGCCAGCCCGTTGGGCGTGTTCACCGGATCCGAGGCATCGAACGGGGTCGCCCACAGCGCGCCGGCGTTCAGGAAGTCGTTGCCCTTGTAGCGGCTCATCGTCTCTCGCCAGATCGCGGGTCCCTTGCGGTCCAGGTCGTAGATGCCGTCCCAGTCGCCCAGGACCTTGCACGCCGCAGAGATGTCGACGGTTGCGGCCGGAAGTCCGGGGGCCGGCGGCGGGGTGTCGGGCGTGGCGGCCGGATTGGGCGTCTCGGCCGGCAGCTCGGGAACCGTCACACTCGGCGTTGCGGTGCAGCGCTGCACCACGTCGTCGAGCAGCTCGCGGGCGGTGTAGCCCTGGTTGAGCAGCGACGCATCGGCGAGCGAGTCGAGGGTGAAGAGACCGCCCTCGCCGGCGGGTCCCGTGTCGGCGGTGTCGCTGAGCACGACGGCGTTCTCTCGGGTGCGTGGCGAACGCGGGGTCTTCTGACGCCCGAACAGCGGCGTGTAGTCGCCGTCGAGCATCACTTCGGCGTTGGGCATCCAGAACGAGTCGTTGGCGTTGAACACGTAGTCCGGTCGCTCGATGGCCGGCTGGCGGTCCGACGGGACCAGCCCGGGGCTGCGCGCCCCAGGGGCGTCGACCCACTCGAAGCGCGGATCGGAGCCGTCGAGGAGCACCGCTCCGCTGTCGGCCGCGATCTTGACGATCGGGTCCGACGCCAGCGACGCGTCGTACGCGGCGATCGCCTCGGGTGACAGGTTCGGCGTGGCGGACCAGTCGGCGTAGTAGGCGCGGCCGTCGTTCGAGGTGGCGATGGTGTTGAACAGCGGCACGCCGTTGATCTTCTTGCCGGCAGCGATGAACTCGTCGAGGTCCTTGGCCTTGAGGAACGCCAGGTACTGCTCGGCGAACGCGGCGTTGTCGATGTTTGCGTCGCGGTAGGTGATGGTCGACTGGTCGGTCCAGCCGACGCCGGGGAAGTCGAGCACCGGGCCGTAGTGGCTCGACCAGGTGGTGCGGGTGACGGTGCTGACCTTGCCGTCGTCGCCGAGGACCTCGATGGCGTGCTCGCTCGGGACGAGGTCGCGGACCTGGTCGCCGTAGCGGTACTTGGTCGGCTGTCCGGGGACGAGGCTCAGGCGGTAGGCGGTGAAGCGGTTCCCGGCCGACACGGTGTGGGTCCAGCCGAACGTCTTGGTGAACCCGATGCCCAGTCCGGGCAGACCCGACAGGGTGACGCCGTAGGCGTCGATCTGTCCGGGCACGGTCAGGTGCGCCTCCCAGAAGCGCAGCTCGCCCTCCCACGGGAAGTGCGGGTTGGCGACGAGCATCCCTCGGCCGTCCGCGGAGCGGTCCTTTCCGATGGCCCACCCGTTGGAGCCGATCGCGGCGGCGTCGACGACCGGTCCGGTGGCGGGTGAGGGGGCGGCGGGGTCCTGGGTCGAGGCCAGACGAAGGGTGGTGTGGGTCCCCGAGCCTGAGGCATCGGGGGACACCGAAGCCGTCTCGGTCGGCGGATGGGCGGTGGGGATGTAGCGGGCCAGTCGGGCGCTGCTGGCGGTCAACGCGATGGAGCGGGCGTAGGCGTACACGTCGACCGGCTCCAGGGGCTTCAGCCAGGCGGCGCCGGAGCACCAGCCCTTGACGCCCTTGGCGCCGACGGCCTTCAGGTGGGCGTTCCAGCCCGCGGTGTAGGCGGTGATCTGCTCGTTCAGCTCCTCTGAGACCTCCTCCCAGTCCTTGACCGCCCGCTCGTGGATCCCGATCGCGCGCCAGGCGGCGTCCGAGTCGACGTTGGCGTCGTCCTCGCCGGCGCCGAGCCAGCGGGCCCGTTCGCCTCGCACCTTGATGACCTGGTCGGCCAGGTCGCATGCCCGGTCCTGGCCGCTGGCCCAGCCTTCGCCGAACGACGCGTCGGCCAGGGTCTTGCCGGTGATGTGGGGAACGCCTCCGGTCGTGCGGCGGATCGTGGCCGCATACCGGTCGCCCGAGCCGACCGTGGTCGGTGCTGATTCGTCGTCGTCGGAGCTGCTGCACGCAGCCAGGACGGCGACGAGGGAGACGGCCAGGATGGCCACTCCCGCCTTCCGGAAGGTGCCGATCGGACTGGCCGCGCGTTCCGCCACTTGACGCTCCCGTTGGTCGTCGGTCCGACGAACCGTAGTGCTCGCTACGAGCGTCCGTGCCTGAACACGGCTCATGGGTCGCCGACCGACCGGCCGACGAGATGGGCCAGCGGTGGTCGTGTCAGCGACGTCGTTCGGGAGCGGTTCAGCGGAGGAGCAGCCCTCGGGGTCGGGCCGCGGCCCGGTCGTCGAAGCAGGCGATGACGCGCACCTCGTCGGGGTCGATCTCGAAGATCGCCTCCTGGCGGAACCGTCGGGCGATGTCGAGGACCGTGTCGCGGTCGGTGTCCCAGACCACCAGGCCGACCTCGGAGTGCTCGGTGTCGACCGAGGTGCCCACCGAGCGATGGTGGCGGGCGCCGGCGGCGTCGACCGCGGCGATGAGCTCGGGGCGTGCCGCCTGGTTCTCTTCGTCGGAGCGCCACGTCCCCATCGGGTTGTCCGACGTGAGCGCCCACACGGTTCCCGGATACGGCCAGGCGTCGGCGTCGGAGATCGGGGTGAGCGTGCCGTCGACCAGCTCGGCGGCCACGACGGTGCGCAGGTAGTCGTCCCAGTTGCCGGAACCGGCACCCCCGACGTGTGTCTCGGCGGGGGTGCCGCCGAACACCGCGGCCAGCAGCGGGCCCAGCTCGCGGCTGATGGTCAGCACCCGTTCGTGCGCGGCCTGCAGCTCGGCGGCTTCGGTGGTTCCGGCCATGAGGTCGCACTCGACGAGGACCTGGTCGTTCATCCAGAAGCAGCGGGCGAAGCCGAGCCGGGCGTTGTGGTCGTTGAGCTCGGACAGGAGCTCGGCGCTGTGCTCGACGCCGTCGACCGCGACCGCGAACACCTGGATCCTCACCGGTTCGTCGTCGACCAGGCGGGCGAACACCGGGATGTCGTGGCTCAGCCGGTAGTGGCCGTCGGTGTCGCGCTGCACCACGGTGGGGCCGAAGACCTCGGCCAGCACCTGCTCGGTGGAGAACCGCATGCGCTCGAAGGTGGTCTCGATGGGCAGGATGAGCGCGTCGCGGTCGGCGCTGCTGACGCGGATGGCGTTGTGGGCGAAGTCCGGAACGACGACGGTGATCGGACCCTCGAGTCCGATCAGGGCGTCGGCCAGCTGGCTGGGTGGCACCGCCGCGGTGCGCGAGCCCTCCGCCCGGGCGCGCAGCTGGAACTCGGTGAGCCCCAGGCCGGGCCAGCGGAGGTCGATCATGATCCCCTCGCCGCCGACGACGGCGAGCCAGAACAGCGGGTCCGGCTCCTCGTCGTCGATGTGCTCGACCGCCGGACGACGCCGGGCCACGTCGATGAGGGCCGCCAGCTCTTCGGCGTCGACCTCGGCCCACGCGCCGTCGGCGGCCAACTCGGACGCGAAGACCTCGTCGATGCTGGGATAGGCCCGAGGGTCCGCGGCGACCGTCAGGGCCTGCGTGTCGGTGCGGGCGGTGACGGCGAGCACCGAGCCGTCGTCGTCGGTGACCAGGTCGATGGTGGCCGCCTCGCCGGTGAGCGCCCGGCCGAAGGCGAACTCGACCAGTCGGGGTGACAGCAGGATGTCGTAGGTCCCGTCGTCGGTGCCGCCGCGCTGGCGGACGACCCGTCGACCGTCGCCGGACCACCAGTACCGCCTGGCGCCGTCGCCCACCATCCGCAGCATCCCGAGTACGGCGAACTCATCGGGCGCGGCGAAGGTCACCAACGGCCCGACGCCCAACCACTCGTCGGCCGGCACCTCGATCGTCGTCCTGGTCCCCACCGTCCGCTCCCCTCGGTCGACTCCTGGTCCGTCGACAGTACCGGGCGGCACCGACAGTTCGATCCTGGTCCCGACCCGATCCCGACGATCCTGACGATCCCGCCGGGCGGCGGTCGAGTCTCGGGATAGCGTTCGCCGGGACGCAGGAGGCGCGGTGATGGGTGAAGCTCCGACCGGACCCGACCACGGGCCGGTCCTCCGCTACGGCGACGGTCAGCGCGCGCTGCAGGACCGCTTCGACACCCGACGCCTGGCCGACCGTCTGGCCGAGACCGCCACCGACGACGTGACCGGCTACCGGTCCTTCATCGAGTCGCTCGACACCTTCTTCCTGGCGACGGTCGACGAGCACGGCCAGCCGCAGTGCTCCCACAAGGCCGGAGACCCGGGGGTGGTGCGGGTCATCGACGGGCACACCCTGGCGTTCCCGAGCTACGACGGCAACGGCATGTTCCTCAGCCTCGGCAACCTGGCGGCCAACCCGGCGGTCGGGATGCTGTTCATCGACTTCGAGGGCGGCACCCGCCTGCGGGTCAACGGGATCGCGTCGGTCGACCTGGACGACCCGCTGACCGCCGAGTTCCCCTGCGCCCAGGCCGTCGTTCGGGGCCGGGTGACCGCGGCGTTCCCGAACTGCCGTCGCTACGTCCACCCCCGCCGGCGCGTCGAACGCTCGCCGTTCGTGCCGACCGGACAGGACGACCCGCCGGTGCCGGACTGGAAGCTCATCCCGTGGTTCGACGGCCACCTCGCCGCCGATGACCCGGCGCTCGACCCGCAGCGCCCGAGCGCTCCGGCCACGCCGGAGTTCTGAGCGGACCGTTCAGAAGCAGGCGTCGCCGGGTCCGGCCACGGTGCCGTCGGGGCAGGTGGAGCCGGCGTAGTCGTGCGGGCCGGTGAAGGTCGCACCCGTCCAGTCGGCGGTGGTGAAGTCCACGCTGTCGTAGAGGGCCGGCTGCGCCTGGGCCTGCGACACGAAACTGCTCAACGTGGCGCCGGTGAACCGGGCGTTGCGGAACTCCGGGTAGGTGGCCGACGCGCTGGTGAGATCCGCGTCCTGGAAGGTCACCGACGGCTTGCCGTCGCCGGTGTAGTTGACCCACGCCGACCGGTACCAGCCGTTGGGGGCGGTACCCGCCGGGTCCTCGCTCAGCAGGGCCGGGTCGCCGAACTGCGCACCGATCAGGCTCGACCGCTCGAACATCACGATGGCGCTGAAGCGGCTGGGCACCGCGTTCATGATGTCGGTGCAGGTTGACCCCGTCTCGCCCCGGAACTTCGCGCCGTCCAGGTCGGAGTCCGACAGGTTCACCGAGCACATGTGCAGGTCGACGAACGTGGCGCCGACCGCGGTCGTGTTCGGCAGCGTGATGTCGATGAGCTCCCCGCCGACGAAGGTCGCTCCGTCGAAGCGGCCGCCGCTGCCGTCCTGGCAACCCACGCTCACGCCGTGGATCACCGCGTTGGTGAAGTTCGCCTTGCTCAGCGACAGACCCCGGAACGCGAACTGGGTTCCCCCGAGCACCGCCCCGGTGAAGTCGGTCGCCGCGTCGGTCACGACGCTGCGCTGGCCGTTGGCGGCGAGCGTGTCGTTGTCCTGGTGCAGGTAGAACGACGGCACGCCGAGATCCGCGCCGTAGGTCTCGCCGCAGACGTCCACGCCGGTGTCGACGGTCGCCTCGTTGTAGCCGGCGCAGTACGGCCCGGTGCACGCCCCGACGGGTGTGCCCACCGCGCCGCCACCGCCGGTGGATCCTCCGGCCGGAGGTGTGAACCCGCCGAAGTCGAACACCGCGCCGAGCAGGTTCGCGCCCAGGAACAGCGCTCCCAGCAGGATCGCCCCCGACAGAATCGCCCCGGCCATGTCGGCCCCGGTCAGGTTGGCCCCGGTCAGGTTGGCGCCCGACAGGTTGGCGTTGGTGAGGTTGGCGCCTGACAGATCGGCGCCGGTCAGGTCCGACCCCCGGAGGTCGGCTCCGGAGAGGTCCACGCCGCTGAGATCGAGCCCGATGAGCGAGCAGTTGTAGAGGCTCGCCCCGGGGCCGATGACCGGCGGGCTCATGCAACCGGAGCCGGTGGGAGCCATCCCACCGCCGGTCGGGTTGTTGGTGCACGAACCGGCGACGAGCGCGACGGCGACGCACGCGACGACAGCGATGGCCTTCCCTCTCCACAGCATGGGGTGGAAGGTACAGCATCGAGGGACGTCGGTGCATCGGATCCATTCCGGTCGGCAGCGGCCGCGTGAGGCTGCCGCCGACCGTGAGTGGTCACTCCGGTGCGTGGCAGACCGCTTCGACGTTGTTGCCGTCGGGGTCGCGGACGAAGGCGCCGAAGTAGCCCGGGTGGTACTCGGGGAACTCCCGCGGTTCGTGCAGGACCTCGGCGCCGAGCGCGACCGCGGCGTCGAAGAAGGCGCGGACCGCGGCCCGGTCCGGGGCCTGGAAGGCGATGTGGTCCTCACGCCAGCCGGTGTGGCTGTCCGACAGCGGGCCGAGCCAGAAGTCGGGCTGGGTGGTGCCGTAGCCGATGACGCCGGGGTGGGGCTCCATCAGACGGGAGGCACCGAGCGGTGCCAGGACCCTGTCGTAGAACGCCGCGCTGGCGGCGACGTCGCTGCACTGGATTCCGAGATGATCGATCATGGCGCCATCGTGCCAGGGGGCTGTGACGCTCCGTCCGCGAGGAGCTCGCGGACCCGGGGGATCACCTCGGCGCCGAACAGCTCGATGCTGTGGCGCTGTAGGGCGTCGGGCATCGGACCCGACCCGATCTTGAGCGTGAACCGGCTCAGTCCAAGGACCCGGGAGGTGGCCGCGATCTTGCGGGCGACCGTCTCGGGTGAGCCGACGTAGAGCGCGCCTCTCGGACCGACCTGGGCCTCGAAGTCCGATCGGGTCATCGGGCTCCAGCCGCGTTCGGCGGCGATGCGCCCGTGCAGGACCCGGTGGTGAGGCCAGGCCTCCTCGATCGCCTGCTCGTCGGTGTCGGCGACGTGGCCGGGGGAGTGGCACCCGACCGGGAGGCTGTCGTGGCCGAACTCCCCGAGGGCCCGATGGTAGAGGTCGACGAACGGGGCGAAGCGGGCGGGCTCGCCACCGATGATGGCGAGCATCAGCGGCATCCGGTGCCGGGCGGCCCGCACCACCGACTCGGGGCTCCCACCGACGCCGACCCAGGTGCGGATCCTGCCCGACTCGGTCCGGGGGTGGACGACCTGGTCGCGCAACGGCGGCCGGGTCCGGCCCGACCAGGTGACCGGTTCCTCGGTGAGCAGCTCGGCGAGCAGCGACAGCTTGTCGTCGAAGAGCACCTCGTAGTCGCGCAGGTCGAATCCGAACAGCGGGAACGACTCGGTGAACGACCCGCGTCCGACGATGATCTCGGCCCGGCCGTTCGACACGGCGTCGAGGGTGGCGAAACGCTCGTAGACCCGGATCGGGTCGTCGGAGCTGAGCACGGTGACCGCGGTCGACAGCCGGATCCGCTCGGTGCGCGCCGCGATCGCCGCCAGCACGATCTCGGGCGCGGACAGGGCGAAGTCGTCGCGGTGGTGCTCGCCGAGGCCGATCACGTCCACCCCGACCCGCTCGGCGAGCACGGCCTGGTCGACCACGTCGCGGATGACCCGGGCCGGATGCTGCGGCACGCCGTCCGGATCGACGGTCATGTCGCCGAAGGTGTCGATGCCGAGCTCGATGGTCGTCGGGGGCACCCGGCGACGTTAGCGACCGGTCCTCGGGGACGGAGCGGCCGTGCTTGACAAGTCCATAGGAGTCCTATCAAACTGGGTGGGCCCCAGGAGGGGCGACCGCCTCGGACCGAAAGGACCTGCCATGACCGCTCCCGCTGGCTACACCTACGACGACCCGTCGCTGAGCCCCTCACCGGTCACCCTCGCCGACCTCGACGACCTGCTCGCCTCGGTGCTGTGGTCCGAAGCCGACGCTGCCGCGCTCCGGCGGGCCGGCGAGATCCTCGTCCCGCAGACCGAGGCGATCCTCGACGTGTGGTACGGCTTCGTGGGCTCGAACCCCCATCTGGTGGCCACCTTCGCCGGCTCTGACGGGACGCCCGACGGCGACTACCTGGCTGCCGTGCGCGGGCGCTTCGGGCGGTGGATCGAGGACCTGTGCCGACGCGACTTCGATGCCGGCTGGCTCGCCTACCAGGACGAGATCGCCCGTCGACACCACACCAGCGGCAAGAACCGGACGGACTCGGTCGATTCACCTTCGGGTCACGTCCCGCTGCGCCACCTGTTCGCGCTGGTCGTTCCGATCACCGTCACCATCCGTGACTTCCTCGCCTCGGGTGCCACCGACGAGGTCGAGCTGGACGCCATGTACCAGGCGTGGTTCAAGGCCGTCACGCTCTCCGCGACTCTCTGGGCGAGGCCTTACAGTCCTGATCTGTGGTGAGCTCAGCGTCGGTGGCGGGGGGTGGAGAACCCCGCTCGGAGGACGATCCGACCGTGCCGGAGAGGGTGGTGGCGGCGTTGGACCGCATCGCCCGGGGCGTGCGCGCCCACCGGCAGACCGTCGCCACCGACGCGGGGGTGACGGTGCTGCAGGCGGACCTCCTGCGTGCGCTCCACCACGGCCCCCCGCCGCCGGCGCTGGCCGGTCCGCTCGCCGCGGACCTGGGCGTGAGCCAGCCGACGGTCTCGGACTCCCTGGCGGCGCTCGAGCGCAAGGGTCTGGTCGAGCGGCGGTCCACGCCGGGTGACCGCCGGCGCAGCACGTTCGCGCTCACACCCGACGGCGACCGGCTGGCCGGTGGGCTCCGACGGGCCGACGACGTGCTCGCCGACACCGTCGCCGCGCTCGACCCCGACGACCAGGAGCACGTGCTGCGCGGGCTCCTCGACATGATCACCGGCATGTTGGACAACCGGATCCTGGCCGTGGCCCGCACGTGTCCGACCTGTCGGTACTTCGAGGCGGGGACCGACGGGCCCAGATGCTCGCTGCTCCAGGTCCCGCTCGCACCCGGGGACCTGCGGGTGGACTGCCCGGACCACGAGCCGGTCTGAGCCGGACCGACGCGACCGCTGCCGCTCCGGCGCGGTCGAGCCAGGGTCAGAGCTGCAGGGCGGCCTTGCCGGCCGCGACGAGCACCGGGTCCCACACCGGAGAGAACGGCGGAGCGTAGGCGAGGTCCATCCCCGCGACGTCGCGCACGTCCATCCGGTTCCACAGCGCGGTGGCGACCACGTCGATGCGCTTGGCGGATCCGCTCCCGCCGACGATCTGGCCGCCGAGCAGCCGACCGGTGCCGCGCTCGACGACGAGCTTCACGGTGATCGGGTCCGCGCCGGGGTAGTAGTGCGCCCTCACCGCGGCGCGGGCGGTCACGGCGAAAGCGTCCAGCCCGGCTGCGGCCGCCTCGCGCTCGCTGAGGCCGGTCCGGCCGACCTCGGTCGAACCCACCTTGGTGATGGCGGTGCCGAGGACCCCGCCGAAGGTCGAAGGGGTCCCGCCGATGTTGGAGCCGACGACGCGACCCTGCTTGTTGGCATGGGTCCCGAGAGCGATCACGACCCGTTCTCCGGTGATGCGGTGGTGTGACTCGACGCAGTCTCCGGCGGCCCAGACGCCATCGACCTGGGTGTGCAGGCGGTCGTCGACGACGATCCCGCCCGAGGCTCCGACCGGTATTCCGGCCGCCGCGGCCAACGCCGAGTTGGCCCGTACTCCCAGGCCGACGACCGACAGATCGGCGGGGATCTCTCCGGCGGTGGTATCGACCGCGGTGAGGCGTCCGCCCTCGTGGACGAAGCCGGTGACGCCGGTGCCGAGCAGGACCTTCACGCCCAGCTCCTCGAGCGCGGTGGTGACCAGGCCCGCCATGTCGGCGTCGAGGGTCAGCATCGGCTGGTCGGCCAGCTCGACCAGCGTCACCTCGAGGCCCCGCGCGGCGAACGCCTCGGCGACCTCGACGCCGATGTAGCCGCCGCCGATCACGACCGCGCGCCGCGCCCCGGCGTCGATGGCGGCACGCACCGCGTCGGCGCCGGGGATGGTCCGCAGGTCGAACACGCCTGGCCCGTCGATGCCGGGCAGCGGCGGCTTGACGGGGGAGGCGCCGGTGGCGATGAGGAGCTCTCCGTACGGTTCGATGGTGGTCCCGCCTCCGTCGAGCGGGCGGACCTCGACGGTGCGGGCCGCCGTGTCGACGGCCGTGACCTCGTGGCGGGTGCGGACGTCGATGCCCCGGGTGCGGAACTCCTCGGGCGTGCGGGCGACGAGTCGGTCCCGGTCGGTCACCTCGCCGCCGACGAAGTAGGGGAGCCCGCATGCCGCATAGGAGGTGAACTCGCCGCGCTCGAACACGACGATCTCCAGATCGGGTCGCAGCCGCCGGGCCTGGGCCGCCGCGCTCATCCCTCCGGCGTCACCGCCGATCACCACCAGCCGGTCAGTCATCGTTCACCTCCGGGGCGACCTGCCCGCTCGAAGCATACCCCTAGGGGTACAGGGGTGCCCGTTCCGCCTCCCCCGGGGGTAGACCGGCGGTGGAGGTACGAGATGAGACTGAACAGCTACGAGGTCGACCCCGGTGGGCACAAGCGGCTGATCGGCTGGGCCGAGCACCTGGATCGAGGGATCCTGCCCAAGGAGCTCCGAGCGCTGGTCGAGACCCGGGTTTCGCAGATCAACGGGTGCGCGTTCTGCCTTGCCATGCACACCGACGAGGGTCGGACCGCCGGTCTGCCCCAGGCCAAGCTCGACACGGTCGCGGCGTGGCGTGACGACCCGACGTTCACCGACCGGGAACGGGCCGCACTCGACCTGGCCGAGACGATGACCCGTATCGCCGACGGCGGCCGGGTGTCCGACGACGTGTGGGACGCGGCCGCAGCGGCCTTCGACGAGGCGGAGCTCGCCTCGCTGGTCCAGGTGGTCGCGATCATCAACGCGTTCAACCGCATCAACGTGGCCACGGAGCGGGGCTCGAACCACTACCTGGAGTACGCCTCTCATCGCTGACCGGCGCCCCGGTCCCGGGGCAACACCCCGCGCCAGCGGGGTCGGGCCCACACCCGGTCAGCGTGCAGGGATCGCACCACTGGCGGCGAAGACCTGCCAGGACGGCTGGTCGTCGCCGCCGATCAGCTCGACCACTGAGCCGTCCTCCACACGGGACACGAGCTGGACGACGAGCCGGTCGGGAGGGCTGGTCGGCCCGGTGGCCACGGCGAGCACACCGTGCTGCGCGCTCCACAGCACCAGCGGCTCGCCCCGCAACCGGCACAGGTCAGGACGGTCCAGCGTGGCGGCCAACCGAACGGAGTCGGCCACGCTCAACGTTGAGGTGTCACCGTCGAGGAACCTCACGTTGGCGACCCCGTCGGCAGCCGTGTCGGTGACGGTGGCGGGCCGCGCCCGGGGACTGGCGTCGGGCCCGAGCGCTGCCCGGACCCGGGTGTGGTGGAGGGCCGAAAGGGGGGACATGGCTTCTCCTCATCGTCGCCGGCGGGGGCACCGTCCCTGGTCGGGGGTTGCCAGGCCGTCGTCGAGCCGGGTCTCTCGGGCCTTCTGGATGAGCTGACCGACACCGTACCGAGGGGGTCTGACAGTCGACCGAGCGCCGTCACCCCGCCCTCTTGTCCAGCCCCCGCCCCACCGAACTTGTAGCCCACGCGTCACCACCGCGACCGCGGGCTACAAGTTCGCAGGGCGTCGCCGAACTTGTAGCCCACGCGTCACCACCGCGACAGCGGGCTACAAGTTCGCAGGGCGTCGCCGATGGTCGAGGCAGCTCACGGCTCCGGCCGGAGCATTGGGCCCTCGGGCTGTTGAGCGTGTTGCCCGGCGGCGCGTCGGAGACTGAGATCGGGCGATCGTCAGCCGTCGGTGGAGCCGTCCACGGGGTCGAAAGCGGCGTCGAGCTCGGTGAGCGCTCGGCGCACGCCGTCGGGATCGACCAGGCGCTGTCGGGCGACCTCGAGCGCCAGAGCCGGAGGGAGGCAGTCGGCGAACTTCATGTTGGCCGCGAGTCCGCGGCGACGCTCGGTGTCAGCAACGTATCGGGGTGCAGATCGCCGAGCCGGCGGGAGACCTCGGTGACCGATGCTTTGGCCGGGTCGAGCCCCATCGACAGGTCGTCGGGCTGGGTCGCGGCCAGATCACCGATCGCGGTGCAGGTTGTTGAGCAGCGCCCTCAGCGGGCACACGTACAGCGTCGACAGCCCAGGGCGGCGCTCGGTCAGGATCTGCGAGAGCACCGGGAACGCCGCGGCCTCGGTCTTGCCGCCGGCGGTGGGAGCCAACGCGAGGACGTGTTCTCCGGCGAGGATCGGGGCGACGGCCTGGTCCTGCAACGGTCGCAGCTCGCGCCAGCCCAGGCTGTTGACGACGTGGTGCTGCACGACGGAGTGCAGTTGATCGAACCCGGTGCTCATGGGGCGATCCGAGATGCCTCAGGGCAGGTCGAGGATGACCGCGATCGCCTCGCGCAGTTGCACCAGCAGGGCTGCGCCGACGTTGCCGCGGACGTCGGCGATCCGATGGGTCGAGACCGCCCGGATGTGCTGGCACTGCGCCGCGGAGACGACGTCGAGTCCGTTGGTCGGGTCGACTTGGATGACCACCTCGGAGTGGAAGCCCCGGATCGTGCTGGTGAGCGGCACGACATGGATCACCGACGGCTCGGCGTCGAGGATGCGTTGGGCGGTGACCACGACCGCGGGGTGGCGGAAGCCGGCTTCCCGGCCTTCGGGCGTCCCGAGATCCAGCTCGACGACGTCACCCGAGCTCGGCATCGAGCCAGTCGGTCTCGTCCGGCCGCAGCGGTGTTCGCAGGTCGGCACCGACGCGCTCCTGGCGCAGGGCACGAACCGCGAGCGTCACCGTGTTGCCGACGGTGGTGTGCAGTTCGGCGGCGAGGCGCTTGAGCTCCTCGTGGGTGGTGGTGTCGATCCGCACGCTCGTGCTGTGCATGCAGATCAGCATACGGCGCCCTCATCCCACCGGCGATGGTTGCTGCGGTGGCGGTGAAGAGGAGGAGTCGGTCACCGGCGCCGGCGCCTTAGAAACCTTGCAGAAGACCTGCCGTGGCGATGATCCCGTCGTTGGCAGCGAAGACCCAATCGCGCCGTGTCCTTGGATCGCGCACCCATTCCCGGACGTCGTTCCAGCGGTGGCGATCGATCGACGTTTGCACCGTCAGGTCAGCTCTCCTGCGTGCTCACTGGAATCGATGTGCTGGCTGTGCGCAGCTGGAGTGGCATCGGGCCCTTCCAGATCGGCGAGGTTGATCGCTGCCTGGTCTGCCGCGATTCGGACGCCTGGCCATCCCGCGCGGTCGCAGCCGCTCCGGAGCTGGTGGCTGTCATCTCGCCGAACATGTTGCCCAGGTGGTCCCGGACGCGGTCCGAGCGCGACCGGACACTTCCGACGAACCCCTCGGTGCTGGCGTTGCCGGATCGATCCTTCGGCAGCTGGCGGGTGGCCTCGAGCACCTGGTCGATCGCCGGGCTGTTGGGTTGGACGAATGCCGCCAGCGAGTCCCAGTAGGCATTGGCGAACATCCATTGGTTTCCGGCCAGGAACTCGATCGGTGCTCGGTCCAATGCGACGATTCGATCGTCGGCCGGGTCCGTGACGACCAGGTCGGCGGGAAGGCGCTCCTCCAGCAGGGCGAGCATCCGCCGATTGGGTGTGAGGCGCACCCGACGGATCGGGACCGCCAGGCCCGGGCGCCCCGTCGTCGGGCCTAACCGACTTCGTCGTCGTCCCAGAGATGTGGGTGGCGCCCGACCTGCGCCAACAGGTCCTCGTTGGAGAACCGCGGCCGGCGGATCCGGCGCCACCTGGCCTCGTCGGGTCGGGAGGGATCGATGGTCCGGACCCGCTCGAAGCGCTCCCTCACGGTTCCCGAGCTGTCCCGGCGCGTGTAGTGGAGGATGCCGCAGTTGACGATGTCGAGCCGGTTGGAGCTCCCCTGCCGGTTCCACTGCTCGATCGTCATCTTCTCGAGCCGGAACCGGAACGCCCGCATGGTGTCCTCGTGCGTCACGCAGATCACCCTCTTGCCCGACATCTCGCGGGCCAGAGTCGCCAGGACCTCCCGGACCCGTAGGTCCAGGTCGGCGGTGCTCTCGCCCGCCTCGGTCGCCAGAGGAACTTGTAGCGCTTCTTCATCTGGTTGGAGCGGGCGTGCATCTCGGCGGCGACGTCCTTGCTCAGGCCCTCCCACAGCCCGAAGTCGCGCTCGCGGAGCAGCGACTCGAGCTGCCACTGGGCCGTGTCGATGCCGAGCAGCGCAGCGGTCTCGCGTGTGCGGACGAACGGTGAGCAGTACCAACGGTCGAACCCCTCGAGTCCCTCGTCGTCGAGCCATGACCGGAGCCACACGCCGGCGGTCGCTGCCTGCGCACGGCCCTCGGCGGTCAGGCGGTAGTCCGCCGCGCTCCTCGCCCGATAGCGCCGATCCTGATGCAAGCGGACGTCACCGTCCTCGGCCGACTCGAGCGCCCGGTTCCCCTCGCTGTGCCCGTGGCGGACAAGGAGCAGGTCGATCGGCATGCCCGTGGTGATCTCTTCTCCCATGCGGAGCACTCTGCCGCGAACGGGGTGCCGTGACGGAGGGCTGCGTCCGTCGGTGTCGCTCCATTCGATCGTCGGGAACCGACTCAGGGCGCGGCGAGCCCGCACAGCTCGTTCGAGGCTCCGACCAGGTCGGCCATGAAGCGGTCCGGGTCCCGCACCACGTCCGGGTCGACCGTGAGGCCGATGCCCAGACGGTCCCCGTAGGACAGGACGCCGACGATGCAGGCGATGTTGCCGACACCCGAGACGATGGGGTGCATCGCAAGCAGCCGGGACCCGAGGAGGTACAGGGACGCCTCGGACCCCGGCAGATCGGTGACGGCCAGGTTGACCAGGGGCTGGCGGGCGAGCACCCCGGGGGCGGTGGCCCGAAGGAGCGGCACGGGCAGGAGGTCGACCACGGAGAACAGCCGCAGCATCCGACGAGCCTGACCCGAGGTCTTCCGGGTCGACATCTCTCGATGGACGTGATCGAGGACCGCACCCGGGTCCTCGAGGTGGACGGGCAGGCCGGCCACGACGAACGAGAACCGGTTGCCCCCGTGCCCGTCGGCGGCGTCTCCGATGGGGACCAGCACCTTCGGAGCACGATTCATCGAGGGTCCCGGTTCGTCGCCCATGTTGCGGCGCAGGGCACCGGTGACGGCCGCGAGCACCACGTCGTTGATGGTGACGCCTCTGGAGCGGGCCAACCTGTGCATCGACTCCAGCGACACCGAGGCCCAGAGGAAGTCCCGCCGGGTGCCGACCCGGCCCGTCAACGCGGTTCGCGGCGCGGTCGGCGGAGCCGTGACGCCGGTGAGGACCGAGGTGGCGAGGGAGAGAGACCGTCGGGGGTCGAGCACGGCGCGGCCGGCATCGACGAGCAACTCCAACTGTCGACGTCGACGGTGGGCGAGCGCGCCGATCGCGAGAGCGGCCGGGCAGGGCTCGGACGCCGCGGTCCAGGGGTCCGGCGGAGGGTCCGGCGACGGGTCCGCGTCGAAGTCGAGGAGCGCGGTCGCTGCTCTCAGCAGCGACAGCCCGTCGGCGACGACGTGGTGGGCGCGCAGCACCACGGCGACGTTGCCGTCGTCGAGGCCGTCGATGAGCCAGAGGTCCCACAGGGGGTGGTCCGGATCGAGGGGTCGACCCAGCAGATCGGCGACGAACCGTCGCAGCTCCGCAGGGCCTCCCGGTGCGGGGAGCACGGCGTCGTGGACGTGGTGCGACAGGTCGAAGTCGACGTCGTCGATCCAGACCGGCCGAGCGAGGCCGAACGGCACGTGCCGCACCCGTTGGCGGAACCGCGGGATCAGATGGATGCAGGCGGCGACGTGGTCGCGGAGATCGTCGAGCCGCAGGCCACCGTCGGTGTTGCGCAGCGGTCCCCCTTCGAAACGGCACAGAGCGCCGATCTGGAGCTGGGCCTCCGGTGGGGTGGCGCACAGGAGGGTCGCGTCCTCCGGGCTCAGTGGCTCTACATCGTGCACCCGATCACCTCTCTCGTGTCCGTGTCGTCATGCGACGGGCGGGTCCGCCACCGTCCGCCACGGTCCGAGGCCCTCCGACTCACCGACGATCGACCCCGGGCCTCCTCAGGCGGCCTGTGCGGATCGGAGTCGTTCGGCCCAGCGCAGGCCCTGCTCGTAGCTCAGCGGATAGATGTCCCTGGCCCGGTCACCGTCGAAGAGGCTCATCGGATTCCGCCCGAGGTGCGACGCGATCTCGCGGTTCGGACGGATGAGCGTGATGATCCGGTCGGGGTGCCGGCGGCGCCAGGTGCGCAGCTCCCGGTCGAGCAGCACTCCCGCTGTTCGACCGATCGGGCCCATGTGCGGCCCGGCCAGGGGCGCGACGACGATCACCTCTTCGGCGTCGGCCGCAGCGTCGATCGACGTGACCGACCACATTCCTCCGTCCATGTACAGGCGGCCGTCGATGCGGTGCGGGGGCAGCAGCCCCGGCACCGCGGACGAGGCGGCGACCAGGTCGGCAAGGGGGTAGCGACCGCCGTCGAGGATGTGGCGGCGTCGGGTGCGCAGGCACACCGCCGAGACCGACACCAGTGGGTGGGTCGCCTCGCCGAAGATCCCGCGGGCGACGTCGGCCAGGACGCCACCCCGTCGGCTGGGTATCGACGGAACCTCGAGCCCGGCGACGTCATCGTAGGAGACGCCCGTTGCGACCGCCGAGGCCGCCCAGGATCCGGCTGAGGTGCCGAGTGAGGGGGCGCCGACGACCGGGATGCCGCCGGCCGCGAGCCCATGGGCGACTCCGACGCAGTACCCGATGCCGAACACGCCGCCGCCGCCATAGACCATCGACAGCCGATGGGGCCCGGCGGTGACGGCGGGTGAGCCGTCGACGTCGACGAGTCCAGGATCGCTGTGGTCGTGGTGCATGACGACCTCCGCTGCGGAGAGCGATCCGACGTCGAACCCCGCCGACACCATTCTCGACCAGCAGGACACCCGGGCGATCCCGGATCCGGCGTGACGTCGGGCGCAGCGCGTCCGCTGCTGAGACGGATCCGCGGATGCAGCTCGCAGAGCGATCCCGCCGGGCCGGCGCCCACCGGAGCGGCCGAGTGGTCGACCTACTCGGATCAGCCCCCGGTCATGGGTGTCGACTGCGCCCGGGCCTGGGTGGCATCGGTCGAGCATCGCCAACGGGACGTGGCGTCGCCGTTGGTTCGATGCGTCGACGCCGGTCTGGCCGACGGATCGGCGTTCTTCGCCACCTACGCGGCGTGGACCGCGGTGCGGCTCGGCGTGGTCGGCCGTCTCCCCGGCGCGGTGCGAGATCTGCCGTCGCGGGTCGAGGGCGTCCTGGTCGGGGCGTGGGCCGACGGCGTGGTCGCCGGTCTCGACGGAGACGCGGCGGGGCTCGACGCGGTGGGTGAGCAGTTCGTCGAGCTCGGCGCCTCGATCGACGCGGTCGAGGCCTTCGCGGCGGCGTCGCGGCTCTGGTCCACAGACGGTCGGGCTCGTGCCGCGACCGCATCCATCCGCCGAGCCCGGGAGTCGTTGGGCGACTCCGATGTCCGGACCCCGGGACTCGTCCTGTCCGACGACGCCGTACCGCTGACCGACCGGGAGCGTGAGGTGGCCGACCTGGCGGCCGACGGGTTGGCCGCCAGGGAGATCGCAGAGCGGCTCTTCATATCCCGGCGGACGGTGACGAACCACCTGCAGCACGTCTACGACAAGCTCGGCGTGTCGGGACGATCGGAGCTGCGGACCGCGCTCGGCAGGGGCTGATCCGGCGCGGTTCGGCCCGTCCTCCGCGATCGATGAGTAGTCGGTGCTCAGGTCCGCATCCTGGGCCGATGCTGCGATGGATCCATGTCGGACGCAGACCCGTCGGCTCTGTCGCCGCTCGCTGGACGTCTCGCTGCCGCCCTGTGCGACGACGCCGATCTGCTCGCCGTGGCGCTCGATCGTCCTGAGGACGTCGTCGGTGCGTGGGGGCTCAGTTCGACTGATGTCGTCGCTGCTGGCCGCTGCCTGGACGCCGTCGCCCGGTGTCGCCAGGGACGGGCGGCCAGCCGAGTGGCGTTGTTCCGTCTCGTCCTGGCCTGCCGGTCCGTCGAGGCCGGACCCGGTGTGACCAGATGAGCATCGATCGCTCAGGGCGCGTCGAAGCGGATCTGTCTTGATGGTCGCGGTCAGCCAGACCAACGACGAAACACACGAAGGAGCTCCACATGGACCATGAGACGCATCGCCGTCCTCTCCGACCAACTGCCGCCCTGACCGGCTCGCGACATCTGAGCCCGAGAGCGGTCGCCCCGGGCAGCGGCTCCCGCACCAGAGGTCGCGCTCGCCGGCTCACCCTGCGCTCGGTCACCGTGTGGTGGCGCTCATCGCCGGGATCGTGATGGCCCCCAGCGCCGGTGCGGCCAGGATCGGTGGAAGCCTCCCTCCGATCTTCTCCGCCCACCTGTACGGCCAGGGGACCTCGGTGGTGGCGTCGTACCGGACGGTCGCCACCGTTCGTACCATGGCCGTGGTGGCGACGGCGCCGCTGCCGGCCGGTCACGATCTGTACGGCACGGCCGGGATGAATGACCGGGTGCGCGGCATCGCCACGACTCCGGCCGCAACCACGCATCTGACCGTCACCGAGGGCCTCCTGGCAGGAACCGAGTACTTCGTGCAGCTCTACACCGAGGGTCCGGGTGGCTCGTGGGTGCTTCAGCAGCGCAACCGGTCGGTGCGGACCCAGGATCGCTACGTGCGGGCCCGGTTCGACAAGATCAAGATCCGCAACGACGGCGACCCGATGGGTTGCGGCGAGCTGCAGTTCCAGCTGAAGGTCGCCGGCGCCTGGGGCGATGAGCCGTACTTCATGACCAATGAGAACAGCATGTGCACCGGCGAGACCTACAACATGAACATCGTCTCCCCGTGGGTGAAGGTGAATGCCGACACCACTACCGCCTACTCGCTGGGCCAGGACGACGACTACTACGGCGGGGTCCTGTGCACCTACGGCTTCGGCGGTTGCGGCGACAGCGCCCAGAAGACCGTCACGCTGTACCTGTCGACGATGAAGCACCTCGAGTCCCGACCCATGTCGGTGTGGGCCAACGGCGGCTTCGAGTTCCAGTGGCTCGGCTCCTACGAGGTCGAGTACCGCTGAGCTGACGCAGGGTCCTCCGCCGGTCGATCCGGTGGCGCCGCATGGGGCTTCGTGGCCCGCGCGGCGCCACCGTGTCCGGTGCGCCCGTCGACCGACCGATGGAAGGCGGTCGAGCGCAACGCCAGACTCGAACGGGTCGCTCGGAGTACCTCTCGAGTCGGGGGCGAAGGTCGTTGACCAGGGCGGGCAGCAGGCACACATGGCGTGTCGACGGTCCGGTCCGGCGGCTGGGTCGGGATCCGCCGGACGCGCCGATGTGTGCATCGGACTCCCGTAGCGTCGGTCCCGTGAGCCGACCGAAGAAGCGCAAAGGCGGCAGGGTCACCCCCAAGGGCACCGGATCCACGTCGCGTCCGCCAGGTGGACTCCGGCCCGGTGGACCCAACCCGCTCGGCCGAGGGCCGATGGGTCCGCTCGACGGACCGTGGCTCGACCAGTTCGACGACGACGGTGACGTCGATGGTGAGGTCGGTGACGGTGACACCGATGTGCTGGCACGGGCCGGTGACGCCATCACCACCGGCCACCCCGCGGAGCTGTTGGTGCTGGCGTCGACCTTCGCAGAGGCCGTGGCCGATGCCGCACGGACCGATCCGCTCATCCCGGGGTCGACCGACGACGAGCTGTACTCCTGGCGGACGGTCGTCGATGAGCTCACCGGATCGACTCGCCCGGAGACGACGGCGTTGCTCCACGCCCTCCGGCCCTTCGTGCCCGACGAGTGGAACCAGGTGATCACCGCGGAGCTGTCCGAGCGGCACACCCCGTCGTTGCCGGCATGGATCTCGTCGATCGGCGAAGCCGAGGTCACCAGCGTGTGGTGCCGCAGCCACGACCTCGGTCACGACGACGACGTGTTCATCGGTGCCCGGTGGCCCACCGGACAGGTGCTGACGCTCGTCGTGCACGTCGACCACGAACTGGGCGGATCGGTGCAGGACGTGATCCTGATGCCGGCGGACATCGATCAGGTGTTGCGCGTGTTCGCCGCTCCGGCGGACGGGCCGACCAGCCTGACCGAGGTCGACCTGGCCGACGCCCGGGCGCAGATCGCAGCCGCGGTCGATCGTTGGGAGCAGTCATCACCCCGGACCCTCACCGATGACTGGCCGACCGCTCGCCCGTTGTTGCTGTGGCTGCTGTCCCGACTTCCCCTCGGTGGTCCCGACGCGTCGGCGTCCGGTGACAGTCGGACGTGAGGTCAACTGGAGGCTGATGTCGCCCGTTCGACCGCTCGTCGTCGGAGGTGCAGAGCCGCGACACCGGAGCTGATCGCACCGAACCCGATGGCGACAGCCGTCGATGTCGACGAACCGGTCAGGGCCAGGGCTGCTGCGCCCGCCGGTGATCCTTGAGCCGCCCCTGCATCAGCGTCACCGCCCCCCGGTCCGTCGGTCATCGACCCGCCGGTACCGAATGCCGCGGCGTGCAGCTGCGGGCCCGTGGGTATCCGACCCACATGGCGGTCGTCGAGGATCTCGACGACCTCGCCGTTCCAAGGGTTGGTCCAGGGAGCGGCGAGCGAGTTCCACGGCTCGGCGAATGCGGCGCCGTCGACCTCGACCGGCACCGCAGGCGCGAACGAGCATCGGTGCAGGTTCATCGCCACAGCGTCGGCCTCGGTGCGGGCGTAGCGGTGAGCGGCGGCGTTCCGCGAGGCCCGGGAGCGCAGCCGAGTCTTCCCGTGCGGTCCCCGCGGGTAGCCCCAGTCGGGATCGAGGCGCCACACCGTCACCGTCGTCGCGGCCGCGACGGGCGTGGCACCGACGACGGCGACCGCGGCTGCGGCCCCGGCCGCGCCGGAGACCGGGCGACCGCCGTGCAGGTGCCGAGCGGGTGTCGGCCCCGACCGCTCCGGCGGTCGGCCCGGTGTCGATGTAGCCGGGTGCGGCTCCCTCGGGGGGGTTGCGTCGACTCGGGGCCGCACATCGAAGTGGACGATCGCGGTGGGGCCTCCAGCGCGCCCTACCCTCCGGGCATGTCTCGTCCCAAGAAGCGCCGTGGTGGGCGCGTCACCCCGAAGCAGACGCGTCCCCGCAACTGGGACGATCCGGGCCCGTCGTCGCATCGGGGCGGACCCGCCCCGGACGAGCTCCCGCTCCTCGCCGAGATCCGAGAGGCTCTGTCCGCGGGCCACCCGTTGGGGCTGCTGGCCCTCGGCTCCACCTTCGCCGAGCTGGCGACCGACGCCGAGCGCCCACGGTCGATGCTGTCCGACGAGCCGGGTTCGGAGCGGCCGCAGGTCACCTGGGAGATGATCGTCGACATGCTGTCGGCGACGGCTCTGCCCGAGACGACGGCCCTCCTGCACGCGCTCGTGCTGTTCGCCCCGCCGCCGTGGGACTCCCATCTCCGCGTGGAGCTGGAACAGCGTCGACTCCACCAGCTGCCCGGATGGGTGCGCACGCTCGACGAGGTCGAGGTCACCCAGGTCTGGGAGCAGGTCGACGTGCTCGGCGACGGCGAGAACATCCTCCTGGGACTCCGCTGGTCGACCGGTGACGAGCTGACGGTGGTCCTCTACATCGACCACAACATCGGGGGTCTGATCAAGGACTTCATCTCCGGACTCGGCGATGCCGAGGAGATCCTGACCATGTTCGAGGCCGAGGCCGAAGCAGGATCGTCGCAGCGTCGGATCGACCCGGCCGACGCCCGTGCCCGCATCGAATCCGCGGTGCAGCGGTGGTCGATGACGTGGCCGCCGGTGCTCAGCGACGAGTGGCCGGTCGCCCGGCCGCTGGTGCAGTGGGTCGCGTCGAAGCTGCCCGAGGGTGGGGTGATGCCGACGCGCGAGGAGTTGAGCGACGAGGACCGGGACCGGCTCATCGACTCGTTCCTCGGGTCGCCCGACGGCGACGCGCACCGCGACGACCCCGATGTCCAGACGCTCCTCATTGCCACCATGTGGTTCGGCGCGGACCACGGCGTGTGCGACCCGCTCAAGTGGAGCCCTGTGCGCGTCGAGCTCCTGCTCACCGACTTCATTCCCCGCAAGCTCCTCGTCGACGCCGAGATGCTGGCCAAGCTTCCCGAGCTGTTGGTCGACTTCCTGCCGTGGGCCTTGCGGGCGCTCGGTGACCGTGACGGCATCGACCGGCAGGTGATCGACGAGCGGATCGACGACGCTCTCGAGGCGCTCGATCACTGGGCGCCGCAGTACCTGATGCTCATCGACGCGGATCCGGACGAGTGGGACGGGGACGTGTTCGGCGACGGCTCCGCGTACGAGATGGCCCGGGCCATCCTCGCCGAGGCGGGAGACGACTTCGATCCCGAGGCCCGCGAGCGGCTGGAGTCGTTCGTCGCGCTCGGTCCCGACCCGAGCGAGCGCGACTACCTGCTCTACGAGCTCGGCGGTGAGGAGGCGGCAGCCGCGGTGCACGACGACCCGTGGCCGCTCGAACCGGTCGACCTGGCAAGGGTTCCCGACGACGTGCAGGAGAAGGTCACCGAGATCGACGAGCAGCTCGTCGCTGTCTGCACTCGGCTCTCACTCGAGCCGGAGCACATCACGATCGCCCGTCGACTGCTCGTGCGGGTCGCCGAGCGCGACCCGCAGGCTCTGCGTCGCCGTGGAGCGATCGGCGGCTGGGTCGCCGGGCTGATCGTGGTCGTCGGGGACATGAACCGCCTGATCGGCCAGCGCCACGGCCAGGTCACCAAGAAGGCGATCGCCGAGGCCGCGGGTGTGAAGTCGGTCGGCGACAAGGACATCACGATCGGGCGGGCGGCACAGCTGATGTCGGCGTACCACCACGTCGATCTGCTCGACTCCCGGGCGCGTCAGCACCTGTTGGAGCTGCTCGCCGGGTACGAGGACTGATCCGAGGGCTGATCCAGCGGGTGCGGGACCCTCGACGGGGGGACCGTCAGGTCAGCTCCTTGACGGGCCGCGGCGAACCGGTCGTGGTGGGGTCAGCCTGCTCCAGGTCGGCCAGGTTGATCGCGGCGCGGTCCGCGGCGAGTTGGCCGCTGGCCCATCCCGCACGGTCGTAGCCGCCCCGGACCGGCTTGGAGGTCATCGTGGTGAACATGGCGCGCATGTGGTCCTCGACGCGGTCCGAACGCGATCGCAGCACGGGCAGGAAGGACCCGCCGTGGTCGATGGTGGCCTGGTCGATGACGTGCTGGTTGATCTCCTCGAGCCGGTCGCCGATTCGGTGCGTGTAGGACAGCAGGAACGCTGACCGGTAGGACTGGCTCCGCGTCCGGGTGCCCGGCGGTGCGTGGCGCGCTGCGTCGGTGAGTGCGGTCTGGGCCTGCACCAGCAGCGAGGTGAAGAGCACCTCCACGACCGCGACGTCGTCGGGGAACCCGACCACCGTCGACAGGTCGAGGTCGGGGTCGTGCACCGATCGGCACCGGCTCGCCAGCGCGACCGTCTGCAGCAGGAGCGATTTGGCGTCGGTGTACGGGGCATCGATCGGGATGCGGATGGCGACGGGCGCCAACTCGCCGTCGGTGTCGTCGCCGGCGTGCAGCGCGGCCGCGTCCACGGCATGGCGGGTCATCAGCTCCTGGGCCTTGGCGGTGAGCGCCGTCGCCTCGGCTTCGAATGTGGTCGACTCGGCCTTGGCCAGGAGGTTGCGGATCTTCTCCAGCAGCGGGTCCAGTTCGGTGCCTTCCGACGGCGACGTTCCGGTTGGGCCGCCGGTTCCATCGGTGCGACCCGAGCGGCTCGGGTCGGCGGCCGAACCCGGTGGAGGTAGCAGCTGTTCGATGCGGCGCAGCGCGACCAGGATCCCGAGGAGGTCGACGACGGTGTCGAGGGTGGCGCTCCGATCGATGCGCTCCTCGTCGGACCAGCGTCGGATCCAGCCTCTTGCTCGGACCCCGTCGGGGAGCTCCATGGCCTGGACCTGGGCTGCCCATCGCGAATCGAGAGTGGACGAGCTGCGCCCGGCGTGATCAGCGGCGATCGCCGTCCGACCCAGGCGGCCCGTGGCGGCGGAACAACCCCGGAGTCGGAGGTGTCGGGCCAGCTCGTTCGGCTGCCAACCGCCGCCCCACGCCGCGGAGACACCGGTCAGGGCCAGCTCCTCGGCGGCGCGGTCGACGACCGGCGCCGACATCGACAGCAGATCCTCCGACGCCCGGATGCGGCGGCTGCTTCCGACCTGGGCATGCGCGGCGGAGAGCAGCGCGTCTGTGGCCCGTTGCGGTTCGGATCGTCGGGATCGGTCGTCGGTCGCGAACGGCTCCGGGCCGCCGGTCGGCCCCGCCGCTCGGGAGCTCCTCGCCTGTCGGGCATCAGCGTCACGCCTGGCGGACTGCCGTGCTCGGGCCTTGGCGGCCCGACGGGCGCGGTTCTGCTTTCCCATGGGTCCGACCGTAGCCGTGGCGTGTGACAGGGCCCCGGGCCCGGGCCGGCCCGCCTCGTCTGTCATCGCAGGCCCCTACCCTGTCGGTCGACCGCTCGGACCCGGACCCATCATGGACCACGACCAGATCGATCACCTCCGCAAGCACCCGGCCTGGTCGTTGCTGCGCGCCAACAACGCGGCCTTGGTCCTGAGCTTCCTCACCTCCACCTACATCGACCGCAGCGCCGGCAACATCTCCTCGCCCGAGCTGGTGTCCCGTCTCGACGACCACCTCTTCGCGGTCAACCAGCAGCTCGGTGAGGAGCGCTACCCCAGATCGGCCAAGGACTACCTCGAGGAGTGGGCCGATGCCGAGCACGGCTGGCTCCGCCGCTTCTACCCACCGGGTTCCGACGAACCGCACTTCGACCTGACCCCGGCGGCGGAGAAGGCGGCGGCCTGGGTCGACGGCCTGGGCGACCGCACCTTCATCGGCACCGAATCCCGTCTCACCATGTTGATCGAGCTGCTGCGCCAGCTGGTGGTGGAGTCCGACGACGACCCGGCGGTCCGCCTGGCTGACCTGCGGCGCCGACGTGACGCGCTCGACGAGGAGATCGAACGCATCGAGACCGGCGGGGTCGCCGCCGCGGACCCGGTCGTCCAGCGCGACCGCTACCAGCAGTTCGCCCGCTCCGCCCGCGAGCTGCTGTCGGACTTCCGCGAGGTCGAAGCCAACTTCCGCACCCTCGACCGTGACCTGCGCCAGAAGATCGCCGGTTGGTCCGGTTCCAAGGGCGAGCTGCTCGACGACGTCGTCGCCACCCGCAGCGGCATCGCCGAGTCCGACCAGGGCCGCAGCTTCCGCGCCTTCTACGAGCTGCTCCTCACCGCCGAACGTCAGGACGAGCTGACCGACCTGCTGGACCGCCTCCACCGACTGGAGGACCTGCCCGACCTGGACCAACGACTGGCCCGCGTGCACCACGACTGGATCGACGCCAGCGAACGCACGCAGCGGACCGTCCGTCAGCTCTCCGAACAGCTCCGACGCTTCCTCGACGACCAGGTCTGGTTGGAGAACCGGCGGGTGTTCGACCTGCTCCGCTCGATCGAAGCCAACGCCGTGACGCTGCGCGAACACGGCTCCGTGCCGGTGACGACCACTGTCGATGCGTTGCGGCCGACCGTCGTGCTGCCCATGGAGCGGCCCCTGTACCGCCGCACCCGCACCGAAGCCCTCGACGGAGGTCCTCTCGACGGCCCCGACGACCAGGTGCTCGACACCTCCTCGATGTTCGACCAGCTCCACGTCGACCGCCAGGCCCTCGTCGGCGCGGTGCACCGGACCCTCGGCGCCGGTCGATCGGTGTCGCTCGACGACGTGCTGGTCGACTCGCCGCTGGAGCACGGCCTGGCCGAGCTCGTCGCCTACTTCTCCCTGCACGAGTCCCAGCTCGCTCTCGACTTCGACGACACCGAACGCTCGCAGGTCGCCTGGGTCGATGACGACGAGCACGTCGAACGCCGGGCGGATGTGCCCCGGGTGACCTTCTCCCGACCGGAGCCCGCCGGACAGGGGAGCGAGCCGTGAACGACGAGCTGTCGGCTCCCCCGATGACGTCGGTCGACGCGTCGACGTCCGGAACCGCGACCGTCGCCGCGGGGCCGTCGGAGCTCTCGTTGCTCGTCATCACCCTGTTCAAGGGGCCGATGTACCGAGACGTGCACGACCGGCTGTGGCCGATCCTGCTGAAGCTGCGCGCCCGCGTCACCGACCACGTCGCGGTCATGGGGCTGCGCCTCGAGGTCGACGAGAACGAGGGCTACGCGTTCCTGCGCGGCCTCCGCGACGACGAGACCGACGTCGAGTACCCGCGTCTGGTCAACAGACACACGCTCGGGTTCCACACCAGCCTGCTCATCGCGCTGCTGCGCAAGCGCCTCGCCGAGTTCGACGCCACCAGCAGCGACACGCGCCTGGTGCTCGGACGCGACCAGATCGTCGAGATGCTGCGGGTGTACCTGCCGTCCAGCTCCGACGACGTGAAGACCATGCGCGTCGTCGAGGGCCACATCCGCAAGGTCGAGGAGCTCGGCTTCCTGCACCCGCTGCGAGGCCAGGACGACCAGTACGAGGTGCGACGCATCATCCGGGCCTATGTCGACGGCCAGTGGCTCGGCGACTTCGACCGGCGACTGCGCGACTACGTCGAGTCCGTCGCCGGCGGTGGAGCAGATGCCGTCGACGACAGCGCCGCGGACGTGGTCCGTGGTGACGGACGGGAGGGCTGAGGTGGGCGGCGCCGACCGCGACCCGCTGCCCGGCACCCGTCTGCGTCGGCTCGAGGTGTTCAACTGGGGCACCTTCGACCGCCACGTGTGGACCCTCGAGGTGGCCGGGCGCAACGCCCTGCTCACCGGCGACATCGGCTCGGGCAAGTCCACGCTCGTCGACGCCGTCACGACGCTGCTCCTGCCGGCCAACCGGGTCGCCTACAACAAGGCGGCCGGTGCCGACACCCGGGAGCGGGACCTGCGCTCCTACGTGCTCGGCTACTTCAAGTCGGAGCGCAACGAGGAGACCGGCGGCACGCGGCCGGTCGCGCTGCGGGACCACCGCCAGTACTCGGTGATCCTCGGGGTGTTCGGCCGGGGCGACGGCGGACCGTCGGTCACCGTCGCCCAGGTGTTCCGCGGCCGAGAGGACGGCACCCAACCCGAGCGGTTCTACGTCGTCGCCGACGGCGACCTGTCGATCACGTCGGACTTCGACGCGTCGACGGGAGCGACGCTGGGTGACCTGCGCAAGGCGCTCAAGGTCCGTGGCGCGCAGGTCGAGGAGTCGTTCCCGCCCTTCGCCAAGGCGTTGCGACGACGGTTGGGGATCCCGTCGGACCAGGCGCTCGACCTGTTCCACCAGACCGTGTCCATGAAGGCCGTCGACGACCTCAACGGCTTCGTCCGATCCCACATGCTGGAGCCCTTCGACGTCGACCGGCGCGTCGAGGACCTCATCGAGCACTTCGAGAACCTGACTGCAGCGCATGACGCCGTGCTGCGCGCCCGTGACCAGTTGCGCCTGTTGGAGCCCCTGGCCGAGACCCTCGACGCGCACGCCGTCGTCATGGCCCAGCTCGCGGACCTGACCGCGATCGACCGGGCCCTCCCGACGTGGTTCGACGAACGGCTGCGATCCCTGCTGCTCGCCGAGGTCTCGGCCGCTGATGTCGAGATCGACCGGTTGACGTCCGCGATCGAACGCAGCACCGAGTCGGCTGTCGGACTCGACCAGCAGCGCACCGAGCTGTCGATCCAGATCGCCGGAGCCGGCGGCGATCGCCTCGCGGCGATCGACGCCGAGACCGCGCAGCTCGACGCGGCGCTGCCCACCCGACGACACGACCGCGAGGCCTTCGACGCGCTGGTCGCACAGGTCGGCCTCACCCCGGTCACCGATGTCGACGGGTTCGCGTCGATGCAGGCAGGCCTCGCCGAACGACGCGACGAGCTCGATGCCCTCGCCGCCGGATCCGACGCCGAGGCATCGGATCTGGAACAGGAACGTCGGGCGCTCGACGCCGAAGCCACGCAGATCAACGAGGAGCTGCGCAGCCTCCGGGGTCGGCAGGGAAACCTGCCGCGACGATCCACCGAGATCCGCGCCGAGCTCTGTCGGGCGCTCGGCGTCGAGGCCGAGCTGCTGCCGTTCGTCGGCGAGCTGCTCCAGGTCCGGCCCGGCGCCGCGGACTGGGAAGGGACCGCGGAACGTGTCCTGCGCTCGTTCGCCATGTCGCTCCTCGTCCCCGAGGAGCACTACGGCTCGGTGGCGACCTGGGTCAACGCGCAGCACCTGGGCGCCAAGCTCGTCTACCACCGTGTGCCCGACCGGCTCGGTCGCCGCGCCGACACCGGTCGCTCCGGAACGGCGCCGTTGCTGCTGGACATGGTCGAGGTGAAGCCCGAGTCCAAGTTCGCCGACTGGCTCACCAACGAGCTGTGGCACCGGGCCGATCACGAGTGCGTCGACACGATCGAGGCGTTCCGTCGGTCGCCCAAGGCCGTGACCCGTCACGGTCAGGTGAAGTCGCGGGACCGCCACGAGAAGGACGACCGGTACCGCGTCGACGACCGACGCAACTACGTGCTCGGGTGGGACAACGAGCTCAAGGTCGCGGCGTTGATCGACCACGCCCGTGAGCTGCACGCCCGCGGGGCCGGACTCACCGAGCGCATCGGTGAATGCGCCGAGCGTCGGAGGATGCTGAGCGACCGACTCGGCGACGTGCGGGTGCTGGCGGCCAGGGAGCGGTGGGAGGACCTCGACCCCGACGCGCTGACAGCCCGCCGCGACGAGCTGGCAGCCGAGGCGACGCGGATCCGCGAGTCGTCGGACGTCATGCGGGCGCTCACCGACCAGCTCGAGGCCGTCGAACGCGAACGTCACGCCGTCGGTGTGGAGCTGGCCGATTTGCAGGGCCGGCTCGGAGCGCAGCGCGACCGTTCCGATCGGGCACGACGACGTCTCGACGCGCTGGACGTCGCGGTCCCGGCCGCGATCACGGTTCCGCCGCCGCTGCCGACCGGCGCCGTCGTCGCCGGATCGCTGTTCGATGCCGAACCCGAACCCGTGCCCGCGGCCGGACCGGTCGGGGTGTGGCTGCCGGTCGACATCGCAGAGCGCGCGAATGACCTCGCCACCATCGACGCGGCCCGTCACGACGCCGCTGGCCTGCTGGCCGAGCAGACCGCCACAGCGCACGATCGACGATCGAAGCTCGACAACCGCGCCGCAGCCCAGATGCGCGAGTTCGGTCACGCCTATCCGCGCGAGGTCGAGGAGCTCGACGCCCGCATCGAATCCGCAGCGGAGTACCGGGCGATCCACGACCGGGTCGCCACCGACGACCTGCCCCGCTTCGAAGCCGACTTCCGTCGTCAGCTCAAGGAGAACGCCATCCACGAGATCGCCGGGCTGTCGGCCGAGCTCCACCGCCACGAGGAGGAGATCCGCCGGCGGGTCGAGGTGATCAACGCGTCGCTCGAGGCGATCGACTACAACCCGGGCCGCTACATCCGGCTGGTGCCGGCCGCCACGCCCAACACCGAGATCCGGCAGTTCCGCGAAGACCTGCGCGCCTGCACCAGCGGAATGACCCGCGGCACCGACGACGACCAGTACTCCGAGGAGCGGTTCCTGCAGGTCAAGGCGCTCATCGACCGTCTGCGCGGCCGCGAGGGCACCACCGACCAGGACAGGGCGTGGCGCCGCCGGGTCACCGACGTACGGCAGTGGTTCGTGTTCTCGGCGTCGGAGCGGTGGCGCGAGGGCGACGTCGAGCACGAGAACTACTCCGACTCCTCGGGCAAGTCCGGCGGCCAGAAGGAGAAGCTCGCCTACACGATCCTTGCCGCGTCCCTCGCGTACCAGTTCGGCCTCGGCGACGGCGGGTCCGGACCCGCCGGCGATGACGGATCGTTCCGATTCGTCGTCATCGACGAGGCGTTCGGGCGTGGCTCCGACGACTCCACCCGCTACGCGCTGAAGCTGTTCACCGAGCTCGGACTCCAGCTGCTGATCGTCACGCCGTTGCAGAAGCTGCACGTGATCGAGCCGCACGTGGCGTGCGTCGGCTTCGTCGACAACGTCAACGGCGACCGTTCGCGACTGCAACGCATCACCGTCGAGGAGCTGCAGCTCCGCCGCAGCGAGCACCGCGCTCCACTCGCTGAGCCCGCCGCCGGTGGAGCGCCGGCCGCAGGCTCACCGGACGGGCTCGGACGGTGAGCCCACGGGCATCGCGGTCGTCGTCGGCCGACGGGTGGAGCCGGCCCGAGGACATGGTCGCCAAGCTGCGCGACCGATGGGATCGGGGCACGTACCTCCGGGCCCGTGCGGACGCATCACCGTGGGAGCCGGTGCGGGTCCGCCTCGTCGGTCCGACCGCCACGGATCTGCTCGAACGGCCGGGCGAGTCCGTTGCGTGGATCGACGGCGTACGGGCCTGGGCCGCCGGCGGTCGGGCGGGTCCGAGGTGCCGGATCGAGGACCGGACGGTGCGGAGCCGATCGCTGGGTGACAACGATGTACCCGGCTTCGTCGTGGTCGACTCCATCGAGGAGCTCGCCATGCTCGTGGGTCGGCCCGGTCAGATCGCGACGTTCGACCGACTGCTCGCCCTGACCGCCGAGCGGCGACCGGAGCTCGTGTCGTGGGTGTCAGCGCACCCGATGGACGTCCTCGAGGTCGTGGCTGACTGGTTGTCGATGCTCGACGTCGTCGACTGGATCGACCGCACCGACACCTCGACGGTCCACCTGCGCCAGCTCGACCTGCCCGGCGTTGACACGAAGTTCGTGGAACGGCACCGCAGGCTGCTCGGCCGGCTGCTCCAGCAGGTGCTGCCCCCGGAACGGGTAGACACCTCTGCCTCCCGCTTCGACGCCCGCTTCGGCTTCCGGACCGTCCCGAGCTACGTGCGGTTCCGGATCCTGTCGCCCGTCGAGGAGCTGCCGGCCGGCTTGAGCGAGCTCTCGGTGCGGGTCGACGAGCTCGCCCGACTGGCGCTCCCGGTGCGCACGGTGTTCGTGGTCGAGAACCAGGTCACCTATCTGGCGTTCCCGGACGTGCCCGACGCCATCGTCGTCTTCGGCGAGGGGTTCAAGGCGTCGACGCTGGATGCGGTGCCGTGGCTCGCTGATCGCGAGCTCGTCTACTGGGGCGACATCGACACCCACGGGTTCCGCATCCTCGACCAGCTCCGGGCGCGGGTTCCCGGCGTGCGGTCGCTGCTGATGGACGAGTCGACGCTCAGCGCGCACCTCGACCGAGTGGTCAGCGAGGACGCTCCGACGTCGGTCCCGCTCGAGCACCTCAGCTCCGAGGAGTCGGATCTCTACCGGGACCTGGTCGAGGACCGGTTCGGACCGTCGGTCCGCCTGGAGCAGGAGCGGGTCCGCTTCGGTGCCGTGCGTGGGGCGCTCCGACCGTGGGCTGGTGGCGGGCCCGCCGGATCGCCCGCGGACGACCGCCCGGGGTTCGGGCGGGTCGGCGGAAGCAGCGACCACGTTCCCGCCTGAGGGGGCGCCACCGCACGGAACGCCCCGTGTAGCCTGGCCCGTCCGCATGACCGACCCGACCCTGGACCCTGTGATGGCATCGATGCTCCGGCTCCCGGCGTGTCGTGTCGCGGCCGATCCGGTCACGGTCGAACCACGGGGCGGAGTGGCTGCAGCGGGGGCCGAGGTGCCGAGGTGACCGCCGTCCGTCCCGGCCGCAGCGTCACCGTCCTGGTGGCCAACCCGTCGTCGGACATCTACGGCTCGGACCTCCAGATGCTCGAGAGCATCACCGCGATGGTCGAACGGGGTTGGAAGGTGGTGGTCGTCACCCCCGACGACGGTCCGCTGGTGGCGCTGATCGAGGAACGAGGGGCCGAGGTCCTCCGCGTCGACTGCGCCGTCGTGCGTCGGGAGTACGCGTCGCCGTCGGGACTGTGGAGACTCGTGCGGGAGTCGTTCAGCTCCCTGCGAAACCTCCTGCGGGTCCTGCGGACCCTGCGGCCGACGTTGGTGTACACGAACACGATCACCATCCCGTGGTGGTTCGTCGCCGCCCGTCTCTGTCGCATCCCCGTCGTGTGCCACGTGCACGAGGCCGAGGCCGAGGACCCGCTCCCGGTCCGACTGGTGCTCTACGGGCCGTTGCTGCTGGCCCACCGCCTGATCGTCATCAGTCGACCGTCGATGGAGACGGTGTGCGCGACGGTGCCGAGGCTCCGTCGTCGGGCGACGATGATCTTCAACGGCGTCCGGGAACCGACCGAGCCGCCCCGTCCGGCCGTGGCCGGTCCGGGCCCGCGACGCCTCGTGGTGCTGGGCCGGCTCTCCCCGCGGAAGGGGACCGACGTCGCGCTCGAAGCCGTCGCGCTGCTCCGCCGGAGCGGTCGTGACGTCACCCTCGACGTGTGCGGGAGCACGTTCCCCGGCTACGAGTGGTTCGAGGAGCAGCTGCGCCGTCGTGCCGCGGAGTCCGACCTGGACGGTGCGGTCGACTTCTCCGGCTACATCTCTCCGATCTGGCCGGCGATCGAGCGTGCCGAGGTGTCGGTCGCTCCGTCGCTGCGGGAGCCGTTCGGCAACGCCGTGGTCGAGGCGCAGCTAGCGCAGCGTCCGGTGGTCGCCGCCGCGGCGATGGGTCACCTCGAGACAGTGATCGACGGGGAGACGGGTCTGCTCGTGACGCCGGGCGACGCGCAGGCCACTGCGGACGCGATCGCTCGCCTCCTCGACGACGGGGACCTTGCCGCGCGAATCGCCGAGACGGCACGACGGACCGCCGAAGAGCGATTCTCGCTCACCCGCTACCGGCGGGAGGTCGCCGACCTGCTCGCCGCGGTCATGAAACTGCCGGCGGGCGGCAGCGAGGGACGGTCCGCCTAGCCCTGACCGGCGCGGGTGAACTCGTCGACCAGCTCGCGTGTGTTGCGGATGTTCGCCCGCGACGACGCCCCGAACACCACCGAGTGGATGTTGGGCTGCTCGTAGATCCACTCGAGCGCCTCCCGCGGGGGGATGGCGCCCGAGGCGAACACCGACATGGCCACCACCCGGCAGCGTCGGTTCTGCAGGGCGTCCTTGTAGGCGTCCATTCCGCCCGACATCCGGAACCCGATCTTGTTGATGTTGGCGCACACGATCGGGTTGTCGATCCCCTGACGTTCGAGCACGTCCAACAGAGCCGGCAGGTTCATGGTGATGAAGCCCGGCTCCGCGTCGTAGCGGTCACGCACGTGGTCGGCGAAGATCCGGAACGCCTCGTCGACGCCCAGGCCCAGGAGCAGGTCGACGACGATGTTCTGCATCCAGATGACCGGGGTCCGCAGTCCCCGGAACATCGCCATCTCGGCGTCGATGAGCAGGGTGGCCATGCCCTCGATGTCCTTGGTGGCCATCGAGCGTCCGCCCCGGATCGCGGCGTTGATGAACCCCTCCTCGGGGAGGAACCGACGTACGGCGCCGAGCATCCCGGACTCGGTGACGGCGTTCGCGTACTTGTGGGCGTACGGCATGCACGGGAAGAAGGTGAACTCGCTGTAGCGATCGGGCTGGGCCCGGACGCGGTCGCACACCTCGGCGATCCGGTCGTGGGTGGTGCACATGAAGGTGTGGATGCCCTCGTCGTACGCGGCGTCGAGGACGGCCATCACCGCGTCGATGTCCTGGAAGCGCATCGCCTGCGCACGCGCCTTCTCCTCGGACATGTGGTTCACGCCGAAGAACTGGTTGTCTCCGAACAGCAGCTTGTCCATCACTTGCGCGACCTCCTGGCGCTGACGAGCGCGTCCTTTGCACGGGTGGCGAGTCGGCGGACGCCCTCGAGAGCCCGCCGCAGCAGCTCGGCCGTGAGCTGGCCGGTCGAGGTCCGAGACGACGTCGGAGCGGGAGCCGGTCCCGACCCCGAGGTGGTGGTGACGCGGCTGCTTGCCGCGTCCCGGGTCATCGTGTCGAGGACACGGTCGGTGACCGCCGCGCTCGCGAAGTCGTTCAGGCCGTCGGGCTGCTCCTTGGCCACGCGGTGGACGAAGTAGTCGAGCTGGGCGCTGTACTCCTCACCCCGGAGGTAGAACCAGACCTCGTCGGTCAACTCGGTGGTGTAGCGGACGTTCCAGCCGTGCTCGTAGCCGGGAGGGCAGGTGGCGGTGTCGCGCAGGTACACCTGGCACTCCTGGCGGTCGGCGAAGATCCGTCCCTCGGTGCCCCACAACGTCACGCGGGTGGTCATCTTGCGGTACGACTCGTCGGACCAGTCGACCGACAGCTGCGCCGAGGATCCGTCGGGGTAGTGCAGGGTGCTGTACACCTCGTCCTCGGTCTCGGCCGAGAAGACCTGGCCGAGCACGGTTCCGCCGACCGAGCTGGGCGCACCCAGGTACCACGACAGCAGGTCGACCGGATGGGCGGCGTAGTCGTACAGGCAGCCGCCGCCTTCGGAGCGCTGGCTGCGCCAGGTGCCGCCCTTGGGCTTCAGCACGACCGGGCCGTACGCCTCGGCCAGGGCGTGGGTGACCCGGCCGATGGCGCCCATGTCGAGCAGGTTCCGCACCTCGCGGAAGGCTCCGACGAAGCGGTTGTGGTAGCCGACCTGCGTGACGAGACCCCGCGACGCGGCGAGCTCGGCGAGCGACTCCGAGTCCTCCGGGGTCAGGCACAGCGGCTTCTCGCAGAAGACGTGCAGGCCGTTCTCCAACGCCTCGCGAACCATCTGCACGTGGAGCCGGGTCGGCGTCGCGATGACGACCGCGTCGAGCTCCACCTCCTGGAGGGCGCGACTCATGTCGGTGAACGTGCGGAGCCCGCTGTACTTCGACAGCACGTCGACCATGTAGGGGGTCGAGTCGACCACGGCGGCCAACTCGACCTCGGGGTGGGCGCGGAGCATCGCGAGGTGCGACAGCCCCATCTTGCCCAGGCCCACCACGGCGATCCTGATCATCGGTGACCTCCAGTCGTGCATGTCGCGGAGTCGTTCACGGGCTTGCGCACTCCTCCGACCCGGACGAGCAGGTCTTCGTACTGGCCTGCGACGTGGGTCCAGGTGAACTCGGCGAGGTGCCGGTCCCGTGCCGCGGCGCTCAGGCGGTCGCGGAGGGCTCGATCCTCGAGGAGGGAGGTGATAGCGGCGTCCGCGTCGTCCTCGGTTCGGAAGTAGAGGGCGCCGTCGGCGGCGACCCAGCGGTTGTAGTCGTTGTCGTGTGCGACGATCGCGTTGCCGGCCGCCATCGCCTCGACCAGCGAAGGGTTGGTCCCGCCGACGGTGTGGCCGTGCAGGTAGCCGATGCCGTGGAACCGCAGTGCCGTCACCGAGTCGGGGTCGTAGATGGCGCCGACGAAGTCGACCTCGTCGGACGCCGCGTCCATGACCGCCCGGTGGTACTCGTCCTCGTCCGGTCGGTAGGTGCCGAGCACCACCAGGCGCACCCCGCGCTCCCGTCGGGAGAAGGCGCGGACGAGCTCGAGGATCGTGTTCTCCGGGATCGGCCGACAGATCAGCGTGAGATAGGCGCCCGGCTCCAGGCCGAGCGCGGTGACCGGCGCGGTGCTCGCCTCGGTGACCGGGTGCGCTCCGTAGGCGATCGTGGTGATCTTCCGCTCGGGCGCCCTGGTCGCGAGGTGGACGGCGATCTCGGGATGATCTGCGATGAGGGCGTCGCCGACCACGCACGCGATCCGCTCGTTGGTCCAGAGGATGGACTGCCGGGCACGACCCCAGCGGGCCCGGGACCACTCGATGCCGTCCATGTTGATGACGTTGGGGATGCGCAACAGCCGCTGGAGCGTGTTGAAGATCGCGGTGTTGTAGCCGAAGGTCAGGCAGAGGTCCCGGTGACGGACGGCGTGGAGGATGGACCGCAGGTCGAACAGCGACGTGCCCAGCCACCCGTCGAGGGGGACGGGAACGATGACCCGCTCGATTCCGTTCCAGACGTCGGTGCGGATCCGCCCCCGACCTTCGTCCTGGCAGTAGACGACGACCCGCCACCCCTGGTCGCGGAGGAACAGGGCGACGTTCTCGGCCGCGGTCTCGAACCCGCCGTAGTTGGCGGGGACGCCGTGAGTTCCGAGGATGCGGACTGTCGGTTGGGTCGCGCGGAGGGTTGCGGTCATCTGTGGGGGGTGGGCCGGAAGGCCGGTCGGCCTGTTGATCGGTGCGGTCAGGCTAACGGCGGGCCTGTTCGCTTCCACCATTGCGTGATCCACGCTGCTCCTCCGGCCGGCAGCGGAGAGCCTCGCGGTGTCTTCGACCAGCTCCGACCTGCAGCCTGACCGATGGTCCGGGGTCAGATCTGCGGTCAGGTGTTGAGACGCACGCCCCACGAGGTGGTCGACGATGCTCCGGGTTCGAGGCGGATCACGTCCTCGCCGGTCGCGAACGCGTTGGGAGGACACGTCATCGGCTCGGTGCCGAGTCCCCGGCGACACTTGTCGGGTGGGAGCGTGTCGCCCGTGTAGATCTCGATGTACGGGTGGTGACGGTCGACCCACAGCGCGGCTTCGGCGCCGTCGGTGCCGGTCAACCGGGTCCACGCGCGGCCATCGTCGTCTCGGGTGAGGTCGGTGAACGCGAAGTCCACCTGGAGGTCGCCGATCGCCCGGGGTGAGCGGAAGTCGAACGCCGTGCCCTCCACCGGTTCGGTACCGGTGGGGAGTTGGCGGACCGCGTCGGTCGTGATGCGTGTCGCGGCGTCGAGCTGCAACGTGCAGCCGTCGATGAGACCGTCGCCCGGGGACAGGTACGGATGCGATCCGCAGCCGTACGGGCATGGCCAGTCGCCCCGGTTCTCGGCTGTCGTGGTCACCGCCAGCCCGTCCGACGTGAGCTCGTAGGCGACCTCGACGTGGAGGGTGAACGGGTAGCCGGGCATCGGGTGCAGCGTCGTGGCCATCACCACGCGGTGCTCGTCGCGATCGATCCCCTCCCAGGATCGCCAGCGCAGGAAGCCGTGGATCGCGTTGTGCTTCGCAGGTTCGGTGAGAGCGGTCTGGTGGTCCCGGCCGTCGAAGCGATAGCGGCCGTCGGCGAGGCGATTGGGCCACGGGATCAGCGGTGTGCCGTGCGCGCCCGTGCACATCTCGTCCAGCGGGTAGGGGTCGAGGACGTGTCGGGCTCCGACGCGGTACTCCCTGATGCCGCCGCCGACCTCGACGATCGTGGCGCGCTGGTCGCCGTGGCGGATCTCGAACTGCTGCCCTGATGGCGGGACCGACACGGTCACCCTCCTGGTGCGTGGGACACCAAGGATGCCGCCACCCGGCGGTGGGCTGCTGGCCGCGTCGTTCCGGCCCCTTCGAACTCGGCCTGGCGCAGCCCCGCGTCGAGGACTCGTCGCTGCGCGACGGCGTCGAACTCGTGTGGTCGCACCTGCAGGTGCTCGCCGAACTGGCCGAGACGCTCGGCGTGCTCGAGCCCGGGTGAACTCTGGTCGCTCGTCAGGCGCTCGACCGTCTGGAGGCATCGGGCCATGCGGCCGTTGCCGTCGCTGAAGGGGTGGATCATCACCAGGTTGAGATGGGCCATCGCGGCTCGGAGCACCGCGTGGTCGTCGGTGTCGGAGATGGTGTCGAGCGTCGACGCGAGCTCGCCGATCAGCTGGGGAACGAGCTCCCGATCGGGGGCCTCGTAGACGAGCTCGTGGTCCTCCTCCCGCTTCACCCAGATGGCACCCGGCCGCCACTGCCCGAGGATCTTGGACAGGTCATGGCGGATCATCATGAAGTGCAGGGACTTGAGCAGGGACTCGTCGATGGACGGCGGATCCGGGTCGCGGGCGATCTGCCATGCGGGTAGCCGAGGAGACTGTTGAGCACGTTGTTCACCGCGACGTGCTGAGCCTCATGGCCGTTGGCGTACCCCTCAGGCGCTTCGGTCGGGGGGTCGGGCCAAGCGTCGACGATGGTCTCCATCTCGTGGCGGTGCAGTCCGAGGAGAGTGTGGAACTCGTCACCGGCGAAGTAGGCGCCGTCGATTGAGCGCCGAAGGCAACGTGCGATGACAGCCTCGTCGGCGTCGCTCATCGGTGCCCGCTGCTCCAAGCCGGGGCCGACGTCGAGGGCCAGCGTCAGAGCGACTCGGACGCTGCGGAGCGGTATCTAGGCGCGGTCGGACCGCTCGGGGCTGCACGGCCCGCACGCCGCTGGCAGGTCCAATGGTGAGTTGGCTACTCGAAGGGGAGCTCCGGGTGCACCGTTGACGCCGCAAACGAAACGGGTCCGTACACGGCTTCGTAGATGGCGCTGGCCTCGTAGACCCGCCCCCGAGAGCGGCCGGTGATCTCGGTGAGGTCCCCGCGTTCGACCAGCGCGTCGATCGCTGCCTGCGCCGTTGGCCGGGTGACGCCGATCGCGGCCTCCACACGGGGCGCCGTGACGAGCGGGACGGCGAACAGCTGCTCGGCGAGCCGGACGACCGAGTTCGGTCGGCCCTCGTCGAGCAACTCGTTGCGGAGCTGATGCTGGAGCTCGACGAGGCGAACCGTCCGCTCCTCTGAGTCGCGTGACTGCTGCCGAACGCCGCGAAGGAAGAAGGCGATCCACGGCATCAGGTCACCCTTCTGGCTCGTGAGGAGCAGATGGTCGTAGTACTCGCTCCGGTGCTGCTCGAGGAAGGCCGAGAGGTACAGCAGCGGCTGTGGCAGCGCTTCGCGCAGCACGAGCATGAGCGGGATCATCAGTCGGCCGATGCGGCCGTTGCCGTCGAGGAACGGGTGGATGACCTCGAACTGGTAGTGGGCGACAGCGAGCTGGACCAGGAGCGGCAGGTCGGTCGCGTGGAGGAAGCGTTCGAGGTCGGAGAGGGCGTGGTTCATCTCGTCGGGCGGAGGAGGGACGAAAACGGCGTCGTCGAGCGTGGTGCCGCCGAGCCAGACCGGGCTTCGCCGCAGCTCGCCGGGGCGGCGGTGCTGGCCCCTCGCTCCGTCGAGGAGACGTTCGTGCATCTCCCGGAAGAGCCGGATGGAGATGGGGAAGCCCTCACGCACTCGAGCGAGCCCGTGCTCCATCGCCACGATGTAGTTCCTGACCTCCGTGGCGTCGTCGGCCGCTTCACCTGGAAGCACCTGCCCGGCTTCGAAGCGGAGCAGCTCGCTCACGTCGGTCTTGGTCCCCTCGATCCGGGAGCTCAGGACCGCCTCGAGACGAAGGTGGGGTCCGATGAGCAGGTGCGGGTTGGGGATCAGGCGGCCCACGCCGCCGAGGCGGTGCACTGCGCCAGTCGCCTCATCGAGGAGCTTGATGACCTGGTCCGACAAGCTGAGTCGACGAGGCGCTTCGGTCGGGTGGAACGCCCAGTACCCCTCGGGAGCCTTGTGGACGCGGCCTCGTTCGGTCGAAGTGAACGCATCGGGCCGCATGTCGCTCCTTCGTGAAAGCCGGCTTTCGGAACCTCCACTCTAGCTAAAGCGAAGCGCCATTCGTTTTAGTTAGGGGTGGCGAGTGAAAGTGAGTTCTCCTTAGCTTAGAGAGGGGCGATCGTGGCGAGCGCCTCGTCGGCCTCGTCGCAAGGCTGGGCGGCTCGCTTCGCGAGCTCGTTGACTCGTTGAGGTGGACGTCGAAGCAGTGCGGTGGGTAGCAGCGGAGGTCCTCGTGCAGTTCGAAGCACCCGAAGGTGACGAGTACGTGATCACCGGTGTGGAGCGGGTCAGCCAGACGTGGGTCGTCCACTACCAGAGCCGGCGCCACCTGGAATCCGGTGAGATCAGGCATGCACGTGCAGGCAATGGTCCGATCCGTGTCACGGGTGACTACACGACGACCGTCGCTGATACGGCATTGCCGACGGAGCACTTCGTTGCGGAGTTCGAGTCGCGGGGCGGGGAGACCCTGGATGGTCACCCCTGACATGGAGCCCGAACTCGGATTCGAACCGAGGGCCTGCTGTTTACAAGGCGTCCTTGGACCGTCCACACCGTGAGACTGCGTCGACTGTAGCCCGGAAACTCAAGGTTTTCGCGTCCACGCCGTGTCGCTCTATCCACCGGATTCGCTCCCGCGGATTAGCAAGGGATTAGCAAGCGGACGACCGGCCCGGTGCCTGTCAGTCGGTGTCGGGTTTGCCACCACCGAGTCCAGCGACGAACGCTGCTTCGGCCTGGGCTCCGACCACGAGCAGGAACAGGTCGAGCGGGAGTGTCCCGAAGTCCGATGTTGCCGACGGGTGGGCGACGGCGACTTGGGGAGCGACGAGGTAGGTGTTCCGGGCGAATCTCGGGTGTCGGTCGACGAGGGCGCGCATCCCTGATCGGGAGTGGTCGGGTGAGGAGGCGATCTCGAACGCCATCGGGTGCTCGGGGTGATCGAAGATGAGATCGACCTCGTGCTTGCCGTCGCGCCAGTGATGAAGGCGGACGCCGGCGTGTACGGCGAGGGATCGCAGGGTGGCGGCGACGAGGTTCTCCAGCAGCGCTCCCTGCTCCGCCGGATCGTCGAGGGGAGCGACGCCTCGCTGCAACGCGGCGTTCCGGATCGCCCCGTCAACGAAGTACAGCTTCCTTCCTCGCTTCTGCACGGTTGCTTCCCGTCCGGAGTAGTTCGGGAGCGTGAAGACGAGGAAGGCCTGCTCCAGGTAGGAGAGGTACCGATCGAACGTCGGTTGGGAGAGACCGAGGTCCTTGCAGATGTTGGACGGGGACAGGATGCCGGTGATCTGCGCAGCCAGCACGTAAAGGAGACGTTCGAGCATCATCGGACTGTCCACGCCGAACGACTGCGGGATGTCCTTGTAGACCGCTCGCTCAACGGCGTCGCTTCGCAGGATCTGTTGCGATTCGATCAACCGCGTGCCGTCGTCGTTGGGTCGGTCTCGGGGCAAGGTGAGCAGTTCGGGGAATCCGCCGATAAGCATGAACTGCCGACGCCATCGGGTGACGTCGGGGTCGGAGCGGGTCCCGTGTGGGAGGGCCCTGATGCTCTCGCTGAGGTGTCGATCGACGGGGGCGTCCTTGCCGGCGTCGACGAGCTCGAGGAACTCGGTGAACAGGTACGGCGTCAGATGCTGCTCGGCCCACCGACCGACGCCACTCTCGAGTCGCCGATCGCGCAGCGCAGCCGTGGCACTGGAGGTCGCAGCAATCCGAACCGGCCAGCGGTCGTCGTAGAACGTCTTCAACCACTGATCCCAGCGATCGGTGTACACAAGCTCGTCCAGCATCAAGAAGACCGGGCTCGCGTCGGTGGCGCCCGAGCTCTCGATCACCGCCCGTACCAGGTCGCCGAGTTGCTCCTGCAGCAGCAGCGGGTGGTCCAGTCGAAGCCACCAGATCCGCTTCGGGTCGGTCCCGTCGCTGATGAGGTGACGTACCGTCTGGTAGAGCGCGGTGGTCTTGCCCACTCGTCGTGGACCGAGCACCAACTGGAAGCGGTGTGGCTCGTCGTCGCGGAGACGGCGCCACAGCAGCTTGGCGAGAGTGCGCTCGACGGGCCGTGCCAGCGCATCAGGTACCCGGCCGTCGCGCTGCCACGGATTTTGCTCGTCGAAGACCCGCTGCAGGTCCTCCGGCTGAGGGCGCCAGACAGACAACGTCAGCCACCTTTCGTGAGGCTTAATAAGACGATATTACTCACCAACAGAATGCTATAGGTCAAACTACAAAGCGGTGGCCCAGGCGGTGAGGCTTGTCGACGCCCTTGCCGTGCGGCGTAGTTCGCTTGGGCCAGGCAGGAGCGCAGTAAAGGGCTGCCGTGGCGGCCGCCTGCGCCGGACAAGGACAGCGGCGTTACCGACGAGGTCCGGGAAGTCGTCGTTGTCGAACCCCGTCGCCAGCGCGTGGAGCGCCGAGTCGGCGAGGTCGAGGTACTCGACGCTCACTTCGCGAGTCGCTCGAGCAGCACTCGGTCCTCTTCGATGATCTGACGCACGCGCTGGCGGAACTTCGGATCCCGGCGACGCTGGTCGATCGCGGCGGACAAGGCGTCCTTGATGGTCTCGTTCACGCTCTTGCCCTCCACCCGGGCGAGCGCCTCGGCGTCCGCTGCCAGTTCGTCAGGGAGCCGAACCGTCATGTTCTTCGTCATGGTGGCACGATACCGCGCCACCGGATCCGCGCACGATGGGTGGCACTCGACGTGCTCGCGGTGCTTCAGCCAGGTGCAGAACCGACGTTCACCGGCGCAGCCGATTCATACCGATCTGCGATGTTCATAGCCCGTTGAGCTAAGAATCCGGTCCTGCTCACCGACCTGCGGGGCGTCGACAAGCCGGTGCTGCTCAACGAGTTCGGCCGGATCGCAGCCCGGCCCGGCGCGCATCGGATCCAGAGCCACACGGCGGTGACGGTGAGGGATGGAGCCTCCTCTACGAGAAGCTCCACCTCCGGGTGGTAGCTCGCCAGGTGAGGCCGGGTGCTCACCGTCTTGCCGCGCCAGGCCGAGACCCGGTTGCGCACGATCGTCATGGTTGCCCGGTCGAGCTCGACATCGGTCCAGCGAAGTCCGGCCAGCTCGCCGCGGCGCACACCGGTGGTCAGGAAGAGCACCCACATTGTGTCCGAACGGTCACGAGGGTCGAGGAAGACGTCGTGGTCTCGCCAGAGTTCTTCGACGACATCTGATCGCTGCCTGCAAGCCGCCACCGGTGGCTCCCTGTCGCGGTAGCGCGTCGGGCGGGGTCCATGCAGGGCGATCGCGCCGTCGCGACCTTGGTCATGCATCCGACTGCCCGGAACGAGCCTGGGAGAAGCGGTCAGCTCGCCGGGCGGAGAAGGACCGCGACTTCGAGGTTCAGCGCGGTGGCGACCTTCTGCAACGTCGTGAGCGTGGCGCCGACCCCTCCGGCTTCGAGACGGGCGATCGCCGCCTGGCTGGTTCCCATCCGCGAGGCGAGCTCGCGCTGGGTCAGGCCCGCCGCCTCCCGCGCGTCGCGGACCTGTTCACCGACCTCGAGCGCCAACTTGGTCGCGGCGTAGGTAGCGTCGAACTCGGCGAGCTCTGCCTCGGACATCTGGCCCAGGCGTCGGGCCTTCAGGTCATCGATCGTGGTTCGTGCCATCAGTCGTCCTCCTCTGCGGTGTGGGCCTCAGCGATGCAGCGGGTCATCGCCGCTCGAGCCCGGGTGATCTCTTGTCGCTCGTTCATGCGCTGCTTGCGGAACACCGTCAGCAGCACGATCCTGCGCTCGGGCACGAAGAAGAACGGAATCCTCCACGCCGCATTCGACATGTCGAACCGGAGTTCGAACAGACCGTCGCCCAGTGGCCTCGACGCCGGCATCCGCAATGCACTGCCACGATCCGCCAGCCGCTCGATGTGGGGAAGCACGGTGGCGAACTCGATTGTGCTGAGCGTGTCGAGCCATTCCTCCACCTCTGGTTCGAGCTCGACCGACCACATGATCTCAGAAATGATATCAGCGATGGGGGGGGGTAGCCGGGCAGCTGTCAGGACTCGCTCCAACCGCCCCCGCCTGTTGCGCAAGCGCAACCAGCTGGCGATCGACCGCTGGTCGCCTACTGGCACTCAGGGGCAGTCATGGTTCCGACCGCTCCTTCACTGGTGTCGAGGCACGGTGTCACCGCTTTGCCAGTCGTGGAGTCGACGATCCGGCGGTCACCGAGCGCCGACGCCAGCGTCACTCGCTCGAGGTCAGCGCAGCCGCCCTTGTAGCTGTCGACACGGAAGCGGAGCCGCACCTCGTCCTCGGACTCCTCCACCTCGACATCGGCTTCCTTGTGGCAATGCCAGCCCACGTCGAGCGAACGAACGTCAGCTGACACCAGGACGCGACTGATCGGCTGGTCCTGCCAACCGATCGCACAACCAGACGCACCGAGGGTGCCCGTGCTGATGACCGCGATGACGAACGCTCGACACAACGTGCTCGGCTGCATGATCGTCTGACGATCGTATGCCCGCTCCGGTTCCACCGGTGGTCTGGCCGGCCCGCTGCTGGAGCCGAACGGTCACCCCTTACCTAGCACCGTGTTCAGGGCTGACCACGTTCCGCCGAGCCCCAGATCCGACCGCCCACCACCTTCGCAGAATGTGCGTCGGACTCCTGGATCCAGTGGGCGTAGATGTTCGTGGTGGTCGACGGATTGCGGTGGCCGACTCGACCGGAGACGCTGCGCAGCGGGATGCCGGCGTCGAGGAGCTGGGTGACCTGGAGGTGGCGAAGGCCATGCAGGTGGATCCAGCTCGGCAGCTCCATGCGGCCGCGCAGTCGGCTGAACGCTCTGGTCGCGCTCGAAGGGTGCAGCGGCTTCAGCCCGCCGGGCTCGGGTGCGAGCACGCAGGCGTCGTTGCTCAGTTCGATGCCGCACAGCGCGCACGCCTTGGCGTGGCGGTCCCGATGGTCGAGCAGCCAGTCGAGCGCGAACGACGACAGAGTCACCGTGCGGTGCTGGTGTGTCTTGGTGTCCTTCTCGTAGACGACGTTCGTCTCGCCGATCGCCGCCTCGATCCGCAGTGTGCCGGCGTCGACGTTGACGTGTCGCCAGCGCAGCGCACACAGCTCACCTCGACGCGCGCCGGTGTCGGCTGCGAGCACGCTCAGCATCGCCAGCGTCGGGTTCACCCTCACGGCCTCGTCGATCATCGCTCTGGCCACGTCGATCGGCACCGGCTTCGGGTTCGACGTGTGCTGCCGAGGAGGACGCGCGTCCCGGCCGACGTTGACCGCGACCCATCCCCAGCGCTTCGCCTGGTCGAGCACCCGGCACAACAGCACGTGACAGCCCCGGACCGTCGAGCGCGAGTAGCCGGCCTCGACCAGCGCGCCGTAGAAGCGGTCGAGGTGCTCGGCGCTCAGGTGCGACAACCGACGCGACCCGAGCGCCGGCAGCACGTGGCACTCGGCCGAGGTCCGGTAGCTGCGCAAGGTCGTCGGCTCGAGCCCTTCGAGCTCGGCCTGACGCAGGCCCGCCTCGATCGCGTGCGCGACGGTGCGCTGGCCGACCGACACCTGGCCACGAGCCGACTTGGTGATCAGCTCGGCCAACGCGACGTCGGCCTGGCGGGAGGTGCCGTGGAAGGTCACCGACTTCTGCTGACGCTTGCGCGTCAACGGATCCTCACCCGCGTCGACGCGCAGCTCCCAGGTCCCCGGCCGTCGTCCCTTGCGCTTGCTGCCCTGCATCCCGTGTCTCCGTTCTCGCACCGATTCGTGAGACGTCGGTGAGATTCCGTGAGACAGGTTGCGGATCGGATCTGGACAACGATCTGACCACGCACCGAGAACCCTGCAATCTCAGGGGGTTTCGGCGGGTCTGAACAGAGCCCGAGAGGAGATTCCGACCCACCGGAGCGGGGTATCCCCCGCGACCGGGAGCTGCGACGGGCGGGCGCTGCGTCGGCGCCGTGGTCGGCGGGGTCGCGAGGCGATTCAGTCATGAAGATCACGGTACGACGGATGGGTGACACCATCACTGCGCGTCGCTTCTCCGGAGTGGACGGTTCTCTCGTTACGCAACTGCAGGAGGCTGGTTCCCCGACGACCCGTTCGGACCCAGACGCCCGGATCGAGTCGTCACAGCGGGCTGCTCGGCGTGCACCGATCGTCGACTGGCTGCCAGGTCCTTGTCAGCGTCGCCGGTGGACAGGAAGTCCATGAGGGCGGCCAGCTCGGCGGCGGCGAGCGAACCGA
>JACJWI010000019.1 GCA_020637215.1 Microthrixaceae bacterium | reverse complement strand
CTGGCTCTGACCCGGATATTGCAGTCGGGTGGGTGGGTGATCGGTGGTTTGACGCGACAAGTGCTCCGCCGCCTGGGACGATGACGGTTGCTTACGCCACATCGGTCCAGTCAGAGGAGCACCTGACAGGTGAACGCTACCGCGATGTTGTTCGATGCCGGTGAGATGGCCGTTCGGCCGTGCCGGGAGGCGGCTCGTCCGAAGGTCGAGGTCGTCGATGAGGACGTGACCGGGGTGGCCGGCGCCGCGTTGTGGGGCCCGTTGTTGGACCGTCTGAACCTGGTGGATGTCGCCGATGATCGGGTGTTGCGTCCGATCGGTCCGGGGGGCTACAGCGGCGGTGAGTGCTACCGCACGTTGGTCGAGGTGCTCTTGGCGGGCGGCGAGTTCCTCTCGGACCGGTCCCTGTTGGAGGGTGCGACCGAGCAGCTCCGGGGCGCTCACGCGTTTCCGTCGCACACGACGTTGTACCGCTTCGTTGCCGGAGCGGACTTCGGGCGGGCCCAGAAGGCTGCGGCGGTGAACCGCACGATGTTGGCTCGGGCGTGGGCGTGGGGGTTCGGGCCTGACGGCGGGATGGTCACCATCGACCCGGACGCGACCCTCGTCGACACCTACGGGCCACAGAAGGAGGGCTCGAGGTTCTCCTACCGGGGTGAGACCGGTCTGTCGCCGCTGCTCGGGGTGTGCGGCGAGACCGGCGACGTGTTGGCGGTTCGGGCCCGGGGCGGCAACGCCCATCCGGGCCGGGATCTGGCCGGGTTCATCCGCGAGTGCCACGCCGCGATCCCCGGCCCGGTCCGGGCGACCAAGAGCTTGTGGGTCCGCATCGACTCCGCCGGCTACCAACACGACGTGTTCCGAACCTGCGAGCAGCTCGGCGCGGTGTTCTCGATCACCGCTCCGCAACGCTCGAACATCAAGACATTTGTGCACGCCCTGGCCGGCGATCGGTCCACCGTGTGGGTCCCGGCGTTGAACGCTGAAGGCGAACGGGGATCGGAGATCGCCGAGACGATCATCGAGATCGGCAAGACCAAGAAAGAACGACGTCGGCTCCGCATGATCGTGCGACGGCAACGCACCACCGCGGGTGAGCAACTCTCCCTCGACGACCTCGACGGATGGCGGTTCCACGCCATCGTCACCAACCTGCCCGCATGGTTCGCCCCCGCGGACATGGTCGAAGCCCATCACCGACGCCGAGGCGGGATCCCCGAAGACACCATCCGCCAGTTGAAGGAGGACTTCGGGCTCATCCACGCCCCCGTCGCGAACTTCGCTGGGAACTGGCTGTGGTGGCACGCCTGCGCACTGGCACACAACGTGGCCCGCTGGATCCGCGACTACCACCTGCCCGCCGAGTTCCGCCGCTGCCGCGGGAAACGACTACGACTCGCGTTCTTCAACGTCGCGGCCCGCGTCGTGTCCCACGCCCGCCAACTCTGGCTCCGCATCCCCAGATCACACCGATGGGGCAACGCGTTCATCGAAGCCCTCACCCGCATACGAGCCCTCCCCGCGTTCGCCTGAACCGGCCAGGCCCCTCCACCGCCCCCTCCGAAGCCGAACACCCGAACCAACACGAACCCTGCTTCAACGCGCCCCGCAACGACCACCGCCCACCGAGACCCGACCAGCAGCCCTCCGCACCCACACCAGAACCCAAAATCAGCGATCAGCTACCCCGGCTGCAATATCCGGG
>JACJWI010000018.1 GCA_020637215.1 Microthrixaceae bacterium | reverse complement strand
TCCCTCGAAGAACCAACGATGGGGCCAAATTCGGCAACTGATCCTGCATCCGAGCGTCTGCCAGATCTTCTGCCAGATCCGGTAGAAGCGGGCGGTACGGGCCGGGACGAGACGGCACCGCCAGAGCCCGAGAACCCTGCAACCCCAAGGGGGAACGGCACCCGGCGGCACAGACCGGTACAAGGGTCGTCTCATAACCCGAAGGTCGCAGGTTCAAATCCTGCCCCCGCCACCAACGACATGGCAGTGATGGCAAGGCCTCCGAGTGATCGGGGGCCCTGTCGCGTCAGGGCCCCGCTACCGGGTGTCTACCGACGCCTACCGGCTATGCGGCGGCCGCGACCTCGCCGACTTCTCGTGAATGGTTGGAGAGGAGTTGTCCAAATGTGGCGGCGGCGTCGTCCTGCATTCCGGGAAGCACGTGCTGGTAGGTCGTCATCGTGAACGCGGGGTTGGAATGGCCGAGGCGTTCGGAGACGACCTTTATCGGGACCCGGTCACGCAACAGAAGGCTGGCGTGGGTGTGGCGCAGATCGTGGAACCGGATCGGTGACACGTCGAGGGGGCGCTGTGCACGGTCGAACGCCTGCGAGACGCTGTGTGGGTGGAGGGGCTGGCCGTCGGGGCGGACGAACACGAGCCCGTGAGCGTTGGCGGCGCCAGCCTCTGCGAGCCCCGTTGTCTGCTCCTGTCGCCATCGGGCGAGCAGGTCCATCGTGTCGGCGTCGATGGTGATGTTGCGCCGGCTGGTGCGGGTCTTGAGTCGTGAAAACTCGAGGCGGTACCCGATCGAGGTGAGGGCCTGGGTCACTTCGATGCGTCGGGTGTCGAAGTGGACGTCGTCCCAGCGCAGGCCGAGGACCTCGCCGCGCCGCATCCCGGTCGCGGCGGCCAGTCGGAACAACATCGAGTAGCGGTTGGCGGCGGTCTCGGTCAGGAAGTCGCTCAGTTCGGCGGCGGTCCACGAGCGGGCGCGGCGTCGAGTCGATGGTCGCTTGCGGGGGTCCGGGACGTGTGAACCCTGCGCCGGGTTCGACGCCAGGAGGCCCCGTCCGACTGCGTCGTTGAGTGAGGATCTGATGATCTGGTGGAGGTTCGTAACGGTCTTCGCTGCGAGTGGCCCACCTCGCCTGCTGCCGGTGATGAGGAGGCGTCGGTAGAGCGCCTCGAGGTGCTCGGTCCGGAGCCGACGAAGCGGTGTGTCGCCGAGGTGTGGGAGCAGGTAGTGCTCGACCGAGGTGACGTAGCGGGCATGTGTCGTGGGTGCGAGTGTCGCCTCCTTGGCAGGGAGCCATTGGCCGAGGATGTACTCGGCGACGGTCAGTGACGAGCCGGTGTGGCGTTGTCGGGCGCGTTGCTCAGTGAGGTCGTTCGCGAGTTGCTCGGCGCCAGCGCGGTCGTCGCAGCGGTGCCAGCGTCGGCGGTCCCTGCCCGATACCGGGTTCCGGCCTTGGTAGATCACCGCGTAGAACACGCCTCGCTTCTCGGTCACGTACGCCACCTGTCGCTCCTCATCATCGGGGTTCGGTAGCGGAGTCGGTAGCAGGCGACGGGATGCGCAGGCCATGTCGTTCTGTGATCGGGTGGGTGCCCCGACGTTGGGCAGTGACCATCGGGTCCGATGGCCGGGTGCCGTCGTGGCGACCGGGGTCTCTCCGGGGAAGTGCGGGGTGGTGCGGTGCAGGGATTAGGTCAGAGCATGGAGCCGAGGTCGCTGCCGACGGTGGGGTACGCGGCGTTCA
>JACJWI010000017.1 GCA_020637215.1 Microthrixaceae bacterium | reverse complement strand
ACGACTCGACCAGCTCCTCGCCAACGGTCTCACCGAGGCCGACATCGTGTCGCTACGCAGCCTCGGGCTGTTCACGACAACCGACCTGAACCGACCCGTCGACGAGCTCTCGATGGGACAACAACGTCGCCTCGACCTCGCCCTTGCGCTCGCCGATCGCCCCCACGTCCTGCTCCTCGACGAACCCACCAACCACCTCTCCATCGCACTCGTCGACGACCTCACCGAAGCCCTCGCCACCACCCCGGCCGCAGTGGTGATCGTCACCCACGACCGCCAACTCCGCATCGACCTCAGCCACTGGCCCACGATCGACCTCGGCCAGGAACGGGTCACCCGGTAGCCGGCACCCGAGCTCCGTGGACCACCCGGAGTTCGTTGGAGGCTCGTCGGGTTGGTACCGAAGTCGTCAGGCTGGGCCGATGGCTTACATCATCAAGCGCAAGGACCGCTTCTACGTCGTCGCCTACGACGGCCTCGACCCGCTGACCGGCAAGGAGCGACGCCGCTGGCACCCAGCCGGCCGGGACCGCCACGAGGCCGAGGAGATCGCCGGTCGGATCCAGAACGATGCCGCCGGAGCCGCTCCGCCTCGAGGTGGCCCGGTGAACCTCGGCGAGTTCCTCGTCGACACCTGGCTTCCGATCAAGCGTCGACACGTCCGAGCGACCACCGCGTACCGGTACTCGTGGATGGTCGACAACTACATCAGCCCATCGATCGGTCACATCCCCCTCCGCCGACTACACGCAGATCACCTCGACGGCCTGTACGACCAGCTCGCCACCAACGGGGGCCGCGCCGGCACCGGACTCGCAGCGAAGACCGTGCACGAGGTCCACATGATCATCCGTTCATCGCTCGACCTTGCGATCCGCCGGCAGCTCATCGGCGTCAACGTCGCGCAGGCAACGAACGCCCGCCACAAGCGACTAGCCCGGACCGTCCCCCGCTCCTGGACCGCCGAGGAGCTCGCTACCTTCCTCGCGGCAGCTCAACCACAGCGGCTCTACCCGGCGCTGCACCTCACCGCGCTCACCGGCATGCGACGAGGCGAGGTGGCAGGGCTCAAGTGGTCCGACCTCGACCGGGCCAACCAGCGCATCTCGATCAGCCGCACCATCCAGAGCATCGCCGGCCAACCGGCCGAGTTCCCTGTCAAGACCCGCACCAGCCGCCGCTGCGTCGACCTCGACGAGCAGACAACGGACGTCCTGGCCCGGTGGCGTCGACGCCTCACCCGCGACGGGCTGCCGCACGAACGCGACGACTGGATGTTCGTCAACCCCGCCGGTCGATACGTGAACCCGGAATCGATCAGCCAACTGTTCGACCGACTCCAGCGCCAGCTGCCGGACCTGTCCAGGATCCGATTCCATGACCTGCGCCACACCCATGCATCGTTGCTGATCATGGACGGCGTTCCGGTCAAGGTCGTCTCCGAACGCCTCGGACACGCCAACGTCGCGTTCACCATGCACACCTATCAGCACCTTCTCCCCGGCATGGGCGCAACCGCCGCTCGACAGTTCGCTGCGCTGCTCACCGCTCACACCCGGTAGACGTCTACCGGCCGAGATCCCCGACAATCCGGGAGAAGCAGGCCCGTCCGGTAGACGACCCGGTAGACGCCCACTCTCGCCCAGAACGTCGAAGGCCCGGAACCCCTTGAGATTCCGGGCCCTCTCGATGGTGGCGGGGGCAGGATTTGAACCTGCGACCTTCGGGTTATGAGTTAGACGCGGTCCATGCCGGCCCGTTCCGCCGAGTGCCGTTTCGCCTTGTCCCACAAGGGATCTGAGCGATTCGCTGTCCCACATCGTACCGGCCTGTTCCGCCGACTTCTACCGGATCGGGCAGACAATCTGGCAGACACCCGGTGGC
>JACJWI010000016.1 GCA_020637215.1 Microthrixaceae bacterium | reverse complement strand
GACCGAGCCATGGCGGCCCGGCTCCGCTCTTCACATCGTACGGGCAGACGATCAAGTCCTCGGGACGGTTCGCACCCTGCTCGGAACCTACCAGCAACTGCCGATCGGCCAGTTCGAGCCGATCGTGACTCCACCGACCGGACGCCTGTGCGAGGTGGCATCCCTGGCCGTGAAGCCCGATCGACGAGGGATGGGCGTCGCCAATGAGCTGCACCGAATGACTTTCGAGTTCGGCGTGCGCCAACAGGTAGAAGGCTTCTGCTTCCTGGTCGACTCGTGGATGGTGACGTTCTTCGAGGACTACTACGCCTTCCCGGTCACCCGTATGGCACCGATCCAGGACTACATGGGGGGCCAGATCGAACCGATCTACGTGCCAATGGATCAGCTGCTCATCGACTTCCCCAGCCGCCGCCCATTCGCATATGAGGTCGCCATCTCCGGGTTCACCCCTCAGGAGATCGTGGACTTCGACCTGCCGATCATCTTGCGGTGATCGACGTGTCCGGGAACGACGTGATCAGGACACCCGTCGCTACGATCAACGAGCAGGGGGGCCCATTCATCGGGAGCACGGCGTTGTCGGATCAGAAGATCGGTTGGGTCCAGGACCTCCGTTCCCTCGGCCTGTTCGGCCGCGCCTGGGCAGTGGGCGTCGTTCTGTTCTCGGTCGCCAGGGCATTACTGACCTGGCCGACGCTCAGCACCTACGGCGTCGACCCGTGGGTCTTCCTGGCAATCGACGTGATCACGGCGCCGCCTTACGGCGTGGGTCAGGCGCTGACAGTGAAGATCCTCCGTGATCCCTCACGGCACACTCGTGACGCCACCGGATGGGCAGCCCTCGTGGTGGTGATGTTCCTCGCGCCCTACATCTACATCCTGATGGCGTCCGGAGAACGAATGCCGCTCGCCGCATACGTTCTCGTCGCCCTGTGGGCGCTGCTGTTCGGCACTCTCGCGATCGTCCGGATGCGCAAGCAGGTGCTTGCAGACGACGACTTGGCCTGACGGCGTCTGGCCCTCCTAGCCGGGTTCTCACCCGGTGATGAGGTCGCAATGGCTCAGTTCCGGTAGCAACGCGCCGATGGTTCCGTGGAGGCAACCCCAGGGACCGGAATGGCGGAGCATCATCACCACGCACACATCGGCGCATCGGAGTCACTCCTCGCCACACGGCATCATGCGATCCGCGACTACGTCATCGGTGCTGTCGCCTGGTACGCGATCTTCGCCGCGCTGCCCAATGACCTGAAGGGCCCGTGGTTCGTCGTCGGCGGATTCACCACCGCGATCGTGTCGATCACGAGAGCACTGAGGATCCCGCCCCCGGTGCGGCGTCCAGCCATCTTGATGGTCGCAGCTGGATTCTGCAGTCTGACCGGTGGCGTCGTCAGGGGCGTCGAGTCGATGCTCACCGGCAACCCCTACCCGTTCCCCAGCACCGCCGACGTCTTCGTCGTGACCTCCTACCTTCTGTTGCTCGCGGCGATGATCCTGGTGGTGGCCGAGCGGCTTCCTCGATTCTCAATCGATCCGCTCCTCGACGCCGTCGTCGCGGCGATCGCTGTCGGTGTCGTCCAGTGGTCGGTCATCCTCATCCCCCACCTTCGGGACGCGTCGGCGACGACCGGCGCACTGATCATCAACCTCCTCTACTCGGCGATGTCACTCGTACTCATCGGCATCGCCGTTTTCGCACTCGTAGCCGGCGGACACCGCTCGACGGCCAACCGCCTGCTCGCGACGGCCTTCGTGATGGTCGTCCTCGTCGACTGGATCGCGACCCTCGTCACCGGCGGGGTGATCGACGAGAGCGTTCGCCTCTGGGCCGCGCCGGTGCCCCTCATTCTCGGGACACTCGGTCTGATGCAACCGTCGGTGGTACTCGTCGCCAGTCGCCCCACGGACCCATCGGCACTGCGCATCCTCACCCGAAAGCGGATCGCCGTCCTCGCTCTAGCTCTGCTCACGTGCCCGACTCTGCTCCTCGTGTTCGCCGCCCTGGGCCAGTCCAACCGCATGATCCTGCCCGCTGTCGCCTCCATAGCCCTCGCCCCTCTGGTGATGGTCCGGCTGGGACGTCTCGTAGGTCAGAACGAGATGCTGGCTGCGCTCGAGGCGACCCTGCGTTCGGTCGGTGAGCGCCTGGTCGCCGCGGAGACCGAGGAGGACGTCGTCCGGATCATCACCGTCGGACTCGAGCAGGTGCTCGGCGCGCGACTACTCGACGGCGGGCTGATCCTCGACCCAACGGATCGGCGACGCAGGCCCGATACCGGGTCGCTCACCCCAGCGATCCGTGCACTCGATCCGGGATCATTCATCAACCCGCGAAGCCTGCGCACCGGTGAGGTCCGACTCGTAGATACGAACGAGCCGGGCCAGTGGTATCTGGCGAATGTCGTACTTCAACGCGAACTGCGCGCCCTCCTCGTCGCCGTCTCCCGCAGCGAGATCTCCGACGACGAACACAACGCCCTGCAGTCGCTGA
>JACJWI010000015.1 GCA_020637215.1 Microthrixaceae bacterium | reverse complement strand
CCGTTTTCATGACCGTTCGCGCCACCAGTGGCGCGAACGGTCATGAGAATGCCGGGGGAGGGTGGATCGCGGGGTCCGAGCCGGCCCGTGACATGCTCGGGGGATGATGTTGCGGATGCTGCGACGGGCCGACGTCGCCCTGCGTCACCAGGTGACGCTCGCGGATCTGGCCGACCGGTGGGTCGGACTGCACGGCGACCGGCTCATGGTGACCGAGGAGGGCCCGGCCCCCGTCGCCTCAGGTTCGCGGCGTGACGGCGGACGTGCCACCGGTCGTGCGGGCGACGCGGGTGAGATCCGTGAGCTGACCTACGGCGCCGCCGCCACGCGTGTGGCCCGCTGGTCCGCGGCGATCGCGGCGCGCACCGGCCCGGGCGACACGGTCGTGTTGTTCACCCCGAACGGGATCGACCAGTTCCTGTTGTGCCTGGCGGTGAGCCGCGCCGGTCGGATCCCGGTGCCGGTCAACCCGCAGATGCGGCCGCGGGAGATCGACCACGTGATCGTCGACAGCGGCGCCACCCTGGTCGTTCGTGGGGCCGCCGAGTTGAGCTCCGGGCCCGGGTCGCGCTCCGCTCCCGAGCCGCCGGACCGCCCCGAGCTCGACGATGTCGCCGCGCTCTTCTACACGTCGGGCACGACCGGCACCCCCAAGGGCGTCGAGCTCACCCACCGGGCGTTGATCGGCGGACTCGCACCGATGGCAGCGCTGCCCACGTGGTTGCGCCACGACGAGCTGGTGCTGAGCCTGCCGATCGCGCACATCATGGGCTTCATCTCTGTGCTCGGCCCGACGTTGGCCGGCATTCCGATGTACTTCCTGCGTCACTTCCGTGCCGACCGGGTGCTCGACGTCATCGAGCAGCGTCGGTCCTCGGCGTTCATGGGGGTGCCGGCCACGTACCGCCTGCTCGACGAGGCGGGCGCAGCCACCCGCGATCTCACCTGCGTGCGGGCCTGGATGACCGGTGCGGACGTGATGCCCGGTCCGCTGGCCCGGAAGTTCAAGTCCTACGGCGCGTCGGCCACGCTGCCGGTGATCGGACCGGTGGGCGAGGCCGCGTTCTTCGAGGGCTACGGCATGGTCGAGACCGGCGGCGGGGTGGTGGCCAAGCTGTCGCCGCCGATGCTGCCGGTCGGACTCGGCGACTCGCTCGGCTTCACGCTTCCGGGCTGGAAGGTCCGGGTCGCGGATCTGGACGACCAGCCGGTTGCGGCGGGCACGGTGGGCGAGCTGCAGATCAAGGGTCCGGGTGTGCTCAAGGGCTACCACGGCGACGCGGCCGCCTCCGCCGGTGTGCTCACCGACGACGGCTGGTTGCGCACCGGCGACCTGGTGCGCGGCGGGCCGTTCGGGCTGCTGTCGTTCCAGGGGCGTTCCAAGAACGTGATCAAGGCCGGCGGCTACTCGGTGTACGCGGTCGAGGTCGAGGCCGACCTGGAGGAGCACCCCGACGTGGTCGAGGCGGGGGTGGTCGGGATCGACGACGACAAGCTGGGCCAGGTGCCGGTCGCCGCGGTGCGCCTGCGCGACGGAGCGACGGTCACGCCGGACGAGCTGGTGAGCTGGTCGAAGGGTCGGATGGCCCGCTACAAGGCACCGCGCCGGATCGTGGTGGTCGACGAGCTGCCCCGCACCGGCACCCGCAAGATCCGTCGCGACCACCTCGTCCCGTTGTTCGACGCCGACTCGGGTTCGGGTACCCGCTCCGATTCGGACACCGCTCCGGCGACCGGGTCCGACGGCGACCGGACGTAGGCCGGGTCATGGCTGATCGGCTGTCGGCCTCGTCGCTGTTCGTCCCGACGGATCCAGCTCCGGACCCGGGTTCGGTCCCCACCGTGGGCCCGGGCTCGGGGGCGGTCCCGGGAGCGTCGCGGTGGACGCCGACGGAGCTCTGCCGGGGACCCTGGGACCCCGACGCGTGTCACGGTGGCGCTCCCGCAGCTCTGATCGCCCGCGAGGTCGAGAGGGTCGAGATGCCCCGCGGCTCGGGCGGCCACGACACCGTCCCGATGCGGCTGGCCCGCCTGACCATCGAGCTGCTGCGTCCGGTGCCGTTGCGGCCGCTCGAGCTGCGCGCCGAGGTCGTGCGGCCCGGCCGTCGGGTCTCGGTGATCGACGTGACCGTGCGCAGCATCGACGACGACTCGGTCCTGATGCTGGCCCGTGCCCTGCGGATCCGCACCTCGGGGCCCGGCGAGGTCGACATGGACGACATCGGTCCGGGCGGTCCGTCGGCCCACGGCATCGATGACGCACCGCCGCCCGTGCCGCCGGCGGCCGGGAGGGTTCAGCTCGCCTCGGTCGACGGCGTCGGGTTCCACAGCCACGGCACCGAGCACCGATTCGCCCGCGGCGACTTCACCCGGCCCGGACCCGCCTTCGACTGGATCCGCCTGGCCGTGCCGGTGGTCCCCGACGAGGAGCCGTCGCCGTGGCAGCGGGCGGCGGCCGCGTCGGACTTCTCGAACGGGATCGCGGCGAGCGTCGGCTTCGGCGGCGGCCTGTTCATCAACCCGGACCTGACCGTGCACCTGTGGCGGGAACCGGTCGGGGAGTGGGTCGGGCTGGAGTCGGTGATGCGGACGTCCGACGCCGGTATCGGAGCGAGCGACGGCGCCCTGTGGGACGAGCACGGTCGCATCGGCCGGACAAACCAGTCGCTCTTCCTCGACCACCTCTGACCCCCACCCCAGAAATTCGGGTCCTGAGCGACACACCTTGTCGCTTTCCGCGCCTCAGAAATCGGAAGCTCGGGCGTCAGTTGCCGCTGGTGGCGATGGTGGTGGTCGTCGTCCGTGACTGATCGGGTCGCAGGTCGATGATCAGGCGCTCGTCCTTGTCGATCTCCCACGGGAACGCCTCGAGCTCGGACCCGTCGGACCCGTCGGTTCCGTCGGCGCTCCAGGTGACGTCGCGGCAGCGCTCGCCGAGCGCGTCGCGGCCCTCGGCCGGGTCCGCCGCCCGACGCTCCTCGAAGAGCTCCGACTCGGGGTTCCAGGTCACGAAGCAGCCCTCGGCGGCCCCGGGCGCGATGGCCGACAGCGCGAACCAGCCGTCCTTGTCGTCGGATCCGATGTGCACCACGTAGATCGGCTGGCGCTGACCCCGGCCCGACACGTCGGAGAACAGCAGCGGCCCGTCCTTGTCGATCTGGTCGGCCATGCGGGTGGCGTAACCGGCGTCGAAGGTGTCGTCGCCCAACTGGACCTTGACCGGGCCCTGACCGCCGGAGGCCAGGCGGATCATCCCCCACGCTCCGAGCACGGCGATGACCAGGGCGACCACGGCGATGATCGCGGACCGGGTCTGCTGGGAGCCGCTGCGGCGTTCGACGGGCATGGGCGACCAGTATCGCCCGGGGTGCGGTCCGTCAGGAACTCGACTCGGTGGGCGGTACGGTCTGGTCGACCCCGGCCATCTCCGACCCGAGAGGACCACCATGACCGCAGCCCTGTCCGACCTCCGAGTGGTGGAGATGGGCCAGCTGCTCGCCGGACCGTTCTGCGGTCAGCTCCTGGCGGACTTCGGCGCGGACGTCATCAAGCTCGAGCCGCCGGGCCAGGGCGACCCCATGCGGGAGTGGGGTCGGGAGAAGGCCGACGGCCGGTCGCTGTGGTGGCCGGTGGTGGCCCGGGGCAAGCGGTCGGTCACCATCAACCTGCGGGAGAAGGACGGCCAGGACCTGGCCCGACGGCTGATCGCCACCGCGGACGTCGTCATCGAGAACTTCCGGCCGGGCACCCTCGAGAAGTGGGGGATGGCGCCCGAGGACCTGATGGCCGACAACCCGCGCCTGATCGTGGTGCGGGTGTCGGGCTACGGCCAGGACGGGCCGTACGCGTCCCGGCCGGGCTACGGCGCGATCGGCGAGGCGATGGGCGGGCTGCGGGCGGTGATCGGCGAGCCGGACCGGCCGCCGGCGCGCGCCGGCATCTCGATCGGCGACACCCTGGCGGCCACCTTCGCCTGCGTCGGCACGCTGGTCGCCCTGCACGCCCGGGAGAACACCGGTCGGGGTCAGGTGGTCGACGCGGCGCTCTACGAGGCGGTGCTCGGCGTGATGGAGTCGCTGATCCCCGAGTACACGGTCAGCGGGTACGTCCGGCCCCGCACCGGGTCGATCCTGCCCAACGTGGCGCCGGCCAACGCCTATCCGACCGCGGACGGCGAGCACCTGATCAGCGGCAACCAGGACACGGTGTTCAAGCGGCTGGCCGAGGCGATGGGCCGTCCGGAGTTGGCCGACGACGAGCGCTACGCCACCCACAACGCCCGGGGCGCGAACCAGGCCGAGCTCGACGACCTGATCGCCGAGTGGTCCAAGGGCCTGACCTCGGCCGAGCTCGAGGACCTGCTCAACCGCCACAGCGTGCCCAACGGCAAGATCTACACCGCGCCCGACATGCTGGCCGACGCCCACTTCGCCGCCCGCAAGGCGATCGTGACCATGGCGCACCCGCAGCTCGGCGACTTCCCCATGCAGAACGTGGTGCCCAAGCTGTCGGACACGCCCGGCGAGGTGCGCTGGGTCGGCCCCGAGCTCGGCGAGCACACCGACGAGGTCCTGGCCGAGGCGCTCGACCTGGACGAGGCCGCCCGCTCCGCTCTCCGGGACGCCGGGGTGATCTGAGCGCCGGTCGGCAGGACCGCCGATCCGCCAACGGCGCCGGTCCGCCAACGCCGCCGGGCCGCAGGAGCGCCGGGCCGGAATGGGGGCGGTTCGGTCCGTCGGTCTACGCTCGCCCGTCGGACCCGGCGTGACCTGACGATCCGTCAGCTCGGCTCCGGGACCGCAGAGTCCGCGACAGGAAGGTGCAGAGGGTGGACCTCTTCGAGTACCAGGGGAAGCAGTTCTTCGCCACGTTCGACATCCCGGTCTCGGCCGGCGAGGCGGTCAGCACCGTCGACGACGCCGTGGCGGTGGCCGAGCGGCTGAACAGCTACCCGGTCGTCATCAAGGCGCAGGTCCACGTGGGCGGCCGCGGCAAGGCCGGCGGCGTCAAGCTCGCCACCAACGCCGACGAGGTCCGTGAGCACGCCTCGAACATCCTCGGCCTCGACATCAAGGGCCACGTCGTCAAGATCATCTGGGTCGAGGTCGCCTCCGACATCGACGAGGAGTACTACGCCAGCTTCACCCTGGACCGCTCGGCCAAGAAGCACCTCGGCATGCTGTCCGCTCAGGGCGGCGTCGAGATCGAGGCGGTCGCCGAGTCGGACCCCGACGCCATCGCCAAGATCTGGATCGACCCGGTGCTCGGCCTGACCGACGAGGTCGCCCGGGACTGGGTCGCCGCGGCCGAGCTCAACCCGGCCGCCACCGAGGGCGCGGTCGACATCTTGAAGAAGCTCTACACCGCCTACACCGAGGGCGACGCCGATCTCACCGAGATCAACCCGCTGATCCTCAAGCCGACCGGCGAGGTGCACGCCCTCGACGCCAAGGTCACCCTCGACGACAACGCCGGGTTCCGCCACGAGTGGGCCGACTACGAGGCCACCCAGGTGCGCGACGACCGCGAAGCCGCAGCGCACGACAAGGGCCTGCAGTACGTCGGCCTCGACGGCACCGTCGGCATCATCGCCAACGGCGCCGGGCTCGCCATGTCGACCCTCGACGTCGTCAACCAGGCCGGCGGCAAGCCCGCCAACTTCCTCGACATCGGCGGCGGCGCCAACGCGGACGTCATGGCCGGCGCCCTCGAGGTCATCAACAACGACCCGTCGGTGAAGGCGATCTTCATCAACATCTTCGGCGGCATCACCCGCGGCGAAGAGGTCGCCAACGGCATCGTCGAGGCGCTGAGCCGGGTCACCATCGACTCGCCGATCGTCATCCGCCTCGACGGCACCAACGCCGAGGAGGGTCGGGCGATCCTCCAGCCGCACCTGTCCGACAAGCTGCAGATGCAGCCCACCATGCTCGAGGCGGCCGCCAAGGTCGTCGAGCTGGCCGGGGCCTGAGGCGATCAGCGGACTGACGAGAGGGACTGAGGAGACACCACCATGAGCATCTTCGTCGACGAGAACACCAAGGTCGTCTACCAGGGCCTGACCGGCAGCCAGGGCCGCTACTACGGCCTGCTGAACCGGGACTACGGCACGCAGGTCGTGGCCGGCACCAACCCCAAGAAGGCCGGCACCGACGTGGACGGCATCCCGATCTTCGCCTCGGTGGCCGACGCCGTGGCCGAGACCGGCGCCAACGCCAGCTGCATCTTCATCCCCGCCCCGGGCGTGCGCTCGGCGGTGATGGAGGCGGCCGAGGGCGGCGTCGAGTTCATCGTGTGCATCACCGAGGGCGTCCCCATGCAGGACGAGGCGTGGTTCTTCAACAAGCTGCAGCGGGACTTCCCGTCGGTGCAGCTGCTGGGCCCGAACTGCCCCGGCATCATCAGCCCCGGCAAGTGCAACATCGGCATCACCGCCGGTCACATCGCCAAGGCCCCGGTCGCCGGTGAGCGCAACGTGGGGATCGTGAGCCGCTCGGGCACGCTGACCTACCAGGCGCTCTACGAGCTGAAGCTGCAGGACATCGGCGTGACCACCTGCGTCGGCATCGGCGGCGACCCGGTCCCGGGCACCTCGTTCATCGACTGCCTCGAGCGCTTCGAGGCCGACCCCGACACGTCCGCCGTCATGATGATCGGCGAGATCGGCGGGTCGGCCGAGGAGGAGGCCGCCGACTTCATCGCCTCCAAGATGACCAAGCCGGTCGTCGCCTACATCGCCGGGCAGACCGCTCCCGCGGGCAAGAAGATGGGCCACGCCGGGGCGATCGTCTCGGGTGGCAAGGGCACTGCTGCGGCCAAGATGGAGGCGCTGGGCTCGGCCGGCGTGCAGGTGGGTGCGAACCCGACCGAGGCGGGCAGCCTCATGGTCGACGTCGTCCGCTCCCTCGCCTGACGCACCCCTCTGAAAACTGGGCGCGGAATCGACACATCCTGTCGATTCCGCGCCCCAGATCCGGTCGCTGGGGTCATTTCCGGTCGTTCTCGACGCCGGCGAGCTTGCGGCCGACCACGTCCGCGCACCATTCCGGTCGTTCGCGGGCCTGACGCCACGTGAACCGGATCGGCCACCATCCCTGTAGGACGAGCAGGTCCTGGCGCCATCGGTCGTCCTCGAACGGAGTGCGGCCGCCGTGGACCCCGAACCCGTCACCCTCCAGGAACACCCTGTGGGTCGGATACGCCAGGTCCAACCGGAAGTCGTGACCGTCGGCGGTGACGGGATGCTGGCGCACCGGTGGAGGGACTCCGTGTTCCCGAAGGATCCGCAGGATGAGCACCTCCAACTTGCTCTCGGCGGGTGACCCAGAGCCGTAGGCGTCGAGCAGGTCGCGTATCGGACCCGCGCCGTTGCGGCCTCGGCGAGAGATGCGCCGGTAGGTGTCGGCGACCTCCTCCAGGGTGGTGAGCCGACGGTGGATGGCCTGGTGTAGCATGTGCTCGAGGTCCAGGTCCGTGATCGTGAGGCCGATGTCGACCAGGGTCCGCGCCGGCGTGGTCACCGGGATCCGACGAATGCTGGTCACCTCGCCGGCCAGCAGGTCCTGGGTGCGGTGGACGATGGCGTCGTCGTGGACGTGGCCGTTGGTCCGGACGACCAGCACGTGCGGGCGTCCTCCCCGCGAGTCGATCAGCCCTGACATCTCGGCAGCGGTGCGGAACGATGCGACGCCCCGGGCACGCCAGGCGGCGGCGAGCACCCGCTGGTCCCGGGTGGGGGCCGAACCCACGACCCGGTACACGCTCGTGCCGACCCGCTCGGCCCGTCCCTGCTGCACCCGGTACGCGATCTGGCGGCGGCTCAGTCCCAGTCGGAGGGCGTCGTCGGTGCGGTAGAGCCCGTGGTGTGCCGCCGCCCAGGCGTAGAGGTGATCGTCGCTGCCCGTTCCCATCCGAACGAGCAGACACTGCGACCCGGGTGCTTGTCAGCGGGTCGCGCGACCCGTTGACACCCCGAGCGGGATGCGTACTCGGTCGCCTTCGAATCTGGGGCGCGGAATCGACAGGACGTGTCGATTGCGACCCCTATGTTCTGGGTGGGGGTGGGCGCTGGTAATTTCGGCCCGTCATGCGACTCGCCGTCCTCGCCTCCGGTTCGGGCACCCTCCTCGACGCCATGGCCAACGGCGGTCTCCCGATCGAGCTGGTCATGGTCGACCGCCACTGCCCGGTCGAGGACGTCGCCGCCCGCCACGCCATCCCGTGCGTGGTCGTCGAGCGCACCGACTTCGGCGACGGGTTCGACCGGGACGCGTTCACCGACCGCGTCGTCGCCACCCTCGCCGAGCACGGCATCGACCTGGTCGCCATGGCCGGCTGGGGCACGATCCTGGGCCGAGCAGCGTTCGAGGCTCTGCCCGGGCGGATCGTCAACACCCACCCGGCGCTGCTGCCGGCGTTCCCCGGCTGGCACGCGGTCCGCGACGCCCTCGCCTACGGCGTCAAGGTCACCGGCTGCACCGTCCACGTCGCTACCGAGACCGTCGACGACGGACCGATCCTGGCCCAGGAGGCCGTCCCGGTCCTGCCCGACGACGACGAGGCGACCCTGCACGAGCGCATCAAGGCCATCGAACGCCGCCTCTACACCGACACGATCCGATCCCTCCTCGACGAGGGGTCCATCCTCCTGAAGGACGCGCCATGAGCGACACCCCCGACAACGACACCGCCCCGGTTCGCCGGGCCCTGCTGTCGGCCTACGACAAGACCGGCATGGTCGACCTCGGCCGGGCGCTGGTCGAGCTGGGCTGGGAGCTTGTCAGCTCGGGCGGGACCGCCAAGGTGCTCGCCGATGCCGGCCTTCCGGTCATCCCCACCGAGCAGGTCACGGGCTTCGCCGACATGCTCGGGCACCGGGTGGTCACGCTGCACCCGGCCATCCACGGAGGGATCCTGGCCGATCGTGACGACCCGTCCCACGTGGCCGACATGGACACCCACGGCATCGTCGGCATCGACCTGGTGGCGGTCAACCTCTACCCGTTCAGCTCCGAGCCGTCGGTCGAGCTCATCGACATCGGCGGGCCGACCATGGTGCGCGGCGCGGCCAAGAACCACGCGCACGTCGCCGTGCTGGTCGACCCCGCCGACTACGAGCCCGTGCTCGACGAGCTGAGGGCCACCGGCGAGGTGTCGGCCATCACCCGCCGCCGCCTGGCCCGGGACGCGTTCGCGCACACCGCCGCGTACGACAGCGCGATCGTCGAGTGGTTCGACGACGGCGGGCCCGGCGAGCAGCCGCCCCTGCCCGAGCACCACGCCCCGCTGCCTCGCACCCTGCACCTGTCGGCGTCGCTGGCCCAGCCGTTGCGCTACGGCGAGAACCCCCATCAGGTCGGTGCCCGCTATTCGTTCTCGGGCGACAGCTGCTGGGACCGGGCCACCCTCCACGGCGGCAAGGAGATGTCGTACCTCAACGTGTACGACGCCGATGCGGCCTGGCGGCTGGTGCACTCCCTCGGCGACGAACCCGCCGCGGTCATCATCAAGCACGCCAACCCCTGCGGCGCGGCGGTGGCCGACGACATCACCACCGCCTACGTCCGGGCCCATGAGTGCGACCCCACCTCGGCCTTCGGGGGCATCGTGGCGGTCAACCGGCCGGTCACCCTCGACATGGCCAAGGCGCTGGCGCCGGTGTTCACCGAGGTGGTCATCGCCCCCGGCTACGAGGACGAGGCGCTGATGGTGCTGCTCGAGAAGCGGAACCTGCGGGTGCTGACCGCGCCGGCGCCGACGGTGCCCGCACTCGACGTCCGCAGCGTCGACGGCGGCCTGCTGGTGCAGACCCGTGACCTGGTCACCGTCGACCGCTCGGCGTGGCAGGTCGTCACCGAACGTCACCCGAGCGAGCAGGAGTGGGCGGACCTCGAGTTGGCGTGGCGGCTGGTGGCCCGGGTCACGTCGAACACGATCGTGCTGGTCAAGGATGGTCAGGCCGTCGGGGTCGGCGCCGGTCAGCAGAGCCGGGTCGACGCGGCGCGCATCGCCGGCACCAAGGCCGACGGTCGGGCGAGCGGGGGAGCGGGGGCGAGCGACGCCTTCTTCCCGTTCCGCGACGGGCTCGACGCGGTCGCCGACCAGGGTGTGACCGCGGTGATCCAGCCTGGCGGGTCGATCCGTGACGAGGAGGTCGTCGCCGCGGCCGACGAGCGGGGCCTGGCGATGGTCCTCACCGGCGAGCGCCACTTCAAGCACTGACCTGCGTCGGTCCCGAAGCCGGCGTGCAGCGGTCGCGGCGCGCGCTCCCGGATTTCTGAGGTCGGGATTGCGACAAGGTGTGTCGTTGCGGACCCCTATATCACTGGGACTGCTGTTGGGCGATGAGGGCGGCGCGGGAGCGCAGGGTCGACTGGGTGGCGCCGTTGTCGGTCGGCCACGTCGCCCCCGCCAGCTGGTACCCGGTGTACAGCGTCTCGCCGTCGGTCTCGCCCGAGGACCGCACGGTGCGCACGGTCAGCTCGCCGTCCTCGCCGTCGCGGGTCGTCAGGTAGATCGTGCCCTCGTGGATCAGGTTCAGCCCGGTCGCCCCGGCCGTGGCACGCTCCTCGAACCCGTCCCCGTTCGGCGCGACCACCCCGATCGACTCCGAGGTCGACTCGACGGTCCTGCGGCCGCTGACGAGCACGGTGCCGTCGCCGTCGACGCCCTCGAGAAGCATCTGCGCCCACCCCTGCACCGGCACGTCGCTGTGGTCACCGTGGAGGTCGACGCGCACCAGCGACGTCTCGGCCCCGACGCTCAGGTCCAGGTACGAGGTGGACCCCAGCGTGAGGACCCGCCCCACCGAGCTGCCGCCGGTCGCCGATCCGGGCACCTCGGCCACCTGCTCGAGCTCGCCCAGGGAGTTGGAGCGGAAGACCTCGACGGCGGTGTCGGTGTCGCGGGTGGCGATGAGCTCGTCGGGGCCGACGGCGGCCAGGCCGACCGCTCCCGACAGCAGCGTCGTGCGCGCCCCGGTGCCCGAGTCCCACCGGCGGATCGAGTCCGAGCCGGCCTCCTGGGTGCCGAAGCGCAGGTAGGTCACCGTCGAGGTCGACTGCACCGGCAGCACCAGCAGGCCCCGGTCGATGACCTGGGTCCGGGCGTCGGTGCCGACCCACAGGAGCTGACGATCCGCAACCACCGCCGCCTGCTCGCCCGAGGACGCCAGCGCCACGAACCCGGTCGAGTCGGGCTCCACCGGCATGACCTGCAGGTCGTCGTAGCGGTCGGTGCGGCCGGTGACCTTGCCGGTGGTGGCGTCGATGACCACGCCCCGGGAGCCGTCGCCGTCGGTCTGCACCGCCAGCACCGAGGTCCCGTGGCCGAGCACGACCGCGCCGGTGGTGGTGCCCTCGACGCGCCGCACGTCGCCGGACCGCAGGTCGCGGATGGTGAGCTCGCCGCCCTCCGCGGGCCACGACACGACCCACCGCTCGTCCTCGCTCATCTGGCACAGGCCGGACCCGACGTCGGTGATGTCGTCGGCGGAGCGGGCCAGGCGGCACCCGTCGGCGGTGGCGACGTACACGCCCCGCCGCACCACGCTGGCCTGCACCTGTCGCTCGGCGCTGGCGATGGTGGTCGGGTCGGCTCCGGGGTCGCCGACGGTGGCGTGGCCGGTGGTGCCGCCGGTGACGAACGCCGAGAGGACCTGCCCGCCCCACTGCGTTCCCAGCAGGTCCCGGGCCACGGTGCCGTCGTCGGCGACGCTGTTGATGTACAGCGGTGAGGACACCGACTCGGCCAGCCGGTTCGACCTCGACGGCTGCTCGCCGGGGGTGACGGCCCAGATGTCGGTGGCGACGGTCTGGGGTCCGCCGCTGCCGGCGCTCTCGCTGGCCGAGGTGTCACGGGCCAGCAGGAGCTCGCCGCCGTGGCCGCTGCCGGAGCAGGCCGAGGCCGCCAGCCCGAGCCCTACGGCGAGCGCCAGCCCGACGACGACCCGGGCCGGGCGGCGGGAGGTGCGGCCGGTCGGGCGGTGGGCGGAGCGGCGGATGGATCGGCGCAGGGGAGCAGACATCGGTGCGAACGCTAGGCGCCAACCCGCCCCTCAGCGCACTCCCCCTATCTCGCAGCGCACCCACACTGCTT
>JACJWI010000014.1 GCA_020637215.1 Microthrixaceae bacterium | reverse complement strand
ACTAGGCGCCGCGGCCGGATCGGAACCGACGGTCGAGCCGGGACCCGGTCACCAGGACCCGCTGGTAGAACCCGGCGGGAAGGCGGGAGATGAGGTCGATCGCCCGACCGTCCGGTCCGACGGTGATGCGTCGCCGGTCGCGTTCGACGCCGGTCAGGATCTGCGCCGCGGCACCGCGCGGCGTGGTCCGGGCGATGCGGTCGAAGGCGTCGCCGAGGTCCTGGCCGGGCTTGACCGGGGCCGCGGTCGCCGGGTCCTGCCGGGCGCGGCGGGCGATGTTGGTCTTGACCCCGCCGGGGTGCACCGTGGTGACCGACACGCAGCTGCGGGCGATCTCGAGCTCCATGCGCAGGGCGTCGGAGAACCCGCGCACGCCGAACTTGGCGATGTTGTACGCGGACTGCGACGGGATGCTGATCAGCCCGAACACGCTCGAGACGTTGACGATGTGACCCTGGCCGGAGTCCTCGAGGTGAGGGAGGAACGCCCGGCACCCGTTGACCACGCCCCACAGGTTGATGTCGACCAGCCAGTGGAGGTCCTCGTCGGACATCGTCGCGACGTCGGCGACCAGGGCGACCCCCGCGTTGTTGAACAGCATGTTGACGTGGCCGTGCTCGGCGGGCACCGAGTCGGCCCACTCGTAGATGGCGTCGCGGTCCGCGACGTCGAGCCGGCGCGAGGTCACCTTGACCCCGCGGCCCTCGCAGTCGGCGACGGTGCGGGCCAGCCCGTCGGTGTCGATGTCGGTCAGCGACAGGTGCGTGCCCCGACGGGCCAACTCGACGGCCAGGGCCTGGCCGATGCCCGATCCCGCCCCGGTGATGGCCGCCACGCGGCCCTGCATGTCCTTCACGCGTCGATCTCCCCTGCAGCGGAGCGGGCCGCGACGGGCGCCGACGCGGACCGCGGGTTGGAGAACACCATCTCGGCGTCGACCACGTCGCTGCGGCGCATCTGCCGGTAGTCGTAGAAGTAGTTCTGCGCGACCTTCCACGGAGCCCTGGTGCCCTGCTTGGGGAACCGGTCCACCGTCCGGGTGATGTAGCCCGAGCTCAGCCCGAGCAGCGGTGCCCGTTCCGTGAGGTCATCGTCGGGCGTGGGCGTGCACTGGCGCATCCCGGACCGGCGCATGTGCTCGAGCAGCCGACAGACGTAGTCGCTGATCAGGTCCGAGCGCAGCGTCCACGAGGCGTTGGTGTAGCCGACGGCCAGCGCGGCGTTCGGGACGCCCTCGAGCATCATGCCCTTGTAGGTGACCCGATCGGCCGGGTCGACCTTGTCGCCGTCGACGATCACGTCCATGCCGCCCATGAACAGCAGGTCCAGGCCGGTGGCGGCCACCACGATGTCGGCGTCGAGCTCGGCGCCGGACCGCAGCCGGATTCCGGTCAGGGTGAAGCGATCGACGTGGTCGGTCACGACCTCGGCGGTGCCCTCGGCGATCGCAGCGAACATGTCGCCGTTGGACACGACGCACAGGCGCTGGTCCCACGGGTCGTAGCTGGGCGTGAAGTGGGTGTCGATGTCGTAGCCCGCCGGGAGCTGGCGTTCGAGTCGACGCCGCAGGACCTTCTTGACCAGCTCGGGTCGGCGACGGCTCAGCTGGTACATGCCGACGGTTCCCGTCACCATCATCCACCGCAGCATCGGACCCGAGATGGACACCGGGAGCACCTTGCGGGCCAGGTCGGCGATCGGGTTCCGGTTGGGGAGCGCCACCACGTAGGTCGGCGATCTCTGGAGCATGGTCACCCTGGCCCCGAGCCGGGCGAGCGACGGCACCAGGGTCACCGCGGTGGCGCCGCTGCCGATCACCACGACCCGCTTGCCGGCGACGTCGAGGTCCTCGGGCCACAGCTGCGGCTGGATGAACTCGCCGGCGTAGTCGTCCAGGCCGTCGAAGTCGGGGACGTAGCCGCGGTCGTAGCGGTAGTAGCCGGTGCAGGAGAACAGGAACGAACAGGTGAGGACGACCTGTTCGCCGGTGTCGGTGCGCTCCGCGGTGACGGTCCAACGCGCGTCATCGGTGCTCCACTCGGCCCGGACGATGCGGTGGCCGAAGCGGATGTGGCGGTCGGTCCCGTCCTCGGCCGCGGTGTCCTTCAGGTACTGCAGGATCGTGTCGCCGTCGGCGATCGCCTTGGCCCCCTGCCACGGCCGGAACGAGTAGCTGAACGTGAACATGTCGGAATCCGAGCGGATCCCCGGGTAGCGGAACAGGTCCCAGGTCCCACCGATCGAGTCCCGCGCCTCGAAGATCGCGTAGGTCGCCCACCGGCACCGGGTCGCCACGTAGTGGGCGGCCCCGATGCCGGAGAGCCCGGCGCCGACGATGAGGACGTCGAGGTGCTCGACGGCGCCGTCGGCGGGCCTGTCGTCGGCCTGCGTGGTGTCGGTCATGTCGTCAGCCTCGTTCGAATCGGTGCCGGACGGGTCCGGATCGGTCGGTGGTCTCAGACCCGCTCGGCCGGGCGGGACGCCAGCTGGTCGTTGAGCTCGCCGGAGTCCCCGAAGAGCCGCTCGCGCCACTCGGCGACCAGGGCGTCGGTGTCGTGGTCGTCGGGGTGGAAGTCCGGTCGGTCGTAGTCCTTGAGACGTTGCCACACCGAACGCTGCAGGAGCGGGTTGCGCTTGAACCGCTTCCAGCTGGCCCGCAGGCGACCCTTCTCGTAGGCGTTGCGGTCACCGGCCACCGCCAGCGCCATCGACACCGCCATGCCGACGACGAAGCCGTAGCGCAGACCGACCATGGTCCACACCCGCATGCGCTCGCCCCCGCCGATCGCCTTGTAGACGTCGAAGGCGACGGCCTTGTGCTCGCACTCCTCCAGCGCGTGCCACAGGAACAGGTCGCGAACCGCGTCGTCACCGAAGAGCTCGTGGAGCGTGCCGTCGGTGAGCAGCACCTCGGCCATGGTGGCGGTGAAGTGCTCGAGCGCCGCGGTGGCCGCCAAGTTCGACGACGCCGGCGCGATCCGCGACCGCAGCTCCAGATCCTTGCGGGTGATCCACTCGTTCTCCTTGGTGGGGTACCCGAGCTCGGCCAGGCGATCGTTGAACACCCGGTGCTCGCGCCCGTGGGTGGCCTCCTGGCCGATGAAGCCGGCCACCTGCTTGCGCAGCTCCGGGTCGGTGATGCGTGAGCGATAGTGGCGCACCGACCGGACGAAGAAGTCCTCGCCGTCGGGGAAGACCGAGGACAGGGCGACGGCCAGGTGGCTGTTGAGCAGGTCGTCGTCGGCCGCGAAGTACTTGCGCACGTTGCGCAGCCGGGACTCGAAGGAGATGCGCCGGGTCGGGATGCTGCGGGCGGGCACGGGGGCGAAGTCAGCACCCCTGTCGAGCTCCGGTGCGGTCGAGTCGGCAGCAGTCGGCCCGGATGCGGTTCGGTCCATGAGGTCGGTCACGGTGGCGACTGTAGACGATCTGAGTGATTTACTCAATCCCTCATTTTTCTGCGATCTGGCCTACACTGGCGGGCGTGACGATCACCGCCGACAGCTCACCCGGTGCCGCGGAGCGCCCCCCGAGCAAGGGCGCCCAGACCCGCCAGGCCGTCCTGGCCGCGGCCATCGAGCGGTTCGGCCGTGACGGGTTCCGCGCCACCTCGGTCGCCGACATCGCCCGCGACGCCGGGGTCGGCGGCACCGTCGCCTACTCGTACTTCCCCAACAAGGAGGCCCTCTTCCTGGCCGCGGTCGACGAGGACGCCGCAGCGGTCATCGACGCCGGCTTCCTGCGCGTCTTCAACAACCCCGACCTCGACGACTGGCAGACGCAGCTGATCGTCACCCTGGTCGACGCGGTCGACCACCACCCCCTGGCGCGACGTCTGCTGGCCAGACTCGAACCCGAGGTCACCGCCCGCGTCCTCGACATCCCGGCCCTCGAGGACGTGCGCCGGGTGTGCGCCGACCGCCTGCGACGGGACCAGGGCACCGGGGAGGTCCGGCCCGACATCGACCCGGTTCGGGTGGCCGACGGACTGGTCAGCATCGTGTTGTCGGTGCTCATGTCGGCCGTGCAGCTCGGCCCCGCGATCACCGCCGAGCACGGCCCGGACGTCCTCGCCGTCATCCGGGCGGCCATCGACCCCGTCCGGAGCTGAACCACGGCCCACCCCGACCCGATCACGAGGGCACGGATCGGTAACGCTGGCATCGACGGTGGCCATGGGGTAAAGGTGGGGGGCGGACCGGCGTGACGTCGGTCACCGGAGGTGGTCACCACGCCACGCTCCGGGCGCACGACCGGGCGCTGCGGGCCCGATCCACGGGAGGGAACCATGACCGTCGAATCCACCACCGCCGACCCGGCGAACCGTCCCGGCCGGTACCGGCGCCGCGGCCCGCTCGTGGCCCTCGCCGTCGTGATCGCCACCGTCGCGGCGGCCTGCTCCCCCACGCCGAACGGCTTCGACATCGCGCTGGGGGGCACGATCCCGCTGCCCACCATCCAGACCGACACCACCCCGGTCATCGTCGGCGACGTCCTCGGCTGCCAGCTCGGCTACACGCCGCCGGGCGTCTCGATCGTCGGAGCCTCGGCGACCGTGCCCGGCGTCAACGTCGAGTGGACCGGCGTGATCACCGTGCCGAACGTCAAGGTCAACCTGCCGGCGATCACCGCGGTGCTGCCCGCCCTGTCGATCTGCGGCAACACCGGTGCCGGCATCCCGATCAACCTGCCCCCGCTCAGCGTGGTCGCCACGGGCCAGCTCAACCTGGCCACCTCGCAGCTCGTGTTGAAGGGAGTGGTGATCTCCACCCACATCGACCTGTTCGGCATGGTCATCCCGATCGACATCCCGCTCGACACGATCACGGTCCAGCTGTAGTCGCGGCCCAGGAGAAATCGAACCATGACATCGACCCCGACCCCCGGGACCGCCAGCACTGCACCGGCCACGGTTCGGACCCGACACCGCCGCGGCCCGCTCGTCGCCATCGCCGTCGTCCTCGCCCTGTTCGGCGCGGCGTGCACCCCGTCACCCGACGACCCCGGCTCGATCGACATCCCGTTCGGGCCCATCACGGTGCCGCTGCCCCCGATCGGGGCGGTTCCCCCGCCGGTGACGGTGGACCTGATCCTGTGCCAGGTGGGCTACGTGCCGCCGGCGATCACCATCCGCAACGCCACCGTCACCATCCCCGGCCTGCGGATCAACCCGAACACCACCGAGGTCGGGGTCCCGAACGTCTCGGTCAACCTGCCGCAGAACAACCTGCACCTGCCCGGCGCCTACCTGTCGTGCCTGGGACTGGGCGGTGCGACCGAGGTCGCCCTGGTCATCCCGGCCCAGGTGCACGTCCGCTCGGCCATGCTGAACCTCCAGACCGGCGTGCTGTCGCTCAACAACCCGACGATCACCGTCACCGGAGTCGGCGTGAACCTGTTCGGACTCGGCCTCATCGTCCCGATGCCGCCGTTCCCGATCCAGCTGCCGACCATCACGGTCCCGTTGGCCGGGCTCGCCGGCGGCGGAGCCGCGGCGGGCTGATCCCCTCGGGGCTCAGCCCGCGGACTCCGCAGCGAGCTGCTCGGCCCAGCGCGCCGCAGCCCGCCCGCCCCGCCGTCGTCAGCTCAGCCCGCGGAGTCCGCAGCGAGCTGCTTGGCCCAGCGCGCCGCAGCCCGCCCGCCCCGCCGTCGTCAGCTCAGCCCGCGGACTCCGCGGCGAGCTGCTCGGCCCAGCGCGCCGCAGCCCGCCCGCCCCGACGTGGTCAGCTCAGCCCGCGGACTCCGCGGCGAGCTGCTTGGCCCAGCGGTAGTCCGCCTTGCCCGCCGGGGAGCGGTGGATCTTCTCGACGAACACCCACGCCTTCGGCAGCTTGTAGCGGGCCACCGAGTTGCCCGCGTGAGCGGTCAGGTCGGCTTCGTCGGGCGACGCGCCGGGCACCATCTCGACCACGGCGACGACCTCGTTGCCCCACCGCTCGCTCGGCCGCCCGGCGACGAGGACGTCGGCCACGTCGGGGTGCGACAGGATCGCCTGCTCGACCTCCTCGACGAAGATCTTCTCTCCCCCCGAGTTGATGCACTGCGAATCGCGGCCGAGCAGCTCGATGACCCCGTCGGACCGCCACACCGCCCGGTCGCCGGGCACCGAGTACCGCACGCCGGCGATGGTCGGGAACGTGCGAGCGGTCTTGTCGGCGTCACCGAGGTAGCCGAGCGGCACCGCCCCGCTCTGCGCCGACCAGCCGATGCCGTCGTGGCCGGGTTCGAGCACCGATCCCAGGTCCTCGCTCACCACCGTCGCGCCCGGTCCGGGTTGGAACTCGGCGGCCCGCACGCCGCCCTTGGCCGACAGGGTGGACGCCTGGGCGCCGGTCTCCGAGGACCCCAGCGAGTCGTTGATCAGCAGGTCGGGCAGCACCTCGAGGAACTCGGCCTTGAGCGTGGCGCTGAACACCGCCCCGCCGTTGCCGAGCACGAACAACGACGACGTGTCGTAGTCGCCGGCGACGAGCTCGTCCAGCAGCGGGCGCGCCATGGCGTCGCCGACCAGGGCGATCGACTGGACCCCCTCGTCCTCGACCAGACGCCAGACCTCGGCCGCGTCGAGCGTCCGCGACTCCGGCAGGATGATCGTGGCGCCCGAGTTCAACATCATGAACGCCGCCCACTGCGCAGCCCCGTGCATGAGCGGCGGCAGCGCCAGCAGCCGGAACCCGGCGTTGTTGCGGGCCCGATCGGCGATCTGGTCGTACGAGGTCATCTCGACCCAGGTGCCGACCTCCTTGCCGCCCATGGCGTTCATGAAGATGTCGTCGGAGCGCCACAGCACGCCCTTGGGCATCCCGGTCGTCCCGCCGGTGTAGACGATGTACAGGTCGTCGGGCGACGGGGTGAGCCCCGGACCGGCGGGGTCCGACCCCGCGAGCGCGGTCTCGTAGTCCTCAGCTCCGTCCAGGAGCGCCTCGCCGGAGCCGTCGTCGACCTGGAGCAGCACCCCGATGCGACCGCGCTCCTCGGGCTCCATCGACTCGAGCAGCTCGGCGACGACGGGAGCGAAGCTGGCGTGGTAGATCACGCCGCGGGCCGAAGCGTTGTCGAACAGGTAGCGGAGCTCCTCGGCGACGTAGCGGTAGTTCACGTTGAACGACACGGCCCGGGCCTTGGCACAGCCGAGGACGCCCTCCAGGTACTCGTTGCCGTTGTAGAGGTACAGCGCCACGTGGTCCTGACCCGACTCGTGGGGAGCCAGCTCGGCGCGTTCGGTGTGGCAGCCGATCCCCTTGCCGTGCAGGTAAGAGGCCAGACGGCGGCTCCGCTCGGCCAGCTCGCCGTAGGTCAGGCGACGGTCGCCGAAGACGACCGCCTCGCGGTCGGGGACCGCGGCGGACACCACCTCGTTCACCGTCGCGAGGTCGAACTGGTCTCGATCTGCTGTGCCGGACGTCATGGTCCAGACAGTAGCGAGGGATCACCGCCGCCATCTGACGGGCCGTCAGCTCGACTCCCTCGTCCCGTCGGGACCCTCGGCTCCCCCGTCGGGACCTTCGGCTCCCCCGTCGGGACCTTCGGCCCTGTGCACCCGCGGCCCGGACACGGCAGCCTTGACCCACGGTCCACGACCCGACAGGAAATGAGCCAATGACCATCACCGTGTTCCTCGTGGACGACCACGAGGTCGTCCGACGAGGCGTGCGCGACCTCCTCGAGAGCACGGGTGACGTGACCGTCGTCGGAGAAGCCGGCTCGGTGGCCGAGGCCATCGAGCGGGTCCCCGCCGCCGCCCCCGACGTGGCCGTGCTCGACGTGCAGCTGCCCGACGGGACCGGGATCGAACTGTGCCGGGAGCTGCGGTCCCAGCGGCCGGAGCTGAGCTGCCTCATGCTCACCTCGTTCCCCGACGACGACGCCCTCCTCGATGCGGTGGTGGCCGGCGCCTCGGGCTACGTGCTCAAGCAGGTCCGCGGCTCGGACCTCGTCGACGCGGTCCGACAGGTGGCCACCGGACACTCGCTGCTCGACCCCGTGCTTCGTGAGCGGGCCGCCAAGCGGATCCGCAGCGGGCCCGAGGAGGACGAGCGCCTCAGCCACCTGACCCCCCAGGAGCGACGCATCCTGGACCTGTTGGCCGACGGCATGACCAACCGCCAGATCGCCGATGAGATGTTCCTGGCCGAGAAGACCGTCAAGAACTACGTGTCGAACCTGTTGGCCAAGATGGGCATGAGCCGCCGCACCGAAGCGGCCGTGTACGCGGCCCGGATGGCCGAACGCCAGCACCGCTGAGGTCCTGGAGCGGGCCGATCGGCCCCGCGGCCGCGGTCGCCGACTTCGACCCGACCGGACCCGTCAGGTCCGCGGCACCCGCCACTCGAGGACCGATCCCCCATCGGGGCCGGGCACCAGCGACGACGTCCCCCCCAGCTCCTCGGCCCGGGCGGCCAGGTTCGACAGGCCCGAACCGCCGAACACCTCGTCGGGGGCACCGATGCCGTCGTCGGCGACGACCAACGCCACGTCCGCGTCGACCACCACCGACACGCGGGCCCGGGTGGCCTGGGCGTGCTTGGCCACGTTGGCCAACGCCTCGCGCAGCACCGGCAGCAGGTGCGGAGCGACGCGGTCGTCGAGCGACTCGATCGGCCCGTCGAACTGCACCCGGACGTCCAGCCCGGACGCCAGACCCGCCTCGGTGGCGGCGTCGAGCAGCTCGCCGCGCAGACCGCCGGCCAAAGTCCGGGTGCCCTGGAGCGAGAAGATCGTCGTCCGCAGGTCGAAGATCATCTCGTCGAGGTCGCCCACGACGGCCTCGAGCCGGTCCCGCAGAGCTCCCTCCGTCATCGACGCGGCCGCCTGGAGGCTGAGCCCCGCACCGAACAGGCGTTGGATCACCGTGTCGTGCAGGTCGCGGGCGATGCGGTCCCGGTCCTCGACCACCGCGGTGCGCATCTCGGCGCGCCGCAGCGCCTCCTGGCTCTCCATGTAGGCCGCCTCGGCCCGCACGCGTTCGGTGATGTCGCGCACTGCGGCGACGGTGAAGCGTGCGCCGGACAGATCCATGGGACTCAGGCTGATCTCCACCGGGAACTCGGTGCCGTCGGGACGGACCGCAGAGAGCTCCAGCCCCGAGCCCATCTGCCGGACACGGGGGTGTTCCTCGTAGTCGCGCCGTCTGACCGAGTGGACCTGCCGCAGCGGAGCCGGCACCAGGTCCTCGACGCTCAGGCGCAGCAGGTCCTCGACAGGACAGCCGAACATCTGGCCGGCGGCCTCGTTGGCGAACGCGATCTCGCCGGAGTCGGCCACCAGGATGATCGCGTCCGGGGCAGCGTCGAACAGAGACCATGCGAAGTCGTCGCCGTGACCGGCGAGCAGTGAGCTGCGAGCTCCCACGGCTCAGCGCCGTCCTGATCCGACGTCGGTGTGCGCACCCACCGTGCAGGACCGTACCGGACCCGGGACCGCCAGGAGCAGCCGGCAGCGACCCCCGGCCCACCGATTCGGGACCTTGGTCCCTTTGCGCCGTGGCCGCCGACGGCACAGGATGCATGACGTTCCCGAAGTCCGTCCCGAGAGGATCACGAATGCAACCAACCCCCTCCACCGGCGAGCAGAGGTCCTGGGCCAAGGCCACAGGGTTCCTCGTCGCGCTCTACCTGGTCGGACTGGCCCTGATCGCCGGGATCGTCCTGGTCGCCGGCGGCAAGGACGGCGGCGGGGGCTCCGCCGGCGGCTCCGGTGGCGGGACCACCATCCCTGTGTCGCTGACCGAGTTCAAGATCGACGGCCAGCTCATGGCCCCGCCCGGCGCAGTCACCCTCGAGGTGACCAACGACGGCACCATGCAGCACGACCTGACCATCGCGGATCTCGGCAAGACCACCGGGATGCTCCAGCCCGGCGAGACCGTCACCCTCGACCTCGGCCCCCTCGACGCCGGCAAGTACGGCGTCGTCTGCACCGTCGCGGGCCACGAGGGATCCGGCATGAAGGCCACCCTCGAGGTGGCCGAGGGCATGGAGGGCATGGACCACTCCGGTTCGTCGAGCTCCTCCAGCCAGGCCGCCGCCGGCGGGCAGGACAGCACCTCGGGTGAGGGCGAGATGGACTACGCCAAGATGGACGAGGACATGATCGCCAGCTTCAAGGCGTTCCCGGCCAAGACCAAGGGCGTCGGCAACCAGCCCCTCGACCCGACCCTGGTCCTCCCCGACGGCACCAAGCAGTTCAACCTGACCGCCAAGATCACCGACTGGGAGGTCGAGCCGGGCAAGGTCGTCAAGGCCTGGACCTACAACGGCATGGTCCCCGCCCCTCGGATCCGGCTGAACGTCGGCGACACCGCCGAGTTCGTCATCAAGAACGAGCTCCCGGTCAACACCGACGTCCACTGGCACGGCATCACCGTCCCCTTCGACCAGGACGGCGTCGCCCCGATCACCCAGGATCCGATCAAGCCGGGCGAGACCTTCACGTACCGCTTCACGGTCAACAAGCCCGAGATCGGCATGTACCACCCGCACCTGCACGGCCAGATGGGTCTGCCCAACGGCATGTTCGGCGAGATCCAGGTCGGTGACACGCCGGTCGTGAGCAACCGGACCGTCAGCGGCGTGCAGATCCCGGCGGACGTCAAGCCCGTCCAGGACATCCCGATGATCCTCAACGACGCCGGCGTCATCGGCTTCTCGCTGAACGGCAAGTCCTTCCCCGCCACCGAGCCGATCGTGGTCAAGGAGGGCGAGTGGGTCACCATGACCTACTTCAACGAGGGCTTCCAGGTTCACCCGATGCACCTGCACCAGTTCCCGCAGCTGATCACCGCGGTCGACGGCATCCCGCTCGACCAGCCCTACTACGCCGACACGGTGTTGGTCGGTCCCGGACAGCGCTTCACCGTGCAGTTCCAGGCCACCGCCAAGGGCACCTGGGTGTTCCACTGCCACATCCTCAACCACGCCGAGCGCGAGGACGGGATGTTCGGAATGGTGACCGCCGTCGTCGTCCAGTAGCGCAGCAGATCGCGACCCGGGTCCGAGCCACCGCTCCCCCGATCGCACCGACCTCCGGACGGGGAGGCAGGACCCCGGGGACCTCACGGTCCCCGGGGTCCGACGCGTCCGGCTCCGACGCCCGGCGCTACTGTCGGCGGACGCGGGCGGACTCGCAGTGGGGGTGGAGGTTGACCGTCGAGATCGTGGACACCGTCGACGCGCTGACGCCGACGTGGCTCGACCGGGCCCTGGAACTGTCCGGGCCGCGTTCGGTCACCGGCCTGGAACAACGCCCGCTCGGCACCGGTCAGATGTGCGACAGCCACCGGATCCGACTGACCCACGCCGACGGGACCGGTTCGTCGCTGATCGCCAAGTTCCCGTCGAGCGATCCGTCGAGCCGCAGCACCGGGCTGCTCCTGCGGGCCTACGAGAAGGAGATCCGGTTCTACCAGCAGCTCGCTCCGACGCTGCCGGTGAGGACGCCGACCGCGCACGTCGCCGCCATCGACACGGATTCCGGGTCGTTCGTGCTGCTCCTCGACGACCTCGACCCGGCCCGGCCCGGCGACCAGCTCGCCGGCTGCGACCTCACCGCGGCGCGTGCCGCACTCGGCGAGCTGGTCGGCCTGCACGCCCCCCGCTGGGGCGACCCCGCCCTGGCCGACATCGAGTGGCTCGTCGGTGACCGGGGCCCGGCCCGCGACATGATGATCGGGCTGCTCGGCTCCATGTGGACCGGGTTCGTCGACCGATACCGCGACCGTCTGGAGGCCCACGTGCTCGAGGCCGGAGCGATCGTGTTCGACCGGCTGGAGGCGTTCTACCGGGACCGCGAACCCTCGACGATCATCCACGGCGACTTCCGTCTGGACAACCTGATGTTCCACCCCGACGGGACCGTCACCGTCCTCGACTGGCAGACCTGCACCGTCGGTCCCGGCCCCGCGGATGCCGCCTACTTCGTGGGAGCCGGGCTCCTGCCCGAGCTGCGCCGGGCCCACGAGGTGGAGCTGTTCGAGCACTACCACCGGGGTCTCGTCGACGCCGGCGTGTCCGTCGGCCGAGACGACTGCTGGAGCGCCTACCGCCGGGGTACCTGGGCCGGGCTGGTCATGGCGGTGGGGGCGTCGATGCTCGTCGAGCGCACCGAGCGCGGTGACGACATGTTCATGGCGATGGC
>JACJWI010000013.1 GCA_020637215.1 Microthrixaceae bacterium | reverse complement strand
ACATGGACCAGTTGCGCGGAGATCCCGGGACCAGCCGATGACGGCGTGGCGTGACGTCGAGGCCGCTGCCCCCGAGCTCGCCGCCCGGGTCCGGGAGCTGTTCGAGGCGCGGACCCACAAGACGATCGCCACGCTGCGCGCCGACGGTGCCCCGCGCGTCTCGGGCATCGAGTGCGAGTTCGTCGACGGCGAGCTGCAGTTCGGGTCGATGACCGGGGCGCGCAAGGGGGCCGACCTGCGCCGCGACCCTCGCTTCGCGCTGCACGGCCCGACCGTGGACCCGGTCAAGGGTCAGGAGGCCGCCTGGCCCGGTGAGGCCAAGGTCGCCGGACGGGCGGTGCCCGCCGGGGCGTTGACCGCCGAACCGGGAGCGGCCGACGACGAGGTGCCCGAGGGCGAGCTGTTCGTTGCGGACATCACCGAGGTCGTGATCACCGCGCTCGACGAGGCCGGGACGAAGCTCGTGATCGACTCGTGGACACCTACCCGGGGGCTGCGGCGCGTCGAACGGGCCTGAGGTCCGACCGCGGCGTCAGACCATCTGCAGCAGGGCGCTGCGGATGGCGGGACGGGAGCCGAACACCATCAGGAACATCGCCTCGCGGGCCAGTCGCTGCGCGTGGTCGTCGAGTTCGATCGAGCGGCTTCCGGTGTGGACCAGCAGCGTGGTCGCCGCCTTGTGGGCGAACGCAGAGGCGGTGGCGCGGGCCTCGGCGATGTCGTCGTCGCCGGCGGTGTCGAGACGGTTGCGCACCTCGTCGAGCTGTTCGTCGAGCGCGGTCGGACCCAGCAGCGCGCAGCACCGTCGCGCGACCCCCAACGCTAGCGACCCGTTGAGCCGCAGGCTGAGGGCGTTGGTCTCGCCCGGCCGGTGCGGGGCCACGCCGATCACGTGGTCCGCGTCGATGCCGACCCGGTCGAAGGTGAGCTTCACGGTCCCGCTGGCGTCGAGCACGGCGAGCTCGTGGCGACCGGCGGTCAGTCCCGGCCGGTCCAGCTCACCGAGAGCGACGGTGACGACGGTGTCGTCGGGCCCGCGGGCCGCGACCTGAAGCGTGTCGATGCGACCCCAGCCCGACACCCAGGGGGCGTATCCGTCGATCACCCACCCGTCGCCGTCGGCAACGGCGTTGAGGCTGGACGGTCCGGGCAGCAGTCCGGTGAACACGATGCCGGAACGTCGGGCCCCGGAGCACAGGTCCGCCAGCCACTCGTCGCGCAGGCAGCCGGCGCCGAGCACCAGGTTGCCGACCAGGCCGTGGTGTTGCAGCCACACCAACGCGGTGGTCAGGCATCCCGAGGCGATCCGTTCGACGGCGGCCCCGGCGGTGTCGAGGTCGGCGGCCCAGCCGCCGAGGTCCTCGGGGCCGAACAGCCCGTACAGCCCGGCGTCCGCGATGGCGTCCAGGTTCCCGACCGGCAGCAGCTCGGCCCGGTCGGTGGCCAGGGCGGCGGGGAACAGCAGCCCGTCGGCGATCTCCTCGGCGCGGGCGATGACGTCGGTCACGATCTGTCCAGTCGGTCGATGTGCTCGGTGATCAGCTCGGCCACCCGCTCCGGTCGGGTCAACGGCAGCCAGTGTCCGCCGTCGACGCGCACGACCACCAGCTCGTCGGCGAGCGGAGCGACGCACAGCGCCATCGCCGGGCTCACGTAGCGGTCCTTCTCGGCCACGACGAGTTGCACCGGCACCGACGTGTGCGGCGGTCGTGGGGAGCGCATCGCCGCGGGCACGTTGGCCCGGTACAGGCCGACTCCGTTGGCGCCGTCGGCCTGGGTGCGGGTGAGCGCGTCGGCGTCGGGGAGCCGCTCGGCGGGCACTCCCTCGACCTGTTCGAGGACACGGGGCCAGGCCCGTCGGCCGAGCGGCGACCGCCAGAACGCGGGCGCCAACGCGGGCAGCTGGAACATGCCGACGTACCAGGACTTGGCCGCCTGGTACGCCGCGGTCGCCACCGACGGGGGAGCGGTCCCGCGGCGGCGCAGGAAGTCGCCGACCGCGTCGAGCTGCGGTCCCGACATCGATGTGAACGAGGCGATGCGTGCCGCCACCCGGGCGTCGCCCACGAAGTGCCAGCCCTGCACCGAGCCCCAGTCGTGGCCGACCAGGTGGACCCGCCGGTCATCGGGGAGCGTCGCCGCGATCACCGCGGCGACGTCGTCGGTCAGCCGGTCGAGGCGGTAGCCGCGGGTGCCGTCGGGAACGCCCGACGCGCCCGCGCCGCGCACGTCGTAGGTCACCACGTGGAAGCGCTCGGCGAGGATCTCCGCCACCGGGTCCCAGACCGAGTGGTTGTCGGGATAGCCGTGCACCAGCAGCACCGTCTGGGCGGCGCCCCGGTTCCGCTCGTAGACCGCGATCGGCAACCCGCCGGCACCGATCACGGTCTGCTGCTCGACGGCCGTGTCGGCGGGGTTCCCCGCGTCGTCCATCCCGAGAGCCTTCCCCATCCGGACCGGACCCGGCCAGCCCCGGTCGGCGGCGTCAGGCTCCGGGAGGTGCGGCGGCGGCCTGGTTGAGCGTCGCCTGCTCGACCGACCAGCCCGTGGCGGCGGCGATCTGCTCGGGGGTGAGGGTGACCCGCGGGGCGCGCACCAGGATCGGGTACGGGTCGATCGCCGGTGCGTCGCCCGGGTGGATCTGGAAGTGCAGGTGCGGGGGAGTGGTGATGGCGTTGCCGGTGTTGCCGACCGTGCCGATCACCGTTCCGGCCGCGATCATCTGGCCGGCCTCGAGTGGGGCCCAGTCGCGCAGGTGGGCGTAGTAGTAGCGGTAGCCGCTGCGACCCCGGGTCCACACGGTGAGCCCGCCCAGGCGGTTGGTGCCGATCTTCTCCACCCAGCCGTCCTCGACCGCGACGACCGGGGTGCCGGCCCGGGCGAACAGGTCGTTGCCCTGATGCGATCGGCTGCAACCGTCGCGGCAGTACCCGTAGCTCGAGATGAAGCTGGTCGGTCCCGCGACCGGGAACACGAACCCGGCGATCAGCGACGGGGTCTGGGCGAGCTTCTTCTCGGCTTCGGTCGCGGCGGCCTGGGCTGCGGCCAGGGCGCCGCGGGCGGTCTCGACGGTCTGGTTGGCGGCGGTCTCGGCCTCGATCGAGGTCCGCAGCCGTTCGGAGACCTTCTCGCGCTCTCGCAGGTACTCGTCGGCCAACGCCCGGTCCGAGTCGGTGATCACGCCGGGCAGGACCACCCGGTCGGCCTCGGCCGACATGTCCCGCCCGGGCCGCAGTCTCAGCTGGGGTTGGCCGGCGGCGACGTAGGAGGCGGCGACGCGGCGGGTGAAGCGGTCCCGGACCGTGGCGTAGCGCTCCGCCGCGGCGCGCTGGGCGCCCTCGACCTCGGCGCGGGCGGCCTGGGCCTCGGCCAGGGTGGCTTCGGCCTGGGCCACCGCGGTCTGGGCGGCGACCAGGCGGTTCTGGGTCAGGTCGACCTGGGCCCGCAGACCTGCCAACACCGGGTTGGTGGTGCCGACTCCGTCCCAGGGTCCCTTCGGGGTGATCCCGGCGGTCGGATCTTCGGGCTCGTCCTCGGTGGGCAGGTCGCCCTCGGGCGGCAGGGGGACGAGCGGGTCGATCGGCGGGACGGTCACGCCCTCGGGCAGCGTCGTGGTCGTGTCACCCGGGACGGTGCTGGTGGTGCTCGATCCGTCGGGCGACGTGGTCGACGTCGTCGGATCCGCCGTGGTCGTGGTGGTGCTCGAGGTGCCGGTGCCGTCGGGGACGGTGCTCGACGTCGAGCCGGTCGTCGGGGGCTGGGCGCCCGTCGCGGGACCGAACGCGATGCCGGCGGTCACCCACACGACGAGCGCGGCGGCCGCGCCGAGCCGCTTCACCGGGACCGCCTCAACGTGCTGGCGGTGGTCAGCACCGACACCGCGGTGCACACCGCGAGGGTCGCCGCGAACACGACGAGGATCACAGTGCGCGCCTCGCCCGACGGCGGCAGGAGCGATGTCACCACCGAGCTGCTCGACCCGGCGGCCTGGGTGAGGGCGAGCGTCAGGGTCACCGCGGCGACACCGGCGCCGGCAACACCGATGAGCACGCCTTCGATGGCGACCGGGGCGGCGATGTAGGTCCGGGTGGCGCCGACCGACCGCATCATGGCGATCTCGCGCTGACGGGCGGCGATCGACGAGCGGATCATCGTCGCCGACAGCACGACGCCGACCACGCCGAGGACGATCGCCAGCCAGGTCCCGAACCCCGACACCGCGCCGGACAGGTCCCGCACGTCCTGCACGGCCTCGTCCGCGGTGACGACCTGGTACACGTCGGGGTCCGACGCCAACGGTCGGGTGATCCGCTGGATGAGCGTCGGATCGGCGTCGTCGGGAGCGACCCGGAACGACGCCGGCAGCAGGTCTGGTGTGACCGCCTCGACCATCGTCTCGTCCTCGGCGTACAGGTCCCGGTACTCGTCGTAGGCCTGCTGTTGGGAGACGAGGTGCACCGACCGGACCCCGTCGGAGGATCGGAGCTCGTCGCCGACCCGGTCGATGTCGGCCGAGGTGGCGCCGGGCTGGAGGTAGACGACGAACTCGACCCCGTCGGCCCAGCGCGACATGGTGGCGTCGACTCCGGCTCGGGCGATGGCGGCGCCGCCGGCCAGCAGGGCGCACAGCGCGACGGTGAGCGTGGCCGAGGCTGCCAGGGCGGGTCGGCGACGGATCCCGTGCACCGCGTCGCGCAGCGCGTAGCCGGCCATGGCCAGCATCCGTGTCCACGGCTTCTCCCGCAGCGACCCCAGGGCGGATTCGCCGAGCAGGAAGGAGTTGATGGCGTGGTCCTGGCCGAAGGTGCTGGCCGACTCGTCGGAGTCGGTGCCGTCGAAGCCGGTGCCATCGGATTCGGGCTCGATCGTGCGGGCGGGGTCGTCGGCTCCGATCACCTGAACGGCGGTGTGGGCGCGCGCGGGCAGCTCTCCGGTCTCGTCGATCATCTCGACGTCGAGTTGCTCGTCGTTGTCAGGCACGCGCGAAAGGTCTCCCAGGGAACCTGGACCTGCAGGCCCTCGACGAGCCCGGTCCAGAGTTTGTCGGCCGATCCGGCCCGAACCCGTAGCGGAATCTTCCGCCTCGCCCCCGCGTCGGGCACCACCCGCCCGGAACGGCCGGGTGGGCACGGCCTACGAGGGTACAGGAGCCATGCGGGCCGGAACAGGGCGCGCCGGTGAACCGCGGCTCACCCATGGGTGCCGGAGTACCGTCCGACGATGGCGAGCGACCGCGAGGGCGGCGACACAGCACAGGGCGACACAGCGCAGGCCGACACAGCGCAGGCCGGCACAGCACCGGCCGGCAACCTGATCGACCGGGTCTCGGACCGCCTCGACCGCTGGCAGCGCTCGGTCTCACCGTTGGCGGTGGTCCACGCCGTGCTCAAGAAGTACGGCGAGGACCGGGGGGGTCAGCTCGCCATGATCCTCACCTACCGGGGCTTCTTCGCTGCCTTCCCGCTGCTGCTCGCCTTCGTCAACGTCGTCGGACTGCTGGTGCAGGACAACGAGGAGCTGCGCGAGGAGTTGATCAACTCGACCCTCGGCGACGTCCCGATCATCGGCACCGAGGTCCTGAAGGCCGACGTCGGCGGCAGCGTCGCGGTGGTGGTCGGCTCGGTGCTCCTGTCGCTGTGGGCGGGGCTGGGCCTGCTCGAGGCGTTGCAGGAGCTGCTCAACACGACGTGGGGGATCCCGGTCTACGACCGGCCCAACTGGTTCGTCCGGCGGGCGCGGTCGATCCCGGCGGTCCTGCTGCTCGGGGGCTGCCTGGTGCTGTCGGGGTCGCGGGCCTGGTTCGATCTGCCGCCGGTGCTCGACGACGTGGTGTCGGTCCTGATGCCGGTGACCGCGGGAGCGCTGTGCTACCTGGGGCTGCACTGGCTCCTGTGCCCGCGCAAGGTCCCGTTCGTCGCCCAGCTCCCCGGCGCGCTGTTCGTCGGGTTGTCCTGGTACGTGCTGCTGACCGTCGCCGAGTGGTACGTCGGACGTTTCGTCGTCCGCAGCTCCGACACCTACGGCGTCTTCGTCGTCGTGTTCGGCCTGCTCAGCTGGGCCTACCTGCTCGGCACCCTGTACCTGTACGGCAACGAGCTGAGCTCGGTCCTCTACGAGCACCGGTGGCCTCGCAGCCTGACCGGGCGGAACCTGACCGAGGCGGATCGAGCTGCGTTCGCCCGGGTCTCCGAGCGCGAGGTCCGGGTGCGCGGCACCGACATCGCCATCGACGTTCCCACCGACCCGGTCCCGCCGCCGGAGCGCTGACGTCGACCGGATCCGCGGGCGACGTCGGCGTCCGCGTTCAGTCGTACTCGCGACGCGATGCGGGCTCGATCCGGTCGATCGTCGGTTGCTCGTCGGGTCCGACACCGGCGAGACCGCCCTCGTGTGAGAAGTCCAGGCCGAGTGCGGCAGCGGCGTCGGTGGCGGTCTCGGCCCCGTCGTCGTCGGGTAGCAGGAACGGCACGTTCACCACCACCGTGTCCTTCCGGAACTTCAGCGCCACCTTCAGCGCCAGCGCCGACTGGTTGTGGAAGACGCCCTGCCACCAGTGGGGGAGCACGAACTCGGGGATCACGACGGTGAGGTAGTCGTGGTGCCAGCGGGTGTCGAGCTCGTCCAGGTAGTCGACGACTGTGTGGGTGAGGTCGCGGAACGGCGACTCGATGACCTCGAGGGGGATGTCCACTCCGAAGCGTTGCCAGGAGTCGCGCACCCGGGCGGCCTCGTCGGCGTCGATGGCGACGGTCACCGCCACCATGTCCTCGGCGCCCACGGTGCGGGCGTAGCGGATGGCGCCCAGCGACGACTGGTTCACGCCGCCGACCAGCACGACCACCCCGTGGCGCAGCACCTTGGCCGGGACCCTGAAGTCGGGGTCGACCCTCAGGCTCCGGGCCACGTGGTTGTAGTGGCGCTTGACGCTGCGGAACGCCACCACGATGCAGGGGATCAGCACCACGATGATCCAGGCGCCGATCGCGAACTTGGAGACGATCACCACCATCGCCACGATGAAGGTGGCGATGGCCCCGAGCGTCGAGTTGACCGCGGACAGGTGCCAGCCCTTCTGACGCTCCTTGAAATGGTGGCGCACCATGCCGGTCTGGGAGATGGTGAAGCTGGTGAACACGCCGACCGCGTACAGCGGGATCAGCAGCGTCACGTCGCCGTTGAACACGATCAGCAGGATCGCCGCAGCGCCGGCCAGGATCAGGATGCCGTTGGAGAACACCAGCCGGTCGCCGCGGTTGGCGAACTGGCGGGGCAGGTAGCCGTCCTTGCCGATGATCGCCGCCAGGCGGGGGAAGTCGGCGTACGCGGTGTTGGCCGCCAGGATCAGGATGGCGGTGGTCGCCAGCTGCAGCACCCAGAACAGCGGGTTGTCACCGCCGAAGACCTGTTCGCCCATGATCGCCAGCGCGGACTGCGACTCGTTGGGGATGACCCGCATCCAGCTGCCGATGATGCTGATCATGAAGAAGGTGGAGCCGAGGATCGCCGCCATCCAGCCGAGGGTGATCGCCGCGTTCTTCGACGTCGGCTTGCGGAACGCCGGGATGCCGTTCGAGATCGCCTCGACGCCGGACAGCGCGACGGCACCCGACGCGAACGCCCGGGCGAAGATGAACATCGAGATGCCGCCGATGTAGGGGCCGTGGTCCTCCTGGATCTTCTTGATCGACTCGACGTTCTCGGCGGTGGTCGGATCGAACACCGGCAGGTTGCCGCCGAGGTGGCGGACCGTCGCCCAGGTGATGAAGACGGCCAGGATCGCGATGTAGATGTAGGTCGGGACCGAGAAGATCTTGCCGGACTCCTTGACGCCGCGGAGGTTGCCGAGGGTCAGGATGATCAGGAACAGCAGGCAGAGTTCGACCCGGTAGGGGCGCAGGGCGGGGAACAGCGAGTAGAGCGCCAGCACGCCCGCTGCGATCGACACCGCCACGGTGAGCACGTAGTCGACCAGCAGCGACGCCCCGGCGACCAGCGACGGGGTCTCGCCCAGGTTCTCGCGGGCCACGACGTAGGCGCCGCCCCCGTCGGGGTAGGCGTGGATCGTCTCCCGGTACGAGTTCGCCACCAGTGCCAGCAGGATGACCACCAGCACAGCGATCGGCTTGAGCAGGTTGGTGGTGGGTTCGCCGTTGGCCTGCACCATCCCCGCCGCGCCGACCAGCACGATGAGGATCTCGCCGGTCGCGTACGCGGTCGAGGAGATCGCGTCCGAGGAGAACACCGCCAGGCCGATGGTCTTGGAGATGCGCTGGTGGTCGGCCTCGTCGCTGGCGAGCGGGCGACCGATGAGCACACGTTTGAGCGTCGATGCCATGCGGCGGCGAACTTACGGTCGCACCCGGGGGCGAGGGAAGCCCAGAGTCCCGGAAATGTCCGGACGCGCGAGATGTTCACATTCCGGGTGACCGCCGTCACCGCCGGTGGGGGGCCGTGGGGGGTCGAGTGCGCGCCGGTCTCAGCCGGGATGAGCGGCGCGGGCCGCCGCGATCGACGCCAGGGCGTCGGCCCGGCCGGTCCAGTCCCCGATGTCGGAGCCCTTGCCCGGTTCCAGGTCCTTGTAGACGCGGAAGAAGTGGTGGATCTCGTTGAGCAGGAACGGGTCGACGTCGGCGACGTCCTGGATGTGGGCCCAGCGGGGGTCGCCGGCCGGGACGCACAGGACCTTGAGGTCGCGTCCCGCTTCGTCGGTCATCTCCAACTGGCCGACCGGGCGGGTGCGGACGTGGCAGCCGGGGAACGTCGGGTCCTCGAGCAACACCAGGGCGTCGAGGGGGTCGCCGTCCTCGGCGAGGGTGTCGGGGAAGAAGCCGTACTCGGCGGGGTAGACGGTGGCGGCGAAGAGGTGGCGGTCGAGCCAGACCTCGTGGGTGTCGTGGTCGATCTCGTACTTGTTGCGGGACCCCTGGGGGATCTCCACCACGACCTCGTACCACTCCTCGTCGGGGATCGTCGCCACCGCTGCCCTGCCTTCCGGTTCGGGTCGGGCTCAGCCGTCGAGCCCGCGCATACCCGACCATGCCAGCCGCGACAGCTGGGAGGCCAGCGTGTCGACGTCGGGTGTGCGGTCGTGCGCGAGCCAGTGTCGGCTGGCCGCCTCGGTCATGCCGACGATGCCGTGGGCGAGCACGTCTCGGTGCGCGGCGGGTTGGCCGTCGACGACGATCAGCTCCGCGATCGACTCGGCGATCGACTCCTCGACCGATCGGGCGAACGACGCGAACTCGGGGTCGCGGCGCGCTCCGGCGCCGAACAGGACGCGGAAGCAGTCGGTGCGGGCGTCGACGTAGTGGAAGTAGGCCCGCATGCCCTGCTCGACCTGCTGGCGCGGTCCGGCCGCATCCGCAGTGGCCTTGTCGATCGTCTCGCGCAGCTCGTCGCCGATCGCGGTGAGCAGCTCGACGAACAGGTCCCGCTTGGAGCTGAAGTGCTGGTACAGGACGGGCTTGGTCACCCCCGCGGCTTCGGCCACGTCGTTCATCGACGCCGCGTGGTAGCCACGTTCCGCGAACACGTGCACCGCCGTGTCGAGCAGCTGGGTGCGCCGCTGGGCGGCCGGCATCCTCATCGCTGCGACCGGACCCGGGCCTGGCGGGGCCCGGAGTCGGGAGTGGCGGACCGGGGCATGCGGACCATGGTACCGCCCATGTTACCGCGTGGTAACAAGCGGGTGCGGGGACCCGGTCGGTGGCTCGTCGGCGCCGGCCCCGGCCTCGGTAGCCTGCCCGGGTGTCCGAGTCCCCTCCGCCGGTCGCTCCGGTCCCCGCCGTCGCGGGCCCGGTCCTGGAGCGACTGCGCTGCGCCCCGTTCCACCGCGACCAGCACGTCGACCCGATCGGCAACGCGGCGGGCTACGACGGCTACCTGGTGGTCGACGTCGCTCCGCCGTGGGACCGGGAGGTCACCGACCAGGAGCCACTTCGCTCGATCGTCGGCGGGCAGAGCTCCGCCGCGGTCTCCGCTGACGGTTCGCGGTGGCGTCCGCTCGCGCGGGTTCCGGATCCCGGGCTGGTCGCCCGCGGGTTGCGCCGGGTCACCGCGCACCGGGCGACGGTGGCCGATCTCGACGGCCTGGAGCTGACGGGGCCGTTCGAACGTCGTGAATGGGTCCTTCCCGCCGAGCGGGTGGTGGCTCTCGGACGGGCCGTGCTCGGTCTCGAACCGCTCGACGGCGACGACCCGATCGGCGACGACGAGATCAGCGGTGCACTGGTGGCGCCCGAGGTCGCCGGCTCCGACCTGCTGATATGCACCCACGGACGCCGCGACCAGTGCTGCGGCAGCCTCGGCACCACCGTGCACGAGCTGCTCGGACAGCTGTGGGCCGGCTCGGCCGCACCGGCCCGACGCCAACGGATCTCCCACACCGGAGGCCACCGGTTCGCTCCGACCTCGATCACCCTGCCCGACGGCTACCTGTGGTCCCACCTCGACGCCGAGGCCGCGGACCGTCTCGTGCGACGGGTCGACCCTCCGGAGGCCTTCGCCCTCAACTGCCGGGGCTGCTCGCTGTTCCCGAGTCCGGCCCGTCAGATCGCGGACCGGGCCGGGCTGATCGAGGTCGGCTGGGAGTGGGCCGACGCCCCCCGCGGGTTCCAGCTCGCAGCGTTCGACCGCGCCACCATGGCCACCACCGTGAGGGTGACGGCCGTGCTGGCGGGGGGTGCGGTCCGGAGCTTCGACGTCACCGCGGTGCCGGACCGACAGGTGCCGACCCCCACCTGCGGGGTGATCGACGCTCCGGAGTACTCGACCGACACGGTGTGGCGCGTCGATCGGGTCGAGCCGGTCTGAGCGGTCGCGGTTGCTCGCTCAGTAGTGCGACGTCTCGCCGCGGTCCTCGCGGTCAGCGGCCTTGGCGGCGTGGCCGAGGATCACCGCCGGGATGAACACGACCGAGCCGACGACGATCAGCCCGACGATGACGCTCACCGTCCACGGCGGGAACTGGGCGATGAAGGCGATCACGAACACGACGACCGACAAGGCGAAGCAGAGGTAGGCGACGCGCTGGCCCACCTCGGTCCAGTGCAGGATGCGCGCCCGCTTCGCCAGCACGGGGTCCTGGGCCTGGCTGCCGTCCCGATCCATGCGATCAGCCTGCCCGATCCGAGGCGGTCGCGGCGATTCCCACCTCCCTCGGGCGGTGTGCCTCAAATCAACTGAAATGACATGAGATGGCCTTGAATGGTATCCATGTCGAACCACAGCACAGGCCGCGGGACGACGGAGGCGAGGGCCATGGCGAGAGCGGGGCGAGAACGCCTTCTGATCGAGAACTGCGGTGAGGAGCACGCCCTTTCCGCGGACCGAACGCTCACCTTCGGCCGCTCCGCCGACGTGGTCGTCGACATCAACCCGTACCTGCACCGCGTGCTCGGGCGCTTCCGCCACGACGGCCGCTCCTGGTGGCTCGACAACGTCGGTCGGTCCATCCCCCTGACGCTGCTGTCGATCGAAGGCCTGTCGTCGGCGACGGTGGGACCCGGGTCGTCGACCCCGATCCTGGCGGTCGAGTCCGCGGTGACCTTCAGCGCCGGTCCCGCCAGCTACGAGCTGGTGGTCACCAACGAGCGGGCCGAGCGGCTGGTCGATCTCGGCTCCGTCGCCGGCGACGGACCCCTGGTCACCCTGGAGTGGGGTCACGTCGAGCTCAATGCGGATCAGGTCGACATGCTCCGCGTGATCTGCGGCCCGAGGCTGGACCGCCCGGCGGACCAGTGGGCCGACATCCCCACCAATCGGGCGGCGGCGGCCGAGCTCGGCTGGAGCCTGGCCAAGTACAACCGCAAGCTCGACCACGTCTGCGACAAGCTCGCCCGGGTCGGCGTGCGCGGCCTGCGTGGCGATCTCGGCCTCAGCGCCATGGACCGCCGTCGGACTCTGGTCGACCACGTCGTGCGCAGCGGCCTGCTCGCAGCCCTGGCGGTGCCTGACGACGGCCCGGAGGTGCCGCAGCAGAGCTCTGCCGGTCGGGCCGGCTGAAGGGACGCTCCGCTCAGCGGGCCAGCTGCACGGCGACCACGCCGTCGGGGTCGACCAACCATCCCCGGCCCGCGGTCGGCACGAGCTCGTCGTGCAACGGCAGCGAGGTGTGCAGCAGCGGAGGATGCAGGTCCGGGTCGGGCCGCAGGAGCAGACCTGTCCGCGTCGATCGCAGCCGTCGGAAGCTGTCGGCGTAGCAGCGGGACGCCGCGTCCGCCTCGGCGGTGGCGAGCACGCGCAGGGGCACGTCCGGTCCGATCCGCAGCAGTCGGTCCAGCACGGCGTCGATGGCGACGCCGTCGGGCCCGTCCAACAGCTCGGGCAGGTCGTCGACGGCGACGATCGTCGACGCCGTCGACGTCGTGCCCTCGGTGCCTGTGCCCCCGGCGGTGATCCGTTCGAGGAGTTCGCTCAGGGCGTCGACCGCACCGTCGGGACGGTGGCCGTCCACGGTGAGCACGGAGCCGCAGACCGTCGGGTCGAGTCGGCTGACGACCATGGCCAGCGCGGTGCTACGGCCCGACCGGGGAGGCCCGAGCACCAGGGCACCGCTGCGGCGCAGGTCGAGGACCGCCACGCCGAGGTCGTCGTGGCGGATCCCGACCGGGACCCTCCATCCCGACGCCGGCGGCAACGTCTCGGCGTCGACCGAGGCGGCCAGGCGACGGGCGCGCCGCGGGGCGACCGACCGGGGGCGTCCCGGGTCGCCGTCGGGCCCGGCCAGCAGGATCGGTGGCGCAGCCACCTGAACCAGGCGCCCGTCGAACAGCCCCCGACCCGCCGGCAGGTCGGGGCTCGCCAGTTCGCGGGCCAGGCCGTCGGGGTCGACGACGTCGAGCACTGCCGCGTCGTCGGGGGTGGCGCAGCGCAGCAGCACCCTCTGGTCGAGGACGGCCAGGATCGCCGGCGGCACCTCGGCGGCGCGCCCGGCGGTCACCACCACGTGCACGCCCGAGGCGGGTCCGTCGCCGGCGAGCGCGGTGAGCAGGTCCACCGCCTCGCCCCGGTTCACCCGTTCGTGACGCTCGACGAAGGCGCCGATCCCGTCGACGAGCAGGACGACGCGCCCGCGCGAGCCGGGGTCCGCTGTGCCCGTCCCCGCGGTGCCGCACCGGCGGCGCAACGAGCGCAGGAGCCGGAGGGTGGCCTCGGCGTCGTCCGCTCCGACGGGCACGTCGACGGTCCCTCCGGCCCCGGCGGTCCGTTCGATCCCGTCGAGCGAGCGGCCGTTGTCGATCGCGTGGACGGTCGTCGGGGTCCTCGGATCGCTGACCGAGGCCGCCGCGATGGTGCGCAGGGCTCCGGAGCGCCCCGAGCGGGGAGCGCCCATGACCAGCACCCCGCCCCGGCGCTCCAGGTCGACCTCGACGGTCGTCCGGCGCTGCTCGGCGGGCAGGTCGGCGAGTCCGATCACCAGGGCTCCGGGACGTGATGGCCGCTCCAGCGCCGACCGCTCGAGGTGCTCGGGCAGCGGTTCCACCCACGGTCGTCGAGGAGCGGCTCGCCCGGGTTCCGACGCGGCGGCGGAGCGGCAGCGGTCGACCGCCGCGTCGAGCTCGGTGGGGGAAGCCGTCGCCGGATCGGTCGGTCCGGTCCCGGGTCGGGCCGATGTCACCGCGGTGGTCGGTCCCGGGTGCAGGTCGTGCACCACCACGCGCCTCTCGGGCGTGGCAGCTCCGGTCGTGCTGGCGACCTGCAGGGTCGATCGTCGACCGGGACCCAGGCGCAGGACGGCCCGGCCGGGGTGCTCCGCCGGGAGGTGGGCGGCGTCGACGCCGTCGATGACGTCACGGCTGTCCTCCTCGTCGGCGACCCTCAGGGCGAGGCGGATCGACAGGTTGGCCCGGATTGCGTCGGTGACCACCCCGCCCGGGCGCTGGGTGGCGAGCAGCAGGTGGACCCCCAGGCTGCGGCCGCGCTGGGCCACGTCGAGCAGCCCGTCGAGGAGGTCGGGGAGCTCGGCGGCCAGGGTGGCGAACTCGTCGACGACGACCAGCAGCGCGGGGGACGCGTCAGCGGCGGGCACCTCGACCATGTCGGTCACACCCGCAGATGCCACCACCCGCTCCCGGCGGCGGACCTCGGCACGCAGCGACACGAGCGCCCGACGGGCCTCGGCCTGTCCCAGGTCGGTGACCAGGCCGACCACGTGGGGCAGCTCCGAGATCCCCCGGAACGCGGCGCCGCCCTTGTAGTCGACCAGCAGGAACGTCAGGCGGTCCGGCGGGTGGTGAAGCGCCAGGGAGACCACGAGGGTCCGCAGGAGCTCGCTCTTGCCCGACCCGGTCGTGCCGGCCACCAGGCCGTGGGGCCCGTCGGAGCACAGATCGATGTCGACGACGCCGCCGCCGGTCGCACCGATCGGCGCCCGCAGCGACCCCGGACGGGTCCGGCTCTGCACCCACCGGTCGAGCACCGCGGCGTCGTCGTCGAGGAGCCCCGGCGTGGCGAGGACGGAGCGCAACGACACCGTCGCGGGCACCGAGTCGTCCCCTGACGGGGCACGCAGCGGGGCCAGCGCCCGAGCCACCGGTTCGCACTCCTCCAACGCGACGCCGTCGGGTCGCAGCGTCGCCGGCGCGCCGTCGTGCCGTCGGACGACGGCAGCGGTGGGTGTGGTCGTGACGACCGTGGCGACGCCGTCGGGAACCTCGGTGACCGAGGACGCGACCCAGATCGTCCCGGCGCGACGGAGGTGCGCTCCGGGCACCGGGCCGGGACCCCAGCCGGACCGATCGACCAGCGTGACGACCCGGCGAGGCGAGGACCCCGGCTCGCTCTGCGACGCCGGGTCGACCGTCGGATCGCCGTCGCTCACGCGGTGGGGGAGCCAACGCAGCCACTCCCACGCCGGTGCCCGTTCGGGGGCGACGTCGAGGACCACCTCGAGGTGCTCGGGGCCGAGGGTGGCGGCCAACTGCAACAGGACCGCTCGGGCCAGCGCCGCGGGTTCGTCGCCGGGACCGCACAGCGCCAGGTCCGAGCTGCCGAGGTCGACGCCGATCGGCAGCTCCTGCACCGACAGCTCCTCGACTGCTGCGTCGAGCTCGACGCGCAGGTCGGCGCGGCCGCCGGCGGCCACGACCACCGGGTCCATCGCGGGGCCGTCGCCGGTGCCGATGCGGACCCGCAGGGCGTCGGGCTGGTCCGGATGGCGTTCCCACACCCGGCGACGATCGGCGTGCACCCACGCGGCGACCTCAGCGCCGCTGGGCAGGTGGCGCTCGGCCCGTTCGAGCTGTTCGGCTCGACGGGTGCGGGCGTGCTCGACGGCGCGGTTCAAGTCGCTGCGGAAGCTCTCCTCGCGGAAGCGCCGCTCGCGTCGGTGCTCCCGACGGACCTCGATGCCGGAGGCGACCACGAACGCCACGCTGAACAGCACGAAGCCGGTCACCGCCAGGCTGCGGGTCGCGACCCACATCGCAGCGCCCATCAGCAGCGGAACGGCCGCGGACAGGACCGGGAAGCCGGGCAGTCGATCCGCGGAGGGCGGTGTGGGCAGCTCGACCGACCGGGGTTGGTCGGGGTCGACCACCGCCGGGATCCGTCCGTGGTCGCGCCATGGGCCCTCTGCGTCGGGTGGCCGGAGCGGGCCCTCGATCCGGACCGTGAACGTGCTGTCGCCGATCCGCACGATGCTGCCGTGGCCCAGCCGGACTCCACCTCGCAGCGGCGTCCCGTCGACCTCGACCCGGTCGGTCGAACCGATGGCGTGGGCGCTGAGGGCCGAGCCCACCCGCAGCCGCAGCGGACCGAGGGTCGTGGTTCCGTAGGCCAACCGGGCGTCTCCGGCTCCGGGGTCACCCGGATCCGGCTCGACCGCAGCGACCAGACGGGTCAGGACGACCGGTGACCACCACGGCGGTTCCACCGGGTGCTCGGACGCCGTGACGACGCGGACCGTCGCCGCGCACCGGGGGGCGGCGTCGACCGCGAGGCGGTCGGGGTCGACCGCGGTCGACCCCTCGCCGGTGGCCGACGTCCCCGGGACCGCGGCCAGGGTGCGGACGCTGCCCGGAGCTTCGCTCGTCGGGTTCGGGGCGGTCGTGTCCCCGAGGTGTTCGGCGATGGCCCGGGCGACCTCGCCGACGGTGGTGTCGTCGGCGAGGTCGACCCGGACGTCGCGCTCGGCGCCGTCGTGGAGGACCCGGTAGGTCACGTGTCGCATCGTCTCGGTCCTCGCGGGTCGACGTGCTCAGGACTGCGAGGCCTGGCGCTGCTGGCTGACGTTGGCGGCCACGGCCTGGGCGGTCGCCTCGAGCGCGGCGGCGACCCGGGTGAGCTGCGCCTTGTGGTTGCCGTCCCACTCGCTGCGGAACTTGGTGGCGTCCGAACCCTCCCACCAGGCCGACTTGAGCAGGCCGTCGAGCTTGCGGGTCAACGAGTTGATCGTCCCGGCGTCGGCCTGCAGCTGCTTCTGCAGAGCCGCCATCGCTTCCGGGTCGAGTCCGAGCTTGGCCATGGTGAGCACCTCCTGTGCGAGCCGCCCGGTCCGTCCGGGCGACTCCGAGGAGGGAACAACGGCGAGACCTCTCCTGTCATCGGGGACCGCGACCCGTTGACGGGAACCCGAACCTGTCCTAGGGGTGCTCCGGGAGCCGGCCGACGGCTAGTTTCCCGCGGTGGCCATCGTCCCGACCCTCCTCGCCATCGGGATCGGCGTCGGCCTCGGGCTGTACTGGGGTGGGCGGCTGTCGAACCTGTGGGAGTGGGTGCCGCCGCTGTGGGAGGCACTCGTCGGCGGGGTCGTCCTCACCGTCCTGGTCGACCTCGTGCCCTGGTCCGGTCCGGTGATGACGTTCCTGTCGATCGTGGCGACCGCCGCGCTGCTGGGGTTCGCGGTGGTCAACGTCCGCATCGGCGGGATGGTGCTGGTGGTCGCGGGGCTGGGACTCAACCTGCTGGTCACGGTCCTCAACTGGGGCATGCCGGTCAGCACCTCGGCGCTGGTGTCGGCCGGGATCATCACCGAGGCCCAGGCGGACTCCGTGGTCCTGAACGGCGGCCGCACGGCCGACGGGTCGATCCTCGGATTCCTGGGCGACGTGATCCCGCTGCCGTGGGGTCAGGTCATCTCGATCGGCGACGTCCTGATCCTGGTCGGGCTCGCGCTGGTCGTCGCCAGCATCCTGCGGCGCTACGAGGTGGGGCGGCCGAGCGGTCACCACGGTCGGGGCGGATCGGGGGACTACAGCTCCGCTCTGGCCGCCCTGGGTCGTGGCCCGGCTCCGCGCAGGGGACCGGGCCTGCACCCGTCGCGGCTGGGGAGCGCGGAGGGCGGTCGCCGTCGCCGGTAGGCTGCGCCGCCATGGTCGACAACACCGCGTTCCAGGTACTGCTGCTCATCCACATCCTGGCGGCGGTCGTCGCCTTCGGCGGCAACTTCGTGCAGCCGATGCTGCAGCGGGCCAACACCGACGACGCCGCGCTGGCCAAGGTCAACAAGCTGATCCAGCTGCCGGCGCTGGTGGTGCTGTTCCTGGCCGGCATCGGACTGATCCTGACCAGCAAGGTCCAGGACGTCGCAGTGTTCAAGTTCGATCAGATGTGGATCTCGATCGCCTTCCTGGTGGTGATCGTCGCCATCGTGCTGCAGTACCTGATCGCCCGGGCCTACGAGAACGGATCGACCTCTGCGGTTCCGGGCCTGACCGGTGGGCTGCACCTGTGCCTCATCGTCGGCCTCTACCTGATGATCTGGAAGCCGGGCCTCTGACGCGGTCCGCAGCCCGGACCTCGCCCTGCAGACCGGACACCACGCCGTGAGCATCGTCAGCTACTCCCGGGACGGCGCGGTGGCGCGCCTGACCATCTCCCGTCCTGAGCGGCGTAACGCGCTCAACCACACCGCCCTCGACGAGCTGCACGACGGCGTGCGCCGGGCGGCCGCGGACCAGGTGCGGGCGCTGGTCCTCACCGGTGACGCGGATCAGTTCTGCGCCGGGGCCGACCTCAAGGAGCTCGAGGACCTGGCGTTCACCCGGGCGCTGCGTGCGGCTCTCGACGACCTGGCCGCCCTGCCGTTCCCGACCGTCGCCGCCATCTCCGGGGCGTGCATGGGCCTGGGGATGCAGCTGGCCCTGTCGTGCGACCTCCGACTGGCCACGCCCGACGCCCGCTTCGCGGTCCCGGTGGCCAAGTTGGGCCTGATGGTCGACCACTGGACGATCCAGCGCCTGGCGCTGCTGGCCGGGCCGTCGACGGCGCGGTGGATGGTGCTGACCGCCCGTCCGGTGACCGCCGCGGATGCGCACCGCGCCGGTCTGGTGCACGAGATCGTCGAACCGGACGGGGACACCGGACCCGGGGTCGCGGTGCTCGATACGGCGACCGCTCTGGCCGATGAGATCGCCGGTCTCGCTCCGCTGACGTTGGCCGGCTCCAAGCTGGGTCTGGACCTGCTCGAGCGTCCCGGCGAGCAGATCGATCCCGACGGCGCCTACCGGGCCGCGTTCGAGGCGGCGTGGGCCTCGGGTGATCTGGTCGAGGGCCGTCTGGCCTTCACCGAGCGCCGCCCCCCCGCCTTCCGCGGAACATAGGGGTCCTCAACGACACACCTTGTCGCAATCCGCGCCTCAGAAATCCGGCAGACCGGCCGGCCGGCGTGGCGGGTCAGGGCCGGACCGGACCGGTGGTGCGTCCGCCGCTCGACGGGTACACGGTGCAGATCACCTTGCGGTCCCTCCGGGCCCAGGACTCCTCCGACGGCCACCATGTCTCGATGTCGAAGTCGGACTCGGTCCACGGCTCACCGACCGCCGCCTCGAAGCCGGCGTAGCAGTTCTGCTCGGCCCAGTCCTGGACGACGGTCCGACCCGGGTAGCCGCCACCTCGGACGGTGGCGCCGCCGTAGTCGAGCAACGAGACCACCTCGTGGGTGTGGGGGTCCGAGCAGGGCAGGACCCACACCGCCCGGTCGTCGGCTCCGGGATCGTCGACCGGCAGCTCGAAGCACTGGCCGACGGTCAGCTCCCGGAGACCCGTCGCCTCCGCTCCGGCCGGGAGCCCGAAGGTCGTCGTGGTCACCTCGGTGGTGGTGGTCGACTTCTCGGAGGTGGAACCGCCGGATTTGCCCGAACAGGCGCCCAGGGCCACCGACAACGTCGCCGCGGCGAGAAGACCGATCGCGACGAGCGGCCCGGGCCGGCGGGATGAAGATCGGCCGGTGCTCACAGCGACGGCAGGTACCGGTCCAGGTACACGTAGCTGAACCACACCAGGCCGAGCACGATCGGGGTGCCCAGAACCCACATCGGCCACTTCTTCCAGCGTGTGCCGATGAACCACGCTGCGATCCCGACCAGCAGCGCCGCGACAGCGAAGGCGATCGCGGGGAGCAGGGCCGAGTCGTCGCCGGACATGCCCTCGTCGAGGGCGCGGTTCGAGGTGGTCACCGCCTCGGTCACCGCCTTGGAAGGCGGCGAGGTGGGCGCCGGCTCCTCGGACAGCACGGCGTTGACGATGATCCGCTGGCGGGCCGAGTACTCGGGATGACAGGCCGTCAGCGTGATGCGGTTGTCGCCCTTGTCGTCGAGCACGGTCACGTCGGTGGGCTTGACGATGTAGGGCGCCGCGTCGGAGTCGGGTGCCTTGATCACCTTGTAGAGGAACCGTCCCTGCGGGGTGGTGATGGTGATCTCGTCGCCGGGAGCCAACTCGTCGATCCGGTTGAACGGCGCGCCGTAGGTGGTTCGGTGCCCGGCGATGCCGGAGTTGCCGGCCTGGCCCGGAAGTGGGGTGCCCGGGTAGTGGCCCGGCCCCTTCTTCAGGTCCTTCTTGGAGACCCCCTGGACGATGACGCGCTCCAGGCCGATCTTGGGGATCTGGATCACGCCGACCGGCTCGCCCTCGGCGGGGGCCGGTGTGGGCGGCGCGGTGGCCGGGTCGGTGTTCTCGAACGCCTTGGCCAGCGCGTTGGCGAGCTTGCCGGCGTCGCCGTCGGAGGAGACCTTGGCGGTGTTGCGCACCGAGTGGGCGAGCTGGTCGGTGAGCTCGGACTGGTTGCGGCCCTCCTCCAGGCTGGTGCCCCAGAGCTGGAACGCGACGAAGCCCAGGATGAACAGGCCGACGATGATGAACGCCCGGCCGAGGAACCCCAGAGCCTTCGACAGCACCTCACCACCGTATCGGGGCTTGGCCCGCGCCCCGACGCGACCGGTAGCGTTGCCGGGTCCCCGAGGGTGCTCTCCGCTGTGGCGCGGCGCTCCCTCCGCCCTCCGATCCGCTCGGAAGTCCTGTCCCTTGGAGCTCGCAGTCCACCTCCGTGATGCCGTCGCCCTCCTCGGCCGGTTCCCGGCCCTGGCCGGGGCCGATCTGGACGTGGCGCGGGGCGAGGTCGTGCTGCTGCGGGGCCCCAACGGCGCCGGCAAGACCACCCTGCTGCGGGTGTGCGCCGGTCTGGCCGCGGTGAGCTCGGGGGTGGCCGAGGTCCTGGGGGTGGACCTGGTCCGCCACCGCTCCGCGATCCGTCGCCGGGTCGGTCTGCTCGGCCACGCCACGTACCTCTACGACGACCTGACCGTGACCGAGAACGTCGACTTCTGGGCCCGGGCCGCGGGCGCCGAGGTCGCGGATGGGCGCCGGGCCCTCGACCGGCTCGAGGTGGCCTCCCGGTTGCACGACCTGCCGGTGCATACCCTGTCGGCCGGTCAGCGTCGGCGGGTGTCGTTCGCGGCGATGGTGGCCCGGCGACCCGAGCTGTGGCTGCTCGACGAACCGCACGCCGGGCTCGACGCGTCGGGGCGCGACATCATCGACGGTCTCGTCCGCGAGGCGGCGTCGGTGGGTGCGACGGTGCTGTTCGCGTCCCACGAGCTCGACCGGGCCGACGACGTGGCGGACAGGACCGTCGAGGTCGTCGGCGGAACGGTGGTCACAGCGCCACAGGATGCCCCGCCGCTGGATGCCCCGTCTCCGCTGGCCGCCCCACCCTCGGAGGGAGTCGCGTCCGATGCGTGACGCGGTGCTGGTCATGACCAAGGACCTCCGCCTCGAGTGGCGCTCCAAGGTCGGCATCGGACAGGTGCTCCCGTTCTCGCTGCTGGTCGTGCTGCTGTTCGCCTTCGCGCTGGACCCCGAGCGTGGCGTGCTCGACCGTGTCACCTCCGGACTGTTCTGGGTGGTCGTCCTGTTCTCGTCGGTGCTGATGATCGAGCGAGCGTTCTCGGTCGAGGCGGCCGACGGGATCTTCGACGCCCTTCGCCTGTCGGGTCTGGCCCCCGCCGCCATCTACGCCGGCAAGGTCGCCGCACTGGCCGTCCAGCTCCTGGCGGTCGAGGCGGTCCTCGCGGTGGCGGTCGCGGTCTTCTACGACACGACGTTCCGCACGCCGGTGCTCACCGTCGGCGTCGCCCTGGTCGCCACCGTCGGCATCGCCGCGGCCGGCGCGGTGTACGGGGCGCTGGCGGCCCGGCTGCGCAGCGGGACCACGCTGCTGCCGTTGCTCCTGCTGCCGCTGCTCGCTCCGGTGCTGATCGGCGCCACCCGCGGCTTCGAAGTGGCTCTGGGGCGCGAAGCTGGTCCGGGTTGGCCCTGGGTCGCCCTGTTGGGCATATTCGCCGTGGTCTACCTCACGCTCGGAGCGCTCCTGTTCCGGCCCCTCCTGGAGGACGCATGACAGTCGACAACCCGACGACCGGCGCGGGCCGGCCCCCGGGCGCCGCATCGGAACCACCGACGGGTCCGCCCACGACCGGGTCGACCGCCACCCGGGTGCTCGGCGTGATCACCCTGGTGGGCATCGCCGCGCTGGTCCTGCTCGGCGTGTTCCTCACCCCGGCCGACGCCGAGCTGGGCGACACGATCCGCATCCTGTACATGCACGTGCCCACGGTCTCGACCGCGTACCTGGCCTTCGTGATCACGGCGATCGCCTCGGTGATGTACCTGTGGAAGCGCACCGAGTTCTGGGACCTGTTCGCCGCGTCGTCGGCCGAGCTCGGCGTGCTGTTCTTCGCCCTCACCATCCTCAACGGGATGCTGTGGGGGAAGATCACCTGGGGGGTGTTCTGGCGCTGGGAGCCGCGGCTGACCACCACGGCGGTGCTCATGTTGACCTACGTCGGCTACCTGGCGGTCCGTCAGATCCCCAACGACACGCGCACCCGCGGCACGATCAGCGCCGTGATCGGCATCATGGCGGTCGTCAACATCCCGATCACCCACAAGGCGGTCGACTGGTGGCGGGGCCTGCACCAGGAGAAGACGATCTTCGGCACCGTCGACCCCGACATGAAGGGTCTGCAGCTGTTCACCGCCTACCTGGGCCTGACCGTGTTCCTCGTGCTGTTCGCCTGGCTGCTGATCCACCGCTTCCGGGTGGCGTGGCTGGCCGAGCGGGCCGCTGACGTCGGCGTCGACGCCGCCATCGCGGAGCGCCGGGCCGAGCGGGCCGTCCCGTCGAGCGCCGGAGGTGCGTCATGAGCGACACCGCGTACATCGCGACGGCCTGGATCGCGACATTCGGATCGCTCGGGCTCTACTCGCTGTGGCTGCTGCGGCGCGGGCGCAAGCTGTCGCGCTCGGTGCCGCCCGACGAGCGGAGGTGGCTGTGACCCCGCCCGATCCCGACGGGATGCATCTCGACGATCCCGAGTCCGCCGACGCGACCACGGGACCGGTCGAGCGCGACGACCGGCTCGACGTCACCCCTCGAACCGCTCCCGACCGACGCCCGGGCGGGTCGGGTTCGTCGCGGACCCGGACCTACGTGGCGGTCGGCGTCGTCGCCGTGATCGTGGTCGGGCTCGGCCTGGTGCTGGTCAACGGCCTCCGCGACGCGTCGACGTTCTTCTACAACGTCGACGAGGTCGCCGCGAAGCACGACGAGCTGCAGGGCGAGCGCATCCGCGTGCAGGGCAACGTGGTCGACGGAACGGTGCGCAAGACCGACGACGGCGTGAGCTTCGTGCTGCGCTTCCGGGGCGAGGAGCTGCCCGTCGACCACGTCGGTGACCCGCCCGAGCTGTTCGGCCCCAAGATCCCCGTGGTGCTCGAGGGCACCCTCCGCGGCGACACGTTCCACAGCGACACGATCCTGGTCCGCCACGACGCGACCTACGACGAGGAGAACCACGACCGGGTCCGGGAGGCCGAGAAGGACGCGGTGACCACGACCGCACCGGGGGGGCCCGCCGCGCAGGACGTGACCGAGACCGGCCCGGGGGGACCGGCGCTGGGGGGTGCCTCCGGGTGAACCGGGCCCTCGGACTGGCCGGGGTCATCGTCGGATTCGGCGGGGCGCTCCTCGGCATCATCGTTCTGGCCACCGGCCTGCGGACGCGACGCGAGTCGCTGCTGCGCATGGGCCGCTCCTACGCCGGCATCGTGCTGGCCGGGGCGGTGCTGGCCTGCTTCGCCATGCAGCGGGCGCTGATCACCCGCGACTACACCGTCCGCTACGTGTTCGAGCACGGCTCGTCACGGACCCCGCCGCTGTTCAACGTGGCCACCATGTGGTCCGCTCTCGACGGGTCGATCCTGCTGTGGGCGGCGATCCTGGCCGGCTACACGTTCCTGGTCGCCCACAAGTTCCGCCGGCGCTCCTCGGACCCGCTGGTGGCGTGGGCGCTCATCGTCATGTTCGTGGTGGCGGTGTTCTTCTTCGGCCTGATGCTCAGCGCCACCAACCCGTTCCGCGGGGTGGTCCCGCCGCCCGGCTACGACGGCCCGGGACCCAACCCGCTGCTGCAGAACCACATCCTGATGGCGTTCCATCCGCCGATGCTCTACCTGGGCTACGTCGGTTTCACCGTCCCGTTCGCGTTCGCCGTGGCGGCGCTGGTGACGGGTCGGGTGGGGGAGGGGTGGCTGGTCGAGACCCGGCGCTGGACGCTGTTCGCCTGGATGTTCCTCACCGCCGGCATCGTGCTGGGCGCCTGGTGGAGCTACGAGGTGCTCGGCTGGGGCGGGTACTGGAAGTGGGACCCGGTCGAGAACGCGTCGTTCCTTCCGTGGCTGACCGCGACGGCCTACATCCACTCGGTGATGGTCCAGGAGCGCCGGGGGATGCTGCGGGTCTGGAACCTGTCGCTGTTGTGCGCCACGTTCTCGCTGACGATCCTGGGCACGTTCCTGACCCGATCCGGGGTGGTCGAGTCGGTCCACGCGTTCTCCGACGGCACCGTCGGTCCGTTGCTGCTCGGGTTCTTCGC
>JACJWI010000012.1 GCA_020637215.1 Microthrixaceae bacterium | reverse complement strand
TTGGTCAGCCAGTCGTGTTCGGCCACGAGATCGGCGATGCGGGTCTTCATGTCGTCGTGGAGGCCGTCGTAGGCGGCCCCCATGTCGGACCAGAGCGTGTCGCCTCCGGTTTCGGGCACCTCGATCGCACGCAGGACCGAGCCGAGTGACGGGACTTCGCGCCAGCTGACGTCGCTGTGCCAGACGTTCTCGTAGCCGGCGACCTCGGCTCCCTTCTCGAAGCGGACGACCTCGGGGGATTCTTCGGGCTGGTCGACGGCGATCCGGATGAAGGGGTGGGCCTCGAGTGGTCCCCAGTGGGCCGCGAAGGAGGCGTGCTGTTCTCCGGTGATGTCCTGGCCGCGGAAGAACAGGACCTTCCACTCGAGCAGCGCCCGGTTCAGCTGCTCGAAGAGCTCGGCGTCGACGCCCTCGGCGAGGGACAGGCCGGTCACGATGGCGCCGATGGTGGGGGTCAGGCCCTCCACGGTGAAGCGGGTGTAGGGCTCGTCGGCCCAACCTTCGGGCACCCGGCGCTGGACGCGGGGACCGGGGTGGTAGTCGGTGAGCAGGCCGTTGAGGTCGTCGGTGAGGGTCATGCGGTGCCCAGGGGGACGTTGCTGAGGTCGGAGGTGTTGTGCTGCTCGGCGTCCTTCGCCATCTCGAAGTAGTCGGGGGTGTCGCCGGTCCCGTAGCCGGGGAGGACCTGTTCGAAGCTCTGGAACCGCCCGAGCAGGGTCAGTGTCTCTGGTCCGTAGAACGGTAGGTAGAGCGTGCGCCGTGCGTTCGTTCCGGTGGGCGGCGGACCGGCGTGGGTGACGCAGGAGTAGTGGATGGTGATGTCGCCGGGTTCGGTGTCGAGCGGGACGGCGGTGGTCTGCTCGAAGGTCCGTTTCCCGCTCAGGTGCGGCACTCGGCCGTGTGAGCCCGCCAGGGCCCACAGCTGGGAGCTGTCGGGCCCGGCGGCATCGACGTGGATGCCGATGTTGATCGACGGGCACATGATCCCGCATCCGCCGAGGTTGCAGTCGGCGTGCCAGCCGAGGTTGGCGGCGATGCTGGGCCCGAGGTTCGCGCCACGGCCGAAGGGTTTGAGCACCGACACCGCCCCTTGGCCCCGGTCGTGGAGGGGGACCAGATCGCGCTTCGCGAGCGCGACGAGCTGTTCCACGGTTGGGTCGTCGTCCATGAGCGAACGGATCAGCTCGGAGTTCTCCGACATGAACAGCAAGCGGTAGGGGAAGCGGTGGCCGGCGTCGAGGTGGTCGGTCCACCACGAGAAGATCGTGCCCTCGATGGCCTCGGCCTGTAGGCGTTCGATCTCGGCGGCGATCTCGTCGCGGCGCGGTGCCATCGCCCCGCGCACCACCAGGTAGCCGGCCGTTCGCAGGAAGTGCGACAGGTCCTCGTGGTCGTCGTCGAGGGTGAAGGTCTGGTGGAGGTCGAGCGGGTCGCCGTGGCGGTCCTCGAAGGTCATGTTCGGGTCATAGATCTCGCGGCCCGAGTACATGCAGCGCATGGCGGGGGCCCAGCGGTCCCACTCCCGCATGCCGCCGCGGGCGAACCGGATGGCTTCGGCGAGCACGAGCGAGGACGGGTTGCGGAACTCGTGCACGTAGTCCTGCCAGGCTCGCTCGCCGATCTCCAGCACGCCGGTGGCATCGTCGCGCACCCCGGGTTCGATGGTGACGGCGTCCTCGCCAGCCACGTAGGTGTAGGCGCGGCCGCCGCCGCCGCCGCCGCCGCTGCACGCGACGGCGAACGGCGGCGCGTCGACAAGGTCCCACGTCACCTGCTCGTTGACTCCCTCGGCCAGCCGGCGCGGAAGCTCTCGCCGGTGGAAGTCATCGAAGGACCATGCGGGAAAGCCCCAGGATTCGAACTCGCCGACGTTGGTATCCCGTCCGATCGTCGCGGTCATATGTCCCCCTTGACCCTCGTCGGTTCCGAATATTCGGATATCGTTACCGGATATGGAGAAGCCTAGGAGTCCGTCGCCGCCCACGGCAAGGGTGGTCGCGGTGCTTGAGGCGCTGTCCGCGGCTCCGGATGGCCTGAGCTCGTCGGCGCTGGCCAGGGACCTCGGGCTGAGCACCTCCACGGCGGCCACAATCCTTGCCGCCCTCAACTCGACGGGCTACGTCGAGCGCCAGGCGGACAAGTCCTACCGCCTCGGACCCGGCTTGCTCCGCCTCCTCGACGGGCTGCGCCGCCGCTACCCGCTCCTGGGCGTCGCCGACGTCGAGCTCGAGAGTCTGGCCAGTGAACTCGACTGCGGCGTCACCCTCGCTCGGGTCACCACCGACAGTCTCGAGGTGATCCTGACCGCGGGGTCCACCGAGGACCTCGACAACCGGGCCGGGCATCGTGTCCCACTCGACGTGCCCTACGGCGCGGTCGCGATGGCGTGGCAAGACGGCGCAGCGATCGACGAGTGGTTGGCGAGTTCCAAATCCGGCCGCAGCGCTACCGCGCGGCAGCGCATGGTGCTCGATGACATCCGGGCCCGCGGCTACGCCGTGTACGGCATCCCGAACGACGCCGACACCGCGATCGCCCAGATCCACGATCTCCTGGCGTCCGTCGCCACCGACGCCACCCTCGACGCCGTGCGCTCCCAGCTCTCCCGGCTGGCGGGCGTGGTGGGTGGGCGGATCCTCCACACGGACCAGTTGGCCGGTGGTGAGCACCGCTCCGTGAGCTACGTCATCGCCCCGGTCTTCGGCGCTGACGCCCAGCCGCGCTACCTCGTCTCGCTGCACCTGTTCCGCGACGCAATCACCAGTACGGAGCTCGCTCGTCGCGGTGACCGCCTGCTCGCGTGCACTCGCGTGCTGACGGCCCACATCGCAGGCGACGACGTCACCGGCTGAATAGGGCACCCGGTCTGGCCACCAGGTCCGCAGGAGTCGCTCTACCGACGGCGGCGTCATTTCCGAATCCGGATTCGGATATAATCGGCCCCATGGGAACGGCAGGACTCACCGAGCCGGCGGCGCGTCGTGGTCGCCCGCCGAAGGTCGGTCGCGATCGGATCGTGGATGCCGCGGTTCGGCTCGGCCTGGACTCCTTCACGATGCAGGGGTTGGCCGAGGACCTCGGCGTCTCACCCGCGACGCTGTACTCGCATGTCGCCGGGCGCGACGAGGTCATCGCCCTGGTCGAATCGAGGCTGCATGGCGCGATCCGTGGATTCGCTACGGACGCGACGGAATGGCGGGGTTGGCTGACTGACTTCGCCGTGCTGGTGCGTCGCGAGTTGGGGTCGTCGGCGGCGACGCTGCTCAACGCGACCCGTGACGATGCGTCGATGCGGATCGATATCGGCGAACCGGGCCTGCGCCTGCTGATGGCGGCGGGGTTCAGCTCGGTGGAGGCGGCCTACGCGGTGTGGCTCGTTGTTCGAGTGGCGATCACCGCGTCGAGCGGGGCCGATCCGAGCTTCTCCCGGTTCTTGGAGCCCACGGCGGAGCTGGTGCATGCCGCGGGAGACGCCGACACGTTCGCTGCGCTGCGTCGGGTCCACGACGACCTCACGACCTCTGACGTTGACGACACGTTCGCTTTCGACCTCGAGATCGTGCTGGACGGCATCGCCGCCCGACTCGAACGAGCCACCACAGGAGACTGACATGGCCGACACCACCGTCCCATCCGTCGTCGATGCGTTCGAACCGGCCCAGCTCGGCCCGCTGACGCTCCGCAATCGGATCATCAAGGCTGCGACGTTCGAAGGCGTGATGCCGCGGGGGGCCGTGACCGACGAGCTGATCGACTTCCACACGGCCGTCGCCCGGGGCGGCGCTGCGCTCAGCACCGTTGCGTACTGCGCGGTGTCGATGGGCGGCCGGGTCAGCAGCGACACGATGGTGATGACCGAGTCCCTCATCGGAGATCTGCAGCGCCTCACCGCGGCGGTCCACGCCGAGGGTGCGCTGATCTCGGCGCAGCTCGGTCACGCCGGCCTCGTCGCCCAGTCCCAGTCGAAGCGCCACCCGAGCCTGGCCCCGTCCGGCCGGTTCAGCGCACCGGCGATGGGGTGGGTCAAGGGTGCGACCCGCCACGACATGGACGAGGTCGTGGCCGACTTCGAGCGTGCGGCTCGGGTGGCGATCGACGCCGGGTTCGACGCGCTCGAGATCCACCTCGGCCACAACTACCTGCTGAGCTCGTTCTTCAGCCCCAACCTGAACCGGCGCAAGGACGAGTTCGGCGGCAGCGTCGAGAACCGCTCCACGTTTCCCCGGCGGGTCGTCGACGCCGTGCGCCGTGTCGCCAACGGTCGGGTGGCGGTGCTGGCGAAGTTCAACATGGCCGACGGCGTCGAGCGCGGCCTGTGGCTCGAGGAGAGCCTGCAGTTCGCCCAGCTGCTTGAGCGGGACGGTGCCCTCGACGCGCTGGAGTTGACCGGCGGCAGCTCGCTGCTCAACGGCATGTACTACTTCCGGGGCGACGTGCCCCTCAGGGAGTTTGCCGCCGCGCAGGGGCCCATCGTCGGTCTCGGTGTGCGGGCGTACGGTCGCCGCATCTTCCCGAAGCTTCCGTTCGAGGAGGCGTTCTTCCTGCCGTTCGCCCGACAGTTCCGCCGGGAACTCGACATGCCGTTGATCCTGCTCGGCGGCATCAACGAACGGGCCACGATCGATGGTGCGCTCGGGGAGGGCTTCGAGTTCGTTGCCATGGCCCGGGCGCTGCTGCGGGAACCGGACCTGGTGAACCGGATGACGAACTCGGCCAACGCGGTGGGGTTGTGCGTGCACTGCAACAAGTGCATGCCCACCATCTACAGCGGGACCCGCTGCGTCCTCGTCACCGATCACGAGCAGCAGGGGTTGGCCCGATGAAGCGGCTCGACGGACGCGTCGCGGTCGTCACCGGTGCGGGCAGCGGCATCGGCCGGGCGACCAGCCTCGCCCTCGCTGAGCGCGGGTGCTCGATCGCTGTGGTCGACGTGCAATCCGACGGCGCCGAGGAGACCGCGGATCTGGTCCGCTCGCTCGGCACCCGGGCGAGCGTGCACCTCGCGGATGTGCGCGATCCAGCACGCATCGACGAGCTCCCCGCCGAGGTCGAGGACTCGCTCGGTCCTTGCCAGATTTTGGTGAACAACGCGGGGGTGACCGCTGCGGGCGCGTTCGCGGATGAGGCGATCGACGATCTGCGATGGATCGTCGACATCAACGTGTGGGGTGTGGTGCACGGCTGCCGTGCGTTCCTGCCGATGCTGCGGGAGGCCGACGAGGCCCACATCGTCAACATGTCGAGCATGGTCGGGTTGCTCGGTCTGCCGCACAACGTGTCGTATTCGCTCACCAAGGGCGCCGTGCGGGCGTTCAGCGAAGCGTTGCGCGGTGAACTGGTCACCACGCAGGTGGGGGTCACGGTGGTCTTTCCCGGAGCGATCCACACCAACATCACCGCTGGTGCGCGGGGCGGCCAGGCCACCCGGCTCGCGGAGATGGGCCAGTCTCGTCTTGCGCCCTACGTGATGCGGCCGCCCTCCGCGGTCGCCCGCAGGATCGTGTCGGCGATCGAGCGCGATCGTGCACGCGTGGTTGTCGGCCCCGACGCCCACGTGGTGAGCGCGCTCACCCGGGTGCTGCCCGGGCGGTCCGGCCTCGTCGGCCGCCTCACGAACCGCCTCGACACATGATGTCGGACATGGACTTCCCCGAGTTCGCTGTCGCCTGCGGCGAGGAGGGCTCCGACCCGCTGGTGCTCCACGACGGTGAGGTCGTGCGCGTCGACCAGTACCGGGCCAGCGCTCACCTGGAGCATCTCGATGCGGACCTCGCCGACCTTGCGGGACTCGGGGTGAAGGTGTGGCGCTACGGCATGCCGTGGCGCGAAACGGAGACCGCGCCGGGGGTCTTCGACTGGACGCTGTGGGACCGTGCGCTCGACGCGTGTCGGCGCCACGGGCTCGACCCGGTGGTCGACCTGTGCCACTTCGGTCTGCCCGACCACTACGACGGGTTCTGCGACGGCCGGTGGGTCGACGGCTTCATCCGCTACGTCGACGCGTTCCTGGCCCGCTATCGCGAGCCTCGCTGGTTCACGCCCGTCAACGAGCCGGGCATCACCGCCATGTTCTCCGCGCTGCTCGGCATGTGGAACGACCGCCGGGCCAGCACCGACGACTACTTCGTGGCGCTGGGCAACATCGTGCTCGCCAACCTCGAGGCCCTCGCCCGCATCCGTGCCGACCGCGACGGCTGGTGGATCGGGTCCGAGGGCTTCGGCTGTGAGCACGCCGACCCCGACGACGAGGCCGGCGTCCGCGCCGCCACCGAGTCGCGTGACCTGCAGCAGGCCGTCTGGGACCTGCACCTCGGAATCGCACCGCGGGGCGTCGCGGCGAGGCTGACCGACGTCGTGGCCGACCCGGTCCAGGCGCGCATCGACGCCCTCGTCGGCGTCGTGCCATCCGACCGGATCGTCGCCGGCCACGATATCTACCCGGTCAGCGTCGTCGCGCACGGCACACGGGCCGAGTGGCCGCTGTCCATCGCCGACCGCGTCGGCGCCTACGAGGCCGAAGCCGCCGCCTGGTTCGAGCGCTACCGGGTGCCGTTCTGGGTGTCGGAGACCTCCAACCTCGGGCTCCCGGTCGATCAGGGCAGCGAGTGGCTCGCCGCACTGACCGAATCGCTCGACACGCTCGCGGGACGCGGCCTGCCGGTGCGGGGGATTTGCTGGTACAGCCGGGGTGACCAGTACGACTGGGACACCGCGCTGACCGTCCCGATCGGAACCGTGACCGAGGTCGGGCTGTTCGACGCCCAACGGCACCCGCGTCCGGTGGCACAGCACTACGCCGCGCTGGCCCGCCAACACCCCTGAAAGGAATGGCGACGTGACCCACGAGAACGAGCTGACCACCGAGGTCGACCTGTGCACGCCCGACGGCAGTCGGCTGAACCGTGCCGCGCTGGGTTGGTCTCGCCGACCGTTGCACCGGGCGAACCTGGACGGCTGCTTCGGCATCAACAAGCGGTGGGACTACTGGGCCATCCTCGCCGGTGACCTCGTCGTGTCGTCGGTCTACGCCGACATCGACCACTTCGGTCTGGCCGACATCTGGTGGGCCGACCTGGCCGCGGGCGACACCGGAGGCAACGGGATCATCACGACCGACCGCGGTGCGCTCGTCCTGCCCGACCGCCCCGGAACTGCCCCACTGCGCGTCGACCGCGACGGCTTCGCCCTCGAGGTCATCGACGAACCCGGATCGACGCGCCTGCACGGGTCGTGGACCGAACACGACGGGACACCAGGCGCGCTCGACGTGACGATCGAACTGCCCGAAGGACACGAGTCGCTCAACGTGGTGATCCCCTGGAACGACGAGCTGTTCAACTACACCTCCAAGCACCAGGCCCGACCCGCAACCGGCCAGCTCACCGTCGGCGACCGACGCTGGAGGATCGGCGGCGACGGCTCGGACGCGTGGGGTGTCTTGGACGTCGGGCGCGGCCGCTGGCCCGCAGAGATCGCCTGGAACTGGGGTGGCGGGGCCGGACGATGCGGCGACCACGTCGTCGGGCTGCAGTTCGGCGCGAAGTGGACGGAGGGGTCGGGCTACACCGAGAACGGCATCATCGTCGACGGCCGGCTCACCAAGCTCGGCCGCGAGCTCGACTGGTCCTACGACTGGGACGAGCCGCTCAGCCCATGGCGCGTCGTGGACCCCGGCGGGCAGCTCGATGTGACGCTGGTGCCCCGCTACGACAAGCACACAAAGCTCCCCGGCCGCGACCAGGGATCGGAGACCCACCAGGTCTTCGGAACCTGGTCAGGCCGCCTGCGCACCGACGACGGCATCGAGCTCGAAGTCCACGACCTCCAGGGATTCGCCGAGGAAGCACGCCAGGAGTGGTGAACGACCCGGGCGTGATCGCGGTTGAGGCCGGCGCGATCCGCTCAGCTGACCAGCGTCGGCTGCCACACGTCGATCACCTCGAGCTTGACGAGGGTGTGGTCGTGGGGGAGGCCGTAGCTGGCGAGGACCTCCTCGACGGCAGGTTCGCCGGTCTCGTCCATGAACGTCCGCCATGCCGCCTCGGTCTCCCAGACGTCGACGTAGCGGAGGCCGGTGGGCTGGTCGATCGCTCAGGCTGTGGATGAACCGCTCATGGGCCGAGCGACAACGGTGAGGGGTGAGTTGGCAATCATGTGGAGTCGAGCGACAAGACTGGCTGTGGTAGCGGTGGTGCTGGTTGCCGTGGCCGCTGCGCTGTCCGCGTGCTCGAGCGAAGGCAGACGACCTGCGTCGGGCCGCGGCACGCCGACGACGTCGGGAGTTCCATCGACGACGGGGGCGCAGCTGGATCGACCCTTCGGTGTGGGCCGTGTGACCGAGACCTTCGTGGACTCGTCGAGGCCGACACCGGCGGGGGCCGGACGAGCGCAGCGCCCGGAGCGCACGATCGTCACCTCGATCTTGTATCCGGCGGCTGGCGACCCGCAGGGTGACAAGGGGCAGAACGCACCGCCGGCGGGTGGGCGGTTTCCGCTTGTCGTTCTGAGCCACGGCCTCGGCGGGAACGAGGAGTACCTGACCCCGTTGGCGGAGCAGTGGGTCTCTGCCGGCTACGTGGTGGCGATTCCGCACTTCCCTCTGACCTACGCAGGAACACCCGACGGCATCGACGGGGCGGACGTCCAGAACCAGCCCGGCGACGTGAGCTTCGTCATCGACGCGATGTTGAAGGCGAACGACAGCGCCACGGCTCCGCTGGCGGGCCTGGTGGATCCCGCCAGGATCGGCGCGGCCGGACATTCCAACGGTGGGATCACGACGCTGGGTGCGGTGGGCAACAGCTGTTGCCGTGACGAACGGATCCGCACGGCGCTCGTGCTGTCCGGCACTCCGGCGCCGTTCGCCGGCGGCTCCTACGACTTCACCGACATGCCGCCGGTCATGTTCGTCCACGGCATCGAGGACCAGATGGTCTCCTACAACCAGACCGTCGAGACGTTCAACGACTCAGCGGCCCCCAAAGCGCTGTTGAGCATGGCGCAGGCCAACCACGGCGACTGGCTGGTCCCGACCAACGACGTCTTCCCGATCGCTGCAAGGGCGACGACCGACTTCCTCGACGCATACCTCAGAGGAGATCCGTCGGCGGTTGAGCGAATCGCGAGCGACCAGTCGCCACCACTCGCCACGATGTCCTTCGCCCCTGACGACGACTCGGCGGTCACGGTGTCCACGGTCCCGGTGCCGGAGACGGACCGGAAGGCATCGGTCAGCGCTGATACCGACCTCCGAGACGGACAGGTCGTCACCGTCACCTGGAGCGGGTTCCTCCCGGGTCGGACGGTCAACGTCTTGCAGTGCGTCGGCGACGGTCGCGGCGGAAACGCCTCATGTGGAATCGCCGAAGGTCACGTGCTCGTCGCCGACCCGACCGGTGCGGGGTCGATCGACCTCACCGTCCACACAGGTGCGTTCGCGAACGGTGCCTGCGACGCACAGCACCCCTGCACGATCCTCGTGAACGACTCGGGCCTCCTGGACCCAGAAGCGTTCGTCTACTTCCCCGTCACCTTCGCCAGTTGACGGCCAGACCGGGCGAGGCGCCCCCTGCAGTCGTCCGCGAAGCTCCCAGTCCGACTGCACGACGCCGTCCAGGTCGCGTGAGCCGAGCCCGGGATCTGCCACCATCTGGCGCGAACCCGAAGGTCGCTTCTCCGGTGGGTGATGACCTCTCTGCCGCGTGGACAAACCGTGCCCGGACATCAGGCTCAGCCGGTCCCGAGTCGTTCCCGGCGAAACTCCGAGCGCAGTCCGAATCTTCTACTGCTTCTTCTACTGTGCGGCGCGTGACGGGAGTGTACGGGCTGTCACGGCGGGCGTAGAGTGATTGGCGAAACCCCTGCAAGAGGGCACGATCCGGTACGCAGTGGTACGGGCTGAGATTCCGATCGGAAATCTCATAACCCGAAGGTCGCAGGTTCAAATCCTGCCCCCGCCACCATCTGAAAGCCCAGGTCACAGACCTGGGCTTTCGTCATTAGACCTGCGCGGAGTTTCATGATCGGGGCCAGGCTTGTTGGAACGAGGTGAGCGCCCAGCACACTGGGAGCCATCGTTCGAGCAGGGCGCGGTGTTGTTTCGGGACGGTGAGGCACCTCCATTGCTTGAGCCGGCCGATGCTGTGTTCGACACGGACCCGGTTCGATGACAGCACCGAGTTGAAGAACCGGTCGGTCTTGGTGAGCTCGCTGTTGTCTCGGGGCCGTCGGGTGGGCAGTTCGAGTGCTTCGACGTCGTGTTGTAGTCCTTGGAACCCGGAGTCCGCGAGGACGTCAAGGCCGGAGTCGGCCAGGTGGGATGGGGGTTCGCGTCGCGGAGCGCGGTGAGGTCGTGGGTGGCGCCACCGAGCAGCGGTGTGACCCACAACAGATTCGACTCCGCGTCGCAGACGGCGATGGTCTTGAGGGTGTGGGTCTTCTTCTTGCCCGAGTAGTAGGGGCGCTGTTCAACCGGCAAACCCAACTGGGACCCACTCGACACCGTCACACCCCGCTGAAGTCCGAAGAGCCGTTCAACCTGGCCTGTAGGGCGGGCGATGGCGAGCTCGGTGCCGTCGACGATGATCGTTCCGCCGGTCTCGGCGCACCACCAGGCGATGTCGTCGAAGTCGCCGATGATGGTGCCGTCGGGCAGCAGCGGGGCGAGACGGTCGAACGCTTCGAGGATCGGGCCGATGTTGTCGCGGAGCGTGGTGACGGGGATCCCCGAGATGCGGGCGAGGCCACGGATCGAGACGCCTTCACGCAGGTACGACAACGCGAGTCGGACCCGGGTGGTGATCGCCATGCCTTTCGGACCGCGTTTCGGTGCCGGTGGCAGCAGCGGGGTGATCGCTGCGATCAGGTGGGTGAGCGCCTGCAGGGAGAAGTGAGGCACAGTGATCTGCAGAGCTTCTGGTGTGGGCGTGTCGTGGGAGGTCATAGACCCTCGATGCTGCCCACCCAGAAGCTCGCTCGCGAATCGGCCGATCACCCATACCCAAAACTCCGCCCACCTCTATTCTTGGAAGGGCGTCACCGGCGACGTCTACCGGCTCCTCGGTGGCCGAGGCTGTGACCTGGGGTTTCGTCGCCGACAGACCGGTAGACGTCTACCGGCCGGCGGTGGCGATCATGGTGGCGAAGCGGTCGCGGAACCTGTCAAGGGTTGGTTGCTGATCTGTTCAGGGTTTCGTTTGTAGGGTCGGCTGGTTGATCCACGCTTCGGCGGGTGGGCTTGCTGCTCGGGGTGGCCGGTTGCGGAACCGGTCGGGGTTCGCTGCGTAGGCGGTGTCGAGCACGGTCTGGCGGGCGGCGACGGTCTTGTGGGCGGTGCCGTTGTGGACGTCGACGGGGTGTAGGTAGGCGATGCCGGAGTGGTAGTGGTCGTGGTTGTACCAGTGCGCGAATCGGCGCATCCAGGTTCGTGCTTGGTCGAGGGACTCGAAGCGGTCGGGGTAATCGGGCCGGTACTTGGCGGTCTTGAAATGCGCTTCGATGAATGGGTTGTCGTTGCTGGTGCGGGGGCGGGACAGGCTGCGGGTGACACCGAGGTCCTCGAGGAGTTCCGCGATCGTGGTGGAGGTCATCTGCGCGCCACGGTCTGAATGCAGGATCAACTGGTCCGCATCGATGCCTTCGCGTTGACACCCCCGGGTGATCAGGGCCTTGGCGACCTTGTCGGACTCGATGGTGTCGATCGACCAGGCAACGATCTTGCGGCTGTAGATGTCGATGACGACGTAGAGGTAGTACCAGGACCTGATGGCGGGGCCGCGTAGCCGGGAGATGTCCCAGGACCACGCCTGGTTCGGTCCCGTCGCGTGCACCCTCGGTGGGGCATGGCCGTGGCGGCGGTGCCCTCGGCGACGCTCTCGGACCAGGTCGTGTTCATGCAGGATCCTGTACATGGTGCGTTCTGAGCACAGGTAGGTGCCCTCGTCGAGCAGCGTGGCGTACACCTGCGCGGGAGCGAGGTCCCCGAACCGCTCTGAACACAACACGTCTCGGACCCGGGCCCGTTCATCGGGGGACAGCTTCCACGGGACCGGACGGTGCTCTGAGACCGGTTTGGCTTTCGACGGGCGTGCGGGGAGTCGCCCCTCGGCTGCCTGACGGCGATGGTTGTAGCTCCGTCGCGACACCCCGAACGCCGCACAGGCCCGGCCGATCCCCACTCTGGGCGCCCACTCCTCGATGCTCGAGCTCACGGCTTGGACGTGTTGTTCTCGGCGCTCTTGCGGGACAGCTGCTGCAAGAGCGCCGAGACTTTTCCCTGCGCTTCGATCAACTCGTTCGCCGTGTCCAACTCGCCGCGAAGCTTCTCGTTCTCCGCGCGCATCGCAGCCAACTGCTCCTTCGTGCGGTCCTTCTTCGGCCGGCCGGCCTTGCGGTCAGTCAACCCTTCCAGGGCACCGGCGTCGCGCTGGTTGCGCCACTCCGAGATCAACGACGAATACAAGCCCTCACGCCGACAGATCTCCGCGACCGTCGTCTCACCGGACTCCTTCGCCGCCTCGATCTCATTGAGAATGTCGAGCTTGTACTGCGCCGGCCACGAACGCTTCGCGCGTCGCACCTCGGTCTCATCAGTCATCACGGTCATGATCTCACCTCCCCGCCCTCATCGAATATGGCCTCTCCACTGAGCGACACTCATACTGACAGGTAGGGGTCGGCCGCGGCCGCGCTCATGCCGGGCAGCAGGTGCTGGTAGGTGTGCATGGTGAAGGCGGGGTGGGCGTGGCCGAGGCGTTCGCTGACCACCTTGACGCCCTCGCCCGACGCGATGAGCAGCGACGCGTGGGTGTGGCGCAGGTCGTGGAACCGCACCCGAGGTAGGCCTGCGCCGGTAACGATGCGGTCGAAGAGCTGGCTGATCGACTGGGGGTTGAGGTAGCGGCCGGCGGTGTTGCAGAACATCCAGTCGTCGATGCCGGCGGGCATCCCGTCGCGATGGAGTCGTCGCCGCCACCGGGACAGGAGTGTGACGGTGCCGGGATCGAGCTCGACGCTGCGTCGGCTGGTGCGGGTCTTGACGCCGAACTCGACGGGCTGCCCCCCGACGCACTGGAGGGTGCGGCTGATGGCCAGTCGTCGCTGTGCGATGTCGAGGTCGCACCACTTGAGTCCGACGATCTCGCCTCGGCGCATGCCGGTGTGGGCGGCGAGGTGCAGGGCCGGGTAGAGGCGATGGGGCCGGGCGGCGTCGAGGAAGCGTGCCAGCTCAGCGTCGGTCCAGGTGCGGGCGACGGCGTTGCCGGCGCGAGTGGGGCGGAGGTGCGCCCTGGCGGCGACGTTCTGCCCGACGACCTCACGTCGCACGGCGAGGTCGAGCGCGGCGCGGATGATCATGTGCACCTCGCGAACCGTCTTCGGGGCTAGGCCTGTGCCCTGTCTGCCGCCGGTGGCGGCGAGATCGGCGTAGAACGTTTCGAGGTGGTCGAGGCGCAGGCGGCGCAGCGGAACGTCACCGACCGTCGGGATGATGTAGCGGTCGACGAACCAGGCGTACCGGTAGGCGGTCGTGGCGCGGACCTGCCGCCGCTTGCGGGGCAGCCACGTGTCGGTGAGGAACTCGCCGACGGTGATCGGACCGCCGGCCTTCGGTGGCGGCACCTCCCGCTCGGCGTCGAGGCGGTGCGCCATGGCGTCGGCCTCGGCGCGATCTCGGCCGGCGGGATGCCATCGTCGACGTTCCTTGCCGGTGAGCGGGTCGAGGCCGTCGTAGGCGACGACGTAGAAGCGGTCCTGACGTTGGATGACGTAGCTCATCGCGCCAGCGTCGACGACTTCGACGCCAACCCGAAGAGCTCCCCCGCGTCAGTTGCTCATGGCTCCGATGCCTTGGCCAAGGATCTTGGCGCCGAGGACGAGCAGGACGATCATCATGATGACGGCGTTGTGGGCGGACATGAACTCCTTGATGGCCGCGAGCGGCCCTGTGGCCTTGTCGGTGGCGCCGAGGTAGAGGAGCACGGGCCCGGCGACGGTGATCGAACCGATGAGCACGAAGACGGCCACGGCGATCGCAGATTGGCCGGTCGACAGCCCGGCTTGGGCGATGGAAGCCGCGCTGGCAGCTGTCAGGGCGAGGTTCTTGGGGTTGACGCCCGAGAGCAGCGCTCCGAGGCCAACAGACTTGCCGGCGGTGAAGGTGTCGATCATCGCCATCCACTTGGGCATCACCGGTTCCTGGCCTTGGCGTGGGCGTTTGCGCCACTGACCGGCCGCCATCACCAGGAACAGCACGCCGACGGCGACCTGGAACCAGTTCACCCCGGTCGCGGTGGCGGAGTCGGGGTCGTCAGCGCCGCCGGCGACGGCGAGCACGGCCACCGAGACGATGACGAGCCCCGCGATCCATCCGATCGCGAACGCGGGGCCATTGCTCTTGGCTCGTGGTGTTCCGAGCATGAGGATGACGGCGATGATCGGCACGGGACTGAGCGCGACGCCTACAGCGGTGGGCAACAGGTCGCCGATGGCTTGGGTCAGCATCGTCAGGGCTCCTCGGTGGTGCCGCGGTCTGCGTCGGTTGGTCGGGTCAGGTGGTCGACGGCGTCGTCGGCGGTGGGAAAGACGCGGTCGAGCAGATCGGCGCCGCCCGCGGTCTGGAGCACGTCGCGGACTTGGCCGATGTCTCGGGCGACGCACAGCGTGACCTGCCGGCGTTGGAGGTCGGCGTGGAGCTCGACGAGCATGTCCACCGCGGACACGTCGATGACGGGCACGGATGCGAGGTCGAGGACGACGGCGGTCGTGTCGGGCTCGAGGTGGTCGGTCACGGCGTCGGCGACGTTGTCGGCGTTGGCGTAGAAGAGGCCGGATTCGGGTCGGAGCACGACGATGTGCTCGACGGTGGTGGCGTCGGGGTTGCGGTCGAGGTCGACCCAGTGGTGCTCGCCGGGTTGGCGGCCGAGGACGGCGACGTGGGGGCGTGAGGACCGGTAGACGAGCAGGACGATCGACACGACGATGCCGATGAACAGTCCGGGGAGCGTGTCGAACAGGAGGACACCGAAGAGGGCGGCGAGCGCGGCGATGAGGTCGACGCGGGCGGCCCATCCGTAGATGCCGCCGAGTGCGGTGGTGTACGAGCGCCAGAGGCGCACGAGTGCCCAGCGGTCGATCAGCTCGATCACGGCAGCGATGACGACCGCCGCGAGGGTCGCTTCGGGCAGGCTCTCGAACAGTCCGGTGAGGAACAGCAGGGTCGCGACGGTGAGCGCGGCGACGAGGAGCCCCGAGATCTGCGAGCGGGCTCCGGCTTCGCCGTTGACGGCGGTCTTGGAGAGCGACCCGTTGACGACCATCCCCGACGCGAGGCTCGCACCCATGTTGGCGGCGCCGAGGCCGACGAGCTCGCGGTTGACGTCGATGCGGTAGTGGTCTCGGTTGGCGTAGGTCTTGGCGGCGCCGAGGCCTTCGGCGAAGGCGATGAGCACGACACCAGCTGCGCTGGTGGCGAGGGCGCCGTAGTCGGACCAGCCGAGATCGGGGAGCCCCAGGTGAGGGAGTCCGGACTGGATCGGTCCCACGATGTCGACGCCCTTGGCGTCCAGGTCGAACAGCGGCACTGCGGCGATCCCGCCGAGCACCACGACGAGCGAGCCGGGGATCCTCGGTGCGACGGTGCGGAGGACCACCACGACCGCGAGCGACAGGCCGCCGACGAGGAAGGTCCAACCTTGGGTGTCGCCGAGGTGGGTGAGGAGTCCCCAGGCCTGTTCGAAGAAGTCGCCGTCGGCCTTGGGGATCCCGAACAGCTTCGGGAGCTGTCCGACGAGGATGGTGAGCGCCAGGCCGATGATGAAGCCCTTGAGCACCGGCCCGGAGATGAACGACGCGAGGAACCCGAGCCGGGCCAGCCCCGCGGCGAGGGCGATCAGCCCGGCGACGAGCGCGAGCCCGGCGGAGAGCTGGGTGAAGTCGGCTCCGGTCCGGGCCGCGATGTCCCCGACCGCGGCGGCGGACAGCGCCGCGGTGGCGGCCATCGGCCCGACCACAAGGTGCTTGGACGAACCGAACGCGGCGTAGAGGACCAGTGCGGGTACCGCGGCGTAGAGCCCGACCACCGGTGAGACGCCGGCGATGGTCGCGTACGCCAGCGCTTCGGGAACCATGACCGCCCACACGGTCAGCCCGGCGACCACATCGGGGGTGATCCACGCCTTCTGGTAGCCGGAGAACGACATGAACACTGGGAGCTTCCGCGACATCAACTGCTCCCAGCGTCGCTCATCCCTGCCTCCACCTTTGGTGCCGGGGGGAGGTCTCGGGCTGTTCGCTGGCGGATTCCACTGGCTTTCAGACGTCGATCTTGACGAAGTCGCCGGGCTTGTAATGGCGGTCGAAGAACTCGGCCTTCGGCCCGTACCAGCGCAGCAGCCCGAACCAGCCGCGGCCGGGGACGGTCTTGAGCCAGTTGGTTGCGTCGGCGGGTCGTTCGGGGCCGACGACGATGGTGTAGGTGCCGTCGTCGTTGGCGGCGATGGGGTTCATGGAGTTCAGCGACGGATAGGCCTGGCCTTCGGCGTCGACTCCGGAGGCGGTCTCGGCGTCGTAGACCGTGAGCGACCACAAGATGTCGGCGGGGGCGTCGGCGGGGAGGTCGATGCGGTAGGTGTGCTCGCCGCGCAGGTAGTTGCCGTCGCTGTCCTTGTAAGCGTTGCAGTACTTCGCGCCCTTGCCGGGGGTGACGCTCATCATCCCGGTCGAGATCGAGAAGTGGTTGATGAACATGTGGGCCTTGGCGTCGATGTCGGTGTGGCCGGTGTCGCGGTCGCAGAACCGCTCGTCGATCAGCGTCCGGTAGAAGTCGTCGGTGATCGTGCGGGCATGGGCGATCCACCGCCGGTCGGACCACCACAGGGCGTTGTCGCCTTCGTCGAAGTCCGCCGCGATGCCCTTGGCCATCCGCCACGCGGTCTTGGCGGCGAGGTCGAGCAGGTCGCGTTGGCGGTCGGTCGGCGCGAACGGGTGGCCGCGACGGATGCCGAGCGCAGCCAGCACGCCGTGCATGTACGGGTCGACGACGTCGTCACGCTCGCTCTGGATGACCCGGTCGAGCATCTCGAAGTAGGAGGCATCGTGGGCGAAGATCGCGTCCGCTGGGGCGTCCGACGCGTGGGCGTAGTCCATCGGCTGAGCGTCGCCGTGCAACGGCCGCAGGCTGATGCCCTCGATGTGAGCGACGCCTGGGGCGAGGTCGTCGACGGAGCGGAAGAAGCCGCGCAGAAGCATGTAGATGCCGTTCGTGGGGCTCGTGTACACGAAGTAGTCGCTGGCATCGGTGCCGGGGTCGTCGCCCTCGCGGACGATCAGGTACTTGCCGCCTTTGCCCTGGTCCGGGCCCGGGATGCCGATGTCGGCCAGGTACTGGACGCCGTCGACCACCGGGCCCACCAGTGGGCGGTGCCAGGCGTCGTCGACGAGGCCTTGCACCATCGGCGCCGCCTCCACCACCAGTGGCCCGGTCTCGGACAGGTCGATGAAGCACAGCCCGTAGATCACGTCGGAGTTCGGGGTCGTGATGAGCGTGTTCGGCTTCAGTCGCTGCTCGTAGACGGCCATCACGTTGTAGCCGTGGCCGAAGTCGCGGCCGATGCTCTCGCGCATGGCGAACAGGTTCACCGCCGGCAACGCCCACAGGTACGTCTGCACCGCGCGCTGGAAGTACAACTCGGTCGCGAGCGCACCCGCGACCTCCGCGGTCGGATACCCGCCCTCGAGGGGAAGGTCTGCCAGTTCGCGGTATCGATCCAACGCATCGGCCACGACACGCCTCCTGTCGTCCATCGTCCTCACAGAGGGCGCGGCTCGCGACCCCTGAACTGCGATCAGTCTGTCCTCCGGCGCTCGACCGCGTCGCGGGGAGCGGATCGATGTGCGGAAAGCGGATAGTCAGCGTCTGCGTCGGAGCGTGCTCGACGGTGCCTCGCCGTAGGTGGCGGAGTAGAAACCGGCGAACCGGCCCAGATGACGGAAGTCGTGTCGCCGCGCGACCTCCGACACCATCACCTCATCCGGCTCCGCGTCGCGCAGGACCTGGTGCACCGACTGGAGCGCCCGATAGCGCATGTAGGCGTTCGGGCCGATCCCGAACAGGTTCCCGAACGCGATCTGGAGACGGCGCTCGGACACGTGGACGTGCCGACACAACGTCAGCATCGGCACGATCCAACGACCGTTGTGCTCGAGGAACGCGATCGATGCACGGATCAGCTCGCCGTCCTGCCACCGGCTACCGCCGCGACGGTTCGACTCGTCGGGTCCGCCACAGATCGTCCGGATCGCCGCATCGACGAGATGGTCCTGGGCCAGCGAGGCGGGGACGTCGAACTCGTCGTCGTCCACGAATCGCTCGCAGAGCGCAGGGAGATCACCGCCGACCACGACGTGGCGGTCGCCGGCACGGTCAGGGTTGAAGCCGAGGCTCCTCGTTCCCGACTCCAGGACCTCGGCCGGCAGCACGCTGAGCGCGAAACGGAGCCCGGCCGGGTCACGCGCGTGGTGCGTGGAACCAGCGGGGTAGACGAACGTCTGCCCCGGAGCGAGCGGAACCCCGTCCCAACGGCCTCCTGGCGGCGTTCGCAGCATCGTGCACAGGATGACCGCGTCGCTCGTCCCCACCGCCTCCGCCACGGCAGGGAACCCGACCTCGATCAGAGCGAGCTGCGCGCTGCCCAATTCGAAGCCGGTGACCGCTGCCCGATCCTCCCCACGGCCGGTGCGCACCACCTGACCTGCAGCACCCGGGACCGCGACCATGAAGTCCTGGCCCTCCGTCGTGATCGTCTGCCGTGCCGGCGGCGGCTCGACTCCGGGCAAGGTCATCTTCACGACGGTACTCACGGACGATCGAGCGGGTCGGCTTGCACTCGACGAAGGGGGAGCACGACGACCGCGTCGGCTGATGAGCGCTCGACCTGCCACGCCGGGGGACTCGGAACCCCACGATCACGAACCCGGCGCTTCGCCGGCACAGATGATCCCTCGACGGACTCGATGCTGAGGTTGACCGAGGACGGTGGACAGGAGGCCTTGCTGCCGCTCGATCCGCTGGCGGTCGCACGTTGGTGTGCACGAACATGATCGAGTCGATGATCGGCATCGCACGCACCACGACCCGCAACGTGAAGCGGTGGCGAGACGAGGGAGACATGCGCCGCCGGTGGTGCGCCGCGGGGCTGCTCGAAGCAGAGAAGAAGTTCCGACGAGTACGCGGACACGCCCAGATGCCCTACCTCGTCACCGCTCTCGCCCGTCACGCCGAGAGTGTCACACCACCACGCGAGACTGACCCCAACGAAGACCTCGCCGCATGAACACCGGGACCACCACCCGCGGCGACTTCAACAGCGAACGGGACATCCTCCGCAGTAGTGCGGCGAACTGGCGGGCGGCGGCTGCGCTCATGCCTGGGAGAAGGTGCTGGTAAATGTGCATGGTGAACGCGACGTTGGCGTGGCCGAGGCGTTCGCTGACGACCTTCACGGGGACGCCGTCCATGATCAGCAGCGACGCGTGGGTGTGTCGGAGGTCGTGAAACCGGATCCTGGTGAGGTCGGGCAGACCTCTTTGGATCCGGTGGAAGAGCTGGGCGATGGACTCGGGGTTCACGAACCGGCCTGCGGGATTGAGGAAGATCCAGTCGTCGCGTCGGTCGGGAGTCCGTCGCGTCCGAGGCGACGCCGCCAGTGGCCGAGGACGTCCGTTGTCTGCTCGTCGAGGTCGACGCAGCGGCGGCTGGTGCGGGTCTTGACAGGGAACTCGGCCGGTTGGCCGGCGATGCTCTGGATGGTGCGGCTGATCGAGATGCGCTGGTTGGCCCGGTCGAGGTCGGACCACTTGAGCCCTGCCACCTCGCCTCGTCGCATGCCGGTGAGCGCGGTGAGGTGCAGCGCCGGGTAGAGCCGCTGTGAGGAAGGTCGCGCGAGGCTCTTCGGCGCTCCAGGCTCGCCAGGATCTTGCGGGTCGGACGCTTGTGGCGGGCGTTCGTTGCCTGCGCGACGTTGACGCCGATGAGCTGCCGGCGGATCGCAAGGTCGAGCGATGAACGGATGATCATGTGGACCTCGTGCACGGTCTTCGCTGCGAGTCCGGTGCCGGCGCGGCCCCCGTTGGTGGCGAGCTGGTCGTACAGGCCGTCGAGGTGATCTGCGTGTAGTCGGCGGAGGGGGATGTGACCGATCGATGGGCTGATGTAGTTGTCGACCATCCACGAGTACCGGTACGCGGTGGTCGCTCGGACGTGTCGACGCTTGATCGGAAGCCAGGTGTCGACGAGGAACTCGCCGAGGTTCACCGGGCCACCTCGAGGCGGAGCGGCTCCGGCGGCATCGTTCTGGATCCGACCGGCGATCTCCTCGGCCTCGTGTCGGTCACTGCCAGCGGGGTGCCAGCGTCGGCGTTCCTTGCCGGTGAGCGGGTCGAGGCCGTCATAGGCGACGACGTAGAAGCGGTTGTTGCGTTGGATGATGTATGCCATCGCCGAAGCCTGACCACTTCGGCACCAACCCGACGAGCCTGCCAGCGCTGTGACCTGCGGCGTTGCCCCCAGTACCGCCGGTGTCCCGACCGCTGGTCAGGGCGATGGGAGGGAATGATCGCTCGACTCTTGGGCTCTGGCAGATGCTACAGTTGATGCAGATAGATCGGATGACTGGAGCGGACCATGGCTGACACGTTGACCCGAGACGCTGACAAACTGCACCGCGCCCTGGCCAAGGGCGGCGATGAGGTCCGTCTCACCGTGTCGCGTGAGACCGCGGAGTGGATGGCCCAGCTCGTCGATGCCAAGGTCGGTGGTCGCGAGGTGGTCCTCACGAACGAGCTGGGTGAGGTCACTCCGACCCAGGCAGGTCGGATGCTCGGGATGTCGCGGCCTCAGGTCCGCAAGCTGATGGACGACGGCCGGCTCGATCACCGCAAGGTGGGCACCCATCACCGGATCACCGTCGCGTCGATCCAGGCCTTCCTGGCAGCCGAGCGCGATCGGCGTCGACCGATCCTCGCTGAGCTGGCACGACTCCAAAACGATGCCGGACTGGTGGAGTGACGAGCGAACCCTCAGGGGTCCTCGGGCCGATCACGGTCGTCCTCGCTGATGCCAACGTGCTCTACTCTCGGGTGCTGCGGGACTACCTCGTGTACGCCGCCGATGAGGGAGCCATCGCGATCCGCTGGAGCCGGGCGATCCTCATCGAGGCGGTGGAGCACCTCCAGGTCAACAACTCGACCTTCGATGCGGAGCATGGCCGCCTCCTGATCCGGCTGCTCAACGACGCGTACCCGCACGCCGAGGTCAAACCAACCGCTGCGGCTCGCCGCAAGGTCAACCAGCTCGACATGCCCGATGAGGACGATCGCCACGTCCTCGCGGCAGCCGTGAGTGCTCGAGCGGAGGTCCTCTGCACGAACAACGTCAAGGACTTCCCACCCCAGGCGATGGCATCAGTCGGGATCGAGTTGCTCACGGCCGACACGTTGCTCTCTCGGCTCGTGACCATGCATCCGGCGAGGATGCGGGACGCGCACCGCACCACCGTGGCGAGCTTGACCGGGGCGACGGATAGGTCGACCATCGCTGCGCTAGGTCGAGCCAAGGCCACCCAGACGGCTGACCTGATGGAAGCGTTGTTGAAGAAGCCCTGACCGGCCCAGCGGCAGCGCGGGACACGGACCCGCGCACTCGACGGAGTGCCGACCTCGCCCGACGACCTCCGACGCCGCCGGATCGGTCGACAGCGCCTCGGGGACCCCTCGATTGGAGGATCCTGACTGCTGACTGCACGAATCTGAGGAAGATCCTCAGATTCGCCAATGTTGAGGACGCCACGACAGCAGGTTCCAGATCTCTGGTGGCTGCTGCCGGGTCGAGGTCGGAGCTGTCGATGCGGGCCGACGTCCAGTACCACGGCGTCTATGGCGAGTTGGATGCTCACCCCGCTACTGGTCGATGCCGAGCCAGCGGCGATAGGCGGCGACCAGGCGTACGACTCGGTGCTGGTCTGCGGTGATCTCGATGTCGAGGAGTGAGACGGTCCAAGCGCGGTCGTCGCGTTCGACCGACGCGGTGAGGCCTCGGCGTTCGTCGCCGTCGAAGTCGATTTCGGAGACGGTGACCTCGACACCGATGGCTGAAGCTTTCAGTGGGAACTGGACGTGGTCCTCGAATGCCTGGCGGAACGACCAGTAGCCCTCGTCGCCGTAGGCATCGACGGTGATCTGCTCGATCAGGTCGTCAAGATCGAGTTCCGGATCGTCGATGTCGGGAAGCCAGCCCTCGTCGAGCGGGTCGTCAGAAGGCATCGTTGTCGGCTTCGGGTGATGGTGTCGAGCGGCGCGGTTGTCGGCGGGTCTTGGGGACGTCGAAGCCGAGGGTGGCATAGGCGGGGAGCCGCTTGGTGTGCATACGGTCGAGGACAGGGACACGACCGTCGACGTAGTCGTGGAGCTCGACGTGGTGCTTGCCCTCGTGGGTGCGCAGCAGCCGCCCGACGTACTGGACGACGCGTCCCTTGAACGCGAGCGGGAAGGCGAGGAACAGGGTGTCGAGCTCGGGCCAGTCGAACCCCTCGCCGAGGTAGGACCCGGTGGCCACCAGCACGATCCCCGCATCGGGGTCGCGGGCAGCGATGGCGTCGGTGACCGCGGCACGGGCCTTCTTGCCGAGACCACCCTTGAGGACGAGCGCCGTGTCGCCGAGTGCGGCGAGCTCGGTGACGATCGCTTCGATGTGCTCGGTCCGCTGGGTCAGTACCAGGCAGGTCCGACCGGATGCGCACGCTGCGTGGACGTCACCGCAGATCTGGGCCGTACGGTGCTCGTCTTCGCTGATGACGCGGAAGACCTGCTGGATGTGCGCGGCTTCGTCCTCGGACACCTCGGTTTCGGTCTGGTGTACGACGAGCTCTCGGCGGACGAGCTCGGTGCCCTCGACTGCCGCTGGCTTGATCTCGTGACGGGTGGGGCCGCACTGGAACGCGATAAGCGCTTCGAGCTTGTCGCGCCGGTACGGGGTGGCGGTCAGCCCGAGCCAACGCCGGGTCCGTGCGGTGCGCATGCAGGTGGTGAACGACACCGCGGGGAGGTGATGGCACTCGTCGACCACGATCAACCCGTACCGGTCGAACAGCGACGGGTCGTCGCGCCGGGAGAGGCTCTGGATCATCGCGACGTCGATGACCCCGGTCGGCTTGTTGCGACCTCCGCCAAGCTGACCGACATCGGTCGGGTCGACCCCGAGGTGGTCCTGCAACCTGGAGCGCCACTGATCGACCAGCTCCTTGCGATCGACCACGACCAGGGTCGGTGTGCGCTGGTGGGCGATGACGGCGAAGGCCATGACGGTCTTGCCCGCACCCGGCGGAGCGACGAGGACGCCGAGGTCGTGGTCGACCAGGTCCGCCACCGCGGTCTCCTGCTGAGGTCGCAGCCGGCCCCGGAACTCGAAGTCGGTCAGCGGCACCTCAGGTCGGTCATCGACGATCTGGAGCGTGCTGCCGAGATCGGCGAACAAGCCTTCGACCCTGCCCGCCAGGCCTCGCGGCAGGTGCAGCCATTCGAGGTCCTCGCGATAGGCGCTGATGTAGCGAGGCGTGTCCCAGGTGGAGAACCGCATGCGCTGCTTCTCGAAGAACTCCGGGTTGGCGATCGATCCGAGGTGCTTCAGCCCGGCGACCACCGCCGGCGGCAGACCCGCCCGTTCGATCGACATCTCAGCCCCGAGACGGGCACGCACCACGGGTGGAGGCGGAGGACCCCCGGCCTTGGCCAAGTCGGCTAGCGAGAGCGTCGGTCCGGTGTCGACCGGGCGAAGCGTCTCCGCGAGCGCCTCGACCGCATCGGGTGCCATGCGAGCGACCGACGATAGGAACGCCCATTGGTCGGGCCACGGCTCCGTGGTCGTCGGGTCGAGGAACAACGTCGTGCCCCGAGCGGCGCAGCCGCCGTGGAGCGGGAGGGCGATCAGGTTCCCGAACCCGGCCTTCGGCAGGAAGTCCTGCGACGGGAAGAACCGGTCGTAGCTCGACAGGTCCAGCTCGGCCCGCGCCGTCATCGCTTGGCGCAACAACGCCGCTCCCATGGAGCGAGCCGTCGAGGCCGGCACCGGTGCGGTGAAGAAGACCCACACGTGCGCCCCGTTGCCCGACCGCGACCGCTCCAGGGCGGCGGGAACCCCGTTGCGGTGGCAGGCGTCGAGGTAGGCGAGCGCGTCGAGCGCCCAGGTTCCCTTGTCGAAGTCACAGGCCAGCAGAGTGCAGGTGTCGCCGCGCAGCAGCGGGTAGATCCCGATGGTCTGCTCGCCTCTCAGGTGCGCAGCGAAGACCTCGTCGGTCAACGGGAGGTGGTCCTTCGGCGGTCTGCCATTCAACCAACGGCCCTTCGTCGCCGGCGACCAGCCGGACTTCCCGCTCGACGCGCTCTCCCAACGCTGGGCGTACACATCGGAGCGGGCACCGAACAGCGACCGGAGCAGACCGAGCTGGTCGTCGCATGGGGACGAGCCGTCCACGGAAGGCTGTGTTGTCTGCTCGGTGAGCAGCGTCGGCGCCCATGCTTCGGCGTGACCCTCTCGTGCCCGGTCGTCGAGCCCCAGTAGGCCGCGGAGCCGGGCATTCTCCGCCCGCAGGGCGTCGACCTCTCGCAGGAGATCCTTGATGGCCCCCTGCTCCCGAGGGTCGCCGGTGCCCATCAGTCGATCGTGGTCACGGCCGGTCTGCCCAGTCAGGCCAGTGGTCGCCTGCGGATCCGGGCGGGATCTCCACGCCGAGCTTCGCGGCGAGCTCCAGGACGCCGTTGGCGAGTTCGCTCGGGGTGTCCTCGCCGGCGTAGGCCAACACGGTTCCCTCTCCGGGCTCGCGCACCCGGTAGAGGCCGGCAACGATTCCGATCACCAAGGCGCTGGCTGCGTCGGAGGAACCCAGCGCTGCCCTCCGCTCGAGATCCGATCGGAATGGCTCGATCGCCTCCTCGACGAGCTCCCACGCCGCATCGACCTCGTGCACGTAGCCACGGCCCCGGACCCTTCCAGCGCGTGCGCCGAGCGCGTCCAGCGGGATCCCCAGGAGCGCAAGCGCCACCTCATCGGCGACCTCACCGATGGACGCCGACGAGAGCAGTGCGGCGGCGAGCCTCTCGGCCTCGACAGCCAGATCGGGCCGCTCCGCGACCAACGCGTCCAACACCTGCCCGCGCTCACCCAGGGTCAACGAGCCGAGCATCGTCGGCTTCTTCGATCGCCTCGCTGCTGAACGGCGTGCCACCGATGCAATCTACGGCCGGAAGCCGACCCGCAGTGAGCCCGGTCGACTTCTACACTTTCTTCTACACCGCGGGCCGGTATCGGCTGGTCCGCAGTGACACGGACCGGTACGTCGAATGCGCGAAAGCCCAGCCCAGCGATACGAGATGGGACAGGACGGGACCAGGGGAGAAGCCGGACATCCGGCTCATAACCCGAAGGTCGCAGGTTCAAATCCTGCCCCCGCCACCAACGACACTGAGATTCCAGGGGAAGCCGGGCCGTAAGGTCCGGCTTCTCCCGTGTTCAGGCCGACTTCTTCCGGGTCTTCTCCCGGCTCGAACGGCCCGACCCGGTAGAAGGCGATTCGGTGACGAGGTCGGCGAAGATCGCCGCGGCGTCGGCCTGCATGCCGGGCAGGACGTGCTGGTAGCTGTCGATGGTGAAGCTGGCCCGGGAGTGACCGAGTCGTTCAGCGACCACCTTCACGTTCGCTTGTTCCTGGAACGTCTCCAGGATCCGGACTGGCTCGAGCCCCTGCGAGCTGCCGAGCTCATCAAGCTGCCGGAACCTCAGTCGCCCTGGGCTGTCGCTGCGCTCACCGGTCCGAACCGTCTGCTACCCGACGAGCGCCTGGTGGAACTGCTCGGACAACTGCTCAACGACGTCCAGGCGCTCGACAGAGCTGACCGACCAGCACCTTCGTTCGAAATCATGCGCAACGCCGCATGGCTGGGACCGGTTGGGCACAGGGTCGTGGTGGCCGTCCTTCGGCAGTACCCCACCGAGGAGTGGGCGCACATGATGGCGATGTCGGCGGCGAGCGGCCTCGACGACTCTGACCCGCTCCACATGGCTGCTGCGGACGCAGTCATCGGAAACGAGTCCCGACATGAAGGCGGCTACCGGACCAAGCAGGTGCTCGCCCACCTCGTCGGTGGCGTCACTCCTACCAACGTTAGGGAGCGGTTCGAGCTGTTGGCTCACAAGTGTCGGCGCCTCGCCTCCTCTGAGCGCGCGAAGTACGTGGTCACCGACGTAACGGCCCTCACCGTCGACGGGTGGGACGACGACGAGCCGTTGGTCCTCGTTGCGAACGCGCTCGCACGCTTGGTCGCGACCGCCCGCGACATGGGCGTGCCCAACTCGTGGATGCTCGAACTCGTCTCTCGGATCCCAGGTGAGTGGGGTGAACGACTCGAATGCCAGGTGCTTGCAGGAGCGAACGAGATCGGACGGAATGACAAGGTTGCCCACCTGGTCCGGCGGCTTCGATCCGAGACGGCGACCGGCGACGATCGCCTGCTCCTGGACGGCCTCACTCCGTTCAGTTCAGAGGAGATCCTCGAGCTGCGAGACGCACTGGGACAACCGGCGCCACCACCGCCGTCATCAGACCGCGGTCCACTCGGCGTCAACTGGGCACGAGCCTGGCGCTGGTCGATGATCCTTCCATCAGGGGTTCTTGTCGGCTGGGACGAGGCGATTGCCGCTGTCGCCGCCATCCATGGGCAGCCGGATCCGACCGCACTCGATCGGCCAATGCGCAATGCAGTATTCAGCCACGGGTTCTCGCCGTACCCACCCGAAGACCTCGCCGCAATCGAGCCGCTTGCTGCTGCGGAGCTGGCGGCCGCATGGAGGCCGAGCGCTGGTGACGCGTGGGGCGTCAGCGCTCGAGAGCTCGCACGGTCGATCGAATCGGTCGTGAAGGACGACCCGGTGGCGTGGATCGACTCTCCCGCCGAGATCGTCCGGGTGCTCCGCGAACCCGTGTACATCAATCACTACCTGCGCGGACTGAAGGCAAGCGTTGCGAAGCTGCCCCCGAGCACCGGCACGGCGGTACTCCGGGCCGTCGCCCTCATCCGAGCTGAGCGTTGGCCACCCACCACGCTGGGGCGTGACGACTACGACTACGAGTCCGACTGGACGGGTGTTGATTCCGCCGTGGTCGAACTCATCGACGCTCTCGCCGATCGAGACGCAGACCTGGATGACCACCTGGATCACTGCTGGAGCCTCGCCGGCAAAGCAGCCAGCGACCTTCCGGAGGACCTCGGCAGCGTCGAGTCGTACGCCGACGCAGCAAGGCACGACGACCCACTTTCACGGGCTCTTCGGAGTTCAGCGGGGTGTGACGGTGTCGAGTAGGTCCCAGTTGGGTTTGCCGGCGTAGAGCAGGACTCGGATCCGGTAGTTGGCGAAGCGGCGGAACCCGAACCCGATGCGTTTGATCCGCTTGATCAGGTTGTTGATCGACTCGGTCGGCCCGTTGGACACCTTCGCGTCGTGCCAGGCCAGGATCTGAGCGCGCCAGGTTGTCAGGGTGCGGGCGAGGGAACGGACCTCGATCGGCATCGACTCGTCGCCCATGTCGGCGACGAGCTCGTCGAGGAACGCTTCAGCGTTCTCTGCGGGTTGGGTGTAGAACCCGCGGAGGGTCTCTTTGGCGTGCCAGGTCATGCGGACCTCGCCGTGTGGGTCTCCGGCCTCGAGGAATCCGAGGAGCTTCTCGGTGCCCTTCTCATCGAGACGTTCGTGGCCCTTGGTCAACAGCCGGCGAGATCGGTAGAGCGGGTCGTCTTTGCGTCCTCGGTGCCCGAGCGTATAGTTCTGCACCCGACGACGGCACTCGTCGAGGCGGCTGTTCGCGAGCTTGCACACGTGGAACGGATCCGCGACCTGGGTCGCGTCGGGCAGCGTGTCGTTGAACGTCTTGCGGTACGGCCCCGACAGGTCCAACGCCCCCCAACGGATCGCCGCGCGCCACGACTCCGGGCGGGCCTCCAGCCACGTCGTGGGTGCCTTCGCGGTGCGGCCCTCGACCACATCGAGCAGCTGCGCCGGTCTGTCCAGCGCGACGATCGACGTGCACCAACACCTGGTCTTCTTCGAGCCGGTCCGGGCGAAGAGCGTCTCATCCAACCCGACAGCGGCGACGGGCCCGATGCGGGCCGGGTCCTCGATCAACGCGGTGCCGTAGGAACGGACGGCGTCCATGACGGTGTGCCAATCGCAGCCGAGCTCAACAGCGACGTCGGTGACGGTGCGGCCATCACGACCGACCCGGGCAGTCACGTGTCGACCCGCACGATCGGTCACCTTCGCCCGCGACGCCGCGATCCGAGCATCGACCTCGGTGAACGACTTGGTCTCACAATCGACATCCGGACAACACCAGCGGCGCTTGTGCCACACCAGCACTGCTCGACGACCGAACGCCGGAAGGTCCACCAACGCGACCTGGCGTCGGTCCTTCACCCGCGCTTTGGTCCCGCATGACCGACACGCCACTGTGGTGGCGGTCGTCTCGACGTGGACCCGCAACGGGCCGGCCGGGTCGTCATCATCAACAGCGAGGACGTTCACAGCCGGCAAGCCGACCAACAGTGCGCACATGCGCGTAGCGCCTGTTTCCACGAGGGCTCCGGAGGTTCGGTTGGGGTCAGAGCCACCGATTCTCCGGGCCCTCGAACCCTCAACCGCGGACCCCCGCTACCGCCCACACCCCCCGCAACTCCGAAGCGCCCTTTCACGGAGCGATCAACAGCTCCTACGGGAAGGGCCTTCAGGCCCAGTTGGCCCTCGGCGGATGGGAGCACCGCAAGTTCGGCGTGGCCAGCGATCGCCTCGTCGAAGGTCTTGATGCAGCTATGTCGGTCGACGGCCGAGTAGGACAGCAGCTCCGGGCAGTGATCTCCGGAACGCGACCGTTCGTTGAAGCGATTGCCGCTGACTGGATCGACCGGAACTTCGACGGGCTCTTCGGGGGAAGGGCCGGTCGGCTCGCCTTGGCCCAGACCTTGAAGTACTCCCGCCCAACTCCGGCGTTCTACGCACGATCGTTCGAGCTCCTACTCGGCGCAGCTCGGCGCAACGACGACAACGCAGTGGCCTGGTTGCTCATCGCACATCTCTGGAACGAGCCCGGCTACACCTACGACGCGATCGTCAATGGCCTTCGAGACTCGCCAAGCCCGCGCTCAACACTCGCTGACGAGGTGGCTCGACTCGGACAAGGCCTGCCCGACGACCAGCGAGAAGTCACCGAACGGGCAGTGGCGTTCTCTCGTCGGCTCATCGCCGATGCCGGAACTCGGATCGGGCCCGAGGACCTGACCGGACTGGGACGATGGGCTATGGCGATCGAGCTCGACACCGAGGGATGGCTGGAACTGACAGAAGGGTCCGTCGCCAAGACCGGAGGCCAGATCGCCTACGCCGTGGAGGTAGCGGATCGCTGCTCCAAGGTCCAACCCTCGTCGGCTGCTCTCAGGATCCTCCTTGCCGTCCTCGGACACGGCGACGCTTGGGAGCAGCACCACATCGACGGAGTTGCGCTCGAGGCCCTGCGATCCGCAGCCGATGGAGGGATCGACGATGAAGCCTTCGTGCACCTCCGCGAGAGGTTGATCCAACGGGGACGACACGAAGCAACCAACACCCGGTCGCAGCGAACGGATGATGCGTGAGAGCTGGTAACCCGAGCCCTGATTGTGGATGTTGGCGAGGAGGCTGCGCCTGGCTCGGGGTCGCCTTCCCTCTGGCCGGTAATGTGCCTTGACTCATAATGAGTGATAGCTCATAGTGTGTCGGTGTGGGATGTCGAGGTCACGGACCAGTTCGTCGAGTGGTGGTCGACGCTGACCGACGATCAGCGCGAGGCGGTGACCGCTCGGGTCGACCTGCTCGGCGAACGCGGCCCCGACCTCGGCCGACCGGTCGTCGATCGCATCCAGTCATCGCGCCACCAGACGATGAAGGAGCTCCGGGCCGCCAAGGACGGTGCGATACGGGTGCTGTTCAGCTTCGACCCCCGTCGCCAGGCGATCCTGCTGCTGGGTGGCGACAAGAGCGGCGAATGGAGCAAGTGGTACGAGTGGGCGGTCCCACTCGCCGATGACCTCTACGACGAGTACCTCGAAGAACTCCGCACGGAAGGACTGATCTGATGGCACGAACCAAGTTCTCCACCCTTCGTGACGACGTCACCGCCAAGGACGGCGCATCCGAGCGGATCGCCGCCATGCGCGCCGAGGCGATCGAGGAGATCCGCCTGTTCGAGCTCCGTCACCGCGAGGCGGTCAGCCAAGCAGAGCTCGCCGGTCGGCTCGACGTCACCCAGGGTGCGATCTCCAAACTCGAACACGCCGATGACGTCCGCGTGTCGACGCTGCGCCAGTACCTCGAGGCGCTCGGCGCCCGGCTCGAACTCGTCGCGGTCTTCGACGACGAGAAGCGCAGCGTCCCCGTCCATCTCGGCAGAGACAGCGCGGCCTGACTCAGCGACAGTGCCCCCGCTCCGCCGGCCCCAAGCCACGTGTTCGGTGTTCGCGCCTGCGTCGCAGCGTCTGTCAGATCTCTGCCAGATGGGGCAGAAGTGGGCGGTACGCACCGGTAACGGTGCGGTACGACGGATGCACTCCGGTATGGCGCTGAAGCCTCAACCATCGGCGACGGCGCCTCGCCAGATGCCTGACTCGTTCGACGCGTTGTTCGACCGGCCGCTGCTGCTGGGCGGGCCCCAAAGCAGGTCCCGGTGCACTCGTGCAGACCGGCTGACTTCGACTCGCCGCACAGGCGGGGGAGCCAGCGACGGGTTCCAATGAACCGACCTGAGGTGCTCGACCTTCGCGCATGGATGGGACGGTGAAGGTGCCGAGGGTGATGAACAGGCCGACCTCTGTGCTGCCAGGAGCCAGAGCCCCCATGAGCTTCTGCACGTCGGGCCCGCCGATCGTGTTGAGCGTCCGCTTGCACTGGACCTTGATGTCCGGCGGCTCCAAGCCCAGCGGATCCCGGTAGGCGATGACGTCGACGTCACCGTCGCCGCTGGCGGGGGTCACCTCGGTGCGGTAGCCCATCGCTTGGGGCAGCCCGGCGGTGAACATCTCGAAGCGGTAGGGGACGAGCTTGGCGTGCAGCCGCAGCCTCGGCAAGAAGCGATTCCTCGCCCAGCGCGAGTTCGCGCTCGGCATCGAAGCACTCGAACGCTTCGTCGCCGGCGAACCCCTTCACCACCTCCACGAGTGCGTCGTCGGCGTCCTCGCCATGGAGAGCGAACCAGTCGACCCCCGTCCCTGACCGGCCATCGCCATGCGATGATCGCTCTTGTACGATCATCGCATTGATGCGATAGTGCCGATGTGTGGCTGAACTGGAGCTCCACGACGAGATCGTCGACTGGATGGCCTCCCTCGACGACACCGAGTGGGATCGAACGGTCGTGGTGATCGACCGGCTCGCCACGCTCGGCTCGTCGGCGCGGATGCCGCTCTCGAAGAGCCTCGGCGACGGTCTGTTCGAGCTGCGGTTCACGCTCGGCCCGACGGCACGACGGATCACCTACCGGTTCACCAAGGACGGTCGCATCATCCTGCTGACCACCTTCCGAAAGCAACGCAACAACGAACGCAACGAGATCACCCGGGCACGCAAGGCCGCCGAGGACTGCGCCGAGCAGTACCCCTGAAGGAGATGACGATGGCCAACTACTCCCGCTGGGACGACGTCAAGAAGAAGCGCCCCGGGCCCGATGCCGACACCCGCGCCGGTGTCGAACAGGACCTCGCGCTCGGCCAGCTCATCTACGACCTGCGAACCGAAGCCGGCCTCAGCCAGCGCGAGCTCGCCGAGCGGATGGGCACCACCCAGTCGGTGATCTCCCGTCTCGAGGAAGGCGGGGGAGCGCGCAACCGCATCGACACCCTTGCCCGAGTGGCCACCGCCCTTGACCGCCACCTCGTCGTCTCGTTCCCCGAGACGGTCCCCGCCAAGCTCAAGGACGCCGTCCAAGTCGCCTGATCGCCGCAGCCACGCCGAGCAGGGCAGGGCAGAGGCTTCTGCACTCGCTTCTACACCACGGATCGGGATTCCCTGGTCTGTGCGGTGCAGATCGCCGCCGGACTGTGAACCCGTCGGCTCCGGCCTGTGACAGGGGGCGCCCACCGTGAGCAATCGATCGTGAGCCGGTAGGTCTTCAGCCTGCGTCAGTTTCGTGATCCAGCACGTAGGTGCGCTTGAGGGGGAGCAGTCGACGCCACTCCAGGTCGAGCTGCTCGTAGTGATCGAAGATCATGTCGACCAGCTGACGGCCGTT
>JACJWI010000011.1 GCA_020637215.1 Microthrixaceae bacterium | reverse complement strand
CAAGTCACGACAACCGCGGTACTCAAATGTCATGAGAACCCGCGGGAACCGGGCGTGAGCGACGCCGACACGACCGTTCGGCTGCGGCTCGACGTCGCGTACGACGGGTCCGGCTTCCACGGCTTCGCCGAGAACCGGGACGTGGTCACCGTCGGCGGCGCCCTGCGCAACGCTCTGGAGCGGGTGCTGAGCGTTCCGGTCGCGATCACCTGCGCCGGCCGCACCGACGCGGGGGTGCACGCCCGCGGTCAGGTGGTGACCCTCGACGTCCCGGTCGCTGCGATCGACGCTCTGGCCCGGCGAGACCGACGGGGTCCCGGCGACGGCTACTGCCGGCTGCGCGACGCGCTGAACGCGCTGGTCGGTCCGTCCGTGGTGGTGACCGCCGTGTCGCCCGCGACCGACGACTTCGACGCCCGCTTCTCGGCCCGGTCCCGCACGTACCGCTACACCGTGTGGAGCTCTGAGGTCCCCGACCCGTTCCTGGCCGCCTCGGCATGGTGGGTCGATCAGCCGCTCGACCTGGACGCCATGCGGACCGCGAGCGAGCAGGTCGTGGGGGAGCACGACTTCTCGTGCTTCTGCCGACGGCCCCGGGCCACCGATCCGGGCGCGGAGCCGGTGTCGCTGGTGCGGAGGGTGCTCTCGGCCCGCTGGGACGAGTCGCCGGACCGCCCGGGTCTGCTCACCTTCACGATCAGCGCGACGGCGTTCTGCCACCAGATGGTCCGATCGATCACCGGGATGGTCGTCGACGTCGGCCGGGGTCGACGCACGCCCGACGACGTCACCGCCGCGCTCGCCTCGCTCGACCGGGCCCGGGCCGGCCAGCTCGCCCCACCCCACGGTCTGGTCCTGTGGGAGGTCGGCTACTGAGGATGCACCCGCCGCCGTCGTTGTTGTAGCTGGTGGTCGCTGGGGTGGCGTGTGGGCTACAAGTTCGGCGGCGGCTGGCGTTGTTGTAGCTGGTGGTCGCTGGGGTGACGTGTGGGCTACAAGTTCGGTGGCAGGCGCTGGGGCTGCCCCGGGGCCGCTTGCACCCTCCGACGCCCAGCCCGTACGCTTGCCCGTCGGCCCGAGCGGTCGCCGGTATCGCGGGTGCCCGTCGGCCCCGCAGTCCGGGACCCGCCCGTTGGACCACACCCCCACGTCGGGGTCGTCCGCCACCCGGCCGGTTGAGATCGAAGCAGAAGAGAGTGAGCGCTGTGCGCACCTATTCGCCACGAGCAGACGAGATCGAACGCGACTGGTACGTCGTCGACGCCGAGGGGCTGACCCTCGGTCGCATGTCCACCGAGGTGGCCCGGGTCCTTCGGGGCAAGCACAAGGCCATGTACACCCCGCACATGGACACCGGCGACCACGTGATCATCATCAACGCCGACAAGGTCGTGCTGACCAACAACAAGGCCGAGGCCAAGCAGGTCTACCGCCACACCGGCTATCCGGGCGGCATCCGCTCCACCACCTACGCCACGCTGCTGGCCGAGAAGCCCGCCGAGGCCGTCCGCCGCACGGTGCGGGGCATGCTCCCCAAGAACCGACTCGGCCGCCAGATGCTGAAGAAGCTGAAGGTGTACGCCGGACCGACCCACCCTCATTCGGCCCAGCAGCCGCAGCCCCTGGCCATCGAGCACGCCCGCGCCCGGGCCTGAGACGCGTCGAGCACGGAGATCAAGCAGAGATGAGCACCCCTCTCACCCAGACCACCGGCCGTCGCAAGCGGGCCGTCGCCCGCGTCCGGCTGCGGCCCGGCACCGGCGTGATCACCATCAACAAGCGCCCGCTCGAGGACTACTTCCCGAACGCGACGCACCGGATGATCCTGACCGAGCCGCTTCGGGTCACCGAGACCAGCGAGACCTACGACGTCGACGCCACCCTCCACGGTGGCGGCGTGACCGGCCAGGCCGGCGCCATCCGTCTGGGAATCGCCCGCTCGCTCATCGAGGTCGACCCCGAGCTGCGCCCCGCCCTCAAGAAGGCCGGCTTCCTGTCCCGCGACGCACGCGAGAAGGAATCCAAGAAGTACGGCCTCAAGAAGGCCCGCAAGGCCCCGCAGTACTCCAAGCGCTGATCGTCCCCCGGTGACCGTCCGCTTCGGCACCGACGGGGTGCGCGGGCTCGCCGGTCGCGACCTCACCCCCGAGATCGCCACGGCCATCGGCCGGGCCGCGGTCCGGGCCTTCGGTGCCCGGCGCGTCGTCATCGGCCGCGACACCCGCCGGTCGGGTCCGCTGCTCGAGGCCGCCCTGGCCGCCGGGGTGTGCGCCGAGGGTGCCGATGCGGTTCTTGCCGGCGTCGTGCCCACCCCCGCGGTGGCGTTCGCCGCCGAGCGCGACGGTGTGGTCGGGGTGGTCATCTCGGCGTCGCACAACGCCTTCGCCGACAACGGCATCAAGCTGTTCGCCCCCGGCGGGCTCAAGCTGACCGACGACCAGCAGCACGCCGTCGAGGCGGTGATCGCCGCGGCGCTCGACGCGGTAGCGACCGCCGGAACCCCGTACGAGGGCGTCCCGGTCGGAGCCGACGTCGGGTCCCTGCTCGCGGACGTCACCCTGGCCGAGGAGTACGCGGCGTCGATCGAAGGCGTCACCGAGGGTCGTCGGCTCGACGGGCTGCGGGTGGTCGTCGACTGCGCGAACGGCGCCGCGTCGGCCGTCGCCCCCGACGTGCTCGCGGACCTCGGCGCCGAGGTCACCGTGCTGTTCGCCGAGCCCGACGGCACCAACATCAACGACGGCTGCGGCTCCACCCACCCCGAGGTGCTCCAGGGCGCGGTGCTCGAGACGGGCGCCCATCTGGGGCTCGCCTTCGACGGCGACGCGGACCGACTCCTGGCGGTCGACGAGCGGGGCCGCCTGGTCGACGGCGACCAGATCATGGCGCTGTGCGCCACCGACCTGCGCGACCGCGGGCGGCTCACCGACGACACCGTCGTGGTGACCGTCATGTCCAACCTGGGCTTCCGTCAGGCGATGGGACGCGAGGGCATCACGGTGATCGAGACCGCGGTGGGTGATCGCCACGTGCTGGCGGCCATGGCCGAGGGCGACCTCAGCCTGGGGGGCGAGCAGTCGGGCCACCTGGTGTTCGGCGACCTGGGCACGACCGGGGACGGTCTGCTGAGCGCGGTGGTGCTGGCCGACCTGGTGGTCCGCGAGGGCGTGCTGGGCGGCGAGGTCACCGTCGGGGCGATGGTCGACGCGGCCATGACCAAGCTGCCGCAGGTGCTTCGCAACGTCGCGGTCGACGCCCCGATGCCCGACGTGGCCGACCGCCTGGCCGACGAGATCGACCGGGTCGGCGCGGAGCTCGGCGACGAGGGCCGGGTCCTGCTGCGGCCATCGGGCACCGAGCCCGTCGTGCGGGTCATGGCCGAGGCGCCCACCGAGGACGCTGCCGCGGCCGCGGTCGACCGACTGGTCGCGGCGGTCGAGGCCCTGCGTACCTCGGCCTGACCGGTCCGTCGGTCCGGACCCGCTCCTGGGGATCGGGTGATCGACTCGGTGCGGAAATCGGGCACCCCCTACACTTGACCGACCCCCTACGGAGGTGCACCAAGGTGTGTGGGATCATCGCCGTCGTCCGGCGACCGACCGATAGGACGCCGGCCGCGGCAGCGGAGCTGGCCCAGGTCCTCCACGACGTCGCGCCGTTGCTCGAGGCGTCCGACCCGGGATCGACGCAGGATCGAACGGCCGCACTGTCCGCCGCCGCCGAGCGGTTGACGACGGTCGACGCTGCGCTGCGCGGCGTCCCCGGTGTTGTGAGCCTCCGCTCGGACCGTGCCGCCGCGGACCGACTGGCTGCGGCTGCCGACGGCCTCGCCGAGCGGCTCGCCCAGCTCGAGGCCGAGCTCGACGACCCCCAGACCGCACCGCCCGCCGAGCAGCTCGAAGCGGTGAACGCCGCGCTGCTCGCCTGCAAGGACGCGCTGTGGGCCATCCGCCAGGACCGGCTCCGTGCCGTCCGCGAGGTCGACGGGCTCCTGGGAGCGACTTTCGACGCCGACGGCGGCACCGAGGCCGGGGTCGCGGTAGCGCTCAGCCTCCACCAGGCGCTGTCGGCGCTCGACCGCCTCGAGGTCCGCGGCCGCGACTCCGCCGGGCTGGAGGTTCAGCTGACCGGCCACGGGTTGGACCCGGCCGACCCGGCCGTGAGCCGAGCCCTCGAGGAGCGCGCCGGCGTGTCGTTCACCGACGGATCGGTCCGACTCGGTGACGGTGTCCTGGTCGTGGTCCACAAGGCCGCGGCCGAGATCGGGGAGCTGGGCGACAACACCGCGGCGCTGCGCGCCGCGATCCGCTCCGACGACCTGCTGCAACGCGCTCTGCGCTCCGCGGACGTCGACGGCCTGGTGCTCGGCCACACCCGGTGGGCGTCGATCGGCATCATCTCCGAACCCAACGCCCACCCCCAGGTGTCCGACGAGCTCGACGCCGAGGGCACGGCGCTCGAACCCGGCGCCGGCGGCGCCCCGTGCGTGACCGCGGTCCTCAACGGCGACGTCGACAACCACGCGGACCTGGTCGCGTCGGACGGACTGCGCCTCCCCGCCGAGGTCACCACCGACGCCAAGGTGATCCCCACCCTGGTCAGCCGGGGTCTCGTCGCCGGGAGGGCACCCCGTGAGGCGTTCCGCGAGGCGGTCGCACGCCTGGAGGGGTCGGTGGCGATCGGCGCGGCGTCCGCCGCGTCCCCGGACCGACTGCTCCTGGCGCTGCGCGGCAGCGGTCAGGCCCTCTACGTCGGGTTGGCCGACGAGGCCTACATCGTCGCGTCCGAGCCCTACGGCGTGGTCGAGGAGACCGCCACCTACCTCCGCCTCGACGGCGAGACCCCCGCGGACCCCGACAACCCGGTCGCGAGCCGGGGCCAGATCGTCGAGCTGGCCGCCGGACGGGCCGGCACGATCGACGGGATCGGGCGCTGGTCCTACGACGGCACCGAACTGCCGGTGACCGCAGCCGACCTGACCCACGCCCAGATCACCACCCGCGACATCGACCGCGGGACCTTCCCGCACTTCCTGCTCAAGGAGATCACCGACGCGCCCGGCTCGTTCCGCAAGACGTTGCGGGGCAAGCTCATCGAGTCGGACGGCCGGTTCGACGTCGAGCTGCCCGAGGACTCGCTGCCCGCCGAGGTCCGTCGACGGCTGGCCGCCGGCGAGGTGACCCGGGTGCTCGTGATCGGGCAGGGCACCGCGGCGGTCGCCGGCCAGAGCCTGGCCGAACACCTCCGCGAGCTTCTGGCCGACACCGAGGTCCGCGTCGAGGCGCTACCGGCGACGGAGCTGTCGGGATTCCGCCTCCGCGCCGACATGTCCGACACGTTGGCCGTCGCGATCAGCCAGTCGGGCACCACCACCGACACCAACCGCACCGTCGACCTGCTTCGGGGGCGGGGAGCGTCGGTGGTGGCGATCGTCAACCGACGCAACTCGGACCTGACCGACAAGGCCGACGGCGTCCTCTACACCTCCGACGGACGCGACGTGGAGATGAGCGTGGCGTCGACCAAGGCGTTCTACGCGCAGGTCGCGGCCGGACTGCTGCTCGGCTACTCCATCTCCGAGCAGGTGCCCGGCGGCCGCACCCCCGATCACCCCGACGAGCAGGAGCTGCTGCGCTCCCTCGCCCAGGTGCCCGCCGCGCTCGAGGCCACCCTCGCCACCCGCCCCGACATCGCGGCCGCGGCCCGGACCTTCGCCCCGTCGCGCCGCTACTGGGCGATCGTCGGCAACGGCCCCAACCAGATCGCGGCCCGCGAGCTGCGGATCAAGCTGTCGGAGCTCTGCTACAAGTCGATCGCGTGCGACGCCACCGAGGACAAGAAGCACATCGACCTGTCCTCCGAACCGATGATCCTGGTGTGCGCCGCAGGCCTGGTCGGATCGACCGCCGATGACGTGGCCAAGGAGGTGGCGATCTTCCGGGCCCACAAGGCCGCCCCGATCGTCATCGCCTCGAACGGCGACCGCGCCTTCGACGCCGCGCTGGCGGTGCTCAGCGTGCCCGACACCCACCCCCGCCTGGGGTTCGTGCTGGCCACCATGGTCGGGCACCTGTTCGGCTACGAGGCCGCGCTCGGCATCGACGCCCAGGCCCGGCCGCTGCGCGAGGTGCGCGCCGCGATCGACGAGGCGGTCTCCACCCTCGGCGGTGACCTGCGGGAGCTGAACGACGGCGAGGCGCTGATGCGTCGGCTCCGACCGGTCCTGACCGCGTCGGCCTCGGCGTTCATGGACGGCCTTCGCACCGGTTCCTACGACGGGCACCTCGAGGCCGGCACCGCGGTGCGGGTCGCGGGGCTGTTCCGCTACGCGCTGGGCATCTCTCCGCTCGACGCCTACCAGGTCGAGTTCGGCAAGGTCGGCACCCCGGGAGTCGTGCTCGAGGACCTCGAAGCGGGTCTGACCGCGGCGATCGAGGAGCTCACCCGGCCCGTCGACGCCATCAAGCACCAGGCCAAGACCGTCACCGTCGGCATCAGCCGCTCCGATGAGTCGCTGCTTCAGGTCGCGCTGGTCGACGCTCTCATCCAGGCCGGTTCTCCCCGCGACCGCCTCACGTACTCCACGCTCCGCTCCCTCGGCGAGCTCGACCCGGCGGTCATCGAGGTCGTCGGCTCCACCCGCTACGCCGTCGAGCACGGCGACGACCTGGACCAGGCCCAGCTGGTGGTGCTCGACCGTCGGGGGATCTCCACCGGGCTGGCGTCGCGGGTCGACCGCGACAGCCGGCTGCGCGGCACCAAGGCCCTGGTCGCCCGCGAGCAGGAGCTGATGGTGGCTCGGGGCCGGGCCGACGGCCGGTTGGTCGTCATCGTCCCCGAGACCAAGGACGGCGTGACCACCGGCCTGCAGCTGCTGCACGTGGTGCTGCCCGACACGTTGCCCGCGCCGACCGCCCGCGCGGTGCTCCAGGGCTACCGCCGTCGCTACCAGGCGCTCAAGGACGCGGTCACCGAGACCGAGGACGTGTTCCGCGACGACCTGCTGGCCCAGCAGCCGGTGGCCGACCTGCTCACGGTCCCGATCCTGGACCTGGCCGACCGCTGGCGGACGTGACCGACCGGGACGACGCCCCGACGTCGGTCGGCGCCGCGGGGGTCGGGACGGTCGTGGGCGTCGGCACCGACCTGGTCGCCGTCGACCGGTTGCGCACCGCGCTGGATCGGACGCCGAGCCTGCTCCACCGCCTGTTCACCCCGGCCGAGCAGGCCCGCTGCGGTCGACACGCCGATCCGCTCCCGCACCTGGCCGCCCGCTTCGCGGCCAAGGAAGCGACGATGAAGGCCCTCGGTCGTGGCATGTCGGCCATGTCGTTCACCGACGTCGAGGTGCTGACCGCGGCGGACGGCTCGCCGTCGCTGCGCCTCACCGGTCGGGCCCGCCAGGTGGCCGACACGGTGGGGGTGACCAGCTGGCTGGTGTCGCTCACCCACGACGGTCCGATGGCCCACGCCGTCGTGCTGGCCCGGACCTGACCGTCCCGGCGGGGTCCGTCCCGAGGGCACCGTCCGGTCGGGGATCCCGGCGCCGTCGATCTCGGCCCCATCCGGTGGCGGGTCGCGGCAGGATGACGGTGTGCTCACCGTCCTGACCCCGTCGCAGATGGCCGCGGTCGACGCCGCGGCCGCCGAGCCGGTGGAGGTGCTCATCGGGCGGGCCGCCGGCGCCGTGGCCCGGGCAGCGGTCGACCTGATGGGCGGGACCTACGGACGTCGGGTCGTGGTCGTGGCCGGACCGGGCCACAACGGCGAGGACGGTCGGGTCGCCGCCGCGCTCCTGGCCCGGCGGGGGGTGCGGGTGACCGTGCACGACGTGGCTGACGCCCCCACGGTGCTCGGACCGGCCGACCTGGTGATCGACGCCGCCTTCGGAACCGGGTTCCGGGGCAACTACCGGTTCCCCGACGTCGACGGTGCTCCGGTCCTGGCCGTCGACATCCCGTCGGGGATCTCGGGCCTGACCGGCGCCGTCTCGGGCGCTCCCGCTCCCGCGATTCGCACCGTCACCTTCGCTGCGCTCAAGCCGGGCCTCGTGCTCGGAGCCGGACCCTCCTACGCCGGCGAGGTCGTCGTGGCCGACATCGGCCTCGACGTCGAGGACACCGCCGTGGTCGGCGCCGCCGGCTGTCACCTGGTCACCGACGACGACGTGCTCGCCTGGGTCCCGGCCCGAGCCGTCGACGACCACAAGTGGCGTCACGCCGTGTGGGTGGTCGCCGGGTCGCCGGGCATGACCGGGGCCGCGCAGCTGTGCTCGACCGCCGCGCTGCGTGCCGGAGCCGGCTACGTGCGGTTGACCGTCCCCGGCGTCGAGGACCCGCCCGCCCCGACCGAGGCGGTGGTGCTCGGGGCGCGAACCGACGACTGGGACCGCCTGATGTCGAGCGACGCCTCCCGGTTCGGCTGCGTCGCCATCGGGCCCGGACTGGGTCGCGATGCCGGGACCGCAGCGCGGGTTCGCGCCGCGCTGGCCGCGACGGACCGGCCGGTCGTCCTCGACGGCGACGGCCTGGCCGCGATCGCCGACGCCCCGACAGCGGCACTCCACTCCCGTCCCGTCGTGGACGACGTGCCGGCGCCGACCGTGCTCACCCCCCACGACGGCGAGTTCGAGATGCTGACCGGGGCGCCCCCTGGCGAGGACCGCGTCGACGCGGCCCGCGCCCTGGCCGCCACCACCGGGGCGGTGGTGCTGCTGAAGGGACCGACGACCGTGGTCGCCGAGCCCGACGGCGACGTGCTGTTGGTCCGATCCGGAGACGAGCGTCTGGCCACCGCCGGGACCGGCGACGTCCTCACCGGCACGATCGCCGCGCTGATCGCGTCGGGGGCGCTGCCGGTTCGGGCCGCGGCCGCAGGCGCGCACCTGCACGGTCGCGCCGCCGAGCTCGGTCCGCGGCGCGGCCTGGTCGCCTCCGACGTCGCCGACGCCCTGCCCGACGCCTGGGCCGACCTGCTCGGCTGACACCCCCCACTCTCGCTTTGTCCCGCAGGGACGCGGTGATCACCGCGTCCCTGCGGGACAAAGCGGGACCGGGGGTGGGCGGAGGTGGCGGGTAGCATCGACCTGTCATGCCTCGTCACGCCGCTGTCCACGTCGACCTGGACGCCGTGGCGCACAACGTGGCGGTCCTCAAGGACCTGGTCGCCCCCGCCGAGCTGTGCGTCGTGGTCAAGGCCGACGGCTACGGCCACGGCTCCGAGGACGTCGCCGCGGTCGCGGTGGCGGCCGGGGCGGACCGCCTGGCCGTCGCCCTGGTCGAAGAGGGCCAGGAGCTGCGCGACGTCGGCATCGACGCCCCGGTCCTGGTGCTGTCCCAACCGCCGCCGGATGCCATGGTCGACGCCTTCGCCGCCGGTCTGAACCCCACGGTCGACACCGCCGAGGGGATCGCCGCGGCCGCGGCCGCGGCCGGCGGGACGCCGTGGCCGGTTCAGCTCAAGGTCGACACCGGCATGCACCGCGTCGGCTGCGACCCCGCCGACGCGGTCGACCTGGCCCGCGCCGTGCTCGACGCCGGACTGGAGCTCCAGGGCACGTTCACCCACCTGGCTGTCGCCGATGAGCCCGACCGCCCCGAGACCGACGAGCAGCTCGAGCTCTTCGCCGCGGTGCTCGCCGAGCTCGCCGCGGCGGGGATCGACCCCGGGCTCCGCCACGCCGCCAACTCCGCTGCTGCGCTCGTACACCCCGCGGCGCGGCTGGACCTGGTGCGCGTCGGGATCGCCACCTACGGGGTTCCCCCGTCGGCCGACCTGGAGCTCCCGGTCCCGTTGGAGCCCGCCATGAACGTGCGCGCCGAGGTGTCGAGGGTGCGCAGCGTCGCCGCCGGCGAGGGCGTCAGCTACGGCCTGCGTCACCGCTTCCGGAGCCCGGCCCGTCTGGCGGTCGTGCCGCTCGGCTACGCGGACGGCGTTCCGCGTCGGCTCGGTGAGCTGGGCGCCGACGTGCTCATCGGTGGCGTGCGTCGGCCCATGCGCGGCGTGGTGACCATGGACCAGCTGGTCGTCGAGGTGACCGACGGGCCCGAGGTGGCCGTCGGCGACGAGGTGGTCCTCATCGGTCGCCAGGGCGACGAGGAGATCACCACCGGCGAGTGGGCGGAGATGCTCGGCACCATCTCCTACGAGATCGTCTGCGGTTTCGGCCCGAGGTTGCCGCGGCGACACCTGACCCGGATCAGCCACGGAGCCGGCTTCGTCGACGGGTGGGCGGACCGGCCCGCCGGGCCCGAACCCGATCCATCCGGCGGGGGTGGGTCGTGATCGACGGGATCGACGGGGTGGCGGTCGGGCACTGGAGCGACCCGGTGGCACTCACCGGCTGCACCGTCGTGGTGTTCGACCCGGCGGTGGTCGCCTCGGGCGAGGTGCGGGGCGGGGCGCCGGCCAGCCACGAGTTCGCCCTGCTCGACCCGGCGGCGACGGTGCCGACGATCGACGCCGTGGTCCTCAGCGGGGGTTCTGCGTTCGGCCTGGCCGCCGCGGTCGGCGTCACCGGTGTCCTCGAGGAGCACGACCGGGGTCTGCCGACCATGGCGGGCCGGGTGCCGATCGTGGTCGGTCTCAGCCTGTTCGACCTGGCCGTCGGCGACGCCTCGGTCCGTCCCGGGGTCGAGCAGGGTCGGATCGCGGCCGCCGAGGCGATCGCCGGTGCGGGGGCGGGTTCGGCCGTGGGCCGGATCGGTGCCGGCACCGGAGCGACCGCGTCCAAGTGGAGGGGCATCGAGCGCGCTGTTCCCGGCGGGCTGGTCGGTGCGCTGCGGCGCGACGGCGACCTGGTCGTCGCCGCTCTCGTCGCCGCCAACCCCTGGGGCGACGTCCACGGCGCCGGCTTCGACGACGAGCCGTGGCCGGAGCTGCCGCCGCCGGGTGACACCGGCCTGGAGCGCACCGCCGACGGCACGGCCGCCGCCGGCTCGGGCGCCGTCACCAACACGACGATCGGTGTCGTGGTGACCAACGCGAGGCTGGACAAGCTGGGTTGCCACCACGTCGCCCGAGGCGCGCACGACGGGCTGGCCCGTGCCATCACGCCCGCGCACAGCCGCGTCGACGGCGACGCCTTCGTCGCGGCGGCCACCGGGGCGGTCGATGCCACCGTCGAGCGGGTCCGCGCCCACGCCGTCGAGGTGGTCGACCGGGCGATCCGGCAGGTCGCGGCGATGGCCGACCTGGCGCCCGGCGACCGGCTGGTCCCGTGACCCCTCGACCGTGACGCCGGCCGCCGCACGCGCGTCGGGCTCCCCGGGCGCGTCCCGTTAGGCTCGGATCGTGGCTCCCGTCGCAGATGACTCACCCGTCCCGGCCGACCGGGCCGAGCGGGCCGCGGCGTTCGCGGAGCTGCGGGACCGGGCGCTGGAGTGTCGGCGCTGCCGCCTGGCCGAGGGCCGCACCCAGGTCGTCTTCGGGTCCGGCGACCCCGACGCGGACCTCATGTTCGTGGGCGAAGGGCCCGGCGCCGAGGAGGACCGTCAGGGTCTGCCGTTCGTCGGCCGGTCCGGTCAGCTGCTCGATCGCCTGATGGCCGAGGAGATGGACCTGACCCGCGACCGCGCCTACATCGCGAACGTCGTCAAGTGCCGACCACCCGACAACCGGGACCCCAAGCCGGACGAGATCGAGGCGTGCCGCCCCTGGCTCGAGGCCCAGGTCGACCTGATCGGACCCAAGGTGATCGTCACGCTCGGGAACTTCTCGTCGCGGCTGCTGCTCGACACCCGCGAGGGGATCACCAGGCTCCGAGGGTCGGTGTACCCGTACCGGGACCGCCCCGACGGCACGCCCGTGCAGCTGGTGCCGACGTTCCACCCCGCCGCGGTGCTGCGCGGCGGCGGCGAACCGATGGCCGGGATGCGCGCCGACCTGGTGCGGGCCAAGCAGACGCTCGGCACCGCTGCGTCGGCCGGGACCGGCGCGTCGGTCGACGCGGGAGGCTCCGCGTGATCGATCAGGCCCGGCTGGTGGCGCGGACCGCGTCGGTGCTCGAGACACGTGACCTCGCGGCGGCGTTGGCCGAGCTGGCCCGCCCGTCGGACCTGCTGGTCCTGGTCGGCGACCTCGGCGCGGGCAAGACGGCGTTCACCCAGGGCTTCGGCCGGGGGCTCGGCATCGACGAGCAGATCACCAGCCCCACCTTCGCCCTCGTGCGCAGCTACACCGGTCGTCTCGACCTGTACCACCTGGACGTGTACCGGCTCGAGCAGGTGTCCGAGGCGCTCGACCTGGGGCTGTCGGAGCTGCTCGACGACGGGTCGGTGACCGTGATCGAGTGGGGCGACACCATCGCCCCGGCCCTGCCGCACGACTACCTCGAGGTCCACCTGCGCTTCGACGTGCCCGACGGCCCGGCGCCGACGGGTGAGAGCTCGGCCCCCGCTACCGGGGCTGCTGTCGAGGCCGCTGCCGGGGCTGCTGCCGGGTCGGCGGAGGTGTTCGAGCGTCGCATCGTGGAGCTGCGTCCGATCGGTCCGCGGTGGTCGGCGCGGGTCCGCGCCCTGGGCGCGGCGCTGGCGCCGTGGACCGAGGGCGGCGCCGGCGACGCCGACGCGGGCACCGGTGAGCGGGGAGCACCGACGGAACGGGACGGAGTGGGCGAGTGCTGATCCTGGGCATCGAGACCGCGACGGTGAAGGCGGGCTGCGCCATCGGAGGCCACGAGGGCGTGCTCGCCTCGGCGCACTCCGGCAAGGCCAAGCGCCACGCCGAGAACCTCACCCCGGCCATCGAGTTCATCTGCGGTCAGGCCGGCATCGAGCTCGGCGAGATCGGACTGGTCGCCGTCGACGTCGGGCCCGGCCTGTTCACCGGCCTGCGCGTCGGGGTGGCGACGGCCAAGGCGATCGCGTTCGGCCTGCGGGTCCCGATGATCGGCGTGTCGAGCCTGGACCTGCTGGCGTTCCCGGTCCGGTTCAGCAACCGACTGATCGTCACCGCCATCGACGCCCGCCGAGGTGAGCTCTACTACGCCTTCTACCGGCAGGTCCCCGGCGGCGTGCAACGCCTGGGCGAGCACCAGATCGGTTCGCCCGACGACCTGGCCAGCCAGCTGCTCGCCAGCCCCGACGAGATCCTGCTCGTCGGCGACGGCGCCAACCGCTACGCCGAGGCGTTCGAGGGGCTGGCCAAGGTCGAGCTGGTCGCTCACGACCACTGCCACCCGTCGGCCGAGTCGCTGGTGCAGCTCGCGCATGCCCGGGCGCTGCGCGAGGAGTTCGAGCGGCCCGACGCGATCGAACCGATCTACCTGCGGCGACCCGACGCCGAGATCAACTGGTCGGTGCGCGATGCCCGCTGAGCGCTCCGTGCTCCCGACGCACCGTGGCCCGTCGGTCGTCGCTCCCGCTGGCGACGGCGTGGTCGTGGTCCCGATGCGGCGACGTCACCTGCGCGGCGTCGTCGACATCGAGAACCGCACCAACCATCGGCCGTGGTCGCTGTCGCTGTTCCAGGGCGAGCTGCGCATGCCGACGTCGCGCCGTTACGTCGTGGCGCTCGACGGGCACCGCGTCGTCGGCTTCGCCGGGCTGATGCTCACCGGTTTCGAGGGCCACATCACCAACGTGGCCGTCGACCCCGACCACCGCCGCCGGCACATCGCGACCCGGATGCTGCTCGTGTTGTTCCGCGAGGCGCTGGCGCTCGATGTCGAGGACCTGACCCTCGAGGTGCGGGTGACCAACCGTGGCGCCCAGGACCTGTACCGGGGCTTCGGCTTCTCGCCCGGCGGCGTCCGGCCCAACTACTACAACGACATCAAGGAGGACGCCCTCATCATGTGGGCTCACGGGATCGGGACCGACGAGGGTCGGGCGCGCCTCGACGCGCTCACCGACGCGCTGCCGGTCGCCCTGGCCGAACTGGTGGTGGACCGTGCCGGCTGACGCGGCGTCACCCCGACTGCTCGGCGGGGCCGCGGCGGGTTCCGACGCGCTCGTGCTCGGCATCGAGACGTCGTGCGACGAGACCGCCGCGGCGTGCGTGCGGGGCGGCACCGACGTGCTGTCGTCGGTGGTGAGCTCGCAGGTCGACCTGCACGCCAAGTACGGCGGCGTGGTGCCCGAGATCGCGAGCCGGGCCCACAACGAGCTGATCATCCCGGTCGTGGCGCGGGCCATGGTCGAGGCCGGCGTCGACGGTCGCCGCATCGACGCCGTCGCCGCGACCACCGGGCCGGGCCTGATCGGCGCCCTGCTGGTCGGCGTGTCGGCGGCCAAGGCGCTCGCGCTCACCTGGGACGTGCCGTTCGTGTCGGTCAACCACCTCGAGGCGCACCTGTACGCCGCGCTGCTCGAGGACCCGCACCTGGAGCTGCCGATGGTGGTGCTGCTGGTGTCGGGCGGCCACACGATGCTGGTGCTGATGGAGGACCACGGCCGCTACCGGATCCTCGGCCAGACCCTCGACGACGCGGCCGGCGAGGCGTTCGACAAGGTCGCCCGCTTCCTCGGCCTCGGCTACCCCGGCGGCCCGGCGATCGACCGTGAGGCCATGGACGGCGACCCCGAGGCGGTGCGGTTCCCTCGCTCGATGATCGACGACGGCCTCGACTTCTCCTTCAGCGGCCTGAAGACCGCGGTGGTCAACCACGTGCGGGCCAACCCCGATGTGTCCACCCCGGACGTGGCCGCCAGCTTCCAGGCCGCGGTGGTCGACGTGCTCGTCGCCAAGGCGCGGCGGGCGGCGGCGGAGACCGGGGCCCGGGCGTTGGCGATCGGCGGCGGGGTGGCCGCCAACTCGCTGTTGCGCGAGCAGTTCCTGACCGCGTGCACCGACGACGGCCTGCACGCCTTCCTGCCCAGCCGGGCCATGTGCACCGACAACGCGGCGATGATCGCCTCGGCCGGCTGGTACCGGTTGCGTGACGACGGACCGTCGCCGCTGAGCACCGGAGCGGACCCCAACCTGCGGCTGACCAGCCACCGCTGAGGGTCGGCAGCACGTGGGGGAGGCGTCCAGCGGAGCCGGCGAGGGCGCCGTCGCCGGCGAGCGGGCCGGAACAAACGAGTGGGCCGGAGCTGACGAACCTGCCGGACCCGACGAGTGGTCCGGTCGCTTCGAGCAGCAGGCCGCGGCGTGCGACGATCTCGGCTCCCCGCTGTGGGCCCGCCTCCTGCGGATCGTCGCCGCGGACGTCCGGGCCGAGGGTCCGTCGTGGTCGGTTCTGCGCGAGCGGGCCGGGTTGCGCTTCGGGCAGGCCGGACCGCTGCGGTTGGTCGGCGCCGCGCACCGGCTCGCGTTGGCGGGGTCGGCGCCGGAGTGGGCGTCGCTGCTACCGAGCTGTGGCGGTGAGGCCCCGCCGGCCGACGCGGACGGCGAACGGGTCCTCCGATCCGGGTGGGCGGGGCTGGTCGACCACCACGGTGACGCGCTGGTGGCCGGGCTGGACCGAGAGGTGCAGACCAACGAGGTCGGCCGGGCCGCCGCGCTGGGCTACGCGCACGCCGTCGCCCTCGCCGATCGGGGCGGGCCGGCGAGGTTGGTCGAGATCGGCTGCTCCGGCGGGTTGAACCTGCGCCTGGACCGCTTCGGTCTCGACTTGTCCGGTGGCGGGTCCGGCCCGGTGCTCGGCGATCCGGACGGCCGGGTGCGGCTGGCGCCGGAGATGTCGACCGTGGCTCGGGCCGGGCTGTCGACGGTGGGCGTCGTCGAGAGGACCGGCATCGATCCCCACCCGATCGACCCGACGTCGGTCGAGGGGCGGCTCACGCTGCTGTCGTTCGTGTGGCCCGACCAGGTCGAGCGCTTCGCGCGGCTCGCCGCCGCCATCGACCTGGCCCGTGAGGTCCCCGCCGAGCTGGTGGCGACGGCCGGGCGACCCACCGCCGAGGTGCTGGCCGAGGTGTTGGCCCGACCGGTCGGGGCGGGCACGGCGACGATCGTGCAGCACTCGATCGTGTGGCAGTACATCCCGACCGACGAGCGGGCCGCGGTCACCTCTGCGATCGAGTCGGCGGGGGAGCGGGCCACGGCCGGTGAGCCGGTCGTGTGGGTGCGCTTCGAACCCGACGTGTGGGACCGCGGGCGGGTGGCGGTGTGGGTCAGGCGGTGGCCCGAGGGGGGTGACCGGCTGGTCGCCCACGCCGACTACCACGGCCGCTGGCTCGCCCCCGTCCCCACCCCCTGACCCCGCCCGCGACCCGTTCTGTTCGTTCGATCACAACTGTGAGGGTGTGATCGAACGAACAGAACGGGGTGGGGGGCGGGTTCGGGTCGCCGCGCACGGACTGGTCGTCCACGTGTTCGACCTGAGCGCCTTCTCCGCCGGCCCGGAACCTCCCGCGGACCGTTAGCACTCGCCCTGCACGAGTGCTACCGTTGGCACTCGCCACAACCGAGTGCTAACCGGCGCTCGCTTCACACGTGTGCTCATCGCCAACGGAGGAACACCACCCATGAGCCTGCAGCCCCTCGAGGATCGCATCGTCGTCCGGCCCGCCGAGGCCGAGGAGAAGACCGCCAGCGGGCTGGTCATCCCCGACACCGCCAAGGAGAAGCCCCAGCAGGGAGAGGTCCTGGCCGTCGGCCCCGGCCGTCGCTCCGACTCCGGCGAGCTGATCCCGCTCGACATCAACGTGGGCGACACCGTCGTCTACTCCAAGTACGGCGGCACCGAGGTCTCCCAGGACGGCGAAGACGTCCTCATCCTCTCCGGCCGCGACATCCTCGCCATCGTCAAGTGACGATCCGGTCCCTGACCGCCTGACCGTCCGACCGACAACTCGACAGAACGAGAGAACCCACACACATGGCAAAGATCCTGAAGTTCGACGACGACGCTCGTCGCTCCCTCGAGGCCGGCGTGAACCGCCTGGCCGACGCCGTGAAGGTGACCATCGGCCCCAAGGGCCGCAACGTGGTGCTGGACAAGAAGTTCGGCGCCCCGACCATCACCAACGACGGCGTGTCCATCGCCCGTGAGATCGAGCTCGAGGACCCCTTCGAGAACATGGGCGCCCAGCTGGTGAAGGAGGTGGCGACCAAGACCAACGACATCGCGGGCGACGGCACCACCACCGCCACCGTGCTGGCCCAGGCGCTGGTCCGCGAGGGCCTGCGCAACGTCGCGGCGGGCGCCAACCCGGTCGGCGTCAAGCGCGGCATCGAGGCTGCGGTGACCGCCGCGGTCGACTCGATCGCCGAGCAGGCCAAGGAGATCGACGAGAAGTCCGAGATCGCCCAGGTCGCCGCCATCTCCGCCGCTGATCCCAAGATCGGCGAGGTCATCGCGGACGCGATCGACAAGGTCGGCAAGGACGGCGTCGTCACCGTCGAGGAGTCCAACACCTTCGGCATCGAGCTCGACTTCACCGAGGGCATGCAGTTCGACAAGGGCTACCTGTCGCCGTACTTCGTGACCGACGCCGAGCGCCAGGAAGCGGTGCTCGAGAACCCGTACGTGCTGTTCGTCAACGGCAAGATCAGCTCGGTCCAGGACCTGGTCCCCGTGCTCGAGAAGGTCATGCAGGCCGGCAAGCCGCTGCTGATCATCGCCGAGGACGTCGAGGGCGAGGCGCTGGCCACCCTGGTGGTCAACAAGATCCGCGGCACCTTCAACTCGGTCGCGGTCAAGGCTCCGGGCTTCGGTGAGCGTCGCAAGGCGATGCTGCAGGACATGGCGATCCTCACCGGCGGTCAGGTCATCGCCGAAGAGGTCGGCCTCAAGCTCGACAACACCACCCTCGACCTGCTCGGTCAGGCCCGCAAGATCGTCGTCACCAAGGACGACACCACCATCATCGAGGGCGCCGGCTCCGGTGAGGACGTGGCCGGTCGGGTCGCCCAGATCAAGGCCGAGATCGACAACACCGACTCCGACTGGGACCGCGAGAAGCTCCAGGAGCGCCTCGCCAAGCTCAGCGGTGGCGTGGCCGTCGTCAAGGTCGGCGCCGCCACCGAGGTGGAGCTCAAGGAGAAGAAGCACCGCATCGAGGACGCGCTGTCGGCCACCCGCGCCGCCATCGAAGAGGGTGTGGTCGCCGGCGGCGGCACCGCCCTGGTCCGTGCCAAGGCCGCGGTCGCCTCGGCCGTCGAGGCCCTCGACGCTGACGAGCGCACCGGCGCCGGCATCGTGCTGCGCTCCCTCGACGCCCCGGCTCGGCTCATCGCCGACAACGCCGGCCTCGAGGGTGCGGTCGTGGTCCAGCAGCTCGAGCGCGAGACCGGCTCGGTCGGCCTCAACGCCGCCACCGGCGAGTTCGAGGACCTGCTGAAGGCCGGCGTCATCGACCCGGCCAAGGTGACCCGTGCCGCGCTGCAGAACGCGGCGTCGATCGCCAGCCTGCTGTTGACCACCGAGTGCCTCGTCGCCGACAAGCCCGAAGAGGCTGCCGCCGGCGGCGGCATGCCCGACATGGGCGGCATGGGTGGCATGGGCGGCATGATGTGATCAGGCCCGCCTGACGTCGACGGCCCCGCCCTCCGGGCGGGGCCGTCCCGCGTCCGGCGATATAGGGGTCCGCACTCACAACCCTTGTCACAATCCCGACCAGAGAATCCGACGTCGTGTCCGGGTCGCCCGGCGCGGTCCTGACCCGGGCGGGCATATCGTGCCGGGGATGGAGAATCGTCCGGCCCCTGACCCCGCCAAGCTGCTGCAGTACTGGATGGAGTGGGAGCGTGGCGAGACGCCGCCGGGGCGGACGATGAGCAACCTGAAGACCCACGGTCTGCGCGACCTGCTCGAAGGGCTCGTCGAGGCGTCGTCGGGCGCGGCCTGAACGTGTCCCGCGGGGGCCCGCAGCAGATCCCTCGGCCGGAGATCTGGACCCCCGGCCGTCCCGCGCCGTGGTCGCAGCTCGACCCGCAGTCGCGGCTGATCCTGCCCGACCGGGTGCGTTCGGTGTACCCCCGCGACCGCCTCGGGCTGGCCGCTCCGGTCGCCGCGGACGGCGCCGAGCCCTCGGCGGTGCTGGTGCCGATCTACGACCTCGACGGCGAGCTGCACGTGGTGCTGACCCGCCGCAGCTGGAACCTGCGCACCCACCGCGGCGAGGTCAGCTTCCCGGGCGGGCGCGCCGATCCCGGCGAGGACCACGTGACCACCGCGCTGCGTGAGGCGAACGAGGAGATCGCCCTCGACCCGGCCCTGGTCGAACCGCTCGGCGAGCTCGACCACCTGACCACCATCTCGCGCCGCGCCTACATCGTGCCGGTGGTGGCGATGGTGTCGCGGGTGCCCGAGCTGCGTCCCAACGACGCCGAGGTCGACCGGGTCCTGCACGTCCCGCTGTCGGAGCTCACCGCGGACGGCGTGTTCCGCGAGGAGCGCTGGGGTGAGGGCCCGACCAGCCGGCCGATCTACTTCTTCGACCTCGACGGCGACACCGTGTGGGGCGCGACCGCCGCCATGTTGCGCCAGCTGCTCGCCCGGCTGACCGGCACCGACCCGGGCACCCCGATCGACATGGACCCGGCCCGCGACATCCCGCCCGGGTTCCTCCTGCCGGGGGAGACCGACCGGGTCGTCTGAGCGGGTGCTCCGACCGACGCCGGTCAGCGTGCCAGGACGTCGATGCCCTGGGCGACGAAGTCGTCGTGGAACGCGAACGCGATGCGGATCGCCCGCCGGCGCATCACCTCGAACGACGTCCAGTCGACCAGGCTGGCGTCTCGGCGATCGGCGGCCATCAGCGCGCTGACCGCCCGGTCGCTGATCGCGGCGTCGACCCACTCGATGTCGAACAGCGGCAGGAGCCGGCCGTGCAGATCCCGTCGCTCCGCCATCCCGAGGCGGCGCTGCACCAGAGCACTGCACTCGTGGATCACCGCGCTGTGCGTGACCATCGTCGATCCCGACGTGATGAGGTCCACCAGGATCTCTCCCGCGGTGAAGTTCTGGCGGTCGTGGGGGTCGAGTACGGCGTAGATCGCGGACGTGTCGACGAAGACGGGTCCGGTCACGAGAGGTAGGCGTCCTCGAGCGCAGCGTTGTGATCTTCAGCGATGCTCGTCTGGCCGTCCTCGGGCGTTGACCCTCGGTACCGGCTGATCACCTCGAGCGCCATCTCGGTGAGCCGCTCCCGCTCGTCATGGGCGAGCAGCTGGTCGAGGGCATCACGCAGGAGGGCGGCCTGGGACTTCTGTCGCAACGTGGAAAGGCGGCGCATGACGAGCAGTTCGCAGGGATGACATAGGAGGCAGGTGGCGCGAACACCCGGGGTTGCAAGCGAGTGCCGAAACGGTAGCGTTGGAAGTGCCGAAACGGTAGCGTCAGGAGTGCCGAAATGGTAGCGTCGCAGGATCATATGGGGACCGTGGACTTCATGGGCCCGTACCAGCGAAGGATCATCGACGACGAGTTGGACGAGCTGTTCACGCAGCTGCCGGCCATTCTGCTCGACGGCCCGAAGGGGGTCGGAAAGACCTCCACGGCAGAGCAGCGCTGCGTGACGGTGCGGCGGCTCGACGTCGAGGCGGAGCGGCAGGTGGTCGCTGCCGACCCGTCGGTGATCGCCGGCGACGCCCGACCGCTGCTGCTCGACGAGTGGCAGCGTGTCCACCCCACGTGGGACGCCGTGCGCCGACTGGTCGACGCGGATTCCACCGGAGGGCAGTTCATCCTCACCGGGTCGGCCCCGACGAAGGAATCGCACTCCGGGGCAGGACGCATCACCTCCATGCGCATGCGGGCGCTCACCCTCCCCGAGCGTGGCGTCGCGGAGACATCGGTCTCCCTTGCTGCGCTGCTGGGTGGGAACGGTGACGTCGGTGGGAGAACGGAGATCGCACTGGCGGACTACGTCGCAGAGATGGTGGCCGGCGGGTTCCCTGGCCTGCGACACCTGGAGGGCCGGGCCTTGACGCGCCAGCTCGACAGCTACATCGAACGGATCGCGAGCCACGACCTACCCGAGGCCGGGTTCGCGGTCCAGCGGCCCGCGACTGTCATGGCCTGGCTTCGCGCCTACGCGGCGGCGACGGGAACGACCGCGTCCTGGGAGAAGATCCGGGCCCACGCGACGGTCTCGGCCGACGCACGCCCGGCGAAGACCACGACGCAGCCGTACATCGAACTCCTCACCGCGCTCCGCATCCTCGATCCCGTTACTGCGTGGATCCCTTCCAACAACCACCTCGGCGCCTTGACCCTGGCGCCCTGCCACCACCTCGCGGATCCGGCCCTGGCTGCCCGGCTCGTGAAGCGGAGCGCTACGCGCCTGTTGCGTGGAGATGCTCCGGACCCGTTGCAGCCTCGCGACGGCGGCTTCCTCGGTGGGCTCTTCGAGAGCCTTGCCACGCTCTCGGTCAGGGTCTTCGCGCAAGCATCCGACGCGCGGGTGCATCACCTGCGCACCGAGAAGGGCCGCCGTGAGGTCGATTTGATCGTCGAGACGGACGAGGGGGTGCTCGGGGTCGAGGTGAAGCTGGGGGCTGCCGTTGGCGACAACGACGTACGACATCTCGTCTGGCTGCGCGACAAGCTCGGCGACGAGTGCATCGACACGTTGGTGCTCCACACCGGCCCCGAGGCCTACCGGCGAACCGACGGCGTCGCAGTCGTGCCGCTGGCACTGCTCGGACCCTGACAGGTCAGGGGTACGTTCCTGCCAGCAATGTCACCTGCAAACTCGACGAATGTCACCCGCGAATCGCCGACATTGGAGACGCGAGATTCTTCGAATGCCGAGCGCAACTCAACACGTGAGCCTGCTGATCGACACGCTCGCCTGCCCGTAGCGGCGGCGGTCCGCGGAACGGATCGCCCGGCCGGTGGCTCCGGACGTGGTCCTCCCGCCGGTGGCCTCAGCCGCCGAACATGTCCTTGGAGACCGGTCCCCGGGACCGGGTGACCGACTCGTAGGTCGACCAGTCCTGCACCAGGTCGCGCATGTCGATGCTGAGCCGCAGCCCCGGCAGGTCCGCCTCGGAGGCGACCAGAGAGTCGCCGTCGACGGCGAACAACTGCGGAGCGGCGCGCTGGTCGACGATCAGCGGCGGACCGTCGCCGACGCCGGTCCCGCTCAGGAACGCGGTCGACGGCGCGCTGCTCAGGGTGAGGTGACCCCACTGGGTCGACGTGGCGCGGTGGACGTGTCCCGACACCACCCGCAGCACCTGGGGGTGACGGACCAGCACCTCGCGCAGCAGGTCCCGTCCGTCGATGCCCGAGTAGTCGAACCACCACGCCCCGGTCGCGTACGGCACGTGGTGCATGAACAGCATCGTCGGACGTTCCGGCGCGGCGGTCAGGGTGGCGTCGAGCCACGCCGCGCTCTGCTCGGTGACCTGCCCGTGGTGGTGGCCGGCGACGGTGGAATCGAGGGCGACCAGGCGGACGGGGTGGTCGTCGACCACGTAGTGGAACGGTCCGGACCGCGGGTCGGGCAGCGCCGCACCGCACACGTCGAGCGCGGCGAAGGTGGCGTGCAGCAGCAACGGGTCGTCGTGGTTGCCCGGGATCGGCAGGACCGGGCACGGGGCCTCGGCCAGCGCCTCGGCGAGCAGCGCGTACTCCTCGGCGGTCCCGTCGTTGACGAGGTCGCCGGTCAGCAGGATCACGTCGGGGACCTTTGGCAACGCCGCGCACGTGGCCAGCGCGTCGGCGAAGCGCTGCGGGGTGTCGACCAGCGACCGGACCACGGTCCCCTCGGTGGTCACGTGGGGATCGGAGATCTGGGCGATCAGCATGGGCCGAGTCTGCCCCGCCGCACTCGACGGCGCAGACGCCGGGCGGCGAACCGGCTGCCGTCCTCGCGGCTCGGGGCCGGGAGGACGACAGCCGGATCCACCGGGGCAGAACTGAACCTCAGCGAGGGGTGACTGAGGCGCTGCCCGACAGGAATGTGAGCCCTCCGCCCGGCGGTGTGCCACCCACGGTCAGCCCGGTCACCGCGGCGCCCGAGCTGTCGGTGACCTTCAGCCACACCCGGTCGGGGCGGCCGTCGGCGACGGTGAGCTCGTAGGTGACCGACCGGGCGGTCCGCCCGGAGCCCAGGACGCCGGTGCCGATCACGACGCCGTAGCGCACGCCGCCCTCGGTGTAGGTGCCGGCCCTGGTCATCCTGACGCTGCCGAGCGCCATCGGCGTCGAGCCCGTCCGTGCGATTCCGATCGCCCCCCACGTCGAACCCGTCGAGCCCTTCGGGGCGATCACCGCTCCGACCAGACCGATGCGGTCCGGCCGGGTCCCGCTGCCGGGCACGGCGACCGAACCGGCGACGCTGATCGTGGCCGGGGCGAGAACCCGCTCCGGGGCCTCGACGGTGACCGTGATGCGGGCCTCGGCGTGGGCGCCGTCGTCGTCGACGACGCTCAGGACCGCGTCGTGGACCCCGGCGGTGGTGTAGGTGTGCCGCAGGGTGAACCGACCGTCGGTGACGGCGACCGGGGCCGGCGCCGAGCCGTCACCGGGGTCGAGCACCGCGGTGTGGGTGTCGGCGGGGACGTCGTCGACGGTGCCCGACAGCTCGAGCGGAGTCCCGGCGGTGACCGACGCGGTGCCCCGCAGGCCGCCGATCGTCGGCGCCGAGTTGAGCACCGTCAGGGTCGCGGTGGCGCTCGCCGTGGCGCCGTCGGGATCGGTGACCCGCAGCGCCACGCTGTGGGGTCCGTCGTCGAGCAGCGTCGTCGTCGCGGTCGGTGCCGTTCCGTCGTCGAAGGCGCCGTCGCCGTCGAGGTCCCAGGCGAAGGTCAGCTCGTCGCCGTCGGGATCGCTCGACGCCGAGCCGTCGGCGGTGACCGAGGTGCCCTCGATGCCGGTGGCCGGCAGCGTGATCGTCGCCAGCGGTTCCCGGTTGTCGGGTCCGGTCGGGTCCTCGGTCACCGTGACGGTCACCGTCGCCGAGTCGGAGCGGAACCGTCCGTCCTCGACCCGGTAGTCGAACCGGTCGGTGCCGGTGAAGCCCCGTTGCGGTCGGTAGCGCACCACGCCGCCGTCGAGGAGCTCGGCCGAGCCGTGCGACGCGGTGCCGACCAGGTGGTGGGTCAACGTGTCGGTGGGATCAGGGTCCCACCCGTCGAGGGTGATGCGGGTCTCGCCGGCAGCGGTCACCGACACGTCCTCGGCGACCGGGGCGTGCAGAGTCGACAGCACGAACCCGCGGGGCACGCCGTCGAGCCGGCCGCGCCCGACGATCTGACCGAGGTCGTTGATGCCGGTGGCCCGCTCCAGCACCCAGCCCGACCCGTCGGGCAGCAGCGTGTTGAGGTCGACGGCCGACTCGGCGTCGGTCGACAGGAACGCCCGGGGCAGCGAACCGGTGCGGGTGGTGTAGTCGCCCACGATCCAGCCCCGGTCGTTGACGTCGGTGGCGGTGGCGCCGTCGGCGAAGAGCCCGGCGTCGACCGGAACGGCCCGGCCGTCGCGGAACACCACGGCGTGCTGGTCGCCGGCGATCTCGACGTCGGTCCACGCCGAGCCGACCACGACCCCGAGGTCGTTGACGGCGGTCGCCGTGCTCGGTGCCCGCGACGGGGCGCCCAGCGTGCCGAGCGGATGGGCGGTTCCGTCGGGGTCCCAGCGCACGGCGCGGCGGGGGGTGACGTCGCCGATGTCGGGCGGGTCGATCCAGCCGACGATCGCTCCGCCCGAGTTGATGTCGGTGGTGGCCGGCACCCCGGTGAAGGGCAGCGCCAGGCGGTGGGCGCCGTCGTCGTCCCAGCGGACGGCATCGACGAAGACGCCGGCGTTGCCGGTCATGCCGATCACGGTGCCCGCGTCGTTGCGGTCGACCGCCCAGCTCGACGTCGTCCCCGGGGTGAGCGCCAGCTCGGTCGGGGTTCCGGTCGGGCTCCACTCGAACGCCCGGCTCCCGCCGCCGCCCGAGGAGACCGATCCGGCCATCGACCCGTCGATCGAGCGGGCGGTCACCTCGGCGTCCTCCGCGACCGGCAGAGCGGTCACGGTGCCGCCGGCCCACACCACGTCGGTGGTGCCGCCGTCGGTCGTGGTGCCCAGCACGGCGCCGCGGTCGTCGACCGCTCGGGCGCTCGAGGTCTGCGACGGGCCGAGGGGCGCCAGCTCGACCGCCTGCCACGCGGCGTCGGCGGCCACGGTCACCCGGGCCGGCTCGGTGACGCTCCGGTGTCCGGCCCCGTCGGTCACCCGCAGACCGATGCGGTAGCCGCCGGGAGGCAGGTCCGCTCCCGACGGGTTGGCGGAGCGACGTTCGAAGGTCGCGGTGCCCGCCGGGCCGGTCGTGACGGTGGCGTTCAGCCACCGGTGCTCGCCGTCGCCGACGTCCTCCCAGGAGTCGCCGTCCCACACCCGGTCGTCCGGGTCGAGGATCTCGACGTCGACCTCGGCGGGAGCGGAGGTGGCGTCGGCGGCGGTCCCGGCGATGCGGTCGAGGTCGGCGACGGTGCTGTCGGCGTAGGGGGTCTGCAGCTGGACCGACGGGTCGTCGTCGTCGATGCGCACGGTGAGGGTGCGCACCGGTTCGACGGTGCCGTCGGCGCCGGTGGCCCGGAACCGCAGGTGGGTGACCCCGGTCGCGGTCACCGCGACGTCCGCCCGGTCGCCGGCGACGGTGCTCGGCGCGGTGGCGGTGGCGCCCTCGGCCCACCAGGTCACCGAGGCGACGCCTCCGGCGGCCTCGGCGCGCAGCGCCACGTCGACCGGACCGGTGTTCCAACCCCGCGGGTTGGCCTCGCGGGTGCGGGTCCCGGTGGTCAGTGGCGTGGTGGGAACCGAGCCGATCGCGACGTCGGTCATCGGGGACCGGTTGCCGGCCGCGTCGGTGGCGAACGCCCGGATCGTCGTCGTGCCCGCCGGGGCGCTGAACGGTCCGTCGTAGGGGGCGAACCGGCCGCCGGTCGACACCAGCACGTCGATGGCCCCGGGGCCGTCGTCGGTGGCCGACACCGCGTACCGGCGGTCCTCCCCGGTGCCGACGGCGGTGACAGTCAGCTCGGGAGCGGTGACGTCCGCGGCGGCGGGACCGGACAGGTCGACGGTCGGGGCCACCGGTGAGTCGACCTCGCCGTCGCCGTCGGAGTCGATGCGCAGCACCGGGGTGCGCTCCGGCGCCATCTCCAACTCGGCGGCGCCTTCGGGCACCTGGACGTCGGTCCAGCGCATGGCCCGCGTGGGGTTGTCCTGGGTGCCGTCGAGCAGCTCGAGCTGCAGGGGGTCGCCGGTGGCGTGGAACGCGATCCGGTAGGTGCGCGTCGACGACAGCGGCAGCGTGGTGAGTCCGGCGTCCTCCGCGTTCGAGCGGAACTGGGTGACGCCGGGGACGGTGCCGGTCGAGCCGTCGGCCATCGGGGTGACGTGGCGGAGGTCGTCGGTCACGGTGACGTCGGAGCCGCCCAGCAGCTCGAGGTAGCGCAGGGAGTGCGCCCGGTCCGGGGCCCCCTGGCCGGCGGCGGCGAGTCCGGCGCCGTTCGCGGAGCCGCCGCAGCTGGCGGTGTCCTGGTCCTCGGCCCCCAGCGGTGCCGAGTAGGTGCCGGGTCCGTCCTTGGCCGACGGGGTCGCCAGCAGCTGGTCGAGACGTCCGAGCGCCGCGGGGTTGGTCGTCATCCCGGTGTGCTCGGCCCGCCCGTTCTCATCGGCGGACGGCGAGGTGAGGACCTGGATCTCGGCGTCGGGCGCGTTGAGGTCACGGCCGCGGCCCACCCGGGCTGCGCTCACCAGCGGGACTGTGCCGTCACCGCAGACCAGAGACTGCTCGACGACGGTTCGGGGTTCGCAGCTGAAGCTGGACAGGTCGCACACCGGTCGGGTGCGGTACACGACGGTGCCGATCGTGTTGCGCCCCGCCTGCAGCCCGACGAAGTGGGTGATGTCCACGTCGGTGTCGAGCGAGCTCCAGTCGGCCTGGCCGGCCTGGGTCTGGAACGACTCGGCGACGGTGCCGGGGGTGAAGGTGGGGTTCTCGGCGTCGAGCATCTGCTTGAGGTGGGCGAAGGTGAAGTCGTCGCGGTCGACGCCGTCCAGGTCGCGGTCGGCGCCGAGCTCGCGGAACACCGGGCGGGTGGCGAGCTGGTGGTAGTACGGCCCGGCCATCAGCTGGTGCGCGGCGGGGAAGCTGCCGACGATGTGGCGGATGATGCCCGCCGGGCCGTTGACCGGACCGGCGGCGAAGTCGCCGGTGTAGAGGACGTTGACCAGCTTGGGGGAGCCGAGCCACGGCGCCCCGAAGGTGATCAGCCGGTCGACGGGGGCGTCATCACCGGCGTCGAGCAGGTAGCGCTGGGCGACCAGGCTGCCCATCGAGTGGGTGACGATGTTGACGTCGCGGTCGGGCCAGAACCTGCGCACGCAGCCCATGAAGTCGGCCAGTCGTCGGCCGCTGTCGCCGTTGTCGAGTCGCCAGTCGTAGGCGAAGGTGAACAGGTTCGGGCTGTTCTGGGATGTGTCGCAGCCGGCGGTGGTGTAGCGGTCGAGGCGGGCGTCGACCCGGTAGGGGCGGAACCCGGTCCCTTCGATGTGGCTGAGCAGCGTGTCGTAGACACCGAGGGCGTCGTCGGCCCAGGAGCCGATTCCGTAGCACGTCTCGTCGCGCAGCGGCGCGAACGCCGCCAGGTTCGTCAGCGCTCGACCGGCCTGGACGTCCTCGGGCCACAGGCTGAGGTGCATGCGGTCTGCCCCGCAGCGGATCCACTCCTGGTCGCCCTCGTCGCCGCGGTCCGCGGTGCGGGGGGCTGTCTGGGAGATGCGGCTGGCGCCGGCGCCGTGCACGAACACGACCGGGTTGACCGGCCGGGCGAGGAACACCGACGCGGCGCCCTGCCAGTCGACGTCGCCGGCGATCACGCCGTCGGTGTTGATGCCGATCGCGCTCTGGAGGTGCACGGTCGGCTCGTCCACGAGCCGGTCGAGGCGCTTGAGCGTGCCGTCGAAGGCGACGGGCCTCAGCGCGCCGTCCGCCATGACCATGCCCACCGCGGTGCGGCGTTCGTTGATGTCGCGCAGCAGCACCTCCTGCCCGAGCGGCGCCACCGGGGTGGCCGGCCCCACGCCGGGTGCGACCACCCAGGTGCGGTAGCCCTGCTCGGGGGTGCCGGTGGCGGCCCGCATCCCGATCGTGCCGTCATCGGCGATCACGTCCGCGATGGCGCTGACCTGACCGAACTGGAGTTGGAGCACCGGTACACCGGCGTTCCACTGCACGGCCCGGGTCACGGGCTGGTTGAACTCGGTCCAGGTCGCGAAGCCGACGACCTGGCCGGTCTCGTTCATGTCGAGGGCGCTCAGCTGCGGGTTCGACCCGCCGGGCTGGGGGTGCGCGAGCAGGGTGCGGTTGCCGTCGGGGTGGAGGACGGACGTGCCCAGCAGGACGTCGCCGCGGCTGTTGACGGCGCGGACGGTCTCGACGGTCGGGGCGCCCTTGGGCTGGGCCAGCCGGCGGGTGAAGTCCCCGAGGTTGCCCTCGTCGTCAGGGTCCCACACCCCGACCCAGCCGTCCGCGTCGGGTGCGGACAGGGTGGCGATGTGGCCGGCGATCGTCCCGTCGGGGGCGACCGCGTCAGCGGTGATGCGCTCGGCGCCCGCCGCGTAGAGCTCCTCGAAGGGCTGGCCCGGTCGGGCCCGGAACGCCTTGGGTCGGCCTTCGTGGACGTAGTTGCCGACGATGGTGCCGTCGTCGGCGATGCCGACCGGGTCGACCTGGGTGACTCCGGGGACCTCGCCGAACGCGTCGGCGAGCTGGTAGCCGGCCATCGGTGCGGTGACCATGCGGTCGCCGGCGAGCGTCGCGGCGTCGGCGTCGCCGGGGGCGTCCTCGGCGTCGGCCGGCCTGAACGTCGCCGACAGGGACCCGACGGTGACCGCGCCGGCCAGCACGACCGCCGTCGCTCCGAGCGCGGGTCGCGGTCGTGTCCGCGGGCCCGGTGGTCGGAGCCGCTGCCACTGCAGCGGGACGAGGGCGGCACAGCCCACGAGGATGATCAGGAACGGGAGCATGGAACGCCTCCGGGTCGGGTCGGGCGGGGGTGCCCGATCCCGCCACACTGAGGCCGCCGGCCGTTCCTGCCCATCCCCGCGCGTCGTGTTCCTGTGGACCGCGAGCGGTGGGTCCCGGCCACCCCCAGCAATGTGGGGGTGTGCTCGGGTGGCCCGTCGGTGCAGAGTGGAACCCATGATGAGCCAGCTGACCGCCGAGCGGGTCCGCCGTGACATCGAGGTCGTGTCGCGGGCGGGCCTGCCGCTCCCCGAGTTCCTGACCGAGGTCGACGGGTCGCTGCGCCGCGCCGTTCCGTACCGGGCGATGTGCTCGGCGTTGTTCGACCCCGCCACCCACCTGTGCACCGCCACGGTGAAGTTGGGCGAGCTCGCCGCCGACGAGGAGGCCGACGCACGCTGGGGGACCATCGAGTACGGCTACGACAACCCGACGAACTTCGCCGCGTTGTCGGCGGCCGCACGGCCGGCGACCTCGGCCCGCCTCGAGGCGCTGAACGAGCCGGACGTGCTGTTCCGGGCCCGCGAGTTCCTCCACCCCCAGTACGGGTTCTCCGACGAGCTGCGGTCGATCGCCCGCGCGGATGGTCACACCTGGGGCGGCTTCGCCCTGCATCGTCGTGACGGCGACCCGGACTACACCGAGGAGGACATCGCGTTCGTCGGTGCGCTCTCGTCGGACCTGGCGGTCGGGTTCCGCTCGGCGCTGCTGGTCGGACGGGTCGGCGAGCTGGACGCTCCCCGCGACCTGCCGGCCGCGCCGGCGGTGCTGATCGTGCACGGCGACGACGTCCTCGGCCAGATGAACGACGGCGCGAGCGCCTGGCTCGACGACCTGGGGGTCACCCCCGAGGACACCGGCACCTCGAGCGTGATCTCGGGGCTGGTCGCGGCGGCCCGTCGACTCGCCGCCGGCACCGGCACGATGACTCCGAGGCTGCGGGTCCGGGGTCGAAGCGGGCGCTGGCTCGTGCTGCACTCGTCGCCGCTGAGCGGACCGACCAGCTCGGGCACCGACGTGGTCGTCACCATCGAAGAGGCACGTCCGCCCGAGATCGTGGCGATCGTGGTCGCGGCGTTCGACCTGTCGCCCCGTGAGCGTGACGTCACCCAGCTGGTGCTGCAGGGCGTCGACACCCGCGGCATCGCGACCGCCCTGAGCATGTCGCGCTACACCGTGCAGGACCACCTGAAGTCGGTCTTCGAGAAGGCCGACGTCCGCAGCCGTCGCGAGCTCGTGTCGCGGGTGTACTTCGACCAGTACGTCCCGCGCATGGGTTCCGACATCGGCGCCGACGGCTGGTTCGTCGGCACCTGAGCGGAACCGTCACATCCGGTGGTTCACATCCAGTAGTTGGGTGCCTCGGCGGTGATGGTCACGTCGTGGGGGTGCGCCTCGCGCAGACCGGCCGGGCTCATCCGCACGAACTGCGCTCCGGTCTGCAGCTCGCCGATGGTGTGCGACCCGCAGTAGCCCATGGCCGAGCGCAGGCCGCCGATCAGCTGGTACAGGATCTTCTGCGCCGGGCCCTTGTAGGGCACCCGACCCTCGACCCCTTCGGGCACGACCTTCTCGGTGGTCTCGACCTCGCCCTGGAAGTAGCGGTCCTTGGAGAAGCTGCGGGCGTTCATGGCGCCGAGCGAGCCCATGCCCCGGTACGCCTTGTAGCGCTCACCCTGGCTGAGGACGATCTCGCCGGGCGTCTCGTCCACGCCGGCGAGCAGGCTGCCGACCATGACCACATCGGCGCCCGCGGCGATCGCCTTGGCGATGTCGCCGGAGTAGCGCACGCCGCCATCGGCGATGATGCCGACGCCGTGGGCGGCGGCGACCCGGGCGCACTCCTGCACCGCGGTCAGCTGCGGCACGCCGACGCCGGCGACGATGCGGGTGGTGCAGATCGAGCCCGGACCGACGCCGACCTTGACCGCGTCGGCCCCGGCGTCGATCAGCGCGGCGGTCGCCGCTCCGGTGGCGATGTTGCCGGCGACCACGTCGACGTTCAGGTTGGCCTTGATCTTGCGGACCACCTCGAGCACGCCGGCGGAGTGGCCGTGCGCGGTGTCGACCACCAGCAGGTCCACCCCGGCGTCGACCAGGGCCTGGGCCCGCTCGAGCGCGTCGTCGCCGACGCCGACCGCGGCCGCGCAGCGCAGCCGACCCTGCGGGTCCTTGGTGGCGTTCGGGTACTTGAGCTTCTTGTTGATGTCCTTGACGGTGATGAGCCCGGTGAGGCGGCCGTCGTCGTCGACCACGGGCAGCTTCTCGATGCGGTGCCGGCCGAGGATCGCCTGGGCCTCCTCCAGCGTGGTGCCCTGTGGCGCGGTGACCAGGCCCTCGGCGGTCATCACCTGGTCGACCCGCTTGGAGGGGTCGTCCTCGAAGCGCAGGTCGCGGTTGGTCAGGATGCCGACCAGGTGGTGGTCGTCGTCGACGATCGGCACGCCGCTGATGCGGTACTTGGCCATCAGGTCCAGAGCGTCGGCCACCAGGTGGTCGCGGCCCAGGCAGACCGGGTCGACGATCATCCCCGACTCGGAGCGCTTGACCTTGTCGACCTCGGTGACCTGGTCGTCGATCGACAGGTTGCGGTGGATGACGCCCAGGCCGCCCTCGCGGGCGATGGCGATGGCGAGCCGGGCCTCGGTGACGGTGTCCATGGCCGCCGACATGAGCGGGATGGCCAGCACGATGCTCGGGGTCAGGCGGGTCGAGGTGTCGACCTCGGCGGGGATGACGTCGGACGGTCCGGGGACCAGGCACACGTCGTCGAAGGTGAGGCCCATGGAGCCGAAGCGGTCGCTGGGGTCACCGATGGCGGCGGAGAGGCCGGCCGGGGCGGTCGACGGGGAGGCGGACGGGGCGGGGGAGTCGTCGGAGAGGGGCGCCATGGCGGGATGCTAGTCGGTCGTCGTCAGGGGATCGAAGGCCGCGGCGCCGGTAGGTTGACGGCATGGAACGCCGACGTCGAGTCGTGGTGGTGGGTGCCGGCTTCGCCGGCCTGGAGCTGGTGAAGGGCCTGGCCGCCGCGCCGGTGGACGTGGTGCTGGTCGACGCCAACAACTTCCACACGTTCCAGCCGCTCCTGTACCAGGTCGCGACCGCCGGTCTCGACGGCGACGACATCGCCGCTCCGGTGCGGGCCGTCGTGCGTTCCCAGGCCAACGTCGACGTCCGTCTGGGCCAGGTGGTCGACATCGACGTCGATGACCGGCGAGTGGTGTTCCGCGACGGACCCGCTCTGTCCTATGACCGTCTCGTGCTGGCCGCGGGCGCGGTCACCAACACGTACGGGGTGCCGGGGGTCGACGAGCACGGCTTCGGGCTCAAGTCGCTCGAGGACGCGCTGCAGCTCCGTCAGCACCTGCTGCGCCAGTTCGAGCGGGCGTCGGTCGACCCGTCGCTGGTCGAACAGGGCGTGCTCGATGTGGTCATCGCCGGCGGCGGACCCACCGGCGTCGAGCTCGCCGGTGGAATCGCCGAGCTGTACCGCAACGTCCTCTCGCACGACTTCCCGACCCTGGACGTCCGCAAGGCCCGGGTCGTGATCGTCGAACCGGGCGACCGGGTGCTGGCGCCGTTCCATCCCAAGCTGTCGGCGCGGGCCGCTCGCACCCTGGCCCGCCTGGGCGTCGAGCTGGTCTTCGGCCAGGGCGTGACCGGCACCGACGGCAAGGTCGTCCAACTCGACGACGGCTCCAGCGTGCCGTGCTCCACGCTGGTGTGGACCGCCGGGGTGAAGGCGAGCCCGCTCGCCGACGTTCTCGCCCGTCACCTGGGCGACGGAACCCTGACCCGCGGCGGTCGGGTGGTCGTCACCCCGGAGCTGACCGTTCCCGGCCACCCCGAGATCGCCGTGGTCGGCGACCTGGCCGCGTCACCCGACGGCTCCGGCGGCGTGCTGCCGCAGCTCGCCCCGGTGGCCATCCAGGGCGGGCGGCTGGTGGCCGCCAACCTGGTCGCCGAGCTGGCCGGGCATCCCGCCGAGCCGTTCCACTACGTGGACAAGGGGACGATGGCCACCGTCGGCCGTCGCAACGCGGTGGCGCAGCTGCCGGGGCGCCTCCGGTTCTCGGGCACGCCGGGGTGGCTGGCGTGGCTGGGCCTGCACCTGATCATGCTGATCGGGTTCCGCAACCGCGCCAACGTGATGGTCAACTGGGCGTGGAACTACGTCACCTACGACCGGGCGTCGCGACTGATCGTCGGCGACGACGACCACCCGGCCCGGCCGTCGGGTCGCCCGATGCCGACCGATCCCGACCGGTAGGGCGCGGGTGGGGCCGCCGTCCGCACCGGACGGGCCGGTAGCGTGGGTCCATGCCGAGCGTGACCTTCGAAGGTGAGACCCACGGTGAGATCGTCGTCAAGGTCCGGCGCTGGCTGGCGTCGGTCGACGGCCAGGAGGAGGGCGGGCTCACCGCGGCGGAGGCCGTCACCCAGGGCGCCGAGCTGACCAAGGACGCGCTGCGGATCATCGCTTCGGCCGCGCCCGAGCCCGTGGCGCAGTCGGACCTGGTCAAGGGGCTGACCAACATGGGCTACAAGGCCACCGACGCCACCCGCTCCGCGGTGATCGCCGGGTTGGACTCGATCGAGGAGATGACCGGGGGTGGGGTCGTGCACCAGGCCTCCGACGTCGGCCGGCGGGTGGTGTGGCAGATGAACACCTCGATGGCCAAGCAGCTCCTGCGCTCCCTTCGCAGCTGACGGCGTGACCCGGGGCCCTGCCGTCGTCGACCGGTGAGCGTCGGAGGCGACCTGGGCAGGGGTCGGTCGGCCCGACCGCAGTAAGCTCCCGCCTTTCCTCCGGACAGGTGTGACGTGGCAGAGATCGAGATCGGATTGGGCAAGGACGGGCGGCGGGGCTACTCGCTGGACGAGGTGGCCATCGTCCCCAGCCGCCGGACCCGCGACGCGGACGAGGTCGAGACGTCCTGGCAGATCGACGCCTACCAGTTCGCCCTCCCGGTGATCGCGGCGCCGCTCGACGGGGTGACCAGCCCGGCCACCGCGGTCGAGATGGACCGCTTGGGCGGCGTGGGCGCGCTGCACGCCGAGGGGCTGTGGTGTCGTCACGACGACCCGACCGCGCTGTTGGAGCGCATCGCCGCGCACGATCCCCGCGACGGCGAGGGCGACGACCGCGACGGGGTGGCACTGCTGCGCGAGGCGTACGACGCGCCGGTGCGTCCCGAGCTGGTCGAGCAGCGCATCGCCGAGATCCGCGACGCCGGCGCCACGGTGTGCGTGGCGGTCAGCCCGGCGCACACCGAGGCCCTGCTGCCCACGATCAAGAAGGCCGAACCCGATCTGCTGATGATCCAGGGCACGGTCACCTCGGCCGAGCACGTCAGCGGCGGCGCCCACGATCCGCTCGACCTCAAGCACCTGGTGCGTCGGCTCGAGGTGCCGGTGGTGGTCGGCGGGTGCGCCAGCTACCAGGCGGCCCTGCACCTGATGCGCACCGGCGCGGCCGCGGTGCTGGTCGGCATCGGCACCGGCGCCACCTCGACCACGGGTCGCGTGTTGGGCGTCGGCAACCCGCAAGCCACCGCGGTCGCGGACGCCCGCGCGGCGCGCATGCGTCACCTCGACGAGACCGGCGTGTACGTGCACCTGATCGCCGATGGCGGGATGGCCACCGGCGGTGACATCGCCAAGGCGGTCGTGTGCGGCGCCGACGCGGTCATGCTCGGCGCGCCGTTGGCCGCGGCGGACGAGGCGCCGGCCGGTGGCGCGGTGTGGTCGATGACGTCGTTCCACTCCCGACTGCCCCGGGGTCGTCTGCGACGGGTGCCGCGGCGCGGGTCGTTGGAGCAGATCCTGCTGGGCCCGTCGGATCGTGCCGACGGTCGCACCAACCTGATGGGCGGGCTGCGCAAGGCGATGGCCGTGACCGGCCATGGCACGTTGAAGGACCTGCAGAAGGCCGAGCTGGTCGTCACCGCCCCGCCCGCCGTGAGGCCCGGAGCCCAGCGATGAGCGGCGACCCGATGGGGCAGAGCCCAGCGATGAGCGGCGACCCGGCAGGACAGAGCCCAGCGATGAGCGGCGACCCGGCAGGACAGAGCCCAGCGATGAGCGGCGACGCGGTGAAGGCGGCGGTGGTCGACGACCAGCCGACGGTCCTGGTGGTCGACTTCGGCGCCCAGTACGCGCAGCTGATCGCCCGCCGAGTCCGCGAGGCCCGGGTGTACTCCGAGATCGTCCCGCACACGATCACCGCAGCCGAGCTCGCGGCGCGGAACCCCGCGGCGATCATCTTCTCGGGTGGGCCCAAGTCGGTGCGCATCGACGACGCCCCCGTGATCGACCCGGCCGTCTACGACCTGGGCGTGCCGATCCTGGGCATCTGCTACGGCCAGCAGCTCATCGCCCAGCAGCTGGGCGGCGAGGTCGGCGGCGGCGGCGCCGGCGAGTACGGCCGCACGATCGTGCACCGCATCGACGGCACCGACTCGTCGCTGCTCACCGACGACCTGCCCCACGACCAGACGGTGTGGATGAGCCACTTCGACGCGGTGCTGCGTCCGCCCGACGGCTTCGTCGCCACCGCGGGTTCCGAGGGCGCGCCGTGCGCGGTGATCGAGTCGCCCGAGCGGCGGATCTGGGCGGTGCAGTACCACCCCGAGGTCGCCCACACCCCGCACGGCCAGGAGCTGATCACCCGGTTCCTCCACGAGCTGGCCGGCCTGCCCGGCTCGTGGACCATGGAGAGCTTCATCGAGTCGTCGGTCGAGGCGATCCGGGCCCAGGTCGGCGACGGTCGGGCCATCTGCGGTCTGTCGGGCGGGGTCGACTCGGCGGTGGCCGCCGCGCTGGTGCACCGGGCGATCGGCGCGCAGCTCACCTGCGTGTTCGTCGACACCGGGCTGATGCGCAAGAACGAGGGCGAGCAGGTGGTGGAGACGTTCCAGCGCCACCAGGGCATCGAGCTCATCCACGTCCGGGCCGCGGACCGGTTCTTCGAGCGCCTGGCCGGGGTGACCGAACCCGAGGACAAGCGCAAGGCGATCGGCGAGCTGTTCATCCGGGTGTTCGAGGACGCCCGCGGCGGCGTGGAGGACGCACGGTTCCTGGTGCAGGGGACCCTGTACCCCGACGTGATCGAGTCGGGCACCGCGCACGCCGCGACCATCAAGAGCCACCACAACGTCGGCGGCCTGCCCGAGGACCTGGACTTCGACCTGGTCGAACCGCTGCGGCTGCTGTTCAAGGACGAGGTGCGCGCCGTGGGCCACGAGCTCGGCCTGCCCGACGAGATCGTGTGGCGTCAGCCGTTCCCCGGTCCGGGTCTGGGGGTGCGCATCATCGGCGAGGTGACCCCCGAGATGGTGGCGCTGCTGCAGGAGGCCGACGCCATCGTCCGCGAGGAGCTGCGCATCGCCGGGTTGGAGCGCGAGATCTGGCAGGCGTTCGCGGTGCTGCCCGACATCCGCACCGTCGGCGTGATGGGCGACGAGCGCACCTACGGCCACCCGGTGATCATCCGGGCGGTCACCTCCGAGGACGCCATGACCGCGGACTGGGCCCGCATCCCCTACGACGTGCTGGAGTCGATGGCGAGCCGGATCATCAACGAGGTGCCGGGCGTGAACCGGGTGGCCTACGACATCACGTCGAAGCCGCCGGGCACGATCGAGTGGGAGTGACCGTCGACCGGCGCTGACCGGTTGGCGTGGGCCGGCGCCCGGCCCTCAGCCCAGGTCGGGGGTTGCGGCCACGACCGCCTCGTCGGAGTCCTGCAGCCGCTCCCCGGCCCGCAGTCGACCCACGGCGTCGACCGACATGAACGTCAACGCCGCCCAGACGAGACCGAACCCGACCCAACGCGTGGCCGACATCGGTTCGTCGAAGATGAGCACGCCGCACAGGAACTGCAGCGTCGGCGTCAGGTACTGCAGCAGGCCGAGCATGGTGAGCGGGATGCGGCGGGCCGACGCGGCGAAGAGGACCAGCGGGACCGCGGTGACCACCCCGGACGTGGCGAGCAGCGCCGACATGGCCGGGTCGCTGCCGAACTCCAGGCCGTTGCCGCGGGCCATGACCGCCATGGCGATCGCCGCGACCGGGGCCAGGATCGCGGTCTCCGCCGCCAGCGACTGGGACGGAGCGAGCGTCACCCGCTTCTTGAGGAAGCCGTAGCCGGCGAACGACACGGCGAGCGCGAGCGCGACGTAGGGCACCTCGCCGTAGCCGACGGTGATCACCGCGACCGCGACCGCACCCAGGCCGACCGCGATCCACTGGAGCCGTCGGAGCCGCTCGCCCAGCACGACGACGGCGAGCGTCACGGTGACGAGCGGGTTGATGAAGTAGCCGAGCGCGGCGTCGACCACCCGGTCCTGTTCGACCGCCCACACGTACAGCAGCCAGTTGACGGCGATCAGCAGCGCGGCCAACGCCAGCTCGGCGAGCTGGCGCGGTCGGCCCAGCAGCGGTCGGATCCAGGCGCCGTCGCGTCGCCAGGCCAGCACGACGGCCATGACCGCGAGCGACCACAGGATCCGGTGGCAGAGGATCTCGACGGGCGAGGTCGGCGCGAGCAGGTGGAAGTAGATCGGGAAGAATCCCCAGAGCCCGTAGGCGGCCACCCCGGCGATGACGCCGATCCGGTGGTCGCGGGTGGGGTCACCGGCCACGTCGGCCTCGATTCTCATGACTCCTCGTGCCACTGGTGGCGCGAACGGTCATGAGAACGCAGCGGGGTGGGTGAGGCCGGGGTGGGTGAGACGGGGGTGGTCACGTGATGCCGTGGTCGACGGCCCAGCGGATCAGCTCGTGGCGTCGCGACAGGTGCAGCTTGGCCATCGCGTTGCGCACGTGGTTCTCGACGGTCTTGGGCGAGATGAACAGCGCGTCGCCGACGGTCCGGTACGACTCGCCGCGGGCCACGTGCGCGAGCACCTCGCGCTCGCGTTCGCTCAGCGGCAGCGACCCGTCGCCGCCGGTGGTGGCCAGGCGGCGGTACTCGCCGATGAGCAGCGCGGCGAGCTGCGGTGAGAACACCGGCTCGCCCTCCGCGGCGCGCATGAGCGAGGCGCGCAGATCGTCGGAGCGGGTCGACTTGAGCAGGTAGCCGACCGCTCCGGCGGCGACGACGTCGAGCAGGTCCCGTTCGGACTCGCTGACGGTGAGGACGACGACGGGGAGCTCGGCGGCGAGCGCCTGCACGACCGCCATCCCGCCGCCGCCGGGCATGTTCAGGTCGCACAGCACCAGGTCGGGCCGTTCGCGGCGGGCGGTCTCGATCGCGCCGGGGGCGTCCTCGGCCTCGCCGACCACCGCGAAGCTCTCGCCGAGGTCGGCCCGGATGCCCGCCCGCCAGATCTGGTGGTCGTCCGCGACCACGACCCGCACGGCCCGACCCGCGACGGTGCTCACGGGGCCCAGACCGTCACGTCGGTGCCGCGTCCGACCGCGCTGGACACGGTCGCCCCGCCGCCCACCGCGTCGAGGCGTCGGCGGATCGACGAGGTGATCCCCGTTCCCTCGGGGGTGGTGGCGGGGTCGAACCCGTCGCCTTCGTCGTGCACGACCACCATCGTGCCCGACGGGCTGCGGCGATCCACGCTGACCCACACGCGGTCGGTCCCGGAGTGCTTGGCCGCGTTGACCACCGCCTCGGCCGCCGCGCCGATCAGGGCGGTGGCGGCCGATCCGGTCGAGGTGCCGGGGTCGATGACCACGAGCGGAGCGTCGATCGCGTGGGTGCGCTCGATGCGGGCGATCTCGTGGCGGAGGCGGCCGATCAGTTCGCCGTCGGCGGCAGTTGCCGATGTGGACGACGGGGCGGGCAGGGTCGACGGGGCCAGCGGGGCCGACGGGGCCAGCGGGGTCGATGGAGGTGAGGCCGCCCCGGTCGGGGGGCTGCCGCGGAGGAAGGCCCGCAACGCCTGGTCCTGCTCGCGGGCCAGGGCGACCAGGTCGGTGTCGTCGGAACGTCGTTGGATCACCGCCAGCGTCTGCAGCACGCCGTCGTGGAGGGTGGCGGCGACCTCGTCGCGGGCCTGGGCGTCGGCCGCGGCCTGGGCGGTGGTGCGGAGCCGGTCGGCCACCCACCCCGCCACCCACCCGGACGCGGCGAGCAGGACGAGGGTGCCGAGCGTGGACAGCCACTCTCCCTCCATGCCGGCCCCGATGGTGAGCGCGCCGACGACGTTGGCGAGACCGACGACCGTGCCGGCGATCAGCCCGGTGACCGGACCGCGGGCGACCGCGGTGGCGACCACGGCCACGAGCGGCCACGCCGACGCGAACGACTGCGGGTGCTCACCGGCGTAGAGCCAGTGGTCGGCCCCGACGGCCGCAGCGGCCAGGACGACGTCGAACGTGATCGCCACCGAACCGTCCGCCCAACGCCGTCGACCGGCGACCGCCGCGGTCCACACCGCCGACCACACCGCGAGGACGGCCAGGAGCACAACCGCGGCCGCCGGCCGGTCGAGCACCCCGGAGGACGCGTCGACCGCGGTCACCACCGCCGACCACACCAGCGTGACCCCCCGAAGCGCGCCGACCGCCAGCAGCATCCGTCGCTGCAGCGCCGCGGTGGTCGGCGTCACCCGTTCCCGTCCGGTGCGGCGAGCAGTGGTGCGGCGTGCGGTGGCGCGGCCGGTTCCCATCCAGGTCATCGTGCCCGATCGGTCGGCGTCCGGCGCGGTCCGGTCAGAGCGAACAGCGGCACGGCGAACAGCAGCGGGCCCACCATCCACAGCGGACGTTGCGCCCACCACGACCCGTCGATGGTCGCGTCGACCGGACCGGCGAGCACGACGACCAGTCCCCAGAACGCCGCGAGGGCGAGCATGTGCCACACGTACACGGTCATCGACCATGCCCCGGCGGTGCCGAGCAGACGCCGGTGTCGGTCGCACCACCGTCGCAGCGTCGGCTCGAGGACCACCAGTGAACCCATCTGCGCGACGGCCAGGAACACGACCATCAGGTTCGGTGGCGACAGGTTCGAGATCGGGTCGGGGTGGGTGCCGACCATCGACGCCGGGTAGCCCCCGACGGCTGCCCCGACGGCGAGGGCGGTGAAGCCTGCCGCGGCGGTCACCCACGCCCACATGCGGGGTGCGGCGCGCAGCGCGGCCAGGTGGAACCCGAGCTGGTGCACCACCGACCACGTCAGGACGTAGACCGCCAGCGTGGGCAGAACGCCGATGTCTCCGCGGGTGGGCAGCACGAGCGCCCGGTCGACCAGGGCCACGACCGCCGCGCCGAGCACCGGCACCCACAGCCCGAACCGGAGGTGGAGTCGTCGGGCGATCGGGGCGACGGCCACCAGCACCAGGTACACGGCCAGGAACCACAGCGGCGTGATCATCAACACGACGCCTCGGACCACGTCGGTCCGCCCGATGGCCGCCGCGCCGAGCGCCGCGACGGCGGCCAGGCCGAGCAGCGGGAGCACCGGGACGACCAGCCGGCGGTAGCGACTCGTGACGAATGTCCGATCGGGCGGGCGGGTCGCTGTCGGCGCTCCGCCGGCGTGGGCCCGGTCGAGCGCGCCGGCGTGCAGCGCTCCGCCGACCAGGAAGAACAGCGGCATCACCTGGAGGAACCAGGTGGCCAGCCACATCCCCGGCGTGACGCCGACCGGGTTGGACACCTTCGGTCCGTCGTCCCAGCGCAGCGTCGTGAACGCCCAGTGCCAGGCGACCACGACCACCAGGGCTCCGGCGCGGACCAGGTCGATCACCGGGTCGCGTCCGGGCAGCGGGGGCAGGGGCCCCGGTCGCTGGTCGCCGGCTCGGCCCGGGTCGACAACCGGGACGACGGTCGGGGCGGCCCTCACCGTCCACCCTCCGAGCGGTCCAGCTCCTTGAGGCCCGACAGCACGACGTCGGATCGGCGCCACTCGTGGAACGACCACACGAACAGCGGCACCACGATGGCCAACGAGATCAGCACCTGGAACTGGTCGTCGGGGGTCAACGGCGTGGCGCGGGCCCCGGTCATCGCCGCGATCACCAGGTAGACGTAGGTGATCAGTCGGATCAGCCCGATGATCGCGGTGCAGGCGGCCAGGGTGGCGAACCACATGCGTCGGGTCGGGGACCACACGGCGTGCGCCGAGCTGGCCTCGACCTGCTGCGCCGACCACAGGCACCATCCGGCCAGCGGCAGCAGCACCACCGCCAGGGTGAAGGCGAGCGCGGCCCACTCGGGGTCCGGGGTGTCGGCCAGGAGCTGGTGCAGTCCGGTGGCCAGGCCGAGGGCGCCGAGTCCGACCGACCAGCACAGCGTTCCGTACAGCACCCGGTGGTGGTCGGAGCGACGCAGGGACCGTCGGGCGGTGTCGGCCGCCGCGTCGGCGTCCCATCCCCGGGCGACCAGCTCGGTGGCGATGGCGGCGGGGGTGGCGCCGGCGTTGCGTCGGGCGACGAGCCACTCGGTCACGTCGGGTCTGCCCCAACGGGTCGGTGGCCCGGTCGGTCGGGGCCGGGGTCCGCCGTCGAACGACGGATCGGTGGGTGCGCCGGGAGCCGGGCCCGCCGTCGGCGCTGCGGTGCCGGCCACGGTCGGGTTCTGGGGTGCGGTGAAGTCGGTCATGGACCCCACGGTGGGGCCCGTGGTGTCCGCCGCCCATCGGGGTCAGCCCCCATCCTCGCCTGGGGGACCGCCAAGTGGACTGACGGAGATGACGTGAAAGAGTCTCACATAACTGGAAACATCACTCACCCCGATGTCGGTTCGACACCTGTTTGTAACAGACCACGGAACGTGGTTGACTTGGTCCCCGTCATGAAGACCTCACTCCCGCGCTCCTCCCGACCCGTCCGGACCGCCCGCGCCGCGCGGTCCGTGGCCGTCGTCGCGTCGGTGGCCCTGGTCGTCGGCGCCGGTCTGACCGGCACCGCGTCGGCCCAGGACGTCGAGGGCACCCGGGCCAAGGTCCAGCGCCTGGCCGCCGAGATGGACCGCCTCGAGGCCCGGGCATCGGAGCTCGACGAGCAGTACCTGCAGACCGGCCTCGAGCTGAGCAAGGCCGAGACCGAGCTGAAGAAGAACCGTGACGCGGTGGCCGACGCCCAGGCCCGCATGGACCAGGCCCGGTCCGAGGCCAACAGCTACATCGTGAGCGCCTACATGAGCGCCGGGTCCGATGTCGCCGGCCTCGGTGTGGGCGACCCCAACGTCGCGGTCAACGAGAAGGTCCTGATGGAGACCCTCCACGGGGATCGTCAGCAGGTCGCCGATGACCTCCGCGCCGCGCAGATGGACCTCGACGACCGGTCCGCCGACCTGGAGCAGGCGTCGAAGGCCCTCGAGGACAAGAAGGCCCGTCAGAGCTCGATCAAGGCCGACCTCGAATCCAGCGTGTCGGCTCAGCAGGCCCTGCTCGACGGAGCGAACAGCGAGCTGCGCGCCGCCATCGCCGCCGAGCAGGAGCGTCAGGCGCAGGCCGCCGCCGCCAAGGCCGCGGCCGACGCGGCGGCTCGGGCCAGGGCCCAGGAGCAGGCCGCTGCCCGGACCACCACGACCGCCGCCCGGACCGCCGGCGCCTGGCCCGGCCCGGTCGGGCCCCCTGCTCCGGCAAGCCGGCTGCCCCGGCCCCGGCCCCGGCGCCCTCGCTGCCGGTCGCTCCGGTGGGCAGCGGTGCCGGCGCCGCCATCGCCGCCGCGCAGTCGGTCATGGGGACTCCCTACCGCTGGGCCGGTGCCAGCCCGTCGACCGGTTTCGACTGCTCGGGTCTGACCATGTGGGCGTGGGCCCGCGGCGGTAGGAGCCTGCCGCACTCGTCCTCGGCGCAGTACGCCGCCACCCAGCGCATCTCGCTCGACCAGCTGCAGCCCGGCGACCTGGTGTTCTTCAACAACCCGATCTCGCACGTCGGGCTGTACATCGGTGGCGGCCAGATGATCCACTCGCCCCACACCGGCGACGTGGTGAAGATCTCGCCGATCACCCGGATGGGCAAGCTCGTCCGCGCCGGCCGCGTCGCCTGATCCACCCGGCCTGAGCCGCCCTCGCGAGCGGCCCCGGCGCCACCCAGCGCCACCCGGCGCCGTCAGCCAGCGGGCGCCAGGAGACGGTCCCGCAGGAACTGGAGCACCTGCTCGAGCGCCTCGTGGGTCGGCTGTCCGGGCTCGTCGACCAGGTCCTCGGCGAGCACCGAGTGCGCCAGGCGGCGGTGGCCCCACGGGTTGCCCGGCGACGAGTCGATCTCGACGCCGATGAAGTTCTCGCCGAGCTCGCGGCGCAACGACTCGAACCGGGCCGGCGGGACCAGCTTGTCGCCGGTGAAGCGCAGGCCGAGCACGCAGATGTCGTCGGAGTCGACCCGGTCGCGCACCGCCATCAGGTCAGCATCCGACAGCCCCAGGTCCGCGCTCCGCTTGGCGCCGACGGTGATCGGCAGCGACGGCTGGCTGAGCACGGGGGCGAGCATCTCGGGCTCGGTGGCCATCGCCAGGGCGAACCCGCCGGTGAAGCACATGCCCACCGCCCCGACCCCGGGGCCGCCGTGGCGCTCGTGGCACTGGCGGGCCAGCGCACGCAACCAGTCGATGGCCGGGGGAGTGGTCCGCAGAGCGAAGGCCCGGAACTCCTTCGACACGCACGCCGGCGCGAGCGACGTCGCCATGTACGGCAGCGAGATGTCGCGGCCCGGTTCGCCGAACAGCACCGGCATGACCACGGTGAACCCGGCGTCGATCACCCGGCGGGCGAACGCGATGACCGCCGGGGTGATGCCGGGCATCTCGGCCATGACGATCACCGCGGGGCCGTCGCCGCCGGTGTAGATCGTGCGGGCGCGGGACGCGAACGTGAACGTCTCGGCGCGGAACCCGTCGATGGCGGGCGTGTTGTCGGCCGGAGCGTCGCCGGCTGTGGAATCGGTCACGGCGCGCACCGTACCGGAGGTCGGCCGTGCGGATTCTGTGGTCGGGATTCTGACAAGGGTTGTCGATCGCGACCCCTATATTCCGAGGGTGGCTCGTCCGTTTCGCTTCACCGTCCAGGCCTCGCACATGGCCCGGCCCGAGGACCTCGTCCCGCTCGCGCGCCGCGCCGAGGACGTCGGCGTCAGCGTCCTGACCGTCGCCGATCACCTCGACGACCAGCTCGCCCCGATCGCGGCGCTTATGGCCGCGGCCGACGCCACCACCACGCTGCGGGTCGGCACGCTCGTGTTCGCCAACGACTACCGGCACCCGGCGCTGCTGGCCAAGGAGGCCGCCACCGTCGACCGGCTCAGCGGCGGCCGCCTGGAGTTCGGCCTCGGCGCCGGCTGGATGACCACCGACTACACCGCCACCGGCATCCCGCTCGACCCGCCGTCGGTGCGCATCGCCCGCCTCGAGGAGGCCCTCGAGGTCATCCGGGCGCTCTGGTCCGGCGAGCCGGTCGAGCACCACGGCCGCTTCTACGACATCTCCGGTCTGGTCGGGACGCCGACCCCGGCTCAGCAGCCGCACCCGCCGATCGTCATCGGCGGCGGCGGCCGCAAGGTGCTCGAGGTGGCCGGCCGCCACGCGGACGTCATCAACCTCAACCCGTCGCTGCCCGCCGGGGTGATCGACGACCGGGCCGGGCCGTCGGCCACCCCCGAGGCCACCGAGCAGAAGATCGGCTGGATCCGCGACGCGGCCGGTGACCGCTTCGACGGCATCGAGCTCGGCGCCCGCATCCACCTCGCCATCGTCACGAACGACCGCCAGGAGATGTTCGACGCCCTCGCCGGCGGGTTCGGCATGACCGCCGAGCAGGCGGCCGGATCGCCGCACGCGCTGTGCGGGACCCTCGATCAGATCGCCGATGACCTCGAGGAGCGCCGCGAGCGGTTCGGCATCTCGGCCATCGGCCTGTCGGCGTCGTCGCTCGACGACCTGGCGCCGCTCATCAGCCGCCTCGCCGGCACCTGACGCCGCCTCGCCGGTACCTGACCCGCCGCGCTGTCGCCTGACCCGCCGCCGCGCTGCCGGAGTGGTCGACACCCGGGAAGGGCGTGTCGGGGGCCGCAGGTAGGGTGGCCGCGATGGACGCGGACGACCTCCTCGAGGGCCTGAACCCGGCCCAGTACGAGGCGGTCACCCACGGCGACGGGCCCCTGCTCGTCGTCGCGGGCGCCGGGTCGGGCAAGACCCGCGTCCTCACGCACCGCATCGCGCACCTCATCAAGGTCCACGGCGTCTCGCCGTTCGAGATCCTCGCCATCACCTTCACCAACAAGGCGGCGGGAGAGATGAAGGAGCGCATCGGCCGGCTGGTCGGACCGGTCGCGGAGAAGATGTGGGTCTCCACGTTCCACTCGGCGTGCGTGCGGATCCTGCGCCGCGACGCCACCCTGCTCGGCTACCCCTCCGCGTTCACCATCTACGACCAGGCCGACGCCGTGCGCCTCACCGGCTACGTGCTGCGAGACCTCAACATCGACCCCAAGCGGTTCCCGCCCCGGTCGGTGCACGCCACCATCTCGGCGGCCAAGAACGACGGCCTGTCCGCCGAGGACTACCTGGAGCGCGCCTCGGTCATCCACGAGCGGCGCATCGGCGAGGTGTTCGAGGAGTACCAGGCCCGTCTGCGCAAGGCCGGCGCCATGGACTTCGACGACCTCCTCGGCGTCACCGTCGAGCTGCTGCGCACCGAACCGCAGGTGCTCGATCACTACCGCAACCGGTTCGGCAACGTGCTCGTCGACGAGTACCAGGACACCAACCCGGTGCAGAACGACCTGGTCATGCTGCTCGGCGAAGAGCACCGCAACGTGTGCGTCGTCGGTGACCTCGATCAGTGCCTGGTCCCGGGGACCCTGGTGCGCACGCCCGACGGCGAGCGCCCGATCGAGGACATCCGGGTCGGTGACCGGGTGCTCGGCACGATCGGGCACCGCTCGCTGGTGCCGGCGACGGTGACGGCCACCAAGGTCGGTCGCTACGACGGCCTGATCGCCGAGGTCCGCGCCGGGGACACGTTCCTGCGGGGGACTCCGCACCACATCGTGCCGTCACGCGTGACCGCGGTCGACGGCACCCACCTCGTCTACCTCATGTACCGAGAGGACCGCGGCTACCGCATCGGTCGGACCAAAGGGGTGCGGTCCAACAGCGTCGGACGGCCCGAGGTCGGCTTCAAGGTCCGCATGAACCAGGAGCACGGCGATCGGCTCTGGGTCCTCGAGGTGTGCGATTCGTTGGCCGAAGCCGCCTACGCCGAGTCGTGGTTCGCCGCCACCTACGGACTGCCCACCGCATGCTTCCACGCCACCGGACGCAGCAGCATGGCCATGGACGACGAGCTGCTCGAGCGCCTGTACCGACGGCTGGACACCCACACGGCGGCCAAGCGGCTGATGGCGGATCTGGAGCTCCATCCGGACTTCCCGCACTCCCGACCCCAGAACGGGCGACGGCGTCAGACGATCAACCTGACCATGTTCTCGGACCGGCGTTCCGACCGACCCCTCCACCGAGTGCAGTGGTCCTCGAACCGTCGGGACATCGGGGACCGACTGGTCGCCGCCGGCTACGACGTCCGCAGCAACGGGACGAACCGTGGCGGGTTCCGCTACGAGACCGCCCGGCGGGACTACACCCAGGCACTCGGACTGGCGACCGGCCTTGCCGACGCGGGCGGCATGGACATCCGTCGTCGCATGATGGTCGGCGACGCCGTGTACGACTACACGCCGTTGTCGCACCTGCGTCGGGGCATGACAATCCTGGTCGAGGAGGACGGCGGGCTGGTCGAGCGGACCGTCGACTCCGTCGAGCTCGTGGAGTACCGGGGGCCGGTCCACGACCTCCAGGTCGACGAGGCCCACACCTACGTGGCGGCCGCACCGGGTCACGGGCGCGACGTCGGTGCCGGCCTGTTGGTGCACAACTCGATCTATGCCTTTCGAGGGGCGGACATGCGCAACCTCCTCGAGTTCGAGCACACCTTCCCCGACGCAACCACCGTCGTGTTGGAGCAGAACTACCGCTCCACCCAGACCATCCTCGACGCCGCCAACGCCGTCATCGCCCATAACACCGCCCGCAAGCCCAAGGACCTGTGGACCGACGAGGGCCCCGGCGAACGCATCGTCCGCTTCCAGGGCGACGACGAAGCCGAGGAGTCGCAGTGGATCGCGCACCAGATCAGCTCGCTGCACGACCGCGGCGACGTGCTGTGGTCCGACTTCGCCGTCTTCTACCGCACCAACGCCCAGAGCCGCGTGCTCGAGGAGCAGTTCCTGCGCTCCGGCATCCCGTACCGGGTCGTCGGCGGCCTGCGCTTCTACGACCGGCGTGAGATCAAGGACGCCATGGCCTACCTCAAGGCGGTGGTGAACCCCACCGACGAGGTCAGCGTCAAGCGGGTGCTCAACACGCCCAAGCGCGGGGTCGGCGACCAGACCGTCGGCCGCCTCGACGCCTACGCCCGGGCGCATGAGATCCCGTTCCTGGACGCGCTGCGCCGCTGGGACGACGCCGGCGCCAGCGCCCGCGCCGCCCGGGGCATCGAGGCGTTCACCACCCTCCTCGACGAGCTCTCCCTCGAGCTCGACAAGGGTCCCGGGCACGTCCTCGAGCAGATCCTGGAGCGTTCGGGCTACGCCGCGGAGCTCGAGGCCGAGAACACGCTCGAGGCCGAGGGTCGTCAGGAGAACCTGGCCGAGCTCGTCGGCATGGCCCGCGAGTACGCCACGGTCGACGAGTTCCTCGAGCAGGTCTCGCTGGTGGCCGACACCGACCAGCTGCCCGACTCGACCGACCCGACCGACACCGGCGTCGTGCTGATGACCCTGCACGCCGCCAAGGGCCTCGAGTTCCCCAACGTGTTCCTCATCGGCCTCGAAGAGGGCGTGTTCCCGCACATGCGGTCGCTCACCGAACCGGCCGAGCTGGAAGAGGAACGCCGCCTGGCCTACGTCGGCATCACCCGCGCCCGCGAACGGCTGTTCCTGTCGCACGCCTGGTGCCGCACCCTTCACGGCTCCACCCAGTACAACCCGCCGAGCCGTTTCCTCGACGAGATCCCCGCCGAGCTGGTGGTCGAGGCCGAGGCCAGCCGGGCCGGCCGGTCGGGGCGTTCCTCGCAGCGATCGGGCGGCTGGGAGTCGACGTCGTGGACGCCGTCGGGTCGGGACCGCCAGATCGAGCGCGCCACGCGTCCCGCGCCGCCGTCGCCGACCGGCGCCCACGAGCTCGGCTTCCGGGTCGGCGACGACGTCGAGCACACCAAGTGGGGCGAAGGCGTGATCCTGCACATGGAGGGCCAGGGCGACAAGACCGAGGCCATCGTGCGGTTCCCCGACGTGGGTGAGAAGCGACTGCTCCTGTCGTGGGCGCCGATCACCAAGATCCAGCGCTGACGCCCGCGCCCTCT
>JACJWI010000010.1 GCA_020637215.1 Microthrixaceae bacterium | reverse complement strand
AACCCGCTCAGGATCGCACCCGCGAACCCGCCGTCGGCGACCGGTCGGGACAGGCGCTCGACGTGGGCCTGGACCTCGGGCAGCTCGGGCATCCCGCCACGCTACGACCCCCCTTGCCCGTTCTGTAGTGCGAGATCCAGGCGAACGCCTGGATCTCGCACTACAGAACGGCGTTCGGGGGAGGTGCGGGGTCAGAACTCGGTGTCGGCGCGGAGATCGCCGAGGGCGTCGGTGACCCCGTCGAGCACAGCACCGTCGCGGATGAGCACGTCGACGTTGCCCACCAGCTTCAACCGACCCTGCATGAACGCCACCTGGGCTGCCAGCTCGCCCCGGGCGATGGCTGCTGCGGTGTCGTAGTCGAGCTCGAAGGTGACCGGGCCCGCCGGGTCGTCGTCGGACGGAGCCGGAGGTGCACCGCGATCCAGGGTGGTGGTGCCGTGGTCGAGGCGGATCGAGTATGCGACCTTGCCGCCGGGTGCGCCGGTCACCACGTAGCCGATGGTCAGGTCCGTCTCGGCGGTCCGCTCCGCCAGTTCGCCGTTGGCGGCCAGCGCGGCGCCCGCTCGTTCCAGCCACTCGTCGCTGAGGTAGGTGACCACGGAACGACAACCTACCCGCGGCCCCGACCGTCCAGGACCGGGTGCCCCCGCCCTCGACAGGGCACGTTCGGCGACGCACGCCACCGTCGACGCCTGACAGACTCCGCCCATGAGCGCACCCAACCCCGCGGACGAGGCCCGACACACCCCGGATCCCGACGAGCCGTTGTGGAACGAGTCGTACTACCTGGACTGGTTCGCCGAGGACCTGTCGGTGGGCGGCTACGTGCGGATCGGCTTCTACCCGAACCTGGGACGAGTCTGGTACTGGGGGTGCCTGGTCGGCCCGGACCGGCCGCTGGTGACCGTGATCGACCACGAGGTCCCGATGCCCTCCTCGCCGTCGTCGCTCGAGGTGCGCACCGACGGGCTGTGGGCCGATCACGCCATCGAGACCCCGCTCGATCACATGTCGATCAACCTGGAGTCGTTCGGTCTGCAGGTCGACCACCCCGCCGACGTGTACCACTCCCAGCCCCGGGGTGCGCTGGTGCCGTTCGGCTTCGAGCTCGACTTCCACACCGACCGCGCCGCCTACCAGTGGCCGCCGGTGACGCCTCGCTACGAGATCCCCTGTCGGGTCGAAGGCGTGGTGTCGGTGGGCGACGAGCGCATCGAGGTCGACGGGTGGGGTCAGCGTGACCACTCGTGGGGCGCAGCGCGGGACTGGTGGACCAACCAGTGGTGCTGGAACGCCGGCCGGCTCGACGACGGCACCCGCTTCCACTCCGCCGGCGGGTTCTTCCCCGACCACGACTGGGGCGTCGCCTATCGGCTGGATCCGGACTCGAGCGAGTTCGTCGAGGGCGACTCGGTGGGCCTGGACGTTGTCGAGGGCGACGAGTGCCTGCCGACCCGCACGGGGCTGAAGATCGTCGACCTGGATCTCGAGGTCGAACCTCTGGCGTTCTCGCCGGTGCTGTTGGTGCACCCCGACGGGCGTGAGGCTCGCTTCCCCCGGGCGATGGCGCGGTTCACCGCGGCCGACGGCCGGACGGGCGGCGGCTGGATCGAGTGGAACCAACCGCCAGCCCCCTGACACCCCTTGCGCCCCTGACGCCCTTCGCGCACCCGACCCTTCCCGTTCTGTAGTGCGAAATCCAGGCGAACGCCTGGATCTCGCACTACAGAACCGTCGGGGAGGGGATCTCGGGGCCGAAAAATGAAGCGACTGCGGTGGCGCTTGGCCGACCGCAGCCGCAACATCTCCCTACGGAGCCGGGCATCGCCCCCGTCTCCCTCCTTGGTTCCCACCGAACCTCTGGCCGCTGGGCCAGTCGAACTGGTGGTCACGGTAAGGGGGAGCGGGACGGGCGAACAGAGGCAGAACTACCCACCGGCGTTCGGAACCCCGGCGTTGTCTCAGCCCTGGCAGTTCTTGGCGAAGTAGGCCGAGAGCGCGGCGCTGGCGGCGTTGTAGGCCGGGTCGTTGACGTCCGCGTCGGTGAGCGCTCCGCCCCGGGCCGCGATCTCGCCGAACTTGGCAGCGACCACGTCCGCGTCGTCGTCGAGCTCAGCGGGGAGTTCGGCCTTGAGCTGCTCGGCCGCCTCCTGGGAGCGCTTGGCGCCCTCGCCTCCCTCGAGCACGCCCTGCACCAGGTTGGTGAACTTGGCCGCCGCGCCCAGGCAGCTGCCGACGGGGCCGACGACGTTGCCCATGTCGGGGATGGTCGTCACCGCGTTCGGGTCCATGGTCGTGACGGTGGTGGACGAGGTGGGCCCGTCGGCTTCGACGGTGTCGTCGTTGCTGCACGCCGCGGTTGCTGGAACCAGCGCAGCGAGGGCGACCAGACCCACGCCCAGGACGCGGCGCGAACGGGCTGCGGAACGGCGGGTGGAACGGGGCGGGGGCGCAGGGGTCATCGACCGGCGATGGTACCGACCGCAGGGACCCGCGGGTTCTCATGACAGTTGAGTACCGCTGTTGTCGTGACTTGTCGTCAGAACAGTGGGTCGACGGGACGCGCGGGTTCTCGTGACAGTTGAGTACCGCCAGTGTCGTGACTTGTCGTCAGAACCCGGGGTGAACCGCGGGGTGAAGGGGGGTGGGTCAGCCGATCTTCTTCTGGCCGAGGCGGCGCAGGTTCATCAGCTTCGACTTGGCGTAGTCCCGGTTCATCATGGCGATGAAGTCGATCGAGATCTCCTTGGGGCACGCCTCCTGGCACTCCCCGTAGTTGGTGCAGGAGCCGAAGTACTCCTCCATCGTCTCGACCATGGCCTCGGTGCGGGTGTAGCGCTCGGCCTGGCCCTGCGGCAGCAGGTTGAGGTGGTTGATCTTGGCCGAGGTGAACAGGTTGGCCGCCGAGTTCGGGCACGCGGCCACGCACGCACCGCAGCCGATGCACGCCGCGGCGTCCATGGCCGAGTCCGACGCCTCCTTGGGCACCGGGATCTCGTTGGCGTCGGGTGCGGCGCCGGTGTTGACCGTGATGTAGCCGCCGGCCTCGACGATGCGGTCGAACGCGGCCCGGTTGACCACCAGGTCCTTGATGATGGGGAACCCGGCGGCGCGCCACGGCTCGATGGTGATCTCGTCGCCGTCGTTGAACTTCCGCATGTGCAGCTGGCAGGTGGCGGTGCCCTTCTGCGGGCCGTGGGCCTGGCCGTCGATCATCACGCCGCACGTGCCGCAGATGCCCTCGCGGCAGTCGTGGTCGAAGCTGATCGGCTCGTCGCCCTTGCGGATCAGGTCCTCGTTGACGTAGTCGAGCATCTCGAGGAACGAGGCGTCATCGGCGACGGTCGTCGTGTAGTCCTCGAAGTGCCCGTGCACGTCGGGTCCCGCCTGACGCCACACCTTGAGCTTCAGGTTCAACATGTTGGCGTGGCTCGCCGGCGCCGCCGCGGCGGTGCCGGTCGATCCGGCGCCGGAGGTGGTGGGGGAGTCGGTCCCGGGGGTGTCGTTCACGTCGGTCTCCCTGCTCACTTGTAGCTGCGCTGGGTCAGCGCCACGTTCTCGAACACCAGGTCCTCCTTGTGGAGCACGGCGTCACGCTGGATGTCGGGCCCGGCGTACTCCCAGGCGCCGACGTAGGCGAAGTTCTCGTCGTCGCGCTTGGCCTCGCCCTCCTCGGTCTGGTGCTCCTCGCGGAAGTGGCCGCCGCAGGACTCCTCGCGGTGCAGCGCGTCGCGGACCTTGAGCTCGGCCATCTCCATGAAGTCCGACACCCGCAGCGCCTTCTCGAGCGACTGGTTCCAGCCGTTGGGGTCGCCGGGGATGCGGACGTTGGCCCAGAACTCCTCGCGCAGCGGCGGGATCTCGGCCAGCGCCTTCTCCAGCCCGGCCTTGTTGCGGCTCATCCCGCAGTAGTCCCAGATGACCTTGCCGAGCTCACGGTGGTAGTGGTCGACCGTCTCGGTGCCCTTGACCGCCATCAGCTTGTCGATGCGGCCCTGGCTCTCGGAGAGCGACTCGACGAACGCCGGCTCGTCGACCGACATCGGGTCGGTGCCGAGCAGGCCGGCCAGGTAGCCGGCGACGGTGGAGGGGGCGACGAAGTAGCCGTCGGCCAGGCCCTGCATGAGCGCCGAGGCGCCCAGGCGGTTGGCGCCGTGGTCCGAGAAGTTGGCCTCGCCGAGGGCGAACAGACCGGGGATGGTGGTCTGCAGGTTGTAGTCCACCCACAGCCCGCCCATCGTGTAGTGGGTGGCGGGGTAGATGCGCATCGGGACCTTGTAGGGGTCCTCGCCGGTGATCCGCTCGTACATGTCGAACAGGTTCCCGTAGCGGGCCTTGATGACGTCCTCGCCGAAGCGGCCGATGGCGTCCGCGAAGTCCAGGTAGACGCCGTTCTTGAGGGGGCCGACGCCGCGGCCCTCGTCGACGACGGTCTTGGCGTTGCGCGACGCGACGTCGCGGGGCACGAGGTTGCCGAACGACGGGTACTTGCGCTCCAGGTAGTAGTCGCGCTCCGACTCGGGGATGTCGGCGGCGGCACGGGTCTCGTCGAGGGACTTGGGCACCCAGATGCGGCCGTCGTTGCGCAGCGACTCCGACATCAGCGTCAGCTTGGACTGGAACTCGTCCGCCGGCGGGATGCACGTCGGGTGGATCTGCGTGAAGCACGGGTTGGCGAACGCCGCGCCCTTCTTGTGGGCCCGCCAGGTGGCGGTGACGTTGCAGGCCTTGGCGTTGGTCGACAGGAAGTAGACGTTGCCGTAGCCGCCGGTGCACAGCAGCACCGCATGCGCCGAGAACGCCTGGACCTCGCCGGTGATCAGGTCACGGCACACGATGCCCTGGGCCCGGCCGTCGTGCACGACCACGTCCTGCATGTCCATGCGGTTGTAGAGGGTGACGGTGCCGAGGTGGATCTGGCGGGCGAGGGCCTGGTAGGCGCCGAGCAGCAGCTGCTGACCGGTCTGGCCCCGGGCGTAGAAGGTGCGGGCCACCTGGGCGCCGCCGAAGGAGCGGTTGTCGAGCAGGCCGCCGTACTCGCGGGCGAAGGGGACGCCCTGGGCGGTGGCCTGGTCGATGATGTTGACCGACACCTCGGCCAGGCGGTGCACGTTGGCCTCACGGGAGCGGTAGTCGCCGCCCTTGACCGTGTCGTAGAAGAGGCGGTGCACCGAGTCGCCGTCGTTGCGGTAGTTCTTGGCGGCGTTGATGCCGCCCTGCGCGGCGATCGAGTGCGCCCGCCGCGGCGAGTCGTGGTACGTGAAGACCTTGACGTTGTAGCCGAGCTCGCCGAGGGTGGCGGCCGCCGCGGCGCCGGCCAGACCGGAGCCGACCACGATCACGTCGAACTTCCGCCGGTTGGACGGGTTGACGAGCTTCAGGTCGAACTTGTGGTTGGTCCACTTGTCGGCGATCGGGCCCTTGGGGATGTGCGCGTCGAGGGTGATGGTCACGGTGGTTCCTCTCTGCGGTCAGCTGCCGACGAAGCCGGTCAGGATGGCGACGACGAACACGCAGTTCATGCCGATGGTGACGACGACGAACCCGGCGGCGAACGCCTTGCGGGCGCCGTTGTAGCGGGGGCTGTTGATGCCCATCGACTGGAACATCGACCAGGCGCCGTGGAACAGGTGGATGCCCAGGGCGATGTTGCCGACCAGGTAGATGGCCGCCACGTAGGGGACCGAGAGGCTGGCGACGAGGTTGTCGTAGGCGGCGCCGTGGACGAAGTCGGGGTTGACCCAACCCCAGGTCAGATCCGCCAGGTGGTACAGGAGGTAGAGGGCGACGATGATGCCGGTCCAGCGCATGGTGCGGGCCGCGAAGTTCGCCGCGATGTAGTCCCGGGGGGACTGGTAGCGGATCGGGCGGGCCCGGCGGTTCATGGCGGTGAGCTGCGCGGCCGAGACGATGTGCGCCGCGAACATGGCGATCAGGCCGATGCGCATGGCCCACAGCACCCAGCCGTGCGGCATGATCGGATAGAGCAGCGATCGCAGGCCCTCGGCGTAGGCGTCGAAGGCGGTTCGGCCCATGAACATCTTGAGGTTGCCGAACATGTGGGCGAACACGAAGCCCATCAGTCCGACACCGCTGAGGGCCATCACCCACTTCTTGCCGACGGCGGAGCGCCAGAAGTCGATGAGGAGGTTGCTGCTGGACCGGTGGGGCCCGTTCACGTCGGGCGCGTCCGCACCCTCGCGGCGTTCCATGGCCTGGGTCATGGCCGTGCTCTCCTGGACGGCGGGTCACCGACCGTCAGGTCGGTTCGCTCTGAACCTACCCGTCCCTGAGGAGTCACTCACAAACCGCACCGTCGCGCTGTCCCACTCCCGCTTTGTCCCGCACAGGCGCGGTGATCACCGCGCCTGTGCGGGACAAAGCGTGGGGTGAGGCGTGGCAGGGTGGGGATGTGGAACCCGAAGAGGGCTCGGAGTCGGTCGGTGACGACCGGGTCGTGGTCGCCGTCGATGCCGAGGACACGCCGTGGTGCTCGACCGGCGTCGAGCTGGTCTCCGACCGGTTGTTCTCGCTGGGGGCCTCGGCGGTGTCGGAGCTGGCGCGCGACGGCGGTCGGCTCCGGCTGGTGGCGGACCTGCCCGCCCTGGCGCTGGACCAGCTCGACGGGCCCTACGAGGTCCTCGAGCAGGACCCGTCGTGGAACGACGCATGGCGCGACCACGCGACCGCGGTTGCGGTGGGGGACCGGCTCCTGCTGCGGCCCGAGTGGGTGACGGCTGATCCCGCCGATGCCGGGCGTGTCGAGATCGTCCTCGACGCCACCCATGCGTTCGGCAGCGGATCGCACCCCACCACACGGCTCTGCCTCGAAGTGCTGGAGGGCCTCGGGGCCGAGCTGGCGGGGGCGCGGGTGCTCGACGTCGGCAGCGGCACCGGTGTCCTGGGCGTCGCCGCCCTGGTGCTGGGAGCCGGGTCACTGGTCGCGGTCGACGTGGATCCGGCCGCGGTGGCCGCCACCGGCCGGACCGCGGAGCTCAACGGCGTGAGCGACCGGGCGGTCGAGGTGTCGTCGCGCCCGGTGGCCGAGGTGACCGCCGATCACGGACCGTTCGACGTGGTGCTGGCCAACCTGCTGATCCCGATCATCGAGACGCTGGGGCCGGAGCTGGCCGCGGCCGTGGCCCCCGGCGGGCACCTGGTGCTCAGCGGGCTGCTGGCCGACCCGTCGCTGGGACAGGCGGACCGGGCGCTGGCTGCCGTCGGCGCCAACTTCGGCGCGTCGAACGAGCTCGACCGTGACGGATGGGCAGCGGTCGTCGCTGTCTGAGCGAGCGATTGGCTGTGGCTCGGCCTTTTCCGCCCGGAACATCGACAGCTGGCTCAAGAGGCTGGCGCGGGTCCGCCAGCTCACCGACCGTACGGACGAGGATGGTCACGGCCGCTGGGCCGGACTGGAGTGGCACCGTGAGGGGATCGACAGGACTTCGTCCATCGGCCGAGTGGCTGCGACCAACCGGCCTGACGCTGGCCCTGGTGGTGTGCTCGGGGTTCCTGCTGTCGTGCGGCGGCGACGATTCGGGCGGGTCAGGGTCGGCGACCTCGACGAGCACGACGGTCGCGTCGACAGTGCCATCTTCCGCGCCATCGGCGGAGACGACAGGCGCGGCCTCGGTGACGCCGTCGGACGAGTCGACGTCGACCGCCCCCCGGAAGGTGGTGCCGGCCGATCCGAGTGGGTACACCACCGACGAGAACGGCGGCGACCTGTACGGACACCTCGGTTTCCGGAGCCCGACCGGCAACGTCTGGTGCGACATGAGCCCGGACGGCTGGGCGGCGTGCATGATCGGCGAGCACACATGGGAGATGCCCGACGACGGGGCCTGTGAGCTCGACTTCGTCGCCGGCTTCGTCCAGGTCGGAGATGACGGGGTGACCCAGGGCTACTGCGGAGGCGACGTGCCGGTGATGCCCGGGAAGGTCCTTCCCTACGGGCAGTCGCTGAGCCTCGGGTCCGTGACCTGCACGTCGATGGAGTCCGGTGTGCGGTGCGCGTTCGCGAGGCCCTCTTACGCGTTCGCCCTGAGCCGGGAGAAGCTCGAGATCAGCTGATCCCGGGCCGCGGTACTCCGGCTCACACGGCGGCCGAGGCCGCGACGGCGTCGTAGCCGCCGAGGATGTCGGCGACGCCGGTGAACCCGCGTGAACGCAGCAGCGACGCGGCCACCGAGGACCGGTAGCCGCCGGCGCAGTACACGACGGTCGGAATCGTCGGGTCGAGGTCGTCGATGCGGTCGAGCAGCGACGCGAGCGGAACGTTGACCGCCCCCGGGAGCGCGCCGCCGACGGTCTCGCCGGGGTTGCGGACGTCGACGAGCTGCACCCGTCCGGACTCGTCGGCCAGCGCCCGGGTCGCCTCGTCGGGCGACAGGCGGTCGGCGACGCCGACCAGGCCCAGGTGGCTGGCGAGCACCGCGTCGACGTCGGCCACCGCGCCGACCACGTGGTCGAAGCCGATGCGGGCCAGGCGGATGCGAGCCTCGTCCTCGCGTCCCGGCTCGGTGATGACGATCACCGGTTGGTCGGGGCGGACCACATCGCCGGCGTACTCGGCGAAGCGGCCGTCCAACCCGACGTTGACCGCTCCGACAAGGTGGCCGACGGCGAAGGTCTCGGGGTCGCGCCCGTCGATCATCACCGCGCCGTCCTCGACCAGGCGCAGCGCCTCCTCGACCGACAGGCGTGGGGTGGCGGCGTCCTCGTCGAGCAGGTCGCGGTCACGGCGGTTGGTGGTGGCCGCGAACACGAAGTACGGCGGGGCGACGGGCTGGCCGGAGGTCACCGCCTCGACGAAGGCGTCCTCGGTCATGGGCGACAGGGCCGGGTTGGTTCGCCGCTGCTCGCCGATGGTGGAGCGGTTGGCGGTCGACAGGTTCTTGCCGCAGGCGGAGCCGGCGCCGTGGGACGGGAAGACGATGGTGTCGTCGGGCAGGGTCAGCAGCTGGTCGTGCAGCGAGCGGAACAGCTTGCGGGCCAGGTCCTCGGCGGTCCATCCGATCGAGGTCAGCAGGTCGGGCCGGCCGACGTCGCCGATGAACAGGGCGTCGCCGGTCAGCACCGCCCACGGCGCCTCGTCACCGGGGTGGGTCCACACGACGATCGAGATCGACTCGGGGGTGTGGCCGGGGGTGTGGCGGACCTCGAGGCGCACCTCGCCCAGGTCGAGGATCTGGCCGTCGGACAGGTTGTCGATGGGGAACTCGGCCTCGGCGCCGGGGCCGAACGAGATGGTGGCGCCGGTGGCATCGGCCAGCTCCAGGTGCCCGGACAGGAAGTCGGCGTGGAAGTGCGTCTCGATGACCCGCTCGATGGTCAGCCCGTGGGTGGCGGCGTCGGCGAGGTACTGGCTGACGTCGCGTTGGGGGTCGACGACGACCGCTCGGCCTGTGGTCTCGTCGCCGATCAGGTAGCTGAACTGCGAGAGGCAGCTGAGCTCGTACTGCTCGAAGATCATCGGAGCCTCCGTGGGTCGGGTTCGAGGGCCCAATCTCCGTTCTGTAGTGCGAGATCCAGGTGTTTGCCTGGATCTCGCACTACAAAGCGGGGGTGGGTACCCCTCGGGGTAGATGACATGATACCCTATGGGGTATGTGCAGAGCAACGACGTGCAAGCAGTGTGGGCGACCGACCTGGGCCGGGTGCGGCGCCCACGTGGAACAGGTCCTGGGCCACGTGCCCGAGGCGGACCGGTGCCAGTGTGGCGCCGGCGGTGGGGGATCGACCCGCCGGGGGATCTTCGGCCGCCGCCGCTGACCCCGCTTTCCCTGACCCTGACCCCGCTTTGTCCCGCACGGACGCGGTGATCACCGCGTCTGTGCGGGACAGAGCTCGGACGGGGCGGGTGACGGGGGCTCAGGCGAGCTTGGTGAACAGCTTCTGGACGTCGGCCAGCTCGTAGCCCTCGGCGGCCGAGCGCTCGGGGTTCTCCAGGCACCACGTCAGGCCGGCCGCCACCAGGTGGAACCCGACCTGCTCCAGGGCCTTGGTGGCCGCCGAGAGCTGGGTCACGATGTCGCGGCAGTCGCGCTCGTCGGTCAGCATCTGCTGCAGCCCGCGCACCTGGCCCTCGATCCGGCGCAGGCGCTTGTTCAGGTCGGCGACGGTCTCCTCGGGAAGCTCCATCAGCCCAGTGTACCCGGTACCCGGAGGGGTATAGGGGGCAGGGTGGAATCCCCTGGTGCCAGCCAGCACCGAACGGCCGAGTCGGTGGCGCGGCGAGCACCCCCATCGGCTTCGAGGGGGTGTTCACCGGTTGCGTTGCTCGGGGCAACACCGCTCGGTTGGTATGGACCGGACGACGGCCCGGCCAGGCGATGGCGATCCAGGATCAGCCCTTGAAGCACCGATCGTGAATCGCCAACGAAGCTCCGCCGTACACCCAACCTGGGTAGCACATGATGTGGGTCCAGTCCCGTGAGTAGCTGGTTGTGGAGCTCGAGCTCGCCCATCGAGCCGGACTGCCTCCGCACCCGACCGTCAGCGAGTACGGGCGGCCCTGGGTGTTGTAGCTCCATCCCTGTTGGAACCCGCTTCCGCTGCGACCGGCCCAGCCGCTGCGGCCGCCTTGCACGTTTACCCAGACTCCGACGACCGGTGCCTGATTGACGCACATGACCGAGCCGCCATTGCTGGCGCCTGCTGTTCCGGTGGTGACCAGAAGTGTGCCGGCGGTCAGCATCGCGATCGACGTGAGGATCGCCGCTGCCCGACGGGTACCTGTCCGACGAGTAGCTGTCCGAGCGTCGCTGTTCGATTCCCTCTTCTCCACCATGGTGGTGAACCTCCTGTGTCGAGGACGCACGTTGCGGTGCGTCCGATGAGATCGACCCACTTGGGTCGTAGGCAGTGTCAGGTCCAGCGGGCAGAGCAACAATGGGGACGACTCCCGATGGGGATGGGTCCCGACGATGGCGCATCCACCTCGCGGGGCACGGTTCGGTGGTGCGGGAGGCGGCGGAACGACGGCAGGGACCCCGAAGTAGCCTCCGGCCCATGGCCGAACCGACCGACGTCCGCACCCCGTCCGACCTGCCCAGCACCCTGGCCGAGCTGCGGGCGTCGGGGTGGAGGTCGGTCCCGGTCAAGCACGAGATCCGGGCCAACGCCGCGGCGCGCATCCGGGCCGGGATCCCGCTGTTCCCCCACGTGCTCGGCTACGAGGACACCGTCTTCCCCCAGCTCGAGAACGCCCTGCTGGCCGGCCACGACGTGATCTTCCTGGGCGAGCGGGGCCAGGCCAAGACCCGCATGATCCGATCGCTGGTCGACCTGCTCGACGAGTGGATGCCCGTCGTCGAGGGCTCCGAGATCAACGACGACCCGTACGCCCCTGTGTCGGCCCACGCCCGGGCGCTGGTCGCCGAGATGGGGGAGGAGACTCCGATCGCCTGGGTGCACCGCTCGGCCCGCTTCGGCGAGAAGCTCGCCACCCCCGACACCGCCATCGCGGACCTCATCGGCGAGGTCGACCCCATCCGCGTGGCCGAGGGCCGCTACCTGTCCGACGAGCTCACCCTGCACTACGGGCTCGTGCCGCGCACCAACCGCGGCATCTTCGCCATCAACGAGCTGCCGGACCTGGCCGAGCGCATCCAGGTCGGTCTGCTCAACGTGCTCGAGGAGCGCGACATCCAGATCCGGGGTTACAAGATCCAACTGCCGCTCGACCTGCTGTTGGTCGCGTCGGCCAACCCCGAGGACTACACCAACCGGGGCCGGCTGATCACCCCGCTCAAGGACCGCTTCGGCTCGCAGGTCCGCACCCACTACCCCCTCGACGTCGAGACCGAGGTGGCGATCATCGACCAGGAAGCCGAACCGTTCTCGGTCGACGGGGTGACGGTCCGGGTGCCCGAGCACATGAGCGACATCATCGCCACCATCAGCCAGCTCGCCCGCCAGAGCCCGCACATCTCCCAGCGCTCCGGTGTGTCGGTGCGCCTGTCGGTGTCGAACCAGGAGACGATGGTCGCCAACGCGGCGCGCCGCGCCCTGGCCGCCGGTGAGGACGAGGTCGTGCCCCGGGTGTGCGACCTCGAGGCGCTGCCGGCATCGACCGCGGGCAAGATCGAGATCGAGACACTCGAGGAGGGCCGCGACGAGCAGGTGCTCGACCACCTGATCCGCTCCGCGGTGCTGACCGTGTTCCGGGAGCGGGTCCGGGCCGAGTCGCTGGTCCGGGTCATCGAGGCGTTCGAGGGCCGCGACCCGGTCGAGACCGGCGAGGACGTCGCCGCGGCGGACTACGTGACCCTGTTGACCGAGATCCCGGCTCTGGGCGCGCCGGTCGACCAGCTGGTCGGCGAGCAGGCCAGCGCCGGGGTGATCGCCTCGGCGGTCGAGCTGGTGCTCGAGGGCCTGCACCTGTCGAAGCGCCTCAACAAGGACGCCGTCGGCGGACGCTCCCAGTACCGCGCCCGCGCCTGACCACCCCCCGTCCCCCCGTTCTGTTCGTTGGATCACAACGCTCGCGTTGTGATCCAACGAACAGAACGGGATGGGGGCAAGGGAACAGAGCGGGGGTGCGCAGTAGCCTCCGGGCATGGCCCGTCCCCGCTTCCGCTACTCGCCCTGGGACGGCACCCAGACCGGCTTCGAGCTCGACGCCCTCGACGTCATGGAGCAGCTCACCGACGACCTGCTCTACCACGGCGACCTCAACTCGGCGCTGCGGCGGATGATGCAGCAGGGCTTCGAGGACCGCAACGGCGAACGGATGCAGGGCCTGCGCGAGATGCTCGAGCAGCTGCGCGAACAGCGCCAGGACCTGCTCGACCGCTTCGACCTCGGCGGCGTCTACGACGACATCGCCGGCGAGCTCAACGAGGTCGTCGCCCAGGAGCGCGAGCAGCTCGAGCGTGACGTCCAGGCCGCCCGCGACTCCGGCGACGCCCGCCGCACCGAGCTGACCGAGGAGTCCGCCGCCGGGCGCAACCTCGAGCTCGACATGCTGCCGCCGGACCTGGCCGGCAAGGTCAGGGGCCTCGACGACTACGACTTCGCGTCGGCGGAGGCCGCACAGCGCTTCGAAGCGCTCAAGGACCGTCTGCGCGAGCAGCTGGTCCAGCAGGCGGTCGACCAGATGTCGGGCGCCATGCAGAACATGAGCCCCCAGGACATGTCGCGCCTCAAGGACATGCTGGCCGAGCTCAACCAGATGCTCGAGACCCGCGCCCGCGGCGAGGAGCCCGACTTCGACGGGTTCATGGAGCGCTTCGGCGACTTCTTCCCCGAGGGCCCCGAGAACCTCGACGAGCTGCTGGCGATCATGGCGGCGCGCATGCAGGCCATGGCCGCGCTGATGAACTCGATGACCCCCGAGCAACGCGCCCAGCTCCAGGAGCTGTCGGACCAGCTGCTCGAGGACATGGACCTGCGCTGGCAGATGGACCAGCTCGGCCAGAACCTGCGCGACGCGTTCCCCGACATGGACTGGGACGCCAGCTACCGCTTCCGCGGCGACGACCCGCTCGACATGGCCCAGGCCAGCTCGGTGCTCGGCCAGCTCGGCGACCTCGACCAGCTCGAGCAGATGATGCGCGGCGGGACCGACCCCGGAGCGCTGCGCGACATCGACCTGGACCGCGTCCGCCAGCTGCTCGGCGACAACGCCGCCGACAGCCTGGAGCGGATGAGCGAGATCACCAGGATGCTCACCGACGCGGGCCTGGTCGAACAGCGCGAGGGTCGCCTGGAGCTCACCCCCAAGGGCATGCGACGCCTGGGGCAGAACGCCCTGGCCCAGCTGTTCCGCAAGCTCGACCGAGACCTGCTCGGCCGCCACGAGATGGAGCGCCACGGCGCCGGCCACGAGCGGAACTTCCAGACCAAGCCCTACGAGTGGGGCGACCCGTTCAACCTCCACATCGAGAAGACGATCCGAAACGCGATCGTCCGCGGCGAGTCCGCCCCGGTGCGGTTGCGGCCCGAGGACTTCGAGATCGAGGAGACCGAGACGCTGGTGCGCTCGGCCACCGTGCTGATGCTCGACCTGTCGCTGTCCATGCCCATGCGCGACAACTTCCTGCCCGCCAAGAAGGTGGCGATGGCGCTGCACTCGTTGATCTCGATGCAGTACCCGCGGGACTACCTGGGCATCGTCGGCTTCTCGGAGGTGGCCCGGATCCTGACCGCCGAGCAGCTCCCCGAGGTCAGCTGGGACTTCGTCTACGGCACCAACATGCAGCACGGGTTCCAGCTCGCCCGCCAGCTGCTCGCCCGCCAGAGCGGCACCAAGCAGATCATCATGATCACCGACGGCGAGCCGACCGCCCACATCAACGGCTACGGCGAACCCGAGTTCCACTACCCGCCGATCCGGGCGACGGTCGACGCCACCCTGCTCGAGGTGGCCCGCTGCACCCGCGAGCGCATCCGGATCAACACCTTCATGCTCGACCCGGACCGCAGCCTCCAGCACTTCGTGGCCAAGCTGACCGAGATGAACCGGGGGCGGGCGTTCTACACGACCCCGGAGAACCTGGGCGACTACGTCCTGGTCGACTTCATCGAGCAGAAGCGCGAGCTGCTGCGCGCCCGTCGCTGAGCGCCGGCGACCGGCATCTGGTCGGCACCCCGCGGGAGCAACGTCGACCACGATGCGGATCCCACGGGCGGTCGCGCAGATGCCGTTCCGGCCCCCGGGGCGGGTGAAACCCCAAGTTCCGCTTGCGAAATCGGGCGGGGACCGTCACTATGTTCAACTACATCGGTGTAATTACACAGGACGGTCAGAGCACGGGGCGGTCGACGCCGATCCGGTTCCGACCTGTCCGAGGGGGGCACCGAGATCACCTGACAGAACCGACACACCGACCGAACGACACGAACGAACCATCCGGCCCCACAGCGAGGTGCGGCCGGGCTGGACACGACCGCAGGGATCGCTCGCCCCGACCGGGGGGAGCGGACCGGAGGGGAACCCATGAGCGACGCAACCGACGCCCAACCGAACCAGTCCGCCGCCGAGGGCGTTGACGAGGTCGCCGCCGAGAGCTGGCAGGCGTTCGCCAACTGCCTGGGCGTGGACCCGGACCTGTTCTTCCCGGAACGGGGGGCGTCCACCAAGGAGGCCAAGCAGGTCTGCCAGGGGTGCGTGGTGCGCGAGGACTGCCTCGAGTACGCGCTCGCCAACGGTGAGAAGTTCGGCATCTGGGGTGGACTGAGCGAGCGGGAGCGTCGCCGCATCCGTCGCCAGCGGGCGCTGGCCCGAGCCGCCCAGCAGTCACGCACCGCCTGAGCGGGCTCAGCGTCGGCGGGTGAGGATCGTCCGTCGCTCGGTCACGACGACGTCCGCCGGCACGTCCCACGCCCGCATCGGTAGCTCGCCGACCACCTGGACCTCGAACGCCGCGGCGACCACGACCGGTCGCCGCGGGCGAGTCGGTCCGGCGTCAGAGCCGTCGGCCAGCGCCCGGTCGTAGTACCCGAACCCGCTGCCCACCCGCGTGCCGCGCTCGTCGACCGCGACGCACGGGATCACCACGACGTCCAACCCCGTCGCGTCGAGCGTGTCGCGGCCGTCGTCGGGCGGCTCCGGGATCCCGAACCGGCCCGGGACCAGCCGGTCGCCGTCGCGCCACTCGCGGAACACGAGCGAGTCGCCCACCACGACGGGCAACCAGACCTCACCCCCTCGGTCGCGCACGACGGCGGCGACGCCGGTGACGTCGAGCTCGTCGCGCACCGCCACGCTGATCGCCACCCGCCCCGGCACGGAAGCCGACTCGCGACCGCCCAGCTCTGCCAGCTCCGACAGGCGGGTCACCACCGATCGGGTCGCCGCCTCCCGGTCCCGGGGATCGAGCGCGGCACGGGCGGTCCGGCCGTGGGACCGGGCCCGGGCGACCGGGTCGACGGGGTCGGCGGGGCGGGTGGCGTCATCGGGCGAGGGCACCGCTGCTCTCGGCTCCGACGAGGACGTCACGGGCCCGAACGGTATGGTGAGTCCATGTTCAGTGGCAACGAATGGCTGATCGTCGTGATCATCGCCCTCGTCATCTTCGGCGGGTCCCAGCTCCCCAAGCTGGCCCGCAACCTGGGCTCGGCCCAGAAGGAGTTCAAGAAGGGCCTGGCCGAGGCCAGCGCGGACGATGACGACGACGCTCCGACCGATCCCAAGGCGTCGGACAAGAAGTCGGCCTGACCGCGGCGACGGCCGCCCCGGAGGGCGGCCGTGTCGGGGGTGGGGGGTTCTTCGGCGCGCCGTGGGTTCCGGCGCGGGAGCGGGTCGAGGTCGTGTCGTCGCAGGACCTCAGCCGACGCCGGCGGGCTGACGGACCTGGCGGGCCTTGAGGATGCGGCGCCGCTCACGCTCGCTGGTGCCGCCCCACACGCCGTGGTCGATGCGGTTGTCGAGCGCGTAGTCCAGGCACCGGACCCTCATGGGGCAGTCCGCGCAGATGCGCTTGGCGACCTCGACCCCGACGCCGTCGGAGGGGAAGAACAGGCTCGGGGGCTGATCGGCGCAGTTGCCGTGAGCCATCCACTCGGTGTCCAGTTCCTGATCCATACGGAGAGTCTGACGCCCGGGGGCCCGGATTTGTTCCTGAGTTGCCCGCGGCGCTGATAGAGCGTTCAGGCGGGCAGCCGGTAGGCTCGCCCCCCATGTCCGACACCTACGCCTCCGAGTCCGACGAGCCCATCGAGTGGGTGGCGGCGGTCACCATCGTCTACCTCGGCCCGGTCGCACCCCACTGGGAGATCCGCGGCGACCACGGCGACACCCAGCTGATCGACGACTTCCGGGCCCGGGTCAACGCCCGGCTGATGCTGCTGCCCCCGCACGACCCGCAGTTCAAGCGCAACCGCGAGCGCGTCGAGCGCGACGCCGAACGCGAGCTGATCGAGCTGTTCTGGGACCTCGGCGACGACGAGCGCTGAGCCCGGTTCGGGCGCTCCCGGCCCGATCCGGGCCGGTAGCCTGAGCCCATGACGGACCCGGACGAGCGCTCGCCCTACCTCAACCGGGAGCTGTCCTGGCTGGAGTTCAACGCCCGGGTCCTGGCCCTGGCCGAGGACCCGGCCACCCCGCTGCTCGAGCGGCTCAAGTTCCTGGCGATCTTCAGCCAGAACCTGGATGAGTTCTTCCAGGTCCGCGTCGCCGGACTCAAGGACCGGGTGGCGGCCGGCGTCACCCGCCGCAGTCCCGACGGGATGTCCGCGTCCGAGCAGCTCGAGGCGATCAACCGCCGCAGCGCCGAGCTGGTCGCCCACGCGGACGAGATCTTCCTGGGCCCGATCTGCCGCAACCTGGCCGAGGAGGGCATCGTCTTCTCGACCTGGAACGAGCTCGACGACGACGACCGCGAGTGGGCCACCGTCGAGTTCCGCAACCGGATCTTCCCGGTGCTGACACCGCTGGCGGTCGACCCCGGCCACCCCTTCCCCTACATCTCCAGCCTGTCGCTCAACCTGGGCGTCATCGTGCGGGACCCGACCACCGACCAGCGCCGCTTCGCCCGGGTCAAGGTGCCGTCGCTGCTGCCCCGGTTCGTCGTCATGCCCGACGGCGAGCGGTTCCTCCCCCTCGAGCAGGTCATCGCGCACCACCTCGACGAGCTGTTCCCGGGCATGGACGTGGTCGACCACGTCGCATTCCGCGTCACCCGCAACGCGGATCTCACCGTCGAGGAGGAGGAGGCCGACGACCTCCTCGCCGCCATCGAGATGGAGCTGCGCCGCCGACGGTTCGGCAAGGCGGTCCGCCTCCAGGTCGAGGACGACATCTCCGCCGAGGCGCTCGAGCTGATCCGCGATGAACTCGAGCTGACCGACGACGACGTCAGCGCGCACGCCGCCCCGCTCGACCTGGGCGGCCTGTTCGCGGTGGCCGACGCCGACCGGCCCGACCTGAAGTACCCCGAGTTCGTCCCGGTCACCCAGCACCGCCTGGCCCTCAATGAGGACGAGGAGCCGCCGGACCTGTTCGCGGTGATGCGCGAGGGCGACGTGATGGTGCACCACCCGTACGACAGCTTCTCCACCTCGGTCGAGGAGTTCATCCGCCAGGCGGCGCGCGACCCCAAGGTGCTGGCGATCAAGCTCACGCTGTACCGCACCTCCGGCGACAGCCCCATCGTCGCCGCGCTGATCAAGGCCGCCGAGATGGGCAAGCAGGTCGTCGCCCTGGTCGAGCTCAAGGCCCGCTTCGACGAGGAGCGCAACATCGAGTGGGCCCGCCGCCTGGAGCAGGCCGGCGTGCACGTCGTGTACGGCCTGGTCGGACTCAAGACCCACACCAAGACGTGCCTGGTCGTCCGCGACGAGGGCACCAGCGTCAACCGCTACTGCCACATCGGCACCGGCAACTACAACTCCAAGACCGCCCGCCTCTACGAGGACGTCGGCCTGCTCACCGCGGACCCCGACCTGGGCGCGGACCTCACCCAGCTGTTCAACTACCTGACCGGCTACGCCCGAGACGTCCACTACGCCAAGCTGCTGGTGGCGCCGCACACCCTGCGCAACGGGCTGGTCCGCTTCATCCGCAACGAGCGGGCCGCGGCGCCCGGCACCGGCCACATCATCATGAAGATGAACAGCCTGGTCGACGCGGACCTGATCGACGAGCTGTACGCGGCGTCCCAGGACGGCGTGCGGGTCGAGCTGATCGTGCGGGGGATCTCCTGCATCCGCCCCGGTGTCGCCGGCCTGTCGGACAACATCACCGTCCGCTCGATCGTCGGGCGCTACCTGGAGCACTCGCGCATCTACCGCTTCGCCAACGGTCGGGGCCCCGGCCAGGAGCTGCATTTCATCGGCTCCGCGGACCTGATGCCACGCAACCTGGACCGCCGGGTCGAGGCGGTGGTGCCGGTGCGCTCGCCCGAGCTGCGGGTCCGCATGGACGAGGTGCTGGCCGTTGCGCTGGCCGACGACACCCTGGCATGGGAGCAGGTCGACGACCGCTGGACCCACGTCCCGCGGGTCAACACCGTCGAGACGCACCTCGAGCAGCAGGAGTTCGCCGAGAAGCGGGCCTCGGTCGGACGCCGGTGAGCCGGAGCGGACCGGCCCCGGACGCGCCGGTCGTCCGGGCGGCCGGAGGGGTGGTGTGGCGGCGCCGCCGCGGCGCGGTCGAGGTCGTCGTCGTGCACCGCCCGGCGCCACGTGACGACTGGTCCCTGCCCAAGGGCAAGCTCGAGGACGGCGAACGCCACCGCGACGCGGCGCTCCGCGAGGTGTGGGAGGAGACCGGCCTGCGCTGCTCCCTGGGGGACCGCCTGGTCGAGATCCGCTACCCGACGCCGCGCGGCGAGGACAAGCGGGTGCGGTGGTGGGCGATGACGGTCGACTCCGACGACGGGTTCCGGCCCGGTCACGAGACCGACGAACGCCGCTGGGTCCCGCTCGACGACGTCGACGGACTGCTGAGCTGGGACACCGACCGCACGGTGCTCGAGCGGTTCCGCTCGGGCTCAGACGTCTGAACCAGCGCCAGCCGGCGGAGCGCAGCGAGCACCGACCGAAGCTTCAGCCGCGGTTCACCCTCCGTTCACCGCGACCCCACCTGAGCGACACCGACGACTCCTACGTTTCGGATCGGTGGCAACGACGCCACCGATCCGAACGACCTCCGAGGAGGCAGGTTGATGTTGCACGAGAGCCGGATCGTCCGGCTGCTGGCAGTGATCGTCGTGGCGGTGGGCCTGGTGGCCACCGCGTGCGGCGGTTCCGAGGAGTCGGGCTCGTCGGCTGACGACGGCTCGTCCACCACGAGCGGCGCCGCCGGACCCGCCGCCCCGTCGAACGCCGACATCGAAGCGCTGACCGCCAAGGTCGCCGGGGGCGGCGCCAGCTTCCCCGACGCCTTCTACCAGGCTGTCGACGCCGACTTCAACGGCGTCGCCGGCTCCGAACTGGTCACCTACGCCAAGAGCGGATCGTCCGACGGTCGCAAGCAGTTGTCGTCGGGGACGCTCGACGTCGCCGGAAGCGACTCGCTGCCCAAGCCCGAGGAGACGTTCCCCTCCCAGGTCCTGTTCTTCCCGACCGTCGCGGCACCGATCACCATCAGCTACAACCTGGCCGGCGTCGACGATCTCCGCCTCAGCGCCGACACCGTCGCCGGGATCTTCGGGGGCCGGATCACCAGCTGGGCCGACCCGGCGATCGAGGCCGACAACCCCGACGCCACGCTGCCGGCGACGAAGATCACCGTGGTGCACCGCTCCGACGGATCGGGCACGACCAACAACTTCACCAAGTACCTCTCCGCCGCCGCGCCCGACACGTGGACGCTCGGGTCGGGCGACACGGTGAACTGGCCGGCGGCCACCCAGGGGGCCGAGAAGAACTCGGGCGTCGCCGCCCTCATCGGCCAGACCGACGGCAGCGTCGGCTACGTCGACCTGGCCGACGCGATCAAGGCCGAGCTCACGTTCGCGTCGATCAAGAACGCGGCCGGATCCTTCGTGGCTCCGTCCGCGGCGGCCACCGAAGCCGCGGTCGCCAACGCGGACGTCGCCGAGGACCTGACCTACAACCCGCTGAACGCACCGGGCGCCGACAGCTACCCGATCACCGCGCCGACCTATCTGCTGGTCACCCGGACCCAGCCCGACGCGGCCCGGGCCGCCACGCTCAAGACCTACCTGCGCTACCTGCTGACCACCGGCCAGGCCCAGGCCCGCAAGCTCGGCTTCGTCGGGCTGCCCGACGACCTCCGACAGAAGGCCTACGACCAGGTCGAGGAGATCGGCGGCTGAGCCGCCGCCGGAGGTGCCCGTGACCCTCGAACTGGACACCCTGCCCGCCGCTCCGGACCCGGAAGCGGACCGGAGCGCACCCGATCTGACCGCCGACGGCGTCGGCGGTCGGATCGACCGCTCGTTCCGGCGCGTCGCCCTGGCGGCCGGCCTGACGGTGCTGCTCGCCCTGCTGCTCATCGCGGTGGTCACCACCAACAAGGCGTGGCCCGCGTTCAGCGAGCTGGGGGGCAGCTACTTCTTCGGGACGGAGTGGGTGCCGTCCGAGGGTCTCTACGGGATCGTGCCGTTGGTGTTCGGAACGATCCTGGTGTCGGTCCTGGCGCTCGTCGTCGCGGTGCCGATCAGCGTGGGCATCGCGCTGTTCGTCACCGAGGTCGTGCACCGACGGGCCCGAGGGGCGGTCACCACCACCATCGACCTGCTCGCCGCGGTGCCGTCGGTGGTGTTCGGCCTGTGGGGCTTCTACTACCTGATCCCACCGTTCCAGACCGCGTTCAACGCCGTGTCCGACGCCGTGTCGGGCATCCCGGTCCTCAGCACCGTCCTCGGTCCCTCGACCGGGTCGAGCTACGCGTCGGCGGCCCTCGTGCTGGCGTTGATGGTCACCCCGATCATCACCTCGGTCACCCGGGAGGTGTTCACGACCGTCCCCCCCAACGACAAGGCGGGCGCCCTGGCGTTGGGGGCGACTCGCTGGGAGATGATCCGTGGCGTCGTGTTCCCCCACTCGACCGGCGGCATGACCGGAGCAGTCATGCTCGGGCTGGGTCGGGCGATGGGCGAGACGGTCGCCGTCGCCCTGCTGATCGGGGCCCGCCCCGACATCACCGCCAACATCTTCGCCGTCGGCGAGACCATGCCGGCGCAGATCTTCCGCAACCTGTCCGAGGCCGACGACCTGTTCCGGGCCGCGCTGATCGGACTGGGCGTCGTGCTGTTCGTGCTGACGATCCTGGTCAACGTGTCGGCCCGCCGGATGGTGGTCGTCATCGACCGCCGGGTGAAGGGGGCGGCGTGAACACCACCTCGACCGTTCCCGAGGACCGGACCCCCGACCGGGTGCGACGCGAGCTCTCGGACGCCAACATCTCGATCGGACGCCGGGTCCGCAACCGGGCGGCCACCGTGGCGATGGCCGTCGCGTTCCTGCTGGCGGCCGGACCGCTGGTCCTGATGGCCGCCAACGTGTTCAGCCAGGGTCTGCCGGCGGTGACCAACCTCGACTGGTGGACCCAGCCGATCCCCGCGGACGTGGGCCGGGCCGACCTGGCCGGCAACGAGCAGCTCCAGGACCTGGGCTTCGGCGACCAGGCGGCCGACCCCGACAGCACCGCCAGCACCGACAGCGCCGACAGCAGCACCGACGGCTTGGTGGCGCTCGGGATGCAGCCCGCCATCGTCGGCACCTTCCTGACCGTCCTCGGCGCGTCGGCCCTGGCCATCCCGCTGGGGATCATGGGAGCGGTGTACCTCAACGAGTACGGCAAGCGGAACCGGCTCGCGAACTTCATCCGGTTCATGACCGACGTGATGACCGGCGTCCCGTCGGTGGTCATGGGCGTGTTCATCTACTCGATCTGGGTGCTGCGCTTCGGCGTCGAGGGCAAGTCCGCGTTCGCGGCGTCGCTCGCCCTGGCGTGCCTGATGCTTCCCATCGTGGTGCGCTCCACCGAGGAGATGCTCCGGCTGGTTCCCGACCCGCTCCGCGAGGCGTCCGCCGCGCTCGGCACCCGCACCTGGAAGACCACCGTCGGCGTGACCCTGCCCGCGGCGCTGCCCGGGATCGTGTCGGGGTGCCTGCTCGCGGTGGCCCGCGCCGCGGGCGAGACCGCCCCGATCGTGTTCACCATCGGTTTCGTCACCACCACCAACTGGCGCTTCACCGGACAGAACACCACGCTGTCGGCGCAGATCTACTCGCAGCTGCAGAACGGCGGCGACCTGGCCACCCAAATGGCGTGGGGGGCCGCGGTGACGCTGATCGGTATCGTGTTGGTGCTGACCCTCATCGCCCGGTTCGTGGCCCGCCGCTACGCACTCCGATGAGCCACCGCGAACCCGGGGCGCACCCCGGGACACGTCACGCCGCCGGACCCCCGACATGACCGACGAGGAGCAGCCCCCGATGTCCACCGACGCAGTCGTCACCCCCGAGGGACTCGTCCCCACCGGAGGCCTCCCCGGCGCCGGGTCAGTGTCGGTCGCCCCCGCCCCCGCCCCCGACCTGCACGAACCGCTCGCCGCCGCGTCGGTGATCGCCGAGCCGGAACTGGCCCCGGTCGTGTTCGACGTGTCGGACCTGTCGGTGTTCTACGGCGACTACCGGGCCGTCCGCGACGTGTCGATGCGGATCCGACGCAACGAGATCACCGGCTTCATCGGACCGTCCGGCTGCGGCAAGACCACCGTGCTGCGGTGCTTCAACCGCATGAACGACCTGATCGAGGGGGCCCGGGTGCAGGGCCGCCTCGACTACCACGGCGTCGACCTGTACGCCCCCGACGTCAACGCGGTCGAGGTCCGACGCCGCATCGGGATGGTGTTCCAGAAGCCCAACCCGTTCCCCAAGTCGATCTACGACAACGTCGCCTACGGCCCTCGGATCGCCGGGACCAAGAAGCGCTCCGAGCTCGACGACATCGTCGAGCGGTCCCTGCAGCGCGCCGCGCTGTGGGACGAGGTCAAGGACCGGCTCAAGTCCTCGGCGCTCGGCATGTCGGGCGGTCAGCAGCAGCGGCTGTGCATCGCCCGGGCCATCGCGGTGGACCCCGAGGTGATCCTGATGGACGAACCGTGCTCGGCGCTCGATCCGATCGCCACGGCCCGCATCGAGGACCTGATGAAGGAGATCAAGACGGACTACACGATCGTGATCGTGACCCACAACATGCAGCAGGCGGCGCGGGTCAGCGACGCCACCGCGTTCTTCTCGACCGAGGTGAACCCCGACAGCGACGTGCGCACCGGGCTGCTGGTCGAGTTCGACCGCACGGCCACGATCTTCTCGAACCCGCACGACCAGCGGACCGAGAACTACATCACGGGTCGGTTCGGCTGACGGCCGCGGCCGCGGCAACCGAGCCCGAGGGGACGTCCGATGGATGAGATGCGAATCGAGTTCCACGAGGAGATGGAGGCGCTGCGCTCCGACGTCATCCGACTGGGCGCCATGGTGTGCGAGACCGTCGGTCGGGGCACCGCCGCGCTGCTCGACCGCGACCTGCACGCGGCGCAGCTGCTGATCGACGGCGACGACGTCATCGACGACTTCTGCCTGGGCCTCGAGGAGCGCTGCTGCCAGCTGCTGGCGTTGCAGGCGCCGATCGCGGGTGACCTCCGCTTCATTCTCACCACGTTGCGGCTCCTGTCAGAGCTCGAGCGCTCCGGTGACCTGATGGTCAACGTCTGCAAGGCGTCGCGGCGCATCTACGACATCGAGTTCGGGCCGCAGCTGCGGGGCCTCATCGAGCACATGGGCGAAGAGGCGGCGTTCCTGGTGCGCACCGCCATCGACTCCTACGTCGACGCCGACACGTCGCTGGCCGCCGCGCTCGACGACATCGACGACCGCCTCGACGAGCTGCAGACCGCGTACGTCCAGGCCATCTTCACCTCGCACTCGGTGGACAACCTGAACTTGCAGGCCGCGGTGCAGCTCGCCATGATCGGCCGGTACTACGAGCGGATCGGCGACCACGCCGTCAACATCGGTGAGCGGGTCCAGTACATGGTGACCGGCTGGCTGCCCGATCACCCCGGAGCGACCCGCCCCGCAGCTCCGATCACCCCGTCGCCCGGCTCCGACGGCGACGCGCTCGGACCCGGTACCGACTCCGGTCCCGACTCCGGGCCGGCGCCTGGCGAGGCGTCCTGAGGCCGACGGTGTCGCGGAGCTGCTCATGACCGGCGTGGCCGTCCTGCTCGGGGTGCTGCTCGTGGTCGCGGTCGGCGCGGCGTGGTACTGGCGGGGAGTCGCCACCGCGGCCGGCACCGCGGTGGCCGCGGTGGCCGAGTCGCCGCCCGCCGGCGACGCCGAGGGCGCGGGCTCCGACGGAGAGCGGGACGACCTGCTCGCCGAACGCCTCCGGGCGGTGGTCGACCACCTGCAGTGGGCGGTGGTCATCTGGGACGCAGAGGGCCAGGAGATCTACCGCAACCGGGTGGCCCGGGCCATGTTCGAGGCCCGCGACTCCCAGGTGCTGGTCGCCGCCGCGATCGAGGAGCTGCGCGCCGACGCGCTGGCCGGACGGTCGGTGCGGCGCGAGGTCGACGTGTTCGGCCCGCCGGTCGGCTCGTTCCTGGTCGTCGCCCGCCCGTTCCGGGTGCGGTCGCTCGACGACCCGGCCGCTGCCGGTTCCGCCGGCGCTGCCGGCGGGGCCGGCGCGGCCCAGGTCGACGGGGCGGTGGCGATGGTCGAGGACCGCACCCTGCAGCGCCGCATCGAGACGGTGCGCCGCGACTTCGTCGCCAACATCTCCCACGAGCTCAAGACCCCCATCGGCGCCGTCGGACTGCTGGCCGAGACGGTGATCGACGAACCCGACCCCGCCGTCGTCGAACGCCTGGCCACCCGGATGATCGCCGAGACCGACCGGTTGGGCCGCACCGTCGACGACCTGCTCGAGCTCAGCAGCATCGAGTTCGGCGACGACGCCGAGTTCGAGGACGTCGAGCTGGCCGCGCTGGTGGCCGAGGCCGAGGACCGGCTCGGCTCGGCACCGGCCCAGGCCGGAATCGAGATCCGGCGTGACGTCCCCGCCGGCGTGGTCATCCACGGCGATCGGCGCCAGCTCGTGTCCGCGCTCGCCAACCTGGTCGACAACGCGGTGAAGTACTCGGCGGACGGTTCGGAGATCACCGTCGGCGCGACCGTCGCCGGAGCAGGCGAGGACGACCCGGAGGGCACCGTGCTCCTCAGCGTCGCCGACGCCGGCATCGGCGTCCCCCGGCGGGATCTCGACCGCATCTTCGAGCGCTTCTACCGGGTGGACCGGGCGCGCTCGCGCCGCACCGGCGGCACCGGCCTGGGTCTGGCCATCGTCCGCCACGTCGCCGCCAACCACGGCGGCGACGTGCGCGTCGAGTCCACCGAGGGCGTCGGGTCGGTCTTCACCCTCGTGCTGCCGCCCCGGCACTCCGCACCGCCCGGGCCCCCCGATGGCTCCGACGGCGGAGACGAGCGATGAGCGTGGCGGGCGCGCCGGGCGGCCCCACCAACCCGACCGTCCTCGTGGTCGACGACGAAGAGGCGTTCATCGAGGCGTTGGCGGTCGGGCTGGGCCGCGAGGGCTTCGACGTCGAGGTGGCCCGCGACGGTGCCGAGGCGCTCGAACGGTTCGACGAGGTCGCCCCCGACCTGGTCCTGCTCGACGTGATGCTCCCGACGATCTCGGGCGTCGACGTGTGCCGGGCGTTGCGCCAGCGCAGCGACGTGCCGATCATCATGGTCACCGCCCGGGCCTCTGAGATCGACACCGTCGTCGGTCTCGAGGTGGGCGCGGACGACTACGTGACCAAGCCCTACCGGCTGCGCGAGCTCGTGGCCCGGATGCGGGCGGTGCTGCGCCGCCATCCGCGCCGCGACGGGCACGGCGTGCCGGCGGAGCCGGGCGGCGGCCCCGGACCGGTCGACGCGTTCGAGGACGTCCTGGTGGTCGGAGACGTCGAACTGGACCTCGACCGCCACGAGCTGCGGGTGCGGGGCGAAGCGGTGAGCGTGCCGCTCAAGGAGTTCGAGCTGCTCACGGTGCTGATGGAGAACGCCGGAAGGGTGATGCCGCGCTCGACGCTGATCGACCGGGTGTGGGGCAGCGACTACGTCGGCGACACCAAGACCCTCGACGTCCACGTCAAGCGGCTGCGGGCCAAGGTCGAGCCCGACCCGTCGCACCCGACGCTGATCACCACCATCCGGGGACTGGGCTACAAGTTCGCCGCGCCCCGACCCTGACCGTCGGCCGCACCCTCGCCGCCGGGCGGATCGGGACCGAATCCCGCCGTCGGAGACGGCTCGTAGCATGGCGGCCGTGAGCGGACACGGGGAGCCCGTGCGGCTGCTGGAGCCGCGGATCGACGTCCGGTCGCCGTTCGGTCGCCTGGCGCTCACCCACGTCCTGTCGCTGGCCGGCGACGCCCTGGTGGCGATGTCGCTGGCCGGGACGCTGTTCTTCGACGTCGACCCGTCCGAGGCCCGATGGAAGATCGCGCTCTACTTGCTGTTCACCATGGCGCCGTTCGCCGTGGTCGGCCCGCTCATCGGCCCGGCCATGGACCGGGCGCGGGGCGGACACCGGGCGGTGATGGTCGGCTCGACGATCGGCCGGGCGGTGATCGCGGTGCTGCTGATCGGACCGGTCGGCAACGACAGCCTGCTGCTGTTCCCCGAGGCGTTCCTGATGCTGGTGATGGCCAAGACCTACCAGGTGGCCAAGGCCGCCATCGTCCCCACCGTCGTCGACGGCGACGCCGAGCTGGTCGACGCCAACTCCAAGCTGCAGCTGCTGTCGGGCTTCGCCGGGTTCGCGGCCGGGATCCCCGGCGGTCTGCTGCTCCTGCTCCTCGGCCCGAGCGCGGTGGTGTTCCTGGCCGCGGTCGTGTTCGCCGTCGGGGTGATCGCGGCGCTTCGGGTCCCGTCGACGACCATCGCCGCCGAGCCGGCCGGGGACCTCGAGAAGGCCGAGCTGCGCAGTGCGGGAGTGCTCAGCGCGGCCTCGGCGATGGGGACGTTGCGAGCGGTGGTCGGGTTCGTCACCTTCCTGCTCGCCTTCGCCCTGCGGGGCGGCGACAAGGTCGCACAGCTCGGCACCGCGGTCGGTCGGCTCGCCGGCTCCGAGCACGTCGGCCAGGACATGTCGCCGGGGGACCTCGTCGCGCCGGTCGGCGTGCCGCCGGCCTGGCACTTCGGGGTGATCGTCGCGGTCAGCGTCGCCGGCGGGTTGGCGGGAGCGGCGCTGGCGCCCACGGCGCGACGGACGATCCGCAACGAGGAGTCCCTGCTGCTCGCCGCGCTCGGCATCGGCGTGGCGGCCGGGCTGGCCGGAGCCCTCCTCGGAGGACTGGCCGGACAGGCGACGATGGCGCTGCTGGTCGCGGTGGCCGCCTCGTCGGGCAAGCAGGCCTTCGACGCCGTGGTGCAGCGCGACGCGCCCGACGCCAACCGGGGTCGATCGTTCGCCCGGTTCGAGTCCCGGTTCCAGGTGGCGTGGGTGCTCGGGGCGTTCATCCCGGTGGTGATCCCGCTGCCCACCCGGATCGGCGGGTGGTTCGTGTCCCTCCTGTCGGTGGCCGCCGCGGTCTTCTTCGCCCTCGGCATGCGGGCGATCGGCCAGGGTGAAGCCCCGCCGCGCCTGCCGACGGCCCGCGAGGTCGGGCGGGGAGTGCGGAGTCGGGTGGGCTCCACCCGGCCGGACCGTCGGGACCCGGCCCGGCGCCCGCCGTCGGCTCCGATGACCTCAACGGCGGACGACGACGGCGACCGGCCCGGCCAGTGACGCCGCCGCGGTCACGGCGGCATCGCCCTCGTCCACGGCCAGCACGATCGAGTCCGCGTCGGTCCGGACGACCGTCGCCCCCGTGGCCACCGGTCCGTCCCAGCCCGGCGCCGCGACGTCGACGCTGTCGCCGGGCTCGGCCAGGCGGGGCAGGTCGCCGGTGCGCAACGCCACCGCCACCGTCCCCGCCGGAAGGGCCCGCGCGGTGGCGCTGCGACGGTCGCGACGCACCAGCGGGTCGGTGATCACCGTCCCCCGTGGGAGCCGAATCGCCGCGGTCGCGCCGTGGGGGATCGACCGGGTCCGCTCGGCGGGCACCTGGGCCTGGGGTCGGTGCTCGACGCGGACGTCGTCGGGGCCGAGGGGTGCCCCGGCCGACCGCGACTCCTCGAGCACCAGCACCGCGACGTCGCCCTGCCAGCGGGCCGCGTCGGCCCGGGCGGCGCTCGCGGTGCGCGCCACGATGACCGCGACCAGTGCGACCACCGCCCAGGCCAGGACCTGACGTCGTCGCGCCCGGGCGCGCCCGGGGGAGCGTGACCGCCCCACGGCGGGTGACGGGCGGAATCGGAGTGGGGGACCTGCAGGCACGGGGGCTCCCTCGGGGCGCGGTCCGGCTCGGACCGTCGGGGTCGGGGGAAGCGACGAGGGGACCGCCCAGCCGGAAGTGTCGGGGGCGGGTCCCCTCAGGGGGTCGGCGTGTCGGCCCCGACCGGCTCGGGTGCGAAGAGCACCTCGGCCGGCGGCCCCTCGGCGGGAAGGGTCAGCAGCTCGTGGCCGTCCTCGGTCACCAGCAGCGTGTGCTCGAACTGGGCGGTGCGCTGGCCGTCCGCGGTGGCGACGGTCCAGCCGTCGTCCCACATGGTCACCCCGGCGGCGCCGACGTTGACCATCGGCTCCACCGTGAAGGTCATGCCCGCCAGCAGCACCGTGTCGTTGCGCGGGTCGTAGTAGTGCGGGATCTGCAGCGACGTGTGGAACTGGTCGCCGATGCCGTGACCGATGAACTCGCGCACGATCGAGTAGCCGGCCGGCAGCGCGACCGACTCGATGGCCCGGCCGATGTCGCGGATCCGGGCCTGTGGGGCGACGACCGAGATGCCCGCGTGCATGGCCCGGCGGGTGGTGTCGACCAGGGCCCGGGAGGCCGCGTCGACGTCGCCGACCAGGAACGTGGCCGAGGTGTCGCCGTGCACGCCCTCGATGAAGGCGGTGACGTCGACGTTGACGATGTCGCCGTCGCGCAGACGGCGCGAGTCGGGGATCCCGTGGCAGACGATCTCGTTGACCGACGTGCACAGCGACTTGGGGTAGCCGCGGTAGTTGAGGGTCGACGGGTACGAACCCGCCGCGACCATGGCGTCGTGGCCGATGCGGTCGAGCTCGTCGGTGGTCACCCCGGGAGCCACGTGGCGTCCGACCTCGATCAGCGCCTCGGCGGCCACCCGACCGGCCACCCGCATGGCCTCGATCTCGGCGTCGGTGCGGATGGCGCGGGACTGCCGCGACGACGGCGACCCCGTGGCCGCGTAGTCCGGTCGGGCGATGCTGCCGGGCACGGTGCGCAACGGTGACACCAACCCGGCCGTCACCGGCGGTGACGGAGGAGGCGGAAGGGGACGTGATCGCTTCTTGCGCTTGGCCACCGCGCCAGCGTACGTGGCCGCAGGACGACCGACCGGCCGTCGGATCCGGGGCGCGCGACCCGGGGGTGGACGACGTCGGGGGTCCGACCGTCGGCGGGATCGGCCGGTGCCGGTGGCGCCCGGATCCCGGATGGTCCGTTCGGACGTGGGCCGAAATTCTCAACCCGATGGGCCGGACGGTCGACACGGATCACGATGTCACGCCGATCGAACGCTCCAGCGGCCCGCGGGCAGATGGGCATCCGCAGCCGCCTCATGCTCCTCCTGGTCGTCCCGCTCGCGGGACTCCTCGCCGTCACCGGCTACGCCATGGTGGCCGCCGTCCAGCAGTCCCGCGACGCCGCGCAGCTCAGCGGCAACGCGGACGTGGCCCTGGCCGCGTACGGGCTGGTCGACGCCCTGCAGGCCGAGCGCCACGTGCTCGCCGCGGGCTCGCCGACCACCGACGACATGCGCGCCGAGGTGTCCGACGCCAGCGAGAGGCTGCGGGCCGAGGCCGCCGAGCAGGGCGGGCTGCTCCAGGAGATGAGCCAGCGGGCGCTCGACCGCTCCGCGGCCGCCTCGTCGCTGGCCGCCAGCGACACCGGAGGTCTGGTCGCGGTCGACGGCTACTCGCGTGCCATCGCCTCGGTCCTGGCGGTGAGCCGCGCCGGGCTCGACCCGCACGGCGCCATCGACGACGACCCTGCGTCAGCGGCCAACCTCCTCGCCTCCGCGCAGGAGGCCGGAGCCCAGGAGGCCGACCTGGTCCAGGCGCTGGCCGCGCGGGGCATGCTGGAGCCGTCGTCGTTCGGCGAGGTGTCGGAGCTGGCCGCTGCGCAGGCGATCCAGTCGTCCCAGGCCGCCGAGGTGGCCGACGAGGACCTGACCGTCCGCATCGACCGGGTGGGCGACGCCCTGGCTGCGGCGTCCCTCGGGCGGGACCAGGCCTTCTTCGCCTCGGCCCGGGGTGCCGAGATCGACCCCTCCGCCCTCGACGACTGGCTGCAGGGGGCCGAGCAGCGGGTGTCGGACCTGACGTCGCTGCGTGACGTCGCCGCGGCCCGGGCCGTCGACGCCGTCGACGCCCTCGGAACCTCGAGCCGTCAGGTGCTGCTGGTGTCCCTCGGCGCCCTGATCGGCGTGCTGCTCATCAGCGCCTTCCTGGTCCGCAACGCCATCCGGTCGATCGCCCGTCCGCTGTCCGAGCTCGCCGCTCAGGCCGAGGACGTCGCCCTGGTCCGGCTGCCCGAAGCGGTGAGGAGCCAGCAGACCGGCGACAGCGACGGACGGCTGCCATCGCTGCGGGCGACCGGAGCCACCGAGGTCCGCGAGGTGGCCGGCGCGTTCAACGACGTGCAGACCACCGCTCTGCGCCTGGCCGGCGAGCAGGCCGTCCTGCGCCGCAACCTGGCCGAGGCCCTGACGAACCTCGGTCGACGCAACCAGGCCCTCCTCGGTCGCCAGCTCGACTTCATCTCCTCCTTGGAGCAGCGGGAGACCGATCCCGCCTTCCTCGAGCACCTCTTCAAGCTGGACCACCTGGCCAGCCGCATGCGACGCAACGCAGAGTCGCTGCTGATCCTGACCGGGTCCGAGACCCCTCGCCGACGTCGCAAGCCCGCCCCGCTGAGCGAGGTCGTGCGCGCGGCGATGAGCGAGGTGGAGGACTTCGAGCGGGTCCGGCTCGGCCAGCTCGGCGACGCCACCCTGACCGGCCCGGTCGTGATCGACCTCGTGCACATGCTGGCCGAGCTGATCGAGAACTCGCTGCGGTTCTCGCCGCCGGACTCCACCGTGGAGATCGACGGGCGCTCCCTGGGCCAGGGCGGCTACCAGCTGGCGGTGATCGACCACGGCGTCGGCATGGCCGACGTCGAGATCGTCGCCGCCAACGAGCGCCTTGCCGGCCTGGACGAGGTCGACGGGATGCCGACCCGGTACCTGGGCCAGTACGTGATCGCCAAGCTCGCCGCCAAGACCGGGGCGCTGGTGCGGTTGCAGCCGACCGCCGGCGGCCGGGGCATCACCGCGGTGGTGAGCCTGCCCGCATCGGCCACCGTCGGAGGCACGGACCGACGGTCGATCGCACGGCCGCTGCCGGGCACGCTCGCGGCGCGGGACCAGGGCAGCGAGCTCATCGCCCCCGGCGCCGGCCTCACCCCGACCGTCGAGCAGCCCGACACCGTGATCGACCCGACTGCGGACCCCTTCGCCGACAGCGTCCCCAGCCGTGACGACCTCGTCGCCGATCCGATGGCAGCGTCGGAGGAGTGGTCATGGACACCCGACGTGGTGGTCCTCGACGACACCGCTCCGCTCGAGAGCGCGGGCGCGATCGACCTCGAGTCCGGTGAGGACCTGGACGCCGGTGCCGCAGCGTGGGTCGAGACCGGTCTCGCAGAGGACGCCCACGGCTGGCTGGACGGAGCGGATCGTCCTGAGCCCGTGGACGCGGACGGCGCGGTGGGCTCCGAGATCGACCCCGATCACGGCTCGGACAGCTCCGACGGTTCCGACGGCGGGCCGGTGGCCACCCCCGAGTGGCTCGGCTCGTTCGATGCCGTCGTCCTGGGCGACCAGGACGTCACCCCCGAGGAGATCGCCGCGGCGTTCCCGACCGGACCGCCGCCTCCGCCTCCGGTGATCCCGGAGCAGGACTGGGCCGCCGAGCCGGCCGCGGTCGCTGAGCCGACGCTGCCTGTCGAGCAGACCTGGCCTGTCGAGCCGACCTGGCCTGTCGAGCCGGCCGCCGCCGACGAGGTGGCCCCGGCGGAGCAGACCGGGAGCGACGAGCCCGTCCCGACCGCGTGGAGCGATCCGACACCGGGCGCCCAGCCGGACGAGCAGCCGGCCGAGCAGCCGGCAGAGCCGGTCGGCGGTCTGGCCGGAGGGCTGACCCGTCGGGTGCCGGGAGCGTCGCTGCAGGCCGGCCCGCTCGGCCAGCCCGCACCGGAGGCCGCACCGGCGGTGGACCGCTCCGCGGACGGCGTCCGCTCCATGCTGTCCGCCTTCCAGGGCGGCCGCTCCCGGGGTCGTGGCGGCGTGGCCGTCCGCGACGCCGAGCTCACCGAGGCCGCCGACTCCGGCGTCGCCTCCACCGAGACCCACCCGTCCCCGAACCCGTCCCCCATGTGGGCGGCCGATCTCTCGGGCGTCGAGCCGACGCCGGAACTGGAGGATCCCCGTGATCACTGACGTCAACGAGCAGGTGCAGCAGATCCCCTGGCTGCTGTCGCGCTTCGTCGAGCAGACCCCCGGTGTCAGCGACGCCGTGTGCGTCAGCTCCGACGGACTGCTGATGGCGATGTCGACCGACCTCGACCGGGCCCGTGCCGATCAGTTCGCGGCCATCGCCGCCGGTCTGACCAGCCTGTCGCTCGGTGCCTCGCGGTGCTTCGGCTACGGCGAGGTCGATCAGGTGATGGTCGAGATGAGCACCGGGTTCCTGTTCGTCGCCTCGATCTCCGACGGCAGCTGCCTGGGCATCCTGTCGACCAAGGACGCCGATGTCGGCCTGGTCGGCTACGAGATGACCCTGCTGGTCGAACGGTTCGGCTCGGTGCTGACCCCGCAGGTCCGTGCCGGTCTGCGCAGCGTCCTGGCCGCCGGCTGAGCCCGACCCCGCACCGAGGAGCAGTCCGACCCGTGTCCGCCTGGGACGATCCCGTCACCTCCGGCGCTCCGCCGGCGAGCGGCGTCGCGCCCGCGGACCCGTCGGTCGGCTCGTTCGCCGCCGAGGACGTCGACGACGACGAGGACGCGGAGCTGGTCCGCCCGTTCGTCATCACCGGCGGCCGCACCCGTCACGCCAGCGTTCACCTGCGGGTGGAGGCGCTGGTGGTCGCCACCGGGGCCGCGCACGACCGACAGCTCCAGTTCGAGCACGCCCGGATCATCGGGCAGTGCAACTCGCCGGTCTCCGTCGCCGAGGTGGCGGCGCGGGTCGGCATCCCCCTGGGCGTCGCCCAGATCCTGGTGGGCGACCTGGCCGAGGCCGGACTCGTCCAGATCCACGAAGCCCGTCAGGCCGCCACGCCCGCACTCCTGCTGAGGATGATCGATGCAGTACGAGCCCTCTGACCCGAACGCCCGCCCCCCGGTCGGTCCCGGCGCCACGCCACCCCCCGTGGGTGCGGCGCCCCAGCCGGTCAAGATCCTGGTCGCCGGAGGCTTCGGGGTGGGCAAGACCACGCTGGTGGGGGCGATCTCCGAGATCGAGCCGCTGACCACCGAGGCGACCATGACGGCGTACTCCGAGGACGTCGACGACACCTCCAAGATCGACCGCAAGACGTCGACCACCGTCGCCATGGACTTCGGTCGCATCACCATCGACCAGGAGCTGATTCTCTACCTGTTCGGGACCCCCGGCCAGGAGCGCTTCTGGTTCATGTGGGACGACCTGGTCGACGGGGCGCTCGGCGCCGTGGTGCTGCTCGACACGCGCCGCATCCAGGACTGCTTCGCGGCGGTGGACTTCTTCGAGAGCCGAGGCGTCCCGTTCGTCGCGGTCGTCAACCAGTTCGACGACGCCGGCTCGTACTCCCTCGAGGAGGTGCGCGAGGCCCTCGCCCTGCCCGAGCACGTGCCGCTGGTGCGAGCCGATGCGCGGGCCCGGGAGTCGGTGAAGATGGTGCTCATCGCCCTGCTCGAGCACCTGATGCAGCGGGCCATGTCGGACCACCGCGCCACCCAGCGGGTCTGAGCCCCCGCCCATTCCCGTTCTGTAGTGCGAGATCCAGGCGAACGCCTGGATCTCGCACTACAGAACGGGTCAGCTCGACGTGGAGCCGCTGGTGGCCGGAGCGCTCGATCCCGAGCCGTCGCCCTTCGAGCTGCTCGTCGACGAGCTCGACGAGCTCGACGAGCTCGAGCTGGAATCGCTGCCCGAGGCCGACGACTCGGATTTGGACCCGTCGGCCTTGGATCCGTCGCCCTTGGACGAACCCGACCGCGACCCGGAGTCGTTCTTGTAGAAGCCCGACCCCTTGAACGCGATCCCGACCGGTGAGAAGACCTTGCGGAGGTCGCCGCCGCAGGACGGGCACACGGTGAGGGTGTCGTCGCTCATCGACTGCTGGATCTCGAACTCGTGGCCGCAGTCGCGGCATCGGTACTCGTAGACGGGCATGGTGGCGGGATCGTACCGCAGCACCCGCGCCGGTCCCCAAGCCACCCGGCTGCGTTCGGCAGCGTCCGGGTCGCCTGGGTCGAACGGCCCATGCCGGGCGCTGGGACATCTGCCGGGAGGGGATTCCGCTCCCCGGGCATTACGATCAGTGCGGTCCGGCACGGTCGGATCGAGGAGCGGACAACACGAATCGGAAGTGCCACGTGCACCGACGTGAGGGGCAACTGCAGATGGGGAACGTCGCATGAGTCACGTCACCAAGGCCGTCATCCCGGCCGCGGGCCTGGGGACCCGGTTCCTGCCCGCCACCAAGGCCCAGCCCAAGGAGATGCTGCCGGTCGTCGACAAGCCCGCCATCCAGTACGTGGTGGAAGAGGCGGTCGCGGCGGGCATCGACGACATCCTGATCATCACCGGCCGCAACAAGCGCAGCCTCGAGGACCACTTCGACCGCAACTTCGAGCTCGAGTACCAGCTGCAGTCCAAGGGCAAGACCGGCGACCTGGCCGAAGTGGTCGAGCTGGCCGAGCTGGCCGACATCCACTTCGTCCGCCAGGGCGAACCGCTCGGGTTGGGCCACGCCGTGTCGGTCGCCCGCAAGCACGTCGGCAACGAGCCGTTCGTGGTCATGCTCGGCGACGACATCATGGACGACCACTCGACGGTGCTGCCCGACATGATCAAGCAGTTCGGCGAGACCGGCTCCTCGATCGTGGCGCTGATGGAGGTCCCGCCCGAGAGCATCTCCGCCTACGGCTGCGCCGCGGTCGACGACCGCGAGGGGTCGCTGTGCCGCATCACCGGCATCGTGGAGAAGCCGGCGGTCGAGGACGCCCCGTCGAACCTGGCGGTGATGGGTCGGTACCTGTTCACGCCGGAGATCTTCGCCGAGCTCGAGCACGTCGAGCCGGGCGTCGGCGGCGAGATCCAGCTCACCGACGCCATCGCCGGACTCCTCGGTCACGACGACGTCTACGGATGGACGTTCTGCGACGGCCGCTACGACATCGGCAAGAAGATCGACTACCTGCGGGCCACGGTGGAGCTGGCGCTGCAGCGAGAGGACCTGGGTCCGGAGTTCCGCCAGTTCCTGGCCGAGGTGGTCCGCCGCGAGGGCATCGTCTGACCCGGCGGCGTGACCGGTGACGGGTTGGCCGTGAGGGATCGGCCGTTCCGGGCGGCCGGTATCGTCTGAAGCCGTGATCCCGCTGGCCGACGCGCTCGAACACGTCCTGGCCCGGGTGCCCGCCCAGCCGACCGTCGAGGTCCCGCTCGCGGAGGCCCACGGCTGCGTCGCCACCGACGACGTCGTGTCGAGCGAGACGATCCCCGCCTGGGACAACACCGCGCTCGACGGGTACGCCGTGCGCGCCGCGGACGTCTGCGTTCCCGGAGCGGTGCTCGACGTGGTCACCACCATCGCGGCAGGTAGCGCGGGTGAGGACCCTGTGGGCGCGGGCCAGGCGGCGCGCATCATGACCGGTGCGCCCATGCCGCCAGGGGCCGACGCCGTCGTGATGGTCGAGCGGACCTCGATGCTCGACGACGGCCGGCGCGTGCTCGTCGACGCGGCGGTGGCCGAGGGGACCGGGGTGCGGCGGGTCGGCGACGATGTGCGCGCCGGCGACGTGGTCGTGGCCGCCGGGACGGTCCTGCGGGCCGGGCACCTGGGCCTGCTGGCGTCGGTCGGCGCGGTGTCGGTCCGGGTGCGTCGACCGGTGCGCGTCGGGGTCCTGTCGACCGGCGACGAGCTGGTCGAAGGTGGGGCTCCGCTGCGACGGGGTCAGATCCGCGACTCGAACCGGCTGGCGCTGCTGGCGCTCGGTCGGTCCTCGGGCTTCGAGATGATCGACCTGGGACTGGTGCCCGACGACGAGGAGGCGATCGAGGCGGCCATCCGGGCGGGGTGCGCCGACGCGGACGCGCTCCTGACCAGCGGCGGCGTGTCGATGGGGGACTTCGACCACGTCAAGGTCGTGCTCGGCCGCATCGCCGAGATGCGCTGGATGCAGATCGCCATCAAGCCGGCCAAGCCGTTCGCGTTCGGACTGCTCGACGGGGTGCCGGTGTTCGGGCTGCCGGGCAACCCGGTCAGCTCGCTGGTCAGCTTCGAGCTGCTGGCCCGCCCCGCGCTGCGCCGCGCCGCGGGACATGTCGACATCCACCGACGTCGGGTCCGGGCGGTGGCCGAGGAGGACCTGCGACGGCGCCCCGACGGCAAGACCCATTTCGTGCGGGTGACGCTGTCCCAGGACGACCGACTCGATTTCCGTGTGCGCTCCGCCGGGGGACAGGGGTCGCACCAGATGACCGCCCTGGCCGCGGCGGACGGTCTGGCCGTCCTCCCCGACGGCGACGGGGTCGCGGCCGGCGCCGACGTCGAGGTCATCCTCCTCGACGGCTGAACCCGTTCTCACCGCTGAGCCCCGTTCTGTAGTGCGAGATCCAGGCGAACGCCTGGATCTCGCACTACAGAACGGGGGTGGGGACGAGGGTGGGGACGAGGGTGGGGCCGGGCTGGGGTGGGGCCGGGCGGGGTCGTAGCATCCGGGCGTGGACGCTGCGCCTTCCCCCGTCGACCGGGCCGAGCCGCTGGTCGACGGCTTCGGACGGGTCCACCGCGACCTGCGGATCTCGGTCACCGACCGCTGCGACTTCCGCTGCACCTACTGCATGCCCGAGGACGGCCTCCAGTGGGTGCCCCGCGACCGGGTCCTGACCTTCGAGGAGATCGAGCGGGTCGCCCGGGTGCTCGTCGAGCGGTTCGGCGTCGACGCCATCCGCCTGACCGGCGGTGAGCCGACCGTCCGCGCCCACCTCGACGAGCTGGTGGCCCGGTTGGCGCCCCTCGGCACCGATCTGTCGATGACCACCAACGGGGCGTCGCTCGTCTCGCAGGCCGCCGCGCTGCACGCCGCGGGCCTCCGTCGGGTCAACGTGTCGCTCGACTCGCTGCGCCCGGAGCGCTTCGCGGCGGTCACCCGCCGGGACGCGCTCGACCGGGTGCTGGCCGGCATCGACGCCGCGGTCGCGGTCGGCTTCGACCCGGTCAAGGTCAACGTCGTGATGGTGGCCGGCGTGAACGACGACGAGATCGTCGAGCTGGCCCGCTTCGGGCGGGACCGGGGCGTCACCGTGCGCTTCATCGAGTACATGCCGCTCGACGCGGACGGTGGCTGGGACGGCTCCGAGGTGGTCGACCGCGACCGGGTCCTGGCCGACGTCGCGGCCGCCTTCCCCCTCGAGGCGGTGGTCCGTGGCCACGAGCCGGCCGAGCGCTACCGCTACCTGGACCGCGCCCCGGGGACGCCGGGTTCCGAGGTCGGTGTCATCCCGAGCGTCACCACGCCGTTCTGCGGCGACTGCGACCGCATCCGGCTCACCGCCGAGGGCCAGCTTCGCAACTGCCTATTCGCGGTCGACGAGACCGATCTGCGGGCGGTGCTGCGCTCGGGAGGGACCGACGACGACCTGGCCGACGCGGTGCGCGGCTGCGTGGCCGACAAGCGGGCCGGTCACGGCATCGGCACCCCGGCCTTCATCCGCCCGGGCCGATCGATGTCGCAGATCGGCGGTTGAGGTCGCAAACCGCTCGACCACAGGCGTCGCGGGGACCAGCCTGTGGCGATGCCCGACGACTACCTGCACGGCCATCCCGAGCCGGTGCTGCGATCCCATCGGTGGCGCACGGCGGAGAACTCCTCGGGGCACCTGCTCGAGCACCTGCGCCCGACCGACGTCCTGCTCGACGTCGGCTGCGGGCCGGGCACGATCACCGTCGACCTGGCATCGCGGGTGGCGACGGCGATCGGTGTGGACGCCTCGGCCGACGTGGTCGCTGCGGCTGGTCGGGCCGCGGTTGATCGGGCTGGGCCTGATCGGGCTGGGTCTGATCGAGCTGGGCCCGGGGCCGGGACCGGGCCGGCGGTCAGCTTCGGCGCGGCCGACGTCGCCGGCCTGCCGTTCGCGGACGGCACCTTCGACGTCGTGCACATCCACCAGGTGCTCCAGCACGTCCGCGACCCGGTGGCTGCCCTGCGAGAGGCGGCCCGGGTGCTGCGCCCCGGTGGACTGCTCGCGGCGCGCGAGTCGGACTACGGCGGGTTCACGTGGGCGCCGGAACCGCCGGGCGTGGCCCGCTGGCGGGACCGGTACCGGTCGGTGGCGCGATCGCTCGGCGCCGATCCCGACGCCGGCCGCCACCTGCTCGGCTGGTGTCGGGACGCCGGCCTGGAGGAGGTGACCGCGTCCGCCTCGGTGTGGTGCTTCGCCGGCGAGGACCGGGAGTGGTGGGCGGGGGTGTGGATCGACCGGCTGCGCACCGATCCGCTGCGGTCCCGGCTGGTCGCCGACGGCGCCGACGACGACGAGATCGAGTCGATGGTGCAGGGGTTCTCGGAGTGGGGCGCGTCGCCGGACGGATGGTTCGCCGTTCTCCACGGCGAGGTTCTGGCCCGGACCCCCTGGGAGTGAGGATCTACACTCCCGACCATGTCCGAACGGGGCCTGACCCATCTCGATCCTCTCGGCCGTGCCCGCATGGTCGACGTCACCCCCAAGGAGCCCACCCACCGCCGGGCCATCGCCCGGGGTCGGGTGATCATGAGCACCGAGACCACCTCGCTGGTGGCCCGCGGGGCGATCAACAAGGGCGACGTCCTGTCGGTGGCCCGGGTGGCGGGGATCCAGGCCGCCAAGCGGGCGTCGGACCTGATCCCGCTGTGCCACCCGGTGCTGGTCGGGGCCGTGCTGGTCAACTTCCGCATCGAGGACACCTTCATCGAGGTCGAGGCCAGCGTGGAGACCGTCGACCGGACCGGGGTGGAGATGGAGGCGCTGACCGCGGTGAACGTGGCGTGCCTGACCATCTACGACATGTGCAAGAGCGTCGACCGCTCGATGGTGATCGCGGACGTCGCCCTGTGGGAGAAGACCGGCGGACGTTCCGGCGTGTACCGCCGCGACGGCGACGAGCTGCTCGCCGAGCTCGACGGCATCTGAGAGGTGCGTCCGGCCCGGGGCGGGGGCGGGGATCGGGGGCGGGCCGCGGGGCGCGTACCTGAATCACAGGCGTGTAGTTCCGTCAAGGACTTGTAACACAAGTCGCGCGACCGTTAAGTTCTCAGGTGAGTTCGTCGCGATGTCCCCCAGGCACCCGGCGTTCGATCAGCAGTCGAAAGGCCTGTCCACCCTCCCATGAGCGTCTCCACACTGGTCCTGCTGGGTCTCGCGGTCGTCTGGGCCATCGTGCTCCTGCCCGAAGTGCTCAAGCGTGTCTCCAAGGCCCGCAGCGGGGACAGCATCCAGTCGTTCAACTCCCAGCTGTCGTCGCTGCAGCGCCGACCGGCGGGAGGCAGCAACGTCGTCGACCTGCGCTCCGCTCAGCGGCGAGCCCAGCCCGGACGGGCCGGCGCCCGCCCCACGGCCGGCCCCCGCAGCGCCGGACGGCCGGCGCCGGTCCCCGCCACGGTGTCTCCGGCGGTGCGTCGTCGCCGCCAGGAGGTCCTCACGGTCCTCGGCTCGGCCAGCGTCCTGACCCTGCTGTGCTCGGTGGCGTTCGGTGGACCGTTCCTGCTGCTGTTCCTGATCTCGGCCGGGCTGCTGGTGGCGTACGTGTTCGCCCTCTACCAGGTGACCAACGCCGCAGCGGCGTCCGCCGCCCGCGACCCCTACGGACGCCCGTCGGTGGCTCCCGGACCCCGCCCGACCGACCTCCCCGGCGTGCGGATCAGCCCGGTGAGCGCACGTCGCATCGCCAACTGAGTCGACCGCGACCCGGGATCCGGTTCCCGTGACCGACCCCGCCGACCTCAGCGCCAGGATCGAACAGGTCCGGGCCGACCTCGACGCCGCCAACCAGGCTCGCGAGCTCGCCTTGCCCGGCTGTCGGGCCGTCATCCGCCACTGCGGAAGCTCGATCAAGGCCGTTCACCGGCTCCAGTTCGACCGGGCCGCCGATCTGGCCGACGCGGCCGAGGCCGAGCTGCGCCAGGTGCAGGCTGCGGTGGCCGATCACCCCGCCATCGAACACGCCGGGTTCCTCCACGACGCCGAGAAGGAGTACGTCGAAGCCCGAGCGGTGCGGGCCTTCGTCGACGGCGTCACGGTCCCATCCGCGTCGGAGCTGGCCGTGGGCGGACCGGCGTACCTGCGGGGCCTGGCCGAAGCGGCCAGCGAGCTGCGCCGTCACCTGCTCGACCGCCTGCGCGAGGGCGACGTCGCCCGGGCCGAGCAGCTCCTCGGGCTGATGGACGACACCTACGACGCGCTCAGCACCGTCGACTACCCCGACGCCGTCACCCACGGGCTGCGCCGCACCCTGGATGCCCTACGGGCCGTGCTCGAACGCAGCCGCGGTGACCTGACGACCTCGGTGCTGCAGCTGCGACTCCAGCAGGCGATCGAGTCCGACCGTCCCTGACCGGTCCGCGGCCGCTCTCCCTCCGGTTCAAGGGGATCCTCGGATCCGGCGGGACACGCAGCTGCGATACTGCCCCGATGGAGCCAGCCCTGGACGGAGTCGAGGTCGTGCTGCACGGCGGGGTGGCCAACGTCGGCGCGGTGGTGCGGGTGGGCGACCACGTGCTGCGACCATCCAACCCGCACACCGCGGACATCCACCGGTTCCTGACCGACCTGCGAGACGCCGGCTTCGACGGGGTGCCCCGTCCGGTCGGTGTCGACCCCGACGGGCGCGAACGCCTCGAGTACGTCGAGGGCGACGTGGCCCTCCCGCCGTTCCCCGGCTGGTTCCAGGAGCCTGAAGCCCTGGCGTCGGTGGCCCGGCTCCTGGCCCGCTTCCACGCCGCATCGGCGGATCTCGACCTGTCGGGCCTCGAGTGGAGCTCCGAGATGGTCGACCCGGCCGTATCCGAGCTCCCGGCCGAGCGCGCGGCCGAAGGCGCGGTGCCGGCCGGAGTGGTGGTGTGCCACAACGACGTGTGCCCCGAGAACGTGGTGTTCCGGAACGGCGAGGCGGTCGCCCTGCTCGACTTCGACTTCGCGGCGCCCGGTCGCCCCGTCCACGACCTGTCACAGTTCGTGCGGATGTGCGTTCCCGTGGCCGATGACGAGTACGCCGAGTCGCTCGGCTTCGCCCCCGGTGACCGGGCCGTGGCGGTGCGGGCGGTGTGCGACGCCTACGACGACGCGGGCGGTGAACTCGGGCCGGAGGGGCGGCAGGCAATGCTGGACCTCCTCGACCGCTCGATCGCCCGCAGCGGCGAGTGGGTCCGGGCCAAGGCCGAGGCCGGTCACCCCGGTTTCATCGAGATGTGGGCCAGCGTCGGCGGCCAGGAGACCTACGACCGTCGCCGTCGCTGGTGGTCCGAGGAACGCCACCGGTTCGCTGCGGCCCTCGCCTGAGGCGGCGCCCGTCGTGTGGGAGGGGGTCGGCGGGACCGCTATGCTGTCGGCTCCTGCGGGGGTGTAGCTCAGCTGGCTAGAGCGCCTCGGTCGCATCGAGGAGGTCGTGGGTTCGACTCCCATCACCTCCACCGCAGAAGGGCCCCGACCGCTCCCGGTCGGGGCCCTTCCTCGTTCCTCCGGCTCGTGGTTCCGGCGGTTCCCTGGATTTTCATGACTTCTGGCGCCACCAGTGGCGCCAGAAGTCATGAAAACGGAGAAGGCGCCGGAAACGCGGAGAGCGCCGGAAACGCGGAGAGCGCCGGAAACGCGGAGAGCGCCGGAAACGCGGGGCCCGCGCGGGTCAGGTGACGGCGGCGCCGGAGCGGTTGATGGCGGCGGCGTCGGTGCCCAGGTACGAGGCGACCACGAGCGGGTGCTCGAGCACCTCGGCGGGCGGACCCTCGACCAGCACCGATCCGAGCTCCATGGCGACCAGACGGTCGCACAGCCCCGACAGCAGCGGCATGTCGTGCTCGATGACCAGCATCGCCGCTCCCGTGTGGTCCCGGATGCGTCGCAGCAGCGGGCCGAGCGCTTCGGTCTCGCGCTGGGCGACACCGGCGGACGGCTCGTCGAGCAGCATCAGCACCGGGTCCTCGGCCAGCAGGCAGCCGAGCTCGACGATGCGGCGGGTGCCGGTCGACAGCACCGACGTGGGGGTGTGGGCGTAGCGGACCAGGCCGAGCATCCGGGTCAGCTCGTGCACCCGGGTCATCGTGTCGTCCTCGGCCAGGTACGACGCCGGCATCCGGGTGGCGTCGGCGACCATCGACCGGCTGCCCACCCCTCGTTCGCACGCGACGGCGAGGGTCTCGGTCACCGTCAGCGACGGGAACAGGCGGGCCTCCTGGAACGTGCGGCCCATGCCGCTGCGGGCCCGCTCCGACGGGTTCCAGGCGGTCACGTCGACGCCCCGGAAGATGATCGCTCCGCTGCTGAGGTCGTCGTCGATGCGGTGGAAGCCCGAGATGCAGTCCATCAGGGTGGTCTTGCCGGCGCCGTTCTGGCCGATCAGACCGACGATCTCACCCGCACTGACCGTCAGGTCGACGTGGCTGAGGGCCTGCACGCCGCCGAAGCGCTTGGTGACGTCGCGGCAGCGCAGCACGGTCGGGCGGGCGCCGCCGGCATCCGCGGCACCGCTGAACGCGGCGACGGAACCGGGGGTGTCGAGGCCGGTCAGGTCGATGGCGGCGAGCACCTCGTCCGCGTCGTCCTCGGGGCTCTCGTCGCCGCCGCCGGCGCCCTCGATGAACACCGAGCGCAGCAGGTCGGGCCGTTCGAGCAGCTCACGGGTGGGGCCCTCGAAGCGCACGGTGCCCTTCTCCATGAACACGGCCCGTTCGGCCAGGGTGAGCGCCACATTGACCGACTGCTCGACCACCACGATGGTCATGCCGTCCCGGTTCAGGGTGCGGACCACGTCGCAGAGGGCGGCGACCACCATGGGCGACAGGCCGAGCGACAGCTCGTCGATCAGCAGGACCCGGGGCCGCAGCAGCAGGGTCATGGCCAGCGCCAGCTGCTGCTGCTCGCCGCCGGAGAGGTCGCCGGCGAGCTGGTGGCGGCGCTCCTCGAGGATGGGGAAGAGGCGGTGCACCTCGGCCAGGTCCTCGTCGATGCGGGCGGAATCCTTGCGGAACGTCCAGCACGACAGGCGCAGGTGGTCGGTGACGCTGAGGGTGGGGAAGATCGCCTTGCCGCCGGGCATCAGGGCGATGCCGTCGCGCACGATCTGCTCGGGGGAGCGACCGCTGATCTTCTGGTCGCCCAGGCTGATCGCCCCCGAGCTGGCCGACAGACCGCAGATCGCCTTGAGGATCGTCGACTTGCCGGCGCCGTTGGTGCCGAGGAGGGCGACGACCTCTCCCTCGTGGACGTCGAGGTCGACGCCGAAGAGCACCTGGAGCTGGCCGTAGCTGACGTCGACGTCCTGGGCCCGCAGCAGCGGGGTGGCCCTGGACGGGGCGCCGGCCGCGGCCGGTGCCGGCTGAGGTGCCTGCGATGAGTCGGCGACCGGCGCCCACAACGGACCGGGGACCGACCCGGTGAACGGGGGAGGGGCGCTCGGCGGCAGCGGAGCCGATGCTGCGGCGGGGGCGGCGACCCCGGGCAGGGTGACCGCGGGCGGCTCGGTCGGAGCCGAGGCGGGGGCCGGGGCCGTCGCGGGTGCCTCGGCGGCCAGGGGCTGACCCTCCAGGTCCATGCCGGCGCGTCGGGCGATCGGGGTGACGATGCGGTCCCGCAGACGGGCGGCCAGCCCTGCGAGACCGGCGGGGACGGCCCACAGCACGATCAGCACGCCGATGCCGGCGCCGACCAGGCGGATGGTGGCGTCGAGGTCCTGGGCGCCGCGCAGTCCCGCTGCGCCCACGATGGCGCCGCCGAGGGAGCCGAGGCCGCCGATGGTCGCCCCCGAGAACACCTCGACCGACTGCACCACCTGGTAGCTGCCCTCCCGGGCGCCGTGCAGCAGCAGCACGTGCAGGCCACCGGCCAGGCCGGCGAGCGCACCGGAGAAGATGAAGCCCTGGAGGGTGGCCCAGCGGGCCGACACCGACGCCGCCTCGGTGGCCTTGCGGTTGTCGCGGGCCGCGATGAGCAGACGACCGGAGCGGGACCGCCTCACGCTGCGGGCCACCAGGATGCACACCGCCAGCCACGCGAGGGTGAACCACAGCATGGCCCGCTCGTCCTCCAGGTCGACCCGCCCCCACAGCAGGGGTCGGGTGACGGTCTGGGGGATCAGCTCGGGGAAGACGTTCGGGTTGAGGACGTAGCCGTCCAGCACCACCGCGAACGCCAGGGTGACCACGGCCAGGAACGGGCCCTTGATCCGCAGCGCCGGGACGCCGAGCAGCACCGCGACCAGGGCGCCGGTCAGCGTGGCGATCGCCAGGACCAGGAACAGGTCGATGTTCCAGCGGGTGACCAGGTTGCCGGCCACGATCGCCCCGGCGCCGACGATGGCGAACTGGCCGAGGCTGATCTGGCCTCCCCAGCCGGTGAGCACCACCAGCGACACCGCCACGATCGCCCACACGCCCATGATCGACACCGAGAAGGCGTCGGACGGGCCGAGCTGCGTCGGAAGCAGCACCGCGCCGGCGATGAGCAGCACCAGCCCGACCCGCTTGGACCACTTGACCAGCGGCAGCGCGGCCACCGCGGGGGCGAGCGAGCGGACCAGGTCCGCGTTGCGCCAGCCGCCGTCCGCGTCGTGGGCCCGCGACTTGCTGCGCTCGCCGACCAGCAGCGCCACCAGGATGACGATCAGGATCGCCACGTCGACCAGCGACGGCGTGTCGGTGTTCCAGCGGACGACCTGCTGCATGACACCGAGGCCGACCGCGGCGACGAACGCCTTGGGCAGCGACTCCATGCGGGCGACGATGGCGGCGGCGAGCGCCGGCAGCAGGATGGCCGGCCCGGCCGCCGCCGAGGGCGCCGCACCCTGGAACGGGGCCTGCAGAACGAAGGTCAGAGCGGCGAGACCGCCGGCGATCGCCCACACCGCGGTGGTCAGGTTGCGCACCGGGATGCCGAGCAGACGGGCCCGGTCGGTGTTCTCCGACGCGGCCCGGATGGCGGTGCCGGCCAGCGAACGTCGCAGGAACCAGGCCAGGACGGCGACGACGACGGGCACCACCAGGACGGTGAGCAGGTGGTTGCCGTTGATGATGACGGCGCCGACCTCGGTCTCGAAGGAGTTGAGCGGCGTCTCGAACGCGCCGAGCACCATGCCGGACGCGCCGAAGACCTTCCCGGGGATCATCAGCTCGATTCCGCCGAGCAGCTGGGCCAGACCGATCGTGGCGACGGTGAGGACCAGGCGGGGGGCGTTGGCGAACCGGCGGATGATGGCGACCTCGACCAGGGCGCCGACGACCAGGCCGAGCAGCGGAGCGGTCAGAAGGGTGGTCCAGTACGGCCAGCCCCACGACACGAACAGGTGCACCGCGGTCAGACCGGCGACGCCGGCCATGGCGCCGTTGGCGAAGTTGATGACCCGGTTGGCCCGCCAGATCAGGATGAGGCCGACGGCGGTGAGGCCGGTGGCCGAGCCGATGATGGCGCCGGAGAGCACGACGCCGAGCGGCATCCCCGACGGCAGGAGCGCGCCGAGAACGAGCCACAGCACGCCGAGGCCGACGGCACACACCGCCACCCGGGCAGCGGTCGGCAGCGACCGGTACATCTCGGTGGGGTGGGGGCGGCCGCCCCCGTCGCCGCCCCCGCCCGAGCCGTCGTCGTACCACGGGACCTCGGGCGGCGGGCCGCCGGTGCCGGTCACCGGTGCGGAGTCGGCGCCGCCGGGATGTGCGGGGGCGTCGAGCAGCTGGCGGTCGACCTCGGGTCGGGACTCGCCTCGCATGGCGTCGGTCACCGGCTCGACGTGGGCGCTCATCCGAGAGCCGATCGGGGCGGGGTGTTGGGCCACTGGCCGATCGGGAAGCGCTTGCCCCCGTTGGGATCCTGGTAGGTGCCGGGGGAGCGGGTCTGCACCGAGGCCACCGACGGGTTCCAGAACACCTCACGGGCGTCGTCGGAGGTCGTGTAGTCACCCGGCCCGAAGCCCCACGTCCCCGACGGTCCGGAGCGGCGGGGGTAGTCCAACATGGCCTTCTCGAAGGTCTGCGGGTTCAGGTTGGGGCCCGCGCCCTGGATGCCGATGGCCAGCAGGTACAGCTGGTTGTAGATCAGCTCGACGCCGACCGACGGCTCGTCGGGCCGCACCGACTTGTAGGCCCGGTAGCCGAGACCCTGACCGGCCGCCTGGGTCGGACCCGAGAAGCTGACGCCGAACGCCCGGCCCCACTGGTCCTGCTGGAGGATCTGCCCGATCATGTCGTTGTCGATCAGGGCGACGCCGGTGATCACCCACTCGGGCTGGTAGTTCTGCTCCTTGGCCTTCGAGGTCAGGAACGTGAGCAGCAGCGGGTCGCATCCGCACACGACGGTGGTGATGCGCTCTGCCTTGAGCTTCTGGATGAGCGAGGCGGCCTGGTCCGACATGCGGGGGATGTCGATCTGGTACTTCAGCGAGTCGACCAGGTCGCCGGCCTTGCCGGCCTTCTGCAGGATGTTGATGCCGGCCCGCACGCACTCCTGGTACCAGGAGTTCTCGGGGGCGATGATCATCGCCCGGCGGGCCTGGCCCTTCAGGTCGCCGCCGGCGAGCGCGGCGGGTTGACCGGCGAGCTTGATCGCGTAGTAGCTGGCGACGCTCTCCACCACGGTCGAGCAGTCGGTGAACTGGCTCCAGGACCAGGGCTTGCGCTGGGTCATCCACTCCCGGGAGGTGAACGGCACCCCGATGTTGATCACCTGCTTGGAGGCGAGGGCATCGGCGTACACCGGCGACACCGCCGAGACGTCCGCGAACGCCTTGATCTCCTGGGAGACCTTGAGGGCGTCGGCCTGGGCGCCCTCCTGGCCGCCGCCGGTCGTCTCCTTCAGGACGTCGCCCTTGCCGTCCCACTTCACGACCTCGAGCTTGCGGCCGTAGAACTGGAAGCGCTTGTTGAAGTACTCGACGAGGCCGTCGACGGTCTTGGTGATGACCTGGGGGCTCTCGTTGGGGATCTTGGCGTTGGCGACCTTGGACAGGGCGTCGAGCATGCCGTTGGCGAAGCTGCCCACCCGGACCGACACCACGATCTTGTCGGCGGTGACGCCCCTGCTGGTCGCCCCTCCGTTGCCGCCGGAGAACTGCACGCACGGCGGGGAGTACGGGTCGCCGGGGATCTGGGCGGCACCGCAGCCCGCCACCTTGGGCGGACCGGAGTTGGAACCGCCCTTGGCGTTCGCTCCGCCCGCTCCGCCGCCGGCGGTGCCGCCGGCGGCGCCGGTGCCGTCGAGGGAAGCGCCGGTTGCGTCGAGGCCCGTCTCGGATCCGGGGACGGTCTCGGTGGCGCCGGCCACGCTGGCGTCGTCGGAGCTGAGCTCCGATCCGCTGCCGGAACCTCCTGCCGCCTCCACCCGCACCTCGCGCTGCTGGCTGGGCACCAGCACCGCCACCGCCAGGAAGATCGCGGCGAACCCGATCAGCGGGCCGTAGCCCCTGAACAACCTGTCGCGTGCTCCGTCAGCCATCTCCGCTCTCCGCTCTCGATGTCTCCACTTGGACCGACACCGCCGCGTCCTGCGGTGTCGGTCGTCGATCTGGTGAGTTCGGACGGGCGCATCCGGTGCTCCCGTCGTTCTGGCCGCTCCGGCGTCGGACCGAACCCCGGGGTCCTGTCAGGGGATGACCCGCCGGGAGCGTCGTCCGACCAGCCGGTCCCCGACCGACAGCCCGACCGCACCCAGCAGCGCGAGGATCCCCACGGCGACCCCCGCCTTGCCGGCCGTTCCCTCTTCCATGCCGCCGAGCGCCGCGGTGGGCAGGGCCGCCTGCTCCTTGGTGGCTCCGCCCGTGGACGGCACGACAGCGGTCTCGCCCAGCCCGGTGGTCATGTCGAGCGTGGTCCCGCTGTCGAGCGGGGTGTCGAACGACGACACGTCACCGAGGTCGGTGCTGTAGTCCGCCACGAACGTGTCGGGCGCGGGAGGGACCGTGTCGACCGGAGCCGCCACCTCGGGCATCGGTTCGATCGGCGGGATCGAGTAGTCGGTGTCGTGGGTGGAGACGTCGACGCCACCGGCGAGGATCTCGACCGCACCGGAGCCGCCCATGACCCCGAGGATGAGGTCGACGATCGTCAGCGTGGTCGCGTTCTTGCAGTCCGCCGCGACGAGGTCCTTGCGCCACTGCTGGACCTGGGTGTCGATCTGGCCGAGGAACGGGATCAGCACCTGTGTCCCGAAGGGCGGGTTCACGATCCGGAACCCCATCGGGGTGACCTTCACGCCGTCGTCTCGGACCTCGACCCGGGGCAGCTCCAGCACGACGCCGAGCGGAGCGAGGAGCTGCTCGAGCCCGTACTTGAAACCCTCGAGATCGGCCATGGCGTCCGCCGCGGACCGGGGGATGCCGAGCACGGTGGCGCTGGTGAAGGTGAACGAACCGGTCGAGGAGCTGCGGGCGCCGGACTGGGTGGTGGCCTCCCAGCGGGGCTGGTTGAAGGTGAACAGGCCGCCCATCACCCGGAGCTGGTCGGCTTCCATGATCGCGTGCGCTTCACGGACCTGGTCCTTGAGCTGGGTCGAGACCCGGGTGCGGCCGCCGTCGATGGCGATGAGGCCGACGTCCGCAGGCGCCGACTCGGTCAGGGCCGCCGAGGACGGCAACGGGGTTGCCGTCGCGTCCTGGAAGCCGGTCGAGGGGCCCATCGGCTCGCCGTTGACGCCGGGGGTGAAGACCTGGACCCGACGCGAGTTGTTGGAGCCCTCCTCCGACGAGTCCGCCCGGGTGAGCGGGGGGAGCTGCTTGGAGTCGAGGAGTCCGGGGGTGCCGTCGCACTGGTCGGGGGTGAAGATGACCGGTAGGGCGCCGAGGTCCAGGGCCCGACCCTCGGAGGTGCCGGTCTTGTCCTGGTAGGCGGCGAGCGACCGTCCGTAGGTGAAGCCGATCGCGGCGTTGGCCGCCTTGATGTTGAGCGTGAACGTGTCGGCGCTGGCCTGGGCGTCACCGGTGTGGAACCCGTCGCCGGACGCGGGGCCGAACGACGACCCGAACGCGGCGACCGCCACCACCAGGAACGAGGCACGCAGCACCGATCGTCCGGACGGCGACCGACGGGCGGAGCCCGCGCGCCGACTGCGTGACCCGACCCGATCCGATCCCCGGACCTCTCCATCCACCACGCTGTCCCCCGACATCGTTGCGCTCGCCGACGCCGACCTCCGCCAGCATCCACGTGACATTAGTCCTACTGCTGGTAGGGATTCATCTGCGCGGGTTGGGTCGAATCACCCAGCGCTGGGGGAGATGCCGCCGGTGCGGCCGTGGATGCCCGTCGCGGACGGCCGCGGCGGCTTCAATGGTGCGGTGCTGTTCCCGACGATGACGTTCGCGATCTTCTTCGCGATCGTCCTCGGCGTCAGCTGGCGGATCGCGGATCGGCCCCTGGCCTGGCGTTGGTTCGTGCTGGCCGCCAGCTACGTGTTCTACGGGTGGTGGGACGCCCGGTTCTGCCTGCTGATCGCCGGCTCGACCCTGATCAACCACCTGGTGGTCAACCTGGTGGCGCGGGCGCGCACCGACCGGGCGGCCCGCGTCTCGATGATCGTCGGGGTCGGCGCCAACCTCGTCGTGCTCGGCTTCTTCAAGTACTACGGGTTCTTCGTCGACTCGCTGCTGCAGATCCTGGAGCCGGTGGGGCTGGCGCCGACGGCGCTGCTGATCAAGGTGGGACTGCCGGTCGGGATCTCGTTCTTCACGTTCTGCGCCATCAGCTACGTCGTCGACGTCTACCGCCAGGAGCAGGAACCGATCGCGCTGCTCGACTTCGCGGTCTACCTGTCGTTCTTCCCCCACCTCGTGGCCGGTCCGATCGTGCGGGTGTCGGAGTTCGAGCCTCAGCTGCGGCGTCGACGCAACCGCGAGCGCGTCGACGCGGTGCGCGCCGCCCGACTTATCTGCCGCGGCATGTTCAAGAAGGTCGTGATCGCGAACTACCTGGCCACCGCGATCGTCGACCCGGTTTTCGCGTCGCCGGGTCAGTCGCCCAACCTCGAGCTCGCGGTCGCCGCGGTCGCCTACGCGGTGCAGATCTACGCCGACTTCTCCGGCTACACCGACATGGCGATCGGCATCGCGCTGCTGATGGGCATCCGCTTCCCCGACAACTTCGACCAGCCCTACTCGGCGACCTCGATCCAGGACTTCTGGCGGCGCTGGCACATGACGCTGTCGCGATGGCTGCGGGACTACGTGTACATCCCGCTGGGCGGCAACCGGGGCGGCGAGCGCGCCGAGATGCGCAACCTGGTCGCCACGATGGCCATCGGCGGGCTCTGGCACGGCGCCAACTGGACCTTCGTGGTGTGGGGCTTCTACCACGGGTTCGGCCTGGTGGCCGAGCGCAAGTGGCGGGAGCGGACGCCGAGGTCCTGGCGGCGTGGCGCCATCGACCTGCGCAACCCGGACGCCGATGACGACACCGCGGCGGCCGACGGCTACACCCGTGTGATGGCCCGACCGACGGTGCGGCCCGAACCGAACGTGTGGGTCTCGCGCGCCGCGGTGTTCGCGTTCGTCACCGTCGGATGGGTGTTCTTCCGGGCCGTCGACCTCCCCACCGCCATCGGCTACCTGGTGGGCCTGGTCACCCGGTGGGGTGTCGGCGACCTGGTCACCCCGCTCGTGCTGGTGACGATCGTCGTCGGCATGGTCGGTCAGTTCGTGCCCCGCCGGGTCGGCGACGCCCTCGAGTACCGGGCGTCGCATCTCCCGCCGGTGCTCCTCGGGATCGGAGTCGGTCTGTTCCTCGTGGTGTGCAACCTCCTCGGGCCGGTCGGGGTCGCCCCGTTCATCTACTTCCAGTTCTGATGGATCCGACCCCCGCCGCCCAGCTTCCGAACCTGCCGACAGTGACCCGATGCGCGTGACCGACGACGACCGAGGAGCCGACCGGGCCGCCCGATCGGGCCCGGACGTGCCGAAGGGCCGACCCGCGTCCCGGCCCGGCCGACCCCGGCGTCGGGTCCGTCGGACCATGTCGGCCACCACCGCGTGGAAGTCGTACCTGGTCGCGCTGGTCGTGTTCGCCGTGCTCGGCTCCGGCGGTCTGCGGGAGTCCGCCGAGGGGATGCCGCTCGGGTGGCCCCGCGACGTCGCCATGGCGCTGACCGGCGGACTCGACCGGGCGGTCAACCTGGTGTCGCTCAACCGTCCCTACGACTGGGCCGCCGAGCGCCTCGGCCGGACCCAGGCCGACGAGGACTTCGAGTTCCCCGTCCCGACGACCGCTCCCGCCGACACCACCGCCACGACCACCACCCTCCCGCCGCTGCGGACACCGACCGCGGCCGACCCGCTGAAGGTCGTCGTGGCCGGCGACTCGACCGCGATCGGCGTCGGTGACCGCCTCAAGGTCGCCGTCGACGACGACCCGACCCTGGCCGTCGACGTGCAGGGCAAGGTGGCGACCGGCCTGACGCGCTCCGACTACTTCAACTGGGGTGCCCGAACCAAGGAGCTCATGGAGACCCTGTCGCCCGACGTGGTCGTCTTCATGGTCGGCGCCAACGACACCCAGGCGGTGATGGCTCCCGACGGGACCGTCGTGGCCCGCTACGGCACGCCGGGCTGGGCCGACGCGTACCGCCGTCAGGTGGCGGGGATCATGGACCTGGCCCACGACGGGTCGCGCCGGTTGCTGTGGATCGGCCAACCCCGGGTCGGCAACGCCAAGATCAACGCCACGCTGTCGCAGGTCAACGACATCATCCAGGAGGAGGCGGCCGGTCGGCCGTGGGTCACCTACTTCGACCTGGCGTCGGTGGTGGCGGGACCCGGCGGGTCGTTCTCGGAGTACGTCACGTTCCCCGACGGCCAGACCGTGCACTGCTTCGCCGGTGACGGCGTCCACCTGAGCATGAAGTGCCTGGACCGCTCGATGTCCGAGCTCGTCCCGGCGCTGCGCGAGCTCTACCGGACCACCTGACCGCCCGGGTCCCGGCGACCCCTCAGCCCATCCCGAGGCTGTTGAGCAGCGGACCGTTGAGCCACAGGGCCATCAGGGCGCCCAGCGCCAGCGCCGGGCCGAACGGGAACCGCGTCCCCCGGCGGGCGACGAGCGAGCCGATCCCCATGGCCAGTCCGATGAGGCTGCCGAACAGGAGCCCGTAGATCGGCAGCACCAGGCTGAACCAGCCGAGGAACAGGCCGAGCAGGAACATCAGGCGCACGTCGCCGAAGCCGAGCTTGCCCGGGGCGACCAGCCACAGGACGAAGAACAGGCCGAACATCACGACGCCGCTGATGACGGCGCGAACGATGGCGTCCGGTGCCCCGATCACCAGCGACATGGCGCAGATCAGCACGAAGCCGACCGCGGCGCCGACCCACGGCATCCACCACGGGATGAGCCAGATGCGCAGGTCGATGATCGCGACCGCGGCCAACACGACGACCAGCCACAGATAGGGGAGAGCGACCCAACCCGAGCTGGTGGTGGCCACCGTCAGGACCATGGCGACCGGGACCACGACCTGCAGCAGCGGGACGGTGAACGCCAGGCGCTCACCGCAGGAGGGGCAGCCGCGGAACCAGCTGAGGACCGGGACGACGTCGGCGGCCCGGTAGACGTGGTGGCAGTGCGGGCAACGGGCCTGGCGGTACTCGGCGCGGATGACCGGCGGTGGCTGGTCGGCGGTGCCGACCTCGGCGGCGACGTCGCGGGGGGTGAGCGGGCGGAGCTCCTTGTAGCGGTGCACGGGCACCGTGAGCTGCCATCCGGCGACGATGCCGATGACGGCGGACAGGACCAGGAGCGCGGCGTTCACCGGTTCCCATCGGCGGGCGGCGGACGGTCCTGAAGCTTCGGCGCGGCGGGAGGCTCACCGGGTCGACGTTCCCGGTGTCCGCGTGTGGGATCGACGCGGCAGAGGTCGTTCTCGCACACGGACGTCAGGTGCCGATGACCGGCTGGGCCACCCGCAGGCGAGGGTCGTAGTCCTGGTCCCACGGCAGCCGACCGTTGCGGTCGGGCCACACGAACTGCAGCATCCGCCAGCGGTCGGCGCCCACTCCACGTCCCGCGTGGAACGCGGACGCGTCGGGGAACCGCGCCGCGTGCACGGCGAGGTCGACGGTGAGCAGGGCGCACGGAAGATCGGACTCGAGCAGACCGACGAACACGCCGTCGACCGGGAGCACGACGCCGCCCCGATGCTGGTCCGCGATCATGCCGAGGAGCCCCCGGGCGGCCACGGCCTGGAGCCCGAAGATCACGACCTCGGGACGGTCGAAGGCGGTCTCGAAGCCGATCGTGTACGTGTACCCCGGCCGCGGCGGTGGTCCGGCGTCGGCCTCGACCGGATCCGCGACCCAGCCCTGGTCCTCGATCACCCAGGCCAGCTTGTCCAGGTGCTCCATGTTGCGGTCGGGGAAGACGTCGTCGGTCACGTGGGGCTCCGATCGGCGACGATGCCGGCCAGGGCCGCCCGGTCGAGCTTGGCCACGGTGGTCAGCGGCAGTCGCGGCACCACGACCACGTCCTCGGGCAGCTTGTGGCGGGCCAGCCGCGTCGCCGCGTGGTCGCGGAGGTCCTGCAACGAGGGTGCGGTCGCCGGGTCCCGGGCCACGACGACGGCGACGCCGATCTCGCCCATGACCTCGTCGGGTCGGGGCGCGACGGCCACCGCCGCCACCGCCGGGTGGTCCGACAACGCGGCCTCCACCTCTTCGGGGAACACGTTGTAGCCCCCGCGGATGTACATGTCGGTGCGTCGACCCGACAGGACGTAGCAGCCGTCGTCGCGACGCACGGCCAGGTCGCCGGTGCGCAGCCAGCGGTCCGTCGTCAACGCCGCCGCGGTCGCATCGGGGTCGTTCCAGTAGCGGTCCATCACCGCCGCGGAGCGGATCTGCAGCTCGCCGACCTCGCCGTCGGGCAGCGGACCGTCGTCCTCGTCGGTGACCCTCGCCTCGACTCCCGCTCGGGGTCGGCCGATCGTGTGCAGCGCCTCGTCGTCATCCGCGTCGAACGCGGTGCCGAGTCCGACGCCGCCGGACTCGGTCGAGGAGTAGCGGATCGAGTAGGCCGCGCCGAAGCGCTCGCGGGCCTCCTGCACGAGCCCGGGCGGCGACGCGGCCCCGCCGGCGATGATCGCCGAGACCGATCCCAGGTCGAGGGACTCCATCAGCGGTGAGCGCAGCATGAGCGCGAGCTGGGGAGCGACCACGCCGATGGTGGGCATCCGGTGCTCGGCGACCAGGCGCAGGGCGTCGTCGGCCCGCCAGGTGTCGAGGACGTGCAGGGTCGAACCGGTCCGCAGGTACCAGGGCAGCTTCAACGCCATGCCCACGTGGGCGAACTGGGTCGAGGCCAACATGGCGGCGCCGCCGCCCCAACGCTGCTCGGCGCCCTCGCCCAGGTCGAGGTCCTGCACCGCCCGCTGGTGGGCGACGGTGAACACCGCTCCCTTGGCCCGCCCGGTGGTCCCGGAGGTGAAGCAGATCGTGGTGACACGACCGGGGTCGTCGGTCGTCGGACCGGGCCGGTCGCCGGTGTCGGGCGTCGTCGGTCTGCGGGGACCCCACAGCGGCTCACCCCGGTCGCCGGGCTCCACCACCACGACGTCGGACCGCAACGGCAGACCCTCGACGCCGGCACGGTCGGTGACCACCAGGTCAGGGGCGACCAGGGCGACCAGTTCGGCCCTCTCGGGCGCGGTGAGCTTGGGGCTGACCGGGGCGTGGACGGCGCCGATCCGATCGAGGGCGACCGCGAGGACCACCCACTCGGCACACGACGGCAGCACGTCGGACACGACGTCGCCGGGACCGATCCCCCGGTGAACCAGGCCGGCAGCGACGCGGTCGGCCGCCGCGTCGAGGTCGCGGTAGGTCAGCGCGTCGGTCGCGCGGCGCAGCACCTCTCGGTCACCGAAGCGGTCGGCCGCGGTCCGCACGATCTCGCCGAGCACGCCGGGAGCTTACGGGTGCCGCGGCACCGACGGGACCGGCACAGAAGATGACGAAACGATGTCCATCCCGTAATGGGGGTGCAACATTTCCCCCGCAGATCGCGAGACAGCACCCCGAAGCCCGCTCAAGGATGGAGGACCCCCCGTCGATACCCGGGACACAGCACCCCGTCGTCCCACCCCTCAGGACCCGATCTCCATGTCACGAGACCGACATCTCCGCCGCTCCCGTTCCGGATCCCCGACCGGTCGCCGTGCCCTCGGGGCGCTCACCCTGATCGGAGTCGCCGGCCTGCTCGCGGCCTGCGCCCCTGCCTCCCGGAACTCGTCGGGCCACGGCTCGACGCCGGCGCTGGACGCGTCGCGGGCGCCCGCTCCCGCTGCACCCGTCACGACCCGTCCGACGACCTACGTCACCGCAGGTGCCCGAGCGGGGATCGGGGGGTGCGACCTGTTCCCGGTCGACCACGCGTTCCACGCGTCGATCGCATCGCTGCCGGTGCGCAGCAGCAGCGGCGCGACCATCGCGGCGATCGGGCCGTCGGAGACCCTGCTCCCCGGGTTCAGCGCCGCGACGTGGATGGGCTCGCGCTCGGGGTACCCGACCAACCTGATCGACTCCCGCACCGCTCCCCGCTCCTTCGTCGCGGTCGCCTCGATGTACCAGTCGGTGTCGGAGAACCAGTCGGTTCCGTGGCCGGACGACCCCCGCTTCGAGGGGTGGCCCGACCGGGCCTGGGACCGGCACCTGCTCACCGTCGACACCCACCGCTGCGAGTCCTGGGAGCTGATCAACGCGCAGGCGCCCGGCGAGAACGTGTTCGCGGCGCTCCTGCACCCGGGCAGCTGGTACGCGGACCGGGTCGTCCGCCTCGACCTCTCGTCCAACACGATCCCCCCGACGGGGACGGTGACCGCGTCGGGCCTGTCGATGCTGGCGGGCCTCGTCCGCTACGACGAGGTCGCCTCGAGTCGCGTCGACCACGCGCTGAGCATGGTGCTGCCCGACATCGGCGCCGGCGCGACCTGGCCGGCCAGCCGCTCGGACGGACGTTCGACCGATCCGGCCGCTCCGCCGATGGGGACGTGGTTCCGCCTGCGCGCCGACGTCGACATCTCGGGCCTGCGCCCCCAGGCCCGGGTCGTCGCCCAGGCGATGAAGGACCACGGCGTGGTCCTGGTCGACACCGGGCCCCACGCGGCGATCTCCGGCGAACCCGACGTCCGCTGGGACGACGCCGATCTCGACGGCCTGCGGTCGTTGACGATCGGGCAGTTCGAGGTGGTCGACCCGACGCCGATGAAGGTCGCCGACGGGAGCTACCGCATCCGTTGACCTCCGCTACGATCTGACGACCCGTCAGATCCCGCGCCGGAGCCGGCGCGTCCGGAGGAACCATGCCCGCCGAAGCCGACCCCGTCCGACCGAGCCCGAGCGGCGCCGCGCCCCTCGCCGGGGTCCGGGTCATCGAGGTGTCCCTGCTCGGCCCGGGCGCCGTCGGCACCCACCTGGCCGACCTCGGCGCCGAGGTCATCAAGGTCGAGCCGCCCGCGGGCGACTACATCCGCCAGATGACGTGGCCGATCATCGAGGGCAGCTCGCTGCTGCACTGGCACATCCACCGCGGCAAGAAGTCCCTCACGCTCGACCTGCGCACCGACGAGGCCCAAGACGTGTTCCGGGACCTCGTGCGCGACGCCGACGCGGTCATCGAGGCCATGCGGCCCGGTGCCCTGGCCCGACGCGGCCTCGGCTACGAGGACCTGCTCGAGATCAACCCCCGGCTCGTGTTCTGCACCATCTCCGGCTACGGCATGACCGGCCCGTACGCCAACCTCCCCAGCCACGGCATCGCGTACGACACCTGGGCCGGCATCGTGAACCCGACATTCAACGACGACGGCTTCCCGTACCTGCCCGAGCACGCCTCGATCGGCATCCACGCCGGACCGCTGTTCGGAGCCCTCGGCGTGCTGGCCGGCATCACCAAGGCGCGGGCCACCGGCGAGGGGTCGTTCCTGGAGATCGCGCAGTCCGACGCCGCGGCGGCCATGGACTGGCTGCGCAGCGAGACCTGGAAGGCCTACGAGCGGCCCGAGTCCGAGGTCACCGGCAACAAGGCCGACGACTACGAGCGTCGTGCCCCCGGCACCGCCGGCATGGAAGAGGGCGTCCGCTACCAGGTCTACGAGTCCTCCGACGGGTTCGTCCTGTTCATGGCCTCCGAGCAGGAGTTCTGGAAGAACTTCTGCACGGGCGTCGATCGGATGGACATGTTCGAGCGGTGGCCCGGCAACACCTACGGCGACCACGCCCGGGGCAACACCGAGATGCGCCGCGAGCTGGCGGCGATCTTCGCCACCCGCACCACCGCCGAGTGGGTGGAGTGGTCCGGCACCGTCAACACGACGATCGCCCCGGTCAACACGCCCCAGACCCTGGCCGATGACCCCCAGTTCCTCGACCGGTTCGGGTTCATGCCGCACGAGACCCACGGCGCCGACATGATCGGCACGCCGCTCAAGTTCCTCGACGCCGAGCTGCCGGATCCCACCCCGGCGCCGACCGCGGGTCAGCACAACGACGAGGTGCTCGGCAGCGTGCTCGGCTACGACGGCGAGCGCATCGCCGCCCTGCGGGCGGCGGGCGCGCTGGGCGAGGGCAACTGAGCCGAATCCCGGGCCGCACCGGGGGCTCCGCTGATCGGGTCAGGGGGAGACATGACCGCACCGATCGTGGTGGAACGCACGAGCCGCCTGGCGGCGCCACCGGGTCCGGTGTGGGCCCACGCCTCGTCGATGGCAGGCGTCAACCTCGAGCTCGCCCCGTTCGTGCGCATGACCCACCCCACGGACCGCGATCGGTTGACCGGCCCCCAGGTGAGCTTCACCAGCTGGCTGCTCGCGTTCGGGCTCGTGCCGTTCGACCGGCACTCGTTCCGGTTGCTCGAGGTGGCCGACTCCGGCCGCGAGGGCGGATCGTTCCGCGAGGACTCCCGCAGCTGGATGCAGGCCCGGTGGCGACACGACCGCGACGTGGTCGCCGAAGGCTCCGGTTCCCGGGTCACCGATCGTCTGGAGGTCACGCCGCGACTCGCGGTCGCCCGGCCGCTCGTCGCCGCTCTCGTCGGGTTCCTGTTCACCCACCGCCACCGGCGCCTGCGCGACCGGTTCGGCGAGGAGCGCCCCGGCCCGGATCGAGCCGCTCGGGCGCCCGGTACAGTCGCCGGCGATGCACTCGGCCCGGCGCAGCAAGATGACGTCGTGACGGAGGACGGACCCATGTCGACAGACGCAACGACTCCCGGTGAGGCCGCCGGCGACGGCACCCGCGGCGACCTCCGCTGGGCGTCGGTGCCGGCGCTGGTGCGCGACGCCGCGGAGCGCCACGGCACCGCCGAGGCGGTGGTCGACCTCGCCGGTGACGAGCCGGTGCGGCTCGACTGGGCCGAGCTGCGCCGCCGGGTCGACAACATGGCCAAGGGCCTGATCGCCGCGGGCGTCGAGCCCGGTGACCGCGTGGCGATCTGGGCGCCCAACTGCTGGGAGTGGGTGGTCGCGGTCCTCGGCCTGCAGTCCGCCGGCGCCGCTCTCGTCCCGCTCAACACCCGCTACAAGGGCCTGGAAGCCGCCGACATCCTCGCCCGCAGCCGGGCCCGCCTGCTGCTCACCGTCGAGGGGTTCCTCGGCAACGACTACGTGTCCATGCTCGACGCCGCCGGACGCCCCGACACCCTCGAGGGCATCGTCCTGCTGCGCGACACCGGGGCGCGGCCGGCCGGCGCGATCACCCTCGACGAGCTCCTCGCCGGCGGCGACGCGGTGCCCGACGCCGAGCTCGACGCCCGGATTGCCGCGCTCGACGGGAACGACGTGTCCGACGTGCTGTTCACCTCGGGCACGACCGGCGCCCCCAAGGGCGTGGTCCAGACCCACGCCGCGACGCTGCGGGCATTCCTCGACTGGTCGACCCTCGTCGGGCTTCGCGCTGAGGACCGCTACCTGATCATCAACCCGTTCTTCCACACCTTCGGCTACAAGGCCGGCATCCTGGCGTGTCTGATGACCGGGGCGACCATGGTCCCGTTGCCGGTGTTCGACGTCGAGGCCGCCATCGACGCCATCGAGGCCGAGCGCATCAGCATGATCCCCGGACCGCCGACGCTGTACCAGACGCTGCTGAACCACCCCCGCTTCGACCGGTCCCGGGTCGACACGCTGCGCCTGGCGGTCACCGGCGCGGCGGTGGTGCCCGTCGAGCTCGTCGTCGCCATGGAGGAGCAGCTCGGGTTCGAGACCGTGCTCACCGCCTACGGGCTCACCGAGGCGTGCGGGGTGGTCACCGTCTGCCGACGCGAGGACGGCGCCGAGACGATCGCCACGACCTCCGGTCGGGCCATCCCCGGCGTCGAGGTCGTCATCGCGGATCCCGACGGCAACCGGCTCGGCCCGGACCAGCCCGGCGAGGTCCTGGTGCGGGGCTACAACGTCATGCGGGAGTACTTCGAGGACCCGGAGCAGACCGCCGAGGCCGTCGACCCCGACGGGTGGCTGCACACCGGCGACGTCGGCACGCTCGACGCCCGCGGCTACCTGCGCATCACCGACCGCACCAAGGACATGTTCATCGTCGGCGGGTTCAACGCCTACCCCGCCGAGATCGAGCAGCTCCTCGGGGCCCATCCCGACATCGCCCAGGTGGCCGTCGTCGGCGTGCCCGACGAGCGGATGGGAGAGGTGGGCGTCGCGTTCGTGGTGCCGACCGCCGGTGCCGAGCTCGACGGCGATGCGGTCATTGCCTGGGCCCGGGAGCACATGGCCAACTACAAGGTCCCCCGCCGGGTCGAGATCATCGACGCCCTACCGCTCAACGCCAGCGGCAAGGTCCTCAAGTTCGAACTACGCGACCGGGCCACCTCCGGGTCCTGACAGGAGCTGTCCCATGAAGTTCTCCCAGGCGCTTCTCGGCGCCAACCCGCTCGACTGGCCCCGCATCGCGGCTGCGGCCGAGGAGGCCGGCTTCGACTCGGTCGCCGTGTCGGACCACGTCGTGTACCCCGCCCGGCTCGACTCCAGGTACCCCTACACGCCCGACGGCGTCCCGCTGTTCAGCCCCGACGAGGACTGGCCGGACCCGTGGGTGGCGGTCGGGGCGATGTCGGCGGTCACCACCCGGCTGCGCTTCCTGACCAACGTGTACGTGCTGCCGCTGCGCAACCCGTTCGTGGTGGCCAAGGCGGTCGGCACCGCGGCCTACCTGTCCCGCGGTCGGGTCGGCCTCGGCATCGGCGCCGGGTGGATGGCCGAGGAGTTCGAGCTGATGGGCCAGCCCTTCGCCCGGCGCGGCAAGCGCATGGACGAGATGGTCGAGGTGGTCCGCACCCTGTGGCGCGGCGGCATGGTCGAGCACCACGGCGAGTTCTACGACTTCGACCCGGTGGAGATGCGCCCGGCTCCACCCGCCCCGGTGCCGATCTACGTCGGAGGTCACTCCGAGATCGCCATGCGCCGGGCCGCCACCCTCGGCGACGGCTGGCTCGGCATGTACTACTCGGTCGAGAAGCTCGAGCAGCACTGCCGGACCCTGGAACGGGCCCGTGAGGACGCCGGCACCGCGGACCGTCCGTTCGAGATCATCGCCTCGCCCATGGTCACGCCGACCGCCGAGAACTGCGAACGGCTCGAGGCGGCCGGGGTGACGACCATCCTGACCTCGGCGTGGATGGCCCAGGGGGTGCTCGGCCCAGACAGCACCGAGCAGGCGATCGAGCTGATCGCCACGTTCGGCGAGCGGTTCATCGCCTGACCCGCTCGGACCTCGGGCGCCGGCGACCAGTGAGAGGTCGCCGTCGCCCGAGATCGCGCTCAGCTCGACAGCGGGAGCGCGTGGACCCGGAGCGGACCCGGGGGAGAATGGGGGATCGTGAGCGACGACGTCCGCCACCTGGGCACCATCGAGGGCCGGGAGATCCATGGCGCATCCGGCCCCGCCGCGCCCCCCGAACCTCCGCCCCCGCGGGCCGGTGGCGCACCCGTCGTGCATCCCGGAGGTCCGCCCGCACGCCCGGGGCGGACCGTGGCGGTCCGTGCCGAGGTGGCCGAGGCGCTGCACGACATCCGCGACGCCCACCGCCGAGGTCCGAAGCCCAACACCCGTCCCCTGCCGCGCTGGGTGGAGCGGTTGGCGTGGGTGCTCGACGACGCCATCGAGATCCCGGCCACCGGCGGTCGTCGCGTCGGCGTCGACGGGTTCATCACCCTGGTTCCCGGCATCGGCGACGCGGTCGGGGTGGCCCTGTCGATGGTCGTCGTCTCCGCCGGTGTCCTGGCCGGTGTGAGCTGGCCGACGATCATCCGCATGCTGTGGAACGTCGCCTTCGAAGGGGTGGTCGGCCTGATCCCGTTCGCCGGCGTCGTCTTCGACATGGCCTACAAGGCCAACGACCGCAACGTCCGGCTCATCGAGGCCGACCTGGCCGACCGCGCCGCCACCCGCCGCTCCAGCCTGGGCGTGATCCTGGCGCTGGTGCTGACCAGCATCGTCGGGTTCGTGATGATGGTCGTGCTGAGCCTGCTGGGCATCACGGTCATGGTGTGGATCCTCTGGAAGCTGCTCGGCGGCTGAGCACCGCCGGTACGCTGCCCTCGGTCGGTGACGGCCCTCGGGGCGGGTCCGCCCCGGACCGATCACGACGAAGGACGCGGGAGTGGCAACGAAGAGCGCAACGGAGCAGGTCGCAGCCGAGGGCTCGGCGACCGATCCGACCGATCCGACCGATCCGACCGAGAGCGACGAGCTGCGGGCGGTCGACGGGCGGGTGCCCGGTCGACGCGGGCTGGCCACGCGGGCCCGACTGCTCGAGCAGACCCGGGAGCTGCTGTACACGACGTCGTACCGGGACCTGAAGGTGGTCGACATCGCCCGGGGCGCGGGGACATCGCCGGCCACCTTCTACCAGTACTTCCCCGACGCCGAGTCCGCCCTGTGGGCGTTGGCCGACGAGCTGGTCGGCGAGGGTCGTGAGCGCCTGACCCGGCCGGTGCGCGACGGGAGCTGGAACGGGCGTGCGGCCTACGACACCTGCGAGCGCATCGCCGCGAGCTTCCTCGAGTTCTGGGACGAGCACCGGGCGCTGCTCGCGGTCATCGACCTGGCCGCCACCGAGGGCGACGTCCGGTTCCGCGAGATCCGCCTCCAGCTGCTGATGAGCTTCACCGACGCCCTGGCCGAGGAGGTCCGCGGCCAGCGCGACGCGGGCCGGTTGCCGGCGGACCTCGACCCGACCGCCACCGCGTCGGTGCTGGTGGCGATGCTGGCGCAGGTCTCGGGGCACCGCTACGGCATCGAACGCCACGGCACCACCGGTCCGGAGCTCCAGCGGGCGCTGGCCCGACTTCTCTACTCCGGGGTGACCGGCCGCAAACCCCCGGGCTGATCCGACGTGGTCGATCGTCCGGCCGGCCGTCGGGGCCTGCCCGCCCTCGGCGTGCCGGTCCACCGGGTCGCTCCCGGGGCCCCGGTGACGCTCGATCCGGTCGTCCGGTTCTGGACCGCGACCGGGGGCGATGTCGGGATGATCCGGGTCGACCGACTGCCGATCACCTCCACCTCGCTGTGGACACGTCCGGTCCGTCCGGACCCCGACCACGTTCCCCTGCAGCTGCACTTCGACGTGAAGGAGGCGTTGGGATTCGAGCACGCCGTCATCGCCACCCACCGGACGGTGCTGCATCGGCCGAGCCGGGTCGGTGACCGCGTGGGCCACCACCAGGCACTGCGCGCGATCGGCCCGGAGCGGATGACCGCGCTGGGACGGGGCCGTTCGTGGGAGGTCGACCTCGTGCTCACCGACGCGAGGGGCGACCTGCTCCAGGTCGAGACCTTCTCCGCGTTCGGGTACCGGCCCGGAACCGGGTCGCGCGCCAGCCGCCCCCGGGGTGCGGGCCAGGGTCGACAGGGCGACTCGCCGGGTGTGTCCGGCCATCGCATCCGCGCCGCGGCGGCCGCGTCCAGGGTCTGGGCTCCGGTACACCACGACGTGGTCGCGGCCCGTCGGGCCGGGTTCGACGGGGTGATCGCGTGCACCCAGCACCTGGCGGCGATCGCCGAGCAGACCCGGCTGCGGGAGGCCCGCCCGCACGGATCGGTACGGGTTCTCGAGGTCAGGATGGGTCGGCCGGTGGTGGCCTGCCGCGAAGGGTCCTGAACCCCGCTTTGTCCTGCACCAGCGCGGTGATCACCGCGCTGGTGCATGACAAAGCGGGGGTGTGGCGGCGTTCGTCCGGCTCGTCCGGGCCGTCAGGGGTTCGGCGCGAGGCTGGCGAACGCCCGCGCCCGGTCGATGCCCGCCTGACGTTCGTCCATCCGGTCGATCCCGACCAGCACGTAGTCGGCGGCGAACTCCGCTCGCAGCTCGCCGTCGTCGTCGAGCAGCCAACCCAACCCGGCGGCCAGGCGGCGTGGGACCGGCACCACGTCGGGTGCCTCACGGGTGTGGAAGACGATGTCCCAGAACGGGATCGTCACCCCGTGGTTGGCCATCGGGTGCCCGAAGTGGTGGTGGAAGTGGTGCTTTCGCAGCCAGCGCTCGTAGCGGTTCCGCGGTGCCCGCAGATGGGCCTGGGCGTGTTGGAACTCGTAGAAGCCATAGCCGAGCACCCACCCGGCGGCCAGGCCGACTCCGACGGCGGGACCGAGCAGCCAGGTGCCGAGCGGCAGCCACGCCGCGGCTCCGACCAGCGCGACGCCCAGCCACGCCAACAGGAGACGGGAGGTGAAACCCCATCCGGCCGTCACGTGGTGCAGCAGGTGCTCACGGCTCATGATCCCCTTGCCGTGCAACTCGTGCATGGCGAAGCGGTGCAGCAGGTACTCGAACAGGAACCAGAGGTTGACCCCGACCGCGAAGGCCACCAGCCCGCTCAGCAGGGGACCCATGGCACCTCTGTCGCGATCCGGCGGGCCGGTGCCGGGGTCAGTCCCGCGGCTCGGGCCGGGGGAGCAGCGATCCGGCCCTGAGCATGCGGTCCAGCTCGTCGACCGCGGCCTTGAGGACCCGGGGCGGAGCGCCCCAGGCGAGCAGCAGGTCCTGGCTCGTCAGCAGCCCGAGCTGCCGTGCGTCGAACGCGGCGGCGTCGGTGTCGGTCATCGCCTCGAGCCGTACGTTGGCCAGCAGCAGGCTGCCCTCGAGCGCTCCGACCCAGCGGAGCATCCGACGAAGGGCGTCGTCTCCCCGTCCGGGATCGGGGGCGGAGATCGCACCGGAGGCCACCGCGGAGTCGATGAGGACCAGCCCTTCGGCCAGCAGGGTCAACGCGTGCGAGGTCAGCGCGCTCACGTCGTCGACCGACACCAGGTTGACCGGCGAGGTGAAGGCGAGCTGGAGGAACTCGAACTCGCGGGGGTTGAGCTCGGGCCCGGCCAAGAACAGCTGGCCGTAGGCCAGCACCCGCACGAGCGACTCGACGGCGGGGTCGTCGAGCCCCGACGCGTCGAGGGCGTCGTCCCACTGCTCGGCGGCCCGGTGGTAGGTCGCCAGGATGGTCTGCATGGCATTGGCCTGCAGCGCGGCGATCAGCGACGCCTTGGAGTTGAAGTACGTGTAGATGGTGCCGACCGCGCAGTCCACCCGGTCGGCGACCGCCTGCATGGTCAGACCATCGAGGCCCGACTCGTTGACGATGTCGCTGGCGGCGGCGAGCAGCTGGTCGTGGCGGGCGACCCGGTTGCGGGCGCGGCGACCGAGCGGCTGGGTCCGAGGTGTGGTGGAGCTCACCGGACGCTCGAACGGGACGGAACGGGGTTCACGCGCATCTGTCCATGCTCGGCCCGTGACCTCGCCCGTGTCAATGATCCTCCCGCCGAGCCTCGCCGCTCGCGGCGGACGGCCACGACTTCTGACGGTGCGTCAGATGTCCCTACACTCCACCCATGAGCGCAGCCACCCCGAACGCGGTCCGCGGCATCCGCGGCGTCGCCGCCTACTTGCCGCACTGGCGCCTGCAGCGATCGGCCGTCACCGCGGTGCTCGGATCGAACGCCGGGAAGGGCACCCGTACCGTCGCCGCCTACGACGAGGACGCGGTCACCATGGCCGTCGAGGCCGGCCGGCGGGCTCTGCGCGTCGCGGGGGAGGCGTCCGTGGACGCGCTGTGGTTCGCCTCCACCACCGGTCCGTACGCCGAGAAGACCGCGGCGCCGATCGTGCACGCCGCGCTCCGGCTGGACGGCGCGGTGCCCGCCGCGGACGCCGGACCCGGACTCCGCGGCGCGGCCGCGGCGCTTCGTTCGGCGCTGCGCTCCACCGACCCTGGCGTGATGGTCTGCGCCGGCGACGTCCGCACCGGCCCCGCCGGCTCGATCGAGGAGAAGGGCGGTGGCGACGCCGGCGCGGCGGTCCTGGTGGCGGACGCGACCTCGGGCCCGCTGGCCGCCGAGTACCTCGGCGGCGCGTCGGCCACCCAGGAGTTCCTCGACCGCTGGCGGGCCCCCGGCGAGCTGCGCACCCACGCCTGGGAGGAGCGCTTCGGCCAGCAGCGGTACGACGACCTGGCCGGACGGGCCTGGGACGCGGCGCTCAAGGACGCCGGCGTCGACGTCGAGCAGGTGTCGCGGGTGGCGGTGTCGTCCCCGCACGCCCGGGCCGGCGCGGCGCTGGCCAAGAAGCTCGGCGCTGCCGGCGTCGACGTGGCCGACCGGTTGGACCAGAGCGTCGGTTTCACCGGCGCCGCGCACCCGCTCGTGCTGCTCGCCGGTCTGGTCGAGCAGGCGTCTCCCGGTCAGGTCGTCGCGCTGGTCGCGCTGGCCGACGGCGCGGACGTGTTCCTGTTCCGGGTCGCCGACTCCGCGGCCGAGGCGGTGGCAGCCCGGCCCACCGTCGACGAGCAGGTCGCGTCGGGCGACGACTCGCTGACCTACGCCAAGTACCTGAACTGGCGCGGCGTGCTGCCGGTCCAGCCGCCCAACCGGCCCGAGCCGGCCCGCATGTCGGCGTCGGCCGCGGAGCGGCGACTGGACTGGAAGTACGGCTTCGTCGGCAGCCGGGACCGTTCCAGCGGTGCGCTGCACCTGCCGCCGGCACGGGTCAGCTTCGTGGGCGGGGCGGTCGACGACATGGACCCGGCGCCGATGGCCGACGTGCCCGCCACCGTCGCCACCTTCACCGTCGACTCGCTGGCCTACTCGCCGTCGCCGCCGATCGTGTTCGCGGTGTGCGACTTCGACGGTGGGGGACGCCTGCCGGTCGAGCTCACCGACGTCACCGCCGACCAGGTCTCCATCGGCATGGCGGTCGAGATGACCTTCCGACGCCTCAACACCGCGGACGGGATCGCCAACTACTTCTGGAAGGCCCGCCCGGCCGCATCGGCCCGGGTCGCCGCACCGACCGAGGGAGGGGCCTGACATGGCCAGCCACGGCATCAAGGACCGCGTCGCCATCATCGGCATGGGGTGCACCCCGTTCCGCGAGCACTGGGACAAGGGACTCGACGACCTGGCGGTCGAGGGGACCCACGCCGGGCTCGACTCCGCGGGCATCGGCATCGACGACGTCGACGCCTGGTGGCTCGGAACCGCCCAGTCCGGCATGTCGGGCGTGACGCTGTCGGCCCCGCTGAAGCTGCAGGGCAAGCCGGTCACCCGGGTCGAGAACTACTGCGCCACCGGGTCCGAGGCGCTGCGCCAGGCCTGCTACGCGGTGGCCTCCGGTGCCTACGACGTGGCCGCCGCGGTCGGCGTCGAGAAGGTCAAGGACTCGGGCTACCAGGGCCTCAACGCGTTCCCCATCCCCAACGACGGCACCAACCGGACCCTCACCGCGGCGGCCATGTTCTCGCTCGTCGCCCCCGCCTACGCCGAGAAGTACGGCGTCGATCCGGCCGAGCTGCGTCGGGTGCTGGCCCGCATCGCCAGCAAGAACCACGCCAACGGCGCCAAGAACCCGCGGGCGCAGTTCCGCCGCGAGATGGACGTCGACGCCATCTGCGCCATGCCCGCGGTCGCGGGGATGCTGTCGGTGTTCGACTGCGCCGGCGTGGCCGACGGCGCGGCGAGCGCCATCGTCGTGCGGGCCGAGGACGCGCACCGCTACACCGACAAGCCGCTCTACGTGAAGGCGCTGAGCTTCGTCGCCGGCAACGCGTCCGGCCTGTTGGACCCGGACTACGACTACACGCACTTCGACGAGTGCCAGTGGGCCGCCGAGGACGCGTACGCCCAGGCCGGCATCACCGACCCGCGCCGTCAGCTGGCCATGGCCGAGGTCCACGACTGCTTCACGCCGACCGAGCTGGTCCTGATGGAGGACCTCGGCTTCTCGGCTCGGGGCGAGGCGTGGAAGGACGCCGAAGCCGGCGTGTTCGACCTCCACGGCGAGCTGCCGGTCAACACCGACGGCGGCCTCAAGTCCTTCGGCCACCCGGTCGGCGCGTCCGGGCTGCGGATGCTGTTCGAGTGCTGGCTCCAGCTGCGCGGCGAAGCTCCCGAGGACCGTCGCATCGACACCGCGGACCGTGGCCTGGCGCTGACCCACAACCTGGGTGGCTACCCGGGAGAGATGGTGAGCTTCGTGGGCATCTGGGGCAACCGCCCGGGCTGAAGCGCCCAACCGGTCCCGTCGCCGGACCGCGGCGTCGCGGGGTACCGTCGGATCCCATGGCGGACGACCTGGGGCCCAGCAAGCTGCCGCGGCGAGGAGCCGTGGTCGATCAGGTCGACGAGCTCGTCCGCAACGGGTCGACCCCCGCGGTGTTCGCGGTGCAGGTCGCCGGCTTCGACGGGTTGGTCGGATCTGATCCCGTCGGGGCGCAACGGGCACTCCGGGAGCTCGAGGGACGACTGGACCGGGTGGTGCGCGGTCGTGACGTGCTCGGCTTCGAGCCGCCGGCCCGGTTCCTGGTCGGTTGCGGCGGCCTGGCCCCCGACGCCGCCGGTGGGGTCCTGGAGCGGATCCGTGGCGGCGCCGCCTTCCCCGTCGACATCGGCGGCGACGCGGTGTCGCTGGTGCTCGACGTGGGGTCTGCGTACTTCGCCGAGGGCGCGACCGGGGAGTCGCTGGTCGTCGACGCCGAGTCGGACCTGGGCCGACTCGTCGACTGAGCAGGGTTCCTGCGGTGCCGCGGTTGCTCGTGGTGCACCACACGCCGTCGCCGGCCCTGCACTCGCTGCTCACCGCGGTGCTCGACGGCGTGGCCGACCCGGCGTTGGCCGACGTCGAGGTGGTGACCCGACCGGCGCTCGTCGCCTCGGCCGCGGACGTGCTCGAAGCCGATGGCGTGGTGGTCGGCGGCCCGGTGAACCTGGGCTACCTGGCCGGTGCGCTCAAGCACTTCTTCGACCAGATCTACTACCCGTGCCTGGAGGACACCGTCGGACGGCCGTTCGCCGCCTACCTGCACGGCAACGACGACCTGACCGGCGGTCTCGTCGCTCTGGAGAAGATCACGACCGGGCTGCGGTGGCGTCGGGTCCAACCGGTGCTCGGGGTCACCGGCGCTCCGTCGCTCGACGACCTGGCCGCGTGCCGCGAGCTCGGAGCCGTCACCGCGGCCACCGCGGCCGGACTCCTCGGGTAGGCCCTGCTCGCCTGGCGGAGCCGAGATCGCCGGACAGCGGCTGCTCTGACCCGGGAGGTCGCGGCTGGTCCGTAGGATCGGCGCCGTACGCCATCGTCACCGCCCGCGCCGCGGGGTCGGACCCGCGACGGCACCAGGGGCAGACAGGAGACCGACCGTGGCCGCGATCATCCCCGAGGGCAGCATCGTGTGGGGCCTACAGCTACCGGTGCAGTCCAAGTCGACTGCGTACCGCCAGGCATGGGAGCTCGACGCCGGACCCGCAGATCTGGCGACCGTCGCCACCGCCGCGGACCGCGCGGGTGCGTTCTACGTGGCGGTCTGCGACCACGTCGCCATCCCCCGGCCGGCCGACGAGGTCATGTCCGACACGTGGTACGACACGATCGCCACGCTCGGATGGCTGGCGGCGCAGACCGAGCGGGTCCAGCTGGTCAGCCACGTCTACGTGCTGCCGTACCGTCACCCGCTGCAGGTCGCCAAGAGCTTCGTGACCCTGGACGCCCTGTCGGGAGGCCGGGCGGTGCTCGGCGCCGGCGCCGGTCACCTCGAGAGCGAGTTCGCACTGCTCGGGGTGGACTACGACGGCCGGGGTCGAGCGGTCGAGGAAGCCCTGCCGGTGATCCGCGCCGCCTTCGCCGAGGAGTACCCGACCGTCGGAGGTCCCGGCGCCGAGGTCGGTGTCGGGGTCGCGCCCCGTCCGGTGCGTCCGGGGGGTCCGCCGATCTGGATCGGCGGGTCGTCGCCGGCGGCCATGCGCCGCGCCGCGGTGCTCGCCGACGGGTGGCTGCCGCAGGGACCTCCCAAGGAGGGGATGAAGGCCGGCATCGCCCGCATCCGCGATCGCCGCGCCGCGGCCGGGCTGCCGGCCGCGTTCGACATGGGGGTCAACGTCGAGCCGATCCACATCGGAGACCCGGGCTTCGACGTGCCCGAGTGGACGCTGATCGGCTCGCCCGAGCGGATCGCCGAGGGCCTGTCGCGGTACCGCCGACTGGACGCCAACCAGTGGCAGCTGCGCTTCATCGGCCGCTCGGCGCAGGAGGTCGCCGAGCAGATCGAGCGCTTCGGCGCCGAGGTCTGGCCGGTCGTGACCGCCTGAATTCGATCCACCGATGGGGTGGGTTGCGCATTCGCGGGAGGTGCTTCGCGCCGTGGGTCTTGCGGGTGTTCGAAGCCGAACCGTCCGCGACGAAGCCAGGCCCAGGCCTTGCGTGATCGAACACGTGTTCGATATGGTGGTGGGCATGGACGCCGGGACCACCACCATCGAACGGCCAGTGCTTGCTGGTGGTGGAGTGGTCGCGGGTGTGGTTGGTGACACGCTCGAGTTGGCTGTCGACCGGTTCGCCGACAGCCACCAGGTGCTGCTCGTCGACCATCGCGGCAACGGCCGCAGCGACGGGTGGGGCGACCCGTCCGGTTGGAACCTGACACCTGGGCCGATGACGTCGTGCGCCTGTGCGGCGCGCCGACGTCGTCCGGCCGGTCGTCGTGGGACTGTCCTTCGGCGGCTTCGTGGCGATCCGATACGGCGCACGGAACCCCGAGCACGCGCCGGCATCGTGCTGGCCAGCACCAGGCCCGCTCCCACACCGAGAGTCGGCCGCTCGGTTCCGTGCGCTGGGCGGCGCCGCGGCCGAGGCGTCGTTCCATCGCGCCTACCAGGACCGGGACCTGTCGACCGAAGCGTGGCTCATACCTGCGGACCAACCTGACGCTCGCGCTGACCGCGACCTCGCCGCGCTCGACTACGCGACAACCTGAGTCAACCCGACTCCGTCGCCGTTCGGTCGGCCCGCACGATCATGAACCTGAGCTGCTCGTCGACTTCACCGGAGGAGAGCACGTGGGCATGGACCTGCGCGACGACGTCGCCTCCTTCGCTGCGCCCACCCTGGTGCTCGCCGGGTCAGAGGACCCGATGCCCCGCCCAGCTGCTCAGGAGATCGCCGAACTGCTCCCGGCGACCTCGGGCGACTCGAGATCGTCGAGGGCGCCGGACACGGCACATTCCGTGACCGGCCCGACGAGACCGAGGTGATCCTGCGGGAGTTCCTGGCCAGCGAGGCGGTTTCGCCCGGGCGTCCTGAGCTCGGGCCGCGACCCGCTGCACGAGCGGCGGGCGGGGTCAGGTCTCGACGACCGGTCCGGATTCGGCGGCACCCGGTCCGAGTGGGGCCGACGGGTAGTCGAAGGGAACAGCGCCAGCTGGCCATCGAGAAGTTCTTGATCCGAAGGGATCCCGATGATGGTCACGCACAGGATCGCTCCGAGCAGGACGTGCTCGATGGCCAGCCCAGCCCGCCGACGACGATCCAGATGACGTTCATCACGCCCTTGGGAAGCGGTGCCGGGGCCTGTGCAGCGTCCGGCCGAATGGCCACATCACGTAGCTGGCCATCTTGAACGCCTGGATCCCGAACGGGATGCCGATGATGGTCACGCACGCGATCAGGCCGGCGAGCAGGTACGAGATCCCCAGCCACAGGCCCGACAGGACGAACCAGATGATGTTGCCGATCGTCTTCATTGGTGACCTCCGCGGTCGGTGACGGGTGGCCGGTCCTCGTGAGAGCCGGGTTCTGATGACAGTTGAGTACCGCCAGTGTCGTGACTTGTCGTCAGAACGCGGTGCTGGGTCAGTTGCGGGTGGCGAGCTGGTGGCGGAGGTGGGTGCACTCGTCCTCGAGCTCGGCCAGGCGCTTGGCGGTGCCGAGCAGCATCGAGCGCGACAGCCGGGGCAGGTCGTCGAGCAGGGTGTTGAAGCCGCGGCGGTCGATGACCTCGAGCACCATGTCGGTTCGGGCGACGATCGAGGCGGTGCGCGTCACCGCGTCGAGCAGCGCCACCTCGCCGAAGTAGGCGCCGGGCCCGAGCGACGCGACGACCTGACCGTCCTTGACCACGTCGGCCTCGCCGCTGATGATCACCGCGAACTCCTGGCCCAGGTCGCCCTGGCGCATCAGCGTCCGACCCGCGCTGATGTGGACCTCGTCGGCCAACCGGTCGATCTCGTCGAGCTCGGCCTCGGTGCATCCGGCGAAGATCGGGAGGGTGCGGATCTGCGAATGGGTGTCCTTGCGCGGTGTCACGCGGGCGACTCTAACGCCGGGCCCCGAGCCGGGGGCCGTGAAGATGGATCCGCCCGCCCCCGTCCCGGTCGCGTCGATCGCGTAGCTTGCGGACCGGACGCGGGCAACCGGTCGGCAACCCACCGACGAACGCCGATCCGGGAGCACCCACGTCGTCCACCGACTCGGACCACAGGGGGCCACCGATGGTGAAGTTGTTCGCGCTGCTCCGGCGGCGACCGGGGCTCGGGCCCGAGGAGTTCCGCGCCCACTGGCGAGACGTCCACGGCCCCCTGATCGCGTCGACCCCGGAGCTGGCCCGCCACGTCGTCCGCTACGAGCAGCACCCCCGGCACCGCCCGGACGCCCTGTCGGGCACCGACGGCGTCGACGGCGTGGCGGTCCAGTGGTTCGACAGCATCGACGACTTCGTCGCCTTCATCTCCGAACCCGCCTACCAGGAGCTGATCGCCCCCGACGAGAGACGTTTCCTCGACATCGACGCCATCGAGTTCGTGATCACCGAGGAGCCGACGGTCGTGATCGACGGGCCGGGAGCGGTATCGCCGGGACCGGCGACGGGGGAGCGGTCATGAGCGTCGGGCTCGAGGGCCGCGGGATCGTCGTCACCGGAGGCGGGTCCGGCATCGGCGCCGCCACCTGCCGACTCCTCGCCCTCAAGGGCGCGACGGTCGGCGTGCTCGACCGCAACGCGGATGCCGCCCGCGCCGTGGCCGAGGAGATCGGGGGGCTGGCCCTGGCCTGCGACGTCGGCGCCAGCGACCAGGTCGACGCCGCGATCGCCCGGGCCGACGCCGAGCTCGGCGGTCTGACCGGGCTGGTCAACAACGCCGGGCTGGGCAACCTCAAGCCGCTCGAGGACTACAGCGACCGCGACGTCGAGCTGATCTGGCGGGTCAACTTCTTCGGCACCTACGCGTGCCTGCGTGCCGCGGCCCCGTTCCTGCGGGTCGCGGCCGGGCGTCGGCGCGAGCCGTCCGCGGTCGTCAACGTCGCCAGCGTCTCTGGGGTGCGTCCCACCCGGGGCGAGGCGCCCTACTCGGCGGCCAAGGCCGCGACCGTCGCGCTCACGTCGTCCGCCGCGCTCGAGTGGGCGCCGACGGTCAGGGTCAACTGCGTGTCGCCCGGGTTCATCCACACCCCCCTCAACGACATGCTGGTCAGCGACGAGGCGGCCCGGTCCGGCGTCGAGGACCGCACGCCGATGGGCCGGGTCGGCTCCGCGTCCGAGACAGCGGGGCTGATCGCGTTCCTGCTCTCCGACGAGTCCTCCTACATCACCGGCCAGAACGTGGTGATCGACGGCGGGACCATGCTGACCAACGCCCAGATGGACCCGGTGCTGGGCCCGCTGCTCGAGCTGTTCTCGGGCGGCGACCCCGACGCCGACGGGACCGACCCCGGGCACAACTAGAACGCGTTCCAGTTCTGGCCTAGCGTGGCAGAATGGTCGTCGGGGGCAGGACCCCCGACCCGACTCCCGAGGGGGACGACCTCATGGCAGCACAGTCCGACACAGCAGCACAGGCCGACACAGCAGCACAGGCCGACGACGCGGCCACCTACGAGCTGCCCAAGATCGTCTCGGTCGACGACCACGTCATCGAGCCGCCGAACGTGTGGATCGACCGGCTCCCGGCCAAGTACCAGGACGACGCGCCCCGTTCGTTCCGCCAGAAGGGCACCATGAAGTTCGTCGGCGGGGTGTTCAGCTTCGAACCGGACGAGGACGGCATGGAGGGCGACTGGTGGGCCTACGACGGCGGCCAGTTCCCCCTGACCCGCCTGGAGACGGCGGTCGGCTTCGAACGTGACCAGGTGAAGGTCCTGCCCATCACCTACGACGAGATGCGCAAGGGCTGCTGGGACAAGAAGGCCCGCCTCGAGGACATGGACGCCAACTGGACCGAGGCGTCGATGTGCTTCCCGTCCAGCTTCGTGCGCTTCTGCGGCCAGCGCTTCTACGAGGCCGCCGACAAGGAGCTCGCGGACCTCTGCGTCAAGGCCTACAACGACTGGCAGGTCGAGGAGTGGTGCGCGGACTCCGGCGGTCGCCTGATCCCCTGCATCATCGTGCAGCTGTGGGACCCGCAGCTCGCCGCCGCGGAGATCCGCCGCAACGCGGCCCGCGGCGTGCCCGGCATGACCTTCTCGGAGATCCCGCCGTACCTGGGCCTTCCGTCGATCCACGACGCGGACGGCTACTGGGACCCGGTGTTCGAGGCCTGCAACGAGACCGGCATGGTCATGAACATGCACATCGGCTCCAGCTCCAAGATGCCGTCCACCTCGGCGGACGCGCCGGCCGCGGTCGGTTCCACGCTCACGTTCAACAACGCCATGGCGTCGATGACCGACTTCATGTTCTCGGGAGTGCTGCACCGGTACCCCAACCTGAAGCTCGCCTACTCCGAGGGCCAGCTCGGCTGGATCCCCTACATGCTGGAGCGGGCCGACAAGGTCTGGGAGGAGAACCGGGGCTGGGGCGGCATCGGCGACAAGGTCCCGGAGCCGCCGAGCACCTACTACTACCGCCAGATCTACGGCTGCTTCTTCGACGACGCCTACGGCCTGAAGAACATCGACCAGGTCGGCGTCGACAACGCCTGCTTCGAGACCGACTACCCGCACTCGGACTCGACCTGGCCGCACACCAAGGAGGTCGCCCTCAAGCAGATGGGCCACCTCCCGCTGGAGCTCACCCGCAAGCTGGTGCGCGGCAACGCCATCGCGCTGCTCAACCTCGACCTGGAGCCCTGAGTTGTCCGATTCCACCTACCGCCTGACCATCGGCGGTGAGTCGGTCGAAGGGGCCGCCGGCACCTACGACATCGTCAACCCGGCCACCGAGGAGCTCGCCGGTCGGGCTCCCGAGGCCTCCGTCGAGCAGGCGAACGCGGCGGTCGAGGCCGCGGCGGCCGCCTTCCCGGCGTGGTCGCGGACCGCGCCGGCAGAGCGTGCCGCGCTGCTCAACCGGGCCGCGGACCTGATCGAGGAGCACCGCAAGGAGATCGTCCCGGTCCTGCAGGCCGAGACCGGGGCCACGGCCCGGACGGTCAAGTCCATGCAGTTCTTCCCGGCCACGGCCCGGTTGCGCCGCTACGCGACCGGCGCGATGCAGTCCAACATCGTGCCGCTGCCGCCGGCGGTCATGCCCACCACACCGCTGGCGCCCGGCGGGCTGATCTCGGCCGCGGTGCACCGCGCCCCGGTCGGCGTGGTGACCTGCATCACCTCCTACAACGTCCCGATGACCAACATGGCCGGCAAGATCGGCCCCGCGTTGGCCATGGGCAACACGGTGATCGTCAAGCCCGCCCCGCAGGACCCGCTCGGCGTGCTGCGCATGGTCGAGCTGATGAACGAGGCCGGGTTCCCGCCCGGGGTGATCAACGTGGTCACCGGTCAGGACATCGCGCCGTCGGAGGCCGTCGTCGCCCACCCCGCCACCGACATGGTCAGCTTCACCGGCTCGACCGCGGTCGGCCAGAACATCGGCGCGGTGTGCGGCTCGCAGATGAAGCGTCAGCTGATGGAGCTCGGCGGCAAGGGCGCCTGCATCGTCTTCGACGACGCGGATCTGAAGGCTGCGATCGGCGGCATCAGCTCGGTGTGGGGCTTCCACTCCGGTCAGATCTGCACGTCGCCCACCCGGGTGATCGTCCAGCGCGGGATCCACGACCACCTGGTCGGGGGCCTGCTCAAGGCCGCGTCGCACATGCGCATCGGCGATCCGACCGACCCGGAGACGGTCGTCGGACCGGTCATCTCGGCCGCGCACCGCGAGCGCATCGAGGGCTATGTCCGCGCCGGGGTCGACGAGGGCGCCACCGTCGCCGTCGGCGGCGGCCGCAGCGACATGGAGCGCGGCTTCTATCTGGAGCCGACGCTGCTGGTCGACTGCACCAACCAGATGACGCCGGTGCGCGAGGAGCTGTTCGGACCGGTCGTCGTGGTCGTCCCCTTCGACGACGAGGACGAGGCGGTCGCCATCGCCAACGACAGCGACTACGGCCTGTACAGCTACGTCTTCTCCGCCGACACGGCCCGCGCCTGGGGTGTGGCCCAGCGGCTGCGGTCCGGCAACGTCGGGATCAACACCCTCCAGCGCAACCACGAGGCACCGTTCGGGGGCTTCAAGCGCTCCGGTGTGGGGCGCGACGGCGGCGACTTCGGGCTGCACGCCTACTCCGAGATGCAGTCGATCGTCTGGCCCAGCTGACCCCACCCGGAGAATCGGGGTCGTCGTCGGCACGTCCTGTCGATTCCGCGCCCCGGAACGCCCCAGGACGCCGCGGGGTGGGCCGGTACTGTCCGGGTCATGGTCGACCTGGCTGACGAGCTCGAGCTGTCCGATCCGCAGACCCGCGTCCTCGGTGCCCTGCTCGAGAAGAAGGCGACCACCCCCGACGCCTATCCGCTGACGCTCAAGGCGCTGGTCACCGCCTGCAACCAGAGCACCAGTCGGGACCCGGTGGTCGACTACGACGCCAACCTGGTCGAGACGACGTGTGAGGCGCTCAAGGCCAAGGGGCTGCTGCGGATCGTGCACCCGGCCGCGGGGGAGCGGGCGACCAAGTACCGCCAGATCCTCGACGAGCAGCTGCACCTCGACGACGCCGAGGCGGCGGTGCTCGCGGTGCTGCTGCTGCGCGGCGCCCAGACCGCACCCGAGCTGCGGAGCCGCACCGAGCGGATGCACGCGTTCGGCGACGTCGGTTCGGTCGAGGCAACCCTGGGCCGTCTCGCGGTCCGCTCCGACCGGCCGCTGGTGCGGTTGCTGGAGCGTGCTCCGGGCCAGCGCGAAGCCCGGTGGATCCAGCTGCTGCAGCACGACGCCGACGGCCGCGCCGAGGCATCCGCGTCGGCGGGAGCCGGTGGTGGTGACCGCGGGTCGGCATCGCCGCGGGATGCGGCCGGTGCCGCACGGATCGACGACCTCGAGGCCCGGGTGGTCGAGCTCGAGTCCCAGGTCGCCCGGTTGGTCGCCGCGCTCGACGGGCTGATCGACCCGCCGTCCTGACGGCTCAGAGGATCTTCCAGAGGTCCTGGAACGGCGACGGACCCGACCACCCCGACGCATCCGGATCGGGGTCCGCCGCCGGGCCCGGCTCGCCCAGGGACGCCAGCCACTCGCCGAGTTCGACCGCGGCCCCGTCGGACATGTCGTGGTCGCCGTCGTGCTCGCGGTAGGTGAGCGCCAGCCCCACCGACCGGAACAGCGAGGCGCCGGCCCGGTACATGTCGACCGGGGCGAAGCGGTCGTTCCGGGCCCCCGACAGGAACGCCGGGCGCCCGGCGGCCGCGGCACGATCCACCCGGAAGCCCTCGACGTGGGCGGGGAAGCTGTGGATCCCGAACGCCGCGGCAGGGCGGTTGACCACGTCGGCGTGCAGCAGCAACGACAGCCCGAGGCTCCCGCCCTGGCTGAAACCGCCGACCACCGCGTCGGCTGCGGCCCGGCCGGTGGTGGTCCCGAGGTGCCCGAGCAGGTCGTCGAGCGCGGCCAGCGACGCCATGTACTGCGCCGCGGCGTCGGTCGACATCGTCGGCTTGTGCCAGATCACCTGGTCGCGGTGGCGGAACGGGGCGGTGGGGGTGACGACCAGGAAGCGGCCGTCGGGATCGAGGAGCCCCAGGCGATCGGTCAGATCCGACACCGGCAGCCCGTAGCCGTGGCACAGGACCAGCAGCCGGTCCTGCGGCCCGCGGCGCTCCAGCACCCGGTACCCGAGCCGGGGGACCTCCGGTGCCGGGACGGGGTCGCGCATCGGCGCAGTCGACCACGCCCCGGCGCAGCGCACCAAGCTCGAACAGGAACGCGTTCTACCCACCGGGTAGGGTCCGGACCATGAGAGCGATCGTGTGGGACGGCACCGCCGCGTCCGTCGAGTCCGACATCCAGGTCCGGGACCTGCGCGCCGGTGAGGTCCGCGTCCGCATCGAGGCCGCCGGCCTCTGCCACAGTGACGTGTCGGTCCTGAACGGCACGATCATGTTCCCGCCCCCGGTCGTGCTGGGCCACGAGGGTGCGGGCGAGGTGCTCGCCGTCGCCCCCGACGTCACCAACGTCGCCGTCGGCGACCACGTCGTGCTGTCGACGCTGGGCAACTGCGGCCAGTGCGCCAGCTGCGACAGCGGCAAGCCGACCTTCTGCCGCCAGTCGCTCGGCAAGCTGTCGCGGCCGTTCACCAAGGGCGACCCCGACGACCCGCAGAAGGTGTTCCAGTTCGCCAACCTCGGCGTCTTCTGCGAGGAGACGGTGGTCAAGGCCACCCAGGCGGTGAAGATCCCCGACGACGTGCCGCTCACCTCGGCGTCGCTCATCGGCTGCGGGGTGCTGACCGGCGTCGGCGCCGTGTTCAACCGGGCCAAGGTCGCCCACGGCCAGTCGGTCGTCGTGATCGGCGTCGGCGGCATCGGGCTCAACGCCATCCAGGGCGCGGCGCTGTCCGATGCGCTTCCGGTCATCGCGGTCGACACCAACCCGGCCAAGGAGGCCTACGCCAAGCTGTTCGGCGCCACCCACTTCATCTGCCCCGACGGCCCCGACTTCGACCTGGTCGAGGCGGTCAAGGAGATCCAGCCGAACGGCGTCGACTTCGTGTTCGAGTGCGTCGGATCGACGGCGTTGATCCGCACCTCGACCGACCTGCTCGACTGGGGCGGCACGCTGGTCATGCTCGGCGTGCCCAAGATGGGCTCCGAGGCGAGCTTCGTCGTGTCGACCATGTACAACGACAAGACGATCATGGGCTGCCGCTACGGCTCGGCCCGCCCCCAGTACGACATCCCGCTGATGGTGCGGCTCTACCAGGCCGGCCGACTGAAGCTCGACGAGCTGGTGTCGCAGACCTACCCGCTCGAGGACTTCCAGCTCGCGCTCGACGAGCTCCACGAGGGCAAGCTCGCCCGCGGCGTCCTGAACGTCACCGGCTGAGGAGGGTCGACCGTGCCGCTACCCGACGAGATCGCCACGCTCGCGGCCGAGGTGTCCAACTGGGGACGCTGGGGTGACGACGACGAGCTGGGGTGCGGCAACCTGCTCAGCGCCGAGTCGACGCGCCGGGGGACCGACGCGGTGCGCGACGGCCGCCGGATCTCGCTCGCAGCGGAGCTCAAGGCCGACGGCATCCAGGTCGGCCAGCCGGCGCGGCGCTACAACCCGATCCTGACCGTCACCTCGCTGAACGAGCGCGACAAGTACGCCCCCGGGATCTGGGAGGGCACCGACGACCTGGTCACCATGTCGACCTGCGCGGGCACCCACGTCGATGCGCTCAGCCACGTGTCCTACGACGGGTTCCTCTACAACGGCGTGCCCACCTCGGCGGTGACCGCCCAGTACGGCGCGTCGAAGCTGGGCGCGGAGAAGCTGCCGCCGATCGCCACGCGGGGCCTGCTGCTCGACGTCGCCCGCGCCAAGGGCGTCGACAGCCTCGACGAGATCTCGCCGGGTTACGCGATCACCGCCGAGGACCTCGACGCCGCGGCCGAGCTGGCCCGGGTGACCCCCGCCCCCGGCGACGTCATCCTGGTGCGCACCGGTCAGATGCGGCACTACCACGCCGGGGACCGCCAGCGGTACACCGTCGGGACCGACTTCAGCCAGCCCGGCCTGTCGGTGCACACGATCGGTTGGATCCACCGCCACGACCTGGCCGGCGCGTTCGTCGACACCTACGCGTACGAGGCGTTCCCCCCGACCCAGGCCGACTGGTCCGACTGCCTGGCGGTGCACCTGCTGCAGATCCGCGACATGGGGCTCCTGCAGGGCCAGAACTGGGATCTCGAGGAGCTCGCGGACGCCTGTGCCGAGAGGGGATCCGGTGAGGTGCTGCTGGTCGCCGCGCCCGAGCCGCTCGTGGGAGCCACCTCGGCGCCGGTGGCCCCGGTCGCGGTTCTCTGACGTCTCGCCGTAGCGTGGGGTCGTGACCGACCCGTCCGTTCCGGGCCCGCCCGGCGATCCGCGCCGCTCCCCGTGGGATCCGCCCGCGGGGCCGCTCCCGTCCGCGCCTCCGGTGCCTCCGGTGCCCCCGGTGCCGTCGGGTGAGGGCGAGGCCCCGCCGTGGGGATCGTGGACCCCGCCACCGGCCACTCCCGGTGGACCGTTCCCGTCCGCCGGTGGGCCCGCAGGCGCGTCGGCGGGCGGCTCCGAACCGCTCCGCGGAGTGAAGGGCCCCCGCTACGGCAGCCCGCGGTTCTCCGGTCGGGGCATCCTGGCGGTGTTCGGCCTGCTCGGCGTCCTGGTGACCCTGGGCATCATGGTGCTGCTGGTGGTCCGCGTCCTCGACGGCGTCGGTGGCTCCTCGGCCGGTGACGCGTCGGACATCGACGGCCTCGTCACCACCGTTCCCGCCCCGTCCGGGCCGGCCGGGGTGTCACCCGCGGGGCCCGTCGGCGCCGCGGAGGCCGGGGCCTGCGCCGCGGACCGCGAGACCGTCAGCACGGCGGTCGAGGCGTATCACGTCATGAACGGCTCGTACCCGCCCGATGTCCAGTCCCTGCTCGACGCCGGCCTGGTCAGCTTCGACGGGCCGGTCGACATGGAGCTCCACATCAACGGCGACACGGTGGTGGTGGTCGGCACCGGCCCCTGCGCCGGTCGGTGAGCGAGCTGTGACCGAACGGGAGCGCACTTACTCCATCTGGCCGTTCCTGGCCGTGTTCCTGTTGCTGGGCGCGGTCGGTCTGGCCGGGATCCTCGTCGTCGGCAATCCCACCACTCCCACCGAGACCATCCCGGCGTTCACCACCACCAGCACCACGACTCCGTCGAGCACGGCGCCGGAACCCGCGGTGACCGTCCCCGGCGGGGCACCGGCTCCCGACGGGGTCAAGGGCGTGGTGGTCGCCGACGGGACCACCACGTACGACTTCCGGCGCCCGGCCGAACTGAGCACGGGCCCGCTGCGGGCCGCGGCCGCCCGCAGCCTGGTCACCGCCGGGATCGACGGGTCGTCGCTGGTGGTCGGGATCGCCTGCACCCTCTCCGACGACGAGGTGCTCGCCCGCATCGCGGTCTCCGAGTCCACCGAGGGGGTGGACGTGACGGCGGTGGTGGTCGATGGGGACGGCGGCTCGACCTGCTCGGCCGGGGCGCCGGTCCGTCAGGTCGAGATCCCCCTGGCTTCACCCCTCGCCGGCCGACCCATCACCGTCGCCGTCGCCGGCACCCCGGTCGCCGTGCCGCCCGCCTGAACGTCGCCGGAACGCTCCCGCCCGGACGGGTCCGTTTCCCTACACTGGCCCCGCGCCGAATCGGAGGACCTCTCCGAGCCCCGGGCGCAGGTGACAGGAGACGGACGTGGTCGAAGGTCGGACGCTCTGGGAGCTGATGGAGCGACGCGCCGAGGCCACCCCCGACGCCCTGATGGCCGTCGACGAGGACATGCGTACGCTGACCTTCGCCGAGCTGTGGTCCGAATCGGAGCGGACCGCGGCGGGGCTCCAGGCCTCGGGTCTGCGAGCCGGAGACGTCGTCACCTGGCAGCTGCCGACCTGGATCGAGTCGCTGATCCTGGTCGCGGCGCTCAGCCGGCTCGAGGTCGTGCAGAACCCGGTCCTGCCGATCCTGCGCGACCGGGAGGTCGACTTCATCACCGACCAGGCCGACAGCCGGCTGCTGGTGGTCCCGTCGCGCTGGAAGGGCTTCGACCACGAGGCGATGGCCCTGGCGATCGCCGAACGTCAGGGCCGCGACATGCGGGTCCTCGTCAGCGACCGGGCGCTGCCCCAGGGCGACCCCACCCGGCTGCCGGATCGGGCCGAACCCCTCGACATGGCCGACCAGCCGGTGCGCTGGATCTTCTACACGTCGGGCACGACCGCCGAGCCGAAGGGCGCCCAGCACACCGACGCGTCGATCGCCGCGGTGGCCCGGGGCATGGGTCGACGCCTGGCGGTCATCGAGGACGACCGTGCCGCGCTGGTGTTCCCCTTCACCCACATCGGCGGCGTCACCTGGCTGTTCACCAGCCTGATGTTCGGCAACGCGCTGATCCTGACCGACACCTTCGACCCCGACGGCACCCCCGAGGTCCTGTCGCGCGAGGGCGTCACCCTGGCCGGGGCCGGCACCGTGTTCCACCAGGCGTACCTGGCCTACCAACGCAAGCACCTCCGACCTGTGTTCCCCCACGTGCGGGCCTTCCCCGGGGGCGGCGCGCCCAAGCCGCCGTCGTTGGTCGAAGAGCTGCGCGTCCTGTTCGACGCTCCCGTGCTGGCCGGCTACGGGCTGACCGAGGCCCCCATCCTGACCATGGCCGACGTGTCGGACCGCGACGACGAGCTCGCGGTCACCGAGGGCAAGCCGATGACCGGCGTCGAGCTGCGCATCCACCGCCTCGACGGCTCACCGGCCGCGCCGGGGGAGGAGGGCGAGATCCGCGCCCGTGCTCCGCAGATGATGCGCGGATACCTCGACCCCCTGCTCGACATCGAGGCCTTCGACGCCGACGGCTTCTTCCGCACCGGCGACCTGGGCCGACTCGACGACCGGGGGAACCTGATCATCACCGGGCGGCTCAAGGACGTGATCATCCGCAAGGGGGAGAACGTCTCGGCCCAGGAGGTCGAGGACCTGCTGATCACCCTGCCGGCGGTGGCCGACGTGGCGGTCATCGGCGTGCCCGACCCCGACGCCGGCGAACGGGTGTGCGCGGTGGTCGCCCTGGCCGATCCTGACGGGACCCTCGAACTACCCGAGGTGGTCGACCACCTCCGGGCTCAGGGCCTGATGGCCCAGAAGCTCCCCGAGCAGCTCGAGGTCGTGCCCGCGATCCCGCGCAACGCCACCGGCAAGGTGCTCAAGCACGTGCTGCGCGACGAGTTCAAGGGCTGAGACCGGGGGTTCCGCACGGTGCAGGCCGTGAGAGGCTGAGCCGATGTCCGCCCCCTCCGAGACCGGTTCCGCCTGGTCGATCCTGCCGTTGGACCCCGACGACGCCCCGACGATCGACGAAGTCCTCGCCTTGAACGAGCACTGGGTCCCCCACGTGGGCTCCATCGGTCGGGACGCCCTGCGGGCCCTGGTCGAAGCGGCGGACCTGGCGGTGGTGGCGGTCCCCTCGGGTTCCGGTGACGGTGGTGCAGTCGATGGGTTCCTGATCCTGATCGCCCCGGGCGCCGACTACGCCTCACCCAACTACCGGTACTTCCAGGACCGGCTCGACACCGGGGCCGCACCCGGCCCGTTCCGCTACGTGGACCGCATCGCCGTGTCGCCCCGGGCCCAGGGCCGTGGGCTGGGTCGGGTGCTCTACGACGCCGCCGTCGAGCGGGCGGTCGCGGTCGGGGCGGCGGAGGTGACCTGCGAGGTGAACCTGGAGCCGCCGAACCCCGACTCGCTGGCGTTCCACGATCGGTTGGGCTTCGTCCCGGTCGGGACCCAGTGGACCTACGACGGGACCGTCCGGGTGCAGCTGATGGCCCGGCGGTGCGGGTGAGGCCGTCGGGCCGGCTACAGTTTGATGAGAATTCGGCGGCGCCACAGCTGATCGGCGATCACCCAGGCCAGCACGATCCACAGAACCGACCAGAGCACCGACGCCACCGCGAGCGGCACGACGTCGGCCATGGCTCTGACCACAGCCAGCCTCACCCGGTCCGGGACGAGGGCGGCCAGGGCGCTGCAGGCGACGTAGACCGCCAGCGGGTTCGCCCCCAGTTCGCGGAGCCACTCGAGCGGACGACGGATCGCCCGTCGATCCACCAGCCAGTACATGGCGAGCGTGATCGCCGCCGATCCGGCCGCTCCGACGAGCGCGTAGCTCGGCGTCCAGAGCCGCTTGTTGATCGGGATCCAGGGGACGAGCAGCACTCCGACGGCCAGGGCGCCGAGGGTCCACGTCGTCAGACTGCGCACGATCCGACGGTGGTCGCCGGTCCGGAACCAGCGGCCGACCCATGCCCCGACCAGCACGTTGAACACCGAGACGACCGCGACCGGCAGACCCTCGGCGGTCTCGCGTCCGTACAGGAACCGGTCGACGGCCTGGTCGAGGGTGTGCCCGTCGGCGAACCCCCACGCCAGGCCGAACCCGGCGGCCGCGACCAGGATGGTCACCCCGACCGCGTACTGGGCGCGCCGGGGCAGCAGCAGGACGAACCACGCCAGCAGTGACGTCACCGCGATGTGCTGCAGGACGCCGGCGAACACGAGCTGGTGCTGCTTGAGGGCCGACAGCCCGACGCCGAGGGCGAACAGGATGGCGCAGCGTCTGGACATCGGTCCGAACGCGTCCATGAAGGACCGCCCGGGCCCCGGTCGCTGCCGGGTCGACAGCGTGCTCGACACCCCGATGCAGAACAGGAACAGCGGGAAGACCAGATCCGCGACCGAGAACCCGTTCCACTCGGGGTGGCGCAGCCAGCCGGGATGGCCGGGGTTGATGCCCTCGTTGTTCACCGCCAGCATCGCGGCCACCGCGAGTCCCCGCGTGACGTCGAGGGAGAGCAGCCGCGTGGGGTTCGTGCCGGCCCGAGGCAGATTCGCTCCGGACGACGGGACGGATGTCGGTGCTGACGACGGCGGGTGCGGCGCGGGCACCCGGCCACGGTAGGACGGGGTCGGGGCGCGAGCGGGGCGCGGGTCCCCGGTCCGCGGCGTGGTCACAGCTACCGTGCGCGGTGCTGGGACATCGGAACGATCGTGGCTCCAGCGGGGGCGGCGTCAAGCGAAGGAGTCCTTGCGTGGACGACCAGATCGGCAAGAAGCTCGGCGCCGAGTTCATCGGCACCTTCCTGTTGGTGTTCGGCGGCTGCGGATCGGCGATCTTCGCCGCCGCGGCGCTCGGAGCCACCAAGGGCATCCTCGGCATCGGCGGCGCCGAGCTGCCCGCGGCGGGGGTTGTCAACTACGGCATCGGCTACCTGGGCGTCGCCCTGGCCTTCGGTCTCACCGTCGTGTGCGGCGCCTACGGGCTCGGCCACGTGTCCGGCGGTCATTTCAACCCGGCGGTGTCGGTCGGCCTCGCCACCGCCAAGCGGTTCGCCTGGAAGGACGTGCCGGCCTACGTCGTGACCCAGTGCCTCGCGGCGATCGCCGCGGTCGGGGTCCTGTGGGCGATCCAGGCCGGCCGGCCCGGCGGGTTCACCATCCGCCAGGGCTCGTTCGCCTCGAACGCCTACGGCCAGGAGAACGGCCGCATCTTCTTCGACCTGCCCGCTGCGTTCATCGCCGAGCTGGTGCTGACCGCCCTGTTCGTCATCGTGATCCTGGGCGTCACCACCAAGGCGGCGTCCAAGGCACAGGCCGCCCTCGGCATCGGGCTCATGCTGACGCTGATCCACCTGATCAGCATCCCGATCACCAACACGAGCGTGAACCCGGCCCGCTCGCTCGGCCCGGCGCTGTTCGAGCGGGGCACGGCGCTCGGCCAGCTGTGGCTGTTCATCGTCGCCCCCGTCGTCGGCGGCGCCCTCGGTGCGGTGGTGTGGAAGCTCGCCACGGGCGGCGACGAGACCCAGACCGGCGAGTCCGAGGCCCAGGGCGTCGAGCTCACCTGACCCCCCCACCCGTTCTGTTCGTTGTTTCACACCCCCAGGGTTGTGAAACAACGAACAGAACGGGGGTTTGGGGGGAGGTGTGCGGGTTCCTCTAGCATCTGACGACCCGTCAGGTCACCGAGAAGGGGAGTCACCCACCATGGGCATGTTGGACGGCAAGGTCGCGATCGTCACCGGAGCGGGGCACGGCATCGGCCGCGGCCACGCGATGGAGCTGGCCAAGCACGGCGCGACCGTCATCGTCAACGACCTCGGCGGATCGGTGACCGGCGAGGGTGCGGGCCGCGACGCGGACCTGACCGTCGACATCATCAAGGCCCGGGGCGGTCAGGCGGCGCCCAACTACGCGGACGTGTCCGACAACGACCAGGCCGGCGAGATGATCGCCCAGGCCGTCAACGACTTCGGACGACTGGACATCCTGGTCAACAACGCCGGCATCGTCCGCGACGGCTCGATCTTCAACATGTCGGTCGACGACTTCGACGCCGTGCTCAAGGTGCACCTGCGCGGCACGTGGATCCCGTGCAAGCACGCGGCGCTGCACTGGCGGGCACTCAACAAGGACACCGGCCAGAAGGTGAACGGCCGGATCATCAACACGGTCTCGGGTGCGGGGCTGACCGGCAACTTCGGCCAGTCGAACTACGCCCCGGCCAAGGCGGCCATCGCCAGCCTCACCCAGACGCTCAGCCTCGAGCTCTACAAGATGGGCGTCACCGTCAACGCGGTCGGTCCGGCCGCCGCGACCCGCATCACCGGCACCATGCCCAACGCCCCGGCGGTCATCGAAGCCGATGAGATCCCCGAGGACGAGTGGAACCGCATGGACCCGGCGGTGTCCTCGCCGCTGGTCGCCTGGCTCGCCTCCGACGAAGCCGATCACGTCACCGGCCAGATCATCCGGGCCGTGGCCGAGAACATCATCCTGATGAAGGGCTGGGCCGACGGCCCGACCATCAACAACAAGGGCCAGCGCTGGGACGCCACAAAGCTGGGCCAGCAGCTCGCCACCGACGTGTTCTTCACCCGGGCGCCGGGCCTGCGCTACTGAACCTGGGAACATAGGGGTCGCGATCGACACACCCTGTCGATTCCACGCCCCAGAACGCCCAGGAGACCAGGATGACCCGCGACATCCTCGACGAACCGGGCCCGGCACGCTTCGCCGAGTCCTACCCGAGCGTCGGTGCGGCGATCGGCCTGGCCGTGCTGCACCGCTCCACCGGGCTGCGCGGACGCATCGACAAGTTCACCGGCGACATCGTCCAGATCCGCGACCCGGCGGGCCGCGAGCACCGCTTCCGCAACCGACCGGGGGCGTTCGCCGTGGCCGGCGAGACCGTGACCCTGGTGCGACCCGCGCCGCCCCCGACGACAGCGACGGGAACTCTCCGGCGGACCGCGGCCGGTGCGCTCGTGTCGGTCGAGCACACCGCGCGGGTCGCCCAACCGTCACGGCTGTGGGTGGAGGGCAGCCACGACGCCCGCCTGCTGGAACGGGTGTGGGGCGACGACCTCCGCGACCTCGGCATCGTGGTCGAACCGATGGGCGGCATCGACGACCTCGTCGCCGCAGTGGCCGAGTTCGACCCGCGACCCGACCGCCGGCTGGCCGTTCTGGTCGACCACCTGGTCCCGGGCTCCAAGGAGACCCGCCTGGCCCAGCAGGTGGAGGGCCCGAACGTGCTGGTGGTCGGGCACCGCTACGTCGACGTGTGGCAGTGCGTGCGGCCCGTCGCGCTGGGGATCGACGCCTGGCCCGAGGTTCCTCGGGGCGAGGAGTGGAAGGCCGGGGTGTGCGCCCGGCTGGGATGGGGCGACCCGCAGGACGGCTGGCGGCGGGTCCTGGCCGCGGTCGACACCTTCGCCGACCTCGAACCCGACCTGGTCGGAGCCGTGGAGCGCGCCCTCGACGTGCTCGCAGCCGAGAGCTGAGTCGCACCGTGGCTGACGGACGGACCGTCGAGGACCTGCTGGCCGCTCGCCTGCGCCGGCTCGGCGTCCGACGCACCTACGGGTCGGCCCTCGGCGACCTCGACCACGTGCCGGTCGACGATCCCGACCTGGCGGTGCTGCTGGCCGACGCCGACGGCCGCATCGGGCACGTCGACGGCTCGGGTCGGCTCGGCGCGGCCACCCTGGCCGGGCCGATCCTGCACCTCAGCTCGTCGCCGGGCGGAACCGCGCCGCTGCAGACGATCGGATCGGCCGAGGAGCTCGTCGAGGCCCTCGCCGACCCTCCCGGCCTGAGCGTCCCCGGAACCCTGGCCCTGCACCTCGACCTCGACCTCCACGAACCGCTCGACGCCGAGCCGGTCCCCGAGTCGGGTGGGGACCGGTCCGTCGTGCTGCTGCTCGACCCGTCGCTCGCGGGAATGCGGATCCTGGTCCTGGCCGGCCCGGGGGTCGTGCGCACCTACTCCCACGTCGGGCTTCGGGACCTGAGCCGCGCCGCCGGGGCGCCGATCCTGGCCACCTACGGGGCGATCGGCCTGGAGCGCTGGGACAGCCCGTACCACGCCGGCGTCGGCGGTCTGCAGACCCGCGACCTGCACCTCGGCGGGCTGGACGATGCCGACCTCGTCATCACCACCGGGCTCGACCCGGCGGAGCTGTCGTCCGGGCGGCTGGATCGGCTGGTGGTGCAGGACGTCCCGCCCCGTCAGCTCGGCGCGCTGCTGCGCGACTGGCCGGCGCGGGGTCCCGAACCGCAGGACCGGCCGTCGGTGCGCGGGGCACTCGGCCCGGTCCTCGCTCCGTTGTGGGAGGCCGACGGCGCTCCGCTGAGCGGGGCCCGCGCCGCGCTGCACCTGGCGGGCGCCCTGCCCGACGACGGCGTGGTCGTTGCCGATCCCGGACCCGCGGGGTTCTGGGTGGCCCGGGCGACGCCGTCGTCGTTCCCCGGTTCGGTCTGCGTGCCCGCCACGGCGGAGCCGGGGTTCGCGGCGGCCGCGGCGGTGGTCGCCGCGCTCGACGGTCGTCCGTGCCTGGCCGTCACCGACGAGGCTGGTGCCGATCACCCGGTGACCCGGGCCCTGGGCGACCTCGCTGCGGGGCTCGGGGTCCGGTTCGGGATGCAGGTGTGGGGTGCCGTCGGTTCGATGGCCTCGGCCGACGACCACGTCGAGCTCCTCGGTGAGCTGATCGGCCCGGCTGACGGAACTGCGACCACCGGGTCGGCGGCGCCCAGGTTCGCGCCCGTCCCGGTCGACCTCTCGATACCCGACGAGCTCATCGAGCGGGCCGGCGAGGTCGTGGCCTGGGTCGATCGGGACTGACCGCCACCCCGAAACGAGAACGCGTTCCAGAAATCTGGGAGACTGGTCCGGTCGACCCCGCCGGGGCGACCGCACGCCGGGAGCACCGGCCGAGAGGGAGCGAAGTGGTGACAGCGAACGGGACGCTCACCGAGTCCCAGCAGGCGCGCCGCACCCGGATGCTGCAGGCGGCCGAGGAGCTGGCCGTGCAGGGCGGCTGGGACGGTGTGCAGATGCGTGAGGTCGCCCAGCGCGCCGAGGTGGCGCTCGGCACCCTGTACCGCTACTTCCCGTCCAAGGAGCACCTGCTGGTGTCGGTCATGTTGGACGAGGTCGGTCAGCTCGCCGACCGACTGTCGGTCCGGCCGCCCCGGGGTGATGACCCGGTGGAGCGGGTCAACGACGTGCTGCGGCGCGCCAACCGGGTGCTCAACCGCCAGCCGGACGTCACCGTCGCCATGATCCGCGCCCTGGTCGCCGGCAACCCCGACGTGGCGCCGGTGGTGTCGCAGGTGCGGGCGTCGATGCGGCGCATCATCTCCGACGCGCTGGAGGTCGAGGGAGACGTGGTCGCCATCGATCTGCTGACCGACGTCTGGTTGGCCGCGCTGGTGAGCTGGATCACGGGCGTGGCCACGGCGGACCGGGTGGTGGAGCGCCTCGAGGAGGCGACCGGAGTGCTCCTCGGCTGAGCGCCACGGGTGCGCGGCGCGGGTGAGCGACGGCTGGTCTCAGGCGCCCCGTCTCCAGGTCCTGCTGGCTCCCTCCACGCTCAGCGAACCGAGGGGCACCGATCCGCCCAGGTCCATGCCGCCGGGCCGGGAGTCGACGGTCCAGGTGTCGTGGTGCTCCGGGACGGTGTCGACCGACACCCGCAGCAGATCGGCGGCCGCCCGGTCGACGTCGCCACGGCCGAGCGCCCCGATGGCATCCCGGGTGGAGCCCAGCGCAGAACCGAGCTGATCGGTCGAGAACGTCGATCGGCTCACCAGGGTCTGGCCGGGGGCCAGGCCCGCAACGCCGGTGCTGCTCACCGTGACGACCACCGGCGCGCCCTCACCGTGACCGCGCCGGTCCTCCAACGGCACGTCGACGCGCAGCGACACCTCGGCGCCGGCCTCGGGTCGTGATCCGGCCGGCAGGAACCGCGACGACAGCGCCGCTCCGAACGACCCGTCGGCGCTGAGCACCGCCCAGGACCGGTCGCCCTCGGTGGCGATCCCCACCGAGACGGTTCCCTCCGCCGTCGCAGACCCGCGACCGAGGCGGCCTCCGGGCCCGGACAACGCGACGAGGGCGGAGCCGTCGACGGCGACCCCGATCAGCGTCTCGGTCCGATCCGGTTCGACCGGTGTGAGGTGGGGCACGTCGACGCCCACGGCGGAACCGACGACGTTCAGCACCGAGCCGGCGGCGGAGAGCGCGGATCCCGCCGGCCCGAGGGCCGAGGTGACACCCTGCTCGGCGGCGACGGCGAGCAGCGTGGCGGTCACGTCGTCGCGGTCGACCAGGTACGAGCGGGTCTCGGTGCCCTGGATCCGGGCGTCGCCGGCCACGGTGACGCCGACGTCGACGCGCCGGTCCGACGTGCCCGCCGACGCCGTGGCGCCGGCCGCGGCGCCGACGCCCACACCCCGGCGGCGTTCGAGGGTGATCAGGGTGCGCTCACCGGCGTCGGCCAGGGTGACGGTCCCCCCGACGAGAGCCGACCACATCCCGACCGAACCCCGCAGCGTCCCGGACCAGGTGGTGCCCCGGTCCAGGTCGGAGGGCAGCCCGGTCGCGGCGTGGGTGCCGCCATCGCTCGCCGACACCCGTCGCTGCTCCGCCGCGTGCCGGCGGACCGCGGCGGCCAGCTCGCCGAACCGGTCGGCCCGGCTCCGCAGGTCACGGCGGTGGCGCTGCTGCCACTCCCGCCGGAAGCGGTCCGCGTCCCGTCCGTGCCAACCGGAGCGAGCCAGGGTGCCGTCGATGCGCGACGCGGAGCGCCGGAGGGAGTCGGAGGCCCGGCCGAGCTGGCCGGCCAGGTCCTCGAGGGCCGCCACGTCGGCGCCGATCCGTGCCATGGGCCCGACGGTACGGAACGGATCGGCGTGGGTCACCGGGGACCGGTCCCCGTTGACGACCGGGTCGATCCGTGTCAGGTCGCCGGGCCCGACCCCGGATCAGTCGAGTCCGAGCACCCGGGCGGCGTTGTCGCGCAGGAACTTGGGCCACACCTCGTCCTTGAGCGGGACGTCGGGCAGCTCCGACATGATGCGCTCGTAGGTGAGCCCGGCGGGGAAGTAGCCGGCGTAGATGACCTTGTCGGCACCGCGGGTGTTGGCGTAGTCGATGATCGCCCTGGGGTAGTACCGGGGAGCGAAGGCCGAGGTCGAGTAGTAGAGGTTCGGCCACTTCAACATGAGCTTGACCGCGAGCTCCTCCCACGGCTCGGCACCGTGGCGCATCACCACCTTGAGCTCGGGGAAGAACCAGCACACCTCGTCGAGGTGCTCGACCTTCTGCGGCTCGAGCGGGATGCGTGGACCGGGCACGCCCACGTTGACGAAGATCGGGATGTCGAGCTCCACGCAGGTGGCGTAGATCGGGTAGTAGGGCGCGGCGTTGATCGAGGTGCGGCACCCGGCGGGGAACGTCGTCAGCGCCACGAGCCCGAACTCGTCGTGGTAGCGGCGGATGCGTCGGATCTCCTCCACCCCGTTGCGGGGGTCGATGTCCAGGCACGGCAGGAACCGGTCCGGGAAGGTGCGCGCGGCGCGGGCGGGATCGTCGCGGGTCGGGTTGCCGACGTTGATCATGGCCCGGGCGACGCCGAATCGGTCCATGTTGTAGAGGGTGACGGCCACCGGATCGGCATCGGCGTCGATCTCGGCGGGGATGTCCTTGAACATGTACTGAGCCGGCATGGTGAACGTGCCGCTCTCCTCGTCGCGGAGGTCCGCGGCCAGGAACTTGTAGATCTCCCGCCGGTCGTGGCTCGGAAGGCCGATCATGGTGTCGATGATCTCGATGTTCTTCGGCATGCCCATGACCTCAGACGCTACCGCCGCCGCCGGAGGCCGCTGATGGTGCGCCCGTCGTGGCGGCGCTTCTGGGACCTGCTCGGCGCCGGCGACGGCGCTCCCGCAGGTCGGACCCACGGTGACCCGCCGTCGGCCAACGGGGCGTCGTCGCTGCACCTGCGCTGGGACCTCGACGACCGCCCCGGGTGCCGCGAGGTGTCGGTCACCCTCGAGGTGCTGCAGCCGCCGACGGTCGACCGGCTGTACTTCTGGGCGCTGCAGGCCGACTTCGCCACCGGCGACGCAGGGCGGCGCCCGGCCGGCGGAGCGCACCTGGGCCTGCAATGGCACCCGCAGCACCCGGGGTCGACCGCGGTGAACTGGGGCGGGTACCGCCCCGGCGGCGGTGAGCTGTCCGGGACGGTGTCCGCGCTGCCGTCGGCCCTCGGCAACGTCAACACCCGGGACATGCGTTGGCGCCCGGGAGAGCCGTACCGGCTGACCATCTCCCGGGTGGAACCGATCAGGGCCGAGCCGACGGGGGCGGTCCGCTGGCGGGGCTCGGTCACCGACTCCTCGGGCACCACCACCGTGGTTCGCGACCTGTTCGTCGAGGGGGACCGCATCGTGGGCGTCGTCATGTGGTCCGAGGCGTTCGCCCGCTGCGAGCACCCGTCGGCCGGGGTGCGCTGGTCCGATCCGACCGCGGTGACCGTGGACGGACGTCTCGTCCCGATCCCCCGGGTGTCGGTCAACTACCAGAGCCACGCCGACGGCGGCTGCGCCAACACCGACTCGCGGCCCGATGCGACCGGGGTGGCCCAGTGGACCGCGGTCACCCGCACCGTGGCCCAGGGAACCGTGCTGGCCGTCCCCGGCAGCGGAGCGGCCGTTCCGGTACCGTCCGGACCGTGACGGGGACGAACCGAGGGGAGCCGACATGACCGACGGTGGGCCGGTGGCGCACACCTACAACCTGGCCGACCAGTGGGAGGCCGTCGCCGACCGGGTCGCCGAGCGCGAAGCCGTCGTCGCCGGGGACCGCCGGCTGACCTACGCGCAGCTCGAGGAACGGGCCAACCGACTGGCCAACCACCTGAGCTCGGCGGGGATCGGGCCCGGCGACTTCGTCGGCTGCTACCTGACCAACGGCACGGAGTACCTCGAGACCATGCTCGCCTGCTTCAAGCTGCGGGCGGTGCCGATCAACGTCAACTACCGCTACGTCGCCGACGAGCTCCGCTACCTGTTCACCGACGCCGGACTGGTGGCGGTCGTGTGCGAGCAGCGCTTCGCCCCCCGGGTGGCCGAGATCGCGGCCGACGTGCCGACCCTGCGCCACACGCTGGTGGTCGCCGATCCGGACGCCGACGCAGATGCCGGGGCGGTCGACCTGGCCTCCGTTCCCGACGGCCACGACTACGAGGCGGCGCTCGCCGCCGCGTCGGCGGACCGCCCGGTCGTGGCGGACCGGGGTGACGACGACATCTACGTCATCTACACCGGCGGCACCACCGGCATGCCCAAGGGCGTGGTGTGGCGCATGGGCGACGCCTTCTTCGGCTGCATCGGCGGGGGCGACCCCCTGCGCATGAGCGGGCCGGTCTCATCGCCCGAGGAGACCGTCGAACGCATCATCGACTTCGACTTCAACTTCTACGCGCTGGCCCCGATGATGCACGCCGCCGCGCAGTGGGTGTCGATGATGTGGCTCCTGTGCGGGGCCAAGGTGGTGCTTCACCAGGGCCGCTTCGACCCGAGCGTCGTGTGGCGCACCGTCGAGGCCGAGAAGATCAGCTTCCTCACCATCGTCGGCGACGCCATGGCCCGCCCCCTGCTCGACGACTGGGACGCCAACGGACCCTACGAGGTCGGATCGCTGTACTCGTTCTCCAACGGCGGCGCCCCGATCAGCCCGGCCGCCCGCTCGCGGGTGCAGGCGATCCTGCCCAACGCCATGTTCACCGACGGCTTCGGGTCCTCCGAGACCGGCATCCAGGGCAGCCAGCGGCTTCAGCCCGGCGAGGACCCGGGCAACGTCATCCGCTACGACAACGTCGCCTCGGGCACCAAGGTGGTCGACCTCGACGGCCGCGAGGTCGAACCGGGTTCCGGCGTCGTCGGCCGCATCGCCCACACCGGCTGGATCCCGCTGCGCTACCACAACGCCCCCGAGAAGACCGCCGAGGCGTTCTTCGAGGTCGACGGCCGTCGCTACGTCGTGTCGGGAGACATGGCGACCGTCGAGGCCGACGGGTCGGTCATCCTGCTCGGACGCGGGTCGGTCAGCATCAACACCGGCGGCGAGAAGGTCTACCCCGAAGAGGTCGAAGGCGTCCTCAAGGGCCACCCGGCGGTGTACGACACCGTCGTGGTCGGCGTGCCCCACGAGCGCTGGGGGGAGCAGGTCGTGGCGGTCGTGCAGCCGGTCGAGGGCGAGCAGCCCACCCTCGACGACATCGAGCCGTTCGCCCGGACCCAGCTCGCCGGCTACAAGGTGCCCCGGCGGATCGTGCTCGTCGACGAGGTGGTCCGGTCCCCGGCCGGCAAGGCCGATTACCGCTGGGCCAAGGCGGTCGCGGCAGACTCGACCTCTTGATCTCCGTCTCCGGACTCTCCAAGGCCCACGGCGGCCGCACCCTCTTCTCCGACGTCTCGTTCCGGTTGGTGCCGGGGCGGCGGGTCGCGCTCGTCGGCGGCAACGGCGTGGGCAAGACCACGATCCTGGAGATCGTCGTCGGCCTGCAGCGCTCCGACACCGGTGAGGTGCACGTCGCCAAGGGCAGCCGGATCGGCTACCTGCCCCAGGAGCTCACCGAGCAGATCGACGGCACCGTCATCGAGGAGGTGATGCGCGGCGCGGCGCACATCACCGACCTCGAGGACCAGCTCGCCCGCCTGGCCGCGGACGTCGCAGCGACCGGGCCGGGCGGAGCGGACGAGGACGACGACGCCCACCAGCACGCACTGGCCGCCTACGGCGAGGTGCAGCACCGCTTCGAGACCCTCGGCGGCTACGGCGTCGAGGCCGAGGCCCGACGGGTGCTCGACGGCCTCGGGTTCACCGGGACCGACGCTGATCGACCGGTGCAGGACCTCTCGGGTGGGTGGCGGATGCGCGTCGCCCTGGCCCGGCTGATGCTGAGCGCCCCCGACCTTCTGGTGCTCGACGAGCCGACCAATCACCTCGACGTCGAGTCGGTGGCGTGGCTCGAGCAGTACCTGCAGAGCTGGCCGGGAGCGATCCTGTTCGTCAGCCACGACCGAGACTTCCTCGACGCCGTGGCCGAACGGGTGATCGAGGTCGCGCAGGGTCGGGCCACCGAGTACGTCGGCGGCTTCGCCGAGTTCGTCGTGCAGCGCGAGGAACGCCACCAGGCCGCCCTCGCCGCGGCGGAGCAGCAGCAACGCCAGATCGCGCACGTCGAGCGCTTCGTCGAGCGGTTCCGCTACAAGGCGACCAAGGCCCGCCAGGTCCAGTCGCGGCTCAAGATGCTCGAGAAGCTCGACCGCCTCGAGGCTCCGACCGTCGAGCAGGTCCAGGCCCGCTTCGCCTTCCCCCCTCCGCAGCGCTCGGCCCGGGTGGTGGCCGAGATCGAGGACGCCACGGTGGGCTTCGACGGCGTCCCGGTGCTGAGCCACGTCGACCTGGTGCTCGAACGGGGGCAAAAGCTCGCCCTGATCGGACCCAACGGCGCGGGCAAGACCACCCTGTTGCGCCTCCTGCTCGGTCGCCTGGAACCGATGGCCGGTCACGCCCAGCTCGGAGCCAACGTGGACGTGGCCGAGTTCGCCCAGCACCAGGTCGACGCCCTCGACTTCGACCGCACCGTGCTCGAGGAGCTGCGCCGGGCCGTCGGTGACGAGCACGGCCGCAACCTGCGCAGCGTCCTCGCCGCGTTCGGCTTCAAGGGCGACGCCGTCGATCGGACCGTCGCGGATCTGTCCGGCGGCGAGCGGACCCGCCTCGCCCTGGCCCGGATCATGGTCGAACCGGTCAACCTGCTGGTCCTCGACGAGCCGACCAACCACCTCGACCTGCCGAGCTGCGACGTGCTCGAGGACGCCCTCGTCGCCTACCCCGGGGCGGTGCTGCTCGTCACCCACGACCGCTACCTGATCCGCTCGGTGGCCGACGCCCTGCTCGAGGTGCGCGACGGGACCGTCGTGTACCACCCGTCGGTCGACGAGGAGGTCCTGGCGCCCCGGGGCGCGACCGCGACCGCGGGCCGCGTCGCTCCCGCGGTGGCATCCGAGTCCGGCGGGCCGGCCGGTCGCCGACCGAACAAGGCCGAGCAGCGGCGGGCCAGCGCGGGGCAGCGGCGGGCCCGGGAGAAGTCGACCAAGGCGCTGCGGAGCCGGGCGCGCACCCTCGAGCGCCAGGCGCAGGCCGCCGAGCAGGAGGCGGCCGAGCTGGCTGCGCAGCTGGCCGATCCCGACATCTACGACGACCACGCCCTGGTGCGCGACCTCGCCGACCGCCACGACGACGCGCAGGCCCGGGCCGACGCGCTGATGTCGGAGTGGCTGGCCGCCCAGGAGGAGCTCGACTCCGACGGCTCGTGACCGGCCCGAACCGCTACGGAGTCAGGTCGACGTCGTGGAGGATGATCCGCGTCGAGCTCTCCCGGGTCGCCCCCGACAGCTTCCAGCCGGTGAGCAGTCGGTCGAGGGCGGCGACGTCCGGGCACGCCAGGTGCAGCAGGTAGTCGTGCGCTCCCGTGACGTGCGACGCGGACCGCACCTCGGGCGTCCGGCGGAGCTCGGCTTCGAACTCGTCGTGGTCGGCGCCCGCCTCCAGCTGCAGCTCGGTGATCGCCCGCAACCCGATCCCCAGCACCGACAGGTCGATGTCGGCGTGGTAGCCGCGGATCACCCCGTGGCGCTCCAGTCGGCGGACCCGGTCCGCGGTGGCGGTGGGCCCCAGCCCGACGCGCTCGCCGAGCTCCCGCCAGCTCGCCCGACCGTCGATCCGCAACTCGGCGAGGATCGCCCGGTCGATTCCATCGATCACCAAGGAATCCATGGTGAACAAGCCTAACGGCCATGGAAGAACCCCGATCGCTCGGTCGATTCCGGGCCAAGCTCGGTCCATGACGGGATTCGTGCGTGACGTCGCCCTCGGGGTGGCCACCGGACTGCCGATGCTCGTGGTCGTCGGACCGATCGCACTTCTGCTGGTCGACGTCGGCGTCCGTCGGGGACTGCGGGCCGGATCTCCCGCCGCGCTCGGCGTGGCCCTCGGCGACGTCGTGCTGGCGGTGGTGGTCGCGGTGGCCGGGACCGCCCTCGGGTCCCGGCTGGCGCCGGTCGCCGATCAGCTGCGGATCGCTGCGGCGGTGCTGGTGGCCGCCATCGCGGTCCACGCCGTACTCTCGGTGCGGCGGGCCGGCGCATCCGACCCGGACGGCTCCGAGCGGTCGGTCCCGATGCTCGCCCCCGCCGGCGGCCCCGGCGTGTCGAGCAGCGAGCGCGGCACGGGCCGACTCCTCGGGGGGTTCGCGGCCCTGACCCTGGCCAACCCGCTGACCCTGCTCGTGTACACCGGGGTGGTCGTCGGCGGCGGAGCGGGCGTGGGCACCGCGGGCTGGGTCACGGGCATGGGACTGGCGTCCCTGGCGGTCCACCACGGCTGGATCGGGGTCGGCCACGTCGTCGGCTCGGCCCTTCCGTCCGGCGCGCTGCGGGTCGCGCGCTACGTCGCGGCCGGCCTCCTGCTCGGACTCGCGGTGCACCTGCTCGTCGGCTGAGGACCCCGACGCGGGCGCTACGGTCCGGCTGTGCGTTGGACCGTCCACGGTGAGCGACCGATCTACGAGTCGGAGTGGGTCCGGCTGGTGCTGACCGACGTCGAGGTGCCGGCGGTGCCGGGGCACCCGGCCCGTCGCTTCGAGCACCACGTCGTGCGCTCCCGCGGCCCCGCGGCGGGGGCGGTGGTCCTCGACGACGTCGAGACCGACGACGCCGGGCCGCGGCCCTGCGTGCTTCTGCTGTGGCGGCACCGGTTCATCACCGACACGTGGGGCTGGGAGGTCCCCGGCGGCGGGGTCGACCCCGGCGAGGCCTCGATCGACGCGGCGGCCCGAGAGGTGCTCGAGGAGTCGGGGTGGCGCATCGGAGGTGACGCCGGCAGCGTCGAGCACCTGGTCGACTACTTCCCGATGAACGGCCTGGGCGACAACCGCTTCGACCTGTTCCTGGCCCGCGGCGCGGTCCACGAGGGAGATCCGACCGATCCGTCCGAGGCCGAGCGGGTCGAGTGGGTGCCGGTCGACCGGCTCCGCGGTGAGATCTCCGCCGGCCGGGTGCAGGACGGGCTGTCGCTCAGCGCGCTCTTGTGGTGCCTGGCCTTCGGACTCCTCTGACCGGGTCCGCTCAGCTCAGCCCCAGCCGGACGAGCTGGTCGCCGGGAGCGTCGATCTCCCCGAGCGCGGCGCGCAGCAGGTCGACCATCTCGACCTCGGTCGCGGTGCCGGTCAGGTCGTGGAGCTCGGCCGGGTCGTCGTCGAGGTCGAACAGCAGGCTCGTCTGCGAGTGGCCCTCGGCCGCCGCCCAGTAGGGGA
>JACJWI010000001.1 GCA_020637215.1 Microthrixaceae bacterium | reverse complement strand
GTCGTGGTTGGGGGCGACCGACCGCTCGACGGTGTATGTCGGCCCGACCGGGTAGGGACTCCAGGCGATGGCGGCCACGCAGGCCCGGTTCCGGACCTCGGCCATCGGGTCGGCGATCGCGAGGCGGGCCCAGAGTGCGAGCATTCGGGTGCGGACCGGCGGGATCTCCTCCCAGCGGAACGCCGGGTCGAACTGCCAGTTCTGGGACCAGCACCGGGTTCGTGAGAAGGCGTCGGTCCAGGTCTCGATCGGTCCCAGCTGTTGGAGCAGCGCCCGATCCGAAGGTGTCAGCGCGGCGGGATCCTCGGCGACGTGGGCCGCGATGTCGTGGAGCAGGTTCGCCATGGTCGCGTTGGAGTCGGCCGGTCGGATCCCGGCGAGCGGATACACCACGGCCTTGGCCACGGCCAGCACGGCGATGGCCCCGACCAGCCCCGCGACCAGTCGTCGCCGTTGGCCGGGCAACACGACGATGAGCGTCAGGAACAGGGCCGCGACCAGCAGGACCCCGTTCTGGCGCAGCAGGACGACCAAGGCCGCCCAGATGGCGAGCGACACCGTCGGCCGGATCGGTCGTCGACCCTCGAGTCGAGCCGTGACCAGGTCGACGCTCCGCGCCGCGGCGAAGAGGAAGGCCCCGGCGTACGGGACGTCCTTCCACAGGCTCACGGAGAAGGCGCCGATCATGGGCGACCAGGCGAGGAGCGTCGCCGTGACGATGACGCCGGAGCGGGGAGCTCCGAAACGCACGAGGCTGCGGGATGCGGCCACGATGCCGGCCGCCAGCAGCAGGGACTGGGCTCCGCCGAGCAGCACTGGGGACGACACCAGGGCGTGGCTCAGCCACATCCCCGCGGTGTACAGCGGCGGGTGGGCATCGGTCCATGTGCCGCTGAGGACCTGCCTCCAGGCGCTGAGCGAGTCCGGTGACACCATCCCCGGCTGGAACAGCAGGAGCCAGCCCAGCATCGGTGTCCACAGCACGACCGTGGCCGCGACGGAGATCCGATCGGGGAGGACCCGGACCAGCGTCGAGCCGACTCGGGACCGGATATCGGGCTGTGGCCCGCCGGGTTGGCTGGACTCGTCGATCAGCTCCGTCATCTTCTCGGCGGACGCTACCCGAAGCGGACCCGTGCTCCCGATAGCCTGAACCCATGTCCCTGCGCTTCGTGATCATCGGCGGGGGCCCGGCCGGCACCCAGGCCGCGACCTCGGCGGCCCGCCTCGGAGCGGACGTCACCCTCATCGAACGCGACATCGTCGGCGGGGCCGCGCACCTGTGGGACTGCGTTCCGTCCAAGGCCATGATCGCCACCGGCGGACGTCTCGACACGATCGAGGACTCCAACGGCATGGGCCTGCGCGTCACCGACGCCTCGGTCGACCTCGAGGCGGTGCGCGAGCGCATCGCCCGCATCACCGACCGGCTCGAGCACCACAACCGGACCCTGCTCGAGAGCCAGGGCGTCGCCCTGGTCCGCGGCACCGGTCGCCTGCTCGACGACCACACCGTGGTGGCGACCACCGAGGCGGGTGAGCTCACCTTCGAGGCCGACGCCATCATGGTCTCGACCGGTAGCCGTCCCCGCATCCCCGACTGGGCCTCACCCGACGGCGACCGGGTGCTCACGACCCGGGACTCCTACCCGCCCAAGGTCCTGCCCGAGCACGTCATCGTGATCGGCTCCGGCGTGACCGGCGTCGAGTTCGTCCACATGTTCTCGAGCTTCGGCTGTCGGGTCACCCTGATCGTGTCGCGCCAGCAGGTGCTGCCGACCAAGGACCCCGAGGTGGCCGCCGTGCTCGAGGAGGACTTCCTGCAGCGCGGCGTCCGGCTCTACAAGGGAGCCCGCGCCATCGGGATCGAGCACACCGAAGGGGGAGTGTCGGTTCGTTGCGACGACGGTCGCGTCGCCGAGGGCACGCACTGCGTCCTCGCCATCGGCTCCATCCCCAACACCGAGGGCATCGGACTGGCCGAGGCCGGGGTGGCCATGGACGGGCCGTGGGTGGCGGACCTGGACCACCACCTGCGCACCAACGTGGCGCACATCTACGCAGCGGGCGACATCTCCGGCAAGCTGCCGCTCAGCTCGGTGGCGACGATGCAGGGGCGCAAGATCGCCGAGCACGTGATGGGTCTCCACAAGGTCGACCACCGCCACCTCGACTACGAGAAGGCGGCGTCGGCCATCTTCACCGACCCCGAGATCGCGGACGTCGGGCTGGCCGAGGCCGACGCCTTCGCCGAGGGCCGCAAGGTCAGGGTCACCAAGGTCCCGTTCGCATCGTCGGCCAAGGCGCTGATCAACGACGACCCCCGAGGGTTCGTCAAGATCATCTCGGACCCGGCCACCGGCGTGATCCTCGGCGGTTCGATCGTCGGGCCCCAGGCGGCGGAGCTGATCGCGGTGCTCGCCGTGGCGGTCACCAACGGTCTGCGGGTCAGCGACATCGCCGAGAGCATCTTCGTGCACCCCGCGCTGGCCGAGGCGCTCACCGACGCCGCGGAGTGACCCCGCATCTTGAGCGTCAGGCGTCGGCCGCCTCGATGACGACCACGACCTCGCCCGCGGCGACGGACTGTCCGGCCTCGACGTTCACGGCGGTGACGGTGCCGTCGATGTCGGCGGCGACGTTGTTCTCCATCTTCATCGCCTCGAGCACGACCACGGCATCGCCAGCGGCTACCGACTGGCCGACCTCGACGTTGATCTTGACGATCGTCCCCTGCATCGGGACCGCGATCTTCCCGCTGCCGGCCGCTCCACCGCCGCCCGCCGAGCTGCCGCCCCGCTTGGGTCGGGGCTTGGCGGCGGGGCCGCCGGCGACGGGCGCCAGCTGCGACTCGGGCACGTAGAGCGCCACGGAGAACTTCTTGCCGTTGACCTCGACGTCGACGTCGCGGCGCACCTTGGGCTCGGCCTCGGCATCGGCGGCCGCTGCCGGTCCGGAGCTGCCGACACCGGTGAGGTCGAGGGTGTCCTCGACCCACTTGGTGGAGTGCGTCAGGGCCTCGAAGTCGGGATGGCGAAGGATGGCCAGATCGGCGGGGATCGTGGTGGCGACGCCCTCGATCTCGGTCTCCTCGAGCGCACGGATCATGCGGGCGATCGCGACGTCGCGGTCACGGCCCCAGACGCACAGCTTGCCGGTGAGGTTGTCGTAGTACTGCGAGATCTCGTCGCCGGCCTCGTAGCCGCCGTCCCAGCGCACCCCGAACCCGGAGGCGACCTTCAGGCGGGTGATCGGGCCGGGGGAGGGGAGGAACTTGCCCTCGGCGACGTCCTCGGCGTTGATGCGGACCTCGATGGCGTGCCCGCGGATCTCGACGTCGTCCTGGGTGAACGGCAGGGCCTCGCCCGCCGCGACCCGCAGCTGCAGCTCGACCAGGTCGGTCTCGGTCACCAGCTCGGTGACCGGGTGCTCGACCTGCAGGCGGGTGTTCATCTCCAGGTAGTAGAAGGACTCCTCCTGGTACAGGAACTCGACCGTTCCGGCGTTGACGTAGTCGCAGCCCTTGGCGACGGCCACGGCGGCCTCGCCCATCTGGGCGATGATGTGATCGGGGATGCCCGCCGCGGGCGCCTCTTCGATCAGCTTCTGGTGGCGGCGCTGGGCCGAGCAGTCGCGGGTGCCCAGGTACACGGCGTTGCCGTGGGTGTCGCACATGACCTGGACCTCGACGTGACGGGGTCCGGTCAGGAACCGCTCCATGTAGCACTCGTCGCGGCCGAAGTAGGCGAGCGCCTCGCGCTGGGCGGACTCGAGCGCGGCGGCGACCTCGTCGGGACCGGCGACGACCTTCATGCCCCGGCCGCCGCCGCCGTACGCGGCCTTGATGGCGATCGGGTATCCGTGCTCGTCGCCGAACGCGATCACCTGGGCGGGATCGGTGATGATGTCGGTGGTGCCCGGCACCCCGTGCACACCGACCTTCTCGGCCGCGAGGCGGGCCGAGATCTTGTCGCCCATCACGTCGATCGCCGCGGGTGGCGGACCGATGAAGGTCACCCCCATGTCGGTGATGCGCTTGGCGAAGTCGCTGTTCTCGGAGAAGAACCCGTAGCCCGGGTGCACCGCCTCGGCGCCGGAGCGCTCGATGACGTCGAGCACCTTGTCGGCGTCGATGTAGCTCTCGGCCGCCGTCTGCCCGCCCAGGGCATAGGCCTCGTCGGCCAGGCGCACGTGCAGCGCGTCCCGGTCGAGGTCGGAGTACACGGCCACGGAGGTGATCCCCATCTCGCGGCACGCCCGGATGACCCGGACCGCGATCTCACCCCGGTTTGCGATCAGCACCTTGGAAAACACGACCTATCTTCTCCTGATGCAGTTCGAACGCGCCAAAGCAGCTCTCGCGGGCACCCGCTTCGCGGACTTCCGCACCGTCGAGGAGACCGGCTCGACCAACGCCGACATGGTCGAGATCCTGCGCACGCAGGACCCCGCCGAGGACCGTCGTCCCGCGGTCCTCGTCGCCGACCACCAGAGCGCCGGTCGGGGACGACGGGACCGGACATGGGACGCGCCGCCGGGCTCGTCGCTGTTGATGTCGATCGGTCTGCCCGTCGGCGACATCGACCGGTCCCGCTGGCCGCTGGTCAACGCAGCGGTGGCCCTGGCCGCTGTCGACGCGGCGCCCGACCTGCGGATCAAGTGGCCCAACGACCTGGTGGAGGTCGGCTCCGGCCCCGGCGGTGCCGACCTGAAGGTCGGAGGGATCCTGGCCGAGCTCCACGAGGACCTCGGCGGTATGGGCGCCTGCATGATCGTCGGCATCGGCCTCAACCTGAACTGGGGCCAGATGCCACCCGAGCTGGCCGACACCGCCACGTCGCTCGACATCATCCTGGGCGGCGACGTCGTCGCCGACGTGATCGTCACCGACCTGCTCGTCTCGCTCGACAGCAAGTGGCTCGGGATGCTCGGCCGTTCCGCGGCGAGCATCGAGCCGTTCGTCGACGCCTACCGGTCCCGGTCGACCACGATCGGGCGCCACGTCCGCGTCGAGCTCGACGGCGACCGCGAGCTGGTCGGCACCGCCGTCGACGTCGACGACTCGGGAGCGCTCGTCGTCGAGGGCGAGGACGGCACCCGCAGCACCGTCACCGTCGGCGACGTCGTGCACCTGCGGGTCTGATCACGGGTCGACCTCGTCGGCGTACGCCCGGGCCCAGATCCGGGCGGCCCGTTCGGTGAGCGGGCCCGGTGCTGCGGGCAGGGCCACCCCGTCGACGTGGCTGATCGGCTGCACGTGACGACCGGTCGACACCAGGAACGCCTCGGTGGCCCCGGCGAGCGCCCCCACCGGTAGAGCGGCCTCGACCGCGGGCTGCCCCGCCGCGGCCATCGCCTCGAGCAGCAGGGCGCGGGTCACCCCGGCCAGGCAACCGCTCGACAGGGGCGGTGTCACCAGGACGCCGTCGTGGCCGACGAACACGTTCGAGCCGGTGCCCTCGCAGAGCTCACCGGCGGTGTTGGCCAGGACGGCCTCACCGGCGCCGACGGCGCGGGCGAGGCGCAGCGCCACGACGTTCTCGGCGTACGAGGTCGTCTTGAGACCGGCCAGGGCGCCGTTCTCGTTGCGGGTGAACGGAACCACCACCACCGCGGTCGGGTCGCGCTGAACCGTCATCGACGTCGCGGAGACGATCAGGGTGGGTGCGGCGTCACCTCGCTCGGATCCCATCGGTCCCGCCCCGCTGGTCACCGTGATCCGCAGCCGCCCGCCCGAGGTTCCCCACGCCGAGCTCACGGCGTCGACCGCACCGCTCAGCCGGGTTCGGTCGGGTGGGTCCAGCCCCAGTCCGTGACAGCTGCGCTCGAGCCGGTCCAGGTGGCGGGTCAGCGCGAACGCGGCGCCGCCGCGCAGCTCGATCGTCTCGAACACGCCGTCGCCCACGGTCAGGCCGTGGTCGTTCCATGCCACCGCCGCGGCGGCGGGATCGACCAGCTCGCCGTCCAGCCACAGCACCACCGGATCGGTCACGACCTCACCATCCCCCGCGCGACCCGCAGCAGGTTGCGCGCCTTGAGCTCGGTCTCCTGCCACTCGCCCTCGGGGTCCGAGTCGATGGTGATGCCGCCGCCGGTGCCCAGGTGCAGCCACCCGTCCTCGATCCAGAACGTCCGGATCGCCACGTTCAGGTCGCCCCGTCGTCGATCCGCGTCGACCCAGCCGACCGCGCCGCAGTAGACGCCCCGCGGCACCGGCTCGAGCGCTCCGATGACCGCCAGCGCCGCCTCCTTGGGTGCGCCGGTCACCGACCCGGGCGGGAACGTGGCGTCCAGGGCGTCGGCCCATCCCGCCCCCGGACGCATCCGGCCCTCGACGGTGCTGACCAGGTGCACCAGGCCGGGGTGCTGCTCCACCGCCAACAGCGACGGGACCGTGACCGAACCCCACTCGCACACGCGTCCCAGGTCGTTGCGCACCAGGTCGACGATCATGACGTTCTCGGCCCGGTCCTTGTCGAGCAGCGACTCCTCGTCGACCGCCGTGCCCTTGATCGGCGAGGAGCGCAGCACGTCGCCGTCGCGGGACAGGAAGCGCTCCGGCGACGCGCTGGCCACGTGGATGCCGTGGTCCGGCAGACGCACGACGGCCGAGAACGGCGCCGGGTTCCCGGAAGCCAACGCGGCTCCCAGCGCAGCGATGTCGGTGGTGGTGCCGTCGGGGGCGGCCGGGAGCGGCGCGCTGAGGCGTCGGGTCAGGTTGACCTGGTAGACGTCGCCGGCGCGGATCAGCTCCCGGATCGAGTCCACCCCGGAGCAGAACCGGTCGCGGTCCAGGCTGGTCGACCACGCGGTGGGGTCCGGACCGACCCACGGGGCGCCCGGCCAGCGCGTGGCGGGACGCACCTCGGCGAAGCGGGCGCACACCGGCGGTCCCTCGAACGGGATGACGACCGCCCAGAACCCGGTCGAGTCGAGGGCGCTCAGATCCGCGGTCACGTCGCGCAGGTCGGTGCACAGTCGGCCGCCGACGACGGCGAGGGCGACGTCCGCGGTGACCATCGGCCGATCCTACGGCCGGGGATCCTGAGAGGGCCCCCGAGTGGACGGGGGCATGCCACGGAGGGGACCGCGGCCGCTGCTACCGTCGGCCGATCGTGGGACGAGCGACAGCACGCGGGTCGGGCCGCACCGGCCGCACTTGGCCCCAGCGCATCCTCATCGGGGCCAACGTCGTGCTGGTGCTGGCGTGCCTGGGGATCGCGGCCGGCCTCACCAAGATCCGCACCACCCTGGAGCAGGTGCCGGTCGTCGACGTCGGTGGCGCGCTGTCGGCCCCGGTCGACGTCGGGCAACCCCGCAACGTGCTGATCATCGGCACCGACTCCCACAAGGGCCTCGACAAGTCGGACCCGGTGGTCAAGGGTCGGCTCGAGGGCGAGAACCTGGCCGACGTGATCATGGTGCTGCGGGTCGACCCGACCGACGGATCGGCCCGGCTCCTGTCGATCCCGCGCGACTCCAAGGTGGAGCTGCCCGACGGCTCCAAGCAGCGCATCAATGCCGCCATCGGCGGACCGCAGGGTCCCAAGACCCTCGTGCAGACCATCAAGCGCAACTTCGGCATCTCGATCGACAACTACGTCGAGGTCGACTTCGCCGCGTTCAAGGACCTGGTCGAGGTGCTGGGGACCGTTCCGGTGTACTTCACCACCCCCGTCCGGGACCGCACGACCGGGCTCTACATCGACAACGCGGGCTGCATCCCTCTGAACCCGGACCAGGCGCTCGCCTACGCCCGCAGCCGCCACTTCGAGTTCAAGCAGAACGGGAAGTGGAAGACCGACGGCACCGGCGACCTGGGCCGGATCAGCCGTCAGCAGGACTTCATGAAGCGGGCCATGCGCCGGGCGTCGGACCAGGGCATCCGCAACCCGAGCACCGCCACCGGCATGGTCGACGCCGCCGCGTCGGCGGTCGTGCTCGACGACACCCTCAACGTCGGGACCATCCTGGACCTGCTCGGGCAGTTCCGCAGCTTCAACCCCGACGACCTGGTCACCTACCAGGTGCCTACCGAGGCGGCGCCGAGCGGGGGAGTGGCCTACCAGGCGGTCATCTGGGACCAGGCGATGCCGATGCTGAGGCCGTTCTGGTCCCAGGGCGACACCCGTCAACCCGCGGACGTCATCGTCGACGTCAAGGGTTCGTCCAAGGCCTCCGACACCCTCCAGTCGCTGTCGGACCAGCTCGACGCGGCGGGCTTCGACGCGGAGCCGGTCGAGGCCCGCGGCGCCGGGAGCGCGACCACGATCACCCACGGTCCGCTGGGCCGGGACGCGGCGGTGCTGCTGGCCCGCTACCTGGGGACGGTGCCCAAGCTGGTCGAGGACCCCGACATCATCGGGTTCCGGGTCGTGCTCAACGTGGGCAGCCCCGCGCCGACCGTCCGCTCCGAACCGCTGTCGATCGATCAGCTCCCGCCGGCGCTGACCACCACGACCACCACGCCGCCGCCCCCCGGCGACGGCACCGTCCCGGAGGAGTCGAGCACGACGACGACGGTCCTGGAAGGCGCCCCGCCGGACGCCGCTCCGCCCGGGATCGTGCCGACCGACCCCGAGAAGGCCGCCGCCTGCCACTGACCCACCGGGCCCGGGCGGTCGTCGGCTCCGCCGGTCGTCAGCTGTCGCGGGCCTCGGCCTGCTCCCGGTTCTCGCGGTACCAGTCGATCGTCCGGCGCAAGCCCTCGCGGAACGGCACCCGGGCCTCGAAGCCGAACGCGTCGCGGGCCCGGCTGGGGTCGACCCGACGACGGGGCTGACCGTCCGGCTTGGTCGTGTCCCAGCGGATCTCGCCGTCGAAGCCGACCAGCTCGCAGATCAGGCCCACCAGGTCGCGGATCGGCATCTCCTCGTCGGTGCCCAGGTTGACCGGGTCGCGTCCGTCGTAGAGCTGAGCCGCCAGCACGATCCCGTGCGCGGCGTCGTCGACGTAGAGGAACTCCCGTGACGCGGTGCCCGTCCCCCAGACCTCGATGCTGTCGGCACCGGACTCGGCGGCGTCGACGCACTTCTTGATGAGTGCGGGGATCACGTGGCTGACCGACGGGTGGAACTTGTCGCCGGGCCCGTAGAGGTTGGTCGGCATCAGGTAGATCGCCGACTGGCCGTACTGGTCCCGGTTGGCCTGGAGCTGCACCAGCTGGGCCAGCTTGGCGATCCCGTACGGAGCGTTGGTCTCCTCGGGGTAGCCCTGCCACAGCGAGTCCTCGCTGAAGGGCACCGGCGTGAACTTCGGGTAGGAGCAGATCGTGCCGATGACCACCGTCTTGGGGGTCCGTGCCCGCAGGGTGGCGTCGAGCAGGTGGGTGCCCATCAGGAGGTTGTCGAGGTACAGGTCCGACGGCCGTTCCATGTTGGCGCCGATCCCGCCGACCTTGGCGGCCAGGTGGATGACCAGGTCGGGGGAGTGGAGGCCGATCATGGCCTCAGCGTCGTCGCGGCGACGCAGGTCGTACTCGGCGGCGCTCGGCGCGACCACCTCGGCGGCGCCGACGTCGTGGAGCTCCCGGAGCACCGCCGAGCCCAGGAAGCCGTTTCCGCCCGTCACCAGCACCTTCCGGTGCCGCCAGAAGTCGCTGTGCGGATCTCCGACCATCGCCGAAAGCTACGCCATCTCGGGTGGGCGCTCGTGGCGTGCATGCTTCCGGGCGTGCCGGAGGTGCGAGAGACTGGCCGACGGTGCCCCCCGACGACCCGACCCTGCCGCGCCCCGATCGTGACGTCGCTGCGCGCCGCGTCGCCCTCACCCTCACGCAGCTGTCGCACCGGGTCCCGGGGGGCACGGCCACCTCCGTGCTCGATCTCGCCCGCGCGCTCATCGAGCGGCGAGACGTCGAGGTCGTCGTCGTGGGAGCCCGTGGGCTGACCCGACGGCCGCCCGTCCTCGGCTCCGACGTGGAGGTGACCGTGGTCGATCTCCCCCTCCCGGCACGGATCCTCTACGACGCGTGGGACCGGACCGGTCGCCCGGCGGTCGACAGCGCTGTGGCCGACGGTGCGGTGGCCGACCGGGCGGGTGCAGCCGACCTCGTCCACCTGACGGTTCCGATGGGACCGCCCCGCAGCGCCGTCCCCCTGGTCGCGACCGTGCACGACCTGTTCCCGCTCAGCCGTCCCGAGTGGTTCACCCGACGGGGGGTCCGACTGATGGCGCCTGCGCTCATGCGGATCCGGGACCGTGCCGACGCGGTCGTGGTCCCGTCCCGCTCCGTGGCCGACGACTGCCTCGCACACGGCTTCGATCCCGACCGCCTGCACGTCGTGCCGTGGGGTTCCCGACCCGTGCGGCTCCCCGCCGACGGCGCCGAGTCGGTCCGTCGACGGCACGGGCTCGTCGGCCCGTACGTGCTGTTCGTCGGAACGGTCGAGCCCCGCAAGGGCCTGCCGGTGCTGACCGATGCCCTCGCCCGACTCGGTCGGCCGGAGCTGACCCTCGTGGTCGCGGGCCCCGCCGGCTGGGGTCCTGCCCTCGACGGGGAGCTGGGAACGGTGCCCGGCCCGGTCGTCCGCACCGGATACCTGAGCGACGCCGACCTGGCCGCGTTGCGCGCCGGCGCATCGGTGTGCTGCCTCCCGTCGTTCGCCGAGGGGTTCGGCTTGCCGGCCCTCGAGGCGCTGGCAGCCGGAACCCCGGTGGTGACCACCGCCCGCACCGCGTTGGCCGAGGTGGTCGGCGACGCCGCCGTGCTGGTCCCCGCGGGTCGTCCGGACCGCCTGGCCGACGCCCTGCGTCGGGTGCTCGACGACGAGGACCTGGCCGCGGCCCTTCGCGCCGCCGGGCCCGAGCGGGCCGCCACGTTCAGCTGGGAGCGCACCGCGGAGTCGACCGCCGAGATCTACCGGGCGGTGACGCCGTGACCCGGGTGCTGGTGAACCTGCTGTGGCTGGTGCCGGGCGTGGTGGGCGGCAGCGAGGAGTCGACGACCGATGCGCTCAGGGCGGTCGCCGACGTCTTGGACCGGGACGGATCGGGAGGCGACCTCGACATCCACCTGGCGGTCCTCGAGCAGTTCGCGCACGCACACCCCGACCTGGCCGAGCGCTACGACCTGGTCGTGGCGGACCAGGACGGTCGCGACAAGCGCCGGCGGGTGTGGGCGGAGCAGACGTGGTTGGCGGCCCGCACCCGAGCGCTGCGCCCGCAGGTGGTCCACCACGCCGGCGGAGTCGTCCCGTTCGTGCACCCCGGGCGGACGGTCCTGACGATCCACGACCTGCAGCCGCTCGACCTGCCCCACAACTTCCGTCCGGCCAAGCGGAACTACATCCGGCTCATGGCCGCCCGTTCGGCGCGCGCCGCGGACATCGTCACCGTGCCGAGCCGGTTCACCCGGGAGCGGGTCGTCGAACGGCTGCGGGTGGCCCCCGCCCGGGTCGAGGTCGTCCCGTGGTGGGTCTCGCCGCCCCGACACCAGGACACCTCCGAGCCGTTCCCGCTGCCGCCGATGCTGGGCGGCGACCGATTCGTCCTCTACCCGGCGATCACCTACCCCCACAAGCGCCACGACGTCCTGCTCGACGCGTTCGCCCTGGTTGCGGCCCGACACCCCCGACTGCGTCTGGTCCTCACCGGGGGTGCGGCCGCGTCGGAGAGCGCGGTGCAGACCCGGATCCGGCGGCCGGACCTCGACGGCCGGGTCCTGCGCACCGGTCGGGTTCCCGCGGCGCAGCTCGAATCGCTCTTCGCCGCGGCGGCACTGGTGGCGGTCCCCTCCGACTACGAGGGTTTCGGCCTGCCCGTGCTCGAGGCGATGGTGCGCGGCGTGCCGGTGGTCGCCGCGGCGGCCGGGTCGCTGCCCGAGGTCGCCCGACCCGAGGATCTGGTGCCCGCCGAGGATGTGGCAGCCTGGGCTGCTGCCATCGAGGCCGTCCTCGCCGAGTCGACAGACGCCCGGAACGCTCGCATCGCCGGGGGTCGGGAGCGGGCGGCGCAGTTCGGCCCGGAGCGCACGGCGGCCGCCCTGCTCACGGCCTACCGTCGTGCCGCCGCTGCCCGAGTCCCGACGTAGAAGCCGCTGCACCCCGCTCATGAACATCCTCGTCCTCTGCCCCCACTACGCCCCCGACGTCGCCCCCACCGGCGAGGTGATGACCGCCATCGTCGAGGCCCTCGCAGCGCGGGGGCACCGTCTGCACGTGGTGACGGCGCTGCCGTGGTACCGCCACCACGCCATCGAGGACGGCTGGGCCGGCCGACCGGCGCGCACCGAGTCGACCCCGTGGGGTTGGATCACCCGGCTCCACCCGTTCCCGACAGACAAGACCAACATCCCCGCCCGCGCCGTCGCCTTCGCCGGCTTCACCGGCATGGCGACGGTGCGCGCCGCTTTCACCCGGATCCGTCCCGACGTCGTCATGGTCATGTCGCCGCCGCTCCCGCTGGGCGTCGCCGGCTGGTTGGCGGCGATCCCCCGGCGCACGCCGTTCGTGTTCAACATCCAGGACGTGTTCCCCGACGTGGCCGTCGAGCTCGGAGCCATCACCGACCCCCGGGTCATCGCCGCCGCGTCGTGGCTCGAGCGCTTCCTGTACCGGCGTGCCGACGCGGTCACCGTGCTCAGCGACGACCTGCGTGACAACGTCGCCGGCAAGCTCGGTCGGCACCGGCCCGAACGGGTGGTCGTCATCCCGAACTTCGTCGACACCGAGCGCATCCGCCCCACCGACCCCGACAACTCCTACCGCGCCGAGAACGACCTGACGGGGCGAACGGTGGTCATGTACGCCGGCAACGTCGGCTTGTCGCAGTCGCTGGACCTCGTCGTCGAGGCGGCCCGACGCTTCCGCGACCGCGGGCGCGACGACGTCGTGTTCGTCATCAACGGAGGGGGCTCCGCCCTGGCGGGCCTGCGGGAATCGGCCCGAGGGCTCGACAACCTCCGCTTCGTGGGGATGCAGCCGCGGGAACGCCTCCCCGAGGTGCTCGCCGCGGGCGACCTGCACCTGGTGCCGCTGCGCACCGGCCTGGCCCGGTCGAGCGTGCCGTCCAAGCTGTACTCGATCCTGGCCGCGGGACGGCCGGTGCTGGCCAGCGTCGACGGCGGGACCGAGGTCGCCACCACGATCGAGCGGGCCGGCGCTGGCCTGTCGGTCCCCCCGGAGGACGCCGATCGGTTCGTCGCCGCCCTCGAGCGGATGCTGTCGGATCGCACCGCCCTGGCCGCCATGGGTGCATCGGGCCGGGCGTTCGTCGAAGGCTGGGTATCACCCGCCGCGGTCGGCGCCGCCTACGAGCAGCTGTTCGAATCGGTCCGGGTCGGTCGATTCCGAACCGGGGCCTGACCCCGGACGGGGGTCCTGAGCAGCCCCTGGGGCGGGTTCGGCCCGAGGGCCGTCGCGGCGCTACCGTCTAGGCCCGTATGGGCAAGGCCTCCTCCTCCAAGAAGATCCGGCGCGTCCAGCAGGCCGGCGTCAGCCGTGCCCCCGGGCAGCGTCGGAACCTGGCCTATCCGGCCCTGATCGTCGGGATCATCGTCGTGGGGACGCTGCTGGTGTTCCTGGCCCGCGACAGCCGCCAGGCCACCGCCAGCGAGGCGCCGACCACCCGGGACCACTGGCACGAGGCGCTCGGGATCAACATCTGCGGCGAGTTCCTGGGCAACCCGTCCGACGACGGTCCGGACCGCACCGGCATCCACACCCACGCCGACGGGCTGATCCACATCCACCCCTTCGGGTCCGGCGCCACCGGCGACAACGCCACGATGCAGGTGTTCCTCGACCAGATCGGCGCCAGCGTCACCGACGACTCGCTGACGCTCAAGGACGGGACCACCAAGACCAACGGTGACAAGTGCGACGGCAAGGCCGGCGAGGTGGCGCTGTTCGTGTGGCCGCCGCAGGCGAGCGACAAGTCCGAGCCCGAGAAGTTCACCGGGACCGACATCACCGAGCACCGCTTCACCGAGGACGGCGGCGCCTACGTGCTGTCGTTCAACCCGAAGGGCTACACCCCCAAGCTGCCGCCCTCGATGACCGAGCTGGCCAACCCCTCCGACGTCGAGCCGGGTCAGTCCACCGGTGGTCTCAACTCCGCGACGTCGAGCACCGTGCCGGCGGCGCCGAGCACTCCGGCCGAGTCGACGACCACGGCCGCTCCCGCTGAGTCGACGACGTCCGCCCCTCGCTGACATGAAGGCCGTCATCCTCGTCGGGGGCTTCGGCACCCGACTCCGCCCGCTGACGCTGTCGGTGCCCAAGCAGATGCTGCCGATGGGCGGCGTCACCATGCTCCAGCGCGTGGTCGAGCACCTCGGCGGGCTGGGTGTCGAAGAGGTCGTGCTCTCGCTCGGCTACCAGCCCGAGGTCTTCCTCAAGGAGTTCCCCGACGGGGAGATCGCCGGGGTGCCCGTGCGCTACGCGGTCGAACCCGAGCCGCTCGACACCGGAGGGGCGATCGCCTTCGCCGCCCGCCACGCCGGGATCGACAGCACGTTCCTGGCCCTCAACGGCGACGTCCTCACCGACCTCGACGTCGCCCAGCTGTGGGCGTTCCACCGCTCCACCGGCGGCGCCGCCACCATCGCCCTGACCGAGGTGGAGGACCCGTCCCGGTACGGCGTCGTCCCGCTCGCGGCCGACGGGCGCGTCGAGGCCTTCATCGAGAAGCCTGAGCCCGGCACGGCCCCCACCCACTGGGTCAACGCCGGCACCTACGTGCTCGAGCCCGACGTGCTCGACCTGGTGCCGGACGGCGCCCGCTGCTCGATCGAGCGAGAGGTCTTCCCCGCCCTGGTGGCCCAGAGGCGTCTCTTCGGGCTCCAGGCGTCGGCCTACTGGATCGACGCCGGGACGCCCGAGGCCTACCTCCAGGCCCACCTGGACATGCTCGACGGCCTGCGCGGCTCGTTCGAACCCGCGGTGTCGGACTCCGCCCGCGTCGATGCCGGAGCGATGCTCAAGCGGTCGATGGTCGGCGCCGGCGCCACCGTCGCCGTCGGGGTACGCGTGGTGGACTCGGTGGTCATGGCCGGCGCCCGGATCTCGGCCGGGGCGAGCATCACCCGATCCATCATCGGGGCCCGCGCCGTGATCGGCGAGGGGTGCGAGCTGTCGGAGTTGTCGGTCGTCGGCTTCGACGAGGACGTCCCGGCCGGCACCGTCGAAGCCGGGGGCCACTTCCCGCCCCCCACCGAGTGGCCGGCGTGAGCACGTCGCCGGACCGGTTGGCACACCGTACGAGCAGCCCCGGTCGGATCGGACCGTCCAGCGGAGGGGCGACGAGAGTGAGGGGGACCACATGAGAGCACTGGTGACGGGAGGGGCCGGGTTCATCGGCTCGAACCTGGTAGATCGGCTCCTGGCCGAGGGTCACGCCGTGGACGTCGTCGACAACCTGTCGAGCGGCAAGCTCACGAACCTGGCCGACGCCCGAGCCGACCGCGACCACGAGTTCACCTTCCACCAGATGGACATCTGCGACCCGGCGGTCTCGGAGCTGATCGAACGGCGGTCCCCCGAGGTCGTGTTCCACCTCGGCGCCCAGATCGACGTCCGGGTCTCGGTGGCCGACCCCGCCCTCGACGCCCGCATCAACGTGCTCGGCACCATCAACGTGCTGGAGGGCGCCCGTCGGGCCGGTGCCCGCAAGGTCGTCTTCGCCTCGTCGGGTGGAACCATCTACGGCGACGTCGACCCCGACGACCTGCCCGTCGGCGAGGGCCACTCACAGCACCCCGTCGCTCCGTACGGCGTGTCCAAGAAGGTCGCCACCGACTACCTGCACGCCTACCGGGAGCTGCACCAGCTCGAGTACACCTCCCTGGCGCTGGCCAACGTCTACGGCCCCCGCCAGGACCCGCACGGCGAGGCGGGTGTGGTCGCCATCTTCGCCGGGAAGCTGCTGGCCGGAGAGCCGTGCACCGTCTTCGGTGACGGCGCGCAGACCCGCGACTACGTGTTCGTCGACGACGTGGTCGATGCCTTCGTCCGGGCCGCGGAGCGGGGCAGCGGTCTGCTGTGCAACATCGGCACCGGGGTCGAGTCCTCGGTGCTCGACCTGTACGCGACCATGGCGGCCAACGCGGGGGTGACCGAACCCGCCACCCACGCCCCGGCGCGCATGGGGGAGCTGGCCCGGTCCTGCCTCGACGCGTCGCGGGCCGAGCTCCACCTGGGGTGGCGACCCTTCACCGACCTGAGCGCCGGCACCGCCGTCACCCTGGACTGGTTCCGGGAGCGGGGCTGAGGTCGAGGGCCTCGTCGGCTCCTATGATCTGACGTCCCGTCAGCTCGGCGGGTCGGTCGACCAGCAGTCGACCGGGGACGGCGGCCGGGTCCGCCAGGGGGTGACCAGGTGGAGCGCTTCGCCGACAAGGTGGTTCTGATCACCGGGGCCGCGTCGGGCATAGGCCGCGCCACGGCGGAACGACTGGCATCCGAGGGCGCCGCGCTGGCCCTCTCCGACGTCAACGCCGAAGGTCTCGAGGCCACCTCCGAGACGTGCCGCGCCGCGGGCGCGCGGGTGTTCGCCCAGGTGTCGAACGTCGCCGACGAGGCCCAGGTCGCCGACCTGGTGGCTGCCGCGGTGTCCGAGCACGGACGGCTCGACGTGGCGGTCAACGTGGCAGGCATCCTGCACTTCGAGGACCTTCGGCGGACCGAGCTGGCCGACTGGGACCGGATCATCGCGGTGAACCTGACCGGGACGTTCCTGGTGTGCCGGGCGGTGATGGACCACCTCCTGCCCACCGGCGGAAACATCGTCAACACCTCGTCGACCTCGGCGCTGGCCGGCCACCCGTGGACCGTGTCGTACTCGGCGTCCAAGGGCGGGGTCTACGCGCTGACCCAGTGCCTGGCGGTCGAGTTCGGCAAGCAGGGCGTGCGCTGCAACAGCGTCGCTCCCGGATCGATCCTGACCCCGATCCAGAACGAGTTCCGTCTGCCCGAGGGGGCGGACGTGAAGCTGATCAACCGGATCACCGCCCTCGACGAGCACCGCGGGCCCGAGACGGTCGCCAGCGCCATCGCGTTCCTCGCCTCCGACGACGCCGCGCACGTCAACGGCACCTGCCTCAAGGTCGACGGCGGCACCCTGGCCTGACGAGCGACCCGGGCCGCCCGACGGGTTCGGGCCCCGTCAGCGGAACAGGTCCTCGGCGGGGGAGCGGACGACGTCGCCGAGGACCCCCCGGTGCTCCTCGGTGCCATCGTCGCGGCGGGGGCTGAACACCTCGTCGCCCAGTCCCCGCACGATCGCGACCGGCACGCCGGTCGACTTGCCCATCACCAGGTCGGCCGCGCCGGCGATCTCGTCGACCACGGCCACCTCGGTCACCTGCAGCTCACGACCGTAGGCATCGGCGGTCCCCCGCAGGTCCAGGACCGGGATCAGCCCTGCCGATCCGATGGCCACGTCGGTCACGCCCCGCCGCCAGGTGCGCCCGAACGTGTCCGACACGACCACGCCGACCTCGGTGCCGGTCCGACCCCGGATCCCGTCGCGGATGCGTCGGGCCGAGCGATCCGGATCCTCGGGCAGCAGAGCCGCCCAGCCCCGCTCGACGTTGGACAGGTCGATGCCGGCGTTGGCGCACACGAAGCCGTGGCGGGTCTCGGAGATGATCAGGTCCCCGCGCCGCCGGAGGATCCTCACCGACTCGCGTTCGACCAGCGGCTTGTGCGACAACGGGTCGTCCGGATCGACGCGCTCCATCGCCCCTTCGGCCTTGGACACCACCTTCTGGGTCACGACCACCACGTCGTGGTGGACGAGCTCGACCGCGTCGCAGATCATGGCGGCCAGGTCGGTGCCGCGGGTGACCTCCCCCAGTCCGCGGACGGGGATCAGCTCGATGCCCCCGGTCACGCCCGCCCCTCCGCGAGGCCCACACAGGTCGTGGCGAGGGCCGAGGCCACCCCTGGAGCGCTCATGACCGTGGGGGTCACGACGGCCCGGATCCCCTCGGCCTCGACCCGGTCCGCCAGGGCCTCGTCGGCCGGATCGATGACCAGGGTGGACGCGATCGGGGCGTAGTGGCGCGCGACTCCGACCACCGAGGGTTCGAGGCCGAGCTCGCGCATCAGCCGGTCGGCGGGACCCTTGAGGGCGGCTCCGCCGACGATGGGGCTGATGGCGACGGTGCGGTCGCGTCGGGAGCTCACCAGGTCGCGGACCCCGGTGACCGCCAGGACGGGGTCGATCGACACGATCGGGTTCGACGGGGCGATGATGACCGCGGAGGCAGACTCGAGCGCGTCGATGGCCGCGGGATCCGGCCGAGCACGGTCGGCTCCGTCGAAGCGGACCGACGCCACCTCGACCGAGTGGCGCTCACGCACGAAGTACTCCTGGAACGACAGGTCCCTCCCGTCGGCGGCTCGCAGGCGGGTCCGCACCGGGTCGCCGGTGACGGGGACGAGGCGAAGGCGCAGGTCGAAGGTGCGGCAGATCTCGGCGGTGATCTGGCTCAGGGCGGCACCCTGGGCCAGCCGTGACGTCCGGTAGAGGTGGGTTCCCAGGTCGCGGTCGCCGAGCGAGAACCAGCCGGCGGCGTCGGCAGCGGCGTCGATCGCGTTGGCCGCAGCATGGGCCCGGAGCTGCTCCATCGCCTGCCACGTCTCGCCGCGGAGACCCCATCCGGTGTCGGGGTTGTCGGCGCCGGCGAGGGTGTAGGTGATCGTGTCCAGGTCGGGGCTGATGTGCAGTCCGTGGATGATCGAGTCGTCGCCGACGTTGACGATGCCGGTGACCGCCGTCGGGTCGTGGACCTCGAGCAGCCCCCTCAGGAACCGGGCGGCGCCCACCCCGCCGCAGAGCACGGCGACTCGCCCCGTCGGCATCGGGGCGGCGGTCTCGGTCGTCATCGGCCGGACCCTACCGTCAGCCACCTCACCGCTTTGTCATGCGTGGACGTCGTGATCACGACGTCCACGCATGACAAAGCGGGGGCGGGGTCAGCCGATCGGGCCGAGGCGGCCCGACAGCAGGTCGATGTCGGCGTCGACCATCATCGTGACCAGGTCCTCGAAACCGACCGTCGGCGTCCAGCTCAGCGTGGACTCGGCCTTGGCCGGTGATCCGATCAGCAGGTCCACCTCGGCGGGCCGGTAGAACGCCTCGTCGATCACCACGAACTGCTCGTGGTCCAGGCCGACGTGGCCGAAGGCGATCTCGCAGAAGCGCCGCACGGAGTGGGTCTCGCCGGTGGCGACCACGTAGTCGTCGGGGCTGTCCTGCTGCAGCATCAGCCACATCGCCCGCACGTAGTCGCCGGCGAAGCCCCAGTCGCGCTCGGCGTCCAGGTTGCCGAGCCGGAGCTCGTCGGTGAGGCCGAGCTTGATCTTGGCGACCGTGTTGGTGATCTTGCGGGTCACGAACTCCAGGCCGCGGCGCGGTGACTCGTGGTTGAACAGGATCCCGCTCGAGGCGTGCAGGTCGTAGCTCTCGCGGTAGTTGACCGTGATCCAGTGGCCGTACTGCTTGGCCACGCCGTAGGGGGAGCGGGGGTAGAACGGCGTCGACTCGGTCTGGGGAACCTCGACCACCTTGCCGAACATCTCGGAGCTCGACGCCTGGTAGAAGCGGATGTCGGGGTCGACGATGCGGATGGCGTCGAGCAGTCGTGTGACACCGAGCCCGGTGACGTCCCCGGTGAGCACCGGCTGGCTGAAGCTGGTCTGGACGAAGCTCTGTGCCGCCAGGTTGTACACCTCGGTCGGACGGTAGGTGCGCAGTAGGTCGATCAGACTGGCCTGGTCCAGCAGGTCGCCGGGGACCGTCGCGATGCGGTCCTGGAGGTGGGCGATGCGCTCGAAGGTGACCGTCGAGGACCGTCGGACCATGCCGATCACCTCGTAGCCCTCGTCGAGGAGGAGCTCGGCCAGGTAGGAGCCGTCCTGGCCGGTGATGCCGGTGATGAGCGCACGTCGGGTCATGGCTCTGTTCTACGCTCGTGGCCGTCTCCCGTCTGCCAACCCAGTTGGCAGGATCTGCTCCCGCCGATGGCGGCCTTCGATGACGACCCTCCCGTGACGACGTCGCACCCCCCGACCTCCTCCCACCTCGGCTCGTCCGGGCCCGAGCGCCTGGGAGAGCGGATCGCCCGGCTCCGCGTGGCCGCGGGCATGACCCAGGCCGAGCTCGCCCACCGGGTGGCGATCTCGCGGGTCGCGCTGTCGAACCTGGAGTCCGGTCGCAACGTCCCGGGGGAGCGCACGATCACCCTGCTGGCCGGGGTTTTCGGGCTCGAACCGCCCGAGCTCGTCGCCGGCACCGCGTACCCGTCGTCCAAGGCGGAGCGGCTGCCGCTCGTCACCGCCCGCCACACCGAGGTCCAGCTCCGGCTGGCGCTGCTGGAGCGGGATCTGCGATGGCTCGAGGGCGCTCCGGTCGCGGTGGCGGCGCGGGTCGCCGCCGAGTGGCGACGTGAGCTGGTCGAGTTGGCGGATCGGGCCTCGGGTCCCGCCGAGATCGCGGCGGTCGACGCGGCACGCCGACGCATGGCCGAGCGGACCTGAGCCCTCCCCCCGGGCTTTGTCCCGCACAGACGTCGTGATCACGACGTCTGTGCGGGACAAAGCGAGTTGGCGGCGCGACGGAGTGCGCGTCAGGTGGTGTGCACCCTGCGGCGTTGGTCGTCGAGCAGGTCGGCCAGCGTGGTCGTCAGCGGGATCTCCGGCGTCCAGCCCGTATCGGCGCACAGGCGGGAGTTGTCGCCGAGCAGAACCGGGATGTCGACCGGGCGCTCCAGGTCGGGATCGATCACCAGCTCCATGGGGATCCGGGCCAGGGCGATGAGCTCGTCGGCCAGCGCCTGCACGGCGATCGCCTGGCCGCTGCACACGTTGTAGACCTCGCCGTCGACGCCGTGCTCGACGAGCAACCGGTAGGCCCGCACCACGTCGCGGACGTCGGTGAAGTCCCGCCGAGGGCTCAGGTTGCCGACCCTCACGTGGCTCTCGTCGTCGAGCTCGTTGCGGGCGACGCGCTCGGCCAGCGCCGCTGCGACGAAGCGGTTGCTCTGGCCCGGGCCCAGGTGGTTGAACGGTCGGGCGCGCACGACCGACTGGCCGAAGCCCAGGTGCGCCTGGAGGGCCACGTGGTCCGCCGAGGCCTTGGACGCCGCGTACGGACTCACCGGACGCATCGCCAGCGACTCCCTGATCGGCAGGTCCTCGACGGCGACCTTGCCGTAGACGTCCGCGGAACCGACGGTCAGCACCCGGTCGACCCCGGCCTCCCGAGCGGCCCACAGCACGTTCAAGGTGCCCTCGGCGTTGGAGCGGAACGTCGCCTGAGGAGTGGACCACGAACCGCCGACGTCGCTCGCTCCCGCCAGGTGGTACACCACCTCCGGGCGCTGACGTCGGAACGACTCGAGCAGGGCGGGGGCATCGGTGATGTCGAGACCGTCGATCGAGCGGTCGGTGGTCATGACCTCATCGCCGCAGGCGTTCAGGTGGTCGATGAGGTGGTGGCCGACGAAGCCGCCGGCTCCGGTGATGAGCGCCTTCACCGGAGGTTCCGGGTCGGTCGGCGTGCCTTGGAGCCGGGTGTGGCCATGGCGATGACTCTAGAAGGTGCCGATCGGAGACCGGGACGGACCGCCGTCCCCTCGGGCGTCGCCGGCATGAACCGGTCGGGGAGGGGGACCGCACTACGATCGCCATCCGTCCCACCCCCTCCGCTGGGTCCACCTCGCGCGGTGAGCGTCGATGCGGGCCCCTGCCTCAGAAAGGCCAGGACGATCCCCTCCACTCCACCTCCGGGAGCCGGTGACGCCGACGGAGATCCCCGCGAGAGCGAGCCCGATGACCTCGCGGAGCCGAGCGCGGACGTGTCCCCCACGGCTGCGGTGCCGAGCGATGCTCGGCTGATCGAGACCGGGCCGGGCTCCGTCGAGGACGAGGGGCCTCCAGGCGTGGGCGACGTCGACCACGGCGCTGACGATGACGGCGCTGACGATGACAGCGCTGACGATGCCGACGATGCCGACGATGGCGCCGATGTCGACGGGGTGGCCGAGACCGATCCCGACGATGCCGAGGATGACACCGACGACGCGGCCGAGGACGCCAAGTGGGGGCTGTCCGACGACGCCCCGATCGTGGGCACCGGAGCGCCGCCGGTCGTCGCGGTCATGGTCACCCGCGATCCGGGGGACTGGTTCGAGGAGTGCCTCGCGTCCATCGCGGACCAGGACTACGAGAACCTCTCCCTGCTCGTCGTCGACAACGGGTCCGTCGACGACCCCACCGCCCGGGTGGCCGACGTGCTGCCGTCCGCCTTCGTCCGTCGACTCCCCGAGGACCGGGGGTTCGCGGCCGCGGCCAACGAGGCCCTGGTGTCGGTCGAGGGAGCCCCGTTCCTGCTGTTCGTGCACGACGACGTCCGCCTGCGTCCCGACGCGGTGACCGCGATGGTCGCCGAGGCGTTCCGGGCCAACGCCGGCGTGGTCGGTGCCAAGCTCGTCGACTGGGACGATGAGCACGTGCTGCGATCGGTCGGCCTCGCCGTCGACGTCTTCGGCAGCTCGGTGCCGTTGGTCGACCCGGGTGAGCTCGACCAGTCCCAGCACGACAGCGCCCGTCACGTCTTCGCGGTGTCGACCGCATGCATGCTCGTGCGCTCGGACCTGTTCACCACGATCGACGGGTTCAGCGCCGAGATCCCCTTCTTCGGAGAGGACGTCGACCTGTGCTGGCGGGTCCACATCGCCGGGGCATCGGTGCAGTTCTGCCCCCGGGCGACCGTTGGCCACCGCGAGCGCTTCTCGGATCGACGCCCGCTCGAGGACCGCACCCGCTACGAGACCCGCCACGAGACCCGCATGGTCCTGGCCAACACCGAGTTGCGGCGCTGGTGGTGGACCGTCCCGGTGGGCGTCGTCCTGGGCCTGGTCGACCTGATCGGCTCGGCTCTCCCCGGGCGGCTCCGCCACAGCGGTGACGTCCTCGCTGCCGGGGTGTGGAACCTGGTCCACACCCCGGACCTGGTGCGGGCCCGCGCCCGGACGCGACGGGCCCGACGGGTCCACGACGCCGACTACCGGACCCTGTTCCACAAGGGGAGCCACCGGCTGCGGACGCTGGTGCGCACCGACGACGGCGAGGGCCGTCTGGCCGCCGCCACCCGTTCGGGACGCGTCGCGCTCGCCGACATGACCTCGGTGAGCAGTCGGGCGGCAGCCGGCCTGGTGATCGCCACGGTGATCGTCGCCCTGGTGGGAGCTCGACACCTGATCAGCGGACCTCTGCCGGTCATGAGGGAGCTGGTCAGCGGCGGGTCGAGCGCGACCGATCTCGTGTCGCAGTGGTGGACGGCGTGGCGCGGCGTGGGACTCGGGGAGAGCTCGGTTCCGGTCGGTCTGGTTCCTGCGTTCGGCACGGTGGGCACCGTCCTGCTCGGGTCGATCGGGCTCGCCCGTCGGTTGCTGATCCTGGCGCCGCTGGTGATCGGCGCGTTCGGGGCCTGGAAGATGCTGTCGGGCACGCGGTCCATCCGCGGGCGGTCCGCGGCCCTGGCGGTCTACGCGCTCAACCCGATCGCCCTGAACGCGCTGGCGACCGGACGGCTCCAGGCCCTCGTCGTCTATGCGGCGGCCCCGTGGCTGCTGCGGCGGGTCGCCCGTCAGGCCGGGGCCGCGCCCTTCGCGGATCCGGACCGCCCCCCGGTCTCGTGGCCCCGACACCTGGCCGGCAACGGTCTCCTCCTCGGCACGGTCGCCGCGGTGAGCCCGCTCGGGTCGCTTCTGTTGGCGGTGACGGTGTCGGTGTTCGGGGTGGCCGCGGTGGTCGGCGGCGAACGTGACCGGGCGTTGCGGTTGCCCGCGGCCGCCCTCGGCGGCCTCCTGTTCAGCCTCCCGTTGCAGCTGCCCTGGCTGGTCGAGTCGATCACCGGGGGCGACGCGGCGTCGCTGAGCGGACTCTGGGCGACCCGGGCGGCGCTGCCATCGGCGGCGGAGATGATGACCGGCAGCATCGGGCCGATCCAGACCGGCTGGCTGGGGTGGGGCCTGGTCGTGGCGGCGCTGGTGCCGTTGCTGACCGGGCGGGCCTGGCGCCTGGGCTGGACCGTCGGTGCGTGGACCGTCATCCTCGGTTCCCTCGCGCTGAGCGTGCTGCTGGCGTCGTCGTCGCTTCTCGGCGGCGCGGGCGTGGCGCTGTTCCTCATGCCGACCGCGCTCGGCCTGTCGGTCGCGGTGGCGATGGCGCCGCTCGCGTTCGAGGACGACGTGGTCAGCGGCGACTTCGGTGTCGGGCAGCTCGCCTCGGCGGTGGGCGTCGTCGCCATGGTGATCGGTCTGGTTCCGGTGCTGTTCGCCGCACCCGAGGGCCGCTGGTACCTGCCCGAGGGCGACTACCAACGCGCCCTGGAGCTGGTCGACCGCAGCGACGCCGGTCGCACCCTGTGGATCGGCGACCCCGACGTCCTGCCGGAGTCGGGGTGGCGCCTGAACGGTCCCGACGACCTGGCGGTAGGGGTGACCGAGGGCCACCTCCCCACGGTCACCCAGCGCTACCGGCTCGACGGAGGGTCGGGGGTGGAGCACTTGCGCGCCGCCGTCCGGGCCGCCCTCGACGGACGGACCTCCCGGGTCGGACAGCTGCTCGCGCCGATGGGCATCCGCTACGTGCTGCTGATCGACAGACCTGCCCCGGAGCCGTTCTCGTCGCTCGAGGTCCCCCTGCCCCACGGGGCGGTCGCGGCGTTCCAGGAGCAGCTGGACCTGACCCGGATCCCGGTCGCCCCGGGAGCCCGGCTGTTCGAGGTCGCCGGGGCCTGGCCGCTGCGCTCCGACATCACCGAGCTCGACCTGCCCGCCAATGGGGTGCCGACGCTGGCTGGTCAGATCCTGCGACCGATGCCGCGTCCCCCGGCGGTGCTCGGCCGAGGCCCCGGGACCAGCTTCTCCGGCGAGCTGCCCGATGGTGCCGACGTCGCGCAGGCGGTCACGGCCGACGAGGGATGGACGCTGGTCACCGGGTCGGGCACGGCGGATCGCAGCGGGTTGTTCGGGTGGGCCCAGCGGTTCCGGGTCGACGAGGGTGGGGAGTCCACGTTGTCGTGGAACACCCCGGTCGCCGCCCGGTTGCTGCAGCTGATCCAGGTGGTCGGGCTCGTGGTGCTGATCGCGATGGTGGGTCGCCGCCGACGGCTCGCTGCCCCGCGGCCGCGGCGCCGGGTGCGACGGGGCCCGGCGGTCGTGGTCGTCGAGTCCGACGCGGCGCCGGAGTCCGGCCCCGCGGACCGGGGAGCGGCCGCGGAGGAGCGAGCCGTCGCGGATCACGGTGAGGGGGCGACGTGAAGCTGATGCGCCTGGGACTCGTCACGGTCGTCGCTCTCGCCCTGGTCGGCCTGGCCTCTGTGTGGTCCGGACGTCCCGATCCGGAACCGGCCGCGGTCGAACAGGCCCCGATGCCCGCGGTGCGCACCGGAGAGGCTCTGCCCGCCACCTGGTACTGCGCGTCGGGCACCGCATCGCGCGCCCTCGCGCACTACGTGTTCCTGTCGAACCCGACCGGGGACGCCGCCACGGTCCGCCTCACCGGCTACACCGCCGGCGGTGCCACCCCGACGCAGACGGTCGAGGTGGCCCCGAAGGGCCCTCTGCCCCTCGACGTCGGAGCCGTCCTCGGCGATCCGACGGCGTCGGTGCTGGTGGAGTCCGACGTGGCCGGACTGGTCGTCGACAACCAGCTGTCCGACGAGGAGGCGGGTGATCGCGCCGCCTGCGCCCGGTCGAGCTCCGACGCCTGGTACTTCCCGGCGCTGTCCATCACCCGGGACGCCGGAGCCCGCCTGACCCTGTTCAACCCCTTCCCCGCGGACGCCGGTGTCGACATCGAGATCGGGCTCGACACCGGGACGCGCGTGCCGGCGTCGCTGGCCGGGCTGGTGGTGCCGGCGGGCACCGCCCGTGTCGTCGACCTGGGTCAGGCCGTGCAGCGACGCGACCAGTTCACCGCCGTGGTCCGTTCCAGGTCGGGACGGGTCGTGGCCGCGGTGGCCCAGACCTTCGACGGATCGATCGGACCGGAGGGGCTCTGGCTGACCAACGGCGTGCCCGGCCCGCAGCCACGTTGGGCGTTCGCCGGGGGGTTCACCGGAACCGGGGTCGCCGAACGGCTGGTGATCCAGAACCCGGGGGATCGACGGTCCAGGGTCCTGGTCCAGGTCACACCCTACGGCGGTGCGTCCGACCCGCCGGAGCCCATCGAGGTCGCCGTCGAGCCGCGCCACTACGCGGTGGTGGACCTGTCGGCCGAGACCCGCATCCCCGGTGTCGGCTACCACTCGATCGAGGTCGAGTCCGACCGACCGGTGGTCGTGGCCCGCACCACGACGCTCAGCGCCGGCCCGGATCCGGCCACCGATGCCGGGATCGCGGTCCGTCCCGCCCTCGGGCGAGGGGTCGCGCTCTCCACCGGCACCCCGGTTCTCGCCCGGAGTTGGACGGTCCCGTCGATCAACGCCGGAGCGGACCCGGCGCCGGTGGTCGCGGTCCACAACCCCGGAGAGGGGATCGCCCGGGTCACCCTCGAGGTCGTCGCGGCCGGATCGAGCTCGGCGCTGCCCGGGGCGACCGACGTGGAGGTCGCTCCCGGCGACAGCGTCGTGGTCCCGCTCGGCCCGGCCGCCGCCCCCGAGGTGGCGGTCGTCGTCACCTCCAGCGAGCCGGTGGCGGTGGAGCGCATCACCGTGTACGCACCCGATGTCGACCTCGCGTTCGATCCGGCGGTCCCCGGCCACGGCCGGAACCGTCCTCTGGTCCCGCTCGGGTCGAGCTGAGCGGGTCCGGGGGCGCCCAGCTGTGAGCCGGACGCGGACCCAGGGCACACTGTCGGGGTGGATCGACTGATCGTCGCCCTGGTGCTCGCTGCGATCGCGGTCGCGGTGGCGGCGGTCCTGCAACGTCGCCGGGCCGACCCGCCCACCCAGCCGCCGTCCTGGGAGGCGCCGGTGCAGCTCGACCGAGGCGACTTCGACCGCCCGGACGCGCCGTGGTTCGTGGGAGTGTTCAGCTCGGCCACCTGCTCCACGTGCGCGGACGTGGTGGCCAAGGCGCAGATCCTCGCCAGCGACGAGGTCGTGGTGCAGGACGTCGAGGCATCCCGCGACGCCCCGCTGCACCGTCGCTACGGCATCGAGGCCGTCCCGATCGTCGTCATCGCCGACCGGGACGGGGTGGTGAGACAGTCGTTCGTGGGGCCGGTGTCGTCGACGCACCTGTGGGCAGCGGTTGCGGAACTGCGCGAGCCGGGGTCGGTGCCGGGCAGCTGCGACGGCCACCACGACGTCGGATCGGGCGCGGAACCCACGTAGCTGCCCCGGCTGGTCCGCGGCTCAGGAGTCAGCTGACCGTCAGCCCCAAGGGCGCCTGCGGCGTGTAGGTCGGGAAGATCGCGGTCGGGTTGGTGGCCCCGCCCCGGACCTCGAGGATCTCCGACACGACGCGTCGGTAGTCGGTCATGACGGTGAGGTCGCCCTCGGGACCGTCCTCGACGGTGGCGGGGAAGTCCCCGTACACCCCACCCCTGACCTTGCCGCCGAGGGCGAACATGACGTTGCCCCGACCGTGGTCGGTGCCGCCGGAGCCGTTCTCGCCGATCGTGCGACCGAACTCCGACATCGTGACCAACGTGACCTCGTCCCGGGCGGCGCCCAGGTCGGTGTAGAACGCCTGCAACGCCTGGGAGACCACGCCGGTCCGCTGACGCATGTACGACCCGGCGTCCTCGGGTCGGCCCATGGTGCTGTGGGTGTCCCACCCGCCGTAGTCGATGGCGACGGCGCGCAGGCCGACGTCGGCGCGGATGAGACGGGCGACTTCCCGCAGGTTGTTCGACAGGTCGTCGGGTCCGTAGGTCGCGCCGTTCTGCGGGCCGGGGTCAGCGCCCATCCCTGCGATCAGACCGACCACGTCGAGGGTGTCGGCTCCGGTCTCCTCGAGCAGCTGCGGTCCGTGCGGGTACAGGCCGACGAGTGCGGTCCGGGCCTGGGTGTTGTTCGGGAAGCCGGTCACGCCGAAGCCGGAGATCGAGCCCATCGACACGGCGTTTGCCGCTCCCTGCAACGACGTCTGCAGCGTCGAGCCGCGTCCGACGGCGCTCAGCCGCTCGAGCCCGGACAGCCCGGAGAGGTAGCGGTTGAGGAAGCCGCTGGTCACGTTCAGGGACCTGGTTCCCTTCTCCCAGTACTGCTCGGCTTCGAAGTGGCTGCGGGTCGACGACTCGCTCGCCGGCATGCCCGCGGCGTGGACGACCGCCAGGTGCCCGTCGGCCCATGCGCCCTGGTGCAGGTGGGTCATCGACGGGTTGAAGGCGAACGTCCCCGACAGCGGGAACGGGGCCACGGCACCCCCGTCGAGGAGCGGGAGCCCGGCCTTCCCTGTCGGGTCGGTGAACTCGGCGGGCTCCTTGATGCGGATCGTCGGGCGCAGGGCCTTGTAGGTGGGCATCTGGTAGGGGGCGACCACGCTGAGTCCGTCCCATGCGCCGCGCATGAAAACGACGACGATCACGTCGCCGCTCGACGGGGAGGCGGGCGTGGCGAACGCCATCCGTGCCCCCAGGCCGGTGACGCCCAGGGCGGTGGTCCCGGCGCCGACCAGACCCATGAAGGACCGTCGGCTGAGCGGTCCGCCCTCGGCGGAGCGTGTGGCACCGGAGGGCACGGTGTCGGTGTCGTGGGTGAGGGTCATCTCGTCGTCTCCGGTCAGCGGCGCTGGAAGTTGGGATGGGCGCAGAGCAGGCCGAGGACGGCCTGGAGGTTGTTGGCGTTGGAGGTGATCGTCGTGGCGGCCGCGGAGGGTGAGACCCCCAGCGCAGCGAGGATCGACGTCGCGTGCGGCGCCGGGAGGGGGAACTGGAACACCTGATCGGCCAGTGCGGTGAGCAGGTCCGTCGTGGTGGCCGGCAACGGCGAGGGGAGCAGGGCGGCGGGATCGATCACCACCTTCCGGGCCTCGGTCGTGCTGGTCAGCTTGTTGCGCGCCAGGCGGGCGCCCCACTCCCATCGCTTGAGCAGGCCCTCGGTGGACACCCACTCCGCCGCGGTCTCCGGGTAGCCGTCGGGCGTGGTGCGTTCGTTGATCGGCTGCCCGAGCCCCCACTGGACCTCGCGCAGCCGTCTGGACGCGTGTCCCTGGGGGTCGGAGTCGATCTCGGCTTTCGTCGCCCGGAGCGCCGAGACGAGCCACTCGTAGGGACGCTTCACCTTCTGGCCGCCAGAGGCCCGGAGCTCCGGGGACAGGAACAGCTCCCGCAGCACCGGGGCGATGGCGGTGTCGTTGGCCAGGTAGGTCGACGCCAGGCGGTCGACGAGCGTCATCGGGGGATCGTCGGCCACGAAGCGGCGACACAGCTTGAACGCGAGGTGCCGGGCCGTCGAGGGGTGCCGGGCCAGGAACTCGAGCAGGGAGTTGCCGTCGGCTTCGCCCTGGGCGCCGTCGGTCCGCGCCGGTCGGCTCCACTGCCCGCCGAGGATCGACACCGCGTCGCGGGAGTGCCAGTACTTCTCGAACCGGTAGTCGTACTTGGTGGGGCCGTCGGTCCAGTTGATCGTGCGGCCCGACATCACCTTTGCGACGCCGCGCATGTCGGCCTCGGTGTAGACCTGCTCGCCCTTGATGATCCCGAGGGTGTGGAGCTCGAGCAGCTCACGGCCCCAGTTCTCGTTGACCCCTGACGGCGAGTAGGCGTTGGACGAGTAGTTGTCGAGGTACACCAGCATGGCGGGGCTGCGCGCCGAGGCCTTGAGCATGTCGGCGAACCGACCCAGAGCGTGGGGTCGGATCACGTCGCCGTCGTCGCGGGTCTTGAGGTGCGTCATCCACTTGGCCGATCGCCAGATCGAGAAGTGGTTGGACCAGAAGTCGCACATCACCTCGTAGAGCTGGTTCTCGGAGTACACCGCCCGCAGCAGCATGGCGTGGTCGAGCTCGCGGAACAGCACGTTCTGATCGGTGTTGCGCTGCACCGCGTTGACGGCGTTGCTGGCGGTGAGCGACGGGAACGAGGAGCCCAGGCGAGCCTCTGCGGTCGCCCCGTTCGCGGCGAGCTGCTCGTCGAGCCAGGCGGCGGGGCCGATGCTGCGGATGCGGTCGACCACGGCCGGGGTCGGTCCGAACGTCGCGCGCGAGGCCAGGAGCCGGGACTCGTCGAGCGGCCACGGAGCCGGCGTGGCGGGGGTCGACGTCGGTGTGCTCGGCGCGGGGGTCGGGCCGGTCGCGGGCGCGCACGCCGCCGCGGCCAGGGCGATCCCGCCCGCTCCGGCCGCCCCGAGGACCGATCGTCGGGTCGGGGCCCGCTCCACCGTCAGTGTTCCGCCGTCGTCGTGCATGGGGCGCACTTCGGCCGATCGGCCCATCGGACTTGAGGCGAACGACCCAGGGTGGGTCGAAATGCCCATCTGTCCCCGGCGCGATCGGGGCCGACGCGCCCCGAGGTGCGTTGGAACCGACCGAGGTGCAGCCGGGTCGGCTGCCGCTCGGCCGGACTCGGGTCAGGCGGTGACGTCTCCCTGGAACGGCTGGCTGGGCAGCACGTTCGGCCGGGGGGAGGGGGCGAGGTGCGGGGGCACCGGCGGGGGTACCGACGCGGGGGTTCCGCCGACCGGCGGCGACGGCGCGGCGGGCGGCGTGGGCGCCGGCAGGTCGGGTTCGGTGCCGTTGGCGACGCGGATCAACCGGTTCACCTCGCTGCCCGAGATCGTCTCCTGCTCGAGCAGCACCCTGGTGATCAGGTCCAGCGCGGCGCGGTTGCGGGTGAGCAGGTCGCGACAGCGGTCCTCGCCCTGCCGCAGCAGCCGCTCGACCTCGGCGTCGATCGCCCGGGCGGTGTCCTCGGAGTACTCGCGCTGGTGGCCGAAGTCGTCGCCCAGGAAGACCGGCCCGGAGGTACCCCACGCCCGGGGTCCGATCTCGTCGCTCATGCCGAACTCGGTGACCATCTTCCGGGCCCGCTCGGTGGAGACCTGGAGGTCGTTGGCGGCACCGGTGGAGCGGTGGTCGAACACGAGCTCCTCGGCGACGCGCCCGCCCATCGCCACGATGATCGACTCCTCGAGGAACTCCTGGCTGTAGGAGTGCTTCTCCTCTTCGGGGAGCTGCTGGGTGACGCCCAACGCCATGCCCCGGGGCAGGATCGTCACCTTGTGGACCGGATCCGCGTTGGGCAGCAGCGCCGCGCACAGGGCGTGGCCCGCCTCGTGGTAGGCGGTGATCTCCTTCTCCCGGTCCGACAGCACCATCGACTCGCGCCGCTGGCCCATGAGGACGCGGTCCCGGGCGTCCTCGAAGTCGTGCATCTCGACGACCTTGGACCCGCGGCGCACCGCGGTGAGGGCGGCCTCGTTGACCAGGTTGGCCAGGTCCGCGCCCGACATGCCCGGCGTGCCGCGGGCGACCAGGTCCAGGTCGACGTCGGCCGACAGCTTCTTCTGCCGGACGTGCACGGCCAGGATCGCCTTGCGGTCGTCCAGCTCGGGCAGCGGGACGACGACCTGGCGGTCGAAGCGACCCGGGCGCAGCAGCGCCGGGTCGAGGATGTCAGGCCGGTTGGTGGCCGCGATCATGACGACGCCGTCGGTGCCCTCGAAGCCGTCCATCTCCGAGAGCATCTGGTTGAGCGTCTGCTCCCGCTCGTCGTGTCCGCCGCCGAGGCCGGCGCCGCGCTTGCGGCCGACCGAGTCGATCTCGTCGATGAAGATGATCGCCCGGCCGTGCTTGCGGGCGGACTCGAACAGGTCGCGGACCCGGCTGGCGCCGACGCCGACGAACATCTCCATGAAGTCCGACCCCGACACCGACAGGAACGGGACGCCGGCCTCGCCGGCGACGGCCCGGGCGATGAGGGTCTTGCCGGTGCCCGGAGGGCCGACCAGCAGCACGCCCTTGGGGATCTTGGCTCCGATCTCGAGGAAGCGCTCCGGCTCCTTGAGGAAGTCGACGACCTCGCGGATCTCGGTCTTGACGCCTTCGTAGCCGGCGACGTCGGTGAACAGCGTGGCCGGGCGCTCGGTCGTGTAGGTCTTGGCCCGGGAGCGTCCGATCGACATGATCCCGCTCATCTGGCCCTGCGCCCGTCGGTTCATCCAGGCGAAGAAGCCGATGATCAGAAGCAGCGGCAGCAGCAGCGGCAGGAGCTGGACGAACAGGTTGGGCGTCGGGGTGGCGAACTCGACCTCGACGTCGTGCTCCTCCATGGACTGCAGCAGCTCGGGGGTGGGCTCGGCGGGGCCGGTGGTGACGAAGTCCTCGCCGGACTTCATGGTGCCCGTGATCGACTGGTCGACGTTGTTCCAGGTGACGGTCTTGACCTTGCCGTCGGCGACCTGCTCGGTGAAGGTGGAGAAGGCGATCTGCTTCTGCTGGGCGGAGTTCAGCGACAGGGCGCTCACGACGGTGAGTCCGACCACCGCGACCAGCACCCACAGCAGCCACGACGGCAGGCCGTTGGGTCGGGCCTTGCCGGGGGGCGTGGGGGCGTCGTTGGGCTCGGGAGGCATCCCCTCAGCCTAGGAGCCCGACCCGCGTTCCGACATGCCGAGCCTGAGAAGGGTGCCATCGGCCCGTGTCGTCGGCGTCGGGGCATCCCCACCCCGACGACGACCCGCCGGTACGGTGCCCGCCGTGAGCAGGAGCTGCGCCCGTCCCGGATGCGGCCGCCCGGCGGTCGCCACGCTGTCGTACGCCTACGCCGAGGGCGTGGTGTGGCTCGAGGACCTCGCCGCCGAGGACCACCCGATGGTGCACGACCTCTGCCTGCTGCACGCCGACACGGTGCGGGTTCCCCGGGGTTGGGAGCTGCGCGACGGTCGGGCCGTGGAGTCCCTGCGGGGCGGCCGGCTCGACCTCATCGGCGCCTGAGCGTCCCCCCGTCGTGGTCGACACCCGGTCCTGGATGGACCCGGCGCAGCAGCGGTGGGGTCTCGGCGAGGTCGCGCTCGGCTTCCTCCTGGCCCAGGCCCTGGCCGTGGTCGCCACCGTCGTGGCGATGGGCGCCGGCGGTTGGACCGAGGCGGCCGACATTCCGATGGCGGCCGCCGCGCTGCTGCAGGTGCCGTTGTGGGGCGGATACCTGGGGTCGGTGTACCTGGCCGGGACCAAGGGCGGCGGACTCGTCGACGACTTCGGCCTGGCGGTCCGACCGCTCGACGTCCCGATCGGCCTGGTCGTCGGCGTCGCGGTCCAGCTGGTGGTGCTGCCTCTGCTGTACGTGCCGATCCTCGAGCTGACCGGCACGAGCCAGGACGACCTCTCCGCTCCCGCTCGGGCCCTGTCGGACAAGGCGACCGACCCGCTCGGTTGGGTGCTGCTCGTCCTGATCGTGGTGATCGGCGCGCCGCTGGTCGAGGAGCTGTTCTTCCGGGGCCTGTTCCTGCGTGCGCTGCAGAAGCGGGGACTGCCCGACTGGGCGGCGGTGGTCGGGTCCGCCGCGGTGTTCGGGGCGGTGCACTTCCAGCTGCTGCAGTTCGTCGGCCTGTTCGCCATCGGGCTCGTCCTGGCGGTGATGGCGGTGCGGACCGGGCGACTGGGCATGTCGATCGCCACCCACATGGCCTTCAACGCCACCAGCGTGGTCGTGCTCTACCTGACCGGCTGACCCGCCGCGCCGCTGCGCGGTCGACACGACACCCGCTGTCGACTGGGCCGAACGGATCATTCCCGGCCGGATCGCTCACGGCGCCGCGCCGTCCTGCCGACGGAGAGAGGTCGCCGAGGACCGCGTCCGCGGCGACCGCGGCCCGCTGGGGTCGTTCCGCGAGCTGGGAGGAACCAATGTCGAGCTGTCACACGTGCCGCAACGAGCTCGTCGAGATCGGGCTGACCATCGACGGCTCACGGCTGGTCATGCGCTCCTGTTCGACCTGCGACACCCGCAGCTGGCACCGCGACGGCGAGTCGGTCGAGCTCGACGGGGTGCTGACCGACCTGAGCGCGGTCCCGACCCGGTACCGTCGGTCGCTGTCGTCCTGACCCTCTGCGGGGTCGGTGGGTCCCGTTCCGGCTCGCGGTGCCGCACGGCGGTGACCCGATGCGATGGGCGGGATCTGACACGATGAGGCCCCCATGGATCCGAGCCCCCCACCGCGCTCCGACGCGCCCCCGGACCCGAGCGACCCCGACCGGCCCGACGTGGCGGAGCCCGTCGTCCCCCCGGACGGCACCGACGGCGTTCAGGAGCTGATCGGCACCGACGGCGACCGGGAACTGATCGGCGCCGATGACGACCGCCACTCGCGCCACGACCTCGCGCTCATCGCCTCCTGGGTCGTCGTCGCGCTGACCTGCATCTTCGTCTTCGCCTCGCTCAGCCCGCGGGGAATCCTCAGCACCTCCACGCCGACCGGCGGCGACATGGGCGCCCATGTGTGGGGTCCGGCGTTCCTGCGCGACCACCTGCTGCCGCAGTTCCGGCTCACCGGCTGGACGCCCGACTGGTACGCGGGGTTCCCCGCCTACGTCTTCTACATGGTGGTCCCTTCGCTGTTGATCGTGATGATCAACGTCGGGCCTCCGCTGTGGCTCAGCCCGTTCCTGCTGGCGGGGTGGGGCTGGTTGGCGTGGGTCGTCGCCCGCCGGGTCCGCAACCACGTGGCCCGGACCGCGTTGTGGATCGCCCTGGGGGTGGCTGCGGTCCTGAGCGTCCCGGTGCCCTACGAGGTCGCTTTCAAGCTGGTGACCGTGTCGGGGCTGGTCACCCTGCCGCTGGCCGCGTTCGCGCTCGCCCGCTCGTTCCGTCTGCCCTTCCCCGGTCCCGCTCTGGTGGCGGTGGGCGCGGGTGCGTTCCTCTACGAGACCGGCTACACGATCCTCGGCGGCAACATCACCTCGACGATGGCGGGCGAGTTCGCCTTCTCCATCTCGCTCACGTTGTGCGTCCTGTACCTGGCGGTGCTGGTCCGGGGTGTGCGCACGGGTCGTCGGCTGGCGCTCGCGGCGGGCCTGTTCGCCCTCGTCATCCTGTGCCACATCATCCCGGCGCTGTTCGCCGGAGCCGCCACCGTCGTGCTGTGGCTGACCCGGCGCGAGGACCGCATCCCGTGGTGGGACGCGTTCCCCGTGGCGCGGGGCATGGCGGCCGGCCTGGTGGTCGTGACGTCGCTGACGCTCGTCTGGCGCACCGACGCCTTCCCGGTGGTCGCCACGGTCGTGGTGCTGCTGCTGTTCCTCGGCCTCGACCTGCGCGGTGTCACGTTCTCCGCCCTCACGCTGCCGGTCGGCGGTCTGCTGGCCTGCTTCTGGTTCGTGCCGTTCTTCTTCGACAGCGCCTTCATGAACGACATGGGCTGGGAGAAGTACACCAAGTACGCCGAGTACCTCTGGCCGCAGCCCGAGCAGTTCGACATGCCCTACCGCAACGTCGTGTTCGCGCTGGCCGGACTCGGGGTCCTGCTCGCACTCGTCCACCGTCAGCGCATCGGCTGGTTCCTGGCCATGGTCGTCGTGTCGATGGCCTGGGCGTTCCGCTTCGCCCCGCAGTGGCGGCTGTGGAACGCCCGGATCCTGCCCTTCTACTACCTGGCCCTCTACCTGCTGGCCGCGGTGGCGGTGGGCCTGGTCATCCGCTCGGTCTCGCTCGTGGTGGCCGACCTGGCCCGCCGGCGCGAGGAGCCGGTGCTGGTCGGGGTGATCGGCGCCGCGCTCGTGGTCACGATCGTCGCGGTCACCATCGCCGGCGCCCTGCGCATCCTGCCCGGAGGCCACCTCGACACCGACGCGGCGGGGGTGTCGTCGTACCGGTGGATGGGCCTCGAGTGGAAGCGTCAGAACGTCGCGGCCAGTTGGGCCCGCTACAACTACGAGGGCCTCGAGGGTCGCGACGCCTACCCGGAGTTCAAGGCGATCATCGACACGATGGACCGCATCGGCCGCGACGACGGCTGCGGCCGGGCGATGTGGGAGTACGAGCCCAAGCTCGACCGGTTCGGCACGCCGATGGCGCTCATGCTGCTGCCGTACTTCACCGACGGCTGCATCGGCTCGATGGAGGGCCTCTACTTCGAGGCCAGCTCCACGACGCCGTTCCACTTCCTCAACCAGTCGGAGCTGTCCAGCCAGCCCAGCCGGGCCCAACGCGACATGCCCTACTCGGCGCTCGACGTGACCGAAGGGGTGTCGCACCTGCAGATGCTCGGCGTGAAGTACTACCTGGCCACCTCCGACGCGGCGATCGCCGCGGCCCGCGCCGATGACCGCCTGACCGAGCTCACCTCGATCACCCCCGCACCCACCTCGGACGGCGTCCAGCACCAGTGGGTCGTGTTCGAGGTGGCGGAAGCCGACTTGGTCACGCCGTTGCGCTGCGAACCCGTCGTGCTCACCGACACCGACGACCACATCGACGGCTGGGTGTACGCAAAGGAGCGCTCCGCCCCCGCCCCCGGCCAGGAGGTCGGCGCCAAGACGGCGGGCCCCGCGGTGATCTGGTACCAGGACCCCTCTCGCTGGGACGTGCCGCTGGCCACGTCGGGACCGTCGGAGTGGGCCCGCGTCGCCCCCGACGACACCGACCCGGCCTGCCGGCCGGTCCCCGAGGTGACCGTGTCGAACGTGCGCGACGACGGCGACTCGGTGAGCTTCGAGGTGTCCGAACCGGGTACCCCGATCCTGATCCGCAACTCGTTCTTCCCGAACTGGCAGGCCGAGGGGGCCGACGGTCCGTACCGCGTCAGCCCGAACCTGATGGTGGTCGTCCCCACCGACACCCACGTGACGGTCAGCTACGGCACCACGAACGTCGACCGCCTGGGCTGGCTGCTCACGATCGTCGGGTTCGTCCTGCTCGTGGGGCTCGCGGTCTGGGACGACCGCTCGCGCTGCAGCCGGATCGTCGAGCGAGTCGGGGAGCGGCGCCCGTTCGGCGCGCTCTCGTGGGCCCGAGGGGCCGACCGCCGTCATGGCTCCGACGGCGCTTCCCCCACCGAGCCGGAGTGAGCCCCAGGTGAACCGGTTCCGGCGATTCCTGCTGGTCGGCGCGGTCGCCACCGCCGTCGACGTCGGGCTGTTCGTGTACCTGCGCCAACGGGTCGGCTGGCCGGTTCCGGCCGCCGATGCAGTCGCGGTCGCCGTCGCCACCGTGGTGTCGTGGGTGCTGCACGGCACCGTCACCTTCCCCGGCGATCCCCGGGTGCGCTGGTACCGCCGCCCGGGCCGCTATGTGGGTGCCGCCGTGGTCGCCCTGGCGGTCGACGTGGCGGTGGTGACCGTCCTCGACCTGGCGCTCGACCCTCGGCAGTCGTGGGCCCTGGTGGTCATCAAGGTCCCGGCGCTGCTGACCGCCCTGCTGGTGCGGACCGCCAACTACCGCCGCTTCATGTACGACGCGGTGCGCGACGACCAGCGGTCGCCCGCAGGCCGTGCCGCTCCGCCCGGTCGCTACCGCTTCAGCGTGGTGATCCCCGCCTACCGCGAGTCGGACCGGATCGCCGGGACCGTCGAGCGGGTGCGCCACGCGCTGGGGTCGGTGGGCGGTCCCGCCGACGGGCTCCAGATCGTCGTGGTCGACGACGGCTCCGACGACGACACCGCGGAGCGGGCCGAGGCCGCGGGGGCCGACGTGGTCCTGCGCCGTGCCCCGAACCGGGGCAAGGGCGCTGCGGTGCGCGCCGGCATGCTGGCCGCCGAGGGGCGCACCGTCGCGTTCACCGATGCAGATCTGGCGTACCCGCCCGAGCAGCTGCTGGGCTTCCTCGACGCGATCGAGGCGGGCTGGGACGTGGCGGTGGGCAGCCGCCAGCACGAGGGCACCCTCACCGTGGTCCGGGCCGGCCGCCTGCGGGAGGTCGGCGGTCGGGTCGTCAACCTCTTCACCGGCATGGTCCTCCTCGGCCGGTACCGCGACACGCAGTGCGGGCTGAAGGCGATGCGCTCGGACGTGGCACGGCTGGTGTTCGCCCACAGCCGCATCGACGGGTTCGCGTTCGACGTCGAGCTGTTCCACCTGGTCGAGCGCTACCGACTCACGTTGACCGAGGTCCCGGTCCGGGTGGTCAACTCGAGTCGGTCCACGGTCCACGTCGCCCGCGACGCGCTGCGGTTGCTGCGCGACCTGTTCAGGGTTCGGGCGTTCGCCCGGCTGGGGGACTACGAGCTCGACGGGTCCGACGGACTGCCGCCGACGCGCCGCGACGGCCCGGGCCCGGACTCCGAAGTGTCGCGTCCCGGCCACTAGGGTGCGCCCCATGCCGTCCCTCGACGCCATCTTCAAGGCCTACGACGTCCGCGGCACGGTTCCCGACCAGCTGGACCCCGAGCTCGCCCACGCCATCGGCGTCGGCTTCGCCACCTTCGCCCGTGAAGAGTCCGAGGGTCGCGGCGAGTCGGTCACCCGGGTGCTGATGGCCCGCGACATGCGCCCGTCCGGCGTGGAGCTGTCCGCCGCGTTCGCTGACGGGGTGCGATCCCAGGGCCTCGACGTGGTCGACCTCGGGCTCGGCTCGACCGACCTCCTCTACTTCGCCTCGGGCTCGATGGGCGCCCCCGGGGTCATGTTCACCGCGTCGCACAACCCGGCCCAGTACAACGGTGCCAAGTTCTGCCTGTCGGGGGCCCGGCCGGTGGGCGAGGACACGGGGCTCGGCCGCATCCGCGAGGTCGGCGAGGCGTCTCTGGCGGGATCGGTTCCAGCTGCGGCGACGACCGGGACCATCAGCTCCCTCGACGTGCTCGGCGCATTCGCGGATCACGTCCGCTCGTTCGTCGACGTGTCGTCGTTGGCTCCGCTGCAGATCGTGGCCGACACCGCCAACGGCATGGGTGGCCTGATCGTCCCGGCGGTGTTCTCCTCGCTGCCGTTCCAGCTCGAGGTCATGTACGGCGAGCTCGACGGGACCTTCCCCAACCATCCCGCGGATCCGATCCAGCCGGCCAACACCGAGGACCTGCGCCGCCGGGTCGTCGAGGCCGGCGCGGACGTCGGCCTGGCCTTCGACGGCGACGCGGACCGGGTGTTCCTGGTCGACGAGAAGGGCGTCGGCCTCTCGGGATCGACCACCACGGCCATCATCGCCGCCGGGATCCTCGACAAGAACCCCGGCGGCACCGTGATCCACAACCTGATCTGCTCGCGGACCGTCCCCGAGGTGGTGCGCGAGCACGGGGGAACGCCGGTGCGGACACGGGTCGGCCACTCGTTCATCAAGCAGGTCATGGCCGAGGAGGGCGCCGTGTTCGGCGGCGAGCACTCCGCGCACTACTACTTCCGCGACAACTTCCGCGCCGATTCGGGCATCATCGCCGCCCTGCTGGTGCTCGAGCAGATGTCGGTGGCCGGAACCAGCCTGTCGGAGCTGCGTGCACCGTTCGAGCGCTACGCCGACTCCGGAGAGATCAACACCCGCGTCGACGACCCCGCCGCGGTGATCGAGAGGGTGGCGGAGCACTTCTCGGACCTGCCCCAGGACCGGCTCGACGGCCTGACCGTCGACGGCGGCGACTGGTGGTTCAACCTCCGACCGTCCAACACCGAGCCCCTCCTGCGGCTCAACCTCGAGGCCCCCGACGCAGAGGCGTGCACCCGGCGCACCGAGGAAGTCCGCGCCCTGCTCACCGCGTGACCAGTCCGTCCAAGGAGACCACCACCATGACGACCGACCAGACCCTCGATCCCCGGCTGCTGGAGATCCTGGCCTGCCCCGAGGACAAGGGCCCGCTGCTGTACTTCGCCGACGAGCAGTCGCTGTACAACCCCCGGCTGCACCGCCGCTACGACGTACGCGACGGCATCCCGGTCATGCTGATCGACGAGGCCTCCTCGGTCGACGACGCCGAGCACGACCGGCTGATGGCCAAGGCCGGCGCCGACGGCATCGAACCCACGTTCTCCGAGTGAGCGCACCGGTCGACGGGGCGGGGACGCAGGGGGTCGGGTCGGTGCTCGACTCGCTCGGCATGTTCGCCGAGGCCTACGCGCTGCCCGAGCAGATGGCTGCGGCCCGGGTGTCGGCAGCGTCCGCGGACGGTCTGCCCGACACCGCCGGGGTCACGTCGGTGGTCATCCTCGGCGTCGGTGGCAGCGGCATCGGAGGCGACATCTGCGCGGCGGTGGCGGGCCCGGACTGCCCGGTGCCGGTCGTGGTGTCCAAGCACTACGAGTGTCCGGGCTTCGTCGGCCCCGACACGCTCGTGTTCGCGGTGTCGTTCTCGGGCAACACCGAAGAGGCGATCGGAGCTGCGACCGCCGCACGCGACGCCGGTGCGCGGCTGGTCGTGGTCGCCGCCGGCGGCGAACTGGCCCGGCTGGCCGGCGAGTGGGGGGTTCCTCTGCTCCCGGTCGACGACTCGATCCCCATGCCGCGGGCCGGCATCGGGGCGGTGACGGTGCCGTTGCTGGTCGCCCTGGAGCGGATGGGGCTCACCGACGGGATGACCGGCCAGATCGACGCCGCGATTGCCCAGCTCGAGCGACGGCGGGAGCAGCTCCGCGTCGCGTCCGGCCCTGCGGAGCGCCTGGCGGCGCGCATCGGGGGGACGTTGCCGCTGGTGTACGGCGGCGGAGCGCTCGGCGAGGTGGCCGCGTGGCGCTGGAAAGGCCAGTTCAACGAGAACCCCAAGGTCCCGGCGTTCTGCAACCGGATCCCGGAGCTGACCCACAACGAGCTGGCCGGATGGGCCCAGCACGGCGACGTCACCCGCCAGGTGCTGACGATGGTGCATCTGCGCCACGACTTCGAGCACCCGAACGTGTCGCGTCGCTTCGACTTCGTGGCCTCGGTCTGTGATGAAGTGGTGGCCGACATCCACACCGTGCGGGCCGAAGGCGACGGTCGTCTGGCCCAGCTGATGGACCTGGTCCTGCAGGGGGATCTCGTCACGCTGCACCTGGCGGCGAGGGCGGGGGTCGACCCGGGCCCCATCGCGGTGCTCGACGATCTGAAGGAATGGCTGCGCAACGCCTGACGTCACGGACCGGGCGGTCCGGGCCGGGGGGGTCAGCCGGACGAGGGGGAGCCACGATGCTCGGAGCCGACAGCACGACCGACGACGTCCTCGCGGGTGTCGACCTGACCGGACGCACCGCGGTCATCACCGGCTCGTCCGGTGGGCTCGGTCTCGAGACGGCCCGGGCCCTGGCGGCTCGGGGCGCCGCGGTGGTCCTCGCGGCGCGTGACCGTGTCAAGCTCGACGCCGCGGTGGCGCAGCTGCGCGACCAGGTCCCCGGCATCACCGTCGACTCGGTGCTCCTCGACCTGGCCGACTTGACCTCGGTCCGGGCTGCAGCGGCCGAGGTGGCCGATCGGCATCCGGTCATCGACCTGCTGATCGACAACGCCGGGGTGATGGCCTGTCCGCTCGGTCGCACCACGGACGGCTTCGAGACCCAGTTCGGCACCAACCACCTGGGGCACTTCCTGTTCACGACCCTGCTCAAGGAGCCCCTGGCCACCGCCGTGGCAGAGCACGGATCCGCCCGGGTCGTCGTGCTGTCCTCGGGTGGGCACCGGCTCAGCCCGATCCGCTGGGACGACCCCAACTGGGAGCGCTCGGAGGATTACTTCAACTGGACCGCGTACGGGCAGTCCAAGACCGCCAACGCGCTGTTCGCTCTGGAGCTCGACCGCCGGTGGTCCTCCGACGGCATCCGGGCGTTCTCGGTGCACCCCGGCATGATCGCCACCGACCTGGGCCGGCACATGCAGGCCGAGGACTTCGAGTACCTGTCGTCGGTGCGCCGCACCGGCGCCGACTCCGCCGACGGCGGGCGGGCGGTGTTCAAGTCGGTTCCGCAGGGAGCGGCGACGACGGTGTGGGCGGCCACGTCGCCCGCCCTCGAGGCGCACGGCGGCGCCTACCTGGAGAACTGCTCGGTGGCCGAACCGGTCGACGACCCCGACGCCACCCACGGAGTGCGCTCTTGGGCCCGGGACCCCGATCAGGCGGTGCGGCTCTGGGAGCTGTCCGAGGATCTGGTCGGCGCCTGACGCCGTCCGGGCGCGGCTCCGGACCCACCGAGGTCCCTCCGCCCGGTCGCGGGTAGGCTCTGGTCCCGCCAGGGCTGCCCTGTACCCGGAGTCAGACGACCCCAGCCCGAGCTCGTCCCACACGACTTCACCACCGCGGCGCGTCCGCCGCGCCCAGGAGGCATCCCATGACGTTCACCGACTTCAAGGTCGCGGACCTCGCCCTGGCCCCCATCGGCCGCAAGCAGATCGAGCTCGCCGAGCAGGAGATGCCCGGTCTGATGGCGATCCGCGCCGAGTACACCGACTCCCGACCCCTCGCCGGGGCCCGGATCACCGGGTCGTTGCACATGACCGTGCAGACCGCCGTGCTCATCGAGACCCTCACCGCCCTCGGGGCCGAGGTGCGTTGGTGCAGCTGCAACATCTTCTCGACCCAGGACGAGGCCGCCGCCGCGGTCGCCGTCGGCCCGGACGGCACCGTCGAGGACCCGCGCGGGGTACCGGTCTTCGCCTGGAAGGGCGAGTCGCTCGAGGAGTACTGGTGGTGCACCGAGCAGGTGCTCGCCTGGCCGGCCGACGGACAGGGCCACACCGGCCCGAACATGATCCTCGACGACGGCGGTGACGCCACCCTGCTGGTGCACAAGGGCACCGAGTACGAGGCGGCCGGCGCGGTCCCCGACACCGTGGAGGAGGACTCCGACGAGTGGGGCGTCGTGCTCTCGACGTTGCGCCGGACCCTCGCCGAGGACTCACAGCGCTGGACCCGCATCGGGGCCGGCATCAAGGGCGTGACCGAGGAGACGACCACCGGCGTGCACCGCCTCTACCAGATGTTCGAGCAGGGCCTGCTGCTGTTCCCGGCGATCAACGTCAACGACTCCACCACCAAGTCCAAGTTCGACAACCTCTACGGCTGTCGCCACAGCCTCGTCGACGGCATCAACCGGGCGACCGACGTGATGATCGGCGGCAAGCTCGCGGTCGTCTGCGGCTACGGCGATGTCGGCAAGGGCTGCGTGCAGTCGCTGCGCGGACAGGGCGCCCGGGTGGTCGTCACCGAGATCGACCCGATCTGTGCCCTGCAGGCCGCCATGGAGGGCATCCAGGTGGTGCGTCTCGAGGACGTCGTCGAGACCGCCGACATCTTCATCACCACGACCGGCAACAAGGACATCATCACCGCCGAGCACATGGCCCGGATGAAGCACAACGCGATCGTCGGCAACATCGGCCACTTCGACAACGAGATCGACATGGCCGGCCTGTACCGCCAGAGCGACATCCGCAAGGTCAACATCAAGCCGCAGGTCGACGAGTTCGTGTTCCCCGACGGCCACTCGGTGATCGTGCTCGCCGAGGGCCGGCTGCTGAACCTCGGCTGTGCGACCGGGCACCCGAGCTTCGTGATGAGCTGCTCGTTCTCGAACCAGGTGCTGGCTCAGATCGAGCTGTTCACCAAGACCGCCGACTACCCGCTCGGCGTCCACGTGCTGCCCAAGCAGCTCGACGAGGACGTCGCCCGGTTCCACCTCGACGCCCTCGGCGTCCGCCTCACCACGCTCACCCCGGAGCAGTCGGCCTACCTCGGGGTCCCGGTCGAGGGCCCCTACAAGCCCGACCACTACCGGTACTGAGCGCCACCGGCACCGAACGCCACCGGTACCCGACCGCGGCGGGGTCGCCTCAACGGAGCTGCGGGGCGAGCAGCGCGGCCTCGGCGTCGAGGCCGGCGCCCGAGAAGTGCAGCCCGTCGGGGCGGTCCGCCTTGGTCCGCCCCCGCGAGGCCACCCAGTCCTCGAGGTTCACCACGGCCACGCCCCGCGGGGTCGCGGCCGCGACCACGTCCGCGTTCCAGCGGGCGATCCAGTCGGGGTCGCACCCCGTGCCCTTGCGGGAGCCACCGCAGTAGAAGGTGCCGTTGTCGAGCGGGACCGCCGGGAGCGTCCACACCACGCGGGCACCGGTGGCGGCCAGGGCGTCCATCGCCTCGCCGATGACCTGTTGGCGCAATCCGGATGCCTCGGGGGCGGTGAAGCGGGGTTCGGGGCCATCGACGACGTCGACCGACACGCCGAGGTGCACCAGCACCACCTGAGGGCGGACCTCCTGGACCGCTGCGGGCCAGATCGTCCGCCACGACGGGCACTTGGCCGGGTTCACCTCGATCCCGCACCCGAGCACCGTCCGGTCCCAGACCTCGAGCCCGCTGGCGGGGGCGCGCCTCAGGCCGTTGGCAGCGCCCCGACCGGTGCTGTCGCCGACGACCAGGACCCGGGTCGCCCCGCACTTGTCGCCGGTCGGGTCGCCGATACCCTCGACCGTGCTCGGGTCGAACTTCCTGTCGCCCCCGGAGAACTGGGTGGCCACGTCGGTGGTGGGGACGCACACGGTGGTGGGGGGAGCGGTCGGCGCGACCCCGTCGGTCGGTCCGGTGCCGTCGCCCGGAGCCGTGACGGTCGTGGTCGGGTCGGGAACCTGTTCGAACTCCTGTGCCAGGCGCTCGGCAGTGGTCGGCACCGTCGATCGAGCGGCCACGGCAGAGCCGACGACCAGCGCGACCAGGCCCAGACCCCAGGCCGCCTGCCGGGGTCGGATCCCCTGGGCCCAGCCGGTGCCGAAGCGCAGCGGGTTCTCGACCACGCGCATGGAGACGTCGGCCAGGAGCAGCGAGGTGAGCGCCGTCGTCGCGGCCACCCAGCGGAGCTCGAGATCGGGCCAGCGCTCCTGGACGGTCAGCTGGACCGGCCAGGACCACAGGTAGATCGCGTACGAACGGGTGCCGAGCCACTGCAGGACACGTCCGGACAGGGCGCTGCTGACCGGCCCGGGTCCGCTGCAGGCGACCACCAGCACCAGCGCGCCCAGGGCGACGAGCGCCAGGCCGCCGCGGTAGCTCCACAGGGAGTCCGGAGCGAGGGAGACGCTGAGGACAGCGAGGAGGATCCCGGCGCCGACGGCGGTGACGCTCACCGCTGGCCGTACACGCGGAGGGCGTTGCCATCGCTGCGGATCCCGCTGCATCCAGGCTGCGGCGGCGCATCCGACCAGCAGGGCGCCGATGCGGGTGTCGGTGCCGAAGTAGATGCGCGACAGGTCGGCTCCGTCGGCACGGCTCAGCCACGACGCCCACAGGAACGACGCGGCCGCTCCGAGGGCCGCGGCGCCGGCGACCACGGCGGCGGGGCGTCGCCACCGGCGGCCGAGCGCCAGGAGGCCGAGCAGGGTCACCGGCCACAGCAGGTAGAACTGCTCCTCGATCGACAGCGACCAGGCGTGGCGCAGCGGCGACGGCGAGCTCGCCCAATAGCTGGTCCCCTCGGCGATCAGGTGCCAGTTCTGCCACCACGTCATGGTGGCGACGGCGTCGAGCGCGATGCCCGAGCGGGTCAGGAACAGGGCCAGGACCGCGAGGACGACCACGGCGACGGCCGGGGTGAGGCGTCGCACGCGACGGGCCCACCACCGTCGAAGCCCGGCAGCGCCGACCGGGGGGCGACTCATCAGCAGCGACGTGATCAGGAATCCGGACAGGACGAAGAACAGGTCGACGCCGACGAAGCCGCCGGGCAGGTAGCCCAGGTGGTAGGCGACCACGGCCACGACCGCGATCCCTCGCAGGCCGGTGAGGCCGGGCAGGGTGCCGATCGACGGCCGTGGCGCCGGGTGCTCGTCGGCCACGTCGGGGGTGTCGGTCAGGGTGGTCATCGTGCGGGGTGCCCGCGGTCGGGGCGGCGTCGGGGACGTCGCCCCGTTCGATCCTGTCGGATCGGGGGCCGCCGGGGAATGGGCGGATCCCCCCGGGTCAGGCGTCCACGTTCCTCGACGTGGGGAGCATTACCTTCTCGTCGCCTCTCGACGGTACCCGTACCGTCGAGGTGGCGGGCCCCGCCCGCTCGGGCGAACGGAGGCGACATGACCCAGGATCACCCGATCGACCTCCGCCACCCGCGGACGCACCGGCCGGGACGCCACGACGTCGGGACGAGCCCGACGCCGCCGCGTCCGCTGTCGATGGTGTACGGCGGGGGAGGCATGTTCGGGATCGGCTACTGCGTCGGTGTCGCCCACGGGCTGGCGGCGGCGGGAGTCCCGGTCGAGTCCGCGCCGGCGCTCGGCACCTCGGCGGGTTCCTGGGCCGCCGCGGTGGTGGCGCTGGGCGTCACCTACGACGAGATCGCCGGGATCGACGCCCCGAGGGTCCCCAACCGCCGACCGGGGGTCCTGGCCGACGCCGCGGAGTCGGTGTTCGGCGCGGCCACCCACCCGCTGGTGTCGGTCTCGGCGGTCTGCGTGCGCAGCCGTCGACGTCACATCCTCGACGGCGACCGCTACCGCTTGTCGGACCTGGTGGCGGCCTCGTCCGCGGTGCCGGGACTGCTCCCGGCGCACCGGGTCGACGGCCGGCTCTACGTCGACGGCGGAGTCCGTTCGGCCACCTCGGTCGACGCCGCGCCGGCGGCGGAGTCGGTCATCGTCGTCGCTCCTCTCGCCGGCCCGCACCTGGGGGCGATGGGGAGAGGCGCCGGACTGCTGCTCCAACGCGAGGTCCGGGCCTTCAGGCGCCGTTATCCGGACCGTCGGATCACCGTCATCCGACCCGACCGGGCGATCGCGGCGCACGCCGGGCGCAACCCCATGAACCTCTTCGACGCGGATCGGGCCCGGGCGGTCTATCCGCTGGCGGTCGATCAGGGTGTGCGTTGCGCCGAGCGCCTCGCCGCGGCGCCGGTCGTCTGACCTACGCTCCGTCCGGCCTCGGGTGGTCGCCCGCAGGTGACGTCGTCCCGGGGGTGTGGCATGGATGAGTTCGAGGGCAAGGTCGCGGTCGTGACCGGTGGGGCGAGCGGGATCGGCGCTGCCATGGCCGCCGCCTTCGCGGCCCGAGGCATGAAGCTCGTTCTCGCCGACATCGAGCCCGGGCCGCTCGAGGAGACCGCCCACGCCCTCCGCGGCGACGGTGCGGACGTCTTCGCCGTCACCGCGGACGTGAGCCGGGCCGCGGATGTCGAGCGTGTCGGCCAGGCCGCGATCGACACGTTCGGAGCCCTCCACGTGGCCTGCAACAACGCGGGGGTGGGCAGCGGCGGCGCCACCTGGGAGGTCGACCTGTCCACCTGGGAGTGGGTACTGGGCGTGAACCTGATGGGCGTGGTGCACGGCCTGCGGTCATTCACGCCGCGCATCATCGCCAGCGGCGGTGGCCACATCGTCAACACCGCGTCGATGGCCGGTCTGACCTCACCGGCGTTCATGAGCCCCTACAACGTGTCCAAGCACGCGGTGGTGACCATGTCGGAGTCGATGTACGTCGAGCTCGAGATGCTGCACCCCGAGGTGGGCATCAGCGTGCTGTGCCCCGGATGGGTGCAGACCCGCATCAACGAGTCGGACCGCAACCAGCCCGACGAGGTCGCGGCGGCCCAGGCCGCCGCCGAGGCCGCCGACGGTGACGTTCCGGTCGACGCCGCCCAGCTCAAGGCGATGATCGACGGGTTCGTGGCCGAGGGGATACGCCCCGCCGTCGTCGCCGACATGGTCGTGAGCGCGATCGAGGAGCGACGCTTCTACATCCTCACGCACCCGGAGTGGCAGACGATGGTCCGGGACCGGGTGGAGCGGATGCTGGGAGGCGAGAACCCGACCATGGCGCTGCCGGGCAACTGATCACGGGCGCACGGCCAGCACCAGCCCGCTGACCCGCGTCGCTCCCGCCTCTCGCAGCGTCGCGGCCGCGGCCGACAGCGTCGCCCCGGTGGTCCACACGTCGTCGACCACCACGACGTGTCCGGCCACCGGTGCGGTCGCACGGAAGGCGGGGCCGAGCAACCGGTGGTCGCGGTCGGCGCCGGTCTGGGCGCCGGCGGAGACCCGTTCGAGCACCCCGGTCACCGGTGTCGACGCCCGGCCTCCGATGCCGCGGGCCAGCAGTTCGGCCTGATCGAAGCCGCGCCGGCGACGTCGGCGGGTGCTGGTGGGAGCCCAGGTGACCGAGTTCACCGCGCTGGGGGAACCGGTCACGAAGTGGGCCAGGGCCCGGCTGACCGGCGACAGGACGTCGCGGTGGTTCCGGAACTTGAGCTCGGCGACCAGCCGGGGTGTCTCCCCGTCGTAGGCCAGCAGCGCCCAGCAGTCGTCCAGCCCGACGGGCGGCTCCCGATCGGGTGCCGGCGGGAGCCGGGACGTGCACGGTCCGCACAGGGCGGAGCCCGGCGCCGCGCACACGGCGCAGCGGCGGGGGAGCAGGACCTCGAGCACGGCCCGACCGTACGGCCCGGCCCCGACAACGGCGCCGGAGCCGGTGGGCGCAAGGGGGTCGACCACCGCCACCGGTAGAGTGGGCCCGCTATGGGATTCATGGATCGACTGCTGCGCACCGGCGAGGGGAAGAAGGTCCGCGCCCTGGCGGACCTGGTTCCCGACATCGGAGCGCTCGAACCCGAGATGCAGGCCCTCTCCGACGAGGACCTCCAGCACCGCACCGTCGAGTTCCGCGAGCAGCTCGATCGGGGCATCCCGCTCGACGACCTGCTGATCCCGGCCTTCGCCGTCGTACGCGAGGCCGCCAGCCGCATCATCGGCCAACGCCACTACGACGTGCAGCTCATGGGTGGTGCCGCCCTGCACTTCGGGTGGGTCGCCGAGATGAAGACCGGCGAGGGCAAGACGCTCGTGTCGACCCTGCCGGTGTACCTCAACGGCCTGCCCGGCACCGGGGTGCACGTCATCACCGTCAACGACTACCTGGCCCGTCGCGACGCCGAGTGGATGGGTCAGGTCCACCGGTTCCTCGGCCTCACCATCGGCATGATCCTGCCCGGTGAGCAGGACCCGAACTTCAAGCGCGAGCAGTACGCGTGCGACATCACCTACGGCACCAACAACGAGTTCGGCTTCGACTACCTGCGCGACAACATGGCGTTGTCGCTCGAAGAGAAGGTCCAGCGCGGGCACGTCTACGCCATCGTCGACGAGGTCGACTCGATCCTCATCGACGAGGCCCGCACCCCGCTGATCATCTCGGGTCGGGTCGGCGACGCGGCCAAGCTCTACTACAAGTTCGCGTCGGTGGCCCGCGGCCTCACGCGTGACGTCGACTACGAGGTCGACGAAGAGAAGCGGGTCGTCTTCCCGCTGCCCGACGGCATCGCCAAGGTCGAGAAGAGCCTCGGTGTGGAGAACCTCTACGACGACGTCTCCAACAGCCTCGTCCACCAGCTGCAGGTCTCGATCAAGGCCAAGGAGCTCTACAAGCGCGACCGTGACTACCTGGTGCAGAACGGCGAGGTGAAGATCGTCGACGAGTTCACCGGTCGAGTCCTCGAGGGCCGTCGCTGGTCCGAGGGCCTGCACCAGGCGGTCGAGGCCAAGGAAGGCGTGAAGATCAAGGAGGAGAACCAGACCCTGGCGACGGTCACCCTCCAGAACTACTTCCGCATGTACGACAAGCTCGCCGGCATGACCGGCACCGCCCTGACCGAGGCGGCGGAGTTCATGTCGACCTACAACCTGCAGGTCGTCCCGATCCCCACCCACCGGCCGGTGCAGCGCCGAGACGACGCAGACCTGATCTACCGCAGCGAGGCGGCCAAGTTCTCCGCGGTGGTCGACGACATCGTCGAGCGTCAGGCCGAGGGTCAGCCGGTGCTGGTCGGCACGGTGTCGGTCGAGAAGTCCGAGCGCCTCAGCCGCGAGCTCGAGAAGCGCGGCGTTCCGCACTCCGTGCTGAACGCCAAGCAGCACACCAAGGAGGCCGAGGTCGTCACCCAGGCCGGCCGGATCGGCTCGGTCACCGTCGCGACCAACATGGCGGGCCGCGGCGTCGACATCCTCCTCGGCGGCAACCCCGAGGGCCTCGCCCGGCGCGAGGTGCACGCCGAGGGGCTCGAGGACGGCACGGAGGAGGCCGAGGCCCGCTACGAGGAGCTGCTCGCCAAGTACGAGGTCGAGTGCAAGGCCGAGGGCGAAGAGGTCCGCAAGCTCGGCGGCCTGTACGTGCTGGGCACCGAGCGCCACGAGAGCCGCCGCATCGACAACCAGCTCCGCGGCCGCTCCGGCCGTCAGGGCGACCCGGGAGCCAGCCGGTTCTACCTGTCGCTCGAGGACGACCTCATGCGCTTCTTCGCCACCGGGGCGATCGAGTGGGTCATGGGCAAGGGCTGGGACGACGACGTGCCGATCGAGGCCAAGATGGTCACCCGGGCCATCGAGAAGGCGCAGAACACCGTCGAGGCGCGCAACGGCGAGATCCGCAAGAACGTCCTCAAGTACGACGAGGTCATGAACGAGCAGCGCAAGGTGATCTACGCCCGGCGCGACGAGGTGCTCGAGGGCGTCGACCTGCGCGAGGAGACCCTCCAGGCGCTGGCCGAGGCGACCAACGAGCTGATCGGCACCCACTGCGGCTCGGACTACAGCGACGACTGGGACATCGAGGCCCTCCTCGGCGACACCGCCACCTACTGGCCGGTCGAGCTCACCGTCGAGGACCTCACCGAGGCTGCTTCCCAGGACGGCCTCTACGACCTTCTCATGGCCGACGCCGTCAGCCACTACGAGGGGCGCGAGGCCGAGTTCGGCGCCGACACGTTCCGTCAGATCGAGCGTCAGATCATGTTGCGCATCATCGACGCCAAGTGGCGGGACCACCTCAAGGAGATGGACTACCTCCAGGAGGGCATCAACCTGCGGGCGCTCGGCCAGAAGGACCCCCTCACCGAGTGGCAGCGAGAGGGCTTCGACATGTTCGGCTCGCTCATGGAGGCGGTCAGCAAGGAATACGTGCAGTACGTGATGCACGTCCAGGCGGTCAAGGAGGAGCAGCCCCGCCTCCAGCCGCAGCGCTTCGACTACTCCGCTCCCGACGACCCGTCCTCGGGGCCGAACCCGGTGCCCGCCGTGGTCGCCGCGGAGTCCGCCCACGAGGCCGCAGCTGTCCAGGCCGACGACGACGCCGCCCCGCAGCAGCCGGTGGTCAAGAGCGAGTGGGACAAGACCCCGCGCAACGCACCGTGCCCGTGTGGGAGCGGCAAGAAGTTCAAGGTCTGCCACGGCGCGGCCTGAGCCCGACCGAGCAGCCTGAGCCCGACCGAACAGACGAGAACCCACACCGTGCAGGACTTCACCCCCCGAATCAGCGCGCTCCGCACCCGACTGGCCGAGGCCGAGGGCTACCTGCGCGTCGCCGAGCTGCGGGCCCGCCGTCCACAGCTCGAGACCGAGCTCGGTCGGCCGGACCTGTGGGACGAGCCCGAGTCCGCCCAGGCCCTGCAGCGGGAGTTCGCCGAGCTGAGCGACGACCTCGATCTCTTCGACCGGCTCGAGTCCCGCGTGGACGACGTCGACACCCTGGCCGAGCTGGCCCGCGAGGAGGGCGACGAGTCGCTCGAGCCCGAGGTCGAGTCCGAGCTCGGGTCGCTGGTGGGCGAGTTCGATCGCCTCGAGCTGCGGGCGCTGTTCACCGGCGACTACGACGACCGCGACGCCATCGTCGAGGTCAACTCGGGCGCCGGCGGCGTCGACGCCCAGGACTGGGCCGAGATGCTGCTGCGCATGTACGTGCGTTGGGCGGAGCGCTCCGGCATGGACCTGGAGATCGAGTCGCTCAACGAGGGCACCGAGGCGGGCATCTCCTCGGCCACCTTCCTGCTGCGGGGTCGCAACGCCTATGGCTGGATGCGCTCCGAGCACGGGGTGCACCGGCTGGTGCGCATCTCGCCGTTCGACAACAACGCCCGTCGCCAGACCAGCTTCGCTTCGGTGAAGGTCACCCCGTGGATCGACGACGTCGACGACGAGATCGACATCGACGACAAGGACCTGCGCATCGACGTGTACCGCTCGTCGGGGGCCGGCGGCCAGCACGTCAACGTGACCGACTCGGCGGTGCGGATCACCCACCTGCCCACCGGCATCGTCACCTCGTGTCAGAACGAGCGGTCCCAGCACCAGAACAAGGACCGGGCCATGAAGATCCTCAAGGCCAAGCTGCTCGACCTGGAACGTCAGAAGCGGGCCGAGAAGCTGGCCGAGATCACCGGCGAGGGCGCGGCGGTCGACTTCGGGAGCCAGGACCGCAACTACGTGTTGCAGCCCTACCAGCAGGTCAAGGACCTGCGGTCGGGCCTGGAGCTGTCGAACCCCGAGGCGGTGCTCGACGGCGAGTTGGACGACCTGATGGAGGCCTACCTCCAGTGGGTCCGCGTCGGCGGCTGACCCGGTCACGTCGACGCCCCCTGCCCGGACCCTCCTGCCCGGACCGCGCTGCCCGTTCTGTTCGTTGGATCACAACACGAGTGTTGTGATCCAACGAACAGAACGGGTGTGGGGTGAGCGCAGGGCCTCCGCCACTTGCGGCGCCGGGGCTGAGAGACTGCTGCCGACGTCGGTTCGCGGCCCTCCCCGCTGAGCTATCGTCACAGGTTCGTAACATCGCCGCGGGTCCTCCCTCCCGCGGAGAGAGGTCAGCGTGATCAAGCTCGAGAACGTGACCAAGATCTACAAGGGCGAGATGGTCGCCCTTCGTGACGCTTCGGTCGACATCGACAAGGGCGAGTTCGTCTTCCTCGTGGGTCCCTCGGGGTCGGGCAAGTCCACCTTCCTGCGGCTCCTCAACCGCGAGGAGCGACCCGAGAAGGGCCGGATCTTCGTCGCCGGCAAGGACATCGCCGAGCTGCCGGGCTACAAGGTGCCGTACCTGCGCCGCAACATCGGCAGCATCTACCAGGACTTCAAGCTGCTGCCGACCAAGAGCGTCTACGAGAACGTCGCCTTCGCGCTCGAGGCGATCGGTCGACCCCGCTCCGCCATCCGCGAGGCCGTCCCCCAGATCCTCGACCTGGTCGGACTGGCCAAGAAGCAGTCGAACATGCCCAACGAGCTCTCCGGCGGCGAGCAGCAGCGGGTGTCGATCGCCCGGGCCTTCGTGAACCGGCCGCTGATCCTGCTCGCGGATGAGCCGACCGGGAACCTGGACCCGGCCACCTCGGTGGGCATCATGAAGCTGCTCGACCGCATCAACCGGACGGGCACCACCGTCGTCATGGCCACCCACGACCGCGGCATCGTCGACACGATGCGCCGACGGGTCATCGAGCTCGACCGGGGGCGGGTCGTTCGCGACCAGGCCCGCGGCGTCTACGAGTGAGGCGACGTGGCCGTACGCGCTGACTACATCCTCCGCGAGACGGGGTCCAACCTCGTCCGGAACCTGACCCTCACGTTCGCGGCGGTGCTCACCGTGGCGGTGTCGCTGGCCATGGTCGCGGCCAGCTACCTGATCGGTGCCGGCATCAACAACAGCTTCCTGGGACTGCGCTCCGACGTCGACCTGTTCGTCTACATGAACCCGGCGGCCACCGCCGAGCAGATCAAGGCGATGGAGAAGACCCTCGACTCCAGTCCCCAGGTCGGCGAGTTCGACTTCTACGACAGCGCCCGGTCCTACGACGAGTTCAAGCGCTTGTTCCGCGACCAGCCCGACTTGGTCAACACGATCAAGCCAGAGGACCTGCCCCAGAGCTTCCGGATCAAGCCTAAGTCGACCGATGCCGAGATCGTCTCGTCGCTCGGCGACGAGCTCGAGGCCAAGGAGGGCGTGCTGCGCGTCGAGTACGCAGCCGAGTACGCCAAACGGATGCAGACCTCGGTGCGGACGCTGAACACCTGGGTGCTGATCGTCGGCGGCGTGCTGATCGCGGCCTCGGTCCTGCTGATCTTCAACACCATCCGCACCGCGGTGTTCGCCCGGCGGCGCGAGATCGAGGTCATGCGACTGGTCGGGGCCAGCAACTGGTTCATCCGACTGCCGTTCATCGTCGAGGGCCTGGTCCACGGACTTCTGGGCGCGGCGTTGGCCGCGGTGGGGGCGTGGGGCTTCGACCAGCTCTGGAAGCGCAACTTCGTCGACCAGGTCGGCTTCGAGCTGCTCAACCAGATCCGCTGGGACTCCGGTCAGCTCTGGACCTCGATCCTGATCATCTTCGTGGTCGGCGCCCTGACCGGTGGCATCGGCTCGGGCATCGCGGTGAGCCGGTTCCTCAAGGTGTGAGCCGGGACGACAGGGGGATGACGGTGGGGGACGGCTACCGCACGATCGGCTACGACCTCAGCGACGGCGTGGCCACGATCACGCTCGACCGACCGGATCACATGAACGCGTTCACCGTTCGCATGTGCCTGGAGATGATCGACGCGTTCGACCGAGTCGACGACGACCCCGATGTCCGGGCGGTGATCGTCACCGGCGCGGGGCGGGCCTTCTGCGCCGGGGCGGACCTCGTCGGCGGAGCGGACGCCTTCGACCCGTCGGGATCGGCCGCGGCCGGGGCGGCCTCGGAGCTGGGCGAGGGTGGGGGCGCCCCGCCCGGCGGCCCCGCGGCCTCGGAGCTGTCGCCGGGGGAGCGCGCGATGCGCCGGTCCGTCGACCCGCGGCGGGACTTCGGCGGCGTTCTCACGCTGCGGATCTTCGAGGTCACCAAGCCGGTCATCGCGGCCATCAACGGCCCGGCGGTGGGCATCGGCGCCACCATGACGTTGCCGATGGACATCCGGCTGGCGTCGGACTCGGCGCGGTTCGGTTTCGTCTTCGCGGCCCGCGGGATCGTCCCCGAGGCCGCCTCCAGCTGGTTCCTGCCCCGACTGGTCGGCATCCAGCAGGCGCTCGAGTGGTGCTACACGGCCAGGGTGTTCCCGGCGGCCGAGGCGTTGGGCGGCGGGTTGGTCCGATCCCTGCACGCGCCCGAGGACCTGTTGGGTGCAGCCCGGGCCCTGGCGACCGAGATCGCCACCAACTCGGCACCGGTGTCGGTCGCTCTGACCCGGCAGCTGATGTGGAGGGGCCTGGTGGCGGATCACCCGATGGAGGCCCATCGGATCGACTCGCCGGGGGTCACCACCACCGGATCGGGAGCGGACGCCCGCGAGGGGATCACCGCCTTCTTCGAGAAGCGCCCGCCCGAGTGGCGCCAGCAGGTGCCCGGAGATCTGCCGGACTGGTTCCCGTGGTGGGACCAGCCCTCGTTCGACTCCTGAGCGAACCCACGTCCGATTCCCGGTCGGATGTTGACGGCGCCGCACGGAATCGGTCACGATATATCGCAACCGATCGAGACCGATCGGTACTTCCGGTCCGTTCGGACCGGCGAAGGACCGAAAGGGGCCGTAACCTTGCGACCGGACAACCATCACATCCCTGACATCCACCACGACCTCGACAACAACCACCACGATCCGCTCGGCCGTCGGGTTGGGCGGGGACGTCCCATCAGAGGCAGCGGCCGCGGCCGGGGTCGGGGAGGCCACCGCTCCCGCTCCGGCGGCCGCGCCAACCGGGGCGACGTCCGCGCCGCGGTGCTGGCCCTCCTGGCCGAGGCGCCGATGCACGGCTACCAGATCATCAGCGAGCTCGATGAGCGCACCGGTGGCGCCTGGAAGCCGAGCCCCGGCTCGGTCTACCCGACGCTGCAGATGCTCGCCGACGAGGGCCTGGTCCGATCCGAGCCCGAGGGCGGCAAGAACGTGTTCCACCTCACCGACTCCGGGCGCCGGGCGGCAGCCCAGGGTGACTCCGCCCCCTGGGATGCCGTGGCCGGCGACGGCGCCACCGTCGACGTCCGGCGCACCATCGCCCAGCTGGCCATGGCCTTCAAGCAGGTCACCCACACCGGGACTGTGGATCAGGTCGAGCGAGCCACCCGGATCCTCAACGATGCCCGCAAGGCGATCTACGGCATCCTCGCCGAGGACCCGTCCGAGACCGGGTCCTCCTGAACCGCACCATGGTGCCGGTCGGGATGGCCGACTCGCTCAGGCCGCGGCACCGGCGAGCACGAGGTCGACCAGATCGACGACCCGGCGCGGGCCCAGGCCCGCGTTGCGCATGAGTAGCCCGTAGATCACCGCGCCGACCAGGGCGTCTGCCATCAGCTCCGGGTCCACGTCGGCTCGGATCTCACCGCGGTCGACCCCCCGGCGCAGAACGGTGATGGTCGGCGATCGGCGCTCCGATGTGAAGCGCTCGAGCGCCTCGCGGACCTCGGCGTTCTCGCGGGCCGCGGCGAGCATGGCCGGCAGGACCGCTCCGGTATCGGACTCCATCAGCAGCGTGGACAGGCGCGTCAGCAGCTGGACCAGGTCCCGGCGGACGTCGCCGGTGTCGGGCGGTTCGGGCTTCTGCTCCGCGGCGGCGTGGAAGGCCGCCTCCATCAGGTCGACCCGGTTGGCGTAGCGCCGGTAGACGCTGGCTCGGGACACTCCGGCCCGCGTCGCGACCGACTCCATGGTCATCGCCTCGATCCCGCCGTCGCTCAGCAGCTCCACTGCGGCGTCGAGGATCGCCCGGTCGACCAGCGGGTCGCGGGGCCGGCCCGGGCCGGGGGCGCGGGACTGCCCCGACGTGGCCGGCTCGGCGTGACCGGCGGCGGCGCTCACGGCTGCGGGGCGCTCCGGACGCTCTCGCCGTGGGCGGCGGCGTCTGCCATCTCGGCGGCGAACTCTCGCTCCTGGGCCTCTTCGTCCTCCCGGCGGGCGTGGGCGGGCAGGAACACGAACACCACGATGGCTCCCAGCGCCGCGGCCACCGCGGCGACGATCGCTCCGCCGTGCATCGCGTCGACGAAGGCGTTGCGGGCGAGCTGGGCCAGCCCGTTGCCGGCATCACCGGCCCGTTCGGCCACCGCCAGAGCACCACCCACGCCGCTGCGAGCGGCGTCGAGCGCCTGGTCGGGGACCTTGCCCGACAGCGCCTCGACGATCTTCGATCCGTACACCGAGGACAGCACGCTGCCGATGATGGCCACCCCGAGAGCACCGCCCACCTGACGGGTCGTGTCGTTCATGGCCGAGCCGACCCCGGCCTTGGCCAGCGGCAGGGAGCCCATGATCGACTCTGTCGCCGGGGCCATGGTCATGCCCATGCCCATGGCGAGCAGCATCATCCGCCACATCACCGGGAGGTAGGAGCTCTCGGCGGTCAGCTGCAGCTGCAGCAGCAGGGAGATGGTGACCAGGGTCAGCCCGATCCCGACGACCATCTTGGTGCCGACCTTCTCGACCACCCGGCTGGACAGCGGTGCGACGACCATCAGCGTGAGGGCCAGGGGCAGCAGGCGCACGCCGGTCTCGGCGGGGGAGTACCCCAGTACGAACTGGAAGTACTGGGTCTGCAGGAACGAGAAGCCGAACAGGGCGAAGAACACCAGGGTGATCGCGGTGGACGCCGCGGTGAAGCGGGGGTTCTTGAAGAAGGTGACGTCGAACATCGGCTCGGCGGAGTGGAGCTCGTGAACGGCGAACATGGTCAGGAGCACCGCGGCGGCGGCGAAGCAGCCGAGGATGACCCCGTCGGTCCACCCCCGACCGGGAGCCTCGATGAGACCGAACACGAGCGTCACGAGCCCGGCGATCGACAGGACTGCTCCGAGCGGGTCGAGCCGGGGTGCCGACGGATCCTTGGAGCGGGGGAGCAGGATCGCTCCGGAGACGATCGCGACGACGGCGATCGGGATGTTGACGGTGAACACGGCGTGCCAGCTGAAGTGCTCGACCAGGTAGCCACCGAGCAGCGGGCCCAGGGCGATGCCGAGCCCCGACACCCCCGCCCACACGCCGATGGCCCGCCCGCGCTCCTCGGCGGGGAACACGTTGGTGAGGATCGACAGCGTGGCGGGCATGATGAACGCCCCGCCGATCCCCATCAGCGATCGGGTCACGATCAGGTGGTTCGGGTCGGTGGCGAACGCGGAGAGGGCCGATCCCACCGCGAACACGACCATGCCGATCTGCAGGGCGCCCTTGCGACCGAACCGGTCTCCCAGGCTGCCGGCGGTGAGCAGCAGCCCGGCGAACACCAGGGTGTAGCTGTCGACGATCCACTGCAGCTGGCTGTCGGTCGCACCGAGGTCCCGCACCAGGGTGGGCAGGGCGACGTTGAGGATGGTGTTGTCGAGCGTGATCACCATCAGCGACAGGCACAGCACGCCGAGGATCCACCACCGGCGTCGGTACACGAGCTCTTCGGACATGAGGGGCTTCCTTCTGGGTGTCCCGTTCCCGACGCCGACGTCGGGGTGATAGCGAGACACAACTGTGACGCAAAGGACTCTATTCCGAGTCTCTGTCGTCTCGTAAAGCCGGGTGACCGATCTCACGCCCGCGGGTGGCGGTGCTGGTCAGGCGGGGCCGCCGTTCAGGCGATGGCGGCCAGGTGGTACTGCTCGGCCAGGAACGCCGCCTCCGCGCGCACCTCGGCCTCGGGTCCGACCAGGTCGACCACGAACTCCTGACCGACGTCGTCGACCTCGACGATCTCCAGGCGGGCCGACCCCTCGGTCGTGATGTCCATGTGCAGTTCGATCGCTCGTGCGGTCATCCGGTTCCCCCAGGGTCCGTCGGGGTCCCTTCCCCGTCCTTCCAGTCATCGAAGCACCACGGAGCGTGAGGGGGCATTGGGTCGAAGCCCCACCGGCATCGACGCGCCTGGTTCCCCGGACCCATGGCCAACACGAGAGGGTGTGGAGAACTCGTCGCCGACGGGTGCGGAGAGCGTGGTACTGGTCGGCGGCCACCCGAAGGCATATCTTCTAGCGAATGGTAGAAAAGAATGACACAAAGGCCCAGCGACCCACCGCCCCTGAGCCCGCCGTGGCACCGGGGACGGGTCGGGCGATCGTCATCGGAACGATCCTCGGGTTCTTCGTCGTGGGCGGCTTCTGCGGAGGGATCGGTCTGCTGCTCGGACTCCCGCCCGTGGCGGCCATCGCCCTGGGCTGCTTCACCGGCCTCTGGGGCGGTCCCGGCTTCGGCGGGATGATGGGGTTCGTGCTGCACGAGTCCAAGCTCGAGGCCGAGCACGAGGCCGCCGTGGGCGCCTCGTCGGTCTGAGCCCGATCCGGATCCGATCCGTACGACGCGGGCTCGGGCCCGTCGACATGATCTGATCCGTCCCCGCCGGTGTCCCCGAGCCCGGCGGGGACGGATCATGCCGCCGTCGTGCCCGATCGACGGGCAGGCGAGAAGCGGCGCAGCCTCAGGCTGTTCGACACCACGAACACCGACGAGAACGCCATCGCCGCTCCCGCCAGCATCGGGTTGAGCAGGCCCGCGGCGGCCAGCGGGAGCGCCGCCACGTTGTAGGCGAACGCCCAGAACAGGTTGCCCTTGATGGTGCCGAGCGTGCGCCGGGCCAGCCGGATGGCGTCGGCCGCGACCCGCAGGTCGCCGCGCACCAGGGTGATGTCGGACGCCTCGATGGCGACGTCGGTGCCCGTTCCCATCGCCAGGCCCAGATCGGCCTGAGCCAGCGCCGCGGCGTCGTTCACGCCGTCGCCCACCATCGCCACCGACCGGCCCTCGGCCTGGAGCCGACGCACCACGTCGACCTTGTCAGCCGGCAGCACCTCGGCGATGACGGTGTCGGGGCCGGGGTCGATCCCGACCGAGGCGGCCACCGAGCGAGCGACGGTGGCGTTGTCGCCGGTGAGCAGCACCGGGGTGAGGCCCAGTCCGCGCAGCTCCGCGATCGCCTCGGCCGAGGTCGGCTTCACCGCGTCGGCGACCACCAGCACGCCGCGGGCCCGACCGTCCCAGCCGACCGCCACCGCGGTGCGTCCCTGCTCCGCGGAGCGCTCCATGGCCGACACCAGCTCCGGTCCCAGGTGCTGGGACCACTGCTCGAGCAGTGCAGGGCGCCCGACGAGCACGGCATGGGAGACGGCCGGAGCCCCGTCGGACCCGGGATCTGCCCCGGCGTTGACGATGCCCTGGACGCCGAGGCCGGCGACGTTGGCGAAGTCCTCGACCGTCGGCAGGTCGCCGACTCGCTCGCGGGCGCCGCGCGAGATGGCGGTGGCGATCGGGTGCTCCGACGCGTCCTCGAGCGCTCCGGCCAGCCGCAGCACCTGCTCGGTGTCCTCGCCGGGGGCCACGACCACCTCGAGCAGCGTCATGCGCCCGGTGGTGACCGTGCCGGTCTTGTCCAACACGACGGTGTCGACCCGGCGGGTGGTCTCGAGCACCTCGGGGCCCTTGATCAGGATGCCGAGCTGGGCGCCGCGGCCGGTTCCCACCATCAGTGCGGTCGGGGTCGCCAGACCCAGGGCGCACGGGCAGGCGATGATCAGCACCGACACCGCGGCGGTGAACGCCGCGGTGAGCCCGTCGCCGGTGCCGGCCCAGAACCCGAACGTCGCGACGGCCAGCGCGATCACGATCGGCACGAAGATGCCCGAGATCCGATCCGCCAGCCGCTGGGCCTGGGCCTTGCCGTTCTGCGCGTCCTCGACCAGGCGGGCCATCTGGGCGAGCTGCGTGTCGGCGCCGACCCTCGTCGCCGCCACCACCAGCCGTCCGCCGGCGTTGACCGTCGCGCCCACCACCGCGTCTCCGGGGCCGACCTCCACCGGCACCGACTCGCCGGTGACCATCGACGCGTCGACCGCTGAGGTGCCCTCGACGATCGTGCCGTCGGTGGCGATCTTCTCGCCGGGGCGCACCACGAAGTGGTCGCCGACGGCGAGCTGGTCGATGGCGATGCGCTCCTCGCGTCCGTCGCGCAGCACGGCGACATCCTTGGCGCCGAGCTCGAGCAGCGCCCGCAGCGCCGCTCCTGCCCGCCGCTTGGAGCGGACCTCAAAGTAGCGACCGGCCAGGATGAACGTGGTGACCCCGGCCGCGGCCTCCAGGTAGATGTTGGCGGCCCCGTCGGTGCGGGCGATGGTGAGCTCGAAGGCGTGCGTCATCCCGGGTTCGCCGGCGGTCCCGAAGAACAGGGCGTAGAGCGACCAGCCGAACGCGGCGAGGGTGCCGATGGAGATCAGCGTGTCCATCGTGGTGGTGCCGTGCCGGAGGTTGGTCCACGCGGCGCGGTGGAAGGGGTAGGCGCCCCACACCACCACCGGTGCGGCCAGGGTGAGCGACAGCCACTGCCAGTTGGTGAACTGCAGCGCCGGGACCATCGCCATGGCGATGACCGGCACGCTCAGGACCGTCGAGATGATCAGGCGTTGGCGAAGTGCCCGGACGGGCGTGTCCTCGTCGACGTCGGACGCCTGTGCGCTGCCGGCGGTGCCCGTCGGTGCCGGCGGTGTGGGCAGGCGGGCCGAGTAGCCCGCCTGCTCGACCGCGCCGACGAGGACCTCGGGGGTGATCGAGTCGTCGAAGGTGACCTTGGCCTTCTCGGTCGCGTAGTTGACCGTCGCGGTCACGCCCTCGAGCTTGTTGAGCTTGCGCTCGATCCGGTTGGCGCACGAGGCGCAGGTCATGCCGCCGATCGCCAGCTCCAGGACGTGATCGGCCTCGGGTGCTCGGGTGTCGTCGTCGAGTGCGCTCATCGGGGGCTCCTCTCGGTCGTGAGGGCGGACGGGTGTGACGCGGCGGGTGCCGCTCAGCCTCCGTGGCCGCCCGTGTCGTGGGCGTTCACGGTCGGCGAGGGGGTCGTGGAGGTCGTGGTCGGGTGGCCTCCGCCATGGGTCGGTGCGGTCGGGCCCGCTGTGGGCCCGACCGCCCGCCCGATGGCGAACGACAACAGGAACACGACCACCAGCCCTGCGAGGAAGGCGGTGATCCTGGCCGGGGTGGACATCACAGCTCCGATCCGTGGCTCAGGTCGCCGACGCTCAGGCGTCGGCGACCTGGTAGCCCGCCTCGGTCACCGCGGCGCGGACGAGCTGGTCGTCGACCGGTGCGTCGGAGGAGACGGTCATCCGGCCGGAGTCCAGGTCGACGTCGACGCCGGTGACGCCCGGGACCTCGCTGACCTCCTCGGTGACCGACATCACGCAGTGGCCGCAGGTCATGCCGGTGACGGTGTAGGTGCTGGTGTTCATGGTGTCTCCTCCGTGTCGTGAGGGATGGGGGTCGTGGGTGATGGGTGTCGCTGTGCGTGATCGGGGTGCGGGGATCCGCAGCAGGGTGGACCGCCGGCCCGATCAGGAGCGGACCAGGCGGGCGATGGCGTCGGATGCCTCCTTGAGCTTCAGGTCCGCCCCCTCGCCGCCGGCCCGTGCTGCGTTCAGCACGCAGTGGCCGAGGTGCTCCTCGAGCAGTCCGAGCGACACCGCCTGCAGGGCCTTGGTCATGGCCGACACCTGCGTGAGGATGTCGATGCAGTACTGGTCCTCCTCGACCATGCGCTGCAGTCCCCGGGCCTGGCCCTCGATCCGGCGCAGCCGCTTGAGGTACTCGTCCTTGCGGTGCATGTAGCCGGGGCCCGGATCGTGGTCGCGGCAACCGGTGTCGCTGGTCTCGGTCGGGGTGGTGGTGTGGTCGGTCATGCTCCCTCGGTCCGTCTCGAACTGAAGGTAGACTATACCCCCGTAGGGTACCAAGCAAGAGGAAGTTCAGGTGCCTCCGGCCGTGCGGGCAGCGCGGGCCGCTCGGCCCGCGGCCCGGCGCTCACGCAGCGCAGCCCCCCGACACCACTCCACCGGATCGAAGTCGGGTGGATCCGCAGGTACCGCCGAGGGCTCCAGCAGCGTGGTGCCCATCACCATCTCGACCAGCAGTGGCCGCTCCAGGATCTCGCCCGCGCAGTTGATCCCGCCGACCATCGTGCCGGCGATGCCGTGGCCTGACGCCGTGCCCGCCCCCACCACCCACAGCCCGTCGATCTCGGTGCGGTGCGCCGGCCGGCGTTCTCCCACCTGGTCGGGGGAGTGGAGGTAGCCGTAGCTCGTCCCACCGGTGGAGTGGGTGTAGCGCTCCTGGGAGGCGGGGCTGGCCGTCTCGACGTGCACGATGTGGTCGCGGAACGGGCCGAGCACCTGCTCCGCCGCGTCGATCAGCCGCTCGGTGATGTCGGCCTTGCGGCCGCGGTAGGAGTCGTTGCGGCGGTAGCGGGCGCCGTCCGCGGGGCCGTCGTCGAGGCCCCACCACTCCCAGCCCCGGGGGGCCAGGGTCATGATCTGGAAGTTGGTGTGCCCCGGGGGGCACAGGTGCGGGTTGTCGGGGTCCTTCCGCGACGCCATCGCGACGTAGGCGAACGTAACCCCCTCGGGCATCTCGCCCCGGTCGAGCCGGTCGTAGAGCTCATCGGTCTCGTAGGAGGGGAACAGGAAGTAGTTGGTGTTCGGTCCGTCGAGCTCCACGTCGACGATCACGTACACGCACACCAACCCCAGGGTCATGGTCGCCTGCTCGACCCACTCGAGTGTGGCCGGATCCCAGTGACGCCGGTCGACCAGTTGCTGCACAGTGCGGGTGTGGTCCGCGTTGGAGATGACCAGCGGGGCGGAGATCGTGGATCCGTCGGCCAGGCGCACGCCTCGGGCTCGACCGCTCTGCACCAGGATCTCCTCGACGGTGCTCAGGGACCGGATCTCGCCCCCGCACGCCTCGATCACCTGGGTGAGCCGGGCCGGGAGAACCTGCCCGCCCCCCGCGGGGTAGGCCGCGCCGCGCATGTAGTGGTCGATGATCGTGGCGTGCATCACCACCGCGGTCTGCGACGGGCCGCCGGCGTACAGCCCCGACCAGTGGTCGAGCACCGCCCGGGCCCGAGCTGACAGCTCGGCGTGCTCGAACAGCTCCGACAGCGGACGGAACGCCCAGCGGTCGAACGTCGGCGTGTCGACGCCGGGGATGGCCCGGATCCGGCTCTCCTCGGCGACCTGGCGGAGGATGTCCATGCAGCGCTGCACCCCGGCACGCTCGTCGGGGAGCGCGGCGACGACGCGATCGCGGTACTCGTCCCAGTCGGCGGGCACCGCCAGGCGCAGGTCGGGGAACACCAAGGTGTCGAAGCCGTCGGGGTCGAGCGGCCGGAACTCGATGCGGTCGCCGACGCCGAGCGCGCCGAAGATCGACGGGAACAGCCCGCCGGGTCCGCAGTCGCCGATGTAGTGCAGCCCGACGTCGAACTCGTAGTCCTGGCCGAGATGGCGGCGGCGGAACACCTGGCAGTTGCCGCCGGCCAGGTCGTGGCGCTCGAGCACCAGCACCCGACGACCGGCAGCGGCCAGGCACGCCCCGGCGGTCAGACCGCCGGGGCCGGAGCCGACCACCACGACGTCCCAGGTCTCGACCATCGGTTCCTCCGCGACTCGCGATCGGTGATCCGTCGACGCTAACCGGACCCGCGGCCCGGCGCGCCGGAGTGGCGGTGGGTATGGTCCAACCCATCGGGAGCGGCGCCACGGGGGCGCCGCCCGCGGATCCAGGGGGACGACGTGGCTCACGACCCGGTGGTGGCTGAGACGACGGCGGTGGCCGAGAACCTCGAGCCGAGGTTCGTCATCGAGGACCAGGAGGCCCTCGCGGCTGCCGCTCTGGCCCGATACCACTCGACCGGTCGTCGCCCCAACATCCTGATGGTCCTGTTCGACGACGTGGGCTGGGGTGATTTCGGCTGCTACGGCGGCGGCGTCGCCGTCGGCGCTCCCACCCCGAACATCGACCGGCTGGCACGCCGCGGCCTGCAGCTCACGTCGTGCTACTCCGAGCCGTCGTGCACGCCGTCGCGGGCGTCGTTCATGACCGGCCGGCTGCCCTTGCGTCACGGCCTGCTCCGACCGCCGATGTACGGCCAGCCGGGCGGCCTCGACGGCGAGGTCACGCTTGCCGAGCTGCTGTCGGCGGCGGGTTACGTCACCCAGGGCGTCGGCAAGTGGCACATCGGCGAGAACGTGGAATCCCAGCCCCAGAACGTCGGCTTCGACGACTTCTACGGCTTCCTGTCGGTGTCGGACATGTACACCGAGTGGCGCGACCCGTACTTCTTCCCCGAGATCGTCTACAGCGAGGAGCGCACCCGCTGGGTCGAGAACCTCCCCTTCAACAAGTGCTTCGTCCACGGCACCCGGGGCGGTGAGCTGGAGCCGGTGGAAGAGGTGACCATCCCGGTCCTGTCGCTGCTCGACGAGAAGTGGGCGAACTACTCGCTCGACTTCATCCGCCGAATGGCCGAGCCCGAGCCGGAGGAACGGGCGCCGTGGTTCCTCTATCACTGCACCCGGGGCGCCCACTTCGACAACTACCCCCACGAGCGCTTCCTCGGTTCGTCGCCGGCCAAGCACCCCTACAAGGACACGATCATCGAGCTCGACGACATCGTCGGGCGGCTCGTCGCCGAGCTCGAGGCGACCGGGCAGATGGACGACACGATCATCTTCATCTCCTCCGACAACGGACCCGAGATGGAGACCTGGCCCGACGCCGCGTACTCGCCGTTCCGCAGCGCCAAGGGCTCGACCTGGGAGGGCGGCCAGCGCGTGCCGGGCATCGTGGTGTGGCCCGGGATGATCGAGGCGGACCGCGCCTCGGACGGGGTCTTCTCGCTGATGGACCTGTTCAACACGTTCCTGCACCTGGCCGGAGCCGAGGACTCCATCCCGACCGACCGGTTCATCGACGGGGTGGACCAGACGTCGTTCCTGCTGTCGCCGGACGGCGTGTCCAACCGCAAGTACCTCTACTACTGGTTGACCAACGTGTTCTCGGGTCTACGGGTGGGGGAGTGGAAGTTCATGATCGCCTCCAGCTCCGACGACGACCGCGACTGCCTGAACCTGGGCGGCTTCACCGGGGTGACCCAGAAGTACAGCCACGGTCGGCTCTACAACCTGTACCTGGACCCCAAGGAGCAGCACAGTTACCTGATCCGCAAGCTGGCGTACCTCGACAGCTTCACCAGCGGCATCGCCGCGCACGTCGGATCCTTCGTGAGCCACCCGCCCAAGCAGCCCATCGCCGCCATGAGCTGAGCCACCCCCTCCACCCCCGGTTTCTGACGACAAGTCACGACACTGGCGGTACTCAGTTGTCATGAGAATCGGCGTGACGGGTGGCCGAGAGGGTGATCGTGCGGTCAGCCGTGGCTGGAGAGCCAGTCGTCGTTCGCGTCGAACTCGGCCTGCAGCGTCCGGGGGATGTCGTTCTTGCCGGCCCAGTCGGCGATCTTCCCGCCGACGAGCGGCACCTTGACCTTCATCGACGTCGTCACCGTGTGCACGGTCCCCGAGCCGTCGGGCTCCAGCGACATCGTCCCTGACATCTCGACCGGAGCGCCGGCGACTTCGACGCGGAACTCGCCGGTCCAACCGTCGCCGTCGCGGCGCCACTCGTCGGTCTGGACCATCGTGTTGGTGGGCGACAGCACCTTGCGGGCGAAGCCCGGCAACTCCACGTCGACGACGCGGGAGGTCACGATGCGCGCCGAGTCGTCGTCGCGGCCGCATTCGCGGATCTCGATGTCGCGGTGGCCCATGCCCTCGTAACGCCGGGTGACCGCGTCGGCGTCCGACAAGACGGCGATGACGGCGTCGACGCTCGCCGGATACGTGTGGGATCGGCTGAGCTCCACGATGGTCCCCTTCCGGACTGTTCCTGGTCGTGCAGGGTGCGCCGGCGAGCGTAACGAACGCCTGCACCTTCGTGAGCGGTGAACGCACGGCGGCGGGGTGCGATGATCGTCGGTGCACATCCGCTGAGCAACCGAGGAGATCCCATGGCGAGCTTCGACGTGAAGATGGTCATCCTGTCGACCGACGACCTCGACGAGTCGATCCGCTTCTACAACGAGACGCTGGGCATGCCGCTCAAGTTCCGAGACGGTTCGCACTTCGCCGCGCTCGACGGCGGGTCGGTCACCCTGGCTCTGGCCACCTCGATCGACCACCCGATGCCGGGCAAGGTCGTGCCGGGCATCAAGACCGATGACGTCGATGCTGCCGCGGCTGCGATCGAGGCCAACGGCGGAGCGATCGTGAAGGGCCCCTACGACGACGAGCACGAACGCCGCGCCGTCGTCTACGACCACAAGGGCAACGGCCTGGTCTTCTACAGCCCCCTACCGCGCTGACGGCAACCACCCGGCCCGCCCGCCACCGACCCGCGTTCTGACGACAAGTCACGACACTGGCGGTACTCAACTGTCTCGAGAACGCGGTGCGGAGCTACGCGGTTCCGTCGGGCGAGGCGATGACGACGGTGTAGCCGTCGGGATCGGTGATCCACAGCTCGCGGTGTCCGGCGTTGGGGTTCACGTGCACGTCCAGCACCACCGGAGCGTGCAGCTCGCGAGCCCTGTTGGCCACATCGTCGAAGTCATCGACCTCGAACCACAACATGGTGCCGTTGCCCACTGGGACGTCGGGGTCACCGAGGTGGCCGTGGTGGTGGTCGGCCTCCCACGAGTGCAGCTGCAGGACCAGGCCGTCGGCTCCCCACTGCGTGTGGTGCAGGCGCGGGTCGTAGAGCCGTTCGTACTCGGGCGGTCCGTCGCCGTGGTGGCCGCGGCCGCCACCTCCGAGCGTGCAGCCGAGCAGAGCCCGGTAGAAGCTGCTCGATGACTCGACGTCACGCACGACGATCAACGGCTGCGCTCGCACGCTCGAACGGTAGCTGCAGACGCTGCGGGCAAGAGCGCGATCAGATCTGGTGCTGCTCGTCGGGTCGGGGTGGGTCGGTGGAGGGGCCGGTCGCGGGTGGGCCGGCTGTGCCATCGGGGGTGCGGGGGTTGGTGTTCGGGGTGCCGGAGCCGGCGCGCTCGACAGTGCCGTCCGGGCGCTCCTCGACTCAGCCGAGCCCTGAGGCTCGCGGCTCCGCACGCGCTCATCGACCAGCGGCGCCTGAGCAGCGGTGCCGAGGGCGGCGCCTCGTGCGCCTCCGGCCAGACCTTGGTCGAGTGGAAGCAACAGGGCCCCGCCGGTCCGGCCGGACCGCAGGGACCTACCGGGGTGATCGACACATCTGTGGTCAGCGGCACCGGGCTCAACCCGTTGCCGGTCCTGATCGCCCTCGGTGTGCTGGCCATCGTGGACGTGCCGGCCTGGGCCCAGGTCCAACTGGTGGCCACCAAGGTCGTCGGCACCCGCTTCGCCCCCGTCGCCACCCTGGTGCTGGCCGGCGCCCGAAACGCCCGAATCGTCTCCTCCCGTCCGGGTCCGCCGTCGGGCTCTCCGCCCCCGCCGTCGGGCCCACGTCACCCGCGGTGGGCCCGACGGCAGGTCCCGCAGGTGTCCACGATGCTCCTGACCGGCACCGACCGCGCATCCCAGGCGAACAGCTGGAACAGCAACTCCACCTCGCACGTCACGGCGATGGCGATCGCCGGTGGCTGGATCCGGCCGGCAGCGCCCCGCCCCGTGTGGTGGCGCCCCTCGGGTCGTGGGATCATCGCCGGATGGGGAGCGGGAGTGCCTTGGTGGGCCGGGAGCGGGAGCTGGAGCGCCTGGCCCAGGCCCTCGCCGACGAGCGCTGCCGGTGCTGCGTGCTGCGGGGACCGGCGGGTACCGGCAAGACACGCCTGGCCCAGGAGTGCCTGGCGCGGGCAGAGGCCCGCGGCTTCACCGGCCGCCGCGTGCTGGCCACGGCGTCCGCCCGGTCGGTGCCGTTGGGTGCGATGGCGGCGTTGGTGCCTCCCCTCGGGTCGGAGGTCAACCCGTTGGGCGCCGCGCTGCGGGCCCTGCGCGCCGAAGCCGCGGGATCACCGCTGGTCCTGGTGGTGGACGACGCCCAGTGGCTGGACGAGACGTCGGCCGCGCTGGTCCACCAGGTCGTGGCCGACGGGGAGGCGTTCGGCGTGTTGACGGTCCGAGACGGTGAGGACCTGCCGGCGGCCGTCGCGGCCCTGCTGCGGCACCCGGAGGTCGTCCAGATCGAGGTGGGGCCGCTGGGCGACGACGACCTGGCGACCGCGGTCCGCTCGCTGGTCGACGGGGAGGTCGACCCGGCGTTGGTGGAACGGGTGGTGGCGCTCGCCGGGGGCAGTCCCCTGACCGCGCACGAGATGTTCGTGGGAGCGATCGAGGCCGGCGCGGTCGGCCCCGTCGACGGGCGATGGATGGCGCTCGACTCGCTGGAACGGACGCCACGGGTCACCGACCTGGTGACCCAGCGGATGGGCCGCCTCGCCGAGGCGACCCGCCGCGGCCTCGGCATGGTGGCCCTGGCCGAGCCGCTCCCGCTGACGTGGGTGCCCCTGGCGGCGGTGGCCGAGCTGGCCACCCTGGAGGATGCCGGCCTCATCAGGGTGGAGGCGGGCAGCGGCCGCGACGAGCTGTGGGTGGCCCATCCCCTGTACGGCGAGGTGCTGCGGGGTGGACTCAGCGGGCTCCAGCGCCGGGCGCTGCTCGCGGCCGTGGTCACCACGGCGTGGGACCGTTCCCAGCCCGAGGTCGGTGACCTCCTCCGGCTGGTGCCCTGGTCCCTCGAGCTGGGGCTCGACGTCTCGGTCGGCGTGCTGCGCGACGCCACGCGGCGGGCGTTCGCCACCCATCGCTTCGACCTGGCGACCCGCTTCCTCGAAGCGATCCCCGTCGACCAGCGCGACGCCGACCACCGCTTCGCCCTCATGAGCGCCCGCTTCTACGCCGACGACCTCGCCGGCGGGCTCGCCCTGTTGGCCGAGATGGCCGAGGACCCGGCCGACGATCGCGAGCTCGCCCGGTCGATCGAACACCGGGTCCTGCACGCCCAGATGGCCGGCGACTTCTCCGCAGCCCGCTCCATCGCCGAGACGGGGATGGCCCTCGTGGCGGATCCGCAGGAGCGAGGGCGGGTGGAGGCCTCGGCGCTCTCGACGACGGTCTTCGAGCTGCCCGTCCGCCAGGCGGTCGACCTGCTGCTGCCCCTCGTCGACGACCTCGACGACGAGACCCACGTCGCCGCGGGGGTCGCCCTCACCACCGCCCTCGCCGTCACCGGTCGGACCCGCCGGGCCCGGGCTGTCGCCCGCCGGGCGCACCAGGTCCACCAGCGGCTCTGGGTCGAGCACGGCGAGGACCTGCCCCCTTCCCAACCCGCCGGCAGCCTGTTGTTCGAGTGCCTGGCGCTGTGCTTCGACGGCCACCCCGACGACGCGGCTGCGCTGCTGGCCGGCGCCGACGGCCGACTGGACTCGGCTGCCGGCAAGTTGGCCCACGCCGACACCGCGCTGGCCCGTGCGGTGACCGCCCACGGGGCCGGGCGCCTCGCCGAGGCCGCCGACCAGGCCCGACGGGCACTGAGTCTGTACTCGTCCACCGTGCACCACCTGGGCCCGCGCTGGACCCTCGCCGCCGGGTTCGCCACCCTGGCAGCCGCCCAGATGAGCGAGCGCGTGGGGGTGGCGGCCGCGCTCGCGTTGCTCGAATCGGGCCGGGCGGTGCCGATCGCCGCGGAGTTCACCGAGCTGTGCCGGGCCTGGGCCGAGGTGGTGCTCGTCGGCCCCTCGGCCGCCGTGGAGCACCTGGTCGCCGTGGTCGGGCGCTCGGTCGCCGAGGGCGAGCTCCTCTGGGCGGCGCAGGCTGCGTGGTCGCTGGCCCGCCTCGGTGCCGCCGACCGGGTGCCCGAGTCCTTCACCGCAGCGGTCGGGGCAGAAGGACTGGATGGCGACCTGCCGGAGGCGCTCGCCGAGGCGGTGGCTGCCACCCGACGGGGTGATGCCGCCGCCCTGGAGTCGGTGGCCGCACGCCTGCGGGGCACCGGTGCGCTGCTCGATGCGGCGGAGGCTCTCGCCGTGGCCGCCCACGTCTGGATCGCCGACGGGAGGCCACGCCAGGCCACCGCCGCGGCCCGCCGCGCCAGGGAGCTGGCCGACCGCTGCCCGGGCCTCCGCACCCCGGCACTGGTGCTGCCCGTGGATGCGGTGGCCCTGACCCCACGCGAGCGCGAGATCTCGTCGCTGGCCGCGGCCGGCTCCCCGTCCCGGGCGATCGCCGCACGACTCGGCATCTCGGAACGGACCGTGAACAACCACCTCCAACGGGCCTACGAGAAGCTCGGGGTCTCGTCCCGCAGCGAGTTGGCGTCCGCCCTCGCCCTCCCGCCGGCTGAGTAGTTCGCGCTGCCCCCGCCGTCATGCCTGAGCAGGGCCTGCTCAGGCGTACGGGCAGTCCGTATGGCTCCATTCGGTGGACGGACCTTCCGTCGACGAACAGGAGCGTGGAACATGAACAAGAGGCTGATGTCGTCCAGGATCGGAGCGGTCGCCGCGGTCGCCGCCGTCGCGGTGCTGGTCGTGACAGGGGCGTGCGCCCCGGCACCGGTCGGGTCGGCGGGCTCCGCCGACCCGCAGGGAGGAGGTCGTCTCGTCGACGTGGTCACCAACTCCGGATACGGGCTGAACCCGGGCACGAACTTGGATGTCATCGGGGTGCACGCGACAGTGGACGTGCCCGCCGGGGGCACGGTCCTGGTCAACGCCACCAAGGTGATCGGAACGCTGGGGCTCGACGTGCCCGCCGCCCTCGATGCGTGGGTGTGCCACCGTCCGGCCGGGAGCGCCAGGACCTCGCTCGTGACCGTCGGCCCCGCCCACAACATTCAAGCGTGGTCCCGGGCGCGGACCCCCCTGACGCTGGCCGCCGCCATCGAGGGCCTCCCCGCCGGCAGTCACGAGGTAGGCCTGTGCGCCCAGGCGACGAGCTTGAGGTGGAACGACAACCACCGGTCCTCGGTCACCGCCACCGTGTTCGCGCCCTGACCGGCGATCTCGAGCGAGCGTCCCGCCGCTGTCACGCGCCGCGTGCAGCGGCGGGCGACCACTCGATCACACCCCTGAGCCGGTCGAGGATCTCGGTGGTCTCGCGACCGCACGCTGATCCTCGGCCAGGCTGATCACGGGGATCCCCGTGATCAGCTGAGCGATCTGCGGCGCCGGTTCGGGCCGGCCTCGGATGTCCGCAGCCACCGACGGATGGCTGCGGACCCGCTCGTAGTCGTGGAGCTGGGGGGAATCCAGTTCCAGTTGAGAACTGCCAGTAGCTGCATGAGGTCTCAGGCCGATGGGGACCCTGGGAAAGCAACCGGGAAAGCAACGTCGTCAAGAACAGGGACTTCAGGGTGTCAAAAACGGCGATCCTGGTCTGTCAAAATGGTAGACCTTCCTCATGGTCGAGTACCTGGCTCGGGTGGTGGACACCGAACTCGCCGAACGTCTGTCGTCCAGCGGCGCCGTGCTCATCGAGGGACCGAAGGGATGCGGCAAGACCGAGACGGCGTCGCAACGGGCCGCGAGCGTCGTTCGTTTCGACACGAACGCTGCCGCCAGGGCTCAGGTTGGTCTGGATCCCGACGGGCTGTTCGACGAACCCACCCCGATCCTCTTCGACGAGTGGCAGCGCGTTCCCGAGATCTGGGATCACGTTCGCCGCCACGTCGACGACCTGCGCCGACGTGGGCTCTACATCCTGACCGGTTCCGCGACACCGACCGACGCCCGCGAGCTGCACTCTGGCGCCGGCCGGATCAGCACGTTGCCGATGCGTCCGATGAGCCTGTTCGAGACCGGCCACTCCACCGGCGAGGTCTCGCTCGCGGCCCTGCTGAGGGGGGAGGACCAGCGCGCCAGGCTCACCACGGTCACCGTCCCCGAGTTGATGGAACGGATCGTGATCGGCGGCTGGCCAGCACTGCTGGGCGAAGACGAGCGGTTCGCCCGACGTTGGCTCACCGACTACTTCCGCCAGATCGTCGAAGTCGACATCCCCAGCCTCGGCACCATCCGCCGAGCCCCCGAGCGGCTCCGCCGAACCCTTGCCTCACTCGGTCGCGGCGTCGGCCAGCCAATCAAGCTCACCGAGCTGGGCGCCGACATCGCCGGCAACGACGGGCAGCCCGCCAAGGAGACTGTCAGTGCGTACCTGGATGCGCTCGACCGGTTGAAGCTCACCGAGAACTCCCCCTCATGGCGGCCACACATGAGGTCACGCACAAGACTCCGCGAGGCGCCGGCCCGCTACTTCGTCGATCCCTCGCTCGGCCCCGCCGCGCTCGGTGTGGGCTCCAAGGATCTGCTCGCCGACTTGAACGCCGCCGGGTTCCACTTCGAAGCGCTCGCGCTGCGCGATCTGCGCGTCTACGCCCAGCCCCTTGACGGGACGATCTCCACCTGGCGCGAGGTGCACGGCCGCAAAGAGGTCGACGCGATCGTGGAGACCCCGAACGGGTGGGCGGCCTTCGAGGTCAAGCTCACTGGCGATCAAGCCGTCATCGACGGCGCAGCCCGGGGTCTGCTCGACTTCGCCGCCGAGATCGACATCGACCGACATGGCCACCCGGCGGCCCTCGTCGTGGTCACCGCGACGGGAGGCGGCGGCAAGCGCACCGATGGCGTCCACGTCGTACCGATCACCGCGCTCGGTCCCTGACCGACCAACCCGGAGATCGAGTCCCGATCGGTGCTCCTCGGTGGTGGGTTGGTCGAGTTGGCGTCAGGCACCAGCGGGGTCGGCTACAGGTCGAGGCCGCGGTCACGGCCAGCGGCGCGCTCGGCGTTGCGGGCCTGGATGTGTTCGAGGTGTTCGGCGTTGGCGTCGGGGGTGAGCTTGGCGATCTCTCGCTCGGCGGCGGTGACCTCACGGCCATCGGTAGTGCTCACGACCATCGAGTCTCGGTCCACCTCGACCGCTGTGAGGGGCTCGCTGGTGACAATCCCCGCTTGCGGGTTCGGGGCGAGGGCGACGAGGCGGTCACCGGTGGCGTAGGAGCGGCCGCCGTTGACCTTGACGTCGTCGCCGGGGAGGCGACCGAGCTTGTCCCAGCATTCGCAGGCGAGCCGGTTGAGGTCGGCGACGTCCTGCCGCCGCCATGCGAGCAGCGCGGTGTCGTGACCGGCGGCCAGGTCGGTGCTCCAGGCGTCGGTCATGGCGACGAGGGTGTCGACCCGGCTGGACTGCACCTGGACGCGATCGTTGCGTGCGTACCAGGCGACGGCCTTCGGGACCGACCCAGCACGCAGCTCCGCGAGAGCCCTTCGCTCGGCCGGGTCGCGTTGGCGGACGTTGCCGTCGAGGGTGACGACCAGCTCGGCGCGCCGGCGTCGCAGAGGGAAAGCAACCTGGAAAGCAACACCCTCGGTACGTCTCGGAATCTGGCAGATCATCCCGGTGCCAGAATTCCTTTTGTTTGCAGGCATTGTAGGTATCCGAGGGGCTCTCACCGACACCCCCGGATACCTGATCGTGGAGCTGGGGGGAATCGAACCCCCGTCCGCCAGGTGGTCACCGAACCTGCTACGACCATTCCCGACTTCTCAGCTCACAGCAGCTGAACCGGCGGGTCGGCCGGCCCCGAAGGGCCCACTGCCGGGTCTTTCCCCGGCGTCAGCGGTCTTTCACGCCGTCAGCGGTCTCTCCCTGCGGTCCACCCCCACTTCTGTTGCCGGGCTGTGGGGGTCCGGCCCCGTGCGCCATCGCTGGTCACGATTTTCCTCTACGTCACCTGAAGGATCAGGCGGCGAGAGCGAACTGCTCGTTGTCGGCGGTTCTTTGTGTGTCCCTGTTTAACGAGTCCGAGACAACTCGGGTCGCACGCTCGACTTCCAGGTCCCAACGTCGAAACCAGTCAGCCCCGTGTGTGTCCGCCATCGTACCGGCCCGGGCCGACACCGGTCGCCCGGATTCCGGCGGCTGTGATCCCGTGCCTTCCCGCCACGCGCATCGGCCGGTGACCGACGTGGTCACCGGCCGACGGGTTGCCCGCTGCCCGAGAGCGAGCGCTACTGGATCGAGTTGCCGATCTCGCTGAACTTGCTGCTGGCCGAGGTGCCGATGAACGAGATGGCGGCGATGCACACCACCGCGATGAGGGCCACGAGGAGTGCGTACTCCACGAGGGAGGCGCCTCGCTCGGTGCGGGCCTGTGCGGAGAGCCAGGCCTTGAGGAACTCGTACTGGACCATTGGTGCCGTCCTTCTGTCTGGTGCTGCGTCGGTGGGAACCGGGGTCGACGGGCGTCGACCCGTGACACCCTTCGGACAATGGGGCGTTGGGACTGGAGCGCGTTGGGCGAAATGGGCCGAACGGCCCAGCCGGATGCGAACCCGGTTCGGGTACCGGCCCGGCCCGCCCGAGAGAACTGGAGTCGGGCGCTCAGCTGTTGGCGAGCAGGATCGGGCCCAGCCACTCGTTCCAGAGCCAGCGGCGGTCGTGCGGGTGCTGGGTGCCGGCGAACGCCCAGTCCTTCTCCGGAGTGGCGGCCGCGCCGGGGTCCCCACCCACGCACACCCGGTCGGTGGGCTCGATGACGATGGCGCCGCGAGCACGGGCGACGGCTTCGCGCAGGATCTGGTCGTACCAGCGGGCGTAGTCCCCGGTCCGGGTGGGGGCGACCCCCGACGGGCATGCCCAGGACACGAACGCGGTTCTCGTCCCGATGCTCATCGCCCCGTCGGCCCGGCGGACCAGCTCGTCGACGATCTGGCGACGGAGCTCAGGGGAGAGGGCGGGGAGCGGCTCGGTCGCCCCGGGAGCGATCCAGGGCAGGTGCTCCCAACCCCCGGAGAACATCACCATCCAGTTCGGCCGACGGGCCAGGCCGGCGAGCTCGCCGCGGTACTGCGTCGCGCACCCCCCGAAGCCACCGGCGCCCTCGTCGGCGAGGTCGACCGGGGTGAAGCCTGGTCGGTGCAGCACCCCGCAGCCGATCACCGCCGCGGGGTCGATCCGGGTGATGTACGGCGGGCGTTCGCGTGGGCCCGGGGCCGGGAAGGACGCGGCGAACCCGGCGGAGTCGCCGGTGACCAGCACCGAGATCGGGCCCTTGGTCCGAGCAGGAGGGGGCGCTGGCGGAGCTGCCGGGGCTGGAGCGGGTGCACCCGTCGATGGTTGTGCGGTGCTGTGTGCTGCAGTGCTCGGGGGTGCGGTGCTGGGAGGTGCGGTGGTCGGCGGAACCGTGGGGGGTGGCAGCGTGCTGGGCGGTGCGGTGGTCGGCGGAGCCGTGCTCGGGGCCAGGGATGTGGTGGGAGTGGTGGTGGGCCGGGTCGCTGAGCGTTGTGACGCTCGGCATCGGCTGCCACCGTCGTGTGGTCCGAGCCCGCCGCGACGGCGATCAGGATCGCCGCGGCGGCCAGGGCGCCAGCGGCCACCGCAACGGCGGCAGTGACAGTGCGCCGACGACCGCGGGCCACGGTCAGTCGCCCCGACGGGCCCGGGAGATCTCCCGGGCGGCTTCACGGTCGGCGTCGCGCTTGGCGATGTCCTGGCGCTTGTCGACCACGTTCTTGCCCTTGCCCAGAGCCAGCTCGACCTTGACACGCCCGTCCTTGAAGTACAGCGACAGCGGCACCAGAGCGAGCCGCTCGACCTGCATGCGCATGCGGATCCGGTCGATCTCACCCCGGTGCAGGAGCAGCTTGCGGCGCCGGACCGGCTCGTGGCCCGAGTGGGCCTGCGCCAGCGTGTACGGCGCGATGTGAAGGCCGTTGAGCCAGGCCTCGTCGCCGTCGACCGAGGCCCACGCGTCGGTGAGCTGCACCTTCGACTCCCGCAGCGACTTCACCTCGCTGCCCTTGAGCACCAGGCCGGCCTCGAAGGTGTCGCCCAGCGTGTAGTTGCGTCGCGCCTGGCGGTTGGTGGCGACGATCTGGGTACCGGTCGGCTTCATGGGTGCTGCACGGTACCGCCCGGAGCCGATCGGCCTCCACGGGATCCCGTCGTGAACCGGACCACCTACGCTTGACGCCCGTGCTGGCGATCACCCCCGAGCTCCACGACGAGATGGCCGCTCACGCCCTGCGGGGGCTGCCGCTCGAGGCCTGCGGCCTGCTCGTCGGCGACCCGGACGACCCGCAGCAGCGGGTGATCCGCTTCGTGCCGTGCCGCAACGCGGCCGAGAGCGCCGTCGTCTACACCGTGCACCCGGTCGACCATCTGCGGGCCGACCGCGCTGCGGAGGACGACGGACTGGCGATCGTCGGGGTGATGCACAGCCACACCCACACCGACGCCTATCCCTCGCCGACCGATGTCGCATCCGCTCCGGACCCCTCGTGGCACTACGTGATCGTGTCGTTGCGCGACGACGAGCCGACCCTGCGGTCGTACCGCATCGTCGACGGGACGATCGCCGAGGAGCGCGTCGATCTGGTTCGGTGACGGGCGACCACCCGGATGAGTGGTCGGCGGGACCCCTGAATCCCTACCATGTGGGTCAGGTTTCGGAGGCCTCCAGAATGACCGTCTACTCGTCCGTCCTCGACCTGATCGGCAACACGCCGATCGTCGACGTCAGCCAGCTCAGTCCCAACCCGCGCGTCCGCATCCTGGCCAAGATGGAGGGTCAGAACCCGGGCGGGTCGGTCAAGGACCGCATCGCCCTGGCGATGATCCTCGACACCGAGGCTGACGGGACCCTGTCGCCGGGCGCGACCATCCTCGAGCCGTCGTCGGGCAACACCGGCATCGCGTTGGCGATGATCAGCCGCATCCGGGGCTACCACCTCAAGATCGTGCTGCCCGAGAACGTGTCGATCGAACGACGCCAACTGCTCGAGGTCTACGGCGCCGAGATCATCCCCTCGCCGGGCGAGGAGGGCTCCAACGGCGCGGTGCGCCGGGCGCAGGCCCTGTCCGAGGAGCATCCGGACTGGGTGTTCCTGTACCAGTACGGCAACGAGGCCAACCCCCAGGCGCACTACCGGACGACCGGCCCCGAGATCTGGTCCGACGTCCCTGACATCACACACTTCGTCGCCGGACTCGGCACCTCGGGAACACTGCTCGGCTGCGGCACCTTCCTCAAGGAGCAGAACCCCGACGTCCAGGTGTTCGCCGTCGAACCGCCGTCGGGCGAGCTGGTCGAAGGCCTCCGGTCCCTCGACGACGGCTACATCCCACCGGTGTTCGACAAGTGGGGCGGCTACGACCTGCTCGACGGCAAGTCGATCGTGCGGCCCCGCGAGTCGCTCGAGTACACCCGCCGCATGGCCGAGGTCGGGATCTTCTCCGGCATCTCCGCGGGGGCCGCTCTGGCCGGGGCGGTCAAGGTCGCCTCGCGGATCGAGTCCGGTGTCATCGTCTTCATCGTCAGCGACTACGGCTGGAAGTACCTGTCGACCGGGGCGTGGACCCTGGACCTCGACGAGGCCGCCGCCAACGCCGAGAAGGTCATCTACTTCTGATCGCTCGGCCGCCGTCGACCCCGATCTGACGTCCGGGCGCCGGTACCGTGGAGCCCGTGCGTGACGGTCCCATCGGCATGTTCGACTCGGGCTTCGGCGGCCTCACCGTCGCCCGGGCCGTCATCGACCTGCTGCCGGCCGAGGACCTCGTCTACCTGGGCGACACCGGTCGCTACCCCTACGGCCCCCGTCCCCTCGACGAGGTCGCCCGGTTCGCCCACCAGATCGCCCGTGAGCTGGTCGAGCGTCGCGGGGTCAAGCTGCTCGTCGTGGCCTGCAACACCGCGTCGGCCGCCGCGCTCGACTCGCTGCGGGACCGCTTCGAGGTGCCGGTCATCGGGGTGATCGAACCGGGCGTCACCGCCCTGGTCCAGGCCACCGTGACCGGCCGGGTGGGCGTCGTGGGCACCGTCGGGACGATCAACTCCGGTGCCTATCAGCGTGCCGTCGCCGCCGCGTCGGACGACGCCGAGCTGATCGCGCTCGCGTGTCCGGGCTTCGTCGAGTTCGTCGAACGGGGCGAGTTCGACTCCGAGCAGGTCCACGTGCTGGCCCGGGCGCTGCTCGAGCCGGCCAGGGAGGCCAAGGTCGACACGCTGCTGCTCGGTTGCACCCACTACCCGTACCTGGCCCGTACCCTCAACGACGTGATGGGACGCGACGTGGTGCTGGTCTCCTCGGCCGACGAGACGGCCTTCGAGGTGCGCCGGGTCCTCTCGGATCTCGGGCTCGCCCGGCCCGCCACGGGCGCCGACGCGTCCGGGCGCGCCTCGTGCGGGCGCGCCGAGTTCATCACCACCGGTGACGTCAACTGGTTCGAGGAGCTCGGTCGTCGCCTGCTCGGACCCGAGCTCGACCGGGCCGAGAAGCTGTCGTGGTGAGGGTGCTGTCATCGTGAGGCTGCTGTCGTGGACGCAGCGATGGTGACCGACCTGGGGACCGACGTGGTCCCGGATCCGTCACGGCTGGCGGTCACCGTGCTCGGCTGCGGCGGCACCTTCGCCGGCGCCGGCAACGCGTGCTCGGGCTACCTCGTCCGAGGCGGCGGGACCGCAGTGCTGCTCGACTGCGGCCCGGGGGTGCTCTCCAGCCTCCAGCACCATCTGGAGCCGACCGAGCTCGATGCGGTTGTCATCAGCCACTCGCATCCCGACCACTGGGGCGACGTGCCGGTCATGCGCAACGCCCTGCGCTACGTGCTCGGCCACCACGGCGTCCCTCTCTTCACCACCGCCGACACGCTCGCCATCCTCGACGGCGTGTTCCACGACGGCCTCGGTGATGCCTTCGCCCCGTCGGTCATCACCGACGGGGCCGACGTCACCGTCGGGGCCCTGCGCGTGCGCACCTCGCGCACGGCGCACCCGCCCGAGACGATGGGGATCCGCGTCGACATGGGCGATGTCGACCTGGGTGATGGAGCGTCCACCCGCTCCATCGCGTACTCGGCCGACACCGGCCCGGCGTGGTCGCTCGGCCGTCTGGGCGACGGCATCGACCTGGGCATCTGCGAGGCGACGTGGCTGGCCGCCGACGGCTTCGACGTCGACGACCTGCACATGACCGCGGAGCAGGCCGGCCGGCTGGCCCGGGCCGACGGTGTGTCCCAGCTGCTCATCACACACGTCCCGCCCACCGGGTCGGTCGAGCTGGCGGTGGCCGAGGCGTCCGCCGCCTATGGTGCTCCGGTCGATCCGGCCCGGATCCACCACACCTACCTGGCCTGAGCCTCCGGCCCGGGCCCCGCCTGCCAGGAGCAACCAGTGAGACCCGACGGACGTGCCCCCGACGAGCTGCGGCCCATCACCTTCGAGCGTGACTACACCGCGTACGCCCAGGGCTCGGTGCTGGTCTCCTGCGGCGACACCAAGGTGCTGTGCACCGCGATGGTCGACGACGACGTCCCCCGCTGGATGCGCAACACCGGCAAGGGGTGGGTCACCGCCGAGTACTCGATGCTGCCGGGCTCGTCGCCCGAGCGGATCCGCCGAGAGACCAAGGGCCCCAAGGGCCGCACCCAGGAGATCCAGCGCCTGATCGGCCGCGCGCTGCGCTCGGTGTGCGACATGAAGGCCCTCGGCGAGCGTCAGATCCTCATCGACTGCGACGTGCTGCAGGCCGACGGCGGCACCCGCACCGCGTCGATCAGCGGCGCCTACCTGGCGCTGCACGACTGCCTCACCCGGGTGGTGCAGGCCGGCCTGCTGTCCGAGGTGCCGCTCTACGACGAGCTGGCCGCGATCTCCGTCGGTGTGGTGGACGGCGTCCCGGTGCTCGACCTCCCGTACGCAGAGGACTCGACCGCCGAGACCGACATGAACGTCGTCATGACCGGCAAGGGCCTGTTCGTCGAGGTCCAGGGCACCGCCGAGGGCGCGCCGTTCAGCCGTGACGAGCTCGACTCGCTGCTCGGCCTGGCCGAAGGCGGCATCCGTCGCATCCACGCCCTTCAGCGCAAGTACCTGGCCGAGGCTCCCACACCCCGACCCATCGGTCGCTGAGCCGGTGACGGGCCGCCTGGTCGTCGCGTCGGCCAACGCCCACAAGGCGGCCGAGCTGCAGGACCTGCTGGTCTCGCTCGGCATCGGCCTCGACGTCGTCGCCCGACCCGCCGATCTGGCCGTTCCGGCCGAGGACGCTCCCGACTTCATCGGGAACGCACGGATCAAGGCGGCCGCGGTCGCTGCGGCCACCGGCGAGTGGGCGCTGGCCGATGACTCGGGCCTCGAGGTCGACGCCCTCGACGGCGCGCCCGGGGTCCGGTCGGCCCGATTCGCCGGCGACGAGGCCTCCGACGCCGACAACGTCGCACTGCTGCTCGACCGTCTGGTCGGCCTCGGCGCGGTCACCGCGGCCGAGCGGCGGGCCCGTTTCCGCTGCTGCATCGTGGTGCAGTCACCGCCGGACGCCGACGGCTCGGTGATCGAACTGGTGGCCGACGGCACCGTCGAGGGCCACATCGCCGGGGCCCCGCGGGGGAACGGCGGCTTCGGCTACGACCCGGTGTTCGTACCCGACGACCCGGTCGGCGATGCCTCGGCCCCGGGGCGGACCTTCGCCGAGATGTCGGGGATCGAGAAGGCATCCATCAGCCACCGGGGCCGGGCGTTGCGGGCCATCGCCCCGCAGCTCGCCCGCCTGCCCTGAGCTGCGCAGATCTTCTCACCAGCCCCGCAGGTCGACCGGCCACACGTCGATGACCTCGTCGCCGCGCACGAGGTGCAGGCGGTCGTGGTAGGCGACGGTCGGGTCGACGTGAGCGGGGAGCACCCCCAGGCGGGCGCCGACCGCGGGGAGGGCCCGACCCTCGGAGTCCCCGGTGGCGTCGGCCAGGAACGTGGTGTGCTCGTCGGAGCAGAAGAACACGTTCCAGCCCGAGATCGTCGGGTTGCCGTGGTCCATTCCCAGCGACTTGAGCCCGCAGTCGACCACGCCCCAGCCTCGTTCCGGCGAGGTCGAGATCACCGTCACCTCGAGGCGCAGCGCCTGTCGGAAGGGAAGGCCGAGCGCGGCGTAGTGGGTGTCCATCAGCAGGTACGACCCGGCCTGGACCTCGCCGGCCCAGTCGTGCAGGTCGTAGGTGCCGGTCCCGCCCGCCGAGGTGACGTCGCCGCCGACGTCGTCGTGGGCGCGGCGCAGCAAGGCCATCGACTCGGCCACCTTCTCGGCCCGACGGCCCCGGTCGGGGTCGCCGACGACGTGGCCCTCGTAGCCCATGACGCCGCGGACGTTCAGCCCCCGGGTCCGTGCGAGCTCGGCCAGACGACCGGCGTCCTCGGGCCGGCACCCGCAGCGGGGGAGTCCGACGTCGACGTCGACGAGCACCTCGGCCCCGGCGTGTGCGGCCACCTCGACCGTCTCGGGGGAGTCGACCGCCACGGTCACGCGGGCGTCACCGCGGTCGACCAGGTGGCGCAGGCGTGGGGCGTCGAGCGTCTCGTTGGCCAGCAGCAGGTCGTCGCCCAACCCGGCGTCGGCCATGCCCTCCATCTCGCGCAGGGTCGCGCAGCAGAAGGCCTGGTGGCCCCCGAGCTCGGCCACCCGGCGCGCCAACTCCGTCGACTTGAACGCCTTCACGTGCGGCCGGAGAGTGCGACCCGGCCGGGCGGCGGCCATGGTGGCGATGTTGGCGTCGAGCGCGTCGACGTCGACGACGAGCGACGGTGTGGGCAGGTCGCGGACCTTCACCGGCCGGACGGTACCCGCTCCTGGTCCGGGACCGGTGCGTCCCGGACGGCTGGGTCCGGACGGCCGGATCGGGGATAGCCGGCGGTCAGGCGGTGGCCGGCTGGCAGGTGGGGCAGTACCAGATCTGCCTCCCGCCGATCTCCGCGGTCGCGATCGGTCCGCCGCACCGTCGGCAGTGCTCCCGGTGGTACACGTACAGGCGGTCCTCGTCGCCCATGCGCCCTCGGGACCGTCCGATCTCGTCGGGTTCGGTCGTCACGATGCGCCCGAGGCGTGTGCCGACCCGCATCAGCTCGACGGTCCGTCGCCACAGCTCGTCGAACTCGTCGTCGGTGAGGGAGGCGGCGGCACGGTCCGGTCGGATGCCGCACAGGAACAGCAGCTCGGCCCGGTAGACGTTGCCGATGCCGGCGACGATCGACTGGTCGAGCAGCACCGCGCCGACCGGACGGCCCGACCGGGCGAAGCGGTCGCGCATCGTGGCGACGTCGGCACCCCGACGGAGCGGGTCGGCGCCGAGCCCGGCGACGATGCGGTCCTGCTCCTCGGGCGTGATCAGCTCGCAGCGCGTCGGGCCCGACAGGTCCCACGTCGTGCCCTGTCCGACGAGTCGCAGGCGGACGACGCCGACGGGATCCGGCGGAGGTGTCGCCCGCCGCCGGAACTTGCCGATCAGGCCCAGGTGGACGTGCAGGATCTCGCCGGTCCCGAAGTCGCAGAACAGGTACTTGCCCCACGCGTCGGTGCGCACCAGTCGGTGTCGGTCGATCGCGGCGGCGCCGTCGGCGAAGCGGCCCTGGGGGGAACTGGCGAGGACCGGGGCTCCGCCCAGCGTCGAGCGGATCTCCCGGGCCAGTCGGTGGATGATGTGTCCCTCGGGCACCGCAGCAGTCTGGCCGAACTCCGCGAAGGGGTCCGCTGCTCAGGACAGCGGACTCAGTGGAACACGACGGTTCGGTTGCCGAACGGCAGCACCCGGTGCTCCAGATCTGCCCGCACGGCACGGGCCAGCACGGCGACCTCCAGGTCGCGGCCCTTGCGGGCGAGCTCCGCCACGCTGTCGCGGTGGCTGACCCGGGCGACGTCCTGGTCGATGATCGGGCCCTCGTCGAGCTCCGCGGTCACGTAGTGGGCGGTCGCCCCGATGACCTTGACGCCGCGCTCATGAGCCTGGCGGTAGGGCTGGGCGCCGACGAAGGCGGGCAGGAACGAGTGGTGGATGTTGATGATGCGCGACGGGAACCGCTCGACGAACGTCGGCGACAGGATCCGCATGTAGCGGGCGAGGACGACCCTCTCGACCTGTTCCCGTTCGAGCAGCTCGATCATCGCCGCCTCCTGACGCGCTGCACCGTCGGGTCCGTCGCCGACCGGCAGGTGGTGGAACGGCACCCCCGAGAACTCCGCCAGCGCCCGGTGGTCAGGGTGGTTCGAGGCCACCAGGGCGACCTCGGCGGGCAGCTCACCCGCCCGCCACCGGTTGAGCAGGTCCTCCAGGCAGTGCGACGCCTTCGAGGCCAGGATGGCCAGGCGGGGTCGTTCGTCGCTGAAGTGGACCCTGACGTCCATGTCGAACCGCTCCGCCACGGCCCAGAACGCCTTGGGCAGGTCGTCGCGCTCGAAGGCGAAGCCGTCGAGCTCGAACTCGACCCGCTGGAAGAACACGCCGTCGACGTCGTCGGTGTGCTGCTCGGCGTCGACGATGTTGCCGCCGTGGCGCCACACGAAGTCGGCGACCGCGGCGACGACGCCGGTGCGGTCGGGGCAGGACAGGAGCAGGACGGCGGTAGCGGCCACCGTCCGAGGCTACCGGTGAGTGCGGACGGGGGGACTCGAACCCCCACACCCTTTCGGGCACTGGGACCTAAACCCAGCGCGTCTGCCAGTTCCGCCACGTCCGCGTGACGCACGCACCGTACCGGTCGGGCGACCGGGCCCGGTCGCCCGCACCGGTGCGTGCGGAGCCGGGCGTGCACCGCGTTAGCCTCCAACGCCATGCAGCCACTCGGATCCTCCGACCTCCCCCCGCAGATCGCCGCGGACCCCGTCCTGATGCAGGCCGGCAACGGCATGGAGCCCTCCGCCGACATCTACAACCGGCTCCTCAAGAACCGGATCGTCTTCCTCGGCTCCGAGGTGAACGACACGGTCGCCAACTTCATCACCGCTCAGCTCCTGTTCCTCGAGGGCGAGGACGCCGAGAAGGACATCTGGCTCTACATCAACTCGCCGGGCGGCTCGGTGACCGCCGGCATGGCGATCTACGACACGATGCAGTTCATCACGCCCGACGTGGGCACCATCTGCATGGGCCTGAGCGCGTCGATGGGGCAGTTCCTGCTGTGCGCCGGCGCGCCGGGCAAGCGCTACGCCCTGCCCCACGCCCGGATCATGATGCACCAGCCCTCGGCGGGCATGCAGGGCCAGGCGTCCGACATCGCCATCCAGGCCGAGCAGCTCAAGTACATCAAGGACCTGCTGGCCGAGCGCATCGCGTTCCACACCGGGCAGACCAAGGACCAGATCAACGAGGACTCCGACCGTGACCGCTGGTTCACCGCCGAGGGCGCCAAGGAGTACGGCATCATCGACCACGTGATCGTGCGTCGGGGCGAGATGCGCTGAACGTCACCTGAGGACGTCACCTGACGCACCGGAACGCGATGAGGGGCCGACCCGCCGGGCCGGCCCCTCATCGCGTAACGGATCGGGGTCGATCAGCCGGCGAAGACCTGGACCACGAACAGTCGGCCGCCGGACTCGGCGACGCCGGTGCCGATACGGTCGAAGCTGCCGTTGACGATGTTGGCCCGGTGCGACGGGCTGTTCATGAACAGCGAGTGCATCTGGCTGATGGAGGAGGCCATGCCGACGTTCTCGGCCAGCACCGACCAGTTGTTGCCGGCGGCGTCGGTGAGCTGCGAGTGCGAGATCTTGCCCGCGGATGCCATCCGCTCGGCCCACGCCTGGGCCTTGGCGACCAGGGTGTCGTCGATGGCCAGCTTGGACAGCCCCGAGCTCGACCGGGTGGCGTTCACCTGTGCGGCGGAGTCGAACGCGTACGCGTTGCGGGTGCATGACGAACCGACCAGCACCAACATGGCCAGCACGCCGGCCAGCATGACGGCGGCACCGGCTCGGCGGGCACCGCCGCGACGTGCGGTTGCCGTGGTCGTTACCTGCTCGTCGGACGAATCGCGGTCTTCGTACAGGGAGTTCAGGGACGGGCGGTCCATGGGGGAATGCTCCTTCTCGTCGGTCGCTGCGTGGGGTGCTGTCGACGGCCCCAGCCGTAGATGTGAACGAAACCGTCAGCATATGACGGTTCCATGACGAACACATGGCTACCACATGACGAGACCCCATCGGTCGATACCCGACCGATGTGAGGAATCCGCGCCCGACGGGGTCGAGGACCGCACCGGGGCGCCGTCGGGGCAGGAGTCTCCCGAACCGCCGGATCCGGGTGCAAATGGCCGGTGTCGGAACTCCGTCAGTCCAGATCGAGGCCGCACTCCCGGGACGCCCATCGCTCGACGCGGGAGCTGGTGACGGCGAGGTCGTCGAGCCGCTCGTTCAGCTCGTCCCGCTGGCGTTCGACGACTGCGGCGTCACCCTGGCCCTCGTGGCCCGCGCCGGGCATCGCGTTGCGCTCGGCGCTCAGCAGGTCCACGATCTCGCTCACCGCCCCGGCCAGGTCCTGCATGTCCGGCCGCAGATCCTCGGGCGCTCCGTCGGCCAGGTCCGAGAACTCCCGGGCGGCCGTGCGCGCCCGATCGAGGTCCTGGGCTCGCAACGCTGCGGACAGGGCGTCCATGTCGGCGGCCCGGGCCAGATCGTCGCAGAACGCCGGTCGGCCGTCGCCGCAGCCGGTCGACACCGCGACGACCGCGGTCACCGCCAGCACGGCCCCCGCCAGGTTCCGACGACGCGACCGCACCGGCATCGGGGTCAGCAGCACTCAGGCGAACGCGGCGGTGGCGATCGAGCGGATCTCGCTCACCGCGTGCGCACGGCCCTCGGGGTCGCGGAACAGGGAGCTGCCGGCCACGAGCACGTTGGCGCCGGCGCCAGCGGCCCCCGAGACCGTGGCCGGCCCGATGCCGCCGTCGACCTCCAGGTCGATGTCGCGTCCCGACATCTCGATCATCGCTCGCACCTCGGCGATCTTCGGCTCCATCGTGTCGATGTACGCCTGGCCGCCGAAGCCGGGGTTGACCGTCATGACCAGGATCTCGTCGACCAGGTCGAGGACGTGTCGCAGCGTGTCGACCGGGGTGGCCGGGTTGAGCGCCACCGCGGGTGACGCCCCCAGGTCCCGGATCGACGCCAGGGTCCGGTGCAGGTGCCGGCACGCCTCGGCGTGCACGATCAGCACCTCGCAGCCCGCCTCGACGTAGCGGGGGAGCAGCGCATCGGGCTCGACCACCATCAGGTGCGCCTCGAAGGGAACGTCGACCAGCGGTCGACACGCCGCTATCACGTCGGGTCCGAAGGTGAGGTTGGGGACGAACACGCCGTCCATCACGTCCCACTGGATCCGGTCGACGCCGGCCTTCTCGAGCGACTGGCACTCCTCGCCGAGCCGGGCGAAGTCGGCGGGCAGCACCGACGGGACGATCTGGATCTGGGGCGCGGACACTGTGGGCCTCGAGTCGACGAACGGGGGCGGGTCAGGACGGATCGTACCGGTACTGTCGTGCGGCCATGGATCCGGGACCCGACCCCACTCCGCCGCCGGAGCCGCCGCCGGAGCCGACGCCGACCGAACCGGTCATCTCCGTCGACCGCCTGGTCGTCGGCGGTGCCGCCCTCGGTCACGAGGACTCCGGGCGGGTCGCCCTGGTCCGCGGGGCCCTTCCCGGCGAGACCGTCCGCATCCGGGTGCTCCGCGAGCGGCCCCGGTCGGTCGACGCCGAGGTGGTGGAGGTCATCGCCGCCTCGCCGGACCGGGTGGAGCCGCCCTGTCCCGAGCTCGCCCGCGGGTGCGGCGGATGCGACCTACAGCACGCCGCCCCGGCCGCCCAACGCTCGCTCAAGGCCGCCATCGTCTCCGATGCCCTGGCCCGATCGGTCCGTGCCGGGCGATTCGACGCCGTTCCGGTCGAGGTCGGTCCGGCCGCGGATCCATGGGGGTATCGCAGCACGGTGCGTGGCGGCGTCGACGGTGGCCGCTTCGCCTTCCACCGTCACCACAGCGACGACCTTCTCGCGGTCGCGGATTGTGCGGTGGCGGCCGACCCGGTGGCCGAGGTGATCCGCGATGGACGGTTCCCGGACGGAGTCGACGTGACGATCCGGGCCGGCCTGCGCACCGGCGAGCGTCTGGTGATCCTCGACACGGGGGCGGCCCAGGACGCGGTGGTCCCCGACGGTGTCCGGGTGATCGGAGGCGTCGAGCTGTCCGCGGGGCAGCGGGCCTGGTTCCACGAGGAGGTCGCCGGGGTCAGGCTGCGCATCTCGGCCCGCTCGTTCTTCCAGTCCGGGCCCAGCGGGGCCGAGGCGCTGGTCGATTCGGTGCGTCGGGCGGTCGGGACCCTGGGTTCGTCGGACCGGTTGGCCGACCTCTACGGAGGGGTCGGACTCTTCGCCGCGGTGCTGGGCGCTGAGCGGCCCATCGTCGTCGAGCGGTCCGCGGCGTCGGTGGCCGACGCCCGGGTGAACCTGGCGGACCGCGACGCCACCATCGTGCGCAGCGCGGTCGAGCGTTGGCGTCCGTCGCCGGTCAACGTCGTCGTCGCGGACCCGGCCCGCTCGGGGCTCGGCCGGGACGGCGTCCGGGCCGTCGCGGCGACGGGAGCGGGACGGGTCGTCCTGATCAGCTGCGACGCCGCAGCGATGGTGCGGGACCTGGAGATGCTGACGGCCTCCGGATACCGAGCGACCCGCATCGAGGTCCTCGACCTGTTCCCCCACACCCATCACGTCGAGGTGGTCTCCACGCTGGAGCTCGTGTGACGCGACGCTCGTGGCCGCGCCGCGCAGCGACCACACCGCTGCTCGCTCTGGCGGTCGTGGCGGTGCTCGCCGGCGGGTGCGGATCCGACGACACGCCATCGGGTGCGGGATCGATCCCCACGGACTGCGGACCGGCGCCCGAGCCGACACCGCTGCGGGCCGAGGTGCTCGCCGAGCACCCGCACGACCCGACGGCGTTCACCCAGGGCCTGGTCGTCGTCGACGGCGCGCTGTACGAGTCGACCGGCCGGCGCGGGCACTCGAGCGTGCGCGAGGTGGACCTCGACTCGGGCCGGGTCCTGCGGTCCACCGACCTGGACCCGGAGCTGTTCGGCGAGGGCCTGACCGCGGTCGGCGACGACCGTCTGGTGCAGCTCACGTGGACCGAGGGCCGGGCCCTGGTGTGGAACCGGTCGGAGCTGACCGCGGTCGGCGAGCACCGCTACGACGGCGAGGGGTGGGGGATCAGCACCCTCGACGACGGTCGCCTGGTCATGAGCGACGGGTCCGACACGCTGACCGTGCGCGACCCCGATGACTTCTCGGTGCTCGAGCGCTGGCAGATCACCCGGGCCGATGGTGCGGCGGACCGCCTCAACGAGCTCGAGTGGGACGGTGAGCGGCTGTGGGCCAACCGGTGGCAGACCGACGAGATCGTGCGGATCGACCTCCGGTGCCGCCGCGTCGACGGCGTGCTCGACGCCTCCGCGTTGACGGCCCGGGCTGCGACCGCTGCCGCGGGCCGACCGATCGACGTGCTCAACGGCATCGCCCACCTGCCCGACTCCGGCGATCTCCTTCTGACCGGCAAGTACTGGCCGCTGCTGTTCGAGGTGGCGGTCACCGAGGACGCGCGGCGCTGACCACCGGATGTCGTCGATCAGGGGGCGGATCGTCGACCGGGTGGCCCGGAGCCGGTACCCTCCGATCACGGCTAGTCCACGGGACGGGGGGTTCCAGATGGTCAGTTCGGCACTTGCTCCGGAGTCCGGCGCGCTCTACGGACGGGAGACGATCTCCTGGGACGTCAACCGGCGGTGGTTCCCGCTCATCGGCGGACCCCGGGCTGCGATCCTGCAGGTGTGCCACCCCAAGGTGGCTGCCGGCGTGGCCAACTACAGCGAGTTCCGCACCAACCCGATCGGACGGCTGGACCACACCCTCGACGCCATGCTGACGATCAGCTTCGCGGCTCCCGAACGCCGCGACGCCATGCTGAAGCAGCTGCGGGCGATCCACGCCCGGGTCCGGGGAACGACCGCCGAGGGCGAGAAGTACCGCGCCAACGACCCCGAGCTGCAGTACTGGGTGCTGGCCACCCTGGTCGACACCACCTTCGAGGTGGAACGTCGCTACGTCGGCGAGATGCGCAGAGCAGACCGCGAGCGGTTCTTCGAGGAGTCCAAGCTGATGGCGGGCGCGTTCGGCATCCCCGACGAGCTCATCCCAGAAGACCTCGCCGCGTTCCGGAGCTACATGGCCGAGCGATTCGCCACCCTCGAGCCGACCGACGAGTCCCGTGAGATCACCCGGGTCCTCATGCGTCCGGGTCTGCGCTGGATCCCCGACCAGTCGTTCGTCCCGCTGAACTGGGTGACCGCCGAGCTGCTGCCCCGCCGGATGCGTCGTCTGCTCGACGTGGGCGAGCTCAACCCGGCCGAGCTCAGCGCGGTGCGTGGGGCCCGCTTGATGGCCCGCACGACGCTGCCTCGCCTGCACGGCATCCTGTCGGTCAACCCGTGGAACCAGCGCGTGCTGCGGACGGCGGCCTGACCGCGACAGTGCCGATGGACGACGGGGGCGGTGTCCCGATCGGCGGGTTCTGCGCCGAGCGCTTCGACGCGGTCCGCGTCGCGTTCGCCGACAACTTCGTCGAACAGGGCGAGCTCGGCGCCGCCGTCTGCGTCATCCACCGGGGCGAGGTGGTCGTCGACCTCCACGGCGGCTGGGCCGATGCGACCCGGACCCGGCCGTGGGCGGCGGACACGATCACCGACTTCTACTCGGTGGGCAAGGGGCTCCTGTCGCTGCTGCTGCTGCGACTGGTCGACCGCGGAGAGGTCGGCCTCGACGACCCGATCGCGTCGGTGTGGCCCGAGTTCGCGGCGGGCGGCAAGGCGTCGGCCACCGTTCGCCATGCCCTCACCCACCGGGCCGGCGTGCCGGCCATCCGTCGTCACCTGAACGACGACGACCTGTTCGACTGGTCGACGATGACCGGGGCGCTGGCCGCCACCGAGGCGTGGTGGCCACCGGGGGAGCAGCTCGCCTACCACGTCAACACCTTCGGTCACCTGGTCGGCGAGCTGGTCCGCCGCATCGGCGGTGCCGGCCCCGGCGAGGCCCTGGCCGCGCTCGCCGGCCCGCTGGGGGCCGACGTGCACTTCGGGGTGCCGTCCGATCAGCAGCACCGCTGCGCCGACACGGTCTGGGACGAGGCGTTCAGGATCCCGGCGTTCGACCTGGACCGCCTCGAGGGCCTGAACCTTCTGCACGCCCTGGCGCACTTCAACCCGCCGGGCTACTCGTCGGTGGGTGTGATGAACACGCCACGGTGGCGGTCGCTGCCGTTGGGATCGACCAGCGGTCACGGAACGGCGGCCGGAGTGGCCCGCATCTACTCGGCGCTGCTCGACGACGATCGCCTCCTGTCACCCGCGCTGCTGCGGGCGGCGACGACGGTGCAGGCGGTCGGTCACTGCCCGATCCTCGACGACGAGCTCTCCTACGGACTGGGCTTCGCCACGACGACGGACCGGCGTCGCCTGGGCCCGAACCCCGGGGCGTTCGGCCACTACGGCACGGGCGGGTCGCTCGGCTTCGCGGACCCCGTCGACGGGATCGCCTTCGGCTACGTGATGAACCACGTCATCCCCCGCTGGCAGAGCACCCGCAACCGGGCGCTGATCGACGCGGTGTACCGGTCCCTGCACCGCTGAGCAGCGGAGCCGCTGCGGGCGGTCGGATGCCCGTCGGCCGTTCTCTGTGACGACCGGGCATCGCGCCGTTTTACGTGGCCGGCCGCTTACGCTCGGTGTTCCTGAAGGAGATCCGCACCCCGCGGACCTCGGGAGGAGATTCGGACCATGCTCGCAACCCTGGCCCAGGACTTCGAGACCACCACCAGCTCCAACGGCGGCGGCTTCGCCGCGTTCGGGATCCTGATGGTCATCTACCTCGCCCTGTTCGTGGTGTTCCTCATCGGCTACTGGAAGGTCTTCACCAAGCTCGGCCTGCCGGGCTGGATGGGGATCATCCCGCTCGTGAACGTGTACATGCTGTTCAAGGCCCGCGGCCAGCACGAGCCGGTGGTGTGGCTGATCCTGTCGCTGATCCCCTGCATCAACATCATCGCCATGTGGATGCTGGCCAACGACACCGCGGAGCTGTTCGGCAAGGAGCTCGGCTGGAAGATCTTCCTGTTCCTGATCCCGGGCATCTCCCACATCGTCCTCGGCTTCGGCAGCGCCGAGGTCGACCGCAGCGCCCTGGCCCCCGGCGTCGGGTTCAACGCCGCCTGAACCGACGCCCGGTCCTGATCGGAGCCGGATCCGCGACGAAGGGCCCGGAACCTGACGGTTCCGGGCCCTTCGCTGTGTACGCCCCCCGGGACTCGAACCCGGAACCAGCGGATTAAGAGTCCGATGCTCTGCCAATTGAGCTAGAGGCGCATGTGACTCCGCCGGGCGGACCCGGCGGAGTTGGATTGTAGCGACCCGACGCCACCGGTCCGAACCGGTGGCGCCGTCCGCATGGGGTGACCGAGGGGACTTGAACCCCCGACCTCCAGGGCCACAACCTGGCGCTCTAACCGGGCTGAGCTACGGCCACCATGACAAGAGGGGCGAGCATATACGGTGCCGCCCACCACCACCGCCCCCGTAGCTCAGCTGGACAGAGCAGCGGACTTCTAATCCGACGGTCGCAGGTTCGAATCCTGCCGGGGGCGCTCCTGGGGTCTGCTCCGTGATGGTCGCGGTCGCTCGACGCGCGATCATCGGCGCCCGTGCCCGAGCCTCCGCTGATCCTGATCCCGCCGTCGGAAGGAAAGGCGCCCGGAGGGTCGGGCCCCGCCTGGGCCCCGTCGACGATGGCGATCGACCTCGACGACCGGCGCCTGGCGGTGATGGCGGCCCTGCGCTCGGCCATGCGCCGCAACGAGGCGCAACGTCAGAAGCTGCTCGGGGTGAAGGGCGACGCGTTGGCCGCGGCGACCGCCGCCAACCGGACCGTCGCCGAGTCCCCGACCATGGCCGCCGCGCAGCGCTTCACCGGTGTGCTCTACGACGCCCTCGACCTTCCGTCGCTGTCGGCTGCGGCCCGCCGTCGGGCGGACTCGTCGGTGCTCGTGCTCTCGGCCGTGTTCGGGCTGGTCGCCCCCTCTGATCCGATCCCGGATCACAAGCTCAAGATGAGCGTGTCGATCGGACGCATGGGGAAGCTCTCCACGTGGTGGCGCGGGCCGATCTCCGCCGCGTTGTCCGAACGAGCCGGCGGGCGGGCCGTCTGGGACCTGCTGCCGCTCGAGCACTCCGCCGCGGTGGATCTGGGAGGCGTTCCGCGGACCACCGTGGTCTTCCTCGAACCGAACGCCCGGGGCGAGCTGGTCGCGGTTGCGCACTGGAACAAGCTGCTGAAGGGCGCCCTGGTCCGCCACCTGCTCGAGAACCCGGGGACCGACGCCGCCGACCTGGCCGACTGGGAGCACCCGGAGGGGTTCGTGCTGGACGCGGATCGCACCGTCGTCGACGGAGCCCTCACCACCCTGTTCATGGTGCGCCGCTAGCCCCGGGACCGATCCGGGAGCGGACCCGATGCCGCGGAGGGGTGAGGAAAGTTCACCCGATGTGAACACCTTCACGTCCACGTTGACGAGCGCGAACAGTCTCGGATGGGGTAGAAACAATGAACAACGACCCCCGGCCGTAGGGTTCTTCCCTTCCCTCCTACTCTCCGGCCGGGGGTTCGTTGCTGTCCGGGGACAGGTCGAGGGCGACCCACTCGCTCTCCCACCCGGAGCTCCTGCCATCTGGAGTTCCTTCTCAGCCCTCGCTGTCGACCCCGGCCGGCCCACTTCGAGGCGGGGTAGGTTGCGGTTCGACAGGGAGGAGTGCGGTGCGCACCTCAGGTGTCCGCCTCGGACGGGTCTTCGACATCGAGATCTCTGCCGACCTCGGCGTGGTGATGTTCGCCGGACTGCTGACGTGGATCCTGGCGTCGTCGATCCTCCCCGCCTCGGTGGCCGGTCTGCCCGCCGGCGCGTACTGGTCGGTCGCCGCTCTGGGCACGCTGCTGTTCCTCGGCTCGCTGCTGGCCCACGAGCTCGGGCACGCCGTGGTGGCCCGCCGCAACGACATCGAGGTGCTCGGCATCACCCTCTGGCTGTTCGGCGGCGTGGCCCAGCTCCGCTCCGATGCGCGGACCGCGGGAGCGGAGCTGCGGATCGCGCTGGCCGGTCCCGCCATGAGCCTGGTGGTCGGAGCGCTGTCGCTGGCCGCGGCCGTCGGACTCCGCAGCGTCGGTGTTCCCGAGATCTACGTCGTCGCGCTGGGCTGGTTGGGTCTCGTCAACGTCGTGCTCGCCGTGTTCAACCTGCTGCCCGGTGCTCCGCTCGACGGCGGTCGGGTGCTGGCCGCGCTGATCTGGATGGTCCGCGGCGATCGCCTCCGGGCCAGGGTGTGGGCGGCCCGAGCGGGTCGGGCTGTCGCGATCCTGATCGTCGCCGCCGGGGCGGCCGAGGTGTTCGTGCTCCGCAGCAGCTCGGGTCTGTGGACGATCATGGTCGGCTGGTTCCTCATGACCGCGGCCCGGGCCGAGGAGAGCCGCTACCGCAGCGAGGAGGCGCTCGGGTCGATGCCGGTGGCCGACGCCATGGATCGCGACCCCGCGTCCATCCGGAGCTGGAGCACCGTGGCCGACGCCGCCTCCGGAGCACTGGCCGACCGCGGCACCTGGGCCGCGGTTCCGGTGGTCGACGCCGATCACCGGATCGTCGGCGTGATGACGCTCGCCCGGCTGCGACGGCTGCCCGCGGAGCGTTGGGCGACGACGACCGTCGCGGACGTGATGCTGCCCGTGTCGCAGCTACCGACCGCAACCCCCGGTGAACGGGTCGTCTCGGTGCTCGACCGGCTCCGGATCCAGTCCGGCGGGATCGCCGTGGTGCTCGACCAGGGCCGCCTGGTGGGGCTGCTCACACCGGAGGGGATCGATCGTGCGATCTCGTTCGGGCGACGGGCGACCGCGGGGCCGTCCCCCGGCAGCCGTACGCTGATCGCCGTGCCGCCCCCGGTGCCCGACGGCGTCCCGGTCCAGCGGTGGGAACCTCCAGGAGGAGCAGATGACCGACGTTGACCCCGACGAGCTCAGGGACCGACTCGACGACCTGCAGTGGCGCGTCACCCAGGAGTCGGGGACCGAACAGGCCTTCACCGGCGTGTACTGGGACTGCCACGACCAGGGCACCTACCGGTGCGTCGTGTGCGACACGCCCCTGTTCCGCAGCGACGTCAAGTTCGAGTCGGGCTCGGGCTGGCCCAGCTTCTGGGAGCCGATGGAGCCCGGGGTGATCGAGGAGGTGTCGGACCGCTCCCACGGCATGGTCCGCACCGAGGCCCGGTGCGCCCGTTGCGGCGCCCACCTGGGCCACGTGTTCCCCGACGGTCCGCAGCCGACGGGCCTGCGGTACTGCATGAACAGCGCGGCCCTGAACCTGGAGCGGGACTGACCTGGAGAGGGACTGACCAGCTCGTTCAGCGGTCACCCGCGATGCGTCGCCACAGACCCCGGGGCGCCACCCGCAGCACGCCGAACAGCGGTCCGAGGACGCGGGGGACCGACACGACGTCGCGGCCGGGTCGCTGTAGGGCATCGACGGTGGCGCGGGCCACCGTGGCCGGGTCGGTGCTGAACGGCGCCGGGTCCAGGCCCTCGGTCATCCGCGACCGCACGAAGCCGGGCCGAACGACGACGCACCGGGCCCCGGTGCCGACCAGTGAGTCGGACAGGCCCTGTGCGAACAGATCGAGGCCAGCCTTGGTGGAGCCGTAGACGTAGTTGGATCGTCGGGCCCGCAGCCCGGCGACCGACGACAGCACGACGATGGTGCCGTGGCCCTGCTCGACCAGGTACTGGCCGGCCGCGGCGAGAGCTGCGGCGGGCCCGGCGAAGTTCGTGCGGATCATGTGGTCGACGTCGACGGGACCCATCGACATCCCGGCGTGGTGCCCGAGCAGCCCCACGGCGCACAGCACGACGTCGATGGTCCCCAGCGTCGTGGCCGCCCGCTCGAACAGGGCACGGTGACCCTCGACCTCGAGGGCGTCCCACGCCACCGCCTCGGTCGACAGACCGGGGGCCGCGGCAGCGACCGCTGCGGTGGCCGCGTCGGGATCGCGGGCGGCGAGCACCGCCCGCAGCGGTCCGCGCCGGTGCAGCTCGGCCAGGGTCGCCACCGCGATGTCGCTGGTGGCCCCGAGCACGAGCGCGGTGCGGATCTCGGTGCGGTCGGAAGGTGATGGGATCACCCGGAGGACCGTAGCGGGCGACGGATCTTCGCGATCTCCTCACGATCCGGTGACCGGGGTGCAACCACAGCCCTGGTCCCGGCCTGGACCTGAATTACCGGTCCGGACCGACGCCGCGTCGACGCCCTTCTGGTCGAGCTCCTCGACCTGGCCTGCGCATGAGAGCGGGTGACGGGAATCGAACCCGCATCGCCAGTTTGGAAGACTGGGACTCTAGCCATTGAGCTACACCCGCGTTCCCTGCCGGGGCAGGGACCGGTCACGCTAGCGCAGGCCCGGGAATCCCGGTGCCGTCCCGGGTCGGTCGTCTGCTCCCTGGTCGGGTCCGACGGTGGAACTCGACCGCCCGGACCAATAGGTTTGGTCCCGATGACGGACGGGTTCGCGGTGGAGGTCGACGAGGGCGTGATCGTGGTCAGCGGCGACCTCGACGCCCAGACGTCCGGTCGGCTCGACGACGTCATCGCCGGTCGGCTCGACATCGGCGTCGACGAGCTGGTGTTCGACATGGGTGGGTTGGAGTTCATCGACTCCAGCGGACTGCGCTCCCTGGTCCTGGCCCGGGGCGACGGGGACCGCCGGGTCGTGCTGCGCTCGCCGTCGGCCTCGGTGGTCCGCCTGCTCGACATCACCGGCCTGCTCGACGTCTTCACCATCGAGCACTGAACGGACCGGTCCCGGCCTCGGGGCGTCGGGACGGTTGGGTCCGGGGCGGTTCAGCCTGGATCCACCGATGGGGTGGGTTTCGTATTCGCGAAAGGTGCCTTTCGCCTTGGGTTCATGCGGGTGTTCGAAGCCGAACCGTCTGCGACGAATCCGGGCCCAGGCCTTGCAGGATCGAACACGTGTTCGATATGGTGGTGGGCATGGACACCGGCACCATCACCTCGGAGCGGCCAGAAGCGGCTGGCGCTGCTGCTGGTGGAGTGGTTGTGGGCGCGGTTGGTGATTGGGAGTCGCGTCGGCGCGAGTTGGATGATCGCATCGGTGTGCTGTCCGCGCAGATCCACGCGTTGGACGCGGAACTGGTCGGTGTCCTCGCCGAGTACGACGCGGTCGGGGGATGGCAGGGTCGGGGGTGGCGGTCCTTCTCCCACTACCTGTCGGTACGCACGAACTTCGCTCCTCGTGACGCGGAACGTCTGGTGTCGATCGCGGCGCGGGTCGATGAGATGCCGTCCCTGCTCGCCGCGGCACGCGGCGGGCAGGTGTCGATGGGGGTGCTCGCCTTCGCGGCAAGAGTCGTCACCGCCGACAACGAAGCGAGGGTCCTCGACGTCGTGCGGGCCTGCACCCCGCGTCAAGCACAACGGGTGCTCGCCGCGTACCGGTCACTACGCCCCACCACCAACGACAGTGCCAACGACGGCGGCGGTGATGGTTCTGTTGCTGATGATCTCGAGTTGGATCACTGGTGGCGGAACTGGATCGATGACCACGGCCGCTACCGGATCGACGGCGCCCTCGACAAGCTCACCGGAGAACTGCTCGAACAAGCCCGACGGGCCGTCATCGCCCAGATGGAACGGACCGGCACCCACCCACACGCCGACGAGCCGCCTGCTGCTGGCGAACCATCCGACACAGCCGAAACCACCGGAGCCGAAACAGCTGGAGCCACCGATGTAGCCGGAACAGCTGGAGCCTCCGATGTCGGGGAAGCCTCCGATGCAGCCGGAGCCGCCGACGCAGCCCGTGCCGCCGCTGCTGGGGAAGCCAGTGAGGCGGGGGTGTCGAGGCGGGGTGTGAGCGCGGTCGAGTCGATCGCCGCGATGGCGTCCATCGTGTTGGAACACGCGTCGGGTGCCGGGGTGGGTGACCGTGGCGGTGAACGTTTCGCCGTGCAGGTCGTCTGTGACATCGCCGCTCTCGCCGAAGCGCTCGGCATCGACATCGACGCGAACGTGGCGGTCGGTCTCGGTTCCCGTGCCTATCTGCCGCGCACCGGAGCACACCTGAACAACGCCGAGTTGTCACGGGTCCTCTGTGAGGGAACGTTGCAGATGTTGGTCGACCACGACGGCCAACCACTGTGGCTCGGCACGGAGAAACGCTTGTTCAACCGTCACCAACGCCGCGCTCTACGCCACCGTGCCGGAGGCGTATCGGCGTGTGAGTTCCCGGGATGTCCGACCACCCGTTTCGTCGAAACCCACCACATCGCCGGAGTCGCCGAGGACGGTGGTCTCACCGACCTCGACAACGGTGTCTTGTTGTGCAGCTTCCATCACCACGAACTGCACCGGAAACGCTGGCAGATCATCCGACACGGCAGCCAACTCACCTTCTACGACCGAACCCGCTGCCTCGGATCCTCCGGCCCGCCAGGCCCGACACCCGGACCACACGCCGATGTTGCGGTGCTGCCACACCAGACACACCCACCGGAGCCGCCACCAGACATCGGGGCTGATTCGTGTCGCTGCCACGGCGGCGGCGAACACCTCACCGCCTACGCCCTCGACGAACTGCTCCACCACCTCCTCACCGCCGCCTGAACCCGAACCCGCTGAAGATCACCACACCCGATCGGTGGATCCAGGTTCAGTGCTGGACGATCCAGGCGGCCACGATGCCGCTGCCGTTGATCGCCCAGTGCAGGAGCACGGGTGCGACCAGGCTGCCCGAGCGGTTCCTCAACCAGGTGAAGCCCAGTCCGGCCACCGCGGTGGCCGCCACGCTGCCGGCGATCGCGACGGGGACACCCAGGCCGAAGGGCAGGTCCTTCAGCGCGGTGTTGCTCGCCGCCAGGTCGAGTGACGGCAGCACGTGCCACAGCCCGAACAGGGTCGCGGCCGCCAGGTCGCCGCGCACCGCCCAGTTCCGACGGTGGGCGAAGCGCCTCCGGAACATCGCCGGCAGGACGCCGCGGAACATCGTCTCCTCCGCCAGGACCGTGCCGAACGGGATCTCGACCAGGGCGTAGGTGGCGAGACCTCCCAGCGACAGCCCGGCAGCCCGGTCGTCCTGGAACAGCTCGCGGGTCACTGGCAGCAGGGCGCCGACGGCTGTCGTTCCCACCACCGCCAAGGCGGCCAACCCGCCCCAGAGGAGACCGGAGCGGATCCGGTCCGGTGCCAGGCCGAGCTCCCGGGGAGTCGTCCGGCCCCACCGTCGGGCGACCCACACCAGGGCTCCCGCCACGCCGATGTTCCAGGGGATGTACGCCCAGGACGGAAGGACCTCGTTGGCGATGACGTTCGAACCGACCAGGACGCCGACGACGCCCAGGAGCGGGCCGGTCTCGGGATTCGCGTGCGCGGGCCGGTGCGACAGCGGGTCCCACCACAGCGGTCCCCCGTGATCGTGGGGCGCGGCAAGCCCCGTCGGCGGCGGGTCGCCCCCGGTGATCGCGTCGTGGCCCACCCCGTGGCCGCTCAGCCGCCGATGCCGGCCTTGCGCAGCCACGCCGGACCCGCGGTGCGCCCGTCGCGGACCGGGCCGTCGGCCGCGGCGGCACCGTCGGAGCCCGCCGACGCGTCGCCGTCCTCGGTGCCCTTGGCCCGGGCGGCACGTTCCTTCTCGAGTCGTCGCAGCTGCACCTCGACCGCGGCGAGCTGCTGCTCGGAGTAGGGGAGGCGGTAGCCCTCGGCGACGAAGCGGGCGGTGTCGGCCCGGTAGTCGTGGCCGGTGGAGCGGAACTCGCCGGGCTCGTTGCGCATCGCGTTGGCGGCGTCGATCAACGTCTGCAGGAACGTCACCACCGGGAACCAGCGCTGACCCGCGGGCACGTTGCGGCCGCGGGGCTCGCCCAACCAGTCCGGCGGCCGGAACAGGATCGACGGGTCGACGTGGGTGATCGGGTCGTTGTCGTGGCTGAGCTGGACCACCCGCAGGGCGTCACGTTCGTCGGGGGTGAGGCGTTCGAGCTCCTCCCAGCGGTCGAACACGCCGACGGTTCCGGGCGGGGTCATGGCCCCGGGGCGGTCCAGGCCGGCCTTGGACCAGCGGGCCAGGTGGGGCATGCCGAACCACAGCGCCCGGCTGATGCTGTAGGAGTCGAAGCCGTCGATCCCGGACTTCATGACCACGTCCGACGACGACCAGGCGCCCAGGCTCTCGCCGAAGACCAGGACCTCGGGCCGGTCCTCGGGGGCCATGCCCTGGAGTCGCTGGTGCACGCCGAGGGCCAGGGTGCGGAACTGGCGACGCCCCTGACGTACCTTCTGCAGCGACAGGAACGACGGGTAGCGGCCGTACTGGATGCACACCGTGGCGATGTCGCCCCGGGCGAAGAACTCGGTGGCCTCCTGAACGGTGTGGTCGACCCAGCCGGTGCCGGTGGGGGAGACCAGGAGCAGGTACTTCCGGTCGTAGGCGCCGGTCCGCTCGAGCTCGGCGAGCGCGGTCTCGGCCCTCGACGACGAGTGGATCGGGTGGTCGTTGAAGCCGATGTAGATGCGGATGGGGGTCCGGGCCCCGGACTCGTCGAGGGTCTCGTCGATCAGCTCCGGGTCCACCGAGTCGAGCACGAACCGTCGGCCCTGCTGTCCGAGCTCCTCGAAGGACGCCAGGCTCTCGGGAGACCCCGACACCAACGGATCGGTGGGAGCCTGCGAGTAGCCGGGGTCGATCTTCTCGTTGGAGCGACCGATGTAGGAGATGCCGGCCCAGTACAGACCCGTGGCCGCTCCGGCCCACAGCCCGGCGTTGACGCCCCGGGCCAGGAGGTTGCGGGTGATGCCGGGTCCGAAGTAGCGGATCCACCCGCGGCGGGTCAGCTTGAACGATGCCCCCAGGCCGGTGCCGACAGCGGTGACCGCCGCGGTGTTCAGCATGGTCTGCGGCAGCGTGAGAGACAGCTGGTCGAAGTCGTCGGTGAAGAACGACCGCCGCTCGGTGAGGAAGCGGCGTGACGCGTACGCGGCGAAGCCGACCGACACCCCGGTGGTGATGCCGAGGCGGCGCAGGCTCCGCACGTTGTCGGACTCGCCGGTGTCCAGCTTGGACAGCACGTCGTACAGGGCGCCGCCAGCGGCTCCGAACTGCAGCAGCTCGCCGGTGAGGCGGGAGACCCCGGCGGGCCATCGCTGGTCGTCGGGGTCCGGGACGGCGGCCAGCGCGTTGCCGCCGGCGACCAGGGCGGCGCGGGCCACCAGGCGGGCGGTCAGCGAGTCGCTGCCGAAGGTCACCCGGTCGGTCAGCCGTTCGACGACCTTGCTGACCTTGCGGGCGGTCAGGATCGACAGTGCGCTGACCACGCCCTGGTGCAGGGACGTGCGCGGCATCAGCGACGGCTGCACCGAGCGGATGAAGTTCGTGGTCTCGAGCGGTGCGCCCGGCGACGACGTCACCGGTGACACGAGCGACAGCACCGACTCGAGTCGGGACACGGCCGCGGATCCGGCGGGCACGCCGACCTCATCGAGATCGGCGGTCCCGGTGGCGGGGAGGTCGCCCGAGGTGGGCTCCGCGGACGCTCCGGCGGTGGTGCTGTCGGTCATGGCCATGAGCCTACGGGGAGCGTCGTACGCTTCGGCTCACCCGATCGGAGTGAGTCGGGACGGCGAGATTCGAACTCGCGGCCCCCGGCTCCCAAAGCCGGTGCGCTACCAGGCTGCGCCACGTCCCGTGGGCGCCGACACTACCCGGACCGCCGGATCGTCGGTGCCGGCGATGGGAACCGTCGATCGGCGCCGTTGTAGGCTCTCGCCCCTGTGAAAGCCACGCTCGAACCCGTTCCCGACACCCCCGACCTGGAACCCAAGGTCAAGCTCACCGTCCAGGTGGAGGAGGTCGAGCTCGAGCCGGCCATCGCCGCGGCCTGGAAGGAGATCGCCAAAGAGGTGAAGATCCCCGGGTTCCGCCCCGGCAAGGCCCCCCGCGCCCTGATGGAGAAGCAGATCGGATCCGGCTACGCCCGGGCCGAGGCGCTCAACCGGGCCATCCCCGAGTTCTACGGCGAGGCGATCATCGAGAACGACGTGGACGTCATCGCCCAGCCCGAGCTCGACATCACCGACGGCGAGGAGTCCGGCGACGTCACCTTCACCGCAGTCGTCGGCGTCCGTCCCTCCATCAACATCGCCGGCTACGGCAGCCTGCGGGTCGAGGTCCCCAGCCCCGAGGTGGCCACCGAGGACATCGACGCACAGATCGACCGGATCCGCAGCCAGTACGGCGAGCTCGAGGCGGTCGAGCGCGCCGCGGCCAGCGACGACTTCGTCACCATCGACATCTCCGGCACCCAGGACGGCGAAGAGGTCGACGGCCTCACCGCGGACGACTACCTGTACCGGGTCGGCTCGGGGATGATCGCCTCGGAGCTCGACGAGAACCTCCTCGGCGCCTCGGCCGGCGATGTGGTCGAGTTCACCGCCGAGCACCCCGACCCCGAACAGGACGACGTCGACTTCCGCGTCGTGGTCAAGGAGGTCAAGGAGCGGGTGCTGCCCGAGCTGACCGACGAGTGGGTCGCCGAGGCAACCGAGTTCGAGACCGTGGAGCAGCTCACCGACGACGTGCGCTCACGCCTGGCCGAGGGCGCCGAGAACCGCACCCGGGGGGCGGTGCGGACCGGGGTCGTCACCGAGTTGACCCAGCTCGTCGACGAAGAGATCCCCGAGTCGCTGGTCTCCGCAGAGATGTCGTCTCAGCTGCAGAACGTCATCATGCGACTGCAGCAGCAGGGCATCGGCCTGGACGACTACCTGCGGGTGATCGGCCAGGACCAGGACGATTTCCTTTCCGGGCTGAAGGAGAGCGCCGCCGACGGCGTCAAGGCCGACCTTGCGCTGCGGGCCGTCGTGGCCGCCGAGCAGATCGTCGCACCCGAGGACGAGGTCGACCACGCCATCGAGCACATGATCGGCGACGCCGACATCTCGCTCGACGACGCCCGTGAGCAGCTGCGCCGGGGCGGTCAGCTCTCCGAGCTGCGCTCGGACCTGGCAGCGCAGAAGGCGATCGACTGGCTGGTCGCGCACGCCGAGGTGGTGGATCCTGATGGCAACGCCATCGACGAGCGGTTCCTGCAGCCGCTCGAGCACGACCATGACCACGACGACCACGATCACGATCACGACTGATCGCCGGGCGGGCGCGGTAGCGTGGATCCCCACCCGGACGGGTCGACCAGCGTCGGCCCCGCAGCACCACCAGGAGCCGATCGAGTGCCCCCCACCCAGCCGCAGAGCTACCTCGTCCCCAACGTCATCGAGCAGACGAGCCGGGGTGAGCGCTACTCGGACCTGTACTCGCGCCTGCTGCGCGAGAACATCATCTTCCTCGGCACCCCGATCGACGACGCCGTCGCCAATCTGATCTGCGCGCAGCTGCTGTTCCTCGAGTCGGAGAACCCCGACAAGGACATCAGCATCTACATCAACTCGCCGGGCGGCGACATCAACGCGCTGATGGCCATCTACGACACCATGCAGTACATCCGGCCCGAGATCACGACCCTGTGCTTCGGACAGGCCGCCTCGGCGGCCGCGGTGCTGCTGGCCGCGGGGACCCCGGGCAAGCGCCTGGCCCTGCCCAACGCCCGGGTGCTGATCCACCAGCCCTACGCGCAGTCCGGCTACGCGCAGGTGTCGGACCTGGAGATCGCCGCCAACGAGATCATCCGGCTCAAGGAGACCCTCGAGCAGGTGCTCAGCCGCCACACCGGTCAGTCGGTGGAGAAGATCTCCAAGGACACCGACCGCGACTACGTCATGACCGCGGCCGAGGCCAAGGAGTACGGCATCATCGACGAGGTCATCGAAGCCCGTGACCGGGTCGACAACAGCGGTCCCATCGCGGCGATCCGCTGACGGATCGGGCACAATGGTTCCCCACGACGGGCCGCTCCCCGTCGTGACCACAGGTTCGAGCACGCTCGACGCACCCCGGAAGGAGCCCGGTGGCCAAGTTCGGTGACGGAGGAGAGCTCCTCAAGTGCTCGTTCTGCGGCAAGTCGCAGAAGCAGGTCAAGAAGCTCATCGCGGGCCCCGGCGTCTACATCTGCGACGAGTGCATCGACCTGTGCAACGAGATCATCGAGGAGGAGCTCGCCGAGACCGGCGACCTGGTCCTCGAGGAGCTGCCCAAGCCGGCGGAGATCTTCGAGTTCCTCGACGATTTCATCGTGGGTCAGGACCGGGCCAAGAAGATCCTGTCGGTCGCGGTCTACAACCACTACAAGCGGGTGCAGCACGGCGCCACCCGCTCCGGCCCCGACGAGGTCGAGCTGGCCAAGAGCAACATCATGCTCATCGGGCCGACCGGGTGCGGCAAGACGCTGCTGGCTCAGACGCTGGCCCGCATGCTCAACGTGCCGTTCGCCATCGCTGACGCCACCGCTCTCACCGAGGCCGGCTACGTCGGCGAGGACGTCGAGAACATCCTGCTCAAGCTGATCCAGGCTGCGGACTTCGACGTCAAGAAGGCCGAGACCGGCATCATCTACATCGACGAGATCGACAAGGTCGCCCGCAAGTCCGAGAACCCGTCGATCACCCGTGACGTCTCCGGTGAGGGCGTCCAGCAGGCGCTGCTCAAGATCCTCGAGGGCACCACCGCCTCGGTGCCGCCGCAGGGCGGGCGCAAGCACCCCCACCAGGAGTTCATCCAGATCGACACGACGAACATCCTGTTCATCTGCGGCGGTGCGTTCGCCGGGCTGGACAAGATCGTCGAGCAGCGGGTGGGCAAGAAGGGCATCGGCTTCGGTGCCGAGGTGCGCTCCGTCACCGAGCGTCGCGAGGGCGACCTGTTCGCCCAGGCCCTGCCCGAGGACCTGCTCAAGTTCGGGCTCATCCCCGAGTTCGTCGGACGGCTCCCCGTCCTCGGCGTGGTCGACAACCTCGACCGCGAGGCCCTGATCCAGATCCTGGTCGAACCCAAGAACGCGCTGGTCAAGCAGTACCGCAAGTTCTTCGAGCTCGAAGAGGTCGACCTGGAGTTCACCGACGCCGCGCTGGCCGCGGTGGCCGATCAGGCCCTGGCGCGGGGCACCGGCGCCCGTGGCCTGCGGGCCATCCTCGAGGAGGTGCTCCTCGGCGTCATGTACGAGCTGCCGTCGCGCAGCGACGTCAGCAAGGTCGTCGTCGACGAGGACTCCGTGCTCGAGAAGGTCAACCCGACCCTGGTTCCCCGTTCGGGCAAGCCTCGGTCGAGCCGGCCGCGCCGCGCCGCGTCCTGAGCCGACTCCCTCGTCCGGCCGTTCAGCCGTTCCCCGATCGACCTGACCCGTGGGCATCATCGAATCGCTGGCGTGGCTCGACTCCCACCTGGACCACGAGTCCAGCTCGGCGGGCATCGCCGCCGGTCAGGTCGACGGCCTCGACCTGACCGCCATGAGCGAGCTGATGGCGCTGCTCGGCGACCCGCAGCTCGACGTGCCGACCATCCACGTCACCGGCACCAACGGCAAAGGGTCGGTGACGGCGATGATCGTGGGGCTGCTCCAGGCTCACGGCCTGAGCGTCGGCAGCGCCACCAGCCCCCATCTGGAGCGGATCAACGAACGCCTCCGTCGTGACGGGGAGCCGATCGACGACCAGACGCTGTCGGAGGTGCTCGACGGGATCCGCTCGGTCGAGCCGCTCCTGTCGGTGCGGCCCTCCTGGTTCGAGCTGGTGACCGCCGCGTCGCTGCGCTGGTTCGCCGAGGCGCCGGTCGGCGTCGCTGTCGTCGAGGTCGGTCTGCTGGGCCGCTACGACGCGACCAACGTGGTCCGTTCCCAGGTGGCGGTCGTGACCGGCGTCGGCGGCGACCACACGGACTTCGCCCCCGGCTGGGAGCTGGCCGTCGCGGGCGAGAAGGCCGGGATCATCGAGCCCGACGCCCCGGCGGTGCTGGGTCGGATGACGCCGGAGCTGCGCGAGGTGTTCCGCGCCGAGGGCCCCGCGTCGCTGGTGGCCGAGGACGTCGACTTCGAGGTGCTCGCCAGTCGGCCCGCGGTGGGTGGTCGCCTGGTCGACGTCGCCGGGGTGCACGATCGCTACGACGAGATCTTCCTGCCGTTGCACGGCTCGGTGCAGGCCCACAACGCCGCGGTCGCCGTCGCGGCGGTCGAGTCGTTCTTCGACCGGGCGCTCGAGGTCGACCTCGTCCGTGACGGCCTGGCCCTGGTCCGCCTGGAGGGCCGGGTCGAGGTGGTGTCGCACCAACCGCTGGTGATCCTCGATGGGGCCCACAACCCCGACGCATTGAACGCGCTCGGAGCCACCCTCGACGAGGAGTTCTCCACCGTCGGCTCTCGGGTCGTCGTGCTCGGCCTGCTCGCCGGTCGGGATCCCGACGCCGCGGTCGCCGCGGTGCGCTCGCTGCGTCCCGACCTGGTCGTGTGCACGTCGGCGGACGCGGGGGAGCGGGTGCTGGAGCCCGCAGTGCTGGCCGAGGCGTGCGAGCGGGCCGGTCTGGCCGCGCAGGTCGAGCCCTCGCCGACCGAGGCGGTGCGCCGGGCGGTCGGTCAGGCCCAGGAAGAGGACATGGTGGTCGTCACCGGGAGCTTCCGCTTGATCGGCCCCGCCCGCGCCGCTGTCGCCGCCGCGCTCTCCTGACCGCCGCGCGCCTGACCGCCGCGCTCCTGACCCCAGCGCGCAGCTTTGTCCCGCACAGACGCGGTGATCACCGCGTCTGTGCGGGACAAAGCCTGGTCTTGAGGCGCGTCAGGCGAAGTTCGGGAACCAGAGGCCGATCTCGCGGGCCGCGGACTCGGTGCCGTCGGAGCCGTGGACCAGGTTCTCGTTGGTCGTGGTGGCGAAGTCGCCGCGGATCGAGCCGGGCTGGGCGTCCTCGACCTTGGTCTTGCCGATCAGGGTCCGCATCAACTGCCAGGTGCCGTCGTCGGGTCCCTCGACCACCATCGCCACCACGGGGCCGCGGGTGAGGAACGTGACCAGCTCCCCGAAGAACGGCTTGTCGGCGTGCTCCTCGTAGTGGGCCTGGGCCAGAGCGGTGTCGGGGACCCGCAGGTCCATGGCGACGATCCGCAGCCCCTTGCGCTCGATGCGGGCGATGATCTCGCCGACCAGCCCCCGCTCGACGGCGTCGGGCTTGCACATGATGAAGGTCCTGGTCACAGCGGGTGCGCTCCTGGGGAATCGTGTCGGGGGTGGGTCCGGAGGCCGACGAGGGCGATCTCCGGAGGCCGAAGGCTAGGAGCGCGACCGGCACGCGGGCGAACCCGGCTGTGGGCCTGCACCGCGCAGCGACATGGGCCACTGGTCGAAACGGCTCGGACTCGGTAGGGTCATTGCAGTTCTGTTGCGGAGCTGAGTCCCGTGGAGTCGCCCCCTCCACAGCACTCTCCGCGTCAACCCGTTCCCTCCACGTAGTCTCCGAGGACCAATGGCACGGTTCAACTCGTCGTTCCTGGGCCGCGACATGGCGGTCGATCTGGGCACCGCCAACACGCTCGTCTACGTGCGCGGAGAGGGCATCGTCCTGTGCGAGCCCTCGGTGGTCGCCGTGCAGGTCAAGGACGGCCGCGCCGTCGCGGTCGGCACCGAGGCCAAGCGGATGATCGGCAAGACCCCGGCGCACATCCAGGCCATCCGTCCGCTCAAGGACGGCGTGATCTCGGACTTCGAGGTCTGCGAGACCATGCTGCGCTACTTCATCCAGCAGGTGCACAGCAGCCGGTTCTCCAAGCCCCGCATGATCATCTGCGTGCCCTCGGGCGTCACCGGCGTCGAGCAGCGCGCCGTGCAGGACGCTGCGGAGTTCGCCGGGGCCCGCAAGCCGGCCCGGATCATCGAGGAGCCGATGGCCGCCGCCATCGGTGCCGGACTGCCGGTGCACGAGCCGACCGGGAACATGATCGTCGACATCGGAGGTGGCACCACCGAGGTCGCCATGATCTCGCTCGGCGGCGTGGTCACCAGCCAGTCGGTGCGCGTCGGCGGCGACGAGCTCGACGACGCGATCATCCAGTACATCAAGAAGGAGTACAGCCTGGCGCTCGGCGAACGCACCGCCGAGGTCGTCAAGATGGAGCTGGGATCCGCCTGGGAGCTCGAGCAGGAGCTCCAGGCCGAGATCCGTGGCCGCGACCTGGTCACCGGCCTGCCCAAGACGATCGTCACCTCGACCCACGAGATCCGCGAGGCGATCGAGGAGCCGGTCTCCTCCATCGTCGACGCGGTGAAGGTCACGCTCGACAAGACCCCGCCCGAGCTGGCCGCAGACGTCATGGAGCGCGGCATCGTGCTCGCCGGGGGCGGTGCCCTGCTCAAGGGCCTCCCCACCCGACTGGCCCAGGAGACGGGCATGCCGATCCGCATCGCCCCCCGGCCGCTCGAGGCCGTCGCGCTCGGCTCGGGCATGGCGCTCGAGGAGTTCCCGGCGCTGGAGCAGGCCGGCCTGTTCTCCTCACACCGCGACTGACCCCGGTGCGCACCGTCGAGACGCGACGTCGCTCGCGGTACGTGCTGCTCGTCCTCAGCCTGCTGGCGGTCACCCTGATCACGCTCGACTCCCGAGGCGTCGGGGTGTTCGACGGCATCCGCAACACCGCCGGTGACGTGTTCGCCCCGGTGGGAGACGCGTTCGCGTGGGTGACCAGCCCGATCAGCAACGCCTGGGGCGGGATGAGCGACTACGACGACCTGAAGGCCGAGAACGAGCGGTTGCGTCAGCGCGTCGACGAGCTCGAGGGGGGAGAGGCCGAGGCCGCCAACGCGGTCGAGCAGCTCGAGCGGCTCCAGGAGCAGCTGCAGATCGAGTTCGTCGGAGACATCCCGACCCAGATCGCCCGCATCGCCACCGGGCCGTACTCGAACTTCGACACCTTCCGCACCGAGATCGACAAGGGGTCCGACGCCGGACTGGCCGTCGGCATGCCGGTCGTGACCCGCGCCGGACTCGTCGGCCGGCTGGAGCGGGTCAGCCGCACCCGGTCGGTGGTGCAGCTCGCCACCGACCCCGACTTCACCATCGGCGTGCGCCTGGCCAGCACCCAGGACATCGGCCTGGGTCACGGCGGCGGGGACTCGAACCGCTTCGTGGTCGACCGGGGCATCGACGTCGGCGACCCGGTCGAACCCGGCGAGGTGGTGCTGACCAGCGGACTCGACGACTCGGTCATGCCCAAGGACATCCCGATCGGCCTGGTCGACAAGGTCCGACCCGACGAGAACACCGGCATGCAGCTGCTGCTGGTCGACTACGCGGTCGACTTCTCCCAGCTCGACGTCGTCCAGGTGCTCAAGTGGACGCCGCCGCGGTGACCGGCCCCGCGGCCCGACGGCCATGACCGACGGGCGATCCCTCATCCGCTGGGTGCTGATCGTGTCGGTCGCCACGGTCCTGCAGATCGGCCTGGCCACCCAGGTCCGCGTCGCCGGGGTCCACCCCGACCTGCTCCTGCTCGTGTCGATCTGCGCCGGGCTCACCTCGGGCCCGGGAACCGGCGCCGGGATCGGGTTCGCATGCGGGCTGGTCCTCGACCTGTTCCTCCCGGGCCGCTTCGGTGTCACCGCGCTCGCGTACCTCCTCGTCGGCTACGGCTCCGGGCTGGCCGGCGACGCGGTGGCTCGGCCCACCCGGGCGATCTCGGTCGGGCTCGTCGCGGCGGCCAGCGCGGCCGGGGTCCTGCTCTACGCCGCCATCGGCCAGTTGCTGGGACAACGCTCATTGTCCGACCCGCGGCTCGGCGCCATCGTCGGTATCGTCACGGCGTTCAACGCGGTGCTCGCGCTCCCGGTGCTGGCGGTGTGCCGGTGGGCGCACCCGGACGACACCCGACTCCGCCTCCGTTGAGCGCACGCCGCCCGATCACCCGTTCCCCATGTCGCACCGACCTCCGAGCCCGCTGCGGGCCCGCTCCTGATGGACACCAAGTCCCGACAGGTCCGCCTCAGCGCCTTGGGCATCGTGGCGTTGTCGCTGTTCCTCGCCCTGTTCGTCCGGCTCTGGTTCCTGCAGGGCATCGACCGCCAGAAGTTCGAGGTGGCCTCCGCCTCCAACCGCCTCCGCGTCATCCACGAGGAGGGTCCCCGGGGTCGGATCCTGGACCGCAACGGCAAGGTCATCGTCGACAACCGGACCTCGCGGGTGGTCGCCCTGGACCGCGAGCCGCTGCGCAAGATGGACGACGACGAGCGCAACGCCCACTTCGAGGAGCTGGCCCGGACCATGACCGAGCTGGGTCGGCCCACCAAGGTGGCGCTGATCCAGAAGCGCTACGACGACAAGCGCTACGCCCCCCAGGAGTACGTCCCGATCGTCGAGGACGTGACCGAGGAGGTCGAGATCCACCTGTCGGAGCGCGCCGAGCGGTTCCCGGGCGTGGTGGTGGAGACCCGATCGGTGCGCTCCTACCCCTACGGATCGCTGGCCGGGCAGGTCCTCGGCTACGTCGGCGAGATCAACGAGAAGGAGCTCGTGGCCAAGGGCGGGACCCTGCCCGCCGGGGTGACCACGACGGATCCGCCCGAGACGACCACGACCACCCCGGGGGTTCCGCCCAAGCCGTACCAGCCCGGAGACCTGATCGGTAAGTCGGGGGTGGAGCGCTCCTACGAGGACTACCTGCGCGCCGTGCCCGGCAGCCGCACCATCGAGGTCAACGCCAAGGGCGACCTCATCGACGTGGTCAAGCGGGAGACGCCCCGCGCCGGCGACGACGTCTGGTTGAGCATCGACATCGACCTGCAGGCCGAGGCCGAGCGCCTGCTCGCCGCCAAGATCGACTCGCTGCGGGGTCGCACCGACAAGACCGGAGCGCGCTTCAACGCACCGCAGGGCTCGGTGGTCATCCAGGAGCCGACCACGGGTCAGATCCTGGCCATGGCCAGCTACCCGCCATTCGACCCGTCGAGCACCGTCAACGGGATCTCGTCCGAGCTGTGGGCGCAGCTCAACGACAGCGCCAACGGCCAGCCGCTGTACAACTGGGCGCTCCAGGGCATGTACGCCCCCGGATCGACGTTCAAGCCGTTCACGGCGTTCGCGGCGATGTCGAGCGGGCTGCTGCCGACCGGCAACGAGTCCTACCCCGACAACGGCGTGTACAAGCTCAAGGCCTGCAAGGGCACCAAGTGCGAGTTCCGCAACGCGGGGGGCACCCCGCACGGTCGGGTCAACGTGCCGAGGTCGCTGACGGTGTCCTCCGACGTCTACTACTACTGGATCGGCGAGCAGTTCTGGGTGGGCCGCGACCGCTTCGGCGACACCCCCATCCAGGACGCGGCGGCCAAGTTCGGCATCGGGTCGCCGACCGGGATCCGCCTGCCCGGCGAGAACTCCGGACGGCTCCCCACCCCCGCGGCGCGCAAGGAGGCCTACGAGGCCAACCCGGGCAAGTTCGCCACCGGCGACTGGCGCACCGGTGACAACATCATCACCTCGATCGGCCAGGGCGACGTGCTCGTCACGCCGCTGCAGCTGGTCGACGCGTACGCCACCCTCGCCAACGGCGGCACCCGCTACCGGCCCCAGATCGTCTCCAAGGTGACCCGCATCAAGGACGCGGCGCTGCCGCCGGGTCAGGAGGGCAACTTCGACGTGGTGACCACGGTGGAGCCCGAGGCGCTCGGGAAGGTCGACATGACCCCACAGCAGCACGGTCAGATCGTCAGCGGGCTCGTCGGCGTGACCCAGAGCGGCGAGGGCACCGCAGCGGCGTCGTGGCGGGCGAGCCCCACCGCGTGGCCGATGGCGGGCAAGACCGGCACCGCCCAGGTGAGGGGCAAGGCCGACACCGCCCTGTTCGCGGGGTGGGGCCCGACCGGACCCGGCGCGGTGCCTCAGTACGCCATCAGCGTGGTGGTGCCCGAGGCGGGCTTCGGTGGCGACGTGGCCGCCCCGCTCGCGTTCCGGATCCTCCAGCCGCTCAGCCACGGCCAGCTGACCCCGGCGTGCACCGTGGTGGACCGCTCCGCCTGCGACATGGCGGCGCTCGCCGCGAACCAGGCCAGCCAGTCCGACGTGGGATCCGGAGGACCCGGCTGATGACCCGCACCCTCACCCCGTCGGGTGACCGGTTCCGCTCCACCGACCTGACCGCGCCGTGGCGTCACGTCGACACCGTGCTGCTCGGCGTGGTGGTGCTGATCGTGGTCACGGGGACCGCGATGGTCTACAGCGCCACGCGCAACCTCGCCGGCGGCTCCGGGTACATGGTCCGCCAGGGCCTGTTCGTCGTGCTGGGCGCGGCGCTCATGGTGGGCATCTCGCTGATCGACTACCGCCGCATCGCGGACTGGTGGCAGGTGATCTACGGGCTGTCGTTGATCGGCATGGCCGGGATCTTCACCCCGCTCGGCGCGGTGGTGAACGGCACCAAGGGGTGGTACCGCTTCGGGCCGTTCTCGCTGCAGCCCGCCGAGTTCGCCAAGCTCGGGGTGATCCTGGCGGTGGCCGCCTACCTGAGCCAGAGCGACCGGGTCGACCTGCGGCGCCTGGCCGTCGCCCTCGGCCTGTTCGGCGTGCCGACCGTCATGACGTTGCTGCAGCCGGACCTGGGGTCCGCGCTGGTGTTCATCGTGATCGCCCTGGGCATGCTCGTCGTCGGCGGGGTGCAGATGCGTCACCTGCTGGTGCTGGTCGCCCTCGGACTGGTGGCGGTGCTCGGCATCTTGAACTCGGGCACCCTCGACCAGTACCAGAAGGACCGCCTCACGTCGTTCGTGACCCCCGACGGCCAGTCCTACAACGTCAGCCAGGCCCAGCAGGCGATCGGATCGGGCGGGCTGACCGGCTACGGGTTCACCAAGGGCCCCCAGACCCGGGGCGGCTACGTGCCCGAGCAGGAGACCGACTTCATCTTCACCGTGGCCGGGGAGGAGCTCGGCTTCGTCGGTGCCGGCGCGCTGGTGGTCCTGCTGGGTCTGATGGTGTGGCGGGTGTGGCGCAACGCCCAGCTGGCCGGCGACACGCTCGGGACCCTGATCTGCGTCGGCATCATGTCGATGATGCTGTTCCACATCTTCGAGAACATCGGCATGACGCTCGGCATCATGCCCGTGACGGGCATCCCGCTGCCGTTCGTCTCCTACGGCGGGTCGTCGATGATGACCTCGTTCGCCGCGGTGGGCCTGGTGCAGTCGGTCCACATGCACCGCTACGCCTGACCGCCCGGGGAACGGTTCCGTCCACCGGTCCCGCCGTCGGTACACTTGGCCCACCATGACCGCCCACCTGGCCGACCCCCGAGGGGGGCCTCCTGACGCGGGTGGCTCCCTGTGGGACCGCCTGGAACCGCTGCTGCACCGGGTCCAGAAGCCGGCCCGCTACATCGGCTGCGAGGACGGCGCCGCCACCCCCGACTGGTCCGCTGCCGGCCCCACCAGCCCGATCGTGGCGTGGTTGATGACCTATCCCGACACCTACGAGATCGGTCTGCCCAACCAGGGCCTCCAGATCCTCTACGAGATCCTCAACGAGCGGCCCGACGCGGTGGCCGAGCGGTCCTACGCCCCGTGGATCGACCTCGAAGCCGAGATGCGCGCCACCGGCGTGCCCCTGTTCAGCGTCGACACGCACCGCGACGCGGGCACGTTCGACCTGCTGGCGTTCAACCTGTCGGCCGAGCTGACCTACACCAACCTGCTGAACTGCATCGACCTGGCCGGGGTCCCGGTCCGCGCCGCGGATCGTCGGGCGCATCACCCGCTGGTGGTGATCGGCGGCCACTGCGCGTACAACCCCGAGCCCGTCGCGGCGTTCGTCGACCTGGTCGTGCTCGGCGACGGCGAGGAGACCGTCGGCGACATCACCCGCATCGTGTCGGACTGGAAGGCGTCCGGGCGCGGCGACCGCGAAGAGGTGCTGCGGGCGCTGTGCGCGGTGCCCGGCGTGTACGTCCCCGCCGGCTACGAGGCGCACTACGACGGCCAGGACCTGGTCGCGGTCGAGCCGATCTGGCCCGAGGCGCCCGAGGTGGTGGAGAAGCGCTCGATCGCGGACCTGGCCGACTGGCCGTACCCGCGCTCGCAGCTCGTCCCGTTGACCGAGGTGGTCCACGACCGACTCAACGTCGAGGTGTTCCGGGGCTGCACCCGGGGCTGTCGCTTCTGTCAGGCCGGCATGGTCACCCGCCCGGTCCGGGAGCGTCCCGCAGAGCAGGTGCGTTCGATGGTCGCGGGTGGACTGCGTCGCACCGGCTACGACGAGGTCGCCCTCACGTCGCTGTCGACCGCCGACTTCTCCGGCATCGGCGACGTGGTCGGCGGCATCATCGACGACGAGGCGTGCGGTCGGGTGTCGGTGTCGTTGCCGTCGCTGCGTGTCGACGCCTTCGGCGTCGACATCGCGTCGCAGCTGCAACGGGGGCGTCGCACCGGACTGACCTTCGCGCCCGAGGCGGGCACGTGGCGGATGCGCCAGGTCATCAACAAGCTCATCCGCGAACAGGACCTCTACGACGCGGTCGAGTCGGCCTACTCGCAGGGCTGGCGGCGGATGAAGCTGTACTTCCTGACCGGGTTGCCGACCGAGACCGACGAGGACACCCTCGGCATCGCCGAGCTGGCCGCCAACTGCGTCGAGATCGGCAAGCGCCACCACAAGGGCCCGTCGGTGACGGTGTCGCTCGGCGGGTTCGTGCCCAAGGCCCACACCCCGTTCCAGTGGTTCGGGCAGAACACCCAGGTGGAGCTGCAGCGCAAGGTCCACCTGCTGCGCGACGCCGTTCGACGCCACCACGGCGTCCAGATGAAGTGGCACGACCCCCGCGCCACCCTCGCCGAGGGCATCGCCAGCCGCGGCGACCGACGTCTGGCGCCGGTCATCGAGGAGGTGTGGCGTCGGGGCGGCACCTTCCAGGAGTGGTCCGAGTGTTTCCGCATCGACCTCTGGGAAGAGGCGATGGCTGCCCACGGACTCGACATCGAGTGGTACGTGTACCGCCACCGCCGCGAGGACGAGGTGCTGCCCTGGGATCACATCTCGGCCGGACTGCACAAGGACTTCCTCTGGCAGGAGTGGACCGACGCCCTGGCCGAGGTCGGCCTGCCCGACTGTCGCTGGACGCCGTGCTACGACTGCGGCGCGTGCACCGGCTACGGGATCGAGCACGTGGTCGCGTCGGCCACCCCTCCCGCCGGCGGGAGCCAGGGCACCGGACAGGACCTCAGCACCGGCGGCGCCGTCCCGGTGTCGCTCAGCCCCCGGCCGACGGTGAGCGCCTGATGGAGGTCAGGGTCCGCTACGCCAAGGTCGGAAAGGTGCGGTTCCTGTCGCACCGCGACCTGGCCCGCATCCTCGAGCGTGCCGTGCGGCGAGCGGGGCTCCCCGTCGCCTACAGCCAGGGGTTCTCGCCCCGGGCCCGGCTGCACTTCGGCCTGGCGCTGTCGACCGGCTACGAGTCCCTCGCCGAATACCTCGACATCGACCTGGTCGAGCCCGACGAGGGCGGCACGGCGTCCGCACTGCCCGCGGCGGAAGAGGTGGCGGACCTGCTCCAGCCGTGCCTCCCGCCGGGGGTCGTGACCACCGCCTCGACGTCGATCGAGGCCGGCACCGCCGCGTTGCAGGACGCGGTGACCTCGTGCACCTGGGAGTTCCTCCTCGACCCGGCCGACCACGACCGGGCGACCGCCAACGCCGCCCGGATGCTGGCCGCCGAGGAGCTCCCCATCGACCTCGTCCGCAAGAGCAAGCAGGTGCGCGAGGACCTGCGACCGCTCCTGCTGTCACTCGACGTGGACCGCACGCCCGAATGCTCTCGACTCACCGTCGAGCTGGGCACCAAACCTCGCAGCGTCCGACCCGCCGAGCTGCTCGCCGCCATGGAGCTGCCCGAGCATCCGATCCGGGTCGTCAGGACGCATCAATGGATCCAGAGCGACGGCGAACGTCGCGAGCCGATCGAGCTCGCTGCGCCGTCCCCGCACGCCTCGGAGCGTGCGTCATGAAGGGAACGTCCCATGTCGGACACCGAATCGAACCCACCCCGCCCGACCGGCGGAACCACCGAACCCGCCGCCTCCGGCGCCTCAGCGGCTCCGGCCCGGCCCGCCGCTGAAGCGGCCCCCCGTCCCAAGATCGGCGACTCCCGCCCTGCCCCGCCGGTTCCGGCCGGGGGGTCCGGCGCGGGCGGTCCGTCCCCGACGGGAGGGTCGTCCGGGGGCTCCTCGGGCGGCCAGCCCGGAACAGGCCAGTCCCGCAGCAGCCGTCGCCGGCGGCGTCGCCGTGGTGGCGGCGGTGGCGGCGGCCAGAGCGGCCAGGGCGGCCAGAACGCGTCCGGTTCGCAGAACCAGTCCGGTTCGGGCAAGTCCGGCCAGGGCAAGGGCGGCCAGGGCAAGGGCGGCCAGAACCGCTCCAAGGGCGGCCAGGGCGGCCAGAACCGCTCCAAGGGCGGCCAGAGCAAGGGCGGCCAGGGCAGGAGCGGAGAGGGTCGCAGCGCGCCGACGCCGGTCGAGGCGGTCCTGAGCGACGACACCCCGGTCGAGCTCGACGACGAGACCCTCGAGCGTCGCCGCGGCCGCCAGCGCAAGGGCCGGGCGATCGGCCGCTACCAGATGAACGTCCACGTCGGCTCCGACGCGACCCACATCGCCATCCTCGAGGGTCGATCGCTGGTGGAGCACTTCGTCAGCCGCCCCTCCGACGACGTGAGCCAGATCCACGGCAACATCTACGTCGGGCGGGTCGAGAACGTGCTGCCCGGCATGGAGGCGGCGTTCATCGACATCGCCACCCCCAAGAACGCCGTGCTGTACCGCAGCGACGTCCAGTACGACCCCGACGACATCGAGTCGAAGGGTGGCGACCAGCCCCGCATCGAGGACGTGCTGAAGGCCCGTCAGCTGATCGTCTGCCAGGTGACCAAGAACCCGATCGCCCACAAGGGCGCCCGGCTCACCCAGGAGGTGTCGCTGCCCGGTCGGTTCGTGGTCCTCGTCCCCAACTCCCGGACCTTCGGCATCTCCAAGCGCCTTCCCGACAACGAGCGCAAGCGGCTGCGGCAGATCCTCGACAAGGTGAAGCCGGAGCGTCACGGCCTGATCGTGCGCACCGCGGCCGAGAACATCACCGCCGACGAGATCGAGCGCGACGTCGCCCGTCTGGCCCGGCAGTGGGAGCAGATCGAGGCGCTCGCCGCCGAGCAGCAGCGACCGGGGCTCATCTACCGCGAGCCCGAGATGGCGGTCCGGATCATCCGCGAGGAGTTCAACTCCGAGTACCGCAGTGTCCTCATCGACGACCGCGCCCTGTTCGACGACATGCACGACTACGTCGCTGCGGTCGCCCCGGCACTCGTGGATCGGGTGCAGTTCTTCGATCCGGACACCGAGTCGCTGCCCATGTTCGAGCGGTTCCACGTGACCGAGCAGCTGGTCAAGGCGCTCGACCGCAAGGTATGGCTGCCCTCGGGCGGATCGCTGATCATCGAGCACACCGAGGCGCTGACCGTCATCGACGTCAACACCGGCCGCAACGTCGGCTCGTCGTCGCTCGAGGAGACGGTGTTCCGCAACAACTTGGAGGCCGCCGAGGAGATCGCCCGTCAGCTCCGGTTGCGCGACATCGGCGGGATCATCGTGATCGACTTCGTCGACATGGAGGTCAAGGAGAACCGCGACAAGGTCGTCAAGGCGTTCCGTGACGCCCTGTCCCGGGACAAGACCCGGACCCAGGTGTTCAACATCTCCGAGCTGGGCCTGGTCGAGATGACCCGCAAGCGGATCGGCGAGGGACTGCTCGAGTCGGTGGCCGATCGCTGCGACCACTGCGACGGTCGCGGGCTGCTCCTGCCCGACGAGCTGGTCGGCTGATCGCGGGAGATCCCGGAATCGACTACCGGTCACCGTCGGTGTTCCCCTAAGCTGGCGAGCCGTATGTATGCAGTCGTGAAGACCGGTGGAAAGCAGTATCGAGTGGAGGAGGGCCAGCGGCTCTCCGTCGAGCGGCTCGGCGATGCCGGCGACGACGTCCAGCTCCGGCCGGTCATGGTGGTCGACGGCGACACCGTCCTGGCCACCCCCGACCAGCTCTCGGGCGCCTCGGTGACCGCTCGGGTCGTCGGTGAGGCCAAGGGTCCCAAGATCAACGCCTTCACCTACAAGAACAAGGCGAACGAGCGGAAGCGCTGGGGTCACCGCCAGAGCTACCACACCATCGAGATCACCGGCATCACCGCCGGCTGACGGAATCCACGCACAGAGGACGAGGCTCAGATGTCCAAGACCAAGGGCGGCGGCTCCACCCGGAACGGCCGTGACTCCAACGCACAGCGCCTGGGCGTGAAGGTGTACGACGGCGGTGTGGTCACCGCCGGTTCCATCATCGTCCGCCAGCGCGGCACCCGCATCCACCCGGGCGAGAACGTCGGCATCGGCGGCGACGACACGCTGTTCGCCCTCGCCGACGGGACCGTCAAGTTCGGTTCCCGCCGCAACCGCAAGCTCGTCAACGTGGTGCCGCTCGCCGACTGAGCGGACCCCATCGGTCCTGAGCGACGCCCGCCCCTCGGGGCGGGCGTCGTCGCGTCCGGTGGCCGGGCGTGGGGTTCAGCCGATGCCGACGGGCAGCTCGGCGTCGGGCCAGCGCAGCAGCGTGCGGGCCTGGTCGAACGCGAACCGGTCGGTCATGCCCCCCACGTACGTCACCGCCTGGCGGAACGCCTCGGTGCTGCCCGGTTCGACGCCGTGGAGCTGTTCGGCGGGCCTGGGCAAGGCGTGGGGTCGGTCGGCGTGGTGCTCGACGAGGGCACGCAGCACCCGGATCACGGCCTGGGACTGCTCGACCGATGCCGGCCGCATGTAGATGTGGTCGTAGTTGAACCGTCGGAACTCGCCGAGAGCTTCGGCCAGAGGCTCGGTCATGCCCACCGAACCGGTGGCGGCCACCGCGTCGACGACGCCGCCGATGAACGAGCCGAGCTGCTGGCTGTGGCGGGTCCCGCAGCGGTCGATCACGACCGGAGGCAGGAGTTCGGCGGCGGTGATGCCGACGTGGACGGCGTCCTCGAAGTCGTGGCACACGTACGCGATGCGGTCGGCCCACGACACGACCTCACCTTCGGGCGTGGCCGGCGCCGGTCGCGACCACGAGTGGTTGCGGATCCCGTCGAGCGTCTCGGCGCACAGGTTGAGCGGCTCGAGGACGACGTCGGCGCCCCAGACGGCGTGGTCGTAGCCGCCCTCGACGTAGGGGGCGAACGCGTCCTCGGACGCGTGGCCGCCGGGGCCGTGGCCGCAGTCGTGGCCGAGCGCGATCGCCTCGGTCAGCGCGACGTTGAGCCCGATCGCCCGGCTGATGGCGACCGCCACCTGCGCCACCTCGAGCGCGTGGGTCATGCGGGTGCGCTGGTGGTCGTCGGGGAACACGAACACCTGGGTCTTGCCGGCCAGGCGCCGGAAGGCGGTGCCGTGCAGGATCCGGTCGCGGTCACGTTCGAAGCAGGTCCGCCAGTCGTCGGGCGCCTCGTCCCGCGCCCGGTCTCCCGCCCCGGAGGCGAGCGTGGCGCCGGCGACCAGCGACAGGCCCTCGGACTCCTCGCGGGCGGTGCGGCCGAGCGGGCTGACGGGGCCGACGACACCGGTCGGTCCGATGTGGGCGTGGCGCACCGCGGAGGAGTCGGAGCTCCGGTGGCGATGACCCGACATGGTCGACACCCACTCCTCGGCGCGCGACGGATCGACCGCTGGGGGAGTGGGGGTGGATCGCTCCGGAGTCACGGACCGAGCCTACGGCCGCCGGGTGACAGCTCCCGGTGCCGGGGCGCGGGGCTCACGGCCAGGGGACCGCGGCGTACTCCTCGCGCAGCTTGTACTTGAGCACCTTGCGCAGCGTCTCGTTGCGGGGCAGGGCGTCGACGATGACGAGCTGCTCGGGGAACTTCTGCTTCATCAGCTGGGCGTCGGTCAGCGTGGCGACCATCTCGTCGAAGGTGAGGTCGTCGGCCGGGTCGGCCTCGGGGACCCGCTCGACGACCGCGCACACCCGCTCGCCGCGCTCGCGGTCGGGAAGCCCGATCACCGCGACGTCGCCGACCTTGGGGTGGGCGTAGAGCACGTCCTCGATCTCCTTGGCCGAGATGTTCTCGCCCTTGCGGATGATCACGTCCTTGAGCCGGCCGGTCAGCACGACGTGGCCGTCGGGGCGCACGTGGCCCAGGTCGCCGGTGCGGAACCACCCGTCGTCGTCGAACGCCTCGGCGGTGGCGGCCGCGTCGGTGTAGCCCTTGAACACCATCGGCCCCTTGAGGCGGACCTCGCCGTCCTCGCCGGGTCCGGCGACCGAGCCGTCCTCGGTCACGATCCGCAGGTCGAGCCCCTCGACCGGCTTGCCGACGGTGTGGGCCAGCTGCTCGTCGGTGTCGTGCGGTGAGCCCTCGCAGATCATGGGGCATTCGGTCATGCCGTAGCCGTGGCAGATCTTGACGCCGAACTCCCGCTTCACCTCGTCGAAGATCTCCGGGGGCATGGGGGCGCCGCCGCCGGACATCTTGCGCAGCGACGGGATGATCGGCGTGGCGGGATCCTTGCGCTGCTCGGTCAGGTACATCTGGTAGAACGCGGTGCCGCCACCGACCATGGTCACCCCGTTGGCGGCCAGGACCGGGATCGCGGAGACCGGGTTGAACGCCTCGAACAGGACGGCTGGGAACCCGGCGAGCAGCATGGTGCCGAAGTAGTCCGGTCCGGCGATGTGGCTGAACGGGAAGGCGATCGACCCGACGTCGTCGGGGCTCATGTCGAGCGCGACGGCCAGCCCGTTGGCGCCGGTGATGAGTGTCCGGTCGCTGTGGCGCACGCCCTTGGGGTCCGACGTGGTGCCGGAGGTGAAGTACACCCAGCGGACCTCGTCGCCGTCGGTGGGAGCAGCGACGCCGGCGAGGGTGGCGGGGTCGCCGTCGGGCAGGTCCGCGAAGACGTCGATCACCACGGGGGGAGCGGCGGAGTCGGCGGTCAGCTCGTCGACCATGGCCGCGAAGTCGAAGCCGGCCCACTCGCCGGGGACGAGCACGAACTCGGCCTCGGTGGCCCGGATCGCGTAGCCGACCTCCTTGTGGCGGTAGAAGTGCAGCACCGGGTTCTGCACCGCGCCCAGGCGGGCCAGGGCGAAGCTGGCGACGATCGTCTCGAACCGGTTGGGCAGCTCCCAGGTGACCCGGGTGCCGTGGGTGACGCCGAGGGCGTGGAACCCGGCGGCGGCCCGCAGCGCCCGGTCGCGGAACTCGCCGCAGGTCAGGGTGCGGCCCGACTCGTCGATGAGCAGCAGCGCGTCGGGGGTGGCGTCGGCGCGGCGCTCGACGAGCTCCCAGAGCGTGGTGGTGTCAGCGAAGGTCGTGGCCATGGTTCCCTCCTGGGCGGCGGCGCTTGCGACACTACCGATCCGCGGGAGCGGACGTGAACGACCGTTCGGCCCGCTCCTCGGCCTCGATCCCGTCTCGTGGCCTCACACCGAGACAGGGGAACCTTCCGTTGCGCTGCGAGCGGCAGCGATGAGCATCGGGCGGCTGAACGAGGCGCTCGCCAAACCCATGGCGATGGCGGCGACCACGATGAGGCCGAGCACCCCCACGTTCGGCGACGCGAGTCGGGCCGCGCTCAGTCCGAACCCGACCATCAGCAGGAACGAGCTGCCCAGGCCGATGACGACCGATCCGATGGTGGCGACCGCGAGGGGCAACACCGTCTGGAGTCGCCGTGCCCGTTGGAGGGTGCTCACCTCGGTGCCGCACAGGACCAGGCGCCCGATGAGGCGGCGTTGGTCGACCACCGCAGCGGCCGCGGCGACCCCTGACGCACCGAAGGCCAGGAGCAGGCCGGACGCCAGCACCGCGAACGATCCCCGCATGGCATCTGCGGTGAACGTGATGTCGCCGAAGAGGTCGTCGTCGGATGCGACGAGCGGTGTGCCACCTCTGATGGCGGTGGTGGCGGTCCGGATCCGCTCGAGTCGGGGCCCGCTCGCGAGCACGACGACGTCGACCGGTTCGCTCACCTCGCCACCCGGCTGCGTGTCGACCGGCCGCTCCTCGCCCGCTGCGGCGAGCACAGCGTCGGCGGCCGGGCGGTCCAGGACGGCTGTCGCCGCGCCGCTCGGCAACCCGTCGCGCTCCAGCGCCTGCACCGTCGGCATCACCCCGGCGAGGAACCCCGCGGTCAGCCCGGCGAGCACCACGGCGCTCACGGTCCGGTAGGCGGCGCGCGGGTCTTCGAGCACCCGTCGACCTGCCAGCAGCAGCGGTGTGCGTCGGGCCGAGCGGACCATGATCCGGCCGACGATCGACGTGACCCACGGGCCGACCAACGCTAACGACGCGATGACCGTGGCGAGCGCGGCGACCATCGGTACCGACATGTCCTTCGGCTGGCCGTTCGAACCGGTGAAGGTCTGTGCTGTCGCCGCAACGGTGGTGACGCACAGCAGCGCGATCGCCGCCAGCAGGCCGAGCACGCGTGGCCATCGTGCCGACGCGGGTTCGGCCGAAGCGGCCACGCCGAGCGGCCGTGACCCCACCCGTCGCAACGAGACCGCCGTCGCCGCCGCGCACACGGCGATGGTCGCGACGAACAGTGCGGCGGCGCTCGATACGGGGAGTCGGATGTCGGCGGGGAACCATCGGCCGCCGGCCATCGCGATGTCGACGAGCAACCCAGAGACCGCCATCGCGGAGGCGATCCCGATGACGGCGCCGAGCGCCGCGCCGATGGTCGTCTCGGCAACCGCGAGCAGCCGCACCGCGCCGGAGGTGGCACCGGCCAGGCGCAGCGAAGCCATGCGCTGCTGCGTCGCGCCGCAGTCAACCTGGCCGAGGATCCGATGAGGGCGACGGCGGGCACCACGACGAGGACGACGGCGACGAGTGCGAAGCTCCGGTACATCATCAGGTCCCGGTCGGCACCGGTCGTGTCGAAGCTCGCGACCGGAACGGTGTCACTCGGACGATCCGGACCGAGCACGGCGTTCGGTGACCCAGAGCTCGTCGCCGGGCCGAGCTGGTCCGGGGTCGTTCCGACCACCGCGACGAGCTCATCGGGGTGAGCGACACTGGCTGCTCCGATGCGGCCGACGACTTGGCGAATCGGTCCCCGAGCTGGTCGCTCGGGTGCGAGGCGATGAGCTCGGCGAGCGCGGAGACACGCATGCCGTCCGGGAGCGGGCGCGGCGCGGAGTCCGGGCGGCGCGGGGGCCTGGTCGGTCGTGTCCAACGCCGCGATGTCGACACGGTCGATGCGTCGACCGTCGAACCAGTCGGTGCTCTGACGTTGGAGCGCCACCGGAGACACGTGCGCTCGGCAGCGGGCGTCGGGCTCCGCCAGACCACCTTGGGTTGACGGGCGCCGAAGCCGTGGTAGGCGCCGAGGGCGACGCCGGCGACGAGCGTGGCGATGGCCACGCCGACTGCGCAGAGCACGATCGCTCCCGCGGACTGGCGGGGCGAGCGGCGCAACAGGAGCGGCAACAGCCGCAGTCCTGGCTCACCTGACCGACCCTGCGGTCGCGGTGGACGACGCCGACGCAGCGGACGGGTTGGTCACGACCCCGTGCACCCGACCGTCGCGCATGCGGACCGTGCGGTCGCACGACGCCGCCACATCGAGGTCGTGGGTCACGACGAGCAGCGCGGCGCCGGCGTGGCGGCACGCACGGGTCAGGACCTCCATCGTCGTGGTGCTGGTCGCACGGTCGAGCAGCGGTGGGTTCGTCGGCGAAGACCACCGACGGCCCGACGACGAGCGCCCTGGCTATCGACACCCGCTGCACCTGACTGCCCGACATCTGACCCGGTCGACGGGTCCGAGGCCGGCGAGGCCGAGCGGGGCGAACCACCTGCGGCCCGGGCGGTCGCCGATCGCCGGACATGCCGCCGAGCATCAGCGGCAGGGCGACGTTCTCCACGGCGGGGAGCTCGCCCAGAAGCTGGTCGGACTGGAACACGAACCCGAACCGCTCCCGGCGGAGCTTGGTCGCGGTGCGCTGCCCGAGCCGTGAGATGAGCAAGCCGTCGAGGGTCACGTCCCCGGCGTCGGGCCGGGTGAAGCCGGCGAGGCAGTGCAGCAGGGTCGACTTGCCCGAACCGCTCGGACCTACCACCGCGGTGGCGGTGCCCGCCTCGAGGGAGATCGACACCCCAGCGAGAGCGGTCGCGTCGCGGTATCGCTTGGTCAGGCCGGTGGCGACGAGCACCGGTCCCGGTCGGGACGGCGGTGACCACGGTGACGGAGGGGACTGCATGGGGTCGAGCTCAGGAGCGGTAAGGGGCATGAGGTCGATGGTCGGCGTTCGACGGTCTCGGCGCATCGGCCTGACGGTCGCTTCCTCCCGACCGATCGGCCGGGGGTGGGTCGCCCAACACCAACCGATCGGCCGAGGTGGCCGCAGCGGGGGCCGACGTAGCATCGAGCGGTGGACCAGCACGGCCTACCCACCCGGACCCGGACGGCGCCCGTGCCGTCCTCGATCGATCGAATCCTCGACAGGGCGCAGCAGGCCGCTCCATGGATCGACCGGGCCGGTGACCTGCTGCTCGTCCTCTGCTGCGCCGGGTTCAGCCTGCTCGACCTGGCGATCCTGCTCACCTCGGGACGCTCGGAGACCTGGCTAGGCGTCGGGTTCGGTGCTCTGGGCGCCGTCGCCCTCGGCGGTGTGAGCCTGGTCGCCGTCGCAGCGGTGGCGTTGCGCCGACAGCTGGGTCTGATCGCGCTCGTGGGGATGAGCGTCCTGTCGCTCTGCGCGACGACGGCGTCGCTGTTGTTGGGCGTGTCGCTGCCCCCGTCGTTCGCGGTGCTGTTCGCCCTGGCGGTCCTCGTCGCCCGGGCTCTTCACGTGGAGCCCGAGCTGCCGGCGGCCGGGGCTGCCCTCCTGGCGCTGCTGGCGGTCCTGGGCGAGCCGGCCCGCCTCCAGGACCGCGGCACCGTCGAGCCCATGCAGGTCCTGTGCCTGCTCGGGCTCGGTGGCGCGGTGGTCGTTGGTCTGTGGCTGCGGTTCGGGGACTGGCGGCGGGCTAGCAACGAGGCAGCGGTCCGCTCCGACGAGCGGTTGGCGCTGGCCCGTGAGCTGCACGACCTCGTCGGCCACCACGTCACAGGGATGGTGGTGCAGGCCCAGGCGGGACAGCTTGTCGCCGAGAGCGACCCGGCCGCCGCGGTGGAGTCCTTCGCCCGCATCGAGTCGGCGGGCGCCGATGCCATGTCAGCGGTGCGGCGGATGGTGGGTGACCTGCGCGACGACGCACCGCGCGCACCGGGGGCCGGCTGGGACGACGTCGACCGCCTGATCGCGGACGCGGTCGGCGACGGCGTCCCGGTCCGCTGCTCGGTCGAGGCCGCAGCCCGACGGGTTCCGCCGGAGCTGACCTCGTCGGTGCATCGGATCGTGGCCGAGTCGTTGACGAACGTCCGTCGCCACGCCCGGGCCGTCACGACCGTCGATGTCTCGGTGCGGGTCGAGGACGGTGACCTGGTCGTCGACGTCCACGACGACGGCGCTCCATCGGTGCATCCGGCCGGGTCGTCACGCCCCGACACGTTCGGCCTGGTCGGGATGCGTGAGCGCACGGAGTCGCTGGGCGGGCGGTTCTTCGCCGGGGCGGCACCAGGGGGTGGGTGGCTGGTCTCGGCGCGTCTGCCGGTCGCCGCCGGCGAACGCGTCCGTCGCCGATGATCCGGGTCCTCCTCGCCGACGACCAGGAGATGGTCCGGGTGGGGTTCCGCATGATCCTCGACTCGGATGCGGAGATCGAGGTGGTCGGGAGGTGCCGGACGGCGCCGACGCAGTCCGACTCGCCCGGAGCTCGGCCCGGACGTGGTGCTGATGGACGTTCGGATGCCCGGCACGGACGGCCTGGAGGCCACTCGGGAGATCGTCGAAGGTGCAGTGACAGCCCGAACCGGGGATCCGGTCCGTGGTCGTGGTGACCACCTTCGACCTCGACGAGTACGTCGACGCGGCGATCACCAACGGTGCCGCCGGGTTCCTGCTCAAGGACTCCGGACCCGCGCTCCTGATCGAGGCGGTCAAGGCGGCGGTGCGCGGCGACGTGCTGATCTCGCCGTCGATCACGGTGCGGCTGCTGTCGCACTTCGCGGGTGTCGGATCGACTGCAGCGGGCCAGCCGGCGCGATCGGATCGCCGCGGTCGGCTCAGCCGGTCGTGGCCCTGACCGAACGCGAGGAGGAGGTTCTGTGCGAGGTGGCGAAGGGGCTGACCAACGCCGAGATCGCGGACGTCCTCTTCATCTCCCTCGGCACGGTGAAGACCCATCTGGGGAGCATGCAGGACAAGCTGGGGGCACGGAACCGCGCCGAGCTCGCCGCATGGGCGTGGCGCACCGGACGCATGTCCTGAGTCCCGATCCGGTCGACGGCGAGCGCTTGGTACGGTCACGCGGTGACGCCACCGATCCCGCATGCCTCGCCGGTCCTGGGTCCGCTCGGCCGTCGCCCCGTGGGCTGCGGCGCTGACCCGTCGGTCCTACCCGTGCTCACGCGGTGGCGACCGCGGCGGTGGCCGTCGGTCGCGGCGCCCTGCACTGGGCGAGCCTCGGACCGGGCGACGCTGGCCGGGTCGGCTTCGCCGCTTTCGGTGAGCGGTCGTTCATCCGCCAGCCCTACTCCGACATCGTCGGCGCGCCTGGATCGCCATCGGTGCCGACACGCTGATCGGCTCCGGCGTCAACCTGGCTGCGGTGCCCCAGGACGAGTGGTCACGGTGACGAGCCGCTGCTGCGGATCGGGTCGCGGGTGGGTCGCTCCTGGCCTGCACGTCGTCGCTCACCGCCGTGGAGATCGGCGACGACGTGTGGATCGGACCTGGCGTGTACATCACCGACGCCGACCACGACCGCTCTGATCCCGACGTCCTGATCGGTCACGCATGGCCCTGGCCCGACCGGTGCGCATCGGGGGGGTCGTGGTTGGGTACCGGAGTGGTCGTGTTGTCGGGCGTCACGATCGGCGAGCGCGTCACCGTCGGGGCGAACTCGGTCGTCTGCGACGACCTGCCGGACGGTTCGGTGGCGGTCGGCGCCCCGGCGCGGGTGGTCCGTGAGGCGTCAGCGCTCCCGTCGGCGGCGGATGACGACCAGCGCCGCGCCGGCGGCGATCAGTGACGCACCGAGACCCAGGAGCGTTGCGGGGTTCGTTCCCGTGAACGGCAGGCTGGACGGCTGAGCGGCGCCGCCTCCGGGGGACGCGACGTCCGACGGTTGGACGGGGGAGGGCAGCGCAGCCAGGGAGCCGGCGGCGACCGCCGAGTTGTTCGCCGCGGTGGTCTCGGTCTCGGCGGCGGACGCCGTCGCCCGGTTCTGCACGGTCCCGGCGGGGGCGTCGGCGGCCACGGTGGTCGAGATGCGCAGGCCCGCGGTGTCGCCCGGCTGCATCGTTCCGTCGAGCACGCAGGACACGGTGCCCGAGGCTGTCGTCGTGCAGGTCCAGTTCGCCCCGTCCACCCCGGTGGCTCCGGAGTAGGTGAGGCCGCTCGGAAGGGTGTCGGTGACGGTCACCGCGGTGGCCCGCGAGGGACCGTGGTTGGTGACCACCAGCAGCCAACTGGCCGTGGCGCCCCGGGCGAGGGACCCCTCGAGCGTCTTCGACAGGCTCAGGTCCGCGGTCGGGTCCGCCGGGTCGGTGACCGAGTCGGAGTTGTTCGACGGGTCGGGGTCCCCGACGTCGATGCCGGTCACGGTCACTGCGTTGGTCTGGTCGCCGGTGGCGTCCAGGCTCACCTCGACGGTGACGGTCAACGTCGCGGTGTCACCGGGGGCCAGGTCCACGCCGGTCCACAGCCAGGTGGCGGTGTCGATCGAGCCGACGTCGACCGACGCGGAGATCAGCGAGAAGGTCGTCGGCATCGTGTCGTTGACCGACACGTCGGCGACGGTCATGGGGCCGTGGTTGGTCACGGCGATCGAGTAGACGGCCCGATCACCGGGGACGACGGCGGGGGAGTCGAGCTCCTTGGTCACCGCCAGGTCCGCTCCGGTGAGGTCGACGTCGGTGGCGGTGTTGTCCGACGGGTCCCGTTCGGGGCCGTTCGTGCCGTCGTCGGAGACGACCGCGGTGTTGGTCAACGACGACGTGCTCAGCGGCGACAGCGGATCGCTCACCGTCACGTCCACGGTGCGGGTGACGACGTCGCCGACCTCGACCACACCCAGGGTCCAGGTCACGGTGCGGGTCCCCGGGTCGTAGGTACCGCCGTTCGACGCCGAGACGAAGGTGTGGTTGGCGTCCAGGGTGTCGACGACGGTCACACCCGCCGCGCCCCGCGAACCGGAGTTGGTCACCGAGACGGTGTAGGTGAGCGCGTCGCCCGGGACGACCTCGGTGACCCCGTCGGTCTTCGTGACCGCCAGGTCGACGTCCGCGTCCACGGCCGTGACGACCGAGTCCGAGTCGTTGAGCGGGTTGACGTCGTCGGGGTGGCTGACCTCGGCGCCGTTGGTGACGTTCAGGCGGCCGGCCGGGACCGGGTCGGGGACCGTGGCGTTGACGGTGAACGACGCCGAAGGGGTCGATCCGGCGGTGCCGGTCAGGTCGACTCCGGTCCAGGTGACCGTCCGCGTCCCCGGGTCGTAGGTGCCGCCGCCGGTGGCCGACACGAAGGTCAGACCGGTGCCGAGCGTGTCGGTGACGGTGGCGTCGTCCGCGTTGCGGTCACCCAGGTTGGTCACCGTCACGCCGTAGGAGATCGATCCGCCGGGGACGACGGTGGCGGGTCCGGTCTTGTCGACGCTCAGGTCGACGACCGAACCCAGTCCGACCAGGGCGCTGTCGGAGTTGTTCGACGGGTCGGTGTCGGCCCCGTGGGCGTGGTCGTCGGCCGCGGTCGCGGTGTTCGTGGTGCTCGACGCGCCGACCGGCAGCGGGTTCACCACGCGCACGGTGACGGTCCGGGTCGTGGTGGCGTGAGCGGCCAGCGGGAACGGCGTCCAGTTGATCGTGTTGCCGGTGACGCTGTGGGAGCCCGAGGCCGACAGCAGCGCCACGTGACTGCCGAGCGTGTCGCTCAGCGTCACCCCGGTGGCGTCGCGGTCGCCGAGGTTCTCCACCGTCAGCGTGTAGGTGATGTCCTCACCGGCGTCCGCGGTGGCGACGTCCGCGGTCTTGGTCACCGCGATGTCGACGCCGGTGACGTCGAGCGTGTCGGAGCCGCTGGCGGTCACGGTGCGCTCGTTGACGTCCGGGCCGTCCAGGGTGGTGCCCGACGCGTTCGCCGTGTTGGTGTGCGTCGCCGGAGCGGTGACGTCGCCGACCAGGGTGGCGGTGACGCTGAAGGACTGGGCGCCGGACACCGCGAGGGCGGTGCCCGAGTTGGCGGTGTAGGTCACCAGCGTGTCGTCGCCCTGTGGGACGGCCGTCGCGGTCCAACCCGCCACCGCGTTCGGGGTCACCGAGGTGAACACGTCACCGTCGAACACGTCGCTGACCACGGTGTCGTACGCGGTGGACGTGCCGGTGTTGGTGACGGTCAACCCGACGGTGACGCTGTCGTTGGCGGCCGCCTGACCGGGGGTGAAGGTCTTGGTCACCGACAGGGCCGGCACGACGACGGTCAGGTTGACCGGCACCGAGTTGAACTGGGTGCCGGCCACGGTGACCCGCCCGACGTTGGGCAGCGTCGTGCCCGCGGCGTTGCCCGGCACGTCGGCGACCCGGGCGGTGAGGGTGATGGCGAAGGTGTTGTCGGACGTGCCGGGACCCGAGGTCACCGACATGTTCGGGAACACGAAGTTCACGTTGTTGCCCGACATCTGTGCCGCGGGCAGGGCCGGGGACCCGGTCCAGGTCCCGGCGAACGATCCGGGGATGATGGCCGCGGAGCCGGCCACGTAGGTCAGACCGGCGGGCATGACATCGGTGACGGTCACGTCGCCCAGGTTCCCGTCGGGGACGGTGACGTCCAGGCGGAAGGTCGCGGTCTCACCGATGGTGACCGAGGACCCGCTCGTGTGGCTCGCCGAGGTCGACACCAGCGACTTGGTGACCGTGGACGAGTTCACCGCGACGGTCGAGGTCCCGGTGCGGTTGTAGGTGTTGGCCGCGCCGCCGGGATCGGCGGTCGAGCCGGTGCGCTCCACGCCCAGGGGGCTGTACGGGCTGAGCGAGCTCGAGTGCGTGCCGGGCAGGCTGGTGTAGGTGGCCCGGGCGGTGTTGATCACCGACGGGCCGAACGAGGTGGCGTCGTCGCGAACGACGGCCTGCAGCGTGAACGTGGAGCTGGCCCCCGGGGCGAACGTCGTCCAGGTCGCCGATGCTGCCGACGTGTCGATCGAACTCGGGGCCACCCCGGCGGTGTGGGTGAACGAGCCGGCCACGTAGTCGACCCCGGACGGCAGCGTGTCGGTGAGCACGACGTCGTGGGCGGTGATCGTCCGCGTCGCGGCGCTGGCGGCCATGGTGACGGTGTAGGTGATCGTGTCGCCCGCGTCCGCGGCGTTCGGCGAGGCCGACTTGGTGACGGTGAGCGATGGCTCGTTGATGCGGATGTTGGGCGCGCTGGCCGCGCTGCCCACGTTCGAGCTGCCGACGCGGCCCGTCACCGAGTTGTTGCGGGACCCACCGGTGGTGTTCGAGGCGGCGTTCAACAGGACGACCGTGTACTCGATCGTGATCGTCTCGGGCGTCGAGTTGTCGGTGTTCGAGTTGGTGATCGTGTCGAGGGGGAAGGTCGCGACCGTGCCCGAGCCGGTCACCGCCACGTCGGCGAGAGATCCGGCGAACCCGCCGGAGTGCGAGGTCGACAACCCGGCCGACGGGGTGATCGAGTCGAACGACACGAACGCCAGGCCGGCATCCAGGGTGTCGCGGATCGAGAAGTTGGCGGTCTGGCCCTCGGGGACGGTGCTGACCACGCGGTACACCGCGGTCGAGCCGATCGGCAGCTCCAGGTTGGGCGGTGCGGTCGGGGTCACGCCGATGCCGGTGGCGATCACCGACTTGTTGAACGTCGGCGGCGCGGTGGTGACCGTCGCGGTGTCCTCGATCGGCTGGAGCACGAAGTTCGGGCCGGACTCCGAGCCCGAGAAGTTCGTGACCTGGGCCTGGTTGGTGAGGACCTGGGTCATGGCGACGGTCGCGTCGAGGGTGGCGTCGAAGGTGACGACCGCGAGGTTGGTGCCCGAGCTCGCGTCGTACTCGGTGAGAGCCCCCCGGTCCGCAGCGGGGTCGGTCAGCGTGATCGACGCCGGCATCGTGCCGGTGTGGGCGAGCGCGGTGCCGTTGCCGTCGGTGACGGCCAGGTTCCAACCTCCGGCGGGCATCGAGAACCCGGCGGGGACGACGTCGGCCATCGCCACGTCGAACGCACCCCGGATCCCGGAACCGGTGTTGGTCACGACGACTGCGAACGTGACGGTGTCGCCGGCGTCGACCCGGCTCAGGTTCGAGTCCACCGGGGCCGTGGCCAGCGCGGTCGATGTGAGCGACCCGCCGCTGAAACGCGTTCCGGCGCTGCCGGGGGCCGACCAGGAGATCCCGGCCGGACCGACCTGGGCGGGGGAGAACGTCCCGGCCGGGTTGTCGGTGGCGACGACGCCCTTGGTGATCTCGAGGACCGGCTGGGTCAGGTTGACCTGGACGATGACGTCCTGGTTGACGACCTCGTCGGGGGAGTTCGCGCTCGACAGCCGGGCCTGGTTGGTCAGCAGCAGTCCGTCGGCGAATGGCTGGTCGTTGGCCACGACGGTGATCAACAGGTCGATGGTGCGACCGGTAGTCCCCGGCGCGCTCTGGTAGTCGGGGTAGCTCATCGCGACCGAGTTGCCGGTCTGGTCGACCGACAGCGTCGGCGTCGACGACGTCGCGGCCGAGAACGTGTCGGTCGGGCCCAGGGCGACCGACCATGCGATCGGGCTGAACGGTCCGGGTGCGACCGGCCCGGATCCGGTGAGGTTGGTGAACGGCGTGGCCCCCGACGGGATGTCGAAGGTCGGCAGCGGCAGGTAGTCGGTGATCGTCAGGCCCAACACGTTGGTGATCGGTGCCGTGGCCGTGATCCGGTAGGTGACCCGGTCGCCCGCGGCGATGTCGGGGCCGGTGTCGGAGGTGTCGCCGTTGATGGCGTACACCGACTTGGCGGTCGACGGCGCCACGATGGTCACCGAGTCGTCGGTTCCGTCGGTGACGACCGCGCCCCCGGGTACGTCGACGCGGCCCGACACGGTGGCGACGTTGTCGATGACGTCCCGGGAGTTGACCGCTCCACCACCGAATCGGCAGCGGTAGGAGGCGTCGATGACGGTCTGGTAAGTGATCGTCGCGACGGTGCCGCCCGCCGCGTCGCCCCGCCAGACCCCGCCGGAGGCGGGATGGGCGCCGGCCAGGAAGCCGGCCAGGTCGATGCCGATCGTCGTCGCGCCGGCGTCGGTCGGTGCACAGCCGCCGGGGGAGCCGGGGCTGTTGACCGACGCGTCGAAGGAGCTGCCCAGAGCGGCCGAGCCGGATCCGTCGGGGGTGCGGTACGAGATGGTCGGCGAGAAGCCCACATCGAGCGTCTGGCCGTCGGCGGCGATGTCGTCGAGCGCCAGGTCCTCGAAGTCGAAGTAGTCCGACACCTGGACCTGGATGGTCCAGGTGAGGGTGTCGCCGGGAGTCGGGCCGGCGGGTCCGGTGTCGGTGGCGACGACCACCGACTTCTGGGTGGCGACCGACCGGGCGGTGATCGTGTCGAGCGGCCCGGCCGGGTCCGCCACCGCGTTGTCGGTTCCTGCGGGGTCGCGGGGGTCGAGCGGGGTCCAGTTGCCGACCGCCGACGCGTCGTTGCTGACCGTGGTGGCCGCGCCGCCGGTGGGGTCGATGACGGGGTTCCCGGCCGCGTCCAGCTCGGGCACCCAGAACCCCACGTCGTAGGCGGCATGCGTGGTGGCGCTCGGGTAGGTGACGGTGACCGACTCGGCGGCCCACGGGCCGGGCCCGGCGGGCTGGTCGGTGACCGTCCCCGACGGGGTGATCGAGCTGATGCCGCTGTACGCGATGTCGTCGGGAAGGGCGTCGGTGACCCGGAGGTTGGTGACCGTCTGGCCGGGAGCGAGGTCGACCGCCACGTTCCACAGCCGACCGAAGTTCGGGCCGGTCGCCGTCTCGGACTCGGGTCCGTTGTCCTGCTTGGCGATGGTGATGAGCGACGGGGTGACCGAGCTCGACACGTTCGCGCCGAAGATCGGCGGGTCGGTCAGCGGGTTGGCAAGAGGGTCGGCGCCGAAGCGGAACCCGCCGCGGGCGACGATCGGCAGCGTGTGGCCCAGATCCGCGAAGTTCGACAGCTGGGTGAGCACCGACAGCGTCGCCGCCGGTTGGGTCGGGGTGAAGGACCCGAACGGAAGGGTGAGCGTCGTCATCGTGTCGCCCGCGGTGAACCCGGCCGGGCACGTGACGGGCTGACCGGTCAGCGGATGGACGTCGGAGCCGTCGCAGGCCAGGACGGTCACCGTGGAGGGGACGGTCGCCCCCAGGTAGGTGGCCGAGGTGAACGACACGCCGTCGCGGGGTCCGCCGCCGGACGTGCCGTCGGCGCCGTTGGTCGGCAGGAACAGGTCGGTGAACGGGCCGTAGCCGGTGTCGGCCGGCGTCGGGTTCGAGAACGTCAGATCGATCGGCACCTGCTCGCCGATGAAGGGGGTGGTGTCCAGGTCGAGGCCGACCACCGGGAGCGGCGGTGCCGCGGCCGCCGGTCGGGTCCCGGTGTGGACCAGGAGCGAGCCGATCACCAGCGTCGCCGCCACCGCGGCGAGGAGCTTGGGTGCGATGCGGCGGAACCGGAGCCAGGACGCGGAGAAGCGCGGAACGTCAAACGTCAACATGGTGCCCTCATCGGCCCGACTCAGCGGATGATGAGCAGTCTGCGTGGCGTGAGGAGCCGGACGGATGTCGATATCATCCATGCCAGGCGTTGATATCGATTCGGAGGACGAATGGCTCGCACGGTCGTGGACATCGATGACGACGCTCTGGCCGCTGCCGCGGTTGAGCTCGGGACCACCACCAAGGTGGACACCGTCAACCGCGCCCTTTCCCTGGTCGGATCACGATCGGAACGGCTGGCGGTGCTCGAGGCGCTGCGAACCGCGGACGACGACCTGGGTGATGCACCGGTCATGGCCGACGCGTGGCGGTAGGTCGCCACCTCGCCGACAAGTCCGCCTTCGAGCAGCAGCGCCACAGCGAGATCGCCGACGGAGTGCTCACGGCGCTGGCCGTCGAGGGGTACCTGTGCATGACCGAGATCGTCGCCATGGAGCTCCTGTACTCCTGCCGAGGACCGGAGGACTACAGCGCGAGGTGGGAGGATCTCCACAAGCTGCCGTGGTTGCCGCTGGACGCGGATGTGGCCACCGAGGCGATCTCGCTGCAACGGCGACTCGCGGAACGGGGTCAGCACCGCCAGCCGATCCCCGACCTGCTCGTGGCGGCGACCGCGATCGTCAATGACGCCACCGTCCTCCACTACGACCGGGACTTCGACCTCCTCAGCTCGATCTCGGACCTGTCGGCTCGCTGGATCATCCCTCCGGGGACCGGCCACGGCGGCCCATAGGCTGGGGCCCTGTGTCGAACTTCGTGGACGAGTGCTCCCTCAACGTGAGGGGCGGTGACGGCGGCGCCGGCTGCGTGTCGTTCCGTCGCGAGGCCCACACGCCCCGGGGCGGCCCCGACGGCGGTGACGGCGGCAGCGGCGGCGACATCTGGCTGGTGGCGAACCACAACACGGCGTCGCTGCTCGCGTTCCGGGACCACCCTCACCGTCGGGCACCGAGCGGCACCCACGGCCGGGGCGCCAAGCGCCACGGTCACAAGGGCGAGGACCTGATCGTCCCGGTGCCGATCGGCACCCAGGTCTTCGACTGGGAGGGCGTCCCGTTGGCCGACCTGGTCGGCGACGGAGACCGTTGGCTGGCCGCGTCCGGTGGCCAGGGCGGCAAGGGCAACGCCCGGTTCCTGTCCAACAAGCGGCGCGCACCCGGCTTCGCCGAGCAGGGCGAGCACGGCGAGGAGCGCTGGATCCGCCTCGAGCTCAAGCTCATGGCCGACGTGGCTCTGGTCGGGTTCCCCAACGTGGGCAAGTCAACTCTGATCAGCCGCATCTCCGCGGCGCGACCCAAGATCGCGGATTACCCCTTCACCACGCTGGAGCCCAACCTGGGCGTGGTGCGCACCGACGACGGCTTCGAGATGGTCGTCGCCGACATCCCCGGCCTGATCGAGGGCGCCGCCGAGGGCCGGGGCCTGGGCCACCGGTTCCTTCGCCACATCGAGCGGGCGTCGGTCCTGGTTCTGCTGCTCGATTTGTCGCCGTTCGCCGGTGCCACCTGGTCCGAACAGGAGGCGATCCTGCTGCAGGAGCTCGGCGACTACCGACCCGATCTGCTCGACCGGCCCCGACTGCGCATCGGATCCCGGGCGGATCTGGCCGAACCCGAGGTGCTGGCCGACTTCGACGGTCCGGCCGTGTCCGCGGTCACCGGCGAGGGCATGGCGTCGATCGTCGGAGCGCTGCGCCAGCTGGTGGAGAAGGCCCGGGCCGAACAGGCCCCGCCCGAGGGCTTCGTCACGCTCCGACCGGTGCTCGAGGGCATCACGATCAGCCGCCGCGACGACGGCAGCTTCGTGGTCGAGGGTCGCGAGGCGCTCCGGGCCGTCAACCTGAACGACCTGACCAACCCCGACGCCATGGACGTCGCACGCGAGCGGCTCGACAAGCTCGGCGTGGACCGTGCGCTGGGCCGTGCCGGGGCCCGCAACGGCGACGTCGTGCACATCGGTGCGCTCAGCTTCGACTTCGAGTCCGACACCGACATGGTCGTCCAGCCCTTCGACGAACCCGACCTCGACGACACCGACCTCGATGAGGTCGTTCTGGATGAGGGGACCGACCGGTGAGGATCGTGCTCAAGCTGGGGTCGTCCAGCCTCACCGATGATCAGGGCACCATCGACGTCGCGGCGATCACCAAGACCAGCGGCGAGGTCGCCGCGGCCCGCGCCGCGGGCCACGAGGTCGTGCTCGTCTCCTCGGGTGCTGTTGCTGCGGGCCTGCCCGCCCTGGGCATCCCCGCCGGGGACCGGCCCCGTGACGCCCGGACCCTCCAGGCGGTCTCCGCGGTCGGTCAGGCCCGCCTGATGCAGACCTGGGGGCGGCACCTCGGCGATCACGACCTGGTCGCCGGTCAGGTCCTCCTGGCCCCGTTGGACTTCATGGTGCGCAGCCAGTACCTGCACGCCCGCTCCACCCTGGAGCGGTTGCTGGAGCTGGGGGTGGTGCCGGTCGTCAACGAGAACGACGCGACCGCGGACGACGAGATCCGATTCGGCGACAACGACCGCATCGCCGCACTCGTCGCCCAGCTCGTCGGCGCCGAACTGCTCGTCCTGCTCACCGACACCCCCGGGCTCATGGACGCCGACCCCCGCTTCTCCGCCGAGGCGTCGCTCATCGAGGAGATCGCCGAGGTCGACCACGAGCTCGAGGCCCTGGCCGGGGGAGCGGGTACCGCGCGGGGATCGGGCGGAATGGCCTCCAAGCTGGCCGCGGCCAAGATGGCGTCGTGGTCCGGCGTCCGCGCCGTGATCGCCGCGGCGGGCCGCTCGGGTGTGCTCGACGACGCCATCGCCGGGCGGTCCGGTGTCGGCACGGTGGTCCTGCCCCGGGCCCGGCGGCTGTCGGCCCGCAAGCTCTGGATCGCCTTCGCCCTGCCCTCTCGGGGCCGCATCGTGATCGACGACGGCGCGGTGCGCGCCGTCGCCGCCGGGGGCCGGTCCCTGCTGGCCGCCGGTGTGACCGGCGTCCACGGCGACTTCGACGCCGACGACGCGGTCGAGGTGGTCGGCGCCGACGGCACGGTCGTGGCCAAGGGCCTGGTGCGCCTGGGTGCGACCACGCTGCGGTCGCGGGCGGGGCGGCGTTCCGCGGACCTGGTCGACGGGGCGGGCGAGGTCGTCCACGCCGACGACCTGGTCGTGCTGCCCGCCTGATGCGGTCCTGATCAGCTGGCGTCGTCCGGAGCGACGTCGCGACGACGGCGTGGGCGGTGGTCGTCGTCGATGATCCAGGCCCCCCGGTCGACGTCGCCCGCCTCGACGGCGCGTCCGCGGTTGTCGACGAGGAGCAGCCCCTCCTCGGGGGCGTCGGCCCAGCGCACCCAGTGGCCGTCCCGGACGACCAGGGCGCTGCCGTCGCGGCAGAGGACCTGGAAGTCGAGGATGTCCGGCCGAGGTCGGCCGTCGTAGAGGAGACTCCGGGTGCGCATGCTGCGGGGCTGGTCGGCGAGGCCGGCGTCTTCGTCGGCGTCGAGTTCCCTCGCGAGCTCGTGCGCGGTGTCGTCGTCGACGGCGACGTGGAGCGTCACGGGGTCGCCGATGATGTACAGGTCGAGGCGCTTGCCCCAGCACTTGATCTGGCCGTCGCGGATCGCGTCGGTGAACTCGTCGTACATTCCCACGAGTACAGGGTGCCGTAACGTCAGCGGTTCGTCGCCCGGGTTCGGTCGATTCGTCAGGGCACTGTCACACCCCTCCGGCATGATGCGAACATGCGTTCGACTGGGGAAGGGACATCAGGAGGAGGGTCGGCCGGGGACGGTGCTGGCCGGGAGGCGGTGTCGGCGGGGTTCGGGGTGCCGGTGTTCCCGGTGCCGGCCGACGCGGCCGCGGCGCTCGACGCGATCGGGGTCCTGGCCGGTACGGAGTGGCGTGGTCTGGACGACGACACCTGCCTCGGACTGTTCGACGCGCTCGAGACCGTCGACCGCCTGTTCCACTCGGCCCGGTTCGGGCTGCTCGCCGAACTCGATGCCCGTGATCTGACCGACCGGCGCCTCGGCCACACCGTCGCGAACGAAGCCGGCTGGCGTCATGGCGCGGATCCGCGCCGGGTGCGGCGGGACCTGCGCACGGCAGCGACGTTGCGGCACCTGCCCCGACTCGCCGACGCCCTCCGCCATGGTGAGTTGCCGGTCGATCGGGTGCGGGAGATCACCCGGGTGGCCAACGACCGCACCCGCGACACCCTTGCTGCCATCCAGGACGAGCTCGTCGACGTCGCCGCCGCGTCCTCGACGTGGACCGCGTTCGCCCGTGACGTCGCTCAGATCGGCTCCTACGCCGATGGCGACGGCGCGGAGCCACCCCGACCGCGGGACCACGCCTCCATCGTCCGTTCCGGCGATACCGTCAGCGCCACCGTCGACCTGTACGGACCCACCGCGGTCGGCTTCGCCGACCGTCTCGAAGCCGAAGCCGACCGCCTCCACCTCCAAGCAGTCCGCGACCACGAACAGAGCCCCCTGTTGGAGGTCCCACCCCGCTCGGAACTGCTGGCCCGAGCGTTCGTCAACCTCGTCGAACGCGGCGCTGGAGCGACCGACACCGGCACACGCACGGGTCCCGCGGCGGACATCACCTTCGTCATCGACGTCGACACCGACACCGTCGCCGACTTGTTCCACGACGGCACCCTCCTGCCCGGACCGCGTCACGACGGGCCTGTCGACTGGTCGAAGAGGGCGATGGACCTGACCGGTGCCCGGCTCCGCCACTCGAGCCGCGAGTGGGAGATGCTCACCTGTGACCCCACCTACACCTGGATCCTCATCGCCGCGGACGGTCACCCCGTCGCCTGTCGACGCGACGAACGCCACGCCAGCACCCCACAACGCCGGGCGCTCGCCGTCCGCGACGGACACTGCGTCTTCCCCGGATGTGACCGACCCGCGTCGTGGTGCGACGCCCACCACGTCACCCGCCACACCGACGGCGGCCCCACCACCATCGACAACCTCGCGTTGCTGTGCCGCCACCACCACGGCGTCATCCACCGCACCGGATGGCAGATGACCCTCAACCCCCATACCGACGGAGCGTCAGGAGACGGCGCTGACGGCGATCAGACCAGCTTCTTCACCATCACCACCCCCGACGGCGCCCGACTCCCCACCCACCACGACCGGCCACCCCGACAGGACCAGCAACCCCGACAATCCAGACCCGCACCCGCCTGAGCGCGGGACCGGCACCGGACCAACCCACGCCCAGCGACCACCCGCGCCCCGGCGCGGGTACGGTCCGTCCATGCCCACCCCCGATCACGACGCCCTGCGGGAGCGGTACCGGATCGAGCGCGACAAGCGGATCCGGCCCGACGGCAACGACCAGTACCTCCAGCCCACCGGGCGCTACGCCCACCTGCTCGACGATCCATACACCACCCCTGACGAGCGGGACCCGGTCCGTGTCGACGTCGACGTGGCCATCATCGGTGGCGGGTTCGCCGGCCTGTGCGTCGGCGCGCGGCTGCGCGAGCGAGGCGTGCAGGACCTGCGCATCATCGAGGGCGGCGGAGACGTCGGCGGCGCGTGGTACTGGAACCGCTACCCCGGCGCCATGTGCGACACCGCGGCGATGATTTACCTGCCGCTGCTCGAGGAGACCGGGTACCTGCCGTCGGCCAAGTACGTGCCGGCCCCGGAGATCTTCGCCCACGCCCGCCGCATCGCCGAGACCTTCGACCTCTACCGCGACGCCCTCCTGTCCACCCAGGTGCGCTCACTGAACTGGGACGATGACGCGTCCCGCTGGATCGTGACCACCGACCGGGGAGATGAGATCCGCGCCCGGTTCGTCACCATGGGGACCGGGCCGTTGCACCGGCCCAAGCTCCCCGGCATCCCCGGCATCGAGACATTCGACGGCCACGCCTTCCACACCAGCCGCTGGGACTACGACTACACCGGCGGCGACGCGGCGGGCGCGCCGATGACCGGGTTGGCCGACAAGCGGGTCGGCATCATCGGCACCGGGGCGACGGCGGTCCAGGCGATCCCGCACCTCGCCACCTCGGCTGCGGAGCTGCACGTGTTCCAGCGCACGCCGTCGTCGGTCGACGTGCGGGCCAACCGGACCTTCGGTCCCGACGACTTCGCCGAGCTCGGTCCGGGCTGGCAGAGGGAGTGGCTGATCAACTTCGCCACCCTCCAGACCGGCGGCTTCACCGACGTCGACCTGGTGAAGGACGGCTGGACCGACATCTCCCAGCGGATCCGGGACCGGATCGTCGACATGATGGCGGTCCCGGGCACGGAGCTGACCCCCGAGCTGATGCAGCAGGCCTACGAGGACAGCGACGACGAGAAGATGGAGGAGATCCGCGCCCGCATCGACTCGATCGTGGCCGACCCCGCCACCGCCGACGCGCTCAAGCCGTGGTACCGCCAGCTGTGCAAGCGGCCCTGCTTCCACGACGAGTACCTCCAGGCGTTCAACGAGCCCGGCGTGCGCCTGATCGACACCGACGGTCGCGGCGTCAGCGCCATCGACGCCACCGGCGTGTGGGTCGACGACGACCACTACGAGCTCGACTGCCTGATCTTCGCCTCCGGCTTCGAGGTCGGCACCGACCAGGCCCGCCGCAGCGGGTTCGAGACCACCGGTCGCGACGGGGTCACCCTCACCGACGCGTGGGCCGAGGGCATGGTGTCGCTGCACGGAATGCACGTCCGGGGGTTCCCCAACCTGTTCATCACCGGGCTGGCCCAGGGCGCCAACCTGGTGTCGAACATCACCCACAACCTCACCGAGGCCGGGTCGACCGCGGCCGCGGTCATCGGCCACGCCCTCGACACCGGTGCCGAGCAGGTCGAGGTGACCGAGGCCGCTCAGGACGCCTGGATGCAGCTGCTCGACGGCAACCCCCGGTCGTTCATGGGCAACGCCGAGTGCACCCCCGGCTACTACAACAACGAGGGTGGGCCGATCGGCCGCACGCAACGCCGGGGGATGAGCGGGTACCCCGACGGCCCGGTCGCCTTCTTCGACCACATCGACCGGTGGCGACGCTCCGGCGAGTTCGCCGGCCTCGAGTTCAGCTGAACGCCTGCCCGGACCCGGAGTGGGGCGGAGGCGTGTCGGGCTGACTCAGGTGCCCGGAGAGGGCTCCGTGCCGGACTCGGCGGGCGTCGATTCGGCGGTGGCCGGCTCGCCGGCAGCGGGCTCGGTGGTCGTGGGTTCCGTGGTGGCGGCCGGGGCCGCGGCGTCGGCGATGCCGAGCTTGGAACGGATCTCCGACAGCCGGGCCTGGGCCTCGACGTTGATCGACGCCTGCTCGACCTCGAGCATCTTCGACTCGACCGACATGTCCTGCAGCTCGGCCATCCCCTTGGCCCGGGCGTAGCGGGTCTCGATCTTCTCGCGGACCTCGTCGAGCGTCGGGACGTCCTCACCGACCTGCTCGGACAGCGAGGCCATCGCCTTGTTCATCTGCTCCTGCATCTTGGCCTGGTCGAGCTGACCCAGGAGCTTCTGCTTCTCGGCCAGCTTCTGCTGGAGCACACGGGAGTTCTGCTGCACCGCCGCCTTGGCCTGCTCGGCGGCCTGGGTGGCCTGCAGCGACATCTGCTTGAGGTTCTCGACCTCCTTCTCCTTGGCGATCAGCTGGTTGGCGAACGCCTCGGCGGCGGAGGTGTACTCGGCGGTCTTGGCGGCGTCGCCCTTGCGGGTGGCTTCGTCGGCCATCAGCACCGCCTGCTGGGCGTTGCGGTTCAAGCGCTCCAGTTCCTCGAGCGCGGCGTCGAGGCGCATCTGGTTCTGCTTCTGGTTGGCGATCACGTTGGCCGCCTGCTCCTTGAGCCGGCGGTGCTGCTCCTGAGCCTCGGTGATCGCCTGCTCCAGCTGCACCTTGGGGTCGGCCTTCTCGTTGAAGACGCTGTTGACCTTGGCGCCCAGGTAGGCCCACCACCGCTTGATCGCTTTCCACATGGCGCCGAGCCTAACCAGCCATCGAGCGACCCCGGCGGCGCATGCCCTGACGGAGCCGGTCGATGGCCGGCTCGAAGCCCTTGGGCTTCAGCATGAACGTGACCGGGACGAACACCGCGACGGCCACGCCGACCTCGACCAGCAGTTCGAGCACCGGGCCGACCTGGTCGCCCATCACCAGGCTGGTCGCCCCCAACGCCACGAACACGGCCACGCCCACGCCGATGGAACGCAGGAACGGCCACATGGCCCGGGCGGTCAGCAGGTGCGGGACCCGACGGTTCAACACGTACAGCGTCACCACCGCGATGACCCAGTACGACGCCGAGTAGGCGACCGACAACCCCTCGGCCCCCCACAGCCGGGTCAGCGGGATGACCAGGGCGACGTTGAGGGCGTTCTGGCCCACGTTGAGGAAGAACGGGGTCCGGGTGTCGCGGCGGGCGAAGAACGCCCGTACGCAGTACAGGTACACCGAGAACGCCGGGAGGCCGATCGCGAAGCCGAGCAGCATCCGCGTGGTCCGCTCGGTGTCCTCGGCGGTGAAGCTGCCGCGCTGCAGGAACAGCCGGATCAGGGGCTCGCCCACGAACAGCAGGCCGACCGCGGCCGGCAGCAGGAAGGTGAGCAGCAGGCTGGTGCCCTCTCGGAACCGGGCGATGTAGGCCCGGTCGTCGCGGTCGACGGCGGCCTCGGCCAACTCGGGCAGCACAGCGGTCATCAGCGACACCGCGATCAGGCCGTGGGGGAGCTGGAAGAAGATGAAGGCGTACTGGTAGGCCGACACCGTGCCCGCCTCCTGGGCCCGGGCCATGGTCAGGATCAACAGCACGGCCACCTGGTTGGCCGCGGCGAATCCGACCGTCCAGCCCGAGAGCCGCATCACCGAGCGCACCGCCGGGTGGCGGGGCTGGAACCGCCACCGCAGCTGGATCCCCGAACCGCGGATGTACGGCACCAGGGCGATCGCCATGGCGGCCACCCCCGCGGTGGTGCCCAGCCCGAGCAGGTAGACCTGGCCCATCTCGGCGCCGCTGCGGGCGAACCACTTGGCTGCGGCGACCGCGGCCGCCGCGGTGACCAGGTTGGTGAGGATCGGTGTGAACGCAGGGGGAGCGAAGCGGCGGCGGGCGTGCAGCAGCGCCGTGATGAGCGTGGTGACGCCGTAGAACAGGATCTGCGGGATCAGGAGCTCCAGGAAGTCGTCGCCCAGGCGCAGCTGCTGGGCCCGGTCGGCGCCTTCCAACGGCAGGGCGAACAGCCGGTTGATCCACGGGGCGAGGACAACGCCGAGCAGCGTCATCGCCACGATGGCCGAGAACGCGACGGTCGTCACCACCGAGGCGGTGTCGTCGTCCGCGTCGTCGAGGGTCCGCACGAACAGCGGGACCAGGGTGGACGACAGGACGCCGCCGAGCACCAGCTCGTAGAGGATGTTCGGCGTGGTGTTGGCCAGGTTGTAGACGTCCGCGATCGTCGTGAGACCGAGCGCGTAGGTCAGGGCGCCGACCCGGATCAGTCCTGTCGCCCGGCTGAGCGTGGTGCCCACGGCCGGCATGGCGCTGGCCGCGAGCAGGCTCCGGCCGCGACGCCGGTCGACGATGACGTCGTCGCCCGCCTCGGCCTCGGCCAGCGCGACGTCGTCCTCGAGTCCGGCGAGGGCCAGGTCGTCGTGTCCGGCCAGATCGTCGTGTCCGGCCAGATCGTCGTCGTGGGTCACGGCGTGGTCCCGGGAGCCGGAGTGGGGCCGCCGGTCTCCTCGACGGCCTGCCGCAGCGACTCCAGCTCGGACACGATCGACTCGACCTCGGGTCCGATGCCGCCCAGGTCCGACGAGTCGGCCTGGGTGGCGGCCAGCTCGACGGTGCGGGTCACCGTCTCGTCCAGGCGGGCGTCGAGCAGGCGGAGCTGGTCGACGGTGTCGGCGATGGTGCGGTCGAGCCGCCCGGCCGACTCGAGCTGTGCCTCGACGGCCCGGATCGTCGCCGCAGTGCGGTCGGTCGGGGGCGCGGATCGGGCCAGATCCAGGTCCTGGCGGATGGCGGGGACGTCGATCTGCTTGCGGCCGCTGGTCAACAGGTTGCCGGCCCGGGCGATGCGGCCGGCCTCGTCGACCGCGGTGTCCAGACGGGTGCCGACCTCGCCCAAGCGGTCGCGCAGCGGTCCGGACCGCACCGACGAGACGGCCCGGTCGAACCGGCGACGGGCGTCGATCACCCCGACCATGAGGCCGCGCCACGGATCGACCAGGCCCCGGATGTCGGTCCCGGGGTGCTTCGGGGCCCGGGGCACCGCGGCGAGAACCCTGACGGCGTAGGCGCCGAGCCCGCCGATCAGCGCCCCGATCGGTCCGCCGACGAGCATCCCGGCCGCGGCACCGCCGCCGGTGGCGAGAATCGCCGACGGTGACGTGGTCGCCCGCGCCACCCGGGGCGTGAAGAAGCGGTCACGGAACGACATGGCTCGTACAGACTTGCAGGTCGCCGCGGACCGACGGTGCGACCCGGCGGCGCGACCCGTCGGGCTGCCCCGCTCGAGTCGGGACTACTCGACGCCGGACCTACTCGACCACCTTGATCGCGCCGAACATCCCCTTGGTGGCGGTGCCGTGCAGCGAGCAGTAGTAGCCGAACTCGCCGACCTCGTCGAAGGTGCGCGACGCCTTCATGCCCGGGTCCAGCTCGTCGACCTGCACCTCCTTGAAGTCGCCTTCCTCGTCGGGCAGCACGTTGTGGCGGTTGCGCCCGGTGTTGTCCCAGGTGACCTCGGCGCCCTTCTTCACCTCGATGAACTGCGGGACGAACACGTTGTCGCGGGTGTCGACGGTGACGGCGTTGCCGGACTCCTTGGTCCACGTCGCGCCGTCGGGCAGCGAGAACGACGACGAGCTCCCGCCTCCGCAGGCGACGGCGAGCAGGCCGACGCCGGCGATCAGGGCGAGACGGATGGATCGGATACCTCGGCTGGTCACCCGACGGACTGTAGGGTACCGACCGACCCGATCCAAGAGTGCTCGGGTCGCGACAGATCGATCCGAGATCGAGTCCGAGATCGACTCCAAGGGGGACCATGGTGGGACGGCGACGGCTGGTGCTTGTGGCGGCGATCGCGGCGGTGGCGTTGTTCGCCGGGGCGTGCTCCTCCGACGACAGCGGCGACGGCGGCGGTGACGACGCCAAGACCCGGGTGACCTCGGTCGAGGACGGCCTCGAAGCGATCCGCGTGCCGGGCGACCAGAAGACGATCCAGGCCGCGGTGGACTCCGCCGAGGCCGGTGACCTGATCCTGGTCTCCGAGGGCGTCTACAAGGAAGCGGTCGACGTCACCACGGCCGACATCACCATCCGCGGCGTGGATCGCAACAAGGTGATCCTCGACGGCGAGTTCACAGCCGACAACGGCATCCGCGTCCTCGACACCGACGGCGTGGTGGTCGAGAACATGACCGCCCGCAACTACATCTCCAACGGGTTCTACTGGACGGGCTCTGACCGCTACCGCGGCTCGTACCTCACCGCGTACCGCAACGGCGACTACGGCATCTACGCGTTCGACTCCTACCACGGGCAGTTCGACCACAGCTACGGCTCGGGCAGCCCCGACGCCGGCTTCTACATCGGCGAGTGCTACAAGTGCGACGCCGTGTTGAGCGAGGTGGTCTCGGAGTACAACGGGCTGGGCTACTCGGGCACCAACTCCGGCGGTGACCTCTACATCGTCAACTCGGAGTTCCGCAACAACCGGGCCGGGATCGTACCCAACTCGGGGTCCTACGAGCTGTGCTACCCGAGCCGCGGCACGACCATCGCCGGCAACCTGGTGCACGACAACAACATGACCGACGGCCCCGGCATCGACGTGTCGCTGCTCGCCCAGGGCAACGGGATCCTGCCCGCGGGAGCGGTGCGGGTCGAGATCACCAGGAACCGGGTGTGGAACCACGACCGGACCGGCATCGGCCTGGTGCCGTTCCCCGAGTCCGACGCCAACGACCTGGCCCCGCCGCAGACCGAGTGGGACCAGCCGTGTTCGGAGTCGCCGGCCAAGAAGGCGTCTGAGTCCGGGGCCAAGACCACCATCGCCCCCGACAAGTGCGTCGAGGTGGAGCTCATCGGCGACGGCTGCATCGTCATGTGGAACCCGATGGAGATCAAGGTCGAGGGCAACGACGTATCGGGCTCCAAGGTCGCGGATCTGGCCGTCGGCACGGTCGACCTGACCGAGTCGGGTCAGACCACCGACAAGTTGGGCAACTGCTTCTCGGACAACGTGTTCACCACGTCGCAACCGGCCCAGATCGAACAGCTCGCGCCGTGCAACGGCGAGCCGACCGCCACGGACTGGAACGCCTCGGCGCTCGACCTGATCGGGCTGATGGGCTCGCCGGCACCCAAGCCGCCCGCCGACTCGTACAAGGCGACGCCGGAGCCCCCGGAGCAGGAGAACATGCCGAAGGCCACCACGGCCAAGCCGGTCAAGTTCACCAAGCCGATGACGGTCGACCTGGCCTCGATCAAACTCCCGGCCGCCCCCACCGGTGGGTGACGGCGACGACCTCGGACGTGGGGGACCGGCCGTTGCGGCCGCCCTCCTCGCCGTCCTCGCCCTGATCGCCGCGGTCGCCGTCGGCCACGGCTCGTTCGGGAGCACCGACGCGCTCGCCGACGGGGCGCCCGCCCACGACATGGCCGGTCACCGGTCCATGCCGCTCGATGACCCGCCAGTGTGGGCCGACGGCACCGTCGCCACCCCGACCCGCCACACCGGCCCGCAGGGCGGAACCGGCCAGTTCGTCGCCAAGTGCACCTACTCGCACTCCGGCGAGGTCGACCCGATCGTCTACCCCGGCGAGGTGGGCGTGTCGCACCGCCACGACTTCTACGGCTCGACCAACGTCGACGAGGACTCGACACCGGACTCGATGCGCGCCGGGGGCACCACCTGCGACAAGCCCGGCGACGACGCCGCCTACTGGCAGCCGACCCTCTACGACGGCGACACCGTGGTGGAGCCGCTGCTGATCCACGCCTACTACCGGGCCGCGCCCGGCATCGACCCGAGAGCGGTGAAGCGCTTCCCCGACGGCCTCATGATGCTGGCCGGCGACCCGTTCGCCACCGAGGCTCCGAGCACCGAGTCGGCCGGGTGGACCTGCGGGGTGCGCACCGACCTGCTGTCGGAGCCGCCGAACTGCCCGGTCACCGCACCGTTGGCGATGGTGCTGACGTTCCCGGACTGCTGGGACGGCCAGAACGCGGACGTGCCCGGCCACCGTCGGCACATGACCTACTCCCGTGACGGAGCCTGCCCGGAGGACCACCCGGTGTCGGTGCCGCAGCTCACCGTCAGCATCAAGTACCCGATCAGCGGCCCCGGCCACGATCTGCGGCTGGCGTCGGGATCGGTGCACACCGCCCACGGCGACTTCTTCAACGGCTGGGTGCCGGCCGCTCTGGAGCGTGAGATCCGCTCCTGCATCCGCCGCGGCGTGGTGTGCGACCTGGCGTCGAACCGCAGCGAGGAAGACCTGTTCCAGGCGTCCTGATCTCAGGGCTGACGCTCCGGTTCAGAAGTTGCTGACCACTGCGGCGAACACGTCGTTGATGGTGGTGGCGTCGGTGGCAGTGTAGGCGGTGGCGTTGGACGCCTCGGAGATGCGCTTCAGCTCGGCGGGGTTGGTGTCGCCGCCGTAGGCGATCGTGAAGATCCGCACCGGCCGGGAGTTCTCGCCGTCGTTGCTGTTCTTCACGTCGGCCAGCAACGACTGCAGCTGGTCGCGGTCATCGGCGGCATTGCCGTCGTCGTTGCGGCCGTCGGTCAGCAGGATCACCGCGTTGATCAGCGCCGGGTCGTAGCCGGTGAGCATCTGGTCGTAGGACCGCTGGGTCACCGTGTAGAGCGGGGTGCCGTTGAGCGGCGACAGCTGGTCGACCTGGTTCTTGATCCGCTCGCGGTTCGGGCCGATCGCCTGCACCGGCGCCAGGTCGACGAAGTCGGCCGAACCCCCGTCGATTCCGCTGGTGAAGATGCGCACCCCGACCAGGTCGTCGGCCTTGAAGCTGTCCAGCCCGTCGATCACCGCCTCCTTGGCCAGGTCCAGCTTGGTCGGGCCACCCGGATCCGACGGGTCGGCGGGGTCGCCCATCGAGCCGGACACGTCGATGACCAACATGACCCGGGCCCCCTTGCGCTGCTCGGCCCAGCGTCCGAGCAGCTCGTCCATCACCGCGCCGGACGGGACCTCGAGCAGCGTCTGGGGTTGGTTCGGGTCGACTCCGTTGTCGGCGGTGATCGGCGCGCCGACCGCCACGGCGGGGTTGCCGGGCCGGAACCCGAACTTCAGCACCTTCTCCTGGTTCTTCGGTTCCATCACGAACTTCTGGAACTGCTGGGCGGCGGCGCGCTGCGGACCGCTGACCCAGTCGGCGTCGAGGATGAACAGCGGGTTGTCGGAGTAGAGCGTCCCCTCGGTCGGGTAGATCGCCACCAGCGGGGTGCGTGGCTTGCGGGGCTTCTCGCCCTGGTCGAGCTCACCGTCGGGGTTGCCGGCGTTGTAGTCGATGAGCGACTTCTCCTCGACCGCGACCGCGGACGCGTAGTTGAGGGCGGTTCCGCGCCGGTCGGCCCGGAACCAGTTGTTGAGGAACGTCATGGTGATGTCGCCGTAGTGCACGACCGAGCTCTCGATGTCCCGCCCGTACTGCTGGACCGTCGGGTTCTGCAGGTCCTCGGAGCTGAGCCCGGCCGTCTTGCCGGTCGCGGCGTAGGTCTGGGCGATCAGCGCGTGGAGCCCGGAGGTCGAGTAGTTGGGATTGGTCTTGCCGAGCCGGAACCGGCCCCACTCCGGGTGGCCCTTGTCGGCCCAGCCGTTCTCCGCCCGCGACAGCGCCAGGATGTCGGACCACCCGATCGGCTGGTCGGGCCAGCCGAGCGCCTCGGCCATCGGTCGGGGCATGGCGATCACCAGGGGCGTGTTCATGAACGACACCGGATCGGTGGCCATCGCCGGCTTGCCGGCCGTGCTGAGGCGCTGGTTCAGGATCTGACCCCAGGCGCTCGACGCCGGGGACCAGATCACCGGTCGGGGCCCGTCGGTCGCGGTGTCCCAGCCGTCGGCCAGGCGCTGGGCGGCGACGCCGGAGGCCACCTTCTGCACCTCGACGTCGATGCACGTGCCGTCGACGGTCGCGCCCGAGTCGTTGAAGTCGTCGGCCAGGTCTCCCAGCAGGTCGATCTTCTCGGAGCTGACCGCGGCGTCGACCTGGATGCACTCGCTGCGGTCGTCGCCGGACCCTGACTCGCCGCCGGAGCAGGCCGCCGCCAGCACCGCCGCGGCCGCGATCGCAGCGACGGCGGCCCCGACGCGGGAGCTTCGATGTCGGGTGGTCACGGTCGCATCTCCTGCACGGTCGTCCGCAGCGCCTGGAGCGCTCCCGGGGTGGTCAGCCCTGACCCCTTCGGCAGCTCGGGAGAGCCGTTGACGGTGAACGGCGACGGCTGTCCGGGGAGGCGCCAACCGGCCTCGGTGAGCGTCCGGGCCAGCCGATCGCCACCGAGTCGATCCAGGAGGGCGTCGACGCTTTCTCCGGTCGCCGCGCTCAGCGTGACATCAGCGGTCACCATCGGTTCAGGGTAGAGGAGGCGGAAGCGGTTTCCGGTGTCGGCTCGCCCGAACGCGGGGCCCGAACGGCGCTCCAGCGGTGCGGTCAGGCTGAACGACCCCGGGCGGGTGAGCATGACGTCGAGGGGATCGTTCGAGAAGGTGGCGGCGCCGACCAGCTGGGACAGCCAGTCCGAGACGTCGTCCAGCTCGGTGGTGCTCCACTCGGTGGTTCCGCTGCGATTCGCGACGGCCTGGTCGAGGGCGACGAGTCCGCCGCCGGTGTCGACGGGGGTGAGTCCCGTCCGGAACGCACCCCAGGCCGGCGCCCCGCCGAGCGTCGACCAGGGCTGGCCGGATACGTCGCCGACGCAGGACCAGCTGATCGTCCCGCCGCAGTGCTGCTCGAGCGCCTCGACGCGGTCGGTGGGGCCGACGAGGGTGACCGGTGACCGGCCGAGCACACGGCTGGTCTCGCCGAGGGGGTCGGTCCTCAGCCCGGCGGCGGCCCGGTTGTCGGCGACGATCGCCGGCCACGGTCCGGCCGACAGCCAGGCGTCGAAGCCTGCGGTGGCGCCGTCGACGGACAGGTCGTCGGTGGTCGTGCCGTCGTCGACGACGGTGACGCGCAACGAGTCGTCCTCGGCGGCCAGGCGGTCGCACACGTCGGCCAGCTCCGATCCACAGAGCAGGTCCAGGCGCTCGCCCCCGGCGTTCCCTCCTCCGGAGTCGTCGTCGATGAACGATGTGCGGACCCACCACGCCGCGGCGACCATCGCCACCGCCACCAGCGCTGCCCCGAGCCGCTTCACGATGCCTCCCCGCTCGATCGGTCACGAGGGTCGGACCCGGCGTCGGTCCCGGCGTCGTCGGGATCGGCACGGTCGGGGAGGTCCTCGGCCACCAGGGTGGTGAGGTCGGCCTCGGTCGGCGCGTCGCTGTCGGCCATGATGCGTCGGGCGTGGTTGTTGATCGCCGCCTCGAACAGGTTGCGGGCCAGGCGCGCGTTGCCGAAGCCGTGTCCCCTCGGAGTGGCGGCCAGCACGCTGCGCAGCTTGGTCCGGGCATCGTCGGTCAGCTCGTAGCGCTGGCGTTCCCCGATCGAGTCGACGATGGCGACCAGCTCGTCGTCCGAGTAGTCGGGGAAGACGATGACGGTGGGGAAGCGCGACCGCAGCCCCGGGTTGGACGACAGCAGCTGGTCCATCTCGTCGGTGTATCCGGCGACCACGACCACGATGCGGTCGCGCCGGTCCTCCATCAGCTTCACGATCTGGTCGATCGCCTCGCGGCCGAAGTCGTTCTCGCCGCCGCGGACCAGGGTGTAGGCCTCGTCGATGAACAGCATCCCCTCGTCGGCCTCGTCGAAGCGTCGGGTGACCAGCGGTGCGGTCTGGCCGACGTAGCCGGCGACCAGACCCGATCGGTCGGTCTCGACCAGGTGGCCGCGGGCGACCACGCCCAGAGTTCTGTAGATCTGGGCCAGCAGGCGGGCGACGGTCGTCTTGCCGGTGCCGGGGTTGCCGGTGAACACCAGGTGGTGCGACGTCTCCACGGTGGGCAGGTCCCGTTCGGCGCGTAGCTGCTGGACCCGCAGGAAGTCCGCCACCAGCCGGACCCGGGCCTTGACCTCGGTGAGGCCGACCAGTTCGTCGAGCTCGGCGAGCAGCTCCTCGAGGGGCCGGGGCGGTGGATCCACGACCGTCGGTCCGGCTTCCCCGCTCGGCGTGGGTCCGGCGACCGCGACGGTCGGACGGTCGGGGTCGCGTCGGCGCAGGCCGTCGAGGAGGCGGGTTCGCAGCGTCGAGATGGCTTCGAGCTCCTCCCGGGCCGGGATGACGTCCAGGCTGGCGACCACGTGGGCGATGTCGAGGGCCCGTTCGTAGTAGCGGTCCGCGCCCGTGGTGCCGCGACGGCTGTCGGACTCGACCAGGATCGTGAACAGCTCGGAGTCGACCTCCAGCCACCGGCGGTGATCGGCCACCAGCGACGAGCCGCGCAGCGTCTCGGGGGCGGCGTGGATCAGCTGCGAGTCGGTCAACCGGGGACCGAACGCGTCGATGAGGGCGTCGAGCTCCTCGTCGGTGTGGCGTCGGTCGGCGTCGATCATGGCGACGGTCAGGTTGAACGCCTCGACGGTGACGTCGTCGTGGAACCGGTCCGGGTCGACCCCGTCGAGGTCGCCCGCCGCGTCGGCGAGGGCATCGCCGACGTCGGCGATGAAGGCGCTGACGACGGCGTCGAGGGGTCCGGCTCCCACGGCGGTGGAGGCTATCGGTAGCCTTCGGGAATGCCCGTCACACCCATCCCCGAGCTGGCCCGTCGTGCCAAGGCGGCCTCGCGCCGGCTGGCCACCGCCTCCACCGCGCTCAAGGACGAGGCGTTGCTGACCGCGGCGGATCTGCTCGAGGCCCGCTCCGCCGACGTGCTCGCCGCCAACTCGCTCGACGTCGCCGGGGCCGAGGGGGCGGGCATTCCGACCGGACTCGTCGACCGGTTGCGTCTGACCGAGGACCGGGTCGCCGCAATGGCGTCGGGTCTGCGTCAGGTGGCCGCCCTCGCCGATCCGGTCGGCGAGGTGCTCGACGGCTGGGTGCGGCCCAACGGTCTGCGGATCAGCCGGGTCCGGGTTCCGCTGGGGGTCGTGGCGATCATCTACGAGAGCCGTCCGAACGTGACCTCCGACGCTGCCGGGCTGTGCCTCAAGTCCGGCAACGCCGCGTTCCTGCGGGGGTCGTCGACGGCGGTGAACTCCAACCTGGCCATCGCCGCGGTCCTGCGCGAGGCGGTCGCCAAGGCCGGGCTGCCCGAGGACTCGGTCATCGTCGTCGAGGACACCTCCCGGGACGCCGCCGTCGAGTTCATGCAGCAGGAGGGACTGGTCGACTGCCTGATCCCCCGGGGTGGCGCGTCGCTCATCGCGTCGATCAAGCAGCACGCGACCGTCCCGTTCGTGATCGACGGCGACGGCAACTGCCACGTCTACGTCGACGCCGCCGCGGACCTCGACATGGCCGAGACCATCGTGCTCAACGCCAAGACGCAGCGTCCCTCGGTGTGCAACGCGGCGGAGTCGCTGGTCGTCCACGCCCAGGTCGCGGCGCAGATCCTTCCCCGGCTCGACACGGCCCTGGCCGACGTGGAACTGGTCGGTGACGCCCGGGCCCGGGCGCTGGTGCCGCGGATGGGTGAGGCCACCGACGAGGACTACGCCCGCGAGTTCCTCGACATGCGGATGTCGGTCCGCGTCGTCGACACCCTCGACGAGGCGATCGAGCACGTGAACCGTCACTCGACCGGGCACTCCGAGGCGATCGTCACCTCTGACGTCGGCGCCGCGGAGCGGTTCCTGAACGAGGTCGACGCCGCCGCGGTCCTGCTCAACGCCTCGACCCGGTTCGTCGACGGCGAGGAGTTCGGCTTCGGCGCCGAGATCGGCATCTCGACCCAGAAGCTGCACGCCCGCGGTCCGATGGGCCTGCAGCAGCTCACCACCGCCAAGTACGTCGTCCGCGGCGACGGCCAGACCCGGGGCTGAGCAGTGGGTTCCGGCGGCCGTGCCCGACGAGCCGTCGGGCTGGCGGTGCTCGCCGTCGCCCTGCTGGGGGTGGTGGCCTGCGATCCGCCCCGGCCGCCGCCGTCGCCGCCCACCTACGCCTGCCGGGCCGATCCGTTCGGCGGGTGGTTCCCGCAGTACATCGACGGCTACGGCGCCGCGGCCCACCACGTGACCGCGGCGGTCCACGACGACCGGACCGGCTGCTGGTACCACCTGCGCCGCGGGCAGCGGGTGAGCACCGCGTCGGTGGTCAAGATCGAGGTGATGGCCGCGACCCTGCTCCGGGCCCAGGACCAGGGACGCCCCCTGACCCGTTCGGAGGGCGACCGGATCGGGGCGATGATCAGGACGTCGGACAACGCCGCCACCACGTCGCTGTGGCGCGACCTCGGCGGCGTCCGCGCCATGCAGTCCTACGGGGACCGCCTCGGACTCACCCAGACCGACGAGACCGAGCCCTACTGGGGGCTCACCTCGACCACCGCCGAGGACCAGGCCGTGTTCGTCGAACGGCTCATGCAGGGTGGGGTCCCGCTCGATCACGACCGACGGGGCCTGGCGTGGCTGTACCTGCGTGACATCCGTGCGGATCAGCGCTGGGGGGTCCGCGCCGGTGTCCCGGCCGGCTGGGAGGTCGGCCACAAGAACGGCTTCGCTGGCTCCGCGTGCTGCGGCTGGCGGGTGAACTCGGTCGGCTACGTCGCCGATCCCGCCGGCGGCGGCTACTCGATCGCGGTCCTCTCCGACGGGTGGGCGTCGATGGAGCAGGGGATCCCGATGGTGGAGACGGTGGCCCGACAGGTCGCGGCGTCGCTGACCCCGTGAGCGAGCCGGTGCGGATCCGGCCGTTCCGGCCGGGCGACGAACCGGCTCTGATGGAGGTCTGTCTGCGGACCGGTGACGCAGGTGGCGACGCCAGCGACCTCCTCGAGGACCCGGACCTGATCTCGTACCTGTGGCTGCTGCCGTACCTGCGCCTGGCGCCGGAGCTGGCGTCGGTCGTCGACCGCGGCGACGGGATCGGGGTGGGCTACGTGCTAGGAGCGCTCGACACGGTGGCGTTCGACGTCGCGGCGGAAACCGGTTGGTGGCCCGAGGCCCGGGCCCGGTTCCCGCTCGACGTGGCCCCGGCCGACTCGCTCGACGGGTTGCTCGTCCACCTCCTCCACCACCGCGGCGCCCCCGACGCGGACCTGGTGACCCGGTACCCGTCGCACCTGCACATCGACCTGCTTCCCGAGGTGCAGGGCCGGGGTCTGGGACGGGCGATGATCGACCGCCTGCTCGGCCAGCTGACCGATCGGGGCAGCCCCGGCGTGCACCTGGGCACGAGTCCGGCCAACACCCGCGCCGTCGCCTTCTACCGCCACCTCGGCTTCGACGAGTGGGGTCGGGACTCCGGTGGATCGGTCGTGTTCGTCCGGTCCCTGCGGTGACCGGTCCGGGGATGCGCCTCCGGGGACCGACGGGTCGGCGACGGTCAGCGTTCGCTCACCTGACCGGCGAGCACCTCGAGTCGTCGGTCGACGCGGACCGCGTCGAGCAGCTGGCGGTCGTGGCTGACCAGCAGCAGGGTGCCGTCGAACACCTCGAGCGCTCCCTCGATCTGCTCGATGGCGGGGAGGTCCAGGTGGTTGGTCGGCTCGTCGAGCACCAGCAGGTTGGTGCCCCGGGCCTGCAGCAGCGCCAGGGCGGCCCGGGTGCGCTCGCCGGGTGACAGGTCGCCGCTGCGTCGAGCCGCGGCATCGCCACCCAGGCCGAACTTGGCCAGCAGCGTGCGGGCCTCGGAGGTGGTCGGGGCCGGCGTGTCGGCAGGAGTGCCGGCGGCGACGTGGTCGAGGAACGCGTCGAGCAGGCTGCGGTCGCCGTCGAAGGCGGCTCGGGCCTGATCGACGCGGCCGACCCGGACCGAGGCGCCCATCGTCGAGGTGCCCTCGTCGGGTGACAGCTCGCCGACGAGCAGGGCGAGCAGGGTCGACTTGCCCGCTCCGTTGGGGCCGGTGATGGCGATGCGGTCGCCCCGGTCGACCTGCAACGTCACCGGGCCCAGGGTGAACGAGCCGCGGCGCACGACCGCTGAGCTCAGCGAGGCGACGACCTGACCCGACGGTGGCGCGCCGGCGATCGAGAAGCGCAGCTCCCACTCCTTGCGGGGCTCGGGGACCTCGACGAGTCGTTCGATCATCCTGTCGGTGCGCCGCGCCTTGGCCGCGAGCTGCTCGGAGGTGGCGATGTCGTGGTGGCGGATGAACTTGTCGCGCTCGGAGCGGTCCCGTCGGGCGGTCCGGGCGCCCTTGTCGGCCCAGGCCCGCTGCGTGCGGGCCCGTTCGGTCAGGGCGCCGACGGTCTCGGCGTACTCCTCGTAGCGCTCGCGGGCCTGCGCGCGGGCACGCTCGCGTTCGCGGAGGTAGGCGTCGTAGCCGCCGCCGTAGAGGTACCAGCTGTTCTGGTGGCGGTCGAGCTCGAGGATCTGGGTGGCGGTGCGGGTCAGGAACTCGCGGTCGTGGCTGACCACGACGATGCCGGTGTCGGTGTCGGTGACGAACCGCTCCAGGCGGTCGAGACCGGCCAGGTCCAGGTCGTTGGTCGGCTCGTCGAGCAGGAGGACGTCGAATCTGCTCAACAGGAGCGCAGCCAGGCCGACCCGCGCGGCCTGTCCGCCCGACAGCGTGGTCATCGGTTGGTCGAGTGCGACGTCCAGGCCCACGTCCGCGGCCACCGGTCCGATGCGCGAGTCCAGGTCCGCTCCGCCCAAGGCCAACCAGCGCTCCAGCGCGTCGGAGTAGCGGTCGGCCGCTCCGTCGTCGCCGTCGGCCAGGCCGGCGGTGGCCGCGTCCATCTCGACGGTCGCGTCGGCGACGCCGGTGCGGCGGGCCAGGTAGGCGCCGACCGACTCGCCGGCGCGGCGTTCGACCTCCTGGGGGAGCAGGCCGACGGTCGCGCCGGGAGGTTGGAGGGCGACGGTGCCGGACGCGGGTCGGTCGAGGCCGGCGAGCAGTCGTAGGAGGGTGGACTTGCCGGCGCCGTTGGCGCCGACCAGGCCGGTCACCGACCCGGGCGCGACGACCAGGTCGACTCCGTCGAACACGACGCGGGGGCCGAACTCGGCGCTCAGGCCGTGGGCCACCAGCTGCGCACTCACAGCGACCCACCCTACGCACCGTTCTGTTCGGCAGATCACAACGTTTCAGGTGTGATCTGCCGAACAGAACGGGATCGGGAGGGTGGCGCGGCAGTCGGTAGTCTGCCGAGATGAGCACCGAGACCGCCGATCCCCGGTTCGACAGCGTCGACGACGTCCGGGACCGCCTCCGCAAGGTGGACTACCTCTCCGACGAGTCGATCGCCGGGATCGTCTACCTGGCCGACCGCCTGGGCAAGCCCATCCTGGTCGAGGGGCCGGCCGGAACCGGCAAGACCCAGCTGGCCAAGTCCGTCGCCGAGATCTCCGGGGCCCGGCTCATCCGCCTCCAGTGCTACGAGGGCCTCGACGAGTCCAAGGCGCTCTACGAGTGGAACTACAAGAAGCAGCTCCTGCGCATCCAGGCGTCGCGGGGCGAGAGCGAGACGGCGGGCTGGGACCAGATCGAGGAGGACATCTTCTCCGACGACTTCCTCCTGACCCGTCCGCTGCTCGAGGCGATCCGCGCCGAGGATCCCGTGGTGCTGCTGATCGACGAGGTCGACCGCGTCGAGGTCGAGACCGAGGCCCTCCTGCTCGAGATCCTCTCCGACTACCAGGTGTCGATCCCCGAGCTCGGCACGATCACCGCCCGTCAGATCCCGATGGTGTTCCTGACCTCCAACAACACCCGGGAGCTGTCCGAGGCGCTCAAGCGTCGGTGCCTGTACCTGCACGTCGACTACCCCGACATGGAGCGCGAGAAGGAGATCGTGTTGACCAGGGTCCCGGGCGTGACCGAGACCCTGGCCGACGAGATCGCCCGCATCGTCCGATCCATCCGCCAGATCGAGCTGAAGAAGGCGCCGTCGGTGTCCGAGACGATCGACTGGGCCCGCACGCTGGTGCTGTTGGGCAAGGACCACGTCGATGCCGATACCGCGGTCGGCACCGTCAACATCCTGCTCAAGTACCAGTCCGACATCGCCAAGGCGGTCAAGGAGATCGCCGCCGAACCACAGGCCTTCAAGCGGTGAGCACCGACGGCACGGTCGCGGTGGCCGGCGACGAGGACCGGTTGGCGGGCGAGGCGCTGCTCGACCTGCTCAACGGCTTCATCGCCGAGCTGCGCACCGCGGGGCTGCCGGTGAGCCTGACCGAGAACCTCGACGCGATGGAGGCGGTCCGCCACATCCCCCTCGACGACCGCAACGCGTTCAAGTACGCACTGGCCGCGACGCTGGTCAAGAACCACGCCCACTGGCGGGCGTTCGAGACCGTGTTCGAGGTGTACTTCTCGCTGCGCGGCTCGGAGTACTCGATCGACGAGGACGGCGACGGCAGCGGCCCGGAGGTCGAGCTCGACGAGGACCTCGACGGCGAGCAGCCCGAGGGCGCCGGCAAGGGCGACGGCGGTGGTGGCCACGCCGATGGGATGACCCCCGAGGAGCTGGCCGAAGCGCTGTACCAGGCGCTGTTGAAGGGCGACCAGGCGCGGATGCGGGCCATGGCCCGTCAGGCGGTCAAGCGCTACGCCGGCATGGAGCCCGGCCGTCCGGTCGGCGGCACGTACTACCTGTACCGCACCATGCGGAACCTGGACCTCGACGGGATGCTCGAGCGGCTGATGGAGCAGTCCCGCTCCGACGCGCCCGAGGAGCTGACCCCGCTCGAGGAGCGCCTCGAGCACGACGAGTACGAGCACCGCATCGAGCAGCTCAAGCAGGAGATCGAGGCCGAGATCCGTCGCCGGCTGGTCGCCGACCGCGGCGTCGACGCCATGGCCAAGACTCTGCGCAAGCCGCTGCCCGAGGACATCGACTTCATGCACGCCAGCCGCGAGGAGATGGTGGCGCTGCGCAAGGCGCTGCAGCCCCTGACCCGGCGCCTGGCGGTGCGTCTGGCCCGCAAGCGGCGGCACGGCCGCAAGGGGGCGCTCGACTTCCGCAACACGGTGCGCCACTCGCTCAGCTACGGCGGTGTTCCCGCGGAGCCGAAGTTCCGCTACCCGCGGCCGGCCAAGCCCGAGATCTTCGTCGTCGCCGACATCTCCGGGTCGGTGGCCGCGTTCGCCCGCTTCACCCTGCACCTGGTGCATGCGATCGCCAGCCAGTTCTCACGGGTGCGCAGCTTCGTGTTCATCGACGGCATCGACGAGGTCACCCGTTTCTTCGAGGGTGAGGAGGACATCGTCCAGGCGATCCACCGGGTCAACACCGAGGCCGACGTGGTCTGGGTGGACGGCCACTCGGACTACGGCCATGCCTTCGAGGTGTTCTGGAACCGCTGGGGTCGGGAGATCGGGCCCAAGACGACGGTGATCATCCTGGGTGACGCCCGCAACAACTACCACGCGTCGCAGTCCTGGGTGATCAAGGAGATGCGCCAGAAGGCCCGTCACGTCTACTGGCTCAACCCCGAGCCGCGGGCCTACTGGGACACCGGCGACTCGATCGTCGGAGAGTACGCCGTGCACTGCGACGGGGCGTTCGAGTGCCGCAACCTGCGCCAGCTCGAGCGGTTCGTCGACCACCTCGTCTAGCGCTCGACCCGGTCCGACCCCCGTTCTGTTCGTTGGATCACACCCTCAGGGGTGTGATCCAACGAACAGAACGGGGAGGGTCAGGGGAGGTGGGCGATGGCGTCGTCGAAAACCCGGAACAGGCCGGGTCCGGCCTTGTCCTCACGGGCCAGCACCCCGATGCGTCGGCAGCGGGCCAGAACCTCACGGGCCTCACGACCCGGCCACGGCCGCGGCAGCAGCTCCGGTGGCAGCAGCGGATCCGCGTCGAAGCACTCGCTGAAGCGGATGGCGATGTGCAGCGCGCCGGGCAGGAAGTCCTGCTCGGAGATGCGCTCGTGGCGCTGACGCATGGCCTCGAGCCGCTCGGGGACGTCGCGGTAGGTGGCGATGAACGCCTCGTAGCTGCGGGCGACCTCGGCCAGCGGCCAGAGACGGTCCACCAGCACCCGGGGGTTGGTCTCGCCGCCCACGTCGAGGTCCTCGGTGCTCAACGTGCTGACGTGCTCGGCGATGCCGAGGCGGGCGGCCTCCTCGACGACCTCTCCGTGCCAGCGGTGCGGCGAGACGTACAGGCCCGGTTGCACCGCGGCTCCGCCGAGGGTGCGGAGGTGGTCCCGGAAGGCGTCGCGGGCGGCGCGTCGCGATTCGGGGATGGCGAAGGCGACCAGTCGCCAGCGTCGGTCCCAACCCCGGCCCGCCGCGTCCTGCGCGTACGCCATCAGGTGCCGTTGGTGGGTGACCTCGAGCGAGGCCCGTCCGGCGTCGGTGGGCCGGAACACCGCGTCGCGGCCCTCGCCGTCGCGGAGGAAGAGGCCGTCGGCGATCAGGCGGCGCATGCAGGAGCGGACCGTCTCGTCGGAGATCCCGCATGCGGCGGCGACCGGGTAGAGCTCCGATCCGTGCACCGAGCCGTCGCGGTGGGCCAGGCCCAGGACCATGAGGCGGGTCGGAACCGCGGTGTCGGTCGCCGGCGCACTTCCCGGTCGGTCCTCCGGTTCGTCCACCGGTTCGTCAACCGGATCGTCGGTCGTTCGTCCTACGGTCGTTCGGGACACGACCGTAGGGTGTCGCCAGGGGTCCGATCCTGTCAACCGGGCCCGCCCGCGCCGGGTACCGTGACCGGCACCGTCCGGGGAGACGGGACGGCGGGGCGGGCCCGCCATCGAGAACCAGGGGGGCGCAACGTGTCGTTGACCGACCGGATCAAGTCGAAGGTCGAGCGGTCCAAGCCGCGGATCACCGAATGCATCATCTACGCCCGGCCGCTGCCGCTGATCGCGGACGAGAAGCCGCCGGCCGGTGACGACTTCCGGTTCAAGTGCGTGTTCGACCCGACCGACCGCCACCTCCGCCAGCTGGAGACGCCGGAACGGCTCGAGCTGATGAAGCCGTTCTTCGCCCACGGCGGCTGCGTGATCCTGGGTATCCACGAGCCGACCGACACCGCCATGGCCAAGATGTGGCTCCTGACCTACACACCCAAGCCGTCGGACGCCAAGCGGGGTCTGCTGCCGATCGACCTGGCCAAGGACGAGTGCTTCCTGCTCGACCTGTGGACCCATCCCGACTACCGCCGTCAGGCCGTCGCCTTCACGATGGCCTACGAGCTCGGCGCCTGCGTAGACCGCTTCTACCCGCAGCTGCGATGGGTGTACGGCTACGCCCACAAGGACAACGAGGCGTCGCGCAACCTGATGGAGCTGATCTACGGCATGTGGGCGGTGCAGGAGATCAAGGAGGTGGAGATCGGCGACTTCTGGGTCAACGTCGTGCCCGGCTCCGACACCCCCAAGTTCGGTCCGTTCTCCAAGAAGGGCCGCCACTCCGGCGACGGGTTCCAGATGCCGGGCCGGCCCCGCAGCGGCGACATGTACCGCGATTACCACCACAAGGACGGGTTCGCGACCGGGATCATGGAGGCCGAGGTGTCCGACGGCTGGATGTGGCCCGGTCCCGAGTGGTTCGACAACGACCACCCCAAGGGCCCCGACGGCAAACCCGCCACGCCGGAAGCCCTCCCCCGGGAGATCTGAGCCGCTCGGTGCGGACCCGGGCGATCGTCACGCTGGCGGGGCTGTCGGCCGTTCTGCTGGTCGGCGCCGCCTGCACCCGCGACGGGCCCGGCACCGATGGCGGTGACGCGTCGCCCGGTGGGGGCTTGTCGACTCCGGGGATGCACCGGATCGATCCGCCGCCCCTCGGTGCCCGTCACGGCGAGGCGCGTGCGCTCGCCGGGGATCAGCTGCTCGTGTGGGGCGGACAGACGGCGGAGAACTCGATGGAGGGCCGGACCCTGGGCGACGGGGCGGTCCTCGACGTGCGGACCGGCCGGTGGAGCCGAGTGGACCCGTCCCCGTTTCCGCACGGACTCTTCTCACCCGCCGCCGCGTTCGACGGTGTCGAGGTGGTGGTGGTCGGCACCGAGTGCGACGAGACGATCCCCGCGCCCACCCTCGGGGTCCCCCCGGAGTGCCGGGGACCGGCTGCCGCCGCGTGGGACCCGACCGACGGCTCGTGGCGACGGTTGACTGCGCCACCGCTGACCACGGGATCGCTCGGCGTTCCCGGATTCTCGCCGAGCGTCCAGACCGCCGGTGGCGACGGGCGAGCGGTGTTCGTCGACACGTATCCGCTGCGATCCATCGCCTGGGATCGTCGCGATGGTTCGTGGACGACGGTCGACCCGCCGGTCGACGTGCGGGCCGATGCCTGGTCGTGGCCGTGCGCCGATCCGTCCCGGCCATGGGTGGTGGCGATCGGAGCAGACGACGACCCGGGCGTCCAGCTGCTCGCCGTCCTGCGCCCGGACGGTTCCTCGTGGACGACACCGGTTCGATCCGATGCGCCGGGCGACGCGTCCAGCTGCGGCGGCGGGCGGGTCGTGACCTCGGGCTGGGACGGACTGACTGCGGTCGGGTCGGTGATCGACCCGTTGACCGGGGCGACGGAATCCGCGTTCGAGGGCGGATCCGACACCCCGACGCAGGCCGCCGCCTCCGGCGAGTGGATGTTCGTTCGATCGGCGGATCTCACGATCGCCGAGTCCACCACGACCGCAGCGGGACCCGCGGCGGGGCCTGAGCTCCGGACGGACCGACCCACGACGAGCGTGCGTCTGTTGCCGGACGGTCCGCTGGTTCCGGCCGGAACCCGGTCGAACCTGTTCGGGTTGACCGGCCGATCGGCCAGCTACGTCGGAACCGGAATCGTCATGTGCGAGCTGGCACTGCCGGACCGATGTCGGATGTGGGTGCCGCCGGCGGCCGCGACGGCTGGGTGATGGCCGGGTGACTGCGTATGCCCCAGGGCGAGCGCAGTCCTCAGGTCGAGCGCAGCGCTCAGGTCCAATTCAGCGCTCAGGCCAGGTGCAGACCGCACTCGGTCTTGCCGCGGCCCTTCCAGCGGCCCGAGCGGGGGTCCTCGCCCGGAGCGACCTTCGAGGTGCAGGGTTGGCAGCCGATCGACGGGTAGCCCTGGTCGATCAGCGGGTTGACCGGCACGTCGTGGCGTTCGATGTAGTCGTCGACGTCGGCCGCGGTCCAGTTGGCCAGAGGGTTCACCTTGATCAGGCCGCGCACGTCGCGGGCCACGATCGGCGACCCGGCCCGGGTCTCGGCCTCGTCGCGGCGCAGCCCCGACATCCAGGCCTCCTTGCCGGCCAGCGCCCGGTCGAGCTGACCGACCTTGACCGCCGAGCAGCAGTTCTCCGGGTCGACCTTCCAGAGCTCCTCGTCGTGGGGGGCGACGGTCATGATCCGCAGGTTCAGCCCGTAGCGGCGCCGGACCCTCTCGACGGTCTCGAGCGTCTCGGGGAAGTGGTAGCCGGTGTCGATGAAGACGACCTCGATCGCCGGGGCGACCTTGACCGCCAGGTCGATCAGCACGGCGTCGGTCATCGACGCGGCCAACGCCAGGTGCGGACCGAAGCTGTCGGCGGCCCACTGCACGATCTTCGACGCCGGGGCTGACTCGAATCCGGCGGCGAGCTCGGCGAGCTCGGCGTCGGTGAACGAGGCGGGGGTGAACGGTCCGGGAGCCGGGTCCAGACCGCTCGACTCGCCGTTGACGGGGATGGTGATCGCCATCAGGCCGCGCACTCCGACTCGCCGATGACCGCCGCGTACGGGCCGGTCTCGCCGTAGTCGACGTAGAAGTCGGGGTTCTCCTCCGGAGTCGGGAACTCGTCGAGGTCCTTCAGCTCGGCGGCGACGGCCTTGGCGCCGCCGACCCGCCCGAGCCACGAGCTGAACGTCTCGCCGTACTCGCGCTCGGCGGAGTAGCGGCCGACGATGCGCACCACCGCCTGGGGGGCGGCCTTGGCGGGCAGACGCAGCGCCTTCTGGCCGAACTCGGCGCGCTCGTCACCGACGTAGCCGCCGAGCAGCAGCTGGTAGCCGGGGGCCGAGGATCCGTGGGCTCGTCGTTCGGCGCCGAAGAAGCCGATGTCGGCGGTGTGGTGCTGGCCGCACGAGTTGGTGCAGCCCGAGATGTTGGTGCGGACGCCGTCGACCTCGGCCAGGCCGGCCGCCTCGAGCGCCTCGCTGATCGCGTTGGCCAGGCCACGGCTCTGGGTGACGGCGAGGTTGCAGGTGTCGGCGCCGGGGCAGGCCACCACGTCGCGGGCCAGTTCGGCGCCGGGCTTGGCCATGTCGAGGGCGACCAGCCGGGCGTGCAGGTCCGGGAGCTGGTCCTCGCGCAGTCCTCGCAGCACGAAGTTCTGACGGTTGGTGATGCGGACCTCGGCGTCGAGGTCGCGGGCGATGGCGGCGATGCCGCGGAACTGGGCGGCGGTGACGTCGCCGAGCCGTGACCACGCCATGGCCGACACGGTGGGCCTGGCGGTGCCGCGCACCACGTTGGCCTGGTCCCAGCGCTGCAGCTCGGAGGTGCCGGTCAGGAACACCGGGGTGCCCTGGCCGACAGCGGTCACCGGGCCGGAGCCGGTGCCGGCGGGTGCGTCGCCGGTGGCGACGACCTGGGCGGGGATGCCGCCCGGCCAGGACGACGACGCGACCAGGAACCGCCGCGACGCCAGGATCCGGCGCTGGAGCTCGTCGAAGCCCAGCTCGTCGACGAGCCACTTCATGCGGGCCCGCAGCTTGTTGTCGCGGTTGCCGGCCTGTTCGAAGACCCGGACGCAGGCCTCGATGGTCGGCATCAGCTCCTCGCGGGTGGTGAACTCCTCGAGGGCGAGAGCGGGGTGCGGGTTGGCGCCGAGCCCGCCGGCGACGAAGACCCGGAAGCCCGCTTCGGTCGTCCCGTCGTCGAGGGTGCGGTTCACCGCGATGACGCCGACGTCGTTGAACATGGCCTGGCCGCAGTCGGTGGCGCATCCCGAGAAGTTGATCTTGAACTTGCGGGGGAGCCGTTGGCTGATCGGGTGGCGCAGGAAGTAGCGGAACGTCGCCTCGGCCCAGGGCTGGATGTCGAGCACCTCGTGCGGGCACGCCCCGGCGAGGTGGCAGCCGGTCACGTTGCGCACGGTGTCCGAGCACGCCTCGCGGGTGGTCATGCCGACCGTCGCGATGTCCCACATCAGCTCAGGAACCCGCTCGAGCTGCACGTAGTGGAACTGGATGTTCTGGCGGGTGGTCAGGTGTCCCCAGCCGCGGCTGTAGCGCTCGGAGATGTCGGCCAGGCGGTCCAGCTGCGCCGGGGTGATCGCCCCGTAGGGGGCCTTGATGCGCACCATCTGGTTGTGGCCGCCCTGGCGCTGTCCGTAGATGCCGTTGGCCAGGCGGAAGACGCGGAACACGTCGTCGTCCAGGTCGCCGGCGAGGTTGCGCGCCAGCATCGTCTCGAACTTGCGGATGTCGGCGACCATGGCGGGGTCGATGTCGATCCCGTCGATGGACGGTTCACCCTGCTCGTCGATCTCGATCGTGGTCATGGGGGCTTCCGGTGGGGTCGGTGCCCGGCCGAATACCTGACCGGATCGGTCGAGTTTCGCAAACATGACCTATCGGGTCAACATTCAATCGGACACCGTGCCCGGAGAATTTGGCGCGGAAACGACAAGGATTGTCGTTGGGAACCCCGAGAACCCGGGTGGGTCAGCCGCGGAGGAGCTCGGCGACCCGGAACGCCAGATCGAGCGACTGGCGACCGTTGAGGCGCGGATCGCACATCGACTCGTAGCGCAGGCCCAGGTCGTCGTCGACCAGCTCCTCGGCGCCGCCCAGGCACTCGGTGACGTCGTCGCCGGTCAGCTCCACGTGCACCCCGCCGGGCCAGGTCCCCTCGGCCTCGTGGGCGTCGAAGAAGCCCTTGATCTCGGCGAGGATGGCGTCGAAGTGCCGGGTCTTGCGGCCGCTCGGGGCGGTGAAGGTGTTGCCGTGCATCGGGTCGCACGCCCACACGACCGGGTGGCCGGCGTCGGTGACCGCCCGCAGCAGGGGCCGCAGGCCGTCGGTGATGCGATCGGCGCCCATCCGGGTGATCAGCGTCAGGCGGCCCGGAACCCGATCGGGGTTGAGGGCCTGGCACAACGCCAGCACCTCGTCGGCCGATGCGGTCGGGCCGACCTTGACGCCGACCGGGTTGCTGACGCCGCGGAAGAACTCGACGTGGGCGTCGTCGAGGCCGCGGGTGCGCTCGCCGATCCAGATCATGTGCGCCGAGCAGTCGTAGAAGTCGCCGGTGAGCGAGTCACGGCGGGTGAGCGCCTCCTCGTAACCGAGCACCAACGCCTCGTGGCTGGTGTAGAAGTCGACCTCGTGAAGGGTCGGCACCGAGTCGGGGTCGAGGCCACAGGCGCGCATGAACCGCAGCGCCCGGTCGATCTCGCGGGCGAGCTGCTCGTAGCGAACCGCCTCGGGGCTGGAGCGCACGAACTCCTGGGTCCACTGGTGGACCCGTCCGAGGTCGGCGAAGCCGCCCTTGGTGAACGCCCGCAGCAGGTTCAGGGTGGCCGCGGACTGGTGGTACGCCTCGATCAGACGTTGCGGTTCGGGGACGCGGGCCGCGGCGGTGAAGGCGATGTCGTTGACCATGTGGCCACGGAAGCTGGGCAGCCCGACGCCGTCGACCGTCTCGATCGCCGAGGAGCGCGGCTTGGCGAACTGGCCGGCGATGCGACCCACCTTCACCGCCGGCACGCCGGTCGAGTAGGTGAGCACGACCGCCATCTGGAGGATCACCTTGAGGCGCTCCCGGATGGAGTCCGCCGAGAACGCCTCGAAGGACTCGGCGCAGTCGCCGCCCTGGAGCAGGAACGCCTGGCCGGACGCGACCCGACCCAGATCGGCTGTCAACTGACGGGCCTCACCCGCGAACACCAGCGGCGGGTAGGACGCCAGGGTCTTGAGGGTGGCGTCGAGGACGGCCTCGTCGGGCCAGTCGGGTTGCTGCTCGGCGTGACGATCCCGCCAGGACGCAGGGGTCCACGGGGCGCGCTCGGCTCCGGTCACGGGCATGTCGGCCATCGGGCCAGGATATCCGGGGCCCGCCCCGGGGCCGAAGCGGGAAACCCGGTGGGCCGGGCGACCGGCGCTCAGGCCGACGCGGTGGCCAGCGCCCGGTCCCGGACGGTGTTGACCGCCCGCTTGACCAGCCGGCGGGCGGCCTCGGCGGTGACGCCCAGGTCCTCGCCGACCTCCCGGTAGCTGCGGCGGCGTCCGTCGGAGAGGCCGAAGCGGGCCTCGACCGCGCTGCGGGCGCGGGGATCGAGCACGTCGAGGAGACCGTGGAGCCACTCGTCGTGCTCGGCGCTGAGCAGGTCGTCCTCGGGGCCGGGCCGGTCGTCGGCGAGCAGGTCGACCAGCTCGTTGGAGTCGTCGTCGCCGACGGTGCGGTCGAGCGACGTCGGCGTGGTGAGGCGGTGCAGTCGGGCGTTCTCGTCGTCGAGCTCGTCGCCGTCGCCCGACACGGCCCGGAGCGCGCCGCGCAGGGCGGCGGAGCGGTCACCGGGGAGGCGGACCAGCGACGCCTTCTGGTCGAGGGCACGTCCGATCGCCTGGCGGATCCAGAACGTGGCGTAGGTGGAGAACTTGAAGCCCTTGCGCCAGTCGAACTTGTCCACCGCGTGCTCCAGGCCCAGGTTCCCCTCCTGGACCAGGTCGAGCAGCTCCATGCCGGGGGGCAGCGGGTAGCGGCGGGCGATGCTGACCACCAGGCGGAGGTTGGCCCGGATGAATCGGTCCTTGGCGGCCGCGGCCGCGGCGATCTGCTTGTCGAGGTCCCGACCCCGCTCCCCGGCGGCCTTGCGGCGCCGGGCCTCGGCGCCGAGCTCGATCGTGCGGGAGAGCTCGCGCTCCTCCTCGGCGCTCAGCAGCGCCACGGCACCGATCTCGTTCAGGTACATCCCTACGGAATCGCTCATCAGATTCCATCCCTCTGGTGTCAGCTCTGGGAAACGGCGCGGCGCCGGTCGAGGTTCGGCTGCGAAGTCCCGACCTGATGTTGATCGGCGCGTCCGGCGACGAGTTGAGAGGTCGTCCGGCCCATTCGCGACGCTTTTGGGAATCGGCCGATACCATCCGCCGATGGCCGCGGGTTCGGCTCCGGGGGCCGGCGTCGGCCCGGGTCGTCGGATCGGGGTCTTCGGCGGCACCTTCGACCCCCCTCACGTCGGGCACCTGGTCCCGGCTCTGTTCGTGGCCGAGGCCCTCGCCCTCGACGTCGTGCTCCTGGTGGTGGCCAACGTGCCGTGGCAGAAGGTCGGGTCGCGTCCGATCAGCCCGGCCCGGGACCGCCTCGACATGGTCCGTGCCGCGGTCGACGGCGTCGACGTGCTGGAGGCGAGCGACCTCGAGATCCGTCGAGGAGGCGACACGTTCACCGTCGACACGATCGCCGAGCTGCGCTCCCAGGGCCCCGACGACGACCTGGTGCTCATCCTGGGATCCGACGCCGCGTCCGGCCTCGACACGTGGGAACGGCCCGACGAGCTGCGCCGGACGTGTCGGCTGGCCGTGGTCGAACGTCCCGGCGAACCCGTCTCGGTCCCCGATGGGTTCCGCCACGTGACGGTGCCGGTACCGCAGCTCGACGTGTCGTCGACCGTCCTGCGCGACCGGGCCGCCGCCGGGCTCTCGTTGCGCTACCTGGTGCCCGACGGGGCCGTCGCCATCCTGGAACGCCGCCGCCTCTATCGTTGAGCGCCATGACGGCCACCGAGACCGATCCCGTGGCCGAGGTCGCGCCCGTCGTTCGACGTCGGCGCAGCGAAGCGCCGTCGACCGGCGGTCGCCGGGGTCGCCAGGGTCGACGCTCCGGGCGGGCCGGAGGCGACGGTTCCCGCACGGTGTGGTGGCAGCTCGCCTCGACAGCAGCGTTCGCGGTTCTGATCGTGGCGCTCGCCCTGCTCGGCTACCAGGCCAGTCGACTGATCACCGGCGGCGGGACCGACAAGGTCACCGACCCGGCGGCTCCGGGCTACGTCGCCGAGGTGCGGCCGACCCCGGTCGACCTGGTCGCGGTCACCACCGACGACGGGGTGCTGGCCGGTGTGCTGATCGTGTCCTCGGCGGGGGCCAAGACCGGCGGCACCGTCTCGGCGCTCCCGGCCACGGCCTCGGCCGGACCGGGGGAGAAGGGCACCTTCCCGCTGCTGCTCGACGACTTCGCCGCCGGCGGCCTGGACCAGCTGCGCACCTCGCTCGGAGTCGGGCTCACGTTCGGGTTCACCTCGGCGGAGCAGATCTCCGCCCGCGACCTGACGACCCTGGCCGGAGTGGCCGGACCGATCACGGTCAACAACGTCGACAACCTGATCGACGCGCCCGACAAGGCGACCATCCGGGCCGGCCGGACCGGCGAGACGGTGCGCTACCGGGCCGGTGAGGTCGTGCTCGAGCCCGCCGATGTGGCGGGGTTCCTCGCCTTCGCCGGCGTGGGTGAGGCCCCGGACCGCCAGATGCTGCGCCACCTCACCGTGTGGGAGCAGCTGCTGACCGCGTTGAAGGGCAAGGACCTGAGCGCCCTGGCCGGCGAGGGATCGGCCGAGGCCGGAGGGGGCATCGGCGCGGTGTCGGACCTGTTGGGCGACCTCGGCGCCGGAGAGGTCACCTACGAGCCCGTTCCCGTGGCACCCCAACCGATCCCGGGCACCTACTTCACCGCGATGGTGCCCGACGCCGCCGCGCTGCCCACCTACGTGGCCCGCGTCGTGCCCTTCCCGACCTCTGCGGTCCCCGGTCAGCGGGCCCGGGTGGAGCTCCTCAACGGCACGACCGACAAGGACGCCGCGCTGCTGGTCGCCCCCAAGGTTGTCGCGGCCGGCGGCGAGATCACCCTGCTCGGCAACGCCGACTCGTTCGACGTCACCGCCACTCAGGTCCACTACCCCGTGCCCGAGGCCCGCGAGGCCGCAGAGGAGATCGCGTCCGCGTTGGGGGTCACGGCCACCGCCGCTCCGGCGAGCTCGGGGGGTGTCGACGTGAGCGTGATCGTCGGTTCGGACCGCACGTCGTGACCGCGGCCGCCCCCGACGAGTCGCGGCGCACCGCTCTGATCGCGGCCGACGCGGCTGAGGACAAGCTCGCCACCGACGTCGTCGTGCTGCACGTCGGCCCGGTGGTCGGTCTGTGCGAGTACTTCGTGCTCGCCACCGGGTCCAACGACCGGCAGGTGAAGGCGATCGTCGACGCGGTCGAGGAGCGGGTGGCCGAAGAGATCGGCGAACGCCCCCGGGCGGTCGAGGGCGCCGATGCCCGCCGATGGGTGCTGCTCGACTACGGAGACGTGGTCGTCCACGTGTTCCTGGCCGAAGAGCGCGAGTACTACCGACTCGAGCGGCTGTACTCCGACGCCGCGGTGATCGACCGGCCCTGAGGTCTGTGCCCGTCGGTGGGTCGGTCGGTCAGGCCGGATCGTCGGTGCGGCCCGCGGCTGCAGCGGCCTTGGCGCCGGCGGTCAGCCCGGCCCACAGCACGACGAAGCCTCCGAGCGACAGCACCGCGCACAGCGCGGCGACGACCGCCCATGCGGTGGGCTTGGTGTCCGACACGTTCCACACGTCGATGTAGGTCAGCACGGCGAGCACGGTGCCGAGCGTCCCGGCGATGATCATCCACGCCCCGAGGCGCACGCGGCCCTGGGCGGCGACCTTGTCGCTGGTGGACCGGCTGGCGGGGGAGGGGCTCACGGACCGATTTCTATCGCAGCCGGACCGTCGCCTGTCGAACTTGTAGCTCGTGGTCGCTGTGGCGACCTGTGGCCTACAAGTTCGGTGGCGCTCGTCGAACTTGTAGCTCGTGGTCGCAGTGGCGACCTGTGGCCTACAAGTTCGGTGGCGCTCGTCGAGTACGGGGGACCAACGCGACCACCTCGGCGTATCCTGACGAGGTGACCATCACCGTCGACCTCCCGGACGAAGCGCTCTCGCGGTTGCGCGCAGAGGCGGAGCGTCGGGGGATCTCGTTCGACGAGCTGCTCGTCGAGTTCGCTGGGACGCTGCCGTCCGACCGCGCGGAGTCGAAGCCGAACCTGGCGTTCATCGGCTCGGGTGCGTCGAAGGACGGCATCTCGGACAAGGTCGACGAGCTGCTCGCGGACGGCTTCGGCCGATCCTGACGGTGCTCGTCGTCGACACCGGCGTCCTGGTCGCCGCTGCCGACCTATCAGACCCGGCGCACGAGCCGTGTGCGGCGCTGCTCGCCAGCCCGGCGGGCCCGATCGTCACGACCGGGCTGGTCATTGCCGAGGCGTCCTACCTGATCAGTCGGGAGCTCGGCGCCGGACCCGAGGCCTTGCTCTTCCAGGCGATCGCCCAGGGCGAGGTTCACGTCGCGGATCTTGTGCAGTCCGATTGGGTACGGATCCACCAGCTCGTCGAGGACTACCGGGACCTGCCACTCGGCGGCACCGACGCGAGCGTGATCGCTCTGGCGGAGCGTCTCGACCAGTCGACCGTGGCCACTCTGGACCATCGTCACTTCGGCGTGGTGCGACCAACGCACCGGGACGCGTTCGACCTGCTGCCCTGATCGGTGATCCGGGCAGCCTCGGCCGTCGGGAGACGACATCCCAGTGCTGGAGAAGGTTCTACGGATGTCGACGTCCCGTGCGGGACGCCGACAGACCCCGGAGTGGAGCCGATGGGAATTGAACCCACGACCTCTTCCATGCCATGGAAGCGCTCTCCCAACTGAGCTACGGCCCCGTGAGGGCGACACTGTAGTCGGCCGGCGCGGGTGTCGCGAATCGACCGGACCACGACGGTTCGGCGTCGGTTCCGGGCAGCCTCGGTGCCGTCGGTAGTCTGCCGCCCATGTCCGAAGCTGCCAGCGCCGGCCCCTCGGGCGCCCCCGACGCGCCGACGATCGACCCCTACCGCCCCCAGGAGATCGAACCGCGCTGGCAGTCGCACTGGCGTGAGCGCGGCACCTACGAAGTCGACAACGACGACCCCCGCCCGCGCAGCTACGTGCTGTGCATGTACCCGTACCCCTCCGGTGCGGCGCACATGGGCCACGTCCGCAACTACACCTTCGGCGACCTCCTCACCCGCTACCGCACCATGCAGGGCGAGGCGGTGCTGTCGCCGATGGGCTTCGACAGCTTCGGGCTGCCCGCCGAGAACGCGGCGATCAACACCGGGGTGCACCCCCGTACCTTCACCGACGAGCGCATCGAGATGCTGCGCAGCTCGATCACCCGCATCGGAGGCGTCTACGACTGGCGCCGCGAGGTGCGCAGCCACAGCCCCGAGTACATCCACTGGTCCCAGTGGATCTTCCTGAAGTTGTTCGAGGCCGGCCTGGCCTACCGCAAGGCGGCGCCGGTCAACTGGTGTCCGGGATGCCAGACCGTGCTCGCCAACGAGCAGGTCGTCGACGGGCGCTGCGAGCGCTCCGGCGACGCGGTCGAGCGGCGCGACCTCGAGCAGTGGTACCTGCGGATCACCGACTACGCCCAGCAGCTCCTCGACGACCTCGAGCTGGTCCAGTGGCCCGAGCGGGTCGTCACCCAGCAGCGCAACTGGATCGGCCGCTCCGAGGGCGCCGAGTTCGAGATGGCCGTCGTCGACGCCGACGGCTCGGCGCGCGCCGACCTTCCCGGTGTCGCCAGCGTCCGGGTGTTCACCACCCGACCCGACACCAGCTACGGAATGACGTTCTGCGTGCTCGCCCCCGAGCACCCGCTCGTCGAGGTCATCACCACCGCGGAGCGGCGCGCCGAGGTCGACGCGTTCGTGGAGCGGGTCCGCAACACCGCCGAGATCGACCGCCTCTCGGCCGAGGGCGCCCTCGCGGACCGGGGCTGCGCCACCGGTGCCTACGCCCTCAACCCCTTCACGGGGACCCCGGTGCCGATCTACCTGGCCGACTACGTGCTGGCCACCTACGGCACCGGCGCGGTGATGGCGGTGCCGGGCGAGGACCAGCGCGACTGGGACTTCGCCACCGCGTTCGGCATCCCGATCGTCGAGACCGTCGAACGTCCCGACGGCTGGGACGGCGAGGCGTACTCCGGGCCGGGCCTCCACGTGAACTCGCCGGTCGATCCCGATGCCGTCCCCGGTCCGGACCTCAACGGGGTCGAGGTCGCGGCGGCCAAGGACGCCGCGATCGCCTGGCTCGAAGAGGCCCGGCACGGCGAGCGCACCGTCAACTTCCGGCTCCGGGACTGGCTGGTGAGCCGCCAGCGGTTCTGGGGATGTCCGATCCCGATCGTGTACTGCGAGGCCTGCGGGCCCCGACCCGTCCCGCTCGACGAACTGCCCGTGCTCGCGCCCGACGACGTCGAGTTCCGCCCCACCGGACAGTCGCCGCTGCGCTTCCACGAGGGGTTCCTGCACACCACGTGCCCCGACTGCGGCGGCCCCGCCACCCGCGAGACCGACACGATGGACACCTTCGTCGACTCGTCGTGGTACTTCCTGCGCTTCTGCGACCCGTGGAGCGTGGACGCCCCGTTCTCCAAGGAGGCGGTGCAGGACTGGATGCCGGTCGACCAGTACATCGGCGGGGCCGAGCACGCCGTGCTGCACCTGATGTACGCCCGCTTCTTCACCAAGGCGCTGTCGGACCTGGGCGTCGCCCCCGCCGCGCTGCGCGAGCCGTTCACCCGGCTGTTCACCCAGGGCATGATCCGCCTCGACGGCACCAAGATGTCCAAGTCCAAGGGGAACCTGGTCGCACCCGAGGAGATCATCGACACCCTGGGTGCCGACACGCTGCGCCTGGCGCACCTGGCGGTCAAGCCGCCCGAGGAGGACGTCGACTGGGAGGACTTCGGCCTGGACGGTTGCGCCCGGTTCCTCAACCGGCTGTGGCGCCTGGCCGTGCCCGGATCCGACCTGCTCGCCGCCACCCGCGACGGCGATCGCAGCGACGCGGACGTCGCCGTCGTCAAGGCCACGCACCGGCTGATCGCCGACGTGACCGATGCCTTCGAGCGGTGGTCCTACAACGTGGCGGTCGCCAAGGCGATGGCGTTCCTCAACGACCTGTACCGCTACGTGCAGTCCGACGCCGGCGCCCACGGGCAGGTCGTCGCCGACGCGGTCGACGCCCTGCTGCTGCTGCTCGCCCCGGCCGCTCCGCACATCACCGCCGAGCTGTGGTCGCGGCGCGGCGCCGCCTCGGGAGCTCCCGGCCGCCACGTGCACGAGGAGCCGTGGCCGGTCCCGGACGCCGACCTGCTCGTCGAGGACGCGGTGACCATGGTCGTGCAGGTCGCGGGCAAGGTCCGGGACCGCATCGAGGTGCCCGCGGACGCGGACGAGGAGACGTGTCGGGCCCTCGCCCTGGCGTCGGAGAAGGTCCGGACCCAGCTCGGTGACGCCGAGCCCCGCAAGGTCATCGTCCGACCGCCGAAGCTGGTCAACATCGTCCCGTGAGATCGTCCCCTGAGACCGTCCCCTGAGACCGCCCGCGAGAGGTCGTGACGACCGGCGCCAGCGACGGTCGTAACCTTCTCGTCATCCGAGGAGTCGAACGAAACGTGCTGTCGAACGAGCTGTCCCTGATCTCCCGCATCGAGTCCGTCGCCGAGCACGGCGGCGGAAAGGTGACCTTCGTCGACGGCGACGACCACACCACCCTCACCTGGGGTCAGCTGCACGCCGAGGCCCGCGCCGTGGCCGCCGCGCTGCAGGCCCGTGGTGTCGGCCCCGGCGATCACGTCGCCCTGCTGGGTCCGACCACGCGTCGGCTGGTGACCGCCATCCAGGCGATCTGGCTGACCGGCGGTGCCCTCGTCACCATGCCGCTGCCCATGCGGATGGGGGCGCTCGACCAGTTCATCGAGCAGACCCGCACCCGGATCCGGCGTTCGGACTCCAAGGTCGTCGTCATCGACAGCCAGCTGGCCGCGTTCGTCGAACCGGTCGAGGGGGATCCGCCCTTCATCGGGCTCGACGAGCTGTTCGTCGCCGACGGCCCCACGGCCGAGGACTACGTGCGTCCCGCCGACGACCCGTCCTCGCTGGCCATCCTGCAGTTCACCTCCGGCTCCACCTCCGAGCCGAAGGGGGTGATGCTCCCGCACCAGAACATCTGCCACAACCTCGACGGAGCGTGGATCTCCGCCGAGCTCAGCCACGACGAGGTGATCGTCAGCTGGCTGCCCCTCTACCACGACATGGGTCTGGTCGGGTTGCTGACCATCCCGATGACCCGCGACACCAACCTGGTGCAGGGCGCGCCCCAGGACTTCCTGGCCAAGCCGATCCGCTGGATGCGGTGGCTGAGCCAGTTCCACGGCACCGCGTCGGCCGGTCCGAACTTCTCGTACGCGTTGGCCACCCGCGCTCTCAAGCGCACCGACGAGGACCTGGACCTGTCGCAGGTGCGGATGTTCCTCAACGGCGCCGAGCCCATCGACGCCCCCACGTTCCGGCGGTTCCTGGAGGCGGGGGAGCGCTTCGGGCTGGAGCCCGGCGTGGCGTTCCCGGCCTTCGGCATGGCCGAGGTGTGCATCGCAGGGTGCTTCCCCACCCCGGGCAAGGGCCTGATCACCGACATCGTCGACCGTGCCGCGCTCGAGCGGGACCAGAAGGCGGTCCCGGTCGACTCCGACACCGAGGGCGCGGTCGAGCTCGCGCTGCTGGGCCGTCCGGTGCCGGGCCTCGAGATCTCTATCCGCGACCCCCGGACCGGTGAGGAGTGCGGCGACCGACGGGTCGGTGAGCTGCGGATCGCCGGCAACTCGCTGACCACCGGGTACTACAACCAGCCCGACGCGACGGCGGAGCTGATCACCGACGGGTGGCTCAACACCGGCGACCTGGCCTACACCGTCGGCGGCGAGCTGGTGATCTGCGGCCGGATCAAGGACGTGATCATCGTCGGCGGGCGCAACATCTACCCGCAGGACATCGAGAAGGTCGTGGGCGAGGTGGAGGGGGTGCGCACCGGCAACGTGATCGCCTTCGGGATCGAGGGTCGCCAGGGCGCCCAGAACGTGATCGTGGTCGCCGAGGCCAAGGCTGCCGGCGACGAGCTCGAGCGTGAGATCACCCGGGTCGCCACCGACGCCGTCGGCCTGCCGCCCAAGGAGGTCGTCCTCGTGCAGCCGGGCTCGGTGCCCAAGACGTCGTCGGGCAAATTGCAGCGCTCGGCGTGTCGGCTCCAGTACCTGGCCGACGAGCTCGACCGCCTCGAGCGTCCCTGATCCCACCGCGGTCGATCCGCCGTCGCTGCCGCCGTCGGTCGCCCGCGTCGGGTCGGCCCTGCACTTGACCGTTCGGTCTAGTGTGACTGGCGCCACGCCGGCCGAGGGGTCCGACGGGCGGGGGTCAACCTGACCGTTCGGTCAGGACCAGGGGGTCAGCAGCGGTTGCGGCAGCGACGGTCGGCAGCACGACGGGGGAGGCGCGGGTGAGCCCGGCGCGGTCCTCGGCCGGCCGGGACGCGCTGCGCTCGGCCGCCCGGACGATCGGTCCGGCCGTCGTGGTCGTCGCCATCCAGCTCATCTGGTTCCCCATGCCCGCCGGCGGCGTCCTGTCCGGCGTGATCCTGGGCCTGCTCGGAGCGCTCGGTGCGGTCGGTCTCGCGCTCGTGTGGAGGGCCAACCGGGTCGTGAACTTCGCCCAGGGCGACCTCGGCGCCTTCCCGGCCACGCTGGCGGTGCTGCTCATCACCCTGGCCGGCTGGCCGTGGCTGCTCGGCATCTCTGCCGGGTTGGGCGCCGCGGTGCTGACCGGGCTGCTCGCCGACGTGCTGGTCATCCGTCGGTTCTACCGCTCACCCCGCCTCATCCTGACCGTCGCCACCATCGGCCTCTCGCAGGTGCTCGCCTTCGCCGCGCTGGCCCTGCCGGACCTGTGGGGTGAGGGCCCTGCGGTGCGCTCGCTGCCGACGCCGTTCGAGCTGCGGGTCGAGCTCGGCGGGGTGGTCTTCGACGCCAACGATGTGATCGCCCTCGTCGCCGCGCCGGTGCTGCTGGCGGTGGTCGCGTCGGTGCTGAGGTTCACCGACACCGGTGTCGCGGTGCGGGCGTCGGCCGAGCGGGCCGAGCGGGCCGCCCTGCTCGGCATCCCGGTGCGGCGGCTCGAGGCCCAGGTCTGGACCGGTGCGGCGGTGCTGTCGTTCTTCTCGGTGGTGCTCACCGCCGGCGTGGCCAGCCTCCCGTTCGGCATCGGCCTGGGCCTGTCGGTGCTCCTGCGGGCCCTGGCGGCGCTGGTGGTCGGACGCATGACCCACCTGGTCGCCATCACCGCCACCGCGGTGGCCCTCGGCATCCTCGAGTCGGGCATCCGCTGGAACACGGGCGAATCCTGGTTGGTCACGCCCTTCCTGGCCGGGCTCATCGTCCTCAGCCTGCTGCTCGAACGGCGGGGTGCCAGCCGGGCCGAGCAGGACCAGACCTCGTCGTGGCGCACCAGCGGCGACGTCCGCCCCACCCCGTGGTCGCTGGTCCGCCTGCCCGAGGTCCGGGCCGTTCGGCTGGCCGGAGGACTGCTCCTGGCCCTGGTGGCCCTCGGGCTCCCGCAGGTGATCGGCACCAACGGCCAGATCAAGGCCGGTGTCGTGCTCGTGTTCGCCACCATCGGCACATCGATCGTGGTGCTCACCGGCTGGGCCGGCCAGGTGTCGCTCGGCCAGATGGCCTTCGTGGGTGCCGGCGGGGCCGTCGGCGCCTGGGCCATGGTCGAACAGGGCTGGGACCCGCTCGTCGCGATGGCTCTCGCCGGCGTCGTCGGTGCTGTCGTCGCCGTGCTCGTCGGGCTCCCCGCGCTGCGCCTCCGCGGGATGTACCTGGCCATCACCACCCTGGCCCTGTCGCTCGCCGCGTCGGACTGGGTCTTCTCCAACAAGATCGCCGACTGGATCCCCCGGGGATCGTTCCCCCGTCCCGCCCTTCTCGGTCGAATCGAGCTCGACACACCGCTGCGGATCTACTACTTCGCGCTCGCGGTCCTGGCCCTGTCGGTCCTGGCGTTGGGCGGCATCCGCAACAGCCGCACCGGCCGGGTCCTGATCGCCCTGCGCGACAACGAGGCCGGCGCCACCGTCTACGGGATCTCCACCATCCGGGCCAAGCTGACCGCCTTCGCCGTCTCCGGCACCGTGGCCGCGGTGGCGGGGGTGGTGCTCGTGATCAGCCAGGGGGCGTTCCGCGACGTCACCTACGGACCGGATCAGTCCCTCGACGTGTTCGTCGCCACCGTCATCGGAGGTCTGGGCTCGCTGGCCGGGGCGGTCATCGGGGCCGTGTACCAGCGTGGCGCCCAGTGGCTGCTGCCGGCACCGTGGTCGTTCCTGGCCACCGGTCTGGGCGTGCTGGTCGTGCTGCTGTCCATGCCCGACGGGCTGGGCGGGCTCGCCTTCCGGGGCCGTGACCGGTTCCTGGCCTGGGCGGCGCGCCGACACGGTGTGGCCAACCTGGCCATCGACCGCACCCACCAGGACCCTGCCGCCGACGACGCCGTGCTGGAGCGGGCCGTCGCCACGGTGACGGCGGCCTCGGCCGAGCGGGACCCGGGCCCCGAGCCCGACCCGGAACCCGAGGCCGTGCGATGAGCGGGGCTGGACGATGAACGGGGCTGTGCGATGAACGGGGCTGGGCGATGAACGGGGCTGGGCACCACGGAGTCACCGAACCGCGCATCAGCGCCGAGGACCTGCGCGAATCGGTCCGGGGGATCGTGTCGCCTCGGCGGTGGTCGGCCACGCTGGCCCATCCGATCCGCGCCGTCGGTGAGGTGGCCGGCTCGGGACCGGTGTTCGCGCTGCTGATCCTGTTCGGCCTCAACTGCGTCGACGAGCTCGACCGCACCGGCTTCGGCATCCTGCTGCCCAACGTCCGCGACGCGTTCGGCATGTCGAACACCGGCATCCTCACCCTGGTGGCGCTCACCCTGCTCGGCGCCTTCCTGATGCAGATGCCGATCGCGGTGTGGGCCGACCGCGGCAACCGGGTGTTCATCACCCTGCTCGGCGCGGCGACGTGGGCGGCGTTCTCGATCATGACCGGGTTGTCCACCGCGATCTGGATGCTGATCGTCGCCCGCGCCGGTGCGGGCATCGGACGGGCCGTGGTCGACCCCACCCACGCCTCGCTGCTGTCGGACTGGTTCCCGGTCGACCGGCGGCCGGCGGTGTTCAGCTTCCACCGGGCGGCCAACGTCCTGGGCCAGTTCCTCGGCCCGCTGCTGGCCGGTGGGATCGCCTACCTGACCGACTGGCGGGTGCCGTTCCTGGTCTTCGCCGTGCCGACGGTGATCCTGGTGGTCCTGGGGACCCGGATGAAGGAGCCGATCCGTGGCGCCCAGGAGCGCCGGGCGTCGGGCGCCTCCGACGAGGTCGTCGAGACCGAGGAGCCGATACCGAGCTTCGCCGAGTCGTGGCGGCTGCTGTGGAAGATCGAGGTGCTGCGCCGCATCTGGTACGCGGTGCCGTTCCTGGCCGTGTCGCTGATCGGGTTCGTGTCGCTGGCCAGCCTCCTCTACTCCGACGTGTACCGCCTCGACGAGTTGCAGCGGGGGTACCTGGCTGCGGTGGTCGAGCCGTTCCAGCTGCTCGGTCTGGCCGTCGGCGCCCGTCTCGGCACCCGGCTGTTCCTCAAGAGCCCGGCGCTGATCTTCCGGCTGCTGCGCTGGGTCAGCTTCATCGCCGCGGCGCTCGCGGCCGGGTTCGCCTACGCCCCGAACATCGCGGTCGCGGTGGTGTTCAACGTCCTGCTGACCGCGGACCTGGCCATCCTCCTGCCGGGGATCCTGGCCACGTTGTCGCTGGCGATCCCGGCCCGGGCCCGCGCCGTCGGGTTCTCGGTGGCGTCGTGGTGGGCCATCCCCGGCCTCGCCCTGTTGCCGCTCATCGGCTGGATCGGTGACAACTGGGGAACCCGCCTGGGCATGCTGGTCATGACGCCGATCCTGCTGGTCGGCGGTCTGATGATCTCCTCGGGTGGCTCGGTCATCCAGCGTGACATCGAGGACGTGTGGAAGTCCTCCACCGCCCGGTCCCAGGCGCTGCTCGAGCGACGGGCGGGACGTTCCAAGCTGCTGCTCGTCCGCGACCTCAACGTCGGCTACGACGGACTCCAGGTCCTCTTCGACGTCAACATGGAGATCGCCGAGGGCGAGATCGTCGCCCTGCTCGGCACCAACGGCGCCGGCAAGTCGACCCTGCTGCGGGCGATCACCGGGATCACCGAGGCCGACTTCGGGGCCGTCATCTTCGACGGACGCGACATCACCCACGCCCCACCGAACGAGATCGCGGCGCTCGGCGTCGCGTCCATGCCCGGTGGCGCCGGGGTGTTCCCCGGGCTCAGCGTGCGCGAGAACCTGCGGTCCGCGGGGTGGCTGGTGCGCCGCGACCGCCCCGTGCTCGACGCCCGGACGGCCGAGGTGCTCGAGGTGTTCCCCGTGCTGGCCGAGCGGCTGGAGGAACCCGCGTCGAACCTGTCGGGTGGCCAGCAGCAGATGCTCGCCCTGGCGATGGCGCTGTTGTCGCGACCCAAGCTCCTGATCATCGACGAGCTGAGCCTCGGCCTGGCGCCGGTGGTGGTCGGCAAGCTCGCCGAGCTGGTGCGCGAGGTGGCGGCCGGCGGGACGACGGTGCTGTTGGTCGAGCAGTCGGTGAACGTCGCGCTCGGAATGGCCGGCACCGCCTATTTCATGGAACGGGGCCGGGTGCAGTTCTCCGGCCCTGCCGAGGAGCTGCTGAACCGTCCGGACCTCCTGCGGGCGGTGTTCCTGGCGGAGTCGGTCGCCGCAGCCGGGGCCAACGACGGGGCGAACGGCGGGAACGGCACCGGACCGGACACCCGGCCCGCTGAGCCGCCGATCAATGCCGACCCGGCGTTGGAGCTGGTCGCGGTCACCCGGCGCTTCGGGGGGATCAACGCCGTCGACCAGGTCAGCCTGAGCGTCGCCCCCGGCGAGATCGTCGGCCTGATCGGCCAGAACGGCGCCGGCAAGACCACGATCCTCGACCTGATCAGCGGGTTCCAGCCCCTCGACGGCGGCCGCATCCTCCTGAACGGCTACGACCTGTCACACCTGTCGGCCGCGCACCGGGCGCGCCACGGGCTCGGCCGGACCTTCCAGGGTGGGCGGTTGTTCCCCGGGTTGACCGTGGCCGAGACGGTCGCGGTGTCCCTCGACCGGTCGGTCTCGGTCAAGGACCCGATCAACGCCGCATTGCGCCTGCCCGCCGCCCACGACAGCGAGGTGGCGGTCGGTCGGCGGGTCCGACAGCTGCTCGAGCTGTTCGGACTGATGGACTACCGCGACAGCTTCACCGCCGAGCTGTCCACCGGCACCCGCCGGATCGTCGAGCTGGCATGCGTGGTCGGCCACCAGCCCTCGGTGCTGCTTCTCGACGAACCAGCCGGCGGCGTGGCCCAGAAGGAGGTCGAGCAGCTCGGCGCCCTGCTGGGCCGCATCCGCAGCGAGCTGGGCTGCGCCATGTTGGTCATCGAGCACGACATGCCGCTGGTGGCCGGATTGGCCGACCGGCTGGTCGCCCTCGAGACCGGGGCGGTGATCGCCGAGGGTGCGCCGACCGACGTGCTCGCGGACCCACGGGTGATCGCGTCCTACCTGGGGGACGACCACCTGGCCGTCGCCCGATCCGGCCACACGAACTGAACCCCGCAACAGGAGGAAGCACATGAAGACCATGGAAGATCCCCAGGGGTCCGGCTCCAGTCCGCTGCGCAAGTGGGGTCCGCTGATCGCGGTGGTGGCGGTGATCGCCGTCGTGGTCGGGCTGCTGGTGAGCCGCGGTGGCGGTGACGACACCTCGGCGAGCACGACGACCACACCATCGGGGGGCACGGACCTGCCCGAGGGGGTCGTGTCGTTCTCGGCCGCGAAGGCCGACGGCACCGTCGACGACATCGACTGGGGGAAGCGCTGCGACACCGACACCGGCGTGCTCGCCATCCCGATCTTCCCGGCACCTGAGTGCTACAAGCCGTTCACCGGCGACAACGGCGGCGAGACCACCGTCGGCGTCACCGCCGACACGATCAAGCTGGTCGTCTACCTGCCCCAGGAGAACGACCCGATCCTGAGCTTCATCTACAAGCAGGTCGGCAACACCGACACGCCGACCCAGCTGTTCGAGAGCTACCAGGGCTACAACCAGCTGCTCGCCACCTACTACGAGACCTACGGACGCAAGGTCGAGCTGGTCCGTTACGACGCCACCGGCAACATCCAGGACGAGGTGGCGGCCACCGCGGACGCCGAGACGATCGCCCGCGACATCAAGCCGTTCGCCGTACTCGGCGGACCGAACCTCACCGAGGCGTTCGCCGACACGCTCGCAGCGAACAAGATCACCTGCGTGTCGTGCACGCCGGGTCAGCCCGGGCAGTGGTACCTCGACCGGGCCCCCTACATCTGGGACATCCAGAAGAACACCGACCAGAACCTCCAGATGGTCGCCGAGTACCTGGGCAAGCGGGTGGCACACCATCCCGCGGCGTACGGCGGCGACGCCGTCAAGGGCAAGGACCGCAAGCTCGGCCTGATCGCCCTCTCCTCCAGCCCGCAGTCCGACGAGATGCGACAGAAGTTCCTCGACGACCTGAAGAAGAACTACGACACCGAGTTCGCCCAGGTCGCCACCTACACCGACCCGGTCGCCCTCGCCGGCCAGGCCGGCGAGACGATGGCCAAGATGAAGTCCGACGGGATCACCTCGGTCGTCTTCATCGGCGACCCGCTGGCGCCGCAGACGCTGACCAAGAACGCGACCGAGCAGGGGTTCTTCCCCGAGTGGATCGTGACCGGCTCGGCTCTGGTCGACACCACGATCTTCGCCCGCACCTACGACCAGTCGCAGTGGGCCCACGCGTTCGGGCCGTCGAACCTGTTCGCCCGCTCGAGCGGCGACCTGTCGGGGCCGACGTTCCTCTACAAGTGGTTCTTCGGCAAGAACCCGCCGGCCGAACAGGTGGCCCTGCTGCTGCCCAACCTCCAGTTCTTCTACGCGGCGTTCCAGGGGGTCGGACCGAAGGTGTCGGCCGACGCGTTCCGCGACGCGTTGTTCCGGGCGCCGATCGTCAAGAGCACGGTGCTCACCCCGCAGATCAGCTGGGGTGACCACGACATCTGGCCGACCACCGACTACGCCGGCCTCGACGACCAGACCGAGATCTTCTGGAACCCGACCGCGACCGGCCCCGACGAGCTCGGCAAGGACGGGACCGGGATGTGGGCCTACGTCGACGGAGGCAAGCGCTACCTGCCGGGTCAGTGGCCGGACTCCGCGGCGAAGGTGTTCGCGGATGCCCCCGACCCCGTGACCTTCTACACGCAGCTGCCCGAGGGCATCACGCTGCCGACCTACGAACCCCTGAAGCCCGCGGGCTGAGCCGCCAGGCCCCCGCTCCGGGGCCGCGGGGCCGTGGGAGATCAGTCCTCGTCGGGACGCTGGCGGAGGAACTCCTGCAGCTCCGCGGCCAGCTCGTCGCCGGAGGGGATGCGCTCGAAGTCGATCGTCGGGGCGTCGACGGGCCCGTCGGCCAGGCCCTGGTCGACGAACTCCTCGAGCTGGGTGACCATCGCCTGGTGCTGGGGGTTCTCGGCCACCAGCTCGTCGATGCGGATCCGGGTGGCGGCCGCGTCCGCGGCCAGCTGGCCGCGGTGCGCGTCGATGCCGGCCACGTCGGCCAACCCGTCGAGCAGCGCCAGGCTCGCCGCGGGGTAGGGCATGGTCGACACGTAGTGCGGGACCTGGGCCCACAACCCCAGGGCGGGGAGCCCGGCCCGGTTGGCGTCCACGTCGATGACGGTCTGGATCCCGCCGGGCACGTCCAGCGTCCCCCGCACGTAGCCGTGCAGGTCGTCGGACAACTTGGCCGACGACGTGGTGACCGACAGCAGCACGTCGCGGGTGTGGGGTACGGGGGCGGGATAGGCGCCCAGTCCGACGACCATGCGGCACCCGAACTCGAGCGCCAGGTCCAGCACCGCCTCGGAGAACGCCCGCCACTCGAAGTCGGGCTCGGCGCCCACGAGCAGCAGCAGGTCGTGGCCATGGGCGTCGGTGCCGGCCAGGAGCTCGATCGACGGCCACGCCAGGTTGGTGATGAGGCCGTTGACGAGGTGCATGATCGGACGGCGGGCACGGTGGTCGAGCAGCCGGTCGGCGTCGAAGGTGGCGACGACCTCGGCATCCGCGCCGGCGCGCACCGCGGAGACGGCGTTGACGGCGCCGAGGCCGGAGTCGATCCAGCCCTCGAGCCCGACGACGAGGACGGGGTCGGTCAGCTCGGGGTTGAGCTCCCTGTGAACGAGCGAGGACACGTCAGCCGATCCCGTCCGCGGCGGTCACCGTCATGTCCGACAGGGCGTCGAGCATGGAGCGGAACCCCTGCACCTGATCGGCCGGCACGTCGCCCATGGCGCCCCCGGCGTAGCGGGCGTAGACCCCGGCGATGATGCAGGTCAGCTTCCAGTACCCGAAGGCGATGTAGTAGTCGAGCTGCGACAGGTCCCGCTGCGAGCCCGCGGCGTACCGTTCGATCAGCTCGGCCTTTCGGGGGAACCCCTCGAGAGCGGTCGGCGACGCCTGGGGCAGCACCGCGGCCTGGTCCGGGTCGGACCAGTACACCCAGAGCAGACCGAGGTCCGCGAGCGGATCGCCGAGCGTGCAGATCTCCCAGTCGAGCACCGCCTTCACGGACCCGTCGTCGGCCAGCATGCAGTTGTCGAGCCGGTAGTCGCCGTGCACGATGGCCGAGCCCTGCTGCGGAGGGATCGCGGCGGCCAGCCTGTCGTGGATCCGGTCGACCTCGGGCAGTCCCAGCCCGCCGTCGACCTGGGAGTCCGACGCCTGGAACTGGCCGTACCAGCGCTTGAGCTGGCGGGCGATGTAGTCGTCCTTGCGGCCCAGGTCGCCCAGGCCGACCGCGTCGACGTCGACGGCGTGGATGGCGGCCATGACGTCGACGAGCGACTCGCCTGCGGTGCGGCGCTGGGCCGGGCTCAGCGCCGCCGCATCCGCGGCACCGCGGACCACCCGACCGTCGACGAAGTCCATGACGTAGAACGGCACGCCGTTGACCGACTCGTCGGTGCAGAGCCCCACCGCCGGGGGAACCGGCACGTCGGTGGGGCCGAGCGCCGAGATGATGCGGTGCTCCCGCCCCATGTCGTGGGCGGTGGCCAGGACCTGGCGCAGCGGTGGTCGGCGCAGCACCCAGCGTCGGGCGTCGCGGTCGGTCACCGAGAAGGTCAGGTTGGAGTGGCCGCCCGCGATCAGCTCGAACCGCAGCGGTGGTGCGACGTCGACGACGTGGTCGGCGAACCACGTCGTCACCCCGTCGGCGTCGATGCCGGCGGGCACGGTCTCGATGTCGTCGGTCACCTCGGATGCTTCGGTCACACGTCCCCCTGGGTCGGTCGCCACGCTACTGCGGGCGTCGACACGACGGTGTCGGCCCCGGACGGGCCCGCGGAGGGTCGCCGTCGTAGACTCCCCGGGTCAGCCGACGCGGTGCCGAGCAGCCGTCACGGCCACGCCACGCGCCTCCACCACCCACCCGCACGCACACCAGGAGCTCCGTCGTCCCATGGCCGATGTCACCGACGCCACCTTCACCACCGACGTCGTCGAGCGCTCCCGCACGGTGCCCGTGGTCGTCGACCTGTGGGCGGAGTGGTGCGGGCCGTGTCGGACGCTGGGCCCGATCCTGGAGAAGGTCGTCGCCGACACCGGCGGCCAGGTCGAGCTGGCCAAGGTCGACATCGACGCCAACCCGTCGGTGGCGTCGATGTTCCAGGTCCAGTCGATCCCGGCGGTGTACGCCATGAAGGACGGCAAGGTCGTCGACGGCTTCCTGGGGGCCCAACCCGAGTGGCAGGTCGCCGAGTTCGTGCAGCGCCTCTACCCCAGCGTCGAGGACCGTGAGGTCGACCGCCTGGTCGCGGCGGGTGACGAGGCGTCGCTGCGTGCCGCTCTCGAGCTGGAGCCCTCCGAGGAGACGGTGATCGTCGCCCTGGCCGAGCTGCTCGTGTCCGACGGCCGGGCCGAAGAGGGCCTGGCCCTGCTCGAACGTATCCCCGAGTCGGCCGCCACCCGTCGGGTCGCGGCGCTGGCGCGCACCGGAGGGCTGGCCGACGCCGGCGACCTCGACGCCCGACTCGACTCGCTGCTCTCTCAGGTCAAGGACGACGACGACGCCCGTCAGCAGTTCGTCGACCTGCTCGAGCTGATCGAGGATCCCGACGCCGCCGGCGCCTGGCGCCGCAAGCTCGCCGCACGGCTCTTCTGAAACGGCGGTGCCCGGCCCCACCGGTCGGACCCATGACACGCGGCCCGTCCGGGTCGCCCGAGACAGGACACCGATATCCATGACCGCCACGACCATCTCCCACTGGATCGGCGGTACCCGGAGCCCCGGCGGTTCGGACCGCCACGGCGACGTGTTCAACCCCGCGACCGGTTCGGTCAGCGCCACCGTGCCGTTCGCCACCTCCTCCGAGGTCGACGCGGCGGTGGCCGTGGCCGCGGAGGCGTTCCTCAGCTGGCGTGACGTGTCGCTGAGCCGCCGGACCGAGATCATGTTCCGGTTCCGGGAGCTGCTGTCGGCCCACAAGGACGACCTGGCCGCGGCGGTCACCGCCGAGCACGGCAAGGTCCTCTCCGACGCCGCCGGCGAGGTCCAGCGCGGCATCGAGAACGTCGAGTTCGCCTGCGGAGCCCCCCACCTGCTGAAGGGCTCGATGAGCCACCAGGTCGCGACCCGCGTCGACGTCCACTCCCTGCTGCAGCCGCTCGGAGTGGTGGCCGGGATCAGCCCGTTCAACTTCCCGGCCATGGTGCCGCTGTGGATGTTCCCCAACGCGCTCGTGTGCGGCAACACCTTCGTCCTCAAGCCGTCGGAGAAGGACCCGTCCGCGTCGGTGCTGATGGCCGAGCTGCTGACCGAGGCCGGGCTGCCCGACGGGGTGTTCAACGTCGTGCACGGCGACAAGGAGGCGGTCGACGCCCTCCTGGTCAACCCGACGGTGCAGGCGGTCAGCTTCGTCGGCTCCACGCCGATCGCCCGCTACATCTACGAGACGGGCACGTCGCACGGCAAGCGGGTCCAGGCGCTCGGCGGGGCCAAGAACCACATGGTCGTTCTCCCCGACGCGGACCTGGGCATGGCCGCCGACGCCGCGGTGTCGGCCGCGTACGGATCGGCGGGCGAGCGGTGCATGGCGATCTCGGTCGTCCTCGCGGTGGGCGACGTGGCCGACCCGCTGGTCGCGGCCATCGCCGAGCGGGCCCGGGCGGTGCGCATCGGCCCCGGGACCGACGCGGACTCCGAGATGGGACCGCTGGTCACCCGGGAGCACCGAGACAAGGTGGCGAGCTACCTCCCCGCCGCGTCCGAGGCCGGGGCGCGCCTCGTGCTCGACGGCCGCGAGCAGTCCTTCGACGGCGACGGGTTCTTCCTCGGCGTGTCGATCATCGACGACGTCACGACCGACATGGACTGCTACCGGGACGAGATCTTCGGACCGGTGCTCGCCGTGGTGCGGGTCCCCGACTTCGACGCGGCCATGGCGGTGCTCGAGGACAACCCGTACGGCAACGGCACCGCCATCTTCACCCGCGACGGAGGCGCGGCCCGGCGCTTCGTCGACGAGGTGCCCGTCGGAATGGTCGGCGTCAACGTGCCGGTGCCGGTGCCGGTGGCGGCCTACTCCTTCGGGGGCTGGGGCGACTCGCTGTTCGGCGACAGCCACATGTACGGCCCCGAGGGGCTGGCCTTCTACACCCGCTCCAAGGTGGTCACGTCGCGCTGGCCGGACCCCTCGACCAGCACCGTCGACCTGGGCTTCCCGCAGAGTCGCTGATCGCGACGCACCGTCACCGGGGAGCGGTCCCCGGTGACGGAGGGCCGCCCGGGGTCCTAGGGTCGACGTCGCTTCCCCCAGCACGTCCGGCGCGCGCCGGCACGACGGGGGAGTGGGCGTGGTCGACCGCGGGAGCGACATCAGCACGACCGAGGAGCAGATCAGCGGAGCCGTCTCGTCGGCGCACGCCGACGCGCTGGCCGAGCTGAGCCGTCCGGATCCACCCGAGTCGCTCTGGGAGCGCGTGGTCACCACGCTCGTCCCGCTCGCCCGTTCGTCGCCCGGTTGGCTCCGGGTGGTCGTGGCGACGGTGGTCGTGGCGGCGGTCGCGGGAGGGTGGGTGTGGCTCCGTCGGCCCGTCGACCCCGTCACGGGTCTGCCACGGGTGTCCGATCCGATCGCGACCTCCAGCACCGCGCTGGAGCCGACCGCGGCGTCGGTGACCGGGTCGACCGCGGCCGGAGCGCTCACGACGGGATCGGTGACGGTGCACGTCGCCGGCGCGGTGCAGCACCCGGGTGTGGTGACCTTGCCGGCGGGCAGCCGAGCCGTCGACGCGGTCGACGCCGCCGGTGGGCTGGCCCCCGGAGCCGACGCCGACCGGGTGAACCTGGCCGCACCCCTCACCGACGGGACCCGTCTGGCGGTGCCCCTCGTGGGCCAGCCGATCCCGACCGAGGTCGCGGTTCCCTCCGCGACTCCGGCAGGCTCGGGGAGCGGCCCGACCGCGGCGACGCCGGGCGCACCGGTCGACCTGAACACGGCCGACGTGACCCAGCTCGACACCCTGCCGGGGGTCGGGCCCGCCACCGCGGCGGCGATCGTCGCGCACCGCGAGGAGCACGGTCCGTTCAGCACGGTCGACGGGCTGCTCGACGTCCGAGGCATCGGCGAGGGTCGGCTGGACGCCGTCCGGGACCTGGTCACGGTCGGTCGGTGAGCGACGCCCACGTGGTGCTCGGCGCCGTCGCGGTCGCCGTGGCGGCCTGGCTCGGAGCGGCGCTGCCAACCCCGGTCGTGGCCGCCGCGGTCGTGATGGCGGTGCTGCGCCGCCGTCCGTTGACGGTGCTCGTCGCCCTGGTGGCCGTGGCGGGACTGCGCTCGGGCGACGCCCGCTCGGCGCTCGAGTCGCCGTTGCCCGCCCGGGTGGCGGGAACGGCGCAGTTGGTGTCGGACCCCCGTCCCGGCGACCACGGCAGCACGGTCGAGCTGCGCGTCGCCGGCCGTCGGTACCAGGCCCAGGTCGATCGGAGCGACGAGTGGGTCCTGCGCCCCCTGCTCAGCGGTGAGCACGTCGAGGTGGTGGGCCGGCCCCGCCCGTTCCGCGGCGCGCCGGTGGGGTGGCAGCGGTCCCGTCACCTGGCCGGGCGCCTGGTCGTCACGCACATCGAGCGGGGACCGCCCGCCGCTCCGTGGTTCGCTCTGGCCAACGCCGTTCACCGTCGGTTGGCCGCCGGGGTGGGGTCCTTCGACGAGCGGGCCCGTTCGCTGTACCTCGGCCTGGTCGTCGGCGACGACCGCGCCCAGGACGACCTGGCGCGCTTCCGGTTCCAGGCGACCGGACTGGGCCACCTCCTGGCGGTCAGCGGTCAGAACGTGGCGTTCGTCCTGCTGCTGGTCCGCCCGGTGGCGTCGAGGGTCCCGCTCAGGGTCCGATGGATCCTCGGGGCCGGGGCGTTGGTCGCGTTCGTGCTGGTGACCAGGGCCGAGGCGTCGGTCCTGCGCGCTGCGGCCATGGCACTGGTGGCGCTGCTCGCCGCGACCTCGGGTCGGGTCACCTCGGGGGCCCGGATGCTCGCCCTGGCCGTGGGTGCCCTGGTGCTGGTCGACCCGCTGGTGGTGTCGGGACTGGGGTTCCAGCTGTCGGTGGCCGCGACGGTGGGTCTGCTGGTCGGCGTCGGACCGTTGGTCGAGCGGGTGCGTGGGCCACGCTGGTTCTCCGAGGCGGTCGCCACCACCGTCAGCGCCCAGCTGGCGACGGCTCCGCTGCTGATGGGGCTCAACGGAGGCGTGCCGTCGGTGGCGACGCTGACCAACGTCCTCGCCGTTCCCGCCGCCGGCGCGGTCATGGTCCTCGGGCTCACCGCCGGAGTCGTCGCCGGCTTCGTCGTCGATCCCGCCGCCGCGGTGCTCACCGCTCCGGCCCGACTGCTCGTCGGCTGGATCGACGGGGTCGCCGAGGTCGGATCGCACTCGCCGTTGCCGCTGCTCGGACCGCTGCGACTCGCGGCGCTGATCGTCGCCGCGGTGCTGGTGGCGCGGCGGCGGGGCCCGACCACGTCCGCGGTCACGTGGGCGCGGGCGGTCGCGGCCGTCGTGTTGGTCGCGGTGGCGTTGTGGCCCGTCCGGGCACCGTCGAGCGCGACCCGGGTCTCTCCGGGAGTGCTCGTCGGTGACACCGTCTGCGGGCGCACCGTGCAGCTCGAGGGGAACCCGGACGTGTCCGACACCCTGGCGGCGCTGCAGCGTGCCGGGGTGATCCACGCGGACGTGGTCGTGGGTGTCTCCGCCCGGGCGGTGGTGCCGGTCGCCACCCAGCTCCGAGCAGACGTGGCCATCGGGGACGATCGGGGGTGCCGTGTAGCTTGAGCGCCCGTGGAGCCGCAGGTCGTCACCGAGTCCGCCTACGAAGTCCTCCACCCGCCGGTACGCGAGGTGAACCGCTCGGCGTCGCTGCGGGCGCGACTGGCCGAGGTCCGTCGACTGGCAGCCGAGGGGACGCCCGTGGCGCTGCACCTCGACCCCGCCGACGGCCCGGTCGTCTCGGTGGCCACGGCCGCGGTCGAGGCCGGAGCCACCGTCCTGGTGCTCCCCGGCCCCGCGTCCGAGGAGGATGCCGCGCCGATCGCGCTGGAGCGCGAGGTGCGTCGGGCAGCCGACCTGACCGCCGCCCTCGTCGCCGCACGCGGAGCGGTCCGATGAGCGGCGAGATCCACCTGCTCAAGGGCAGCGACCCTGTCCTCCTGAACGACGCCGCGGTCGAGCTGGTCGACCGACTGGTCGGTGACGCCTCCCGCGACGAGGTGCTGGCCGAGTTCTCCGGCGACGACTACGACCTGGGTGCGGTCGTGCTGGCGGCCCAGACGGTGTCGATGTTCGGCGACCGAGTCGTGGTGGCCCGCAACCTGGCCCGCTACGGGACCGCCGCCAAGAAGGGTGCGGCCGCCGCGGACCAGGGCGACGACGGTGCCGGGGACGACGGCTCCGGTGATGGCGACCCCGGGGGGCCTGGCCCGGACGCGGGATCGGTGGCCGGATCCCCGGCGGACGTGCAGCTGCTGCTCGACTACCTGGCCGACCCGTCCCCCGACGCCAGCCTGGTGCTGGTCTGGAGCGCCCCCATGACCGCGGGCGCCCGACGCGGGGCGGTGCCACCCAAGCTGACGGCGGCGGTCAAGGCCGCCGGGGGGACCGTGTCGGACCACGGGCTGCCCCAGGGCAGGGGCACCGCCATGTGGTTGGCCGACCACCTCGCCGCGGCGTCGGTCACGCTCGACGCCGGGGCCCGCAAGCTCATCGAGGACACCCTCGGTGAGGACATGTCCCGGCTCCCCGGCGTCCTGCGGGTGCTCGAGGCCACGTTCGGCTCGGATGCCGGCCGGCTCAGCGCCGAGGACATCGAGCCGTTCCTGGGCGACGCCGGGGGCGTGCCGCCCTGGGACGTGACCGACGCCATCGACACCGGTCGCGTCGCCGACGCGGTGACCAACGTCCGGCGCATGGTGCGGGGTGGGGGTCGGCACCCGTTGGCGGTGATGGCGACGCTGAACACGCACTACTCGCGGATGCTGCGCCTGGACGGATCCGGGATCCGCGATGAGAAGGCAGCCGCCGAGCTGCTCGGCATGAAGAAGTCGACCTACCCGGCACGAAAGGCGCTGGACCAGGGACGCAAGCTGGGCACGGATCGGCTGGTGCGGGCCGCCGGGCTGCTGGCCCGGGCCGACGTGGACATGAGGGGGAGGACCGCGGTTCCCGCCGAGCAGGTCCTCGAGGTGCTGGTGGCCCGGTTGGCCGCCCAGTCCGCGGGCGTCAGCCGGCGGCGTTGACCTTCTTCACCAGGCGGGCCTTGCGCCGCGCCGCGGTGTTCTTGTGCAGCACGCCCTTGGCCGCGGCCTGGTCGATGCGCTTGACGGCGTCCTTGAGCAGCTCGGTCGCATCCTCACCGGCGTCGACGGCGGCCTCGACCCGCTTGGTGCGGGTCCGCAGCTCGGAGCGGACGGCGCGGTTGCGCTCGTTGGCCTTCTCGTTCTGACGGTTGCGCTTGATCTGGCTCTTGATGTTCGCCATGACGGGTGCTGTCCAGTTCCTGGTGGATGGTGGCCGACGCGCGGTCGGCGGGGGTGCGATGCGGATGGTCGGGCGGGCCAGTGGCCCCGCGGGCGACCGGGCAACGATAGCCGCGGCGCGCACGGTGTCGCATCCCGGGGCCCGGTCGGTGATGTCGGCTCGTCCCGGTGAGGCTGCCAGACTGGTGGGCCGGCCCCGGCCCGGCACCCCCGGTCAGACACCCCGTCCCGGCCGACGATCCCGCACCATGACCCGATTCGACACCATCCGCAACCTCTCGATCATCGCCCACATCGACCACGGCAAGTCCACGTTGGCGGACCGCATGCTCGAGCTGTGCGGCGCGGTCGACCCCCGCGACATGCGGGCGCAGTACCTCGACTCGATGGATCTCGAGCGGGAGCGGGGCATCACGATCAAGCTCCAGTCGGTGCGCCTCGAGCACCGGGGCCACACCCTCAACCTGATCGACACCCCCGGCCACGTCGACTTCGGCTACGAGGTGTCGCGGTCCCTCGCCGCGTGCGAGGGGGTCATCCTCGTGGTCGACGCGTCGCAGGGGATCGAGGCGCAGACCCTGGCCAACTGCTACCTGGCGCTCGAGAACGACCTGGAGATCGTGGCGGTCCTCAACAAGATCGACCTCCCGGCCGCGGATCCCGACACCTACGCCCAGGAGATCGAGAACGTCCTCGGCATCCCCGCCGAGAACGTGCTGCGCATCTCGGCCAAGACCGGTGCGGGGGTCGAGGACCTGCTCGACGCGGTGATCGAGCGCATCCCGGCGCCGGAGGGCGATGCGGACGCCCCGCTGCAGGGCCTGATCTTCGACTCGCACTTCGACCAGTACCGCGGCGTGGTCAGCTCGGTCCGGGTCGTGAACGGCCACCTGCGCACCGGGTCCCGCCTGAGGTTCATGCAGGCCGGCGCGGTGCACGAGGCGATCGAGGTGGGGGTGCGCACCCCGGACAACCTGGCGGTCTCCGAGCTCGGCCCCGGTGAGGTCGGCTACCTGATCGCCGGCATCAAGGACGTCGGAGAGGCCCGCTCCGGTGAGACGGTCACCGACAACGCCCACCCGGCAGGAGAGCCCCTCGCCGGCTACCAGGACCCCAAGCCGATGGTGTTCTGCGGTCTGTACCCCGTCGACGGCGACGAGTTCGAGGACCTGCGGGAGTCGCTCGAGAAGCTGCGTCTCAACGACGCCAGCTTCACCTACGAACCCGAGACGTCCGGAGCGCTCGGGTTCGGCTTCCGGTGCGGCTTCCTCGGCCTGCTGCACATGGAGATCATCCGCGAGCGCCTCGAGCGCGAGTACGACCTGAACCTGATCGCCACCGCGCCGTCGGTCGAGTACCGGGTCATCCGCGACGACGGCGAGGAGCTGGTGATCGACAACCCGGCGGACCTGCCCGATCCCGGCACGATCGAGAAGGTCCTCGAGCCGTACCTCCGGACGACGATCATCACACCGACCGCCTACACCGGTGCGCTGATGGACCTGTGCCAGACCCGCCGCGGCGAGATGGTGAAGATGGAGTACCTGTCACCGGAGCGGGTCGAGCTGCAGTACCGGATGCCGCTCGGCGAGGTGGTCATGGACTTCTTCGACCAGCTCAAGAGCCGGACGCAGGGCTACGCCAGCCTGGACTACGAACCGATCGGCGACGAGCCCGCCGACCTGGTCAAGGTCGACATCCTCATCGCGGGGGACCCCGTCGACGCCTTCAGCTCGATCGTGCACAAGGACAAGGCCTACGACTACGGCAAGAAGATGGTCGACAAGCTCCGCGAGCTGATCCCGCGGCAGCAGTTCGACGTGCCGATCCAGGCCGCCATCGGCTCGCGCATCCTCAGCCGTCAGACGGTGAAGGCCTACCGCAAGGACGTGACCGCCAAGCTCTACGGCGGCGACGTGTCCCGCAAGCGCAAGCTGCTCGAGAAGCAGAAGGAGGGCAAGAAGCGCATGAAGCACCTCGGTCGTGTCGAGGTGCCCTCCGATGCCTTCATCTCCGCCCTCCGGCTGGAGGACTGAGCGCCTTCCCGGGCGGCGAGGGCGGGATGTTGCCCGGAACGTGTCCCGAATTGGCACTCGCGTAGACTGAGTGCCAATGGCTGCCGACGGACCGCTCGACGATCGCAAGTCCGCGATCCTGCGCGCCGTGGTGCAGCAGTACATCGAGACGGCCCAGCCGGTCGGTTCGACCACCGTCGCGCACAACCCCGACGTCGGGGTCTCCTCCGCGACGGTGCGCAACGACATGACCGTCCTCGAGCGGGAGGGCTACCTGGCCCAGCCGCACACCAGCGCCGGTCGGGTGCCCACCGAGAAGGGCTACCGGTTCTTCGTCGACGGCCTCGCCGATGCCGACACGCCCAGTCCGACCAACGTCCGGGCCGTTCGGGACTTCTTCGCCACCGCCCACGGCGAGATCGAGTCCATGCTCCGGGAGACGACCCGGCTCCTGGCCAGTCTCACCCACAGCGCCGCGGTGGTCGTGGGCGACGCCCCCGAGGTGGCGACGCTGCGATCGGTGCAGCTGGTCGACCTCAGCCCCCGGACCGTCCTGGTCGTCGCCGTGCTCAGCAACGGCGTGGTGCTCAAGCGCACCTTCGACCCCGGTGCAGGACTCGACGGTCCGGCCGGCGACGCCGACCTCGCCTCGGCCCGCGCCCTCATCGAGGCGACGCTGGTCGGATCCACCGTGACCGATCTGGGCGCCGGGACCGCCCCTCCGGGCGTCGCCGGCGCGGCCATCGCGGACGCGGCGGTCGACGCGGTGCGGGCTGCGGCGGCCGATGCCGGCCAACAGGTCTACGTCGACGGCGCCGCGCACGTCGCCGGCTCGTTCGAGACGCGCGAGACCGTCGAGCAGGTCCTGACCATCCTCGAGCAGCACTTCGTCGTGGTGTCGCTGCTGCGGGAGATGATCGACGGCGGTCTCACCGTCGCCATCGGCTCGGAGACCGGTGTGGAGACGCTCGCGGACTGCGCGCTGGTCGTGGCTCCGTACTCGGCGGGAGGGACTCCCGCCGGAGCGATCGCGGTGCTGGGGCCGACGCGCATGGACTACGCCGAGACGGTCTCCACCGTGTCGGTCGTGAGCCGCCGGCTGAGCCGGATGCTGACCGACGGACGAACGGCCGAGGGGTGACGGGTGGCTGACCTGTACGAGATCCTCGAGGTGTCCCACGACGCCTCGATGGACGAGATCAAGCGCAACTACCGGCGCCTGGCCCGGGAGTGCCATCCCGACGCGAACCCCGACGACCCCGGCGCCGAAGCCCGGTTCAAGGAGCTCGCGGCGGCCTACGAGGTGCTGTCGGACCCCGACAAGCGCAGCCGGTACGACCGGTTCGGCTCCGCCGACGGCTTCGACGTCGGCGACCCGTTCGGCTCCGGGGTGTCGGGCCTGGGCGACCTCTTCGACGCCGTGTTCGGCGGGGCGGGAAGCCCGTTCGGGGGTGTCCGGCGCACCGCCGGCGGTCCCCGACGGGGGCCGGACCTCGAGGCGGTCGCCACGATCGAGTTCAACGACGCGGTGTTCGGCACGCAGACCGACGTCACGGTCCGGACCGCGACCGCGTGCGAGGACTGCGGAGGGAGCGGGGCCGAGGCCGGTTCCTCGCCCGAGACCTGCACCGAGTGCGGCGGCTCCGGCGAGGTGCGGATGGTCCGCCAGAGCGTGCTGGGTCAGATCGTGACCGCGGCCGCGTGCCGACGCTGCGGCGGGCTGGGTCAGACGATCGCGTCGCCGTGTCCGACCTGCGGCGGCGACGGCTGCTGGGTGGGCGACAAGACCTACACCGTCGACGTCCCCCGCGGGGTCGACCACGGCTCCACCCTGCGCCTGACCGGACGCGGGGCCGTCGGCCCGCGCGGCGGCCCCCCCGGCGACCTGTACGTGCACCTCCAGGTGACCCCGCACGAGCGCTTCGTGCGCGAGGGCGACGACCTGGTCGAGCGGATCCCGATCGGGTTCGCCCAGGCCGCGCTCGGCGTCAAGCTGCCGCTCGAGACTCTTGACGGCTGGGAGGACCTCGTCGTGCCCAGGGGCACCCAGAGCGGGGCGAGCTTCCGCCTGAAGGGCCGCGGCGTCCCGCACCTGAGCGGGCGCGGCCGGGGCGACCTGCTGGTCGTGGTCGACGTCGAGACGCCGACCAAGCTGAGCGACGAGGAGGCGGAGCTGCTCCGCCAGTACGCGCTGCTGCGTGGCGAGGACCTCTCGGCTCCGGGTGAGGGCCTGCTCTCCAAGGTCAAGTCCGTCTTCCAGGGCGGCTGACGGCAGCATGCTCCGAGCGTGACCCGACCGCCGGACGCCTCGACCCAGATCCTCGTCGACGACCTCGGCGACCCGGCGGGCCCGTCCCTCGGCGACGACGCGTTCCATCACCTGTCCCGGGCGCTGCGACTGCGCCCGGGGGAGTCGGTGCGCGCCGTCGACGGGGCCGGCGGCTGGGTCCACTGCACCTTCGACGGTTCGACCCGCCTGGTCCCCACCGGCGCGGCCGGGCTCGAGGCCGCGCCCGAACAGCCGATCTCGGTCGCGTTCGTGCCGGTGAAGGGCGACCGACCGGAGCTCGTCGTCCAGAAGCTCACCGAGCTGGGCGTCGACCGGATCGTCATCACCTCCTCGGAGCGATCGGTGGTGCGCTGGGACGGGGAGCGGGCCGAGCGGCACCGCCGGCGGCTGGAGAAGGTCAGCGTCGAGGCGCTCCAGCAGTGCCGACGACTCTGGTTGCCCCGGATCGAGCTGATCCCGCTGGCGTCCCTGCTGGCCGACGGGGCGGTGCTCGCCGACATGGATGGCGACCGGTCGGTCGAGGTCGGCCGCACCGTCGTTGTCGGCCCCGAGGGCGGATGGACCGACCGGGAGCGCGCCGAGGCGAGCCGCCCGGCGGTCGCGCTGGGGCCTCACGTCCTGCGGGCCGAGACCGCCGCGATCGCCGCCGGCGTGCTGCTCGCTGCCGCCCGGGAGCGTGGCGGCGTCTGACGGCTGTCGCTCCACCGGTGGCGCCCGATTGCCACGGAGCGTGTCGGTGAGGGTACTTTTCCCCGTGGATCGGGTTCGCAGAGTGACTCACAGTGGTGGTCGAACCCGACCGTGCCGATCCCGACCGTGGGTGGGCGGGCGGCCCGACGGACGAAGGATCGACGGTGCACTCAGACGCAGGTGGAGCGAGCCACGACGACATCGCCCTGGACGACGGGGGCTACGCCCGGGTCGTCGGTGAGCGGTTGCGTGAGATCCGCAAGCAGAAGAAGCTCTCGCTGCAGGAGGTCGAGAAGGTCTCCGAGCTCGAGTTCAAGGCGTCGGTGCTCGGCGCCTACGAGCGGGGCGAGCGGGCCATCTCGGTCCCCCGGCTGCACCGGTTGGCCCGCTTCTACAAGGTGCCCGTCGACCAGCTCCTGCCCGGCGGCGACGACCCCGAGGACCCCGCCCGGGCCGAGGTCGACGCCTCGGGGGCCCGGATCGACCTGACCCGCCTCGAGGACATCGCCGGCGCCGAGGCCGAGATGCTGAGCCGCTACCTGCGGATGATCCAGGTGCAGCGCCAGGACTTCAACGGTCGGGTGCTCACCATCCGCCGTGACGACATGCGGGCCATCGCCTGCATCCTGGGGGTGACCCAGGAGTCGGCCGACCAGCGCCTCGACGAGCTCGGACTCCGTCAGGGCTGAGCCCGACACCCCCGCTCGACGTCGTAGGCCCGCCACGGGCCGGCACCGTCCCGACGGGTGACCGCCACGCCATCGGTGCAGCCCTCGGCCGCCATGCGCTCGAGCAGGACGCTCTCGTTGGAGCGCGTGTAGCGGGCGTCGTAGCTCGGGAACCACACCACGGTGTCCACGTCGCGACCGCGCAGGAACGCCGCGTAGGAGCGGGTGCTGGCGAACGGCCCCCGGTGCATGCCCTCGGGGAAGAGCTCCGAGTCGAGCACGCCGCCGGCCCGGGCGACCGCGTACAGGCCGTACTTGCCGTCGCGGCCGGTGAGCACCCGGTAGGTGTCGCCGGAGCGGACCGCCCCGGACGCGACGAAGGCGTCGACCTGCGCGTCGGGGTCCCGGGTGAGGCTGCCCCACGCGAAGTCCATGCCGAACGGCGTGTACATCGGCACCTGCAGGACCACGAACACGACGGTGAGAGCGACCGGCGTCCAACGAGGGGCCCGGGGGATCCGCTGCAGGAGGACGAGCGCGACGGGCACGGCCAGGACGAGCAGGCGCATTCCCACGGTCTGCAGCAGAGCGCCCACCTGGGTGGCGGTCGAGGTCTGGGCGACCACCGGCGACTGGAACACCGCCCACACCGCCGGGAGGCTGATCAGGACCGTGAGCGCCCAGGAGCCGACGAGCGATCGGCGCCGATCCCCATCCTCGAACGGCAGCCACGCCGCGACCGCGAGCGCGACGATCGGCATCACGACCGCGGGGTGGATGATCGACGCGACAGCGGTCAGGGCGATCGCCGGGACCACCCGGCGCCGCTGCCAGAGCCCGATCGCGGCGGTGAACGCGGCGATCGACCAGAGGAACGGGAGCTGCCCGAGCAGCGGTGAGATGACCAGGGCCGGGTTGGTCAGCGTCGCCGCGGCCCACCAGCCCCGCCGCAGGGTGGGGAAGGTCCAGAACGTGGCGACGACGGTGGCCACGAAGCCGAGGACCAGCCAGAGGGTGACAGCCCGGTCGCCGAGCAGCGGCCACAGCAGGGCGGCGGTGGTCCACGGGATCGACGCGTACGGGAAGGTGAGGGCCTGGCCGTTGGCGAGCGCCGGGACGTGCATCGGGATCCCGTGGCCGCTCCAGAGCTGATCCGCGATGAACCAGACGTGGACGTTGTTCGACAGCGAGTCGTGGCTGATGAACACCGGCCGCAGCAGCATCAGGGCCCCGATCACGGCCCAGGCCGCCGCGATCACCGCGGTGGCCACGGTGCCGGTCCTCAGCAGCATCGGGGTCTGCCGGTCGGGGGTCGTTAGGGTGGCCGGGTGCGGCGGAGACGGGTCGGTCATGGACGATCGGAGGCGGGCGGATGACCGAACAGGGGAGTCGCCGGACCGCGCTGGCCACAGGATACGGGCTGGCAACCGTCGCCCTGCCGATCGCGGCGCTGCCGGCGGGGTCCTCGACCCGTGATGTCGTCACCGTCGTCGTCGCCGTGGTCGCAGCAGCGGCGTTCGCGGCGGTGTTCGTCGGGTGGGCCGCCACCGGGCGCAACGGGTGGGTCGGAGCGGCGCTGGTCGCGGTCGCGTCCCTGCTGTACTCGGTGACCCCGGCAGGTGCCTCGACCGCCATCATCGCCCTGCTGGTCGGCGCCGGAACCGGCCTCGTGGCCGGGCCCCGACCGTGGCCCGATCCCCGCGCTCTGCGCGTGGCCGGCACGATCGCCGGGGTGGCGGTGCTCGGCACGGCCTGGGCGCTGCGCGGGTACGGCTCCTCGGCGGTGTTCCTCGCCGCCGCGCTCGGCGCCGCGGCGGTGGTGCTCATCCGCGGACTCGGGGAACGCTCCGACCTGCCGGAGTCCGCCGACCGTCCCGAGCCGACCCGTCGGGGCCGGGTCCTGGTCGGCGTCGCGGTGGCCGGGGCGGTCGGGCTGGTGGCGTGGACCGGCGGCAACGACCCGCAGCTGAGCTGGTTCGGTCCTGTCGTCTCCCACGGCCCCCGCGACCGGCCCGAGGTGGCGATCACCTTCGACGACGGACCCAACGAGTCGGCCACCCTCGAGGTGACCCGGATCCTCGACGACCACGGCGTGAAGGGAACGTTCTTCCTGGTCGGGCGGGCCGTCGCCGCCCGCCCCGCGGTGGCCCGGCAGGTCGTCGCGGACGGGCACCTGGTCGGCAACCACTCGTACCACCACGACTACTGGCGGTGGCTCGATCCCCGCTATCCCGAGCTCGGCGCCACCCAGGCCGTCATCGGCCGGGACGTGGGCGTGTGCCCCCGCTTCTTCCGGCCCCCGCACGGGCAGCGCACCCCGCTGATGAACCTGCAGCTCGCCCGTCGGGGGATGGTGGCGGTCACCTGGGACGTCTCCGCCGCGGACTGGGTCACGAACGATCCCGACCTGGTGGCCCGGCGGATCCTGGCCCGGGTGCGGCCGGGGTCGATCATCCTGCTGCACGACAGCATCGACGGCCACGTCGACGCGGATCGCCGGGTGGTGATCGAAGCCCTGCCCAGGATCCTCGACGGGCTGGAGCGCAAGGGTCTCCAACCGGTCCGCCTCGACCGGCTCATCGGCGGACCGGCATACCTGCCCGACTCCGACTGCTGATCGCGGGCGCTAGCGTGCCGGCCGTGCACACCGCCGGGGGGCGTCTGACAGGTCGGGTCGCGTTGGTGACCGGGGCCGGCGAGGGGATCGGTCGGGCCTCGGCGCGGCGTCTGGCTCGCGACGGGGCAGCGGTGGTCATCGCCGAGCTCGACGGTGCGACGGGCTCCGACGCCGAGCGCGAGCTGCGTTCCGACCTGGGTGCCCGTGCCGCGTTCATCGCCACCGACGTCACCGTCCGCGACGACGTGGAGGCGGCGGTCGACCGGGCCGTCGACCTGTTCGGCTCGATCGACGTCCTGGTCAACAACGCCTGGGGCGGCGGAACCATGTCGCGGCTCGAGCACAAGAGCGACGCGCAGATGGCCCACGGCCTGCAGATGGCGTTCTGGTCGGCGCAGTGGTCCATGCAGCGCGCCTTCCCCCACATGCGCGACGCCGGAGGCGGCTCGATCATCAACGTGTGCTCGCTCAACGGCGTCAACGCCCATCCGTTCACCGCCGAGTACAACGTCGGCAAGGAGGCGTTGCGGGCGCTCACCCGCACCGCGGCCCGCGAGTGGGCCCGTCATCGCATCCGGGCCAACGCCCTGTGCCCGGGGGCGGCCACGGCGTCGTTCCGGGCGGTCGAGGCGGCCATGCCCGAGATGGTGGCCGAGATCCTCACCCAGGTCCCGATGGGCTACATGGGCGACCCCGACGACGACATCGCCGGGGTGGTGGCGTTCCTGGCCTCCGACGACTCCCGCTACCTGACCGGCAACACCCTCTTCGTCGACGGCGGTGGCCACATCAACGGCGTGCCGTGGGCGCCCGACCTGCCGGACTGACCGTGACCCCGATCGAACGACTCATCGCCCACGACCAGATCCGACTGCTGGCGAGCCGCTACGCGGTGGCGGTCGACTCCCGGGACCTCGACGCGCTGGTTCGTCTGTTCGTCGACGACGTGCAGGTCGGTAGGGACCTCCGTGGTCGTGACGCGCTGCGAGAGTCGTTCCGGGAGTCGTTGTCCGCGGTGGGGGTCACCATCCTCAACGTCGGCACGCACCAGATCGATCTGGACGCCGCGGACGCGGCGACGGGCCTGGTGTACTGCCACGGGCAGGTCGCCGACGGCGACCGGTGGATCCACCAGTCGATCCTGTACCGCGACACCTACGCCCGTCGGAACGGCGAGTGGCTGTTCGTCCGTCGGGTCCACGAGCTCTGGTACGGCCAGGCGGTGGAGAACAACCCGCTGGAGCAGCCGCCCGCCCATTGGCCGACCAACCCGGACGGTCGGGGCACGGTCCCCGAGAGCTTCGAGACCTGGGTCGGCTTCTGGTCAGCGACGTGAGCGACGGCGACGCCGCAGGAGCCCGACGGCCGCGAGCGGCGGGGCCACAGCGGCGGCGGCGATGGCGGCCGAGGTGAGCACCGGCGGCACCAGGCTGGGGACCGGCTGGTCCTTCGGTCGGCGCAGGGTCACCCGGAACGCGGCGGCGGGCATGGCGGCCAGGTCGATGACCACGTCCTTCATGCGGGTCCGGGAGCGGAACACCGGCACGGGCACGAGCACGTCGTTGCGGACCCGGTAGCCGAGCCGCGACAGCACGATGGCCACCTCGACGGTCTCGGAGTACTTGTAGCCCTGGTAGTAGTCGAGCGCGTCGGCCAGCGCGCCGAGGCGGAAGATCCGGTAGCCGGACTCCACGTCCTTGAGCGCCACGCCACCGGACCAGATGGTGGCCCAGGTGCTCATCACCCAGTTGCCGACCTGCTTGTAGGGCGGATACGTCGACAGGTCCCGCTGCACCAGCAGCGCGTCGAGGCGTTCGTCGTGCATGCGGCGGTGCAGGTCCTCGAGCACCGCGAGCTCGTGCTGGCCGTCCGCGTCGACGGTGTACACGAAGTCGTCGGGCGACAGCTCGCCGGCGGCCAGGCGGCGCCGCAGGTCGCCGAAGGCCAGGTAGTAGGCCTCGCTCATGCCCTGGTTGACGTCGTGGACCAGCATCCGGGCGCCGTCGCGGCCGGCGAGGAACTTCTCGATCTCGCCGCGGGTGTCGTCTGTGGAGCCGTCGTCGACCACGACGAGCTCGTCGACGTAGCCGTAGAGCTTGCCGAGCACGTCGCGGACGGTCGGCTCCTCGTTGTAGGCGGGGACGACCGCGATCCGGCGGGGGCTGGTCACCTCAGGACGCTCCCTGCGCCCGGTTGGCGCGGTACCACTCGAAGCTGCGGGCCATGCCGTCCTCGATGCCGACCTCGGGCTTCCAGCCGAGGACGTCGAGCGCCTTGTCGTTGCGCACGGTCTGCGGCTTGAGGTCACCGGGGCGCGACGGGCCGAACGAGACCTCGACGTCGCCGGCCAGCTGGGCGGTCAGCTCGGCCACCTGGCGGATGGTGACCGGCACCGGACCGTCGACGTTGATCACCTGGTTCTCGGCCTCGGCTCGCAGGGCGAGGACGTGGGCCTGGGCCAGGTCCTCGACGAAGACGAAGTTGCGGCTCTGCATGCCGTCGCCGTCGATGGTGATCGCCTCGCCCGACAGCGCACGGCGGAAGAAGGCGCTCATCACGGTCGTCTCGCGCATGCGGGGGCCGTACGGGATCCCGTAGCGCAGCACGGTGAACGGACGGTCGTAGAGGTTCAGGTAGTCCCGACACGCGAACTCCGAGGAGATCTTGGTCGTGATGTAGAGGTGGCGGTCGAGGTCCTCGGTGAACGGGGTGGTCTCGTCGACGACCTCGCCGACGGTCGAGCCGTACACCCACACCGTCGAGGCCAGGACCGTGCGACCGGCACCGGTGCGGCGGCCGGCCTCGAGCACGTTGACCGTGCCCTGCACGTTGAGCGCGACCGCCCGGGCGGGATCGGCGTAGATGTCGTTGACGTCGGCCATGGCGGCGAGGTGGAACACCGCCTCGGTGCCCTCGACCGCGGGCAGCAGCGACTCGACGTCGAGGATGTCGGCGTCGGGGAGCCACTCGACGTCGGGGCGGTGCGGCTCGACGGTGTCGATCACCCGGACGGTGCGGCCCGAGTCGATCAGGGCGTCGACGACGTTGGAGCCGATGAAGCCCGATCCGCCGGTGACCGCGACGGTGCCGGAGGCGGCGGTCACGGTGCCACCACCTCGTTGAGGGCGCGGACGACCAGTTCGACCTGCTCGTCGGTCATCACCGCGGAGACCGGCAGGCAGATGTGGCGGGCGCACAGCTCCTCGGCGCCGGGCAGCGGGCCGTCGGCCCACGGCTCGAAGACCGACTGGAGGTGCAGCGGGAGCTCGTAGACCTCACCGGAGAGGGCGACCTCGAACTCCTCGCGCATGCGCTTCTTGATGAAGGAGCGGTCGACGTCCGGCGGCAGGAAGGCGATGTACTTGTAGTAGTTGCAGCGCGACTCGGCAGGGATCGCGAGCGGGGTGACCGGACCGTCGGCCAGCGCGGCGTCGTACAGCGAGGCGACGTGGCGCCGGTGATCGACGAACTCGTCGAGGCGGCGCAGCTGGCTGAGCGCGATCGCGGCGTGCGGCTCGCTCATCCGCCAGTTGTAGCCCAGACGGGTGTGGTCGTTGGTCAGGAACGACGCCTTGCCCTGGTCGCGGTAGATCTTGGCCTCGTCGACGAAGTGGCTGTCGTTGGTGATGAGCATGCCGCCCTCACCGCCGGCGATGACCTTGGTGGGGTAGAAGCTGAACGATCCGGCGACGCCGAAGGTGCCGGCGAACTGCCCGTCGAGCGAGCTGCCGTGGGCGTGCGCGGCGTCCTCGAACAGCCAGAGGCCGTTGTCGGCGCAGATGCGCTGGATGTCGCGGATGGCCGGGGCGACGTAGCCGCCGATGTGGACCACGACCACCCCGACGGTGTTGGGGCCGATGGCGGCCTGCAGCGCGGCGGGGTCCATGGCCATGGTGGCCGGGTCGCAGTCGACGAAGCGGATGTCGGCCCCTGCGGACACCGCAGCCGCCGCGGTGGCGAAGAAGGTGTTGGCCTGGACCAGCACCTCCTTGCCCTTGCACTCGAGGACCCGCAGCGGGATCTCGACCGCGCTGGTTCCCGAGCTGACCGACACGGCGTGGGCCACGTCGTGGGCGGCGGCGAACTCGGCTTCGAGCTGACGGCCGATCTGGCCGAGGGTCAGCTGCCCGGACCGGAGGCTCTCGTCGATCTGGCTGAGGATCCACTCCCGGTCCTCGTCGGGGAACGAGATGGCTGCTGCGGGGACGCGCATTCGGCGGCCGTGCCTTTCTGTGCAGGGGGGTCGACCGGCCGGAGCGAACCCAGCGGTTCGGCCGATCCGGCCAGTGTCAGATGTCGCCGACACTACCCGTTGAGGTCCTCCGACACCGTCATCGGCGCCCCCGCCGCCGGTCCGGGTCGGGCCCAGGAGTTGGCGCCGTGTGGCCGCCTTGGCACACTTGACCGACCCCACGGTCCGCGGCGGACCGCTGGAGCAGCGATGAGGAGCGAAGGCGTCGTGAGCAGGACCAGGAAGATCGGGATCCTCATGGTGCTGGCGGCTCTGCCGGCGCTGTTCGCCTGCGAGGCGCCCCCGCCGGCGGTGGCGGTCGGCAAGATCGACATCTCGATCAAGCTCCAGCGGGCGTTCGTCTACGACACCAACGGCGCGCTCATGCGCGAGATCCCCGTCTCGAGCGGCGCCGGGGGCCGCACACCGCTCGGCAACTTCCGGGTCTACAGCCGTTCGTCGTGGACGACGTCCGCGTCGGATTCCCGGGTGTCGATGAAGTGGATGACCCGCTTCAACGGCGGCATCGGTTTCCACGGGATCCCCCGTCGGGGCTCGACCCCCCTGGCGACCCCGCTGGGCGTCCGGCCGGTGTCGCACGGCTGCGTGCGCATGGCCGACGCCGATGCCGAGTGGATCTTCCACAACGTGCCCAACGGCACCCCGGTCAACGTCATCCCGAAGTGAGCTGATCGGCACCCGGGCGCCGGCCCGTGGGTCCTTCGGCCCTCGAGGTTCAATCCGGCGGGGGTCGCGGCCGATGGGACCGTGTGGAGCCGATCGATCCCGAGCTGCTGAACCGTGCGCTGGCCGCCCTCGGCGAGCGCTTCTCGATGGGCGTGATCCTCTTCGACGGTCGCCTCGACCTCATCTGGGCGAGCGGGGCGACCTCCGGCGTCGTCGGGTGGGATGTCTCCGAGATCCTGGGCCGCAACGTGCTCGACCTCGTCCACCCCGACGACATCGAGCGGGTCATGCCCATGCTCGAGGTCGCCCTGGATGACCCGCTGGCACGGCTCAACCGCTCGTCCTCGGTCCGGACCGCCGAGCTGTCGGTGCGGGTCACCGATCCGGGAGGGGGATGGCGCACGGTCCTCGTGGCGGGCCGGGTGATCGATCTCGACGGCAACCTGGTGGTCACCGTCCGTCCGGCCGAGGAACGTGTCGCGTTCGACCGGGTGCTGCAACTCCTCGGCCGCGGCGAGCGCCTCTCCATGACCCTCGATGGGGTGCTCGACATCGTGCGGGCGCACTTCGAGCAGCCGGCGTGCATCGTCCACTCCGTGGACGGGTCCACCGTGGTGGAGGGGGATCGGGAGGCGCTGGTGCTCGACGACGCGGACGAACTCCTCGCCGCGTTGCGCGACCGTGGCGCGCCGTGCGAGTCGATCGACGCGATCCGATGGGTGTTCACCGTGCCGTCGGCGGGCCGCAACGACGTCGTCGCCGCGATGGTGCTCAAGGCCCCGTGGGCCGATGACCCCGCGCCGTACGACCTCGCGATCATCGAGAGGGTCGTCGGCCTGGCCGCCCTCGCCTTCGAACGGGCGCTCTTCGACCGGCAGCTCAACCAGGCCGCGACCACCGACCACCTGACCGGTCTCCTGAACCGGCGCAGCTTCGAACGGGAGCTGCGCTCGATGCCGGTCGACGACGGACAGCCGGTCCTGGTCCTGTTCGCCGACCTCGACGGGCTGAAGGAGATCAACGATCGACACGGCCACGCCGTCGGCGATGCGGTGCTCGCCGCGGTGGCCGCCCGGTTGACCTCCGCGGTGCGCTCCGTCGACGTCGTGGGCCGCCTCGGCGGCGACGAGTTCGTCGTCGCGTGTCCCGGGCTCGGCGACGCCAGGCGTGACGATCTGATCGCTCGGGTCCGCTCCGCGGTCGAGGGGCGGGTCGTCGTCGACGGCCGTGACGTGCCCGTCCGGTTGTCGATGGGCGTCGCCACAACGGCCGACGGCGCGGAGCTGGCGACGGTGATCGACCGCAGCGACCTGGAGATGTACCGCGACAAGCGGGCACGGCGGCACCTCGCCCTGACGCCTCCGGTCTGAAGCGCCCTCACGTCTGACGCGGTCGCCGTGTCAGGTGGCGGCGGCCCCCACGATCGAGCAGGCATCCGCGGCCGGGGCCGGCGACCCGCGGCGGACGCGGCGGATGGCGCCGATCGTCGACACGACGGTGGCCGACGCGATGGCTGCGACGACGGCGACGGCCCCACCGGCGACGGCGAGGACGACGGCGGCCAGAACGAGCACGCCCAGGACGCCGCGCCGGACCGGCTCGCGCCACGCCTCGAAGCGTTCGTGCACCCGGGCCAGACGTTCGGCGGAGGTGATCCGTGCTCCGATCAGCACCATCGAGCCGCGGACGGCGCCGAAGGCGACGCACACCACCAGGGCGCTGCGAGGGTCGCCCGTCAGCGCGGCGAGGGCGATGACCAGGTACACGCCGGCGCTCATGATGTAGGTGGCGACGCCGGTGCCGATCTGCCAGCCGAACCCGGCCCCGTAGACCCATGCCCGGTAGCGGCCGAGCCAGTCCTCGTTGACCTGGCGGCGGTGGTGGGGGATCGGCGGGCCGAGAAGCCGTCCGTCGAGCCCGGCGGCGCACACCGCGGCGACTCCGGCGATCGCGTAGGTGGTCGGGGCGGACAGGTCGAGCGCCCCGATGCCGACCGCGGCGACCGCGGCGACCGAGCCGGTGGTGGCGCCGCCCAGCACCGCGCCCAGGAAGAACCACGTCGCGGTCCACCGGTACCGGTGGCCCCGACCGGACTCGGCCAACGGGGTCACCGTCGACAGCATCGACAGGCCGCACGGCGACCAGGTCCCCCGGAACGCGGCTGCTGCGGCAACGACGAGGCCCACCGCGACGAGTGTCAGCATCCGGCCATCCTACGCGGAGCAGATACCCTGCTGCGGTGGCTGCACGAGGTGACCAGAAGGAGTTCCGCCGCCGGGTCGACGACGCGGTCGCGGTGCTGTTCGCCCTGGTGACCGAGGCGATCAGCGGCGGCACCTCGGCCCTCCTCGATCACGACACCGAGCGGGCCCAGGCGATCATCGACGGCGACAAGGGCATCGACGACCGCTGCGACGAGCTCATCGGAGTGGTCAAGGAGCGGCTGTCGAGCGCCGTGCTCGACGCCGAGGAGCTCGAGTACCTGGTCGCGGTCCTGCAGATCGTGCCCGAGCTCGAACGAAGCGCTGATCTCGCCGAGCACGTCGCCAGTCAGACTCTCGAGAACCTGAGCGAGGTCATCACCGCCCGCAGCCGCGGGTTGATCCAGTCGATGAGCGACGTGGCGGTGCAGATGTGGCAGTCGGCCGGGACCGCGTTCCGACGGGGATCGCGCGACGCCGCCCCGGCGCTGCGCGAAGCCGACGACGAGATCGACGACATGGCGAGCCGGCTGGTGATCGAGGCCACCCGCGAGGGCGCGGATCCGCAGGTCGCGGCGCAGCTCGCCCTCCTCGCCCGCTTCTACGAGCGGCTCGGTGACCACGCGGTGAACCTGGCCGCCCGGGTCGACCAGATGGCCGCCCCACGACGGCTGGTCCGCCTGTCGCGGCCGGAGCGGGAGCGGCGCGACTCCGAGTCGCTGCCCGAGAAGCGCGGCGGGGTGCGTCGGGTCATGCACCGGCTCAGCCGACTCCGGGTGGTGCCCCACGACGACGCCTTCTTCGTGCTGTTCCGTTCCGCCGCCGAGAACGCGATCGAGTGCGCCGGGGCGCTCGGCCGCCTGGCCGCAGCGAACGGCGACGCCGCCGGTGCGCTCGAGACGGTCACCGAGTGCGAACGGCGCGGCGACGAGCTCACCGTGGAGCTGCTGAGACGACTCGACGCGAGCTTCGTCACGCCGTACGACCGCGAGGACATCCACGCCCTCACCGAGGAGATCGACGACGTCGTCGACGACATGTTCGAGGCCGCGTCGGTGCTCCAGTTCGCGCTCCACGACCAGCGCCCGCCCGAGCTGCTGGAGATCGCCGAGCTGGTCGTGACCATGTGCGACGAGATGCTCGCCCTCATCGAGTGCCTCGAGACCAAGAACGGCGCCCGGCTCCGCCTGGAGCGCATCGAGGGCCTGGAGCGTCAGGCCGACGCCGCCTACCGGCGCGGCCTGGCCCGGCTCTTCGACGGCGACTACGAACCTCTCGAGGTGATCAAGCTCAAGGACGTGCTTCAGTCCCTGGAGGGCTCCTGCAACGCGGTCGAGGACGTCTCCGACGTGGTCGAGTCGATCCTGGTCAAGAACTCCTGACCGGCCCGGTCGTCGATTCGCGGGATCCCGCTCAGACGACGGCGTTGACCACCAGGTAGGCGACCCACGCCGAGATCGCGGCACCCGGGATGGTGAGGATCCAGGCCATGGCGACCCGTTGGGCGACGCTCCAGCGCACCGCCGAGAGACGTCGGCTGGCCCCGACTCCCATGATCGACGTGGTCATGATGTGCGTCGAGGACACCGGGAGGGCATACACGTAGGCCGACACCAGCAGCACAGCGGATGCCGAGCTCTGAGCGGCGAACGCCCGGGGCGGATCGAGCGGCGTGATGCGGCTGCCGAGGGTGCGGATGACCCGCCACCCCCCGGCGAGCGTGCCCAGGCCCATCGCCGCGGCGGCCAGCAGGATCACCCACGTCGGGACGCTGAAGCTCGACAGGTGACCTGTCGCGACCAGGGCGAGTGCGATGATGCCCATCGTCTTCTGGGCGTCCTGGGTCCCGTGGCTGAACGCGCTGGCGGCGGTGGACAGCACCGACGCCCGCCGGAAGCCGTGGTTCACGGTGTGCGGTCGACCATGGCGGAACATCCAGATGATGGCGATCATCAGCAGGTAGCCGAGGCCGAAGCCGATCACCGGGGACAGCGCCATCGGGATGACGACGTGGCTGATCAACGACTCCCACTGGATGACGCTCGCCGAGGCCAACCCGGCTCCCACCAGGCCCCCGATGAGGGCGTGGGTCGACGAGGACGGCAGCCCGAACCACCACGTGATCAGGTTCCAGAGGATCGCTCCGAGCAGCGCCGAGAACACGATGACCAGACCGTGGGTGCCGGGCTCGATCGTGATGATGCCCTCGCCGACGGTGGCCGCGACCTTTGTGGACACCAGGGCGCCGACCACGTTGAGCGCCGCGGCCATGCCCAGGGCCATCATCGGCTGGATCGCCCGGGTGGTGATCGACGCGGCGACGGCGTTGGCGGCGTCGTGGAACCCGTTGGTGAAGTCGAAGCCCACCGCCACCGCGATGAACACGATCAGGCCGACGGTCTGCATCAGCGGGGCCCGCTCCGACGGGATCGGGTCGGGGGGCCGGCGCGCATCGGGTCGGAGAGTAGCGCCTGCGCGGAACGGGCAGATCCGGCCGATCCCGGCGCGGGACGGTACGTACCGAGCGAGGCTGACCGGTGGTCAGGGTAGTTGGAGCACCTGGCCGGGGTAGATGAGGTCGGGCACGGTCGGGTCGACCAGTCGGGGGCGGTTGATCTCGACCAACATCCGCCAGTACGGGTCGGTCTCGGTCGCGGTGGCAGGGCGGCCGAGCCGGTTCGACACCTCGCGTCGGGCGATCTCCCAGAGGTTGTCTCCTCGGCCGACGACGACCGTCCGGGCCTCACCGGCCGGCGCAGCCGGATCGGTCGGGACAGCGGGCTCCGCCTCGAGTTCCATGGTGACCGGCTCCGACGGCTCCGATTCCAGAACCATCGAGACCGTCGCGTCGACCGTGGGGGTCACCGCCTCCAGTGCCACCGGAACGGGCTGGCCATCGCGACCTGCGGGGGTGGGATCGGTGGGCTGACAGGCGGTTGCACCCGAGAGCAGGACCGCCGCGGCGACACCGGCGATCGCCCGGGGCCCGAGTCGGGTGGCGGTCGCTGCGAGGCGTCCGGCGACCGGACGTCCGGGTGCGATTCCGTGCAGCCCCAGGGCCAGTGCCTGGATGCCGGTGACCACCAGCAGGTAGCCCAGCAACGCGATCGTGACCCACCCCGCGACGTGCCCCGCATGATCGAGCGGATCGGTCGTCGTCGACTGCTGGCTGCCGGGGGAGCTCAGAACGGTGACGGTGAGGGCCAGACCGGCGAGCTCGGCGGCCAGGGCGGCACCGAGTCGCATCCCGACGACGGCGCGTTCCCGTCGCCCGGTCACGGTCGTTCCCCGGCGGGCGTCGCGTCCGATGACCCGGTCGGCGTGACGGTCTGGACCGCGCCGGCCGTCGTGGTGACGCGGGGTGCACCGCAGCCGTCGGCGGGGGCCGCGATCGTCGCCGCGCCGTCGACGCGTCCCCACGTCGCGGCCTGCGCCGGCCGGCCGTCGAGCGCCCAGCGGTCGAACACGTGGACCGTCCCGTCCTCAGGTCGCAGAACGGCGATGGTCGAGGTGCCGTCGCAGTCCCAGTCGCCGATCGCCGCCAGGTCACCGACTCGTCCCACCCGGTAGCGGTGGCCGCCGGCGACGACGACGTCGTGCTCGATGCTGACGTCGTCGCCGCAGCCGTCGCCGTCGACGTCGGGTCGGGACCGCTCGACGGCGCGACAGCCGGAAGCGGCGGCCGTCTCGGGCGCGGGTGGCGCGGCGCCGAGGGCGACCGTCGTGGTGGTGGACATCTGGGTGGTGTGTGCCGTGCCGCCCCCGCTGTCGCTGCCGCCGAGCCCCGGATCCGGGCCCTGGAAGGGGAGCGCGAACCACGCGATCCCGGCGACGAGGGTGATCGTGACCGCAGGAACCGCGACCCGCCGTACCCGGCGACCGGATCGGAGGGGGAGTGGGAGGCGGATGCGGTCCCGGGATGGAACGGCCAGACCGGTGGCGGCGGTGCGGCGGAGGATCCGGCCCAGCAGTCGCGGGTCGGGATCGTCGGGCAGGCGATGGGTGCGCCGCGCCAGCACGCGGGAGCGGATGCGACTCGACATCGGGGAGCCGTCCGTCCCGGCCGAGCGGGTCCAGTCGTCGACGATGCGCAGGAGAGCGACCCGATCGGCGCGCCCGCCGTCGGGCTCTGTGCCGAGGGACACGGCATCGCCGAGCGAGCACAACCGGATGTGGTGTCGCCGGGTCAACAGCACGTGGTCGGCGCGCAGGTCGCCGTGCGCCCATCCCTGTTCGTGCAGTCGACTCACCGCGTCGCAGGCATCCGCGAGCAGTCGGAGCGCGGAACGGCTGTCGGTGGCCGGGTCGGCCAGCGCCGCGGCCAGGGACGGCCCACCGGTGTCGAGGACGACGAGCTCGGTGACGTCCGCGCCGTCGACGATCTCGATCAGGCGCACCACACCATGGCCGCCGAGGGCCCGCAGCACCTCGGCCTCTCGACGCAGAGCGGCGCGCTGTCCGCCCCGAGCGGACTTCCGCAGCACCGACTCGTCGCCGACCCGGTCGCGGGTCAGGGTCATCCCCTGGCCGGGGGCGCGGTAGTGGTCGAGTCGGTGCAGGGCGTGGGGCTCCAGCGTCTCGAGGTGGTCCATCACGTCTCGTCTCGGGTCAGTCCCGCAGGCGGGCCCGCAGGTGGATGGGGGAGGACAGGGTGCTGTCGGCCAGGCCGGGAACGGCGCGGAGGAAGATGTGCGGGGTCTCGATCCGCATGGTGGCGTCCACCGTGGTCGCGGTGACGTCGACGGTCAGCCCGACGACCCGCCCCGGCAGCTCCTCGGCCCCGATCCGTGCCCGGACGAGTTGTTCCGCTCGGGCCCGGTCGATGCGGATCGAGCCGTCGGCCTGGTGTGCGCGCCCGTCGATCATCCCGGCCGCATCGTCGACCGCGGCGGCGAGGGTCCGCTCAGCCGATCGTTGGACGCCGGCGACCGCGGTCAGGTCCAGAGCGATCGCGGCCAGGACGATGAACACCAGTGCCACCGCGGGCACCATGACCAGGGCCGTGGCCCGTTCAGCGCGCACAGGCGGTCGCCTCCGGGTCGTAGGAGCGACCGACGGTCATCTCACGGTGGGCGTCGACGAGCTCGGTGTGGGTCACCCGGACCGTCGTCGACGCGACTCGGCCGATGAACGGGAGCAGCAACGCCGGAACCGTGCTCGACAGCGTGACCGTCGCGGTGGCACACGGGCCGAAGACCGACGGATCGGGTCCGTCGATCGACACGGTGCCGGCCCGCACCCCCTCACCGTCGAGCACGTCGAACAGAGCGATCCGGCCATCACGCTGCGCGGCGGTGGGGTCGGCAGCCTGGGTGTACCCGCGGATGTACTCGCGTGCCGCTCCGTCGAGGGACCGACGGACCTGCAGCACCGACCAGGAGTTGGTCACCACCAGGGTCCCCGTCACCAGGATCAGGACGGCGAACAGCACTCCCTCGAGGCCGGCGACGGCTCCGCGCTCACCGCGTGAGGTGCTCACCGGGTGTCCTCCCGCCCGACCACGATCACCTCGTCGATCGAGCCGAACGCTCCATGACCGCTGAGCATCCGTGGCACCAGGCTGACGCCCGGGTGGCGGACCCGGAGACGGACGGACCCGTCGACCCCCTCGAGTCGGAGGTCGGTGCGCGCCCCGGCCGATCCGAGGCGCGAGCGGGCCCGGTCGAGGACCTCGTCGATCCGGGCTCGGTCCAGGCCGCCCTCCGGGGTGGCGGCCAGGTCGCGGGCGGCGTCCTGGGCGACGGCTTCGACCGTCGATCGGGTCCACAGGCCGACGCACACGTTGGTGGCGAGACCCAGGGCGACGACCAGGGCGGAGACCCCGAGAAGGGTGCTGAGAAGTCCGGAGCCACGCTCGCCGACCCCGGCGACCGAGCCGGGCCAGGCCTCCGGCCTCAGTTGCCGATCTGTTCGACCTGGTTCTGGGTCTTCTCCGTGGCGCTGTTCATCATCACGTCGAACCCCTTCCACAGGCCGATTCCGAGGAACGCCACGATCAGGACCGCGATCGCCGTGGAGATGACCCCCTCGGCGATCTCGGATCGGACCCGTCGCCGCCGTGCGGTCGTGCTGGTCGTGCTGGTCGTGTTGCTGGCTGAACTGCTCATGGCTGTCTCCCTGTCGGTGTGTGTGCTGTTGTCGAAGTGGGTGCTGTTGTCGAAGTGGGCGCTGTCGGTGTGGCTGCTGGTGCGTGCTCATGCGCCGGTCACCTGTGACAGGGCCGACACGAACGGAACGGCCAGGAGGAGGAGTCCCGGCACGAGTGTCGCCACGGTGACGGGGATCCACACGAGCTGGCCCCGCCTCTCGATCCGCTCCACCAGCTCGCGGTGGGATTCGGCTCGGATCGCCTGGGCCTCGGCCGAGATCAGCTGCCCGAGGTCGGCCGCCTCCCGGTGCAGCGACAGCACCGACACGAGTCGCCGGACCGCCCCGGTGTCCGACCGGTCGGCCCACTCCGACAGGGCCTCGGCCTCGCCGAGCCCGCTGCGGATGCGGAGGACCACCCGTTGCAGGTCTTCGGCCGCGGCACCCCGTCCCCTCCGGGCGATCCGGGCCAGTGCGGACGGCAACGACGATCCGGCGTCGATCAGGATCCCCAGCTGCTCGGCCACCACGGGAAGCTCGACCTGCAGGACATGGGATCGGTGGCGGATCCGATTCGAGATCCGCTGCTCGTCGAGCAGCACCCACAGGAGCGGGAGCCCGACCACGGTCAGCACCGACACGAACGAACCCGGGCGGACGAGAAGTGCGAGTGCCGCTCCGCCGGCCAGACCGAGGACGGCGTGCAGCGCCTGTCGGGTCCGGAACCGGGCCGGATCCACATCCACGTCGGCCCGGGCCAGCCTCGTGGCCAGGTCGTCATCGATCCCCAGGGCCCGGGTGACCCGGTCGAGTGACTGCTCCACGAGAGGCATGAGCACCGCGGCAGGGGAGGACACGGCGGCGATCCGTGGGCCGGGACGTCCCGCCGACCCGTACGGAGTCAGCCGTCGCGCCATGGATCGTCGATGGGCCCAGCGGAACTGGTCGAGGACCAGGGCCACACCGGTGCCCCCGATCAGCAGGAGCAGCAACTCGGCGCCGCTCATCGGTCGAACACCCGCTCGTCGACCGGGAGGCGCATCAGTCGGGCCGCCCACCACCAACAGAGGCCGACCATGAGGATGGCGGCGACCACCAGGATCTGGCCGATGGTGCTGCGGTACGCCTCCCGGCCGTCTCCGACGTTGAGCCCGGCGACGGCCATCCCCAACGGGACGAGGATGACGAACAACCGGGCCGTGCGCGCTCCGGCCAACCTGGCCTGGGCGTCGCGGCGGTCGTTCAGGTCGCGACGCCTGTCCTCGGCGAGGCTCGCCAGCCGTCGGTCGAGCTCACCGCCCACCTCGTGGACGACGAGCAGCGTCTCGCAGGTGGCATCCGCGGTGGGATCCGCGAGACGGTCCTTCAACACCGTCACGGTCCGTTCGAAGTCGGTCGTCAGGTTCCACTCGCGTTGAGCAGCAGCGAAGGCGGGACGGAGCGCGGCCGGGCCTCGCGACCCGACCTCGAGCAGGGCCTGGGGGATGGGTCGGCCCATCGGGCCGGTCAGCACCCGGAGCTCCTCGATGAGCCGGGGCCAGTGCTCCCGGGCCGCCCGTCGGGCGGCGCTGCGCCGGCTGCGCCAGGAGGTGACCGGGATCGAGCCGGCCAGGAGTCCGACGAGGGCGGCCCCGATGCCGGGCCCGATCACCAACGACGCGAGGGCGGCGGCGACCACCGCGACGCCCAGCACGGTCGCCGCGAACTGGGTGGGGGAGACGCCGTCGAGGCCTGCGCGTTGCAGGGCGAGCTCCGCTCGGTCCGCCACGGCACGGACGTCGAACCGCTCCCTCGTCGAGCCTCGACGGGCGGGGCGGGGTGTGACGAGCAGGTAGACGCCCGTCGCTGCGAGCCCGGCGAGGATCAGCGACGTCATCGTCCGGCCGCCTCGAGCAGGGCGCGCAGGTCGATGCCTCGGGCGGCCATGCGCTCGGCCGCTCGGACCGGCACGTCACCGGACCAGTCCAGCGATCCGTCGATCCCGCGGCCGAACACGTCGGTGACCGTGAAGTGGACGGCCTCGGGCCCTGAGACGAGGTCCTCGACCGCGACGATCCCGGTGAGACGTGGCCCGTCCGGGCCTCGCTCGGTGTGCACCACCAGGTCGACCGAGTCGCTGACCAGGTTGTTGAGAGCGCTCAGCGGCAGATCCCGTGAGGAGTCCGACAGCTGGGCCAGGAACCGCAGCCGGGTCAACCCCTGGCGAGCCGATCCGGCGTGGATGGTGGTGTATCCGGTCACGCCCGACGACAGGGTCAACAGCAGGGGCAGCGCCTCTCGGTCGCGGACCTCGCCGACGATGGCGACATCGGGCGCCATGCGCAGGAAGCCCGCGACCAGCCGACGGAGGTCGATCCCGGGGCGGTCCGTCCGCGGAGGGCGGGTCTGCATCCCGGCGACGTTGGCCAGCTCGACGTCGGCTTCGAACACCTCTTCGGCGATGACCACTCGCAGGGACGGGTCGAGCTCCGCCGCGCAGCAGGACAGCAACGTGGTCTTGCCGGCGCCGGGCGCTCCGGCGAAGACGATGCTGAGCCGGGCCCGTACCGCCTCTGCGAGGAAGCGGGCCGCTCCCCGGGTCATCGAACCGCGCTCCACGAGCTCGTTGAGGCGGGTGATGGCGACGCCGGTGAACTTCCGGATGTTCACCATGAGGTGGCCACCTCGGCTGAGATCGCTGTGCACGATGTGCAGCCGGGCGCCGTCGTCGAGCTGCGCGTCCTGAAGTCCCTCCGCGGGATCGAGCTTGCGGTGCGATGTGGCCGAGTCGTCGAGCAGCTTGGTCAGCGTCCGGGTGACGTGGTCGTCGTCGTGGAAGACCTCGTGGTGGAAGCGGTTCCCGCCCGAATGCCGCTTGACGAAGATCTCGTCGGGGGCGTTGACCATGATCTCCCACACGTCGGGGTCCGCCAGCAGGTCGGTGAGCGGGCCGTAGCGGGCCAGGTTGCGGAAGGCGCGGTCGACGACTCCCTGGGGGTCGGGCAGGCCGTGGGGCCGGACGCCGCGGGCGTGGTCGTCGGCCCAGTCCTCGACCGCGTTGCTGATCAGCTCCCGCAGGCGGGACCGGCCGTCGGCGGTGTCGACGTCGAGGGCCAGGGCGTTGGCCCTCGACTGCACCAGCTGTTCGATCTCCTCCAGCGGTGAGCGGAGGTCGGAGTCGGAGATCGTGCTCATGGCCGACCTCCGTGGAACGTGACCGGCTCCGACTCCAGGCGGGTGCCGAGCTCTCCAACCCGGATGCGCACCGGATCGGCTGTCGGTCGGGCCGCTCCGGCACCGATGACCCCGCGGGTCGCGCTCAGCACGGCGCACCCGATCCCCTCCGGGAGGGCGGTGGCGTCGTGGTGGGTGGCCTCGAGCCGGTGGCGACGCACGGTCAGGGCCGCACCGATGCCGTCGTCCCCGAGGTCGTCGGTGAGGGCCCGGACGCTGCGGGCGAGCTGGGCCCGGGCGACCGTGGATCGGGGAGCGCGGTTCACCACCACGACGATGCGCTCGGCGGGCGTCCCGCAGCGGTGGAGGTCGTGGGCGAGACGCGAGGCGTCGTGGATGCCCTTCAGGTCGGCTCCCGCGACGACCACGACGGCGTCGGCTCGGCGGGCGACGGCCAGGGACAGCGCGTGGCGGTCCTCGATGTCGGCCGAGCCGGTCTCGGCCTCGGTCTCCAGGTCGTCGTCGAGGTCGAGGACCGAGACCTCGTGGGTCCTCTGCAACCCGTGGACGGCGGCCGCGACGGCCCGCGACCGCATTCCCGCCCAGTCGCGGGCTCGACGTAGACCAAGCACCAGCCGGTACCCGCGGCGGGTCTCGAACTCGAGCGAGCGGATCTCGTCGGGGTCGGCCTCGTCGCCGCGGTGGAGCTCCACGAGCTCGGGCAGGCCGGGGATGACGTCGCCGACGTCGTGGTACATGGCCAGGTCACCCCGCCGGCACCCGTCGACGAGCACGGTGTCGGCTCCGGTTGCGGCCCACGCCTGGGCCAACGCCATCGCGATGGTCGACGTGCCGGCGCCGCCCGCACCGAGGACGCCGATCAGGGTTCCGGCAACCGGGTCCGAGGACAGGTCGACCCGGGCCGAGGTCGGCTCGTCGTCGCCGGCGACGGCACGGGCGAAGCGGTCGAGGGCGTCCACCAGCTCGTCGCGGGTGAAGTCCGCATCCAGGCGGGTGGCGCAGCCGAGCGCCTCCCAGTCCCGACGGTCGGCGGATCCGACGAGGAGCGTCGGGACGCCGTCGCGGGCGGCGTCCGCGACGAGGTCGCGGTCGAATCGGGACAGCTCGGTGTCCAGGAGCAGGGCCGAGACCCGGCGACCGGCCCCGAGCACGGCGCGGGCCTCTTCGCTGGTGAGGCACTTGACGAAGTCCACCGGGGCGGCCGCGGCATTGGCCCATCGGGCGACCTCGCCGAACCACCGGCTCCGGGACCGGGCGAGGCCGATCACGACGTAGCGGTCAGCCATCGGTCGGTCCTCCCCGGCCGGTCGACATGACGATGGTCAGCTCCGAGCGCACCGCTGCGTCGACGACCGACGCAGCGGTCTCGACATCGAGGACGGCGAGGCGGTACCCGACCCGATCCGACACCCCGATCCCGTCGTCGGAACCGCCGTCGTCGACGCCGACCACGAGCACATCGGTGGCGAGGACTCTCGTGCCGGTGCCGTCGGGGTCGGTGGCGAGCACCTCGACGCGGCTGCCGCTGTGGACCGAGTCGACCAGCGCCCGGGTCCGCGGCACCTCGACGGGGACGATCGTCGATCCCGCCGCCGGGTCGGAGTCGGCCCGGGCGACGTCGCTGCGGCGCACCAGGTCCATCTCCCGGAGGTCGTGTCGGCTGGTCGTCCCGATCAGCTCCTCGGCCCGGTCCGCCGTCACGGCGGCCATCCCTTCGGGCAGGTCCATGGCGACGGTCCCGAGGTCATCGGCGGTCAACACCGTCCCCGAGGGGACCGACCTGGTCGCGACCACCACCCGCTCGTCGGGTGCTGCGGTGGCGGCTCGATGGGTGGACAGGACGCCGGCCGCGGCGACGACGACCAGGGCGGCGCCGACCGTGGCGCGGCCGCTGGGGATCAGGCGACGTGCCCGCCCGCCTGGTGGCGGCGTTGTCATCGGCGGTGTTGCGGTCACGTCGTCGTCCTTCCGTCCCGGCTCTGCGGCATGTGCAGAGTGTTACGGGACGAGTTGGAACAAAGTCAAGAGGGAGGAAATGACCAGAAAGATCATCAAAGCCATCAACGTGGGCGTAGACACGGTCGACTGCCCGCTGGTTGCCGGAGGTTCGGTCGGGGCGTACCGTGTCGGCATGGGCACGGCGGACATCGAATGGCTCAGCACGAAGGAGGCGGCTCGGCGTCTGGGGGTCACCCCGCGGACGCTGTACCGCTTCATCGACGACGGTCAGCTCGTCGCGCACCGCATGGGTCGGGTGATCCGGGTCCAGGAGGCGGAGGTCGCCGACTTCATCGACCGCTGTCGCATCCAGCCCGGCTCGCTCGAGGCCCTGTCCGATCAGGCCCTGTCCGATCAGGCTCTGTCCGATCAGGCCATGTCAGACGGAGACCCGGCGGAGCCGGCAGACCTCGGAACCTGACCGCGCCGGGTGGGCCCGGGGCAGGGTCGGGCCCGGTTCCCGCCCCCCTGGTCGCCCCGCGTCGTCAGCCGGGTCGTGTCACCGACACGATGGCCGACAGCGGGACGTAGGCGGTGCGACCACCCGGACCGGTGTCGACGGTGGCCACGGTTCCCACCGCGACCAGCACGCCGCGCACCGACGTGCCGCCGTCGAGGGTGAGCACCACCTCGGTGCGCTCCTCGGCCAGGCCGTCGAGCACCTCGTCCATGCGGGCGCCGTCGAGAGCCGGACCCGCGGCGGGCAGGGCGACGGGGACCTCCAGAGCGGTGACCGCGTCGATCGACACCCAGGTGGTGCCGTGGTGGCGTCGCATCTCGATCACATCGTTTCCGACCACGGCGAGAACACCGGCCACGCGGTCACCGGTCAGGACCTGGACCGCGACGTCGTGGCCGACGGCGGCCGCCAACGCCCCGGCCAGGGTGGCCTCCTCTGCCAGTCGGTGCCGGATCCAGCGCTCCCGCCGCCGGGACTCGACCTCCAGATCGATGCGCAGGTCGGCCGCGGCCGCATCGAGGTCGGGAATCCGGCTCGGTTCCTCGGGGGAGGCCATCGGTACACTGTGCCCTTCCATGGAACCCGCTCGCACGACGACCGCCGAACCACAGACGATCGTCCATGTCGCGGGCAACCACCTCATGGCCGACCTCCTCGGACCCCGCGACGAGCTCCTCGACGTGGTCGAGGACGCCTTCCCCCGCGCTGCCATCACGGTGCGGGGCAACGAGATCTCGGTCCACGGCGACGAGAACGACCGGGTGGGGAGGGTGTTCCAGGAGCTCGTGCTGGTCCTCGAGCAGGGCCAGCGCATCGGTCCCGACGTCGTGCGGCGCACCATCGACATGGTCCGCGCCGACGAACGACCGTCCGAGGTGTTCACCCACGAGCTGCTGCGAACCCACCGTGGCGGCCGGGTCCGGCCCCGCACCAGCGGACAGAAGCGCTACGTCGACGCCATCGCCGGCAACATCGTCACCTTCGGCATCGGCCCGGCGGGCACGGGCAAGTCCTGGCTCGCCGTCGCGATGGGCGTCCAGGCGCTGCAGAACAAGGACGTCGAGCGCATCGTGTTGACCCGCCCGGCGGTCGAGGCCGGCGAGCGTCTCGGGTTCCTGCCCGGTGACCTGATGGCCAAGGTCGACCCGTACCTGCGTCCCCTCTACGACGCGCTGCACGACATGGTCGGCACCGACACGGCCCAGAAGCTCCTCGAGCGGGGAGCCGTCGAGGTCGCCCCGCTGGCGTTCATGCGGGGCCGCACCCTCAACAACAGCTTCATCATCCTGGACGAGGCCCAGAACACCACGCCGGAGCAGATGAAGATGTTCCTCACCCGGTTGGGGTTCGGCTCCAAGGCCGTGATCACCGGCGACGTCACGCAGGTCGACGTTCCCGGGGGCCGGTCCGGACTGGGGGACCTGCAACGGATCCTCGACGGCATCGACGACCTCGCCTTCGTGCACCTGACCGGCTCCGACGTCGTGCGACACCGCATCGTGGCCGACATCGTCGACGCCTACGCCCAACGTGGGGGCTGAGGACCGTCCGGCGGTCGCCCGCCGCGACGGCCGTGAGCCGGGTCGGGCCGCCGAGGTGGCCGTCGACTTGGACGATCTCGCCACCCTGCTCGGCGACGTCCTGACGGCCGAGGGCGTCCCCGCGACCGCCGAGGCGTCATTGCAACTGGTCGACGCCGATGAGATCGCCGCCCTCAACGCCGAGCACATGGGTTCGGCCGGTCCGACCGACGTGCTGTCGTTCCCGCTCGACGGAGCCGACGGACCCGACGACGCCGCGTCGGCCGGCCCGTCGGCCGACCGGGACTGGATCGTCGGCGACGTCGTCGTCTGTCCCGAGGTCGCGGCGGCCCAAGCGGCTGACCATGCCGGATCGGTGGCCGACGAGCTGGCCCTGCTCGTCACCCACGGGGGCCTCCACCTGTGCGGCTGGGACCACGCCGAACCCGCCGAACGCGACCGGATGTGGGCCCGCGAGCGGGAGCTGCTGACGGCGCTCGGTCGCACACCGGCACGCGATCCGTGGGAGGGGGCCGGGTGAACGGCACCGACCTGGTCCTGTTGGTCGTGATCCTGGTGCTGGTGCTGGTCGCCGGCGTGCTCGCCGTCGCCGAGACCGCGGTCACCCGCATGACCCGGTCCCGCGCCGCCGCCCTGGCCGAGTCGGATCCCAAGCGGGGCCGGCGGGTGCAACGCATCGTCGACAACCTCGAGCGCGACCTCAACGCCGTCTACCTGGCCGTCAACATCGTCCAGACGGTGCAGGCCGCCCTGGTCGGTGTGCTGGCCGGACGGCTCTTCGGGCCGTTGGGCGTCGCGATCGGCATCGTGTTGAACGTCGTCGTCCTGTTCACCCTCGCCGAGGCCGCGCCCAAGACCTGGGCGTTGCAGCACACAGACCGTGCCGCGCTGATGACCGCTCCGATGGTCGAGCTCATCGGCCGGGTGCTGCGATGGCCGGCGCGATCGCTGATCGGCGTCGCGAACATCGTCCTTCCGGGCAAGGGCCTCAAGAAGGGCCCGTTCGTCACCGAGGAGGAGATCCTCGCCCTCGCCGAGGAGGCGGCCGAGGCCGCGGTGATCGAGGAGTCCGAACGGGAGCTGATCGAGTCGATCATCGACTTCGGCGACACGGTCGTACGGGAGATCATGGTGCCGCGCCCCGACGTGGTCTCGATCGGCTCCGACGCGACCGTGACCGACGCGGTGGAGCGGTCGATGGAATCCGGCCGCAGCCGCTTCCCGGTGTACGGGGAGAGCTCCGACGACGTGCTCGGCATGGTGTACGTCAAGGACGCGTACGAGGCCGAACGAACCGGGGGCGGCGGGCGCGGCGTCCTCGAGGTGGCCCGGCCGGTCCTTTTCGTGCCGGAGACCAAGCGGGTCGCCGAGCTGCTGACCGAGATGCAGGCCCGCAACACCCACGTCGCCGTCGCGGTCGACGAGTACGGCGGCACCGCCGGCCTGGTCACCCTCGAGGACCTGCTCGAGGAGCTGGTCGGTGAGATCCACGACGAGTTCGACGAGGAGGGCCTCGATGTCGACGAGGTCGCCGACGGCATCTTCCTGGTCAACGCCACCCTGAACGTGGGGGAGTTGAACGAGCGGCTCGACCTGTCGCTGCCCGAGGGGACCTGGGACTCCGTCGGCGGACTGGTCTTCGGGACCCTCGGCCGGGTGCCGGCTCCCGGCGACGCGGTCGACCTCGACGGCTGTCGGATCGTCGTGGACCGCGTCGACGGTCGGCGCGTGAGCACGGTCCGGGTGCAGCGCGTCGGGCCGGCAGGCGAGGAGGACCGATCGTGAGCACCGCAGCACCTGACGGGTTCCACTCCGGTTTCGTGACGCTCGTCGGTCGCCCCAACGTGGGCAAGTCCACGCTGCTCAACCGCATCCTGGGCCAGAAGGTGTCGATCGTCTCGGACAAGCCGCAGACGACCCGTCACCAGATCCGGGGCATCCTCACCGACGACGACACCCAGATCGTGTTCGTCGACACGCCCGGCATCCACCGACCCCGCACCCTGATGGGGGAGCGGCTGAACGACTCGGCCTCCGACGCCCTGGCCGGGGTCGACGTGGTGTGCCTGCTGTTCGACGCCACCCAGAAGATCGGTCCCGGCGACCGCTACATCGCCGAGCGGGTGCCCGGCGACGCCATCGTTGTGCTCAACAAGGTCGACCGCGCTCCCCGGGAACGCGTGCTCGAGCAGCTCGCCCTGGCCGCCGAGCTCGACCTGGCGTCGTACTTCCCGGTCTCGGCCCGCACCGGCAAGGGCGTCGACGCTCTGGTCGAGCACCTGCGCTCGCTCATGCCGCCCGGCCCCCGCTGGTACCCCGACGGAGAGGTGACCGACCTGGGGGAGGGGTTCCGGGTGGCCGAGCTGGTCCGCGAGCAGCTCCTGGCCGTCACCCACGAGGAGCTCCCGCACTCGATCGCCACGCGCACCACCCAGTACGAGTGGCCGCGCATCCGGGTCGAGATCCTGGTCGAGCGCGAGTCGCAGAAAGGCATGGTGATCGGCAAGGGCGGGTCGGTGCTCAAGGATGTCGGCACCCGCGTCCGACGTCAGCTGCCCGACGGCGCGTACCTGGAGCTGTTCGTGAAGGTGGACAAGGACTGGCAGTCCCGACCCGGCTCCCTCGAACGACTCGGCTACTGACGGATCGAGCGCGACCGACGCGGGTGTGCCCCGTGCACGGTCGTGCCCGCGTCGGGGCGCGGGGGTCGGTGGGTGTGGGTCTGACCCGGGCTGGGTGGGTGGAGCGTGGGTTGGTCCGGTGCCGGTCCCGCGCTCAGGCGGGTGCGGGTCTGGGTGGCCGGTCGTGGTGGGTGGTGAGGTGGGCGCCGTCGGGGGTGGTGATGGTGAAGAAGCTGGTCTGATCGCCGTCAGCGCCGTCTCTTGAGGCTCCGTCGGTCTGGGGGTTGGGGGTCATCTGCCATCCGGTGCGGTGGATGACGCCGTGGTGGTGGCGGCACAGCAACGCGAGGTTGTCGATGGTGGTGGGGCCGCCGTCGGTGTGGCGGGTGACGTGGTGGGCGTCGCACCACGACGCGGGTCGGTCACATCCGGGGAAGACGCAGTGTCCGTCGCGGACGGCGAGCGCCCGGCGTTGTGGGGTGCTGGCGTGGCGTTCGTCGCGTCGACAGGCGACGGGGTGACCGTCCGCGGCGATGAGGATCCAGGTGTAGGTGGGGTCACAGGTGAGCATCTCCCACTCGCGGCTCGAGTGGCGGAGCCGGGCACCGGTCAGGTCCATCGCCCTCTTCGACCAGTCGACAGGCCCGTCGTGACGCGGTCCGGGCAGGAGGGTGCCGTCGTGGAACAAGTCGGCGACGGTGTCGGTGTCGACGTCGATGACGAAGGTGATGTCCGCCGCGGGACCCGTGCGTGTGCCGGTGTCGGTCGCTCCAGCGCCGCGTTCGACGAGGTTGACGAACGCTCGGGCCAGCAGTTCCGAGCGGGGTGGGACCTCCAACAGGGGGCTCTGTTCGTGGTCGCGGACTGCTTGGAGGTGGAGGCGGTCGGCTTCGGCTTCGAGACGGTCGGCGAAGCCGACCGCGGTGGGTCCGTACAGGTCGACGGTGGCGCTGACGGTATCGCCGGAACGGACGATGGAGGCGTGGTCCCGCGGTCGGGGTGGCTCCGCGCCGTCGCCATCGGCGTAGGAGCTGATCTGAGCGACGTCACGGGCGAACGCGGTCCACGTCGAGGACGCGGCGGCGACGTCGACGAGCTCGTCCTGGATGGCGGCGAGGGTGTCGCGGGTGCGGTCGTTGACCACGCGAGCGATCTCCCGCACCCGATCGACCGGCAACTCACCATGGCGGAGGGCGTCGGCGAGTCGGGGCAGGTGCCGCAACGTCGCTGCCGTGCGCAGGTCCCGCCGCACCCGGCGAGGATCCGCGCCATGACGCCAGCCGGCTTCGTTCGCGACGGTGTGGCCGAGGCGCCGGTCGGTCAGGTCCCGGGCATCGAGCTCGGCGAGCAGCCCGAACCGGGCGGAGTGGAACAGGCGGTCGACGGTCTCGAGCGCGTCGAACAGTCCGAGGCAGGTGTCGTCGTCCAGACCCCGCCACTCCGTACCAGCCAGGTCACCCAACGAGCCGATGACCGCGGCCGCGTCGGCCGGCACCGGGAACACCGGCACCCCGAACCCCGCCGACACCGCCTCCCGGCCAGCACCGTCCCCGGCCGATCCTCCTTCTGATGTCCCTTCCCCCGTCGAACGCATGTTCGCATGATGCCGGAGGGGTGTGACGCTCTTCCGGCGCGACGCAACGACGAGTCGTCATCGGGTCGGTGCGAAGCTCGTCGGTCGCCGTCTTTGAACTCCGGGTCGTACTTCCTGCGCTTCTCTGGCATCACATCTCCTCAAAGGTGATGCCTCCCAGATCCGCGGGGAGCTCCACACCTCGGATCGGGCCTGGCTGGTGGAAGCGAGTCCCTCGTTCGGCAAGAATCGTCGGGAAGGGGAGCAGGTTCGTGATGGCGCAAGAGGGCAAGTCGGTGTCTTCGTCGGTCACGGCGACGTTCGTGTTCACCGATCTGGTGGATTCGACCGCGACCGCCGCACGTGTGGGGCCGGAGGCGGCAGAGGAGTTGCGTCAGACGCACTTCCGACTGTTGCGGGGTGCGGTCACTGCGTCGGGCGGGACCGAGGTGAAGAACCTCGGCGACGGTCTGATGGTGGTCTACTCGTCGCCGCGCCGGGCCTTGTCGGGTGCGGTGGGTATGGCTCAGGCCATCGATCATCACAACCGTTCCGCAGCTGAGCCGCTTGGGGTTCGGATCGGTGTGAGCGCCGGTGAGGTCGTCGAGGAGGACGACGACTACTTCGGGGATCCGGTGGTGGAAGCGGCACGGTTGTGCGCAGCGGCGCAAGGAGGTCAGATCCTCGCGGCTGAGCTGGTGCGGTTGATGGTGGGCCGGCATGCCACCCAGTCGTTCGTCGACCGGGGACCTTTCGAACTCAAGGGGCTGCCTGGGCCGGTGGATGTGGTGGAGGTCGTCTGGGAGCCGGCGACCGTCGAGGGGTCGGTGCCGTTGCCGGGGCGGTTGGTCACGGCGGCGTCGAACCCGTTGTTCGGATTCTTCGGTCGGAGCTCGGAGCTCGAAGCGTTCACCGAGGCCCGCAAACGCGCTGTGGCGAACGAGCAGTGCCAGGCGATCCTCGTCGCCGGCGAGGCCGGGATGGGCAAGACGTCGCTGGTCGCCCAAGCGACCCGATCGGCTCATGCCGAGGGAACGGTCGTGCTGTTCGGGCACTCCGACGAAGGGCTCGGCGTCGCCTACCAGCCTTGGATCGAGGTCATCTCGGCGCTCGTCCGCCACATCGACTCCGGAATCCTTGCCGACATGCGGTCCGCTCAGCGCGCCGCGCTCGCGCGCCTGGTCCCCGATATCGGCGGCGAAGGCGACCGGGTCGGCGACCCCGACACCGAACGCTTGCTTCTGCTCGAGGGGATCGTCGAGCTCCTCGCCGCAGTCTCGGCGAGGGAGCCGGTGATGGTGGTGCTCGACGACCTGCACTGGGCCGACACCGCCAGTCTCCAAGTGCTTCGCCACGTCATCACCTCGCCCACACCATCGAAGCTGACGCTCGCGGTCACCTTCCGCGACACCGACCTGGGACGCGGCGACGCGCTGACGCTGCTGCTCGCCGATCTGCATCGTGAAGCCAACATTGCCCGCATCGCCCTGCACGGTCTGGAGGACACCGAGATCATCGATCTCCTGGTCGCGGCGGCAGGCCATGACCTCGATGACGACGGTGTCGGTCTCGCCCACGCCCTTCGCCGCGAGACCGACGGGAACCCGTTCTTCACCGCGGAGCTGCTCCGTCATCTCGGCGAGTCGGGCGGGATCGTGCAGAACGACGACGGCCGATGGGTGCTCGCGGGCGAGCTCGACGAGCTGGGCCTCCCGAGCAGCGTTCGCGACGTCGTCGGCCGGCGCGTCGAGCGACTCGGCGAGGAACCGTTGCGGTTGCTGACCTTGGCGTCGGTGATCGGCCGCGGGTTCGACATCGAGCTTCTCGCCCTGCTCGCCGACGCCGATGAGGACGAGCTCCTGGACCACCTCGACGCGGCCGTGGCCGCAGCGCTCCTCGCGGAGAGCGACACCGCAGGTCGCTACCGATTCACCCACGCCCTCACCCGACACAGCCTCTATGACGAGCTCAGCCCCACCCGCCGTCAACGCGCCCACCAACGCATCGCCGAGGTCCTCGAGGCGCAGGCGAGCAACGAGGACGCGACCACGCTCGCCGAGCTCGCCCACCATTGGGTCGCCGCCACCCGACCCACCGACATCGACAAAGCCCTCGACTACGTCCGACGCGCCGGCGACGCCGCACTCGGCGCGCTCGCACCCGACGACGCCATCCGCTGGTATCGGCAAGCCCTCGAACTGCTCGACCGAGACCCCAGCCGCGACGAGCTGGGACGGGCACAAGTGCTGGCAGCGCTCGGTACCGCACAGCGCCGAACCGGCCTTCTCGAAGGACGGGACACCCTCCTCGAAGCCGGCACACTCGCTCTGCGATTGGACGATGCCGAGACCCTCGTGAAGGCAGCGCTCGGGTTCACCCGTTTCGAGGGCGGCCGGCAAGGCGAAGAAGCCGCCAAGCCGATCATCCAGGCGGCCCTCGACCGCGTCGGGCCTGGCCCGACGGCCAGGCGGGCGCGCCTGCTTTCAGCGCTCGCCCTGGCGCATGATGGCGCGCTCGAGTGGCGAGCACGCCGAGATCTGTCGATCGACGCGCTTGACGTCGCCCGTCGCTCTGCCGACGACTCAGCTCTCGTCGACGTGGTCGAGAGGATCGTGACTGAGGTCGCTTCGCCTGATCGGCTCGACCAGGTCATCGAGGACGTGGAGAACGCCGAAGCGTTGGCCGGCCGCATCGGCGATCCGGTGCTGTCGGTGCGGATCAAGTTCCAACTCGTCTGGGTGCGAATTCAGCAAGCCGACGTCCTCGGTGCCGACACCGTGCTCGCAGAGATGGAAGCAACCACCGCCAGGGTTGGCCTGCCCGCCGCCGAGTGGCAGCTCGCGATCCTCAACACAGGGCGCCTGCTGCTCGCCGGCCTCACCGATCAGGCCGAGGCGGCGAACGATCGCTCGTTGAACCTCGGCGTGGCCGCCGACGCGCCCGATGCGTTCGGCGCCTATGGCGGCCTCCTCTACGCGATTCGCCTGCAGCAGGGTCGGCTCGACGAGATCGCCGACATGTTCATCGATGCAGCCCGGGACAACCCGTCCATCGCGGTGCTGCGCGCCGCCGTCGCCGCCATGCTCAGCCAGTCGGGACGAATCGAGGAAGCCCACGATCGCCTCGCGACCGAAGCGGCAGCCGGGTTCGAGTTCCCCTATGACATGACGTGGCTGGCCTCGATGTCGGACCTCCTCGACGTCGCTGCGAGCACGGGCGATCGCGATATCGCCCGCGTGCTCGTCGATCGCGTTGCACCGTTCGCCGACCACGTCGCCGAACCCACATCCGCACTCGTGGCGGGGGCTCTCGGCCGGCCCCTCGGTCGCGCTGCCACCATCCTCGGTGACTTCGACCAGGCAGAGGAGTGGTTCGCGCTGGCGCACGCCATTCACTCGCGGCTCCGGACCCCCTATTGGACTGCGCGGAGCCAGCTCGACCTCGCAGACCTCTGCCTCGCCCGCCGCGCCGACGGCGACGCCGAACGTGCGAGCGAGCTCGTGGCCGCCGCCGCGGCCACCGCCGCCGAGTACGACTTCGCCGGTCTCACCCAGAGCGCGGCCGGACTACTCGACTCCCTCTGAGACGCCGAGCGCGCTGAGGTCAGCGATCCGTCCCGTCCAGCGCCTCGAGCACCCGGGTCACGCGGGCGAGGAAGAACCCCTCCGTAGCGGTTGGTAGGGGTACGAGTCCTCCGACCGACACGACCACGGACGCCGACTGTCGCGACCGGTCCGTCGTCACGACCCCCGTTGGGCGGAGCGGACCTGGCGGTCCATCGTGCGGCGCAGGACCGGTCCCAGCAGCCCGGCGGCGCGGGCAAGCGTGGCGGTCAGCGGATCGGCGGTGATCGTGATGCGGTTCCGTTCGACACCCCGGACGATCGCCGCCGCCACCCGGTCGGCCTGGACCGGTTTGACCGTGGCGGAGATAGCGGCCGTCTCCGGCGGCTTCACCTCGTTCTCCAGTGCGAACCCCGGCGTGTCGGTGTCGGGCGGGTAGACGACGCTCACCCGGATCCGGTCGGGGGCGACCTCGGAGCGCAACGCCTCGGCCAGGCCCCGCAGGGCGAACTTGGTCGGCGAGTAGGCCGTGTAGCCGTACACGCCGAGCAGACCCGCGGTCGACGACACGAAGCACAGGTGACCCCGACGTCGCTGCCGCATGCCGTCGATCACCGCGGCCACCGCGTGCACGGCTCCCAGGAAGTTCACCTCCATCTCGGCGCGGAACTCGTCGGGCGGCAGCTCCCAGAACCGCCCCGGCAGCGCGTAGCCGGCGTTCGCGACCATGACGTCGCACGGTCCGGACCGCTGCACCAACTCGTCGACCGCACCGCCCACCGCGTCGCGGTCGGCCACGTCCGCGGTGGCCCAGTCGCAGCTCGGACCGAGCTCCGTCGCCGCGGCGCGCAGCGCGTCGGCCCGGCGCGCGATCAGCGACACCCGGGCGCCCCGGGCGATCGCGGCGGCGGCCGTGGCCCGTCCGATGCCCTCCGATCCACCGGTGATGATCACGTGGGCGTCGCGCAGCGAGGTCATGTCGGCATTCTGCCCACCGCGACGCCCGTCGGGCGTGGGGGACGGCACTAGCGTGGCCACGGTGGAGCTGAGCGCACTCGATCCGGGCCGGATCCCCGTCCACGTGGCGATCGTCATGGACGGCAACGGGCGGTGGGCCCAGAAGCGGGGGCTGCCCCGCACCGACGGGCACGCCGCCGGCGAAGAGGCGCTGCTCGACACGGTGTGGGGAGCGCTCGATGCCGGGATCCGCTACCTGACCGTGTACGCGTTCTCCACCGAGAACTGGAAGCGCCCCGTCGACGAGGTCCGATTCCTGATGGGGTTCAACGAACGGCTCCTCATGACCCGGCGCGACGAGCTGCACGCCAAGGGGGTCCGGGTGCAGTTTCTGGGTCGCCGCGACTGGCGGGTTCCAAAGCGGGTGCTGCGGCGCATCACCGAGACCGAGGAGATGACCCGCCACAACACGACGATGACGCTGTCGATGGCGTTCAACTACGGCGGCCGGGCCGAGCTGGTCGACGCGGTCCGGGCCATCGCCCGCTCGGGGGTCAAGCCCGACAAGATCGACGAGAAGCTCATCCGCCGCCACCTCTACGACCCCGACCAGCCGGACCCGGAGCTGATGATCCGCACCTCCGGCGAGCACCGCATCTCCAACTTCCTGCTGTGGGAGATCGCCTACTCGGAGCTGGTGTTCACCGAGGTGCTGTGGCCGGACTTCCGACGCGGCGACCTGTACGAGGCGATCGACGAGTTCCAACGCCGCGAGCGCCGCTTCGGCGGACTCAACGCATGAGGCCGACCGGGTGAGCCTCTACCGCGACTCGGCGGTGGTGCTGCGCACCCACAAGCTCGGCGAAGCCGATCGCATCGTGGTGCTGATGACCCGGGAGTCGGGCAAGGTCCGCGCCGTCGCCAAGGGGGTGCGCCGCACCGGCTCGAAGTTCGGGTCCCGGCTGGAGCCCGGCTCCTACGCGGCGTTGCAGCTGCACGAGGGGCGCGGCGAGCTCGACATCGTCACCCAGGCCGAGACCATCGAGTCGTTCCGTCGCACCCGTGAGGACCTGTCCCGCCTGGGTCGGGCCGCGTCGCTGCTCGAAGCGGTCGAGCAGCTCTCCGAGGACCGCCAACCCGCACCGCGGCTCCACGACATGCTCGTGGGCGGTCTGCGCACCGTCGACGAGCGCAACCCGCCGCTGGTGACGGGAGCGTTCTTCCTCAAGCTGCTGGCCGCAGAGGGCGTCGCCCCCGAGCTCGACCGCTGCGTCGGCTGCGGCGAGGAGGACGGCGAGCTGGCGCTGGCCCTCGACGTCGGCGGGGTGCGTTGCCGGTCCTGCGGAGGAGGTCGGCCGGTGACCGACGAGGCGCTCGCGGTGGCCCGGGCCGTGCTGGGCGGCGGGCTCAACGTGGCCCTGTCGCTGCCGGACGGGTCGCTCACCCACGAGGTGGAGTCGATCGCCACCACCGCCCTCGAGCTGCACGTCGAACGCCGCCTCCGGTCGCTGCAGGTGTTGCACGACTGGTGAGCCCCGGCCGATCATCGCCGCAGCACGATCCGAATGCCCCACCGAGACCACCCCACCCGAGACCACGGAGAACGGAGTCCCCATGGCTGAGCAGAGCCGCTACCTGTTGAACGACGACCAGGTGCCGACCTCCTGGTACAACATCGTCCCCGACCTGCCGGCACCGCCGCCGCCGCCGCTGCACCCGGCGACGCACCAGCCGATCGGCCCCGACGACCTGGCCCCGCTGTTCCCGATGGACCTGATCCTCCAGGAGGTCAGCCAGGACCGCTACGTGCCGATCCCCGACGAGGTCCGCGACGTGTACCTGCTGTGGCGGGCCACCCCGTTGCACCGGGCCCACCGGCTGGAGCGGGCGCTCGGCACGCCGGCGCGCATCTACTACAAGTACGAGGGCACCAGCCCCGCCGGCTCTCACAAGCCCAACACCGCGGTGCCCCAGGCGTACTACAACGCCAAGGCCGGGATCCGGCGGCTGACCACCGAGACCGGGGCCGGTCAGTGGGGTACGGCGCTCAGCTTCGCCGCCGCCCAGTACGGCATCGACTGCGAGATCTGGCAGGTCCGGGCCTCCTACGACCAGAAGCCGTACCGCCGGGCGATGATGGAGGCCTTCGGCGGCACCGTGCACCCGTCGCCGTCCGACGTCACCGAGTACGGCCGGAAGATGCTGGCCGAGGACCCGACCAACCCGGGGTCGCTCGGCATCGCCATCACCGAGGCGGTCGAGGTGGCCGCCCAGGACCCCGACAGCCGCTACGCGCTCGGCTCGGTGCTCAACCACGTGCTGATGCACCAGACCGTGATCGGCGAGGAGGCCCTGCTGCAGATGGCGATGGCCGGCGACGTCCCCGACGTCATCATCGGCTGCACCGGCGGCGGTTCCAACTTCGCCGGGCTCACCTTCCCGTTCCTGCGCGAGAAGCTCGCCGGGACCATGGATCCCGAGATCCGCGCCGTCGAGCCCGCCAGCTGCCCCACGCTGACGAAGGGCACCTACGCGTACGACTTCGGCGACACCGGCGGCATGACGCCGCTGGTCAAGATGCACACCCTGGGCCACGACTTCATCCCGGACCCGATCCACGCCGGCGGGCTGCGCTACCACGGCATGGCCCCGCTGATCTCGCACATCTACGAGCTGGGTCTGATCACCGCCGAGTCACGGCTCCAGCGGGAGTGCTTCGCGGCGGGCGTGCAGTTCGCCCGCACCGAGGGCGTCGTACCCGGTCCGGAGCCCACGCATGCCCTGGCGTCGACGGTCGACGAGGCGTTGCGCTGCAAGGAGACCGGCGAGGAGAAGGTCATCCTCACCGCGCTCAGCGGCCACGGCATGTTGGACATGGCGGCCTACGACGCCTACTTCGCCGGTGAGCTCGTCGACCACGAGTTCTCCGACGAGCTGATGGCCGAGGCGCTCACCCGCCTCCCGCAGCTCGACCTCTGAACCCTTTCCCGGGGGATGTCCGACCCCGGGGCCGGACGCGACGAGGGGGCCCCGCTCGGGGCCCCCTCGTCCGCGTGCCGGGACGGTTCGCCCGGAGCCGGTCGCGGTCCCGGCTACGGGACCACCGGCTCCTGGTTGAGCGCCCGGTAGGAGTGGATGATCGAGATCAGCGCGATCGGGCCGGTGGCCAGCACGCCGATGCAGCACAGCAGGACGCCGACGTAGTACACGAGGTAGGCGACGAGCAGGATCAGGAACACCTTGCCGAAGTTGTCCTTGACCCAGTCGATGCTCTGCTTGATCGCGTCGCCGGGACCCACGCCCTTGTCCAGGGCGATGATCGGGGCGTACGCGGTGAAGATCAGCCAGATGATGCCGGGGATGAAGCACAGCAGGTAGCCGACGAAGGCGCCGAGCCCGACGAGCACGACCGTCAGCGCGAAGTTCGCCATGTGCGTCGTGTCGGTCAGCATCGACACCTCGGGCTTGATGCCCCGGGTCACGCCGAGCCCGGCGCGGTAGACGCCGGCCTGGAGGAAGAACGCCACGACGAACTGCAGGACGAACACCACAGAGAAGCCGATCATGCTCATGATGGCGCTGCCGCCGCTGTCACCCCGGAACAGGGGCAGCAGCACCAGCTGGCCGAGCAACGACACCACGAGCGTCGCACCGAACACGATCAGCATCAGGATGACGAACGGGCCGGCGTTCTCCTGGAACTTCTTCCAGCCGTAGGAGATCGATGCACCGACGTCGAGCGGTGGCGGGTAGCCGCCACCACCGCCGTAGGGCTGGGCGGGCGGGGGCGTGAATCCACCGCCGGCTCCACCGAAGCCGCCGGGAGGCGGCGCCGCGGGCGGGGGACCGGCCGGAGGGGGGAACCCTCCGCCCGGGGGCGGCGGGGACGCCGGCGGGGGGAACCCACCCGGCGGCGGAGGCGGAGCTCCACCTCCGGGCGGTGGCGGTGGGTAGTTGGGATCACTCATGTGGTTGCCTCCGAGGGGAGTGGGAGATGGGGGACAGCTCGGCGGTTCAGCTGACGTCGATCACGACGGTCTTGGCGGCCAGGTCGAACGGGGTCTGGCGCCGTTCGTTGTTGAACAGGTTGACCAGCGCCCAGATCATCAGACCGAACGACAGGCAGCCGCCGCAGTACGGGACCAGGCCGATCGCGTTGGGGAGCCACCGCAGGATCGCCGGGCCCCAACCCGGGGTCTCGCCGTCGGACAGGCGCACGACCTTGACCTTGACCGCCATCGCCCCGAGCGTCTGGCCCTTCAGGGCGACCATCACCACGTGGTAGGCGATCGGCACCACGACCGTGATGGCCAGGGCGACCAGCATGGCGGCCACGGCACCGCCGCTCATCTCGTTGGTGGTGAACCCGTACTCGTCGACGGTGGTGCTCGACGATGAGGCGGCCAGCACGAGGAACGGGATCCAGCACAGGCCGATCGCGACGACGAGGATGACCACGTCGATCAGGTAGCCGCCGATGCGCTTGCCCGGTGAGGCCAGCACGGCGCTGGAGGGCAGCCCGATGCCGTACTGGTACGGCGCGGCCGGCGGCTGGGGCGAGCCGTACTGGGGAGCCCCGTACTGGGGGGTGCCGTACTGGGGCGTGCCGTACTGGGGCGTGCCGTACTGGGGCGCCGGCGGCGCGCCCCATGGGGACGCCGGATCGGGTGACGGCTGGGTGTAGCCGCCGGGCGGGGGCGGCGACGCGGGCGGCGGGGCGCCGTATCCCGGGGGAACCGGGGGAGCGGGAGGAGCGGGGGGAGCCGCGGGAGGACCGGGCGGCGGGGTCGGAACGGCCGGGGGAACGTCGTCGGACGGATCGGTCCCGCCCGGAGGGGGCGGGGGCAGGTTGCTCACCGCGTGGACCTGGTCGGCTGCGACTTCATCCGCGTCACGGTAGCGACGGGCGCCTCGTCTGCGGCGGACCTGCCCCCACCGAGCGGACGGCATCCCGTGTGATCGGGGCCTCGGCGCGCCGGTACGCTCGGCCCCCATGTCCCAGGACTCCTCGCCCGCTCCGAATCCGGAGCTGTTCGACACGATCGTCAACCTGACCAAGCGCCGCGGCTTCGTCTACCCCTCCGCCGAGATCTACGGCGGGTTCCGCTCCACCTACGACTACGGGCCCATCGGCGTGCTGTTGCTGCGCAACGTCAAGGACGCGTGGTGGCGCTCGATGGTCCAGGAGCGCGGCGACGTCGTCGGCCTCGACGCGTCGATCCTGTCGCCCCCGGCGGTCTGGGAGGCCTCCGGGCACCTGGCCAACTTCACCGACCCGCTGGTCGACTGCACCAACTGCAACACCCGCTGGCGGCTGGACAAGCTGGAGGACCCCGAGCAGTGCCCGGGCTGCGGAAAGCGTGGCACCTTCACCGAACCCCGCCAGTTCAACCTGATGTTCAAGACTCAGGCCGGCCCGGTGGAGGACGCCTCGGCGGTGGCCTACCTGCGGCCCGAGACCGCGCAGGGCATGTTCATCAACTTCAAGAACGTGATCGACACCACCCGGGTGCGGCCGCCGTTCGGCATCGCGCAGATCGGCAAGTCGTTCCGCAACGAGATCACCCCCGGCCAGTTCGTCTTCCGCACCCGCGAGTTCGAGCAGATGGAGATGGAGTACTTCGTGCCGCCCGCGGACGCCCAGCGCTGGTACGAGTACTGGTGCAACGAGCGCTACCAGTGGTACCTGGACCACGGCATGCCGGCGGACCGGCTGCGCGTCCGGGCCCACGACGCGGACGAGCTGTCGCACTACTCGTCGGGCACCTCCGACGTGGAGTTCCTGTTCCCCTGGGGTTGGGACGAGCTCGAGGGCATCGCCAACCGCGGCGACTACGACCTGACCCAGCACGCCGCGCACTCCGGCGAGAAGCTCGAGTGGTACGACCAGGCCGCGAACGAGCGCTGGGTCCCGCACGTGATCGAGCCCGCCGCCGGGGCCACGCGCACCGCGATGGCGTTCCTGATGGCGGCCTACGACGAGGAGGAGGTGCGCGGCGAGAAGCGGGTCGTGCTGCGGTTCCACCCGCGCATCGCCCCGTACAAGGCCGCGGTGCTGCCGCTGTCGAAGAAGCCGGAGCTCACCGGACCGGCCGGCGAGCTGGCCGCGAGCCTGCGCCGTTCGTTCATGTGCGACTACGACGAGACCCAGTCGATCGGGCGTCGCTACCGCCGCCAGGACGAGCTCGGCACCCCGTTCTGCATCACCTACGACTTCGACACCCTCGAGGACCGCGCGGTGACCGTCCGCGACCGCGACTCGATGGACCAGGAGCGGGTGGCGCTGGCCGAGGTGGAGGCGTACCTGGCCGAGAAGCTCGGCTGAGTCGGGCCGGACGGGCTGTCGGGCGGCGCTTGTAGTCTCCGCCCGTGGGGATCGTCGACGAGGACATCGCACGGGTCCGGGAGTCGACGGACCTCGTCGCGGTCGTCTCGGGCTACACGCAGCTCAAGCGGGTCGGCCAACGGTGGTCCGGCCTGTGCCCGTTCCACAACGAGAAGTCGGCCAGCTTCTCGGTCAACCAGGCCGAGGGGCTCTACCACTGCTTCGGATGCAAGGCCTCCGGCGACGCCATCACCTTCGTCCGCGAGATCGAGCACCTCGACTTCCCGGGTGCGGTGGAGTGGCTGGCGGCCAAGGCCGGCATCACGCTGCGCTACACCGAGCGCGACGAGTCCGAAGGGCGCAAGCGCCAGAACCGCCTGTTCTCCCTCACCGAGCAGGCCTGCGAGTGGTACCACCAACGGCTGCGCACCGGAGCGGATGCGGCGGCGGCGCGGTCCTATCTCCGGTCCCGGGGCTTCGACGCCGACGAGGTGGCCCGCTACCGCATCGGGTGGGCGCCCGACGACTGGGACCAGTTGGTCCGCACGTTGAAGGCCTCCCACGACGACCTCGAGGCGGCCGGCCTCGGGTTCCTCAACCGTCGCAACCGCCTGCAGGACTTCTTCCGCGGCCGGATCCTGTTCCCGATCCTCGACGAGCGCGACCGGGTGATCGGCTTCGGCGGACGGAAGCTGCCCGACGCCGACGGACCGAAGTACCAGAACTCGCGTGACAACGTCCTCTACAACAAGTCCAAGGCGCTGTACGCCATCAACTGGGCCAAGGCCGATGCGGTCGCCTCCGATCAGATCGTCGTGTGCGAGGGCTACACCGACGTGATCGGCTTCTCCCGTGCCGGCATCCCGCGAGCGGTCGCCACGTGCGGGACGGCTCTCACCGAGGACCACGTGCGGATCCTCAAGCGGTTCACCCGCAACATCGTGCTGGCCTACGACGCGGACGAGGCCGGCCAGTCCGCCGCGGAGCGCGTCTACGCCTGGGAGGCCGCCCACGACCTGCGGTTCTCGGTGCTCGAACTGCCGGCGGGGTCGGACCCCGACGACCTGGCCCGCACCGACCCCGACGCCCTGCGCTCCGCGGTGGAGCACCCCCGACCGTTCCTCGAGTTCCGGGTGACCCGAGTGCTGGGCGCCGCGGACCTGTCCGGTCCCGAGGGCCGCGCCCGGGCCGCCGAGTCGGCACTCGAGGTGATCGCCGAACACCCCGACCCGCTCGTTCGGGACCAGTACGTGATGGAGTTGGCCGACACGTGTCGGATCGACGCCACCCAGCTGCGGGTCCGGCTCGAAGACGTCCGTCGCAACCCCCGACCGCCGGAGCCGGAACGGCGTCGACGCGGACCTGACAGGGACCAGGATCGGGGCGACGACCCCGGGTCCCGTCCGGCGCCGCCGCGGCGCCCGCCGCTCGGTGACGGGGTCGAGCGGGAGGTGCTGCGCCTGGCGGTCAACCAGCCCGAGCTGGCCGCTCCGTTCCTCGAGGACTCCTTCTTCCGCCACCCGACGGCACGCGCCGCGCTCGACCAACTGCGCCGTAACGACACCCTGGCCCAGGCGGTGGAGGACGCTCCGCCCGAGGTGGCCGACCTGCTCACCGAGCTGGCGGTCGAGGAGTCGACCTCGGAGCCCGGCGACGTGTTGGCCCGCTTCGCCAGCGAGGTCGGGCGCCGGGAGCTGGCCGAGCTCGAGTCCGAGGCGCGTGCATCGCCGGACCCCCTCGCGTACTCCGACGTCGTCGCCTGGTTGAAGGTCACGCTCGACCACCTGCGCCACCCCAGAGCCGAGGTGGAAACGGTGACCCAGTTGCTAGCCTTCCTGCGGGACCGGCACCAGCACGCAAGGGGTTGATCGGATTGTCCATCTGGGAGCAGGTGCCGACGGAGGAGATCGACGATCTCCAACGACGGGCCGACGCGAGCGGAGCCGTCCTGCCGCTGGACGACGCGCTGAGCGCGCTCCGGATGGAGATGACCGATCAGGTCCTCGACGACACCCGGACGTTCTGGGACGGTCGAGGGGTCCGGATCGACGCCGAGGTCGTCCCCGACGACATCGACCTGCTGCCGGCCGACGACCCGGCCGACGACCCCGAGCACCCCGTCGTGGACCGGTCCGACGATGTCGACGACAGCGGTGACGAGCCGGCCGAGGTCGCACTCGTCGAGCCCGGTGAGCTGGCGAGCGAGTCGGTCCGCCGTCGGCGGCTGCTGCGCACCACCGGTCGTCGGGGCCGCCCCGTGTCGCTGTCCGGGACGGGTGCCGGAACGGGGAGCTCGACGGCGGATCCCGTTCGGATGTACCTCCGCGAGATCGGCCAGGTCCCCCTGCTCACCGCGGCCGAAGAGGTCGACCTCGCCCAGCGGATCGAGGCCGGCGTCAAGGCAGAGGAGCGGATGGCCGACCTGGCGGCATCGGGCGAGTCGGTCGAGTTCGAGGAGCGCCGCCGACTGGACCGGTTCCGTCGCGACGGCGAACGCGCCAAGGACGAGCTGACCCAGGCCAACCTGCGCCTGGTCGTCTCGATCGCCAAGCGCTACCTCGGACGCGGCATGCACATCCTGGATCTGGTCCAGGAGGGGAACCTCGGCCTGATGCGGGCGGTCGAGAAGTTCGACTACACCAAGGGCTTCAAGTTCTCCACCTACGCGACCTGGTGGATCCGCCAGGCGATCACCCGGGCCATCGCCGATCAGGCCCGCACGATCCGCATCCCGGTGCACATGGTCGAGTCGATCAACAAGGTGCACCGCCAGCAGCGCCAGCTCATCCAGGAGCTCGAACGGGAGCCCACGGTCGAGGAGCTGGCCGCCAAGTGCGAGCTGAAGCCCGAGAAGGTGCGCGAGATCCTCCGCATCTCGCAGGATCCGCTCTCGCTCGACTCGCCGGTCGGCGAAGAGGACGACAGCTACCTGGCGGACTTCATCGCCGACAACGACGCGGTCATGCCCGCGGACGTGGCCACGGCCAACTCGCTGTCCGAGCAGATCATGTCGGCGCTCGACGACCTCAACGACCGAGAGAAGCAGGTCGTGCGGATGCGCTTCGGGCTCGACGGCGGCCAGCCGCGCACCCTCGAGGAGGTCGGACGCGAGTTCGGCGTCACCCGGGAGCGGATCCGTCAGATCGAGTCGAAGACCCTGGCCAAGCTCCGCCATCCCCGGAGCCGGGAGAAGCTCGAGGACTACCTGAAGGCCGACTGAGACCCGATCACCCGGTTGGGGACCGATGGTCGGTGGCGCTAGTCTCCAAGGCTGCCGTCCCCCGGGACGGTCTCCTTCCGGGGTAGCTCAGCTGGCAGAGCAGCTGACTGTTAATCAGCGGGTCGTGGGTTCGAGCCCCACCCCCGGAGCAGCACGCGTCCGACCCTCGGCTACTCGCCGAGGGTCGTTCCGCGTCCGTTCGGACTCTCGTGGTCCCAGCGGCGGGCTGCGTTCTCAATCCTGGATCGTGCGTGCCGATAGTCCCGTGATGACCGAGGTCGACTCCCACTGGGTCCCGGAGCGGTCGGACCCGACGGGTCCCGACCGGGCCGCGCTGATCGAGGACCTACCCGACGCCGTCCTGGTGATGGACCACCAGGCGCGGCTGCTGTGGGGAAACCGGGCCGCGGAGGACCTGTTCGGCCGGTCGCTCGAGGAGTCGGTGGGACTCGACTGCATCACCCTGGTGCACCCTTCCGACCTCGAGATGGCGGCCGTGTCGCTGGCCGGCATGCAATCCGAGCGCGTCGGACAGCCGCTCGAACTGAGGGTCAGCACCCCGGAAGGGTGGCGACGGATGGAACTGGTCGGCCACAGCCGGGCCGACGACATCATCCTCGTGTTCCGCGACCTGACCGACCGGCACCGATGGGAGGTGGCGCCGGACAACCTCGACGTCCTGCGGACCGTGCTCCAGCACATCAGCACGGTGGTGATGGTGATCGAGCCCGACGGTCGCGTCCGCAGCTCGTCGGCCGCGCTGACACGTCTGCTCGGGCTCGACCAGCTCGAGGTCGAGGGCCGGCACCTGAGCGGCCTGGTCTCGAGCGACGATCGGGTGGCGGTGGGGCGAGCGATCCGCGAGGCGCTGGACGCCCCGGTGGGAGCGTCGGTGGCGGTGGACGTCGGGGCCCGTCGGGCCGACGATTCGTTCCTGCCCGTCACGTTCTCTCTGGTCAACCTGGTGGATGACCCGACTGTCGGCGGCCTGGTGATGACCGTCCACGACATCTCCCGGTCCTCGGCGGCGGAGGCAGCCCTGCTCGAGACCAACGCGGTGCTGTCGGCCACCCTCGAATCGGTCGCGGATGGGATCGTGGCGACCGACGGGGTCGGCATCCGGACCTGCAACCGGCAGTTCTTCGAGATCTGGGACATACCGGAGGAGTCGCCGGCCCGCAGCGACATCTACGCCCTGACCGACCACATCCGCTCGATGGTCGAGGACCCCGACGCCCTGGTGGCCCGCATCGCGGCGATCGACGCGGATCTGGCGGCGACGAGCGAGGACATCATCGAGTTCCTCGACGGGCGGGTCATCGAGCGACGATCCCGCCCACGACTCATCGACGGTCGTGCCGCGGGTCGTGTGTGGAGCTTCCGTGACGTCACCGCGACCCGACGGCTCCAGGAGGAGCTGTCCCATCAGGCGGTCCACGACCCGCTGACGGGCTTGGCCAACCAGGTGTTGTTCGCCCAGCGGTTGGAGGCCGCGGTGGCCGGGGCCGGTGAGGGCGCTGAGGTGGCCGCCATGTTCGTCGACCTCGACAACTTCAAGGCCGTGAACGACACGCTCGGGCACTCGAGCGGTGACCGGCTGCTGGTCGAGATGGCCGAGCGGCTCCGGTCATCGGTCCGACCCGGCGACACGGTGGCCCGGCTCGGCGGCGACGAGTTCGCGCTCCTGCTCGTCGACCTCGACGGCGAGGAGGCCGCCATCACCGTCGCCCGACGTCTGATCGAGAACGTGTCGCGGCCCATCGACCTGCTGGCCGAGACGGTGGTCGTCGGAGCCAGCATCGGCGTCGCCGTCACCGACCGTCCGGTGGAGCCCGACTCGCTGCTGCGCAGCGCGGACCTGGCCATGTACCACGCCAAGCAGAGCGGTCGGAACCAGTTCCGGCTCTACACGTCGGACATGGCGCACACCTCGGGCGGACGCGGCAACGCGGACGCACGTCTGCGTGGGGCGGCCGCACGCGGCGAGCTGGTGGTGCACTACCAGCCCGTCGTCGACCATGCCCGCGACGATGCGATCGTCGGGCTCGAGGCCCTGGTCCGATGGAACCATCCCGATCGGGGACTGGTCATGCCCGGGGACTTCATCCCCTACGCCGAGGCCAGCGGTCTGATCGACGAGATCGGACTCCACGTCCTCGAGGAGGCCTGTCGGACAGCAGCCGGTTGGCAGGACTACGGCCCTGACGCCCCTCTGGTCAGCGTGAACCTGTCACCGCACCAGCTCCTCGACGAGGAACTTCCGGACCGGGTGGGAGCCGTGCTGGCCGCCGTGGGCCTGGCCGGGGACCGTCTCGTGCTCGAGTTCACCGAGAGCTCCCTGATGCAGGACCCATCGGTGGTGGCCCGTCAGATCCGCGCCATCCGACGTCACGGCGTCCACATCGCGATCGACGACTTCGGCACCGGCCACTCGTCGCTCGCCCGGTTGCAGCAGTTCCCGATCAACACCCTCAAGATCGACCGGGCCTTCGTCCAGCAGGTCGAGGACCACACGGGCCGATCGCTGGTCCGAGCGATCGTGCAGCTCGCCCACACGCTCAACATGCTCACGGTGGCCGAGGGCGTGGAGACCACCGTCCAGCAGCAGCGCCTCGACGAGGTGGGTGTGGACCTGGCCCAGGGCTTCTTGTACCACCGTCCGCTGCCCGCCGAGGAGATCGCTGAGCTCCTCGCGAGCTGTCGTGGCGGACTGGGCCGAGCAGCGGCGCCCGCACCGCTACCCTGAGCCGCCATGACCCAGGTTCGGCCCCCTTCCGTCCGGGCCGGATCACGGCGGTTGGGTGTGATCCTGGGAGCCGCGGGGGTGTTCGGGGCCTCGTCAGCGGTCGCGGCGCGAGGGGTGCCCGGCTCCGAGGTCAGGGCCTTTCGTGCCCTCAACGAGCTTCCGGCCTGGGTGACCCCTGTGCTGTGGCCGCCGATGCAGCTCGGCAGCCTGTGGGGTCCGGTCGCCGCGGGGGTCCTGACCTGGCGACGGTCGCACGCCTGGCGTCCGACCGCCGGCGTGGTGATCGGCGGGGTCGCCGCGTGGCAGCTGGCCAAGGTGGTCAAGTCCTTCGTGCAGCGCGGCCGTCCGGCCGACGAGCTCGACCACATCGCCTGGCGACCCGGCACCCCGCGGGAGGGCCTCGGGTTCGTCTCGGGCCACACCACCGTCGCGTTCGCCATGGTCACCGCGCTGTGGCCGTACGCGGGGCGGGTGCAACGGCTCGGGCTGCTGGCCGTCGCCGCGGTCGTGGCCGGGTCGCGGATCCAGGTCGGGGCGCACCTGCCGGTCGACACCGTCGGCGGTGCCGCTCTCGGCGTCCTGGTCGGCGAGACCTGGACGCTCCTCGCCGGGACCGGACCGGCTGACGCAACCACGGGGTCGGGTCCCACGCAGGCGCCACCGGCAGGAGGTTCGGAGCAGTGATCAGGTTCCTGGTGAGCGCGATCGTCGTCGTGGTCGTCGCCACGGTGACCACGCTGCTGGGCAGTCGGCTGCTCGGAGTGCGGCGGGGCTGGGTGCGCCAACTGCTGGCCGGGGCGATCGGATGGCTGGTGGCGCTGGTGGTCGCTGTCGGTCTTCTCGACTGGGACTGGGACGCAGATGAGCTGCTGGCCTACACGGCGGTCCTGGCCGTGCCGGCGTCGATGGCGCTGATGCTGGCGTTCGACCTGGTGGCACGACCCGGGACCCTGGCCCAGGGGGATCGGGCCGGGCTGATCGAGGCGCCGTCTCCGATCACAGACCTCCGGTCCCGGATCGCGCCTATCGCCCGGTACCGCGAGCTGTTGGCCATCCTGCGACGCCATCAGCTCCTCGGACACCTCAACGGTCGCCGGGACCGCACCGGAACCGATCAGGATCCGCCCGAAGTGCGCTTGCGGGAGGCGCTCGAGGACGCCGGTGGCGTCTACGTGAAGCTCGGCCAGATCGCGGCGACCCGCATCGACCTGCTGTCGCCGAAGGTGTGCGCCGAGCTGGGCAAGCTCCAGAGCCGGTCGGTCCCGGTGCCCGCGGACGACGTGCGGGCCGTGATCGAGAACGCCTACGGCCGGCCGGCCGATGAGGTGTTCGAGCGCTTCGACTGGGAGCCGCTGGCCGCGGCGTCGATCGGTCAGACCCACACCGCCCGGTTGCGAGACGGGACCGAGGTGGTGGTGAAGGTGCAGCGACCCGGGGTCGAGGTCACCATCGAACGCGATCTCGCCGCGCTGGACCAGCTGGCGCGCCTGGCCGAGAAGCGCACCGTGGCCGGCCGCGACCTGCGGGTGAGTCGCCTGGCCGCCGAGTTCGGTCGCAGCTTGCGCTCCGAGCTCGACTTCCTCGACGAAGCAGGTGCAACCGCCACCATGCACCACCTGCTCGAGGGCAGCCCGATCGCCGTCCCCCGGGCCTTCCGGGACCTGAGCACGCGTCGGGTCATGGTCCAGGAACGTCTGGTCGGGGTCCCGCTGTCGGAGTTGGCCGCCGATCGGGACCTGGATCGCGACGCCCTCGCCCGTCAGCTGCTGTCGGTGTTCATCGAGCAGCTGCTGAGCGTGGGGATCTTCCATGCCGATCCCCACCCGGGCAACGTCATGGTGCTCGAGGGCGGGACGCTCGGGTTGATCGACTTCGGAGCGATCGGCCGACTGGACTCGATCCAGATCCAGGCGGTCGTCGACATGCTGATCGCCCTCACCCGGGGCGACGCCTCGCTGCTGCGTGACGGGGTCGAACGGGTCGCGGACGTCGGCGTCCACGTGTCGCGGGACCGGCTCGAGCGATCCCTGGCGCGGCTGCTCGCGGACCACGTCGGCACCGGGGGATCGGTCGACGTGCGGGCCCTGGCCGACCTGGTCCCGGTCCTCGGCGAGTTCGAGATCACGCTGCCGGGCGACCTGGTGGTCCTGATGAGGGCGATGGTCACCCTCGACGGAACCCTGGGCGTGCTCAGCCCCGGCTTCTCGGTCACCGCGGCGGGCAAGGAGCTCGCACAGCGCGAGGCCGCCGACCGGGCCGACGGCGACCCCCAGCAGCTGATCACCGAGGCGTTGGTGGCCGAGCTGCCGGTCCTGCGACGCCTACCCGCTGACGTGGGGAGGACGCTCGCCCTGGCGTCGAGGGGCAACCTCACGTTCCGCACCGTCGCCGCCGAGGACGAGTCCCGGTTCACCCGCACGCTGTGGAACCGGACCCTGCTCGCCGGAATCGGCCTCGGCCTGGCGCTGGTGTCGGTGCTGCTCATGGGGTTGGAGGTCGGTCCACTGGTCGGGGGCGACACCCGGCTCGTGGTGCTGCTCGGCGCCGGCGGTCTGGCGTTCGGCTCGGTGCTCGTCATGCGGGTGGTCGCCGCTGTCGTGCGCGACGGCACGGTGTGAGTCGGCCGGTGGTGGGGCCGGTACGCTCCCGCCGGGCCGGTAGCTCAGTGGTCAGAGCAGGCGACTCATAATCGCTCGGTCCCGGGTTCGATCCCCGGTCGGCCCACGAAGGACACGATCACCTGGTCGTCACCGTTGCCCGCGGGTACCCGTGCGCAGCGACTGCGTAGCCGCCGACAATGAGGAACCTGACCTCACGCCTGTCGCAGCACTCGATGAACTCGACGAAGTCCGGACTGAGGAACTTCATCCGCGCACTCCAGACTGAGTTCGGTCGCCATCGCCAGACGTTCCTGGGCGGGTCGAGTGCGCCAGTACTCGACCCACGAGTCATCGGGGTCACCGAGACGTCGCTTGGTGGCGACGGCGACGACCTGATGCATGCGACCAGCCTACCGACGCTCGCGTCCCTGGCGGATTGGTCCCGGGTTCGATTCCCGGCCGGCTCACCAGATCCGACGATGTTGTAGCCGGTGGTCGCTCGGGTGGCGTGTGGGCTACAAGTTCGGCGGCGGGCGGCGATGTTGTAGCTGGCGGTCGCTCGGGTGGCGTGTGGGCTACAAGTTCGGCCGGTAGTGGGCGGGCGTGTGGCTCCGCGGTGCGGCCGACGCGCTCCCGTAGCCTGCGGCGGTGCCGATCCACGCGGTCTCCCAGATGGACGACCGGATCGATCGCCGCGTGTCGCGCTGGCGGGTGCAGACCTTCGGCCCCGCGGACGAGCACCCGTTCCGTCGTCGGACCAGCGACTGGATCCGGCTGATCGTCGCCGTCGCTGTCGTCGCCTGGCTCGCTACCGGTGCCGACCAGGTCGGCGACGTCGAGCAGGCCGTCTTCGAGGCGTTCAACCAGCTGCCCGACTCCCTCGACGACCTGTTCCGCCTGCTCTACGGGCTGGGGACGTTGTGGGGTCTCGGCCTGGTCGTGGTGGCTGCCCTGATCGGCCGACGGTGGCGACTGGCCCGGGACCTCGTCCTGGCCGGGCTCCTCGCCGCCGCGCTGGCGCGCTCCATGGGGGTGCTCGTCGACGGCGACAGCGCGAGCGAGGCGGTTCAGGCCACGGTCCGACTCGGCTCGTCGAGCCCGGCGTTCCCGGCCACCCGCCTGGCGGTCATCGTCGCCGTCGTCGCCGCGGCCGCCCCGTACGTCACCCGGCCGACCCGTCGCACCGGACGCCTGTTCGCAGTCGTGATGTCGCTCGCCGCCATGTACCTGGGCGTCGCGCTTCCTGACGCCGTCATCGCAGGTGCCGTCCTGGGCTGGGGGTGCGGGGCGCTCATCCACCTGCTGTTCGGCTCGCCCGGAGGTCGTCCCACGTTGCCGCAGATGCGGGCATCGCTCGCCGAGCTCGGTGTCGACGTCGACGACCTGGAGCTCGCGCCGGTGCAGCCCGATGACGCGACCCTCATGACCGCGTCGACCGAGGACGGGCCGCTGCGGATCCGGGTCCTGGGCCGCGACGAGGCCGACGCCCAGGTCCTCGGCCGGATCTGGCGCTCGATCGTGTTCAAGTCCCCGCCGGGGCGACTTCACCTGACCCGCATTGAAGCGGTCGAGCACGAGGCCTACGCCGTGCTGCTGGCCGCTCAGGCCGGGGTCCGGACCCCGGAGGTCGTCGTGACCGGGACCGCGGGTCCGGGTGCTGCGGTGTACGTGGAGCACCCGGTGGACGGTCGCCCCCTGTCCGGGCTCGGCGCCGACGAGCTGACCGAGAACCGACTCGAGCAGCTCTGGCGACAGGTCGATGCCCTCCACGGAGCCGGGGTCGTGCACCTCGACCTCACGCTCGACCACGTGGTGCTGACCGGCGACGGGGACATCGCCCTCACCTCGTTCGGTTCCGCCACCGTCGGGGACCGCCACGACTACCGGCTCCACGATGTCGCCACGCTGCTGGTCGCCACCTCCGAAGTCGTCGGCGCGGACCGGGCCGTGGCCGCCGCGGCTTTCGGCATCGGCCGGGAGCGCCTGGCCGCAGTCCTGCCCGTACTGCAGTCCGCGGTGCTGCCGTCTGCGCTGCGGCCCGGGTCCCGTTCGGAGCGTTCGGCGTTCACCGACCGGCTGAGCGTGCTGCGCTCCACCGCCGCGGCGGCGGTCGAGGTGGAACCGCCGCGGCTGACCGAGATGCACCGGATCTCGGGCGCGACCCTGGCCATGGTCATCGGCACCTTCCTGGGTGTCGCCGCCCTGCTCAGCCAGGTCGGCGACCCCCAGGAGCTGTGGGACACGATGGCCGCCGCGGACTGGGAGTGGGTGAGCGTGGCGATCGTCGTGTCGCTGCTCACCAACTTCTCCACCGCCATGGCCCTCATGGGCAGCGTGCCGATCCGGATCCCGCTGTTGCGCACCGCGGAGCTGCAGCTGTCGCTGTCGTTCGCCAACCTGGCCGTCCCCACCGTCGGCGGGCTCGCGTCGCAGGTGCGCTACCTGCAGAAGCAGGGGGTGGACCTGGCCGGGGCGGTTGCGGCCGGGGGAGTCGTGTCGGGCGTGGCCAACGTGGTCGTGACCAGCTCGGTGTGCCTGCTGGCGATCCTGCTGTCCCCGGCGAAGATCACGACTGAGCCGATCGAACCGAACCAGCTGCTCGGGCTGCTGCTGATCGCGGCGGTGATCATCGGGGCGGTGTGCGGGATCGTGTTCGGCGTGCCCCGCATCCGGGCCCACGTCCTGGCCCCGGTCCGCAACGCCTGGGCGATCGTGTCATCGGCGCTGCGCTCGCCCCGCCAACTCGGCCAGCTGGTGTTCGGGTGGGCGGCCAACGCCTTGATGTACGCGTTCGTCCTCTACTGCTGCGTCGCCGCGTTCGGTCCGCCGGTCAACTTCTGGACGATCGTGCTCATCAACACCGGGGTGTCGACCCTGGCGTTCGCGGTGCCGGTGCCCGGCGGGGCGACCGCGGTCAGCTCGGTCGGGGTGGCCGGTCTGCTCACCGCGGTCGGGGCGAGCCAGGAGGTGGCGGTTGCCGCGTCGCTGGCCTACCAGGTCACCGCGACGTTCATCCCGGCGGTGCCCGGGTGGTTCTGCTTCCGGAACCTGATGGCCCACGACTTCCTGTGACCGCGGGTGTTCTCCATCAGGCCTCGCCGTCGAGCCAGGACGGCGCGCCGTCGAGCAGGAAGCGGCTGACCTCGAGGCATCGCTCAAGGGCGTCGCAGAGCATCTCCTCACCCATGTAGACCTGGCTGAGGCTGACCGGGACCCGGGCGACGACGGTCAGGGTCCGCTCGGACGGGTCCGTCACCGACTGGAACGAGTCGACCGCCGAGACCTCGAGCGGCAGGTCAGGGCCGCCGATGCCGGCCAACTCGGTGGCGAGCAGCAGCAGGTCCGGGCAGTGCGGCAGCGGCGGCAGCGACCAGGTGAAGGTCATGGGGAGCTGGTGGCGCTCCTCGGGCTCGTCGCCCTCGGGCAGCTCCAGCACCTGGTCCTCGAAGGCGAGCACGGTGCGAGGGTCGACCTCGACCGCCAGGTGGAACTCGACGGGACCGCCGCACGCCTCCTCGGGGTGCAGGTCCACCTCCCACGCCTGGCGCATGGAGTAGGTCTCGACGAAGTGCCGCTCGTCGTGGATGTGGAAGCCGTGGTCCGCGGCGTGGTTCTTGAGGTCCGCCACGAAACCGGCGACGTCGATGACTGCCATCGCCCACCAGATTGCCAGCCGGGGGCGGCCCCGTGAAACCACGTTGCGCGGGGACCGGTACCCTCGATCCGTGAGCTCCGACGCGTCCGACTCCCGCTCGGTCCGCACCGTCCAGCTGTTGCTCGACCGCACGGTGGCCGCCGTGGTCGGCGCCCTGGCCAAGGACCGCCTCGACGTCGACGGGGCCGAGTCGGACTCCAGCTGGCGGGACCGCGGGGAGCGACCCGGTCAGTACCGCATCGATCTGGTCGCCGATGCCGCCGCGCTGTCGGTGCTGCGCTCCGCAGGCGTCGGGGTCCTCAGCGAGGAGTCCGGGATGGAGGACCGGGGCAACGATCTGATCGTGGTCGTCGACCCGGTCGACGGCTCGACGAACGCCAGCCGGGGACTGCCGTGGTACGCGACCAGCCTCTGCGCCGTCGACGCGGAGGGTCCGCTCGCCGCGTTGGTGGTGAACCTGGCCACCGGGACGCGCTACTCGGCGTTCCGGGGTGGGGGAGCGTTCCGCGACGGCCGTCCCGTGCGGGTCTCGTCGGTGCAGCGACCGGCCGACGCTCTGGTCGTTCTCAACGGGTACCCGGCGCAGCACCTCGGTTGGCGCCAGTACCGGGCGCTGGGAGCGACGGCCCTCGACCTGTGCGCGGTGGCCGACGGGTCGGTGGACGGAACCGTCGACTGTGCCGGCGACGCCCTCGGACCGTGGGACTACCTGGGCGGTGTGCTGCTGATCGGCGAGGCCGGCGGGGTGGTGGCCGACCTGGACGGCCGACCGCTCGTCGAGCTCGGCCACGGCGTGCGCCGCACGCCGGTCTCCGCGGCCACGTCCCAGCTGCTCGACGCGCTGATGAGCGCCCGGGGCCCCACCGGCTGACCACGAACCCGTCGGCGGTGCCGATCCGCCCGACCGGTTCGAGCCGCTGCGCCGTATCGTGGCGGGGTGATCGACGCCGTCCAACGGGTGCTGCTGCGCGTGTTCCGGGTGCTGCCCCGACGCGTCCGGCGTTGGATCGTGCGCTTCGGCACCCCCAAGTACACCGTGGGCGCGATCTGCATCGTGCAGCGTCGCGACGGGGCGATCCTGCTGGTGCGGCACTCCTACGCCCCTCGGTGGGGCACCCCGGGCGGGTTGGCCAAGCGCCGTGAACCGGTCGACATCGCCGCGGCCCGCGAGACCCTCGAGGAGGTCAACCTGGCCGTCGAGCTGATCGGCGAGCCGGTGGTGGTGGTCGAGCCCGTCCCCCGCCGCGTCGACGTCGTGTTCCTGGCCCGACCCGCGGCGACCGCGGCGCTCGACGACGTCCGACCGAGCTCGCCGGAGATCGTGGGCACAGCGTGGTTCCTGCCCGACGAGCTGCCGGAGCTGCAGCCCGAGACCGCGACCGCCCTGGTGGCGCTCGCCCGCGACGGACGCATCGACCTGGCCGGATCGGGCCTCACGCCATCATCTGCCCGCCCGACACGTTGACCGCCTCACCGGTGATGTAGCGGGCGTCGTCGGACATCAGGAACGCGATCACCGACGCCACCTCCTCCGCGGTCTGCATGCGTCCGATCGGGATCTCCCGGCCGACCCAGCCGCCGAAGCCGTCCGGTTGCGCGGCGTCCATCAGGTCGACGAACAGGTTCCCGGGGTTGACCAGGTCGGTGTCGACCGTGCCGGGGCACACGGCGTTGACCAGGATCTGCGACGCCGCCCACTCCTTGGCCATCACCTGGGTGAGATTGATGACCCCGGCCTTGGCCGCCGAGTAGGCGCCGATCATCGGCCACCCGACCTTGCCGGCCTGCGAGGACGTGTTGACGATCCGTCCGCCGGTGCCGGCCTCGATCATCACCTCGGCGCACGCGCGGCTGACCAACCAGGTGCCGACCAGGTTGACGTCGAGCACCCGCTGGAACTCGCCCTTGGTCAACCCGAGCAGGGGAGCGGCGCCCATCCCCGCCCCGGACCCGCCGGCGACGTTGGCGAGCAGCTCGACGCGACCCAGGCGTTCGCCGACCTCGGCGATCGCGGCGGTCACCTGGTCCTCGTCGGACACGTCCGCTCGCACCGCGACGGCCTCGGCGCCGGTGGCGCGCAGCTCCTCGACGATCTCGTCGAGGTCGTCGGCGGTGGCCACGGCGTAATCGGGGAAGTCGTCGTAGGGGCGGGCGATGTCGAGGCATGCGACCCGGGCCCCCTCGGCCGCCAGGCGTCGGGCGGTGGCCCGACCGATCGAGCGGGGGCGGGCGGCGCCGGTGACCACGGCGACCTTGTCGGCGATTCCGGAGAGCATGTTCGGATCGTACGGGATTCGATTCCGATGACCGTCAGCGCCACTGGTGGCGCGAGGAGTCATGAGAATCCGGAGGTCGATGGAGGAGGCTGGGCCGCAGGTACGCTCGTCGACTTCCGGGCGTGTAGCTCAGTTGGTCAGAGCACCTGCCTTACAAGCAGGGAGTCGGGGGTTCGAAGCCCTCCACGCCCACTCCGGTTTCCCCCGGTCGGTCGCGAAACCGCACCTTGCTTACCTAGACGGCGTGGCAGTCGACCACACGGGTTCGGACCAGCGTGACCTCGTACTCGCAGATCTTCTCGCCGGTCACAGGACCAGAGGCGCAGCTGTAGACATCGCCCGGAGAGGGGTCGGTGGGGTGGTCGCCACCGGTGTAGTGGCGCTCGTCGGGCGAGTTCGCTCGATCGGTCGCGACGGACGCCGCCGTCACCTTGCAGGCCGGCAGATCGTGCAGCGTTCGCCGCAGCAGGAACTGACCCACGATGACCATGGCCACGAGTGCGATCGACGCGAGAGCGACCAACGCCCGGAGGCGGCCATGGGAAACCCGTCGGTCCTCCCTCATCAGGCCCGCACCATACCGAGCGAGCCGGGTCCGCCGCGACCTGTCGTCCTGCCCCGTCGTCAGCAGGATCGAGGTGCTGATCTGCCAGTAGCCGTGCACGATCCGGTTCCGCAATGCGGTCGCCGCGCGCCACTGGACGTGCGGGAACTTCGACCTCAGGTCCTCGTCGAGTTGACCCGAGGCTTTTCCCAACACGGTGAAGCTCCACAGCAACGCTTCGCGACGATCCCGGTCCGCGTCCAACGAGGCGACTGTGGCACCGGACGTCAGCGACACGATGCGTTCGGCCGCATCGATGATCTCGGCGACCAGCAGCACCTCACGCTGCATACACGACCTCGGCTTCGGCGAACACCGCGTCTCGGATCAGTCGATGAACCGACTCTCTCGGCAACAGGTCGACCGGACGATCGAAGATCTCTGCGAGTTCGGCTTCGAGGTCGAACAGGGCGAACCCGAGGCGGGCATCCGGTTCGAGCACGAACAACAGGTCGATATCGCTGGCGGGCCCGGCGTCACCCCTGGCGACCGAACCGAAGACCGACAACTCAGAGATCCCGTACCTCCTGCACACTTCCGCGAGACGATCAGCGTTGATCTCGTGCCCTTGTGGCGTCAGCGTCCGTGCCGTCGTCATCGCTCCATTCTCGCACCACCGGCCCGCAACCGTGCTGAGGACGCGCTGGCCGGCCACAGGGGAACAGACCGGACGGACGCACATGGCGTTGGTCCCGTGGGGTACACATGGCGTGGGACTTTCACAGCCCCGCCAGCCCGTGGGGTCACGCGTGCCCGGACGTGGCGAGCTCGACGATGGCGGCCCAGCCGTGACGCGATGGCGGGTCGATCAGGTGGTCGGCGGCATCGAGCGCACCTTCGGTGCCGCCCCGGACCGCGACCGCGGTGCCGGCACGGCGCAGCATGTCGACGTCGTTGTCGCCGTCGCCGACAGCGAGGACCTGCTCCGGGCTGACCCCGATCGAGGCCGCGTATGCCGCCACGCCGTTCCACTTGGTCACCGCCGGCGGCGCGACCACCAGACCCCACCCGTCGAACCGGTCCTCGGGGAACAGCGTCGTCTCGGCACCCGTCCTGGCGATCGTGGAGGCGATCGGTGACAGATCGGGGCGGTCCCGTCCGAGGACCGAGAAGCCGTACACGCCTCCGGCCGAAACCAACTCGTCGAGGTTGCCGGTGCGGGCGATCGGACGCAGGTACTCGACGTAGGCCGGACATGACGCCGGTTCCGGTGGCAGCACGACGTCGATGTCCGCCTCGTCGACGTACGCGCACGGTTCCATTCCGTGACGACGGAACGCCTCGAGTACCCGGTGCGCGGCGGGTGCCGGGAACCGGGCGTCGTGGAAGCGGATGCCGGTGCCGAGGTGGACGCCCATCGCCCCGTCCAGCACCACCGCGGCGACGGCGAGGCCGGCGCGGCCGAGATGCTCGGCGACGACCCGGTGCCGACGGGAGGTCGCCACCATGACCTCGACGTCCCGGTCCCGCAGCGCGGCGACCGTCTGTCGGTGCGGTTCGGGGACCGCCAGGTCTTCGTCCCAGAACGTCCCGTCGAGGTCGGTCACCACCAGTCGGATCACCGGCCGATCCCGGCCCTTCGTGCCGTCGGCTCAGCCGGCGGGTTGATCGCTCGGGAACGTGAAGCTGCCGTCGAACGCTCCGTAGTCCGAGCTGGTCACCCCGTGGGCGGCGGAGCCCTTGTAGCTGCTCTCGCCGGCGGCGACCTCGACGTTCACGGTTCCGCCCTCGGCGAGGGTGATCAGTCCGGCGTGCACCGCGGCGGTGCAGACCGACGAGTCGTCGGTGTACGGGCCGCTGCCCCACACCGATCCGGCCTGGCCGTCGGCCGAGCAGACCACAGTGACCTTGGTGCCGTCCTTGCCGCGCTGGTCCGCCAGATTGCGGTTCCACGACTCCGCTCCGGCGGCGAACTCGACGCTGCCGGGAGGCGCGTCGGGGAACGTGAAGCTCCCGCCGTACGCACCGTAGGACTGCGACGTCACCCCGTTGGCCTCACCACCCTCGAAAGCGTCCTTGGCCGGGCCGATCTCATAGGTGACGTCACCGCCGGTCTTGAACGTGATGAGCCCCATCTGGACCGCGGCGGTGCAGATCGACGAGTCGTCGGTGTAGACGCCTGCCCCCCACACCGGACCGGCTGAACCGCCACCCGGGCACGTCTGCTCGTACGTCGTCCCGTCCTGGCCCCGGTAGGCCTGGGCGTCCTGGGCCCAGGCGTCGGCGGGATCGTCGAACGTCGTCGGCGTCGAGTCGGTCTCGGTGGTCGTCGTCGAGCTCGGACGTCGGCCCGAGGTGGACTTCTCGTCGTCGCCTCCGCACGACGCCGCGGTCGTCAACAGGGCGGCGATCGCGACGGCTCCGCCGATGCGGATCATCTGCAGGTAGCGGGTCGACATCTCAGGACTCCTGGTGCTGGGGGGTGACGCCACGGGAGTGTCGCACATCGACATCGGGCGGGGGTGGAACGGTCGAAGTGTCCGATCGGACGTTCACATCGGGGCGGGGCGGGCGTACGGTCGACCCGACGCCTCTGACCGGAGGGTGGGCGAGCGTCGCAACGAGGGGAGGGCACATGTTGGTGTGCACCACCTGGAAGGCCCGGCCGCTGTCACCCGAGCAGGCGCAGCGGATGATGGAGGTCTGGGGCAAGACCGAAGCCCGTGAGGCCGAGCTGACGTCGTCGGAACGGCTCTGCTGGTACATCGCCGTCGACGGCAGCGGGGGAGTCACCGTGTCCCGGGTCGCCGACGCTGATGCTGCGGCGGCGCTCATGCTGGAGACGAGCCTTGCCCTGGGCGAGTTCATCGAGATCGACTCCCGCGTGGTGCTCGACCTCGACTCGGCCATGGGTCCCATCACCACCGCCGTGGCCTACGCCGCCTAGCAGCTCGGGGTCAGGGGCGGGGGATCAGGTGGGGGAGCCGAGTCCGGGGCCGTCGCAGGCCAACGGCAGCGACCCCACCTGAAACCCCCCGGATCGCCCCACAGACCGGATCTCCCAACAGATGAGTCGGGGGCATGCAGGTCAGCCTTGGAGGTGCGGCGCGCCCGTTTGAGTTGCGCGCCCGTCGAAGCCGACCGTGCACGAGACTGGTCCCGTGTCCGACGACCCGGGTCTGCGACTGCACCGGCCCGACGACATCCTGCGAGAGGCGGTGATCGACGCGGCGCGGGACCGGCTCACCCTCGACCCGCCACCGCTCGACGGGGCCCGGACGCCGGATGATCTCGCGGCGGCCGCGGGGACGATGATCACCGGATCCGGGCTGGGTGGCGAGCGGGCCCTCCGCCTGTTCACCGACGTGATCGCCCCGGCCTGCCTGTCGATGGACCACCCCCGCTACCTCGCCTTCGTGCCCAACTCGGCGAGCGAGGCCGCCACCGCGTTCGACATGCTCGTCAGCGCCAGCAACATCTACGGCGGCTCGTGGATGGAGGGCGCCGGCGCGGTCCACGCCGAGAACGCGGCGTTGCGCTGGTTGGCGGATCGGGCGGGCCTGCCCGACGGCGCGGGTGGCACCTTCGTGTCGGGCGGCTCGATCGCCAACCTGTCGGCGTTGGCGGCGGCCCGTCACCGTTGGCGCCGACGCGGCGGTGCCGCCTCGGGTTCTCCGGTCGTGGTTCTGTCACGCGGGGCCCACTCGTCGATCGGTTCGGCCCTGGAGCTGCTCGACCTGGAGCCGTTCCTGGTCCCCGACGACGACTGCGGGAGGCTCCGGCCCGCCGAGCTCGATCCGGCGACGCTCAGCGGCATCGAGTCGCTCGGCGAGCGGGTCGCGGCGGTGGTCGCCACCGCGGGGACGACCAACACCGGCTCGGTCGACGACCTGGACGCGGTCGGGGACCTGGCCGCCCGCTGCGGGGCCTGGTTCCACGTCGATGCCGCGTACGGCGGCGGTGCGCTCTGCTCGACGTCGCGACGCCACCTCTTCGACGGCATCGAGCGCGCCGACTCGATCACCATCGACCCGCACAAGTGGCTGTTCGCCCCCTACGACTGCGCCGCGGTGCTGTACCGGGAGCCCGAGGAGGCCCGACGGACCTTCACCCAGCACGCCGAGTACCTCGAGGCGGTCAACGACGGGGAGTGGAACCCGAGCGACTACGCCCCGCACCTGAGCCGACGGGCCCGCGGCCTGCCGTTTTGGTTCTCGCTGGTCGTGCACGGCACCGATGCCTACGCCGCCGCGGTCGACCGCACGATCGAGGTCACCGAGCTCGCCGCGGCCCGGGTCCGGGCCTCGGAGCACCTGGAGCTGGTCATGGAACCCGAGCTGTCGGTGCTCCTGGTCCGTCGGCCCGGGTGGACCCCGCAGCGCTACCGCGACCACTGCGAGCGTCTGGCCCGTGACCAGGTCGGCTTCGTCGTGCCGACGACGTGGCGGGGTGAGACGGTGCTGCGGCTGTGCGTGGTCAACCCGGTCACGACGCCCGACGACGTCACCGCCGTGCTACCTCCGCCGCCGTGAGGGGAGGGTCCCGCGATCGGGTTCAGCCGAGCAGCTCGCGGACCTGGTCGCCGAGGCTGATCCGTCCGGCGTCGAGTGCGGCTCGGTTGGCGGCGCGGTCCTCGGGTTCGTAGCGGTAGTTGACCAGCAGGCCGAAGGAGCGGGCGCGGCCCCGCGGCGACGGATCGGCATCGGGAACGACCCTCCACAACCGGGCGCCGTTGCCCAGGTGGAACCGGGCGACGGGATCGATCGGTCGGCCCCTCTCGTCCCGTGCGGTCAGGTAGCGCGCCGCGGCGGTGGCGACGGCGGCGCGATCGAGCGGGTCCGGCGCGACCTCGACCCGCTCGGGGGCGTTCGCCCAGTCCCGCAGTCCGGGAGCCGGTGACAGGGTGACCATGGTCGACAGGCCCGGGTGCTCGGCGCGGAGCAGCTCGGCGGCCCCCTCGATCAGATCCCCACCCCTGCCGACCCCCTCGACGGTGCGGTCGTCGTTCCAGATCGACCAGAACACCGCCGTGTCGGCGCTGTCCACGTCCGGGCGGGTGTCCGACGATCCTGCGCCGTCGGTGAGCGGGACCAGCGAGTCGGGCACGCCGTGGGTCAGTGCGACCCACACGACGGTGCGGACCCGTTCGGGGTGCTCCGGGTGCACCAGGCCGAACACCCGCCGGTCCGATCCGGTGCGCACGCCCAGCGCCTGCTCCACGGCACCGGGGTCGTCGAGGTCGTCGACGGGGTTCACCGGTTCACGGTGCAGCAGCGCCCGCAGCTGGGCGGCGTCGGTCAACCGCCGGACGACCAGGTGGGTGCGGGAGGGTTCGGTCACGAGATGTCCGGGTCGATCGCAGGGTCAAGGTCGCACGGTCACGGGAAGCACAGTCACGGGTAGCAGGGTTGCCGGCCGGCTGACCGGCCTCTCATCCGAGCATCCCGGCGGGGACGGTGCCAACACGTCAGCCGGTACCCTGCCCGTTGTGCGCACCCACCTCCGACTCGGCCGGCTGCTCGGCGTCCCCATCGGGATCAACGGCGGTGTGCTGCTGGTCAGCGTCCTGCTGGCGATCAGCCTGGCGCAGGTGTCGCTGCCGAGCATCGCGCCCCGCCACCCCACCAGCGCCTACTGGTTCGGCGCCGTCCTGGGCGTGGTCGGGTTCCTGGTGTCGTTGGTCGGCCACGAGCTGGGGCACAGCTACATCGCCCAGCGCAACGGCGTGCGGGTGGCCGAGATCACGCTGTGGCTCTTCGGCGGCGTCGCCAAGCTCGAGGGCGACGCGGACGAACCCGGGGCCGAGTTCCGGATCGCGGCGGCGGGCCCGGCGATGAGCATGGTGATCGCCGTGCTGGCCGGCCTGTCGGCGTGGGAGATCGACCAGCTCGACGGATCCCGGGTGCTGCTCGGCCTGCTGGTCTGGTTGTCGGCCATCAACGTGATCCTGGCGGTGTCCAACCTGCTGCCGGCGTTCCCGCTCGACGGGGGCCGGATGCTGCGCGCGTTCCTGTGGCGGCGGTCGGGGCGCAAGCGGCGGGCGACCCGCACCGCCGCGATGATCGGGCAGGTGCTCGCCGTCGTGATCCTCATCGCCGCGGTCGTGCTGTTCTTCCCCATGGGGGACCGCTGGAGCGGGGCGTGGATCCTGGCGCTCGGGCTCTTCCTGTTCGTCGCGGCCCGCACGCAGTGGCGCGACGCGGCGGATCGCCCGGAGGTGCTCGAGCACCCCGTCGGCGAGCTCCGACGCGAGTTGCCCGCCCCGCTGTCGCCGCGGGCGTCGGTGGCCGAGCTCGAAGCGGTCCTCAGGACCAACCCCCGGGCGGTGTTCGTCCCGGTCCTCGACGAGCGGGGTGCGGTCGGTGCCCTCGTCACCCGGGACGCGGTCGCCCGGATCCCTCCGGCCAACCGCGCCTCGGTGCCGATCCGCTCCCTGGCCGAGCCGCTCGTGGCGCTTCCCCGCGTCCACCCCGCCGAGTCGGTGCAGGACGTGGTCGGTCGTCTCGGCCGGGGTCGCTCGTGGTGGGCCCTGGTCGTCGACGGCGCCGGCGTCGAGGGCGTGCTGTGCTCCGAGGACGTCGACGACGTCCTCGACGTGGCGTTCGCCTGACCGCCCGCCGGCGCGGGTCGAGCACCGCGGGCCGGTAGCGTAGGGACGTGTCCGAGGTGGTCGGTCAGAGCTCCGGCCGATCTCCGGGCCGCCCGGCTGGGCATCGGGGTGGGCGTCGGGGCGTGTGGGTCCGACCGATGCTGTCCGCCCTGCTGCGCCAGCGTCGCCGACTGCTGCTCGCGACGGTCGCCATCGCCCTGTCGGTGGGCTACCTGGCCGGAGCGCTGAACCTGCTCGATCGCGTCGGTCGCGGGTTGGACGACCTCGCCGCTGCCGGCTCCGCGCCGGCCGACCTCGTCATCGAGGGCGGGATCGCCTACGAGTCGCCCACCGAGCAGGTCCGTCGGCTGGTTCCCGCCTCCCTGGAGGCCACCGTCGCCCAGGTTCCCGGCGTGGCCGTGGTGTCGCCCCGCATCGAGGACACCGCCCCGATCGTCGGCCCGGACGGCAAGACCCTGGTGCGCCTCGGGCTCACCGAACAGCCCATCGGAGCGAACTTCCCCGCCGATGCACGGCTGTCGCCCTACGAGTTCGTCTCCGGCGGCCCGCCGACGGCGTCGACCGAGGTCGCGATCGACCGGCGTTCCGCCGCCGAGGGCGGCGTGGAGGTCGGCGACCAGGTGTTCGTCGTGGGGCGCGCCGGTGCCGCGCCCTACACCGTGTCCGGCATCGTGAGCACCGACGGAGGTGGCCTGCCCCCCGGCTCCAGCCTGGCTCTGCTGAGCACCGCGGAAGCCCGCGTGCGCTTCGACCGGCCGACCGACGACAACACCATCGACATCCTGGTCGAACCGGGTGCCGACGTGGCCCAGGTGCGATCGTCGATCGAGGCGCTGCTCCCCGCCGGCATCGAGGTGGTCGACGGGCCCACCGGGGCCGAGCACCGGCAGGAGTCGGTCGACCGCAGCTTCACCCTGGTCCGCTCGCTGATCCTCGGCTTCGCCGCTCTCGCTCTCGTCGTCGGCATGGTCACCGTCGGCAACTCGCTGACGCTGCTGTACGCCGAACGCCGACGCACGTTCGCCGGGCTGCGACTGGTCGGGGCGAAGTCGCGTCAGCTGCTGTTCTCGGCCCTGGCGGAAGCGGCACTGCTCGCGCTGCTGGCCTCGGTGCTCGGCGCTCCCCTCGGGCTGCTGCTCGGCCGACTGATCGAGGGGGCCCTGGGAGCGTTGAACACGTCGGTCCCCGTTGCCGGGTCCGCCGTGTCGATCCCCGCGCTGGTGTGGGCAGTCGTCATCGGCACGATCGCGACCGTGGTCGCCGCGGTGGTCCCGGCGGTTCGCGCCTGTCGGGTGCCACCGATAGAGGCGGTCGGCCACGGAGCTTCTCCGGTTCCTCGCACCGCCGCCCAGTCGTTGCTGCGGACGGCGATCGTGGCGGTCGTCGTCGGTCTGGCCGCCGCTCTGCTGGTGTCGCGTGGCGAGGCGGGCCTGAACCCGGTGTCGCTCGGCCTCGGCGTCGCGGTCGCGGTGATGGCGCTCGGGTCGACCCCGCTGCTGCTCGCCGGTCTGGTGTCGGGCTTCGTCGGCGTGCTCCCCCTGCGTCCGCCGGCGCTGCGCACGATCGCGGCCCGCGACGTCGCCCGCCACCGCTCCCGCACCGCGGCGACCGCCGCCGCGCTGATCCTGGCCACCGCGGTCGTGTCGGGCCTGGCGGTGTTCCTCTCGTCGTTCAGCCACTCCGTCGACGGCCAGGTCCGTGACCTGGTGCGGGCCGACCTGGTCGTCGACTCCGGAACGTTCACCAAGGGCGGTCTGCCCGAGGACCTGGTGGCGCAGATCTCGGGTCTGGAGCCGGTCACCGCGGCGAGCGGCTGGCAGATCGGTCGGGGTTGGGTCGGGGCCCGACCGGTGCGCATGACCGGCTTCGACATGGCCCGCTTCGGGGAGCTGATGAACCCGACGTGGGTCGGCCCGGCGCCCGGCCCCCTCGACGAGTCGAGCGTGCTGGTGTCGTCGAGGTTGGCCGACGAGATCGGGCTGCAGGTCGGCGCCTCGGTGCCGGTCACCTTCACCAGCACCGGAGCGGAGAACCTGAGGGTCGCCGGCGTGTACCGCTCCGGCGAGCTCCTTCTCGGCGACATGGTGCTCGACCGGGCCGTGCTGAGCCGACAGGTCCCCGCCACCACCGACATCGCGGCGCTGGTCGCCCTGTCGCCCGACGACGCCGCCACCCGGGCGCAGGTCGAGGAGCTGGCGTCGCGGTCCGGGGTGAGCTCGGTGCTGCGGCCCGACGCGTTCGTCGAGCGTCGATCCGAGGTGCTGACCGGGTTCCAGCGGGTCATCGAGTGGATGCTGCTGTTCACCCTGGTGCAGGCGCTGATCGGTGTGGTCAACACGCTGCTCCTGTCGGTGGGTGAACGCCGTCGCGAGCTGGGCCTGCTGCGCGCCAGCGGTGCCACCCGCCGCCAGGTGCTGCGCATGGTGCTCGGCGAGGGCGTCGCCCTGGCTCTCGTCGGGACGTTCGTGGGACTGGTGGTCGGGCTGGTGGGTGCCCGCCTCGGGGTCGCGGCGCTCGCCTCGTTGGGCGTGACGTCGTTCGCCGTGCCGGTCGGTGGCGTGGCGCTGGTCGGTGTGGCGGCGGCGACCCTGGGCGTCCTGGCGACCGTCGCTCCGGCCCGGTGGGCGTCCGCGGTCCCGCCGCTCGAGGCGGTGTTCGACGACGGCGACCTCCGGTCCCGACCGCGGCGGGCCCAGCGGCCGCGCCTGCACCGGATGGGCAAGGCGGCGTTCCACTGGACGGGTGACGCGGACCTGATCACCGACCCGGCCACTCCGCCCAGTGCGGCGTTCCCCCCGCGCCCGACGGGGAGGGGCGTCCCGCTGCCGACGGTTCCGCCGCCGCTGCCTCCCCACATGGTGATCCCGCCTCCACCGGCGACGTCCGCGGGCGGGCCGGTCGTCCCGCGCTCTCCCCGGACGGCACCGCTGCCCCTGCCTCCGCCTCCGTCCCGACCCGAGCCGGTGGCACCGGCGGCTCCGTGGCCGCCGGTGGCCACCCCTGCGCCGCCGGCGCCGCCCGCGGTCGAACGGACGGTCGCGCCGTCGCCTCCGGTCGTTCCCGTTCCCCCGGGCGCTGTTCCCCCGAGCGTGCCGCCGCCGTCGTCCGAACCCGAGCCGCTCGTCGCGGAGAGCGGATCCGACGTGGGTGCCGACCGACCGTCGCGACGCCGGGTCCGGCCGACGGGTCGGTGGAGCGCGGCGGGGACCACCCGTCGACGCCGCTCCCGCACCGAGGCCGACCGCGCTGCGGGTTGGACCGCGTCTCCGGCCGAACCTCCGGAGCCGATCGAGCCTCCCGAGACGGTCGAGTCGGCAGGTCCCACCGTGGGTGTCGACGGTGGCTCGACCGGACACCACGTCGGTCCGGGACCTCAGGACCGGTGGACGGTCCCGGACACGCCTGCGGCCCGATCGACCTTCGGGACCGGACCGGAGCCCCGGGTCCCGTCCGCGTCGCGCTTCAGCGTCGGCAGCCGCTCGACCGGGGCGTCGGCCGGTGACGGCGGCGTCCCGTCCGGTGGGTCCGGACCGTTCGGGCGCGGAACGCCCCGACGGGACGCCGGGGGCGGTCCGGGCCGCTCCGGCGGCTCGGGCGGCTCAGGCTTCGGCTCGGGTTCTGCCGGCGATGGTCGGTCCGACCCGATGGCCGTGGCGATGGGACGGCTCGACGCGAGGTCGCTGGCCCAGGCGACGGCGGCGCTGCGGGTGACCTCGACGTCGTTGGCTGCCGGGGAGGTCGTGCATCGTCTGGTGGTGGGCCACGCCAAGGGGCTGGTCTGCGTCCTGGCCCGCACCGATCGTCGACTGCTCGTGGTCGCGGACCGACCCGGTCGTGCGCTGGTCGAGTCGCTGCACCCCCACCAGACGATGGTGGGAGTTCAGGACGCGGACGACGGGACGGTGACCGTCGTGGTCTCCGACGGCCGTCGCGTCATGCGCCTGGAGGGGGTGCACGAGGTGGCCGAAGCCGAGTTGCTCGTCGGTCCGGACCGGTCGGGGCCGACGTACTTCTGACTGGAGTGCGGGCCAGCCGGTCAGCCAGCTCAGCCGGTCAGCCAGCTCAGTCGGCCAGCCAGCTCAGTCCGCGACCTCGGCGACGAGGCGACGGGCGTTGCCGCCCAGGATCGCGGAGGTCGCCTCCGGGACCAGGCCGAGCGCCTCGACGTGGGCCCGGCACCGCGCCGCGGTCACCTCGGTGTTGGGCGCGTCGGTCCCGAACAGCAGGCGGTCGGCCAGGCGGGCCGCGTCAGCCGCCGGTACCTGGACCAGCCGGTTGACCACCGGGGTGAGGTCGGCGTGCACGTTCGGGTGACGATCGAGGATCGCCACTGCGTCGGTCTCGTGGTCGTGCCCGCAGTGAGCGATCACGATCCGCGCCGCCGGGTGTCGACGTGCCGTCTCGTCGAGCGGGAGCAGGTCGTCGCCGGAGCCGACCCCGTCGGGTGAGCGGCCGGCGTGCACCACCACCGGCAGCCGGGTCTCCTCGACGTAGTCCCACACCGGCACGAGTGCCGGATCGAGCGGATCGAAGCGACCGACCGAGCAGTGGAGCTTGAGGACCCGGGCTCCGTCGTCCTCGACCGCCCGGCGCACGACCATCACCGGGTCGTCGTCGCCCGGGTGAACCGTTGCGCCGGCGACGACCTGCACCGCCAGGTCCGCCGCCGCGGTGGCGGCCGACGCCCGGTTGAGCGAATCGGCGACACCCGGTCGATGGGCGTACGGAAGGGTCCAGACCGCCGCCACGCCCTCGGCCGCCAACTGCTCGCACACCGCGGCGTGGTCCGCCGGGTACGCCAGGTCGTAGCCGCCGACGTCGGTGAAGATCGTCCTCACCTTGGCGCCCAGCCGGCCGGGCAGCAGGTGGACGTGGCTGTCGACGACCTCGGCGACGCTCACAGTCCCACGTCCTGTCCGTTCAGCCGGCGCTTCAGCCGGCGACCGCCACGGCCGCGGTCGGCTCCCCGTCCGACGCCGTCACCTCGAGCGAGACGGCCAGGACCTGCTCGGCCACCCAGTCCCGGTGGGCGTCGACCGCGTCAGCCATCTCGGCGGGCAGTGCGAGGCGGGTCTCGATGCGGTCGGTGACGTCCAGGCCGGCGTCCTTGCGGGCCTGCTGGATCATGCGCACCGCGTCGCGGGCCAGTCCCTCGGCGGCGAGCTCCGGGGTGACCTCGACGTCGAGCTCGACCACGGCGCTGCTGTCGTGCAGGGGAGCGGCGGCGGCGCCGTCGCGGGCCTCGAGGGTGAGGTCGAACTCGTCCGCGCCCAGCTCGTGTCCGGCCACGGTCACGGTGCCGTCGCCGCCGGCGGTCCACTCGCCGGCCTTGGCCGCCCGGATGACGCTCTGGACGTCCTTGCCGAGCCGGGGTCCGAGGACCCGGGCGTTCGGTCGCAGCTGGAACGAGCCGACGGACTCCACGTCGTCGGTGAACACGACGTCCTTCACGTTGACCTCGTCCCGGACGAGCGCGGCCAGGGGCTGGAGGCCGTCGAGGTGGCGTCCGGCGACGGTCAGGCTCCGCAGCGGCAGGCGCGCCCGCAGGCGGTGGTCCTCCCGCAGCCCGAGGGCGACCGAGCACACCTCGCGAATGCGGTCCATCGCGTCGACCAGCTCCGGATCGGAGGGCAGCGAGGCGGCGTCGGGCCAGTCCTCGAGGTGGACCGAGGACGTGCCGTCGGCCTCGGGGTGCAGTCCCATGTGGATCTCGTCGCTCACGAACGGCAGCAGCGGCGCGGTGACCCGCACCAGGGTGCTGAGCACCGTGAACAGCGTGTCGCGGGCATCGGCGCGGTCCTGGGCGGTCACCTCGGCGCTGGAACCCCAGAACCGCTCGCGGGACCGGCGGATGTACCAGTTGTTGAGCGCGTCGAGGAAGGCGAGGACCTCCTGGCAGGAACCGGCGATGTCGAAGGCGTCCATGCGGTCGCCGACGCGTTCGACCAGCTCGCGGGTCTTGGCCAGGACGTAGCGGTCGAGCACGCCGGTCGCGTCGGTGCGGAACCGGCCCCGCTCGCCGTCCGCGTTGGCGTACAGGGTGAAGAACGCGTACGCGTTCCAGATCGGGTTGATGACCAGGCGCACCACCTCGCTGATGTCGGAGGCGTCGGTCGCGATGCGCAGGTCGCCGCCGCGCAGGATCGGCGACGCCATCAGGTACCAGCGGAGCGCGTCGGAGCCGAGGGTGGTCATCACCTCTTCGGGGTCCGGGTAGTTGCGCAGCTTCTTGGAGAGCTTGCGGCCCTCGTGGTCCAGCACGACTCCGTGGCAGATGACGTTGGAGAAGGCCGGTCGATCGAACAGGGCCACCGACAGGACGTGCAGCGTGTAGAACCAGCCGCGGGTCTGGGCGATGTACTCGACGATGAAGTCGGCGGGGGAGTGCTCCTCGAACCATTCACGGTGCTCGAACGGGTAGTGCACCTGGGCGAAGGGCATGGAACCCGACTCGAACCAGCAGTCGAACACCTCGGGGACCCGCCGCATCATCGACCGGCCGGTCGGGTCGTCGGGGTTGGGCCGGACCAGCTCGTCGACGGTCGGGCGGTGCAGGTCGTCGAGGCGGACGCCGAAGTCGGCCTCGATCTCGGCCAGGCTGCCGTAGACGTCGAGGCGCGGGTACGCGGGGTCGTCGGAGCGCCACACCGGGATGGGTGAACCCCAGAAGCGGTTGCGGCTGATCGACCAGTCGCGGGCGCCCTCGAGCCACTTGCCGAACTGGCCGTCACGCACGTGGGACGGGATCCAGTTGATGTCCTGGTTCAGCTCGACGAGCCGGTCGCGGAAGGCGGTGACCTCGACGTACCACGACGACACGGCCTTGTAGATGATCGGGGTATCGGTGCGCCAGCAGTGCGGGTAGTTGTGCTCGTAGGTGTCGTGGCGGACGACGACGCCGGCGGCCTTGAGGTCGGTGATCACGTTCGGGTTGGCGTCGAAGACGTTCTGGCCCTCGTAGTCGGGGACCTCGGCGGTGAAGCGGCCGCTGTCGTCGACCGGACACACCAGCACGATGCCGTTCGCTTCGCACACCCGCTGGTCGTCCTCGCCGAAGCCGGGTGCCATGTGGACGATGCCGGTACCGTCGTCGTCGGTGACGAAGTCGCCGCTGAGCACGACGAAGCAGTTCTCCCGGCCGGCGAAGTAGGGCAGCAGCGGCTCGTAGGCGAGCCCGGCCAGCTCCGCTCCGGTGAGGGTGCCGAGCACCTCGTGGTCCTCGCCGAGGTCCTTGGCGTAGCGCTCGAGCGCGCCCGAGCCGATCAGCACCCTGGTGCCGGCTCGTCGTCCGGAGCGGACCTCGACCACCGAGTAGCCGATGTCGGGGCCGGTCGCGAGCGCCAGGTTGGACGGCAGGGTCCACGGCGTGGTCGTCCACGCCCAGATCTCGGCCGGTCCGTCGCCGAGCAGCTCGGCGACCCGTCCGGTGCGCCCGTCGGCGGCGACGGTGAACGCCACGGTGAGAGCGGGGTCCTGGCGGGGGCGGGTGGCGTCGTCGAGGCGGATCTCGAAGTTCGACAGCGGGGTCTCGGCCCCCCACGAGTACGGCATGACCCGGTAGGCCTCGTAGACCAGGCCCTTGTCCCACAGCTGCTTGAAGGCCCAGATCACCGACTCCATGTACGGGAGGTCCATGGTCTTGTAGTCGTCCGCGAAGTCGACCCAGCGGGCCTGGCGTGTGACGTAGCGCTCCCACTCGTCGGTGTAGCGCAGCACCGAGGTGCGGCAGAGATCGTTGAAGCGGTCGATGCCGTAGGCGGTGATGGCGGCGCGGCCGGCGACGCCGGACTCCTGCTCGACCATCATCTCGGCCGGCAGGCCGTGGCAGTCCCAGCCGAAGCGACGCTCGACCCGCTTGCCCCGCATGGTCTGGTAGCGGGGGACGACGTCCTTGACGTAGCCGGTCAGCAGGTGGCCGTAGTGGGGGAGCCCGTTGGCGAACGGCGGCCCGTCGTAGAAGACGAACTCGTCATCGGAGGGACGCTGCTCGACGGAGCGTTCGAAGGTCTTCTGCTCCTCCCAGCGGTCGAGCAGGCGCTGCTCCAGCGCCGGCAGGTCGGGCCGCGACGAGACGGCGGGATAAGGCTGATCGGCAGGGCCGCGGGGGGTCGACGGAGCAGGATCCATGGACGATCCAGCGTAGTGGCGGCGCCGAGCAGCCCCTGAGGGGGTTCCGTCGACGTCTCGACGGTGCGTCCAGGGGTACGAGGGTTCAGTGGTAGTAGCCGAGGACGTCGATGACGAAGTGGGTGGAGCCGCCGCCGGCGAAGGCCTTGACCTGGCGGTTGGTGTCGAGTTTGACGCTGAGGCCGTTGGCGAGGATCTGGCCGGTGGTGGACCAGTTGATCGAGGAGCTGGTGATGGTGGTGGCGGTTCCGGGGGCGATCTGGAGGTAGCCGTTGCCGACGGTGTTGGTGACGGTGAGGTTGTATTGGATGGCGGTGGCTCCGGCGGGGACGAGGTTGGGGACGGTGACGGAGCCGGTGGTGATGTCGATGCCGTTGGCGACGCTGAGGGTGCGGGTTGCTCCGCCGGTGATCGTGCCGTCGGTGAGTCGGGAGTCGTAAACGCGGGTGGGGGTGACGGCGGTGTAGGCGCCGGCGGTGGCGGGCCCTGACAGGCGTCGCCAGGTGCCGGGGGTGCCGCCGGCGACGCAGTGGTAGAGGGTGCCGACACTGTCGACGTAGACGTCGCCGGTGTTGGCGGCGCTCGCTGGTGCGGTAGTTCCAGCACCGTTGGGTGGGATCGCCAGCGGGTAGGTGGCCCCGTTGACCAGGAGGCCCCGTGTTCCACCGGTCGTGTACACGGCGGTTCCGCCGGAGCCGGCCTCGGCGTGCACGGCCTGGCTGACACCGTGGGCCCAGGCTCCGATGTTCCCGCTCGCGTACACGCCGGCCGATCCAGATCCGCTCGCGATCGCCTGCACCGCGTACGCCGCGTTCCCGGTCGACCGGCCGTAGACCGCGGTCCCAGAGTCGACGGAGCTGTATCCGAGAACACCGATCGGGAAGTACTGGGCCGAACCGACCAGGGTCGCGAGGCCGGAACCCTCGGGCGCGGGAATGGCGGTGTCGCAGAACTCGAACAAGTGGTCCTGGCTGGTGAAGTCGTTGTAGGACCTCGTCTGTGCCGACGCGCTGTTGTTCGATCCCATCGTGAGGGGATCGCCGTTGGCAGCGGCGGCCGGCGTCGCGGTGGCGACAGCCCCTGCCAGTCCAGCGGCGGCGATGCCGGCGACGGTGCCGGCCTTGGCCAGCATCCCTCGGCGGTCGGTCACGGTCCGGTTGTCGGTGATCGGGCTGGGGTCGGGGTGGCTGCGGGTGCAGGGCCGGTCGGGCGTCGTCGGAACCGGAGCGGCGCCGGTGCGCGGGTTGCCCTCGGGGGATTCGATCGCGGCGAGCCGGGCCTCGGCCCGTTCCAGTCGGTCCCGGAGCCGGGTGAGCTCGTCGAGCAGATCGCGGTCGTCTCCGACGGTTGATCGATCGGTGGGTTCCCGGTCCATGGTGCCTGCCCCTTTCCAGCGGCGTGCTCGCTGCCGCGCTGTCCCATCGGAACGAGAGGGTCGCGTGTTGAGGTAACCCCTCGTGGTGGGGGGCAGGATTTGAACCAGCGACCTTCGGGTTATGAGCCCGGGACCAGCCATCCCAGCCCGTACCACGGCGTACCGAGTCGTGCCGCGGAGCTGGGGTTTCGCGCATCCGAGCGATCGGCTCCTGCCGCTACGTGTCGTCCTGTACCAGTCCGCACAGCAGAAGCGACAGTAGAAGGGCCCACCGTCAGGGTGGCCGCCTTCACACCACCGTTCGGTCGAGCAGGTGGCGATTCTTGGCGACCGATCCGGGCAGGATCGAGAAGTGGATCTGGCCGTCCTCGTCGATCGCAACGACCCGCACGACGGCCTGGGCCTGGGAGTTGCCGGCGAGGATCATCGCGCCCGGGTGAACGCGCTGCGGCACAGTGGCGTCGACGAGCGTGGACCAGCCGAGGCCGTCGTCGTCCTGGTCGTTGAGGTCAGCGATGAGGTCGAGGTCGTCCATGTGGGTCACCTCCAATCGGTCAGTCCTCATGGTGCGGATTGAGCCAGCTGCGATGCTCGCAGGCTTCGAGGGCGGCCACGCCCACGTCGAGTTCGTCGAAGACGACTGTGAAGTGCCTCGGGTTGCGGCCGGTCGGCTCGAGCCGGAAGCCCGCTGCGAGCAGGGGTGCCCGCCCGGACGAGCGTCAGGACCTCGAAACGCACCAGCGGCGCCTGCTGCGCCAATTCATCGACGGTCGCGTCACGGGCCGCGAACACCGAGATCCCGAACTCGCCGTAGATCGAGTGGTAGCGCTCGGCGTCAGCGCGCAGCACGTCGGCGTCGAGGATCCCGCCCCGGATGACGACGGTGCCGTCGTCGAGGTGGTCGCCCGGTCGGACGTGTCGTTGCTTGGACAGCGTCGTTGCTTGGACATCGGCTATCTGACCTCCTCGTAGGTCGGACCCACCGGGCTGGGTCAGCCGCGATGTGCTCAAGCGCTCGCCTCACCCCGACGTGCTCATCTCCTCGTTAGAGCTGATCGATCCCGACGACGTCGACACGGCACGACGTGGCCCGGCGCTAGGAGATCTCCACGTCGAGGTTGAACCACCCTGGGTCTGATGGAGGCTCGTTCTATTGGTTTCCAACCCCGACGGGGTCGGCTTGTTGGGCAGCGTAGAACGCTGCTTCGAACTCTGCCGGGGGCACGTGGCCGCAGTGGCTGTGGAGCCGCTGTTCGTTGAACCAGTACACCCAGTCGAGCGTCGCGTGTTCGAGCTCGTTGACGTCGGCCCAGCCTGTGGTGTCGGGCCCGTAGACGCACTCAGCTTTGTAGAGACCGTTGGTTGTCTCGGCCAGGGCGTTGTCGTAGGAGTCGGCGACGGTGCCGATCGAAGGGCGGGCTCCGATCTCGTCGAGCCGTTCGGTGAACCGCACACTGGTGAACTGGCTGCCGGCGTCGGAGTGGGTGACGAGCCCGACGAGGCGCCCTCCGCCTCTGGATCGTCTGGCCATCTCGACGGCGTCGAGGACCATGTCGGTACGCATGTGCGACGCGGCGCGCCAGCCGACGATCCGACGACTGAACGCGTCGACGATGAAACACACGTACGCCATCCCGGACCGGGTCGGCACGTAGGTCAGGTCCGTGACCCACAACGCGTCGGGCCGGTCCGCGGTGAAGTTGCGCTTCACCAGGTCCGCTGCCCGGGTGGCGTCCGGGTCAGAGATGGTGCTGAACACCTTCTTGCGACGCCGAGAGACGCCCTGGATGCCCAGCTCGCGCATCAGACGGGCGACCTGGTCCCGGCCGATCTCATGGCCAGCGCGTCTGGCTGCCAGCCACAGCTTGTGAGCGCCGTAGACCTTGCGGTTCGTCCACCATCAGCACCTGCATCATCACCGCGTCACGCACCGCTCTCGCCGAGGGGGCGAGCTCGCGCTTCTTGGCGGCGTAGTAGCTGCTCGGAGCCACCTGCAGGGCCTTGCAGATGGGCTCGACTCCGAGCTCGTCACGGTGCTCGTCGATGAACCCGACAAGCACGTTCACGGGCGGTCGAGCTCCGCCTGGGCAAATTACGCCGACGCCTTCCGCAAGATCTCGTTCGCCCGCTTCAGCTCCTTGACCTGAGCCTCGAGCTCCTTGATCTTCGCCGCGTCCGCGGTCGACCGTCCCGGCTTCACACCCTCATCGATATCGGCGACCTTGACCCACTTGCGCACCGTCTCGGTCCCATATCCGAGCTGTAGCGCGATCCGCTGGATCGCGCCATGACCACGTCCCTCCGAACGGGCCTGGCGCACCAGACGGACCGCCTGTTCCTTCTCCTGATCCGAGTAGCGACGCGTAGTCGGCTTCCCCGGCGACTTCTCCTGTGGCATGACTCCAGCCTTCCAAGCTCAGGAGCCTCCAACGAACCCAGGGTGGTTCAAGGTCGCCGATCCAGCTCTCGACCTGTTTCGCGGTCGGAGAACCGAGGAACACCGCGATCTCGGCGAGGGAGATGCCTGCTCTGCGTATGGGGTGGGTTTCGTATTCGCGGGAGGTGCCTTTCGCCTTGGGTGCGGGTGTTCGAAGCCGAACCGTCTGCGACGAATCCGGGCCCAGGTCTTGCATGATCGAACGGGTGTTCGATATGATGGTGGGCATGGACGGCGGGACCACCATCATGGAGCGGCCAGAAGCGGCTGTGGTTGGTGATTGGGAGTCGCGTCTGCGCGAGTTGGACGATCGCATCGGTGTGCTGTCCGCGCAGATCCACGCGTTGGACGCGGAACTGGTCGGTGTCCTCGCCGAGTACGACGCGGTCGGGGGATGGCAGGGCCGGGGGTGGCGGTCCTTCGCCCACTACCTGTCGGTACGCACGAACTTCGCTCCTCGCGACGCGGAACGGCTGGTGTCGATCGCAGCGCGCGTCGATGAGATGCCGTCCCTGCTCGCCGCGGCACGCGGCGGGCAGGTGTCCATGGGTGTGCTCGCGTCCGCAGCGCGGGTCGTCACTCCAGAGAACGAGGAGAGGGTCCTCGATGTCGTGCGGGCCTGCACTCCACGTCAAGCGCAACGGGTGCTCGCCGCGTACCGGTCACTACGCCCCACCCCCGGCACTGCCGACGGTGACGGCGGCGGTGATGGTGCTGATGGTTCTGTTGCGGATGATCTCGAGTTGGATCACTGGTGGCGGAACTGGATCGATGACCACGGCCGCTACCGGATCGACGGCGCCCTCGACAAGCTCACCGGAGAACTGCTCGAACAAGCCCGACGGGCCGTCATCGCCGAACTGGAACGGACCGGCACCCACCCACACGCCGACAAGCCGTCTGAAGCTGGTGAACCATCCGACACAGCCGAAACCACCGGAGTCGGGGAGTCCGCCGGGGGGTGTCGGGGCGGTGTGTGAGCGCGGTCGAGTCGATCACCGCGATGGCATCCATCGTGTTGGAACACGCGTCAGGGACCGGGGTGGGTGACCGTGGCGGTGAACGTTTCGCCGTGCAGGTCGTCTGCGACATCGCCGCTCTCGCCGAAGCGCTCGGCATCGACATCGACGCGAACGTGGCGGTCGGTCTCGGTTCCCGTGCCTATCTGCCGCGCACCGGAGCACACCTGAGCAACGCCGAGTTGTCACGGGTCCTCTGCGACGGGGTGTTGCAGATGCTGATCGACCACGACGGCCAACCACTCTGGTTGGGTACGGAGAAACGCTTGTTCAACCGTCACCAACGCCGCGCGCTACGCCACCGCGCCGGAGGCGTATCGGCGTGTGAGTTCCCGGGATGCCCAACCACCCGATTCGTCGAAACCCACCACATCGCCGGAGTCGCCGAACACGGTGGTCTCACCGACCTCGACAACGGTGTCTTGTTGTGCAGCTTCCATCACCACGAACTGCACCGGAAACGCTGGCGGATCGTCCGGAACGGCAGCCAACTCACCTTCTACGACCGAACCCGCTGCCTCGGATCCTCCGGCCCGCCAGGCCCGACACCCGGACCACACGCCGATGTTGCGGTGCTGCCACACCAGACACACCCACCCGAACCGCCACCAGACATCGGGGCTGATTCGTGTCGCTGCCACGGCGGCGGCGAACACCTCACCGCCTACGCGCTCGACGAACTGCTCCACCACCTCCTCACCGCCGCCTGAACCCGAACCCACCGATCGGTGGAACCAGGATCAGTTCACGTCTGACTCGTCGAGCTCGACGTCCCAGCGATCCAGGCAGTCGGCGCAGCGGTACGACACGATGTCGCCGGGCCGGAACCCGACCGGGCCGACCCCGTCGTCGAACGGGGCGGTCAGCAGGTGGCAGGTCCCACCGCAGTCGACGCACACGATCGTCGTCGGCACGGTGACCGACGCCCCGGCGTGTCCCCGGGTCCCGTCGGGGTCGTTGGGATCGTGCTCGAGGTCGGCGTGATCGGACGGGTCGGTCATCCTCAGCACCCCTCGCGCTGGTAGGACCAGCGCTCGGCCATGACCAGCCGGTGCCGGGGTCCGGGGGCATCGAGGTCGACCTCGCCCTTGCCGCCCAGGTCTCCGAGCTCGTCGAAGGTGCTGTCGCCGTGGTACACGGCGGTCCACCCGCCGTCGCGCAGCGCGACCCGGGTCGAGAAGTGCTCGATCGGACCGGTCGGCGCTGCGTCGAGGATCCGAGCCACCGAGTCGTGGCGGAGCAGCTGCGTCAGGGTGATGAACGTCGGCGGGGCAAGCGCGACCTCGCCGGCGTCGCGGCGGCGGATCACCTCGTCGGGTCGGGCCCATCGGTGCGCGCGGATCTCCCCGTCGTCGATGGTGACCCGGACGTCGGCGGCGACGGCGGGGGCCACGAAGAAGGCGGTGGAGAAGCGCTTGTCCTGCAGTGGTGGAGGTGTCCAGTGGGACCACCGTCGAAGTGCGGTCGGATCGACCTCGACCCCGGACTCCTCGATCGCCTCCCGGGCCGCGGCCCGACGCGCCGCGTTCTCGACCGCCTCGTCGGCATCGTCGGGATTCCCGGGAGCTTCGGGGTCGAAATCGGTGTCGTCGATGCGACCTCCGGGGAACACCCACATCCCGCCGGCGAAGCTGAGGTCGCGGTCCCGCTTCAGCATGAGCGCCTCGGGTCCGTCGGTGCCGTCGCGCAGCACGATGACGGTGGCGGCCGGCACCGCGAGCGGGTCCCACAGCGGGGCTCCGGGGGAGCCCGGCAGCGGGGGAGCGGCGTCGTCGGCCATCGCCCCACCCTAGGACGCGCCCGGGCCCCGAACCGCGGGGATCGATGCCGAACTCGCGCGGAGAGTGGCAATCGTCACGTTTCTGAGGGTGTTCCGGTGGACGCGGAGCGAGGTTTTCGGAAAGCGTTGACACCTCTGTAGTTACCTGGCTGTAATTACGGCCCTGTCCCCACATCTTGGGGGTGGGGGAACGCTCGGCCACAACATCTGGTGCCAGTCCGACCGCTGGTCGCACGGCCCGAGGTCGGCCCGAGGGTCCCGCAGCACGTGATGAGAACCCTCCGGTTCGGGCGAACCGGAGACACCGACACCAGCGCAGGGAGCGCAGAAGGGGGACGAGTCGTGGCACTCGACCAGGACGTCGTCAGCACAACCGAGAGCATCGACACCGCTGCGGCCGGACGCCCGGTGCAGGTGGTGGGCGACACCCCCGCGCCGCCGACGTCGACCGGTCTGGTCGACCTCACCGACTCGGCCACCGGATCCCCGATGCAGGTTCGCAAGCGCGACGGCAGCCTGGAGCCCGTCGATCTCAACAAGATCGTCCGCGCCGTCGCCCGATGCGCGGTGGGACTCGACAACGTCGACCCGATGCGGGTCGCCACCCGCACCATCTCGGGCCTGGTCGACCACTCGAGCACCGAGGAGCTCGACGAGCTGTCGATCCGCACCGCGGCCGCGCTGATCTCCGAGGAGCCGAACTACTCGCGCCTGGCGGCCCGGCTGCTCGCGACGGTGATCGACAAGGAGGTCCAGAACCAGGACATCTACTCCTTCTCCCAGTCGGTCGCCATGGGCCACGCCCAGGGGATCATCGGCGACGAGACCGCGGCGATGGTCGCCACCAACGCCCGCAAGCTCAACGATGCCGTGCTGGCCGATCGCAACTGGCTCTACGAGTTCTTCGGCCTGCGGACCGTGTACGACCGCTACCTGCTGCGCCACCCCGAGTCCCGTCGGGTCGTCGAGACGCCGCAGTACTTCCTGCTGCGCGTCGCCTGTGGCCTGTCGCGCACCCCGGAGGAGGCGATCGAGTTCTACGAGCTGATCTCCAGCCTGGAGTACCTGCCGAGCTCGCCGACGCTGTTCAACTCGGGAACCGCCCATCCGCAGATGTCGAGCTGCTACCTGCTCGACTCGCCCGAGGACAACCTCGACGCCATCTACGACCGCTACCGCGACGTCGCCCGCCTGTCCAAGCACGCCGGCGGCATCGGGCTGTCCTACAGCCGGGTCCGGTCCCGCGGCTCGCTGATCCGGGGCACCAACGGCCTCTCCAACGGCATCGTGCCGTGGCTCAAGACCCTCGACAGCTCCGTCGCGGCGGTCAACCAGGGCGGCCGGCGCAAGGGCGCCGCGTGCGTCTACCTCGAGACCTGGCACGCCGACATCGAGGAGTTCCTCGAGCTGCGCGACAACGTCGGCGACACCGCCCGGCGCACGCTCAACCTGAACCTGGCCAACTGGGTCCCCGACCTGTTCATGGAGCGGGTCGAGAAGGACTGGCAGTGGTCGCTGTTCGACCCCAAGAAGGTCCCGCACCTGATCGACCTCTACGGCGACGAGTTCCGCGACGCCTACATCCAGGCCGAGAACGACGGCCTGTTCGAGCGTCAGGTCCCGGCCCGTCAGATCTACCAGCGGATGATGCGCACCCTGGCCGAGACCGGCAACGGCTGGATGACATTCAAGGACGCATCCAACCTCAAGTGCAACCAGACCGGGACCACCAAGGCCGACGGCACCCCCAACGTCGTGCACCTGTCCAACCTCTGCACCGAGATCCTCGAGGTCACCAACCAGGCCGAGACCGCGGTGTGCAACCTGGGCTCGGTCAACCTCGGCGCCATGGTGCGTCCGGGTGCCGACGGCGCCCCCGCGTTCGACTTCGACCGGTTGGCCGAGGTGGTCCGCCTGGCGGTGCCGTTCCTCGACCGGGTCGTCGACATCAACTTCTACCCGACCGACGCCGCCGGCCGCTCCAACTCCAAGTGGCGTCCGGTCGGCCTGGGGCTGATGGGCCTGCAGGACGTGTTCTTCAAGCTCGGCCTGCCGTTCGACTCCGACGCGGCGAAGGACCTGTCGACCCGCATCTCCGAGGAGATCTACTTCAACGCCCTGACCGCGTCCGCGGACCTGGCCGAGGCCCACGGCGCCCACGACGGCTTCGCCGAGACCCGCGCCGCGTCGGGCCAGCTCCAGTTCGACCTGTGGGGCGTCACCCCGACCGACGCCGCCCGCTGGGACGCCCTCAAGGCGCGCATCGCCGAGGTCGGCCTCCGCAACTCGCTGATGATCGCCATCGCGCCGACCGCGACGATCGCGTCGATCGCCGGCTGCTACGAGTGCATCGAGCCGCAGGTGTCGAACCTGTTCAAGCGCGAGACGCTCTCGGGCGAGTTCCTTCAGATCAACACCTACCTGGTACGCGAGCTGCAGGCCCGCGGCCTGTGGACCGATTCGATCATCTCGGCGATCAAGCGCGACGAGGGATCGGTCCAGGGCATCGACGCCATCCCCGCGGACGTCCGGGCCGTGTACCGCACCGCCTGGGAGCTGCCGATGCGGGCCCTGCTCGACATGGGCGCCGCCCGCGGCGCGTACATCGACCAGAGCCAGTCGCTGAACCTGTTCATGGAGTCGCCGACCATCGGGAAGCTGTCGTCGATGTACGTCCATGCCTGGAAGTCCGGGCTGAAGACCACGTACTACCTGCGTTCCCGTCCGGCGACCCGCATCAACAAGACGACGACGGGAGCGACGACGTCGAGCACGCCGGACGGCTCGGGTCCCGGTGGACCGGGAGGCCCGGGGGGCGGCGAACCCGCGCCGGCGCCCACCGCCTACTCCGACGAAGAGGCCTTGGCGTGCTCGCTCGAGAACCCCGAGGCGTGCGAGGCCTGCCAGTGAGCACCGCTCGCTGAGCAGTCCGCCGACTCCGACCCCACCTTCTTCCGACCCGCCCCACTCGCCCGCACCCAAGGAGCACCGCGTCCCATGGCCCTGAACGAAGCCGTCTCGCTCGACCCCGACCTGTTCGACCCCGCCGTCACATCGGGCACCGTCGCCCCGACCGCCGGCACCGCGCCCGCCGCGGGTCAGCTGCTCGACCCCGGGTTCCACCTCACCCTGCGGCCCATGCGCTACCCGCAGTTCTACGAGATGTACCGCGCCGCGATCCGCAACACCTGGACCGTCGAGGAGATCGACTTCTCCGACGACCTCGTCGACCTCCAGCGCAAGCTGCTTCCCGCCGAGCGGCACCTGATCAACCGCCTGGTCGCGTTCTTCGCCACCGGCGACTCGATCGTGTCGAACAACCTGGTGCTGAACCTGTACCAGCACATCAACACGCCCGAAGCCCGGATGTACCTGAGCCGCCAGCTCTACGAGGAGGCGCTGCACGTCCAGTTCTACCTGACGCTGCTCGACACCTACATCCCGGACCAGGACGAGCGGGCGCAGGCGTTCGCGGCGATCGACAACATCCCGTCGATCCGCCGCAAGGGCGAGTTCTGCTTCAAGTGGATCGACTCGATCCACGGCCTGGCCGAGCTGCGCACCCGCGAGGAGCGCAAGCAGTTCCTGTTGAACCTGATCTGCTTCGCGGCCTGCATCGAGGGGCTGTTCTTCTTCGGGGCGTTCGCCTACGTCTACTTCCTGCGCTCCAAGGGCCTGCTCAACGGGTTGGCGTCGGGCACCAACTGGGTGTTCCGCGACGAGTCCTGCCACATGAACTTCGCCTTCGAGGTGATCGAGCAGGTCCGACGCGAGGAGCCCGACCTGTTCGACGACGACCTCGGCGCCCGGGTCACCGAGATGATCTCCGAGGCGGTCGAGTGCGAGTTCGGCTTCGCCGAGGACCTCCTGAGCCAGGGCGTGGCCGGCATGTCGCTGGTCGACATGCGCGAGTACCTGCAGTACGTGGCCGACCAGCGGCTGCTCACCCTGGGGCTGTCCAAGGTGTACGGATCGAAGAACCCGTTCGCCTTCATGGAGCTCCAGGACGTCCAGGAGCTGACCAACTTCTTCGAGCGGACCGTGTCGTCGTACCAGGTGGGCGTGTCCGGCGACGTCGCCTTCGACGAGGACTTCTGAGCGGGCTCAGCCCTGCCACAGCTGCATCGGGGTGAGCGTCCGGTCGCCGGCGAACGGCACCGGCACCTCGGTCCCGCCGTCGCCGGCCGACGCGTACGCGGCGCAGATCACCTCGAGCACGTCGCGGGCCGTCTCGACGGTCTGGGACTCCTCGAGGCGGGCCAGCTGTCCGATGTAGCCCATCCGCTCCAACGCCGGGTCCGCCGCGTCGGCGACCCGGTCCGGGACCGCCACCGGCTCGCCGTCGATCTCGACCAGCACGTCGGGCGAGAGCTCCAGGCGGGCGACGCCGTCGGCCGACGCGGCCTGCAGCGACCACTCCACCTCCGGTGCGGTCCACGACACCTCGACCGTGGCGACCAGTCCGGAGGCGAAGCGCAACTGCACCGACGCGTCGTCGTCGGCGCCGTCGTCGCGGGTGGAGGACAGCTCGCCGGTCACCGACACGACCGGCTCGCCTGCCAGCGCCATCACCAGCGCCAGGGCGTGCGGGCCGAGGTCGAACAGGACGCCGCCGGCGGTGAGCGGTCGGGTGAAGTGCCCCCAACTCGGCGGCGGCTGCAGGGTCCGGGCCGACAGGTGCTGCAACGGCCCCATGGCGGAGCGGTGCCCGGTGACCACCGCCCAGCTCGGGGCGTGCAGCAGGTTCTCGGCGCATCGGAGGACCACCCCGGACGCGGTGGCGGCCCGGGTGGCGTCGACGAGGCGGTCGGCGTCGGCCAGGTTCGTCGCCAGCGGCTTCTCGACCAGCACGTCGGCTCCCGCGGCCAGGCCCTGCAGGGCGAGAGCGACGTGGGAGTCCGGCGGGCTGGCGACGACCAGCAGGTCGGCCCCGGCGGGCAGGTCGTCGACCGGCACGGCGCGCACCGCGTGGCGCACCTGCTCGTCGAGCTGGCCCGCCAGGTGCCGGGCCGACGAACCGCCGGCCGACGCCACCGCGGTCACCCGACAGCCGGCGGACGGCGCCGCCAGGGCGTGCACGACGGCGATGGCGCCGGCCCCGGCGAGCGCGACGGTGGTGGCGTCACCGCCGCCGTCGCGGGTGGAGCGGGTGGAGCGCGACCGCCGGATCACGGGGTGACCGTCAGCGCCCGCTCAGCTCGGCCACGACCGGGGCCATGACCTCGGCCGCGTCGCCCTGGAACACGTGGTAGCTGAACCCCCAGCGGTCCCGTCGGGCTTCCAGGCGGTCGACGATCTCGGGAAGGGACCCGGCGACCACGGTCGGCGACTCGAGCACCTCGTCGGCCGGGGTGCCGAACAGCCCGGCCAGGAACTCGACGTACGGGTCGAGGTCATCGGTGATGGTGGCCGCGAAGCACAGCTGGTTGAGCTCGATCTGCTCGATGCGGTCCCCGGCGGCCTGGCGGACCCAGGCGATCTTGCGGTCGACCGCCGAGGCGAGCGCGTCGGCGGTCGTCGCCGCGTCGATCCGACCGGCGCGCAGGTCGGGGTTGACCCCGACGATGTCGGCGTGGCGAGCCGCGATCGACAGCACCCTCCGTCCTCCACCGCCGATCAGCAGCGGGGGACCGCCGGGGGTGTGGGGGCGAGGCAGGCCTTCCAGACCCGAGATCCGGTAGTGCTCGCCGTCGAAGTCGACCGGGCCGTCGCCGAACAGGCCCTGAACGACGGCAAGCGCCTCTTCGAAGCGGTCGACGCGGACCGCGGGCGGGTCGTAGGTCATGCCGGACTGCTCGTAGTCGGTGACCATCCAGCCGGCGCCGAGCCCGAGCTCGACCCGGCCCGAGCTGAGCAGGTCCAGGGTGGCCATCTCCTTGGCCAGCGTGACCGGGTGTCGGTAGTCGTTGTCGAACACCAGGGCGCCGACCTTCAGCGTGGTGGTGGCCTCGGCTGCCACCGACAGCGCCGCGATCGGCGCGAGCTGGTCGCCGAAGTGGTCGGGGACGAACAGGGTGCTGTAGCCGAGCTCCTCGATCCGTCGGGCGGTCTCGGACCACGTCATCCCCTCGAAGGGGCGGGTGGTCTGGATGCCGAAGCGGAACCGATGGGCCATGGCCGGGCACGCTACCGGTCGACCCTGCGGATCTGCGTCCCTGAGGAGCTGCTCGGTCATCGCCGAGCACGCCCGTCGGCGCCCCGACCGGGCCGTCGGCGGCCGGTAGCGTGGGACGGAGCCGCTGCCGGCGACCCCCTGCCATGAACCGACCGACCCGACTCCTCCTGCGCTTCACCGCGATCGTCGTGCTGGGCGTCAGCGCGCTCGCCCTGGTCGCGGCGGCTCTCCTGCCCCAGATCGGCAAGCTCCCCGAGGCCGCGTCGTTCACCGCCCGGACCAAGATCGCGCTGCCGTCCCTGCCGGAGGCCTCCCACATCGTCACGCAGTCCGGCGAGCAGTACGGGATCCTGGCCGGGGTGGAAAACCGCGACGTGGTCACACTCGACCAGATCTCGCCCGAGCTGCAGAAGACGGTGCTGGCGGTGGAGGACGCCGACTTCTACGACCACGACGGCGTGTCGGTTCGATCGATCCTGCGGGCGTTCCGGGCCAACAGCGACGCGGGCACCATCTCCCAGGGCGGCTCGACGATCACCCAGCAGCTGGTCAAGCTCTCCCTGGTCGGCGACGAGCGGAACTTCACCCGCAAGATGAAGGAGGCGTCCCTCGCGGTCCAGCTCGAGCAGCAGCTCTGCGACGGTGTGGCCAAGAAGGTGTGCAAGGACCAGATCCTCGAGCAGTACCTCAACACCGTCTACCTGGGTCGCGGCGCGTACGGGGTGCAGGCCGGCGCCCAGACCTACTTCGACAAGCCGGCGTCCCAGATCAACTACGCGGAGGCCGCGGTGCTGGCATCGCTGATCCGCTACCCGAACGGGTACGACCCGATCCGCTTCCCGAAGGTGGCCAAGGAGCGCCGGCTGGTCGTGCTCAAGCGGATGCAGGACCAGGGTCTGATCGACCACAACCAGGCCACGTTCATCGCCTCGCTCCCGCTTCCCACCAGGGCCTACGGCCGGCCGGTGGCCACCACCACCGAGTCGCTGACCTACGTCGAGCGCAAGGTCCGTGACGAGCTGGTGAAGGCCGAGTGGCTGGCGCCGACCGAGGAGCTGCGCCGCTACCTGGTGTTCAACGGCGGGCTGCGCATCACCACCACCATCGATCCGCAGATGCAGGCGGCGGCCGAGGCTGCGGCCGCGACGAACCCGCTGCATGCGGCCAACCCCGAGACCGCGGTGGCGCTGGCCACGGTCGAGCCCGCCACCGGAGCGGTCCGGGCGATCGTCGGTGAGGCCGACGTCCCCGGCAAGGGCCTGGTCGAGACCGCGGCCCCGCTCGGCGGGCGCTCGTCGGGATCGTCGTTCAAGGTGTTCACCCTGGTCGCCGCTCTCGAAGCCGGCTACAGCATCAACAGCACCGTGTCGGGGGCCTATGCCCCCGACAACATGAAGAAGCTGTGGGGGGTCAAGGAGTCGGGTCCCTACCCCGACGACTGCCCGTCGCAGGGGATGGTCGACCTGGGTCGGGCCCTGGCGCAGTCGAACAACTGCGCGTTCATGCGCCTGCAGGGCGCGGTGGGCTTCGACGCGGTCAAGGACACGGCGGTGAAGCTGGGCGTCACCGCGTCGTCGCTCGATCCGAACCACGTCGAGCCGGCGTGCTTCACCATCGGCTGCGACGCCCTGGTCAAGCCGCTCGACATGGCCCTGGCCTACGCCACGATCGCCAACGACGGACGCCGCAACGACGCCCACTTCGTGTCGAAGGTGGAGGACCGCACCGGCAAGGTGATCTTCGAGGCCAAGCCCCGCAACGAACAGGTCATCCCCGTCGACGTCGCCCGTCAGGCCATCGTCGGCATGGAGAAGGTCGTCACCAGCGGCACCTACTCCGCCGGGTCCCTGCCCCAGCGGCGCCCGGCGGCCGGCAAGACCGGCACCACCGAGGTCGAGGGCGGCCGGAACACCGACGTGTGGTTCATCGGGTTCACCCCGCAGCTGTCGACCGCGGTGTGGATCGGCAACCCGGCGGCCAACACCCACATGAAGGGCGGCAAGGTTCAGGGTGGTGCCACCGCAGCCCGGGTCTGGCACGCGTTCATGTCCGACGTCCTCGACGGCGCCCCGGTGCTCGACTTCCCCGAGGCCGACAAGCTCCCCAAGGCCAAGGCCGTGCCCGATCCGTGGAAGGGATCGTCGTCGAAGTCGACCGGCTCGACGTCGAAGTCCTCGACCCGGTCGCGGTCGCGTTCCACGACCATTGCGCCGGACTCCGGCACCGGAGGGTCCGGGTCGAGCGGGTCCGGGAGCTCCGGCCACGGCACCGGCGGTGGGTCCGGAGGTGACGACGGTGCAGGGGGCGGCAACGGCGGTGGCACCGGTGCGGGCGGCGGTACCGGTACCGGGACGGGGACCGGAGGGACGGGAACCGGTGGCGGCGGGGGCGGAGCCGGTGCCGGCGGCTGAGCTTCGGTCCGCCCTGTAGGTTCTGCGGCGTGGGATCGCTCGACGGCCTGATCGACGTGCAGACGCTGGACACCCGGGCCGATCAGGTCCGGCATCGGCGTGATCACCTCCCGCAGGCAGAGGCCGTGGCCGAGGCCCGTCGCGACCGCGACGCCGCGGACGCCAGGGCCGAGACCGCCCGGGGTCGGCTCCGCGAGCTGGTCAAGCGCGAGAAGGCGCTGGAGGACGAAGCCGCTCTGGTCGAGGACAAGGCGGCCGAGATCGACCGGAAGCTCTACGACGGAAGCGTGGTCGCCCACAAGGAGCTCGAGGCGTTCCAGGCCGACCACCGACTGCTCAAGGCCCGCCAGTCCGAGCTCGAGGACGAGGCCATCGAGATCATGGAAGCGGCCGAACCCATCCAGGCCGAGGTCGACGCGCTCGAATCCGAGGTCGCCGGTCTCGACGCCCGCCTGGACGCCCTGACCGCCGAGATGGACGCGGCGCGATCCGAGCTCGACGGCGAGCTCGCGACACTGGAGCGTGAGAGGGCCGTGGCGGCCGGTGCGGTGCCCGACGATGTGCTCGTCGCCTACGAGAGCACCCGCAGCCGCCTGGGCGGGGTGGGGGCGGCCCGACTGCTCGGCAACCGCTGCGAGGGGTGCCACCTGGAGATCCCGTCGGCCGAGCTGGAAGCGCTGCGACACGCCCCCGAGGACGCGTTGGTGCTGTGTCCGGAGTGCGACCGCATCCTGGTGCGCTGAGCGCTGCGGGGTAGGTGCGCGGTCGTGTTCATCTGGTTCGCGGTCCTCGGGGTGGTGATCACCTGGGCGGTGTTCCAGAGCCCGGCGATCGACTACCGGCTGGTGGCCCTCGGCTCGGTGCTGCCCGTGGTCGAGGTTCCCTTCGGTGCCGGCCCGCTGCACGCCCTGGTGGCGCCGACGGCGGTGCTCGTGGTCGTGATGGCGGCCACGGTCCGTCGGCGTCTGGTGCGACGCCGGTGGTTGGGTCTGCCGATCGGCATGTACATGCACCTGGTCGTCGACCTGGCGTTCACGCTGACCGCCACGTTCTGGTGGCCTTTCCTGGGCTGGTCGTTCACCCCCGGTCCCGCACCCGAGCTCGACCGTGGTATCTGGAGCGTGGTGATGGAGCTCGCCGGCCTCGCGCTCGGGTGGTGGGCGTGGAGGCGCTTCGGGCTCGACGACGCGCAGCGGCGGTCACGGTTCCTGCGCACCGGTCAGCTCGACCGGGCGGTCATGGGTGGCCCGGGCCCCCGTTCGGGGGGGAGGACGCCGTGAGCTCGCTGGTCGTCGTGCGTCACGGTCGGACGGCGGCCAACGCGGCGGGGCTGCTGCTCGGACGGCTCGACGTGGACCTGGACGCGCTCGGACGACGCCAGGCGGTCGCACTGGCCGCCGCGGTGACCGCGTCGAGCGGACCGATCCGGACGGTGGTGTCCAGTCCGTTGCGTCGGGCGGTGGAGACCGCCGAGGCGTTCGGGCTGCCCGTCGAGGTCGACGAGCGCTTCATCGAGGTCGACTACGGCGACTGGGACGGCCGACCGCTGTCCGAGGTCCCACCCGAGGTTTGGTCGGAGTGGCGCTCGGACCCGCACTTCAGCCCGACCGCGGGCGAGTCCCTGCACGGCGTGGCGGCGAGGGTCGACGAGGCGTGCCGGGACTGGGCCGCTCGAGCCGGGGACGGATCGGTGGTCGTCGCCACCCACGTGTCGCCGGTCAAGGCGGCTGTCGGCTGGGCGCTCGGTGCGGACGTGAACTGGACCAGTCACGTCGACCCGGCGTCGATCACCCGCATCGACGTCGACGGCGGCCGACCCCGGCTGCGGTCCTTCAACGAGACCGGTCACCTGGTCGGACTCGCCGCGGGCTGAGCCCGATATGACGACGGTCACCCCCAGAGTCGCCGGTTCGTCGCGCCACCCCTCTAGGTTGGGGGGAATGGAGTTGTTGGACGAGGAGTCTCATCGGATCCTGCTGTGGGCGGTCCGCCTGCACGAGGTGGGACACGCTCCGAGCCGCGCCGAGCTGACGGGACTCGCCGAGGGCCGCCGACCCGCCGGGCTCGCCACGGTCACCGGGTTGACCGGTCGGCACTCCGAGTTCCAGGAGGGGTCGGTGGAGTCGTTGCTGCGCCGGGGTCTCCTGCAGTCCGTCGGCGCGTCCGGCATGGCCCCGACCGAGCTGGGGCGTCGGGTGATCGACGCCCTCGGGCTCGAGGACGGCTTCCCGACCTTCGAGGTGCTCGACGCGGACCTCAGCTCGAGCGATCCGCTGGCCTTCGCCCGAATCGTCGGTCGGGTCGCGTCGCTGCACCGACCGATGGTCGTCGACCCGTACTGCCGTCGCAGCGAGCTCGAGTACCTGGTCGCCCACACGTCGGTCACACGGGTGCTGGTCAGCGACCGCCTCGACGACGAGGAGCTCGCCGGCCTGGTGGAGCACGTCCGGTCCCTGGGCCACCGCGACCTGAAGCTGCGCATCCGCGTCGCGGCGGCCGAAGAGATCCAGGACCGCTGCGTCGTCAGTCGGGACCGGGTCCTGCAGGTGGGCGGTCTGCCGTCGGCTGTCGGAGGCGGAGCGTCGGTCATCTCCGAGCCCCACGACCTCGGCGAGCAGACCCGCGAGCACTACCGCGCCGTGTGGCGATCCGCGACCCGCCTGGTCAGCCACCGGCCCCGTCGCGGTCGATCCCGCGCCGCCTGAGCGCGAAAGACGTCACCGGCGACTCTCTCGAACCTAGGGTGGTCGGACCCGGACACGGCGTCCGGGGGGACGATCCGAGGAGACACGGGTGATGCGCAAGAACGTCACGCGAGCGCTCATCGTCGCCATCGCGGCACTGGGGCTGATCGCCTCGGCCTGCGGGGGCGACGACGAGTCGAGCGACAAGTCCACGACCACGACAGAGGCGTCGAACAGCGGCGGCGACCGCGGCAACGTCGACGGCCAGCTGAAGCTGGGCAACCTCGTCCCCCAGACCGGCGACCTGAACGTCATCGTCAAGTCGTTGGAGACGCCGGTGGCCATGGCGGTCAAGGCGATCAACGACGCCGGCGGCGTCAACGGCAAGCCGGTGGAGCTCGTCGTCGCCGATGACGGCACCAACCCGAACGTGGCCGCCACCAGCTACGCCAAGCTGATCAACACCGACAAGGTCGACGCCATCATCGGCCCGGCACCGTCGGGTGTGGCCGCCAAGATGCTCAACTCGTTCGGCACCGACAAGGTCCCGACCTGCTCCGGATCGACCACCGCGGCCAACCTGAGCGGCGGCGGCGACGGCTACTTCTTCCGGACCGCCCCCGGCGACGACCTCCAGGGCCCGGCGCTCGCCGCCCTCATCACCGGTGACAAGCACGAGAAGGTGGCGATCCTTGCCCGCAACGACGACTACGGCAAGGGCTTCTCGGAGTCCCTGTCCAAGGCGCTCGAGTCGAGCGGCGCGCAGGTCACCGAGACCGTGCTGTACAACCCCGACGCCTCGAACTTCGACGCGGACGTCCAGAAGGCCCTCGACTCGTCGCCCGACGCCGTGGTCATCCTCGGCTTCAACGACGACGGCGCCAAGGTCGTCAGCACGCTGATCGGCAAGGGCGCCGGCCCGTCGCAGATGCCGCTGTACACCGCGGACGGGATGAAGGGCTCGAGCTTCGGCAAGACCGTCGACCCGTCGGACCCGTCCAAGGTCGAGGGCATCCGCGGCACCGCTCCGGCGTCCGCTCCCCAGGGGGTCGAGAGCCCGTTCACCGCTGAGTTCGCCAAGACCGGCATCGACACGATCTTCTCGTCGTACTACTGGGACTGCACCAACCTGATGGCGCTCGCGGCGGTCAAGGCCAAGAGCGACAGCGGTGAGGCGATCGCCGAGAACTTCGCCGCCAACCTCGAGGGCGACAACGACTGCAACAACTTCAAGGACTGCAAGGCGCTCCTCGAAGAGGGCAAGTCGATCCACTACCGCGGCGCCTCCTCGGCGTTCGAGAAGTGGAACAAGATGGAGCCCGGCACCGGCGTCTACGACGTCTGGGCGTACACCGCCGAAGGTAAGGACGCCAACGTCGAGGGCGCGGCCCAGATCAAGATCGGCTGATCGGGCCGGCGGACGGCTCCGGCCGTACGACTCTCCTGCGGGGCGCCCTTCCGGGGGCGCCCCGCAGCGCGTCCGGGGTCGGGTCAGCGTCCGGGGTTCGGGTCGAGTTGGGCCGGATCGGCTCAGCGGTTGCGGACCAACGAGCCCAGGTACAGCTCGATGACCTTGGGGTCCTCGAGGAGTTCTGCCCCGGTGCCGGTGTAGGCGTCGGTGCCGTTGTCGAGCACGTAGCCCCGATGGCAGATCCGCAGCGCCTTGTGGGCGTTCTGCTCGACGATGAGCACCGACACGCCCGCGTGGTTGATCGCGGCGATGCGGGCGAACACCTCGTCCTGCATGGCGGGGGACAGGCCGGCGGACGGCTCGTCGAGCAGGAGGAGGCTGGGCTCCATCATCAGCGCCCGGGCCATGGCGAGCACCTGGCGTTGCCCGCCGGAGAGGGCGTCGGCCCGATCCCCGCGTCGGTCCCTCAGCGTGGGGAACAGATCGAGCACGTCGTCGCGTCGAGCGGCGAAGCGGTCCGGGCGCAGGTACACGCCCATGCGGAGGTTCTCCTCGACGCTCAGGGTGCCGAACACGTTGCGGACCTGGGGGACGTAGCCGACCCCGCGCGACACCAGGTCGTAGCCGTGGACGCCGACGATGTCGTCGCCGTCGAGGGTCATCGTCCCGGACCGGACCGGCACCAGGCCGAACACGGCCTTGATCAGGGTGGACTTCCCGGCGCCGTTGGGTCCGATGATGCCGACCAGCTCGGATCGGGCGACGTCGATCGAGGTCCCCCGGAGGATGTCGACGCCGGCGACGTAGCCGGCGACGAGGTCACGGACGACGAGCAGCGGTTCGCCGGTCATGGCCGTGCTCCGTCGGAATCTGTGCCGTCGGAATCTGTGCCGTCGGAATCTGTGCTGTCGGGAGTCCTGCCGTCGGCGTAGAGCTCGTCGACGACGGGGGCGAGCTCGTCGGCCATGTCGCGCAGGTCACCGCTCGATCCGCCCAGGTAGGCGTCGATCACCCGCGGATCCGACGCGACCTGCCCGGCGGTCCCCGAGGCGATGATGCGGCCCTCGGCCATGCACACCACCACGTCGGAGATGGCCGAGACCACGTCCATGTCGTGCTCGACGAACAGGACGGTGATGCCCTCGCCGGGCAGCTCGCGGATCTTGTCGAGCAGCAGCTGGCGCAGCGCCGGGTTCACGCCGGCCATCGGCTCGTCGAGCATGAGCAGCCGGGGGGCGGCCATCACGCCGCGGGCCAGCTCGAGGAGCTTCCGCTGACCCCCCGACAGGGTTCCGGCCCGGTCCTCGAGCTTGTCGCCCAGACCGACCCAGCGGCCGAGCTCGGCGGCCCGCTCGCCCAGCGCGGCCTCCTGACGTCGCCACACCCAGGGAAACAACGCAGAGCGCAGGTGCTCGCCCTTCTGGTCCTTGGCGGCCAGGCGGATGTTGTCGAGCACCGAGAGCCGCGGGAACACCCGGGCGGTCTGGAACGTGCGGACCATCCCCACCCGTGCCGCCGCGTAGGCGGCTTGGCCGCTGACGTCGTGGCCCTCGAAGCGCCACGTGCCGCCGTCGGCCCGCTCGAACCCCGTGAGGACGTTGAAGAAGGTGGTCTTGCCGGCGCCGTTGGGACCGATGAGGGCGACGACGCTGCCGCGCTCGACCTCCATGTGCTCGACGTCGACGGCGCGCACACCACCGAAGGAGCGGTGCACCCCGTCCGCGATCAGGATCGGGCCGTCGTCGGGAGCGTGGGTGGTGTCACTCACCGATGACCGCCTCGTCCTTGTCGCCCAGCAGGCCCTGGGGGCGGAACACCAGCAGCAGGACGATCGTGAGGCCGACCAGCACGTAGCGGATCGCTCCGGTGTCGGTCGTGTCGAAGATCCACCACCCGTCGCCGATCACCTGGGTGAGCACGCTGTTGAGGACCGAGATGACGAACCAGTAGACGATCGCCCCGACCGGAGGGCCCAGGACGGTGGCGACGCCGCCCAGGATGACGACCAGGTACCAGTTGAACGTGGTCTGCGAGACGAAGAAGTCCGGCTTCACGAACCCGCCGTCGAACATGAAGATGATGCCGGCGATGCCGCCGATCACGCTGCCGAGGACGAACGCCTGCAGCTTCAGCTTGAACACGTTCTTGCCGAGCGACCGCGCCGCGTCCTCGTCCTCGCGGACCGCCTTGAGCAGACGGCCCCACGGGCTGCGGGCGAGACCCCACACGAACAGGCACAGCACGATCACGATCGTCCACCCGACGAGGATCGTCCACAGCGTGTTCTGGTTGAACGAGAACGACCCCCAGCCGTAGCGCCCTTCGGGGATCGGGTTGACGGCGAAGAAGTCATCCGCGCCGCCGGTCAGCCCGATCGGTCCGCCGGTCACGTCCTGGAGACGTGCGGAGTTCACGATCACCCGGATGATCTCGGCCGCCGAGATGGTGGCGATGGCCAGGTAGTCGGCGCGCAGCCGCAAGGTGGGAAGCCCGAGCAGGAGTCCGAGCAGGGCGGCGGCAGCCAGTCCGATGATGACGCCGACCCAGAGCGGAAGGCCCTGGTCCACCGCGATCGAGGCGCCGTACGCGCCGACCAGGCCCGAGGCGACGGAGCCGAAGTTCAGCAGGCCGGCGAACCCGAACTGGATGTTGAGCCCGATCGCTCCGAGCGCGTACACGACGCTGGGGACCGCGACCATGTCGCGGAGCCCGTCGACGAGCGCGGCGCCGAGGTTCATCGTCGGGCCTCGCTCATGCGGTTCGCGTCCTCACGCCGAAGATCCCCTGCGGGCGGATGAGCAGCACGACGACCAGGGTCGCCAACGCCACGACGATCTTCAGGTCCGCGTCGAGCCAGAACGTCGACAGGTCCGACACGATCCCCACGACCAGCCCGCCGACCATGGCGCCGAAGGTCGTTCCCAGGCCACCGAGAACCACCGCGGCGAAGGTGACGAGCAGCACCCGCTGGCCCATGTTCCACGACGTCGAGTCGGAGCTGGCCAGCATGATCCCCGACAGGCCCGCCAGCGCACCGGCGACCACCCACACGATCAGGATGACCCGCTGGTCGTCGATGCCGGACGCGATCGACAGGTCGCGGTTGTCCGACACCGCCCGGATGGCGGTGCCGAGCCGGGCCCGCTGCAGGAACAGGCCGATGGCGATCAGGCAGGCGAACGCGACGGCGGTGATCACCAGGTCCTTGGGCCGCAGCGACACGGGCCCGAGCGACACCGTCGGCGACTGCGCGGCGTACTGGGCGTACTGCTGGGGGGACTGACCGAACACGATGCTGAACAGGTAGCGCAGAGCGAAGGCGAGGCCGATCGACACCACCATCTGCGACACGACCGGCATGCCCCGACGTCGCAGCGGTCGGTACACGCCGAGCTCGAAGCTCGCGCCGAACAGGCCGCTCGCGAGGATCCCGCCGACCGCGGCCACCAGCAGCGGCAGGCCCAGGCCTCCGTTGGGTGCGTTGAGGTACCACGTGACGATCGCTCCGAAGGCGATCAGCTCGCCGTGGGCGAAGTTGGTGAGTCCCGTGGTGCCGAAGATCAGCGACAACCCCACCGCGGCGAGGGCGATGACCAGCCCGAAGCGGATCCCGCTGGCCGCCAGGCTGGTGAGGCGTTCGACGTCGGACGGTCCGCCGCCGGAGTCGGCCTGGCCGGCCTCGGTCAGTCGGAACACGACCGGGAGCGATCCGCTCGCCTGCACGAACGGGGTGAGGGTGCTCGGGGCGCCCTTCTGGACCTCGACGCCGTCGGGCAGCGACTTCTTGTCGAGGGTGACCTGGTACTGGCCCGACTCGGGAACCGGGATCGTTAGCGTGCCGTCGGGACCGGACGTCGCCCGGCCGATCTGCTCGCCGTCGCGGCTGACGGTGACGACCACGCCCTCGATGGGCTCGCCGCCCTTGCCGGCCGTCAACGTGGTCGTGATGGCGGGACCCGTGACCCCGCCCGGGGCTGTGGTGGTCGGAGCGGTGGTGGTCGGAGCGGTGGTGGTCGGAGCGGTGGGGTTCGGCTCCTGGGCGCCGGCCAGCGAGGAGAGCAGCGAGGCCGACGCGACGAGGGCGAGCAGGGCGACGAGCACCACCCGCCGCCCACCTCGAGGTGGTGCCCCGTCCCGTACCTCGTCCATCGGCGCCGAATCATACGGACATCGCAGCGGTGGGGGCGATGATGCGGGACGTCCGGTCGGACAGATGCAGCGCCGGTGGATCCTGAGCGGTCGGTGAGCCAGGTCGGCGCCGTTGGGCAACAGCGCATCGGGTAACAGGCGCATTGGGGAACAGCGCATTGGGTAACACTGCCTGTCAACGCGAAGCGTCGGTGTGCCGTTGTACCTGTCGGTGGTGGGGCGACCACCAGTGGGGGTCCCCGGTCCCAGGGCCGGGGACCCCTCTGCGTGTCCGGGCGGAGATCCCCGACCGTGCGACCCCCGGCCCGTCCGCCAGGCGTGACGGATGTCACACGGCGTGTGTGCATGAAATGGGTGGCCGCCGGGTACGACCGGTTCATCATCACCCCCACGGTTCGCAACGGCCGTGGTGACGAGCCCTGGTCCACCTTCCTCTCCCGCCTTGGACCGGGGCTCGTCCGCGTCCGGGGACCGGTCGGGGACCGGTGGGCGCCTGCAGTGGAGGATCAGCCGAAGAGGCGGTGGAGCCCCGCGGCCTGGTCGCACGGGTAGGTCACCGCGCCGTGCGGAACCGGGTGCTCGGCGGCCGAGCGGGACAGGGCGGCGGCGACCGAGGCCTGATCGGCAGGGCCGAAGGCGCCGCACATCTCGACCAGTTCGGCGCCCTGGTCGACCAGCCACGTGGCGGCATCGGCTCCGTCGGCGGGGGAGGCGACTCCGACAGCGATCAGCTCGCAGGTCGGTGAGCCGATGACGTCGACCCGTCGGGTCGTTGCATCGGCTCCCAGCGTGTAGATGAAACCCCATCGCTGCATCGTCGATCCTCCATGGTCGTCGAGCGTCTCGACGCCGAACACGTCTGCACCGTACATGTCTACACCGTACACGTCTACACCGTAGACACCGAGTGGTACCGTCGGCGTATCGCCACCCTCACCCGATCCACCGTCGTGGCCGCCGCCCGAGCGCGAGTCGCTGAACACGGGCTCCCGAGCCTCAGCATGCGGTCGCTGGCAGATGACCTGGCCGTCACCCCGATGGCCATCTACCGCCACGTCGCCAACCGAGAGGGTCTTCTCGACGCGATCGTCGACGATGCGCTCGACCGACTCGGCGACATCGATGAGGGCCTCGCTCCCGAAGTGCTCATGCGGCGGCTCGAGTCACGGCTCGTCGATGCCTTCGGCGACCTGCCCGAGCTCGCCCTGCTGCTCGCCCACCGGGGTCCACGCACGGAGCGCTCGGTCGCCGTCATCGGCCGGGTGGTGCATGCCCTCGTCGACGGCGGGCTGGACGCGGAGGTGGCGGCTCGCACGTACGCCACCATGAGCACGCTCGCCCTGGTGCGCATCGCGGCCGCCGCTGCCGGCTCGGGCTCGACGGCCTCGCTCGTGGGCGGTGGACCGGATGCAAAGCTGGCCACGCTGGCTGTCGATCAGCTCAGCCGATCCGACGGATCCACGGTGGACGCGGTGCTGGAGGCGGCTCACGCCCTTCGGTCCGTCTGAACCTCGGGCGGTCGGGGCGCTGGTGAGTCGTCCTGTAGGCGGGATTCTGTCCACCGGCCCCTCGCGGGAGTCCGGATGGGTGACCATCCATCTCTGCGGCCTACCCGAGGAGTGCCCCGAAGGGCGGACGGGCCGTCCACGTCCTCTGCTCGGCCTTGCTCCGGGTGGGGGTTGCCATCCGCCGGGGTCGCCCCCGGCGATGGTGCGCTCTTACCGCACCGTTTCACCCTTGCCTGTGCCGACCCCGGGGGTCGGCCATCGGCGGTCTGCTCTCTGTTGCCCGATCCGTCAGATCGCTCCGACCTGGCTCTCGCCAGCACCCTGCCCTGCGGAGTCCCGACCTTCCTCGACGGCACGGACCCTGAGGTCTGCGCCGCCGCGGCCACCCGGACGACTCACCAGCGCTCCCAGTGTGCCAGCACCCGGCCACCCCGCCGAACTTGTAGCGGGCATGCCGTGAGACGACCGGTGGGCTACAAGTTCGGCGGGGTGCGACGATCTTGTAGCTGGTGGGTCGTGGGGCGGCCTGTGGGCTACAAGTTCGGCGGGGGAGCGGGATCAGGCGGGCCAGGCCTCGTCGAGCTCGACGAACATCGCCGAGTTGGCGTCGTAGGCCCGGTTGGTCTCGGCGATGAAGGCGTCGAGCTCGGCGTCGGCCCACGGGGCGTCGTCCAATCGGGCCCGGTACGCGTCTTTGTAGGCATCCAGGTCGTCGATGTCGAAGTCGTAGAACGACAGGGCACCGGCCAACCGATCGCCGTAGTGACGCTCGAGGGTGCGACGGATGGCCTGGCCGCCCGAGAGGTCGCCGAGGAGTCGCGTGTAGTGCTGCGCGACGAACCGTGCCGGCTCCGCGCCGCTCGAGCGGATCAGCTCGACGTACGCCCGCGTCGCTGGGCGGGTGCCGAACCGCTCGGACCAGTCGGCTCCCACCAGGTTCGCCAGGTCGGCCTCGATCCTCGGGACCCGACGCAGCTCCGCTCCGACGAAGGGTCCGACGACCGCGTCGTCGGCCAGGCCGTCCCCGGTCTCCTCGAGGGCCCGGTAGATCGCGTGGTGTTGGACCATCAGGTCGGCCACGCCGTCGATCGGGAGCTGGCCCCGCATCAGGCGGTGGACGAACTGCTTGCGCTCAGCGGCCCGGTGCGCGGTCATCGTCGCGTTGCGGATCCGCACCGAGAACGGCGGGTCCAGCTCGATCGTGTCGGTGGTGGTCATCGGTGTCCTGTCTCCAGTTCCGTCGTTCGGGCAGGGCTGTTCGGGCAGGGCTGTCGTTGGGGCAGGGCTGTTCGGGTCACGGGTTGAGTGAGTAGTGCACGCCCACGGGTTCCTGCGCCTTGAGCGGGTCCGCAGCCGCGCCGCTCGAGTACCAGTACGCCGCGGTTCCGGTCTGGCCGTGGAAGTTCACGAACGACTGCGGCCAGGCACCCTTGTGGACACCTCCGACCTGGGCCGGGCTCCCGGCGGGGGGAGTGACGTTCGAGCCGAGATAGCGGGTCGGGGCGGTCCACCCGGTGGCGATCGCTCCGCCGGCGTAGACGTCGGCGAACTCGGCGAGGGTGATGCCGGGCGTGTCGGGAAGCGTGATCTGGATGTCGGGGTTCTCCTGCGAGGAACCGCGGCCGCCGATCGTCGCGGTGAGTCGAGCGGCGCCGCCGGCATCGACGGTCAGCGTCGGGTCGACGATCCAGAACGGGGTGTAGCTCCCGTAGAAGTTGACGGTGAACGTGCCGCTCCAGCGGATGGTCGCGGCCCCGGTGGCCGTGTTCACCGTGCCGGTCCCGCCGGTGTAGCGGACGCGCTGGCCCAGGAAGAAGGCGTTGGTGGCGGTGACCAGGTTGCCGTTGCCGTCGCGGTTCTTGTTGGCCCACGACACGGCCAGCTCGCTGCCGATGGGTACGAAGGATCCCGCGGCGTTCTTCTTCTGCACCGTGACGTTGCCGTTGGTCGGAACGTAGGTGGCGGCGGTGCCGTCGGAGCGACCGGCCGACCAGTAGTTGACGATCCCCGGTGCGAGCGACGCGTTGTCGGCCTCGCGGCTGATCGTCCACTCGAGCACCGCGTTCGAGACCGATCGCAGCGACGGGTCCGGGTTCGGGGCGGGGCCGGGATCCGGTGCGCAGGCGACGGCGGCCATCGCCACGGCGGTGACTGCGGCGCCGAGCAGGCGGCGACGGGTGGCCGGTCGGCTGGACCGGCGGCTGGCTGGCGGGGTGCTCATGGGAGGTTCTCCTCGGGTCGGTGAGCGGGATCGGTCGGTGCCCCGGTCGGCCGGCGACGGCGGACACGTCCGACGGCCAGGACCGCCGTGGCGGCGAGGGCTGCGAGCAGCAGGATCTGGGGCCAGGGCCATGCGGGGGCCGAGCTGTGCGCGGTGATCGTGGCCGACGCCAGGTCGACGCCGGGCTCGGCGGGGACGTAGGGCTCGAGCTCCACGACGGCGGCGGCCGCGAAGCCGGGCCACACGCCGTTGAGGACGTGCTCGACGGTGCGGGACCGGCCGGGGGCGATCGCGCGGACCTCGACGGCGGCGTCGGGGCCCGTGGGGCCGATCGAGGTGGACACCTCGGCGTGACCGCGGGCGGCGACGGTGACGTCTCCGACGTTCTCGACCTCGTAGGTGATCCTCACGCTGCCGGGGGAGGCGGGGTTCCAGCTCCGCTGGTAGGTGGCGCTCATGGCGCTGTAGCGGAGGGCGGCATCGGCGGTACGAGCCGTCGGGGTGGCCGGCGACGTGGTGTCGGCTGCGCTCCCCGCGGTGATGGCGGTGTCGCCCGGGTCGGCGGTCACAACCGCGAGCGGCGTCCCCTCGGTCGCTCCGGTGCTCCCGGGGACGAGTGTCGAGGGTCCGGTACTGCTGGTCGAGGACCGGGGTGTGCGCGGCGCGGGTGATGTCGCGGCGTTCGAGGGCGCCGCGAGCACGGTGGCGTCCCCGGCGGTGGTCGGGGCCGCTGCGGTCGTCGGTGGTGTGGTGGTCGAGGGCGCGGTGGTCGGTGGTGTGGTGGTCGAGGGCGCGGTGGTCGGGGCTGTGGTGGTGGTCGGGACTGTGGTGGTGGGACCGGTCGGGGATCCCGACGAGAACGTGATCGGGGCGGGGACCTTGCGCGTGTCGGAGGACGATCCGGTCGAGTACCAGTACGCGGCGGTCCCCGTCCGCTCCATGGCGGCGACCATCGCCGGGGGCCATGCGCCCCACGACGGTGTCGTGCGCACCTGGGGAGCGGCGGTCGACTCGTAGCGGACACCGAGGTAATCCGGTGTGACCGTCATCGGGCCCGGACCGGTGCCGGTCGTGCGGAACCGGGCGATCACCACGCCGGGGATCGGCGGGACCTCCTGGCGGACGTCGGGGTTCTCCAGGCTGGAGGCGTAGCCGGCCACGGTCGCGCTCAGCGTCCCGCTCCCGGCGTCGTCGATGCTCAACGTGAGGTCGCTGAACCACGTCGGGACCAGCTCGTCGTAGAGGTTGGCGCTGATCGTGCCGCTCCAGCGGACCGTCGTGGCCCCGCTGGCCGGGTCGTGGGTCCCGTCGCCGCCGGTGAGCCGGACCCGCAGGCCGAGGCGGGCCGATCCACCGGCGGTCACCCGGGTGCCAGAGGCATCGAGGCATCGGGATGCCCAGTCCGAGACGACCACGTCGGAGCCGCCGGCGGTGCGCTTCAGCACGGTGACGTCGCCGTCGGTGCCCGTGTAGGCGGCGGCGGAACCGTCGGTGCGTCCGGCGCTCAGGTGGTTGCAGGACCCGTCGAAGGCGCCGGTGTTGAGCTCCTCGGACAGCGCCCACTCGAGGGAGGCGCCCTCGACGGTCATCGGGCCGCCCCCGGCTCCGGCCCCGAGCGACAGGAGCGAACCCGCGCCGACGAGCACGGTGGCGGCCGCGGCGAGGACGGGAGTGCGGAGGCGACGCAGTCGGCTCACGGTGTCGGTCCCTGGACCTGCGTACGGCGTCGGTGCCAGCGCCACCCGACGGCCGCCGCACCGATGCCGAGGACCAGCGCCGCGGCCAGCACGGGATCCGGGCTGCGTCGGCCGTCGAAGCGCTGCACGGCGATCACCTCGCCGGCGACGATCCGGCGACCGGAGCGGCCGTCTGCGGGGGAGTCGTCGGGGTCGACCGATGCGTCCCCTCCCGGGCCTTCGACGGCGGGTGCCCCCGGGGCGGTCGTGGCGGGGCCCGCGTCGGTGCTGCCGGCCGCCGGGGTCGTCGGGCTCGCGGACCGGCCGTCCAGGCCCGTGGCGCCGGCTGCGGCTCCGGCGCCCGCGGGCCGCGACGTCGCCCCCGGCGCCGGGCGGGTGCCGCTCGAACCGGGCAGGGGAGCGGCGCTCACCCCGCCGGGGGCGACGGTGGGTGCCGGACCGTCGGTGCGGAACGTCACGGGGACGAACTGCTCGTTGGTGCGGCTGGACTTGCCGTGGGCGCCGATGGTGAACACTCCGCACTGCACCGTCCGGCAGTCGACGGTGTTGGTCCGGCCGGTGGAGATGTCGGTCCACGAGTACAGCGCCCCGCGCACGGTGAGGGTCGTGGAGAAGCCGCCGCCGCCGTCGAGGTGGAACGGCGTCTCGGATCCCGATGTACCACCGGGGGTGAAGCTGATCAGGCGCACCAGGCCGGTCCCGTCGTCGCGGGTGTCGCCGCCACCACCCTCGCCCGGGTACGAGAACGTCACGCCGAACTGCCCGGCCGAGTCGGTGCTGTTGCGCCAGCTCGGGCCCCACTGCCCGCCGGGGGCCACCCAGCCGAAGAACAGGTACAGCCCGCCGAACACCGTCGCCCCACACGGGTGCGGAGGGACCAGGAAGTCCGATCCGGTGACGGTGATCGTCGATGTGGCCGCGGCGGGGAGGGCGGTCGGAGTGACGGTCAGCCGAGGGGTGGCGTCGGTGTTCCCGCAGGTGCCCTGCGCGGCAGCGGGGCTCGACCAACCGGGTGCCCCGAGGGCGGGCAGGAGCGTGGCCGCGATCGCCATCAGGGCGACGACGATCCGTCGGATACGCAGTGGACGGGGCTGCATCGCCGAGAGGTTAGGCATCCCTAATAGTCAGATGTCAAAAGGGGTTTGATACTGAGTCAGGTATGCCTGATAGTCGCCGAGGGCCGGTCATGGCCGGGAACGATGAGCAACCGCCCGTCCTGCGGGTGGCGCAGCACGTCGATCGGGTGCTCGTACACCTCGCTCAGCAGCGGTGCGGTCAGGACGTCGGCCGGCGCTCCGTCGGCGGCGACGGACCCACCCGCGAGCACGACCACCCGGTCCGCGTGCGCCGCGGCCAGCCCGAGGTCGTGCATGACGACCACGACCGCCCGGCCCGCCGCGGCCGCGTCGGCCGCCAGCGCCAGAACCTGCTCCTGGTGGCGGACGTCGAGCGCGGCGGTCGGCTCGTCGAGCAGGAGGATCCCGGTGTCCTGGGCGAGCACCCGGGCCAACGCGGCCCGGGCCCGTTCCCCGCCCGACAGCGACGGCACGGTCCGCTCCGCCAGGTGCGACACGTCGGTCGCGGCCATCGACTCGACGACCCGACGCTCGTCGTCGGCCTCCTCGGGCTGGCCCGCCCACGGAGCCCGGCCCATCTCCACCATCTGGCGCACGGTGAAGGGGAACGACATGGTCACCTGCTGCAGCAGGACCGCCCGGCGCATGGCCATCTCCACCGCGCTCCACGAGCCGACGGGGAGCCCGTCGAGCTCGACGGCGCCCCGCTCCGGCTGTCGGTCCCCGGCGAGCACCGACAGCAGCGTCGACTTGCCCGCTCCGTTGGGACCCACCAGCGCCAGCAGGTGACCGGTGTCGACGTCGACGTCGACGTCGTACAGCACCGATGCACCGTCGAGGACCACGCCGATCCCCCTCGCCCGGATCGCCGGTCCGGGGGTCGCGCTGCGGTCGGGTCGGCGCACGTCGCGGCGCAGGCCCCGCAGGGTGGTCGCGACGCTCACCCCCAGCCCCCGGCCGCGGTGCGGGTCCGGTGCAGCATCCAGAAGAAGAATGGCCCGCCGACCAGAGCGGTGAGCATCCCGATCGGCAGATCGGCGTAGTCCACCGCAGTGCGGGCGACGACGTCGGCGATCACCACCAGGAGCGCCCCACCGAGGACGCTGGCGGGCACGAGCGTCCGGTGCGACGGTCCGACGACCATCCGCACCAGGTGCGGGACGATCAGCCCGATGAACGCGATGATGCCGACGAACGCCACCCCGGACGCGACGAGCAGCGACACGATCACGATCGATGTCAGGCGCAGCCGTTCGACGTTCACCCCCAGGTGCCGTGCCGAGCGCTCGCCCAGGGCGAGCAGGTCCAGTTGCCGGGTGATCGCCATGACGCCGGCGAGCCCGACCGCGACGACCGGGGCGACGACGCGGACCGCCTCCCACCGCGAGCCGTTGAAGCTCCCCAGCTGCCAGAACACGATCTGCTCACGGGCCTGGCTGTCGCCGAGGAACACCAGGTAGGCGATGACCGCGGCGGTGACCGCGTTGACGGCGATGCCCATCAGCACCAACGTGACCACCTCGGTGCGGCCACCGTGGCGGGCCATGGCGTAGATGACCAGCGTGGTGCCGAGCGCCGTGGCGAAGGCGATCGCCGGCACGGTGTAGCTGCCGAGGAAGCTCCAGCCGAACACGATCACCGAGCACGCCCCGACCGCGGCACCTCCGGACACCCCGATCACGCTGGGCTCGGCCAACGGGTTGCCGAACACCGCCTGCAGGACCGCTCCGGCCCCACCGAGGGCGGCGCCGACGAGCGCTGCGAGCAGCACCCGGGGGGACCGGACGTTCCACAGAGCCGCCTCGCCCCGTGGGTGCGACGGCACGGAGCCGATGTCGAGCCCGACCCACCCCCCGACCCGGTGCAGGACCGACCCCAGCACCTCCGACGGCGCGATCGGGAGCTGACCGACCGCCGCGGCGACGATCGCCGCGGCCACGAGCGCCACCCCGAGCGCGACGAGCAGGGCCATCGGGCGTGGCCGGCGACGCCCGACCCCGGGAGCGTCGGTGGCATGGGTGCGTTCGACACCCGGCCTGACCGCGGTGGTCACGACGGCTCCGTGCCGTCCGACTCCGACCCCGCCCCGAGCACCCCGTCGGGGCCGTAGACGGCGTCGCCGAGAGCTCTCAGCGTGACCGGGAACTGCGGACCGAAGCTCAGGATCTGGGCGTCGTCCATGTCGACGACGCAGCCGTCGACGCCCGCCGCGGTGTCGGCCACCCCGGGGATCTCGAGCAGCCCGTCAGCACCGCCGACCGAGCCCAGCCCGTCGCTCATCATCAGGTACAGGTCGGGCTCGGAGCGGACCAGCCCCTCGGCGTTGAGCGGCCGGGAGCCCTCGAGGCCGGACTCGCCGGCCACGTCGACGCCGCCGAGCGCGGCGATGAGGTCATCGGCCCCGGACCCCTTGCCGAACCAGTGGTAGACCCCCGCGTTGCCCCGCAGGTAGAGGAAGACCATCCGGGGGTCCGCCGCCGCTTCGGCCATCGCGGTCACCTCGGATTCGGCCCGTGAGATGTCCTCGGCCACCGACGCGGCCAACGTCTCGCCCGCCGTCGGCACACCGAGGACCTCGGCGACCGCCCGGATCTGGTCGCCGATCACCGCGCGGTTGCGCTGGTCGTCCATGATCACGACGGGGATGCCCGCTTCCTTCAGCTGCAGCTGCACTTCGAGCGGGCCGATCGAGTAGTCGGTCAGGATGACCGACGGGTCCAGCTCGAGGATCGCCTCGGCGTTGAGCTCGTGGCCGTTGTGGGTGACCACCGGCAGGTCCTGCAGCGTGGGGACGCCGGTCGAGATGTCCCGACCCACCAGGCGGTCACCCAGCCCGAGCGCGTACACCGTCGTGGCCAGGGTCCCGTAGGTGTCGAGAGCGAGGATGCGCTCAGCGTCGGTCACGGTGACCGACTCGCCGGTGAAGTCGGTCACCGTGGTCGGCAGGACGGGGGTCGACGGGTCCGTCACCGGCTCGACCCAGTCCTGGGCGACCGCGTGTCGCGGGCCCCGGCACACCACGTCGTCGGTGGAGCCGCGGGAGCCGGCGGTCGCCGCGGTCGAGGAGCCACCGCAGGACGTTGCGAGGACGAGCGCGCCGACGGCGGCGCTGAGCAGCGTCGTTGTGGTTCGGCGCCGGCCCGGCCCCCGATGACGGGGTCGCGGTGACGGTGCGACGGCGGCTGGTTCCGGAGGAGGGGTCTGCACCTGGCCAATCATTGGAGGATTGGTATGGCAATGACAAGTTAACCAGCAAACTTGGGAACAGATGTTAGGGATAGCTAACTTGCCGCACCGACACCGAACCGGAGGTACCGATGGACAACCCCACTGCCGCAACCGAGCAGACAGGATCGACCCGACCGAGCAACACCGGGGCGCACCGACGCCCGAGCCGCAGGTGGGCGGCGTCGTCGATGGCGGCTCTGACGGTCGCGACCCTGGTGGCGGTCGGCTGCGTGGCCGATCCCGGGCCGACGGCGGGTGCCACCCTGACCGCGGCGACGTCGACCGTCGGGGTCGTCGACGGCTCGGTCGTGCGCGTGAGCGGCCGTGGCTACAACCCGGCGGCCAACATCGGGACCCGACCCCCGCTGTTCGCCCAGCCGGCCGGGGTGTACGTGATCTTCGCCTGCGTGTCGGATCCCTGGCGGCCGTCGCAGGGGGCCACCGGCTCCAGTCGGCAGGTCATCCAGCAGTTCTGGGCGGTCCCCGGCCAGGCCCAGTTCGACGCCATCGGTGGTGCGGCCGCCGGTGCGGTGCTGATGGGGGCCGACGGGAGCTTCGACGTCGACGTGACGCTCACCGCCGCGCCGTGCACCGGCCGCTACGCGGTGATCACGTACCCGGGCAGCGGGGCAGCCGCCAACCCGGGTGAGGAGAACGAGATCCCGGTCACGTTCGCCGCGCCGGCCTGAGGTTCCGGCAACCCGACCGTCGAGCGCCGTCGAACCCGTCGTCGAACTTGTAGCCAGTGGGTCGTGTGGTGGCCTGTGGGCTACAAGTTCGGCGGGGTGCGACGATCTTGTAGCTGGTGGGTCGTGGGGCGGCCTGTGGGCTACAAGTTCGGCGGGGGCGGGCCGGGGGCGGAGCCCGAGAAGCAGACCGGCGACGGGAGGCCGCGCTCCTCCCGTCGCCGATCGGATTGGTGGGGCGAGATCGCCCCCGGACGTGTTCAGTGGAATGGGTCCCGGGGGACGTGTCCCAAGGGGAGCGGGTCAGAGGAGGGCGAGGCTGTACTCGCCGCTGCGTCGGTCGAAGCCGATCTGCAGTCGAGGTTCGGAGACCACTGCGGCCTTCCGGGCCCGCCGGAGGGCCCGGCTGGCCGGCGCGGCGATCGCTGTTCCGGTGAGGATGTCGTCGTTGCGCTTCATGTGGATGTCTACGGCGGGTCCCGGCGGTTCCTGAAGGCCGTCGGGACCGTCGCCCCAGAGGGAAGGGTCGTCCGGCCCAGCCCCCGAACCGGTGGCCCAGACGCCTCCGAGCGGACGTCCGACGCTCAGAAGTCGAGCGCGGACAGGTCCTCGTTCCAGCCCGCGGCGCGATCGAGGGCCTCACGCCAGCGGTCGCGGTCGGTCGGCGTTCCGGGCTCGACACGCCGCGACGGGGTCCACGTGTCCGCGACGTGGTCCCAGCCGGACCACGTGCCGATGGCCAGGCCGGCCAGGAAACCGGCCCCCAGGGCCGTCGCCTCGCGGACCGGTGACACCTCGACGGGCCGCTGGGTGGCATCGGCCAGATGCTGGACGAACACTTCGTTGTCGGACATGCCGCCGTCGATGCGCAGGCTGGACAGGGTGACGCCGGCGTCGGCCTCGGCCGCGTCGACCAGGTCGGCTCCCCGCTCGGCGACGCCCTCGAGGACCGCCCGCACGACGTGCGCCCGTCCCGATCCCCGGGTGAGCCCGAGCAGGGTCCCGCGGGCGCCGTAGTCCCACCGCGGCGTTCCCAGGCCGAGCAGCGCCGGGACGTACACGACACCGTCGGCGTCGGGCACCGAGGCTGCCAGCGCCCCGGAGTCCTCGGGGCGCTCGATCACCCCCAGGTCCTCGACCAGCCACTCGACGTTGGTCCCCGCGGACAACATGACCGCCTCGACGCCCCAGACGGTCTCCTGGCCCCGCCGCCAGCACACGATCGGGAACGTGCCCGCACCGGCCCGTCCGGCGACGGTCGGCGGCTGCGGACCCACGCACACGTCGAGCATGCCGCCGGTGCCGAAGGTGATCTTGGCCGAGCCGGGCCGCACGCAGCCCTGCCCGATCAGCGACGCCTGCTGGTCGCCGGCGATCCCGCACACCATCGGCGCCCCCGGAAGGGCGGTGGCCTCGCCGATCGGGCCCGACGAGTCGACGATGCGGGGCAGGATCGACGCCGGGATCCGCAACCGGTCCATCACCGTGACGTCGTAGTGCGAGGCGTCGGGCGACAGCAGCCCCCAGATCGCGGCGTTGGTGAGGTCCGAGACGTGATGCGCGCCCTCGGTCAACTTCCACACGATCCACGAGTCCGGTGTGCCGAAGCACAGGTCCCGGGTGCGGTCCGGGTCGACCGCGTCGAGGATGTTGGCGAGCTTGGTCGCCGACTGGTTGGGAGCCAGGCGGATGCCGTCGGCCGCGAGGACGAGGCAGTCGCCGACGGTGCGGAGGTCCTGCCAGCCCTGGGCGGGGGCGAGCGGTTCGCCGGTGGCCCGGTCCCACACGATCGTCGAGCCCCGCTGGTTGGTGACACCGACGGCGTCGACCGGGCCGTGGGCGTCGAGTGCGGACCGGGCGCAGTCGAGCGCGGCGGCCGCGTAGGCGTTCGCGTCGAACTCGACCAGGCCGGGAGCGGGGGAGTCCGGCAGCGTCGGCGAGCGGAACTCGTGGGTGACCGAGGCGTCGGCACCGACGATCGCGGCCCGTACCCCGCTGGTTCCCAGGTCGATCACCAGGATGCTCACGTCGCCCCCTCGTCGGTGGTGGTGGATCGGGCTGTCGGATGCGGCCGGGGCCGCTGTGGGTCAGCCCTGTTCGCCCTCACCGTAGCGACGGGTCATGCGGCCCGCGTACGCCGCGCCCATGACGCCGCAGGTGGCCATGAGCAGCGCCAGGAACGGGTACGCGATCCAGCTGATCGGGTCGCCGGTGACGAGCCGTCGGACGACGCCGATCGCCTGGACCACGACGTACGCGGTGGCCGCCGCTCCGGCGGCCCAGGCCAGGTGGGAGCCGGGGGCGAGGCGTCGCACGGCCCAGCCTCCCGCCGCGCCGCCCAGCATGATCAGGATCCAGAACAGGAACGTCCACGGCGAGCCGGGATCGATGTCGCCGCCGCTGACCAGCACCTGGTTCATCACCCCGGCGGGCAGGGCGACCACGAGCGCGGTGACCGTGCCTCGCCAATAGGCCTGGGGTGGGCTCATCGGCGGCAGGGAGCGGATCTGGGGCTGCATCAGACCTCGGGGTCGTCGGCGGGATTCTGGGAGGGGCTGTCGACGGCCGCGTCCTGCCCGGGCATGCCGTGCTCGTCCCGGATCAGTCGGCGGGTGTCGGACCAGGCGGTCGTCTCGTAGATCACCAGAGCCCACGTCACAGCCGCAACCGCGGCCAGGGCGAGCCAGCCGGGCACCGAGGTGCTCAGGGGAACCAGGGCGGTGAGCAGGGCGGCCACACCCAGCCGTTCGCGGTTGATGCTGCGAGCGAAGCGCCATCGGAACATCACGTGGCCGACCAGGTACAACGCCACCCCGCCCGCGAGGGCGGTCGCGACCTCGATCGGGAGGGGGTCGGCCACGTGCGCGATGACGGTCTTGAGCCCGAGGGCCACCAGCACGATCCCGGCCACCAGCAGCAGGTGGAGGTAGGAGTAGGCGTCGCGGGCCAGGGCGTTCTGGGCCTGGCCCGGCACCATGGCGACCAGTCGTCGCTCGGTCGCGAGGGCGACCACGTCGAAGTGCAGCCACCACAGCGCGGCGGACAGGAACACGCCGAGGACCGCGACCGCGACCACCGGGGCGTCGATGCCGACGTGCTCGGCGCCGACGCCGATCGCCACGATCGACTCACCGAGGGCGATGATGAGGATGAGGCTGTGGCGCTCGGCGAAGTGGCCCGGCACCAGTCGCCAACCGGCGGACCCGAACAGGAACGGTCCGCCGACGTCGAACAGGATCGCCAGCACCCACATGGCCCCCTGCGCGATGCCGTCGAGGAACGACGCCGCGACGAGCAGGGCGACGGCGACCGTCGTGCTGGCGGCCAGGCTGGTCACCGACCTGCGCAGGTCGCCGTCGTCGGGGCTGGCCAGCACGAACAGCACGATCTGGATCACCCGTACCGCCGCGTAGGCCATGGCGAAGGCGAGCGCGAGGTCCCCGAACGCCTGAGGCACGCACAACGACGCGACGAGCATGGCGCTCATGGCCGCGAACATGGTGATCCGGGTCGCGTCGGCCTCGGGGTCGATGACCGACGTCAGCCACGCGTACGCGGTCCACGCCCACCACAGCACGGCCAGGACCAGGAGCCCGCGGCCGAGCCCGGCCCACGTCGGCTGGGCCGCCATCAGCGCCGTGCACTGGGTGATGGCCAGCACGAAGACCAGGTCGAAGAACAGTTCGAGCGGCAGGACCTGTGATCCCGAACGCCTGGTGACCCGGCGCGGGTGGGGAGCCTCCACGGCGTCTCAGGCGCCGAGCAGCTGCTCGAGGTGGGTCTCGGGCAGGTCGGCCGACTCGCGCTCGTGGGCGACGGAGCGACGGTACGCCTCGGCGGACGCGGCGGCGGTCGGCTCGTCCCAGCCGAGCTCCTCCGCGATGAGGGCGGCCACGTCGTCGGCAGCGGCCGCCGAGTCGTCGCGGCCCAGGAGTCGGGCGCGGGTCCGCCGCGACAGGACGTCGTCGACGCTGCGGGCCATCTCGTGGCGGACCGCGAAGATCGCCTCGGCGCGGAGGTACGGCAGGCCGACCACCAGGGGTTCGCCCAGGGTCGGGTCGGCCTCGATCGACGCCATGATCACCCGGGCCTCTCCGCCGTAGCGGCCGGCCAGGTGGTCGAGGTGCTCCCGATCGACCCGGGGGTAGATCTCGGCCGCGTCGTGCACGGTGTCGTGGCCGGCCGCGCCCCGCAGGGCCAGGTCCCGGGTGGGGCTCGAGCCGTAGCCGGCGAAGCCGGGTCGACGGGCCAGGACCGACTCGATCGCCTCGTCGACGGTGTCGGCGGCCATCTCGCGGTAGGTGGTCAGCTTCCCGCCGGTGATCGTGATCACCCCCGACGGCGACACCGCGACCCGGTGGCGTCGTGAGAGGTCCGCGGTGCGACCCTCGGCGGGTCCGTCGGCGTCGGGTGCCTTGACCAGCGGGCGGAGACCGGCCCAGGAGCCGACGACGTCGGACGGCCCGAGCTGCTCGGTGCTGGCCGCGTTGATGGCCGACAGCAGGTAGGCGACGTCCTCGGCGCTGCACTGGGGGTCGTCGACCGGGCCGTCGTAGTCGGTGTCGGTGGTGCCGATGTAGGTGAGGTCGCCGTTGGGGATCACGAACACCGAGCGCTTGTCGCCGGGGACGGGGACGACCGCGGCGACCTGGTTGCGGACCTTGGACCACGGAACCGTGATGTGTATGCCCTTGGCGGGCCGGATCGAGTCGGGGTCGGCGCCCTCGTCGAGGGTGCGGACCTGGTCGGACCACACACCCGAGGCGTTGACGACCGCACGGGTCGAGATCGTGAACCGCTCCGGGCCCCCGGTCCCGGACCCGGGGTCGAGCACCTCGACGTCGACACCGTCGACGACGCCCTGTCCGTCCTTGCGCAGGCCGACGGCGCGCACGTGGTTGGCGCACGCGGCGCCGAACTCGAGCACGGCGGTGCGCAGGACCGTGACGACCAGACGGGAATCGTCCGCCGCGGCGTCGTAGTACAGGTACGCGGACACCAGCCGGTCCGGCGGAAGCGTGGGCATGAGAGCCAGGGCCTGGTCGAAGTCGAGGCGTTCGTGGCGCTTGCCGACCCGCCACCCGCCGGTCAGGTCGTAGCCCCACATGGCCGAGCCCAGCAGGCGTGAGATCTTGGCCGGGATCACCCCGCCCGAACCGAACATGGGGATGAGGAACGGCAGCAGCTTGACCAGGTGCGGTGCGTTGCGAAGCAGGCGCTGACGTTCGGCCAGGGCCTGGTACACCAGCCCGATCTCGCCCTGCTGGAGGTACCGCAGGCCGCCGTGGATGAGCTTGGACGACTTCGACGACGTGCCCGACGAGAAGTCGCCGGCGTCGATCAGGGCGACGCGCATGCCGCGGGCGGCCGCGTCGAGGGCGACCCCGGCCCCGGTGATGCCGCCGCCGATGACGGTGAGGTCGAACGACTCGGTCCGCAGCGCCTCGAGGGCGACGGAACGCACGAAGGGACGGGGTGTGGGTGCAGCCGGGAGCACCCCGACAGGTTACGACCCCGTCCGGTGACGTCCCGACTCCGACCTGCTCAGCCACGTCCGGCCTTCGGGGATCCCGGGTCCACGGCCCCGGCGGAGTCCACCGTCGGCCTCCTTTGGACACCCGCGACACGCGGTGGGCAGAATCGCCCCACATGGACCGCGGTTGGCTGAACGAGTCCGCATGTCGGGGGCTCGATCCTGCGATCTTCTATCCGCTCACCGACGAGGACGCCGAGGAGGCTAAGTCGATCTGTGGCGTCTGCCCGGTCCGCGACGCATGCCTGGAGCACGCGATCGGCCACCGCGAGCACAACGGCGTGTGGGGCGGCGCCACCGAGCGGGAACGCCAGCGCATCATCCGGCGTCGGCGCCGGCTGCGGGCGCTCGCCGCGTCGGGATCCGCCACGGTCGGCGCCGGCGAGGCCGCCGGCGCCGTGGGCCACTGAGTCGGGTCGGGGAGAGGCACGTGGGGGCGTTCGCGGCGATCGGGGCGTGGCCCGGGGTCCTGGCCCGGCTCGTCGCCGGTGAGGACCTGCCCGCGGATGTCGCCTCCGCAGCGTTGGACCGGATCCTGGCCGGCGAGGCCACCGACGCCCAGATCGCGGGGTTCCTGATCGGGCTGCGGGCCAAGGGAGAGGCGCCCGACGAGGTCGCGGGGCTCGTCGAGGCCATGTTGGCCGCGGCGTCGCCGCTCGAGCTCGACGACCCGGCCGCGACGGTCGACATCGTCGGCACCGGCGGGTCCGCCGCGTTGGGCGGCCAGGCGTTCAACGTGTCGACCATGGCCTCGATCGTGGCTGCCGCCGCCGGAGCGACGGTGTGCAAGCACGGCAACCGCAAGGCCAGCTCCACCTCGGGGTCCACCGACCTGCTCGAAGCCCTCGGCGTCGAGGTCGACCTCGACGGGCCCGGCGTGCAGGCCTGCGTGCGGGAGGCAGGCGTCGGCTTCGCCTTCGCCCGGATGTTCCATCCGGCCATGCGCCACGTCGGTCCGGTCCGCACCGAGCTCGGCGTCCCCACGGTGTTCAACCTCCTCGGCCCGCTGTCGCACCCGGGACGGGTGCGCCGCCAGGTCCTCGGCGTCACCAACGCCGCCCACGTCGACCTGGTCGCCGGAGTGCTGGCTCGGCGCGGGGTGCTCCGGGCCTGGGTGGTGCGCGGATCCGATGGCCTGGACGAGCTGACGACGACCGACGCCACCGACGTCATCGAGCTGATCGACGGCGTCGAGGTCCGGCGGTTCCGGGTGACGCCCGAGGAGCTCGGACTGCGCCGGGCGACCACGACCGACATCGCGGTCGGGGACCCCGAGGCCAACGCCGCGGCGGCCACCTCGGTGCTGCAGGGTCGATCCGGACCCGTGCGCGACATGGTCGTGCTGAACGCGGCCGCCGCCCTGGTGGTGGCCGACGTCGCGACCGATCTCGCCGACGGACTCGAGCGGGCCGCCCGCGCCGTCGACTCGGGCGAGGCCGCCCGCACCCTCGGGGAGCTGGTGGCGGTCAGCCGCGCCGTGCGCGGGGACTGATCCGGGGCCGGACGTCGGGGAGTCGGGGCAGCACCGACGCCAACGTGCCCTCCGATCGCTCCAGGCGGATCCGGCCCGCGTGCTGCTCCAACCACGAGGCCACGCACGCGACCTCGTCGGCCATGCCGCGGTCCACCGGGATCTGCGGGTCGGGTGGGGCGCCGGGTCGCATCTCGACGGGCCGGGCGACCGGGGCGAGCTGGTCGGCCCACTCCGCCGGCCACATCTGCCACAGGACGCCGTGGCGCACCTCGGCCACCTCACCGGATTCGACCTGCACCCACAGCCTGGAGCAGCCGCGGAGCTGGTCCAGCCGTCGTTGGCGTGACAGGGCGTCGACGAGGGCGGCCAGGCGATCGCGGGCTGCGGCGGCCTCCTCGAATCGCTCCGCCGCGGCCACGTCGGCCATGCGCTGCCGGAGCGGCTCGACCAGCAGATCGCTGCGGCCGGTGAGCCCGTCGACGACCCGCTGGACGTGGCGGGCGTACTCGGAGCGGGCCACACCGCCCGCGCACGGACAGCTCGACACGCCGAGCTGGGCCGAGGCGCACGGCGCCGACCGGGACGCCACCGAGGTGGGGTCGTCGTCGGGGTCGCTGCGACGGGTCCGGACCGTGCCGTTGCAGCGGCGCAACGGCACGACCGACTCGATGGCGTCGGCCACCTCGCGGGCCTGGCGGGCGGAGCGCAGCGGACCCAGGTACAGGCCGCCGTCGTCGCGAACCGAGCGGACCACCGACAGGCGAGGGAACGGTTCGTCGAGGGTCAGCTTGAGGTAGGGGTAGCGACGCCAGCGGGTGCCGTGGGAGTTGAACCGGGGTTCGAGGGCCCGGATGAGGCGGGCCTCGAGCACCGACGCCTCCAGGGTCGACGGGCACACCTTGTGGTCGATGCGGGCGGTCTCGCGCAGCAGCGATCCGATCTTGCGGCGCTCGTCGGTGGAGAAGTAGCTGCGCACCCGGCTGCGCAGGTTGGTGGCCTTGCCCACGTAGAGCACCCGCCCGTCGGCGGCCCGGAACAGGTACACGCCCGGGCGGCGGGGGAGCCGCTCGGTCAGGCGCAGCTTGTCGGCCTGGGGGTGACCGGCCATGGAGGGCAGGCCGAGCAGGTCGTCGAGTCCGGCCACGCCCATGCGACCGGCCCGCTCGAGGAGCAGGTGCAGCAGATCCGCGGTGGCGAGGGCGTCGTCGAGGGCGCGGTGGCTGGGCCGGTGCGACAGCCGGAAGCGCTCGGCGAGCGTCCCCAGGCGGCAGTCGGGAACCTCGTCGCGCACCAGACGCCGGGCGAGGGCGACGGTGTCGACCGTGGGAGCGGTCAGCGGTGCTCGGCCGCACCGCTCGAGCGCGGCCTGGAGGAACCCGACGTCGAAGCGGACGTTGTGGCCGACCACCACCGAGTCGCCCATGAACTCGAGCAGGCTGGGAAGCACCGTCTCGATGCGGGGCGCCCGCACCACCATCGACTCGGTGATGCCGGTGAGCACGGTGATGGTGGGTGGGATCGCCCGCCCCGGGTTGACGAGGGTCTGGAAGGTTCCGAGCACCTCGCCGCCGCGGACCTTGACCGCGCCGACCTCGGTGATGGTGTCGGAGCCGGGCGACCCTCCGGTGGTCTCCAGGTCGACCACGACGAACGTGGTGTCCACCAGCGGCGTGCCGAGGTCGTCCAGACTGGTCTGGCGGTAGCGGTCGGGCCGTTCGGTCGGCGTGCTGCCCGCGGCGGGTGCCATCGACCCAGTCTGCTCGAACGTGTGTTCGATCGTCAACGGTCGGCCGGGTGACCCGGACGATAGGATCGGCGCCGATGACCTCCCCCTCCGAGCCCCCGGTCGACACCACCGCCCCACACGTCGCCGACGCTGCCGCGGTCCGGTACCGCTGCACGTCGTGCGGCAACCTGACCCGCTTCGACGTGACCACCACCCGACGCACCCGGGCCTTCCACCACTACACGGTGGGCGGGGAGCTCGAGGTCGAGGACCTCAGCGTGCTCGCCGAGGAGCTCGAGTCCGTCGAGTGCCGCTGGTGCGGACCGTCGGGCGTGGTGGTGGAGATCGACGCCGATGCTGCGGCCGCGCTCGACCGGTCGGGGTCGGGCGCGTCGGACCCCGAGGGCTGAGCGGTCGACGCCGCTCCGCTGCTCACGGATGTCGCCGAGCTGGCGCTCGCGGTCGCCCGACGGGACCTCGGCGCCAACGACGCGCCCCCACCTCCCCCCTCGATCCGCCCTCTGCTGCGGTTCCGCGGCCGTCTGAGCACCCGGGCGGTCGACACGCTGCTGCAGGCGCTCGACGGCAACGACGAGTTCCGCTCCCGGGTGGCTGCATCCGCGAGCGAGGACGACGTCGGTCGGGCCGGGTGGATCTTCCTCGACCGACCCGAGGGTTGGAACGACGAGCTCGACCTGCTCGTCGCCGTCGAGCAGGAGCGATCCGAGCGCGACCGCAGCGAGGCCGAGGAGCGATCGGCCCGGCACCGGGCCGAGCACCTGGAGCGCAGCGTCGAGGGCCTGCGGAGTCGGCTGGGCGCGGCCGTCGCCGAGGCCGACGCGGCCCGACGGGCGCTCGACGCGGAGCGCTCCCGGCGGCGGGAGCTGGAGCGCGAGGTCGAGGCTCACCGCCGTCGGACCGAGGCCGCGGTCGCCGAACGTGACCGCGCCACCGCGGAGCTGGCAGAGGCCCGGCGGATCGCGGACGATCGGCTGTCGCGTGAGCGCTCCGCCCGCGAGCTGTTGAGCCGGTTCGAGGCGGAGCGGGACCGATGGGTCGCACCGGTCGACCAGGCCCTCGTCGACGCACGCGCCGTGCTCGACGAGCTGGCTGCGGCGCTCGACGTCGCCGGCGCGGCCCTGCGTCGTGGCGCCGCCGATGGCGCGGAGGACGACGCGGAAGCCGCGGCCGCGACCCGCAGCGGTCGCGCCGGCTCGAGCGGGCGGCCCCGCCGCACCCCGGTGCGACTGGCCAGAGGTGCGATCGACGGCACCGCCGAGGCCACCGATCAGCTGCTGCGGACCCCCGGCGTGGCGGTCGTCGTCGACGGCTACAACGTCTCCATGTCGGCCTGGCCACGACTCGACGCCCGTACCCAGCGGGACCACCTGGTCAAGCTGCTCGGCGCGGCCTCGGCTCGTACCGGAGCGGACGTCCACGTCGTCTTCGACGGCGACAGCGCCACCGAGGCAGAGCGGCGTCCCTCGGTGAGCGCGCCGCTGGCGGTGCGGGTCCACTACAGCGCGGCGGACGTCGAGGCCGACGACGTGGTGATCGCCATGGCTCGGGACCTGCCGACGGACCGTCCGGTGGTGGTGGTGAGCTCGGACCGGCGGGTGGCCGAGGGGGCCCGTCGCCACGGGGCCAACGTCGTCAGCTCGTCGGCGCTGCTCGCCTGGGTGCGGGCATGACCGTCCGCTCCGGAGCGCTGCGTTCGGCGTAGGTCCCGGCGCTGGTGTCGCTGGTCGTCCCGTCCCCGATGGCGACGACCAGCGGTTCCCGATCGGACGCCGCGGTCAGGAGCGCGTCGTGGAGCTGGCCGACCACCGGACCGAAGGCCGTGTCGTCGGTGCGGGGCCGGATCGCGTCGATCGCGGCCGCGACGTCGGCGGCGTGATCGGGGGTGATCACCGCCGGCAGGTCCTGGACCGCCCTCCACCACGTGACCAGACCCGCCAGGGTCGGGGGCAGCTCCGGCGTGCGGGCCAGGCCGCGGGCGATGTCGACGTCGGGTTGCATCGTCACCCAGACGCGACCTCCGTCTCGGTTCTCGAGGAGCTCTGCGACCTTGGCCGTCCGTCCGCGGAGCCTGACTCCGGGCGGGAAGCGGGCCGGATCGGCCGACGGGGGAGTGGCCGAGGCGGTGACCCAGGCGGCGGCTCGGTCCGATCCCGACCGCCGGGTGGATCCGAGGCCGGCGAACAGCACGGCGCACAGCACGTCGACGGTGGCGTGGTCCCGGAGCAGGACATGACCGTGGCCGACCACGAGGGCGCCCTCGGGGACGCCGGCCGCGGCCCGGGCCCGCGCCGCGGCGTCGGTGGTGGGGTCGGTGCTGGGGTCGGTGGTGGCGTGGGGCGCGTCGGTTGCTGCCTCGGGAGGTTCGGTCGCGACGTCATCAGCGCTCGTGACCTCATCAGCGGTCGGGACCAGCGGCGCGGGCGTGACCAGATGCCGCCAGTTCTCGACGACCAGGGTGGCGAGCACCGTCGCTCCCATCACCGCGAGCAGGGCGAGGATGGCGAGGTACGGGTTCACGTCGGTCCCATCGGCTGTTCGGCGGCGTCGATGAGCCTCGCCCGGAACGTCGCGTCCCTCTGCCGGGTCCTCCCTGCTCCAGCTCGGGTGATCCCGCGGCTCGGGATCCTCAGGACCTGTGAGAAGCGGTGCGTCCCCGAGCGGCCACCACCGGTCGAGCGCTCCGTGGCCGGGGTGGCAGGAGGGTCGAGCGGATGACACGCACCAGTGTCAACGCGGTCATGGCGATGATCGACATCAGGAACACGAGTCGGAAGACCGGGCTCGACGCATCGCTGCCGGCGGTCGACGCGTGCACTGCCGTCAGCACCGCCAACGGGTAGGAGAGATAGTGGAGCCGCCGCCACGTCGGGCGCCCGATGCGCCGCTGCAGCAGCGATGATCCCTGGACGACCACGAGCGCCCAGAACGCTGCGATCCCCCAGGCGACCGGTCCGCGTCGCCATGTGCTCGCGAACGGGACGAACAGCTCGGTCCACGCGAAGTGGACGGTGTTGTCGCCGACGAGTGCGGTGAGGTGGACCACCACGAACACCACGGTGAGCGCCCCGAGTCCACGGTGCAGGTCCGCGATCCACGCCGGCAGGCCCGGGCGGCGGAGCACCTTGGTCGACGCCAGCAGCCCCCACACGATCGTCATCACGAGGAGCACGGCGGCGACCATGCCGCTCGACCGGGACACGTACCACCAGAAGTGCGGATTCACGCCGCTACCTCCATCGAGTCGACGATGGCGTGCGAGCCGAGGGTCATGGTCGCCCCGTCCGCGGTCGTGACGATCGCGGCGGCGTCGGAGCCCAGGAGCGTCTCGGCGGTTCGAACACCGTCGTGATCCTCGAACGCGACGAGCACCGCTGTCGCGAGCGCCTCGGCCCACCAGGCCTCCCCGGCGATGACGCTGCACGCGACCGCTGCACCGGTGGTCGGCTTCCCGGTCCGCGGATCGATCACGTGGTGAGCAGGTCCCGTCGGGGATCCCCATCTCCGTCGGAGGACCGACGAGGTGGCCACGGCACCCTCGACCACACCGATTCGACCGCTCTCGCCCGTTCCGTGGTCGAGCTGCACGTCCCACGCGCCACCGGGGGCGACCCCGGCTGCACGCAGGTCGCCGCCGAGGGACACCAGCACCCCCGTCGCACCCGACTCGAGGAGTTCACCGGCCACGAGGTCGGCCGCCAGCCCCTTGCCGATCCCGCCGGGATCGACCGTCACGCCCACCGGGAGGTGGACGACGCCGACATCCGCAGCGACCACCACCCCTGCACAGCCGGGCGCTGGGTGCGCCCCGATCGGCGCCACGGCCGCCCCGATCCCGGTCGCATCCGTCACCGGGAGGAGCTCGAAGGAACGGTCGTATCCCGCTGCGATCAACGCCGGTCCCGTCGTCGGGTCGAACCTGCCGCCGGTGAGCGACCACGCCGCGACCGCGGTCGCGACGAGCCGGGCCGTGTCCGAGCTGACGACCACCGCCGTTGCTGCCTCGGCGTTCAGTCGGGACAGCTCGGACTCCGGACGGAACCGCGACCACCGGGCTTCGAGGCTGACGAGGCGTTCGACCGCCCGGTCCAGCGTCGACCGGTCGCCGCCGTGGACGACGATGTGGGCGTCGGTGCCCATGACATGGCAGCGGTGCTCGGAGATGCCGTGGTGCTCAGACACGCCCACGTCGCTTCAGCTCGCCCGGGAACGGACGACGACCTCACGGCGCGGGGGCACCGTCACGGGAGCGACCGGCCGCACGACCACACCGTCGTCGACCGCCACCCCGGGCGGCACTGCCGTGGCGGCCACGGGTGGAGCGACCCGCTGTTGGACGTTCACCGTCGATGCAGCGGGTCCGGCGTCCGACGACGCGGCGCCGCCCAGCACGGCGACGATCGCGAAGGTCGCGGTCGACGCGGCACCGGCGATCGCCACCCGTGACGCTGCCGCGGGATGCCGTCGCCTCCTGCGAACCACCGGGCTCTGTCGGTCAGTCATCGTCGTCCCGTCCCTCGTGCCGGTCGTCATCGTGGGACTTGCCGTCCTTCGAGCTGTCGTGCGACCTATCGTCGTCGTGCGACCTGTCGTCGTCGTGCGGATCGTCGTCGTGCGACCTGCTGGCCTGGTAGGGGGCCGTGTCGGGGCTCGGCACGACCGAACCGGACTGATCGACGTAGGTGACACCGTCGGTGGCGGGCAGGAGGTCGTCGACGGCGGTGAGCCGCCCGACGTTCGTCGCTGGTGGTGGGCTCGTCGCGCTCATGTTGACCGCGACCGCTGCGGTCGCCGCGACGAGGGTGACGGTGATCGCCAGTGCGGCGACCCCGGCCCGACGTCGCTTGCCGTCGCCGGCACGTGTGGGATGGGGATGACCGGAGGTCGTGGGGTCGTTGGGGGATTCGTCCATGTCGTCGAGGGTACGGAGCGGGTGTGAACGGCTCTGGTGGGTGAACGGTGAAGATTCGGTGAAGCCGCTGTACGTCGCCGCGACGTGTGCGACGGTGTCGTCGTGAGGATCTTGGCGGTGGAGGACGATGCGGCCATCGCCGACTCCCTCGTGGTCGGCCTCGGCCGACACGGCTTCGACGTCTCGGTCGCACAGGACGGCGCCACCGCGCTGCGGCTCGTCGACCGGTGCGACCTCGTCCTGTTGGACCTCGGGCTGCCCGATCTCGACGGGTCCGAGGTCTGCCGCCGGGTGCGGGAGACCTCCGGAGTGCCGATCATCGTGGTCAGCGCCCGCTCCGGTGAGCTCGATCGTGTCGTGCTGCTGGAGATGGGTGCCGACGACTACGTCGTGAAGCCCTTCGGCCTTCGTGAGCTCGTCGCTCGGATCCGGGCGGTCAGTCGACGCAGCGGCGACGACTCCTCGACCCAACGGCTCGACCTCGGCGCGCTGGTCGTCGACCTCCGCACCCACGAGGTCACCGTCGACGGCGCGGTCGTCGATCTGACGCCCAAGGAGTTCGACCTGCTCGCGCATCTCGCGCGGGACCCGGGCGCCGCGCTCAACCGACGCGACATCCTCGAGGAGGTCTGGGACGTGAACTGGTACGGATCACCCAAGACCCTCGACGTGCACGTCGCGTCGCTCCGCCGGAAGATCGGCCATCCCGAGTGGATCCAGGCCGTCCGTGGGGTCGGGTTCAAGCTGAGCGTCCCATGACCCGGCGACTGGTCGCGGCGTCGGTCGTGATCACGGCCTTCATCATGCTCACCGTCGAGGTGCCGCTCGGCCTGAGCTACACCGGTCGCGCTGAGGACCGCCTCCTGGCCGGCCTGGAGCGGGACGCCCGGGTGTTCGCCGGTCTCGTCGAGGAGCGCATCGAGGCGGGTGACCACGCGGCCGTCATCCGTGCCGCCCGCCGCTACGCGTCCAGGACCGACGCTCGCGTGGTCGTCACGGACGCGGCCGGGATCAGCCTGGTCGACACCGCGGGGACCGATGCCAGGGACTTCTCGACCCGCCCGGAGATCGACACCGCGCTCTCGGGTGCGCAGGCGACCGGGATCCGCACCTCCACCACGCTCGGTCGCGAGATCGCCTACGCGTCGGTGCCCATCTCCTCCGGCGCCAGGATCACCGGCGTCGTCCGCGTCAGCACCTCGACCGACGAGATGCGATCGCAGATCCGCTGGAACTGGGCCCGCCTCGCGCTGCTGCTCGTCCTCATGCTCGCGGCTGCCGCCGCGTTCGGCTCGACGGTCGCCCACTGGGCGATGGCGCCCGTGTCGCAGCTCGAGGCCGGCGCCCAACGGCTCGCCGCAGGCGACCTGACGAACCGCACCAGGGTCGATCGGGGACCACCCGAGCTCAAGCGCCTGTCGGCGACGTTCGATGAGATGGCGGCGCGCCTCGAGATGCTCGTCGGTTCCCAGCGCAGGTTCGTCGCGGACGTCTCCCATCAGCTCCGCACTCCGCTCACCGTCCTCCGGCTCCGCGTCGAGTCGATGGACGCAGAGCTCGACGCCCCCGTGGACGCCGACGGACTGCGCCGCGACGTCGACGCCGTCCGCGGCGAGATCGAACGACTCATCCGCGTCGTCGAGGGACTGCTGGCCTTGACCAGGGCGGACGGCTCGGCATCGTCCGCGACGGTGGACGTCGCCGCAGCTGCCCGAGCGGCGCGGGAGCGCTGGGACGCGCTCGCCGAGGAGCGATCCGTGGTCATCGGCATCGACGCGCCGCGCAGCGCCACGGCATCGGAGGTGCCCGGTGGGATCGACCAGATCCTCGACAACCTCCTGGACAACGCGATCGACGTCGCTCCGGAGGGCACCGCGATCGACATCACGGTCACGGCGCGGCCGAACGAGGTCCTCGTCAGTGTCCGTGACCGGGGACCGGGACTCGACGAGGAAGCCCGACAGAGGGCGACCGAGCGGTTCTGGCGTGGGCCCGACGCCGCGCCCGGTGGAACCGGCCTGGGACTCGCGATCGTCGCTGAGCTGGCTCGGGTCTCCGGTGGTTCGATGGCGCTGAGGGACCCTGCGGACGGACCCGGCCTGCTGGTCGAGGTGCGCCTTCCTTCCACCTGAGCAGGCGTGGAGCACGGTCATCCTCGTCATGGCCAGTTGGCCCGTGCTCGTGACGTCGAGGATCGGTCCGTGCAGCGCCACGATCCCCGGACTCGCGTTGATCGCTGCTGCGGCTGCGGTCCGCGACACGTCGCTGCGGTACGGCGCGGGGTCGCGGCGTCGGACGCGTAGCAGTGAGGATCAGGACCGCGAGCCACATCGGGACCAGCACCCGGTCGTGGCGCGCCATCAGCCGCCCCGGCCGACGTCAGCGTGCGTCAGCCGTCGGCGAACTTCACGCGGACGACCGCCGCCTCCCACACGGAACCGTCCTCGGCGCTCAGCGTGCGGAACACCACGGCGCCGTACCCGCCATGGGGTGACGGGAAGGAGAGCGTCGAGTCGAACGGGCCCATCTCACCCATCCGGCCGGTGACGAAGCCCTTCACCAGCGGTTCGTCACGACCGTCGGCCCGGATGTCGACGTCCACCGTGCCCTCGAACGCGTTCGCCGTCCCCTTCAGGGTGACCGGGTCACCGATCGTCGCAAGCGCTGCAGGTTCGGTGACCTCGATGTTCGCCGTCGCGCTGCCCAGCACCCACCACGAGCCGTCGTCGCCCAGCTGGCGCACGAAGACGGTGGTGACCGGCCCGTCGGCCTGCGGTCGGACCTCCACCTCACCGGAGCGGGAATCGCCCTGTCGGAACTCGCCGAGAACCGGATCGGCGAAAACCGCGAAGTCGACGGCGAAGCTGCGCGCCGCGGCGACGGGGTCCTCGAAGCGCCGGGCGGTGTCCGAGCGCGGCCACACCGCCGTGGCGGTCGCATCATCTGCTGGGGCCGTCGCCGACGACGTCGACGTCGACGAGCCCGGTTCGGTGGGGTGCGCGGACGTGTCGGTGGTGGCGACCGACGTGGTCGTCGTGGCGGACGAGTCATCGCCTCCACGGCGGACGAGCCAGATCGCGACGGCGCCGATCGCGACGAGCAGAACCAGCACGGCGATCACCACCCGCCGCGTCGTCGCCTTCGAGTCGCTCCCGGTGTCGTCGACCATCGCCCCAGTTGAGCATGATGCGGTGAGGTGGAGTGGGGTGGCGCACGCCCGTCGTCGGCCCGATCGGATCGCGGGTGTCACACCGTGTGGGTACGTTGCGCCGGACGTCGCACCGAACGGAGGTGACCGATGACCCCGGTCGACGATCCAGAACCGCTCCAGGCCCGACCACCCCACGTCCGACCACCCCACGTCCGACCACTCGATGCCCGGACCGCCGAGAACCGGCGGGTGCTGCGGATCGACTGCGCCGAGTGCGCCCACAGGGACAGCCCGGTGTGCGCCGACTGCCTGGTCACGTTCCTGTGCGAGCACGAGGACGACGGTGCCGTCGTGGTGCCGATCAGCGAGATCCGGGCGGTCCGCATGCTCCAGGCCGCCGGACTGGCACCGCAGATCCGCCACCGTTCCACCCGGGTCTCCTGACCGGGCACCGGGGGTTGCGCGCCCACGGACTCCCGACCCCGGCGGCGATGGGCCAGCATGGGAGAGATGGGACTGCGAGAGGTGATCGTGGCGCGCGGTCACGCCAACGGCCTCGACGCCGTCGGCATCTGCGAGGCATCGCCGTTCACGGGTGCGCGCCAGGACCTCGAGCAGCGCCGCGCCGCGGGTCTGAACGCCGACATGGAGTTCACCTACCGCAACCCCGAGCGCTCCACAGACCCGTCGCGCACCCTGGCCGGCGCCCGATCCCTGGTCGTCGGCGCCGTCCGCTACGCCAGCCGCAGCTCCGACTACGACCCACCCGCCGGTGCCGTGCCGGTCGGCTCGGGACCGTCCGGCCGGGTCGCCCGCTACGCGGTCGGCGACCAGGACCAGGTCCTTCGCCGTGCCCTCGACGCCGTCGCCTCGGACCTGCGCCACGCCGGGTTCCGCACCGTGGTGCTCTCCGATGACAACGCCCTGGTCGACCGGGCCGCCGCTCACCGGGCCGGGATCGGCTGGTTCGGCAAGAGCGCCAACCTGCTGCTGCCGGGTCGGGGGAGCTGGTTCGTGCTCGGCGCGGTGCTGACCGACGCGGATCTCCCCACGTCGTCCGGCCCGGTCGCCGACGGATGCGGGACCTGCCGACGGTGCCTCGACCGCTGCCCGACCCGGGCGATCGTCGCCGACGGCGTGGTCGACGCCCGCCGGTGCCTGTCCTGGTTGCTGCAGTCGCCCGGGGTGTTCCCCCACGAGTTCCGCGACGCCCTGGGCGACCGGATCTACGGCTGCGACGACTGCCAGGAGGTGTGTCCGCCCAACCGGCTCGCCGACCGGCGCCACGACGGTCCCCGACCCGGCGTGGCGGCAGGGACCGGGAGCGTGGACCTCTGCTGGATGCTCGAAGCCGACGACGACGAACTGATGGCCGCGACCCGTCGCTGGTACGTGCCGGGTCGCGACCCCGACCACCTGCGTCGCAACGCCTTGGTGGTGCTCGGCAACACCGCGGACGGCGGCGACGACGCGGCGGTGGGGCTGCTGCGACGCTACCTGCGCCACCGCGACGACAACCTGGTGGCCCACGCGGCCTGGGCGGCCCTGAGGATCGGCCGCTCCGACCTGCTCGACGACCCGGAGGTCCGGACGCGTCCCCCGGTGCTCGACGAGCGCGGTCGGTGGCACGCGGCACTGGCCGCGGATCCGATCCGCGAGACAGGATGACCGGACGATGACCCCGCTCGAGCGTCCGCAGAGCGCCGCCGAGGCGCGCGCCGAAGCCGAGGCCCGCCACGCCGAGCAGCGAGCCGAGCGTCGAGCCGCCTTCGACGCCGCCTACGGCCCGACCGCGCCCGGTCGGCCCGTCGTGGTCGTGTCGTGGGTCATCACCGCCGCGTTCGCTCTGGCGGCGGCCGCGGCGTTGCTGTGGCCCGAGCGCTTCGACGCTGCGTTCCTCATCCTGTCGTTGGTGCTGTTCGCGGCGGGGTGCGCTCTGTTCCTGGTCGACCTCGTCCTGGCCGCCAACCGGAGCCGGTCCGACGAGATGGGCATCGGTGGCCTGTTCTTCCTGGTCGGATCCGCTCCGCCGGACGTGCAGCGGAACCTGAACGGCTCCCTCGGAGCACAGGTGGCGGTGGCGCTGGCCGCGGCCGCGGTGGGCTTCGTGCGCCTGGGCGACCGCGACCTCAACGCCGCCGCGTTCGGCATCCTGGTCCCGACGATCGCTCTGGGACTCAACGGCCTGTGGGGCGTCCGCTGGGGCCTGTTCCCGGCTCGTGCGGACGACGCCACATGAGGGTGCTGCTCGTCACCGGCAAGGGCGGTGTCGGCAAGACGACCACCGCCGCGGCCACCGCGCTGCGACTGGCACGCGACGGCCACCGGGTCGTCGTGACCTCGGCCGATCCGGCCCACTCGCTCGCGGATTCCTTCGACGTCGACCTGGGGTCGGCACCCACCGAGGTCGCGCCGCGGTGCTCGGCCCAGCAGGTCGACGCCCGTCAGCGCTTCGAGGACCACTGGGCCGAGATCCGTGACTGGCTGCTGCAGGTCTTCGACTGGGCCGGGGTCGAGTCGGTCGAGGCCGAGGAGCTGGCCGTCCTGCCGGGTCTCGACGAGCTGTTCGCCCTGACCGAGATCGAATCGCTGTGCGCGTCGGTCGACACCGACGTGGTCGTCGTCGACTGCGGCCCCACCGCCGAGACGATCCGGCTCCTGTCGCTGCCCGACGTGCTCGGCTGGTACATGGACCGGCTGTTCCCCGCCTCCAGACGGCTGCACCGGGTCGTCGCCCCGGTCCTGTCGCGTGTCGGTCGCCTGCCGATGGCCGACGACGCCGTGTTCGCCGCCGGTCAGCGGCTCTACGACCGCCTCGACGCCGTGCACCGCATCCTCGCGGATCCTCGGGTGACGTCGGCCCGTCTGGTGGTCAACCCGGAGCGGATGGTGGTGGCCGAGGCCCGTCGGACCTTCACCCAGCTGTCGCTGTTCGGCTACCAGGTCGACGCGGTCATCGTGAACCGGGTGCTTCCCGACGGGGTGGCGGACCCGTGGTTCGACCGTTGGCGGGCCACGCACGCCGAGCACCTCGACACCGTCCGCGGCGACTTCGCCCCCGTCCCCGTCCTGTGCTCGACGTTGGCTCCCTCCGACGTCGTCGGGGTGGCCGCGCTCACCGCGCTGGGCGACGAGCTGTGGTCCGCCCACGACCCCCACGACCGGTTGGTGGAGCGTCGACCGCTGCGGCTGGAGCGGCTGGGCGGCGACGACTACGAGCTTTCGATCGAGCTCCCGTTCGTCGATCGCTCCGAGGTCGAGGTGTCGCGCAGCGGTGACGAGCTCATCGTCACCCTCGGGGCCCAACGGCGGGCGTTGTCGTTGCCCGAGTCGCTCCGCCGGCGCGAGGTGACCTCGGCCGCCGTCGCCGACGGCGCGCTGCGGGTCCGGTTCTGCGAACGCGAGAGGATGGGGGCGTGAACCACGCGGAGGACCGTCGTCGTGACGGCGACATCGACCAGGATCCCGGCGCCGAGGGGGTCGAGCACCTCCAGCGAGCGGCCCGTGAGATGGTGGCGGCGGCCCGCTCGTTCCTCGATGCCATCGAGAAGGTCGTCGAGGACCGCGATGCGCTCCGTGAGGTGTCGGCCTCGCTGACGGGCATGGCGGCCTCCGTGGGCGACGCCCTGGGCGACGCGGTGCGGGGCCGCTCCGCTCCGTGGGTGGACAGCGCGTCGGGGCGGGACCCGTCGCCTGACCGTCGCTCGACCGCCACCCACGACGACGGGACGGACGCAGCTTCCGAGCAGGGCGATCCGGACGGGGTCGTGGCCGACCGGGTCGACGACACCGAGGACTGGGCCCGAGCACTGGTCGACCCGCAGGCGCCCCGACGGCCGTCGCGGGTCAGGCGCATCTCGGTCGAGTGACGCCCAGCGCTCCGCGCGTCGGTCGGGGCCGGGGGAACGGCCCCGAACCGGGTCGGCTTCCGGAGCGGAATCCTCACCGTCGAGGTCCGACCGGCCGACAGTGGGATGGACCATGAGACTCCTACGTCTTGACCACCTCCCCGGCGGCCGATCGGTCGAGCTGCACCCGCGCCTGACGGTGCTGCTCAGCGCGCCCGCGGACGTCCGGGCGGAGCTCGCCCGGATCCTGACAGCGGTGGTGTCGGGGACGCCGGTCGACGCCGATGGTCAGGTCGAGCTGCACGGGGTGATCGTCGGCCTGCGCAACCGCGCCTTCGACGTGGGTTCCGCGGCGCGGGTGGATCCGGTCCTCGACCTCGCCGCGCCGAGGCCGCTGCGGGCGTCGGTCACTCCCGTCCCGCCGCGTCCGCCCGGAGCGGAATCGCCGCCTCCCGGACCTGAGTCCCCAGCCCGTGGACCTGAGTCCCCACCCGCCGGCCCGGGCCCGAGCGACGGCCGTCCGGTGGTCGAGATCCGCTCCATCGAGGACCACCTCGGTCCCGAGCCCCCCGACCCCGCCCGTCGCACCCGCCAGATCGCGACCGACGAGCTGGTGCGGCTGCGCGCCGAGCTCCGATCCCTGGACGGCGAGAGGGCGATCCTGGCCCGATCGGCCGATGAGGTCCGTGGCGACCTGGACAGCTTCGCCCGGGCCACCCTCGACGTGGCGCTCGGCCAGCTCGAGGCGGTCGAGTCACGTCGGCGCTCAGCGGTCGAGGAACGAGCGGCATGGGACGCCGAGAACGAGGAACGCCGGGCGGAGCTGGTCTCGACCGTCGCTCGGTTGCGCGAGGCCCTCGCCGCCGTGCCGCCGGCCGATCTGGACCCGTTGCGGCGGGCTCTCGACGACCTCCGATCGGCGCGTGAGCCGTCGCGTCGCCCCGACCCGACGTGTCGCGGGCTGGCGGTGGAGCTCGAGGACCTCCGTCGCTCGATGGAGGCCCTCGAGACCCGTCGACTGGCGGTCGAGGAGACGCTGGGCGCCGCCCTCGAGCAGCTGGCCGAGGCCGAGGCCGAGCTCGAGCTCGCCCGGGACTCGATCCGCTCTCCGGAGCTGCACCCCGCCGTCGTGCGTCAGCTCGAGGCCGTGCGTGACGAGATCTTCGAGCTGGAGGAGCGCGGCGGTCGGGTGGCTGCGGTCCGTCACCGGCGTCGGATCGACGAGCTCCGGAGCGAGGAGGCGCTGCTGCTCGACCAGCTCGGCTTCGACACGTACACCGCGTTCGTCATGGGGCGTCCGAACCGGGAGACCGAGTCCGTGCGGGCGATCCGCGAGGACCGGGCGAGGTCCCGGCTGGATCAACTGACCGAGGAGGTCGACCGACTCCGCCAGGAACTGCCGGGCGGCACCGAGGACGTCTGGAACCGCGACGAGCGCGACCGGATCGTCGACGCCGCCGCCGAGCACCTCGGCACGTCCGCCGACGGTCTGCGTCGCCTGACCACCGCCGAGCTCATCGAGCTGCTGCAGAGCCAGGTCGAGCGGCCGTCGCCGACGGCAAGCGCCGAGATCCTGACCGCGTCGGGCCGGGTCGCCGCCGCTCTGGTCGCCGCAGGGGCCCCGGCGCCCGCCGCGGTCGCGGACCCCGAGGTGATGAGCGACCTGGCCGAGGCATGGCTCGCCGACGAGCCCGCTCGGAACGCCCGTCGGGAGGCGGTGACGGTGGAGCTCGAGCAGGCTGAGCGCGAGCTCGAGGCCCACGAAGGCGCGCGGTCGGCCGACGACGGCGGCCGCCTCGCCGACCTCGACGCCGAGCTGCGGGCGCTGCAGGCCCGAGTGGCCGCCGGCGAGGAGGCCGTCACCCGTCACGAGCGCGCGACGGCAGAGCTCGCCGAACTGCGCGCCCGGGAGCTCGAGCTGCGCGACCGGGAACGTGACCTCCTGGTCCGCATCTCCGATCGCGAGCGACTCCTCGAGGTGCTGGGCTCCGACGCTCCGCCGGATCCGACCTCGCTGCCGCCCCAGATGCCGGACCTGCCGCCCGTGTCGGGCGCCGGCTCATGGGTGGGGCCTCCACCCGAGGTCGTGGCCGCGGTCGTGGCCGAGGAAGGCCGACCCGACGACGCGGCCGAGGCCCTGCAGCGGGTGGTCCAACGCGATGCATCGGTTCTCTGGCCGATCGACCGCGAGTGGCAGCTGCTGGCCCGGCTGGGCGAGGTCCGGTCGTTGGGGACGGCGGGGTCGGTCCCGTTGCTCGTGGTCGGCATCGACGCCGCCTCGGTCGAGACGCCGGCGCTCCTGCACCGGATCGCGTCGATGTCGGAGCTGGTCCAGATGATCGTGGTCTCCGACGACGAACGTCTGGGTCGGTGGTGCGACGGGTTGGACGTCGACGCCCGCCTTCTGCGCTGGTCGCCCTGAGTCGCGGGCCGACGGCTCATCCGCGGCCACACTGTCGGGGTGGACACCCATGTTCGGCGAAGTCCGACCGATGCGGAGCCGCCGCGTCGCACCGTCGGCATCGACGTCGGCGGGACCAAGACCCTGGGCCTGCTCGTCGAGCACGGGCCGGCCGGAGTGGCGGTCCTGGACCGCGAGCGCGTGCCGTCGCGGGCGGATGACCCCAGCGCGGTCGACGCCGTCGTCGGGGTCGCTCGCACGCTGACCGAGCGGAGCCGGATCCGGGCGGGCGAGGCCGTCCCCGTCCCAGCGCCCGTCACCGCGGTCGGCGTCGGCCTGGCCGGCTTCGTCGACCGTGCCGGGGTGGTGCGGGCGGCCCCGAACTCGGTCGGACTCGTCGGTCAGGACGTGCGGGGGCGACTGGAGCGCGAGCTCGGCCTGCCGGTCACCGTCGACAACGACGCCAACTGCGCCGCGGTGGCCGCCCACGCCCTGATCGAGCCGACGGTGGCGGACCTGGTGGCGGTGACCCTGGGGACGGGGATCGGCGGCGGTCTGATCGTCGGCGGCCGGCTGGTCCGCGGCGCCCGCGGCTTCGCCGGCGAGCCGGGCCACATGGTGGTCGACCCCGACGGGCCGCGGTGTCCCTGCGGTCAGCGCGGGTGCTGGGAGCGCTACGCGTCGGGCTCCGGCCTGGGGTGGCTGGCCCGACGCGCGCTCCGGCGTGGCGACGCGCCGTCGTTGGCGGAGGCCGTTGCGGATCCCGAGGAGCTACGGGGCGAGCACGTCACCGAGCTGCTCGGTGTCGGCAACCGGGACGCGGTCCGGGTGTTCGACGAGTACGCCCGATGGGTGGCGCTCGGCGTGGCGAACCTGATCAGCCTCCTCGATCCCGACGTCGTGGCGCTCGGCGGGGGAGTCGCTGCCGTGGGCGACGAGCTGACCGGTCGGGTGCGCACGATCCTGTCCGAGCGGTTCCCGGCCGCTTCCGACGGTCGGTCCGTGTCGATCGTCACCACGCCGGGCGGTCCCGACGCCGGGGCGATCGGAGCCGCGATCCTCGCCCGCGACGCGGCCGCGGCCGGGCCCCAACCGGGTTCCGGTCGGAGCGGGGACCGGCGGTAGCGTCTGGGCCCATGGAGTTCCGCCGGATCACCGACCTGCCGCCGTACGTCTTCACGATCATCGACTCGCTGAAGGTGGCGGCCCGGCGCGAGGGCGCGGACATCATCGACCTGGGGTTCGGGAACCCCGACCTGCCGTCCCCGGCGACCGCGGTCGAGAAGCTGTGCGAGGCCGCCCGCAACGAGCGCAACCACCGCTACTCGTCGTCCCGGGGCATCCCCAAGCTGCGCGAGGCGGCCGCGAACTACTACCGCCACCGCTTCGGCGTGGAGATCGACCCCGACACCGAGGTGATCTCGACCATCGGCGCCAAGGAGGGCTTCAGCCACCTGATGTGGGTGCTGCTCGAGAAGGGCGACGTCGCGCTCGTGCCGTCGCCCAGCTACCCGATCCACATCTTCGGCCCGCTGTTCGCCGGGGCCAACGTGCGTGAGATCCCGCTCGGGACCGGCGACGAGTTCTTCGCCAACATGGTCGAGCAGTGGGAGTACTCCCACCCCAAGCCCCGGGTGATCGTGCTGTCGTTCCCGCACAACCCGACGACCACCTGCGTGGACCTGGACTTCATGCAGCGGGTGGTCGACTTCGCCCGGGAGCACGAGGTGCTGCTGGTCCACGACAACGCCTACGCGGACCTGGGCTTCGACGGCTACCGGCCGCCGTCGATCCTGCAGGCCGACGGGGCCAAGGACGTCGCCGTCGAGCTGTACTCGATGACCAAGTCGTTCTCGATGGCGGGCTGGCGGATGGCGTTCCTGCTCGGCAACCCGCAGGTGATCGCGGCGCTGGCCAAGCTGAAGTCGTACCTGGACTACGGGACCTTCCAGCCGATCCAGATCGCCGCCACGGTCACCCTCAACGAGGAGATCGACTTCCCGGTCGAGGTCAACGAGATCTACCAGTCGCGCCGCGACGCGCTCTGCGGCGGCCTCCAGCGGATCGGCTGGGAGATCGATCCGCCGATGGGCACGATGTTCGCCTGGGCCCCCATCCCCGAGCCGTACCGGGAGATGGGCTCGGTCGAGTTCTGCTCCCACCTGGTGCGCGAGGCGCAGGTGGCGCTGTCGCCCGGCGTCGGCTTCGGCCCCGGCGGCGAGGGCCACGTGCGCTTCGCCCTCATCGAGAACGAGCAGCGCACCAACCAGGCCATCCGGAACCTCAAGCGGGCGCTCACCAAGCTGGGTTGAGCCCCGGGCGGCCGGACCCGTCCTCGACCAGCACGTGCCCTTGACCAGTCGGTCAAGTTCGTGGGCTAGCGTCGGCGCCCATGTCGGAGCGACGGCTGACCCCCCGAGGGGCGGAACGACGGGCGCAGCTCATCGCGTACGCCACCGAGCGGTTCGCCGCCGATGGCTACCACCCGACCTCGGTGGCCGACATCGTCGACGGCCTCGGCGTCGGCAAGGGCGTCTTCTACTGGTACTTCTCCTCCAAGGAGGAGCTCTTCGTCGAGATCCTCCGCACCGCCCAGAAGGAGCTGCGCCGGTCCCAGCTGCGGGCGATCGAGGATCACGGAGATCCGGTCCGCCGCCTGGAGCTCGGCATCCGGGCCGGGGTGCTGTGGATGGCCGAGCACAACCGGGAGCGCAAGCTGTTCGAGTTCGCGCGCACCGAGCCGGCCTTCGCCGGGGCGGTCATGGCCGGTCAGCGGACGCTGGTCGCCGATGCCGTCGCGCACCTGGAGCAGGCGATCGAACAGGGACTGATCCCCGACCGCGACCCCGAGGCACTGGGCTGGGGGATCCTGGGCGTCTCCAACGTGATGACCCGCATCTTCATCGACGAGCGCGGCGTCGAGCCCGGCGAGGTGGCGGACCGGGTGGTCGCGTTCTGCATGGAGGGCATCGGCGGGCACCGGCCCTGAGCCGCGTCAGCCGCCGTCGGCCCAGGCGAGCGAGCGGGTCACCGCCCGTCGCCACATGCGGTGTCCGGCGTCCGCGGCGGTGAGGCGCTCCGGATCTGTCGACGGCGGGACCCGGGCATCGGCTCGCCAGTTGGCGGCGAGCTCGGCCGCACTCGACCACACCCCGGCGCCCAGCCCGGCCAGCAGAGCGGCGCCGAGCGCGGTGGTCTCGGCCACCGCGGAGCGCACCACCGGGACGCCGAGCTGATCCGCCTGGACCTGCAGCAGGAGGTCCATCGCCGCCGCGCCGCCGTCGACGCGCAGCTCGGCGAGATCGACTCCGGTGGCGTCGGTCATCGACCGCACCACGTCGCGGGTCTGGAACGCCATCGCCTCCACGACCGCACGGGCGATGTGCGCCCGGGTCGTACCCCGGGTGATGCCCACCACCGTGCCCCGCGCGTACGGGTCCCAGTCGGGCGCGCCGAGCCCCGCGAACGCCGGCACGACGAACACCCCTCCGGTGTCGTCGACCGAGGCGGCGAGCGGCCCCACCTCGGAGGCCTCGGCGATGATCCCCAGGCCGTCGCGGAGCCACTGCACCGCGGCGCCGGTCACGAAGATCGCTCCCTCGAGCGCGTAGTGGGTCACCGTCGCCGACCCGTCGGAGCCGACTGACCCGTCGGACCCGTCAGCGCCGCCGGGTCCAGCCACGTCGTCGAAGACCCGGGTCGGGATCTCCCAGGCGACCGTGGTGAGCAGGCCGTCGACCGGCGCCGGGCACTCGGCGCCGACGTTGAGCAGCACGAAGCTCCCGGTCCCGTAGGTGTTCTTGGCCATCCCGGGGCTCAGGCACGCCTGGCCGAACAGCGCCGCCTGCTGGTCCCCGGCGATGCCCGACACCGGGATGCCGCCGCCGAGGGGACCGTCCGCCGCGGTGAGCCCGAAGACGCCGCACGACGGCCGGACCTCGGGCAGCGCTCCGATCGGCACCCCGAACAGCTCGCACAGCTCCGACGACCACCGCCGATCGGAGATGTCGTACAGCATCGTGCGCGACGCGTTGGACGGGTCGGTGGCGTGGACCGCTCCGGCCGCGGCGGATCCGCCGGTGAGCTTCCACAGCAGCCAGCTGTCGACGGTGCCGAGCCGCAGGTCGTCGTCCGCGGCGACGCCGCCGTCGGTGAGCAGCCACTCGAACTTCGACGCCGAGAAGTACGGGTCGAGCACCAGCCCCGTCAGGGCCCGGATGCGCGGCAGGTGCCCGTCGCTCTCCAGCTGCTCGCAGCGGTCGGCGGTGCGGCGGTCCTGCCACACCACCGCACGGTGGCGGGGGAGCCCGGTGCGGGCGTCCCACGCGACGGCGGTCTCGCGCTGGTTGGTGATGCCGATCGCGTCGACCGCTTCGCCCGGGAGCAGCTCCGCCAGCAGTCCGGCGGCCTCGGCGAGGACGGTGACGGTGGTGGACCAGATCTCCTCGGCGTCGTGCTCGATCCAGCCCGGTCGGGGGAAGTGCTGTGCGAACTCCCGGTACGCCCGCGCGACCGGGGCGCCGCCCCGGTCGACCACGAACGCCCGGATCCCGGTGGTCCCCGCATCGATCGAGATCACAGCCACGGCGGCGACAGTAGTGCCCGGCGATCGCGGCGGATCGCCCTACGCTGAACCGGTGCGCATCGGGATGCTGACCTCGGGCGGCGACTGCCCCGGCCTCAACGCCGTGATACGGGCGGTGGTGCGAAAGGTCGAACGCGTGCACGGGGGTGAGGTGCTCGGGTTCCGCAACGCCTGGAGCGGCGTGCTCGACGACGACTGGGAACCTCTCGACGTCCAGCGCTGCCGGGGGATCCTGCCCCGGGGCGGCACCATCCTCGGCACCTCGAGGGTCCAGCCGTACCAGTTCCCCGACGGGGTCGACCGGGTCCGCGCCGCGATGGAGCACCACCGACTCGACGGGTTCGTGGTCATCGGGGGCGACGGCTCGCTCGGCGCGGCCCGGGACCTCCACGCCGACGGCGTCAGCTGCATCGGCGTGCCCAAGACGATCGACAACGACATCGCCGCGACCGAGCTGACCTTCGGCTTCGACACCGCGGTCCACGTGTGCACCGCCGCGATCGACCGGCTCCACACCACCGCCGAAGCGCACGACCGGGTGATGGTGGTCGAGACGATGGGCCGTCACGCGGGTCACATCGCGGTCCGGGCCGGAATCGCCGGCGGGGCCACCATGACGCTGATCCCCGAGGTGCCCTTCGACATCGGCGAGGTGTGCGACGCCCTGCAACGCCGCCACGCCGGCGTGTCGTACGCGTCGATCGTCGTGGTCGCCGAAGGTGCGGTCCCGGTCCCGGGGACCATGCCGGAGCCCGAGTACGAGGTGGACCGCTTCGGTCACCGTCGGCTCGGCGGGATCTCCCAGCGCCTGGCCGAGGAGATCGAGGGTCGGACCGGCATCGAGACCCGGGTCACCATCCTCGGTCACGTGCAGCGCGGCGGCACGCCGACCGCCTTCGACCGGTTGCTCGCCACCCGCTACGGCGTCGCGGCCGCAGACGCCGCGGCCGACGGTGCGTGGGGCCAGATGGTGGCCCTGCAGGCGGACCGGATCGTCCGGGTGCCGCTGGCCGAGGCCACCGGAGGGACCAAGCCGGTCGACCTGGACCTCTACGAGCAGGTCGCCCGACCGTTCTTCGCCAGCTGAGTCGGCCGGTGGACCGCATCGAGCGCCGGTCCGATCGCGGTCGAACGCTCAGTCGGTGTTGTCGCAGTGCCGTTCGAGGTCCGCGGCGCGGGCCTGGGTGCGCTGGATGGCGCTGAGCGTGACGCCGGCCTGGGCCATCTCGACGGGGTCGGCCAGCAGCGACGCGTAGTCGCACTCCGACACGGTGGGAGCATCGCCGCGGGTGGGCGTCGGCACCGGAACCGCCGTGCCGTCGACGCGGAACCGGACCCGTTCGACGCTCGGGAACTCGGTCGCGGTCAGGACGATCTGCGCGATCGCCTGCTGACGGCTGGGCCCGACCAGGTTGTCGAACTCGCCGGACAGGTCGACGGTCAGGGTCCCGTCCGCGAGGTCGAGGTGCTCGACCTTGGTGTCGACGGGGACCGAGGTGGTCAGGTCCCGGCCCACCGACTCGGTGTCGGGAGCGTCGAACAGCGATCCCATGACCGTGGAGAGCAGGTGGTCGGGCAGCGATGCCGACACCGGCACCAACGAGCCGTCGAGCACGTACCAGAGCTGGGCGCTGGCGCCACCGCTGGTCGGCGAGGCCGGAGCGGAGGTGGTGGTGGTGCTGACCGCCAGCGCCCGCGGGGTGTCGTCGGTGCTGATCGAGCACCCGGCCGCGACCGCGAGCGGGACCGCGACGGCGGCCAGCGACCGGGCCACGATCCCGCGCCGTCGGCGACCCGGCGAACCGTTCACGACACGACCCTCGGCGGATCGTCGGGGAGGGCGCCGAGCCCGATGGCCCGGTGCTCCCCGGTGAGGGTGAGGGCACCGGCGGCCTCCGGCGTGGCCTCCGACAGGTCCTCCTCGACCTGGTCGACGGCTAGTAGCGGGAGCTCGACCACGAACCGCGCTCCCTGTCCGCCGTCGTCGCGGTCCTCCACCCAGACCTGGCCACCCTGGAGGCGGGCGTGCTCGGCCACCAGGGCCAGACCCAGTCCCACCCCGAGGTCCGATCCCCGGCTGCCGCCCTGGTCGCCGCGGTTGAACCGGTCGAAGATCCGGGCGCGTTCAAACTCGGGAACACCTGCGCCGCGGTCCTCGACCGCGATACGCACGGTCAGCTCGTCGGGGTCGACCCCATCGGAGATCTCGTCGGGACCGGGGTCGTGGCGGTCGATGAACACCCCGGTCGCCCCGTCCGCGTACTTCTCGGCGTTGTCGAGGTAGTTGGCGAGGATTCGCGTCACCCTCCGCTTGTCGCACGCGAGGACGAGGCCGTCGAGGCGGGGGTCGGAGCTCACCTCGACCGTCCCGTCGGTGAGGTTGGACACGGTGGTGCGCACCCACGGGACGATGGCGACCCCGTCGAGCTCGAGGCGGACCGCTCCGGCGTCGAAGCGCGAGATCTCGAGCAGGTCCTCGACGAGCTGGGTGAAGCGGGCCATGTCCTTGCCCAACAGCTCGAGGGCCTGCTGGGAGCGCTCGGGCATCTGGTCCTGGTTGTTCGACAGCACCTGGATGGCGGCGTTGATCGTGGTCAACGGCGAGCGGAGCTCGTGGCTGACGTCGCTGGCGAATCGGGCGTCGCGGTCGATGCGCTCCTGCAGGCTCGCCACCATCGAGTTGAAGTTCGTCACCAGGGGGGCCAGGTCGGAGTCGTGGACGTACTCGTCGTAGTCGAGCCGGGTGTCGAGCTGGCCGAGGGCGACGGCCTCGGTCGCCTCGCCGATGCGGGTCAGCGGCCGCAGCGTGTACCGGCTGGCCCAGTAGCCGATCGCACCCGCGGCCACCGTCGACAGCGCGGTGGCCAGCACGAGCGTGAAGCCGAGGGTCCGCAACCCGGCGTCGATGTCGTCGAGGCGGTACACCTCGAAGTAGGAGCCGCCGGTCTGGCTGAGCGGAACGCCGATGGCGACGACGGGCTGGCCGTCGACGACCACGCGCATGATGCCGCTGTCGCCCGCTGCGACCTGGTCGCGCAGGGCGCGGGGGATGGAGTCGACCCCGAAGCGGGTGTCCAGGCTGGCCACGACCGTCCGACCGTCGCCGGGCAGGATGACCGACGGCTTGCCGGCGTCAGGGAGCGAGGACAGCACCGACTGGACGTCCTGGGTCGGGGCACGTCCGACCGACCCCTCGACGGTGCGGGCGTTGGCGAGCACACGCCGCGACACCGACTCCTCGCGCTGGTCGATCAGGGTCCGTCGGGTGACCGTCAGCGTCGTGATCGACACGGCGACTGACGCCAGCAGGGTGACGAGCGCGACCGAGATGGCGATGCGGGCCCGGAGGCCGGGGTGGATGCCACGCCGTAGCCGGGCGTCGGCTGGAGCCGACGCGGCGTCGGTCACGGCTGGAGCTTGTAGCCGAGCCCGCGCACGGTGACGACGTGGCGGGGGTCGGCCGGGTCGGCCTCGATCTTGGTGCGCAGCCGCCGGACGTGGACGTCGACCAGTCGGCCGTCGCCGAAGACGCCGTGACCCCACACCTTCTCCAGCAGGTCCTCGCGCGAGAACACGGTGCCGGGGTGGTTGGCCAGCTCGACGAGCAGGCGGAACTCGGTCTTGGTCAGGTGGACCGGCTGGTCGGCCCGGGTGACGACCCCCTCCTGGGGGACGACCTCGAGGTCGCCGAAGCGCAGCCGCGGGTTGCCGGGCACGGTCGGGCGGGCCCGGCGCAGCAGGGCCCGGATGCGCGCCGAGAGCTCCTTGGGGACGAACGGCTTGGTCAGGTAGTCGTCCGCTCCGGCCTCGAGGCCGGCGACCACGTCGTGGGTGTCGGCGCGGGCGGTGACCATGATGATCGGCACGTCGCTCAGGCGACGCACCGACCGGCAGACCTCGAAGCCGTCGATGCCGGGGAGCATGATGTCGATCAGCACGACGTCGGTCGGCTCCCGGGTGAACGTGGCGATGGCGTCCTCGCCGGTCTCGGCCTCGAGCACCTGCCAGCCCTCGTCCTCCAGGGCGAGCTTCACCGAGGTGCGGATTCGTTCGTCGTCCTCGACGGTCAGGATGCGCGTGCCCACGGCGGCCATTGTCCACCATCCGGAGGGGGTGCGGGTGACAGCGGCCCGCAGCAGTCGCTGGAGCCGGGCTCAGACCGAGGCGGCGCCCAGCTCGTCGAGCAGCCCGATCACCTCGTCGAACAGCGCCGGGTGGGCGGCGAGGACCGAGCCTGTCCCCAGCGGTCCGCCGTCGATGGCGGCGACCCGGGCGCCGGCCTCCTCGGCGACGAGGGACCCGGCGGCGATGTCCCAGGGGGACAGCCCGACCTCGAAGTAGACGTCGACCCGCCCGGCGGCGACCGAGCACAGGTCGAGAGCGGCGGCGCCCATCCTCCGGATGTCGCGGACGCGGGGGAGCAGCTCGGCGACGACGAGGCCCTGGCGATGGCGACGGGCCGGGTCGTAGGAGAAGCCGGTGGCGACCAGGGCGTGCGAGAGCGGGGGTGGATCGACCAGGCGCAGCAGTCCGGGCCGGTCGCTGACCTCGGCTCCGCCGCCACGGACTGCTGAGTAGGTGCGGCCGTGGGTCGGATCCGCCACGACCGCGGCGACGGTCCGGCCGCCGAGCTCGGCGGCGATCGAGACGTTCCAACCCGGGTGGTCGTACACGTAGTTGGTGGTGCCGTCGATCGGGTCGATCCACCAGGTGACCGCGTCCGCGTCGTCGGCCCCGGTCGGTGGCGGGCGGTCGCCCATCTCCTCGCCGACGATCCGATCATCGGGTCGATCGGCCAGGATCACGGCCCGGATCGTCTCCTCGGCGGCGCGGTCCATCTGGGTGACCATGTCGGTGCTCGACGACTTGGTGTCGACCTCGAGGGCGCTTGGCCGCTCCCGCACCGTCGCCACCGCGGCGTCCGCGGCTCGTCGGGCCAACGAGAGCAGGTCGGCGGGTTCGGCGCTCACGCGGACCGGGGCCGGCCGGGTCCGCGTCGGGTGGCGTCGTCGCGGCGGCGGATCGTCTCCCACTCGCCCAGGGCGCGCAGGGTCAGCACCGCGACCACGGCGACCCCACCGGCCCCGACGACCGCTCCCAGGAACGTCACGAGCCCGACCGCGGCGCCGCCGAAGCCTCCGAGGTCGGCGAAGGCGTAGCCGATCAGCCCGCCGGCCGCCCCTCCGACGAGGATCGCGCCGAACGCCAGGGCACGGGCCAGCACCGACGGGAGCGCGGACTCCGGGTCGGTGCCGGGGGGCGGTGTCGGCGAACGGTCGGCCATGGCGCCGATGATACGAGTGGGCACCGGCGTGGTCCGAACCCCGGCCTCGATGTGAGGAAAGTTCAAGATCGCCGGCCGAACGCCGATCGGGAACCATGGAACTCCTGGTACCGCCGCGACGCCTCGGTCGCCTCCTGTCCGAGGCCCGTCTGGAGAAGGGCCTCACTGTGGCCGAGGTCAGCGAGGAGATGGGCGGTTCGCTCGACGAGATCGATCTCCTCGAGATCGAGACCGGACGCCGCGCCATCTCCGAGTCGGACCTGAAGACGCTGTCGGAGCTGTACGGCGTCCGCACGTCGTCGATGGTGCCGAGCCGCAGCCAGCTGGTGATCGACCTGGACGAGGGTCTGATCACCGCGGACGGCTCGCGGGCGGAGCTGCCCGATCACGACACCGCGGCGGGCCGCGAGGAGGTGCTGAGCAAGTACCTGGCCCTCGTGTACTCGATGCGGGGCCAGGAGCCCGGCACGACGGTCACCCTCCGACTCGGCGACCTCGACGTGCTGGCCGAGGCGCTCGACAGCGACCGGCGGACCGTCGAGGACGAGCTGCTGTCGCTGATGGTCGCCCGGCCCGAACCGGTCAAGAAGCGCTTCCGGCTGCTGCGCGGTCGGACCGTGGTGCCGGTGGTCGGTGTGCTCGTCGCCTCGACCACCGCCGGCGCGCTCGTGTTCGACGTCGACGACTCGTCCGCAGCCACCCCCACCCCCGGGGTCGAGGAACCCGCGGCCCTCGCCCCGAGCGCCGAGCTGCCCCGCGTCATCATCGACGACGCCGCGTTCCAGGAGCGGATGGAGGACGGGTCGCCCGGTCCGGTGCAGGTCCGACTCGGTGACGCCTCCGACAGCACCCCGGCCGGAGACTGATCCTGGTTCCGCCGATCGGCGGAGCCGACGCCTCAGGCGGCGGTGAGGAGGTGGTGGAGCAGTTCGTCGAGGGCGTAGGCGGTGAGGTGTTCTCCGCCGCCGTGGCAGCGACACGAATCAGCCCCGATGTCTGGTGGCGGCTCGGGTGGGTGTGTCTGGTGTGGCAGCACCGCAACATCGGCGTGTGGTCCGGGTGTCGGGCCTGGCGGGCCGGAGGATCCGAGGCAGCGGGTTCGGTCGTAGAAGGTGAGTTGGCTGCCGTTCCGGACGATCTGCCAGCGTTTCCGGTGCAGTTCGTGGTGATGGAAGCTGCACAACAAGACACCGTTGTCGAGGTCGGTGAGACCACCGTCCTCGGCGACTCCGGCGATGTGGTGGGTTTCGACGAAACGGGTGGTCGGGCATCCCGGGAACTCACACGCCGATACGCCGCCGGCGCGGTGGCGTAGCGCGCGGCGTTGGTGACGGTTGAACAGGCGTTTCTCCGTGCCGAGCCAGAGTGGTTGGCCGTCGTGGTCGATCAGCATCTGCAACACCCCGTCGCAGAGGACCCGTGACAGCTCGGCGTTGCTCAGATGTGCTCCGGTGCGCGGCAGGTAGGCGCGGGAACCGAGACCGATGGGACGGTTCGGGTCGAGGTCGATGCCGAGGACTTCGGCGAGAGCGGCGATGTCGCAGACGACCTGCACGGCGAAACGTTCGCCGCCACGGTCACCCACCCCGGCATTCGACGCGTGCTCGAGCACCATGGATGCCATCGCGGCGATCGACTCGACCGCGCTCACACACCGCCCCGACACCCCCACCCCAACATCGGCGGCTTCGGCTGTGTCGGATGGTTCACCAGCTTCAGGTGGCTTGTCGGCGTGTGGGTGGGTGCCGGTCCGTTCCATCTCGGCGATGACGGCCCGTCGGGCTTGTTCGAGCAGTTCTCCGGTGAGCTTGTCGAGGGCGCCGTCGATCCGGTAGCGGCCGTGGTCATCGATCCAGTTCCGCCACCAGTGATCCAACTCGAGATCATCCGCCACAGAACCATCACCGCCGTCACCGTCGGTGTCGTCGTTGGTGGTGGGGCGTAGTGACCGGTACGCGGCGAGCACCCGTTGTGCTTGACGTGGGGTGCAGGCCCGCACGACGTCGAGGACCCTCGCCTCGTTCTCCGGAGTGACGACCCTCGCCGCGGACGCGAGCACACCCATGGACACCTGCCCGCCGCGTGCCGCGGCGATCAGGGACGGCATGTCATCGACGCGCGCTGCGATCGACACCAGACGTTCCGCGTCGCGAGGAGCGAAGTTCGTGCGTACCGACAGGTAGTGGGCGAAGGACCGCCACCCCCGGCCCTGCCATCCCCCGACCGCGTCGTACTCGGCGAGGACACCGACCAGTTCGGCGTCCAACGCGTGGATCTGCGCGGACAGCACACCGATGCGATCATCCAACTCGCGCAGACGCGACTCCCAGTCATGAACCTCACCCGCGACCGCTCCACCCCCAGCACCGCCAGCACCGCCAGCCGCTGCTGGCCGCTCCATGGTGGTGGTGCCGGTGTCCATGCCCACCACCATATCGAACACGTGTTCGATATGGCAAGGCCTGGGCCCGGATTCGTTGCGGACGGTTCGGCTTCGAGCACCCGCATGACCCCAAGTCGCGAAGCACCCTCCGCCAACACATCACCCACCCCATCGGTGGATCCAGGCCGAACCGACCAGTGCAGGGCGGCGCTGGGCCCGCCGTTCGGGCAGGCTGGTGTGGTGAGAGCCTGGACCGTCGCCAGCGCGGTGATCGAGACGGGGGACCTCCCCGGCCTCCCCGACGACCTGCCCCCCGGCGCCGTCCTCCTGGTCGAGAACCGACGACCCAACGGGACATCGGACTGGACCACCCCGGGCGGTGTGGTCGACGAGGGCGAGGAGCCCCTGGACGGGTTGACCCGTGAGGTCGCCGAGGAGACCGGGCTGAGGGTCATCCGCTGGGGAGGCCTCCTCTACGACATCGAGGCATCGGCTCCCGATCTCGGCTGGAACCTCCGCGTCGAGGTCCACCGGGCCGTCGCGGTGGCCGGGGAGCTCTCGATCGGGTCGGACCCCGACGGCATCGTCGTCGGGTCCGCCTGGGCGGCCTCCGCCGCGTGCGTCGAGCTCCTCGGCGACTCGCACCCGTGGGTGCGAGAGCCCTTGCTCGACTGGCTCGAGAACCGCTGGACTGATCCCCGCACCTACTCCTACGTGATCCGCGGCACCCGACCGGACGAGTTCCGGGTGGAGCGCCCGGACCGCTAGGCCCGCGCCGGTCCGACTCGCGCCCGGCCCGGTGCGGGCCGGTAACACGGACCAGCAGGGCAGGTCAGCGGTCGATGGCGACGATGCGGGCCCGGCCGGCCCGGAGGCGGGCGCGGCGACCCCGGTTGTTGCCCGCGGCGCGGTACAACGCCGCGATCCGGGCCCGGAAGACCGGGCGGTCGAATCGCTCCCGCGCCCGCTCTCGACACGCGATCGAGATCCGCCGACGCTCGTCGGGGTCCGCCAGCAGGGACTGGACGGCGTCTGCGACCGCGACCGCGTCGCGGATGGGGACCAGCCGCCCGTGGGTCGGGTCCTCGACCATGTTCGCGATCGCCTGGATGTCGGTGGCCACCAACGGGACCCCCGATGCGAGCGACTCGATCACCGTGAACGGCTGGCCCTCGGTGAAGGTGGGGAAGACGTACAGGTCGGACTCCGAGAGGTGGCGGTACACCTCGGCGCGCTCCAGCGGGCCGGTCAGCGCGTCGCCGAACCCGCGGGCCTGGACCTGGGCGACCATCTCGTCCTTGAGCGGGTCGAGACCCGGGCGGTCGTCGCCGACGATCCGCAGCTCGTAGTCGACGCCGGCCACCACGCCCCGTTCCGCCAGCAGGTCGACAGCGTCGAGCAGGACGACCAGGCCCTTGCGCTCGAGCAGCTCCCCGATGAACAGGACCACCGGCGGCTCGTGCACCGCGGTCGAGGCCACGACCTCGTCGACGACGATCGAGTTGTGGACCACCGGCAGCGGCGAGCTCGGCATGTAGCGCCGGATGTTCGGCACCCCGGCCGCCGCGATCAGCACGGTCGCCTCGACCAGGCGGTCGAGCACGGCGAAGCCCCACGCGTTCGCCCGACCGATCTGCCACTCGCCCGGCCCCTCCATGTATGGCGGCTGGGCGTGGTTGTGGTTGATCACCGCGGCTCCCCGCAGGCGGGCCGCGACCGCGACCGCGACCTGTCGCCACACGACCGGAGCCGGGTAGTGCACCGAGTGGGTGTGCACGACGGTGCCGGGACGGGATCGGCGGAACGTCTCGACCGCGTCCCGGCTCACGCGCCCGACGTTCGCGAGCGAGAACCGACCCCGGGCCTCGTCGTTCTGGGCGGTGTTGAGGAACTCGATGTCGAACTCGTCGTTCAGGCCCGGGTCCTCGACCAGGTCGAGAGCGACGGTGGCGATCCCACCCCGCAGCGGTGGCCCGTGGGCGACGACGAGGACGTGCACGGCGTCGCGGTCGGTCATCGGAGCTGCTCCCGGATGCGAACGACCCGCGCCGGGTTGCCGACCACGACCGCTCCGTCGGGGACGTCGTTCACGACCACCGCGCCGGCGCCGATGACGGCGTCGTCGCCGACGGTGATCGGGCCGAGGACGATCGCACCCGCGCCGATGGTCACCCGGTCGCCGATGCGGGGTCCGGTCCCTTCGTCGCCGGTCCGGCCGTCACCGGCCGCGCCCAACGTGATGCCGTGGCGCAGCATGACGTCGGAGCCGATCACCGTCGTCGGATGCACGACCAGTCCGGTGCCGTGGAAGATCGCGAGCCCCGGCCCCACCTTCGTCTCGGGGGGCAGATCGATCCCGAGCACCCAGTCGACCCCCAGCCGGTAGGCCAGCGTGGCCACCCGCCCGAGCAACCCTCCGTCGCCACGGTCGCGGGCGGCGGCGGTGAGGCGGAACGCAGCGGTCACGAGCCGGCCCTTGCCCGAGTCGCGGTTGGCGGCGCGGTCGGCGGCGAGGAGGCTCCTCAGGTCGGAACGGTCGGTAGGCATGGGATGCTGACGGTAGCGGGGTGCGACGCCGATGAGCGCGTGGGCGGCCCCGCCCCGGGTTCGGGACGCGGGTGCGAGACTGGCCCGGTGGGCGGTCGGGACATCCTGCATGTCGACATGGACGCCTTCTTCGCCTCGGTCGAACTGCTCCGGCGACCCGAGCTGAGGGGACGGCCGGTGGCGGTCGGCGGAACCGGCGACCGGGGGGTGATCGCCGCGGCGTCCTACGAGGCCCGCGTGTTCGGCGTGCGGTCGGCCATGCCGTCGGTGCGCGCCCGACGGATGTGCCCCGATCTGGTGCTGCTCCCGGGAGACCACGCGCACTACTCCGAGGTCTCCGCCCGTCTGATGGACATGTTCCGCTCCGTCACCCCGCTGGTCGAGCCGCTGTCGCTCGACGAGGCGTTCCTCGACGTGACCGGGGCCCGTCGGTCGCAGGGACCGCCGACGGAGATCGCGGCCGGGCTCCGCCGGCACGTCCATGACCAGGAGGGCCTGGGCTGTGCGGTGGGGGTGGCACCCAACAAGTTCCTGGCCAAGCTCGCGTCCGCGGCGGCCAAGCCCCGGGTCGGCCCGGACGGGTCCTCGCCCGGCGCCGGCGTCCTGGTGGTCGAGCCGGGCCGTGAGCTGTCGTTCCTGCACCCCCTGGACGTAGGTCGGCTGTGGGGCGTGGGGCCCGCCACGCTGGCCAAGCTCCAGCGCTTCGGGGTGGCGACGGTGGGGGACCTGGCGGCTGTGCCCAGGGACGTCCTCGAGCGGGCGTTGGGTCGGGCGGCCGGTGGCCACCTGCACGATCTGGCCCACGCGATCGACGATCGGCCGGTCGTCCCGGACCAGGAGCCCAAGTCGATCAGCCACGAGGAGACGTTCCCGACCGACCGGCGGGCGATCGACGACCTGCGGGCCGACGTCGTGCGGATGGCCGACGCGGTGGCCGCACGCCTCCGCCGGCACGGGGTGCGGGCCCGGACGGTGCAGGTGAAGCTGCGCTACGCCACCTTCGACACCGTGACCCGCTCGCACACCCTCGACGTCCCGACCGATCGCGCCGACCGCGTCCGCGACGAGGCATGGGCCCTGCTGTCGACCCTGCCGGTCGAGCGGGGGGTCCGACTGCTCGGCGTGGGCACCACGAACCTCACCCGAGAGGCGCCCGCCGAGCAGCTCGCGCTCGACGGGTTCGAGCCGGAGCGCACCTCGGAGGGCACCTCGGAGGGCACCTGGGACGGAGCTCCGGCACCGGTCAGCGAGGCGGACCGCGAGGCGGCCACCGCGGCCGTCGACGCCATACGCCGGCGGTTCGGACCGTCGAGCATCGGGCCGGGACGCCTGGTGCATGGCCCGGGCACCGCCGCCGGCCCTCCGACACCCCGCGGACCGTGGGGACCCGACCGCCCACCGTCGACGCCGTGAGCGCGGAACCGACCCGCGACGGCCGACCTCGACGACGTGTCCGCCGAGGTCGCGCGGGAAAGCCGGCACCTGACGGCCGATGCCGTGGCGTCGCCGGGTAGCGTGTGGGAACATTCGGACGGAGCCGGATCGGTTCCGTCAGCCCGGTCCGACGCAACCGGGTCCGACCCACGAGTCCGACGCAGCGAGGGGGCACCGCCCATGCCGCTCTCCGAGGAAGAGCAGCGAATCCTCAGCGAGATCGAGAGTCAGCTGCGCGCCAGCGACCCCGACCTGGCCCGCCAGGTCGGCTCGACGACGATCTACTCGCACGCGCTCCGTCAACTCCGCTGGGGCATCGTCGGCTTCATCGCCGCCTTCGCGTTGACGATCTTCCTCCTCACCGTCAGCGTGATCCTGGCCTTCACCGGCTTCCTGGCCATGGTGGCGTGCGCCATCGTCGTCGAGCGGGCCGCCCGGCGGATGGGCCGGGCCGGCATCGGCGAGGCCGGACACGCGCTGCGCGCCGCGGGCCTGCGGGGATACGTGAACGGTGCGGGTCGCCGGACCCGGGACCGGTTCACGTCCAAGGACGACGACGCCTGACCCGACTGAGCGGTGCGACGGCCGGGCCGTCTCAGGACCGACCGGTCGATCCGACCAGCTGACGCACCCGGTCCCGTCGGCCGAGCATCGACCACACCGCCCGGTGCAGGACAGATGCGGCCTGCTCGGCGGCCAGCGCATCGTCGTCGTCGGGTGGGTTCGGTCCGTAGCGACGAGCGGTCTCGATGCGCGCCAGCGTGTCCACCGCGGCGTCGACCGCGGCCCGGTCCGGACGGTCCGGACCGTCACGGTCCGCCGCGTCGTCGCCCGGTCGGCCGGGCGGGCGGTCGAGCTCGTCGAGCGCGCCGAACACGTCCGAGTCCCGAACGCGGCGGGCCAGCTCCGTCGGGGTCTCGGCCGCGCCGGGTGCGACACCCGCAGCCGCGAGGTCCTCGACGGCCCGCGCCCACGCCACGGCCACCCGACCACCCCTCGGGTCCGAGGCGAGCCCCGCGAAGCGCCCTCGGCGGCGGGCGACGCGGCCGACGAGCACCGCCGTTGCCAGCACCCCGCCCGCTGCCAGCACCCAGAACGGCCACGCGGGTCGACCGGCAGCGGATCCCGGCCCGGGCGCATCGGGGGCGACGGTGTCGAGCTGGTCGCCGGGCACCGCGGTGCTGCCGGGGATCGGGAGGGTCGTGGTGGTCGCCGGCGCCGTCGTCGCCGCCTGCGCGGGTGGGGCCTCGGCCTGCTGCGGCTCGATGCCGGTGTAGCTCTGGGCCTGCGGGTTGCCCCGGCCGGTGGTCGGCTCGAACGCCACCCAGCCGACCCCGTCGAAGTACACCTCGGGCCACGTGTGGGCGTGCCGGCCGCGGACGACGTATCGGGTCGCGGGTGCCGCCGATCCGTCGGAGCCGTCGCCGGGGGTGACGTCGTCGACCGCGCCCACCGCGTCGCCCTGGGTGAAGCCGACCGCCACCCGGGACGGCACCCCCAGCGAGCGGGCCATGAGCGCGAACGTCGAGGCGAACTGCTGGCAGAACCCCCGACGGCGGTCGAGGAAGGCGGCGACGGGGTCGACGTCGTCGCGGTAGTCCACCGCGGTGTCGTACTCGAAGTGGTCGCGGAAGTACTGCTGCAGGAGCATCATCCGGTCATACGGCGAGGTCGCCCCCTGGACCTGCTCCCGGGCGATGCGTGCGACCAGCGGTGAGACGCCGGCGTCGTCGAGGTACTCGGCACCCACGCGGTCGGGCGTGTGCGCCGCGTTCAGGTCCTCGGGGTCCAGGCGCTCCGACGCCGACTCGACCCGGTACCGCGTCCCGGTGGGCAGCGAGTCGCCCCGGGTGATGACCGACGAGGTCCGGGCGTCGAAGCTGACCTCTGCGTCGATGTCGATCGCCACCGGCTCGAACGCGGCCGGCACCCACGGGCCGCCGAGGCCCTCGATCCGGTAGGCCTGGTCCACGGTGCCCGCCGCCGGCCCGGCGGCGGCGAGCTCGGAGCCGTCCACCTCCTGGTAGGAGCCGCGGGACGTCCAGATGTTGCGGTCGGTGTCGTAGCGGGCGAGCGCGGTGAGGCGCCAGTAGGCGGGCTCGGTGCTGGTCACCTCGAACATGACCGTGTCGCTCTGCGGGCCGAGCAGGCTTCCCACGCCGACGAACGGGCTGACGACGGTCCGAGGTCCGCCGCCGCGACCGACCGCCCGCAGGTCGAGCACGGCCTCGGTGTCGCCGGGCAGGAGCGGCCCCGCGACCACACCGACGACCACCGCGACGGCGACCGCGACTGCGGCGCCGGCGGCGACGGCGGTGGTCCCGCTCCGGGCCTGTCCCGGTATCCACCGCCGTTCGCTGGCGCGCAGGGCCCTCTGGGTGACGGCGTAGATGGCCAGCCCCGACAGGAACGCCATCGCGGCGCCCACCCGTCCACTGTCGCGGGCGAGCACCCCGGTGGCGATGAACGCCGAGGCGTACGGGATGACGGCCTGGACCGGACCCCGGAAGCGGAACGCGGCGGTGTCGGCGAAGAAGGTGAAGGCCCACATCACGATCGCGAGCAGGACCAGGAACCCGGTGGTGGCCGGCACGGGCGCGACCATTCGGGAGAAGCCGCGGAACGCCCGCTGCACGTCGGTCAGGACCGAGTCCGCCGTGGTCGGCGTCGGCAGCCCTGCCCAGGTGGTGTGGGCCGCGAACGTCCAGGTCAGCACCAAGAGGGCGCTGACGGTCGAGACGAGTGCGGATCGACCGACGCCCCAGCCGAGCCGGCGGGTGATCAGCGCCAGGGCCCAGCTGGCGGTGACGGCCAGGGCGAGCGGGCCGAGGTACCGGGTCCCCAGGAACAGGCGTGAGAAGCCGAGCACGGTCGCCAGGCCGACCGCCAGGAGCCCGAGTTCGGCGGCGGCCAGGACGCCCGGCGTGGCGTCGCCGCGGTGCCGGGTGGTCACCGGACCCGCTCCCTGGGTGTCGCTGGCGCGACGGCCGCCGTCCACGCCCGGTCGAGGGGGCCGTCGTCGACCCAGGTCACCTCCAACGTCGAGTCGGTCCGGTCGCTCGTCTCACCGGGTGATGGCATGCCGGTGCTGAGCAGCACCCGCATGCCGTATCCGACGGTGTGACGGGCCCAGCCCCGCCGCTCGCCGGGCTCGAGGTGACGGGTGCAGGTGACCAGGCGTCCGCTCGGGCGGGCGCCGAGTCCGGCGAGGGCGCCGGCGAGCGACGCCCTCGGGTCCGGGCGTGTGGCCGCGAGTCGGTCGAGGAGCTCCTCGACCGACTCGGCCGCGGGCACGAAGCCGCTGTCGCTCCCGTCGGTGAGCACCAGCCGCACCATCTCGCGGTCGGTGGCCGCCAGGACCACCAGGCTGGCCGCGGCGGACACGGCCCGCTCGAAGGCGGGATCGCTCCCGGGCGTGCTGTCGGTCCCGGGCGTGCCGTCGGTCCCGGATCCGGTCGCAGCCAGGGTGCGCACGTCGAGCAGGATCGTGCTGCGACGCTGCCACGGCTGGTCGTACTGGCGCACGACCGGTTCGCCGACCCGGGCGGTGGTGCGCCAGTGGATGCGCCGGATGTCGTCGCCGACGGAGTAGGGGCGCAGCGAGGCGAACTCCTCGTCGACCGTCGACGTCGAGCTCAGCGCCCGGGTGCCGTGCTCGGGTTCGTCGCCCGGCGCATGGGGCAGCGAGGGCAACGTCCAGGTCCGCGGCAGCACGATCAGCGTCCGCGCGTCGTCCATGACCCGGCGGGAGCGCACCAGGCCGAAGGCGTCCTCGACGTCCACGGTGAGCGGACCCACGGGGTGGAGGCCCCGTCGATGGGTGGGGAACGAGTAGGACGCGTCGCGGGTCGCGCCGACGGGGACGGGGGCGATGCCGAGTCGGGCCCGGCCGAACACGCCGGCGTCGTCGTCGAGTGCGAGCACCGGGGTCCGGCGGCGACCGGCGTTGCGGATCGACAGGTGCACCTCGCACGGCTCACCGAGCGCGACCCGGGCCGGATGGAGGGTGCGGCCCAGCTCGAGGGTGGGCCGACGGCTCCTCACCGTCACCGCGGCGACCACGAGCACGGCGGCGGCCGCGGCAGCCGCCGCGGCGAGCTCCGGCTGTCCGAGCAGCCACGCCCCGGCGACCAGGAGGGGGATCGTGGCCGCCACCGCGACTCCGGCTCGGGTGGGACGCACGGCGGTCGTTTCAACCCGGGACCGGGGTCGTGCGCAGCAGGTCCGCGACCGCGTCGGCCGCGGTGACGCCGCGGAGCTGTGACTCGGTGGCGAGCAGCACCCGGTGGGCGAGGACGGGGACCGCCAGGTCCTTGATGTCGTCAGGGGAGACGAAGGTGCGGCCCTGCGCCGCGGCGTGCACCCGGGCCGCACCCAGCAGGCCGAGCGCCGCCCGCGGCGACATCCCCAGGGCGAACGCACCGGAGCGTCGGCTGCGGTCGGCCAACTCGACCAGGTAGGAGGCCAACGCGTCGGAGACGAAGACCCCGGCCGCGGCGGCGCCCATGGCCAGGACGTCCTCGGTGCTCACCACCGGCCCCAACCCGGCGAGCCGGTCGTCGTGGTCGGTCTCGGTCAGCAGCGCCGTCTCTGCGACGCGGTCCGGGTAGCCGACCGACAGGCGCATGAGGAACCGGTCGAGCTGCGACTCCGGCAGCGGGAACGTGCCCTGGTGCTCGAGCGGGTTCTGCGTGGCGACCACCATGAACGGTCGCGGCAGCGGGTACGTCGTCCCGTCGACGGTCACCTGTTCCTCGGCCATCGCCTCGAGCAGCGCGGACTGCGTCTTGGGCGAGGCCCGGTTGATCTCGTCGCTGAGCACCAGGTGGTGGAACACCGGACCCGCGCGGAACTCGAAGGCGCCGCTGCTCTGGTTCCACACCGAGGAGCCGAGCACGTCGGAGGGCAGGAGGTCCGGGGTGAACTGGACCCGGCCGAACCGCCCGTCGACCGACCGGGCCAACGCCTTGGCGATCGTGGTCTTGCCGACGCCGGGGACGTCCTCGATCAGCAGGTGCCCCCCGGCGACCAGGCACGTGACCGTCAGGCGGATCACGTCGTCCTTGCCCCGGACGGCGACGGCGATGTTCGAGCAGATCGAGTCGAACATCGCCGAGAACGAGCGGCCGGGCCCGGCCGGGGTGGTCGTCGGGTCCATCGTGGTCATGTGGGCCCGATTCTGCCATCGCGGCCCGTTCGACGGGGGCGTCGCCGGTGCCGGGAGCGACCCCGGGGTCCGGTACCGTCGGTCCCCATGGCCGCGGTGCTCGCTCTGGACGTCGGGGGGACCAAGCTCGGCGCCGCGGTGGTCGCCGACGACGGACGGGTCGTCGCCGAGGGTCGACGGCTGACCGTCGCCACCGACGCCGACGAGCTGTTCGAACTGGTGACCGACCTGCTGGCGGGGGCCCTCGACGCCGCCGCCGAGCGAGGCGTGCCACGCGACGACCTGCGAGCGGTCGGGGTCGGTTGCGGCGGACCGATGACCGCCGGCGGTGAGGAGGTGTCGCCGCTGAACATCGGGGTGTGGCGCGGCTTCCCCCTGCGCCGGCGGTTGGCGGAGTGGTCGGGGCTGCCGACCTTCGTCGACAACGATGCCAAGGCCCTTGCGCTGGGCGAGGGGTGGGTCGGAGCGGCGCGTGGGGTGAGCGACTACCTGGCCATGGTCGTCTCCACCGGGGTCGGCGGTGGCCTGGTCCTCGACGGACGGCTCCTCGACGGCGGAGCGGGCAACGCCGGCCACATCGGACACGTGATCGTCGACCCGCTCGGTCGTCGGTGCGGGTGCGGGGCGACCGGGTGCCTCGAGGCGCAGGTGTCGGGCACCGCGATCGCGGCGACGACCGGTCGGCCGGCTGCCGAGGCCGACCCGGAGATGCGGATCCGGGTCGGGCGACTGGTCGGTCGGGCGGTCGCCTCGGTGGCCAACCTGCTCGACCTCCGTCTGGCGGTCGTCGCCGGCTCGGTGGCGCTCGGCTTCGGCGGCGTGTTCTTCGACGCGGCCAACGCCGAGCTCGACCGGTGCGCCCGCCTGGAGTTCTCCCGGGGGGCGCGGGCGGTGCCGTCGGGGTGCGGAGCCCATGGACCGCTCATCGGCGCGGCCGCGGTCGGTTGGCGTGGGATTGGTCACGACGTGGGGGTCCGGTGAGCCGCGGTGGCCGCTCCGGGATCGGTGTCCCACCGCGGGCGGTGCTGGCGGTGCTGCGTCGGCCGGATCTGTGGTGGACCGGTGTGCGCCAGGCCCTGGTGCTGGCCCCCGACGGGTGGTGGCGGCGTCCGCCGCACCTGCCCCTGCCCGACCCGGCCTACCTCCGTTTCCGGATGGTCACCGCCCACGGCGGCGACGGGTCCGCCCACGGCGGCGACGGGTCAGCCCACGGCGGCGACGGGTCAGGGGTCGACGCCCGTGAGGTGGGCCGTGAGCTGGTCACCTACCTGGAGTGGTGTCGCAGCCGTCCGTTGGGGTGAGCGGCTGGCGGGGTGGGTGCCGGTTCAGCGGTCGTGGTTGCGCCACGCCTCGACGTGGTGGACCTCGGGGGTGATGTCGATCGGGGACTCCGGCCACCGACCCGACGCCAGGTCCTCGATGAACTCGACCATCCGGTACGGGATCGTGCGGGGACGGTGCGCCACGACGTCCTCGACCGCCCACCACCGCTGCTCGCCGAAGGCGATCGCCTCGAGGTGCTCCAGGCCGCCGGGCCCGCTGCTGGTCCCATCGCAGCGGGCGACGTGGATCCACTCGTCCTGCTCGAAGTGCCAGCCCCCGAAGGTGTAGTCGACCTGCTGGGTCCACACGCACGGGCCGATGTCGGCGTCGCGGATGCCGGCCTCCTCCCACAGCTCGCGGCGCACCGCGGCCTCGATCTCCTCGCCGCGGTCGACGCCCCCACCGGGGATCTCCCACCAGCCTCCGGCGTTGCGCCCGGCCGGGTCCCGACCCTCGATCAGCAGGATCCGGTCCTGCGGGTCGAACACGATCACCCTCGCGGCGCGTCGTCGTCCCCATGGATTCACCCGGCCGAGCCTACGCAGGCGAGAGCGTCCGCGACGGGGTGCCCGCGGGTGGGTTCCCGGTGGGCCGGCCCGAACGGCGAGACTGGGGCGGTGCCGGATCAGCTCGGGTCGACGTGGCGCTTCGAGGACCGGCGCGGATCCGCCCAGGAGCTCCACGACGCGGCGGTGGGGGACCCGGTGGCCGGTCGTTCGGTGGTCGTGCAGCACGTGAGCCGGCCCGCGTTGGTGTTGGGCAGCTCGCAGGGTTCCGCGGATGTCGACGAGGGCTTCGGTCGCCGCTCCGGCGTCGATCTGGCCCGTCGGCGTTCGGGCGGGGGAGCGGTGCTGCTGGGGACCGACGACCACGTCTGGGTCGACCTCGTCGTCCCGGCCGGCGACGTCCTGGCCGATGACGACGTCGTGCGGGCGGCCGCCTGGGTCGGTGAGCTCTGGGTCCGGGCGCTCGGGCTCGGCCCCTTCGAGGACTCCGGTCGGCTGGTCCGCCACGACGGGCGCTGGAGCGACCGGGACCTGGGGGCCCGGGCCTGCTTCGCCGCGGTCGGACCCGGCGAGCTGGTGCTCGACGGTCGCAAGGTGCTGGGGATCTCGCAGCGGCGGACCCGGGCCGGGGCGCGGTTCCAGTGCCTCGCCTACCGCCGGTGGGATCCCGAGTCGCTGCTCGGGCTGCTGGCGGGTGCGGGTGTGGGTGGGTCGGAGTGGGGCGACGGGGCGGGACCCGACGCGCTGCGCTCCGCGCTGGTGGAGCGCGCGGGGGCGGTCGTCCCCGACGGCTGGGACGTGGTGGAGCGCCTGCTCCCCGTCCTTCCCTGACGCCCCACCCCGCCACCGAGTTTCTGACGACATCTGAGTACCGCCTGTGTCGTGACTTGTCGTCAGAACGCGGGGTGGGGTGGGGGATTCGCGCGAAGCGCGCGAACTACACCGCTGTAAACGTTGTGTGGTGGAGGAGAGTGGTTTAGGGTGGCTCGAAAGGGAGGAATGGGGGGCACCAGGGCTCACCTTCCCAGCTGACGAGCCCCAAGTGGAGCGGGCGTGGACTTCTACGGAACCTTCGAGCACACGATCGACGGCAAGGGCCGTCTGGTCATGCCGTCGATGTTCCGGTCCGCGTTCGAAGGCGGCGGCGTCGCCGCGATGGTCGAGGACTACGCGGCGCTGTTCACCACCGACGAGTGGGGCCGCTACCGGCGCAAGCTCGAGGACAGCGGCCAGTTCACCCGGGACGACCTGCAGTGGATCTTCTCGCTCACCTCGACGTTCACCCCTGACGCACAGAACCGCATCTCGCTGCCGACCAAGCTGCGCGACCACGTCGGGCTGGGCAAGGACGTGACCCTGATCGGATCGGTGCGCTTCGTCGCGGTGTTCCCCCGGCAGGAGTGGGCCCGACGGGAAGCGGCGGTCGCGGCGCAGGCAGCGACCGGGCCGAGCATCGCCGACAAGTTCCGGTCGCTGGAGTTCCTGTGATGTCGGCCCCGGCTCAGTCCCCGAACCCGATCCCGATCCCGATCCTGAACCCTGGTCCGCCGCTGTGCCCGGTGGCCGATCCCCTGGCCGACGTGAGGGTTGGCCCAGAGCTCCGTCCGCGCCATTCCGTGCCGTCCGGGGAGACATCCCGGCGGTCGTCGCGTCGTCGGGGGATCGACCACCGGGGACAGCTCCCGGACCGGACCCGTCTGTGCGGAGCAGGAGCCCGTGGCCGATGACCCCGCCGCCCCGGACCCGCCGTTCGAGCACGCCCCGGTCATGGTCGAGCTCATCGTCGAGCTGCTCCGCGACGTCCCCGACGGCATCTTCGTCGACGCCACCCTCGGCGGCGGCGGCCACGCCGAGGCCGTCCTCGACGCCCACCCCGGGCTGCGCCTGCTCGGCCTCGACCGCGACGACGTCGCCATCGCCGCGGCCACCCGTCGCCTGGCCCGCTTCGGCGACCGCGTCCGCATCGTGCGCAGCGGGTTCGACCAGCTCGAGCGGATCGTCGGCGAGGCCGTCGGCGGCTCCGGCTCCGCAACAGACCCGTCAGACCCGTCCCACCTGGACCCGTACCCCGCGACCGAAGGAGTGAGTGCCGTGCTGTTCGACCTCGGAGTGTCCTCCCCGCAGCTCGACGAGATGGAGCGGGGCTTCAGCTACCGCTCCGGCGCGCCGCTCGACATGAGGATGGACCGCCGCCAGGCGTTCTCCGCCGTCGACGTCGTCAACGACTACTCGTTCCCGCAGCTGGCGAGGGTGATCGAGACCTACGGCGAGGAGCGCTTCGCCCGTCGGATCGCCCGGGCGATCGTCGACGCCCGCCCCATCCGCGACACCGGTCACCTGGCCGAGGTGGTCCGCTCCGCCATCCCCGCGGCGACCCGACGCCACGGCGGCCATCCGGCCAAGCGCACCTTCCAGGCCATCCGCATCGAGGTCAACCGCGAGCTCGACCAGCTGGCCGAGGCGCTCGACGGCGCCATGGCGGTCCTCGCCCCCGGCGGCCGCATGGTCGTCATGTCGTACCACTCCCTCGAGGACCGCATGGTCAAGCAGACCCTGCGCGACGCCGAGACCGGCGGGTGCACGTGTCCGCCCGCGCTGCCCTGCGTGTGCGGCGCCGAACCGACGGTCCGCCTCCTCAAGCGGGGAGCGTGGAAGGCCGACGAGGCCGAGGTCGCCCTCAACCGTCGGGCCGAGAGCGTGCGGGTGCGGGCCGCTGAGCGGCTCATCCCGGAGTCGGCGTGACCGCAGCCCGATCGCCGCGCGCCCGCAGCGCGACCGCAGCCGCGTCGGCTCGGTCGCGCCCGCGTCCGTCGGCCCGGCCGCTCCCCCAGGAGTCGGCCGGGCCGCGACTGCGCCTCATCGCCCGGAGCGCCGGGGCCCGCCGCGAGATCGGCTGGCGCGCCACCGTGGTGTTCTGCGTGCTCGGGTCCTTCGCCGCCCTCGTGGCGTCGGTGGCCATCCAGAGCCAGCGCATCGCCCTGCAGGAGGAGGCCGACCGGCTCGTCGAGCAGACCGCCGAGGCCCGCGACCACAACCGGGACCTCCGGATCTCCGTCATCCAGGCGGAGTCGCCCGAGCACGTCCTCGAGGTGGCCCGGGCCCAGGGTCTGGTCGAACCCGGACCGATCGCCGTCGTCCCCGCCGTCACGTCGCCGACCGGCGCGGACACGGCGCCGAGCGCACCGTCGCCGAGCGAACCGTCCCCGAGCGGGTCGGACCCCGCTCCCTCCACGATCACCCCCGCGGCCCCGGACGGCGCGGCGCGATGAGTCGACCGGCGCCGAGGACGCGACCCCCGAGCCGAGGTCGCCGTCGCGTCCCGGCGCCGATGGCGGACCCGGTCCGCACCCGCCGCCGGCTGTGGGGGATGGTCGCCGCGTTCGGGGTGCTGGCCCTGCTCCCGCTGGTGAAGCTCGTCGGCGTCCAGTTCGCGGATGCCTCGACGCTCGCCGCTGAGGGACTGCAGCAGCGCCAGCGCACCGAGTCGATCCCCGCGCCGCGGGGCTCGATCCTCGACCGCAACGGCTCGGAGCTGGCCATCTCGGTGCCCCGCACCACCGTGGCGGTCAACAAGGTCGTCCTCGCCCGGGCCGGGATCAGCGACGACGCCATGCTCCGGGAGTTCGGAACCCGCCTGGCGCAGTTGCTCGACGTCGATCCCGCCGACGTCGTCGACTCCCTCCTCGACGCGGATGCCGATGCCCGCTGGGTCCGCGTCGTGCGCTACGCGGACGTCGACGTCGCCCGCAAGGCCGCCCGCTCCCTCGCCGAACAGGACATGGACGGCGTGCTCCTGCTCGATCCGACATCGGAAAGGGTGCACCCCGGTGGCGAATCCGGGGTCCGCGTCATCGGCACCGTCGGGCCGGACGGCCCCGGCCCGCGGGCTGCGGTCGAGGCCAAGTACGACGACGTCCTCAAGGGGGTTCCCGGCGAGCAGGTCGTCGAACGGGGAGCGCAGGGCGAGACGATCACCGGCGGCGACCGGGTCGTGACCGCCCCCCGCCCCGGGGCCGACGTCCAGGTCACCCTCGACCGGACGCTTCAGTACGAGACCGAGCAGATACTCACCAAGGGATCGGAGAACGCCCGGGCCGCCGGCGGCATCGCCATCGTCGGACGACCCTCGACCGGCGAGCTGCTGGCGGTCGCCGGCGTCGAGCGCAACGAGAAGACCGGAGCGATCGAGCTGTCGTCACGGCCGCTCGCGTTCTCCGACGCCTACCAGGCCGGTTCGGTGTTCAAGCTGGTGACCACCGCTGCGGCCTACGAGGCCGGCGTGATCGACGACCACTCGACCTTCAGCGTCGGTCCCCGGATCAAGGTCTACGACCGCGAGTTCAGCGACAACGAGGCCCACGCCGTCGAGACGATGAACGTCGACCAGATCGTGGCGCACTCCTCCAACGTCGGAACGATCCAGATCGCCCAGCGCCTCGGGGCCGAGAAGCTGCACGCCGCCCTGGTCGACTTCGGCTTCGGGCGGGTCTCCGCCCTCGACCTGCCCGCGGAGAGCACCGGTCTGCTGCCCGACGTCGACAAGTGGACCCCGCCCGACACCGCCGCGGCCTCGATCGGATCGTTCCAGTCCACCACCGTGCTGCAGTTGTGGTCGGCGTTCAACGTGATCGCCAACCAGGGCATCTACGTGCCCCCGCGGCTGGTGCAGGGCACGATCGGCGCCGACGGCCGGCTCGACCCGGCCTCCGCGGCCCCGACCCGTCGGGTGGTCTCGGCGTCGACCGCGGCGCGGGTCAGCCGGGCGCTTCAGGCCGTGGTGCAGGTCGGCACCGGCAAGCAGTGGAGCCTGCCCGGCTACCCGGTCGCGGCCAAGACCGGCACCGGCCGGATGCCGAGCCCCGAGAAGGTCGACGCCAAGGACGCCTACGTCTGGCCCGACGGCACCTACCACCACGTGACCACCTTCGCCGGGTACCTGCCCGCGGATCGTCCGCAGGTGTCGATCACCGTGATGCTCTTCGACACCGCCCAGGGCCTGACCGGCTCGACCTCTGCCGGTCCGGTGTTCAGCGACCTGTCCCGGCTGGCGATCCGCGAGCTGTCGATCGCCCCGACCACGACCGACGCCGGGTCGGCGGACGGTGCCGGCCCGGTGCGCTCCGCTCCGGCCGGGTCCACCGCCGCGGCCACCGACCGGGCGCTGCTGCCCGGTCGCAACGGCGGGGGCTCCACCAGTTCCCGCTCCCCGTCGACCACCATTGCTCCCTCCGGTCGGACGTCGCGTCCGGGCTCCGGACAGCAGCGGTAGCGAGACGAGCGTGGATCCACACGAGAGCGACGGAAACGACGGGACGCAGGAGGGTCACAGCAGCGGCGGGGCTGCCGCGGCCGTGACCGTCGGCGAGCTCCTCGCCGCGCTCGACGCCACGCACCCCGGCGCACGGCTCCACGGCGATGCCTCCGCATCGGCGGTCCCGCTCCGGTCGGTCACCCACGACTCACGCCGGGTGGGTCCGGGCACCCTGTTCTGCTGCGTCGTCGGCGAACATGCCGACGGACACGACTTCGCAGCCGAGGCCGTGGCCGCGGGAGCGGTCGCCCTCCTGGTGCAGCGCGACCCCGACCCCGACGGTCCGCTGCGCTCGGTTCCGCAGATCGTCGTCGACGACGTGCGCGCCGCCATGGCGACAGCCGCCGTCGAGGTCTACCGACACCCCGCGGAGCGCCTGCGCACCGTCGGGGTGACCGGCACCAACGGCAAGACGACCGTCGTGTCCGCGGTCGCCCACGTGCTGTCCGCGGCGGGGCGTCGGGTCGAGGCGATCGGCACGCTGACCGGGGCTCGCACGACGCCCGAGGCCCCCGACCTGCAGGCCCGGCTGGCCGAGCTGGTCTCCGCCGGCGTCACCGACGTGGCCATGGAGGTGTCGTCGCACGCCCTGTCGCTGCACCGGGTCGACGGCGTCGTGTTCGACGTGGCCGTGTTCACCAACCTCGGCCAGGACCACCTCGACTTCCACGGGACGCCCGAGGCCTACTTCGCGGCCAAGGCCCAGCTGTTCGAGGCGGGCCGGTCCCGGCGGGGCATCGTCGACGTCGACGACGTCCACGGGCGACTGCTGATGGATTCGGCTCCGCCCGGTCACCCGATGGTGGCGGTGTCGGTCGCCGACGCGGAGCCGGTCACCTCGACGGTGACGGGGTCGAGCTTCCGGTGGCGGGGACGGTCGGTGAGCTGCCCGCTCCCCGGGCGCCACAACGTCGCCAACGCCATGCTCGCAGCCGAGGCGTGCGCGGCGCTGGGCGTCGAGGAGGACTCGATCGTCGCCGCGCTCGCGGACCTGCCGGTGGTACCCGGCCGCTTCGAGCGGGTCGACGCCGGTCAGGACTTCGGCGTCGTCGTCGACTACGCCCACACCCCCGACGCGCTCGAGGCGGTGCTCGTCGCCGCCCGGGAGCTCGGCCCCGGTCGGGTCCTGGTCGTGTTCGGCTGCGGCGGGGACCGTGACGCCACCAAGCGCCCGCGGATGGGGGCGGTCGCCTCGGAGCACGCCGATGTGGTGGTGCTCACCACCGACAACCCCCGCTCGGAGGACCCGCTTCGCATCCTCGAGGCGGTCCGGTCAGGATGCAGCGGTGACCCCGTCGTCGAACCCGACCGGCGCGCCGCCATCGCGGTCGCGCTCGGATCCGCCCGCCCCGGAGACGTGGTCGTGATCGCCGGCAAGGGCCACGAGCAGGGCCAGGAGGTCGCCGGCGTCGTCACCCCCTTCGACGACCGCCTCGTCGCCGCCGAGCTGCTCGCATCGACGGAGGGACCGTCGTGATCCGTCTCCTGCTCGCCACCGGCATCGCCGCCCTGGTCACCCTGGTGGGGACCCGGCTGCTGATCGGCGCGCTCACCCGACGCCACATCGGCCAGCCCATCCACGAGGACGTCCCCGAGGGCCACACGGTCAAGGCCGGCACGCCGACCATGGGCGGCGTCGCCATCGTGGCCGGCGGGCTGTGCGGGTACCTGGCGTCGAACCTCTACGACGGCGTGTTCACCTGGACCGGACTGGCCGCCATGGGCGCGATCGCAGGCGCCGGGACCGTCGGCTTCCTCGACGACTGGATCAAGATCCGCAACGAGCGGAACCTGGGCCTCAACAAGCGATCCAAGACCCTGGGCCTGCTGCTGGTCGCGGTCGGCTTCGCGCTGGTGATCCTGTGGCGGACCAACGTCCACACGACGATCAGCTTCGGCCGCTTCGACGACCTGGGCTGGACCCTCGGCAAGTGGGTGTGGGTCGCGTGGGCGGTGCTGGTCATCTTCGCCTCGTCCAACGCCGTCAACCTCACCGACGGCCTCGACGGCCTGGCGGCCGGGTCGGCCATCTTCGTGTTCTCGGCCTACGTGATCATCGGCTACTGGATCTTCCGGCACCCGGGCATGTACCAGATCAACGTCGGACTCGATCTGGCGGTCGTCGCGGCGGCCATGATGGGCGCGTGTGCGGGGTTCCTGTGGTGGAACGCCGCGCCGGCGCAGATCTTCATGGGCGACACCGGGTCGCTGGCCATCGGCACCGGTCTGGCCGCGCTGGCGCTGAGCAGCTCGACGGTGGTGCTGCTGCCCATCCTCGGGCTGCTGTTCGTCATGGAGACCGTGTCGGTGATCGTGCAGGTGGCGTCGTTCCGCACCACCGGCCGGCGGGTGTTCCGCATGGCGCCGATCCACCACCACTTCGAGCTGGGCGGCTGGCCCGAGACCACCGTGATCATCCGGGGGTGGATGCTCACCGGCGCCACCACCGCGGTCGGCCTCGGGCTGTTCTACCGGGAGTTCATCCGCGCCGGCGGTCTCGCATGACCTCGCCGGGGCTCGCCGAGCGGTCCCTGCTCCTGCACGGACTCGGACTGACCAACCTCGCGGTCGCCCGCGCCGCGGTGGCCCACGGTGTGGCCGTCGTGGCCTCCGACGACTCGTCGCCGGACTCGGCGTCGACGCTGGCCGACGACCTCGGGATCGAGGTCGTGCTCGGACCGTCGGCCGACCAGCTCGACGCCCTGGTCGCCGGAGTGGACGCGGTCGTGCCCGCTCCCGGACTCCCCGAGACGCACCCGCTGTTCGCCGCGGCCGCCGCCCACGACCGGCCGGTGCTCAGCGAGTTCGACCTGGCCGGCGCCTGGGACGACCGGCCCGTCGTCGCCATCACCGGCACCAACGGCAAGACCACGGTCACCACCCTGGTGACCGCCATGTTCGAACGCTCCGGGGTGCGCGCCGCCGCGGTCGGGAACCTGGAGACCCCGCTGGTCGAGGCGATCGCCCGCGACGACATCGACGTGTTCGTCGTCGAGGCGTCGTCGTTCCGCCTGGCCCACAGCCGCCGCTTCGCCCCGAGCGTGGGCGTGTGGCTGAACTTCGCCCCCGACCACCTCGACGTGCACCGCACCCTGGACGACTACCGGCGGGCCAAGGCCCGGATCTGGCGGGACCAGACCGCGGTCGACACCGCCGTGGTCGTCGCCGAGGACCCGGTGGTCGACGCCGACGCGCTCGCCCGGGCCGACGCGCCCGACGCCCCGAGGTTCGTCCGCGTCGGGCTCGACGCCGTGATCGACGGGAGGCCGGTCCCGTTCCACGAGCGAGACGGCGTGCTGGTCGGAGTCGCCGGTCCCGACGCGTCGCCCGTCGATCTGGTGGCGGTGGCCGACCTGTGGCGTTCGCTGCCGCACGACCGCACCAACGCCCTGGCGGCCGCGGCGGCCGCGCTGGCCGGGGGAGCGTCGATCGACGGCGTCCGCGCCGCCCTGGTCGGGTTCCGGGGCCTTCCGCACCGCGTCGAGCTGGTCGGAACCTCCGGCGGCATCCGCTACTACGACGACTCCAAGGCCACCGCGCCGCACGCCACGCTCGCGGCGGTCTCCGGCTTCGAGTCGGTGGTGCTCATCGCCGGCGGTCGCAACAAGGGCCTCGACCTCGGCGAGCTGCGACGCGGCGCCGATCGCATCCGGGCGGTCGTCGGCATCGGCGAGGCCGGCCCCGACCTGCTCGACGCCCTGGCCGGTCGGCCCGGCCGGCCGGCGGACTCCATGGCCGCCGCGGTCGCCGCCGCGGCCGAGCTGGCAGAGCCCGGCGACGTCGTGCTCCTGTCGCCGGGCTGCGCGTCGTTCGACTGGTACGGCTCCTACGCCGAGCGCGGCGACGACTTCGCGTCATGCGTCCGGGCCCGCGCCGACTTCGAGGAGCCGACGTGACCGCCACCCGCCGCGGCGGGGCGGGATCGTCGACGAAGCTGGGCCGGACCACGGCCGCGGCGCGGAGCGGTCGGGCCGCTCCGCCTCGGCGTCCCGAGATCTCGGTCGTCCGGCGCGGACCGGACCCCTCGACCATGGTCGTGGTCACCGTTGCGCTGCTGTGCGGTCTCGGCGTGGTGATGGTGTACTCCGCGTCGTCGGTCACCGCGGTGCGCACCCTCGGCCACAGCTGGGGGATCGTGATGCGCCAGGCCGTCTGGCTCGTCCTCGGCGTCGCGGCGGCCTACGGGGCGTCGCGGGTCCCGTGGCGCATCTGGCGCGACCGGGTCGCTCTGCCCCTGATGCTGGTCTCGGTCGCCCTGCTCGGCTACGTCGCCCTCGGCGTGCTGGCGCAGAAGGCCACCGGCTCGGCGCTGCCGTTCGTGATCTCGGTCAACGGCGCCACCCGATGGGTCGGGGCGGGCTCGATGCAGTTCCAGCCGTCGGACCTGGCCAAGCCCGCCCTGATCCTGTGGTTGGCGCGCCTGCTGTCGGAGAAGGGGCGCGACGTGCGCACCTGGGAGGGCCTGCGACCGGTGCTGATCTGGTCGGGGCTGACCTGCGGACTCGTCGTCTTCGGCGACGACCTCGGCACGACGATGCTGCTCGGCGCGGTCACGTTGGCGATGGTGTTCATGGCCGGTGCGCCGCTGCCCAAGCTGGGGGCGATCGCCGGGGTGTCCATCGGCCTGGGCGGCCTGGCCATCGTCGGCCTCGAGCGCTTCCGGGTGACGCGCATCCTGGCGTTCCTCGACCCCGACAAGTACCGACAGGGCGCGGGGTGGCAGCTGTGGCAGTCGCAGATCGGCCTGGCGTCGGGCGGGGTGTTCGGCACCGGACCCGGCCTGGCGCGCTCCAAGTGGGGGTTCCTTCCCGAGGCGCACACCGACTTCATCCTGGCGGTGATCGGCGAGGAGCTCGGCCTGGTCGGCAGCCTGATCGTGCTCGGGCTGTTCGTGGTGTTCATGGCCGCCGGCTGCGCGATCGGGATGCGCGCCCGCACCGGCTTCACCCGACTGGTCGCCTTCGGCATCACGACCTGGATCGGGGTCCAGGCCCTCATCAACATCGGCGTCACCGTCGGAACCCTGCCGACCAAGGGCATCACCCTCCCGTTCGTGTCCTACGGCGGGTCGTCGCTGCTGATGTCGCTGGTCGGGGTCGGGATCCTGCTGTCGGTCGCCCGGGAGGCCTGACCGTGTCGGCCGCGCCCCCGACGTGGGCGATCGTCGCCGGCGGCGGGACCGCCGGACACGTGTTGCCGGGTCTGGCGGTCGCACGGGAGCTGGTCGACCGCGGGCATCGCCCCGAGACCCTGCACTTCGTCGGGGCCGAGCGGGGCATCGAGTCGCGGCTCGTTCCCGAGGCCGGATTCACCATCACGCTGCTGCCCGGTCGCGGGTTGCAGCGCCGGCTCACCCTGCAGAACGTGGCCGCCGCCTTCGGCCTGGCCGTCGCGCTCGCCCGGGCGATCGTCCTGGTGAGACGTCGTCGGCCGGCGGTGGTCCTGGCCCTCGGCGGCTTCGCCAGCGCGGCGTGCGCGTTGGCCGCGGTGCTGTGGCGGGTGCCGTTGGTGCTCGCCGACCAGAACGCCCGCGCCGGAGCCTCCAACCGGCTCGTCGCTCGCTTCGCCCGGGCCGCGGCGGTGCCGTTCGAGGAGACCGACCTGCCCGGCGCCGTGGTGACCGGCAACCCGGTCCGAGGAGAGATCCTGGCCGTGGCGGCCGACCCCGACCCCGCGGCGGCGCGCCGGACGCTCGGCCTGCCCGACGGGCGCACCGTCGTGGTCGTGTTCGCCGGATCGCTCGGGTCCCGACGCATCAACGAGGCGGTCTACGGCGCCCTGTCGGCGTGGACCGGACGCTCCGACCTGGCGGTCCACCACGTGGTCGGCTCCCGGGACTGGGACGACCGTCCCGACGCCGCCCGCCGGGAGCCGTCCTGGGGCGGGCCCGACGGTCTGTGGTACCGGGCGGTGCGCTACGAGGACCGCATGGACCTGGTCCTGGCCGCGGCGGACCTGGCGGTGTGTCGGGCCGGCGGCACGACGGTGGCCGAGCTCGCGGTGCTCGGCGTGCCCGCAGTGCTCGTCCCGCTGCCGATCGCGACCCGCGACCACCAGAGCGCGAACGCCGGTCCGCTCGTGCGGGCCGGTGCCGCGGTGCTCGTCCCCGACGCCGAGCTCGACGCCGCCCGCCTCGTCGCCGAGGTCGACGGTCTGCTGGCCGGTGACCTCGCCGCCCGCTCCGACGCCGCCCGCTCCCTCGGTCGGCCCGACGCCGCCGCCGCCGTCGCCGACCTGGTCGAGACCCATGCCCGCCCCCGGTAGGAACGGCGCCGACGTGGACGGACCGTCCCTGGACCTGTCGGTGCCACGCCACATCCACATCGTGGCGATCGGCGGAGCCGGGATGAGCGGGATCGCCACGCTGCTGGCGCAGTCGGGTCACATCGTCACCGGCAGCGACGCCGTCGACTCACCCACCCTGGCCCGTCTGGCCGACCTCGGCGTCGCCGTGTGGGTCGGTCACGACCCCGATCGGGTCGCGGCCCTGGACCCGCTCGACGCGGTCGGCATCAGCTCCGCAGTGGGAGACGACGACCCCGAGGTCCTGGCCGCGCTCCGACGCGGCGTGCCGGTCCTGCGGCGCACCGCCCTGCTGCCGGCCCTGGCCGCCCGGGAGCCGCTGCTGTCGGTCGCCGGCACGCACGGCAAGACCACCACCACGTCGCTGCTGGTCGCCGCGTTGCGGGGAGCGGGGGAGGACCCCTCGTTCCTCACCGGCGCCCCGGTCGCCGCCCTCGGCGGCGTGTCCGCCGCGTGGCGGCCGGGCCGGCACCTGGTTCTCGAGGCCGACGAGAGCGACGGGTCGTTCCTGTCCGCTCCCCGCGTCGGGGCGATCGTCACCAACGTGGAGCCGGACCACCTCGAGTTCTGGGGCGGTTGGGACGAGCTCCGCTCCGGGTTCCGCCAGTTCCTGTCGGGCACCGACGGACCCCGGGTGGTGTGCGCGGACGACCCGGTCGCCGCCGATCTGGCCGCCCCGCTGGGCGCGGTCACCTACGGCACCGCCGAGGGGGCCGATCATCGGGTGGCCGATCTGGTCCTCGGAGCCGACGGGAGCCGGTTCACGCTCGTCGGGACCGCCCGCGCCGGGCGGTACAGCGGATCCGGAGGTGGCGGCGTGTCGGTCGAGCTGCCGCTTCCTGGACGTCACAACGCGCTCGACGCCGCGGCCGCGCTCGCCCTGGTCGACGAGCTCGGCCTCGACGTGACCGCCGCCGCGGCCGCCCTGGCCGACTTCGGCGGCGTGGCCCGACGCTTCGAGCGCAAGGGCACCGCGGCGGGCGTCACCGTGGTCGACGACTACGCCCACCTGCCCACCGAGGTCCGCGCCGCGCTCGCCGCGGGAGCCAGCGGCGGCTACGAGCGGGTGGTGGCGGTGTTCCAACCTCACCGCTACTCGCGCACCCAGGCGCTGTGGGAGGAGTTCGGCGCCTGCTTCGGCGACGCCGACCTCCTTGTGCTGACCGACATCTACCCGGCGGGGGAGGAGCCGAGGCCCGGGGTGACGGGCAGGCTGCTGGTCGACTCCACCCTGGCGGCGGATCCGGGCCGGTCGTTGCTGTGGGCCCCGACCCTCGACGACGTCGTCGAGCAGCTGGTCGACGTGCTGGCCCCGGGGGACCTGCTGATGACCGTCGGAGCGGGAGACGTCACCACCGTCGGCCCCCGGGTGCTCGAACGTCTGACGCAGGAGCGCCGGTGAGCCCGCCGACGACGCCGTGGGTGGAGCACGCTCCGATCGGGGCGCTGAGCACCTACCGGGTCGGCGGCGCCGCCCGGTGGCTGGTGGTCGCCCACCGGATCGAGGACCTGCACGACGTCGTGGCGCGGCGGGGCGACCTCCCGGTCCTGGTGGTCGGCAAGGGGTCCAACCTGCTCGTCGGCGACGCCGGCTTCGACGGGATCGCCGTGCAGCTCGGCGAGGCCTTCGCCGCCATCGAGGTGCTCGGAGCGGCCGGGCCCGACAGCACCGGTGGCGGCGCCGCGACCGAACCGGAGGATGCCGCGGGTGTGATCGTGCGCGCGGGCGCCGCCGCATCCCTGCCTGTCGTGGCACGCCGCAGCGTCGCGGCGGGTCTGACCGGCTTCGAGTGGGCCGTCGGAGTGCCGGGCTCGATCGGGGGTGCCGTGCGCATGAACGCAGGTGGTCACGGCGCCGACATGGCCGCGTCTCTGGTGGGGGTCCGCCTCATCGACCTGCGGACCGGGGAGGATGAGGTGGTGCGCAGCGCCGAGCTCGACCTGGCCTACCGGAGCTCCAGCGTGCGCGCCGATCAGGTCGTGCTCCACGCCGATCTCCGGCTGAGGCCGGGAGATCGGACCCGCAGCGAGGAGCTGCTGTCGGAGATCGTGCGGTGGCGGCGCGAGCACCAGCCCGGAGGAGCGAACGCCGGATCGGTGTTCACCAACCCCCCGGGCGACTCGGCCGGACGGTTGATCGACGCCGCCGGCTGCCGCGGCATGAGGGTCGGCACCGCCGAGGTCTCCACCAAGCACGCCAACTTCATCCAGGCCGATGCCGGCGGATCCGCCGACGACGTGTTCGCCCTGATGGTCGCGGTGGCCCGGGAGGTGCGTCGGGTCCACGGCGTCGACCTGCACCCCGAGACGCGCATGGTCGGGCTCCCCCCGTTCGCCGACGCGGTCGAGGCGGACCTGTGACCGACACGCTGAGCCCGCCGCGCCGAGCGAGCCGGGAGCGGTCCGATCGGGGCCGGCTCCGGAGCGGCGACGCCACCCCCCGGGTCGTCGACGCCGAGCCGGGCGAGGACCCGCGCATCCGGGATCGGCGCCGGTCGGTCCAGGCCGACCGCCGCCGACGTCGGCGGGCCGTGCTGTTCGTCGCCCTGGCCGTGGTGGTCCTGGTCGCGTCCGCGGCAGCGCTCAGCCGGTCGGCGTGGTTCGACGTCGACCGCATCGTCGTCGACGGGCCCGACGGAATCGACCGCGACGAGCTGCGACAGGCGTCGGGCATCGACCGGGGCGACGCGATGGTCGACGTCGACCTGGCCGCGGCGCGTCGTTCGATCATGGCGTTGCCGTCGGTGGCCTCGGCGCGCGTCGAGCGCGAGTGGCCCGGCACGATCCGCGTCGTGTTCCACGCCGAGTCCCCGTTGGCGGTGCTCGCCGGCGGGGAGCGTCGCGTCCTGATCGGCCGGGGCGGCCGGGTCCTGGCCGAGCTCGCGCAGGACGATCCCACACCCGAAGGTCTGCCGACGGTCACCGTCGAGGACCCTTCCGCCGTCTCCGAGCTCGAGGTCGGCTCGGCCCTCCCCGAGAGCCTGTCGTCGGTGGTGGTCGTGCTCGAGCAGCTCCCGGAGCCGCTGCGCTCCCGGTCCGCCGGTGTCACCCTCGACGCCGGGGGCAACCTGTCGATGGCGCTCCGGGCCGATCCGGCGGTCGACGGATCCGACGGCACCGTCGAGCTCGGCCCGGCCGACGAGCTGGCCTCCAAGCTGCTGGCGGCCGCGTCGATCGTCGCCGGCGCGAGGATGGAGTGCCTGGACGTCCTCGACGTGCGAGAGCCGTCGCGGCCGACCATCAGCCGGGACCGGGGATGTGACCCGGGCCCGCCGACGGTGGGCGCCACGACCGTGCCGGCCCGGACCGAGCCCGACGGGAACGCCCGGACCGCTGATCCGCGCTCCGGACGGACCTCGACATCGACGACGACCGCGACGCGTCGGACCGCCGCGGTGTCGACCACGACGGCTCCCGGGTCGACCCGACGAGGATCCGAGCCGGGAGCGCCGGGGTGAGCATCGTTGCCCCGGTGCCTCGGCCGGCCGTATTGTCACGTGCCGCATCGCCGGGCCGAGATCGCGCCCCGGTTCCTGGAGGTGTCTGAGACCGATGGCCCACAACCCGCAGAACTACCTCGCCGTCATCAAGGTGGTCGGCATCGGTGGAGGTGGCTGCAACGCGGTCAACCGGATGATCGATGCCGGGCTCAAGGGCGTCGAGTTCATCGCCATCAACACCGACGCCCAGGCGTTGCTGATGAGCGACGCCGACATCAAGCTCGACATCGGTCGTGAGCTGACCCGGGGCCTCGGCGCCGGCTCGGACCCCGACGTCGGCCGCCAGGCCGCCGAGGACCACCGCGCCGAGATCGAAGAGGTCCTCCGCGGCGCCGACATGGTGTTCGTCACCGCCGGCGAGGGCGGCGGCACCGGCACCGGCGCCGCTCCGGTGGTCGCCGAGATCGGCAAGTCGCAGGGTGCGTTGACCATCGCGGTGGTCACCCGACCGTTCGGATTCGAGGGGCGTCGCCGCTCGGTGCAGGCCGACCAGGGCATCTCCAAGCTCAAGGAGAAGGTCGACACCCAGATCGTCATCCCCAACGACCGACTGCTCACCGTCGCCAACGACAAGACCTCGGTGCTCAACGCGTTCAAGATGGCCGACGAGGTGCTGCTGCAGGGCGTCCAGGGCATCACCGACCTCATCACGACCCCGGGTCTGATCAACACCGACTTCGCCGATGTCCGGATGATCATGAACGACGCCGGCTCCGCCCTCATGGGCGTCGGCTACGCCACCGGCGAGGGCCGGGCGCTCAACGCTGCGCGTCAGGCCATCTCGTCGCCGCTGCTCGAGGCCGCCATCGACGGTGCCCGCGGGATCCTGCTCAACATCTCCGGCGGATCGGACCTCGGCCTGTTCGAGGTGAACGAAGCAGCCCAGGTCATCCACGAGGTCGCGCACCCCGAGGCCAACATCATCTTCGGCGCCGTCATCGACGACGAGCTCGGCGACGAGGTCCGCATCACGGTGATCGCGGCGGGCTTCGAGCGCTGGGACGAGTCCAAGGGCAGTCGTCGACCGACCACGTCGGCCGGCGGACCTCCCCGGAGCGAGGACCGCCCGTCGTCGATCGGCGACGTGTTCGGCGGCGACGAGGAGGACGACGAGCTGTTCGGCGGCGACGACGACTTCGACGTCCCGTCCTTCCTCAAGTGAGCTCCGGGGCCCGACCGCCGGTGTCGTGACCCGACGCGAGGTCCTCCACTCCGACGGTCTGCCGTCGGTGCACATGGCGTTCACCGACGCCGCGGTCGGATCGCTGCGCGTTCCCGAGGTGGGCTTCTCCTCCTCCGCCGAGCTCGAGCAGCGCCGCCGACGCGTGGCGCCGCACCCGTGGACGTGGCTGCGCCAGGTCCACGGCGACCGGGTGGTCGAGGTGGATGCCCCGGGGGAGTGGACCGGGGCCGAAGCCGACGCCGCGGTCACGACCACTCTGGGGGCGGTGCTGGCGGTGCACACCGCCGACTGCGCCGGGGTCGTCCTGGTCGGCGACGGCGCCGACCCGGTGACCGGGGAGCCGGTGCGGGTCATCGGCGCCGCGCACGCCGGGTGGAGGGGACTGGCCGCCGGCGTGGTCGAAGGCACCGTCGAGCACATGCGCCGGATGGGTGCCGACAGGTTCGACTGGGACCTGGGACCGTGCATCTCGCCGGCCGCCTACGCCTTCGGCGCAGGCGAGCTCGACGAGCTGTGCGAACGGCTCGGCCCCGAGCTGGCGGCCACCACGCTCGACGGCGAGCCGGCCCTCGACCTGCGGGCCGGGGTGCGCGCCGCTCTGGCCCGGGCAGGGGTGGACAGCGGGGTGGGGACGGGACCGGCCGTGGTGCCGTGCACCGCTCTCGACGACGGCTTCTTCTCGTGGAGGGCCCGGCAGGACGAGGGCCGCCAGGCGGCGGTGGTGTGGCTGGCCCCCGACGACCACGACTACCCGTGGCACCCCTGAACGAGCCCCCGCCGGCGCCGCCGCAGCGTGCGCTGGTCGAACAGATCGCGGAGCGGGGTGCGCAGCTGCGCAGCCGGATCGCCGAGCTCACCGACCGCGACGTCGCCGTGGTCTGCGTCACCAAGGGCCACCCCGTCGAGGTCGCCGCCGCCGCGGTCGCCGCGGGCTTCACCCGCCTGGGCGAGAACTACGCCCAGGAGCTGCGCGACAAGGCCGCGGCGCTCATCGGTCCAACCCCGGAGTGGCACTTCATCGGACGGCTGCAGACCAACAAGGTCCGGCTCGTCGATCGGGTCGTGTCGTTGTGGCAGTCGGTCGACCGCGCCGCTCTGGCCGATCGCATCGCCCAGCGGGTTCCCGGCGCCGCCGTGCTCGTGCAGGTGGACCTGGCCGGACTGGCGGGCCGGGGTGGGTGTCCACCCGAGGACGTTCCCGCGCTGGTCGAGCACTGCCGGGGTCGGGGTCTCGACGTGCGCGGCCTGATGGGTGTCGGGCCGCCCGGCCCGGCCGAGGAGGCCCGGCCCGGGTTCCGTCTGCTCACCTCGATCGCGGACGACCTCGGACTCGAGGAGCGGTCGATGGGGATGTCCGACGACCTCGACGTCGCCATCGAGGCGGGGTCGACCATGGTGCGCGTGGGGTCCGCCCTGGTGGGTCCCCGTGCCCCGCGTTGAGCCGGTGGACCTCCGACCGGGCTCCCGGAGTCGGTCCAGGGGGTCGCAGCCCCACCGGGCGTCCGTCCCGCCGGGTCTGACGCCACTACACTCCGCGGCCGAGGAGCGAGGATGTCGAACTTCATGAAGAACGCACGCTCGTGGCTCGGGCTGGGGCAGGACCCCTACTACGACGCCGAGTACGCCGATCCCCCGCTCGACGACGAGTGGGAGGACGACGTGGACGACGAGGAGGTCGTCGACGTGTACCCCACCGCGGCCGCGCCGCGCTCCCGTCCGGCCGCCGCTCCGCGCCGGAGCGCCAACGGAGGGGCCGGCACCGTGCGGTCCGTCCCCACCCCGGCCGCCGATGAGGGCGACGGTGACGGCGGGGTCCGCGTGATCTCGTCCGCCCCGGGCTCCGACGCGGATTCCGGGCGGGGTGTCGTTCGTCCGCTCCCCGGTGTCAGCCGGCCCCACGTCGTGAACCCCGCCGGGTTCAACGACGTCCAGGAGGTGGCCGACACCTTCAAGCGCAACCAGCCGGTGATCCTCAACCTCCAGGGCGTCGACCGCGACCTGTCGCGGCGTCTCATCGACTTCGGCAGCGGCCTCTGCTACGGGCTCGAGGGGAACATGGAGCGCGTCACCGACCAGGTGTTCCTGTTGACCCCGGCCGGCGCCCAGGTCTCCGACGACGACCGTCGGCGGATCCGCGAAGGCGGGCTGGACCGCGAGGATCGCTGAGCCGGTCTTCCCCCGACCCGGACCAACCCCATGATCGTCGTCGCCTGGATCCTCAACGCCCTGCTCATCCTGCTCGTCCTGCGGGCGGTGCTGAGCTGGTTCCCGCCCGGCGGCTCCTTCATGGAGCAGGTCAACGGCTTCCTGGTGGTCTGCACCGAGTGGATGCTCGCCCCCGTGCGCCGGGTCGTCCCGCCCCTGCGGCTGGGAGGCGCCATGCTCGACATGTCGTTCATGGTCGTCTTCGTCGTGATCATGGTCCTGCAGAACGTGGTGGCCGGCCTCGCCCGGTGAGGTCGGCCGCGGCGCAGTCGTCGTCGAGCCCGTGACGGTTCGGTGACGGACGACCGGTGACGACTAGCATCGCCGGCATGGATCTCACGCCGGAGCTGTTCGAGAAGACCGAGTTCACCGAGCGTCGCAAGGGCTACGACATCGAGCAGGTCGAGACGTTCATGGAGGACGCCGGCACCGCCCTGGCCCAGCTGCTGGTGCGCGTCCGTCACACCGAGGAGCGGGCGTCGGTCGCCGAGGGCCGCCTGGCCGACGCCGAGGCGCGGGCCGCGTCGGCCGAGGAGAAGGCCGGTGAGGTGCAGGCCCGTGCCCAGGCCGCCGTCGCCGAGGCCCAGGCCAACGCGGCGACCGCCACGGCCATGAGCGAGGAGGCCGAGGTCGAACAGGCCGCCCGGACGCTGCTGATGGCGCGTCGCACCGCCGAGCAGATGGAGGCCGACGCGCGCGGTCAGGCGCAGAACCTCCTGGCCGAGGCCAAGACCCGGGCCGACCGCCAGCTCGCCGAGGCCCAGGCCGAGGCCGAGGAGCTGATCCGTCGGGCCCGCACCCAGGCCGACAGCGAGTTCGCCGACCGTCGCGAGCGCGCCTCGGAAGAGGTGCAGGTGCTCGAGAGCCGTCGTTCGCAGCTAGCGGACGTCATCACGCAGCTCGAGGCCCGCCTGGCCGGCTACCGCGAGGACCTGACCCGCACCGCCGAGGAGCTGACGCTCCTGGCGTCGGACCCCGACCGTCTCGGTGCCCGACCGACCATGTCGATCCCGCCCGACGAGGTGATCTCCCAGCGGGGCGGCCCGACCGCGGCGTCGGCACCGACGAAGGAGCCCGAGCCGTCCGCACCTCGAGTCGACGAGGTCGTCGAGGCGTCGACGGTGGAGCCGGAGGCCCCCGTCGTCGCCGAGCCGGCCGCTCCCTCCGGGGGCAGCACCACGGCGGCCTCCGCCCCGACCGCGGAGCGGGTCGTCGACTTCGACAAGGGCGCGGACGGCGGACCCGCGACCGAAGCGGTCGACGCGGCGTCCGGCGACTGGGGTCCCGGGAGCTGGTCACGGCTCCAGGCCTCGGGATCGGACGAACAGGAGGAGACGATCTCCCTCGCCGACGAGCCGTCGAGCCGCACGTCGCCGCACATCATCGCCGAACCGGTGACCGGCTCGGGTCGTGACCGCTACCTTCAGGACCTCGACGACGCGGTCAACGTGGCCGACGACTCCGACGACGAGGCGATGACGGCGTTCTTCGAGGGGTCGGGCGACTCCCGCAACCGGCGCTTCGGCTGGCGACGCTGAACCCCGCATCCACGGTCGTCGCCGACCTCCCGCGCCCCGACGGCGACGAGATCGCGGCGGTCGCCCCCACCGCTGCGGCCGCGGCCGACGTCGACGACGGATGCCGCCTGATCGAGCTCCCCGGAGTGGGCGTCGTCCTGCGCCCGGTGCTGCGCGGCGGCCGGGCGGTGTGGGGCGTGCTGGCTCGGGGGTTGGTCGCGCCCCGGTGGGGAGCGCCGCGGCTAAGGTTCCCCGACCATCTGGGCGCCCGGCCCAGCTCATCGACCCGTCAGGGAAGGAGGCCGATGATGGCGACCAAGCGCGCCGGATCGACCACCGCATCGTCCAAGAAGGCGGCTCCGGCCAAGAAGGCTGCTCCGGCCAAGAAGGCTGCTCCGGCCAAGAAGGCTGCTCCGGCCAAGAAGGCGGCACCGGCCAAGAAGGCGGCACCGGCCAAGAAGGCCGCACCGGCCAAGAAGGCGGCACCGGCCAAGAAGGCGGCACCGGCCAAGAAGGCGGCACCGGCCAAGAAGGCGGCACCGGCCAAGGAGGCGGCTCCGGCCAAGGAGGCGGCTCCGGCCAAGGAGGCGGCTCCGGCCAAGAAGGCGGCACCGGCCAAGAAGGCCGCTCCGGCCAAGAAGGCTGCACCGGCCAAGAAGGCTGCACCGGCCAAGAACCCGTTCGACAAGGCCTTCCTCGACGAGCAGCGAGCCCTCCTCCTGGAGGAGCGGGCAACCCTGCACGAACAGGCCGAGTCGCTGCGGGCCGAGGCCGAGGCCCTGGCCTTCGACCGCGAACCGGGCGACGTCCAGTTCGACGACGAGTCGGGCGAGGGCGACACCCTGGCGGTGGAGCGCGACTTCGACCTGGCCCGTGCCGCCCAGGCCCGCCAGACCATCGACGAGATCGACGCCGCCATCGAGCGGATCGGCAAGGGCACGTACGGGATCTGCGAGTACTCGGGGGACCCGATCCCCAAGGAGCGGCTCCGGGCCATCCCGTGGGCGCGTGAGCGCGTCGAGTACAAGACGCGCAGCTTCCGCTGACGCCCGGGCGCCGTTTCCGCGTCGATGCGCCGGTCCCGACCATGACGACCCCGTCCACCGTGAGCAGCACGCGCCGCTGGAGCATCGTCGTGGGTGCCGCGCTCGTGGTGCTGGGCCTCGACCAGCTCACCAAGGCGTGGGCGGTCGATCGGCTGAAGGACCAGCTCCCGATCGACGTCGTGTGGACCCTCCGGTTCAACTACGCCGAGAACACCGGGATGGCGTTCTCGACCGGGTCGGGGGCCGGTCGGTGGATCTCCCTCGTCGTCCTGGCGATCGTCGTCGCCCTGGTGCTGCTGGCACGCAGCGTCCGCTCCACCGCGGCGCTCGTGCTGATCGGCGTCGTGATCGGCGGCGCCTTCGGCAACCTGTTCGACCGCATCTTCCGGGCCCAGGCGGGCTTCCTGTCGGGCGCTGTCGTCGACTGGATCGACGTCCAGTGGTGGCCGATCTTCAACATCGCGGACGCCGCCGTCGTCGTCGGCGGGATCCTCATCGCCATCTTCCTGCTGCGCGAGCCGGTCGAGGACGAACCCGTCCCGGCCGGCGCGGAGCCGGACACGGAGCCGGTCTCCACTGACTGGGCTGGCGGCGACGCCGGCGTCCGACCCTCCTCGGAGGACACGACCGGCACGGGCGAGCCCGGGGCCCGGTGATGGGCGACGGTCCCGCCTTCCTGGACGAGACCGTGCCCGACGCCCTCGACGGCGAGCGGATCGACCGTGCGCTGGCCACCCTGGTGCCCTGCTCGCGCTCCGAGGCCGCCGAGGTGATCGGTTCCGGCGGGGTGAGCATCGACGGGACGACCATCTCGAAGCCCTCGACCAGGGTGGCGGTCGGCCAGCGGCTGGTGCTGGCCGTCGGTCCGACCCGCCGCGAGACGGTCGTGGCCGCGGACCCCGACGTCGAGTTCGCCGTCGTCCACGCGGATGACGACATCATCGTCGTCGACAAGCCCGCGGGACTCGTCGTGCACCCCGGTCCGGGTCACCGTGGCTCCACCCTGGTCCACGGACTGGTCGCCCGCTTCCCCGACCTCGACCCCGCCGGCGGGGTGATCGTCGGCGAGCCCGAGCGGCCGGGGCTCGTGCACCGCCTGGACCGGGGCACCTCGGGCCTCCTGGTGGTCGCCCGGACCCCCGACGCGTACGACTCGCTGGTGCACCAGCTGTCGACCCACGCGGTCGAACGCACCTACACGGCCCTGGTGCGGGGACACCCCGAGCACCCTCACGGCGTGATCGACGCCCCGATCGGGCGCTCCCGGCGTGACCCACTGCGGATGACCGTCGCCGCGGACGGTCGGCCGTCGCGCACCCACTACCGACTCGAGCACACATTCAGCACCGACGCGAGCGACCGTCCCACTCCGGTCTCCGCGGTGACCTGTGACCTCGAGACCGGCCGGACCCACCAGATCCGCGTGCACCTGGCATCGATCGGCCACCCGGTGGTCGGCGATCCGCTGTACGGCGGGCCGGATCGGCGACCTCACGTCGCCCGCCCGTTCCTGCACGCCCGGAGGCTGTCGTTCGTCCATCCGGGGACCGGCGACGACGTCGCCTACGAGGCGGCGCTTCCCGCGGATCTCGCCGCCGTCCTCGCATCGCTGCGACCTCGGTGGGAGGGGATCCCGGGCGACGACTCCGACGGTGGCTCCGACGGTGGCATCGGCCACGTCGTTTGACCCGACGACACCTCACACAGGAGCATGAGCCCATGCGCGCCCTGGTCATCCACGAGAGCCTCACCGGCAACACCCGGACCGCCGCCCGGACGATGGTCGCCGAGCTGCAGCAGGAGGGCTGGGAGGCCAGCGAGTGCTCCAGTCGCCAGGTCGACCTGGCCGCGCTGCAGCAGTCCGACGTGGTGATCGTCGGGACCTGGGTCGACGGCCTCGTCCTGTTCGGTCAGCGTCCGGGCGGGGCCGGCAAGCTGGCCAAGCTCCCGCTTCTCGGCGGCAAGCCCACCTACGTGTTCGTGACCTACGCGATCAACCCCGGTCGGACGCTCGAGAAGCTGACCGCCGAGATCGAGGACCGACGGGGCGACGTGCGCGGCGGCATGGTCATCCGGCGCGGCCAGCTCACCGAGGGCGCCGTCGAGTTCGCCCGCCGGGTCATCGACGCCTCCGCCGAGCTCGCCGCCGACGCCTGACCCGCGTCACCGCTGTCGCGCAGGCGGGCTCAGGCGGGCCCAGTCGGGCTTAGGCGCCCGGCCAGGGCCGTTCGCCCCGGGCCACCTCGGCCAGGTGCGCCAGGGTGTAGCCCTCGAGCAGTCGGCGCATGTGGCCGCCGACGTCGTGCCACACGGTCAGCAGCACGCACTGGCCCTCGTGGTCGCAGGCGCCGTCGGTGTGGGGCTGTCCGAAGTCGCCGGCCTGGATCGGGCCGTCCACCGCGGAGACGATCTGGGCGAGGTCGATCTCGGCGGGGTCGCGGGCCAGGATGTAGCCGCCGCCGACCCCGCGCTTGGAGCGAACCAGGCCCGCACCCTTGAGGGCCAGCAGGATCTGCTCGAGGTAGGGCTGGGGCAGGCCGGTCCGCTCCGCGATGTCGCGCACCGAGGTCGGTCCGTCGTCGCCGTGCAGCGACAACGACAGCAGGGCGCGACAGGCGTAGTCGCCGCGGGTGGAGACCTTCACGTCGGCCATCGTAGGCACCCGCAGCTCACCGGTCCGTCCCGGTCGGACCGGTGGTGACCGACACGCCCTCGGTGCTCGGGGACCGCTAACTTGGAGTCGGTGACCAGCAAGGAGCCCGCGGTGGTGGACCTCCCCGTGCTGCCCGACTACGAGGGCGCATGCACGTGCAACGTCATGACCCCGTTGGTCGAGGACCCGGATCGGGTGCCGGCCTGGTTCCCCGACGGCGTCGTCGGCGCGGACCAGGTGGTGCTGTGGGTCCTCGACGGCCTTGGCTGGGAGCAGATGCAGGACCGCATCGGCATGCTGCGGGGCCTGTCGTCCATGAACGCCGCTCCGATCACCACGATCGCGCCGACCACCACGGCCACCGCGTTGACCTCGATCGCCACCGGGCTGCCGCCGGGCGAGCACGGGGTGATCGGCTATCGCATGTCGGTCGAGGGCGACGACATCCTGAACGTGTTGCGCTGGACCACCTCCAAGGGCGACGCCCGGGAGTCCATCCCGCCGGAGTCGATCCAGCACGAGCTCGCCTTCGAGGGACACCGCCCCCCGGCAGTGGTGCGCGCCGAGTTCCGTGACACGGGCTTCACCCGGGCGCACCTGGGGGGCTGTCGCCACGTCCCGTACCGGATGCCGTCCACGCTGGTGGCCGAGATCCTGCACCAGGTCCACACGGGCGAGCCGTTCGTCTACGCCTACTACGACGGCATCGACAAGGTGGCCCACGAGTACGGGCTCGGGATGGTCTACGACGCCGAGCTCGTGTTCGTCGACCGCATGGTCGAGTACCTGCTCCACGAGCTGCCCCCCGGTGTGGCGCTGGTGATCACGTCCGATCACGGCCAGGTCGACGTGGGTGAGCGGGTGTTCCCGCCGCACCCCGAGGTGCTCAGCCACGTCCGCCACCAGTCCGGCGAGGCCCGGTTCCGCTGGTTGCACGCCCATCCGGGCGCCGCCACCTCCCTGTACGAAGCGGCCCAGCGCCACCACGGCCACGAGGCGTGGGTCGTGACCCGCGAGCAGGTCGTCGACGACTGCTGGTTCGGGCCCAAGGTCCTGCCCGGGGCGCTGGCCCGCCTCGGCGACGTCGCCCTCGTCGCCCGCGAGCCGATCGCCTACGAGGACCCTGCCGACACCGGGCCGTTCCACCTGCTCGGCCGGCACGGCTCCATGACCTCTGCCGAGGTCATGGTCCCGCTGCTCGTCGCCCGCACGGACTGATCGGGCCGAGCCGGTCGGGCCGGCCAGGAACGGGTCGCGGGGTAGGGTCGAACCCATGGCTGACGAAGTGACCACGCCTCCCGAGGTGCTCGAACCCGACGCCGTCCAGCCGCCGCCGGCGTCGCCCGGGGGCATCGCCGGCGGGGCGGCACCGCTGGTGGGCGGGCCCCACGCCGACGGTGCAGGTGACGGGGGCGACTCAGGTGGTGGCGACGAGGACGTCGTGCCCGACGTCAACTCACCGGCCAAGATCATCCGCATCGGGGCCATGGTCAAGCAGCTGCTCGAAGAGCTCCGCAGCACGTCGCTGGACGAGCCGTCCCGGAGTCAGCTGCGCGACATCTACGAGCGCTCGATCGCCCAGCTCGAGACGGCCCTGTCGCCCGAGCTCGCGTCGGAGCTCAGCGAGCTGTCCTTCGACTTCCCCGAGGGCACGGTGCCCTCCGAGGTCGAGCTCCGCATGGCCCAGTCGCAGCTGGTCGGCTGGCTCGAGGGCCTGTTCCACGGGATCCAGGCGGCGCTGGTCGCCCAGCAGATGTCGGCCCGCCAGCAGCTCGAGGGGATGCGGGGTCAGCTGATGCAGGGCCCGAACGGTCCTCAGCCCGCCCCCGGTCCGGGCCCCGGCTACATCTGAGGCCGTCGGCGCCCGCCGCGCAGCCCCGACGGTTCCCGAACTTGTAGCCCACGGTCGCCGTGGTGGCCGCTCACCTACAAGTTCGGCGGCCCCCGGCGAACTTGTAGTCCACCGTCGCTGTGGTGACCGCTGACCTACAAGTTCGGCGGCTCCCGGCGAACGTGTAGCCCACGGTCGCTGTGGTGACCGCTGACCTACAAGTTCGGCGGGTGTCGACCGTGTGACCCAGTGGGGAGTCGTCCCCAGTGATTCGATCCGGCGCACTGAATACGATCCGCGGCAGGGCGACGAGGGAGGTTCCCATGCGCTGGATCGACCGAACTGAAGCTGCGGCAGCGGGTGCTGTGGGGGGTGGACAACGACGGGTTCGGGCGTCGTTGGCCGTCGGGTTGACCGCAGTTCTGCTGGGAGCCGCGGCGGCATGCACACCCCCGCCGGAGCCTCCGCCGGCCTGCCCGGCCCGCCAGCAGGTGGTCCTGGAGCCGACCGACCCGGTGGCGTTCTCCCTCGCCCGGGCCGTGTCGCCCAACGGCGCCCACATGGTCCTGTCCCGGGTGCTGGGCTCGGACCTGGTGCTGTCGCTGCGGACGGTGCAGCCCGGATCGCCCTCGACGGTGGTGGGCTCGCTGCCGACGGCCCCGACCGACCGTCGCGTCCTCGTGGGTGTGGACGACGCCGGGAGCCGGGTCGTGTTCGGACGCGAGGGAAGAGCGGCCACGCCCGCCGACCCGCCGAGCGTGCTGCACCGCTGGTCCGCGAGCACCGGAACGGTGACCGACATCGCGGCTCCGACGGTGGCGGCCCCACCGCCCGGGGTGGCCTACCCGGCCAACGCTCGGGCGATCAGCGCGGACGGACGTCGGATCGTGTGGACGCAGTCCTTCCGCGAGGGTCCGGAGCCGCACATCTGGCATCGCATGGTGACCGTGACCGACGCGGGGACCGACGCCGTGATCGCCCAGTGGGAGTCACCGGGGTGGGTGCTGACCGGCAGTCCCTGGGTGTCCTCGGGCGGACGCCAGACCCTCGACTTCGGGACGATGGTGTCGCTCGACACCGGCCAGCGCACCGACCTGGGTCCCGACATCGCCGCGGCCAGCGCCGCGTTCCCGGGCCCGGTACTCGGAGTGGCCGCCGTCAGCGACGACGGAGTGCACCTCGTCCTGCAGGGCGACGACCCGTTCGGGAACCCCCGCGTGCTCACGACGGTCCTCTGGGATCGTTCGACCGGCACCGGGGTGAAGGCGCCGGACGGTGCGTGGGGCTACCCGCCGGCGATCGTCGGTGTGTCCAACTCGGGCGAGGCCGTGCAGGCCGTGCCGTACAACTACCGGCACGAGCTGGCCGACATCGGAGTGCTGACCCTCGACGGTCGGCGGATCCCGATCGGGACCGCCGCGCTCCGGCCGTGGCCGGACGACTACAGCGAGATCTACGCGGTCAGCACACCGGATCTGCGGACCGTACTGCTGACCTTCGAGTTGAACATCGGCTACACGCTGGTCGCCCAGCGCTGCTCCTGAACTGCCCGCCAGCCATCCGGCTGCGTTGTTGTAGCTGGCAGGTCGCCCGGCGACCTGTGGGCTACAAGTTCGGCGGGGGGTGGCGTTGTTGTAGCTGGCAGGTCGCCCGGCGACCTGTGGGCTACAAGTTCGGTGGGGGAGGGCTCGTGGGAGCGGCCCGGAGGACACCGTCGGCGGGTCGCGCGATACTCGGAGGCGGAATCACACGACTGTCGTTTGTGGACCCCGTCGCCCCGCTCCGGCGCGGACGGCCGGGGGTGGCGACCGTCCCGGGGAGCGACACAGGGAGCGAGAGGTGCCGGACAGCTTCGTCCACCTGCACCAGCACACCGAGTACTCGATGCTCGACGGCGCGGCGCGCATCGGCGACGTCGTCGCCTCGGCGGTCGCGGACGGCCAGCCGGCCATGGGGATCACCGACCACGGCAACATGTACGGGGTCCTCGACTTCTACAAGGCCTGCCGGGACTCGGGGGTCACCCCGATCATCGGCACCGAGGCCTACATGGCCCACGACTCCCGCTTCGAGCGCCCGCCCCGGCGGGGCAAGGTCGACGACTCCGGCGGCGACGTCGAGGGTGGCCGCAAGCTCTACTACCACCTGACGCTGCTGGCCGAGAACGACGTCGGCTACCGGAACATCATCCAGCTGGCCAGCCGCGCCTACATGGAGGGCTACTACTACAAGCCCCGGGTCGACTGGGACACGCTCGCCGAGCACCACGAGGGCGTCATCGCCACCACCGGCTGCCTCGGCGGCCACGTGCTGCAGTCGCTCATGAACGAGGGCTTCGACGCGGCGCTGGCCAAGGCCGCCCGCCTCCAGGACATCTTCGGACGCGACAACCTCTTCGTCGAGATCCAGGACCACGGCATCCCCGAGCAGCACCGCACCAACCCGCAGCTGCTCGAGATCGCCCGCAAGCTCCAGGCCCCGCTGCTCGCCACCAACGACAGCCACTACGTGCACCGCGACGACGCCGTGTCCCACGATGCGCTCCTGTGCGTGCAGACCGGCTCGCTGATGAGCGACCCGGACCGCTTCAAGTTCCACAGCGACGAGCACTACCTGAAGACCGCGGCCGAGATGCGCCACCTGTTCGCCGAGGCGCCCGAGTCCTGCGACAACACGCTGTGGATCGCCGAGCGATGCAACGTCGAGATCGAGTTCGGCAAGCCGCAGCTGCCCAACTTCCCGCTGCCCGAGGGCTTCACCGACGACGCCGAGTACCTCGAGCACCTCACCTTCGAGGGCGCCCGCAAGCGCTGGGGCGACCAGCTGCCCGACAACGTCGTCGAACGCCTGGCCTACGAGCTCAAGGTCATCGGCGACATGGGGTTCAGCTCCTACTTCCTGATCGTGTGGGACCTGATCCGCCACGCCCGCGACGCCAACATCCGCGTCGGTCCCGGCCGTGGGTCCGCGGCGGGGTGCGCGGTCGCCTACACGCTGTGGATCACCGACCTCGACCCCATCAAGTACGACCTGCTGTTCGAGCGGTTCCTCAACCCCAGCCGCATCTCCATGCCCGACATCGACATGGACTTCGACTCCCGCTACCGCGACGAGATGATCCGCTACGCCGCGGAGCGATACGGGCGTGACCACGTGGCGCAGATCGTCACCTTCTCGACGATCAAGGCCCGGGCCGCGGTGCGCGACGCGGCGCGGGTGCTCGGAAAGCCCTACATCGTGGGCGACAAGGTCGCCAAGGCCATGCCGCCGCTGGTGATGGGGCGCGACACCCCGCTGTACGCCTGTCTGGAGGAGCACCCCAAGTTCGTCGACGGCTACAAGATGGCCGCCGAGCTGCGCGAGATGTACGCGACCGACCCCGAGACCAGGGAGGTCGTCGACGTCGCCAAGGGCCTCGAGGGGCTGCGACGCCAGGACGGCATCCACGCCGCCGCGGTGGTGATCACCAAGGAGCCGCTGACCGAGTACCTGCCGATCCAGCGCAAGCCCGAGTCCGGCGTGCCGATCGAAGAGGCACCGGTCGTCACCCAGTACGAGATGCACGGGGTCGAGGAGCTCGGCCTGCTCAAGATGGACTTCCTGGGCCTGCGCAACCTCGACGTCATCTCCGACACGCTCGAGCTGATCCGGCGCACCCGGGGAGTCGAGGTCGACATCGACGACGTCGACCTGACCGACGAACCCACCTACGAGCTGCTGCGTCGGGCCGACACGATCGGCGTGTTCCAGCTGGAGGGCGGCGCCATGCGGGCCCTCATCCGGTCGCTGGCGCCGACCGAGTTCGAGGACGTCGCCGCCCTCGTCGCCCTGTACCGGCCCGGTCCGATGGCGGCGAACATGCACACCGACTACGCGGACCGCAAGAACGGCCGGCAGGAGGTCACCTACCTGCACCCCGACGCCGAGGAGATCCTCGGCGACACCTACGGGTTGTGCATCTACCAGGAAGGGATCATGCGGATCGCCCAGCGCTTCGCGGGCTACTCCCTGGCCGACGCCGACAACCTCCGGAAGGCGTGTGGGAAGAAGGTGCGTGAGCTCATCGCCAAGGAGCGCACCAAGTTCGTCGAGGGTTGCGAGGCCACCGGCTACGGCGCCGAGCTGGGCACCGCCTGGTTCGACATCATCGAGCCCTTCGCCGACTACGCGTTCAACAAGAGCCACAGCTACGGCTACGGCTTCGTCGCGTACCAGACCGCCTACCTCAAGGCGAACTACCCCGCCGAGTACCTCTCTGCGCTTCTGACCAGCGTCAAGACCAACCTCGACAAGGCCGCGGTGTACCTGGCCGAGTGCCGGGCCATGGGCATCGAGGTCACCGTCCCCGACGTCAACCGGTCGCTGTCGGACTTCGCTCCCGTGGTGCCCGAACCCGACGGCGACGGCGCGAACCTCGACGGGGGAGCGGACCGGATCCTCTTCGGCCTGTCCGCGGTCCGCAACGTCGGCACCGGCCTGGTCGAGCTCATCATCGAGGAGCGGGACGAGAACGGCCCCTTCGAGGACTTCTACGACTTCTGCCAACGGGTCAACACCCAGGTGCTCAACAAGCGCACCATCGAATCGCTGATCAAGGCGGGCGGGTTCGACTCGATGGGTCACCCCCGTCAGGGTCTGCTCACCGTGTTCGAGCAGATCGTCGACACGACCATCGCCCGTCGCAAGGAGCACGACATGGGCGTCATGTCGCTCTTCGGCGAGATGGAGGAGGGACCCGCGTTCGACGAGCGGGTCCGCATCCCCGACGTCGAGTTCGACAAGAAGCACAGGCTCGCGTTCGAGAAGGAGATGCTCGGCCTCTACGTGTCGGACCATCCGCTGCTCGGCGCCGAGCAGGCCCTCAAGCGCAAGGTCGACTGCACGATCCTCGAGCTCGGCGACCTGGACGACGGCACCCAGCGCACGGTCGGCGGGGTCATCACCGGCCTGCAGCGCAAGTGGACCAAGAAGGGCGACCTGATGGCCGTGTTCGTCCTCGAGGACCTGCAGGGCTCGGTCGAGGTGATGGTGTTCCCCAAGACCATGGCCCAGATCGGTCACCTGCTGGTCGAGGACGCGGTGGTGATCACCACCGGTCGGGTCGACAAGCGCGACGAGACCGCCAAGTTCATCCCCCGCGAGCTCGAGCTGTTCGAACCGCAGGTCGACGAGCACCCGCCGCTGCGGCTGCACCTGCCGCCGTCGCGCCTCGACAACGCCACGATCGACCGGCTCCAGGAGCTGATCGGCGACTTCCCCGGCGACTCCGAGGTGCACATCCTGCTGGGCGACAAGCAGGTGCTGCGCCTCTCCGACGACCACCTGGTCGACACCCGCACGGGCCTTATCGGTGAGCTGCGAGCGCTGCTCGGCCACGAATCGGTGGTGCTGTGAGCCGTTCCGGGACCGACCCCGGACGCGGGTCGCGACGCATGGCTGACCGCGGATCTGCCACAGCCGACCGCCGGGCCTGACTTGCCGAATGGGCGTCGGGGCGACTGAACTAGTGGGACCACTCGTGTACCCAGAACCGGGTCCGCGTCCCCGAAGCGGGATGTGACGACACCTCAGGGAGAAGATGCATGGCGCTCGACGTCACGACCAAGGACTGCACCGCTCTGAGTGATGCGGAACTGGCCGAGATGGCCGACCTCTGCGCCGACGGGGGCATCTGCTACGAGATCGGGCTCCTGTCGAAGCTGGTCAGCGACTGGGTGCTGGTCACCCAGGTCCGGGAGGGGGCGCACCTCCGGGCGTTCTCGTTCTCGACCCTCGAGCGGATCGGCGGAACTCCGAGCGTGCTGATCGGGGTGGCCGGCATCCGGCGCACCTCCAAGCGCGACAGCTTCCTGCGGGCGATCGTGAGCGACAACCTGCGCCGGGCGCTGATGGCGTTCCCCGATGAGGACGTGCTGGTCGGCACCCGCATGGTCGACCCCGGTGCATTCGAGGCCTACAAGGTCATGGTCGACATCGTCCCCCGTCCGGGCCACAAGGTGTCCGGAGAGGAGCGGGCCTGGGGTCGTCGCCTGGCCAAGCGATTCGAGGTCGACGCCGAGCGCTACGACCAGCACACCTTCACCGTCACCGGTGACGGGGCGGCGCCGTTGGTGCTCGACCACGAGCCGCTCAAGCCGGAGAAGGTCGACCCGGACGTCGCCGCGCAGTTCACCCATCTCGAGACCGATCGAGGGGACTGCCTGATCACCTTCGGCTGGGTGATGGCCGAGGAGCTCCTCAAGTACAACGGGTGACCCGAGTCGACCCCGACCCTGCCAGCCCCGACCCTGCCGACCCCGGCGGGCGGGCCGCCTTCTCCCAGGTCCTCGCGTCGCGGCGCATGTGCCGCGACTTCAAACCCGACCCGGTCGCCGACGACGTCCTCGACCGGGTCCTGGCCGCGGCGTTCCGGGCCCCGGCCGCCGGCAACACCGACGCGTTGGACCTGGTCGTGCTCACCGGCGCGGACACCGCCCGCCACTGGGACGTCACCTTGCCCGCCGATCGCCGACTCGGGTTCCGCTGGCCCGGGTTGATGCGGGCGCCGGTGCTCGTCGAGGTGATCGTCGACCCGGCCGCCTACGTCGAGCGCTACTCCCTGCCCGACAAGGCTCACAGCGGCCTGGGCGACGGAGCGGAGGCGTGGCCGGTGCCGTTCTGGTTCGTCGACGGCGGTGCCGCGGTCATGGCCGTGCTGCTGGCCGCCGAGTCCGAAGGCCTGGGGGCGTTGCTGTTCGGTGTCTTCGGCCACGAAGCGGCGGTCCGGCGGGCCCTCGGAGTGCCCGCCGGGCGACGGGTCGTGGCCACCGTCGCCCTCGGTCTCCCCGCGCCGGGAGGCCGACTCCCGTCACGGTCGGCGCGCCGAGGTCGACCGGGTCCCGGTCGTCGGATCCACCGGGGCGGGTGGGCTGGACAGGGTCCGGCTCCGTCGGGCTAGAGTCGCCGTTCGACTGGGGACAGGTGCGGTTCACCACGTTCCGCTCGAGAGCCGAGGGAGACAGCTCCGATGATGCAGCGCTTCTGGTCCTGGCTGGCGGTCAACCTGGGCAAGCACGCGGTGATCGTGACCGCGGTGCTGGCCGCCTTCACGATCCTGGTCGGCACCGGCATCACCCGCCTCGAGTTCGCCACCGGCCAGGACAGCTACCTGAACGCGAAGGATCAGGTCTACAAGGACAACGTCGTCTACCAGAAGCTGTTCGGTGGCGAAGCGATGCTGTCGGTCATCACGATGGACGAGGGCCACACCGTCGATGAGCTGTTCACTCCGGAAGGGCTTGCGACCTTCCAGAGCGTCACCGAGGAGATCGAGGGGATCGAGGGCGTCCAGGGTGTGATCTCCCCGGTCACCGCCCTGCAGTTCTCGTCCGATCTCGTGACGCCGCCGGAGGGCGGCACGCCGTTCGACTCGATCGCGGCCAAGGCGCTGCTGCACGCGAGCGAGGTCGCGGAGAAGTCCGGGGACACCGCCAGTGCCCAAGCCCGGAGCGCCGACACGGCGGCGACCGCGGGCCGACTCCTCGCGGTGCCGGCCGACCAACAGGTGCTCTCCAACCCCGCGTGGGTGAAGTTCCTCCTGCTCGACAACAACGACCAGGTCCGCAAGGCGCTCCTCCCGTTCTTCCCCGACAAGACCCACGCCCTGATGATCACCCGGCTCGACGGCAACATGTCGATCGAGCAGGAGGGCACGACCTCCGACGCGGTGGTCGCGGCGACCAAGGACCTCCAGTTCCCGAACTCGTCGACGGTCACCACGGGTGCGCCGATCCTGCTGAAGAACATCAACGACTACCTGAAGGGCGGGATGCTGACCCTCGGGGGCATCGCGGTGCTCGCGATGATCCTGATCCTGCTGCTGTTCTTCAGCGTGCGTTGGCGGCTGCTGCCGCTCGCGGTGGTGCTGGTCGGTGTCGTGTGGGCGTTCGGCTTCGCCGGCTACCTCGGCATCCCGCTCACGCTGGTGACCATCGCCGGTCTGCCGGTCATGTTGGGCATCGGCATCGACTACGCGATCCAGATGCACTCGCGGATCGAGGAGGAGGTGATCATCGCCCACTCGCCGCACCCGATCCAGGAGGCCGCTCGCGGGCTCGGGCCGGGTCTGCTCGTCGTCACCTTCGACGCCGTGTTCGCGTTCCTCGCGCTGCAGATCGCTCACGTGCCGATGGTCCGTGCGTTCGGCTGGCTGATGATCGTCGGCATCGTCGCCATCTGCATCAGCTCGATCCTCAACCCGCTCGCGGTCCTGGGCATGCGGGAGTACCGGAGTCCGACGCGCTCGGGTGACTTCAGCGAGGGCCGTCTCGGTCGGATGGTCGTCAAGATGGGCAGCCTGCCCGGCAGCTTCGCCCTGCCGCTCGCGGCCGTGTCGATCATCGTGTTCGTCGGCGGGAGCATCGTCGAGCCGTCGATCAAGCTCGAGACCGACCCGGTCAACTGGGTCAACCCCGACAGCAAGGTCGTCACCGACCTCCACAAGGTGGAGGACGAGATCGGCGGGTCCTCGGAGCTCGGCATCTTCGTCGAGTCGACGGGCGACGGAACGCTGTTCACCGACGACGTCGTGTCCCGGCTGGACTCGTTCAGCCGACAGCAGATGGAGGAACACGAGAAGGTCCTGCTGATCGGCACCGGGATCATCAACACCGTGTCGGACCTGACCGACGTCGACGGCGCGGCGCACGTCGCCCCGACCGCCGAGTCGGTGCAGGACGCGTGGGAGATCGCCCCCGACGCGATCAAGGCCTCGACCGTCGCCCGCGACGGCAAGGCGATCAACCTCATCTACATGACCCGGCCCGGTCCGCTCGACCGCCTCGCCGGTGTCGTCGACGACATCCGAGAGAAGCCCGACGCCCCGGCCGGGACGCGGCTCACGCCGTCGGGTCTCGCCGTGGTCGGCGTCGGACTGCTCCAGAACCTGGAGGCGAACCTGGTCCAGCTGACCTGGCTGGCCGTCGGACTCGTGTTCGCCTTCCTCGTCATCCGGCTCCGCTCCCTCACCCGGGGCCTGTTGTCGATGGCGCCGGTGCTCGTCGCGTCGGGAGCGGCGACGCTGGCGATCTGGGCGCTCGGGATCTCGTTGAGCCCGATGACGGCGATCGGCGGCCCGCTCGTCGTCGCGACCTGTACCGAGTTCACCTCCCTGATCCTGTTGCGCTACATCGAGGAGCGGCGCCGGGGCCTGGAGCCGCGGGCGGCGATGGACGTGACCGCAGCACGGACGGGTCGGGCCTTCATCGTCTCGGCCATGACCGCGGTCGCTGGTGTGGCGGTGATCTCGTTCTCGTCGCTGCCGTTGCTGCGCAACTTCGGCATCTTCATCGCCCTCAAGGTCACCATCGCCCTGCTGGCCGCGCTCATCGTGCTGCCGCCGCTGATCATCTGGGCCGACAAGCGGGGGTGGGTGTCCAAGGGCATGTTGGACCACCACGTCGAGCCCTACCTCGAGGTCGCCGACCACAAGGCAGGGGTCGGTGCGCCCACCCTGGTCGGCGCGGGGGTGGCCGATGCTCCGGCCGCTCCGGCCGCTCCGGCGGCACCGGATCCCGCACCGGCCGCGCCGGAGGCGACGACGGGCCCAGCCGCCGCCACCCCGCCGCCGTACTCCGGGCCGCCCACGGTCCCGGACCCGGGGCTGCTGCCGCCGCCGTACCCGGGCCCGTCGCCCGATCAGGGTCCACCCACCCAGCCCCCGCCGTTCCCGGGCGGCTGACCGCCCGGGCTCCGGCGGGTCGCGATGACCCGGGCCCGGGTGGGTCCGCTCAGGCCCGACGCCGGTGGGCGTCGAGCGCCCGGGCGAGCTCGGACGCGTCGGTGATCGGCGCCTCGCAGAGGTGGTCCCGGCACAGGTAGGCTCGTCCGTCGGTCCCGTCGTGGACCCGGCCCTCCCACAGGGGGCCGGGACCGGGCTCACCCCAGGCCAGCACCGTCGTGGGCCGGAACGACCGCAGCGCGACCTCGACCAGGTCGGGGCGATCGCCGGACACGACCAGCTCGGTCATGCCCTCGGTGGTCATCTCCACCGCTCGGAGCATGTCGCCGAAGCCGAGCGGGTGGCGGCCGACCAGGTGGCCCAACGCCCCGAGCACGGCCCGGGCGCGGTTCGCCCACCGGTCGTCGCCGGTGTGGGCCGACAGGCGGAGGAAGCCGACCGCGGCCAGGCTCGCCCCCGACGGGGTGGCGTCGTCCATGACCTCGCGGGGCCGCACCAGCAGCGCCGGGGCGTCGCTGCCGGTCGAGAAGACGGTGCCGTCGTCGTCGATGAACAGGTCGTCGAGAGCCGTGGCCACCGCGGTCGCCTCGGCCAGCCACATCTGATGACCGGTCACCTCGTGCAGGGTGAGGAACGCGTCCAGGAGCGCTCCGTGGTCCGCGGCGTAGGCCAGGTGCCGGGACCGGCCCGCGTCGGCCTTGCCCGGCCCGGCCTGCCAGCTCCGCAGCCACCGCCCGTCGGGGCCTCGGAGCCGGTCGAGCAGGAACCGGGCGGTTCGTTCCGCCCCGGCGATCCAGTCCGGCTCTCCGAGGGCACCGCCCGCTTCGGCCAGAGCGGCCACGAACAGGGCGTTCCACTCGGTCAGGACCTTGTCGTCGAGGCCGGGGCGGGGCCGGCGGGACCGATCGGAGAGCAGAGCGACCCGGGCGGCCTCCACCGCGGGCGGTCGATCGTCGGGTGCCAGCGCGGGATGCTGGCGGGCGTGCAGCCGGTTGGGGATCGACGCCCCTTCGAAGTTGCCGGCGGCGGTGATCCCGTACCACTCGCACACCTCCCGGGCGTGGGCGCCGAGTCCGGCGGCCTCGAGGGCCGTGGCGACCTGCTCGGGCGTCCACACGTAGAACGCGCCCTCGTGGGCGTGGGTGGCCTCCGCCGAGCCCGCCGGCACCGAGTCGGCGTCCTCGGCGGAGTAGCGCCCTCCGTCGGGGTGGGTCAGGTCACGCTCGACGTACTCGACGATCGATCCGGCGACCGCGGCGAAGCGCTCCTCACCGGTGACCTGCGCAGCGTGGGTGTAGATGCGCAGCAGGAGGGCGTTGTCGTAGAGCATCTTCTCGAAGTGCGGGACCAGCCACTGCCGGTCCACCGAGTAGCGGCTGAAGCCGCCGCCGAGGTGGTCGTGGATGCCGCCGACCGCCATGGCGTCGAGGGACGTGACCACGGCTCCGAGCGCGGCGGCCGAACCGGTGCGGTGGTGCTGGCGTAGCAGGTGGTCCAGGCTCATCGTGTGGGGGAACTTGGGGGCGCGTCCGAATCCGCCCCAGTCGGCGTCGAAGGCGGAGAGCAGGCCCATCGTGGCCTCGTCGATGTCGGCCCGACCGACCTCGGACGTGTCGTCGCCAGCGGGGCCGACCGGGCGGCGCAACGACTCGGTCAGGCGTTCCGCCTGCTCCAGCAGGTCGCCGCGCCGATCGGCCCAGGCCTGGTGCACCGCGTCGAGCACCTGCGTGAAGCCGGGCTGGCCTCCCCGCGGTTCGGGTGGGAAGTAGGTGCCGCAGAAGAACGGGCGACCGTCGGCGTCCGCGAACACCGTCATCGGCCAGCCGCCCCGGCCGACCATGGCCTGGGTGGCCTCCATGTAGACCGCATCGACGTCGGGGCGCTCTTCGCGGTCGACCTTGATCGGCACGAAGCGGTCGTTGATCAGCGCCGCGGTGTCGGGGTCCTCGAAGGACTCGTGGGCCATCACGTGGCACCAGTGGCACGACGAGTAGCCCACCGAGATCAGAACCGGCCGGTCGGTGCGTCGGGCGAGCTCGAACGCCTCGTCGCCGAACGGCCACCAGTCGACCGGGTTGTCGGCGTGCTGACGCAGGTACGGGCTGGTCTCGTCCGCGAGGCGGTTCGGCATGGCGGCAACCTACGTGGTGGGTCGACGTGTGCGGTGATCGCCGACGGATCCGTGGAGCCTGCGGGGTTGGAACGCGGGCCCGACCCCGGCAGGCTGGGGGATGGCCAAACCCGCTGAGCTCATCGCCGCCGCCACCACCGTGATCGACGCGGCGGTCGCCGCGTCGCCGGATCCGACCGCCGAGGAGACGGTGCTCGCCGCCGGCATCTTCGGTCACGCCCTGCCGTCGAACGCCGAACTGGCCGTGGCCGGAGCGGCGGCCGACAGCCTCCCCCACGTCGGCAACGGGTTGATCGAGGCCGTGGAGAACGTGACCGCCATGGCCGCGGTGCAGGCGATGGACGCCGAGCGCGACGGGCTCACCGTCCGGATGCTGGTCGCGGTGACCGCCACCGACATCCACCTGCTCGACTGGCAGACCGGCCGCGGCACCACCCGCATTCTGCGGAGCCTCGGGCGCGTGAGCACCGACGTGACCATCAAGAAGCTGGGTCTGAGCCGACGTGTGGAGCTGCTCGACCACGCCACCGGCACCGACGTCCACATCGTGGGCACGACCGCTGCGTTCAGCCCCGAGGCGGCCGGCGACAAGGCCGTCCTGGCCCTGCTCGACGTGCCGGCCTGAAACCACCGGGACCCGCCCCCGGGAGCGGTCCGGTACCCGGTGAAGGGCGCCGCGTAGCGTGGCGCCATGGAGATCCGACTGGACGGACGGGTGGCTCTCGTCACGGGAGCCTCGAAGGGGATCGGGCAGGCGATCGCGGCCGAGATGGCCGCGGCGGGTGCGTCGGTCATGCTGTCGTCGCGCAAGGAGGGCGGCCTGCGCGCTGCCGCCGCGTCGATCACGCCGACCGGTGGCGCCGACATCGACGTGTTCGCCGCCAACGCCGGTGACCCCGAGGCGGCCGCCGCCTGCGTGTCCGCCACCCTCGAGCGCTTCGGCGGCCTCGACATCCTGGTCAACAACGCGGCGACCAACCCGTACATGGGCCGCATGATCGACATCGACCTGCCCCGGTACGACAAGACCTACGAGGTCAACCTGCGCGGGGCGTTCGTGTGGACACAGGAGGCCTACCACCGGGCGATGGCCGAGCGAGGTGGATGCGTGATCAACATCGCCTCGATCGGTGGCCTGTCGGTCGAGGTGGCGATCGGTCACTACAACGTGACCAAGGCCGCTCTCATCCACCTCACCCGTTCTCTGGCCAAGGAGCTCGCGCCCGGGGTCCGGGTCAACGCCATCTGCCCGGGACTGGTCAAGACCGACATGGCCCGGGCCCTGTGGGAGTCGAACGAGGACTCGGTGGCCGCGCACGTGCCGTTGCGTCGCCTCGGCGAACCGTCCGACATCGCCGAGGCCGCGGTGTTCCTGGCCTCGGACAGGGCGTCGTGGATCACCGGGACGACCATGGTCGTCGACGGTGGGATGCTCCTCTGACGGTGGCACGGCGTCCCGGCCGACGAGCCGGCCGACGATCCGGCGGAGGAGCCGGCTGATGAGCAGGCTGATGAGCAGGCTGATGGGCTGACCGGTCAGGGGCGGGCGTTGGACGACAGCACCAGTCGGGTGCCCAGCACGTCATCCGCGTCGAGCACCCAGCGGTTCTCGGCCACCTCGCGGACCCCGGGAACCGTCCTCGGCTCGTCGAAGCTGAAGAACAGGTGGCGCAGCCGACCCGGTCGGTCGCCGATCCACTCGGCGATCTCGGCGTGCACGCCCTCGAGCAGACGCAGACGGCCGGGACCGTTCCAGCCGAGCTCGACCCAGTGGTTGCCGTCGATCGCGGCGCCCGAGGACATGACCCGTCCTCCGAGCACGTCGCGGAACAGGCTCACCGCCCCGTCCAGGTCGGCCACGGCGTGGACGACCCGCCCCAGAGAGGCCATCGGGTGGTCGAAGGTCAGCTCGGGGAACCCCTCGGGCTCGGGAGCCGGTGCGTGGGGGTCGGGGCCGACCTGCGCCAGCTGCACGACGATCCCGTGGGCCTGGGCGGGGTGAAGGAACGCCTCGTACCAGGTCGGGTCCGTCCGGTCCTCGCCCACCGGGTCGAACCCCGCGGCGCGGACCCGGTCGAGCATGCGGTCGAGGTCGGGGACCTTGAAGGTCAGGTGGTGGGGTCCGGGCCCGTTGCGGTCGAGGAACCGGTTCAGGAAGTCGTCCCGGTCGCTCGGCTCGGGGTTGAGGCCCTCGAGGACGAACCCGTTGGCGAAGCGGAGCTGCGTCCAGCCGAAGCCGGGGTTGACCCCCCGATCGAGGTAGCGGCCACCGAGCACGTCGGCGAAGATCGGCCACGGGTCGGTCGGGTGCCGGACGGCGATCGCGACGTGGTCGAACGTGACGCGGTCCAGCCCGACGGGGTCGGCGGCGGAGCCCTGCGGGTGCTCGCGCGTCTCATGGATGGGCATCGGGTGATCCCGCCTTTCCAGTGCCCCTGCGGCGGTCATCGGATCCGGATCGTTCGTCGGGTCCGGAGCGTCGGCTCAGTTCGTACCTCGAGATCTTGCCAAGCGCGGTGCGTGGGAGCACGTCGACGAGCAGCAGCTCCCGGGGTGCGGCCGCGGCGGGCAGGTGCTCCTTCACGTGCGAGCGGAGCTCGTCCAGGGTCGGCGGGTGGCGTGGGTCGCTGGGCACGACCACGGCCCGGACCCGCTGGCCCCACTCGGCGTCGGCCACGCCCAGCACCGCAACGTCGGCTACCGCAGGGTGGGTGCGGAGGCGGTCCTCGACCGGAGCGGGCCACACGTTGACCCCGCCGGTGATGATCAGGTCGTCGGTCCGCCCGGCCACGCGCAGCACGCCGGCAGCGTCGATGGAGCCCCGGTCGCCGGTGCGGTACCAGCCGTCGTCGGTGCGGGGATCGGTCCCGTCGCGGTAGGCCCGCATGAGCGACGGGCTCCGCAGCTCGATCGGCCCCTCGGGGCCGGAGTCGCCGTCGGGGCCGGATCCGATCCGGATGGCGACGCCGTCGAGTGCGAGACCGTCGTAGACGACGCCGCCGAAGGTCTCGGTCATCCCGTAGGTGGCGATCGTGTTGTCCGGACGACGGACCGGGACGGCGGAGCCGCCGAGGAGGATCGCCCGCCACCGTGCCGGATCGATCCGTCCGAGGAGGGTGGGGACCAGCGACACGTGGGTGGCGCCGCGCCGGGCGGCGTCGTCGATGCGCGCCGCGTCGGGGCGGTCGTGGATCTCGAGTCCGGTCCCCGCGAGCAGCGCCCGGGTGATGACCGAGAAGCCGCCGACGTGGCCGAGCGGCAGGCAGGCCAGCCAGCCGACGTCGCTGCTGGTGGCTCCGCAGGCCGCAGAGGTCATCCTGGCCGCGGCGGCGACCCCGGCGTGGGTGTGGACCGCCCCGCGGGGAGCTCCGGTGGTGCCCGAGGTGGCGATGACCACGGCGTCGCCGTCCTCGACGGGCCGCCCCCCGCTCCGGTGGTGACGTGTTCCGTCGGCCTCGACGACCGCGGATGGCGCGAGCGCGTTCAGGAGCCGGTCCCGGTGCGGAGCCGGCGCGTGCGGATCGAGGGGGAGCACGGCGTCGCCGTCGTCCCAGATCCGCCGGAGCGCGTCGAGGAACGCCGGCCCGGGCGGCACGGCGAGAGCGACCAGCTCAGGCACCGGGGGATGGTCCGGGTCGTGGCGGTGGCGCTCCGGCGGTGGCCGCGTCGCGGAACGCGTCGAACGCCGGGCGGGGCCGGCGGTCCATGTCGTAGAGGCCGACGCGGGTGATCTCGCCCGCCGGGGGCACCAGGGCGGTGTCCCAGTCGCGCTGGTCGCCCCGGCTGTACCAGCAGATGCCCCGGACGTCGACGCCGTCGCCTCGCAGTCGTCCGCACGCCGCGGCCAGGGCAGCGAGCCAGGCCGGTCCGTCGGCGGGGTCCAGTCCCAGGTTGGACGTCTCGGCGACCCAGATCGGCAGCCCGTAGCGCTCCGCACAGCGGCGGGCGAGGCTCTCCCACGCACCGACGCGGTCCTCGATCGTCAGCTCGACCGGGTCGGACCCCACCGCGCCGTACGGGTGGACCGACACCGGGTAGAGGTCGTGGCCGGCCACGATGCCGGTCGGGTCGGCCACCGGGGCCAGTCGCTCCAACCATGCGTCGGGGACCCCGGCGAGCAGGTCCTCGGCCGCCGGGTCGAGGTCGTGGCCGACGCGCAGGTCGAGCGCCGCGAACCACCGCGAGATCTGCTGGTCGGCCTCGTCGGCCCGATCCGGGTGCACCGCGGCGGGGATCTGCAACGCCTCGGCGCCGGGGAACGCCGCCGGCCGGTCGGCCCGGATCGCCGCCGCGGCCAGGGCGTCGGCCAGCTCGCACAGCACCAACGCGCGGCCGTAGTCCTCGGCGCCGCTGACCCCGTCGTTCCACGCCCCCCACGACGCCGAGCAGAACGCCGTGGTGGTCGGCTCGTTGACCGGGGTGAACCAGCGGGGCTCGCGGTAGCGGGCCAGGAAGGCCTCGACGTAGCGGAGGAACGCGTCGACCCACGCCGGGTCGGTGAAGCCCCTGTGCGCCGATCCGGGGCCGCACAGGTGCTCGGGCAGGCCGAAGTGGCACAGGTCGACCACGACCTCGACCCCGGCGGCTTCCGCGGCGGCCAGGGCCCGGTCCCACAGCGACCAGTCGTAGACGCCGGGGGACACCTCGGTGCGCGCCCACGGCATCCCGTAGCGCAGCACGGTCGCGCCGGCCGCGGCGACGTCGCGGCAGTCGGCGTCCATGCGCTCCAGGTGGCCGCTGTCGCCGAGCTGGTCGACCCTGGTCGTGAGCATCCCCCCGCCGTCGGGGTCTGGGTGGTGCACCAGCGGGTCCGAGGACTCCTCGCCCGATGCCCAGACCCAGTCGGGGAACACCACCTCGGCGGTGCCGGGTGTCGGGTCGGGTTCGGGGTCGGGTCTCAGGGTGGTCTCCGGTGAGGCGTGCAGCGTGAGGCGGTCGGGGGTGGCGTCGGCGCGGATCGCGGCGCGGTCAGGAACGGTAGCGTCGTCGCCCGATGGAGCAGCGCGGCGTCGTCCCGATCCCGGTCCCGGCGGGGCCGCCGGCGCGGATCCTGGCCGTGCTCATCCCAGTGGTCGCGGTGGCGCTGATCGCAGCGCGGGCTGCTCGGGACGGACTCAGAGCCTCCCCCGACGATCCGGTGTCGCCGTGGATCATCGCCGTGGTGACCGTCGCGGTGGGTGGGTGGCTGAGCTGGCGGGCGCTGACCCAGAGGGCCGAGCTCGGACCCGATGGCCTGAGCTGCCGCAACCTCGTCACCTCGTTCGAGGTCGACTGGGACCGGGTCGAGTCGCTGATCGTCCTGCGCCGGGGTCCGCTGGCGATGGTCGACCTGCGGATCCGCTCGCACCGTCGCCGGCTGCGGGTGGGGGCAGCCACACGGTTCTCCGACGAGTCCGCCGAGGTGGTCCTCGACCAGATCCGGGCCCACCCCGATGCTGCGGCCCGACTGATCGACCCGCGCGACGACGCACCTCTGGACCCGCACGGCGTCTGAGCCCCGCCGCGGTCCGTCGGTAGCATCGGCCGCCGTGTCCGGATCCCCGACCTCTTCCGCTGCCGACCGGCCGTCGGCGCCCGCCGGCTGGCGGCTCTGGGTGCTCGGGGCCCGACCCCGCACCCTTCCCGCCGCGGTGGCCCCGGTGCTGGTCGGCACCGCGGCGGCCCCCCGGAGCGAGCTGCGCTGGTGGGTGTTCCTCTGCGCCATGGGCGTGGCGGTGTTCGTGCAGATCGCCACCAACTACGCCAACGACTACAGCGACGGTCGGCGCGGCACCGACGACCCGACGGCCCGGGTCGGCCCACCCCGACTGGTCGGCAACGGCCTGGCCACCCCGGGCGAGGTCAAGCGGGCGATGCTCGTCGCGTTCGGGCTGACCGCGCTGTTCGGCACGCCGTTGGTGCTGTTCGTGGACTGGCGCCTGGTGTTCGTCGGCGTGGCCGCGATCGCCGCCGGGTGGTTCTACACCGGAGGGTCCCGGCCCTACGGCTACGCCGGGTTCGGCGAGGTGTTCGTCTTCGTGTTCTTCGGCCTGGTGGCGACCGTCGGGTCGTTCTACGTGCAGGCGCTCACGGTGACGTGGTTGCCGGTGGTCGCCGGCGTCGCGCTCGGTTGCCTGGCGACCGCGCTGCTGGTGGTGAACAACCTCCGCGACATCCCCGGCGACACCGCGGTGGGCAAGCAGACCCTGGCGGTGCGGCTCGGGGACCGGGCCACCCGAGGGCTCTACGTGGTCCTGATGGTCGTGCCGTTCCTGCTGCTTCCGATCATGGCCGGGCTGGGGGAGCGGCCGGTGGCCGCGGTGGCGTTCGTCGCGCTGGTGCTGGCCCGTCGACCCGTGGTCGAGGTCCTCGGCGGCGCCCGTGGCGCCCGGCTCATCGCCGTCCTCGGCGACACCGGCCGGGTCCATCTCGTGTACGGGCTGCTGGTCGCCGTCGGCTTCCTGATCGGCGGCTGAACCCCGCCCCCAAGGTTTCTGACGACACTGGAGTACCGCCACGGTGCTGACTTGTCGTCAGAACCCGGGGTGGGGGTGCGGTCAGGGGGTGTACCAGCGGGGGGAGGGGTCGGCGTCGCGTCGGCCGGCGGTGCGGGGCGCCAGTCGCTCGCAGAACGGGACGACGAGCTCGGCCACCCGCTCCGGCCGTTCGAGGTGCGCGGAGTGCCCTGCGCCCACCACGACATCCACCGCGGCGTCCGGGAGGCCGCCGGAGCGGGCATCGGCCATGCGATGGGCCTCGTCGGTGAACTTCCGGTCGTGCTCGCCGACGACGCACAGCACCGGGACGTCGATGGTTCCGAGCCGGTCCCACAGCGGCTCCATGGAGCCGGTCCCGGCATGGCGCAGGCTCCCGGCCAGCCCGGGGACGGTGTTGCGGCGCCGCTCGGCGTCGAAGCGGGCCCATTCGGGCAGACCCGCGAACAGCGGTTGGGCCAACCACTCGTCGAGGAATCGGTCGAGGCCGACCGCCTCGAGGCGGTCGGCCCGGGCCAGGTCCGCGGTCCGTCGATCCTCGCGGGCTGCGGCATCGGCGATGCCGGCTGTCGCTCCGAGGAGGACGAGTCCGGACACCAGCTCGGGGTGCGCGAGCGCCACGTGCAGCGCCACCCGGCCCCCCATCGAGTAGCCGAACCACACGGCGGGCCCGTCGAGCGTCGGTCCGATCGCCCGCGCCAGATGCGAGGCGATGCCCCACAGGTCGAGATCGGCCAGCGCGGCCGCGCCACCGTGGCCGGGGAGGTCGGGTCTGACGACGGTGTGGTCGACGAGGGCGTCGACGACAGGGCCGAGGCAGCCGCCGGTCTGGGCGAAGCCGTGCAGCATGACCACCGACGAGCGCAGGGTCCGGTTCGGGTCGACCACGCCTCCCACCGTAGGCTGGCCCGTCGCCGTCGGCGGCCCCGGGTCCGACCCGTGGAGCCCGACCCGCAGCCCGCGTCCGGCCGAGCACACCTCGTCACCGGCCCCATCCCACGACCCGAGCGATCCCCGACCATGTCCCAGTCCCCGATATCCCAGTCCCCGATGTCCCAGTTCCCGACTCCGACGACCGAACGACCCGGCACCCCGGTCCCGGGCGCAGTCGATCCGAACGACCCGGCCGACCCGACCGCCGACCCGACCGCCGGGACGGCAGCCGCTGACGTTGCCGCCACGTTCTGCGCCGCGCTGGTCGACGAGTGGGGCCGCCTCGGCGTCACCGACGCCGTCGTCTCGCCGGGTTCGCGCTCGACGCCGCTGGCCCTGGCGCTGGCCGACAGCGCCGCTGTGCGCGTCCACGTCGTGCACGACGAACGCTCCGCCGCGTTCACGGCGCTCGGGCTGGGTGTCGCCACCCGACGTCCCGCTCTGCTGCTGTGCACCAGCGGCACCGCGGCGGCGAACTTCCACCCTGCGGTGGTCGAGGCCCACCAGGCTGCGGTGCCGATGGTCGTCGTCACCGCCGACCGCCCGCCGGAGCTCCAGGGAGTGGGCGCGCCGCAGACGATCGACCAGCGCCACCTGTTCGGCTCCGCGGTGCGCTGGTACTGCGAGCCGGGACCCGCCGCGGCCGACGGTGCTCCGTGGTGGCGTGACCTCGCCCGCGACTCGTTGCGCCGTTCGCTCGGCACCACCCCCGGACCGGTCCACCTGAACCTGGCGTTCCGCGAGCCCCTGGTCGGCACCGCCGGAACCCTGCCCCCGCCGGGTACCGACGGCGGTGCCGGCGCCGACGCGACGGCGGTCGGAGCTTCGGGAGCCGCGTGGGGCCTGGTCGACGAGGAGCTGGGTCAGACGCTCGCCGCCGTCTCGAACCGGCGCGGCCTCATCGTCGCCGGTGCCCGCACCGCGGTGACCGCGGCGGACGCCGACGCGGTGCTGGCCCTGGCCGACACCCTGGGTTGGCCCGTGCTCGCAGATGCTCCGTCGGGCTGTCGACGAACCCATCCGCGGGTGGTGACGACCGCGGACGTCCTCCTGCGCCACGACGGGTTCGCGGCTGCCCACCGACCCGAGTTCGTGCTCCGCCTCGGGGCGTTGCACTCGTCGCGGGTCCTGGGCGAGTGGCTGGCCCGCAGCGGTGCGGTCCAGGTCGGCATCGACCGCCACGGCCTGGTTCCCGACCCCGACCACGTGCTGTCGTGGTCCCGTCCGGCCGATCCCGCCGAGGTGTGCCGCCAACTCGCCGGTGCCCGAACCGAGCCGGCTCCGGCGGAGTGGACCCGGGCGTGGGCGGATGCCGAGGCGACGGCCCGTCGGACCCTCGACGAGGCCCTCGGCGCCGGCGGTGTTGCCACGGAACCCACGACCGCACTCGACGCCCTGGCAGCGGTGCCCGCCGACGGTGTGCTGGTGGTGTCGTCGTCCATGCCGGTGCGGGACCTCGAGTGGTTCGCCCCCGCCCGCGACGACGTCCGCGTCGTGGCCAACCGGGGCGCCAACGGCATCGACGGCGTCACCTCGACCGCGGTCGGCGTGGCGCTCACCTGGACGCCGACCGTGCTGCTCACCGGTGACGTCGCGTTCCTCCACGACACCAACGCCCTGATCGGCCTGCGCCGTCGGGGCGTCCCTCTGGTGATCGTGGTGGTGGACAACGACGGCGGCGGCATCTTCAGCTTCCTGCCCCAGGCCGACGCGCTCGAACCGGAACGCTTCGAACAGCTCTTCGGGACCCCGCACGGGCTCGACGTCGCGGCGGTGGCCGAGGCCCACGGAGTGGCCGCCGAACGGGTCACCAGCCGAGCCGGGTTGCGCGCCGCGATCAACGGCGCGCTCACACGGGGAGGCGTGCGGGTGGTGGCCGTCACCTCGGACCGGTCGGCCAACGTGGCGGTGCACCGGGAGCTGTTCTCCCGGGTCGCGGTCGCGCTGGACGAGCTCGTCACCGCAGCGGACCCGGCGGCCGGTGGGGTGAACGGCGGCGGTTTCGGTAACGTCGCGGACCGATGAGCAGGCCGGGCGACACCTCCGACGACCACCAGCCGACCCCGACGGGCGACCACGAGCCCGACATCGATCCCGATGCCGAGTTCGACGGCCCTCCGATCGTGGAGATCGCCGAGGCGATCCGACGCGAGGGAGCACCGGTGCCCCGCCGTCTCGGACGCAGCGTCGTCGCCGAGGACCGGGCGCTCGGATGGGCCGAGTTCGGACATCCCGACGGCGATGTCGTCCTCTGGTTCCACGGCACGCCCGGCGCGCGCACCCAGGTGCCCCCGAGCATCCACCAGAACGCCCTGCAGCGCGGCTTCCGGGTCGTCACGGTGGAACGTCCGGGGACCGGAACCTCGACCGACCACCGTTACCGGCGCATCGCGGACTTCGCTCCCGATGTCGAGTCGCTGGTCGACGACCTGGGCATCGGCCGCTTCGCCGTGGTCGGCCTGTCCGGCGGCGGGCCGTACACCCTGGCGGTCGCGCGGCATCTGCCCGAGCGGGTCGTCGTGGCGTCGCTGCTCGGTGGGCTCGGCCCGACCCGCGGCCCCGACGCGGTGTGGTCCTACACGCGGGCGCTGCGCTTCGTCGCCCCCGCGTTCGAGGTGCTGCGGACCCCGATCGGCCGGGTGCTCGCGTCGGGGATCGACCTCCTGGCACCGGTGGCCGACCCGGTGTTCTCGGCCTACGCCGCCCTGCTCGGCTTCGCGGATCGTCCCGTGCTGCGTGACCCGCAGTTCCGGGCCATGTTCCTGCAGGACCTGCTCGCGGCGCACGAGCTGCGCTCGGTCGCCCACGACATGGCGCTGTTCAGCCGCCACTGGGGCTTCGCCCTCGACGAGGTCACCCCGCCGGTCATCGTCTGGCAGGGGTTGGCCGACACGATCGTCCCGCCCAGCCACGGGCACCACCAGGCGTCCCGCCTGCCCCGCGCCGAGCTGCGGGTACGTCCGGGCGAAGGGCACTTCGCCGGCTTCGCGGACGTGGCGACCGTGCTCGATCGCCTGCGCGAGGTGTGGGCCCAGGAGACCAGCGAACCGGTCACCGCCCCCTGACCACGGGTCAGATCCGGGTGAGGGCGCCGAGGACCGCGGCGGCCTTGGAGCGGGTCTCCTCCAGCTCGGTCCACGGATCGGAGCCGTCGACCACGCCGACGCCGGCGAACAGCCGGGCCGAGGTCGGGTCCTCGGCGATCTGCACGCCGCGGATGCCGACGCCGAACACGCCGTTGCCCTCGGCGTCGACCCAGCCGACCGGTCCGGCGTAGCGACCGCGGTCGGCCCGTTCCAGCTCGGCCTGCACCGCCAGCGCCTCGATGCGGGGCCAGCCGCCGACCGCCGGGGTGGGGTGCAGGGCCGCGACCAGCTCGAGCACCGACGGCTCCGGCTGGCCGAGGCGGCCCTCGACCAGCGTCGCGAGGTGCTGGACCGGGCCCGCGGCGACCACGGAGGGCTCCGGCTCGGCGTCGAGGTAGGAGCACCACGGCAGGAGCGTGTCGTGGACCGCGTCGATGGTGATCTGGTGCTCCCAGCGGTTCTTGGTGGATCCGAGCAGCTCGCCGGCCCGGCGTGAATCGGCATCGGGGTCGCCGGTGCGCGGCAGGGTGCCCGCCATGGGATGAGCGCGCACCACGTCGCCGATGCGTGACACCAAGAGCTCGGGTGTGGCGCCGACGAAGCCGTCGACCGAGTAGGCGAACGCCGCCGGTGACGCGGCACGGAACCGTCGCAGCAGCGTGGCCGCGTCCAGGGCCTGGTCGGTCCGCACCGACAGCTCACGGGCGAGCACGACCTTGGTCAGCTCGCCGCGCCCGATCCGATCCACCGCGGTGGCCACCGACGCGGCCCACTCCCGGGGGCTGAGGACGCTGCTGATCGTCACCGACGTCGGATCCGTCGGTGTCGGGGCCTCGTCGCCGTCCTCGGAGCTGGCAGCGACGTCGGAGGTGGTTGCGGCGTCGGAGCCCGCAGCGGCGTCGCCGATGCGGGTCGTCCATCGCTCACCATCCGCGGTGCGGCCGTGGATCACCGCCGGCACCACCAGCGATGCGGGGGTGTCACGGTCATACGGCAGCGCCCCGAAGGCGACCGGTCCACGGCCGGCGCCGCCCGATCCGTCGTGGACGATCCCGGCCAGGGTGTCGGCGACGGCGTCGACGTGCTCCGGCCACGGCGCCGGCAGGTCGATCCGCAGCGCCTCGCCCGATCCGCGGAGACTTCGGCGCGGCGAGCAGAAGGCGACGTGAGCGCGGCCCGGGGGCGGCAGCTCGTCGACGGGCTGTCCCGGCTCGGTGCGGGCCACGAGGTCCATCTCGGTCACCGGCCGTGGTGGCGGACCGCGGTCACAGCACCCGGGTCGCGGTGATCAGCTGGGCGATGCCGCCCGACAACAGGGTCCGGTCCACGTCGCGGAACCCGCTGTCGCGGACCACGTCGAGCAGCTCGGCCGGTTCGGGCAGGTACTCGACCGACCGGGGAAGGTACGAGTAGGCCCGCCCGTTCGAGAGGATCCCGCCGATCACCGGGACGACGCGGCCGAAGTAGATCCCGTGGCCCATGCGCATGATCGGGTTGGGAGGTTCGGCAACCTCGAGCAGGGCGAGACGTCCTCCGGGTCTCACCACCCGACCGAGTTCGGCGACGGTGGCGGCCAGGTCGGTGAAGTTGCGCAGGGCGAACCCGCAGGTCGCCCCGTCGAGCGCTCCGTCGGGGAACGGCAGCGCCACCCCGTCGGCCTGGACGCGGGGGAACGGGGTCGGAGCGGCGGCCAGCATCCCGAAGCTGAGGTCCGCGCCGATCGGCACCAGACCGCGGGACGCCATCTCGGCGGCCAGGTCACCGGTCCCGGTGGCCAGGTCGAGCACCCGGGCTCCGGGCGCCAGTCCAAGCAGGTCCAGCGCCCGACGACGCCACCCGACGTCCATCCGGAACGTCATCACCCGGTTCACCAGGTCGTAGCGGGGTGCGATGGTGTCGAACATGGCCCGTACCGACGCCGTCTTGGCGGCCCCGGTCGGCAGCGGCTGGTCGGCCCGGGGGATCAGGTCGGCGGGGGATGAGTCGGGGGAGGCCATCGCCGCCACACTACGGGGCGGGGGCGAAGGCCCTCACACCGACAGCAGGCCCCGTCGCACCAGCGCGGCCCGGGCGGCCCGGGCGGTGGTGAACACCTCGGCGTCCCAACCCACAGCCCGTGCCCCCTCGACGTTGGCGGTGCTGTCGTCGAAGAACAGGACCTGATCGGCGGTGAAGCCGAAGCGCGATTCGCAGCGGCGGAAGATCACCTCGTCGGGTTTGCAGTGACCTTCCTCGCCCGAGATCATCACCCCCTCCAGACGTCCGAGGGCCGGGTAGGCGTCGGTGATGCCGGCCCAGGTGATCGCCGACCAGTTCGACAGCCCGACGCAGCGCACGCCGACGTGGAGCAGCTCGTCGATGAGGGCGACGGTCGCCTCGTCGGCGGGGCCGAGGCTGTGGCGGAAGTGCTCCACGTAGCCGTCGACCACCCAGCCGTGTCCGGGGTGGCGCTCCTCGACGATGCGGCGGACCTCGTCGACGGTGGCGCCCCGGTCCAGGTGTAGGTTGGTGGACAGGTCGAACACCTCGCGGGAGATGCGTTCGATCTCGTCCTCGTCGTCGACGAAGCGGGCCAACGCGTCGCGACGGTTCCACGGGATGATGACGTTGCCGAGGTCCCAGGCGACGACGGGGGCGCCGATGCTCACGACCCGGCTCCGTCGGTCACCAGCCGTGTCGCCTGCTCGGCGGCCCAGCGGTAATCGGCCTTGCCAGACGGCGAACGTTGCAGCGCGTCGCGACGCAGCACCGCTTTGGGCAGCTTGTAGCGGGCGATGTGGCGGGCCGCCTCGGTGAGCAGTTCGTCGTCGCCGACCGGCTCCGCGTCCGGGTCGACCACGACGAGGGCGACGACCTCGTGGCCCCAACGCTCCGACGGTCGGCCGGCGACGACGCAGTCGCGCACCGCCGGGTGGTGCAGGAGCGCCTGTTCGACCTCCTCCGCGAAGATCTTCTCTCCCCCGGAGTTGATCGTGACCGAGTCCCGACCGAACAGCTCGAGCCGGCCGTCCTCGCCCAGGCGGGCCCGGTCACCGGGCACGGCGTAGCGGGTCCCGTCGATGACGGGGAAGGTGCGGGCGGTCTTGGCCTCGTCGCCGAGGTAGCCGAGCGGCACCCGGCCGCTCTGACCCAACCAACCCAGCTCGTCGTGTCCGGGCTCGAGCACCCGGTCCAGGTCCTCGGAGAGGATGCACATCCCCGGTCCGGGGGTGAAGTCGCCGGTCGACGCCTCCTGACCCGCGGTGGTCAGCTGCGTTCCCTGCTGGCCGGTCTCCGATGCCCCCAAACCGTCCATGACGATGATCGAGGGCAGCGCGGCGAGCAGCCGCGACTTCACGCCCGACGACAGCGCGGCGCCGCCCGAGGCGATGGCGAGCAGCGACGACAGGTCGGGGGTGCCGGCGGCCACCGCGGCCTCGATCCCCTCGACGAGGGGGCGTCCGAAGGCGTCGCCGACGATCAGCACGACGTTGACCCCTTCGGCGGCGACGGTGGCGAGCAGGTCGTCGACGTCGAGTCGCTCGGTGACCGACGGGAGCACCACCGTGTTCCCGTTCGTGAACGAGTTGAACGCCACCCAGTGGGCGGCCCCGTGCATGAACGGGGGCCCGGGCAGGATCTTGACCCCGCCGTTGAGGGCGTTGGCGGCCAGGTCCTCGTACGAGGCCCACTCCTGCTGGTCGCCGGGCCGACGCCCGCCCATCGCGGCGACGAAGATGTCGTCCTGACGCCACATCACGCCCTTGGGCATGCCGGTCGTGCCGCCGGTGTAGAGGATGTAGAGGTCATCCGGCGACCAGGCCGCCACCACGTCGTCGGCCAGCTCGGGGGTGGCGGCGGCGAGCACGTCCTCGTACCACTCGGCGCCGGGGAGCAGACCGTGGCCCGACCCGTCGGGCACCTGGATCAAGACGTCGAGCCGGTCGAGGCGGTCACGGACGGCGGCCAGCGTGGGAGCGAAGGCCGAGTGGAACACCACCGCCCGGGCCCCGGAGTCGGCCAGCAGGTACTCCAGCTCATCGGCAACGTAGCGGTAGTTGACGTTGAACGGGACGGTGCGGGCCTTGTAGGCCCCGAGCATCGACTCCAGGTACTCGGCGCTGTTGTGCATGTACAGCGCGACGTGGTCCTGTCCGGAGCGGTGCGATTCGAGCTGCTCGCGCGCCACGACCGATCCCAGGCCACGGGTCCGCAGGGCGTCGGCGAGTCGGCGGGTCCTCTCGGTCACCTGGGCGTAGCTGCGCCGCTCCGCGCTGCCGTCGGGACGGCAGGTGACGATGCAGTCGCGGTCGCCGACGGCCGCGGCCACCGTCTCGTGGATGGTGGCCAGGTTGAACCCCTGGTCGCTTCTCGTCTGGTCTCCGTCGACGCTGGTCTGCACCACACCCCCCGGTCGGTCTCGGAGTGTCGATCGTACGGTCGACGCCCGGGCGGGGCGAACCCTGGAGCGGGTTCGGGTCGCGTCAGTCCGCCGGACAGCTCCTGGCCGCGTCGGGGGTGCGACCCGAGATCAGGTACTCGTCGACCAGGTCGGTGGCGCAGCGGTTGCGGCCGTAGGCGGTGTGCCCCTCGATGTCGACGGTGACGAGCACGGCCGAGCGCAGCGTCGAGGCGACGGCGCGGGCCCCCGACAACGGGGTCGCGGGATCCCCGGTGTTGCCGACGACGAGGATCGGTGGGGCGTCGGGAGCGGTGACCGCGGCGGGGACGACGTCGGAGCGGACCGGCCAGGTCGCGCACGGCAGCAGCTCGTTGGCGACCGAGCCGCCGAACCGGGGGGAGCGGGCCCGGGCCTGGTCCGCGAACGTCTTCCACGACGCGGCGTCCGGCGGCGGTGGCGTGTCGGTGCAGACGACGCCGGCGTAGGTGCCGTAGCCGCTGAGGTCGTGGTAGGCGTTGGACAGCGCGAGGAGAGCGGTGCCGTCGCCGTCGAGCGCCGAGGCCAGCGCCGGGCCCAGCTGTCGCCATCCGTCGGTCAGGTAGCCGGTGTAGATCGCCGCGGTGGCGAGCTCGGCGTGGCCGATCGGTGTGTGGGCGTCCGTTCGCAGTGGTGCCCGCTCGACCCGGTCCCGGACCCGGTCGTAGGCCGCGGTCAGGTCCTCGACGCCGCAGGCCCGAGACCGGGCGGAGCACCGGGCGGCTGCCGCGTCGAAGGCGGCGTCGAACCCGTCGATCTGACCCATCAGGAACTCGGTGAAGCCCTTGGACGGGTCGACCACACCGTCGAGCACCATCGTGCGGATCCCGGCGGGGAACGCGTCCGCGTACATCTGGCCGATCTGGGTGCCGTAGGAGAACCCGACGTAGTCGATCGGTCCGTCGCCGAGCGCCAGGCGGAGGGCCTCGAGGTCCCGGACGACGTCACGGGTGCCGATGTGGGCGAGCAGCTCCGCGTCGTGGGTGGCGCAGTCGTCGGACACGGCGCGGGCGAGCCGTTCCAACTCGGCCTGCTCGGCGGGGGAGTCGGGGTCGGGGTCCGCCGCGACGAACCGGGTGACCGTGTCGGTCCCGCAGGTCACCGGGGTGGAGTCCCCGACGCCGCGGGGGTCCCATCCGACGCGGTCGAACCGTCGGGCGATCCCCGGGCTGAAGGGGTCGTCCTCGACGAGCTCGACGCCCGAGCCGCCGGGTCCGCCCGGGTTGGCGACGATGGTGCCGATCCGCTCATCGGCCGGTCCGGCGGCGGTCCGGCGGGCGACCGCCAGCTCGATCGTCGCCCCGTCCGGACGGGACCAGTCGAGCGGGACGACCAGGGTGGCGCAGCTCAGGTCGGGATCGTTCGGGTCGTCCTCGCACGACGCCCACCGGAGCGGGGCGGGACGCCATCGGGCCGGCAGTCCTGCTGTTGACGGATCCGCCGGGTGGAGGTCCGCGTCGTGGTCGGGTACGAGCTCGGATCCCCGTCCGGACGCGGCCCTCGACGGGCGAGGGTCGGAGTCGAGGCGGGGCATCGGTTCCCGTGCACCGCTGCACGTGGTCGACGACGCGACCAGGACCGTGGCGAGGACGACGGCGAGAGCGACGACGCGGCGAGGGTGGCGGCGGCGTGGCATCGGATCACTGTACGGGTGGGGTCACCGGGCCCCGACCCGCGGCCCGGCCACAGCCGTAGTCTTCTCAGGGTGAGGTGCGACCCGACCGCTCCGGACCGATCTCCGGCCGGGGGGTCACTCCGAGTAGCGGAAGATGATCTCCGACACGCAGGCGGGCTTGGGAGCGCCCTCGACCTCGAAGGTGAAGGTCATCGAGATCTGAGCCCACCCGCCGGGCAGGTCCTCGACGGAGTCGAGGGTGGCGCCCAGTCGGAGGTTGGAGCCCACCGGAACCGGCGACGGGAACCGGACCTTGCCGCAGCCGTAGTTGACGCCCATCTTGATGCCCTTGACCGTCATGATCTGCGGGAAGAGCACCGGGCCGAGCGACAGGGTCAGGTAGCCGTGGGCGATCGGGCCGCCGAAGGGCGACTCGGCCGTGGCCCGCTCGACGTCGACGTGGATCCACTGGTGGTCACCGGTGGCGTCAGCGAACGTGTTGACCCGCTCCTGGGTGATCTCCATCCACTCGGAGTAGCCCAGATGGGTCCCCACGAGCTCCTTGAGTCCTGCGATTCCGTTCACCTCGGTGGCCATGGCGGCATCTTGTCAGCGGTCGCGGTTGGCGGGCCAGCCCGGCCGGAGGGCACAGGGGAGCCAGCCCGGCCGGAGGGTTCAGGGGAGCCAGCCCGGCCGGAGGGCACAGGGGAGCCAGCCCGGCCGGAGGGTTCAGGAGAACCAGATCTTCTGGTGCTCGCGCGACTGGGGGTGCAGCAGCAGCGCGACCAGGGCGTAGACGAAGATCGCGTTGATGATGTCGCCGGGGACGAGCACGAAGCCGATGTTGCGCATCAGCGACGCGCCCGAGATGAACACGATCACCAGCCGCAGCACGAACGGCAGGAAGGCGGCGACGACGGCCACCTGGTAGCCGAGCTTGAGCTCATTGGCGATGCCGTAGGCGCCGTAGACGTTGGCGCCCAGGCTGGCGAGCAGCAGCACGGCGCCGATCGCCGAGCCCATGACCCCGCCGGTGAACACGGCGAGCAGGGCCCAGAAGGCGTTGAAGTAGAGCAACCACTGGCTGATCACCAGCGTCTGGGGCAGGCGCGGGTTGTACCAGCGGCGTTCGGAGAGGGGGGCCATGGCTGACAGTCTGGCGGAGCCGGAGCGGGTGGTGGTGCTCGCCGGGGTGGTGCTGGCCGCGGGGGCCGGGGTGCGCCTGCGTCCGCTGAGCGCGTGGCGCCCCAAGGCGTTGTGCCCCATCGGGGCCACCACCCTGGTCGATCGGGCCGTGGCCCAGGTCGCGGCGGTGACGGGAACCCCGGTGGCGGTGAACGTCCACCACGGGCGAGCTGCCATGTTGGAGCACCTCGAGGACCGCATCGACGTCCACGTGTCGCTCGAGGAGGAGCGGGCGTTGGGCACCGCGGGGGCGGTCGCGCACCTGGCCGGCTTCCTCGACGGTCGTGGCGCCCTGGTGGTCAACGCCGACACGGTGCACGCCGAGGACCTGCGGGCGTTCGTCGCGGGGTGGGACGGCCGACGGGTCCGGGTGCTGGCCACCCCCGACCCGGACGCCGGACCCGATGGTGGGGAGGGACCGGCCTTCGGACCGCGCAGCGGGATCGTGGCGTCGATCGTGCCGTGGGAGCACGTGCAGGCGCTGGTGCCGGAACCGTCGGGGCTGTGGGAGCTGCTGTGGCGACCCGAGCTCGAGGCGGGTCGCCTGGACGTGGCGATGGCGACCGGGACCGTCATCGACTGCGGGACCCCCGAGCAGTACCTGCGGGCCAACCTGTGGGTCAGCGGCGGGCGGTCGGTGATCGGGGCGGGAGCGGTGGTGAGGGGCCGGCTCGAGCGGTCGGTGGTGTGGCCGGGAGCGATGGTTGAGGACCACGAGCACCTCGTCGACGCCATCAGAGCCGACCCGGGCCCGGGCCCGGGCCCGGGCGGCACCGTGCTCATCCGCTGATATAGGGGTCCTCACTCACAACCCTTGTCGCTTTCGCGCCCTCAGAAATCTGGAACCCCGGCGCCGGCGCCGACGTCGGATCAGCGGCGGCGGGCGGGCGGTGCGACCGCGGTGGCCTCGTGGCCGGCCCGCAGCTGGCCGCACGCGGCGTCGATGTCGGAGCCGCGGGTGTCGCGGACCGTCACGTTCACCCCGCGCCGTCGCAGGTCCTCGGCGAAGGCCTGCACACGGTTGCGCGACGAGCCGCGGACCGCGTAGCCGGGGGTCGAGTTAAGCGGGATCAGGTTCACATGGGCCCGCAGGTCGGTCGCGATGTCGGCCAGGCGGGCGGCGTCCTCGAAGCGGTCGTTGACGCCGGAAATCATCGCCCATTCGAAGCTGAGGCGACGGCGGGTCCGGTCGACGTAGTCCCGGCACGCCTCGACCAGGACCGGCAGCGGGTAGCGACGGTTGATCGGCACCAGCTCGTCGCGGAGCTCGTCGTCGGCGGCGTGAAGCGACACGGCCAGGTTGACCGGCAGGTCAGCGACGGCCAGTCGTCGGATGCCGGGAACCAGACCCACCGTCGACAGGGTGAGGTGCCGGGCGCCGATGCCGATGTCGTCGTGCAGGCGGTGCACGGCCTCCCATGTGCGGTCGTAGTTGGCGAGCGGTTCGCCCATGCCCATGAACACCACGTTGGAGATCCGCCGATCGCCTGCCTCGCGCCGGGCCATCACGACCTGTTCGACGATCTCGCCGGCCGAGAGCTGCCGTTCGAAGCCCGCCTGGCCGGTGGCGCAGAACCCGCACGCCATGGCACAGCCGGCCTGGGTCGACACGCACACCGTGCTGCGTTCGTCGTAGTGCATGAGCACGGTCTCGATCCGTGACCCGCCGTCGAGCGCCCAGAGGAACTTGACCGTGCGGCCGTCGTCGCCGGTGACGCGGGTGACCTCGTCGAGCGCGGTGGGCAGCTGGGCGGCCAGGCGTTCCCGAAGTGCCTTCGGCACGTTGGTCAGCTCCGACACCGTCCGGCCCTGGCGGTACAGCCCGTCCCACACCTGCTCGACCCGGTAGGCGGGCTCGCCGGTCAGCAACTCGGAGAGCTCGTCACGGCCGAGGTCGTAGCGGGTTCGGCGCGACACCGGCCCGGGGCGGCTCCCGCCGGGGGTGCTCACGAGGTGGTCTCCGGGTCCGGGTTCGTCGCCGGTCCGGCGGTGCCGTCGGTGCCGTCGTGTCGGCGGGCCGGCGTGTAGGCGGCGTTCGAGTGGTGCACCACGAAGCCCAGTCGCTCGTAGAGGCGCAGGGCGGCGGTGTTGACCGCTTCGACGTAGAGCATCCCGACGCGCAGGCCCCGCTCGGTCAGGTGGTCCAGGCCCGCGACGGTGAGTGCCCGTCCCAAGCCGGTGCCGGCGGTCGACGGGTCGGTCGCGATCACGAAGATCTCACCCATCGACGGGTCCTCGGTGCCGTCCGGTGCGGGGCCGGCCGGGTGCTCACGGGTCCAGCAGAACCCGTCGAGGTCGCCGTCGGCTCCGTCGTGGACGAGGAACCCGTCGGCGCGGACCCACGGCTCGGCGAGACGAGCCGTGAGGCGGGCACGGTCCCATCCGCCCTGGTCGGGGTGCCAGCGGAAGGCCCGGTTGTTGACCGACAGCCAGGCGTCGTCGTCCGCGCCGGGCTCGAAGGCCCGGACGTCGATCGACCGGGTGGATGCGAGAACCGATCCGGCGAGCGGCAGGTCCACCCGCATCTGGTGCAGGAGACGCAGCATCGAGCGACCCTCTGAGCGCATGACCGCGTCGACATCGGGCGTCACCGCCGACACCCATTCGGGCTCGGGTCGGGGATCGCTGGGTCCACGCTCGAACGCGGACGCATCATCGGCCATCGCAGCGACGCTACCCGGGCCACGCGGCGACCGGATCTGCGACATGGCGCCGACGCCGTGAACGATCGGACGACCGGTCGTGGGAGTCGTGGACAGCTCAGGGTGGGTGTGCTGAACTGACCCGCACCAGGTTCCCGCCACCTGGTATCGGCGACCAGTGGGCTCCCGCCGCCCGGGTCGCCCGGCCGGCGCTCCTTCGGGGGCGCCGTGCCCGTTTTCGCCCCGGTCGACCGACGCGGTCGTGCCACGACGGCTCCCGGGAGCGACGCTGGGCGTCCCGGCCCGCGCCGTCGCTTCCGGCCCCACGCCCGTTCTGTAGTGCGAGATCCACACGAACGTGTGGATCTCGCACTACAGAACGGCAAGGAGGGGTCAGGCGCGGGGTTCGACGAAGTGCTCGGCCGCCTCGAGCGCCCGCCGCAGCCGTCGTTGCGCCGCCTGCAGGTTCCGCTCCACCTCGTAGAGGTCGCCGAGCAGGTCGTCGCGGTCGGTCACCCGCACCACCGACGCGGCCTCGTCGACGCGGGCCAGCACCTGGTCCAGGGTCGACTGCATCGATGCGAGGTCGGCGTGCAGGCTCACGGCCGGATTCCTACTACTGGCCGCCGCGGCGCCACCACTACCGTGGACCGCCGTGCTCAACCGACTCGACCTCCGCGGTGTCCCCGATCCGTCCGGTTCGCTGCCCCGCCCGCAGGTGGACGGCGACGAGCCGGTGGCCGCGGTGCGGTCGATCCTCGCCGAGGTGCGCAACCGCGGCGACGCCGCCCTGATCGAGCTCACCGAGCGCTTCGACGGCGTCGTGCTCGAGCGGGTGCGTGTTCCGGCCGAGGACATCGACGCCGCGCTCGCCGCGACGCCCGACGACGTGCGCGCCGCGTTGGAGCTGGCCCGCGACCGCATCCGTGCACACCACGAGACGCAGCTGCGCGCCGAGGTCGTCCACGACACCGACGGCGTGCACATCCGTTCGTTCCACCGCCCCGTCGACCGGGTCGGCTGCTACGTGCCGGGTGGCCGCGCCGCGTACCCCTCGACGCTGCTGATGACGGCGGTGCCCGCCCAGGTCGCCGGGGTCCCGGAGGTGGCGGTGTGCGTCCCACCCGACCGCGACACCGGCCGCGTCACCCCGGTCACGCTGGCCGCCGCCGCGGTGGCGGGCGTGGACGAGGTGTACGCCATCGGTGGCGCCCAGGCCATCGGAGCGCTCGCCTACGGCACCGAGCAGGTGCCGGCGGTCGACGTGATCTGCGGCCCGGGCAACAAGTACGTGGCGCTGGCCAAGCAGGAGGTCGCCGGCACCGTCGGTGTGGCCGCCGCGTTCGCGGGGCCGAGCGAGGTCGTCGTGATCGCGGACGGGACCGTCCGTCCGGAGCTGGCGGCCGTCGACGTCATCCTCCAGGCCGAGCACGGCCCCGACGGCCTGGCCTGGCTGATCTCCTGGGACTCCGACGCCCTCGACGCCATCGACGTCGAGCTCGCCCGGCTGACCGAGGCGGCGCCCCGCCGGGCCGAGATCACCGCCACGCTGGCCGACGGCGGCTACGCCGTGCTGGTCGACTCGCCGGCTGCCGCGGTCGAGGTCGCCAACCTGGTCGCCCCCGAGCACCTCGAGCTGCTCTGCGTCGGAGCCGAGGACCTGGTCGCAGCGGTCCGCAACGCCGGGGCGATCTTCGTCGGCCCGTGGAGCCCGGCGTCGGTGGGCGACTACGTCGCCGGGCCCAGCCACGTGCTGCCGACCTACGGCACCGCCCGCTTCTCCTCGGCGTTGACCGTCGACGACTTCCTCAAGCACCACCACGTGATCACCGTCGACGGCGACGCGTTCGACCGCATCGGACCGGCCGTGCAGTCGTTGGCCGAGGCCGAGGGGCTCGACGCCCACGCCGAGTCGATCCGGATCCGGCGGGATCTGCGCGACCGGCGGATCGACGGCCACCGGGGAGCGACGTCGTGAGCCGGCCGCCGGTGCGCGACCAGATCGCGCTGATGGACGGCTACCACTCACCGCAGGTCGACGTCCGGGTCCGCCTCAACACCAACGAGGCGCCCGAGCCGCCGCCGGCGGCGTTCGTCGACGCGCTCGCCGCCGGTCTGTCGGGGATCGAGTGGCACCGCTACCCGGACCGCGCCGCGGTTGCTCTGCGATCGCGCATCGCCGATGTCGAGGGTGCCGAGACCCCCGGACCGATCGACGCCGCCAACGTGTTCGCCGCCAACGGCTCCAACGAGGTGCTCCAGTCGATCTGCCTGGCCTACGGGGGTGCCGGCCGGACCGTCGCCACCTTCGAGCCGACCTACGCCCTGCACTCCCACATCGCCCGGGTGTGCGGGTCCGACGTCGTCTCCGCGGCCCGGGAGGCGGACTTCACCCTGGACGTCGACGTCGCCCGACGCCTGCTACTCGACCGACGCCCGACGATCACGTTCCTGTGCTCGCCCAACAACCCGACCGGCCGCCTGGAGCCCGAGGAGACGGTGCGCGCCGTGCTGGAGGTGGTCGAGGAGATCGGCGGGCTGCTGGTCGTCGACGAGGCGTACGGCCAGTTCTCACCGTGGTCGGCGTTGAGCCTGCTGTCCGAGGACCGGCCGGTGGTCGTGACCCGGACGTTCTCCAAGACCTGGTCCGCGGCCGCGCTCCGTCTGGGATACCTGATCGGCCCGTCCTGGGTCGTCGAGGACCTCGAGAAGGTCGTCCTGCCGTACCACCTCGACTCGATGACCCAGCTGGCCGGGGTGCTCGCCCTCGACCACCTCGACGACATGCAGCGACGGGTGGCGCACCTGGTCGAGGAGCGGGGCCGGCTCGAGGCCGCGCTGAGCTCGCTCGAGGTCGACATGTGGCCGAGCGCCGCGAACTTCATCCTGTTCCGGCCCCGCGGCCGTGACGGCGCCGAGGTCTGGCAGGAGCTGGTCGACCGCGGCGTGCTGGTGCGCAACTGCGCGTCCTGGCCCGGCCTGGAGGGCTGCCTGCGCGTCACTCTCGGCACCGTCGAGGAGGACGACGAGTTCCTGGCTGCGCTCACCGAGGTCCTGACCGGCCGGTGAGCGCACCGGGCCGCAACGCCGGGTCGGTCCAGGCGATCGCGTTCTGGTGTCGGTGCGCCGACGCGCGATCCTTGACCCCGTGAGCGACACCCCCCGCACCGCCCAGGCCGAGCGCGTCACCAAGGAGACGACGATCTCGGTCACGCTCGACGTCGACGGCGACGGCACCACCGACTGCCGCACCGGGCTGCCGTTCTTCGACCACATGCTCGACCAGCTCGGTCGCCACGGCGGGATGGACCTCACCCTGCACGCCGACGGCGATCTGGAGATCGACGCGCACCACACCGTCGAGGACACCGGCATCATCGTCGGCGAGGCGCTGCGACAGGCCCTGGGCGACAAGCGCGGCGTGCGTCGCTTCGCGTCGATCCGGGTGCCCCTCGACGAAGCGGTGATCGAAGCGGTCCTCGACCTGTCGGGTCGGCCGTACCTGCACTACGACATCGACCCGCCCGGCGTGAAGGTCCTGGGCGACCCTCCGTTCGACCCCCAGCTGATGGAGGAGTTCTGGCGGGCGCTGGTCACCTCGGCCGGTATCACCCTGCACCTCACACTGGTCCGCGGTCGCAACACCCACCACATCATCGAGGCGTCGGTGAAGGCCGCGGCCCGCGCCCTGCGCGACGCCGTGCGGGTGGAGGGCACCGAGCTGCCCTCCACCAAGGGCACGTTGTGACCGTGGAGGCCGGCCCGCGGATCGCCGTGCTCGACTACGGCATCGGCAACCTGCGTTCGGCCGAGAAGGCGCTCGAGCACGTCGGCGCGGATGCCTTCCTGACCGCGGACCCCGACCGGGTCGAGAGGGCCGACGCGGTCGTCCTGCCCGGCGTCGGAGCGTTCGGACGCTGCCGGGAGGCGCTGTCGGAGTCGGGTCTGGACCAGGTCGCGCTCGACGCCGTGGCCTCGGGCCGACCGTTCCTGGGCATCTGCGTGGGCATGCAGCTGCTCTACGAGGAGTCCGACGAGTCGCCCGGCGTGACCGGTCTCGGCGTCCTGTCGGGCCGGGTCCAGCGACTGCCGGCGGGGGTCAAGCACCCGCAGATGCAGTGGAACCAGGTCGACCTGGTCAGCGAGTCGCCGCTGTTCGACGGGCTGGGCGAGCGCCCGTGGATGTACTTCGTGCACTCCTTCGCCCCCGAGGTCACCGGCGACGTGATCGGCACCTGCGACTACGGGGGAGCGGTCACCGCCGCGGTGCAGCACGAGATGGTGTTCGCCACCCAGTTCCACCCCGAGAAGTCCGGGACGGCCGGCCTCGCCCTGCTGCGGAACTTCGTCCGCCTGGCCGCCACCGCGACCGTCAGCTGATCCGCACCGCCCACCCGAGAGCTTCCGAGGACCACGAAGGCAACGATGGACCTGTACCCCGCGATCGACCTGCTCGACGGCCGCTGCGTCCGGCTGTACCAGGGCGACTACGACCGCAGCACCGTCTACGGCGACGACCCGGTCGCCCAGGCGCTGGCGTTCCAGTCCGAGGGCGCGCCGTGGGTCCACGTCGTCGACCTCGACGCGGCGCGCACCGGTGAACCCCGCAACCGCGACGTCGTCGCCGCCATCGCCGGGGCGCTCGACGTGCCGGTGCAGACCGGCGGGGGCGTGCGCACCGTCGAGGCCGCCGAGGCGCTGTTCTCCGCCGGCGTCGCCCGCGTCGTGCTGGGCACGGCCGCTCTGGAGGACCCCGACCTGGTCCGGCGCCTGGCCGCCGATCACCCGGTCGCGGTCGGCCTCGACGCCCGCGGATCCGAGGTGGCGGTCCGGGGCTGGCTCGAGGGGTCGGGCGCGGACGTGTTGGACCTGGCGGTCGCGTACCAGGACGCCGGGGTCGCGGCGCTGGTGGTCACCGAGATCAGCCGCGACGGCACCCTCGAGGGGCCCGACCTCGCCGGCCTGGCCGCGGTGGTCGCCGCGACCAAGGTGCCGGTGATCGCCTCGGGCGGCATCGGCACCCTGGCCGACATCGAGGCGCTCGTCGCGCTGGCGGCCGGAGGGCGCTCGCTGGCGGGAGCGATCACCGGGCGGGCCGTCTACGAAGGCGCGTTCACCGTGGCCCAGGCCGTCGCCGTCACCCGGGGGAGTGCGACATGACCGCGGTGGCCCGTGTCATCCCCTGCCTGGACGTCGACGCCGGCCGGGTGGTCAAGGGCGTCAACTTCGTGGCGCTGCGCGACGCGGGTGACCCGGTCGAGCTCGCGGCGCGCTACGACGCCGAGGGAGCCGACGAGCTCGTGTTCCTCGACATCACCGCATCGTCTGATGCCCGCGAGACCACGATCGACATGGTCCGCCACACCGCCGAAGAGGTGTTCATCCCCTTCACCGTCGGCGGCGGGATCCGCAGCGTGGAGGACGCCCGTCGGATCCTGCGCGCCGGCGCCGACAAGGTCGGCGTCAACACCGCAGCGGTGGACCGCCCCGAGCTGGTCGCCGAGATCGCCGATGAGTTCGGCGCCCAGTGCGTCGTCGTCGCCATCGACTCCCGCGCCGGGGACGGCAACGGTCCCCGCTTCGAGGTCCACACCCACGGCGGTCGGACCCCGACCGGTCTCGACACCGTCGAGTGGGCCGCCCGGGTCGCCGAGCTCGGAGCGGGCGAGATCCTGCTGACCTCCATGGACCGCGACGGCACCAAGGACGGCTTCGACGTCCCCGTCACCGCCGCGGTCTCCGACGCGGTCAACGTTCCGGTCATCGCGTCGGGCGGTGTCGGACGCGTCGAGCACATGGTCGAGGGCATCACTGTCGCCGGAGCCGACGCCGTGCTCGCCGCGTCGATCTTCCACTTCGGTCAGCACACCGTCGCCGAGGTCAAGGCCGCTCTCGCCGCGGCCGGAGTTCCCGTCCGACCCGTCTGAGCGACCGGTCCGGACCGGCCGGGGTACGGTGCCGCGATGGAGCTGCGCGTCTTCACCGAACCCCAGCAGGGAGCCACCTACGACCAGCTGCTCGCCGTGGCACGGGCGGCCGAGGAGCTCGGCTTCGGCGGCTTCTTCCGCTCCGACCACTACCTGGCCATGGGCGACACCGCCGGGCTGCCCGGTCCGACCGACGCCTGGACCACCCTCGCCGGCCTGGCCCGCGACACGGCGACCATCCGCCTCGGCACGCTCGTCACCGCCGGCACCTTCCGGCTCCCGGGGCCGCTCGCCATCACCGTCGCCACCGTCGACGCCATGTCGGGTGGACGGGTCGAGCTCGGTCTGGGCGCCGGGTGGTTCGACGACGAGCACACCGCCTACGGGATCCCGTTCCCGCCGCTCGGCGAGCGCTTCGACCGGCTGACCGAGCAGCTCGAGATCGTCGACGGGCTGTGGTCCACCCCGGCGGGCAAGACCTTCGACCACGACGGCCGCCACTACCAGATCGCGGGCAGCCCCGCGTTGCCCAAGCCGGTGCAGCGGCCCCGGCCGCCGATCATCGTGGGCGGCTTCGGGGCGCGACGCACCCCCGCCCTGGTGGCGCGATTCGCAGACGAGTACAACGTGCCCTTCGCCGATGCCGACACCGTCGCGGCGCTCAACCGAGGCGTCGACGAGGTGTGCAGGTCCCACGACCGGGTCCCGGCCACGGTGCTGCGCTCGGCGGCCCAGGTGCTCTGCGTCGGTCGGGACGAACCCGAGATCGCCCGACGCGCCGGCGCCATCGGCCGTGAGGTCGACGAGCTGCGCACCAACGGCCTGGCCGGCACCCCCGACGAGGTGATCGCCAAGATCGAGCGCTTCGCATCGATCGGCATGACGCGGTTGTACCTGCAGGTGCTCGACCTCGACGACCTCGAGCACCTGGCCCTGGTCGCCGAGAAGGTCATGCCCGCTGTCGCCTCGTCCTGACGCTCGCCGTCCTGGGGCTCGCCGTCCTGAGGTGTCCTGAGGGGTCCTGTCGCGGGCGGCAGGACTGCCGAGTACCGACCTCGCGACGCCACCGGTAGCGTGGTCGACCCATGACCGACGCCGACCCCACCGACGGCTACCCCGCCGACGCCGACCCCAGCGACGGCACCGGCCCCGACGGCGCGGGCGCCGATGGGACGGCGGCAGCCTCGCCGTCCCCGCCTCGGCCGACCGGGTCGCACGAGAAGCTGCCGGTGCGGATGCTCAACGACCGCATCCTGGTCAAGGTCGATGCCGAGGGGGACCGCCGCTCCACCGGGGGAATCCTCATCCCGGCCACCGCCCAGATGGGCAAGCGCCTGGCGTGGGCCGAGGTCCGGGCGACCGGCCCCAACGTGCGGGCCGTCGAGGACGGCGACCACGTCCTGTTCAACCCCGAAGAGGTCTACGAGGTCGAGGTCCGGGGCGACACGTTCATCATCCTGCGCGAGCGGGACATCCACGCGGTGGCCTCCGAGCGCCTCGAAGCCGGCCACACCGGGCTCTACCTGTAGGACCGGCGGAATCTGTAGGACCGCGGAACCACGCACTCCTCTGGACGCAGGACGGCGCCGCCGATTCCGGTTCGGCTCCCTCCGGCGGCCGCTCCTACGATTGGCCCACCATGTGCCCCGCTCCTGCGCCCTCGTCCGACACCCCGCCCGCCGTGACCCCCGTCGCGGTGCGTGACGCCGATCTGGAGCTCATCCGCTACGACTCCGACGGCCTGGTCCCGGCCATCGTGCAGGACGTCGAGACCCGGGCGGTGCTGATGATGGCGTGGATGAACGCCGAGACGCTGCGCATGAGCCTGGAGCAGGGCCGAACCGTGTTCTGGTCCCGGTCGCGCCAGGAGGTGTGGCGCAAGGGCGACACCTCCGGTGACCGACAGTTCATCCGTTCGGCCCACTACGACTGCGACGGCGACGCGCTGCTGTTCCTGGTCGAGCAGGAGGGCAAGGGGGCGTGTCACACCGGCGCCTACACCTGCTGGTTCCGCACCTTCGGATCCGACGAGCAGACCACCGACCGACCGGGACCGGTCTGAGGCCCGCGGGCCGATCGACGCCGCCGGATGCTGACCCGAGACCAGTTCCACCGCCTGGCCCGTGACCACCGCGTCGTCCCGGTCACCCGGACGCTGCTGGCCGACCTGACCACCCCGGTCGCCGCGTTCGCCCGGTGGTGCGGCCCCGACTCCCCGGCGGACGGGAGTCCGGCCCGGGCGGGCTTCCTGCTCGAGTCGGTCGACCACGGCGGCCGCTGGGGTCGCTGGTCCTTCGTCGGCCGCGACCCCCGGTTGCGCCTCGTGTCCCGCAGCGGCCGGGTCGAGGTCGATGGATCGCTCCCCGACGGCCTGGTCGGTGATCTCCCCACCGGGGACGGGATCCTGGCCGTGCTCGAGGTCCTGCTCGAGCACCTGCGGGCTCCGACCCCCGACGCTCTCGCCGCCGTCGTCGGGACCTCGGACGCAGCCGACGGACCCCGCGGTTGGGAGCTGCCGCCGCTGCACTCCGGGGTCATGGGGTATCTGGGCTACGACGTCGTGCGCGAGGTCGAGCACCTGCCGGCGGTGCCCGCCGACGACCGGGGCTGGCCCGACGCCGTCCTGTCGGTCATCGGCGAGATCGCCGCGTACGACCACTGGTCCCAGCAGGTGACCCTGGTCGCCAACGCGTTCGTCGCCGACGGCGCGGACCGGTCCGCGGTCGACCTCGCCTACGACGACGCGGTGGCCCGCCTGGAGCGCATGGCCGCCGACGGTGCCACCCCGATCGACGAGCCGCTGGTCGAACCGCCCACCCGGGCCGACGAGTCGGTGGCGGTCACGTCGTCGATGTCGGGCGGGACCTACGAGGCGGCGGTCGACGCGGCCAAGGAGCACATCCTCGCCGGCGACATCTTCCAGGTCGTTCTCGCTCAGCGCTTCGACTTCACCACGACGGCTGAACCGCTCGACATCTACCGGACGCTGCGCCAGGTCAACCCGAGCCCCTACATGTTCCTCATGCGCGAGGACGACCTGACCCTGGTCGGCTGCTCGCCCGAGCCGATGGTGCAGCTGCTCGACGGCCGTGTGATCTCCCGCCCCATCGCCGGCACCCGGTTCCGGGGGCGCACCGACGAGCACGACCGCCGCCTGGCCGCCGAGCTGGTCGAGCACCCCAAGGAGCGGGCCGAGCACATCATGCTGGTCGACCTGGCCCGCAACGACGTCGGGCGGGTCGTCGAGTTCGGCACCTGCCAGGTCGACGAGCTGATGACCCTCGAGCGCTACAGCCACGTCATGCACCTGACCTCGCAGGTGTCGGGTGCTCTGGCCGAGGGGTGCGGCCCGATCGACGTGCTGCGGGCCACGCTGCCGGCGGGCACGGTGTCGGGCGCGCCCAAGGTGCGGGCCATGGAGATCATCGACGAGCTCGAACCGGTCAAGCGCGGCCCGTACGCCGGCATCGTCGGCTACGTCGACTTCTCCGGCAACATCGACACCGCCATCGCCATCCGCACGATGCTGGTCGACCCGCCCGGAGCTGACGGGACCCGTCGGGCGTGCGTGCAGGCCGGCGCCGGCGTCGTCGCCGACTCGGTGGCCGCCGACGAGGAGCTCGAGACCCGCAACAAGGCCAGGGCGCTGCTGTCGGCGGTGCCGGCCGCCGAGCGCATGACCGCGTACCGTCGCGCCGCCGGAGGTCGTTGATGGCCACTCCGGCCGCGCCCGACGAGGGCGTCGTGGCCGGAGTGGGCGCGGCCCGCTCCGACGTCGTCGCCGTCGCCCTCGAGCGCGACGGCCTGGTCGTCACCGGGTCCGACGCGGTGTCGTTCGTCCAGGGCCAGGTGTCGGCGGACGTGTCCTCGCTGGCGGTGGGCGAAAGCACGTGGTCGCTGCTGCTCGAGCCGCAGGGCAAGGTGGCGGCGTGGCTGCGCATCACCCGGACCGCTGACGCCGAGCTGTTCGTCGACGTGGACGCCGGGTGGGGGGAGTCGACCCTGGCCCGGCTGCGCCGGTTCCTGCTGCGCGTCGACGTGGTCGTCGAGCCGGTGCGGCGCCGCGGCCTGGCACTGGTCGGGCCTCGGGCGGCCGACGTCGCCGACGGAGCGTCCGGGGCCGAGCTGTCGCTGGCGGTCGACCGCCGTGGTCTGGCCGGAGTCGATCTGTTCGGCCCGGTCGACGGACCGGCACCGGAGCCGCCCGACGGTGTGCAGCGGGTCGGGCCCGAGGTCCTCGAGGTGCTGCGGATCGAGCAGGGGTGGCCGGTCATGGGCCGCGAGCTCGACGCCTCGACCATCCCCGCCGAGGCGGGGGCGTGGCTCATCGACACCTCGGTCAGCTTCACCAAGGGCTGCTACACCGGCCAGGAGCTGGTCGCCCGCGTGCACCACCGGGGCGACAACGTGCCGCGCCACCTGCGGGGCCTGGTCATCGACGGGGCGGTGCTCCCGAGCCCCGGTGCACCGGTCATCGCCGAGGGCGTCGAGCGGGGAGCGGTCACCAGCGCGGTCGTGTCGCCCACGCTCGGAGGCGTGCCGGTCGCGCTGGCGATGGTGCACCGGCGAGTCGAGCTCGGCGCGGACGTCGAGTTCGACGGCGCGACGGCCCGCGTGGTCGACCTCCCGTTCGTCGCCCCGCCCCCTCCGAACTTGTAGCCAGCGGTCGCCAGGGCGACGCGTGGGCTACAAGTTCGCCGGGCCGTGTCGAACTTGTAGCTGGCGGTCGCCAGGGCGACGCGTGGGCTACAAGTTCGATGGGGGAGCGACGGGGGTCAGCGGGACCCGGAACCAGAACGCCGTGCCGCCGTCGGTGGGCGCGTGGACGCCGACCGTGCCGCCCATGGCGGTGACCAGCTCCCGGACGATGGCCAGCCCCAGGCCCGAGCCGGACTCGGATCGGGTCGGTCGACGGCGCCCCTGGTAGAGACGTTCGAACACGAAGGGCAGGTCGGCCGCGTCGATCGGGGTGCCGTCGTTGATCACTTGGACCACGACCGAGCGGTGGCCCGTCGTTGCCGACGGATCGCCGGCGGATTCGGCGGGTTCGCCGGACGCGGTGACCGTGACCGCTCCGGCCGCGAACCGGGTGGCGTTGCCGACCAGGTTGCCGACGACCTGCGCCAGACGGTCCGGGTCCACCGTCCCGGTCAACCCGGCGTCGGCCTGCACCACCAGGCTCAGGCCGGCCGCCGCCAACTCGGCCCGATGGGACTCGGCTGCGTCGGCGACCACGGATCCGACGTCGACCGGGCGGGGGTGCAGGGTGAACTGTCGGGCGTCGAGTCGGGCCAGGTCCAACAGGTCGCGCACCAGACGCTCCAGGCGGTCCGACTCGCGGCTGATGACCCGGGCGCCGTCCCCCGGTGCGGTCGCGCCGTCGGCGATCGCCTCGGCGTAGCCGCGGATGTTGGTCAGCGGGGTGCGCAGGTCGTGGCTCACCGACATCAGGAACTGCTGCTCCAGGCCCCGGGACCGGGCCAGGGCGTCGGCCATGGCGTTGATCGACCGGGCCAGCACGGCGGTCTCGTCGCCGGCTCCCGGGAACGGGTCGGGCAGGCGTGCGTCCAGATCTCCCGCCGCGATCCGTTCGGTCACCGCGGTGGCGTCGCGCACCGGCCTCGCCAGCCGGGAACCCAGCCACAGCCCGACCCCGACGGCCAACGCCACCACCAACGCCGAGGAGATCACGAACCACCCGGCGGGCCCGCTGAGCAGACCCCGGGTGGTGCCGGTCATGCCCACGACGATCACCGCGGGCCCGACGGAGCGTCCGGTGGCGGCGTACAGGCGACCCCCGGCCGACTCGCCCGACACCAGTCCTCCGGCGCGGACCGTTTCCTCCTCGGCCGGGGTGAGCGTGACCCCCGCGGGCAGCTCGCCCCGGCTGCGTCCCTCGGGTCCGACGATCACCGCGCCGATGTCGTGCAGGTCGAACGCGTCGGACATCCTGCGCAGCGACGTCACCGACAGTCGGGGGTTGCCCTCGGCGTCGGGTTGGTTGGCGGTTCCCAACGCCGCCGCCAGATCGGCCACCACCCCGGCCTGGCGTCGGAGGTCCGCCTCGGCGCTTCGGCGTGCCGCGGCCCGGCTCAACACCAGCGTGCCGAGCCCGGCGAGCGCCAGGGCGACGACCACCGACACGATCACAGCGGCGGACACTCGTCGACGCATCCCGGCTCCTCGTCCCGTGGTCCGGCCGTCAGTCCAGCCGGTACCCGACGCCCCACACCGTGACGAGGGGCAGGTCGTCTCCGAGCTTGCGGCGCAGCTGACCGACGTGGACGTCGACGGTCCGCTCGTCGCCGATCCAGCCGTCGCCCCACGCGCCGTCGAGGATCTGCCGGCGGCTGAGGGCGAGGCCGCGGTTGGCGCCCAAGAACGCCAGCAGCTCGAACTCCTGGGTGGTCAGACCCACCGGTTCGCCGTCGCGTCGGGCCTCGTGGCGGCCGAGGTCGACCTCGACGCTGCCCACCTCGATCACCGCCGGCGCAACAGTCGTCGCCGCGGCGGTCGCTGCCGCCCGTCGAAGCTGGGCCCGGACCCGGGCCACCAGCTCCCGGGGCGAGAACGGCTTGGTCACGTAGTCGTCCGCGCCCATCTCCAGGCCGAGAACCCGGTCGATCTCGTCGTCGCGTGCGGTGAGGAACACCACCGACACCGCTGCGTCCGAGGCCCGGATCCGGCGGCACACCTCGAGACCGTCGATTCCGGGCAGTCCCACGTCGAGGATCACCACGTCGGGGCGGTGCGCGGCGATCAGCTCGAGGCCCCGCTCCCCGTCCGCGGCCAGGTAGACGCGGTGGTCCTCTCGTCGGAGGTACATGTCGAGCAGATCGGCGATCGCCGGATCGTCCTCGACGGCCACGATCGTTGCCACCGACCCGTTCTATCGGAGGATGACCACGGAGCGGTCAGGAGCCTGTGATCGAAGTGTGACGCGCCGTCTACCGTCGCGGACCCATGGCCACCTACCTGGACCGCATCCTCGATCGTCACCGGGCCGACGCGGCCGCGGACGAGCGGCGCACCGAGGACCTGGTGCAGGCCGCCGGCGAGCTCCCACCGACCCGAGGCTTCCGCTCGGCCCTGCTGGCGGGGACGGAGCTGGCGGTGATCTCCGAGGTCAAGCGCCGCTCGCCGTCCAAGGGCGACCTGTTCGCGGACCTGGACCCGGCCGCGCTGGCCGCGGACTACCAGGCCGCCGGGGCGAGCTGCCTGTCGGTGCTGACCGACGGCGAGTCCTTCGGCGGGTCCGCCGACGACCTGGCCGCGGCCCGGGCCGCGGTGAGCGTCCCGGTGCTGCGCAAGGACTTCACCGTGTCGGCCAACGACGTGTGCGACGCCCGGCTGATGGGGGCCGACTGCGTGCTGCTCATCGTGGCCGCGCTCAGCGACGGCGAGCTCGGCGAGCTGTCGGCGCTGGCGGTGCAGATCGGCCTCGACGTGCTGGTCGAGGTGCACGACGAGGCCGAGCTGGAACGGGCTCTCGCCACCACCGCCGGGGACCTCGTCGGGGTCAACCAGCGGGACCTGGTCACCTTCGAGGTCGACACCGCCCGAGCGGTCCGGGTCGCGGCGGCCATGCCCGCCGGCACGGTCCGGGTGGCCGAGTCGGGGGTGCGTGGCCGCGACGACGCGCTCGCGCTCGCCGCCGCGGGCTACCACGCCGTTCTGGTCGGCGAGCACCTGGTCACCGCTGCGGACCCCGGCGCCGCGCTCGCCGCGCTGCGGGTTCCCCGGGGGCCGCGCGGCGGTTGAAACCCTCCACGAACCGTCGCGTCGGTGCCGATAGCGTTCGAGCCGTGTTCGTGAAGATCTGCGGCATCACCAACGAGGAGGACGCCCTGATGGCGACCGCCCTCGGAGCCGACGCCGTGGGCTTCGTGTTCGCCCCCAGCGCCCGCCAGGTGAGCGTGGGGACCGTGCGCGACATCGTCAAGCGGCTCCCACCCGAGGTGGTGACCGTCGGCGTGTTCCGCGACCAGGCCCCCCGGCTGGTGATCGACACGGTCCTCGAGGCCGGGTTGCGGGCCGTGCAGCTCCACGGCCACGAGTCCCCGCAGGACGCGGCGGAGATCCGGCCCTACGCCCACGCCCTGATCGTGGCGCTCGCGGTCGGCGACCCGGCGCTCGCCCACGTCGACGACTACGGCGCGGACGCCCTGCTGCTCGACTCGCCGGTCCCAGGTTCCGGCAACGTGTTCGACTGGGCCCTGGCCGAGGGTGTTCCGGTCGGGCGGCGGATGATCCTCGCCGGCGGGCTCACACCCGACAACGTCGCAGCCGCGGTCGCCGAGGTGCAGCCCTGGGGGGTGGACACCTCGACCGGCGTCCAGGCCGACGGCGACCCGACGCGCAAGGACCCGCTCAAGGTCCAGCGCTTCGTCCGCAGCGCCCGCGCCGCGGCGCCCCGGCCGTACCACCCCGAGGGGAACGGTCCCTTCGACTGGGCCGACGCCGGGCTCTGAGCCCGACGATGCCGGAACCCGATTCGGGCCGCCGGAGGTGCGGCGCTACCGTGCCGCCCGTGACCGAACCCGTGAGCGCATCCGGCGAGCCGGTGATGGGCGAGCCCGACCCGACCGGGCGCTTCGGCGACCACGGCGGCCGCTTCGTGCCCGAGTCGCTGATGCCGGCGCTGATCGAGCTCGACGCCGCCTTCCGTGACGCGTGGGCCGACCCTGCGTTCCGCTCCGAGCTCGACGAGCTGCTTCGCTCCTACGCCGGCCGTCCGAGTCCGCTCACCGACTGCCACCGCCTGTCCGAGGAGGTCGGCTGTCGGGTCCTGCTCAAGCGCGAGGACCTCAACCACACCGGTTCGCACAAGATCAACAACGTGCTCGGTCAGGCGCTGCTCGCCCGGCGCATGGGCAAGACCCGCCTGGTGGCCGAGACCGGGGCGGGCCAGCACGGCGTCGCGACGGCCACCGCCGCGGCGCTGCTGGGGATGGACTGCCTGGTGTACATGGGTGAGGTCGACATGGCCCGCCAGCAGCTCAACGTGTTCCGCATGCGTCTGCTGGGAGCCGAGGTGACCCCGGCGACCTCCGGCAGCCGGACCCTCAAGGACGCCGTCAACGAGGCCATGCGTGACTGGGTGGCGACCGTCGAGTCCTCGCACTACTGCCTGGGATCGGTGATGGGCCCGCACCCGTACCCGTGGATGGTGCGTGAGTTCCACCGGGTGATCGGCGTCGAGGCCGCCGCGCAGTGCGACGACCTGCTGGGCGGGCCGCCCGACGTGGTGGTGGCCTGCGTGGGCGGGGGTTCCAACGCGGCCGGCATCTTCTCGGGCTTCGCCGAGGTGCCCGGCGTCGAGCTGGTCGGCGTGGAGCCCGCCGGGGGAGCGGCGATCGGCGGGGGTGTCCCCGGGATCGTCCACGGCATGCACAGCTACCTCAAGCAGGACGAGTTCGGTCAGGTGCTCGAAGCCGAGTCGATCTCCGCCGGGTTGGACTACCCCGGCGTCGGCCCGGAGCACTCGCACCTGGCCGACGTGGGCCGGGCCCGCTACGAGCCGGTCACCGACGACGAGGTCGTCGACGCCTTCGTGCTGCTCAGCCGCACCGAGGGGATCATCCCCGCTCTCGAATCGGCCCACGCCCTGGCCTGGGTGTCGCGGGCCCGTGCCGAGCTGGCCGGGCGGACCGTGCTGATCAACCTGTCGGGGCGGGGCGACAAGGACGTGGCGCAGATGATGGACGTGCTGGCGGACCGGCTGTGAGCGCCGTCGCCCTCGACCTGGAGGCGACGCTGCGGGGACGCCGCGACGCCGGGGCCAAGACGCTGGTCCCGTACCTGACCGGCGGGCTGTTCGCAGGGGCCGACGGCGACTGGACCGACGTGCTGCGCTCGGTGGCGTCCGCCGGTGCCGACGCGGTCGAGGTCGGGATCCCGTTCTCGGATCCGGTCATGGACGGGCCGGTGATCCAACAGGCCTCAGAGCTGGCCTTGGCTTCGGGGGCGACCCCTCCGGGCATCCTCGACGAGCTCGCAGGGGTCGACGCGGGCGTGCCGTTGGCGGTGATGACCTACGTCAACCTGGTCTACCGGTTCGGCTACGAGCGCTTCGCGGCGACCGCCCGCCGCTGCGGGGTGGCCGCAGCCATCGTGCCGGACCTGCCGCTCGAGGAGTCCGAGCCGTGGTGCGCGGCCGCCGACGGGGCCGGCATCCAGACCGTGATGCTCGCCGCGCCGACCGCTCCGGACGAGCGCCTGGAACGAATCGTGGCCCGGGCCCGCGGCTTCGTCTACGCCGTCGGGCTGATGGGGGTCACGGGGGAGCGCGCTGCGCTGGCCGACTCGGCCACGGTGATCGCGTCGCGGCTCAAGGCGATCACCGACGTGCCGGTCCTGGTCGGGGTCGGCATCTCGTCGCCCGAGCAGGCGGTCGAGGTCTGCGAGGTGGCCGACGGCGTCGTCGTGGGCACCGCCCTGGTGCGCCGGGTGCTCGAGACCCGCTCACCGGAGGCCGCCGGCGAGCTCATCGGCTCGTTCCGCGACGCCCTCGACCGCGGCTGAGAGCCCCGACCAGGCGCGTGAGCATCTGCGCGCGAAGCGCGCGAGGCCCGGAATTCCAAGGGAAAAGCTCGCTTCGGACCCCTCCGACGTGATAGTTACATCGTGGTAATTCAATCGTGATCGTCGACCAGTCCTCCGGGGGGTCGACCAGGAGGAACCATGAACAAGACCGAACTGGTGGAGACCATCTCCCAGCGGACCGACATCGCCAAGAAGGACGTCCAGGCCGTTCTCGACACCTTCGAGGACATCGCCGGTGAGATCGTCGCCAAGGGCAAGGACACGCTGACGATCCCGGGCTTCCTGAAGTTCGAGCAGACGCACCGGGCCGCCCGCACCGGTCGCAACCCGCAGACCGGCGAGACCATCCAGGTCCCGGCCTCCAACGCCGCCAAGGTGTCCGCCGGCGCCAAGCTCAAGAACCGCGCCAAGACCGGCAAGTGATCTGCGGTCGGCCTCCGGGCCGGCCGCTCGCTGGGGACCCGCTGGGGTCAGTGATGGAGCCGCCCTGTCGGGGCGGCTCTGTCGCGTCCCGGTTCGGGTCGGGGGTAGGTTCCCGGCCATGACCAAGCTCGAGATCGGTGACAAAGCCCCCGCGATCGGACTGAAGGACCAGGACGGCGAGACGGTGCGCCTGTCGTCGTTCAAGGGGCGCAAGGTGCTGGTGTTCTTCTACCCCAAGGCCAACACGCCGGGCTGCACCAACCAGGCCTGCGGTCTGCGCGACGTGGCCGACCAGGTGGGCGACACCGCCATCGTCGGCATCAGCCCGGACATGCCCGACAAGCAGGCCGCGTTCGACCAGAAGTACTCGCTCGGCTACCCGCTGCTGTCGGACCCCGAGCACAAGGTCGCCGAGGCGTACGGGGTGTGGGGCGAGAAGAAGCTCTACGGGCGTGCCTTCATGGGGATCATCCGCTCGGCGTTCCTGATCGACGAGAAGGGCAAGGTCGAGCAGGCCTGGTACAAGATCAGCCCCAAGGACACGCCCCTCAAGCTCCTCGCCGCCCTGAAGGACTGAGCGGCATCGGCGGCCTGGCCGCTGGCGTTGTTGTAGCTGGCAGGTCGCCTGGCGACCCGTGGCCTACAAGTTCGGCGGCCGCTGGCGTTGTTGTAGCTGGCAGGTCGCCGGACGACCCGTGGCCTACAAGTTCGGCGGCGGGGTCAGCCCCGCTCGGCGTCGAGCTCGCGCAGGCGCTCCTCGAAGTCCTTGTCGGCGGAGTTCAGGGCGATCTTGCGGCCGGCGACGATCGCGCCGATCGCGATGGCGATCAGCACCATCCAGCGCAGCCAGTGCGAGCCGCCGCCCGCGGAGTCCTCGGAACCGGTGTCAGTCGTGTCGCTCATGGGCCACACGCTACGGCATCCCGCTAGAGTCCGGGGCCGGCCCGGGTGGCGGAATGGCAGACGCGGCGGACTCAAAATCCGCTGTCCGAAAGGGCGTGTGGGTTCGAGTCCCACCCCGGGCACGCCGAGAACCGAGCGATCGGGAGCCACCACCCGCCACGTGGCCGGGCCTAGCCTGATGTCGTGGTGGCCGCACCGTCGTCCGGTCGACGTCGCCGCCGTGGTCGACGTTCGGCACGGGTCCCGGACCGGGACGACGCGAGCCGACGGGCCCGCCGTCGCATGGTCGCCCACGACCTGGCTGCCCGGGACATCCACGACGAACGGGTGCTCGCGGCCATGGAGTCCGTGCCGCGGGAGCACTTCGTCCCCGAGGATCTGGTCGACGCGGCCTACGAGGATCGTCCCCTGCCCATCGGTGCGGGCCAGACGATCTCCCAGCCCTACATCGTCGCCCTGATGGCACAGGAGGCCCGGATCGGAGCGGCCGACCGGGTTCTCGAGGTGGGGACCGGTTCGGGCTACGGCGCCGCGGTGCTCGGCCGGCTGGCCGCCGAGGTGTGGACCGTCGAACGCCACGAGGACCTCGCCCGCAGAGCGCGGGAGGCGCTCGAGGCGACGGGGGCGGGCAACGTGCACGTCGACGTGGGCGACGGCTCGCTCGGGGCTCCGGACTCGGCGCCCTTCGACGCGATCGTCGTCACCGCAGCCGCTCCAGCGGTCCCCGATGCCCTGGTCGCCCAGCTCGCCGACGGTGGCCGCCTCGTCATCCCGATCGGTCCCGACGGCCACGCCCAGGAGCTGGTGCGGGTCACGGTTCGGGGGGAGCACAGCGAGCGAGCCCACCTGTGCGACGTCCGCTTCGTCCCCCTCATCGGGGCCGAGGGGTTCGGACGGATCCACCCCGGACAGCAGCGACGGGACGGTGACGAGAGCGGACCTGACGGACCGCGGACAGATCCGGGGACACCGCCTGAGCCGTGATGGGTACGATCCGTCCTGCGCCGACCCGGACCCTCGGGTCGACCCGAGACGAGGAGCTTGGACCATGGCGAACGAATGGGGACCCCTGGCGACGCTGGCCGGCGAGTGGCAGGGCGAGGGTGGTCTCGACACCGCCTACTCGCACTCGCAGGAGAAGGTGCTCGACACGCCGTACCTGGAGAAGGCGACGTTCAAGCCGTTCGGTCCGGTCGACAACGGCAGCCAGTCGCTCTACGGCCTCGACTACCACAGCGCCATGTGGCGCGGGAACGAGGACATCCCGTTCCACACCGAGGTCGGCTACTGGCTGTGGGACGCCGCCACCGGTGAGGTCATGCGCTGCTTCGTCGTGCCGCGGGGCATCACCACGTTCGCCGGCGGCACCGCGGCTGCGGACGCGACGGAGTTCACGCTGTCGGCCTCGGCCGGCCACGACACCTACAGCATCGGCGAGAACAAGTACCTGGCCCAGCACGCCTCGACGCGGGCCTACGAGGTCACGATCACCATCGACGGCCCCGACACGTGGTCCTACCACGAGACCACCACGCTGCGGATGGACCAGTTCCCCGAGCTGTTCCCCCACACCGACCACAACACGCTGCACCGCGTCGCCTGAGAACCCGCGTCGCCTGAGAACCCGGGTCGCCCGAGATCCCGCGTCGCCTGACCCGCGGGATCGTCGCCGGTGGCTCAGACGCTGCGGCGGTACTGACCGCCCACCTCGAACAGCGCGTCGGTGATCTCGCCGAGCGTGCAGGACCGCACCGTGTCCATCAGGACCGCGAACAGGTTCTCGCCGTCGAGCGCCGCCCGTCGCAGCCGCTCGAGCGCGGCGGGTCGCTCGGCGGCGTGGCGGGCCTGGAAGTCGCACACGCGGGCGATCTGGTCGTCCTTCTCCGCGTCGGTCGAGCGGGCCAGGGTCAGCACCGGCGGTTCGGGTTCGCCGGCCGGGTCGAGGAACGTGTTGACTCCGACGATCGGCAGGCTCCCGTCGTGCTTGCGGTGCTCGTAGAGGACCGACTCGTCCTGGATGCGGCCCCGCTGGTAGCCGGTCTCCATCGCTCCGAGCACGCCGCCGCGTGAGCTGATGGCGTCGAGCTCGGCCAGCACCGCCGCTTCGACCAGGTCGGTGAGCTCCTCGACGATGAAGCTGCCTTGCAACGGGTTCTCGTTCATGGCCAGGCCCCACTCGCGGTTGATGACGAGCTGGATCGCCAGCGCCCGACGCACCGACTCGGCGGTGGGGGTCGTGACCGCCTCGTCGTAGGCGTTGGTGTGGAGGCTGTTGGCGTTGTCGTAGGTGGCGCACAGCGCCTGCAGCGTGGTGCGGATGTCGTTGAACGCCATCTCCTGGGCGTGCAGGGACCGGCCCGAGGTCTGCACGTGGTACTTGAGCTTCTGGGAGCGCTCGCCGGCGCCGTAGCGGTCCCGCATGGCGATCGCCCAGATGCGTCGGGCGACCCGGCCGAGCACCGTGTACTCGGGGTCCATGCCGTTGGAGAAGAAGAAGCTGAGGTTGGGGGCGAAGTCGTCGATGTCGAGGCCGCGGGCCAGGTACGACTCGACGTAGGTGAACCCGTTGGCCAGGGTGAACGCCAGCTGGCTGATCGGGTTCGCGCCCGCCTCGGCGATGTGGTAGCCGGAGATGGACACCGAGTAGAAGTTGCGCACCCCCTCGGCGACGAACCACTCGGCCACGTCCGCCATGAGTCCGAGCGAGAACTCGGTGGAGAAGATGCAGGTGTTCTGGCCCTGGTCCTCCTTGAGGATGTCGGCCTGCACCGTGCCTCGGACGTGGGCGAGCGCCCCGGCGCGCAGCTCGGCGGCTTCGTCGTCGGTGGGCGGCCGGCCCTGCTCCTCGGTGAAGCGGTCGATGCGCTGGTCGATGACGGTGTTGAGGAACATGGCGAGCACGGTCGGAGCCGGGCCGTTGATGGTCATCGACACCGACGTCGTCGGGTCGCACAGGTCGAAGCCCGAGTAGAGGACCCGCATGTCGTCGAGGGTCGCGACCGACACGCCGGAGTTGCCGACCTTGCCGTAGATGTCGGGCCGCTCGGCCGGGTCGCAGCCGTAGAGGGTGACCGAGTCGAACGCGGTCGACAGTCGGGTGGCGGGTTGGCCTTCCGACAGCAGGTGGAAGCGGCGGTTGGTGCGCGCCGGGCCGCCCTCGCCGGCGAACATGCGGGCCGGGTCCTCGCCCTCGCGCTTGAACGGGAACACCCCGGCGGTGAACGGGAACGAGCCCGGCAGGTTCTCCGAGCGCAGCCACCGGAGCTGCTCGCCGTGGTCGACGAAGCGGGGGAGCGCCAGCTTGGGGACTGCGGTGCCCGCCAGCGATTCGCGGGTCGGGCGGTCGGGTCCGGTCAGCTCGGCCACGCGCTCGGGCCACCGTTCGAGCAGCTCGCGGTCCGCGTCGGGGAGCTCGGCGCGGGTGGCCTCGGCGAGGGCGGTCACCGCGTCGGGAACTCCACCGCCCCCGTCGCCGCGGCTGTCGGCGAGGATGGCTGCGGTGGCCTCGAGCTGCTGGAGCCGGCGGGCCGTCGCCGCGTGACGGGCGGTGGCGTCGTGGTAGCTGCGGACGGACTCGGCGATCTCGGCCAGGTAGCGCGCACGGGACTCGGGGACGATCGGGTCCAGGCTCGTCGACGAACGGGTGTCGACCGGGGCCAGGGATCCCTCGCCGACGCCCAAGCCGTGGCCGGCGAGCTCCCGGCGCAGGTGCTGGTACAGGGCGGTGACGCCGTCGTCGTTGAACCGGGACGCGATCGTGCCGAACACCGGCATGTCGGCCGGGTCCCGGTCGAACGCCTCGCGGTTGCGGACCATCTGGCGGGCGACGTCGCGGAGGGCGTCCTGGGCGCCGCGACGTTCGAACTTGTTGATCGCCACCGCGTCGGCGAAGTCGAGCATGTCGATCTTCTCCAGCTGCGACGCGGCGCCGAACTCGGGGGTCATCACGTACAGCGCCACGTCGGAGATGGTGGTGATCTCCGAGTCGCCCTGGCCGATGCCGGGGGTCTCGACGATGACCAGGTCGGCGCCGGCGGCCACGGTGGCCTGGACCATCCGGTCCAGGTGCAGGGGTACCTCTCCGCCGGCGTCGCGGGTGGCGAGGGACCGGAAGTACACCGCGGGGGTGTGGATGGCGTTCATGCGGATCCGGTCGCCGAGCAGCGCCCCGCCGCCGCGGCGCCGGGTCGGGTCGACGGCGAGCACCGCGATGTTGACCTTGTCGTCCTGGTCGAGGCGGACCCGTCGGATGAGCTCGTCGGTCAGCGACGACTTGCCCGAGCCGCCGGTGCCGGTGATTCCGAGCACCGGCACCGTCCGCGCCCGAGCCGCGGCGGCGATCTGCTCGACGGTCGACGCGTCGAGGCGGTCGGCCTCGAGCATGGTGATCGTGCGGGCCAGTGCCGGGACGGACCCGCCGAGCAGGTCCTCGATCGGGGCGGGCTGGTCGGTCAGGTCGACGTCGCACTCGGCGATCAGGGTGTTGACCATGCCGGCCAGGCCCATGCGTTGGCCGTCCTCGGGGGAGAAGATGCGCACGCCGAGGGACCGCAGCGCCGCGATCTCCTCGGCGACGATGACGCCGCCGCCGCCCCCGTAGACCCGGATGTGTCCCGCGCCCGCGGCGGCGAGCCGGTCGACCAGGTAGCCGAAGAACTCGACGTGGCCGCCCTGGTAGCAGCTGACCGCGACGCCCTGGACGTCTTCGGCGACGGCGGCCTCGACCACCTCGTCGACCGAGCGGTTGTGGCCCAGGTGGATCACCTCTGCGCCCTGCGACTGCAGGATGCGCCGCATGATGTTGATCGCGGCGTCGTGGCCGTCGAACAGGCTCGCGGCGGTGATGAAGCGGACCGGGTGAACCGGTCGGTGGAGCTCGACGGCCACGTGTGGTCCCCCCGGCAGATGTTTGGACGTCCACATATTAGCGGCGACGGCCTCCGCGTCGAGCGGCGACGGGCGATAGCGTCCCGGAGATGCGGCAGCGGCGGACCCTCGGTTTCGACCCGATCGACGAGGCCAGGCGCCAGTGGATCGATAGGGGGTGGCAGGACGCGGCGGGCGGAATGGCCGCGCTGACGTCCATCATCCGGGTCGAGCAGCTGCTCATGGCCCGGGTCGAGGAGGCGCTCGCTCCGTTCGAGTTGACCTTCGCCCGCTACGAGCTGCTCGTCCTGCTCGACTTCTCCCGGGCCGGCGCGCTGCCGATGGGCAAGCTGGGCGCCCGCCTGCAGGTGCACCCCGCCAGCGTCACCAACGCGGTCGACCGCCTCGAGGCGCAGGCACTGGTCGAGCGGGTCGCGCACCCCGACGACGGCCGTACCACCCTGGCCACCATCACCTCGACCGGGCGGCGCCGGGTCCGCCGTGCCACCGCGGTGTTGAACGAGGCGGTGTTCAGCGACCTGGGCTGGAGCGAGCGCGACCTCCGCGACCTGTTCCGGATCCTGCGCAAGCTGCGCCGCGGTGCGGGGGACTTCGACTGAACCCGAACTGCCGGTCGGGTTTCCGGCGTGTTGGTCAGAGCTGTGGCCGCCGCTCAGTCCGTGGGGGCAGCCCGTACCGCAGCCAGTTCCGAGGGTCGGTGCGGTCGAGGTCCTCGATGAGGACCGGAAGCGCCAGGCTCCAGTTCGGGTGCTCATCGACGGTGCCGGGCAGGTTGGGTCGGTGGGTCTGGCCGACGGCGTCCTCGAGCGAGGCCACCACCAGGTCGCTGCCCGCGTCGGCCAGCGCCCGGTACGCGGCTCCGACCAACGCGGCCAACTCCACCGTCGATCCGTCCGGGTCCGGTGCCGTCGGGCTCGTGAACGTCGGCGCGGGCCCGTCCCAGCCGCCGATGGCGGCCAGGCGGGCCAGGCGGCTGCGGAGGCGGGCGTCCTCCTCGGGTGAGTCCGGCAGTCCGGCGGCGCGGCGATCCGCGGCGTCGGTGCCGTCCCACAGACCGGCCGCGGTGGGCAGGTCGTGGGTGCCGAGCATCGCCACGGTGCGCGGCGGCCACGTCGTCGGGTCCTCGTCGGCGAACCAACCGACGGCGTAGCCGTACACGCCGCGCTCGGCCATGGCGTCGCGCACCTCGGGCTCGACGGTGCCCAGGTCCTCGCCGACGAGCACCGCTCCGGCCCGGGCCGCCTCCATCACCGCCAGGTCCAGCAGCTCGGCACCGTGGGAGTACACATACGCGCCGTCGAGGGCGTCGTGGCCGGGCGGGATGCAGTAGAGCCGGAACAGGCCCATGACGTGGTCGATGCGCAGCAGACCGCTGTGGTGAAGCAGCCGACGCAGGGTGTCGATCCACGGCTGGTAGCCCGCGGCGCGCAACCGCCACGGCACGTACGGCGGCAGTCCCCAGTCCTGGCCCAACGGACCGAGGTCGTCGGGCGGGGCCCCGATCCGACAGCCCAGTGCGAGCAGGTCCTGGTCGATCCAGGCATCCGCGCCGTCGGGGTCGAAGCCGACGGGCAGGTCCGCCATCAGCTCGACGTCCACCCGTGCGCCTGCCTCGGCCGCGTCGGCCAGCTGGCCGTCGCAGGTGGCCTGGACCCACCGCCACCGCTCGACGTCGTCGTGCAGTCCGACCAGAGCCTCGGCGAGAGCGGGGCTGCGGGGATGTCGGGCCGACGGCGGGAACCGCGACCACCCTCCGCCGTGTCGTTCGGCCAGGGCCGCGAATCGAGCGTGGTCGAGCTCGAACGGGTGTGTGTCGGTCCCGGTGCTCCCGGCGTCCTCGGGTGGCCCCGCCGGATCGTCGCGGACCAGCGCCCACAGCTCCCGCAGGGCCTCTGACTTGATGCGCCACACCTCGTCGCGGTCGATCGTCGGGCGGTCCAGCAGGGCGCGGCCCGCGTTGGCCGCCCGGTTCAGGCGGTCGCCGAGGCGCTCCGCGCCGGCGATGTCCTCGACGCGCAGGTACAGCGGCGACAGCGCCCGTCGCGACGAGGCGAAGTACGGCGAGCGCTGCTGGGGGAGCATCGGGATGGTCGACCCGAGCGGGTTGTGGGCCAGCACCGACGCGCCGTGTCGGGCTGTCCACCGCGCCAGGGTGGCCAGGTCGGCCAACTCGCCGTGTCCCCAGCTGGCGCGGGACCGGGTCGTCGGCAGCTGAACCGACAGCCCCCACCCCCGATCGACGCGCCGGATCGGACCGGGAAGGTGGAACACCCGGGTGACGTGGTCGCCGTCGGAGCGCAGCGTGTGGGTCCCGATCGGCAGGTCCGCCGGCAGGGCGTCGTGCACCGGCACCGACGTCCCGTCCTCGAGCTCGAGCACGCCCGGGGACCAGATCGAGCGGTCCTCGCCGGGTCGCAGGAACCACAGCGACGGGGAGCCGGGCGGAGCGTCGGGAGGCCCGTCGGGGTGCTCGTCGCCGCCCATCGCCTCCCGCAGCGCCGAGCGGGCCGACTCCGACGCCTGGTGCCACGCCCCGTCGGTGCCCCACCAGCCGTCCGCGATCCCGTAGCTGTCACGTCCCTGCACCCCGGCGTTTCTACACTGCGACCATGCCGTTCCTGGTCGAACGCCGCCTCCGCGCCGTGGGACGACGGCTGGGCGCGCTCCGGCACGAGTTGGCGATCGCGGACGAGCAGCTGGCCCACTTCGCCGACATCTCCGACGACTCCCGCATCCGGTCGCTGGTGTCCGAGACGCCGCTCGCGGACCAGGAGCACCGCGACGCGGAGAGGACGACCGCGGCGATGGCCCGGCACCGGGCCGAGCTGGCGGAGCAGATCGCCCGGCTGGAGCGGGAGCAGGACGACCTGCTCGACCGCCTACACTGACGCCTCCCGGTGTGAACGTCGCCGGGTCAGTCTCCGGCGACCCGGCCGGCCGATACGAAGACGAGGACGGTGGGCAACGGTGCCAACCACGATCGTGGTCGCAGAGGACGAGGCCATCATCCGGATGGACCTGACCGAGCTGCTCCAGGAAGAGGGCTACGACGTCGTCGGTGAGTGCGGCCGCGGTGACGAGGCGGTCCGCCTGGTGCGGGAGCTGCGGCCCGACGTCGCCCTGCTCGACATCAAGATGCCCGGCCAGGACGGCATCTCGGCGGCCCGTGAGATCTCCGCCGAGCGCCTGTCCGCCGTCGTGCTGGTCACCGCCTTCTCCCAGCGCGAGCTCATCGAGGAGGCCAGCGACGCCGGCGTGCACGGATACGTCGTCAAGCCGTTCGAGCGCCACGACCTGGCCCCCGCCATCGAGGTCGCCATCTCGCGGTTCCGGGCCGAGGGACTGCTGGTCGACCAGATCGCGTCGGCCGAGGACCGCCTGGCCGCCCGCAAGGTGGTCGACCGGGCCAAGGGCGTCCTGATGGACGGCCACGGGTTGAGCGAGGCCGACGCCTACTCGTTCATCCAGCGCTCGGCCATGGCCGACCGACGTCAGATGCGCGACGTGGCCCAGGACGTGCTCGACGGCTCGTTGAGCCCGCGCGCCGCCGAGTCGAGCTGATCGGGGTGACCGCCTAGGGTCGCGCCGGTGCCGACCGTGATGCTCGTCGACGGGAACTCGCTGACCTACCGGGCGTTCTTCGCCCTCCCGACCGATCTGGCCACCGCCTCGGGTCAGGTGACCAACGCGGTGTTCGGGTTCACCTCGATGCTGCTCAACCTGGTGCGCGACCACCGGCCCGATCAGGTGGTGATCACCTTCGATCGGCCCGAACCGACGTTCCGCCACCAGCGGCTCGACACCTACAAGGCCAACCGCGACTCCGCCCCCGACATCCTCCGCGAGCAGATGGGCCTGGTGCGCCAGGTCGTGGCGACCCTGGCGCTGCCGGTGGTGGAGATGCCCGGGTGGGAGGCCGACGACGTGATCGCCACCCTGACCGACCAGGCGGTGGCACGCGGCGACGACGTCGTCATCGTCACCGGCGACCGCGACAGCTACCAGCTGGTGCGCGACCCGCACGTCAAGGTGCTCTACAACCGTCGCGGCGTGTCGGACTACGTCCTCTACGACGAGGCGGGGATCCTCGAGCGCACCGGGGTCCGGCCCGAGCAGTACGTCCACTACGCCGCTCTGCGCGGCGACCCGTCCGACAACCTGCCCGGCGTGCCCAAGGTGGGCGAGAAGACCGCCGCCCGGCTGGTCAGCACCTACGGCGACCTCGACGGGATCTTCGCCCACACCGCCGAGCAGACCCCGGCGCTGCGCCGCAACCTCGAGGAGAACGAGGCGCAGGCCCGCACCAACGCCGAGCTGATGGCGTTGGTGCACGACGTGCCGTTGGAGGTCGGCCTGGGCGACCTGGACCAGGGCGACATCGTCGCCGACGACGTGCTGCAGCTGTTCGGCCTGCTCGAGTTCCCCAGCCTGGTCCCGCGCCTGGCAGAGGCGTGGCCCGAGCTGTTCGGCGACGGGGCCGCCGCGGTGCCCGACGCGCCGGTGCTCGAGGCCGAGACCGCCGTCGTCGACACCGCGGCCGACGCTGCCGCGGCTCTGGGTCGCCTGGCGGCGCTCCCGCAGGTCGCGGTCGCCGCCGGCTGGGTCGGGACACCGGGTCGGTCGGAGCTGACCGGCGTCGCGCTGGTCGAGGACTCCGACGCCGGCGACGTGGTGTGGATCCCCGCGGAGCTGCTGGTGGGGGCGGCCGGAGCAGAACCCGGAGCGTCGCTCGGATCCGCCGTCGGATCGGTCCTGTGCGGCGACCCCGCAGTGGTGGGCCACGACGTGAAGCCGCTGATCCGCTCCCTGCTCGGCCTCGGACTCGACCTCACCCGCCTGACGCTGGACACCAAGCTGGCCGCCTACCTGCTCGACCCGGCCGACACCGCCTACTCGCTGGTCGACCTGCTGCGTCGCCACACCGGCATGGAGCTCGCCGGAGCCGAGTCGGCCGGCGACGGTGCGACGCAGGGACAGCTCGACCTCGACGGCACCGCGGTGGCCGAGTCCCAGCGGATCGCCCGTGAGGCGCTGGCGGTGGCCCGGGTGGCCGCTCCGCTGATCGACTCCCTCGACGCCCACGGGCTCACGTCGCTCAACGACTCCATCGAGGTGCCGCTGGTGCGCGTGCTGGCCCGCATGGAGCACCTCGGCGTCGGCGTCGACGTGGACGTCCTGCGGGCGCTCAACGCCTCGCTCACCGAGGAGTGCGAGACCGAACGGGCCGCGATCGTCGCCGCCGCGGGCGAGGAGTTCAACGTGAACTCCACCCCGCAGCTGCGCACCGTGCTGTTCGAACGGCTCGGCCTCACCCCGCAGAAGAAGACCAAGACCGGCTACTCCACCGACCAGGCCACGCTCGAGAAGCTCCAGGGCGAGCACCCGATCATCGACCACCTCCTGCGCTACCGCGAGGTCGAGAAGCTCCGCTCCACCTACGGCGAGGGCCTGCTCGCCGAGGTCGCCGCCGATGGTCGGATCCACGCCACGTTCAACCAGACCGTCGCCCGGACCGGTCGGCTGTCCTCCGACGCCCCCAACCTGCACAACATCCCGGTGCGCAGCGAGGAGGGGCGGCGCTTCCGCGAGGCGTTCGTACCCGCGGCGGGCCACGAGCTGCTCGTCGCTGACTACAACCAGATCGAGCTGCGCGTCATCGCCCACCTGGCCCAGGATCCGGGGCTGATCGAGGCGTTCCGCACCGGCCAGGACATCCACACCACCACCGCAGCGCGGGTCTTCGACGTCGATCCGGCCGACGTCACCGTCGAGCAGCGCTCCAAGGCCAAGATGGTCTCCTACGGGTTGGCCTACGGCATGGAGGCCTACGGGCTCGGTCAGCGCCTCAACATCCCCACCGCGGATGCCCAGGTGATCCTCGACGCCTACTTCGCGGCGTTCCCGTCGGTGAAGGAGTTCATGGAGCGCACCGTGGCCGAGGCCCGCGACCGGGGCTACACCGAGACGGTGTTCGGTCGTCGTCGACGTATCCCCGAGCTGAGCTCCGGTCAGCGCAACGTGCGCATGGCGGGGGAGCGCCAGGCCATGAACGCCCCGATCCAGGGTCTGGCCGCCGACATCTTCAAGGTGGCGCTCGTCCGCCTCGACCGGGCGATCGACGAGCGTGGCCTGGGCAGTCGGCTGATCCTCCAGGTGCACGACGAGGTGCTCGTCGAGGTCCCCGACGGCGAGCTCGACGACGCGGTCGACGTCGTCACCCACGCCATGTCGGGCGCCTTCGACCTGTCGGTCCCCCTCGCGGTCAACCTCTCGCACGGCTCCAGCTGGGCCGCGGCCAAGGGCTGAGCACGGTGGTCGCTCCCCAGGCCACCGGACCGGCCGGCGAGCCGGATCGGCACTGGTTCGAGGACATCGCCGATCACGTCGGACCGGCCTACCTCCGCTACTCGTTCACCATGGGCACCGAGCAGGAGGTCGGCTTCCTGGTCGACCTCCTCGGCCTGGAACCGGGCATGCGGGTGCTGGATGTCGGCTGCGGACCGGGACGGCACGCCCTGGCGCTGGCCCGGCGCGGCATCGCGGTGCTCGGCGTCGACATCAGCGAGCGGTTCATCGAGGTCGCCATCGAGGTCGCCGACCGCGAGGGCCTGTCGGACCTGGCCCGCTTCGAGCGAGCCGATGCCCGTGCCCTGGTCGGCGACCCCCGCTTCGACCGGTCGCTCGGCGACACCGACGGCGCCGGGGTCGGCTTCGACGCCGCCATCTCGCTGTGTCAGGGCGCGTTCGGGCTGGGTGGACCGCCGGATGTGGGAGACCCGCAGAACCTCGCTGCCGACACCGAGGTGCTGCGGGGCATCGCTGCTGCCCTGCGGCCCGGTGGGCGCTGCGCCGTCTCGGCGTTCTCGTCGTACTTCCAGGTCCGGTGGTTGGAGGAGTCCGACACCTTCGACGCCGCCGGAGGGGTCAACCACGAGCGGACCGAGCTGCGCGACTCCGACGGGGCGCGGGCCGAGGCCGACCTGTGGACCACCTGCTACACACCCCGCGAGCTGCGCCTGGTCGCCGAGCGGGTCGGGCTGGTGGTCGACCACATCTGGTCGGTCACGCCCGGCGGCTACGACATGGCGCCCCCCAGCGTCGACACCCACGAGTTCCTCCTCACCGCCCGCACCCCCTGACCCCCGCGTTCTGACCCCCGCGTTCTGACCCGCGCGTTCTGACCCGCGCGTTCTGACGACAAGTCACGACACGGCCGGTACTCAACTGTCACGAGAATCCGTCGGGGTGGCCCGAGCACACCTCCGTTGGCCGCGCAACGGGGATCGGTCCCCGGTGACACCGGGCCCGTCCGTGGCGCACCGTGGCGCGATGAACGACAGTCCTGTTCCGGCCGGTCCTGTCCCGACCGGTCCTGTCCCAACCGCGCCTGTCCCGACCCGGGATCCCCGTCCCGACGTCCTGGTCGCCCGCCTGGCCACCACGCAGCACGGGGTGGTCACCCGGCGACAGGCGATGGCGTTGGGCATGACCCAGCGCATGATCCACCGCCGCGTCGAGACCGGGATGTGGACGCCGGTGCTCCGGGGCGTCTACTCGTTCACCGGCCTTCCCGACAGCCGGACCCGACGGCTGTGGGCGGCGGTGCTCCACGCCGGCGACAGCGGGGTGCTGTCGTTGCACACCGCGGGTCGCCTCCACGGCTTCGAGGAGATCCGCTCGACCGAGCTGGTGTACCTCAACGTCGACGATGTCCGTCGGCATCCGCCGGAGGGGGTCGTGTGGCACCGTCAGATCGACATGGTGCCCGCGGATGTCGTCACGATCGACGGCCTGCCCGTGACCTCGATACCCCGCACCGGCATGGATCTGGCCGGTGACCCGGCGATGTCCATCACCCGGCTGCGGCGCTTCGTCGAGTCGGCCCTGGTGCACCGGGGGTTCGAACCTGCTGACTTCGGAGTGGTCCTGTCGAGGATCCGGCGAAGCGGCAAGCCCGGCGTGACGCGCATGGAACGGGTGCTCGACGAGGTCGGGCCCGGCGTCGACCTGCCCCGCAGCGAGCTCGAACGGCTCCTCGACCGGGTGATCGAGCGTGCCGGGCTTCCCTCGCCGCGCCACGAGCACCCCCTGCCGGGGGCGTGGGATCGTCCGGGATTCGTCGACCGGTGCTGGCCCGAGGTCCGACTCGTCGTCGAGGCCGACGGTCGGCGCTGGCACACCCGTCGCCAGCAGATCGCGACCGACCACGACCGGGCCATCGACGCCCAGGCCGCCGGCTACCAGACCACCCGCCTGCTGTGGGAGCACCTCCACGGCGATCCCGAGGGGACGGCCCGTCGTCTGCGGCTCGTCTACGAGGCCCGCCTCCGCGACGTCGGGCGGGCATTCCCATGACAGTTGAGTACCGCCCGTGTCGTGACTGTCGTCAGAACGCGGGGTGGGGGGTGGGGGAGGGCGTCTTTCGGGGGTCGGGGGCGCTCGGGTAGGGTGGAACGTTCCATCCATGGGCGCGTCGCGCCCCCGAGAAGAAGCAGCTCAACGTGTCCGACTCCGCCATCGCCGACTACACACCCCGCCAGATCATCGAGGACGACCTCGGTGGCATGTCCCTGGACGAAGCCATGGCCGCGACCATGGTCGACGTCGAGGACGGCCAGCTGGTGACCGGCACGGTGGTCAAGGTCGATCGCGACGAGGTGCTGCTCGACATCGGCTACAAGTCCGAGGGCGTCATCCCCAACCGGGAGCTGTCGATCCGCAACGAGGTCGACCCCAACGAGGTCGTATCCCTCGGTGACGAGGTAGAGGCGCTCGTCCTCCAGAAGGAGGACAAGGAAGGACGCCTGATCCTGTCCAAGAAGCGGGCCCAGTACGAGCGGGCCTGGGGCACGATCGAGAAGATCAAGGAGGACGAAGGCGTCGTCTCCGGTCCGGTCATCGAGGTCGTCAAGGGCGGCCTGATCATCGACATCGGCCTCCGCGGCTTCCTTCCCGCCTCGCTGGTCGAGCTGCGCCGGGTTCGGGACCTGCAGCCCTACGTGGGCCGCAGCCTCGAGGCCAAGATCATCGAGCTCGACAAGAACCGCAACAACGTCGTGCTGTCCCGTCGGGCCTGGCTCGAGGAGACCCAGAAGGAGCAGCGCGAGGACTTCCTGGCCAACCTCAAGCCCGGCGAGCGTCGCAAGGGCGTGGTCTCCAGCGTCGTCAACTTCGGCGCCTTCGTCGACCTCGGCGGCATGGACGGCCTCATCCACGTCTCGGAGCTGTCCTGGAAGCACGTCGACCACCCGGGCTCGGTCGTCGCCGTCGGCGACGAGGTCGAGGTCGAGGTGCTCGAGGTCGACCTCGACCGCGAGCGCATCTCGCTGTCGCTCAAGGCCACCCAGCAGGACCCGTGGCAGGAGTTCGCCTCCAACCACCAGGTCGGCGAGCTGGTCTACGGCCGGGTCACCAAGCTCGTGCCGTTCGGCGCCTTCATCCAGGTCGGCGACGGCATCGAGGGCCTGGTCCACATCTCGGAGATGTCGGCGCACCACGTCGACCTGCCCGAGCAGGTCGTCACCCCCGGCGAGGAGCTCTGGGTCAAGATCATCGACCTGGACCTCGACCGTCGTCGCATCAGCCTGTCGATCAAGCAGGCCGCCGAGGGCGGCATCGTGGCCGCCGAGTACCAGGAGCACTTCGGCGAGCAGAACTACGACGCCGAGGGCAACTACATCGGCCAGCCGGTCGGCGACGAGACCACCGAGGGCCAGGAGGCCTGGGAGCAGTACTACGCCGAGCAGGGCTTCGGCACCCCCGAGGCCGATGCCGAAGGTGCGGTCGAGGCCGCGGCGCAGGTCGAGGCGGCGGTCGAGGCCGACGTCGAGGTCGACGCCTCCGAGGACGGTCCCACCGCCGAGAGCTGAGGCGGGCGCTTCGGCCCCCCCCGATCACATCCGATCCGGTCACCCACGGCCCCCGATCGGGGGCCGTGGCGCGTCCGGGACGCGTCCGGGCACGACCGCCGGCCCATGTCCAGCGGGACACCCGACCCAGGAAATGGTCCAAAAGGTTCAGGCCCACCCGCTTTCGGCCGAGGGATTGACGAACGGACGCTGCGCCTCGGGTGCCGCGGAGTCGGGACGACCCGGCTCGGTGGTCCCCAGCCGTCGGGTCCGGGAGCGTCGTCCCTACGCCCACGGAGCGGAGTCAAGTGAGTTCACGCAGAACGTTGATCCTCATCGGAGCAGTGGTCATCGGGGCGCTCGCCGCCTTCCTGACCCTCAGCTACGTCCGCGGAGTGGAGAACCGCTCCGACGAAGCCGGCCAGATGGTCGAGGTGGTCGTCGCCACCGGACCGATCGCCAAGGGGTCGAGCAGCGACGCCGCCATCCAGGGTCAGCAGCTGGCCATGGAGAAGCGTCGCCGCGAGGACCTCCCGGCCAACCCGGTCCGGCGCTTCGCCGACATCCAGGGCCAGGTCGCGGCGGTCGACCTCGGCGGCGGCGAGGTGATCACCGCCTCGATGTTCGTGCCCGCCACCGCCCTCAACGGCTCCAAGTCGGCCAGCCTCGACAAGGGCAACGTCGCCATCACGATCACCGTGGACGAGGCGGCCGGCGTCGCCGGCCTGGTCCAGCCCGGCGACAACATCAACATCCTCGCCAACTACTGCGGCGTGGCCACCGGCGGCGGTGCCGAGGGCGAGTCCGACACGTGCTCGCTGCAGCGTCAGAACACACCGGCCGGCGGTGGAGCGGTGCAGCTCGGCACGCCGTCGAGCTACCTGTTCCAGGGCGTGAAGGTCCTGGCGGTCGGCCAGTCGCTCGGCCAGCCGGTCGCCGCGGCGTCGACCCCCGAGGGCGGCGACACCACCGCCACCACGGCCCCGCCGGCAACCTCCCCGCTCATCACCGTCCAGCTGCCGCCGCAGCAGGCACAGCTGCTGGCGTCGCTGCGTGACGCCAGCCTCTACCTGACCCTGAACCGGCCCGACTACACGCCGGTTCCGATCCCGTTCACCAACAACCTGCCCGCCCTCCCCGGCGAGGCCGGCGTGTCGCCGTACCCGGCAGAGGCGGCGACCGGACAGTGACCGACTTCGCCGTGACCTCTGAGGTGACCCAACCCACCATCCGGGTGTCGGTCGCCGTCGTCGAGTCCCACGTCCCCACCCGGGAACGGATCATGGGGCTCCTGGGCGACGGCGTCACCCCGTTCAGCACGGTCGAGGAGCTCTCGGCCCGTCTGACCGGCGCCGTTCCCGTGGTGGCGGTCCTGGGTCCGTCCTGCAGCGACGAGCACACCCTGCTCGTGAGCGAGCAGGTCCAGCGCGAGTACCCGCTGCTCGCCACCATCCTGGTCGTCGACGAGCTCTCCACCCAGCTCCTGCAGGTCGCCCTGCGGGCCGGGGTGCGTGACGTGCTCGCCCTCACCGGTGAGTCCGGAGCGCTCGCCCAAGCGGTGCAGCGGGTCGCCATGTCGCTCGACCAGGCCCCCCGCAGCGCGTCGATGCCGGTGCCGTCGACCCCGGTGCCCGACGAGGTGGAGCCCCTGCCGAGCGTCGACGGCCAGGTCATCACCGTGTTCTCCACCAAGGGCGGCGCGGGCAAGTCGATGCTGTCCACGTCGCTCGCGGTCGAGTTGGCCCGGCGCTCGGACCAGCCTGTGTGCCTGGTCGACGCCGACCTCCAGTTCGGCGACGTCGCGGTGATGCTCAAGCTGACCCCGCACCACACGATCGTCGACGCCGTGTCGGTCCTCGACCGCATGGACCCGCCGCTGCTCGAGAGCCTGCTGGTCACCCACGAGCCCTCGGGCCTGCGGGTGATGCCCGCCCCGCTCGAGCCCGCCTTCGCCGACCAGGTGGGGGCGACGGAGATGGTCGCCATCGTCGAGATGCTGCGGTCGTTCTGCGCCTACGTGATCGTCGACACCCCCGCGTACTTCAACGACGTCGTGCTCGGCCTGGTCGAGGCGTCGGACCGTGTGCTGCTCGTGGCGGGCATGGACATCCCGAACATCAAGAACGTCAAGATCGGTCTGCAGACCCTGCGGCTCCTCAACACCCCGATGGAGAAGCTGCTGCTCGTGCTCAACCGGGCCAACAGCAAGGTCAAGCTCGACGTGGGCGAGGTGGAGCGGACCCTGCAGGTCAAGGCCGACGTGCTGATCCCCAGCGACATCTGCGTGCCGCAGGCGGTCAACAAGGGCGAGCCGGTGGTCCTGCACGCCCCCAAGTCCGGGGTCAGCCGGGCCATCCAGCAGCTCGCCGACCAGTTCATCCCCGCGGACGTCGCCGCCCGACGGCGGCGCTGAGGCCCGCGCCCGCCAGCCAGCCCGCCAGCCCGCCCGAGAGCCAGCAAGACAGCCCGACAGACAGCCCGCCAGACAGCCCGACAGACAGCCAGCCGGACCGAACCAGCAGAGGGAGTGCAACGGTGTCCCTGTACCAGCGGATCAACGAACAGCAGGGTGGGCCGCCGGTCCCGCCCAAGCCGGGTCAGCCCGGACAGTCCGCCGCGGGTCAGCCTCCGGCGAAGGTCCCTCCCGGCGCGGGTGCCGGCACACCCGGTGGCCCGGCCGCCCGACCCGCCCAGCCGGCCCCGGCGCCCCGCCGCGACCCTGCCCTCAACGAGCTGCGCCACCGGATCCACCAGCAGCTCATCGACGAGCTCGGCCCGATCCTGTTCGACCGGCGCCTGTCGGAGCAGGACCTGCGCCGTCGGGTCCACGAGCAGCTCCACGCCGCCATCGCGGCCGAGCGCGTGCCACTGTCCGCGGCCGACAAGGCGCAGCTCATCCAGGACGTCAGCGACGACATCCTGGGCTACGGGCCGATCGACAAGCTGCTGCGTGACGAGGACGTCACCGAGGTCATGGTCAACGGACCCGACCTGGTGTTCGTCGAGCGCAGCGGCAAGCTGACCAAGGACGAGTCGATCCGCTTCATCGACTCCGATCACGTGCGGAGGGTGATCGACAAGATCGTCTCCGAGGTCGGACGCCGGGTGGACGAGTCGACCCCGATGGTCGACGCCCGCCTGCCCGACGGCTCCCGCGTCAACGCGGTGATCTCACCGCTGTCGATCGGCGGCCCCTTCCTCACCATCCGGAAGTTCGCCACCGACCCGCTGCAGATCGACGACCTGATCCGCTTCGGATCGCTCAACGCGCATTCGGCCCGCTTCCTGCAGGCCTGCATCGTCGGCAAGCTGAACGTGATCGTCGCCGGCGGTACCGGCACCGGCAAGACGACCATGCTCAACGTGCTGTCGTCGTTCATCCCCGAGGACGAGCGCATCATCACCGTCGAGGACGCCAAGGAGCTCCAGCTGCACCAGGAGCACGTCCTGTGCATGGAGTCCCGACCGCCCAACGTCGAGGGCCGCGGTGAGGTCACCATCCGCGACCTCGTCAAGAACTGCCTGCGCATGCGCCCGGACCGGATCGTGGTCGGCGAGTGCCGTTCCGGCGAGGCGCTCGACATGCTCCAGGCCATGAACACCGGCCACGACGGGTCGCTGACCACGGTGCACGCCAACAGCCCCCGAGACACCCTGGCCCGCCTGGAGACGCTGGTCCTCATGGCCGGCTTCGACCTGCCGGTGCGGGCGATCCGGGAGCAGATGGCCTCGGCCATCGACGTCATCGTCCAGCTGTCCCGCCTCCGTGACGGCACCCGCCGGGTCACCCACATCACCGAGGTGCAGGGCATGGAGGGCGACGTGATCACCCTCCAGGACGTGTTCCTGTTCGACTTCGGTGCCGGCGTCGACGAGAACGGCCGCTACCGCGGTCAGCTCCAGGCCACCGGGGTCAGGCCCAAGTTCGCCGAGAAGCTCGCCGACCAGGGCATCCGCCTGGGCCCGGAGGTCTTCGCCCGCGACGGCGGTCGCAAGGCGGTGACCGGCCGGTGAGCACCATGCGCAACACCCGGTCGCGACTCGGGGCGCTGATGGTCGGACTCGCGGCCGCGGCGTGCCTGTTCGGCCTCGTCGGAGTCGTCGGGTCCGCCGGAGCGGCCGAGGATCCGCCGCCGTCGTTGACCGTGCAGAAGGTCGACGCCCGCGGCGACGAGGTCAACGCCTTCGGCAACCTGGTGGGCGGCGACGCCCAGCGGCTGCGGGCCAAGGTCAACGGCAAGGACGTGGCCGCGGACGTGGTGGCGGGCTCCGACCTGCCGCTCGACGCCGTCGTCGTGCTCGACAATTCGGCCTCGCTCGGCAACGCGACGGTCCAGTTGGCCAAGCAGTCGCTCGCCCCGCTGCTACCGGGCAAGGGGATCACCCGCTCCCTGGCGCTGGTGACCACCGGTGGAGGAGCGTCGGTGGCCATCGGCAGCACCACCTCGGCCGAGGCCTTCCAGGCAGCCCTCGACGATGTCGAGCCGGTCGGAGCGTCGCTCACCTGGGACGGGCTCGTCCGCGCCGCGGACATCATCGGGAACGACGGATCGGCCCAGCAGAACATCATCCTGTTCTCGGCGTCGCCCCCACAGGTCGGCACCGCGACCGCGGCAAGCGCCCAAGGGGCCATGGCCCAGGCCGGCGCCCAGCTCAACGCCGTGGTCATCCCCCGCGGCGCCGATCTCGAGGCGATCGACAACATGGTCGCCGGCCTCGGCGGGTCGGTGACGATGGCGGCCGACGAGGAGGGCCTCGACGAGGCCGTCGACTCCGTCGCGGTGCAGCTGCAGGGTCGCTTCGTCCTGCGCTACCCGTCGACGGGATCGTCGTCGAGCACCACCCTGACCGTGTCGGCCGGGAAGCTGTCGACCACCGTCGCCTACGTCCCGGGTACGACCAAGAGCGGAGCGGCCAACCTGGCCCCGCCGGTCTCGGTGAGCCCGTCGATCACCGAACGCATCCTCGGCAACCCGCTGGGCCTCATCCTGATCGTGCTGATCGGCTTCGGTGCGGTCGCCCTGTTCATCTGGACCCTGTTGAACATGGTCCTGCCGAGCTCGGACAACCTCAACCGTCGCCTCAAGGTCTACGAGGACCCGTACGGCGAATCGGGGGAGGAGGCCGACGAACCGGCCGACGGCTCCCACACGACGGTGCCGATCATCCAGCGAGCGGTCGAGTTCACCGGCGACGTCGCCCAGAAGCGGGGTCTGCTCGAGAAGCTCGAAGGCGACCTGGAGCGCGCCAACCTGCCGCTGCGGGGCGCCGAGGCGCTGTTCTTCCTCGCCGTCGCAGTGGTGCTGATGTCGCTGTTGACCTTCGCCCTCACCCGGAGCCTGCTGCCCGCCCTCGTCGTGGCCGCCGCCACCGTGCTCATCCCCCGGGCGGTGCTGAGCATCGCCGTGCGGCGACGCTGCCGGGCGTTCGAACAGCAGCTGCCCGACACGCTCACCCTCATGGCCGGCACCCTGCGGGCCGGCTACTCGATCGGACAGGGCTTCGAGGCGGTCTCGACCGAGATCCCCGATCCGATGGGCCGTGAGCTGCGTCGGGTCGTCACCGAGACCCGACTGGGCCGCCCGCTCGACGAGGCGCTCGAGTCGGTCGCCGAGCGCATGAAGAGCGACGACTTCAGCTGGGCCGTCATGGCCATCCGCATCCAGCGCGAGGTCGGCGGCAACCTGGCCGAGCTCCTGGTCACCGTGGCCGAGACGATGACCCAGCGTGAGCGACTCCGCCGGGACGTCGCCACCCTCACCGCCGAAGGCCGGATGAGCGCCATCGTGCTGGGCTTCCTGCCACCGGCGCTCGGTCTGGTCATGTGGGCGATCAACCCCGCCTACATGCAGAAGCTCATGACGCCCGGACTGGGCTACATCCTGTTGGGTCTGGGTCTGGTCTCGATGCTCATCGGGTTCGCCTGGATGAAGAAGATCATCACGATCGAGGTGTGACGAGATGTCGCCGATCCTGCTCCTGTCCGTCCTCCTGATCGCCGGCGCCGTCGGTGTCGCCGTGTGGGCGGTCCTCAGCCAGCTCGACGAGCGTCAGGTCGTGCGCGAGGCCCTGCGCCAGCTCGACGGCTACGAGGTCGAGAACCAGCGCGACAAGCAGATGCTGGCCCCGCTCAAGGACCGTGCCATCGGCCCGCTCGTCGAGGGGGTCACCGGTCTGGGCCGACGCTTCACCCCGGTGGGCTACGTCGAGAAGGTCAAGCAGAAGCTGGTCTACGCCGGCAAGGCCGATCAGGCCGCGGTCGACCGGTTCCTGGGCATCCGGGTGGTCACCATCGGCGTCGCCGTGCTGGTGTTCGTCCTGCTGTTCATGTTCAACATCCTCGGGCTGAGCGGCACGCTGAGACTGGCGGTGCCCGGGTTGTTCATCCTCGCCCTGGTTCTCGGACCCGACAGCATGCTCAACCGTCAGGTCGAGGAGCGCCAGCACGAGATCCAGATCACGCTTCCCGACGTGATGGACCTGCTGACGATCTCGGTCGAGGCGGGCCTCGGCTTCGAGCAGGCGATCGACCGGGTGGTCAGCTCGGTGCCCGGTGCGCTGTCCGACGAGTTCTCCCGGATGCTGGGCGAGACCCGTGCCGGAGCGTCGCGATCGGACGCCATGCGGGCCATGGACGATCGCTGCAACGTGCCGGAGCTCCGATCGTTCGTGATGGCGATCATCCAGGCCGACCAGTTCGGCGTGTCGATCGGCCGCGTGCTGCGCGGCCAGGCCGACGAGATGCGCATCAAGCGGCGTCAGCTCGCACAGGAGCGGGCGCAGAAGGCGCCGGTCAAGATGCTCATCCCGATGGTGTTCTGCATCTTCCCGGCTCTGTTCGTCGTGGTGCTCGGCCCGGCGATCATGAACATCCGCGAGAGCCTGTGACCGCGACCCGCCCCGCGGGCGGGGCGGATGGCGCGCTGGATGAGGGCGCGGTGTTCGGGGACGCGGTATTCGAGGGCGCGGTGCTCGAGGGTGCGGTGGCCGCGGACGCGCCGGAGCAGGACAACCCGGATGCGGACGAGTCCACCGGCTCTGCGCCGAGGCGACGGTGGCCCGACGGCGGGCTCGGCGTGCTGGTGGCCGGGCTGCTGGCGTTCGTGGCCGCCCGGCCCCTGACCGACAACAGCTTCCTGACCCACCTGGCGACCGGCCGGCTGATCCTGGAACAGGGGGTGCCGAGCACCAACCCGTTCCTGTACTCGGCCCGCATCTATCCGGGATCGGCCGAGTTCCCGATCCCGAGCTGGCTCTGGTCGGTGGTCCTCGGCGGTGTCGACGCGGTCGCCGGCGGTGCCGGACTCCGGGTGCTGACCGCGGCCCTGGCCGGCGTGCTGGGCCTGGTCGTGGTGCGCCTCACCCGACCGGTGACAGGAGGGGAGCGGACTCTGCTGTCGGTCGTGCTGCCGGCGACGTGCGTGGTGATCACGCTCATGCCGTTCGTGAACGCCCGACCGCAGCTGCCCGGGTACCTGTTCCTGGCGCTGACGGTGCTCGTCGCCACCGAGCGACGGTCCGGCTGGTGGCTCGTGGCGGTATTCGCCCTCTGGGCCAACGTCCACGGCACCTGGTTCTACGGTCTCGCCGTGCTGGGGCTGCTCGTCGTCGCCCAGGTGCTCGACGAACGCCGGATCGGGACCCGACGACTCGGCTGGCTCGTCGGTGCCGTCGTTGGAGTGGTTCTGGGTGGACTCCTCCAGCCGCACCCGTTCGAGACCGTGATCCTGCCGCTCGAGCAGTTGGGGGACGAGCGGGCCCGACGGGCGATCGCCAACTACGTCGAGTGGAAGCCCGCCGGCTTCGACCACCCGCTCACCTGGCTGCTGATCGCCATGGGGCTGGTCGCCCTGTTCGCAGCACTCGGTCTCCGCCAGGGTCCCGACGGATCCGACGGTCCGCGTCGATGGGGGGTGCTCCTCGGTGCGGTCGGCCTGGTCGCGATGGGCATGTCGGCCGGCCGGCTCCTACCCCTGGCGGTGATCACGCTCGTGCCCTGGGTGGCGATGGGTCTCCAGGGGCTTCGGGGCCTGCCGCTGCCGTCCGGTGGCATCCCTCGGGTCCTGGCCTCGCTCGGGGTGCTTCTCGGGGTGGTCGCGCTGGTCTGGAGCACGTCGAACCCGGCCTATGACCTGTCCCGCTACCCGGTCACGGCCATCGACTGGCTCGCCGAGCGGGGGCTGATGGGCAGCGCGGATGTCAAGGTCGCCAGCCACGACTACGTCGGCAACTACCTGGATTGGCGCTACGAGGATCGGGCCAACACCTTCGTCGACGACCGACCCGGCACCGACGCCCTGCTGGACTACGCCGCGCTGCAGGACCTGACCGACGGGTGGCGTGACGCCCTCGGGCGCGCTGAGCCGGACGTGATCGTGTGGGAGACCGAGCGGCCGTTGACCGACGAGCTGCGTGAACCGGCCTGGTACGACGCGGGTCGGTTCGGCGAGTTCACCGTGTTCTGCCGGAGCTCCATCGCCGATCGCTGTCGGTGATCTGCGGGCGACGGTCCGGGGAGCGCCAGTCGCGGATCCAGCTGTCGTCCGGTCCATGCAGCCCGGGGGTGTCGCCCGCGTGCGCCCGCAGTCGGGCCGAGAACCAGTCGCCGCTCGACTCGTCGGCCAGCTCCGATACGGCGGCCTCCAGCCGGATGGCGAAGCGACGGGCGTCCTCGCCGTCGGAGGGCCGCAGCGGCGCCCCGAAGTTGACGCGCACCTTCCCCGGACGGGGCGTGTTGGACCCCTTGGGCAGGATCAGGCCGGTTCCGTCGAGGTGCACCGGCACCACCGGCACGCCGACCCGGACCGCCAGGTAGGCCGCTCCGCCCTTGTGGGGTTGGCCCCAGCCGTCGGGGCTGCGGCCGCCCTCGGGGAAGATGAGCAGCGACCAGCCGTCGTCGAGCAGGCCCGCCGCGGTGTCCGCGGAGCGGCGGCTGACCTTCTTTCGCTCCATCGGGATCGCGCCGTACGCCCACGAGATGAGCGCTGCCTTGGGGCGGGTGTCGTAGAAGTGGTCGGCGGCGGCGGCGACCACCAGCTCGTCGCGCCACGGGCGCGGGATGTGGGTGAGGAGCACCGGGGTGTCGACGTGGCTGTGGTGGTTGGCCACGAAGATCACGTTCGAGTCCAACCCGTCGAGGCGGTCGAGTCCGGCGACGCTCGGGCGCGCCAGCGCCGCGGTGCCGACCCGGCCGACGGTGCGGATGACGGCCTGGCGGGTGGCGCGGGCCAGCGGCCGGCGCGCCCAGTCGGTGTCGTAGCGGTCGCCCAGGCGGTTCGGCTCCACCGGCGGCTCCACCCCCGGCGGGGTGGGAGCGGCGGTGAACGGGAAGCCCAGTCGGGCCACCAGCCGTCCCGGGCGCAGGTCGTCGATGTTCACCGGTGCACCGTCACGTCACGTCGACCATCGACAGCGGCGGGTTCTTGAAGTAGGTGATCGTCGGCTGCCGACCGACCACGTCCGACGCGATCTCGAGGGCGTCCGACATGGTCGACGCCGGCCGGAAGCCCAGCCGACGCACGGTGGCCGGATCGCCGCCGACGACGACCACGCCGCCGAGGTGCTCCAGGGCGTGGCTGCCCCAGTACCACATGTAGAACGGGTGCACGCCGTGGTAGGCGTGGCTGGTGCGGTACAGGTGCCGGTACCACTCGTCGGTGGCGAAGCGCTCCTCGAACTGCGCCTCCATCACCAGGGGGTCGGTCGTCTCGGCGAGCACCTCTTCGAAGAAGTCGATGTAGCTCGGGTGGTGCACCGGGTGGAACTCGGGCGTGGTCGGGTGGCTCATGATCAGCACCCCGCCTTCGCGCACCAGCGGCCGACCCTTGTAGAGGTTGAAGAAGTACCCGAGACCCAGGCACATGACCAGGATCGGGTTCATGATCGAGTTCACGTTGTAGGGGCAGATGTAGGGCAGGCCCAACGCCAGGATGTCGGTCTGGCCCTCGACGGGCACCAGCTGCTGGTCGTACACGTGACGGGTCGTCACCTCGTGGACGGCCTCCACCTCGCCGGCCTGCACCGACGTCATGGCGTACGGCGCCCGCCACCCGTGCAGGATCCTGCGTCGCTGGGCGGGTGACAGGCGGTCGAGGCCGGCCTTGGCGGCCATGAACGTGGCCCGGTCGCGGGTGGTCCACTCCCACTCGCGCTTGGCCAGCACCTTCAGCGGCCCGTCGCCGTAGAGGTCGTTGTTGACCGTGGTCTCGATCTGGAACACCTTGATGCCCGCGTCGCGCAGCACCTCGCCCTGGCGCCAGTTGCTCCTGTGCAGCTCGGAGCTCTCGCGGTCCATGAAGCTGCGCGACTGGCGCATCGTGTGCACGTTGTGGTGGTGGCGCAGCGCCTGGTAGCCCGACAGGCCGGTCGCGGTCGACTTCCAGCCGCCGTCCATCGACACCAGGTTGATGTTGACGTAGACGATCAGGTCCGACGTCGCGACCCGGGTGGAGATCTGCACCTCCTCGCCGTGGCGCGTGGTGCCGATCAGCGTCATCCCGTCGGGGTCCTCGGCATCGTGGTTGTAGAGCTGACCTCGCGGCGCGAACGAGTCGTAGACCCGGTCCCCGACGGCGTGGCGCAGCTCCTCCTCGGTCATCCGGCGGTGCAGCGCGAGCGCGGCGATCAGGTGGACGTCGGTTACACCGGCCTCGGCGGCCAGGTCGAGCACGGCCTCGATCACCCGCTGACGAATGTCGGGTCGGCGCATCTGCGGAAGCGGCAGCGAGATGTCGTCGAAGGCGATCGTCAGGCGCATGTCGGCGAACAGCAGAGCCGAGAGCGGCTCGGAGTCGATCGGGTTCTCCAGCGCGTCGCGGATCGCCTGGTCGGGATCGTCGAGACCCGCCAGGGGCTCGGGCGGATAGATGATCCTGCTGCGCTCGGCCGGGAGCCTCTCGAGGCGGAGCTGCTCGCCGTGGTGGAACAGCACCGGGGGAGTGGAGCGGTCGACGTCGAGGACCAGTCCGGGACGGGGAGCCGGGCGTGAGCTGCCGCGGGTTGGACGTCGGGGACGGGAGGATGGGGAGGCCACAGTCAGTTCCTTGCCGAGGGCGGGCGTGTGCGGGTCTGGCGGGTGCTGGTCGGGAGCGGAGGCCGTTGACGGAGGTCGAAGGCGATCTTGACCGCGCCTCGGCGGCCGGCTTCGGCCGCATGCGCGATGGCGTCGTCGGCACGTTCGAGCGGGTAGGTGGCCGACACGAGCCGACCCAGGTCCGCCGCTCGTACCAGCTCGAAGGCCATGTCGAAGGTCCGTCTCGATTCGCCGGTCGGAGCTCCCTCCGCGTCGACGGGGTGCTCGGTGCCGTAGGCGTACGCGCCGACCAGCTCGATCTCGCGCTGCCACAGGGGGGTGAGGTCGGCTCGCAGCACCCCGGGCATGCCGATCATGACGACCCGGCCGGTCGGGCGGGTGATGGCCAACGCGGTGGCGAGGCTGTCGGCGGAGCCGACACAGTCGATCGTCACGGCCGCACCGCCGGTCAGCCGCGACGTCGAGGCGCCGTGCGTGCCGTTCGTGCTGCGCGTGCCGTTCGTGCCGCGCGTGCCGAGGACCTGTGTGCCGGTGCGGCGCCGGACGGCGCGGGCCAGCTCACCGGGCTCGCAGACCACGGTCGCGCCGAGCGCCCGGGCCAGGTCGCGTTGGTGCGGGTGCTTGGCGCCGATCACGGTGCTGCACTCGGGCGCGAAGCGCGCCAACGCGGCCAGGGTGAGCAGTCCGAGGGTGCCGGCCCCGATGATCGCGACGGTGTCGCCGGGGCGGACCCGTGCCCGCATCGCTCCGTGGACCGCGCACGCGGTGGGCTCGACCAGCACCGCGGCCTGGTCGGGCATGTCGTCGGGCACCGCGTGCAGCTGGCTGGGATGCGCCACCATCGAGGTGGACCAGCCTCCACCGGTGTCGCAGCAGTAGCCAGTCTGCAGTCCTGCGTCGAGGTCGCCGTGGGCCAGGTGCTCGCAGTTGCCGAGCCGGCCGTCGGCGCACGCCGGGCACACCGGCGAGATCCCCCGGGTGACGCAGCCGAGCACAGGTTCGAGCACCACCCGGGAGGATGCGCCGTCGACCGTGGCGTCGGTCGTGGCGTCGGTCGTGGCGGCGGTCGACCCGTCGGGGACCAGGTCGGCGACGACCTCGTGGCCGGGCACGAACGGGAACGACACGATCGGCTCGAACCACCGTGACGAGCGGCCGTCGACCGTCGCCAGGTCCGAGCCGCAGATCCCGGCCAGCCGAGGTGACAGGCGCACCCAGTCCGGGCCGGGGAGGTCGGGTTCGTCGTCGGTGACCAGCTCCAGCGGCCCCCACCTCGACCCCGCCCCGGGCCGCAGACCCGAGGCGAGCCGCGCCGCGCCGAAGCGGACGACGTCACGCTCGAAGCGCAGCGCCCTCACGCGAGCCTCCGGCCGGTGCGTCGCTCCCGCCAGGCCGGACCCATCGGGAGCACCTTGTGGCCGAAGTCCGACCCGAAGTCCTCGACCAGCCATCCCCGCTTGCGGGCGATCGACGCCAACCGGGGTTCGGGGTTGACCGCGACCGGGAACCCGACGGCCTCGAGCATGGGCAGGTCCGACGACGAGTCCGCGTACGCGACCGCCTGGCGGGGATCCAGGTCGAGCTCCGAGCACAGGTCGACGATGATGCGGGCCCGGGCCTCGGCGGTGGGGGGGACCTCCTCGAGGTGGCCGGTCAGCACCTCGGTCGGCCCGGAGCGGGTCGACTCGACCCGGGTGCCGAGGCGGGCGCAGACCACGTGGTCGAACAGCGGTGCCAGCGGTTCGATGGCGATGTCGAGCGCGCCGGTGATCAGCACCGTGGTGTGGCCGAGCTCGCGGTGGCGGCGCACCCGCCGCACCGCGTCGGGGAACGAGCGGGTCAGCAGCAGGTCGCTGAAGTGCTCGGCCGCGTCCTGTCGCAGCTCCTCGACCGGAGCGCCTTCGTAGCGGCGGTAGAACGCCCGCAGGAAGTCGGATCGGTCCTTGCGGTCCTGGGCGAGCAGGGCCGGTGCCTCGAGCAGGGTGCGTCCGACGAAGCGGACGCGGTCCGCGGTGCCGAGGCGGCGGGTGGCCAGCCACGAGTAGGTGGCGACCACGTTGGAGGCGATGATCGTGTTCTCGAGGTCGAACACCGCCATCTGGCGTTCCGGCGCCAGCACCTGGGCCCGCAGGCGGTCGGTGCGGGCGGTGGCGGAGCGCTTGGACGGCGACGAGCGGGCCCGTCCGTGGGCGACGACCGAGGGCAGGTGGACCTCGGTGATGTAGCGGTCCCAGTCGATCACCCGCGGGTCGAGGGTGAACAGCTCGTGGTCCTCGGCCGACAGGCGGGAGTCGAGCTCGGCCAGCCGCTGCACCCCGTAGACCGCCTCGCACTCGGTGTAGGCGCCGTACAGCTCGACGTAGGACAACGCCCGGCGGGCCTGCTCGCGCTTCTCCTCGATCCCGGCTCCCCACTGCGCCGCGGTGCCCCGCAGCGGCAGGGCGGCGACGACCCGTTCGGCGCGTTCGAGCACCGAGGTGGCCCGTCGCAGCTGGCCCTCGACCCGACCCCGGCCGGGGAAGGTCCAGTCGGGCACCACGATCGGCTGGCCGTTGCGGTCGTACAGCGGCCGTTCGGTGAACCAGTCCCGCACCCGGTCGACCAGCTGCTGGTACCGCAGCGGGTTGGCGTCGCCGGTCGCGACCTGCACGATCCCGGGCGAATCGGCCGCGGCAGCTCCCTCGGCTGCTGCCGCTCCCTCGGCTGCTGCCGCGATGATGGCGGCGACGACCAGGTCGACGGGGATGACGTCGATCACGCCTTCGGGCACCCCGGGGAACTCTCGCAGCAGGCCCCGGGCGTAGCTGAGGATGATCGGCTCGGCCATGCGGAAGCCGCGGATCCAGCCGGGGCGGGGCTCGGCCAGCGCGGACTCGATGATCGACGGGCGCACGATCGTGCAGCCGATGTCAGGGCCGCCCTCGGAGCGGACCCGGTCGAGGGTGCGGGTGAGGGCGACCTCGCCCAGCGCCTTGGTGAACGCGTAGGCGTCGGGCCAGCCGACCGAGGTGGCCCGGGACCGACCGAAGGTGACCATGCGGTCGTGCACCCAGTCCTTGCGCAGGCTCTCGGTGCGCTCGGCGATCAACGGCCCGCCGGCCGGGCCGAGCTCGGAGCGGGCACGCGCCCGGAACTCGTCGAGGCGTTCGGGGGTGCGGCTCTCGGCATCCACATCGGCCCGGGTGCGTCGCGCCGCGTCGACCTCGGCCCGCCAGTCCAGATCCGCGAAGAACGGGTTGGCGGTGACCGGCTCCTCGGGAGCCGCACCGCGGCGGTTGCCGGCCACGTAGCACGTGCTGACCGCGACCAGGTGAGGTGACGCCCCGAGCCGGGCCAACGTCTCGGCGATGCGCACCGGGCCCATCAGGTTGATCTCGACCGCGCGGTCGAGCGGCGAGTCGAACGCCACGGTCGCGGCCGAGTGGATCACCACGTCGGCCTCGGACAGCGCGGCCCGTCCGTCGTCGTCGAGGCCGAGCCCGTCGGAGCCGACGTCGCCGCTGACCGCCCGGACCCGCGCCGCCACCTCGGCGAAGCCGTCGGCTCCGAGCTCGCCGCGCAACCGGTCGAAGCAGTCGTTGCGCAGCACCTCGCGCTCCAGGCGCCGCTGGGCGGTGGTGCGGCGACCGTCGCGGATCAGCAACGTGAGCTGCACGTCGGGCACGCAGCGCAGCAGTCGCTCGACCAGCGCGGTGCCGACGAAGCCGGTCGCGCCGGTGACGAAGATCCGCGTGCCGGCCAGACCGTCGACGATCACGGCCGCTTCACTAGCAGACAGGGGGCTGCGCTGGCAGACCCGGGGCGCAGGGACAGGGCGTCGGCACGGAGGCCGGAGGGTGCCGCCATGCTCATCGTCCGGTCTCGAAGCGGGAGCGGCGGTCGTGGCGCTCCAGCGCCAGGCGGACCAGCTCGTCGATCAGCTGCGGGTACTCCAGTCCCGACGCCCGCCACAGCATCGGGAACATCGAGATCGGGGTGAAGCCGGGCAGCGTGTTGATCTCGTTGACCAGCAGTCGCGAACCCGCCGGGTCCGAGGCCGGCGTCAGGAACATGTCGACGCGGGCCATGCCCTCGGCTCGCAGCGCCCGGAACGTGTGCACCGCCAGCTCCCGGACCGTCCGCGAGGTCTCGTCGTCGATCTCGGCGGGGATGACGGTGAGGGCCTTGCCGTCGGCGTACTTGTCCTCGTAGTCGTAGAAGTCCGCGGCGGGGACGATCTCGCCGACCACCGACGCCCGCGGCGACAGGTTGCCCAGCACCCCGCACTCGAGCTCGCGGACCCGTTCGGTGGGCGAGCCGATGCCCTCCTCGACGACCAGCAGCTCGTCGTATCGCGCCGCGGTGGCGAGCGCTTCGAGCACGGAGTCGACGTCGTCGGCGCGCGACACGCCGATCGACGAGCCCATGTTCGCCGGCTTGACGAACACCACCGGTCCCAGCTCGGCGAGCAGGTCCTCGGCCAGACCCGGGGCGCTCAGGTCGTTCACGTGGACCGCCCGCCAGCGGGGCTGGGGGATCCCGTGGGCGTCGAGGATGGTCTTGGCCATCACCTTGTCCATCGCAACCGCGGAGCCGAGGACGCCGGCGCCGACGTACGGCAGGCCGGCCAGCTCGAGCAGGCCCTGGACGGTGCCGTCCTCGCCGTTCGGTCCGTGGAGCACGGGGATGACCACGGTGCGGCGCGCGTCGGTGTCGGCGGTCGTCAGGGCCAGCGGATCGGCACGGGGGCCGGCCACGTCGATCGACGGCGGCAGCGACCGACGGTCCGCCATCAGCGCCACCGCCTCCTCGGCCAGCTGCCAGTCACCGTCGCGGGTGATGCCGACGGGCACCACCTCGTAGCGGTCGGGGTCGATGGCCGACATCACGTGGCTGGCCGACACCCGGCTGACGTCGTGCTCGGCGGATCGCCCACCGAACAGCACGACCAGGCGGATGCGCTCCGGCAGCGGTTCTGCGGACGGGTTCACGGTGCTGGAGTCTGGCACGCCGCAAGCGGTCGACCGGGAGGGCTGTCCGGGGTGGCGCCGACCGGGCCGTAGCATCCGGCCGTGGAGTTCGAGGCCCGGGACCTGGCGCAGCGGTTGGGGGCGACCCTGCTGAGCGGCGGCGACGCCGGTGGGGGAGCAGTGGACGGCCTGGCGATCGACTCCCGGTTGGTGCGCCCCGGCCAGCTCTTCGCCGCGCTGAGCGCCGAGCGCGACGGCCACGACTTCGTCGCGTCCGCCTTCGCCTCCGGTGCTGCCGCGGCGTTGGTGGAGCGTGAGTCGGGACCCGACGGCCCATGGCCCGGGCCGGTCCTGGTCGTCCCGTCGGTACGCGACGCCCTGGCGGCGCTCGCCCGGCTGGCCCGGGCCGGGCTGGACGGGACAGGGCCGGCCGGGGTGGGGCTGGCCGGGACAGGGCTGGCCCGGGTGGTCGGGGTGACGGGGTCGGTGGGCAAGACCACCACCAAGGACCTCCTCGCCAACGTCCTGGCCCGACGCTTCGCCACGGTCGCCTCGGAGAAGTCGTTCAACAACGAGCTCGGCGTCCCGTTGACGCTGGCCAACGCCCCGGCCGGGACCGAGGCGGCGGTGATCGAGATGGGCGCACGCGGCGCGGGCCACATCCGGTTCCTCTGCGAGATGGCCCGCCCCACGATCGGCGTGGTGACCGTCGTCGAGGGCGTGCACACCGAGGTGATGGGTCCGATCGACCAGATCGCCCGAGCCAAGCGGGAGCTGGTCGAACACCTTCCCGCCGACGGCCTGGCGGTGCTCAACGCGGTCGATCCGAACGTCGCGGCGATGGCGGCCCACACCGTCGCCCCGGTGCTGAGCTTCGGAACCGGGGGAGAGGTCCATGCCGAGGCGGTCGAGCTCGACGACGAGCTGCGCGCCCGGTTCACGCTCCGGTCGTCGTGGGGGCCGACCGAGGTTCACCTGGGCGTGCGGGGAGCCCACAACGTGACCAACGCGCTGGCTGCCGCCGCGGTGGGGCTGTGGCTGGGCGTGGACCCCCGGGAGGTGGCCGCCGGTCTGGCCGAGGCGCCGGCGTCGCCGTGGCGAATGGAGCTGCTGCGGGTCCCCGGCGGCCCGACGGTGCTCAACGACGCCTACAACGCGGGTCCGGCGTCGATGGCGGCCGCGCTGGCTGCGGTGGCGGCCCTGCCCGCTCCGGGCGCCGGGCGCCGCATCGCCGTTCTGGGGCTGATGGCCGAGTTGGGCGACGAGGGTCCGGCCGAGCACCGACGCATCGCCGAGCTGGCCGACGAACTGGGCGTCGAGGTCCTGGCCGTGGGCTGTGGTCTCTACGGGTCACCCTGGACGGTGGACTCGGCCGACGACGTCGTCGGGGCCCTGGGGAAGTTGGGCCCCGACGACGTCGTGCTGATCAAGGGGAGCCGAGTGGCAGGCCTGGAACGGGCGGCGGAGGCGCTGACTCGTCCAGGTCGATGAGCAGCCCCAGCGCGGCGGCGACCAGGGCCCCGAACAGCAGGACCGGCACCTCGCCGATCGAGTCGATGACCGGACCGGCGATCAGCCCGCCGACGGGCACCAGCCCGGCCCAGCCCATCATCCACAGGCCCATCACCCGGCCCCGGACCGAGTCGTCGACCCGCAGCTGAAGGGTGGTCGACAGGGCGGTGACCAGGATGAAGTAGGCGCCGCCGGTGACGAAGACGGCGGGGAAGGCGACCCAGGTCGACGTGGTGAGGCCGAACACCGCCAGAGCTGCGGCGAACACCCAGATGCTCCCGGTCGACATCCGCGACCGGGGCAGCTCGGAGAAGACGGTGCCCATCGAGATGGCGCCGAGGGCTGCGCCCAGCGCGAACGAGGCGAACAGCAGCGTGTAGGCGATGCCGTCGATGCCCAGGCGCTCCTCGGCGATGAGGGGCATCTGGTAGATGAACACGAGCGAGCACAGCGAGAAGGTGGAGATCGTGATCAGGATCCGGGTGACGACGCCGTCGGCCCGGGCGGCGGCGACACCCTCATGGATCTGACGCCACGGCGAGGTGCCGGAGTGGCCCTTGGGGCTGAAGTCGGCGTGCACGGTGGCGACGGCCCAGACCACGAACAGGTAGGTGAGTCCGTTGGCGGCGAACACCAGCGCCGGGCCGCCGATCGCGGCGGTGAACCCGCCGAGGATCGGGCCGACCACCCGGCTGGTGTTCATGGCCGCCGAGTTGAGGGCGACTGCACCCTGGAGGTCGTCTCGGCCGACGAGCTCGGGGAGCATGGCCGAGAAGGTCGGGCCGTTGATCGACGCGCCGACCCCGATCCCGAACACGATGAGGACCAGCGCGATCCGGTTGGGCTGGTCCGACAGGGCGACGACGGCCAGGACCATGGACAGGACGGTCTGGCTGATGGCGATGGCGATCATGAGGCGTCGGCGGTCGACGCGGTCGGCGAGCGCGCCGCCGATGGGCGACAGCAGGAGCATCGGTCCGAGCTGGGCGAAGGTGATGACGCCGATGAACCAGGCCTCGCCGGTGAGCTGGTACGCCAGCACGCCGAGGGTGATGTTCTGCATCCAGGTGCCGATGTTCGACGCCAGGTTGCCGTACCAGATGCGACGGAAGGCAGGCTGGGAGTAGGCCGACGAGAGGGTGCCGGGGGTCCGGTCGGAGCGATGGCCGCCACCCGAAAAGTCTTTCGATCCCCGAAGTACCTCCATAGGGGTTCAGGATAGCCAGATCGCGGGCGCGACGGCGGCGGAGTTCCGTGTGACGTGTGCCCCACGGCGAGGGCGAGCACTGCACGGGTCGACCGCTGCGGGGGTGGTGGGGCACGGCGAGCGGGCCGGGGCCAAGATGCAGGGGTGGCGGAACGGACCCACTACCAGGTGCTCGGGGTGCGGCAGTCGGCGCCGCTCGCCGAGATCCGCGGGTCGTACCGACAGCTGGCGTACCGACTGCACCCCGACCGCCAGGCCGGCGTGACCGAGGCCGAACGCCAGCTGGCCGAGCGCCGCATGCGCGAGGTCAACGCCGCGTGGACGACCCTGTCGGATCCGGCCAAACGGGCCGCCTACGACCGGACGCTGGTGCCGCGCGGCTCCGGCGCATCGGGGTCCGGCTCCGGAACGCGGGCCGGTGCCGGATCAACGGCGGGAGCTGGTGCGAGCGGTCGACCGGGCGCGAGCGACGCGGGGTCCGGTCAGTGGTGGGACGCGGACGACCCGGACGCGGTGCTGGCCCGGGCCAAGGCGGCCGAGGCGGCCGAGGTCGACGCTCTCGACGAGGAGCCGGACCTGAGCGGAGTGCAGTTCTGGTTGCTGCGCCGGGGCGTGGTGGTGGCGATGGTGATCGTGGGGCTGATCATCTTCGTGGCGTCGGCCTACGCCGGCCGGGGCGCGACCGATCCGACGGCGACGTCGGCTCCGCCTGCGATGGTGGCCGACTCCGAGTGCGTCAAGGTGATGGCGGACCACATGGCCTACAACGTGTCGTGCGAGGGCAGTTACGACGCGCGCATCGTCCGAGAGGAGCCGAACGCGCGGAGCTGTCTCGACGACGGCCTGGAGTACGCGGTCGTGCGCGCCCGGTCCGTCTGCGTGGACGAGGACGTGTAGGCGGGAACCTTCTGGAGGTCCACCTCGAGGGGTGGACGGGCTCAGGCCGCGGCCGGCATGGGTCGGCCGTGGCGTTGGGAGCCCAGGACCGCTCCGGTGGGCGTGGTGAACTCGAACCACTGGTGCTCGACGGTCCGCATGGCCCAACCGGTCCGGTGGACCACGCCGTGGTGGTGGCGACACAGTGACGCGAGGTTGTCCATGTCGGTTCGGCCGCCGGTCGAGGTGCTGCCGGTCGAGGTGCTGTCGGTGTCGGTGTGGTGGCAGCTGTCGGAGCAGACGTCGGGGTGGTGGCCGGCGCTGGAGGATCCGGTGGGAACCCACGGATCGACGTGATGGAGGTCGGTGCGGCTGGACGGGGCGTCGCAGCCGGGGAAGACGCAGCCCCCGTCGCGGACCCGGCTGGCACGACGCTGGTCCCTGGACCCGAACCGCTGCTCACGTCCCAGGTCGACGGCGACGCCGAACCGGTCGAACACCACGGGGTGGAACGCCGCATCGCAGACGGCCACCTGGGCGGTGTAGGAGTCGACGCGCTCGCCGTCGTGGGTCCGCACGACTCCGGGGTCCTCGGCGTGGATCACGAAGGTCACGTCGGCCGCGGTTCCCGGACCCTTGTGGGTCGCCGCCAGAGCGACCCGGCAGATCTCACCGAGGGCCAGGGCGCGGATCGCCGAGTGGTGCGGGAGGGGTAGGTCCTCGGGGGCCTGGGCGGCGTCGGAGGCGAGCTGGGCGAACACCCGGTCGCTGAACACCGACAGGGCGTGCTCCACCACGTGGCGGCTGTCGCCGACCAGCGTCGCCTCGAGACGTGCCGAACCGTCGAACTGGACGCTCAGGTTCAGGTGGTTGTCCTCCACGGAGGGCTCCGCTCCGTCCGGATCGGCCAGGCGGAGCAGATCCAGCACCTGCGCGGCCCAGGCCCGGAAGAGCAGGAAGTCGTCGGTCATGTCGATCAACTGCTGCTGGATCCCGATCACCGCGTCCACGTTGCGTGCGTTGGTGGCGTTCGCGATGACCCGGACGTGGTCGAACCCGATGCGCCCCAGACGTAGGGCCTCGTGCAGGTCGGGGCACGATCGGAGCAGGCGAGCGACCTTGACCCGGCGGCCCGCCTCCTCGGACGGGAGGCGCAGGGTTCCGGCGGTCCAGGTCTTGGTCGAGTGGCCGTGGCGGCGATCGGTGCTCTTGCGTGCGTCGATCTCACCGTTGATCCGTGCCGTCGCCGCGTCGAGTGCCCGTCGGGCCGACTCGAGGGCGACGGCGAGGTCCTCGAGGCCATCGTCGCTGATCTGATCGGGGCCGGCCGCTCCGGTGGCCAGGTGCCGTGCTCGGTCGACGATGTCCCGGAGATCGGACTCCAGCATCGGTCCGGGTGAGCAACCGTCCTCGGCCGCGCAGTCCGGGGCTTCTGTGTGGTCTCGACCGTCGGTGTTGACCCCGGCCTCGGCCGGGGGACGGTCGGGTGGTGGCGTCGGCGGCGGTGTCAGTGGCGGTGTCGGGTCGGTCATCCCAGCTCCTTGTCCATGTCGTGATCGAACAGGTGTTCGATCACGACACCAACCTACGGGGTGGGTGTGACGGTCGCAGGTCGTCTCAGGGACTCTGTCTGAGGACGCCCACAGGAAGAGGTCGGGTCTGGATGTGTTCAGCTCCGGCCGGGACGTCCCGGTTCACCAGGCGGTGCGGGTGCGACCGGGAACGAGTCCGGGTTCAGCGCGGTGGGTGGCGAGGGCTACAGTGTCCCGTCCCGGGCGTATGGCTCAGTTGGTTAGAGCGCTGCCTTCACACGGCAGAGGTCACAGGTTCGAGTCCTGTTACGCCCACCACGCGAGACCCCTGCAATAGCGGGGGTTCCGTCGTTTTCGGGCTCCTGTCGGGACTCGGTCGGGGCTGCTCCATCAGGGCTGATCACGCTCCACGGATCGGCGAGCGGTCCTCGACGATTCAGGGCTCCATGCGGTCCACGGTGTCGACCCGGTCGATCGAGCGGTCGAACGAGGCGACGCGGCCGACGCCGGTGCTCTCGGCGCACGCCACGAGGTAGGTCTCGGCGAAGTCGAGCCGATCGGTCTCGTAGACCTCGATCGCTCGGAGCAGCAGCGCCGGGTCGACCGTCACGACCGATCGCATCGACACCAGGGAGCGCATCGCGGTGGCGACCTGGTCGCGTGGCGCCTCGTAGAACGACTCCAGCACGTAGACCGTCTCGGCGACGATCAGGTCCGTCAGGTACAGCTCCTCGGCCTCGGCCAGGAAGGCCGTCGCTCGTGCTGCCATGTCCGCGGGGTCGCCCGTCAGATGTCGGACGAGGATGTTCGTGTCGACGAAGGCGCTCACCGCGCCGTCGCGGCTCGCTTGGCGCGGGTCGAGCGGATGACCTCGTCCCACGCGACACTGCGCTTCGCTGCGGGCACGGCGACGGTGCCGGCCAGCGACAGGAACTCCGGAGTGCGTGCGAGCACGGCCCGGTCGCCTTCGACGCGGAACACCACATCGTCGCCCTCGCCGAGCCCGAGCGCGTCGCGTACGGCCTTGGGGACCGTGACCTGGCCTTTGGAGCTGATCCTCGCTGCGATCTCCATCGGAGCCTCCTTACGGTCGGGATGATGTAAGGATAGTGCCGAGCAGTGACGCTCGAGCCGTTCGGCGGCGACGGCCCATCGCTCGGTTCGCGCGTGATCCGGCGTTCCCCACCATTCGCGGTCCTTCGACCGTGCAGCGTCGAAGGAGTCAATGACGGGGTCTTGCCCCCGGGGAACAGATAGCCGTAGCGGTCGTACACGGTGGCGACCGACCGGTGGCCGTCCACGCCGGACCTGCTTGGCCGAGACGCCGTGGATCCAGCGCGAGGATCAGCCACGCGCAACCATCGCGGACATCGACAGGGGCCCCGCCCATCTGGGGGGCTCTGGTCCGGTTCGGGACTGTCAGGCGCTTGCGGGTAGGAGGACCTGAACCCAGACCCCGTTGCCTTCACGGCGAACTACCAGTGCCTTCTCGGCCGGTTCTTCGTCGTCGATGACGGTCAGCAGATCGCCAGGCTGCGGGTTGAAGCTCCTGTCTTCGGCTCGAGGCCCGTGCAAGATCCAGGACTTGACGACCAACGCGCCGTCGACTTCGTTGGGGTCAAAGAGGAGGAAAGCTCCATGAGCGGGCACTGGGAGGCGATGTGACCTTCGCGACCTGGCTGATTCCGCTGGCGTTGTCAGCGCTGGTGTTCGGACTCGTCGGTCTTGCCTCGCTCGACGGACAATCGGAGCCGCCGACGCGCAGCCGGTCGCTCGACCCACAGGGCTCCGAATTGCCGGCACGTGCGTACTGGCACTGGGCGGCCTCGCCGCCGTGTGGATCGGGGTGGGTGACCACGAGCCTCGCTCGGTCCTCTCTGGGAGAGCGCCGTTCGACTGGTCTGCCGCGTGCGCGGTGGGGTCCGCTTCTGTCCTGATCGGCGGCGGCCTCCTCCTCGCCGGGTGGCTGGGGCGGCGGCGCCGGGTGTCGGCCACGGAGCCGGTTCAGCGCTCCACGTAGCCGCACCGCCGAATGTGGGCGACCGCGAACGTCGCAGAGCCGGCGCTCAGGGGCGTGCGCGCGTGCGTCAACATGTGTTGACGGCCTGCGGTCGTCCGGATACCGTCGTCCTCGGTGGACATCGAAGCGAGCGCCCGCAAGCACGGTGTCGCCGACGACGACATGCTGCATGCAGTGCGCAACCATTGGAGAGGGTTCGAGACCGACGACCCGGCCGTCACCATGTACATCGGCTCTGCAACCACTGCAGAGCCGCTCGAGGTCGGCGTCGTCGATGACGATCAAGGAACCGCCGTGATCCACGCGATGCCAGCGCGACCCAAGTTCCTGACGGGTTGGTGGAAGCCATGACCAAGAGCCGAGCAGACCGAACCGCAGCACTCGAAGCCTGGGCCGAGACTGTCGAGCCGGCGGACCTCCGCGAGGCCGACACGGACTCACTGCGCCACATCGCCGAACTCGCCCAGCAACGAGACCAGGTCGACTCCGAGCTCGCCGAGTCCGTCCGAGCTGCCCGGGCCGATCACCGGTCGTGGTCCGAGATCGGCGCCATGCTCGGTGTCTCGAAGCAGGCAGCGCAGCGCAAGTACGGAACCAAGACTCCGGCCTGAGCTTCAGAGCTTGCGCCCTCGAGCCGGCGTTCTGGGGCGTTCGAGACCTCAGCGCTGGGCGAGCTCCGCAACTCACTTGGCCAACGCTGCTGTCGTCAGAGTGCCGTCGAGCACGACGTCGATGAGTCCGATGGCACGGAGATCGGCGTAGTTGTCGAGTTGCGATTCGACCCAAGGCAGCGTCGGCGGTTGCATGCCGCGTGCTGCAATGGGCAGGTGGAAATCCGAGTCTCTGTTCAGGCAGCTCCGAAGGATGGAGCCTCGTGGCTCGAGCTCGCCAGAGGAGTCGAGCACGGTGGATTCCACGCGCTGTACGCAGCGGACCATCCGGGGACTGCGCCTTCTCCGTTCGTCGCTCTGGGTGCAGCGGCAGCAGTGACTGAGCGCGTCGAGCTCGGAACGTGTGTCGTGAACTCCGGAGTGTGGGAGCCACTTGCGCTCGCCAGCGCAGTGGCAACGCTGGATGTCCTCTCGAACGGTCGGGCCGTGCTCGGTGTCGGCGCCGGACACACGCCTGCGGAGTGGACGACAACCGGCAGAGCGTTCCCCTCCGCACGACAGCGCGTGTCGAGGATGATAGAGCTGGCCGATGTCACGACCCGGCTGCTCGACGGTGAGACGACCTCGTACCGCGGCGAGTACTTCACGCTCGCCGATGCCGTCCTGAGCGACCCGCGGCCGGTTCGGGATCACGTGCCGCTCCTCGTCGGTGGCAACGGCGGTCGAGTGCTGCGCTTCGCCGGTCGAGAGGCCGACATCGTCGGGATCACCGGCCTCGGGAACACGCTCGCTGACGGCCACAGTCACGGGGTCGACTGGAGCCCGGACGCTGTCCGGCGGACGGTCGAGACGGTCAGGTCGGCCAGCGGCCACAGGGACAGGCGTCCAGAGCTCGAGGCGCTCGTGCAGATGGTGGTCGTCACCGACGATGCGGCTGGCTCGGCGAGGGACCTGGTCAGCTTCGTCGAGGGTGCCACCGTTGAAGACCTTCTCCACTCGCCCTTCGCCTGGATCGGCACGGTGGAGGAGATCGCAACCAAGCTTCGCGAAGGCGCCGCGGCGCTGGGCATCCGACGGTACGTCATCCGCCCTTCCGCTATGCCCGATGTGCGTCTCATCCTCGACGCCCTCGCAGGTGGGTGACCGCCCTCGGGGTCCCGTACTGATTCCGAGCTTGCCGAGTCCGTCCGGGCTGCCCAGGCTGCTCACCGGTCGTGGTCCGAGATCGGCGCCATGCTCGGTGACTCGAAGCAGGCAGCGCAGCGCGAGTACGGAACGCAGCCGCCAGCCTGACCAGCAGCGCACATCGGCGGCACGGGTCCGGAGGTAGGTGGCATCGCCCCTCGTTACATGTAACATTACGTCATGGCTCGGCGACCAAGCACTCCGACGGCCGAACGTGTTCGTGCCCACCGGGAGCGGCTGCGCGCCCAGGGTCTGCGTCCCGTGCAGATCTGGGTCCCCGACGTTCGCTCTCCGCAGTTCGTCGAACAGGCTCACCTCCAGTCAGCGGCGGTCGCGGCGAGCATCCACGAGACAGACGACCAGGCCTTCATCGATGCCCTCAGCTCGGACGACGAGTGAGACGCGGTGAGATCTGGACCGCAGCGGCCGCCAGCGGGTACGCCGGCAAGCCACGCCCGGTCGTCATCGTCCAGGACGACCGCTTCGATGCCACTGCATCGGTGACCGTCTGTGCTCTCACCACCGATCCCACTGAGGCACCGCTGTTCCGACTACCGGTGACTCCCGACGACACGAATGGGATCCGGGAAGTCAGCAACGTGATGGTGGACAAGATCACCACGGTTCGACGCGCCAAGCTCGGCGAGAGGATCGGCCGGCTCGGCGACGACGACATGGTCCGGCTCGGTCGTGCAGTCCTCGTCTTCCTGGGCGTCGCCGGCAGCTGACGCCTCTTCATGCTCACGGCTGGCACAACGTCGAGCTCCGCGGACTTCAGCGGCGTTCGGCCGATGGTCAGGACCTGCGCAGGCTGGGTCTCACTTCGGCACGCGGTCGGTCTCGTAGGCCCACATGGCGAGCTCGACCCGGTTGCGAGCGCCCAACTTGTTCATCAGGCTCGCCAGGTGGGTCTTCACGGTGCTCAGGCTGATGCAGAGCACATCGGCGATCTCGGCGTTCGTGCGTCCGAGGGCGACGGTGACCAGCACCTCCTCCTCTCGCTCGGTGAGCGGGGCGATCGGTTGTGCCGCCGGCTCCCGCGTCGAGTCGCCCAGCCCGGAGAAGGTCGACAAGAGGCGTGCGGTGACGCTCGGCGCGATCAGGGCATCACCGTTGGCGGCGGCCCGCACGGCCTGGGCGAGCAGGTCGGGCCCGGCGTCCTTGAGCAGGAATCCGCGTGCGCCGGCCTTCAGCGCCCCGTGGACGTACTCGTCCAGGTCGAAGGTCGTGATGACCACGACGGCGAGCGGGTCCGTCACGTCCGGCCCGGCCAGCAGGCGGGTGGCCTCGATGCCGTCGAGCTCGGGCATGCGGATGTCGAGCAGGCAGACGTCGGGGCGCAGGTCCTCGGCGAGCTCGACCGCCTCACGCCCGTCGACGGCCTCGGCGACGACCTCGATGTCGGGCTCGGCGTCGAGGATCAGGCGCAGCCCGGCGCGGACGATGCGCTGGTCATCGGCGATCAGGACGCGGATGGTCATGTCGTCGCCGCCTGCCGCGGCAGGGTCGCGGTGACTGCCCAGCCGCCGTCGGGGCGTGGACCCGCCTCGAAGGTGCCGCCGAGCAGCCGGGCGCGCTCGGCCATGCCGATGAGCCCGAAGCCGGTGGCGGTCGCCGTCGACGACGCGGCGCCATGGCCGTCATCGACGACGCTCAGGTGGATGTCGTCGTCGCCGCCGTCGACGCGCACCGCGACCTCCGACGCGTGCCGGGCGTGGCGCAGAGCGTTGGTGACCGCCTCCTGGGCGAGTCGGAAGCAGGCCGCGTCGACCGACGACCGGACCCCGTCGAGGTGGCCGCCGATCGTCACCGTCACCCGGGGGCCGCTGAGCCCGCCGTGGCGTTCGAGACGGGACAGGTCGTCGATTCCCTGCTGTGGGCGGAGGTCCGTCCGGTCGTCGCGCAGCGCTCCGACCACCGAGCGGAGCTCCTCGAGCGCCCGCGAGGCCTCCTCCTCGATCACCTCCAGGGCCTCGAGCGCCCCGTTCGCTCTGGTGACAGCGACGACCCGGCCGGCCTGGGCCTGCACCGCGATGGCCGAGACGTGGTGGGCCACGGTGTCGTGCAGCTCGCGGGCCAGCTCTGCCCGCTCGCGGGATCGCCGGGCCTCGACCTCTTCGACGCGCAGCTCAACCGAGTAGCGCACGGCGACGCCGATCGCGCCGGCGAGCAGCACCACGAGGGTGCCGCCGAGCACGTAGCCGAACTGGTCGCCGGCGACGACCGACAGCGCGATCGGGACCGCCACGACGAGCAGGCCGATCCCGACGTCGCGCCCCGACGCCCACCGGGCCAGCGCGTACGGGAGTACGAGCATGAAGGCGGCGGCGTTCAGGCCGTCCCACTCCACGCCGCCGACAATCGAGGCGACCTCGATCACGCTCACCGTCCCGAACGAGACCGCGACAACCAGGAGCGGCCGGACGCGGCGCCACGGCAACAGGAACGCCAGGCCGGCCGTCGTCGCCAGCGAGACGGCGGGCCATACGAGCCGGTCGTCGGTGAACGTCTCGACCGTCGCGGCAACGACCACGACGAGGACGAACAGCCAGTCGCGCCGTGCGGGCCCGGGGGGATCCTCAACGCGTGGTTGCGCCCAGGGCCGACGGCTCGTCTCCAGCGCCACGCCGACAGGGTACGGGACCCCGGGACCCGAGCGGATCGGCCGAAAGTGCGATCTGCGGGCCAGCCGACCGGAGGACGAAGAAGTGACCGGACTCCCGATGCGCGGACTGTCGCCGATCGCTGACGATGCCGTCCATGTCAGTTCCACCGAACCCGTCCCCACCCGACCAGTGCCCACCCGACCAGTGCCCACCCGACCAGTGCCCACCCACCCGGGCTGCCGTCCTCGGCCAGGCCCGAACGTCGCCCGGAGCCCCGACGTGATCGAGGTCAGAGGACTCACCAAGCGCTTCGGGCCCCGGCGCGCCGTCGACGACCTCAGCTTCGACCTGGAGGCCGGCCGGGTCACCGGCTTCGTCGGTCCCAACGGCGCCGGCAAGTCCACCACCATGCGGATGATGGTCGACCTCGCCCGTCCGGACCGGGGCGAGGTGCGCTACGACGGGCGTCGCTACGCGGAGCTCGCCCAGCCGGCGCGGACCGTCGGCGCCGTACTCGACGCCCGCTGCATGCACCCGGGTCGCACCGCCCGGAACCACCTCCGGGCCATCGCGGCGCTCAGCGCCATCCCGGGCTCCCGGGTCGACGAGGTGCTGGCCGACGTCGGACTCGAGAGCGTGGCCGACGAGCGGGCCGGGCGGTTCTCGCTCGGCATGCGCCAGCGGCTCGCGCTGGCAACCGCACTGCTGGGCGACCCCCGGGTGCTGCTGCTCGACGAGCCGTCCAACGGCCTCGACCCCGACGGCATCCGCTGGTTGCGGAACCGGCTGCGTCGGTTCGCCGACAACGGCGGGACGGTGCTCGTGTCGAGCCACCTCATCGCCGAGCTGGCCCGGTTCGCCGACGACCTGGTCGTCGTCGGTGCCGGACGCCTCATCGCCGCTGCGACCGTCGAGTCGATCACGTCCCGAACCGGGATGTCGCTCGAGGACAGCCTCCTCGAGATGACCGCGACGTCGGCCGAGTTCGCCTCCGCATGACCGCCCACGTCGCCACCGGCAATCCCGAACCGTCCACCGCTCATGAGGAGACCGACATGACCAGCATCGACGCGCCGCTCAGGCCCACCCCTGAGGCCCTCCGGGCGGCCGACACCCCCAACGCCACGGGCCCACGCCCCGCTCGCCGGTTCGCTGCCGTCCTGCGCAGCGAGTGGATCAAGTGCCACACCGTGTGGGCCACGAAGGTCCTGCTCGCCGTCGCGGCGGTCGCCGGGCTGGCGATCTCCTGGGCCACCGCCGCCTTTTCCACCGGCCCGGTCCTGACCGCCGCCGAGGTCTTCGTCTACCCGACGCTGCTGACCGCGGTGCTGGCCGCCGTCGCCGGCATCCTGCTGTTCACCAGCGAGGTCCAGCACGGCACCCTCGCCGTCACCCTCGCGGCCCACCCGTCGAGGTGGGGCGTCGTCGCCGCCAAGACCGTCCTCGCGGCGGCCATCGGTGTGGTCCTGGGATCGGTCGGCATGAGTGCCGGATTCCTGGGTGCGCAGATCGGAGGTCTCGACGTCGGTGACACCTCGGGACTCGCGGCGACGGTCATGTGGGCGCTGCTCTACACCGTCGGCGCCGGTCTGTTCGGCCTCGGAGTGGGGATGGTGGTCCGCCACAGCGCCGGTGCCGTCTCCGGCCTGCTCGTGTGGTGGCTGGTGGTCGAGGGCCTCGTCGTCAGCTTCGCTCCGGCCGGGCTCGTCCGCTTCGTCCCCTTCGACGCGGGAGCCCGGACGTTGGACATCGCGACGGATCTCGACCGTCCCGAGGTCGTCGCGGCGGCGTTGCCGAACCCGCTGCACGCCCTGATCTTCTGGAGCTACGTCGCCGCCGCCGTCGCCCTCGGAGCGGTCATGCTGCGTCGACGCGACGTCGACTGAGGCGATCGGAGACCGACGGTGGCTCGGGTGTCCACCGAACAGCGGACCCGGCCATACTTCGGCGATGCACCGCAACGTGGAGTCCGTGATCGCCGCGGCCGACGAGAAGGGCCTGACGATCGAGCCGCGCTCGTTCCCGGCGGGAACCAAGACAGCGCAGGACGCAGCAGCGGCCATCGGCGTCGAGGTCGGCCAGATCGTCAAGTCGCTGGTGTTCCTGGTCGACGGCGCTCCGGTCATGGCGCTGGTCCCCGGCGATCGCCGACTGGACGAGACGCTGCTGGCCGAAGCCGTCGGCGGGAGCGTCGTCGAACGCCCCGACGCCGACGCCGTGCGGGACGCGGTCGGGTTCCCGATCGGCGGGGTACCGCCGATCGGACACTCGCTTCCGGTCTACGTCGACCGGGGGCTGCTCGCCTACGACGAGGTGTGGGCCGCCGCAGGAACCTGGACCGACGTGTTCGCGGTCGCCCCCGACGACCTCCTGCGGGTCACCTCCGCGACTCTGTGCCCGTTGTCGGAGACCGGGTAGGGGACCCCGTCGCGTCGCGGCTCGATGGGAGCGGTCCGAGCTCGGCCAGCGCCCGGGCGAACCGGGTCGTCGGAGCCTCGGCGGCGACGGCGACGGCGTCGGCGTGGTCATCGACGTCTCGGAGCGTGCGCAGGGTCCGAACCCGGAGACCCAGCCGATCGAGAGCAGCCCGTTGGTGCCGACCGGTGTCGGGTTGGCTCATGGGGACGCCATCGAAGGCCCGGGGGTCCGCACGTCGGAGCCCGATGGCCCAGTAGCCGCCGTCGAGAGCAGGGCCGAGGACGGCGTCGCAGCCTTCACCGTCGAGGGCCCGGAGGCCGTCGTCGATGAGGTCCGCGGTGAGCTGGGGGGTGTCCATCCCGACGACGAGGCATCGGCCGTCGAGGTCCACGACCGCGCCGAGCAGCCGGTTCCCCAGGTCGCCTTGGCGCTGAGCGATGACCCGGATGCCGGCGGGCATCCAGGGGCGCGGAGAGCCGTCCAGGATCACCACCACCTCTCGAGCTGCCGACGCCGAGCACGCCTCGATCGTGTCCAGGAGGGCGGCCCGTGCCAACTCGGCCGCCTGCGCGGGCGTCAGCGGCGGGCAGAGACGGGTCTTCACCCGTCCGGGGACGGGTGCCTTGGCCAGGACGGCCACCGCGGACGACGCCCGTCGACGGCCGAATCGGCCTTCAGTGAGAGGACGTCGGCCGCCCGGAACCTCGCCGGGGAGATCCTCGGCTTCCACGGGTCGGACGGTAACGCTCGGGGAGCCGCTGAGTGCCGAGGACGCGTTACGGATCGCGAAACTCGCCACGGTCGCGGGACGGGCGGGAACCGTCGCCCGTACGCTCGATCGCTGTGGAGCTGCTCGACATCGACCCGGACCGGGACGCGCCGGCCGAGCGTCGGATCCTCGTCATCGAGGACGACCCGAACCTGTCCGAGGTCGTGGAGCGATACCTCGACCGCGAGGGGTTCGACGTCGAACGGATCGGTGACGGTGACGGCGGGCTCAAGCGGGCTCTGGAGTGGCTGCCCGACCTGGTCGTGCTGGACGTCATGCTCCCCGGCCTCGACGGCATGGAGGTGTGCCGCCGCATCCGGGACGTCGCCCCGATTCCGGTCGTGATGCTCACCGCCCGGGCCGAGGAGGACGATCGGGTCCTCGGACTCGAGCTCGGCGCCGACGACTACGTGACCAAGCCGTTCTCGCCCCGTGAGCTCACCGCCCGGATCAAGGCGGTGCTCCGCCGGTCGGCGGCGGGAACCGTCAGCTCGGGTGCCGGCGTGACGCTGCGGGCGGGTTCGCTCGAGGTGGACCCCGTCGCCCACGAGGCGCTCCGCGACGGCTCTCCGGTCCACCTGACGGCCAAGGAGTTCGACCTGCTGGTGCACCTCATGCGGCACCCTCGACGGGCCTTCGCCCGACGTGAGCTGCTCGAGTCCGTCTGGGGATGGACCTACGGCGACACCGCGACCGTCACCGTCCACGTGCGGCGTCTGCGGACCAAGGTCGAGGAGGATCCGTCGGAACCCCGCCACCTGGTGACCGTCGCCGGCGGGTACCGGTTCGAGCCGTGATCGGCAGCGAGGTGGCCGGTGGGCTGGCCGGGACCGCCACTCTCGCGGCCTTGACGCTCTGCGGGGCGGTGCCGGTGGCCCTCGTCGGCATCTGGCTCGCCCGTCGCAGCCGTTCGTCGAGCGTGGGCCGCCAGGCTCTCGTCGTGGCCCTGGTCCCCGTGGTGGCTACGTGGGTCGGAGCCGCGCTCGCCGCTCGGGCGATGTTCCTGTCCGCGCACGACCTGACGGCCTTCGTCACGATCGCACTCACCGCTGCGGCGGTGGGTGTCGGCGCCTCCTGTGAGCTCTCCCGCCGCGTCCGCTCGGACGCCCGTCGGCTGGGGCAGCTCTCGCGCGACATCGCGGCGGGGGTCGTCCCCGAGTCGGCGCCGGCCGCAGCGGTGGGTGAGCTGGCCGTCGTCGGCGACCAGCTCACCGAGATGTCCCGACGTCTGGACGAGGCGCACCGGCGGGAGCTCGCCCTGGAGCGCTCCCGGCGGGAGCTGGTGGCCTGGGTGTCGCACGACCTGCGCTCACCGCTGGCCGCCGTCCGCGCCATGGCCGAGGCGCTCGAGGACGGTGTGGTCGACGAGCCGGCCGACGTGCGGCGCTACCTCCGGGCCATCGGCGTCGAGGTCGACCGCTTGACGTTGCTCGTCGACGACCTGTTCGAGCTCAGCCGCATCACCAGCGGGGTGCTGGCTCTGCGGACAGAGCCGGTCGGTCTGGGCGAGCTCGTCGCCGACGCCGTCGACGCCGCGTCGTCGGCCTCGGGTGGGCGAACGGTGCGGCTCGCGTCCGACGTCGATGGGGCCGAGAGGGTGCGGGTCTCACCCGCCGAGGCGTCGCGGGTGCTTCGCAACCTCCTCGACAACGCGGTGCGGCACACGCCGGAAGGAGGAACGGTCCTGACGACGGTGTCGATCGACGGCTCCGAGGCCGTCATCGCGGTCATCGACGAGTGCGGCGGGATCCCCGCCGACGACCTGGGTCGCGTGTTCGACGTGGCTTTCCGGGGTGACGTCGCCCGTCGCCGGGACTCCGCAGGGGGTGGGCTGGGCCTGACCATCGCCAAGGGCCTGGTGGAGGCTCAGGACGGCTGCATCGATGTGTCCAACCGTCCGGGTGGATGCTGCTTCACGGTCAGGCTGCCGCTCGCGACCGGCGAGGGCCGGTGAGGTCCGGGTCCGGGGTGTCGGCCCGCCCGTCAGGGCCGGGCGAGCAGCCGGGACATGTCCCGCACCGCCTGGACGGTCCCCCGGACGGTGCCGGTGACCTTGGAACGTCCCACGCGCGGTCGGTAGGCCACCGGGACCTCCACCAGGTCCCAGCCGGCTCGGTGGGCCCGCAGGACCATCTCGAGGGGCCACCCCGATCGTCGGTCCCTCAGGTCGAGCGACAGCAGGTCGAGGCGGTTCGCGGCCCGCATCGGACCGAGGTCGCTCAGCGGGGCTCCGGTGCGCCGCCGCAGTTCGGCGGCGAGCGCCCGGTTCGCCAAGCGGGCGTGGGCCGGCCAGGCGCCGTTCTGCGGTCGGCGGGCTCCCAGGGCGAGCACGGTCGCTCCGACCCGGACGGGTTCGACGACCTTGGGCAGGTCCCGAGGGTCGAAGCTGGCATCCGCGTCCATGAAGCAGACCACGTCGTCGGTCGCGGCCTGGAGTCCCGCCCAGCAGGCCGCGCCGAACCCGCGCGCAGGCTCGACGACCACCACCGCCCCGTGTCGTGCGGCCACGCCGGCCGTGTCGTCGGTGGATCCGTTGTCGACCACGATCGGCCGGAAGCCGCGCGGCATCCGCTCGAGCACCCACGGCAACGCCTCGGCCTCGTCGAGGGCCGGGAGCACGACATCGACCACGGCGGAGATCCTGCCAGCCCCGGGATGCGGGCGGGAGGCGGCTGAGGTGAGGGTCCTGGTCACGGGCGGCGCGGGCTTCATCGGGTCCCACGTCGTCGACGCCCTGCTGGAAGCGGGTCACGCCCCGCTGATCGTCGACGTCGTCGACGCGTCGGCCCACGGCGCCGACCCGGAATGGGTGCCCCCGGAGGTCCCGCTGCTGCGGCTCGACGTCCGGGACCCGGCGACGTGGCCGCAGGCGCTCGACGGCGCCGACGCGGTCTGCCACCTGGCGGCCAAGGTCGGGCTGGGCGTCGACTTCGCCGATGCCCCGGACTACGTGTCGGTCAACGACTCGGGCACCGTCGAGATGCTGACGGCGATGCACCGGATCGGCTGGCGGGGTCGGCTGGTGCTGTCGTCGTCGATGGTCGTGTACGGAGAGGGCTCCTACGAGTGCGACTCGCACGGTCCGGTGCGACCGGGGCCGCGAGCCGTCGCCGATCTCGACGCCGGTCGCTTCGAACCGCCGTGCCCGTTGTGCGGACGGGACCTCCGACCCGGTCTGGTGGGGGAGTCGGCGCCGGTCGACCCCCGCAACGTGTACGCGGCGACCAAGCTCCACCAGGAGCACCTGTGCGCCGCGTTCGGGCGCGAGCACGACGTGCCGGTCACGTCGCTGCGGTACCACAACGTCTACGGGTCCCGCATGCCGCGCGACACCCCCTACGCCGGCGTGGCCAGCCTGTTCCGCAGCCGACTGGCCGCAGGCGCCGATCCGCTCGTGTTCGAAGACGGCGGCCAGCGGCGCGACTTCGTGCACGTCACCGACGTCGCCCGGGCCAACGTCCTGGCCCTCACCTCTGACTCGCCCTGGGACGGCCCGCTGAACGTGGCGTCCGGTCGTCCGGTCACCCTCCTCGAGATGGCCGGGATGCTGGCCCTGGCCGATGGCCGCGGCCGACGCCCCCGGGTGACCGGCTCCTACCGGTTGGGCGACGTGCGCCACGTCACAGCCGATCCGACCGAGGCGGCGCGCCGGATCGGGTTCCGGGCCCGGGTCACGCCCGAGGACGGGATGCGCCGGTTCGCCCACGACCCGCTGCGGGAACCGTGCCGGGGGAGCTGACGTCGGAGAGCGTGCCTGACGTCCCCTCGCCCTCGACGAACCCCGTCGGTGCGGTCGCGGCCGCGGTGCTCGCTGCCACGGCGGGGGTCGTGGCGACCGCGGTGTGGGGTCGCGCCCTCCTGCGTGACGGGGCCGAGCTGTTCGTGTCGGCCCCGCCGTTCGCCGGTTCGTGGGAGTGGCGCTGGCCGCTGGGGATGTGGGCGGTCGTCGTGCTGGCCGTGTCGATCGTGGTGCTCTGGCCCGAGGTCGTCAGAGCCGCGCGGTGGGGCGCATTGCTGGTGGGGTCCCTGGCGGTGTCGTTGGCGTGGACCGCGGCGCTGGCTTCGTCCGCGGGGGGTGGGGTGGCCGACCCGCTCCTGACCCGGTTCGAGTACCTGCCGTACGCCCGCCGGGTCGGGTCGCCGTCGCAGCTCCTGAGCCATTGGGTCGAGCGGTTGCCGGATGCGCCCACCCACGTGCAGGGCCACCCGCCGGGGACCGTCCTGGCCTTCCTCGGCTTGGACCGGTTGGGCGTGGGCGACACGGCGGCCGGTTGGATCGTGCTCGTCCTGGGGGCCTCCGCCGCCCCGGCGGCGCTGATCGCCATGGGTCACCTGGCCGGGCGGGACACCGCCAGGCGTGCCGCGGTGTTCGTGGGGTTGGCACCCGCGGTGGTGTGGGCGGGCACCTCGGTCGACGGAGCGGTGATGGGAGTCGTCGCATGGGCGACCGCGGCCGTGGCGATCGCGGTGACCGCCGAGGAACGCGCCGTCGCCGTCGGGTCCGGACTCGCCTCCGGGCTGCTGGTCGGGTCGGTGGCGACCGCGACCTACGGCGCTCCCGCCCTGGTCGTGCCGTGGGCGGTCCTGTTGGTCTGGGCGCTGTGGCGTCGACGGCCGGTGCCGGTCGTCGCGGCCGCGGCGGGTGTCCTGGTGCCGTTGCTGCTCCTGGCCGCGGCCGGCTTCGACTGGGTGGGTGGGTTCGAGGCGACCAGGGCCGCCTACCGGGCAGGGGTGGCGTCGGTCCGCCCATCCGGGTACTTCGCGGTGGCGAACCTCGCGGTCCTGGCGGTCGCGGCAGGGCCGGCGACGGTGGCGGGCATCGTCGGGCTGCGTGATCGTCGGGTGTGGATGCTGGTAGGTGGTGCCGTCATCGGGGCGTTGCTGGCGGACCTCTCGGGGCTGTCCAAGGGGGAGGTGGAGCGGATCTGGCTCCCGTTGGTCCCGTTCCTGGTGGTCGGAACCGCGGGCCTGCGGGGCGACGTCCCCCGGCGGGCCTGGCTCGGCGCGCAGCTGGCGGTCGCGGTGGTGCTCCAGGCGTGGTTGCGTTCACCCTGGTGAGGGTGCCGGGTCGGCCGGATCGGAGTCCTGGCCCTGATCAGCCAGGTCAGCCGGGCCCGACGAGGTCGTGGGGAGGGTCGGGGGTCAGGCCGTTCGTGGCCGTGTCGCAGTCGCAGGTTCGCTCTCGGACGAGCGAGGCCAGCACTCCCACGATGATGCCGCGGATCTGCGGCATCATCGCGGCGAACGCGGCGTAGACCTCGTCCTGGGTGACCGGCGCCGTACCGGGCCGGTCCACCCCGGCGTCGTAGTCGGTGACGACGGCCAGGGCGCTGTGGCAGATGCCGAGCTCGCGGCACAGCGCCGCCTCGGGGGCCTGGGTCATGTTGATGACCTGCCAGCCCTGGGCGCGGTACCAGGCGGACTCGGCCCGGGTGGAGAAGCGCGGGCCGTCGATCACGACGACGGTGCCGGTCGAGTGCACGGTCGCTCCGGCCGCGACGGCCCGTTCGGCGACCGTGGAGCGCAGGTGGGAGCAGTAGGGGTCGCCGAAGGACACGTGGTTCACGGTGGGACCGTCGAAGAACGTCGAAGGTCGACCGGAGGTGCGGTCGACGAGCTGGTCGCACACGACCAGGTCGCCGGGGTGGATCTCGGGTTGCAGCGAGCCCGACGCGCAGGGGGACAGGATCCGGCGGGCGCCGAGGTGGTGCAGCGCCCACACGTTCGCCCGGTAGTTGATGAGGTGCGGTGGCAGGTGGTGCCGGCGGCCGTGCCGGGGCAGGAACCCCACGCGCACCGCTCCGCCGTCGGAGGGGATCTCGCTCACGGCGATCGGTGCGCTGGGCGGACCGTAGGGGGTGGCGACCTCGACGTGCTCGACGTCGTCGAACAGCTCGTAGAGCCCGCTTCCGCCGAACACCCCGACATCGACGGGCGTCACTCGGGTGGCTCGGGGGGAGAGCCCGGCGTCGGGCGAGACCGCTCGCCGCGTCAGGTCGATCGGGCGAGGCGAGATGTCGGTCGATGCGGACGGCTCGGTCATGGGGATCGTTCAGCTCCGGGTGTCGTGGGTTCTGCGGCGGGTTCGCGCTCGCCGGGCGGGGGGACGGCGAGTGAGAGCCCGAGCGCGGCGAGCACGGCGGCGCTGCCGGCGCGGGAGCCGAGTCCGATCACCAGGCCGTCGGACCGATAGGAGATCAGCAGGCCGGCCGCGACGCCGATCAGCACCCAGCCCAGGATCCGGCCCCGACGGGGGCAAGGTCGAGGGGCGACGGCCCACGCGATCGCGGCCAGCACGACGAAGGCGATGCCGAGGGCGATCGATCCGGGGAACGTGGATCGGCCCCAGTCGCCCGGGAAGTCGTTGGCCTGATCGAACAGAAGCCAGTCGCCGGCCCCCGACACCCCCGCCCCGGCGTGGGCGATCGCGATCACCACGCCGTACACGGCGACGACGACAGCCGTCGCTCGGGCGGACTGGACCCGGGCTGTCGGTGCAGTGACGAGGATCGCCAGGTGCAGGGCGATCATCAGCAGGTAGGACCAGTACCACTCGTGCTCCGCGTTCGCGACCGCGAGTCCGATGCCGAAGCTCATCGCCATCCCGACCACGGCGGCGATGCGGACGAAGCGGCCCGACACAAGGAGCGCGACCAGGACGGACTCGGTCAGGAGGGTGATCCAGCCGAACAGCGCCAGGTTGGGCGACGCGACGTGCTCGAAGAACCACGCCGAACCGGGGACGACCGGGTTCTCGGCGCCGGCCTCGACGAACCGGCACAGCGCGACGCACCGCTCGCCGGTGCGACCGAACGCGGGCGGGACCTTCCAGTTGACGTTGGCCAGCCACAGCATGGCGGCCGTCGCCCGCAGGACGCTCGGCCCCCACGCGGCAGTGCTCCGGTCGATGCGGCCGGTGAGTGTGCGGACGTCCAAAGCGGTCTCCTCTCACGCGCAGGGGAACGTGCTGGCGAGCACGTCGCCGGCTATCCGGTGGGCCCGGTACTCGTCGCGGACCTTGTGGATCGTCTCTGCGAGCGGGTGCCAGTCGTCGGCCACCTTCATCGCCGGATCTGCTGCCGCGACCGGGTGCCACCACACGCCCTCGGCGGTGACGCAGACCTCGGGGAGCAGCGACGCCCGTGACACGGTCAGACCGGCGTTCGCGGCGCCCTGTCGGGCCACTCGGCGCACCACGCGCTGATCGTCGTCGAGGCCTAGCTCGTCGAGCAACGCCATCAGCTCCCGCTCGCTGTCGCCGGCGTCGGCGCCGAGCGTCGCCGCGACCCTCACCCGGAACCCCAGGTCGATCGCGACCCGCACGCCCGTCATGGCACGTTCGAAGCTCCCGGATCCCCGGTGGCGGTCGTGCAGCTCGGCGGTCGCGGAGTCCAGGCTGATCTGCAGGGTCAGGCCCCGGCGGGGGAGCGCCTCGAGCCGTCGACGGCGAGCCCCGGTCCAGACCATGGCGTTCGTGAGCACGGTGGTCGGCATGACGCCGCTCGCGTGACGGAGTCGGTCGTCGATGTCGAGCAGCATGAACGGCTCGCCGCCGGTGACGAACAGCTCGGCCACACCGGCGGCGGCCGCCTCGTCGACCAGTCGGACGAACTCCTCGACTCCGATCACCCTCGGTTCCGCGGTCGGCGAGGAGGACACGCAGCAGTAGTCGCAGGAGAGGTTGCAGTGGAAGTTCGTGTACACCCACAGGCGGTACCCCGGGCGCCGATCCGCGCTCAAGGCCCGGACGGGGTCATCGGCGCGGCCTCGCAGGACCTCGACCGAGTCGGGGTGGACCATCAGGACGGTGTTGCCCGTCGCCGCGGTCCATCGTCGGACGGTCTCGACGTCGTTCGGCCCGGACACGGGCACGCGGGTCGACGAACCGGCCGGCACCGCACCGACCGTCTCGACGAGGGTCATGGTCAACCGGAGACTCACCGCGGCCTCACCAGCACTCCGAGATCCCCTGGGCGTCCATCGCGGCGATCAGGGAGTCGTAGCCGGACAGCACGGGTCGCTCCCAGCGGCGGAGGCCCTCCAGCTCGAGGACGCGGCGGTGCTCGGGGTCGTCCCAGTCCATGCCTTGCAGGTTGGTCACCCAGCGCTCGGCCCGATCGTGGTCGAGCGAGTCGAGCGCGGTGAAGTTGCAGTGGCTGTAGGGCTCGGACTCCCAGACGACATCGAGGTCGACCACCGTGTCGTCGCCCGCGGCGGTGAGCGCCTGCCAGGTGTTGATGCCGACCGCGGCCACGTCCGCGTCGTCGTCGAGGACGGCTCTCAGCGCGTCGAGGTCGGAGCGGCCGGTGTCGCCGTGCTTGCCGACGTCGGAGTCGAACACGGTCAGCTCCACCGCGGAGACGGGAACTCCGGCGCGGGCCATGAAGAACTCCGGCAGGATGCGGGCCTGGCCCGAGTCCCTCGACCCCAGGGCGACGCGACGCCCCTCGAGCGACCCGAGCCCGTCGAGGCCCGACCCGGCCCGTCCGACCATCAGGGTCCGGAACACCAGGTCGGTGTCGCGGGTGGCCAACGCCCGGGCCGTCCCACCCGTGCGTCGCAGGGTCCTCACCCAGGCGACGTTGGTGTTCCAGGCGATGTCGATGTGCCCGGCGAGCAGCGCGTCGACCTGCCGCTCGTAGTTCGAGAACAGGACGAAGTCGGTCGGGGTGGAGCTGTCGCGGAAGAAGTCCCGGATGCCCTCCCAGATCGGGACGACGTTGGCGGAGTAGGCGACGGCGCCGACGAGCAGCTCTTCGTGGTTGGTCACGGTCGGTCGGTTCCTTCGGATCGCAGATCGGTCATCGGTCGTCGGCTCAGAACAGGTCCAGGCCGCACAGGGCGCGGCCGGTGAAGTCGAACAGGGCGTCGGAGGTCGGGGCCATCACGAAGCCGGCCCGGGCGTCGCGGTAGGGGCGGTCCACCCCGACCTGCCGGGAGAACCCGGCGCCACCGGTGACCCTCAACGCGGTCTCCGTGACCCGCAGGGCCGCCTCGTTGCAGCCGGCCTTGGTCGCCAGCACCGCCAGGACGGTCGTGTCGTCGGGCTCGGCGACACGGGCGGCGGTCTCGCGCAGCAGCGCCTCGTGGGCCGAGAGGTCCGTCCACGCCTTGGCCAGGTAGGCGCGGATAGTCGGCAGGTCCGACAGGGCGGAGTCCAGGTGGTCGAAGCGCGCCGCCGACGCGTGCCCGATCGCCCGCTCGAGCGCGGCCCGGGCCAGGCCGAGCGACACCGCCGAGTTGCCGAGGCTGAACCACGGCAGGACGACCTCCATCATCAGCGCGAACCCGGTCCCGTGGGCGCCCAGTCGGGCGCCGGTCGGGACCTCGACGTCCAGACGCACCGGTGCCGAGTCGTTGCCCCGCAGGCCGAGGCCGTCGAACCGACCGGCGATCGACACCCCGTCGCTGATGCGCGGCACGACGTACAGGTCGGACTCGGTCGCAGCGGTGGCCGCCGGAGCCAGGGTGCTGGTGATGTACACATCCGCGTTGGACGCCGAGGTGACCCAGCTCTTGTCGGCGCGGATCCGCACCGCCCCGTCGGCTGCCACGGCCTTCGACACCGGGGCCCAGAAGTGGCTGCGGGACCCCTTCTCGGAGAACGCCAGCGTGCCGAGCGCCGTACCGGCGGCCATGTCGGCCAACAGCTCGGCGCCACCTGCGGTGGGCGGAGCGGCCGCGGCCACCATCGCGGAGGCGAGGTGCATCAGGTGGACCATCGCCGTCGATCCGCACTCGGCCGCCACCGCCGAGACGGCCGCGACCAGCTCGACGGGCCCGGCGCCGAGGCCGCCGACCTCGGTCGGGAGCGTCAGCCCCATGAGGCCGGCGTCGGCCAGGGCCCGCACCGACTCGGCGGGGAACTTGGCATCCGCGTCAGCGGCGTCGGCGCCGGCCCGGACGGTGGGCAGCGCGGCGGCGAGTCGGTCTTGCAGGTCGTGCATCACGGATCCTCCTGAGCGGTCCTGCCCATCGTGATCCCGCGCTGGGTCCACCGGAAGCGGAAACCGATGACAGATTGCGAAACTCCTCGTCCCCGGAGCGCCGACCAGCGTTCGAAATGCGTCCGATCGAAGTCTGAACCCGCGACCAGAAATAACCACTGAATACCTAATCCGAGCCGACGGGGAGCCGACGGAGCGGCCATGGAACCCACCCGCCCCGTCCGCGTCGCCGGCCACCTCGGCGCCGTTCTGCTGCTCGTCATCGGCATCCTGGTCCCACTGGCCGGCTCCGCGTCGGCCGCGGGGACGATCAGCCAGACCTTCAGCTACACCGGGTCAACGCAGGCCTTCACGGTTCCCGACGGCGTGAGCGCCCTCACCATCACGCTCACCGGCGCCCAGGGCGGGCGCGGCGGCGGGGACTCCCAGGGCTCGCCGACCCCCGGCGGCTACCGGGGCGTGGTCACCGGCACGATCGACGTCACCCCCGGCCAGGAGCTGACCCTGGCCGTCGGCGGCGGAGGCGGGACCGGCATCTCCAGCCGCGGTTCCGCCGCGGGCGGGTCCGCAGGCCTCAACCCGTTGGCCGGATATGACGGTGCGGCGGGCGGCATCGCCGGTCCGGCGGGATCCTCGGGAGGTGGCGGAGGAAGCGGCGCCGCCACCGTGCTGCGAGTCGGTTCGGTCGACCTCGTCGCCGCCGGCGGCGGCGGCAACGGCGGCAACGGCCAGTACCTGCCCATCGTCGGTCGGCGCGCCGAGGCGACCCACCAGCCCCGGCCGGACACCACCTCGACCGTCGGACAGGTGGGCAAGAACACCGCACTCGCGTGCAGCCCCGGGTTCAGCTGCGACGGCGGCGCGTCCGGCGCCGGTGGCGGCGGTGTCCAGGGAGGGGCCCAGGGCGACGTGCAGTACGGCGGGGCGTCGGCCACGGAGTACTTCGGGTTCGGCGGCTACCCGGGTGCCAACGGCACCGCCGGGCTGGCCGGTCTCACGGCCTTCTACGAGTACTACGCCGGCAACTCCGCGAACGGCTCGATCACCATCTCCTACGACGACGGCGCCCCCGGCGCTCCCCGGTCGCTCAACGGCACCCCCGGCCCGGGTCGGGTCGAGCTGAGCTGGCTGGCCCCGACGACCAGCGGATCGGCCCCGATCGTCGACTACGTGGTCGAGTACTCGACCTCGGCGGGCGGCCCCTTCACGACCTTCGACGACGGCGTGTCGACCGGGCTCGGTGCATCGGTCACGGGCCTGACCAACGGCACCACCTACTGGTTCCGCGTCTCGGCGGTCAACGCGGTGGCGACCGGACCCCACTCGGCGACGATGGCCGAGGGCGTGATGGCGAGCGACGTCCCGGGCGCTCCCTCCGTCGGGGCCGTGACCCCGCTCGACGGCGGACTGCGGGTCGAGGTGGTTCCCGGTCCGACCGACAGCCCTGTGACGGGGTGGGAGTTCCGCCTCGACGACGGCGACTGGCAGAGCGCCGCGTCCGACGGCACCGAGTTGACCCTTGGCGGCCTGCGCAACGGCATCAGCTACGGGTTCCGGGTCCGGGCCCGCAACGTGGTCGGGGCGAGCGACCCCTCGGAGCCCGCCACCGGGACCCCCCGGGCGGTTCCCGGAGCTCCGAGCGGTCTGGCCGCCATCGCGTCCGCAGGATCCGTGTCGTTGAGCTGGAACCCTCCCGCCTCCGACAACGGATCTGCGGTCACCGACTACGTGGTGCAGCGCGCCACCTCGGGCGCCGGACCGTGGAGCACCGTCGACGACGGGGCGGGCACGACCACGACCGCCGGCGTCACCGGACTCACGAACGGTACGACGTACCTCTTCCGGGTGGCGGCGGTGAACGCCGCGGGCACCGGATCGCCGTCGAGCACCGCTGAGGCCACCCCCTTCACCGTCCCGGACGCACCGTCCATCTCGTCGCTCGCTCCCGCCGACGGAGCGCTGGTCGTCGACCTGGACGTGACCGGCGACGGCGGGTCGCCCGTCGCCCGCTACGAGTACCGCCTCGACGGGACCGGAGCGTGGATCTCCACCGGTGCGGCGACCGAGCCGTTCACGATCTCCGGCCTGGCCAACGGAACCGCCTACGGAGTCGAGGTGCGCGCGGTCAACACCGCCGGAACGAGCCCCGCGTCGACCCCCGCGGCGGCCACGCCCCGGTCGGTGCCGGCCGCCCCCGCGATCTCGGCGATCGCTCTGGACACCGGAGCGGTCGAGGTGACCTTCAGCCTCGGCTCCGACGGCGGCAGCCCGGTCACCAACCTCCAGTACTCCATCGACGGTGGAGACAGCTGGATCACCCGCAGTCCGGCCGGAACCGCCAGCCCGCTCACGGTGAGCGGACTCGTCGGCGGGCAGACCTACCCCGTGCGGCTCCGCGCCGTGAACGCGCTCGGAGCCGGCACCCCGTCGGAGGTCTCCTCGGTCACCGCCAAGGGCACGCCCGAGGCGCCGACGGTCGACTCCGTCACCCCCGGTGACCGCAGCCTGACGATCTCGGTCGTGGCGGGCCCCAACGGCGGCTCGCCCATCACAGACCTCCAGTACTCCCTCGACGGGGGTGGCAGCTGGTCCTCTCGGACTCCGGCATCACCCTCCGGTCCGATCCTGGTCACCGGCCTGGCCAACGGGACCACCTACCAGGTGCGGGTCCGGGCCGTGAACGCGGCGGGCGCCGGCACGGCGTCGATCGCTCGGTCGGCGACCCCGCTCACGGTGCCGGGTGCGCCGTCGATCGACTCCGACACGATCAGTGGCCTGGGTGGAGAGATCGACGTCGACTTCAGCGCGCCCTCGAGTGACGGCGGCAGCCCGATCACCACCTACCAGTACTCGACCGACGGGGGCGCCACCTGGCGGAACAGGGCCACCGGGTCGACCGGGTCGCCGCTCACGATCACCACGCTGTCGAGCGACGGCGCCACCGGACTGATCGGCGGGCAGAGCTACCCGGTCGAGATCCGCGCCGTGAACGCAGCCGGACCGGGCGCCGCGTCGGCTCTCGCCACCGGTTCCACGACGACCGTCCCGGGTGCCCCGGCGATCGACGAGGTCGCTGTGGGCGGGGCGTCGGCCCGGGTCACCTTCGACGTCCCGGCCAACGGCGGTGCCGCCATCAGCGGCTACGAGTACCGCCTGGACGGAGGGACATGGACCGACACCGGATCGCTCGCTCCCGAGATCACGTTGGACGGCCTGGCCCGTGGGACCCACCAGTTCGAGGTGCGCGCCGTGAACTCCGTCGGTGCGGGTCCGGCGTCGGCGCCCGCGTCGATCGTCGTTCGCTCGACGCCGGAAGCGCCGGAGGTGACCGGTGTCGTCGCCGGCGACGGCCAGCTCAGCGTTGCGTTCGCTGCCGGTGCGGACGGCGGCAGCCCGATCACCGGCTACGAGTACTCGACCGACGGCGGGGTGTCGTGGCGGACGCGAGGCTCCGGCACGACAGCATCGCCGCTGGTGATCGCCACGGCCTCCGGGACCGGGAACGCGCTCACCAACGGACGCATCTACACCGTGCAGATCCGCGCCCTCAACGCGGAGGGAGCGGGCGCCGCGTCGGCCTCCACGCTGGCGGCGCCGCTCGGAACGCCCGACGCTCCGACCGGCGTGGTCGTGCGGGGCGGTGACCGGTCGCTCACCGTCGAGTTCACCGCGGCCGGCGACGGCGGATCCGCGGTCACCCGGATCGAGTACCGCCTGGACGGCGGAACCTGGACCGACACCGGCTCGCTCAGCAGTCCGTTCACGGTCCCGGGCCTCGACAACGGCACCGCCCACACCGTCGAGGTGAGGGCCGTGAACGCCCTCGGCGCGGGCGACGCGTCGGCACCGGTGAGCGGCACGCCCATGACGCTGCCCGATGCCCCCGGCTCGGTCACCGCGGTCGGCGGTGACGGCGTCGCTCACATCAGCTGGATCGCCCCGGCCGACACGGGCGGTGGAGCCCTCGAGGGTTCCATCGTGACCCTGTTCGACCAGAGCGTCGGCGGGTCAGCGGTGGCCGGCTGTCCGATCACCACCGCGACCACCTGCACGGTGAGCGGACTGGACAACGGAACGACCTACCACGCCTCGGTGCAGGCCCGCACCACGGCGGGGACCGGCCCCGCGAGCGCGCCCCGCGTCGCGGTCCGTCCCGTCGGGGTCCCGGTCGTATCGCTGGCCGCGTTGGTTCCCGGCGCCACGTCGATCCAGGTCGACGTCGACACCGACGACGGCGGTGCGCCGCTCAGCAGCTACCACTACCGCCTCGACGGTGGGGTGTGGATCTCGGCCGACACCACGTCGGAGCCGTTCACGATCGCCGGACTCGCGACCGGTCGGAGCTACCAGGTCGAGGTCCGGGCTGCGAACGGTGTCGGCATCGGCCCGGCCTCGGCTCCGATGAGCGCGACACCCCGGACCGTTCCGGGTCAGGTCTCGGCGTTCTCGGCCGCCGGCCTGGACGCGTCGGCCTCGTTGAGCTGGACGGCTCCGGTCGGTGACGGCGGCAGCCCCGTCACCGACTACGTCGTCCAGCACGCGACGAGCGCCGGCGGTCCGTGGACCACGGCGGTCGACGGCGTGTCGGCGGCGCCGACAGCGGTCGTGGGCGGGCTGACCAACGGGACCACGTACCTGTTCCGGGTGGCGGCGGTGAACGCCGCGGGCACGGGTCCGACCAGCTCTCTCGCCTCCGCGACCCCGCTGGCGGTGCCGACCGCTCCGAACCTCACGGGCCTCACCGTCGGGAGCCAGTTCGTCCAGGCCGCCTTCAGCGCTCCGGCCTCCAACGGCGGCACCCCGATCACGGGCTACCAGTACCAGCTCGACGGTGGCGAGTGGCGCAACGCGGCCGGCACCACGTCGCCGCTGACGATCTCCGGTCTCACCAACGGTCGCTCCTACTCGGTGGCGATCAGGGCGGTGAACGCCGTCGGCGGGGGAGCGACGTCCAACGTCCGCACCGCCACCCCGTTCGGGATGCCCGCCGCGGTGACCGGGTTCCTGGCTTCGCCGGGCGCGAGCTCGGTGTCGCTGCGGTGGGATCCGGTGGACGACAACGGCAGTCCGATCACCGCCTACAACGTGATCCGCTGGTCGGCTCGGACCGAGGGCTCGATCGTGGCGTCCTACCAGACCACGGCGACCTCCTACGACGTGACCGGGTTGGGTGCCGGCACCTACTACTTCACGATCGAGGCGACCAACGCCGCTGGCACCGGTCAGCGCAGCACGCCGCGGACGAGTGCCGTGGTCGGTGCCACCGTCCCGGCCGCCCCGAGCATCGACTCCGTGGCCGTCGCCGGATCCCAGGTGGAGATGTCGTGGACGGCCGGATCCGCCGGCTCCCATCCGATCGCCGGTCACGTCGTGCAGTACGAGCAGGGCGGGGTGCTCCGGACGCTGGTCAACTCGGCCAGCCCCGGATCCTCGGCCTCGTTCGCCCTGCCCGCTGGAGCGGATGACTACTCGATCCGGGTGGCGATGGTCTCGGCCGCCGGGGTCGGTGGGTTCAGCGCCGTCGCTCCGCCGAACGCGGCCACCGGAGCGGTGAGCGCCGTGGGGCCGGCGGGTGCCACGCTCGCCGGCACGGTCGACCCGCGGGGTGTGATGACGTCGATCGGCGTCGAGTACTCGACCGACGCCTCCGATCTGGGGACACCGGCCGCGTCGACGGCCCTGGCGACGCCGTCGAGCTCCGACGGCGTCGGGAACCAGGCGGTGACCGCTCCGCTGAGGGGCCTCAGCCCGGGAACCGCCTACGTGGCCCGGGTGCGCGCCGTCGCCGGCGTGGTTCAGGTGGTCGGGGCCCCGGTCTGGTTCACGACCAGCGCCGCGATCGCGACCTCGGGTCTCGACGCCGTCTACGACGGTGACCCGGTCGAGCTGACCAGCACGGTCGAGCCGTCCGGACTCATCGTCGAACGCTCCTTCGAGGGGATCTCGGGCACCGTCTACGGTCCGAGCGCGACGCCGCCGAGCGCCGCGGGGACCTACCGGGTCACCTCGACCGTCGACGACGGCGACGTGACCGGCTCCGAGGTCGCGACCCTGGTGATCGCTCCGAGGCCGTTGGTGATGACGGTGACGCCGGTGGCGCGCGACTACGACGGCACCGTCGGTGTGCAACTGGACGTCGGGCTGAGCGGGATCATCGCCGGCGACGATGTCGACGTCGTCACGGGATCGGTGCGCGGCCGTCTGGCCTCGCCGTCGGCCGGTGAGGACCGGGAGGTGACGATCGAGTCCGACCCGACCGTGCTCGGCGGCGCCGACGCCGCCAACTACACGGTGGTCGTTCCCGGTTCCCGAACGGTCGACATCGGCCGGCGGGCCCAGAGCCTGGTGTTCCGCTCCAGCGCCCCGGCGTCGATGACGATCGGTGCCACGTACACGCCGGTGGTCGAGTCCGACGCCGGACGCGCTCCGGTCCTGACGGTGGTGTCGAACCCGGAGGTCGTCGGCACGGTGGTGTGCGAGCTGGCCGCCGGGGTCGTCACTGCCCGCGGCGCGGGCTCGTGCGTCGTGGTCGCCACCCAACCGGGTGACGGCGACGTCGAGCCGGCCGGGTCGGTGGCTCAGTTCCTCACGGTCCGCGCCGCGGCCCCTTCCGATCCGGGGCCGTCATCTCCGGGGCCGACGTCGCCGGGTCCCTTCGTGCCGCCGACGTCGGGGGGTACGGGCGGCCCGTCCGCCACGCCGTTCCGCGGTGGACGGATCGTGCCGCGATCGGTCGGTACGGGTTCTGCGGGGGAGTCGACGGACTCCGCGGCCGATGTCGTCAGCCCTTTCGACGTCACGGCGGGTGGGACGACCGATGGCCCGAGCACGGCGCTGGTGCCCGTCGGTGGTGCTGCCGTGGATCCGGCCGTCGGAACCCCGGGATCCGGATCTTCTGCGACCGGGAGCGGCCAGGGCCGGGACCTCGGTGAGGAGGTTGCGGCCGATGCCGGTGCCGGCGACGGGGCCGACGGCTCTGACGCGGGCGCTGACGGGAGCACCTCGGGCATCCTCGCCTCGGCGGGGGAGCGCCCGGCTGTGACCTTCGGTCTGCTGCTGGTGCTGGCCGCCGGCGCGTGGTTCGCGGCGAGCCGGTGGCTCGCCGCCGGCCGCCGCCGTCACGGCGACGAGTAGGGCGGAACTGGAACCGGCCCGGGTCGACGTTCTCAGGAGCGGTCGGCCCGGGCCGCCAGCAACGCCTGAACGAGCTCGTTCTCGAGCGCCATGTGAGCGCCGAGGTCATCGTCGGAGACGCCCAGCACGTCGGCGAACAGGACCATCGAGATGGTGGTTCCGATCACCCGCACGGCCATCATCCTCGCCGTGGTCCCGTCGAGCCCCGCCGACTCGTAGGCGCCGGTGATGCGGTCGACAAGAGGGGTCGGGCGGTCACCGTTGAAGGCCGACCCGTCGGTGGCGACCAACCAGTTCAACAGGTGGACCAACGAGCGGGTCGACGTCCGCATCGACGTCCGCTCGAGCACGGGAGCCGGGTCGGAGCTGAGCTCGTCGACCATCTGGTCGAACACCGTCCGGAACAGGCCGACCTTGCCGCCGAACCAGGCCTGGACGAACCGGTGGTGGTGGCCCGAGGCCGCGGCGATGTCGCGGACGGTGATCTCCTCGGGTGGTCGATCATCGAGCAGGGCCCGGGCGGCGGCGACCATGTTGGCCATCCCGACGTCGCGTGGCGTTCGGCGCTGGACGGGGACGTCCGCCGGTTCCATCGTCGGATCCTACGGATCGACGGCCCACGCGGCGGCGGAACCGGCTGTGAATCAGGCCACTGCGGACGCGTGTCGTGCAACCGAGGCGCTCCGGTCGGTCGATCGATCGGTCCGCCGATACCGGGATGCGGCTGCCGTTGAGATCGGCGACAGTGGGTCGATGATCCTGCGCCGGGCTGTCCCCGACGATGCGATAGGTCGGCAACCTGAGGGCGGAGCGCCTCTACGAACGTGACCGCTGGCGACCCGACGGCGCTCGTCGAACCGAGGAGATCCGGGGGATCGAGGTCGACGAGCGTCGGTTCCGTCGCCGACTGGTGTGAGTTGCCGTGGCGCTCGATCCTCGATGGGCGATACTCCGACGATGGAACCGATCGGAGTTCACCACGTGGCGGTCAACGTCACCGACGTCGAGGCGGCGGTCGCGTTCTACACAGGAGTGCTGGGCGGTCGGGTCCGTGATGACCGACCGGATCTCGGCATCGCCGGGGCGTGGATCGACCTGGGGGCGGCGCAGGTGCACCTGGTGGAGCTGCCCGTTCCGCCGTCGATGGGTCAGCACTTCGCGGTGCGGGTCGACGATCTCGACGCCGTGGTGGCCGAACTGCGTGCAGGCGGACACGACGTGGCCGACCCGTCGCAGGTCGGTGCCGGTCTCCAGACGTTTCTGACCGACCCGTCGGGCAACACCGTTGAGCTTCACCAGGTTCTGGAGGGGCCGTAGTCCTCCGACCCCGCCCACCACCCGTGACGGAATCCTCGGCCTGATCGGTGCTCAGGTCGGCTTGGGTTCCTTGGGCAGGCCGAGGATCCTCTCTCCGATGATGTTGCGTTGGATCTGGGAGGTGCCGCCGGCGATCCGGGCGCCGGGGGCGCTGGTCAGGCCGTAGGCGGCGTCGCCGTCGAGCATCGCCTCGGGGCCGGCCAGCGACGAACGCAGCAGCGCCGTGTCGAACATCAGCTCGGTCGTTCCCAGCTTGGCCACCGATCCCAGCACCGACGCGACCGGACCCTGACGGCGCCCCATCGCCCACAGCGCGGTCCCCCGGATCCACAGCTCGGCGAGCTCCTGCTGGTCCAGTGCGTCGAGGTCGCCGCCGAGGGCCAGCATCGAGTCGAGGCGGCGCTTGAGCGAGATCCCCGATGCTCCGATGTATCCCCGCTCGTTGGTCAGCGCCGACATGCCGACCATCCAGCCTTCGTTCAGCGGCCCGAGCAGCGCGTCGGCCGGCAGGCGCACCTCGCTCAGGAACACCTCGTCGAACTCGGCGTCACCGTTCATCTGGCGCAGCGGGCGCAGCTCGACGCCGGGGGAGGCCATGTCGATCAGGAAGAACGAGATGCCCTTGTGGGGGCGGGCGTCGGCGTCCGTGCGGGCCATGAGGATCCCCCGGTCGGCGACCCGGCCGTTGGAGCACCAGACCTTCTGGCCGTCGACGACCCACTCGTCGCCGTCGCGCACCGCCCGGGTGGACAACGACGCCAGGTCCGAGCCGGCGTCGGGTTCGGAGAACAGCTGGCACCAGATCCGCTCGCCGGTGAGGATCGGTCGCAGGTGCTCGGCCTGCTGCTCGGGGGTCCCGAAGGCCATCACGGCGCCGCCGGTCAGGACGCAGCCGACCATGTTGAGGAACGGCGGCACCTGGGCCAGGGCGCATTCGGTGATCCAGGCCCCGCCGTGGTCGGGGGACAGGCCCTGGCCGCCGTGCTCGACCGGCCAGGTGATGCCGGCGAAACCCGCGTCGAACAACGTCTCCTGCCAGCGGCGCCCCTCGGCGGCGAGCCCCGGCGGCAGGATCGCCCCGTAGTCGCGGGGCGCGTCGCCTCGATGCTCGGCCAGCCAGGCCCCGGCCCGGGCCCGGAACTGCTCGACCGACTCGGTTCCTGCGCTGCTGTCCATCTCCGTTGCGACCTCCCGTGAGCGGGTGCCGGGGGAAACTGCCCGCTTGGCCCGTCCCCCCGCCAGCCCGTACCCTCTGCCCCCATGACGACCGTGGGGGCGACGTCGTCACCGTACGTGTCCGAGGCACCTCGGCTGGGTTTCGTCGGTGGCTTCGATGGTGTTCGGGGGATCGGGATCCTGATGGTCCTGTCCAACCACGCCTATTCGGCGCTGTCGCCGAGCTTCGCGGGGATCATCGACGTGTTCTTCGTGATGAGCGCGTTCCTGATCACGACGCTGCTGCTGCAGGAGCACCGGGACCAGAACACGATCTCGATGCGGAAGTTCTACTCCCGCCGCGCCATCCGCCTCCTGCCCTCGGCGTACCTGTGCATCGCGGCGTGGCTGGTGGTCACGATCCTGTTCGCCCGGGACCGGCTCAGCACCCTGCTGGCCGAGTCCGCGGCTGCCGTCACCTACCTCTACGAGATCTTCTTCCCGGTCGGACTCGGGCAGCTGGACCCGAAGCTGGTCGAGCACCTGTCGATCGACCAGTTCTGGTCCCTGGCGGTCGAGGAGCAGTTCTACCTGCTGATCGCGGTGACCGTGCTGGTGTGCATCCGCAAGCGGTGGATGGTGCAGCTGGCGGTCGGGTTGGCCGCTGTGGCCACCTTCATCGGTGTGCAGCGCTACATGGGCATCGCCGGGCCGGTTCCGATCCCGTCGGACCCGGCGCACGCCAACCCGGTGGTGCGGGGCCTCAGCCTGCTGTGGTTGTCGCGGCCGGACTCGCTGATGTGGGGTGTCGGCCTGGCGGTGTTGAACTCGAAGCTGCCCGAGCCGCTGCCGGCGGTGTGGCGCCGCTGGTTGCCCCGCGTCGGGCTGGTCGGCCTGGTCGTGTCGGGCGTCTCGATGCTGTTGGCCAGCGGCTTCCTGTACGACCTGGCCAACAAGGTCGGGGTGCCGTACCCGTTCGTGCCGATCGGACCGCTCAGCATGGAGCAGGCCGGGGACCGCATCTACTGGATCAACTTCGGCCACACGCTGACCGCACTGGCGTTCGCCCCCGCCATGCTGGCCATGGCCCGCGTCAAGGAGTGGTGGCCCAACCGGGCGTTGTCGTGGAAGCCGCTGCGGTTCCTCGGGCGCATGTCCTACACGGTGTACGTGTGGCACACCCTGGTGTACTTCATCGTCTTGGATCTGCTCGGCGGCAACGAGCGCCTGGGTGAGAAGTGGCGGGTGCCGATCCTGGCCGCCATCGCCATCGTGGCCTGCCTGCCGGTGTACTACGGGGTCGAGCAGCGGATGTTGCGGGTGAAGCTGCGCTACGCGGCCGAGAAGGAGGTCCTCGACCTCAACACCGGCAAGATGATCCCGGTCGAACAGGCTCGGGTGATGCACCGGGGCATGGTGTCGGCCGAGGCGGTCGGTGACGGACTCGATGGCGGGCCGGCCGACATCGCACCCCACGACGAGGGGACTCGGTGACGACGACGACCGCTCGGGGGCCGTTCGTCAGCTCCGCCCCCAAGCTCGGCCTCGTCGGAGGCTTCGACGGCATCCGCGGCATCGGCGTGATGATGGTCCTCGTCGGCCACGCGCTGTTCGTCTACTTCGAGTCGCTGGTCACGATCGTCGACACGTTCTTCGTGCTCAGCGGCTTCCTGATCACCACGCTGCTGCTGCAGGAGCACCGCAACACCGGCGACATCGGACTGCGGAAGTTCTACGCCCGGCGTGCCGTCCGCCTGTTGCCGTCGGTGTGGCTGTTCTGCGCGGTGTGGATCGTCATCGGCGTCATCGGCACCGTGCTGCACATCGAGGCCATCTCGCTGAAGGGCATCCTCGAGGACTCCGCGGCGGCAGTGGCGTACGTGTACCACCTGTTCTTCCCCAACGGCCTCTACATGATCGAGCCCGACGTCCAGAACAACCGCTACATGTGGCACCTGTGGACGCTGTCGGTCGAGGAGTGGTTCTACTTCGCCATCCCCACCACGGTGCTGGTGTGCATCCGGCGCAACTGGATCAAGCAGCTCGGCTGGCTGCTGGGGGCGGGGATCGTGGCGATCGGCGTCGCCCGCTGGTTCGCGTACACCGGCTTCTGGCAGGACGACGCCGGCATGATCTCCGGGATCCGCCTGGCGCTGCTGCAACGTCCCGACGGCCTCATGCTCGGCGCGCTGCTGGCGATCGTCAACGCGCACCTCACCGCGGAGCGCATCGACCGGCTGCGCAAGCCGATCGTGGTGGTGGCAACGGTCGGCCTGGTGGTGTGGGCGGTCGCGCTCACGACCTCGTTCGGACTGTTCGAGAAGCTGGGCCTGCCCTACTTCAAGTACCTGCCCGACGGTCCGGAGCAGTTCAGTCGTCCGCAGATGCTGGCGCAGAGCCCGGTCTACTGGTTCCGCTGGGGTCACACCCTCGGCATCGTCGCCTTCGGGGCGATCCTGTTCGGCCTGGTGCACTGCCGGAGGTGGTGGCTGGCCCGGGCCTGGTCGTGGCGGCCGTTCCAGTGGATGGGGCGGATGTCCTACACCCTGTACGTCTGGCACGCCCTGCCGTACGTGTTCATCATCGCCCTGACCGGTGGCGAGGAGGCGTCGCCGACGGTGCAGGTGCTGCGGCTCCCGGTGCTGATCGCCGCCGCGTTCGCGGTGTCGCTGCCCGTCTACTACTTCGTCGAGCTGCGGGCCCTGCGGGTCAAGCTGCGGTTCTCGGCCGAGAAGGAGGCGCTCGACCTCACCACCGGCAAGATGGTGCGCGTCGAGGACGGCAAGGTCACGTCGGTGCCGCCCGAGTCGGACCCCGGCGGCGCTGTTGACCCCGGGCCGGACGGACCGCCGCTGGCGTAGCCCGGACGGACCGCCGCCGGTCTAGCCCGGACGGACCGCCGCTGGCGTAGCCCGGACGCGACCGGGGCCGACCCCGAAGGGCCGGCCCCGGATCCATCCCTGGACGGGGAGGTCAGCTGAGCGTCTCGAGGAGCTTGCGGAGCTCGCCCGAGGGATCCTCGGGGACGATGTAGCCCGTCTCGTCGCGGATCTGCTCGAAGTTGTCGCGGACGTCCTCGACGCTGTGACCCTCCTGGTACCAACCGGGGGTGAGGCCGATGAAGTAGCGGGCGACGACGCCGCCGGCGACGGAGTACACCTCGCCGTTGACCGGGCACTCCTCCGACGCGAGGTACACGACAGTGGGGGTCACCTCGGAGGCCTCGAGCTTGTCGCCGAGCGGGCCGAGCAGGTCCTCGGTCATGCGGGTCTTGGCGACCGGCGCGATGGCGTTGACCTTGATGCCCTTGGAGCGGCCCTCGTTGGCCAGGACGCGGGTGAAGCCGACCAGGCCGAGCTTGGCGGCGCCGTAGTTGGCCTGGCCGAAGTTGCCGAGCAGGCCCGAGTTGGAGCTGGTGTTGACGACGCGGCCGTAGCCCTTCTCGCGCATGATCACCCAGGCCGGCTGGGTGACGTAGAACGCGCCGAGCAGGTGCACGGCGATGACCGGCTCGAGCAGCTCGGGGGTCATGTTGTGGAACGTCTTGTCGCGCAGGATGCCGGCGTTGTTGATGACGATGTCGACGGTGCCGAACGCCTCGACCGCGGCGTCGACGATCGCCTTGCCGCCCTCGGGGGTGGCGACCGAGTCGTGGTTGGCGACGGCCTCGCCGCCGGCGGCGACGATCTCGTCGACCACGAGCTGGGCGGCCGACGCGTTGTCGCCCTCGCCGCTGACGGAGCCGCCGAGGTCGTTCACGACGATCCGGGCGCCGCGGCGGGCGAGCTCCAGGGCGTGGGACTTGCCGAGACCACCACCGGCACCGGTGATGATCGCGACCTTGCCGTCGAAGGTCAGGTCACTCATCGAGATCCTCTCAGGAGCTTCGTGCCCACGGTCGGTCCGAGGGCTCGTTCAGGCGACCGTCACGCTAGAGCGGCGATCGGTGGGCGTCGAAACCCGACTCCCGCCGGCGTTGTTGTAGCTGGCAGGTCGCTGGGGTGACCGTGGGCTACAAGTTCGGCGGCGGCCGGCGTTGTTGTAGTGGGTGGGTCGCTGGGGTGACCGTGGGCTACAAGTTCGGCTCGGCCGGGGTTCAGTCGAGCGGGATGCCGAGCTCGTCAGCGGCGTAGGCCTTCATCCGCTTGTAGTCGACCTTGCCGTTGGGGGCGCGGCCGATGGTGTCGATCGACACGACCCGCTTGGGGGCCTTGTATGCCGCGAGGTGGCCCTTGACGTGGGCGATGAGTGCGGACTCGTCGATCGGTGAACCGGCGGCCGGCTCGACCACCGCCGTGATCGCCTCGCCGAACTTGTCGTCGGGAAGCCCGACAACGACGGCGTCGGCGACCGACGGGTCGGTCTTGAGCGCCTCCTCGACCTCTTCGGGGAAGACCTTCTCTCCGCCGGTGTTGATGCACACCGAGCCCCGGCCCAGCAGGCTGATCGTGCCGTCGGCGTCGACGGTGGCGTAGTCGCCGGGCATCGAGTACCGCACGCCCTCGAACTCGATGAACGTCGCGGCGGACTTCTCGGGGTCCTTGTAGTAGGCGATCGGCACGCGACCCGGCACGGCCACCCGGCCCCGCTCACCGGAGCCCGCCTCGACCGGCTTGCCGTCGTCGCCGAAGACCTGGCATCCCGGGCCGAGGGCGAAGTGAGCGGTCTTCTCGGCGTTCTCGCCGGCCGAGATCGAGCTGCCCATGCCGATCGCCTCGGACGAGGAGAACGTGTCGACCAGGAACATGCCGGGGTTGTGGGCGAGCATCGCCTCCTTCACCGGTTCGGACCACATCACGCCCGAGGACGCGACGAGCATCAGGCTGGACAGGTCCCAGTGGCCGGGCCGGGCGTCGAGCGCCCTCACCATCGGCTTGCCGAACGCGTCGCCCACGATGGTGAGCGCGCCGATTCGCTCGCGCTCGATCGTGTCGAGGACCTCGGTCCAGTCCAGGCTGCGGTCGACCAGCGTGACCACCGATCCGGCCTGGGTCAGGAACATGTTGGCGGTGAACCACCCGGTGCCGTGCATCAGCGGGCAGGCCGGAAGCCCGGCGGATCCGGGCGCGGCGATCGAGTCGATGAAGGCGTCGACGCCGCCGACGTCGGCGGGGTCCGCGGCCAGCAGCGCGTTGCCGGTGGCGCAGGTGACCCCGATCAGGTCGTCCTGGCGCCACATGACGCCCTTGGGCATGCCGGTCGTCCCGCCGGTGTAGATCATGACGACGTCGTCACCGCTGCGACCCCACGGCGGGATCGCACGCCCCGCCGAGGTGGCGACCACCTCGGCGTAGTCGTCGGCCCAGTCGGGTCGGGCGTCGGTGCCGTCGTCGACCCAGATCCACTGGCGCACCTTCGGCAGCTGCGGACGCACGGTGGCGACCCGTTCGGTGAACGTGCCGTGGAAGACGACGGCCACCGCATCGGCGTTGTCCCAGAGGTAGACCAGCTCGTCGTCGAGGTAGCGGTAGTTGGTGTTGACCGGGACCATCCCCGCCTTGAACGCCGCGTAGCAGCCCTCCATGTACTCGGGGCAGTTGTAGAGGTACAGCGCGACCTTGTCCTGGTGGACGGCGCCGCCCTCGATCAGGTGATGGGCGAGGGCGTCGGAGCGGGAGTCGAACTCACGCCAGGTGAAGCGCTTCTCGCCCTGCACCTGGGCCTGGGCGTCGGGGAACTTGTCCGCGATCGCCTCCCACAGCTCGGCGAAGTTCCATCCGGCCATTCGAGACCCCCTCGGGTTCGGATCGTGCACGGGCCCCGGCTCGCCCTCGCGGGCGGGTCCCCGTGCGGTGACGTGGGCCGAACGGTACCGTCCGCCGGCATGGACTTCGAACTACCCGGTGACGACGATCCCCGCCGAGCGGCGGTGCGGGCGTGGCTGGAGGCCAATCCGGACCCGTCGGGACGCCAGCTGGCCGAGGCGGGCTACGTCGCCCCGCACTGGCCGGCGCCGTGGGGCCTCGACGCCGATCCGATCCACCAGATCATCATCGACGAGGAGCTCCGTCGGGCCGGGGTGCGCCGACCCAACAACCCGATCGGCATCGGTTGGGCCGGCCCGACGATCCTCGAGGCCGGGACCGACGCGCACAAGGAGAGCTACCTCTTTGGCCTGCTGTCGGGCGAGGACACGTGGTGCCAGCTCTTCAGCGAACCCGGCGCCGGATCGGACCTCGCCGCGCTGTCGACCCGAGCGGTGCGCGACGGCGACGAGTGGATCGTCAACGGCCAGAAGATTTGGACGTCGCTCGCGCACCACTCCCGCTACGGGATCCTGATCGCCCGCACCGACCCCGACGCCCCCAAGCACCAGGGCATCTCGTACTTCATCTGCCCGATGGACCTGCCCGGCATCGAGATCCGACCGATCGTCGAGATGACCGGGGCCCACAACTTCAACGAGGTGTTCCTCACCGACGTGCGCATCCCCCACGACCTGCTGGTCGGCGAGGTGAACCAGGGGTGGCGGCTGGCCAAGGTGACCCTGGCCAACGAGCGGGTGTCGCTGTCCTCGGGCGGCGCCCTGTGGGGGATGGGTCCCGACGCGCAGGACCTGCTGGAGGCGATCCGGAGTGCCGGGGGGCTGACCGATCCGATCGAGCGCCAGCGGGCCGCCGAGCTGCACATCGAGTCCGAGATCCTGCGCCTGATCCGGCTCCGCACGGTGACCGCGGCGATCAAGGGCCGCCAACCCGGCCCTGAGGCGTCGATCCGCAAGATCCTCGCCGACGAGCACGGTCAGCGGATCATGGGGTTGGCCAAGGACCTGGCCGGCCCGGCGGGCATGCTGCCCTCGGGTGGACCCCTCGGCACCGACGTGAACCTGTGGCACTACGGCTACCTGTTCGCGCAGGCGCTGACCATCGGTGGCGGCACCGGCGACGTGCAGCGCAACATCGTCGCCGAACGGGTCCTCGGCCTGCCCCACGACGTCGACGTCGAGCAGGGTCGGACCTGGGCTGAGTCCCGACGGTCCGGAGGGTGACGGTGACGAACGGTCCGGCGGAGCGCTGAGCGGTGGTCGGGCCCCGGGTGTTCGTGACCGGCGGGGCCGGGACCGTGGCCGGGTGGCTGGTCCGCACCGCACCGGCGGCCATCGACCTGCACGTCACCGAGCACCGGACCCTGGTCCCGGACGGCGTGCGGACCCGGGCCTCGGTGCACCGGTTGGACCTGCGGCGACGCGACGAAGTGGAGCGCCGGATCTCGGAGATCGCACCCGACGTGGTCGTGCACACGGCCTATGTCCAGGACGAGCCTGCCGCCATCGTCGACGCCACCGCGGCGGTGGCCGCAGCGGCTGCCTCGGTCGGGGCGTCGATGCTGCAGCTGTCCACCGACGTGGTGTTCGCCGGTGACCGACCGCCCTACGACGAGAGCTCGGAGCCGGACCCCGTGTCGGACTACGGACGCTGGAAGGCCGAGGCCGAACGCCGGGCCGCGGCGATCCTGGCCGACGTGTGCATCACGCGCACGTCGCTGGTGGTGTCGATCGATCCGCCCGACCGGGCCACCGCCGGGCTGGTCGAGGCCCTGAGGGCCCGCCGCCCGATCACGCTCTTCCACGACGAGATGCGCCAGCCGATCCGGGCCGAGGACCTGGCCGCCGAGCTGTGGGCGCTGGTCGCCCTCGACCGGGCCGATCGGGCCGGGGTGTGGCACCTGCCGGGCCCCGAACACCTCTCACGATCCGACATCGGCCTGCGCCTGGCGCGACGGCTCGGACTCGACCCGTCGCCGCTCACCGTCGGATCCGCGGCGGACCACCCGAGCCCCCGGCCCCGGGACCCGGCGCTGGTGTCGCGACGTCGGCAGGCGTTCGGGGTCCGGCTGCAGGCCGTCGACGCCTGACCGGGTACCGTGTGCGGCGATGACGAGCAGCACTGACAACGACGAGCTGAAGGTCAACGCCAAGGTCGTCGCCAAGGACGACCTGCCCGGCGTCCCCGCGGGGACCCCGGGACGGGTGACGTTGAAGAACGGCTTCCGCTGGACCCGCTACCGCGTCGAGTTCGACAACGGCGTCGGCATCGGTTCGCTCGACCGGGCCCAGCTGGTGCCCCGCAAGGAATACGAGGCCCAGCAGCAGGCCGCCGGCTGACCCGCCCGGGTCCGCCATCGACTCACATCAGCAAGCCACAACACAGTTCGGGGGACAGCGTGAAGCTCAGCATGCAGATCGGCTACTCGGGAGGGTTCGCCGAGTCGGTGGCCCAGGTCCAGGCGCTCGAGAAGGCCGGCATGGACATCGTGTACGTCGCCGAGGCCTACGGCTACGACGCCCCGACCCTGATGGGTTACCTGGCCGCGGAGACCGAGACGATCCAGATCGCGTCGGGCATCCTGCCGATCTACACCCGCACGCCGACGCTGCTGGCCATGACCGCGGCCGGCCTCGACGAGCTGTCGGGCGGCCGGGCCATCCTGGGCCTCGGAGCGTCGGGCCCGCAGGTCATCGAGGGCTTCCACGGCGTGCCCTACGACGCGCCGATCGGGCGGACCCGCGAGATCATCGACATCTGCCGCAAGGTGTGGAAGCGCGAGGAGCCCGTCGTGCACGACGGCAAGCGCTACCAGCTGCCCCTTCCCGAGGGGCAGGGCACCGGCCTGGGCAAGCCGCTCAAGATGATCACGCACCCCCGTCGGGCTGACATCCCGATCCACGTGGCGTCGCTCGGCCCCAAGAACGTGCAGATGACCGCCGAGCTGGCCGACGGCTGGCTCCCGATCCTGTTCCACCCCGAGCGGGCCAAGGACGTGTGGGGAGCCGACGTCGATGCGGGTCTGGCCAAGCGATCCGCCGAGCTCGGTCCGCTCGACGTCATCGCCGGCGGCCTGCTGTCGATCGGCCCCGAGAGCCAGGTCGGCGGGTTCCGGGACTTCACCCGGGGCATGGTCGCCCTCTACGTCGGCGGCATGGGCGCCCGTGACCGCAACTTCTACAACCAGCTGTTCCAGCGCTACGGCTACGAGGCCGAGGCCAAGCAGATCCAGGACCTGTACCTCGACGGCAAGAAGCAGGAGGCGGCCGCCGCGGTGCCCGAGTCGTTCCTGGAGGAGACGTCGCTGTGCGGCGACGAGGGCTACGTCAAGGACCGGATCGCCCAGTTCAAGGCGGCCGGGGTCACGGTGTTGAACGTGACGCCCATCGCCCCGGACCTCGAGGGCCAGCAGCGGATGATCGCCAAGGTCAAGGAGCTGTCGGCCTGAACCGATCCCGTGTCGAGCGGGCCCCGCCGGGCCCGCTCGACACGGTCGCACGTCGCAGGACGCGGAACTGGCTGCCGTCGCACCGGATCGGATCCGGGGACGGCAGCCAGTTCGCGTTCCGGGGCCCGTCGGGCCCAGGGTCGGATCAGGGAGCGGGCGGCGCCTCGGTGGTGGTCGGGGCTTCCGTCGTGGTCGGGGCCTCGGTGGTCGTCGGGGCCTCGGTCGTGGTCGTGGTGGCTGGCGCCGGAAGGGTGCCGAGGTCCATCAGGTCCGAGATGATCGGCATGGCCCGAGACACGGTGCAGCTGGCGGTGGCCGAGTAGGTCCAGTTGATCAGTCCCGCCTTGGGGCCGATGAACACGCCGCCGTACTCGACGGTGGCGGGACCGCTCTGGCCGAACTCGATCGGTGTGCCCTTGACGACGCCGAGGGTAAGGAACCGCTCGCCGGTGATCGTGTTCTCGGGATCGGGGTTGTTGATCGACACGACACCGATGTGGATCGGGACGACGAACGGCGTGACGGTCGCCTGTTCGACGGCCATGCCCGCACCGTCGCCGGCGTTCAGGTAGAGCTCGGCGCCCAGACCGTTGGCGTTGGAGCAGTACTGGAACTCGCCGGAGATCTGCTTGTCCACCGCGAGCATGGTCCCGGCGGCCGGATCGGCGATTCCGGCCATGTGGAAGTTGGTGGTGGGCGCGGGCTCGGGGTCCTGCGCCTGGCTGGGAAGCGTCCAGGCCAGCAGGCCGGCCGTCGCGACCCCGACCGCGGCGACACCACGCCGTACCGAGCGCGCCCGCCGGCTGCGTTCGTGGGTGTGCGTCCCCTTCGACTCCATCGCCCGTTCTCCCCAGTGCGGTCCTGTGGTCAGGACGTCCGGTCCCGCCGACGCCGAAGCGCCGACACGTCGCTGCGACGAACCCGAGCCACCGCTCCCACGGCGGCAGGGGACCCACAGCAGCTCCGAAGTTACCAGCTGGCGTGGCACGAGTCACGCGTTCGGGCCCGGGCGGGGCCCGACGGGTCCGGCCGGGGAGCGAGTTGCCGGGCCGGCTCGCTCAGGACAGGCCGGCGAGGACCGCCTCGGCCTCGGCGACCATCGACCGGACGATGTCTCCCGCCGGAACCAGCTCGTCGATCGCGCCGATGGCCTGGCCGGCCGGCATGAACTCCCGGTCGGGGTCGACGCCGGGGGTGTCCAGGTCTCCGCCGAGGTGGTTGGCGCCGTCCTCGACCGAACGGACGTACTGCATCGGGAACGGCTCGGGCACCCCGCCCGACTCCTCGAAGGCCCGTGCGTAGCCGGTGCGCAGGACCCGACACGTTTTGCCGGTGTAGGCCCGGGTGATGATCGTCCCGTCCTCTGCCGATGCCAGGATCCGCTCCTTGTAGCCCGCCACCGCCTGAGCCTCGGGCGTGGCGATGAACCGGGTTCCCACCCAGACCCCCACCGCCCCGAGCGTCAGCGCCGCGGCCAGGCCCCGGCCGTCGAAGATCCCGCCGGCGGCGACCACCGGCACCCGGTCGCCGACCGCGTCGACCACCTGCGGCACCAGGGCCATCGTGGCGATCTGGCCGGTGTGGCCGCCGGCCTCGGTGCCCTGCGCGATCACCAGGTCGCAGCCGGCGTCCGCGGCCCGGACCGCGTGGGCGACCTTGCCGCACATGCTGGCCACCACGATCCCGAGCTCGTGGCAGAGGTCGATGACCTCGCCGGGGACGCCGAGTCCGGCGACGAACAGAGAGCCGCCACCCGCGGCGATGGCGTGGACCTTGGCGGTCATGTCCTGCGGGGCGGCGGTGAGCAGGTCCACCCCGAAGGGACGGTCGGTGGCCGCGGCCACCGCCGCGATCTGCGCGGCCATCTCGTCGGTGCCCATCGTCGAGGCGCCGAGGGTTCCGATGCCGCCGGCGTTAGAGACCGCCGCGGCCAACGGGGCGTAGGAGACCCCACCCATCCCGGCGAGCATCACGGGGTGCTCGATGCCCAGCATCTCGGTTAGTCGGGTCTGCATGGCCGGCATCGTACGCGCCGACCGTCTCCGTCAGCTCCGATAGGCGCCGGGGCCGCTGAGCGCACCCCGGTGCCAACGCGACGGGGTGAACGCGATGCCTCGGGGAGAGTCCTCGAAGAGCCAACGGGCGAAGTTGCGCCGCGTCCACGGCGTGGCCCCGGCGACGCGGATGGCGGCCCGCGCCCCCTTGCGGTGCTGGAGGGCCCGCACCAGCAGCTGCGACATGCGGTGGTCGGCGACGAGCTCCTCGGTCACCGTGCGGTGGTAGTGGGTCGCGACGTCTCCGACAGCGGCCCGGTCCCGGATCGACTCGGCGGCCCGGACCCCGGTGAGCAGGGCCTGCCCGATGCCCTCGCCGGTCATCACGTCGCACGCGGCGACCGCGTCGCCGGTGAACAGGACCCGCGGCGTCGAGGTCACCGCGGTGTCGATTCGAGCCGGGATCGGCCACGCCCGGTGGGGGGCCTCGGGGGTGACGTCGGGGCCGAGCAGGTCCCGGATGTGCGGACGAGCGAGCAGGTCCTCCCACAGCGGACCCATGTCGCCGACCGGGACCTTTCCGCCCCGCTGGATGCCGAAGCCGATGTTGGCCCGGCGCCCCGGCAGCGGGAACGACCAGAAGTAGCCCGGGACGATGTCGGCCTCGAACATGACGTGCAGCTCGGTCGCGGCCCGCTCGCCGACGTTGCCGACGTACTGGCGGAACGCGTGCCACTCGCCCCGGTAGCCGGGCTCGGCCAGGCCGAGCGCCCGTCGAGTCGGCGACCACATGCCGTCGGCGGCGACGACCCAACGGGCCCGGACCTCGCGCTCGTCGGCGCCGTCGGCGCCGATCCGCAGCACGACGGCGTTCGACTCCTCGCGGGCGGCGGTCAGTCCGGCGCCCTCGACGACGGTCGCCCCCTCCTTGCGTGCCAGGTCCACCAGCGCGGCGTCCAGGTCGAGGCGCGTGGTCACCGCTGCGAACCGACCATCGGAGGCCGGCGGGAGGGGCAGGTGGATGCTCACCCCGCTCGGGGAGGTGACGAAGCAGTCGGTGACGTCGATCCACGAGGCGACGTCGGCCGGGTCCAGGCCGAGCTGCTCGAGCTGGCGCAGCGCGAGGGTCGTGAGGCCGTCGCCGCAGGTCTTGTCCCGCGGGAACGTCGCCTTGTCGAAGACGGTGACGTCGATGCCGGCGCGGGCGAGGGTGATGGCGGCCGCCGTTCCCGCCGGCCCCGCGCCGATGACCGCGACGTCGATCTGCTCCTCGGCCGGTTCCACGGCGCGCAGGCTAGTTCCGGCTCCGGTGGGCGCCCGACCCCGTCAGAGGGGGTCGGGTCCGCTCAGGGGCGGGTGGGCGGCGACACCGTCTTGCGGGGGTCGCGCTCGATCACCGGCTCCAGCACGGCGTCGACCGCGGCGACCAGGTCGTCGTCCAGGGTGATCTCCGCGGCCACGACGTTCTCGGTCAGCTGCTCGGGTCGTGACGCCCCGACGATCGCCGCGCCGACGTCGGGGTTCCGCAGCACCCACGCCACCGCGTACTGCGCCATGGTGATGCCCGCCGCGTCGACGAGCGGCTTCATGGCCTGCACCGCCTCCAGCACCTCGTCGCGCAGCAGGCGCTGCACGAACCCGGCCCCGCCGTGGTCGTCGGTGGCCCGGGAGCCCTCGGGGACCGGCTCGCCCGGACGGTACTTGCCGGTCAGCACCCCCTGGGCGATCGGCGACCAGACGATCTGGCCCACCCCGACCGCCGTGCTGGCGGGGACCACCTCGGACTCGATCACCCGCCACAGCAGGGAGTACTGCGGCTGGTTGGAGATGAACGGGATCCGCAGCTCCGCCGCGAGCTCGGCGGCCGCGGTGATCTGCTCGGCGTCCCACTCCGACACGCCGATGTAGAGCACCTTGCCGCTGCGCACGAGGTCCGCGAAGGCGACCATCGTCTCCTCGAGGGGGGTCTCGTGGTCGTAGCGGTGGGCCTGGTAGAGGTCGATGTGGTCGGTGCGCAGTCGGCGCAGCGACGCCTCGCAGCTCTCCTGGATGTGCTTGCGGCTGAGACCTCGGTCGTTGGGGCCCGACCCGGTCGGCCAGTACACCTTGGTGCAGATCTCGAGGCCCTCCCGGCGCTGGTCGGCCAGGGCGGCCCCCATCACGGCCTCGGCCCGGGTGGCGGCGTAGACGTCCGCGGTGTCGAAGGTGGTGATGCCCTGATCGAGCGCCTCGTGCACCGCCGCGGTCGCGGTGTCGTCGTCGACCTGGGACCCGTGGGTGATCCAGTTGCCGTACGCGATGGCACTGACCTTGAGGCCGGAGCGGCCCAGGTACCGGTGTTGCATGTTCGGATCTCCTGGCGGTTCGGACGGGGTGGACGGGACGGGCGTCAGGCCAGGTCGAGGACCTCGTCGTAGCCCAGTCGGATGCACTCGATGAAGGAGTCCGGATCCTCGACCGCCGCGGGATCCAGGTTGAGGCCGATGTTGAGGTCGTTCTCGTAGCTGAGCAGGGTGACGTTGCAGCCGGCCCCGGCCAGAGGTCCGAACGGCACGATCGAGCCCACCCGGACGCCCCGCAGGTACAGCGGCAGCGGCGAGCCGGGCACGTTCGAGGCCTGGAAGTCCAACCCCTTCATCATCGATCCGAACACCTGGGTGACCACCGTGGTCGGCAGGCGGTTCAGCAGGTTGGCCATCGGTTCGACCAGCTGGTTGGCGGGTTCGTCGCGGGCGGTCAGCAGGCGGCGGCGGATCGTGCGCATCAGCTCGAAGATGTCCTGGGCGTGCACCGGGATCTCGAAGCGCGCCGGCACGAAGGCGTTGCCGGCGGTGTCGTTCATCTCGCCGGTCCGGACGTTGACCGGCATCCCCATGCGGAGGTCGTGCAGCGGCGTGTCGTGGCGCTGGTGGTAGTGCTGCAGGCCCCGGACCAGGCCGGTCACGTAGGCGTCGTTGATCGAGCCGCCCACCCGCTTGGCCGCCTTGCGGGTCATGTCCAGCGGGAGCGTGAGCGCCTCGAGGTGGTTCGACAGGGAACGCCCCGACATCAGCGCCGACAGCGGATCGGGGGAGGGCCGCAGGACGCGGGCGGCCGAGGCGGCCAGCTCGGCACCGTTGGCGAAGGTGCCGACGGGATCGGACGCAGCGCTCGCCGCGACGTGGACACCGGCGGCTCCCAGCTCCCGCAGGAGCCCGAGGCTCGAGCGCACCTGGTGGTCCACGGCGTCGTTGAACCGCTCGACCTGGTTGAGCACGTGCACCGGCGGGGGCGGCGGCATGTCGCGCTCCGGTGCGTCGGGTTCCAGGTCGAACAGCTCCAGCATGAGCCGCACCCCGCCCACGCCGTCGGTCATGGCGTGGTGCAGCTTCATGATCAGCGCGCCGCGTCCGTCGGCCAGGCCGTCGACCGCGGTGCATTCCCACTGGGGTCGGGCCCGGTCGAAGCCCTGCATGGCGATGGGTTGCACCATGCGCAGCAGGTCCCGCATGGACCCGTCCCCGGGGACGCGGGCCAGGCGGAAGTGGTAGTCGAGGTCGAAGGCCGGGTCGACCTCCCAGCGGGGCGGGGCCACCGACATCGGGTTGGAGCGGACCCGCTGGCGGAGTCGGGGGATCGTCCTCGACAGACGGTCGAAGCTGCGGCGCAGCTCGCCGTGGTCGACCGGTCGATCAAGCAGCACCACCGCGGTGATCGTGGAGCGCAGCATGGGGTCCTTCTCGATGGACCACATGAGAGCGTCCTCGTCGCTCATCCGGTGGTGGTAGTGGATGGGGGTCGCGCTCGGATCGTCGTCCACCGGCTCACCCTACCCAGCTGTACGACCCGGGTCTCGGGCTCAGCTCCCGGGCCCTGTTCCCCGACCCTGCACCCCGCCGAGCCGACTCAGATGCAGCGGTAGCTGGCGTGGAAGTTCTGCTTGTCGGTGTGGCCGTCGACGAAGGTGCGGGTGCGCTCGGTGGTGACCTTTCCGCACCCGCCGGTGGGGTTCTGGGCCGTCTGCTCGCCGCGGGCGTAGGGCGTGGACCACAACTGCACCGTGACCGACGAGTTGGTGTACGTGGGCCAGATCACGACCCCGTACGGGGTGTTGTTGTGGATCTTCAGGTCGACGCTCGGGTAGGCGAGGGTGGCTTCGCGGCCGAACGGGTAACGGCTGATGTACTCGGAGTGGGCCTTGTAGGCGGGGATGTCGAGTCCGGCGAAGAACGCGGCGTTGAACAGCGTCGTCGCGTACTGGCTGATACCGCCGCCGAAGTCCTCGGTGTGCTCGCCGTTCTCGATGACCGGAGCCGGCACGTAGCCCTTCTCGGCGGTGCGCTTGCCGATCGTGTCGTTGACCGAGAACGTGTCGCCGGGGGCGATGAGGATGCCGCGGGTGGCGTCGGAGATGGTGTGGATGTTGCGGACCCGGGGCTGACCTGCGGGGTGGCGGGTGGTGAACTCGCCGACCACCTGGGTGACGCCCAGCGTCCGGGCCCATTCGGCGCCCTCGGCCGCGGTGACGGTTCGGGTGGGCAGGTCGACCTCGGTCTTTCCGGCCAGCAGCGCGTCGGCCAGCTTCTGGGGAGCGTCCGGGCCGCAGCACACCTGGGCGTCCTTGCCGGGGACCGGCACCGGGACCCCGCCCTGGATGTCGAAGCGCACGCCGGTGGGGTTGCGCGACCCGGGCGGCATGTTGGTGGCGAGCAGTTCGGCGACGCGGGCGGCGTCCATGCCGAGCTGTGGGGTCGGATGCTCGGGGGTGCCGGCGGCGGTCACGGTGAACGCCGGCCGGAACCGCTTGCCCTCGATCTCGAAGGTGCGCCCGCCCGAGGTCAGGGTGACCTTGCCGGTGGTGGCCTGGTTGGCCCGAACCGCGAGCGCCTGCACCGCCTCGTCGGTCATCTTCGGTTCGGTGACCGCCCGCTTCACCTCGATGCGGATCGGTCGGCCGACCTCGGCCACCCCCGACGGCAGGGCGGCGGCGACCGAGTTGGTCGTGAGGTCGATCCCGTCCTTGCCGGGGACCACGGCGATGGCGCCGTCGGTGATCGTGATCGACGGCTCGACGGGATCGGAGCGCTTGTCGCCCTGCAGCTCCACCAGGGTCCGCGACAACGCGGCACCGTCGAGGGTGAGCTCGGCGTCGACGGCGCGGGGCGAGAGCACGGATCCGGCCCAGCGGACCGGGCGGGTGGGCAGGGGATCGTCGCGGCCCACCGCCCATGCCCGGGCGACGGTGCCGTCGGTGTCGATCGACATGCCGAGGTCGCCGGCGGTGCTCTCGAGGTGGAGGTCTCCGGCGTCGATGCTCACCTTGGTCGCGGGGAACTCGGCGGCCATCTCGTCGACCGCGGCGCCGAGCTGCTTGCGGGAGAGGCCTCCGACGGAGACCCCGGCCACCTCGACGTTGCGCGCGACAGAGTCCGAGGTCAGCACCGCGGCGTCGACGGCGTACGCGGACACCAGGACGAGGATCAGGGCCAGGGGCGCGGCGACCAGAGCGACGAGCGCCTTGCGGGGGGTTGACACCGCACTAGGGTCCCACATGGTCGCCCCCCGGTCGCGGCACTGGCACGGCTCGTTCTCAGGAACCGGTCGATCCCCGGAGCGTGACCGACGGGGTCGTCCGAGCGGCCAGCGGTCCGCACGGACCGTCAGGGGCAGGATTTCGAGGCCGGCCAGAGGATCAGGGGGACAAGATGGGCATCTGCGAGGGCCGCGTGTGCGTGGTAACCGGTGCGGGCCGTGGCATCGGCCGGGAGTACGCGCTGAGCCTGGCCGCCGGGGGTGCCCGGGTCGTGGTCAACGACCTCGGCGGCGAGATGGACGGCGGCGGCAATCCGACGTCGGGTCCGGCGTCGGAGGTGGTCGCCGAGATCGTCGCCGCGGGCGGCGAGGCGGTGGCCAACGCGGACGACGTGTCGAGCTTCGACGGCGCGGCCCGGCTGATCGCCACGGCGGTCGACGCGTTCGGGGACCTGCACTGCCTGGTGAACAACGCGGGGATCCTGCGGGACCGGATGCTGGTCAACATGACCGAGGCCGAGTGGGACGACGTGATCCGTGTCCACCTCAAGGGGACCTTCGCCCCGACGCACCACGCCGCCAACCTGTGGCGCACCCAGGCCAAGGCCGCCGAGGCGGGGGAGCGCGACCGGCCGGTGGCCCGGGTCATCAACGTCACGTCGGTGTCGGGGATCTACGGCAACGTCGGCCAGACCAACTACGGCGCGGCCAAGGCCGGCATCGCCGGGTTCACCTTCATCGCGTCGTTGGAGCTGGCCCGCTTGGGCGCCACCGTCAACGCCATCGCCCCGGTCGCCCTCACCCGGATGACCGAGGGCCTGGGGCCGGAGCCGACCGAGGAGCAGCGCGAGCTGATGAGCCCGCGCTGGATCGCTCCGGTGGTGACGTGGCTCGCCTCCGAGGAGTCCTCACACGTCACCGGGCGGGTGTTCGAGGCGTCGGGCCGGATGCTGGCGGTGGCCGAGGGCTGGCACCGCGGCCCGAGCGCCGATCCGGTAGAGGACCCGGCCCGGGTCGGCCCGATCGTCGAGGACCTGTTGGCCCGGGCCCGACCGCCGGCCGACATGAACGGCGCCGATCGGACGACCTGACCGCTGCCCCGGGGCGGGCCGGGGACGGGGGCCAGCGGCGCCTGAGCCGGAACCAGGATCCAGAACGACGTGGGCCGACGGTGAGGTCGGCCCGGAGAAGACCCAACCGAGGAGACACCGACATGCCGATCAACCCGGACGCCGTGGGCACGCGCAGCGACCCGACCGAGTCGTCGTGGCGCAGCAAGGACGGACTGCTCTACGCGGTCGGCGTGGGAGCGGGCCAGGACCCGCTGAGCGAGACCGAGCGGCCGTTCTTCAGCGAGAACTCGATCGACACCACCCAGCGCATCCTGCCGACGATGGTGGTGACCGTTCCCGATGTCAGCGGCGCGTTCCGGGCGATCGGGTCGTTCAACCCGGCCATGCTCGTCCACGGCGAGGAGCGGATCGTCCTGCACCGCGAGGTGCCGGTGGAGGGGACCGTGTCCACCGTGGCCGAGATCACCGCGGTGTGGGACAAGGGCAAGGGTGCGGTGGTCGAGATCACCTCCACGTCGACCCTGGTCGGCGAGACCGAGCCGCTGTTCGAGGTCGTCATGAGCGCGTTCATCCGCGGCGAGGGCGGTTGGGGCGGCGAGCGCGGCCCGTCCGGTCCGCGCCACCAGGCCCCGGACCGCGACCCCGACGCAGTGGTCACCTACCCGACCCGACCCGAGCAGGCGCTCGTCTACCGACTCAGCGGCGATCGCAACCCGCTGCACTCCGATCCGGGCTTCGCGGCCATGGCCGGCTTCGACCGTCCGATCCTGCACGGGTTGTGCACCTACGGGTTCACCGGCCGGGCGCTGCTGCACGAGCTGTGCGGCTCGGACCCGGCCCGGTTCCGCAGCATGGAAGGCCGGTTCTCGTCGCCGGTGATGCCGGGCGAGGACCTCACCGTGCAGATGTGGCGCACCGGCGACGGTGCCGCGGTGTACCGGACGTTGGCCTCGGGCGACCGGGTCGTGCTCGACAGCGGAGCGGTCACCTTCGACGCCTGAGCGCTCTGTCGCCCACCCTTCCCCCGAACTTGTAGCTGGCAGGTCGTGTGGGCGACCGGGGCCTACAAGGTCAGCGCGGCCCGCCGAACTTGTAGGTGGTAGGTCGTGTGGGCGACCAGGGCCTACGAGTTCGACGCGTCCTGTCGAACTTGTAGCTGGCAGGTCGTGTGGGCGACCGGGGCCTACGAGTTCGGCGGATCAGAACAGGGTGAGGTCGGCCTCGCGGGCGCCGCGGAGGACGTCGTAGTCGACCTCGACCCAGTCGATGCCCCGCGACTCGGCCAGCACCTTGGCCTGGGGCTTGACCACCTGGGCGACGAACACCCCGCGGACTCCACGCAGCGTCGGGTCGCGATCCATCCGCTCGAGGTAGCGGACCAGCTGCTCGACGCCGTCGATCTCTCCGCGCCGCTTGACCTCGACAGCCACCGCCGTCCCCTCGGCATCGCGGCACAGCAGGTCGACGGGGCCGATGTCGGTCGGGAACTCCCGGCGCACCAGGGTGAGGTCGGCCGCGATGACGGTCGGATCGGCGGCGAGGAGCTCCTGCAGATGGGCCTCGACGCCGTCCTTGCGCAGGCCGGGATCGACGCCGAGCTCGTGGGCGGTATCGGAGATCACGTCGTGGAGGTGGATGGTGAGCTGCTCGCCCTTGGGGTTGGTGACCGTCCAGTGGTCCTCGGCCTCGACGACCACGTTGGGGGCGTTCATCCAGTTGAGCGGCTTGTAGGCGCCGCCGTCGGCGTGGATGGCGACGCACCCGTCGGCCTTGACCATGATCAGGCGCAGAGCCTCGGGCAGGTGGGCGGTCAGCCGTCCGTCGTAGTCGACCGAGCAGCGGGCGATCACCAGACGCACGACGCCGACCCTACCGGACCCCCGACCCCGGTTCTGACGACAAGTCACGACACTGGCGGTACTCAGATGTCGTCAGAAACCTGGAGGTCGCCGGTTCTGACGACAAGTCACGACCGTGGCGGTACTCAGATGTCGTCAGAAACGTGGTGGGTCAGGGGTTCAGCGGCGCAGGGCCGGGATGCGCAGCGACAGGTCGTTGCACTCCTCGCACACCGAATCGGGGACCACGCCCGCCTTGATGAGCCCGGCGAAGATCCGGCACCCGAGGCAGAACCCGAAGGCGGCTTCGAGGAAGGCTGCGCCGGCGAGCATGGCGATCACGACGCGGGCCGCCCCCGACGCACCGGCCAGCCACAGAGCGCTGGCTCCGACGGTGAACACCACCCCGATGCCCTGGGCGAACCGCTTGGGCGGTCCGGGCACCAGGCGCTCGTGCTCGGCCAGGCGGGGGGCGACGACCTGGGTGGCGATTCGTCCCAGCGGGCTGAGCGTCGGACCGGTGAGGACCCGGGCGATGAACCCGTAGGTCAGCGGGACGAGCAGCCAGCCCCAACCCGTGACGACGAAGGTCACCGCCATCAGCACGACCCCGGCGGCCACGGTGCGGGCAGCGACCTCGTTGACCGGGTTGGGGAAGGTGAAGATCCCCGATGTCCGACGGGTCAGGTCAGTGGTGGTGGCGGCCATGGGTGCAACCTACGCCCTGAATCCTGACCAAACCAGTCGTAATTGTCACAGGTCGTCGGGAGACCGACGGTTCCGGCGATCACGGGGTGGCTCCCGCTCGACCCGCCGGAGCCCTCGGGGCAGTCTGGGTCGGTCCTGACCGCCTTCACGGCCGCGCCGCGTGCGCAACGGAGGCCCCGTGCCGAGCCCGACACCATCCGATCCGAACGTCCCGCAGCTGTCGATGATGCTGCGCAGCTTCTCGGCCGAGGACCCCGGCGGCTGGGAGCCGATGCTCGAGCACGCGGTGGCGATGGACCGCGCGGGTGTCGACCGTCTCGCGGTGTCGGACCACGTCTGCTTCGGTGAGGCGCTCGACGCCTACGGCGATCCTGCTGTCGGCGGCACCGCCGGCGGACGCCAGCCGACCGGTCCCGATGGTCACTGGCTGGAGCCGCTCACGGTGCTCACCGCGGTGGCCGCCCGCACCAGTCGCATCCGGCTGTCCACCGGGATCCTGCTCGCTGCGCTGCGTCGACCGGTGGTGCTGGCCAAGACCGCCGCCACCATCGATGTGTTGTCGGGTGGCCGGCTCGATCTGGGGGTCGGGGTCGGCTGGCAGCGTGAGGAGTACCGGGCGGCCGGACTGCCCTTCGAGCGCCGGGGCCGTCTCCTCGATCACACGCTGGAGGTGTGTCGGACGTTGTGGACCGAGCCGCGGGCTGACCACGACTCCGAGCACCTGCACTTCGAGGGGATCCACCAGATGCCCAAGCCCCGACAGCCCGCCGGGGTGCCGATCTGGGTGAGTGGCACGGTCAACCCCGCTGCCATGGCCCGACTTGCAACGTTCGGAGTGGGGTGGATCCCGTGGGGGGACGAGGTGTCGGACCTCCCGGGGGCGATCGTCCGCATGCGCGAGGGGGTCTCCGCTGCGGATCGGGACCCGTCCGAGATCGGGGTGCAGGGCCGGGTGCCGGTCCGGCGCCGCGACGACGGCTCGGTCGACCTGGACGCCACCATGAAGGCGGTCCCGGCTCTGGTGGAGGCGGGCGTGACCGACGTGCGCCTCGACATCGCTGTCCCCGACGGGGCCGACCCGGTCGAACACCTGGGTGAGGTCGTCGAGCGATTCCGTGCCGTCACCGGTCGGAGCGACTGAGCCGCCCGGTCGGTTCCGGGTCCGGTCCGGATCCGGACCGGCTCAGGCCCGAGCGTGCTTGAGCGCCTTGGTGGCGCGGGCCCGGTCGCCGGCGTCGAGCTGCACCTTGCGCAGCCGGATCACCTCGGGGGTCACCTCGACGCACTCGTCCTCGGCCACGAACTCGAGGGCCTGCTCGAGCGACAGGACCCTCGGCGGCGTGAGCCGCTCGGTGTTGTCCGAGCCTGCGGCGCGCATGTTCGTCTGCTTCTTCTCCCGGCAGATGTTGACGTCCATGTCTTCGCTCCGGGAGTTCTCGCCGACGACCATGCCCTCGTAGACGTCGTCGCCGGGGGCGACGAACAGCGTTGCGCGCTCCTGGATGGCGATGATCGCGTAGGCGGTGACGGGACCCCGACGGTCGGCCACCACCGAACCTCGATCCCGGGAGCGGATCTCGCCGAACCAGGGCGCCCAGCCGTCGAAGACCTGGTGGATCATCCCGGTGCCGCGGGTCTCGGTCAGGAACTCGGTGCGGAACCCGAGGAGTCCTCGGGCCGGCACCCGCTGCTCCATGCGAACCCAGCCGGTGCCGTGGTTGACGATGTCGGTCATCTGCCCCTTGCGGGTGGCCAGGAGCTGGGTCACCGCGCCCAGGAACTCCTCGGGCACGTCGACGGTCACGGCCTCGACCGGCTCGTGGAGGGTGCCGTCGATCTCGCGGGTCACCACCTGCGGCTTGCCGACGGTCAGCTCGAAGCCCTCGCGTCGCATGGTCTCCACCAGGACCGCCAACTGGAGCTCGCCGCGGGCGTGGACCTCCCAGGCGTCGGGACGTTCGGTGGGCAGCACCCGCAACGACACGTTGCCGACCAGCTCGCTGTCGAGTCGCCCCTTGAGGAGGCGGGCGGTCATCTTGTCGCCGTCGAGACCGGCCATCGGCGAGGTGTTGACGCCGATCGTCATGGCGAGGCTCGGCTCGTCGACGGTGATGACCGGCAACGGTCGGGGGTCGTCGGGATCGGCGAGCGTCTCTCCGATCGTGACGTCCTCCAGACCGGCGACCGCGATGATCTCACCCGGACCCGCCGAGGCAGCCTCGACGCGCTCGTGGTTCTCGGTCACGTAGAGCACCGCCACCTTGGCCCGCTCGACGGTGCCGTCGGCTCGACACCACGCGACGGGCTGGCCCTTGCGGATCGTGCCGTTGACGATCCGGCACATGGCCAGACGCCCCACGAACTGGCTGGCGTCGAGGTTCGTCACCCACGCCTGCAGCGGCGCTGCGGGGTCATGGGTCGGCGCCGGCAGGTGGTCGACGAGCAGCTCGAACAGCGGGGTCAGGTCCTCGGCGAGGTCGTCGACGGTGTCCGGCTTGGTGATCGAGGCACGGCCGGCTCGGGCGTTGCAGTAGACGATCGGGAAGTCGAGCTGGTGCACGTCCGCGTCGAGGTCGAGGAACAGCTCCTCGACCTCGGCCACGACCTCGTCGATGCGGGCGTCGGCCCGGTCGACCTTGTTGACCGCCAGGATCACCGGTAGATCCAGGGTGAGCGCCTTGCGCAGCACGAAGCGGGTCTGGGGCAGGGGACCCTCGGACGCGTCGACGAGCAGGACGACGCCGTCGACCATGGTCAGGGCGCGTTCCACCTCGCCGCCGAAGTCGGCGTGGCCGGGGGTGTCGACGATGTTGATCTTGACCTCGTCGCGACCCTCGCCGGTCCAGCGCACCGCGGTGTTCTTGGCCAGGATCGTGATGCCCTTCTCGCGCTCCAGGTCCATGGAGTCCATGACCCGGTCCACGGTCTCGGCCCCCTCGCGGAAAGCGCCGGCCTGCTGGAGCATGGCGTCGACCAGGGTGGTCTTGCCGTGGTCGACGTGGGCGATGATGGCGACGTTGCGGATCCCCGGCACGGGGAGGGAGGACGGGTCGGTCATGGCACTTCCGGTTTCGGGGGGCTCACCAGTCTGGCCGACGACCGGCCCGCGCTCCGAACCGGCGGCTCGGTCGTCGGGCACGTCGCTCAGCGACGGTCGAGCCGGCGGCGGATCGTCTCGCGGCGTCGCCGCAGCTCGCTGTAGGTGACCTTCTCGGTCGAGTCGTCCACGATCCCGAAGCTGGCGCGGATGGCGGCCTCGTCGACGGCGAAGCCGTCGGCGGACACGCCGAGCTCGTTGGCGAAGCGCTCGCCGTGGGTGGTGGCGAGACCGGTCGACAGCGACGCCACCTCGGCCACCAGGTCGAGGTCTGGCGCGAGCACCGCGATGGCGCCGTCGAGGAACACGAGGTTCTTGACGTAGAGCATGAGGATCTTGGGGAGTCGTGCGCCCATGCCCATCAGGGCCTTGATGATCCGCTGGATCTCACCGACGAGCTGTTCCTGGTCGAGCGTGGTCGGGTCGACGGGGGCCTTGTCGAGTCCGAGCTCGCGGATGACCTCGTCGATGTCGGTGTCGGCGGGGAGTGCACCCAGGTCGCGGAAGGCGGCGACCTGGCCGGGGATGTCGCCCATGGCGCCGTACAGCATCATGCGGAGGAACGCGGAGCGCTGCAGAGGCGTCATCCGGGCGGTGATGCCGAAGTCGAGCAGGGCGATGCGGCCGTCGGGGGTAACGAACAGGTTCCCGGCGTGGAGGTCGCCGTGGAAGATGCCGTGCACGATGCACCCCTCGGTGAAGCCCTTCATGCCGATGCGGATGATCTCGTGGGTGTCGATCCCGGCGGCCTGCATCGACTCGAGGTCCTCGAACGCGAACCCCTCCAGGCGCTCCATCACCAGCACACGGCGGGTGACCAGCTCCGGATGGGGCCGAGCGATGATCCACCCCCGTTGGCCGAGCTGGGCGAACACCTCGGCGACGTCGAGCATGTTCTCGGCTTCGAGTCGGAAGTCGAGCTCCTCGAGGATGGTCTCGGCGAACAGCTCGACCAGGGCCGGCGGGTTGGCGAGGGCTGCGATGGGGATCCGACCGACCAGGAACGGCGCGAGCCACGACATGACCTTGAGGTCGGACTGGACCTGCTGGCGGATCGTCGGCCGCTGGACCTTGACGACGACCTCCTCGCCGGTGCGCAGCCTGGCCACGTGCACCTGGGCGATGGAGGCGGCGGCGAGCGGCTCGCGATCGAAGGACGTGAAGACGTCCTCGAGCGATCGGCCGAGGTCCTCCTCGACCACCCGGCGGACGACGTCGAACGGCTCGGCTCGCACCTGGTCGCGGCACTTGCGGAACTCCTCGACCAGTTCGGGAGGGAACAGCCCCTCCCCGGAAGAGATGATCTGGCCGAGCTTGATGTAGGTGGGGCCGAGTCGCTCGGCGGCCAGCCTCAGCCGCCGTGACAGGCCGGCCCGTGAGGTCGGCCCGCCCGCCCGACGGTCTCGCAGGGCCCAGCCGCCGACCGCGGCGCCGAGGCGGACCGACACCTCGGTCAACCGCAACGGCGGGGGCAGTCGCCGACGACCGGTGAGGATCGGGACCTGACGTCGGACCGTCATGCGCAGCACGGGCAGGCCGCGAGCCCAGGCGAGCGAGTCGCGGTCGAGCACCCACGGTCCGTTCTCGGTGAAGGTGAAGCGCTCGGTGTCGGGGGAGACGGCGGCGTCGGTCATCGTGTGGTTGGGATGGTTCGGGCCCGGGTCATTGTCGCCCTGCGGCCGAGAGCGCGGCCTCAGCCAACTCGACGCGGCAGATCAGGAGGTCGGGGAGGTAGGTGCTCGGTTGGTTGTAGCGCAGAGCGCTTCCGTCGAGACGACTGCAGTGCAGCCCAGCCGCCGATGCGACGGCGACCGGGGCGCAGCTGTCCCACTCGTGCTGGCCACCGGAGTGTGGGTAGAGCTCGGCCTCGCCGCGCACCACGGCCATCGCCTTGGCGCCCGCGGAGCCCATCGGGAGGAGTTCGGCGCCGAGCGCCTCAGCCATCTGTCCCGCTTCGATCGGCGGGCGGGAACGACTCACGACGACGCGAGGCGGCTGGTGCGCAGCTGGTAGCGACGGTGGGTCGTCAGTGGCGAGCACCATGCCGCGGGCAGGTAGGGCAACGGCTCCGGCGGTCGGCTCATGATCCTCGACCAGGGCGACATGGACGGCCCAGTCGGAGCGCCCCTCGCTGTACTCGCGAGTCCCGTCGAGAGGATCGATGATCCAGGTGCGTGAGGCGCCGAGGCGGCGTGGATCCTCCCGCTCGCTGCGGGTCGACTCCTCCGACAGCACGGCGTCGTCGGGTCGGAGGAGCCCCAAGCGATCGATGAGCAGGCGGTGAGCGGCGGCGTCGCCACGGTCGCCCAGGTCCCGTGGATCGGAGGTGGATGTCCCGGCGGCCGCATCGTGCTGCATCGACAACAGCAGGTCGCCGGCCTCGCGGGCGAGATCATGGGCGAGTCGATGATCGTCCTCGGTCGCCACGGCCGGGCACGCTATCGGTCCTTCGGGGCGTCGTGGTCCCGACCGATACTTGACCTGAATGGTCGGGTATTCGGTACGCTTCGCCGACCGCCCCCGGCACCGTCGGGCGCACCGGCCCAGGAACGATCGTGATCACCTACGAGCTCACCAACCTCCAAGCCCTCGAGGCCGAGTCGATCCACATCATGCGCGAGGTGGCGGCCGAGCTGGAGCGGCCAGTGCTGCTGTTCTCCGGTGGCAAGGACTCGATCGTGATGCTCCGACTGGCCGAGAAGGCTTTCTGGCCGGCCAGGATCCCGTTCCCGATGATGCACATCGACACCGGCCACAACTTCGACGAGGTGTACGAGTTCCGGGATCGACGGGTGGCCGAGCTCGGGGTGAAGCTCGTGGTGGCCTCGGTCCAGGAGTCGATCGACCAGGGCCGGGCGGTGGAGCAGACCGGACCGCGGGCCAGCCGAAACCAGCTGCAGACGGTGACCCTGCTCGACGCGATCGAGCTCCACGGCTTCGACGCCGCGTTCGGAGGGGCCCGTCGCGACGAGGAGCGGGCCCGGGCCAAGGAGCGGGTCTTCTCGTTCCGTGACGAGTTCGGCCAGTGGGACCCGAAGAACCAGCGCCCCGAGCTGTGGAACCTCTACAACGGTCGACATCACCGGGGAGAGCACATCCGCGTCTTCCCACTGAGCAACTGGACCGAGCTCGACATCTGGCAGTACATCGAGGCCGAGGGGATCGAGGTCCCGTCGATCTACTTCGCCCACGAGCGTGAGGTGTTCCAGCGCGACGGCATGTGGTTGGCGGTGACTCCGTTCGTGACGCTGATGGACGACGAGGTGCCCGAGACCCGCACGGTGCGCTACCGGACCGTCGGCGACGCGTCGTGCACCGGTGCGGTCGAGTCGACGGCGTCGACCGTCGCCCAGGTCATCGACGAGGTGGCATCGACCCGGATCACCGAACGGGGTGCGACCAGGGCCGACGACCGCGCCTCGGAAGCCGCGATGGAGGACCGCAAGCGGGAGGGCTACTTCTGATGGAGTTGCTTCGATTCGCCACGGCCGGATCGGTCGACGATGGCAAGTCGACCCTGATCGGCCGTCTGCTCCACGACGCCAAGTCGATCTTCGAGGACCAGCTCGATGCCGTCACCGACGCATCGCAGCGGATGGGTCTCGACGCCCCCAACCTCGCCCTGCTGACCGACGGCCTCCGGGCCGAGCGCGAGCAGGGGATCACCATCGACGTGGCGTACCGCTACTTCGCCACCCCCCGCCGGAAGTTCATCATCGCCGACACCCCGGGGCACATCCAGTACACCCGCAACATGGTCACCGGTGCGTCGACCGCGGACCTGGCAGTGGTGCTGGTGGACGCGCGCAAGGGTCTGCTCGAGCAGTCGCGTCGGCACGCTTTCATCGCGTCGCTGCTGCGCATCCCGCACCTGGTCGTCGCGGTCAACAAGATGGACCTCGTCGACTACAGCCAGGCCCGCTTCGACGAGATCGTCGAGGAGTTCCGGCAGTTCGCCATGAAGCTCGAGGTTGCAGACCTGGCGTTCATCCCGATCTCCGCGTTGCACGGCGACAACGTCGTGCAACGGTCGTTGAACATGGACTGGTACGAGGGCGCATCGCTGTTGCACCACCTCGAGAGCGTGCACATCGCATCGGACCGCAACCTCATCGACGCCCGCTTCCCCGTCCAGTACGTCATCCGGCCCCAGAGCGATGAGTTCCACGACTACCGGGGCTACGCCGGACAGGTCGCCGGAGGCGTGTTCAAGCCGGGAGACGAGGTCGTCGTCCTGCCGTCGGGACTGACATCTCACATCGCCGCGATCGAGACCTACGACGGTCCGGTGGACGAGGCGTTCGCCCCGATGTCGGTCACCATCCGCCTGTCCGACGACATCGACGTGTCCCGGGGCGACATGATCTGCCGGGTCAACAACCGGCCCATCGTCGCCCAGGACGTCGACGCGATGGTGTGCTGGCTGTCCGACGCTGCGGAGCTGACCCCCCGCACCAAGCTGGCGATCAAGCACACGACCCGCTCCGCCCGTGCTCTGGTCAACGACCTCCAGTACCGCCTCGACATCAACACCCTGCACCGGGACGAGAGTGCCGAGCGGCTCGCCCTGAACGAGATCGGGCGGGTCACCATGCGGGTGACCCAGCCGTTGTTCATCGATGAGTACCGCCGCAACCGGGTGACCGGCTCGTTCATCCTCATGGACGAGGCCACCGACACCACCGTCGGAGCGGGCATGCTGCTCGCCGGATCCTGACCGTGCCCGCCGGTGACCCGACCGCGGCGGTGTCGCCCGGTGTGGTCTGGCACGACGGAGCGGTGTCGCGGGACGAGCGGGCGGCGGTCACCGGCGGCCGGGGGATGGTGGTGTGGTTCACCGGGCTGTCCGGTTCGGGCAAGTCCAGCGTGGCCGTCGAGCTGGAGCGTCAGCTGATCAGCTCCGGTCGGGCCGCCTACGTCCTCGACGGTGACAACCTGCGCCACGGCCTCAACGGCGACCTCGGCTTCTCGTCCCGCGATCGCGGCGAGAACGTCCGGCGGGTCGGCGAGGTGGCAGCTCTGCTCGCCGATTCCGGGACGGTCGCCCTGGTTCCGCTGGTGTCGCCGTACCGCGACGACCGCGACCGGGTGAGACGTCGGGTCACCTCGGCCGGGCTCGACTTCCTCGAGGTGTTCGTCGACACCCCGATCGAGATCTGCGAGGAGCGGGACCCCAAGGGGCTCTACGCCCGTGCCCGGGCGGGTGAGCTCACCGGGATGACCGGGGTGGACGACCCCTACGAGGCGCCGTCGAGGCCGGAGCTGGTGCTGCGTCCCTCGGACGGCGATGCGGTCGCCATGGCGGAGATCGTCCGGGCGCGGTTGCGGTCCTGACGCTGCGCCGTGGCCGATCGACTCACGCGGTCTTTGCCTCCGCGGCGCGGGCTCGGTTGCGGACCACCGGGGTGGTGTCGACCGGCCCGTGGGGTTCTCCGGCCAGGTCGTAGCAGTCGGCGTGGAAGTGCTCGACCCGATCCCACACGCCCTTGATGTAGACGTTGCAGATGACCTGGCGGTTCCGGACCTTGGCCTGGAACTTGACCCGTTCGTCGCAGTGGGCGCACTCGACGGTGCTGCCCGGTTCGACGTCGCGGAGCACGGCCCGGCTGCGCCGGGGAGCGGTTCGTTGGGACGGTCGGTCGACCGTAGAGGTGCTGGAGGAGGCTGCCATGCCCTCAGGTATCGGGTGACGCGTGACACCGCCTGAGCCCTGGGAGCGATTGGGGCCGAACGACCCAGGCGGCGCCCGAGGATGGGCCGGAGGGCCCATGGACGCCCGCGTCGGAGAGGATCAGGCTCGCGGACCGCGGCGTGGCGGTCGCACCGCCCGGGCCCGTCGCCCCAGTTGCACGGCGTCGCGGACCAGTTCGCGCACCTGGGCCTCGTCGGCACCCTCTGCCACCAGGGTCCGGATCCGTGCCTCCATGGCCTGGGCGCGGGCTTCGTCGAAGGCCACCGAATCGTCGCGGGTGGTCACCGAGGTGACGAGGATGAGGCACACGGCGGCCACCGCGGTGACGAGCCCGAAGGTGATGGCGGTTCCGTTGTTGTCGGCGATCGAGCCGACGATCATGCCGGCGATTCCACCGACGAAGACCACGAGCACGAGTCGTCGGACGATCCTGGGGTCCACCGTTTGTCGCCTACCGCGTCAGGGGCTTGTACTTGATGCGGTGCGGCTGGGAGGCGTCGGCTCCCAGCTCGCGGCGACGGAACTCCTCGTACTCGCTGAAGTTGCCCTCGAAGAACCGCACCTGCGAGTCGCCTTCGAAGGCCAGGATGTGCGTCGCGATCCGGTCGAGGAACCAACGGTCGTGCGAGATGACCACCGCGCAGCCCGGGAAGCTGTCGAGCGCCTCCTCGAGCGCCCGGAGCGTGTCGACGTCGAGGTCGTTGGTCGGCTCGTCGAGCAGGAGGGTGTTGCCGCCTCGGCGCAGGAGCTTGGCGAGGTGTACCCGGTTGCGCTCCCCGCCGGAGAGCTCGCCGACCGGCTTCTGCTGGTCCGAGCCCTTGAAGTTGAAGCTGGCGCAGTAGGCCCGACCGTTGACCTCGCGGGTGCCGACGGTGAGCACGTCCTGTCCGTCGGTGATCTCCTCGTAGACGGTGTGGGCGTCGTCCAGGCTGTCGCGGGACTGATCGACGTAGGCCAGCTCGACGGTCGAACCGACGACCAGGGTCCCGTCGTCAGGACGCAGCTCGGGGTCGCCGGCGGAGGTCGCGGCGTCGACGATCATGCGGAACAGCGTGGTCTTGCCCGCGCCGTTCGGGCCGATCACCCCGACGATGCCCGCCCGCGGGAGCGAGAACGACAGGTCTTCGATCAGCAGCCGGTCCCCGAAGCCCTTGCGGAGCGCGCTGGCCTCGATCACCTGGTCTCCGAGCCGCGGTCCGGGAGGGATCGCGATCTCGAGCCGGGAGCTGGTGTCGCGGGCCTCCTCGGCTTCCTTCTGCAGCTCCTCGTAGGCCGACAGCCGGGCCTTGGACTTGGCCTGTCGGGCCTTGGGTGCCATGCGGACCCAGTCGAGCTCACGCTCGAGCGTGCGTCTGCGGGCTTCGTTCTGCTTCTCCTGGCGGCCGAGGCGCTCCTGCTTCTGCTCGAGCCAGCCGGAGTAGTTGCCCTCGAACGGATGACCCTTGCCGTGGTCGAGCTCGAGGATCCAGCGCGCCACGTTGTCGAGGAAGTAGCGGTCGTGGGTGATGGCGACCACCGTTCCGGGGTAGTCCTGGAGGAAGCGCTCGAGCCAGGCCACCGACTCGGCGTCGAGGTGGTTGGTCGGCTCGTCGAGCAGCAGCAGGTCGGGCTTGGACAGCAGGAGCCGACACAGCGCCACCCGTCGGCGCTCACCGCCCGACAGCGTGGAGACATCCGCGTCGCCGGGGGGCAGGCGGAGCGCGTCCATCGCGATGTCGATCGTGCGTTGCAGGTCCCAGCCCCCGGCCGCCTCGATGCGGGCCTCGAGCTCGGCCTGGGCGTTGCCGAGCTTCTCGTAGTCGGCGTCGGGGTCGCTCCAACGCGCCATGAGCTCCTCATAGGCGGTGAGGAGCCCGGCCACCTCGGCGACGCCGTCCATGACGTTGCCGACCACGTCCTTGCTCTCGTCCAGCCGTGGTTCCTGCTCGAGCAACCCGACCGTGAACCCCGGGGTCAGGCGCGCCTCGCCGGTGTGGTCCTCGTCGATGCCGGCCATGATGCGCAGCAGCGATGACTTGCCGGAGCCGTTGGCTCCGATGACGCCGATCTTGGCGCCCGGGTAGAACGACAGCGAGATGTCCTTGAGGACCTCTCGATCCGGCGGGACGAACTTCCCGACGCGGTGCATGGTGAAGATGAACTGGGCGCCCATGGGTCGGGACTGTACCGGCGGGCCGGACGCGGTCCGGAACCGGTCTGCGCTCGGAGGTGCCGGCCGGCTCGGGCGGACCGCTCTGACGATCCGGTGGTCGAGCGGGTGCCGAGCGGGTCGTCGAGCAGACGAGGAGCGTCGCACGCATCCCCCCGGACGCGCCGGTGCGGCCCGATCACTCGGGCCGCACCGGTCTCCGATGTCGTCGGCTCAGCGCCTGGCGGGGGCCTTCTTGGCGGGTGCCTTCTTCTTGGCCGGGGCCTTCTTGGCGGGTGCCTTCTTCTTGGCGGGTGCCTTCTTCTTGGCCGGGGCCTTCTTCTTGGCCGGGGCCTTCTTGGCGGGTGCCTTCTTCTTGGCTGGGGCCTTCTTGGCGGGTGCCTTCTTCTTGGCAGGCGCCTTCTTGGCGGGTGCCTTCTTCTTGGCCGGGGCCTTCTTGGCGGGTGCCTTCTTGGCGGGTGCCTTCTTCTTGGCCGGGGCCTTCTTGGCGGGTGCCTTCTTCTTGGCAGGCGCCTTCTTCGCCGGCGCCTTCTTCTTGGCCGGAGCCTTCTTCTTCACTGCCACTGGTGCCTCCTCGGCGGTGTCCTCGGTGAGGACGGTTGGTGGGGTGTCCGAGTCCGAGGTGCCGCTGCGACGCCTGCGCGACCGCGGAGCCTCGGGCATGGACGACCCGGTTCCGACGTCGTCGGTACCGGGCAGTGCAAGGTCGATCCCCCTCCGAGGGGTATCGAAGCCGTGCACGACGAAGGGGCGGACCTCTCCCATGGCGAGCACCTCACGGGCGCTGCGTGGAGCGGGGTCGCCCAGCGACTTGAGCGGGATGTAGCAACGGGCTCCGTCGACGTCGGCGTAGGCGCCGTGCGAGGAGAACTCGACGATCGTGGCCTCCACGGTGGCCCCGACCTGGTAGGTGGTCACGAAAGCGAGGAACACCGGAGGGGTGTTGATCGGGTCGCCACCGCCGCGGCGTCGTCCTGACGCGGTGGAGGACCCGGCGGCCGCATCCGCCGACCTGGAACTGGTTCGGCTCTCGGAGCGGACCGGGGTCGACGGTTCGGTGCCGGGCTTGCGGCGGCTCCGACGCCGGGACGTCGTCGCCGTTGCCGAGCCGGCGGCGCTGTCCTTGACCGCGGTGCGGGCGGACGCCGCGTTCGGTTCGGCCTTCTTCTTGGCGTCACGGTACGAACGACGACTCGTCGGTCCCTTCACCGGCACCCGCGGGACGAACACCCAACCCACACCGGGCACGGGCTTGCCGCCCCACAGCCGATCCTCCTCGAAGAGCCACGGGTTGCTCGCGTGGAACTCCTGGAACGAGTCGTTGGAGAGGATGGTGGCACCGGTGCGCTCCGCGATCTGCAACACGAACGCGTCGCCGCGACCCACCGCACCAGCCGGCGGCGTGAGCAGCTCACCCGCGAGGATCGCCTCTTCGTACTCGGCGCGCTCGGAGGCGTCGATGCGGTTGGGGAACGTCGCGTCGACGATCACGACGACGTTGGCGAACGAGTGATCCTTGAGGAAGTCGGTCACGGCGTCGTTGAGCTGCGCGAGCGACGGAGCCGTTCGACCTTCGGTTGCGATGTTGGACCCGTCGACGACGAGGTGATCCTTGGACATGTCGGTGCTTAGTGAAGCAGCAAACGCGCGCGTAACGGCGCATTCCCGCGATACGACCAGCTCAGCGCGCGGCGACCCGTACGATCGGAGCGTGATCCGCGCGGTGCTGTTCGACTTCGGTGGCGTCATCCTCTCGAGCCCGTTCGAGGCGTTCGCCGCCTACGAGCGTCGGGCAGGCCTCCCTCCGGACTTCATCCGTCGGGTCAACGCGACCGCCTCCGACACGAACGCCTGGGCCCGCCTGGAGCGCAGCGAGCTGGGCATCGACGAGTTCATCGGGGAGTTCGAGGCCGAGGCACTCGCGCTCGGTCACCGCGTCGACGGCGCCGCGGTGCTCGAGTGCCTGCACGGCGAGCTGCGGCCGAGGATGGTCGAGGCGCTCCGTCGATGTCGCGACCGCTACGTGACCGCGCTGCTGACCAACAACTTCTTGACCGGCAACCCCGACTGGTCCAGCGGTGGGAGCTTCGGTCCCATCCTCGAGCTGTTCGACGTGGTGGTGGAGTCGTCCCAGGTCGGAGTGCGCAAGCCCGAGTCGCGCTTCTACGAGATCGCGCTCGAACGCGTCGGTGTTGCCGCAGCCGAAGCGGTGTTCCTCGACGACCTCGGTGTGAACCTCAAGCCGGCGCGGGAGATGGGGATGACCACGATCAAGGTCGTCGACCCCGACGCCGCGCTCGACGAGCTCGGCGCGCTGCTGGGCCTCGACCTCTGAGCGCACCCGGTCCGTCCCCGCGGACCCGGGTCGATCCCGCGTCGGATCTCAGGGGAAGTCGGTGCGGGAGCGGTCGCCCAGCGGACCGAACGCGGTCTGCAGGATGAGTTCCTGCTCCTGCACGTGGATGGCGTGGCTGCCGGTGGCCGGTGACGCCTCGTCGGGTCGGCTGACCCGACGGATCTCGAACGAGTCGCCGTGCGGCGTGTACAGGTTGCCCTTGATCGTGTTCCACGAGCCCATGTTCTTGGGCTCCTCCTGGAGCCACACGATCTCGGTGCAGTTCGGGAACCGGCTCAGCTCCTTGGCCACCGCCTCGAACGGCCAGGGGAACAGCTGCTCGACGCGGGCCACCGCGACGGGCGCGCCGGCCTGGTCGCGCCAGGTCTCGGCCTCGACGGCGACCTTGCCCGAGGCGAGGACCAGGCGGCGGACGTCGGCCGGGTCGAGGGTGGCCGAACGGTCGCCGATGAGCTCGAGGAAGCTCCCGCTCTCGAGGTCGGTGACCGGGGACCGCCAGCGCTTGTCACGCAACCCGGACTTGGGGGTGGCGATCACCAGGGGCTTGCGCACGCTGCGCCGGATCTGGCGGCGCAGGAGGTGGAAGTACTGCGCCGCGGTCGTGGGCTGGCACACCTGGATGTTGTCTTCGGCGCACAGCGTCAGGAACCGCTCGAGTCGGGCCGAGGAGTGCTCGGGCCCCTGGCCCTCGTAGCCGTGGGGGAGCAGCATCACCAGGCCGGAGGTCTGCTCCCACTTGTCCTCGGCCGCGACGATGAACTGGTCGATGATGATCTGGGCGCCGTTCATGAAGTCGCCGAACTGCCCCTCCCACATCACCAACGTCTGCGGGCTCACCACCGAGTAGCCGTACTCGAAACCGAGCGCCGCGTACTCGCTGAGCAGCGAGTCGTAGATCCACAGCTCGGTGCGGGGAGGGTCGGTGAGCGCCAGCAGCGGGACGTGCTCCGCTCCGGTCTCGTAGTCGAACAGCGTCGAGTGTCGCTGGGAGAACGTGCCCCGTCGTGAGTCCTGGCCGGCCAGGCGCACCGAGTTGCCCTCGAGGAGGATCGAACCGAACGCCAGGCTCTCGGCCAGGGCCCAGTCGACCTCGTCGTCGTGGAACATCCTGGAGCGGGTCTCGAACTGGCGGGCCAGCTTGGGGTGCACGGTGAAGCCGTCGGGAACCGTGTCGAGCGCGGCGTAGATGCGATCGAGTTCGGAGCGGCCGACGCCGGTGTCGATGTGGGGGAGCACGCCTCGGCTCGGGGGATGGGGGGCCGCGACGATCCCCTCCTCCGGCGCGGACTGGCGGGTCTCGTCGAGCGCGGCCTGCATCCGGGTGTGGAAGTCCTCGAGGGCCTGCTCGGCCTCGTCGAGGGTGAGGTCGCCCCGGCGGACCAGCGTTTCGACGTAGCGCTTGCGGACGCTGCGGAGCCCGTCGATCTTCCGGTACATGAGCGGCTGGGTGTAGCTCGGGTCGTCACCTTCGTTGTGGCCGTGGCGGCGGTAGCACACCATGTCGATCACCACGTCCTTGTGGAAGCGCTGCCGATAGGCGAAGGCCAGGCGGGCCACCCGGACGCAGGCCTCGGGGTCGTCGCCGTTGACGTGGATGATCGGGGCCTGCACCGCCTTGGCGATGTCGGTGGAGTACTCGGAGCTGCGTGCGGACTCCGGAGGGGTGGTGAAGCCGAGCTGGTTGTTCACGATCACGTGGATGGTCCCGCCGACGCGGTAGCCCTTGATCAGGCTGAGGTTCAGCGTCTCGGCCACGACGCCCTGTCCGGCGAACGCGGCGTCTCCGTGCATGAGGATCGGCAGCACCGGGAACCGCCGGGTCCGGTCGTGGGGGATCTCGTCCATGCGGGCCCGGGTCATGCCCTCGACCACCGGGTCGACCGCCTCGAGGTGCGACGGGTTGGCGGCCAGGCTGACCGGCAGCTCGGCCCCGCTGCGGCTGACGAACGTGCCCTCCTGGCCCAGGTGGTACTTGACGTCGCCGGAGCCCTGGATCGAGTCGGGGTCCACGTAGCCCTCGAACTCGCGGAACAGCTGGTCGAGCGACTTGCCGACGATGTTGGCCAGCACGTTGAGGCGGCCGCGGTGCGGCATGCCCAGGTAGGCGGAGTCCATGCCGTGGTCGGCGGCTTCCTGGAGCAGGGCGTCGAGGATCGGGATCAGCGACTCGGCACCTTCGAGACCGAAGCGCTTCTGGCCGAGGTACTTGGTGGCCAGGAACTTCTCGAGGGCCTCGGCCGCGTTGAGCCGTCCCAGGATGTGGCGCTGGTCCTCGACGTCGACCCGGGAGCTGCGACCCTCCACCTGCTCCTGGATCCAGCGCTTCTCCGCCGGCTCCTGGATGTGGCCGAACTCGATGCCGATCGTGCGGCAGTACGCGTCGCGCAGCACGTGGAGCAGGTCCCCGAGCCGCTGACGGGGCACCCCGCCGACCGGCGCGTAGATGCCGTTCTCGCTGCCGGTCAGGAACTCGCGGTCGAGGTCCCAGATGGTCAGCCCGTAGGTGGCGGGATCGAGCTCGGCGTGCATCTCGGGGGCCTTGGCCGCGAGCGGGTCGAGGTCCGCGATCAGGTGACCGCGCACGCGGTACATGTTGATCAGGGTGGACACCTGCATCTGCTTGACCACCTGGGCGGTCTCGCGTCCTTCGTCGCCCACCGCGTCCTGGCGCCAGCGCACCGCCTCGTAGGGCACGCCCATCGAGCGGAACAGGTCGTCGTAGAAGCCGTCCTCGCCCAGGAGCAGCTCCTCGACCTTCTTGAGGAACAGCCCGGACTCGGCGCCCTGGATGATCCGGTGGTCGTAGGTCGAGCTGAGGGTGAGCACCTTGGACATGCCGAGCTCGGCGAGGGTGCGCGGGTCGGCACCGGCGTACGCCGCGGGGAAGCCCAGCGCTCCGGCGCCGACGATCGTCCCCTGACCGGGCATGAGGCGCGGGACCGACCGCTCGGTGCCGATCGTGCCGGGGTTGGTGAGGGTGATCGTGGCGCCCTGGAAGTCGTCGACGGTGAGCTTGTTGGTCTTGGCCTTGCGGATGAGCTCGTCGTAGACGGCGCTGAAGCCGGCGAAGTCCATCGTGTCGGCGTCCTTGATGACGGGGACCACGAGGGAGCGGGAGCCGTCGGACTTCTCCATGTCGACGGCGAGTCCCAGCCCCACGTGCTCCCGGCGAACCAGGCGGGGCGTCCCGTCGGAGCCTTCGACGAAGTGGTTGTTCATCACCGGGACGTGATCCGCGATCGCGCGTACCAGGGCGTAGCCGATGATGTGGGTGAAGCTGACCTTGCCGCCCCGGGTCCTGCCCAGGTAGCCGTTGATGACGCTGCGGTTGATCTCGAGGAGCTTGGCCGGGACCTCGCGGAACGACGTGGCGGTCGGGACCTCGAGGCTGGCCTCCATGTTGGACACGATGCGGGCGCCGACGCCGCGGATGGGGTCGCCGGGCTCGTCGACCGGCCCGGCGGTCGACGATGTGGACGGCGCTGTGGACGGTGGTGCGGTCGGTGCGGGTGGCGCGGTCCCGACCGGAGCGGTGGTCGAGGGAGGGGTCGCGGGCGTCGCAACGGGGGCCGGACGTCCCGGCGGGCGGTAGTCGGCGAAGAAGTCCCGCCACGTCTCGCTGACCGAGCCCGGGTCCGCCTGGTACTGCTCGAACATCTCCTCGACCAGCCAGGCGTTGGGGCCGAGCGGCTCGGAGGCGACCGGATCGGTCGTCCCCGGCGAGGCGGTTCCGGCAGGTTCGGGGGAGTCGTTCACGCCCCGCAGCCTATCGGCGCGCCCCGGACGCTCTTGGGCGATGGGAGGCGTCTCCCGGACGTGGCCCGTGTCGGGCTCGGCGGTCCCGACCACGGGGGCGGACGCGTAGATTGCCGACGGTGCTGATCGCCACGTGGAACGTGAACTCGTTGAACGCCCGCATGCCCCGGGTGGAGGAGTGGCTGGCCGCGGTCCGCCCCGATGTGCTCTGCCTGCAGGAGACCAAGATGTCCGACGCCCAGTTCCCGGGCATGGACTTCCAACGGCTCGGCTACGACTCGGTGCACCACGGCGAGGGGCGCTGGAACGGGGTGGCCATCCTGTCCCGGGTGGGCATCGACGACGTGGTGGCGGGCTTCGACGACGGCGGCGAGCCCGACCCCGACGCCCGGATGCTGTGGGCCACCTGCGGCGGTGTGCGCGTGGGGGCGCTCTACGTCCCCAACGGCCGGGAGGTCGGCCACGACCACTACGCCTACAAGCTGGCCTGGTTGGGGCGGCTGCGAGCCCACCTGGACGCGCACCACAGCCCCGACGAGGCGCTCGTGCTGCTCGGTGACTGGAACATCGCGCCGACGGACCAGGACGTCTGGAGCCCCGCGGCGTTCGAGGGTTCGACCCACGTGACCGTCGAGGAACGTGCGGCCCTGGGCGCCGTGGTCGACTGGGGTCTCGTCGACACCCTCCGACGGCGCTACCCCCAGGACGGCATCTATTCGTACTGGGACTACCGCAACGGCGACTTCCACAAGCGTCGGGGCATGAGGATCGACTACCTGCTGTCGTCGACGTCGTTGGCCGGGCGCGCCACCGCGGACCTCGTCGACCGGAACGCCCGCAAGGGCTCCAAGCCGTCGGACCACGCCCCGGTGATGGCGGTCTACGACATCGGCACCTGATCGGAGGGCCACGCGGATGCAGGACGATCTTGAGGGGTCCGGACCCGGTGCCGCGGCCGGCGGAGCGGATGCGGCGTCGGCCGTCGCGTCGGACACGGCCGCCGAGGAGGGCGGCTTCGCGAGCCCGCGCATCGAGGGCCTGGCCGCGCTCGAGCTGACCCCGCGCCGAGTCGAGGTCCGCCGCCTGGCGCAGGCCATGCGCGACATCATCGAGTCGCTGGTGTCCACCACCGCGGATACCGACGAGCTCGCCGCGGCCGCGGACGATCTGGAGCGCCTGGCCTCGGCGTTGGGACGGCTGCCATCCGGGCAGACCTACGAGGGCTTCGCCGAAGCGGCGATCGCCGGGACGCTGCCCGACGGGCCGGAGCGGTGGGCGTTCTTCGACCACAGCCCGTTCATCGGACTGGCCAACCCGATGTCGCCGCCCATGACGCTGTCCTACGAGGGCGACCGGGTCGTCTGCGACGTCACGTTCGGCTCCGCCTACGAGGGGCCGCCGGGGTGCGTGCACGGCGGCTACGTGGCTGCGGCGTTCGACGAGCTGCTCGGTGCCGCCCAGTCGTTGTCGGGCACCCAGGGAATGACCGCCCACCTGGGGGTCGACTACCGCCGGCCGACGCCGCTGCACACGCCGTTGCGGATGGAGGGTTGGCTGCACCGGCGCGAGGGCCGCAAGATCTGGGCCCGGGCCACGATCACGGCCGACGGTGAGCTGCGGGCCGAGGCCGAGGGCCTGTTCATCGCCTTCGATCCCGGTACGTTCCAGCAGTTGCTCGAGGAACGCTCGCGCTGAGGAGGGTGGCCTCCTGGCACCGTGCGACGACGCGCTCGCCCGTCGATCAGGTCGCGTCGGCGACGATGCGCAGCACGTCGGGCCCGAACCGCTGGGCCTTCACCGGGCCGATGCCGGGGACCTTCAGCAGCTGGGCCGCGCTGCGCGGGCGGTGCCGGGCGATGGCGGTGAGGGTCGCGTCGTTGAAGATGACGAACGCCGGCACGTCCGCGGCGCGGGCCTGGTCTCGGCGCCAGCTGCGCAGTGCCTCGAACAGCTCGAGCTCGGGCCCCTCGGCGGCCGGGGCCCGCCGGACCGAGCGACGAGCGGAGCGGGCGCGCTCGGCGCCCTGGGCCCGGGAGAGCTCGGTGGGAGCGACCCCGAGGGTGGTCTCGATCGAGTCCACCCACATCGATGGGGAGCGATTCATGGTGCGCGACCCAAAGGTCCGCGAGCGCGCCCACGTGCAGTGCAGCTCGTCGCGGGCTCGGGTGAGCGCCACGTAGAGCAGGCGGCGCTCCTCGTCGACGTCAGCATCGGTCTCGGCGTGGTGGATCGGGACGTAGCCCTCCTCGAGACCGGCGATGTGCACTACCGGCCACTCCAGGCCCTTGGCCGCGTGGAAGGTGACGATGTCGACGGCGTCGCCACCGCCACGGTCCTCGTCGCGCAGGGTGGTGGAGAGCCAGGCCAGGAACGCCGCGGTGTCCCCGGCGGGCTCGAGGGCGAGGTACTCGCGGCCGAGTCGGACGACCTCGGTCACGTTGGCGGCCCGCTCCTCGGTGAGCCGGGATCGGTCGCCGAGGTCGTGCTCGAGGTCGGCCAGACCGATCTCGAGCGACGCGGAGCGCCTCAGCACCTGCAGCGCGTCGGTGACCTCGGGCTGCTCGAGGAGCCTCCCCGAGCCGCGCACCCGGTGGGGGACGCCGGCGGCGGACATCGCCTCGGCGATCAGAGCGGTCTGGGCGTTGGTGCGCACGAGCACCGCCTGGGCCGACCACGGCACGCCGGGTCGGTGACCGTCGCGGCAGGCGCGGGCGACGGCGCGGGCTTCGGCGGTGTCGTCGGGTAGTGCCCGAACGGTGGGGACCGCTCCGGCCGGTCGGTGGGGGCGGAGCCGGATCGCCACGCTGGGTCCCTGCTGCAGGACGCCGTTGGCGACCGCCAGGATCTGCGGGGTCGAGCGGTAGTTGTCCTCCAGGGTGACGGTGCTGCCGCCGGGGAAGTAGCGGTCGAAGTCGATCAGGTAGCCGGCGTCGGCGCCGTTCCAGGCGTAGATCGCCTGGTTGGGGTCACCGACGATGCAGGTGTCGGAGTCGGGTCCCAGCCACTGCTGCAGCAGGTGGAACTGCAGCGGGTTCACGTCCTGGAACTCGTCGACGAAGATGTGGCGGAACCGCCAGCGCCGGGCCGCGGCGTAGACCGGGTCGGCTTCGAGGTCCCGGGCCGCCAGCCGGAGGATGTCGTCGAAGTCGACCAGCCGTCGTCGGCGTTTGAGCTGGGTGAAGTCGTCGTAGACCGTGGCGACGGTTCCGAGGGGCACCGGCGGACGTCGGCGGGCCCGGGTGGCCTCACGTTCGTAGTCCTGCGGGGTGATGCGGCGCGCGGCGGCCCATTCGATCTCGGCGACGACGTCGAGCGGTGTGCTGCGGTCGTCCTTGCGGCCCCGTCCGGGCAGGAGTCGCGCCACGATGGCGAACTTGCGGTCGAGCAGCTCGGGCGGGGTGATGCCGCGCTCCTCCCATCGCTGCCGGAGCTGGGCGTAGGCGATGGCGTGGAACGTGCCGGCGTGCACGCCGTCGCGCAAGCCGAGCCGACCGAGGCGCTCGCGCAGCTCGCCGGCGGCCTTGCGGGTGAACGTCACCGCCAGCACCCGCGACGGATCCAGCGTGCCCGCCTCGGACCGGTGGGCGATGCGGTGGGTCAGCACGCGGGTCTTGCCCGATCCGGCACCGGCGAGGATGCGCAGCGGCGACGCGTCCGACAGCACCGCCGCGACCTGGTGCTCGTTCATGCCGCGCAGGAGCCGGTCGGTCTCGGGTGCCACCGCGGCGAACGTACCAGTGCGCGCTGACAGCGGATCCCGCGGCGGTGTCGGATCGGGCCGTTACGCTGGCGGCCGTGGCCTACGACCGCAGCAACCTGCACGCCAACGAGCAGATCGTCGTCGACGAGCACCCCCACTGGATCATGCTGATGTGGTCGGTGGTCTGGGTGGTGCTGGCGATCGCGTTCGGGATCTTCCTGCTCGTGCAGGGCTGGACCGGATGGTTCGGCACGGGCACCAAGTGGGTGGCGATCCTCGCTCTGGTCGTCAGCCTCCTGTACCTGGCCCAGCGGCTGATCAAGTGGTACTCGACCAACTTCGTCATCACCACCGACCGCTGCATCTACCGCGAGGGGATCATCTCCAAGCGCGGCATCGAGATCCCGCTCGAACGGATCAACACGGTGTTCTTCCACCAGCACCTGTTCGAGCGGCTGGTGCGCGCCGGCGACCTGATGATCGAGTCGGCTGGCACCGGCGGCGAGCAGCGCTTCGAGGACATCCGCAACCCGGTGATGGTGCAGAACCTGCTGTACCAGACGATGGAGGACAACGAGAACCGCAAGTTCGACCGGATCCGGACTCCGGCGGAGGGTCCCGGCGCCGGCGGGTCGGTGGCCGACGAGATCGCCAAGCTCGCCGCGCTGCGCGACCAGGGCCACCTCACCGACGCCGAGTTCGCCGCCCAGAAGGCGCAGCTCTTGGCGCGTCAGCCCCCGTCGGTCTGAGCCCGCTCGTCGGCCAGGATCCGGAACCACGCCGTGTCTCGGCGACGCCCCTTCATGACCATGTGGTGGTCCTGGATCCCCTCGAAGCGGAACCCGAGTCGGACCGCCGCGGCCCGTGACCGGGCGTTGCCGGCGTGGCACTTCCACTCGATCCGCTGGTAGCCGAGCGTCAACAGGTGCTCGATCTGGAGCAGGCACGCCTCCTGGATCACGCCCAGGCCCTGGACCGCGGGGGTGCACCACAGCGCCCCGATCTCGACCTTGAGGTCCGTGGGCGAGTTGGCGATGAGGCTGGCCGAGCCGAGCGCCTCGCCGGTGGCGGCGTCCTCGACGACGAAGGTCTGCCAGTCGGGACGGTCGAGGATCGATCCGAGGTGCTCGGCGTAGGTCTCGGGAGACCGGAACGGCCCGACGGGCATGAAGCGCCAGACCAGTTCATCGGCGTCGTAGGCCTCGGTCGACCGACCGAGGCGCGTGACCGGTTCGCCGTTGCTGATGGTGAACAGTTCGACGGCGTCGTCGAGGGTCGCGGGGCGGACCCTGACCCGCTCGCCGATCAGGACCACCGGGTCGGGCTTGGTGGGGAGGCGGTTGCAGGCCTCGAGGACCTCCGCGGGTATCCGCGGGCCGAGGCGGTCGAGGCTGGTGAGGTCGGGGTCCGGAGTTCGGTCGTGCACGGGGCGATGTTCGCGGTCGCCGTTCCGGTGGTCCACCGCGTTCTCCTGCCGACGTTGTAGCTGGCAGGTCGCCGGGGTGACCGGGGGCTACGAGTTCGGTGGGGCGGCGAGGGTCCGGGCGCCGGCCGAGGCGTGCATACGCGTGCCGGGCACGGTCACGTCGTCCTCGGCGAGGACGACGACGTTCCCGCCGAAGCCCGCGCCGGTGAGCCGGGCGCCGTGCACCCCGGGGGTCTGCACCAGGTCCTCGACCAGGGCGTCGAGCTCGGGTGTCGACACCTGGAAGTCGTCACGCAGCGAGACGTGCGACTCGACCATCAGCTCCCCGACCCGGACGAGGTCCCCGGCGACGAGGGCGGCGGCGGCGGCGTGGACCCGGTCGCACTCTGTGCGGACGTGACGGGCCCGGGCTCGCAGAACCGGGTCGGCCACCGAGGCGATCGATGCCATCGACGCACGCGGCAACGGGCCGACGAGTGCGGCCGCCGCGTCGGCCTGGGCCCGGCGTTCGGCATAGGCGGAGTCGGCCAGCGTTCGCACCTGTCCGGAGTCGACGACCCAGATCGCCGCCGCCGAGGGGACCGGCACCGGCGTGACCTCCTCGGTCGCGCAGTCGATCAGGAGAGCGTGGCCCTCGACCCCGGCGGCCACCGCGAGCTGGTCCATGATCCCGCACGGGACCCCCGTCGCGGCAGCCTCGGCGGCCCGGCACAGGCGTGCGATGTCGAGCGGGGATCCGGTCGCACCCAGAGCGTGCGCGGTGGCGACCTCGAGCGAGGCGCTCGACGACAGACCGCCGCCGATCGGCAGGTCCGAGACGATCTCGCCGTCGAACCCGTCGGTCCGTCCGAGCAGGGCAGCCACCCCGGCCGGGTAGCGACCCCAGGAGGGCTGGACCGATCCGGGGTCGGTCACCGGCATCGGGACGTCGAGGACACCGTCGAGCCGGTCCGAGCGCATCCGCAGCCGTCCGCCGCCAGCGGTCCCGACGATCGTGGTTCCGAACTGGATCGCCATCGGCAGGACCACCCCGCCCATGTAGTCGGTGTGGTCTCCGATCAGGTTCACACGACCGGGGGCGAACACCCGCGCCGTCACCGGCCAGCCGCCCGATCGGTGGAAACGGGGCTGCCGCCGGCCGAGGCGCTTCCGGACGGCATGCCCGGGAGCGCCCGCAGCCGTGCGGCGGCCTCCTCGGGGAGCACCGGATCGAACCACACGCCCCCGCCCTGCTCGGCTGCGGCCACGTATCGGGCCACGCCGGCGGCGCGGTTCAACGGGCAGACGTGGACGTGCACCCGCGCCCCGGGCCAGTCGCCGCCGTCGGTGGGTCGCTGGTGGACCCACAGCATGTACGGCATCGGCTCGTCGAAGAGCTGGTCGAGGCGGGCCAGGCCGTCGACCAGGGCGGCGGCCAGGCCGTCGCGGTCGCACCGGACGTCGAGGAGATCGGGGACCTCGCGGCGGGGGGCCAGGCGCAGCTCGTAGGGCCACGTCGGAGCGAACGGGACCCACGTGACCCAGTCGCCGTGGGTGCCGACGACGAGGTCGTCGGGGACCTCCTCGGGGAGCAGCACCCCGTCGACCAGCTCCCTCAGCGGTACCGGCGGAACGTGCTCGTACGCGTAGATCTGGCCGTGCGGGTGGGGGATCGTGGCGCCGACCTCGGCACCGCGGTTCTCGAACACGAGCACGTAGTCGACGTCGTCGCGGGCGCCGAGCGCCGCGGTGCGCTCCGCCCAGTGGTCGACGACGGCACGCGCGCCCGCCGCTCCGAGCGACCAGAACTCGGCGTCGTGGTCGGGGGTGTAGAGGACCATCTCGCAGCGGTCGTCGGCCATGGCCGGCCAGCGGTTCACGAACCCGCGGACGACGTAGGGTTCGGGGGCCTCGAGCCCGCCGACGCAGAACGGGCAGTCCTCGCTCGGGCGGTTCGGGCGCCCTTGACGGCTGCCGACCACGACGGTGGTGTCGCCGGTCAACGGGTCGGTCCGCATTTGCGGTCCGTCGGTGGAGGACTCGGGACGGTGGTGGTTCACGAGGCGCCGAGTTGATCGATCGCCCCGGCCAGGTGCTCGAGCGCGGCCACCTCGAACGGGGCGCGCAACGCCAGGTTGATCCGGGTGGCCCCGGCGTCGGCGTAGCGACCGATGGCATCGACCATCTGCCCGGTCGAACCCATGAGCACCCCGGGCCGGACGAACTCGGCGATGTCGCCGAACTGGCGGTGCAGCGACTCGTCGTCGGGGGCGCAGCCGACGTTGACGGAGCACACGATCTCGGCCGGGTCGCGGCCGAGGTCGTCGCAGTGTGCGGCGAGCACCCGGACCTTGCGCTCGAAGTCGTCGGGGCCGATGAACGGGACGTTCCAGCCGTCCGCGAGCTCGGCGGCGATGCGCAACGTGCGCTTCTCGCCCCCGCCCCCGACCCAGATCGGCACGGCGCCCTGGACCGGCCGGGGGTCGACCACCGCATCCCGGAGCTGGAAGAGCTCGCCGTCGAAGGAGAACGACTCTTCGCGGAGCAGGCCGCGCAGGCAGCGCAGGTACTCCTCCATCAGGTCGAGTCGGCGCCCGGCGGCGGGGTAGGGGATGCCGTAGGCGTGGTACTCGTCGGCCAACCAGCCGGCGCCGACGCCGACGTCGACCCGACCGCCCGAGAGCTGATCGATGCCGGCGATGGCGTTCGCCAGCACGCCGGGGTGGCGGTAGCCGGCGCAGTACACCAGCGACCCGCACCGCACCCGGGAGGTCTCGAGCGCCAGAGCGGTGTGGGCGACCACGGCGTCGAGGCAGTTGGTCGACCGTCCGTCCGCCGCGTAGAAGTGGTCCCAGATCGAGATCCAGTCGAACGGCAGCTCCTCGATCCGCCGCCACAGCGACCGCAGCTCGTCGACGGTGGTGTTCGCCGGCCCGGTGTGCACCCCGAAGTTCACGTCCACGACCGGCACGGTACGCCAGCGGACCGCTCCGTGGTGACCCGTGCGCCCTACTGTGCGGGCATGTCGATCCGAGTGGGCTTCCTGGGTGCCGGACTGATCGCCGCCTACCACGCGATCCAGCTCAACGAGCTCAGGGACCGCGCCGCGGCCGACCCCGGCTCCGCCATCCCGCCTCACCGGATCGTGTCGGTGTTCGACCCCGACCGTGACCGTGCCGCGGGCCTGGCCGGCGGTCAGGGCGCTGAGGTCGCCGCGGATCCCGACGAGGTCATCGACGCCTCCGACGTCGTGTTCGTGTGCACCTGGACATCCGAGCACCTGCCGCTGGTGCGCCGGGTCGCCGCAGCGGGCCGGGCGCTGTTCTGCGAGAAGCCGCTGTCGGTCGACCTGGACCGGTCACGGGAGCTCGTCGACGTGGTGACCGATGCCGGACTCGTCAACATGGTCGGGCTGGTGATGCGCTCCGCGCCCACGTTGCTCGTGCTGCGGGAGATGGTCGACGACCCGGCATCGGGTCGGGTCATGAACGTCGTGTTCCGCGACGACCAGTACATCCCGACCCAGGGGATGTACGCCTCGACGTGGCGCGGCGACCGGTCGCTCGCCGGGTCGGGGGCGTTGATGGAGCACTCGATCCACGACCTGGACCTGCTGGAGTGGCTGTTCGGCCCTGTCGGGTCGATCTCGGCGCGCCAGTCGTTCTTCCACGGCATCGACGGCATCGAGGACTCCGTCGGTGCCCTCATCGGCTTCGACAGCGGCGCCACCGGTTCGCTCGCGTCGATCTGGCACGACGTGCTCAGCCGGCCGAGCCAGCGGCGCATGGAGGTGTTCTGCGAGAACGCCACCATCACCCTGGTCTCCGACGACATCGGGCCGGTGATCCGCCAGAGCAGCGACGGCGAGGAGGTGGTCGGGGGCGACGACCTGATCCCGTGGCTCGCTGCCCGCGGCGTGGCAACTCCCAGCGCCGAGGAGGAGCTCCTGCGGGCGGTGCGGACGCAGCTCGACGGCGGAACCGCACCCCGGCTCCGTCCCGACATCGACGACGCCCTGCGGGCCCACGTGCTGGCCGACGCGACGTATCGGTCCGCGGCGGCCGGCGGTGCGCCGGTGTCGGTTCCGGCCGTCCCGTCCCGATGAGCACACCGTCTGGCGGTGCCCGCCGGCTCGGCGTGCGGACGGCGCTGGTCGACGGCGAGTGGATCGCCGGCGACGTCGAGGTCGCCGCCGACGGCACGGTCGCGGCCGTCGGCGTCGGCGGCGGTTCGGGTGCGGTCGGCACCGGCGTCGCGATCCCCGGGCTGGTCGACCTGCAGGTCAACGGCTTCGGCGGCGTCGACCTCCGCCACGCCGACGCGGACGGCTACCGGGTCGCGGGCGAAGCCCTGGCCGCGCACGGCGCGACCTCGGTCCAGCCGACCTTCTTCGGCCTGTCGGTCGACGGGTACCGCGACGCGCTCGAGACCCTGGCCGAGATCCGGGCCGAGCAGCAGGGCGCTCTCCGGGACGGTCGACCGACGGGGTGCCGGTTCCTCCGAGCCCACCTCGAAGGTCCGTTCCTCAACGCCCGGTTCAAGGGGGCACACGACGAGCGGACCTTCCTCGACCCGTCGATCGAGGTGGCCGACACGTTGGTGAGCTCCGGTGAGGTCGGCTTCGTGACCGTGGCGCCCGAGCTGCCGGGCGGACTCGACCTGGTGCGTCACCTCGTCGAACGCGGTGTCGTCGTCAGCATCGGCCACAGCGACGCGGACGACATCTGGACCCGGGCCGCGATGGAGGCCGGAGCGCGCCACCTGACCCACTGCTGGAACGCCCACCGCCGCCTGACGTCACGGGACCCGGGCCCGGCCGCGGTCGCGCTGGCCCGCACCCACCTGGTCGTCGGGCTGATCGCGGACGGGGTCCACGTGGCCGACGAGATCGTCCGTCTCACCCTCCACGCGGCTCGCGGGCGCGTCGCGGCGACCACCGACGCCATCGCCCCCGCGGGACTGGTCGGCGCCGACGGCCCGTCGGACGGCTGGGACGTCGGGGACGGCCTCGCCGTGACGGTCCGGGACGGCCGGGCGACGCTGCCCGACGGCACTCTCGCCGGCAGCGTGGCCACACCCGACGGCATCCTGCGGAACCTGCTGCGATGCGGAGCGGATCTGCCCGTGGCCGTGGACGCGTGCGGTGGCGTGCAGCGACGCCTGCTCGGCCTCGACGACGTGCGGGTCCGGCCCGGCGACGTCGCCGATCTCGTCGTGTTGGACGACACGATGTCGGTCCATCGCTCGCTCGTCGCCGGCCACGAGGTGCACCGGGCGTAGACGCCGCTCGCCCGGAGCCCGCTGTTCGCGTGTGAGATCGACCTGCCACGCGTCGATCCCACACGCGGAGCCTGGGCCGTGTTGCGCGCGTGTGAGATCGACCTGCCACGCGTCGATCCCACACGCGGAGCCCGGTGAGCCGGCCCGCGGTTTGACCCCGGGGTCGGCCCCGGGAACACTCCTGCGGACGACCGAGTCCGGAGCCGAGGGGGCATGCACGTGGGACCGTTGAGCGGGATCAGGATCATCGAGGTGGCCGGCATCGGCCCGGGGCCCTTCGCCGCCATGATGCTGGCCGACATGGGCGCGGACGTGATCCGCGTCGACCGGACCGCCAACGCCATGGGCGGCGACCCGGCCAACCCGCCCGCCGACATCCTCAACCGGGGCCGCCGTTCGATCGCGGTCGACCTCAAGTCGCCCGAGGGCGTCGCCGTCCTGCTCGAGCTCGTCGCATCTGCCGACGGGCTGATCGAGGGCTTCCGCCCCGGGGTCGCCGAGCGGTTGGGTTTCGGCCCCGACGCCTGCGCGGCGGTCAACCCCAAGCTGGTGTTCGGCCGCATGACCGGATGGGGTCAGGAGGGTCCCTACGCCCCGACCGCCGGCCACGACATCAACTACATCGCCCTGGCCGGCGTCCTGGCCCACCTCGGCCGTGAGGGCGAGAAGCCGACCCCGCCCATCAACCTGGTCGGCGACTTCGGCGGCGGCGGGATGCTGATGGCGTTCGGCATGGTGTGCGCACTCCTCGAGGCGCAGCGCTCCGGTGCCGGACAGGTGGTCGACGCGGCGATGGTCGACGGTTCCGCCACGTTGATGATGATGATGTGGGCGTTCTCGGCCATGGGGATCTGGTCCGAGGAGCGCGGCACCAACCTGCTCGACACCGGAGCTCATTTCTACGACACCTACGAGTGCGCGGACGGCGGGTTCGTGTCGATCGGCTCGATCGAGCCGCAGTTCTACGCCCAACTGCTCGAGCTGTCCGGACTCGAGGCCGCCTACCGGGACCGTGGTGAGGAGCTGCCGCACCAGATGAACAAGGCCGAGTGGGGGGCCATGAAGGACCGGTTGGCCGAGATCTTCCGGACCCGGACACGTGACGAGTGGTGCGAGGTCATGGAGGGCAGCGACGTGTGCTTCGCCCCGGTGCTGACCATGAGCGAGGCGACCCGCCACCCCCACAACGTGGCCCGGGGGTCCTTCGTCGACGTCGCCGGCATCGTGCAGCCCGCGCCCGCGCCGCGGTTCAGCCGCACCACCGCCGAGGTCCAACGCCCTCCCGCTCACGCCGGTCAGCACACCGACGAGATCCTGGGCGACTGGCTCGGCCTGGACGGCGACGGCATCGCCGCCCGACGGGCGTCGGGGGCGGTCGCGGGGTGAGGCGTTAGCCTGCCGCCCGATGTCGACCGTCGTCTGCTTCCACGCCCACCCCGATGACGAGTGCATCCAGACCGGCGGCACCATGGCCCGGGCGGCCGCCGACGGACACCGGGTGGTCCTGGTGGTCGCGACCCGGGGCGAGCACGGCGAGGTCGTCCCCGACGTCCTGGCCGACGGCGAGGCGCTGTGGCAACGCCGCATCGCCGAGACCTTCGAGGCCGCGCAGATCCTCGGCGTTCAGCGGGTGGAGTTCCTCGGCTACGTCGACTCCGGGATGATGGGGGATCCCGCCAACACCGCCCCCTACGCGTTCTGGTCGGCGGACGTCGACGCGGCTGCCCGCCGACTGGCGGCGATCCTGTCCGAGGAGTCCGCCGAGGTCCTGACCGCCTACGACCACCACGGCGGCTACGGGCATCCGGACCACATCCAGGTCCACCGGGTGGGGCTCCGGGCGGCAGAACTCGCCGGCACTCCGGTGGTGCTCCAGGCCACGATGAACCGCGACCACGTCCTCGCCGGGATCGCCGAGGCGCGGGAGGCGGCGGAGGCCGCACGGGAGGTCGGCGACGAGGTGACCACGCCGTTGGATGCTCCCGACTTCGACATCCCCGACGACTTCGGTGAGCCGGCCGCCAACATCACCCACGCGATCGACGTCAGCGACCTGGTGGGCGCGAAGCGGGCGGCGATGGTCGCCCACGCCAGTCAGATCGCGGCGGACTCCTGGTTCCTGGCCATGGACGACGAGCAGTTCACCCGGGCCTTCGGCACCGAGTGGTTCATCCGCACCGGGGGCACGCGGGCCGAGGGCGTTCCGTTCCTGGAGTCGATCTGGGCCTGAGCGTCGATCTGGGCCTGAGCGGTGCCACCCGCGGAGCGGGACTCAGCGGGCGACGACGGTCGGGGAGGTCTCCGCGGCGCGCTGAGCGGACGTCAGCGCCGGGGCAGCAGCGCGTCGGTGGGCGCCGGACCCGCAGCGGCCCACGCGTCCACGAACGCCTCGAGCGGGTCGACGAGCTCGACCGACACCTCGGTCGGATCTCCGAGGGGTCCGTAGCCCTCCTCGTAGACCTCGGCGTACGGCATGCTCAGACGCCCGGCCTGGTAGAGCTCCTCGAAGCTGATGGGTGGGACGTAGCTGTTGGACGGGTCCACGGTGCGTGCTCCTGGGTCGGTGTCGTCTTGATCGGTGTCGTGTCGCTCGGTGTCGTGTCGCTCGGTGTGATGTCGAGCGGTGTCGTGCGTCGCCCTGCGGACCGGGCAGCCATCCCGGCGCTGTCGAACCTAATCCCGAATCGGCAGCCGCGGGGCGATAGATGAGGGTTTCCTCAAGACCGGGGGGATCGGGTCGGGTGAGCCGAGCCGGTTCGGAGTCACCGACGAGCCGCGCGCCGGAGCGGGTTCAGCCCTCGAGGACGGCGTCGCTCAGACCGTGCAGCGGTCCGTCGCCGCGGAGCACGACGGTGGCGCCCACGAAGCGGACCACGATCGCCTCGCCGCAGAGCTCTCCCAGGAGCAGCTGCCCCGACTCGTTCGCTCCCGTGATGCACAGCATCTCCACCCGGATCCGACCGAGCTCGCCGGTGAAGTCCGCGAGTCCCTCGGCGACGACCTCCCAGTCGACGGTGGCGGCCCCGCGGTCCACGACGACCAGGGTGGCCAGTCGGACCGGCATCTCGACGTCGTCGAGGTGGAGTCGGTGGATCACCAATCGGGCGTGGCGCACTGGCTCAGCTTGCCATCGGCGGTCCGGTCCGGTGGCCGCCCCCGGAGGTTGAAGTCGCTCGTGGGCGCGCCGCTAGTGTCCCGACGATGTTCGCCTCGGTCCTGGACGTCCACACCGAATGGGCCTGGATGGTCATCCTCGGCAACGCGTTGGCGGGTCTGTGGTGCCTGGGGGCGCACTGGATACCGGCGCTGAGGGTCAAGGCCCTGTGGTGGTTCGTGGTCTTCGTCGAGGCGACGATCTTCGTGCAGGTGGTCCTCGGCGTGATCATGGTGGCCGGTCAGGGGTTCGAGGCGCCGCAGTTCCACATGTTCTACGGGTTCGTTGCCATCATCGCGGTGGCGATCCTGTACAGCTACCGCAACCAGATGCGGGCGCACCAGTACCTGCTCTACGGCTTCGGAGGCCTCTTCCTCATGGGCCTCGGCATCCGGGCGATGCTGGTCGGGTGACGCTGCGGGTCCGGATGCTTCGCGTGGGAGAGCATCCGGGCGATGCTGGTCGGGTGACGCTGCGGGTCCGGACGCGACACCGCCTCCGGAGAGCCGAGGTCTCCGGAGGCGGTGCGTAGATCTGCTCGAGCGACGCTCAGCCGTTGAGGCGGGCCTCCATGGCGGAGAGCTCGTCGCGCATGGGCTGCGGGAGGCGCTCGCCGATGAAGTCGTAGTGGTTGCTGATCAGCTCGACCTCGCCCTTCCAGGCGATCGGGTCGACCTCGAGCAGCTGCTCGAGGGTGTCGGCGTCGAGGTCGAGACCGTCGGTGTCGAGGGATTCGGGGGTCGGAACCCACCCGATCGGGGTCTCGGTGGCGTCGGCGGTGCCGGCGATGCGCTCCAGTGCCCACTTGAGCACTCGGCTGTTGTCGCCGAAGCCGGGCCAGAGGAACTTGCCGTCGTCGGACTTGCGGAACCAGTTGACCCAGAAGAGCTGGGGCAGCTTGTCGGCGTCAGTCGCGTTGCCGATGTCGAGCCAGTGCTGGATGTAGTCGCCGACGTTGTAGCCCATGAACGGCAGCATGGCGTACGGGTCGAAGCGGACCTCGCCGACGGTGCCGGCCGCCGCTGCGGTCTTCTCCGAGCTCATGACCGAGCCCAGGAACGTGCCGTGCTGCCAGTTGAAGGCCTGGGTCACGAGCGGGACGTTGGTGGCCCGGCGGCCGCCGAAGAGGATGGCCGAGATCGGCACGCCGGCCGGGTCCTCCCACTCGGGGGCGATCGACGGGCACTGCGACGCCGGGGTGGTGAACCGGGCGTTGGGGTGCGCGGCTGGGGTGTCGGTGGCCGGGGTCCAGTCGTTGCCCTTCCAGTCGACGAGGTGGGCCGGCGGCTCGGACATGTCCTCCCACCAGACGTCGCCGTCGTCGGTGCGGGCCACGTTGGTGAAGATGGAGTTGCCCCACATCGTGTCCATGGCGTTCTTGTTGGTCTCGTCGGAGGTGCCCGGAGCGACGCCGAAGAACCCGGCCTCGGGGTTGATGGCGTAGAGGCGGCCGTCGGCCCCGAACTTCATCCAGGCGATGTCGTCACCGACCGTCTCGACCTTCCAGCCCGGCAGCGACGGGATCAGCATCGCCATGTTGGTCTTGCCGCAGGCCGACGGGAACGCCGCGGCGACGTAGCGCTTGTCGCCGTCGGGCGAGGTGATGCCGAGGATCAGCATGTGCTCGGCCATCCAGCCGGCGTCGCGGGCCATGGTCGAGGCGATGCGCAGGGCGAAGCACTTCTTGCCGAGCAGAGCGTTGCCGCCGTAGCCCGAGCCGTAGGACCAGATCTCCTTGGTCTCGGGGAAGTGCGAGATGTACTTGGTGTCGTTGCATGGCCACGGAACGTCCGCCGCACCGTCGGTGAGCGGTGCACCCACCGAGTGCAGGCAGGGAACGAAGTCGCCGTCGGAGCCGAGCACGTCGAGGGCGCCCTGGCCCATGCGGGTCATGATCCTCATCGACACCGCCACGTACGGCGAGTCGGTCAGCTCGACGCCGATGTGGGCGATCGGGGAGCCGAGCGGTCCCATCGAGAACGGCACCACGTACATCGTGCGGCCCTTCATGGTGCCGCGGTACAGCTCGAGCATCTCGGACTTGAGTTCGGCGGGCGCCCGCCAGTGGTTGGTTGGCCCCGCGTCGACCTCGTTCTCGCAGGCGATGAACGTGCGGTCCTCGACGCGGGCGACGTCGGAGGGGTCCGACAGGGCCAGGTAGCTGTTCGGTCGCTTGGCCTCGGACAACTTCTCGAAGGTGCCGTTGTCGACGAGGAGCTGGCAGAGCCGGTCATACTCCTCGGCGCTGCCGTCGCACCACTCCACCGCGTCGGGCTGGAAGATCTCCCGCCACTCCTCGACCCAGTCGATCAGCTTCTGGTTGCTGGTGGTCCCTGCCATCGTTGTCCCCGTTCTGTCGATCTTCGTGAGGTGTCGATCTGCCCGCACCGTCGGCTGTGCGGATGGGTGGCCGCGGTCAGGCGGTCTCGGGTGCCGGCTCGGCGTGGGCGTGGAACACCGGAGTCCCCATGTCCACCTCGGAGCCGAGCTCCAGTCCGGTCGCCCGGCCCTCGGAGTCGAGCTCGAAGCGAACCCGCTGGCCCTGACGGAGCATGCGGAACAGCGAGCCCGCCAGCGCGTCGGGGGCCAGGTCGTGCTCGGCCAGGTCCGTGTCGCGCACGACGATCCCGTCGCCGGTCACGGGGTCATAGGACTTGATCACGCCTTGCACTCGGTCGCCGCTCCTGACTGGTGAGCCTCCGGAACCGGAGGCTGCTGACCCACCGTCACCGTACCGGCGGCCGAGAACGGGCGGCAAAGCCGGGGACGGGACCGACCCGCAGCGGGCGGGCTCAGGCGGTGCGGCGGGTGGCGACGGGCTTGGTGACCTTGCCCGACTTGATGCAACCGGTGCAGACGTTCATCCGCTTGGTGCCACGGGGCGTGGCGACGCGGATCCGCTGGATGTTCGGGTTCCAGCGGCGCTTGGTGCGGCGATGGGAGTGGCTGAGGTTCATCCCGAACGAGGGGCGCTTGTCGCAGATCTCGCACACGGCGGCCATGGCTGTCTCTTCTCCGGTCGTTCCGCCACGGTCGGCGGCGTGCCACCGTGGGTGGCGCCTTCTACGGGTTCGGCTCCCGGGAACGGGAGGTTCGGCCGGCGGGGCGGAACCCCGGCGCAGGGCCGACCGGACACTGTAGTGCGTCGAGGCGATCGACCCAAGCACGCCCGTTGCGGGCCGGACAATCTGGACATCCCGAGGTCCGGACATGGCTCGTGGGCGACCATCGGGTGAGGGGAATCTCGCCTCGTGACTTGATCGCGGCAGTCGACTCTCTCATCGTGGAGCGGTGACGACGAGCGGGTCGTCCGCAACGAGGAGGGGAACGCCATGGCGGGAGCAGACGACCACAGCACCGACCATCAGGCCGGCGCCGCGGACCACAGCGCCGACCACGGTGCATCGGATCGTGGGACGTGGGTGCTCGGCGTGCTCGTCGCCGCGGTGGCGACGTTCGCCTTGGCCGGCGTCGTCGTCAAGGCGGTGGGAGCGGATGCGGCGACTGTTGCCACCCCAGCGGCGGTGTCCCGTGACCACGACGAGCGCTCGGCGGCGTCGGAGCCGTCCGCAGCCGATGACCCCGGTCCCGATGCACCCCCCAGCACTGTCGCCGCAGCTCCGGCCGCAGCGCCGACGACGACGCCGCCTGCGGTGCCGAGCACCGAGGTACCGGCCGTGTCGAGCACCACGACCCCGACCCCGGCCTCGGTTGCGCCCCCGGCGGCCGGACCCACCACACCGGTTCCGGGACCGGCCGCTCCATCGGCCCGACCCGGTGGCGACGGGGCGACAGCGGCGGAGTCCGCGGCCGCCACCACCTTCGCCCGGCTCGTCCGCCAGCACTGCGACCTGGCCCGCGTCCCCAACCCGGCACAGGTGCGAGCGTCGGACCTGGGCGACGGCGTCTTCCAGATCGTCGACGCCAACGCGACCGTCATGCAGATCGACGTCGACTCGAACATCGTGATGGCTGCCGACAGCCTCGACGGCTCGGTGTCTGGCGGCTATTCCGAGGCCTGCGCCCCGGCCCTGTTCGGCGGCTGATCCGGCGCCCGCCCGACGGAGGGTCTGTACGCTGGGGTCATGGCCGGCCCGGCGTTGCGCACCTCGACGTGGGACACCCCTCCGCCCGACGGTCGGTCGCGGGACAGCCTGGATGCCACGGAGCTCCTCGAGGCGTTGCGTGCGGCCTCCTCGGTGCTCGACCAGCACGCGGACGCGCTCGACCGCCTGGCTGCCGGGGTCGAGTGGGACTCTGTTGCGGGACCCAACCCGCTCGATCCGACCGTCGACGGTCGGTCGCTGGTCTCCGGCGTCGACCCCGACGACATCGAATCCGACGATGTCGAGGGTTCGAACCGGACCGAGGACGACGTCGATGCCGACTCGACGGCTCGTCGACAAGTAGCGGGATCCGACTCCGGCCCCGGCCCGGGCACCGACATGGCGGTCACGCTCAGCGGAGCATGTGACGCGGCGACCGGCGCCGCCCACTTCCCGGATCTGTGCCGGGGACTGTCCGACGGCGCCCACGCCGCGGCGCGGACCGATGTCGGTGCTCAGCTCGCCGGGTTCCTGGGCGGTGCCGGCGACGCTCTGCGCAACGCCGATCGGGTCGAGGGCACCCGACTGGCGCTGGCGTTGGAAGCGGGGGCCGAACGGGTCACCGAGGGCGACGACGGCGCCCATCCCGGGAGCCTGCTGGCGGTGATGTCCGCCGCGGCCGACGGTGCCCTCGACGCGTCCGACGCCGGCTCCGACCTGGTCGAGGTCCTGGTCTCGGCCGCCGAGGCCGGCCTGGTCGAGCTCGAGCAGGGCCCGGTGGCCGACGCCAAGCTCTCCGAGAGCGGCACGGTCGACGGCGCCGCGGCGGGCTTCCTGCTCGTGCTCGACTCCCTGGCCGCGTTCGTCTCCGGCGACCCGCTGCCCGAACCGCCCCGCCTGGACCCACAGCCGGCCCCGACGCCCTCGGCGGGCTCGCCGCGTTTCGATGTACGCGGTCGGATCACGCCGCCCGATCCCGGCGTCGAGCTCGCCGCCGACCTCGAGGTCGTGATCCACGAGCTCTCCGAGCGCTCGTCGATGGAACGAGCAGGGGGTCAGTGGATCGTCGACGCGACCACGACCCTGCCGGGAGCGGTGGTCGAAGCCATGTCGGGTGCGGGTCGGCTCAGCGAGATGCACGTGGGCCTGGCTCCCGGTCCGACCTGAGCGGCGGGCGGGACGTCGTCGGTGCACCGTGCTGGACTGGGGCGGTGAGCGACCGTCCCCCGATCTCACTCGTCGAGCTGTCGGCCATGGACGTCGGCGTGCTCGCCGGTGTCGGCCCCCGCAAGCTGGAGGGGTTGCGTCATCTCGGGATCACCTCGCTGCTCGACCTGCTCACCCACTACCCGCGCCGCTACATCGACCGAACCCGCGAGGCGCAGATCCGGGAGCTCTCCGAGGGAGAGGAGGCCCTGGTGCTGGGTCGGGTCGCAGCGGTGTCCTCTCGCCGCGTCCGGGGCGGCCGGGTCATCGTCGTGGCGGAGCTCCGCGACGACAGCGGGTCGCTGCGGTGCACCTTCTTCAACCAGCCGTGGAGGGAGAAGCACCTCGCCAAGCTCAGCGCGGACGATGCGGGAGCCGAGGTGGCGGTCTTCGGGCGGGTCGAGGTCTTCCGAGGTCAGCGCCAGATGACCAACCCGGTCCTCGACGTCATCGGTGCGGGCCCACGAGCGCGCACCGGTCGCATCGTCGCCATCTACCCCCAGTCGGATCGGGCCCGCCTGAGCACGTGGGAGCTGGGCGAGTGGATCGCACAGGTCCTTCGTCGCAGCCGTGACCGTGGGATCGACGACCCGGTCCCCGCGGAGATCCTCGACCGACACGACCTGATCTCCCGTGAGGAGGCGTATGCCGGGATCCACGCGCCGACGTCGATGGCGCACGAGGTGGTCGCACGCCGCCGCCTGGTGTTCGACGAGCTGTTCCGCCTGCAGCTGTCCCTCGTCCGGCGAAAGAGGCAGATCGAGAGGGACGCGCTCGGGATCCGCCATGTCGTGACCGCGTCCAAGGGCACGGACGGACCGCTGGATCGGGCCGGTCGGGCGGGCCTGGTCGCCCGCTACCTCGACGGTCTGCCCCACGATCTCACCGCGGCCCAGCGGCGGGCCGTGGCCGAGATCGGAACGGACCTGGCCTCGGGCGTCCCCATGCACCGGCTGCTGCAGGGCGACGTCGGTTCCGGCAAGACGGTCGTCGCCATGGCCACGTTGCTGACCGCGGTGCAGGGCGGACACCAGGGGGCGCTGATGGCGCCCACCGAGGTCCTGGCCGAGCAGCACGCCGCCGGTGTCTCCCGCCAGCTCGGCGCCGTCGTCATCCCCGACGACGGGGGCAGCCTCCTCGGCGAGCGGCCCCTCGGGGTCGCCCTGCTCACCAACCGCACCCCCGCAGCGGAGCGTCGACGGGTGCTGGCGGGGCTGGCCGACGGCTCGGTCGACATCGTGATCGGCACTCACGCATTGATCCAGGAGGGCGTGGTCTTCCGGTCGCTCGGAGCGGTCGTCATCGACGAGCAGCACCGGTTCGGCGTCGAGCAGCGCGCCGCGCTGCGCAGCGCCAACCCCGACGGGACCGTGCCCGACGTCCTGGTCATGACCGCCACCCCGATCCCGCGCACGGCGGCCATGACCGTCTACGGCGACCTGGACACCACGGTGCTCGACGAGCTCCCGCCGGGTCGGGTGCCGATCAGCACCACCTGGGCGCACAGCCCCGACCAGGAGGACTCCGCGTGGCAGCTCGTCCGGGAGCAGGTGGCCGCCGGCAACCGGGCCTACGTGGTGTGCCCGCTCGTCGAGGACTCGCCCAAGCTGGAGGTTGCCTCGGCGGAGCGGACGCTGGAGCGTCTGGCCGCCGACGAGCTCGCCGGCCTGTCGATCGGCCTGCTGCACGGCCGGATGAAGGCCTCCGACAAGGCCGAGGTCATGGAGGCCTTCCGTTCCGGCGATCTCGACGTCCTGGTGGCCACGACCGTCATCGAGGTCGGCGTCGACGTGGCCGAGGCGACCGTCATGGTGGTGCTCGACGCGGATCGCTTCGGCATGGCGCAGCTGCACCAGCTCAGAGGTCGTGTCGGACGCAGCGACCGTCCCAGCTGGTGCGTGCTGGTGGCCCACGGCGACCTCACCGCAGACGCGGTGGCCCGCCTTCAGGCGATGGTCGCCAGCTCCGACGGATTCGAGCTGGCCGAGGTGGACCTCGACCTCCGCGGCGAGGGGACGGTGCTCGGCGAGCGCCAGCAGGGCCTGAGCGACCTGAAGCTCGCCTCGCTGCGCCACGACCGCCAGTGGGTGGAGGTGGCCCGCGACGAGGCCCTCCGGTTGGTCGGCGACGGCGGGGGACTGGACGCGCATCCCCGGCTGGCCGAGGAGCTCGACGTCCTGCTCGCCCCCGAGGAGGAGGAGTTCCTCCTCAAGTCATGACCTCCGACCCTGGGCTCCGGTCGCCGAGCTGGGGCAGGATCGGGGGGTGACCGATCCATCCCCGTCCGATCGGCCGACCCGAACCCGCGCCCTGGTGTGGGTGCTGGTCGTCGTCGCCACCATCGCCACCATCGCCGTCGTCGTCGTGTTCGCCGGCGACGACGAACCCACCTCGGCGCCGGTGAACACCCCGTCGAGCACCACCCATGGCGGTGCCGGACACGGCGACGACACGGGGTCGTCGACCACCCAGCAGTACGGCTCCCACGGCATGGCGCCAGAGGTGGTGACCCCGGCCCGGGTCGGGCGTCTGGGACCCGGGCCCGCGGTGGGACAGACCTTCACCGGGAGCTTCGGACTCAACGTCTGCGGCCGCTTCCTGGAACCGCCGGCGGCCGCAACCGATGCGGAGTCGGGGATGTCGACCGACGGCACCGGCCGGTTCCAGGTGACCCCGCCCGATGCCGACTCGGCCGGTCACGAGGCCGACGTCGACGAGCTGATGGAGCTGATCGGTGTCGACCTGTCCACCGGTCGGGTCACGTTCCCGGCGACGACGACCCCGGCTCAGTTCCAGATCAACAACACGTCGATGGCCGTGGCCGGTGCCACCTTCGGACCCGACTCCCGCTGCGGTTCGGTCGACACCGTGGTCCAGGTCTGGGTGTACAGCGCTGATGCGGTGCGGACCGGCGAAGGCGTCATGGCCGTCGAGGTCGATCCGGAGGACACGCCGATCGCACAGGACGGCATGGCCCTGGTGGTGACGGTGACGCCGGAGTCGTCCCTGCCCACGCTGCCTCCGTCCGCGCTCGCCCGCTGACGGTCGCCGCCGCAGCAGCAGGACAGCGGTGGGGTTCCCGCCCTCCACCCCCGTCCGTGTGACACTGGTCGGGTGAGAGTCGTCTCCGGAACAGCCCGCGGGCGTCGACTCCATGCTCCCGCCGGGCTCGATGTGCGGCCCACCCTCGACCGGGTCCGGGAGGCGATGTTCAACGCGCTGGACTCGATGGGTGCGATCAGGGGCGCGACGGTGCTCGACCTGTTCGCAGGGTCCGGGGCGCTCGGTGTCGAGGCGTTGAGCCGCGGCGCGCACCACGTCACGTTCGTCGACTCGGCCCGGCGCTCGATCGCGGCGGTCGAGGCGAACCTCGCCGATCTGGCCATGTCGGACCGGGCCACCGTGCTCAGGAGCGAGGCCTTCGCGGCCCTCGGCTCCAGCGCCGGGTCGGGTCCGTTCGATCTGGTCCTGGCGGACCCTCCGTACGCCTTCGACCAGTGGGCCGAGTTGATCGGGGCCCTGGCCGCCGTGGTCACCCCGACCGGGGTCGTGGTCGCCGAGTCCGACCGCGATCTCGAGCCCGCGGTGGCCGCGTCCCGGTCCACGACCGGGGCGGGCATCCTGAGGCAACGTCGGTACGGCGGTACGGTTGTGACGATGCTGACCTTCGAGTGGTCCCCGCCCGTCCCGCCCGCGACCGCATCCGGCGACCTCAGCGACCAGGAGCCCGGCTCGTGACCGCGGTCCTCTACCCGGGTTCGTTCGACCCGATCCACAACGGTCACGTCGAGATCGTCGAGACCGCCGCCCGACTGTTCGACCGGGTCGTGGTGGCGGCCATGCGCAACCCCCAGAAGGGCGAGCCGCTCTTCTCCCTCGAGGAGCGCCAGGTCCTCATCGAGGAGTCGCTCGCTCACCTCGCCAACGTCGAGGTCACGATGTTCTCGTCGCTGGTGGTCGACCTGGCCCGCGACGTGGGCGCCAACTTCATCGTCAAGGGACTGCGGGCGGTGTCGGACTTCGAGTCCGAACTGCAGATGGCCCAGATGAACCGGTCGATCTCGGGCGTCGACACCCTCTTCATCCCGTCCGCGTCGAAGAACTCGTTCCTGGCGTCCAAGCTCATCCGTGACATCGCCCGCTTCGGGGGCAACGTCGAGACGATGGTTCCCGGCCCGGTCGCCGACCGGCTGAAGCAGCGATTCGGAGGTACCCCATGACCGCTCCGACCGACGAGCCGACGTCGCGCCCGGTGGAACCGGAGCGTCGGCCACCGGCGCGGTCGAAGCGGTCCGCCTCCGGCGACGACCAGTACCGCATGCCCGAAGCGCAGGAGATCCTCGAGCGCGTGATCGCCATCATCGACGCGGCGCCCGGGATGCCGATGTCGGCGTCGGTGCGCGTCAACCGCGAGGAGCTCCTCGAGCTCCTCGACGACGCGGTGTCTCGACTGCCCGACGAGCTGCGTTCGGCCAGATGGCTGCTCAAGGAGCGCGAGGAGTTCCTGGCGCGCACCCGACGCGAGGGCGAGGACCTCATCGAGGACGCCCGGAGCCGGGTGGCCCACATGGTGCAGCGCACCGAGGTGGTGAAGGCGGCCGAGCACCACGCCCGTCAGATCGTCGACGAGGCCGACGCGGTGTCGCGGCGGATGCGTCGCGAGACCGAGGACTACTGCGACCAGAAGCTGGCCAGCTTCGAGAACGTGCTCAACCGCATCGCCAAGTCGGTGGCGGCGGGGCGCGACAAGCTGGCCGCGCCGCGGATCGAGGAGGCGGAGCTCGCCGAGCTCGAGTCCCGGCCTCCCGCGGACGATCCCGCCGTGTTCGACCAGGAGTCCTGACCGTGGCCGGGTTGCGCGTCGGAGTGGCCGACCTGCGTCGTCACCCCGGGCAGCGTCAGATCATCGAGCGCGACGTCGAGCTGGACGGCGTGGAGGTGAGCACCGCAGCGGTCCCCTCCGGGAGCCCCGGTCACCTCGACGTCGTGCTGGAGTCCCTGAGCGACGGGGTGGCGGTCAGCGGTCGACTCAGCGTCCCGTGGGAGGGGCCGTGTCGACGGTGCCTGGAGCAGACGTCGGGTGTGGAGGTCGTCGAGCTGAGGGAGGTCTTCTCGGATTCTCCGGTCGACGACGACCTCCTGTCGATCGACGGCGACGTGATCGACCTCGGGCCCGTGGTCCGCGATGCCGCGGTACTGGCTCTGCCGGTGGCTCCGCTGTGTGGCGAGGACTGCCTCGGTCCGGACCCGGACCACTTCCCGGTGGGTACCGGCGACGGAGCCGAACGGGCGGTCGACCCCCGTTGGTCGGCCCTCGACGAGCTGCGCTTCGACCCCGGTGTCCCCGATCCGCTAGAGTGACCCGCTGCCCCGGGCGGACGGCGACCGTTCCCGTCGGGATGGTCCGGCCGATCCTGTACGTCCCGGCCGGTGGCCACGCGAAGCCCCTGTAGTCGACGCGCGAGAGACCAACGATGGCAGTTCCCAAGAAGAAGACCTCCAAGGCCAAGAGCCGCAGCCGCCGGGCGTCCAACTGGACGCTCAAGGCGCCCTCGCGCAGCCTGTGCCCCCGCTGCAGCGCGGTGAAGCAGCCCCACGTCGTGTGCGGCAACTGCGGCTGGTACGGCGGCCGCCAGGCCATCGACGTCGACTGAGGATCCCGGGCACCCTCCGGGACCCCGCATCGCCGGTCGCGACCTCCGGGCCCGCGACCACCCATCGGTCCGACGGTGGTCGATCCGCGTTCGGCGGGCGTCCACACCGCGCCGGTCGCGGGCCGCGACGATCGCCGTCGCCGGCCGCGTCGACCGGTTAGAGTGACCGGCCACACCGACCCGGGGAACCCGCCCCGTCGTCCGAGCGAGGAGAGCGCAGCGATCGTGCCTGCGGAGACGCACGTCCAACAGGGTCCCGTCGAGCGGGCCGAGGTCCTGCAGCTGGTCAAGGACCTCCTCGCCGAGATCCTCGAGATCGACCAGGCCACGATCGACGAGGGCGACTCCTTCGCCGAGGACCTCCACGCCAGCTCTCTCGCCCTCATCGAGCTGGTGGAGGGGCTGGAGGCCGAGCTCGGCGAGCGCAGCGTCGGCTTCCGCATCGAGGACGAGGACCTCGAGGACCTGAAGACCGTTCGTGATGCCGTCGACTACGTCGTCGCCCGGCTCTGAGGCGCCCGCGGCGGCGCCTCCGACCCCGAGAACGTCGACGACCCCGGGCATCCCGGTGCAGGACAGCCCGATGGTCGACCGATCCGACCTCGACGCCGGCGACGGTCCCTCGAGCCACCGCGGCGGCGAGCAGGCCCGCCGGGCGGAGCTGTGCCGACGCATCGAGCACCGCTTCGCCGACGACACCCTGTTGGAGCTCGCGTTGCGGCACCGCTCGTGGTGCTCCGAGCACGGAGGCGTCGAGTCCAACGAACGTCTGGAGTTCCTGGGCGACTCGGTCCTGGGCCTGGTGGTCACCGAGCACCTGTTCGCCGGGTCGCCGACATCCAGCGAAGGCGTGCTCGCCCGACGCCGCTCCGAGCTCGTCTCTGCGAACGCCCTCGCCGGCGTGGCACGGTCGATCGGACTGGGCGACGTGCTCCGCCTCGGCAAGGGCGAGGAGGCGACCGGTGGTCGCACCAAGACCTCGATCCTGGCCGATGCCATGGAGGGCGTCATCGGTGCCGTCTACCTCGACGGAGGGCTGCAGGCCGCCCGCAGCGTCGTGCTCGGTCTGCTCGACGAGCGCATCGACGGCGTCGTGTCGGGCGACGTGACCAGCGACCACAAGTCACGCCTCCAGGAGATGGCCGCCCGTCGCTTCGGCGAGCTGCCCCGCTACGAGATCTCCGAGGACGGCCCCGAGCACGAGAAGGTCTTCCGTGCCGTGGTCCGCCTGGCCGGGGATCGCTGGGGGGCCGGCGAGGGCCGCACCAAGAAGGAGGCCGAACAGGCCGCAGCCCGGGAGACCACCCGTCTCCTGAGCCAGCGGCACGACGAACCCGCGGCCCGCGCCGACGGACACGACGCCGATCGTGGGGAGGGACCACCCGATGCCTGAGTTGCCCGAACTGGAGCTGCTGCGCCGCGACCTGGAGCGCGAGGCGGTCGACAAGAAGATCAAGGAGGCCGACGTCCCCGGAACCGGCCTCCTCAAGGGGCCGACCAAGAAGGCGTTCGCCGCCGCGCTGGCCGGGACCAAGATCACCCGGGCGGACCGTCGGGGCACGTTGCTCGTCCTCGGCATCGAGGACACGCACCTGCTCGTGTTGAGCCTGGGCGAGCGGGCCAAGCTGGTGCGCGCCCAGGCCAAGGACGACATGGAGACCGGAACGGGCCTGGTCATCACGCTGACCCAGGGTGGCCAGCTGCGCCTGGTCGACCCCAAGAAGGGCTCGACCGTCGAGCTGGTCGCGGCGGACGCCCTCGACGAGGCGCACCCGGAGCTGGCCACGCTCGGGCTCGACGCCGTCGACGAACCGATCTCGTGGACCACCTTCGGCGAGCACCTCCTCCGCCGCGACGGCAAGCTGAAGGCGGTCCTCATGGATCCGACGTTCCTGGTCGGCATCGGGCCCATGTACTCCGACGAGATCCTCTTCCACGCCGGGCTCCGCTTCGACCGCTCCGCCGCGACGCTGTCGGCACAGGAGATCCGCCGGCTCTACCGAGCTGTGGTGGAGACCGTTCACGAGGCGCTCAAGTACGGTGGCACGACGCTGGGCCCCGATGGCTGGGTCCAGCTGTCGGGCAAGCCCGGCGACTACACCGAGTACCTCACCGTGTACAAGCGCGACGGCGAGATGAGCCCCCGGGCCCGGGGTCCGATCGTCAAGGCGCGCTTCGGCAGCGGGTACACCTACTACTGCGAACAGACCCAGGTCTGAGCCCCCGGGAGAACCGTGTTCCTCAAGACCCTGCAGATCAAGGGTTTCAAGTCCTTCGCGGATGCGGCCACCCTCAGCCTCGAACCCGGGGTCACGGTGGTCGTCGGCCCCAACGGGTCCGGCAAGTCCAACGTGGTCGACGCCATCGGTTGGGTGCTCGGGGCCCAGGCGCCCTCAGCGGTCCGATCCCAGAAGATGGACGACGTCATCTTCGCCGGCACGTCCAAGCTGCCCCAGCTCGGACGGGCCGAGGTGTCGCTGACCATCGACAACTCGGCCGGGCTGCTGCCCATCGAGTTCACCGAGGTGACGATCACCCGGCTCCTGTTCCGCTCCGGCGACAGCGAGTACGCCATCAACGGGGTGCCCTGCCGGCTGCTCGACATCCAGGAGCTCCTCTCCGACAGCGGTGTCGGCCGCCAGCAGCACGTGATCATCTCGCAGGGGAACATCGACGGGGTGCTCAACGCCCGGCCCGAGGAGCGCCGCCTCATCATCGAAGAGGCGGCGGGCGTGCTGAAGTACCGCCGCCGCAAGGAGCGGGCCGAACGTCGTCTGCAGGCCACCGAGGCCAACCTGACCCGGATCAACGACCTGCTCCGAGAGGTCCGTCGGCAGCTGCGTCCGCTCGAGCGTCAGGCCGACGCCGCTCGACGCCACGGGAGCCTGGTCTCGGAGCTGACGGCTCTGCGGGTCCACCTCGCCGGCCGGGAGCTGGTGCGGTGGAAGGGCCAGCTCGAGGAGTCCGCCCGGACCCAGTCCGCTCTGCGGGCCGAGGACCAGAGGCTCCGGGCCACCCTGGCCGACCTCGACCGTCGGATCCTGGCTGCTGAGGCCCAGCTGTCGGCCATGGGCGGTCGCGACGTGGGCGACCTGCTGGTTCGCTATGAGCGGGTCTCCGAGAAGGCTCAGGGGCAGGTCGCGCTGCTGGTCGAACGGCGCCGCAACCTCGAGCGCGAGCTCGAATCGTCCGTCGACGCGGCGGTGATCGCGTCGCTCGAAGCCGAGCAGCACCAGCTGTCGACCGACGCCGAGGACATCGAGCGCGACGGATCGGCGGTCACCGAGGAGCTGGTCGATCTGGAAGCGCTCGAGGCCGAGCTCGCCGTGCTCCGTTCGGACTTCGCCGAGGAGTGGGGTGACGGGGTCCCCGCCCCGACCGGTGAGGCGTCGGGGGTGCGGGGGGAGCTCGCCGCGTTGCGCAGCGCCATCGATCGCACCGGAGCGGACCGGGAGCGCCTCGCCCTTCGACAGAGCTCGCTCGCGGAGAGGGTCGAACGCCTGGCCGAGGAGCGCATCGCGGTGGTGGCGGCCCTGGAGGAGTCGCGCGACCAGGAGCCGGCACTCGATTCGGCGGTTGCGGACGCAGCCACGTCCCGGGCAGGTGCCGAGGCCGCCCTGGCCGTCGCCGAGGTCGCCGCGACCGACGCCGAGACCGCCGCGTCGGCGTGGTCGGCCCGAGCCGACGCGCTGTCGCTCGCTCTCGACGAAGCCCGTCAGCGTGCCGGCGCCGAGCGGCTGGCCGGACTCGATGGAGTGCTGGGAACCCTCCTCGACCTCGTCGATGTCGACGCGGGCTGGGCGGAGGCGTTCGAAGCCGCCGCCGGCGAGGCACTCGGCGCGGTCGTGGTGGCCGACCTCGACGCCGGCCGCCGAGCGCTGTCCGCGCTCGAGGCCGGTGACCACCGAGGGGCGGTCCTGGCCCTCGGCGCCCGGTCCGCGACGTCGGGTCCCGGCGAGGGGACCGTCGGCGTCGGCGAGCCGGTCCGCCGCCACGTGCGGTCCGCTGCCGGTGCCGGAGCGGCGTCCGCGGCGATCGACGCACTGCTCGATGCCCTTCTCGACGGGGCCGTGGTCGTCGACGGTGACCTCGACGCCGCGCTGTCGGCATCGTTGTCGTCGCCGTCGGCCGTCGTGGTCACCCGTCGGGGCGACCGCTTCGCGGCGGCGGGTTGGCGACTGCGGGCCGCCGGCTCGGGCGCCACGGGCGCTGCGCTGGACGAGGCACGCGACCGAGCCGAACAGGCCGGCTCCGAGCGGGACCGGGCTCGGCGCGGGGTGGAGTCGGCCCGCGAGTCGGTGGCCGCCACCCGTGACGCCGAGCAGCAGGCAGCGCGTCGACGGGATCGGGCCGCCGCGGACCGTGCCGCGCTGGCCGACAAGGCCGCACGACTGGACCACGACGCTCAGGAGGCCGCGGGCGAGTTGGAGGCGCTGGGTGCCCACCTGCAGGAGCTCGTCGATCGCTTGGCACGCGAAGAGGTCCGGGTCGCCGAGCTCTCCGGGCAGCTTCCGGCGCTGGAGGCCGCCGAGGCCGAGCTGGGGGAACGGGCGCGGGCCATGGCCGAGGCCCGTGAGCGCCTCGACGCCCGTGGCGCGGACGTCCAGGCCCGTCGGACCGATCTGGAGGTGCGGATCGCGGCGCTCGACGAGCGGCGCCGCTACGTCGGTTCCCGACTGGAGCAGATCGGCGAACGGCTGGCGCGCAACCAGGCCGAGGTCGCCGCTGCGGCCGACCGTCGGATCGTGCTCGAGGCCCGGTTGGTCGCCACCGACCGACTCCACTCCTTCCTCTCGGACCGGCTGAGCCGGATCGAACCCGTGCTGGCCGAGCTCCGGCAGGAGCGCCGCCGTCAGTCCGAGGCCACCCGCGAGGTCACCAACCTGCTCGACGGCCTGCGCTCCGAGCGGAGCACCTCGGAGCGGTCGCTGGAAGAGACCCGGGCCCGGCTCCAGAAGGCCGAGATCTCCGATGCCGAGTCCCGGATGCGCCTCGACACGGCGGTCGAGTCACTTCGTCACGATCTCGACACCGAGCCCGACGCCGCGATGGCCGCCGAGTGCCCGTCGCTGCCCGAGGGCGTCAGCGCCCCCGCCCGGGTGCGGGAGCTCGAGCGCGAGCTGCGCCTCATGGGCCCGATCAACCCGCTGGCCCTCCAGGAGTTCGACGAGCTCTCCGAGCGTCACACGTTCCTCGAGTCCCAGCTCGAGGACATCCGTCAGACCCGGCGCGAGCTCTCGAAGGTGATCAAGGCGGTCGACGAGGAGATCGTCAGCGTCTTCTCCGCCGCCTACGCCGACGTCAGCCAGAACTTCACCCTGCTGTTCGAGACCCTCTTCCCCGGTGGTCAGGGTCGGCTCCGGCTCACCGATCCGGACAACCTGCTCGAGACCGGCATCGAGCTCGAGGCACGGCCGTCGGGCAAGAACGTCCGCAAGCTGTCGCTGCTCTCGGGCGGCGAGCGCTCGCTGACCGCTCTGGCGTACCTGTTCGCGGTGTTCCGCTCCCGGCCGTCGCCGTTCTACGTGATGGACGAGGTGGAGGCCGCGCTCGACGACGTGAACCTCCACCGGTTCCTCGACCTGATCGCCGAGTTCCGCGACGCTGCGCAGCTGATCGTGGTGAGCCACCAGAAGCGCACCATGGAGGCGGCGGACGTCCTCTACGGCGTCACGATGGAACCGGCGGGCTCGTCCCGGGTCGTGTCCGAGCGGGCCGCCACCGTCCTCGATTGAGACCGTCCTCGATCGAGACCGTGGCCGCGGTCGGGGCGTGTCGGCGGTCGCCGGATCAGGGCAGGCGGCTGAACCAGCGAAGCGAGAATCCTGCCGCGACCAGCAGCAGCACCAGGCTCAGGCCGACGAAGCGGTACGTGACGTCCTGGGACTTCTCGTCGTAGCCGATGGTCGAGCCCAGCTCGGAGTACACCGAGCGCAGGCTCTGGGCGGTCTCGGCGGTGTAGGCGGTGCCACCGGTCCCCTCGGCCAGGCTCCGCAGCTCCTCGACGTTGACCGGCACCCGGGTGCGTTGGCCGACGCCGTCGCCGTCGGTGTCGACGGTGATCTCGCCCTCCTGGGTGCCGTAGGCGATGGTCGTGATGGCCACGCCGGCCTTCTTGGCGATCGGGATCGCGTCGGCTGTCGGCAGTCCGACGGTCGTCTCGCCGTCGGACATGACCACGACCGCGCCGTCGACCTTCTTGCCGTCGGTGCCACGGGCCTGGTCCTCGATCACCTGCACCGCGAGCTTGGTGGCGTCACCGATCGCGGTCGACTTGTCGAGCTCGAGGCCGTCGATCGCCGCGTTCACCTTGGCGTGGTCCTGGGTGGGGGGCACGAGCAGCTGGGCGCTGCCCGCGAAGCTGATCAGGCCGACGTTGAGCTGGTCCGGCAGCTTGTCGATGAACTCCTTGGCCGCGGCCTGGGCGGCTTCGATCCGGTTCGGAGACACGTCGGTGGCCGCCATCGACAGCGAGGTGTCGATGGCCAGGACGATCGTCGATCGCTCCGAGGGCACCTTCTCGGTCATGACCGGCTGGGCGAACGCGGCCACCAGGACTGCCGCCGCGACCAGGAAGCATCCGGCCACGACGTGGCGCCGCCAGCCCGGGCGGCGGGGGGCGACCGAGTCGAGCAGCTCGAGGTTGGAGAAGCGGACCGCGTAGCGGGGGCTCGTGAACTGCAGGCCGACGTACAGAGCCGCGAGGCCGACGACGACCAAGATCAGCCACAGGCGCTCGGGGTGCAGGAACCAGTCAGTCATCTGTTGTCGGCCTCGTCGTCGGTCGTTCGGTGTCGGTCATCTCTCACAGCGGGAGTTCTCTCAGCGGGGTGCTGCGGTGGCGGCCAGCTCGGCCCGTCGGCGGCGTCGGGACACGTACCGGGCCAGGTCGAGGATCCAGTCCCGGTCGGTTCGCAGCTGCAGATGGTCGGCTCCGGCGCCGCGGATGGCGCCGGCGATCGTGGCGCGCTGGCGTGCCGCAGCCTCGGCGTAGCGGGCCCGGGTGCCGGAGTCGTTGGTGTTGACCTCGCGGGTGGCGCCGGTTGCCGGGTCGCGGAACTGCACCAACCCGACCGGCGGGAGCTCCAGCTCGCGGGGATCGACCACCTCGACGCACAGCACCGCGTGGCGCAGCGCCACCGTGCCCAGGGCGGTGCGCCAGCGGTCGGGGTCGTCGAGGAAGTCCGAGATGACGACGACCAGTCCGCGGCGGGGGGCGATGGCCCCGGCCCGCTTCAGCGTCGCGGCCAGGTCGCTCGTACCGCTGCCGTCTCCGCGGGGGGTGGACATGATTCGCTCGAGGATCCCGAGCAGGTGGGTCCGACCGTTGCGGGGAGGCACCGTCGTCAGCTCCGAGCCGCGCAGGATCAACGCCCCGACCCGGTTGCCGCCCCGGCCGGTGAGGAGCCCGACACCGGCCGCGGCGGCCAGTGCCAGGTCCCGCTTCTCGCAGGTCGCGGTTCCGAAGTCGAGGCGGGCCGAGCGGTCGACGACCAGCCACGCCTCGAGCTCACGATCAGCGATCGTCTCGCGGATGTAGGGGTCCTGCATCCGGGCGGTGACGTTCCAGTCGATGCGGCGGACGTCGTCGCCGGGGCTGTAGGCGCGGGTCTCGCCGGGTTCGGTGCCCCGGCCGGGGACCAGGCCCAGGAAGTCGCCGTGGAGCATCCCGTCGAGCTTGCGGTTCACGTCGAGGGTCAGCCGGCGGAGGATCTCCTCGGCCGGGCGGTCCCCGACGAGACCGAGGGTGTGCGAGAGGCCGCTCACGAAGCGCCGTTCCCCCAGGCCGCAGCGGCGCCGCTGGCGGCCGGAGCGTTCCACGCCCCGGCGTCGGTGGACGTTCCGTAGTAGGCGTCGCCGCCGCCCTGCGTCGGGCTCAGCCGAGGGGCCGGCACGGTGCCCAGCACGCGGGCCAGGACCTGCTCGACGTCGACGTCCTGGGCGAGCGCCTCGTAGGACAGCAGCATCCGGTGGCGCATGATCTCGGGGGCGACGTCGAACACGTCCTGGGGGGTGAGGTAGTTGCGGCCCCGCAGCAGGGCGAGCGCACGACCGCCGCGGATGAGGCCGAGCGAGGCGCGGGGGCTGGCCCCGAGCTCGATGAACGTGCGCAGCTCGGGCAGGCCGAAGTTCTCCGGCGTCCGCGTGCACAGCACCAGGTTGACGGCGTACTCGAGCACGCTGCGGTCCACGAAGACCTCCTCGGCGGCGGCCTGGAGCCCCTCGACCTGGGCCAGGGTGAGCGCCTGTTCGGCGTGGGGCGGGTTGGTGCCCATCCGCTGGACGATCTCCACCTCCTCGGCGGGTGCGGGGTAGTCGAGGAGCACCTTCATCAGGAAGCGGTCGCGCTGGGCCTCGGGGAGGGGGTAGACGCCTTCGGACTCGATCGGGTTCTGGGTGGCCAGCACCAGGAACGGCTCCGGGGCGTCGAAGCGCTGTCCGCCGATCGTCACGTGGTGCTCGGCCATCACCTCGAGGAGAGCGGACTGGACCTTTGCCGGGGCCCGGTTGATCTCATCGGCGAGCACGAAGTTGGCGAACACCGGCCCGAGCTCCACGTCGAACTGCTCCGACGAGGCCCGGTAGATGCGTGTCCCGACCAGGTCGGCGGGCAGCAGGTCGGGGGTGAACTGGATGCGCGAGAAGCTGCCGCCCACCGACGAGGCCAACGTCTCGACCATGAGGGTCTTGGCCAGGCCCGGCACCGACTCCAACAGGCAGTGCCCACCCGCGATCAGGCAGACCAGGACCCGCTCGATGGCCCGGTCCTGGCCGACGACGACCTTCTTGAGCTCGAACAGCAGGCGCTCGATCTCCGCAGCGGGGGTGGGGGTCGTCAGGGAAGGCTGGTCCACGGTCGTCGCTCTCTCTTCGGCGGTTCGCCGGCGACGGGCTGTCGGGCGGCGGGGTCGGTGGGGTCGGTGGGTCGTGTTCGGTGGTCGTGTCGGTCACGTCACGGTACGGGCTCCCCGGACGGTGGCGCGTCGCGACCTCGGGGAAGCTGATCCCCGCTTCAGCTTGCCCGCTCCAGCGCACTTGTAGGCTCCCCGCCGATGGAACCACTCGTGATCCTCGCCGTCATCCTGGCCCTCGTCGCCGTCCTGGCGGTCGTGGCGGGCGCAACGCTCGTGTCGCGACGGGGGCGCGGGGAGACGCTCGAACCGCCGCCCGAGGTGGATCTCGAGCAGATCGACGAGGCCGGGCCGGGGGCCGTGGCGCCCCGCGAGGCCCCGACGCCGTCGGACCGCGACACGCTCGAGGAACCCGAGGTCGAGGTCGTCGAACCCCGGGGCGCCATGTTCGGTGGCACGGTCGAGATCACCGGCCCGGAGCTCACCGAAGAGGAAGAAGCGGCCAACATCGCGGCGGCCGAGGCGGCCGAGGCCGAGTGGGAGTCCGAACAGGCTGGCGGTGTCGAGGAGCTCGTCCGGCCGTCGTTCCGCGACCGGCTGTCGCGGGCCCGATCGGCCTTCTCGGGCTACGTCGGTTCGATCATGTCGCGGTCGACCATCGACGAGGAGACCTGGGACGACCTCGAAGAGGCGCTGATCCGGGCCGACGTGGGCATCGGCCCGGCCCAGGAGCTGCTGGACGCGGTGCGCTCGACGGTCAAGGAGCGCGGCCTCACCACCCCCGACGAGCTGATCGACGCGGTCAAGGACGAGATGAAGGCCCGACTCGCGGGTTCGGTCGAGCTGCATGTGGCCGAGACCGCGCCCACGGTGTGGTTGTTCGTCGGGGTCAACGGCGTCGGCAAGACGACGACCATCGGCAAGCTGGGTCGTCGGTTGGCCGACCAGGACCGGACGGTGGTCATGGCCGCCGGTGACACCTTCCGGGCCGCGGCCGCCGAGCAGCTCACCATGTGGGCCGACCGCTGCGGGGCCGACATCGTCCGAGGCGCCGAGGGTGGCGATCCGAGCTCGATCATCTTCGACGCCATCGCCTCGGCATCGGCCAAGGGGGCTGACGTCGTGCTGGCCGACACCGCCGGCCGGTTGCACACCAAGTCGAACCTGATGGACGAGCTGGCCAAGGTCCGCCGGGTCGCCGACAAGGGCGACGGCACCGTCACCGAGGTCCTGCTCGTGCTCGACGCCACGACCGGCCAGAACGGTCTGCAGCAGGCCCGTCAGTTCACCGAGGCGACCGACGTGACCGGTGTGGTGCTGACCAAGATGGACGGCTCCGCCAAGGGCGGGATCGTCTTCGCCATCCGTTCCGAGCTCGGCATCCCGATCAAGCTCGTCGGTCTCGGCGAGACCGCCGCCGACCTGGTCGACTTCGACGCCGACGAGTTCATCGACGCCCTGTTCGCCGAGGAGTGACCACCCGATCCACCTGCCGATGTTGTAGCTGGGCGGTCGTGTGGTGACCTGTGGGCTACCAGTTCGGTGCCGCCTGCCGAACTTGTAGCTGGGCGGTCGTGTGGTGACCCGTGGGCTACGAGTTCGGTGCGCCCTGCCGGACTTGTAGCTGGGCGGTCGTGTGGTGACCTGTGGGCTACAAGTTCGGTGCCGCCTGCCGAACTTGTAGCGGGGCGGTCGTGTGGTGACCCGTGGGCTACAGGTTCGCCAGCAGGTCGGGCAGATCGGCCACGGTGTCGATGACGTGGTCCGCCCCGGCCGCGCTCAGCGTGTCCCGATCGTGGGCCCCGCTCAGCACGCCGGCCACGACGCCGGCCCCGGAGGCCCGACCGGCGAGGACGTCGAACGCGGTGTCGCCGACCGTCGCCAGCGCCCGCACGTCGGTGCCGCCCAGGCGCAACAGGGCCGAGAGGTTCAGGTCCGGGAACGGTCGACCCCGTCCGACGTCCGCCGGCGACAACGCCAGGTCGACGTGGTCGCGCCAGCCCAGCGAGTCGATGATGGCGTCGCGGGTGACGGGAGAGAACCCGGTGGTCAGCGCCACCTTGAGCCCCCGACCGCGGAGCGTCGCGATGGTCTCGGCCGCGCCCGGAAGAGCCGTGGCCCGACCCTCGGCGACCAGGTCGCCGTAGGCGTGTTCGAACGCGGCGTTGGCTCGCTGGGCCATGTCGTCGTCGCCATCGAACAGGGTCCGGAACACGGTGATCTTGGACTCGCCCATGGTGGTGTTGACGTAGTCCATCATGGCCGGGAAGCGTTCGTGGTCCTCGTCGATGCCGAGCGAAGCCACTGCCCGGGTGAAGGCGGCGACCACCAGCCCGTCGTCGGACACGGTGGTGCCGGCCATGTCCATGACCACGATCTCGGTGCGCATCGGTGCCTCCTGTCGGTCTGTCGGCCGGGTCACCCGACCGCGGTGCGGTTCAGTCAGCTCGGTGGAAGAGGGACGGGGATGCCCATTGCGTCCAGAGCCGACTCGATGGCGCCGACCGCCGCGGTGAGGACGGTGGGCGTGATCGCTCGATGCAGCCGACCCGGAACGTCTCCTCGGTGGTCAACTTGCCCGGATAGAGCACGAAGCCCCGCTGCTTCACCAGCTCGTAGAAGGTCGGAAACGACCAGGACGGGTGATCGGGGGAGTGGAAGGTCTGGATGATCGGCGTCCGCAGCGACTCGTGGAGGTAGTGGCGGAACCCCAAGGCGGCCATCCCGGCGTCCAACGCCCCGCGGTTGGCGCGGTAGCGGTCCAGTCGGACCGGCGCCCCGCCCTCCTCCTCGTACTGCAGGAGCGCCTCGTGCAGCGCCGCGACCACATGCGTCGGCGGGGTGTAGCGCCACTGACCGGTCCGCTCCATGTAGCGGTGCTGGTCGACCAGGTCGAGTGACAGCGAATCGCAGCGGCCCGCCGCCGCGTCGAGGACGTCCGGCGGCACCAGGACGAACCCCATGCCGGGCAGGCCCTCCAGGCACTTGCCCGACGCGGCGACCACGGCGTGCACCGCAGGGTGGTCGATCGCGGTGTCGAGCACGCCGAAGCTGCTCATGGCGTCGACGATGAGAGCCCGCCCCATCTGGTGGGCCACGTCGGCCAGGTCCTCGACCGGGTTCAGGAGACCGGTCGACGTCTCGCAGTGCACGACGGCGAGGTGGCGGGCGTCGGGGTGCTGCTCGAAGGCGTCGGCCACCGCGTCGACGGGAACCGGGACGTCGGTCGAGGCCTCGACCACGACGGCCCGGCGGCCGGCCCGGGTGGCCATGTCCGCGATCCGTGCTCCGTACGTGCCGTTGACCGCGACGACCAGCCGGTCGCCCGGCGCGACCAGGGTCCGCACCGCGGCTTCCACCGCGAAGGTCCCCGACCCCTGCATCGGTACGCACAGCACCGGTCGTGCCGCTCCCGAAGCCGCTGCCAGCCGGTGGCGCACCGACGCGGTCAGGTCGTTGAACCGTCGGTCCCACGACCCCCAGTCCACGGTGGCCGCTCGGCGGGTCCGCTCGCTGGTCGTGAGCGGGCCGGGGGTCAACAGGACCGGCGGCGCCGCTCCGCTGTCGTCGGTGTGCTGGTGGCCCGCCACGTCTCGCAGGCTAGGGGAGCGGACCGACCGGATCGGCTGGGAGACGATCAGCGCACCGACGCCGCGGCCCGCTCCAGCACCCGTGCGAAGGTGGCGACCTCCTGGGCGCCGGGCACGAGGAGGCGTCCGTCGACGACGGTGGCGGGGACGCCGGTGATGTCGAGGTCGCGGGCCGTCTCCTCGTCGGTGCGGACCTCCTCGGCGAACGCCCCTGACTCCAGCACCTCGGCGGCCTCCTCCGGATCGAGCCCGGCCAGTCGGCCGATCTCGATCAGGGTGACGCGCTCCGCGACGTTGCGACCCTCGGTGAAGTACGCCCGGAACAGCGCGTCGGAGAGGCGCTGTTGCACCCCGGACCCACCGTCGTGGTCGATCGAGGACCGGTCGAGCGACCCGTCGTCGATGGCCCCGGCCCATGCGAGCAGGCGGTGGGCATCGAAGGTGTTGACCCGGAGCGTGTCCTCGAAGCGGTACTCGATGCCCTCGGCCACCCCGAGCGCGGTCAACCGCGCCGTCATCGAGTCGAACGCCCCCGGTCCGTACTTCCGCTCGATGACCGGACGCATCGGCCGGGGCTCCGCCGGCGCACCGGGGTCGAGCTCGTAGGCCCGGAAGCGGACCGTCGGCCGAGCGTCGGGGTGGGCCTCGACGAACTGCCCGATCGCGGCGGTGAGTCGTCGGGCACCCAGGTAGCACCACGGGCACACGACGTCGGACCAGGTCTCGATGCGCATGTCGGGTTCAACCGCTCCGAGCACTCCCCATTCCCCCGGTCACCGGACTCGGAACTCCGCGCCGTCACGTCCGAGGGGTCAGGGAGTCGGGCCCGGCTCCGATCGAGCCTGCACCCGGCGCACCCGCTGCTCCGCGGCGTCGCCGGGATGGCCCGTCCGCCTGGTCGGCCGGGGTCACGACCGGGCTGTCGGCCAGGGACGCCGGCGGTTGGTCGACCGGGCGACCTGAACCGCGGTCGGGGCGACACCACGTGGTTGCCCGGGTGAGCCCGCTCGCCGGTAGCGTGGCCCCCCGATGTTCGAGTCACTCTCCGACCGTTTCGACGGCATCTTCACCCGGCTCCGCGGCAAGGGACGGCTCTCCGAGGCCGATGTCGACGAGGTCCTCCGCGAGATCCGACTGGCCCTGCTCGAGGCCGACGTCAACCTGGGCGTGGTCAAGGCGATGCTCGCCCGGATCCGCGAGCGGGCCATCGGCGAGGACCTCTCCCAGGCGCTGAACCCGGCGCTGCAGGTCAAGAAGATCGTCCTCGAGGAGCTCACGACCACCCTCGGCGGCGAGACGCTGCGCATCACCTACGCGTCGAAGCCGCCGACGATCGTCCTGATGGCCGGTCTGCAGGGGTCGGGCAAGACGACCAACTCGGCCAAGCTCGCCCGCTGGTTCAAGGCGCAGGGTCGCAACCCCATCCTGGTCGGCGCCGACCTCCAGCGACCCGCCGCGGTCCAGCAGCTGCGGACGCTCGGGGCCCAGATCGACGTGCCGGTGTGGTCTGCCGAGGACGACGTCGTCGACTCGGGTCTGGGCGATCCGGTGGCCGTGGCCCGCGGCGCGGTCGACGAAGCCCGACGGAGGGGCCGAGACGTCCTGATCGTCGACACCGCGGGACGACTGGCGATCGATGCCGAGATGATGGAGCAGGTCCGTCAGATCTCGGACTCGCTCGAGCCGGACTACACGTTCCTGGTCGTCGACGCCATGACCGGCCAGGACGCCGTCACCGTCGCCGAGTCGTTCCACCAGACCCTCGAGCTCGACGCCGTCATCCTGACCAAGCTCGACGGCGACGCCCGCGGCGGCGCCGCCCTGTCGGTCAAGGAGGTGGTGGGCCGTCCGATCGCCTTCGCGTCCACCGGCGAGAAGATCGAGGACTTCGACCTGTTCCACCCCGACCGCCTGGCGGGGCGGATCCTGGGCGAAGGCGACCTGGCCACCCTGATCGAGAAGGCCGAGACCGCCTTCGAGCAGGAGGAGGCCGAGGCCGCCGCGGCCCGGTTGCTCGACGGGACCTTCACCCTCGACGACTTCCTCGAGCAGATGCAGGCGCTCAAGAAGATGGGCCCGCTGTCGGGGGTGATGTCGCTGCTGCCGGGCGTCCCCAAGGAGATCCGCGACGTCGAGATCGACGACCGCCAGATCGCGCACGTCGAGGCGATCATCAAGTCGATGACCCCGGCCGAGCGCGTCGAGCCCGACATCGTCGACGGGTCGCGTCGGGCCCGGATCGCCAAGGGCTCGGGCACGTCGCCGAGCGAGGTGACCCAGCTCATCACCCAGTTCAAGCAGATGCGCCAGATGATGAAGGACATGGGCAAGGCGCCGCGCCGCAAGAAGGGCGGTCGCGGCAAGGGCTCCAAGAAGGCGAAGAAGGGTGGCCGCGTCACCGCCAAGGGGCCGGCCGCGGTCAACAAGGCAGCGTTCTCGCTGCCCACGCTGGAGGAGATGGAGGCCCAGCTCCCCAAGGGCGGCGGGTTCCCCAAGCTCGGTTGAGGCCCGGGTCCGAGGCACCGGTCGGTCCCGGAGAGCTTGCCTCCGTCGCCCGGCGCGACCAAGATGGACCGCTGCCCTGCGTCGCTGCGCGTGCCGCGCGCCCGACCAGACCGGTTCGCCCGATCCGACCCACCCCGGTGGATCGGATCGGACCCACAAGACGACACCCGACCCCTCCGAACAAGAAGAAGGACAACTCCGTGGCCGTTCGACTCCGCCTCATGCGGATGGGCAAGAAGAAGCAGCCCACCTACCGCATCGTCGCCGCCGATTCCCGTTCCCCCCGCGACGGTCGGTTCATCGAGATCGTGGGCACCTACGACCCCCGCCGGGAGCCCTCGGCGGTGACCGTCGACAACGACAAGGCCGTCGGCTGGCTCCAGAAGGGCGCCCAGCCCTCCGAGCGGGTCCAGAAGCTGCTGGAGATCTCCGGGGCCTGGGAGCAGTTCGAGTCCTCCAAGGCAAAGAAGTGAGCGACGAGTCGATCGACGACGGCGTCGACACCGACGAGGGTCCGCGCCCCACACACGCGGCGGCCGTGCTCGAACACGTCGCGAAGTCCCTGGTCGACGTGCCGGACGAAGCCCGGGTCGACATCGACGACAAGGGCCGCCGCACCCAGGTGAACCTGCGGGTCGCGGATGGCGACATGGGTCGCATCATCGGCAAGCGCGGTCGCATGGCCAACGCCATCCGCACCGTCACCCGTGCCGCCGCGGCCCACGACGGCGTCGAGATCGACGTCGAGTTCCTGGATTGACGCCCGACGACGGACCCCGGATGCTCGAGGTCGGTCGGATCGCCAAGGCCCACGGCCTGAACGGCGAGGTCAACGTCGTCCTGGTGTCCAACCGGCCCGAACGGCTCGATCCGGGCTCGGTGCTGTCCACCGACCGCGGCGAGCTGACCGTCGTCTCGTCCCGCCGCCACGGCGATCGCTGGCTGGTGCGCTTCGCCGGCCACGACGACCGGACCGGAGCCGAGGCGCTCCGGGGGCTGGAGCTGCGAGCCGAGCCGATCGAGGATCCCGACGAGCTCTGGGTTCATGAGCTGATCGGATGTCGGGTCCTCAGCGCCGACGGGGTCGATCGTGGCCCGGTCGTCGCGGTGCAGGAGAACCCGGCCGCCGATCTGCTGGTGCTCGAGTCCGGTGCGCTGGTGCCGGTCGTGTTCGTGGTCGACGGTCCCGTCGACGGCACGGTGCACGTCGAGGTCCCCGACGGGCTCTTCGAGCTCGGTTCCTGACCCGGTCGATCTCCGTGCGCATCGACGTCATCACCATCTTCCCGGCGATGGTCCGGGACTTCGCCGCAGCCAGCCTGCTGGGCAAGGCCCAGGAGCGGGGTCTGCTCGACCTCCGGGTGCACGACCCCCGCGACGTGACCACCGACGTGCACCGCACCGTGGACGACGCCCCCTTCGGTGGCGGAGCCGGCATGGTCCTCACCCCGGGCCCCCTGTTCGACATCGTCGAACGGGAGCAGCCGCCGCGACCGCTGTTCCTGCTCGGTCCGGGCGGTCGGACCCTGGACCAGCCCCTGGCCCGCGAGCTCGCAGCACTCGACGGGTTCTCTCTGCTGTGCGGTCGCTACGAAGGAGTCGACGACCGGGTCCGCAGCCATCTCGTCGACGGCGAGATCTCGATCGGCGACGTCGTGCTGGCCGGGGGAGAGGTGGCGGCGATGGTCGTGCTCGAGGCGGTCGGGCGCCTCGTCCCGGGGGTGATGGGCAACGACACGTCCGCGGACGAGGAGTCCTTCTCCGACGGTCTGCTGGAACACCCGCAGTACACCCGGCCGGCGCAGTTCCGGGACTGGGACGTGCCCGATGTGCTGCGGTCCGGTGATCACGCCCGGGTTGCCCGCTGGCGTCGGGCGACGGCGCTTCGCCGCACCATGGACCACCGCCCCGACCTGATCGATGCCCGAGGCGGGCTGAGCGACGAGGACCGGAGAGTCCTGGTGGAGTTCTCGATGCTACGGCCCGACGACGAGCGACCGCCGGACGCGGACCGATGAGCCGGACGGTGCGGGTCGCGGTCGTCGCCGCGGTGGTGGCGCTGTTGGGCGCGGCATGCACGAGCACCGAGGACTCGTCCTCGCGTGACGACGGGTCCGCGGCGTCGAGCACCACCGTTGTCCGCGAGTGCACACCCGATCGACCGACAGAGGTGGTGGCGGCCCCGGTCACCGGTTCCACCCACGACCTCGACATCACGTCGTTCGACGGCACCACCATCCGGGCCCACTGGTTCCCCGTGGAGGGCGCCACGGACGCCCCGACGGTGCTCATGGGGCCGGGATGGGGGATGGCGGGCGACACCGACGTGGACGCGGTCGGCGTCCTCGGCGCGGTCAACATCGCGGTGCTGCGGGACGCGGGCTACAACGTCCTCACCTGGGACCCGAGGGGCTTCGGGGCGTCCGGCGGGACGGCCCAGGTCGACTCGCCGGACCACGAGGGCCGCGACGTCCAAGTCCTCCTCGACTGGGTGGCAGCCCAGCCCGAGGTTCGAACCGATGCCGACGGCGACCCGGCGGTGGGGATGGTCGGCGGCTCCTACGGCGGCGGCATCCAGTTGGTCGCCGCGGCGATCGACTGTCGCATCGATGCGATCGTCCCGATCGTGGCATGGCACTCGCTGGTGTCGTCGCTGTACCCGCGGGAGACCTTCAAGCAGGGCTGGGCCGATGTCCTGAGCGCGGTGGGCGCCCGCGCCCATCTCGACCCGATGGTCGCGGCGGCCAACGAACAGGGCCGACGCATCGGGGTGCTGACCGCGGAGCAGGTCGACTGGTTCGCGGCCCGGGGGCCGGCGGACAGGGTCTCCGAGATCACCGCTCCGACCCTGTTGGTCGGTGGAACGGTGGACACCTTGTTCCCGCTGGCGGAGGACGTCGCCAACTATCGGGCTCTTCGCGACGCCGGCACCGACGTGTCGATGTTCTGGTTCTGCGGCGGCCACGGCACCTGCCTGGCCGACAAGGGCGACGAGCAGCGGATGGTTCGTCGTGTCGTGGCCTGGCTCGACCGCTGGGTGAAGCGGGATCCGACGGTGGACACAGGACCCCGGATCGACGTCATCGACCAGCAGGGCCGACGACACGTCGCCGACGACTACCCCGGGGTCGCCGGAGAGCCGCTCATCGGCAGGGGTTCGGGCACGCTCGAGTTGGCAGCCGGAGGCGGATCCGGGCCCGCGACGATCCCACCCGGGAAGGCCGACGTGCTCGCCGGGGTGGCCGGACGGCTGATCCCGGCACCGGCGTCACGGGCGATCGAGGTGGAGGTGCCGGTGCCGGCCGACTCCCTGGCGCTCGGGGCTCCCCGACTCACCCTCACCTACACGGGGACTGCTCCGGCCGGGGATCGACCGACCAGGGTCTTCGCCCAACTCGTCGACCCGGCGAGCGGGCTGGTGATCGGGAACCAGATCGCGCCGGTCCCGGTCGTCCTCGACGGGAGCGAGCACCGCAGCACCGTCGATCTCGAAGTGATCTCGCATCGGGCCACCGAGGGGTCCCCGTTGCTCCTCCAGCTCGTCGCCACCTCGACTCTCTACTTGGAGCCCCGGCTGGGTGGCCGCATCGAGGTGTCGGAGGCCGCCATCGAGGTGCCCACCGCGACCGGCTACCGCGCGGGCTGAGGTGCGACCGGTGGGGTTTCACCGTCGCGAGCTGCAGGCACTATCATCGGCCCGCTGCGCGCCAGCGGCCGTCCGACGCGGCCCGTTCCCCACGGCGCCCCCCAGGAGATCTCCCGAATGAAGACCACCGACCTCATCGACCAGGCCAGCCTCCGCACCGACATCCCCGACTTCGCCCCGGGCGACACCCTGAAGGTGCACGTGAAGGTGATCGAGGGTAACAAGGAGCGTGTCCAGGTCTTCCAGGGAGCGGTGATCGCTCGTCAGGGCGGCGGTCTGCAGGAGACCTTCACGGTCCGCAAGCTGTCCTACGGCGTCGGCGTCGAGCGCACGTTCCCGCTGCACTCGCCGATCATCGACCGCATCGAGCTGCACTCCCGCGGCGACGTCCGTCGCGCCAAGCTCTACTACCTGCGCGACCGCGTCGGTAAGGCCGCCAAGATCAAGGAGAAGCGCGACTGATCGTCGCCGCTCCGGTCGCTCTGGGTTGAGCGGCCGATCACCTTCCCCCTCCACACCGACCGTCGGCGCGTCCGGCGAGGGGGAACCATGTCGTCACCGGACCGCTACGACCACCGGCGCCTCGGCGTCTACGGCGAGGACCGCGCCCAGCGGTGGTACCTGGAGCGGGGCTACGTCCTGCTCGACCGGAACTGGCGCTGCCCCGACGGCGAACTGGACCTGGTCCTCGGCCGACGCGACGGCGACGGGTCGACCATCGTGTTCTGCGAGGTCAAGACCCGAACCAACCACCGGTTCGGATCTCCGTTCGAGGCCGTCGGTCGGGACAAGCAGCGACGGCTGCGCCAGCTGGCGCTGCGGTGGTTGGACGCCCATGACGTTCGTGTCCGCCACCTGCGCTTCGACGTCGCCGCGGTCACCAGCGGTCGGATCGAGGTCCTGACCGACGCCTTCTGAGCGAGTCGTCCCCATCCGTGCGCAACGGCTCGATCGTCAACGTGGGGAGCGCGTGAGGCGCCTGTCCCAGCATCCCCGGTGCCAGTGCCGCCGCAGGTCCGGAGCATCGAGGGGGACCGCCACGACGTGACCGGTCCCCGGCGGGATGTCGCGGGCACAGCCGGGACACCGGTAGAGCTTGGTCGCCTGGTATGGCTGGACCCGTCGCACCTCGCAGTCGGCGGTGGCGGTGTGGTCGAGCCCGCGTCGGGGCGATCCGGCCATGGGCTCGGCCGACCTCAGCCGAGGAACGCCCAGGCCAGCACGGCGAGCGCCACCACGAGGGCGGCGCCCACGTAGACGTAGTCCCAGTTGGAGCGACGATGCTGGTGGTGGGGGTTCATGCCCATGGCCAGATCATCGCGCCGGCGGGCGATCGACGAGGAGCGGGTCGGTGACGCAGTCGGGTTCCCCGGACCGGGTCGCGGTCCCCGGTGTCCGACGGGTGGCGGTGTCACAGGGCGGCCCTAGGGTTCCTGCCGCGGCGTACCTGCCGTGATCGCAGCTCGTGGGCTGCCCCACGTTCCGTGTCGAACGGAGCGTCGACTCCGTCGCCGGGGAGGCAGCCGTGCTCGCGATCGCCCATTCCGCGACCCTGATCGGTGCCCGTGGGTACCCGGTCCGGGTCGAAGCCCATGTCAGCGACGGTCTGCCGTCGTTCGCCATCGTCGGTCTTCCGGACGCTTCGTGCCGTGAGTCGCGTGACCGTGTGCGGGCCGCCCTGCTGTCGTCGAAGTTCGTGGTCAAGCAGGCCCGGACCACCGTCAATCTCGCCCCCACGCATCTCCGCAAGGCGGGTGCTGGTCTCGATGTCGCCATCGCCTTGGCGCTGATGGTGGCCACCGGCCAGTTGGACGCCGAACTGCTCGACGGCCACGCCTTCATCGGTGAGCTCGGCCTGGACGGTTCGATGCGCCCGGTGATCGGAACCCTGCCGCTGTGCGAGGCGGCGGGGGACCTGCGGCCGGTCGTCGCTCACGCCGACGCGGCCGAGGCCGCACTCGTTCGCCCCGACGCTCGTTGCGCCCGGACGTTGAGCGAGTTGGTGGGTGCCCTGCGGGGCGACCTTCCATGGCCCGACGGTGAGCCGCGCCGGTCCCACGGCAGTGGACCGCCCGACGAGCCCGACCTCGGCGACGTCCAGGGTCAGACGGTTGCCCGTCGCGCCCTCGAGGTGGCCGCAGCCGGCGGCCACCATCTGCTCATGGTCGGCCCGCCCGGCGGGGGCAAGACCATGCTGGCCGAACGCCTCCCCGGACTGCTCCCCGATCTGACCGACCAGGCCGCGCTGGACGTGTCGAGGGTGCACTCGGCTGCCGGGGCGCTCGAGGACACCTCCCGACTGCTGCGGAGACCCCCCATGCGCGCTCCGCACCACACCGCGTCCATGGTCGCCCTCGTCGGCGGCGGTTCCACGGTCCTGCGCCCCGGCGAGATCTCCCTGGCCTCCGGGGGCGTCCTCTTCCTCGACGAGCTCGGTGAGTTCCCTGCCGCGCATCTCGATGCCCTGCGCCAACCGCTCGAGTCGGGCGTGGTGCGCGTCGCCCGGGCTCACGTAGGTGCGTCGCTGCCGGCTCGGTTTCTCCTGGTCGCGGCCACCAATCCCTGTCCGTGCGGGGTCGGGCCCTTCGGGCCCTGTCGTTGCAGCGCGGCCCAGATCCAGCGCTACCAGCGGCGTCTGTCGGGTCCGCTGCTCGACCGATTCGACCTCGGGCTCTGGGTCGACCCGCCGCCGGCATCAGATGTGCTCGGGCAGCGATCGGCCGGCGAGAGCACCGCCGTGGTGCGCGACCGGGTCGCTCGTGCTCGTGAACGGGCCCGGGGGCGCGGCGTCTCGGCCAACCGTCAGCTCCGGGGTGAGGCGCTCGAGAGAGCCGCCCCGCTGTCGGCAGAGGCGCTCGCGGTCCTGCGCGACCACTTGGCCGCCGGCCGGTTGACCATGAGGGGGGCACAACGCATCCGAGCGGTGGCCCTGACCCTCATGGACCTCGACGGGCTGGACGGGCCGCTCGACGCCGAGCGGGTGCAGGTCGCCCTGTCGATGCGCACCCACGCCCAGGCGCTGGGGGTCGCGGCATGACCCCGCCCCGACGACTGTCCCCTACGCCCGACGGGCCCGACGCGGACCCTGACGATCGATCCGTTCCGCTCGAGGCGTACCTGGGAGCGCTCGCGACCCTCGACGGGATGGGCAGCGCGTCGTTGCGAACGCTGCTGTCGCTCGGCTCGCCGAGCGAGGTGTGGGAACGGATCTGTCGTGGCTCCGTCGACGCGAGGTTGCGGAACGCTCTCGCCCCGGTCGCCCGCGACGCGAGCGGTGGCTGGGCTGCCCAGGCTCGGAGCGTGGATCCCGTCGCGCTCTGGACGCGGTGGCGCTCGCGGGGGATCGGGGTGGTGTCCATCGGATCCCCGTCGTACCCGGCGTGCCTGCTCGACGACCTCGACCCGCCGGTTCTGTTGTTCCACCGGGGAGATCTCGACGCGCTGGCCCACCCTCGAGTCGCCGTCATCGGCACGCGTCGGGCCACCGGATATGGCCGTCGAGTCGCTCACGAGCTCGGTCTCGATCTGGCCTCGGCCGGGGTCTGCGTCGTGTCGGGCCTGGCCCTCGGCATCGACGCCGCCGCGCACAACGGTGCCGTCGCCGCGTCGGATCGGGCTCTGGGGTCGACAGTGGAGACCCATGTCGACCCCTCCGTGTCGGGTCCCACCCAGGCTGGACCAGTTGCGGTGGTGGGAGGGGGAGTGGACGCGCCGGGGCCGTCGACCAACGCCGCGCTCGCCCGGCGGGTCGTCGACGTCGGAGCGGTCCTGTCGGAAGCTCCGCCCGGCACCCGTCCGGCACCGTGGCGGTTCCCGGTCCGCAACCGGATCCTGGCCGCGCTGGCTCCGGTGGTGGTGGTCGTCGAATCGGCCGAACGGGGTGGATCGATGCTCACCGTGGAACAGGCGCAGCTGCGGGATCGGACCGTGCTGGCGGTTCCCGGCCCGGTCGACAGCCCGGCCTCGGCGGGGACCAACGCCCTGATCTCGGAAGGGGCGCTGGTCTGCCGTGGCGCCGACGACGTCGTGTCGGCCCTGGGTCTGTCGCTCGAGGGTGTCGCCAACTCACCTGTGGCGAACCGGCCCGAGCCCGACGGCGATGCTGCTTCGGTCCTCGCCGTGCTCGGCTTCACCCCGGTGAGCATCGAGTCGCTGTCCCGGGACCTGGATCTGGATCTCGGTCGCCTGTCGGTGGCGCTGGGCCGGCTGGAGGCGCTCGGCTGGGCCGAGCGTCGAGGTCCGTTCGTCGAACGGGTCGCCCGCTCCGATGGGGGTCCGCGACGTTGACGCGGCGGACCCGTAGGGTCGATGGTCCGCTTCGGGCCAACCGGATCCGAAGGGTCCGGACGATCGGGCGTGTGTTCACGGAGCGCGCTCGCTACGCTACGGAGAGCAGTTTTCGACGTGAGGGGCGGTGAGTGTGCCGGACGGGTCGTGGGAGATCGAGGAGTTCGTGGCCGCCGTCGCGTTGGCGCCGTCGACTCTGGCTGTCTACGCCCGTGACGTCAGCTCCTTCGCCCGATGGGCCGAGGCGGATCCCCAGGAGCCGGTCCGCCGTCCCGACCTGGTCGACCGCGACCGCATCCGTCGGTACCTCGCGAGCCTGAGCGCCTCGGGTCGGGCTCCGCGGACGATGGCCCGGACCATGGCCTCGCTGCGCCGCTACTTCACCTGGTGTCAGCGCCGGGGCCTGGTGTCGGTCGATCCGACCGTCGGCGTCAGCGCCCCGTCGGGGGCCGCCCGACTGCCCAGGGTGCTGCGTGCCGACGAGCTCCACCGGTTGCTCGACGAGTCGCCGGACACCGAGGATCCGGTCCTCACGGCCAGGGACACCGCCGTGCTGGAGCTGCTCTACGGCTCGGGCCTGCGGGTGTCGGAGCTCTGCGGACTCGACGTCGATCAGGTCGACCTCGCCCGGTCGGTGATCACCGTGTGGGGCAAGGGCTCCAAGCAGCGGATCGTGCCGCTGAGCGGGCCGGCGCGCGACGCCCTCGTGGACTGGCTCGCACCCACCGGTGGCCGGGTGTCGTTCCTGACCGACGTCGCAGGTTCCGTCCCACTCGACGCGGATGGCCCGGCTGTGTTCCACAACCGTCGGGGTCGGCGACTCGGTCCCCGCGACGTCCGGCGTCTGATCGACCGGCGGTCCCCGGTGCCCACGCACCCACACGCCCTGCGCCACACCTTCGCCACCCACCTCCTCGACGGAGGAGCCGACCTGCGCGTCGTCCAGGAGCTCCTCGGTCACGCTGATCTGGCGACCACGCAGGTCTACACGCACGTCAGCAAGGACCGGCTCAGCCGGGTCTTCCGAGAGAGCCACCCGAGGGCCTGATGACCACCCGAACCCGGACCGAGGACACCACCACCGACGAGGAGCTGGCGCGGCTGTGGTCGTCCTACAAGGACAAGGGCACGACCCGGGCCCGCGAAGCGCTGATCGTGCACTACTCGCCGCTGGTCAAGTACGTGGCCAGCCGCCTGGCGGTGGGACTGCCCCAGAACGTCGAGCAGTCCGACCTGGTCAGCTACGGCATGTTCGGCCTGATCGACGCCATCGACAAGTTCGAGCCGGAGAGGGGCTACAAGTTCGAGACCTACGCCATCAGCCGGATCAAGGGATCGATCCTCGACGAGCTCCGCTCGATCGACTGGGTGCCGCGCTCGGTGCGGGCCAAGGTGCGCCAGATCGAGCGGGCCTACGCCAAGCTCGAGGCCAAGCACCACCGGGCACCGTCCGACGAGGAGCTGGCGTCCGAGCTGCGCTGGACCGACGACCAGCTCCAGACGGCGCTCAACCAGATCGCGAACGTCGGTCTGGCCGCGCTCGACGAGATCCTCACCGGCTCGGGTGAGCGGGGAGAGTCGATCACGCTCGGCGACACGATCGCGGACCGCTCCTCGCACGGACCGATGGGTGCGTTCGAGGTGGCCGAGACCCGCCAGCTGCTGGCACAGGCGGTCAACGGGCTGCCGGAGCGGGAGAAGATCGTCCTCACGCTCTACTACTACGAGAGCCTGACCCTGCAGGAGATCGGCCGGGTCCTCGGGGTCACCGAGTCCCGGGTCTGCCAGATCCACACCAAGGCGGTCCTGCACCTGCGCAGCCGGTTCAACAGCATGGACCGCATCCCCGGCTGAGGCCCCTCCGCCACCGGACGCGATGTCCGAGCGGTCCGGGCCGACGCCCGTGACCCGATCTCGCGACCTCGACAGCTCGACTTCCCCCGAATCCAGGTCCTCCGGTCCCGGAGGGCGATCCCCGGGAGGTCCCCGTGCGCACCGCTCTGGTCGCGATCGTCTCGCTGCTCCTGTCCGGCCCGTCGGTGGCTGCACCCGTTCCCGCCCACGGCCCGGCCGTGCCCGTGGTCGGGACGGCCTCGATGGAACCGGTGCCCGGACCGGGCGGGTATCGGCCCCCGGTCGACGGCGACGTCGTCGACCCCTTCCGGGCACCGATCAACCCGTACGGGCCGGGCAACCGCGGGCTGGAGTACGCCACCGACGAGGGTGCGCCGGCCCGCTCGATCGGAGACGGCGTGGTGGTGTTCGCCGGTCCGGTCGCTCGACGCGGGGTGGTGACCGTCGAGCACCCCGACGGTCTGCGCTCGTCGCTCACCGGCCTGGCGACCATCGGAGTCGCCCCGGGGGAGCGTGTCGCGGCGGGCGACGTTCTGGGGACGACCGGACTCAGACTGCATCTGGGCGTCCGGCGCGGCGATGAGTACATCGATCCCGCGAGCCTGTTCGGGGCGGAGATCCCACCGCTGCACGCCGTGCTCGTCCCGCTACCCCCATGATGGGGCAGCCATCCGCCCGACTCGCCACGGCGTCGTGGGGGAGCGCGGAGCGCGTTCGTGGACGAGGGAGGGACACGACTACACTCGCCGGTCGGCCCGACAGCCGTCGGAGCTGAATCCACCAGATCCATCCTCGCCCGGGCGCCCTCTTCGGTCGCCGCCCCGTGACTCACGGAGCGGTGTCGTGCCCGGGTCTCGTCGAACCGAAGGGAAGGAGACACGTCATGTCTGCTGTCGTCAGCATGAAGCAGCTGCTCGAGGCCGGAGTGCACTTCGGCCACCAGACCCGCCGCTGGAACCCCAAGATGAAGCGGTTCATCCACGGGGAGCGCGGGGGGATCTACCTGATCGACCTGCACCAGACCCTCACGGGCATCGAGAAGTCCTACGTCTTCGTGCGGGACCTGGTCGCGAACGGCGGCACCGTCCTGTTCATCGGCACCAAGAAGCAGGCCCAGGACTCGATCCAGGGCTACGCCGAGAAGTGCGGCATGCCCTACATCAACCAGCGCTGGCTGGGCGGCATGCTCACCAACTTCGAGACGATCTCCAAGCGGGTCTCCAAGATGAAGGAGTACCAGCGCATGCGGGACTCCGGTGAGTTCGAGGCCATGCCCAAGAAGGAAGCGCTGCTGCTCACCCGCGAGCTCGACAAGCTGGAGCGGAACCTCAACGGCATCCGCGACCTCGAGCGCCTCCCCGACGCGGTGTTCATCCTCGACACCAAGAAGGAGGACATCGCCGTCACCGAGGCCAACAAGCTCGGCATCCCGGTCGTCGCGGTGGTCGACACCAACTGCGATCCCGACATCATCCAGTACGTCATCCCCGGCAACGACGACGCCATCCGCTCCGGCAGCCTCCTGACCCGCGTCATCGCGGACGCCGTCCTCGAAGGCCGCCTGATGCGCTCCAAGACCCACCCCGAATCAGCGCCGCGTGAGCGCTCGGCCGAGGAGCAGGCCGAGAAGGCCGCCGAGCAGGCGCGTGCCCAGGCCGAGGCCCGTCAGGCCGCGGCCGAGCGCGAAGCCCGAGTGCTGGCTGCTCGTGAGGCGCCGGCTGACGAGAGCTCCGTCCTCGCCGAGGGTGCTGCCGCCGAGGACATCACCTCCGAGGCACCGACCGCCAACCAGGTCGCGGCGGACGAGCTCGCGCTCGACGGCGAGCCCGCCGCGGCCAGCCCCGTCACCCCCAAGACCGAGGAGAACTGATGGCCGACATCACCGCTGCAGACGTCAAGTCCCTCCGCGACGCCACCGGCGCCGGGATGATGGATGCCAAGAAGGCTCTGGTCGAGGCCGACGGCGACCGTCAGAAGGCCGCCCAGATCCTGCGCCAGAAGGGCCTGTCCAAGGTCGCGACCCTGGAGGACCGCGAGAACAACCAGGGCGCGGTGGCCATCGCCACCCAGGGCAACGCGGCCTCGCTGGTCGAGCTCAAGTCCGAGACCGACTTCTCGGCCAAGGCCGCCGACTTCGTCGAGCTCACCCAGCGGCTGGCCGACGCCGTCCTCGCCGACGGCGAGGGTGCCGTCGCGTCGCTCTCCGACGACCTCGACAGCCTCAAGATCGCCAAGCGGGAGAACATCGAGATCGGCAAGGTCGCCCGCTTCGAGGCTGCCGACGGCAACGTGCTCGACGCGTACGTCCACATCCAGGACGGCCGTGGCACCAACGCCGTGCTGATCGAGATCGAGGGCACCGACGCCGAGACCGCACACGAGGTCGCGCTGCACATCGCCTTCGCCAAGCCCTCAGCCCTGTCCCGTGACGAGGTCGACCCGGCCCTGGCCGAGACCGCCCGCAGCGGCTTCGAGGAGCTGACGCTCAAGGAGGGCAAGCCCGAGCAGGCGGTGCCCAAGATCGTCGAGGGGCGGATGAGCTCCTGGTACGCCGAGCGGGTCCTGCCCGAGCAGGGCATGTTCGGCGACAAGGAGACGGTCCAGCAGCGCCTCGGAGGCGCCCGGATCGTGCGCTTCGCCCAGGCCGTCATCGGGGACTGATCGTGGCCACGCCCCACTGGGGTCGGGTGCTCATCAAGCTCTCCGGCGAGGCGTTCGCCGGCGAGGCCGGATTCGGCATCGACGGCGAGGTCGTCTCCGCGATCGCGTCGGAGATCGTCGCGGTCAAGTCCGACTTCGACGTGGACGTCGCCGTCGTCGTCGGGGGCGGCAACATCTGGCGGGGCATGACCGGCGAGGGTGCGGGCATGGACCGGGCCCAGGCCGACTACATGGGCATGCTCGCCACGATCATCAACGGTCTGGCGTTGCAGGAGACCCTCGAGCGTCTGGGTCAGCCCACCCGGGTCCAGACCGCCATCCAGATGGCTCAGGTCGCCGAGCCCTACATCCGGCGTCGCGCCATCCGCCACCTCGAGAAGGGGCGGGTCGTGATCTTCGTCGGTGGCACCGGGAACCCGTTCATGACCACCGACACGACCGCCGCGCTGCGGGCGGTCGAGATCGACGCCGACGCGATCCTCATGGGCAAGAACGGCACCGACGGCGTCTACACCGCGGACCCCAAGCTCGACCCCGACGCCGAGTTCCTGGCCGAGGTGAGCTACATCGACGTCCTCAACCGCGGTCTCAAGGTCATGGACTCGACGGCCATCTCGCTGTGCATGGACAACGACCTGCCCATCTGCGTGTTCGACCTGATGGGATCGAACCTGCACGCCATCCTGGCCGGCGAGCGCGTCGGCACCCTGGTCCGCTGAGCCGGATCGACCGGGTTCGCCGCCGTTCCCTCGACGACGGGGGAGTGGTGTCGCACCCGAGGCCGGCCGGTTGTGGGAGGCTGAGCCCGTGAGCGATGAGTTGATCGAAGCCGTGCTCGAGGACGCCGGCGACCACATGGACAAGGCCGTGGCCCACGCCCGTCACGAGTTCGCCGGGGTGCGCACCGGCCGCGCCAACCCGGGTCTGGTCGAGAAGCTGCCGGTCGACTACTACGGCGCCTCCACCCCGCTGCAGCAGCTGGCGAGCTTCTCGGTGCCGGACGCCCGCATGCTGGTGATCACCCCCTTCGACAAGGGCGCGATGGGCGGCATCGAACGGGCCATCCAGGACTCGGGGCTGGGGTTGAACCCCTCCAACGACGGCGTGGCGATCCGCCTGGCGTTCCCTCCGCTGACCGAGGAGCGCCGCAAGGAGTACGTGCGCCTGGTCAAGTCCAAGGCCGAGGACGGTCGGACCGCCGTGCGCGGCGCCCGACGCGACGCCCGCAAGGAGCTCGACTCGCTCGAGAAGGACGGCGACATCTCCTCGGACGACCTCCACCGCGCCGAGGGCGAGCTGGACAAGCTGACCAAGAAGCACGAGGCGGCGATCGACGAGGCGCTCGAGGCCAAGACCGTCGAGCTGCTCGAGGGCTGAGCGGACCCGTGCCGCGGACAGGAGGACGGAGATGACCGACCACGACGATCCGGGCCGGATCGAGGAACCCCGTTCCGAGGGGGTCCGCATCATCGGCGCGCAGGAGGCGGCCGAAGCCGCCGGTCGCTCCGACGTCGCCCGGCGCCGTCGGACCGGAGAGAAGCGCTACGGCGACCGACCCGACTCCGCAGCGCCCGGTGAGGGTCTGCCGACGGTCCGCATCTCCACCAGCGATTCCGGCGACGACGCCTTCGACAGCGGCGAGGTGGTGCATCCGCCGTCCCAGGAGCCCCGCTGGGCCGACGACGAAGGGCGCGGCTTCGGCCATGCCCGCGCCATCCCCGCGGACGAGCCCGACCCCTACGCACCGGTCGACGACGTGCCCGACTGGGACCGCAGCCCCGCTCCGGCCGACGACCCGTTCGCCGGGTCCGACGACTCGTTCGTCCTCCCGCACTGGACCGAGCCCCCCACCGGGCAGGTCCCCAAGGTGGTGACCGGCGACGACTTCGTCGAGGACGAGCCGACCGGCAGCTTCGGCGCCACCCCGCGCTGGCGCGACGAGGGTGAGCGCCACGTCGAGACCGACTTCGACGACCTGCTCGACGACGCGCCCCGCCTGGGAGCGCTCGGCGGCTCCGATCCCCGCAGCGGGTACGACGACGATGACGACGACTACTTCTTCGACTCGGAGTCGGACCGCGACCCGATCGAGGCCTTCGCTCCCGACGACGACGTCTCGGCCCTGAGCGAGCCCCGCGCCCCGCGGCGGACCCGCAGCCGTCCGAGGATGACGGCGGTCGACGGCGGGTCCGGGGACGGCGAGGAGCATCCGCCCGACAGCGGTGGGGTCGGCGGGGACCGCAACCTGGTCACCGCCGTCGGTGTGGGCGTCGCCCTGGTGGCGGTCGGCCTGCTGTGCTTCAAGCTGGGTGGCCTGGCCACCACGGCCCTGGCCTGCGTGGTCGTCGGCGTGGCCGCCTACGAGTACTTCGGGACCCTGGAGGGCCGCTCGTTCCAGCCGGCCGGGCTGCTCGGCATGGTGGCGACGGTCGGTCTGATGATCGCCACGTACACCTCCGGCCTGAACGCCTACCCGATCGTCCTGCCGCTGACGGTGGCGTTGGGCCTGCTGTGGTACCTGTTCGTGCAGCCGGGCGAGGGATCGGTGCGCAACCTGGGAGTCACCCTGCTCGGGGTGATGTGGATCGGCTTCCTCGGGTCCTTCGCCACGCTGCTGCTCGGGCTGGGCAAGGTCGGCGAGGACGCCGGCGCCTCGTCCAACATCGGCATCGGCGTGCTCATCGCCGCGGTGGTGGTGGCGGTGAGCCACGACGTCGGGGCCTACTTCATCGGCCGCTACTTCGGGCACACCCCGCTGTCGGCCGCGAGCCCCAACAAGACCCTCGAGGGAACCGCCGGTGGGGTGGGCGTCGCCATCGTGGTCACCGTGGTCGTCGTCGGCATCTTCGGCATCGCCCCGATCGGAGGCGACTTCTTCCGGGTGGTGGTGTTCGCCCTGCTGTGCGCCCTGGTGGCCCCCATCGGCGACCTCTGCGAGTCGTTCGTGAAGCGGGATCTCGGCATCAAGGACTTCGGGACGATCCTGCCCGGACACGGCGGGGTGCTCGACCGCTTCGACGCCCTGCTGTTCGTCCTGCCGACCGCGTACTTCGTCACGATCCTGTTCGGCACCTGGACCGGCGGCTGAGCCCGTCGCCCGACGGGCCCGACCGCGTCGGTGCGTCAGGGGCGGGGCGTCGCACAGGATCGGGTTCCGCCGGAGCACACGGCTCCTGAGCAGGCTCCCGGCTGGGGGCAGGCCCCGGGTTCCACGCCGGACCGTGTCGGTACGATGGAGGCTCCATGACCGGCTCGCTGACCACCGTCTCCCTGTTGGGCTCCACCGGATCCATCGGCACCCAGACGATCGACGTCGTGGCTGCCGAACCCGACCGCTTCCGCATCTCGGTCCTCGGCGCCGGCTCCGACGTGGTGACCCTGGCCGAACAGGCCCGGTCCGTACGCCCCGACGTCGTCGTGGTCGCGGATCGGTCACGGGCCGCCGAGCTCCGGAGCCTCGTCGCGTCCGACATCGAGGTCGACGCCGGACCCGACGCCTTCGCTGCCGCGGCAGGGTCGGCCGACGTGGTGGTCAACGCGGTGGTCGGCTTCGCCGGGCTGCCCGTGACCATGGCCGCCTTGCGCAACGGCCGGCGCCTGGCGCTGGCCAACAAGGAGTCGCTCATCGCTGCGGGCCCGGTGGTTCGCACCGTACGCGACACCCCAGGAGCGGAGATCGTTCCGGTCGACAGCGAGCACTGCGCGGTGCACCAGTGCCTGCGTTCAGGCGACGGGACCCGGCGCCTGCGCCGCATCGTGCTGACCGCGTCGGGCGGGCCGTTCCGGGGCCGCAGCGCCGCGGACCTGGCCGCGGTGACCAGGGAGGACGCCCTGGCGCACCCCACGTGGAGCATGGGCCCGAAGATCACGATCGACAGCTCCACGCTGATGAACAAGGGACTCGAGGTCATCGAGGCCCACGAGCTGTTCGACGTCGACTACGACGACATCGACGTGGTCGTGCACCCGCAGTCGATCGTGCACTCGATGGCCGAGTTCACCGACGGCGCCACGATCGCCCAGCTGTCGATGCCCGACATGCGCCTCCCGATCGGCTACGCGCTGGCCTACCCCGATCGGATCGGAACGCCGTTCGGGTCGATGGACCTGACCCGGTCCTTCGAGCTCGCCTTCGAGCCCCCCGACCGGGCCACCTTCCGCTGCCTCGACCTGGCCGAGCGAGCGGGCCGCGCCGGTGCCACCGCCCCGGCGTGGATGTCGGCCGCCAACGAGGTGGCCGTCGACGCGTTCCTGGCCGGCCGCATCGCCTGGAGCGGCATCGCCGAGCTGGTCGAGCGGGCCCTGGACCGTTGGGACGGCACCCCGGCCGACTCGCTCGACGCCGTGCTCGCCGCCGACGCCGCAGCCCGCGCCGTCACCACCGAGCTGCTCGATCGGGAGGTCGCAGCGTGACCATCCACCATCCTGGATCGGGCCAGGACGGCGGGCCGGCCGAGTCGTCCCTCGCACGCACGCCGTCGACCCAACCCGGCCCGTCGACCCAACCCGGCCACGACCCCGCCGCGCTCGCCGAGGAGCGCAACGAGATGGCCGGGGTGCTCGGCACGCCGCTCACCCGGGCTCTGCGTCTGGGCGTCCTGCTGGCTCTTCTCGTGGGGCTGGGCGTCTGGAAGGGTCTGCCGATCGTCATCGTGATCCTGGCGATCGTGCTGATGATCTTCCTGCACGAGCTCGGCCACTACCTGGCCGCCCGTTGGTCCGGGATGAAGGTCACCGAGTTCTTCATCGGCTTCGGCCCACGAATCTGGTCCTTCCGCCGAGGTGAGACCGAGTACGGCATCAAGGCCATCCCCGCCGGCGCGTACGTGAAGATCCCCGGGATGACCTCGCTCGAGGACGTCGACCCCGCGGACGAGGCCCGCAGCTACCGACAGGCCCCGTTCCACAACCGGCTCGCGGTCGCGGTCGCCGGCTCGACGATGCACTTCCTGGTCGCGTTCCTCCTGCTGATCGTCCAGTTCGCCTTCATCGGCCATCCCGACGGGGACCGCTGGCAGATCGGCAGCATCTCGCCGGGCAGCGCGGCGCAGGCCGCCGGTCTGCACGAGGGCGACCGGCTCGTCCGCTTCGACGGGCGCACCGTCGAGGACTACGACAGCTTCCGATCCCTGATCGGAGGCCACGATCCGGGGACCGTCGATGTCGTCATCGACCGCGACGGTCAGGAGATGACGGTCCCGGTGACGTTGTCGCAGCGGGCCCGGGTGATCGGCACCGTCGGTGAGGACCTGGACCTGGTCGACAACGGATCCGAGCTCGTCGTGGGCTCGATGCGCGTCGACGGCCAGGTGGCACGCTCGGGCCTGCGCCCCGGCGAACGGGTCGTGGCGGTGGCGGGGCGGCCCGTCGACAGCGCCGACGGAGTCGTCGACGCGATCGGCTCCGGCGGTTCGGCGGTCGACGGGGGAACCTTCACCGTCACCACCGAGACCGCGGACGGAGTCCGCAACGATCACCAGGTCGACCTGGGCTCGGCGATCGACACCACGGCGCCGACGGCGTTCCTGGGGATCGGCTCGGAACCGATCATCGTCACCGACGGCCTCCCGACCGCGGTCGCCTCGTCGGTGACCGAGTTCGGTCGCTACGTCGGGGCCACGGTGGCCGGGACCGGGCGCGTCCTGTGGCCGCCGAACATCGTCGGGTTCCTCGCCGACACCGCCACCGGGTCAGAACCCCGCGACACGGTCTCGACGCCGACCCCGGCCGCACAGTCGCAGTCGCCGGCCGAGGAGCGGCCGGTGTCCATCGTCGGCATCGTCCTGTTCGGGTCGGAGATGACCGCCGAGAGCTGGTCCAACCTGATCGGGCTGCTCATCGGCCTCAACATCATGCTGGGCGTGCTCAACCTGATCCCGCTGCTGCCCTTCGACGGCGGTCACGTGGCCATCGCGGTCTACGAGAAGGCCCAGGAGATGCGCCGTCGTCAGACCCGTCGCTACCTCGCCGACGTCTCGCACCTGCTGCCGGTGGCCTACGGCGTGGTCATGGTGCTCGGTCTGCTGTTCGTCGCGGCCATGTACCTCGACGTCACCCAGGGCGTCAGCCTGTAGCGGGTCTGCACGGCAGCAGTCCTGCACAGCGGCGGTCCTGCACAGAGGCGGTTCTGCGGGGCGGCGGTCCAGCGGGGACGAACGGGGCTCGTAGTCTGGGGCGCATGGACGCAGGAGCGGTTGTCTTTCCCCGGCGCCCCACCCGACAGATCCAGGTGGGCTCGGTGCTCGTGGGAGGGGGCGCCCCGATCACGGTGCAGTCGATGACCACGACGCGCACCTCCGATGTCGACGGCACGTTGCAGCAGATCTACGCCCTGGCCGCCAACGGGGCCGACATCGTGCGCTGCACCTGCAACGAGATGGAGGCCGCCGAGGGCCTGGCCCGCATGGTGCCGCGCAGCCCGCTGCCGATCGTCGCCGACATCCACCACCAGTACCGCATGGCGCTGGCCGCCCTCGAGGCCGGGGTGCAGGGGCTGCGGCTCAACCCCGGCAACATCCGCAACCCGGCCCACATCAAGGCGGTCGCGGTCGAGGCCAGGGACCGGGGCGTCCCCATCCGCATCGGGGTCAACGGTGGATCGCTCGACCCTGCGCTCTACGAACGACACGGCGGACGGGTCACCCCCGAGGCCATGGTCGAGTCCGCCCTCCAGGAGATCGCCTACTTCGACGAGGTCGGTTTCGACCTGATCAAGATCTCGGTCAAGGCATCGAACGTGCCGCTCATGATCGAGGCCTACCGTCAGCTCGCCGAGGCCACCGACCACCCGTTGCACCTCGGCGTGACCGAGGCCGGCCCGCTTCCCGACGGGCTGATCAAGGCCACCGCCGGGATCGCCACGCTCCTCGCCGAGGGCATCGGCGACACGATCCGCTTCTCGCTCACCGCGGACCCGGTCGAGGAGGCCAAGGCCGGGCGCACCCTGCTCGAGTCCTTCGGTCTGAGGGAGCGCAAGAACGTCGATCTGATCGCATGTCCGAGCTGTGGTCGGGCCGAGGTCGACGTCATCCAGATCGCCGAGGCGGCCCGCGACGCCTTCGCCGAGAAGCAGCTGCCTCTTCAGATCGCGGTGATGGGCTGCGTGGTCAACGGCCCCGGAGAGGCCCGCGACGCCGATCTGGGCATCGCGGCGGGCCGCCACCGCGGTCACCTGTTCGTCAAGGGCACCAACGTGGCGGTCGTCCCCGAGGACGAGATGGTGGCGACGTTGGTCGAGTGGGCCGAGTTCATCGCAGAGCACGGGACCGATGCGGCCCTGGCCCGCGTCGACGTCGAGAAGGCCCGCCGCGAGGCCGAGAAGGACCGCTCCGCCATGTTCGCGGACAAGGGCGCCGATGTGAACGCGTCCGAGCAGCGCATCGAGCAGATCCACCGCCGCCTCGACTGACCCGTTCTGTTCGTTCGATCACACCACCACCGTTGTGAACGAACGAACAGAACGGGGTGGGGCGACCGGGGAGCGGTCCCCTCTTCACGCGGGGCGGGTCGTTCGCCATCGTCGTGGACATGGATCCACTCCTCGAGCTCGCCGAGCAGCAGCACGGACTGATCACCCTCGGCCAGGCCCGTTCGCTCGGGATCGGCCAGCAGACCGTCCATCGCTGGGCATCCGGTCCGTCGTGGGAACGGCTCTCCGACGAGGTCCTGCGCCGTCGTGGATCCGCGCCGAACCGAGCCCAGCACGTCCTTGCCGCAGTGCTCGACGCCGGTCCGGGAGCGTTCCTGTCGTTCGCCAGCGGTGCGGCGTGGTGGCGGGTCCCGGGTCCGCCCCTGGATCCGCTCGGGATCGTCCGGGTCTCCCGGACCAGCCGACCGTCGGGCACCGGAGCGGAGATCCACACCGTCCGATCGCTGCCGGAGCGATGGACGACCACGCTCGACGCCGTGCCGATCGTGCGTCCCGAGCTGCTGGCGCTGCACCTGTTCGCGACCGAGCCGTACTCCCGAGCCGAACGCTGGGTCGAGCGCCTCTGGGCGATGCGGCTCCTGTCGGGCCCGTCGCTCGGTGCCATGCTGTGCGACTTCGGCGCCCGCGGGCGCAACGGGATCGCCTCGGTCCGTCGCTACCTCGACGACCGTGGCCCGGGCTACGTCCCGGCCGCCACCGGGATCGAGTCGCGCACCATGCAGATCCTGCGGCAGGTCGGGATCGTCGTGGAACGACAGGTCGACCTCGGCGGTGAGGAGTCCTGGACGGGGCGGGTCGACTTCCTCGTCGTCGGCCTGCCGATCATCGTCGAGGTCCAGAGCGAGCTCCACCACGCCGCGCTGGTCGACCGCGTGGCCGACGATGCCCGGCGGGCCCGGCTCGAGGCCGACGGCTTCACCGTCGTCGAGCTGTGGGACACCGAGGTGTGGTCGCATCCCTCCGTCGCGGTGGCGCGAGTCGCCGCAGCCGTCGCCACCCACCGTTCTGTTCGTTCGATCACAACGTCGGAGTTGTGATCGAACGAACAGAACGGGTCGCGGTCAGGGGGAGAGGGTGCTGAGTTCGTCGACGAGCTCAGCGAAGCGGACGGGGTCCTCCTGCATGGTCTGGTGCCCGATCCCCGGAAGCACCCGCAGCACCGAACCGGGGATCGAGTCGGCCAGCACCCGGGCCTGGGACACCGGGGTGAGCCGGTCCGCCGAGCCGACCACGACCATGGCCGGAACCTTCACGTGAGCCAGATCGGAGCGGACGTCGTGGTCCACGATCGCCCGACCGGCCGCCAGCAGGTTGTCCTGGTCCATGACCGACAGCATCTCCCGGACGTCGAGCACCGCGGTGGCGCTGGGTCGCCGGCCGAACGCCGAGCGCGCCATCAGCACCGACGGGGTGCTGTCGGGCCAGGTGTAGCGGACCCGCGGCCGACTGGTTCCGGCGTAGGCCGCCCGACGAACCAGCTCCTCTGCCCGGACGTTCCCGTCGAGGCGGCCGGGCAGGGCCAGGGGAGCGGCGCTCGTGTCGAGGAACATCAAACCGCCGCAGCGCTCGATCATGAGGTCCTCGTGGCGGGCGCAGAACCGTCCCAGTGCCATCCCACCCATCGAGTGGCCAACCAGGATGGCGTCGCGCAGGTCCAGATCCTCGAGCACCGCGGCGATGTCGTCCGCGATCGCCTCGAGCGTGATGCCCTCGGAACCCACCGTCGAGCGACCGTGGCCGCGCATGTCCCACGCCAGTACCCGGTAGTGGTCCGCCAGGGTGTTGAACTGCGCCCCCCACACCCACCACTGCAACGTCACGCCGTGCATCAGCAGCAGCGGTCGGCCCTGGCCGCGCTCGACGACGTGAAGCGAGGCGCCGTCCGCGGTGTCGATCGAGCGGTGCACGACATCGGACGGCGGGGGACGAAGAGCGTCGTTGGCGGGATCGGTCCTCGAGCGGATCCTCCGGGCCGACACCTCGGCCGCGGCCCACGCCGCCGCGGTGGCCGCACCGGCCCCGACCGCCATCCATCCCACCGTGCCGAGCCGAGATCGAGCCATGGACGCAGCGTAGGCCCGGTCGCGGTCGCCGGTAGGCTCCGCCGCCATGGCAGCCTCCACATCCGGCCGCAAGGCGCCGGTGCTCACGCCCCAGTCCGAGGACTTCCCCCGCTGGTACCAGGACGTCCTCAACAAGGCGGAGCTCGCCGACAACGGCCCGGTCCGCGGCACGATGGTGATCCGCCCGTACGCGTACGCCCTGTGGGAGCGGATGGTCGACGAGGTCGACGGCCGGATCAAGGCCGCCGGGGCCGAGAACGCCTACTTCCCGCTGTTCATCCCCGAGTCGTACCTGCAACGTGAGGCCGAGCACGTCGAGGGCTTCAGCCCCGAGCTGGCGGTCGTCACCGTCGGCGGCGGTCGCGAGCTCGAGGAGCCGGTCGTGGTGCGGCCGACCTCCGAGACCGTCATCGGCGAGTTCATGGCCAAGTGGGTGCAGTCCTACCGTGACCTGCCGCTGCTGTTGAACCAGTGGGCCAACGTCGTGCGCTGGGAACTGCGTCCCCGCACGTTCCTGCGCACCAGCGAGTTCCTCTGGCAGGAGGGCCACACCGCCCACGCCACCGAGGATGACGCCCGCGCCTACGCCCGACGGATCCTGGCCGAGGTGTACCGCGACTTCATGGTCGAGGTGCTGGCCATCCCGGTGATCACCGGGGTGAAGATCCCCCAGGAGCGCTTCGCCGGAGCGACGAACACGCTCACCTGCGAGGCGATGATGCGCGACGGCAAGGCCCTGCAGATGGGCACCAGCCACGAGCTCGGTCAGAACTTCGCCCGGGCGTTCCAGATCGACTACCTCGACGAGACCGGGACCCAGCAGCTGTGCTGGACGACGTCCTGGGGCGTGTCCACCCGCATGATGGGCGGGCTGATCATGGCCCACGGCGACGACGCCGGCCTGCGGGTCCCGCCCCGGCTGGCGGCCACCCAGGCCGTCGTCCTCGTCGTCCGCGACGAGGACGGAGCCGTCACCGCGGCCGCCCGTGGGCTGGTCGACCGGCTGGTCGCAGCCGGCGTCCGCGCCCGCCTGGACGACCGCATCAGCACGCCGTTCGGTCGACGGGCCACGGACTGGGAGCTCAAGGGGGTTCCGGTCCGCATCGAGGTCGGGCCGCGCGACCTCGCCGAGGGCCAGGTTGTGGTCGTCCGACGTGACCGACCCGGCAAGGAGCCGATCCCCGTCGAGAGGTTGGCCCAGGAGGTCCCTGTGCTCCTGAGCTCGATCCAGCAGTCCCTGCACGACGAGGCGCTCGCCCGTCGCGACGACCGGACCGTCGACGCGACGACCGTCGAGGAGGCGGCGAGCGCTGCCGCCGACGGCTTCGTCCGCATCCCGTGGGCGGCGGTCGGCGACGCCGGGGTCGAGCGGCTGGCCGCCGATGCGGTCACGGTCCGTTGCCTCATCACCGCGGACGGCGACGTCCCGGAGTCGGTCGACGATCCGGATCTGGTCGCGGTGGTGGCTCGCTCCTACTGAGACCGGGTCGGTGGGCCCCAGCCGCCACGGATCCCATCGCCAACCGCGGCGCGACCGGACTCCCGCCCACGGTGCGTACCCGTGAGGCGCCATCCCGGCCGATCCGCGGCGGAGTCGTCGGTCCGCCTATACTCGACCCGTCCGGATCCGTGGAAGGCGTGGGCGTCGCCCACGCCTTTTGCGTGATCCGACCCCGCGCCCGCGGGGAAAGGAGCATCCGCGCCAGCGGCAGACGACGAACGAGGAGGAGCACGGTGTCCACCACGGCTGACCGACTCGCGCGCCTCGTCACGCCCGTCGCCGACGACCTCGGCGTGACCGTCTATGACATCGAGGACTCGAGCAGCACCTTGCGGGTACTGCTCGACCGCCCCGACGGCATCGACGTGGACACCCTCGCCGACGCCTCCCGACGCATCAGCCGGGCCATGGACGAGGACGGATCATTCGCCTCGGCCGCTGTGCTCGAGGTGTCCAGCCCGGGGCTGGAGCGCAAGCTCCGCACCGCGGCGCACTTCCTCGGAGCGGTGGGGGAGCAGGTCAAGATCAAGCTCGCCCCCGGCGTGGCCGACCGCCGCATCGACGGCGTCGTGGCCGCGGCGGACGACCGCACGGTGACTGTTGCGACCCCCGACGGCGGACCGGGCCGGACGCTCCTCCTCGCCGACATCACCTCCGCCCACACCGTGTACGTGTGGGAGACCACCCCCAAGCCCGGGACGAAGCGCACCGTCCCCGCGTCGAACCGCTCGGGCGACGCCCGCCCGCGATCCGACAGCGACCCGCAACCAGCCGAACCCGCCGACCCAGCCGAAACCGAGGCCACAGCATGAACCCAGAGATGATGGAGGCGCTCGACGCCCTCGCCGAGAGCCGTGGGATCTCCAAGGACGCCCTCTTCGCCGCCCTCGCCGAGGCGCTCGAGGCGGCCTACAAGAAGCAGAACGACGACTACGAGTTCGTCTGGGTCAACATCGACACCGAGACCGGTGAGATGCGCGTGTTCGCCCAGGAGCTCGACGAGGACAACCTGCCGACCGGTCCCGAGATGGACGTCACCCCCGACGACTTCGGTCGCATCGCGGCCCAGACGGTCCGCCAGGTCATGTCCCAGCGGATCCGAGAGGTCGAGCGCGAGCTCAAGTACGAGGAGTACGCCGGCCGCGAGGGCGACATCGTCACCGGGATCATCCAGCAGTCCGACGCCCGCTACACGCTGCTCGACCTCGGTCGGGTCGAAGCCCTCCTGCCGCAGTCCGAGCAGGTCAACTACGAGCGCCCCGAGCCGGGGGAGCGGGTCAAGGCCTACATCGTCGAGGTCCGCAAGACCGTCAAGGGCCCGCAGATCGTCGTGTCGCGGACCCACCCCGGACTGATCCGCCGACTCTTCGAGCTCGAGGTGCCCGAGATCGCCGACGGTGTCGTCGAGATCAAGGCCTGTGCCCGCGAGCCCGGGCAGCGCACCAAGATCGCCGTGTGGTCCAACGACCCGAACGTCGATCCGGTCGGCGCCTGCGTCGGTGCCCGTGGCGCCCGCGTCCGCATGGTGGTCAACGAGCTCCGCGGCGAGAAGATCGACATCGTCCCCTTCACCGAGGACCGGCACGACTTCGTCATGAAGGCCCTCCAGCCGGCCAAGGTGAAGGAGGTCCGCATCGACGAGGAGAGCCGCACCGCCGAGGTGATCGTCCCCGACTTCCAGCTCTCGCTGGCGATCGGCAAGGAGGGCCAGAACGCCCGCCTGGCCACCCGCCTGAGCGGGCTGCGCGTCGACATCCGCTCCGAGACCGACATCGCCGAGCAGGAGGCCTACGAGCGCACCTACGGCACCGACGCCTACGCCGAGGGCGCCTGGATCGTCGACCCCGAGACCGGTGAGCAGATGTGGCAGCCGAGCGACGGGTCACCCGCGTGGACCCTCGAGCAGTGGGAAGCCGCGCAGGCCGCCTCCGACGCCGAGGCCGTCGAGGAGGCGGTGGCGGACGAGCTCGACGGTGACATCGCCGAAGCGGTCGAAGAGGTCACCGACGTGATCGCGGTCGCCGAGGTCGACGAGGAGGAGGCCGAGCTCGAAGAGGTCGCCGTCGAAGAGGTCGAGGCCGAGCTGGAGGCCGCGGCCGACGACGCCCTCTCCGAGGAAGGCACCTCCGAGGATCCCGCCTGAGACCGTCGGGGCGGTCCGGACCGGTGCGCACCTGCGTGGTGTGCCGCCGTCGGGCAGCCGCCTCCGAGCTGATCCGGGTGCGGGCGGATGGCTCCACCGGCCCGGGACCCGGGCGGGGTGCATGGCTGTGCCCCGGGCCCGCATGCGTGGCGGACCGGAGCACCGTCGGGGCACTCGCTCGGGCGCTGCGCGCCCCGTTCGGCGCCGTCGAGCTCGGCCGCATCCGGGCGTCCGGCGAGTTCTCGGACCGGACCTCCTGAGCCGACGGCGTCAGGTTCTCCGCCCGGGTCCGGGCGAGGATCCCGGCCCGATACGGACGGGTCGGGCCGTGCTGTGACGTCCGTGGTTCGATACCCGGCCCGATCCGTGCTTGGATAGAGGGCCGCCGACGGGGACCTCCGCGCCCCGCGGGCGACGACACCCTCGTCTCCGGCCGGGTGGTGTCGGGTCGTGCACACACGGCCCGGATCACCGAGAAGACAACGAACACAGACATCGAACGACAGACAACGAACGGATCGTCTTGGCAAAGCTGCGTGTCTACGAGCTCGCGAAAGAGCTCGGGTTGACCAACAAGGAGTGCATCGACCTCTGCAACGCGCTCGGGTACGGGGTGAAGAGCCACTCGTCCTCGCTCGACGGTGCGTACGCCGACCAGGTCCGTCGCAAGGCCGAACGTGAGGGCCTCATCCGCGACGAGCAGCCGGTGGAGGAGAAGCCCGCCAAGAAGCCGGCGGCCAAGAAGGCGTCGGCCAAGAAGCCAGCCGCCGACAAGCCGGAGCCCGCACCGCAGCCCGAGGTGGCACCCACGGCCGAACCCGCCACCGTCGAGTCGGTCGTCGAATCCGTACCGGCGTCACCGCCGGCGGAGCCTGCGGCGCCGGCTGCGCCGACCCCGGCCGAACCGGCCGCGGTCGCCTCCGAGCCCACCACGGCTCCGGCCGACACCGCCCGCAAGGTGGTCTCGTCCAAGCCGGCCAGCGGTCGCCCCGTGCCGCGACCGGTGGAGTCGGATCCGGCGACACCTCGCCCGACCGCTCCGCGTCCGGCTGCGGAACCCGCGGCCCGGGCCACCCCGGCGCCGCGGCCCACGGCTCCGCCCGACGCCGCCGGTGCTCCTCCCGTGGCTCCGCCGGCCAGCGGCGCTCCCTGCGGCGCCGCCTGCCGGTGCTGCGCCGGCCGGGCCGCCCCTGTCGCCGTCGGGCAAGCCGATCCCGCCCCTCCGGGCCCTCCGTTGTCGCGTTCGGGCAAGCCGATTCCGCCGCCCCGGGGCTGGGCGGGCGGGGACCGCTCCCACCCGCCCCGGCGGCCCGGGCCGCTCGCCCGGTGGCCCGGCCGGTCGCGGACCTCGACCCGCCGGAAGTCCGGGCGGAGGCTTCAACCGCGGCCCCGGCGGCGGGTTCCCTCCCGGCGGCGGCGGTGCGCCCGGCGGCCCTCCCGGTCGAGGCCGGGGTCCCGGCGGCGGTCCGCGACCGCCGCGGCGCAAGGGACGCCGGCGTCGCAACCGCGAAGAGCTCCAGCCGATGGACATCCCCACCTACACGCCGGCCACCGCGCCGGTCCCGGAGGGGGTGTCGGTCATCGAGCGGGCGTCCACGCCCCAGGACCTGGGTCCCAAGCTGAACCGCACCGCGGCCGACGTCGTGCGCTTCCTGCTCCAGCAGGGCGAGATGGTCACCGCGACCCAGTCCCTCAGCGACGAGATGATCGAGCTCTTCGCCGCCGACGTCGGCGCCGAGATCCGACTGGTCAACCCCGGTGAGGAGCAGGAGGTCGAGCTGCAGAAGGTGCTCGACCTCGACGACGACGAGGACCTCGACTACGAGTCGCTGCCCCATCGGGCGCCGGTGATCACCGTGATGGGTCACGTCGACCACGGCAAGACCAAGCTGCTCGACCAGATCCGCAACGCGAACGTCGTCGCCGGCGAAGCGGGTGGCATCACCCAGCACATCGGTGCGTACCAGGTCGTCAAGGACGGCAAGCCGCTGACGTTCATCGACACTCCCGGCCACGAGGCGTTCACCGCCATGCGGGCCCGTGGTGCCGACTCCACCGACATCGTCGTGCTGGTCGTCGCCGCGGACGACGGCGTGATGCCCCAGACGTTGGAGGCCATCCAGCACGCTCGGGCCGCAGAGGTCCCGATCGTGGTGGCCGTGAACAAGATCGACCGCGAGAACGCCGATCCCAACCGCGTCCTGCAGCAGCTGTCCGAGCACGACCTGGTCCCCGAGGCCTGGGGCGGCGACACGATCGTCTGCGAGATCTCCGCACTGCAGAACATCGGTATCGACGAGCTGCTCGAGAACCTCACCGTCGTCGCCGAGCTCGAGGACCTGCGTGCCGATCCCGAGGGCCGGGCCCGGGGAACGGTGCTGGAAGCCCACCTCGACATGGGTCGCGGTCCCGTCGCCACGATCCTGGTCCAGCGGGGCACCCTGCGAGTCGGTGATCCGCTGGTGGCCGGCCCCGCGTGGGGACGTGTCCGGGCGCTGATCACCGACAAGGGCGAGCAGGTCAAGGAGGCGGGTCCGTCCACGCCGGTCGAGGTGCTCGGCCTGTCCGACGTCGCCCAGGCCGGCGACGACTTCGTCGTCGCTCCCGACGAGCGCAAGGCGAAGGCCGTGGCCGAGACCCGCGAGCGCTGGCACCGTGAGGCGTCGCGGGCGCGTGACGCGTCGGTCATGTCCCACGGCGCCCGCCTCGAGGACATCTTCGCCCAGATCCAGGCCGGCGAGCAGGCGGTCCTCAACCTCATCGTCAAGGCCGACGTCCAGGGATCGCTCGAGGCGGTCACCGAGAGCCTCCGGAAGCTGGAGCGGCCCGAGGTCAAGATCGGCTTCGTGCTGCGCGGCGTCGGCGGGATCACCGAGTCCGACATCCAGCTGGCGGCCACCTCGAGCGCCACGATCATCGGCTTCAACGTCCGTCCCGGGCGTTCCGCCCGTGACCTGGCCCAGGCCGAAGACGTCGAGATCCGCACCTACGAGATCATCTACAAGCTCCTCGAGGACATCGAAGCGGCCATGGTCGGCATGCTCGAGCCCGAGTTCGAGGAGGTCGTCACCGGCGAGGCCGAGGTCCGGGAGGTGTTCCGGGTGCCCCGGGTCGGGGCCGTGGCCGGCTGCATGGTGCAGAACGGCACGATCACCCGGGGCTCCAAGGTGCGCTTCCTGCGAGAGGGCACGATCATCTGGAAGGGCGAGATCTCGTCGTTGCGCCGCTTCAAGGAGGACGTCCGAGAGGTCCAGTCCGGCTTCGAGTGCGGCATCGGGCTGTCGGACTTCCAGGACCTCAAGCCGGGCGACGTCATCGAGACCTACGACCTGCGGGAGATCCCCCGCAGCTGACGGCGGGCAGGATGTCAGGGGGGGGGCGGGTATCTCGCGGCACCCGCGGTTCCATTCGTACGTGGCTCAGCGGACTTCCGTCTCGGCGGAGCCTCTCCCGCCGTGCTGGTCTCGCTGAGCGCCGGGCGGTCCCGCCCTTCGCGGGCGGCCGTGTGAGGTGATCTGGTCCTGCTGAGCCCGCTGGTCGACCGATCGCGGCCGTCAGCTGTGCACCGCTGTCCGACCGCGTGGGCCGCTCAGCCCTGGCGGCGACGCTTCAGCAGGAGCAGGACGCCGGCGACCAGGAGACCGACCCCGATCAGGACCGGAAGTCGGATCGTCGACCCGGTGAAGGCGAGGCCTGCGGCCTGGGCGTCGGCTGCGCTCGAGGTGCCCTGCGTCTCGGTCGCCCCGGCGACGGCAGCAGCCGGAAGGGGTGCCGGTGCGTTCGATGCGGTGCTGGCGAGCACCTGTCCGTCGGGCGGCGGGTTGGTCGGCGCGTTCTCCGCGGGCGGCGTCGCCGGCTCCTCACCCGGGCCCGTGACCGTGAGATCGGCGGAGGTCTGGGTGTCGCATCCCTCGACCCGGGCGACGACCTGCCACGTGCCGGGACTCGTGCTCGCAGGAACGGTCACCGGAACCGACCAGGATCCGCCGGCGGGGACGACGACGCTCGCGCCCGTCGGGATGGCCGCGGCTGGAGGCTGCTGCAGCAGGATCTCGATCGTGGTGCCTGGGACACCGCTGCCGGCCACCGTCACGGTGCCGCCGGGTGCCACCGAGTCGGGGCTGACCGTCACGTTCTTGGGGGTGTAGGTCTCGCAGTTGCCGCCGACGCAGTCGCCGCCGGGGTTCTGCAACGAGGTCTCGAGGGCGAACGGGAACAGGAGCGGTCCGTGCCACGGTCCGGTGGGCGAGATCACCGGTGGCGTCGCCCCGGTGAGGACGTCGAACTGGGCGGGCAGGCAGCCCTTGTGGAACGTGACGGTGGTGACGCCCGGGCCCGGGATGATGAAGTCCTGCTTGAGCGCCAGGGTCTGGGGCCACTGCGAGCCGTCGAGCGGCATGGCGTAGATCGCGGCGGTGGCCGACACGGGCTGGCACAACGACGGCGAGGCGAAGATCTTGAGCGTGAACGTCGTCGGGGTCTCGGCCACGCTGTGGGTCAGGGCGAGGAACGGTGGGAGGCAGAAGCCGGCCGCGCCGACCGGGGACTGGTCCACCGTGATCGTTCCGGGCCCATCGGGCAGGCTGTCGGCCCCGGCGGAGGTGGGGGAGACGCCGAGGAGGAACGACATGGCCAGGGCGAGCGCGGCGGTCGCCACGAGCAGGACCTGACGCGGGGATGACGCGAAGGTGTTCCCTCGTCGGTCCGCTTCCCGGCACTCTCCCATGTGAATGAACCCTCCAGCTCGGCACCGACGGTGGGAGTCGCTCCTGGCTCCGACGTCAGACCTCCCACGGGTGTGACGTCATCAGGCTACCGGAGTCCACCCGTCCGTGAACATCTTTCAGCTCTGCATGCGGAGCGTGATGTTGCGGCCACCACCGGTGAGGTCCTCGGTGAGGTCGACCGTTCCGCTGTCGGCCCCACCGCGGAACGGCCGACCGGACGAGGTGATGACCAGCCGGGCGTCGTCGGGGTTGACCAGCGGCTGGGCGATCCAGCGGAGGCGATAGTCGCCGGGGTCCAGGCGGCCGGAGAGGTCGAACGCGACGGTCCGGGTCTGCCCGGGGGCAAGATCCACCTGCAGGGTGTGGCGGTGGAGTCCGTCGAGGTCGTCGCGGGAGCCGATGGCGGTCGCTGCTCCGTCGACGGTCGCCCCGGTCGCACGCAGGGGGGTGAGCACGGCGAGCTCGGTCCGGTTCGTCCCCGCCGGCGACCCGGGCGGGGCGAGGCCGACCACCTGGGGCAGACCCGTGGCCGGAGCGGTGTTGGTGAGCTCCACCGTCACCCGGGTCCTCACCTCTCCGGAGTCGGGATCCCACGTGACCCGTTGGTCGATCGAGCGCTTCAGGTAGGAGTCGATCTTGGACGGGTTGGCGTTGCGGGTGATCACTGCCAACGCGTCGTCACCCCGGGTGACCGCGATCGCACCGTCGAGGTGCAGCCGCTCGAGCAGCTCGCGGTCCGACTCGTGCAGGGAGAAGAACTTGAGATGGCCCCCGTCGACCGACGGACCGAACGCGCTCGCCACCGCGTCCGGAGCGGGGAGCCGTCCCTCGAGCAGGCGGTCGAGCGCGGTGCGGACGAGCTCGGTGACCGCCTCGTCGCCCTCCGACTCGCGGGAGAACAGGCCGTACTGGCCCCGTTCCAGGAACTGTGCCGCAGTGTCCGAATCGACGGTGATGTCGGTGCCGGGAACCGGTACCGGACCGGTGATCCCGATCGCCGCGGCGAACGCGGTCGGATCGGCGTAGATGACGCCGTCGAGCGGCGCACCGCCCCGGGACTGCGGGTACAGCTCGGCCGCCAGGCGGGCGACGGTGGGCAGATCAGGGGTCGCACCCCAGTTCTGGGGGAACCGGGTCGGATTCATCTCGAGCAACGACCGGGGGAACGAGGATCGATCGGCCAGGAACGGCCGGTCGGGCCCGGCGGGTCCGAACAGGTCGTACGGGCCACCCACACGCACGACCTCCAGGCGTCCGTCTGTGGCCACCACCTCGGCCCAGTTCCCCAGGTGACCACCCAGGTCGCGGGCTTCGGCCGGGTTGCCCAGCAGCAGGAGGTACCGACGCGGCGCGGTCGCTCCGAGCAGGCCGGGCGCGGCCTCGACCCCCAGCCGGGCGGTCACGGCGTCGGAGTGGGCCCGTCTCACCCGCGACGTCAGCTCCTGCATGCGCTCCGCGACCGGTCCGAGCACCAGGGGAGACCGGGCGGCGTTGAGGGCGTCGGAAGCGCGTCCCAGGGCGCTCTCGGCCTCGGTCACCGGCGCCCGGAACGAGCCGAGGACGCCGAGGTCGATCCCACCGCCGTCGAGGTGCAGCCGTTGGTAGTCGACCTCGCTCGACAACCTCTCGGCGACGGTCGACAGGTCGGCTCCCGCAGCAGCGGACTCACGGACCGATCGGAGGTTGGCCCCGACGCCCGGAACGGCTCGGGCCGCGATCATCCACGGAGCGTCCGCCGCGGCGACGACGTCGGCCAGGTGCTGTCGCGCCGAGGCGAACCCGGCGGTCGAGGCGGTGCTCGACGCCCCGCCGATGCGGTCCGCGGCTCCCATGGCGTCGTCGACGGCGGTCTGGACGTTGGTCCGTTGCGTCGCGGCGAACGCGACCGCGCTGAGCGTGCCGACGAGAGCGAACGCTCCCACCGCCAGGAGCGAGATGCGGACTCGACGTCTGATGCGTCGGCTGCTGGTCCGGTACGCGGACACCCAGATCATGCCCAGAGCGACCGCGGCGAGCGCCGCGGTCGCGAAGGTCGGGGTCGGCCACCCCAGGTGCAGGGCGGCCAGAGCGACCAGTGCGGCGGATGCGGCGCCGGCGATGCGGCTCCGGCGGTCCTCCCACGCCAGGGCGAAGCAGAGACCCAGTGCGATCAGCCCGGCCACGCTCCACCAGCCGGCGGCACCGACGACGACGAGGCCGGCGGCGGCGGCCAGGCTCCAGCGACGGGCCCGGGCCCCGGCGATCGTGCTCACCACGACCAGGGCGACCCGCCACACGACGTCGAAGAGATCGGTGCCGGTCGGCGCCGCGTCCGATGTCAGCGCGGCGAGGGACCCTGCGACGACGCCGATGGCGGAGACGGCGATGATCTGGGTTCGGGTGGCGGGACGGCGCATGCGCCGGGTCCTCTGCGGGCGCGGCGGAGCCGGGGCGGTACCGACGGTCACCGCACCAGTGTGCCCCAGCCGCCCGGAGCCGCCGTTGGGTACATCCCCCTTGCTGAGGAACTCCCGGGACCGCTACGGGCGGCCCTCCGGAGCTCCGCGGCGGTGGATCGTGGTACCAATGGGCATGGCCCGTCGTCGTCGAACCGCTGCTCGTCGCGCCCCTCGCCAGTACAGCCGCACCGATCGCCTCGGCGAGCTGGTGCGTGAGGTCGTCGCCTCCGAGTTGGAGCGCATCGGCGACGAGCGACTGGTGCTCGTCACCATCACCGACGCCACCGTCGACGGATCCCTCGAGCACGCGGACGTCTTCTGGTCGGCGCTGCAGGCCGAGGACGACGGCCGTCTCGACGAGGTGGTCGAGGCGCTCGAGGAGCAGCGCTGGAAGGTGCAGCAGGTGGTCAACCGCGAGGTCCGGGCCCGAAAGACCCCTCAGATCAGCTTCCGTCACGACGACGTCCTGCGGTCCGCTCTGCGCGTCGACCAGATCCTCCGCGACATCGAGCCCGGCGCGACCGGTGCCCCCGAACCCGACGGCGGATCCGTCGGCGAGCCCGACGGCGATCCAGCCGACGGATCGTGAACGCCGACGGCAGCCCCGACGCGCCGCTCGGGTTGTGCGTGGTCGACAAGCCGTCGGGCTGGACCAGCCACGACGTGGTGGGTCGGTGCCGGCGGATCTTCGGCACCCGCAAGATCGGCCATTCCGGCACCCTCGACCCGATGGCCACCGGGGTGCTCGTCCTCGGAGTCGGTCGTGCCACCCGACTCCTCACCTTCCTCGGCGGTCTGCCCAAGACCTACGAGGCCGTGATCCGCATGGGGGTCGAGACCGACTCGCTCGACGCCGACGGGGAGGTCACCGTCACCCACCGGATGGATGCTCCCGACCTCGAGGCGGTGCGGGCCGCGGCCCGTGATCTGACCGGTGATCTGCAACAGGTCCCGCCGATGGTGTCGGCCAAGAAGGTCGACGGACGTCGTCTCCACGAGCTCGCCCGGCGCGGCGAGGTGGTCGAGCGGGCCCCGGTCCCGGTGACCGTGACCCGCTTCGACGTCGAGGCGACCGATGACCCGATGGTCGTCGGCGCCGTCGTGAGCTGCTCGGCCGGAACCTATGTCCGGGTCCTCGCCTCCGACCTCGGTCACGCTCTGGGCGGGGGAGCCCACCTGGTCGGGCTGCGTCGGACCGCCGTCGGGACGTTCGACCTGTCCGACGCGGCGACGCTCGAGCAGCTCGAGGCGGATCCGTCCGCCCACCTCCTGGCGCCCACCGCCATCGAGCGCGTGATGAGCTGCGTGGTCGCCGATCCGGCGGTGGCCGGCGAGGTCCTCCACGGCCGGGTCCTCGAGCGTGACCGCCTCGGCCTCGGCGACGACGGGGACGACACCGGTCCGTGGGCGGTGCTCGACCCGGATCGATCCCGGCTCCTGGCGGTCTACGCCCCGCATCGGGAGGGCACCGTCAAGCCCGCGTTCGTCCTGTCCTGAGCGGCCGATCACGGTGCGCCCGGGCTCTCCGGCCACCGGTAGCCTCCGGCCCGTGGAGGTCCACCGACTGAACCAGGTCCGCTCCGCCGGCGCCTCGACGACCTGTCCCCGTCCCGCCGAGGGGTCGGTGGTCACCATCGGCGCCTACGACGGTGTCCACCTGGGGCACCGGGCGGTCATCGGCGATGTCCGGCGGCGAGCGGCAGCCGGCGGCCACGCGTCTGCGGTGGTCACCTTCGACCGGCACCCGGCGCAGGTGATCCGGCCCGAGTCGGCCCCGCTCCTGCTGACCGACCTGGACCAGAAGCTCGAGCTGCTGGCCGCGACCGGGGTGGACCACACCCTGGTGGTCGGCTTCGATCGGGAGCGGGCCGCGGAGTCCGCCGAGGACTTCGTGCGGACGGTCCTGGTCGACTGCCTCAACGTCCGTCAGGTCGTCGTCGGTGAGGACTTCCACTTCGGGCACCGGCGGGCCGGAAACGTGGCGCTGCTCGAAGAGCTCGGTGGGCCGCTGGGGTTCGGCGTGCACGGACACGAGCTGGTGGGCGCCGACGGCCGGGCGGCCCGGGACGAGGCGCAGGTGTCGTCCACGGCGATCCGTCGGGCGCTGGTCGAGGGCCGGCTGGCCGACGCCAACGCGATGCTCGGGCGGCCGCACGAGATGCGGGGGCCGGTGACCCGTGGCGACGCCCGCGGGCGGACCCTCGGCTTCCCGACCGCCAACGTGGCGATCCCCGCTGAGATGCTCATGCCCGCTGACGGCATCTACGCCGGGGAGCTGGAGCTGTCCGACACCGGGACGGTCCTGCCGTCGGCGATCTACGTGGGCAAGCGGCCGACCTTCTACGACGACCGGGCGATGACGCTGCTCGAGGTCCACGCCCTCGACTTCGCCGGTGACATCTACGACCGGGCCACGTCGGTGCGCTTCACCCATCGGATCCGTCCCGACGCCCGCTTCGCCTCGGTCGAGGAGCTCACCACCCAGCTCCGACTCGACTGCGACGAGGCGGCCCGACTCCTCGGGCTCCGCTGAGACCACCGGTTTCCGAGCCTGGTTCGGTAGATTGGTCTCCTGCCCTGTCGGCGTGGGGGTCAACCTGCATGAGCCACATCGAGTCCAGCGAGATCGTCGACCCGATCGAAGGTCCGGTTCGGGACGAACCCGTCGCCCCGGGCGCGGTCGAGGTCCCGCGGCTCGCCCGCCACGAGATCACCCTGGCCGACGGGCACCTGGTCGGTGTCACCGTCGCCGGCGAGGGCATCCCTCTGGTGGTGGTCCACGGGTTCTCCGCCGAGGGCTTCCTGTACGCCCAGTCGCTGTCTCGGCTGGTCGGCATGGGGTTCCGGGTGATCGCCATCGACACCGCCGGTCACGGGGCGACGCAGGGCCTCCCGCTGTCGGGTCAGGCGATGAACGACTACGCGGAGCTGCTCGGCCGCTGCATCGACGAGTTGGGGATCGAGCGCTTCGTGCTGGCCGGTCACTCCATGGGGGGCCAGCTGGTGACCCGGCTCGCGGCGCAGTGGCCGGAACGGACCATGGCCGTGATCCTCATCGACGCGATCGTCGGTGACACGTGGGACCGCATGGTCTACCTGTTCCGGGTGGCTCCGCCGCTGCTGGGGATGGTCGGGGCGCTCCTCGTCGTCGACTCCCTCACCATCCCGCCGGCGTTCAGCGATCCCCGACAGGCGACCAAGCTCATGCGGCTGGCCGTCCCCACCGTGGCCGGTCACCTGGTGCAGCCGTGGCGGCTCATGGGGCCGATGATGTCGATCCTGCGCACGCGGTCCAGCCGCTACGCGCTCGACGCCATCCGTGAGGGTGAGATCCCGGTGATCGCCCTGCACGGCAGCCGGGACATCGCGGTGCCGCACCGCACGTCCGTCGATGCCGTCCGTCGCACCGAGGGCACCCTCGTGACCATCCAGCGCGGCGGTCACTCCTGGCCGCTCACCGATCCCGAGACCCTCCCGGCGATCATGGCCGAGATGCTCGACGGACCGCTCGGCGACGGCATCCGCCGCTCCCTCCGCGCCGCCGGGGTGCGGACCCGGACCCCGAGCATCGACCAGATCCGCTCCGCCTGCTACGACCCCGACGCCCGGGTGTTCGACCTCGACCCGGTCGATGCCCGGCGCAAGGTGGTCGGACGGCATCGCAAGCCGCGCTACCGCTGGACGGTGGAGCATCCCCGACCGACGGGCTCGGCACCGCCGACCCCGAACGGTCGCGAGCGCACGGACCGGCGGTCCCCGACGACCGCCGGCGGCCGCAAGGCCCGCCCGGCGAAGCTCGACGTGGTGGACGGCGACGCCTGACTGGTAGCGTGTGCGGTCCCCGGCACCCGCCGGGACCGCTCCCGTTCCCGCGGCCCCACCTCCCGGTGGTGTCGACGGTCCGTGGGAGCCGGGTCCGACACCCACAGGAGAGCAACCACGATGACCAACCGGGAGCCCACCAACCTCCCGCCCAAGGGCGACACGATCGCGAAGTTCCGCAAGCACGACACCGACACGGGTTCGCCCGAGGTGCAGATCGCTCTGCTGACGGACCGCATCAACCACCTGACCGAGCACCTGAAGGTGCACAAGAAGGACCACCACTCGCGGCGCGGTCTCCTGATGCTGGTCGGCAAGCGCCGACGGTTCCTCGACTACCTCAAGAACAACGACGTCGAGCGCTACCGGACCGTCATCGCCGAGCTCGGGCTCCGTCGCTGAACCGTTCCCCACGCGGCCTACGGGCCACGACTCCGATCGCCGTCGAACGCCCTCCCGGGACTCCTCGGGAGGGCGTTCACGTTCCGGAGGTCCGCATCGGGTAGCGTGGTGTCAACACACATGCGGCAGGCCGGTCAGTTACCGGTTGCCGATCTCCGGCCCTCCGGCCGATCCCCTCGGACGAAGAGGCCCTTGCGGCCCTCCCGGGTGACACCCGCAGACCCGTTCCGCTCGGTGGTCACCACCCCGGGGGTCAGCAGGGGCCCAGCCGGGGCTCGACCACTGGGAACTGGCCCCGCCGCACCGAACGCTCCCGCCGTGCGGGGGTAGAAGGAGGGCCACATGGCCGAACCCACACGCGTCGCCGCGCCGATCGGCGGCGACGACAAGACCATCTCGTTCGAGACGGGCAAGCTGGCGGGACTCGCCGGCGGTGCCGTCATGGCCGGGATGGGCAACACCCGCATCCTGGTGACCGCGACCGGCGCCAAGCACGTCCGCGACGGGATCGACTTCTTCCCGCTGACCGTCGACATCGAAGAGCGCATGTACGCCGCGGGCAAGATCCCCGGTTCGTTCTTCCGGCGTGAGGGTCGGGCGCCCGAGTCCGCCATCCTCACCTGCCGCCTGATCGACCGTCCGCTGCGTCCGTCCTTCCCCGACGGCTTCCGCAACGAGGTCCACATCGTCGGCACCGTCATGGGCGCCGACCAGCAGAACCCCTACGACGTGCTGGCCATCAACGCGGCGTCCGCCGCGCTGATGATCTCCGACGTGCCCTTCGAAGGCCCGATCGGCGCCGTCCGTCTGGCCTACAGCACCGACGGCGAGTGGATCGCGCACCCGACCTACGAGGAGTCCGACGAGGCGACCTTCGAGATCGTCGTCGCCGGCCGGCAGCTCGACGACGGCGACGTCGCCGTGATGATGGTCGAAGCCGGTGGCACCGAGAAGTCGTTCCAGTACTACGACGAGGGTGCACCCAAGGTCGACGAGGCCGCGCTGGCCACCGCCCTGCAGGAGTGCAAGCAGTACATCAAGGCCGTCATCGCCCTCCAGCAGGAGCTGGTCGACGCCGTCGGCGCCAAGCCGACCATGTCATTCGACGTCCAGGTCGACTACACCGACGACATCTACGCCCAGGTCAAGAGCCTGGGCGGCGAACGCATGAACGAGATCATGCAGATCGCCGACAAGTCCGAGCGCGGCGCCGCCGAGGACGCCCTGCGCACCGAGATGGTCGACCGGATCGTCCCCGAGCTCGTCACCGCGGCCGTCGCCGAGGGAGCGGACGAGGCCACGGCGCAGGCGCAGGCCACCAAGCAGGTCAAGAGCGCCGTCCGGTCCCTGTCCAAGAACACGGTGCGCACCCGGATCGTCAACGACGGCATGCGCATCGACGGCCGAGGGCTGCGCGACATCCGACCGCTCAGCTCCGAGGTCGGTGTGCTGCCCACCGCTCACGGCTCCGGACTGTTCCAGCGTGGCGAGACCCAGGTGCTCAACATCTGCACGCTCGGCATGGCCAAGATGGACCAGATGATCGACGGCATCGACCCGATCACCCGCAAGCGCTACCTGCACCACTACAACTTCCCGCCGTTCTCCACCGGCGAGACCGGCTTCATGCGGGGCCCGAAGCGCCGCGAGATCGGCCACGGCGCTCTCGCCGAGCGCGCCGTGTTCCCGGTCGTGCCGTCGCTCGAGGAGTTCCCCTACACCATCCGTCTGGTCTCCGAGGTCCTCTCCTCCAACGGATCGACGTCGATGGGCTCGGTCTGCTCGTCGACCCTGTCCCTGATGGACGCCGGCGTGCCGATCAAGGCACCGGTGGCGGGCATCGCCATGGGCCTCGTCCACGCCGATGGCCAGTACGCGACCCTGACCGACATCCTCGGGGCCGAGGACGCCTTCGGCGACATGGACTTCAAGGTGGCGGGCACGGCGGACGCGGTGACGGCGCTGCAGCTCGACACGAAGATCGACGGCATCCCCGCCGACGTGCTGGCTGCCGCTCTCGAGCAGGCCAAGGAGGCCCGCCTCCAGATCCTCGACGTCATGGCCGGCGCCATCGCCGAGCCCCGGCCCGAGGTCAACGAGACCGCACCGAAGATCATCAGCTTCGAGATCCCGGCCGACAAGATCGGGGAGGTCATCGGGCCCAAGGGCAAGGTCATCAACTCGATCCAGAGCGAGACCGGCGCCAACATCAGCGTCGACGACGACGGCCTGGTCGGCATCGTGTCGATCGCGGCGGTCGACGGCGGTGCCGTGGCCGAGGCCGAGCGGCAGATCAAGCTGATCCTCGATCCGCCGACCGCTGAGCTCGGGGCCACCTACGACGGCCGCGTCGTGAACATCACCAAGTTCGGGGCGTTCGTCAACATCCTCCCGGGACGTGACGGGCTGGTGCACATCTCCAAGCTCGGTGGCGGCAAGCGGATCGACAAGGTCGAGGACGTCCTCACCCTGGGCGACGCGATCACCGTGAAGGTCGACGACATCGACCCCAACGGGAAGATCTCGCTGTCGCCGGTCGGCGAGCTCGCGGGCGGTGACAACCCAAAAGCGAGTGACGGCGTCGGCTCCGCCGACGCCGTGAGCGCCGCGGGTCCGGACTCCGAGGAGCGCTCCGCCGATCGGCGTGAGCTCGACTTCGGCGCCGCGTTCGACGCCGAGCTCCGCGAGGAGTTCGGCGACCTCGGTCCCGCCCCCGTCCGCTCCGGTGGCGGAGGCGACCGCGGTCGCGGGGGTCGCGGTCGCGGCGGCAACCGCCGCCGGTGACCGACCGGTCAGTGCCGGTGCCGTCGGGCGGGGGGAGCGTGCTCCCCTCGCCCGACGAGCAGGTCCGTCGAACCGTGCTCGACAACGGGCTCCGGGTCGTCACCGATCGACTGCCCACGTCGCGCTCGGTGGCTGCTTCGGTCTGGGTCGGCGTCGGCGGCCGCGACGAGTCCGATGAGATGTCGGGCGCGTCGCACTTCCTTGAGCACCTCCTGTTCAAGGGCACCGACGAGCGTGACGCCAAGTCGATCGCGGTGGCGATCGACGGGATCGGCGGCGACATGAACGCGTTCACCGCCAACGAGCACACCGCGTTCTACGCACGGATGCCGGCGGTCGAGGCCCATGTCGGCATCGACCTGCTGCTCGACGTCGTCCAGAACCCGGCGCTGAGGGATTGGGAGTTCGACGGCGAACGCGAGGTGATCCTCGAGGAGCTCGCGGCCGCGGAGGACGATCCGGACGACGTCTCCTCGGTGAAGCTGTTCGAACGGCTCTTCCCGGACCATCCGCTGGGCCGTGAGGTGCTGGGCTCGATCGAATCGATCGACGGGCTGACCCGCGACGCCGTCCGCGACTTCTTCGGGGAGTGGTACACGCCGGCCAACCTGGTCGTGGCTGCTGCCGGCGACATCGACCACGACCTGCTGGTCGACGAGGTCGACCGGCGGTTCGGCGACCGTTCCCCCGGACCGGTGCCGACGCGCACCGAGCCCGACGACCGCCTCGGCGAGTCGAGCGTCGAGGTCCGGCCGATCGAGGTCGTGCACCTGGCGATGGGCTGGCGGGCGCTCGCCGTCGACGACGACGGGCGCTATGCCCTGGCGCTGCTCAACCACGTGTTCGGCTCCGGGCCGTCGAGTCGGCTGTTCCAGGAGGTCCGCGAGGAGCGCGGCCTCACCTACTCGATCTCGTCGGCGGTGAGCCACCACGTCGACACCGGTGCGGTGTCGGTCCACTGCGCGACGGCCCCGGGCAAGGTCGACGACCTGATCGCCGTCGTCGACACGATCCTCGACGACGTGGTGTCGCACGGCATCAGCCGCGAGGAGCTGGCCCGGGCCAAGGGCTCGCTCCGGGGCGCGTACCTGATGTCCTACGAGGACGTCGGCACGCGCATGACCAGGCTGGGCATGAGCGAGACCATGCGGGGCGGGCTCACCCCGATCGACGAGCACCTCGCCCGGCTGGAAGCCGTGACCGACGACGAGGTGCAGCGGGTGGCCGAGCAGGTCCTCGGCTCAGCCCGGGTGATGTCGAGCGTCGGTCCTCGCTGAACGACGCTCGACCGTTCGGGATGGCGGGTCGACCGCACCGCGGCGATCAACCCGTGTCGGTGTCGGCCCGCTCGACCTCGTCGCGGGTCACGCCGAGGACGAACAGGATCGCGTCGAGGTACGGGACGTTGACGGTGGTGTCCGCCGCCTCCTGGACCACGGGCTTGGCGTTGAAGGCGACCCCCAAACCGGCGGTCGCCAGCATGTCCAGGTCGTTGGCGCCGTCGCCGACCGCGACCGTCTGGCTCAGCGGGATCCCCTCCGCCTCGGCGAAGGACCGCAGGAACCGGGCCTTCGCTCCCCGGTCGACGACCTCGCCGACGACCCGCCCGGTCAGTCGTCCGTCGTGCACCTCCAGCTGGTTCGCCCGGGCGTGGTCCACGCCGAGCTCGGCGGCCAGACCGTCGGTGAAGTGGGTGAACCCGCCCGACACGATGCCCACGGTGTAGCCCAGCCGCTTGAGGGTGCGCACGAACGTGCGGGCCCCGGGGGTGAGGCGCATCCGGGCCCGGGCCCGGTCCAGGGCGTCGACCTCGAGGCCCTTCAGGCGGGCCACCCGCTCGGTCAGGGCCGCGGTGAAGTCCAGCTCGCCGGACATCGCCCGCTCGGTCACGGCTCGTACTTCGTCCAGGCACCCGGCCTCGGCCGCGATCAACTCGATCACCTCGTCCTGGATCAGCGTCGAGTCGACGTCCAGCACGACCAGGCGCTTGGCCCGACGCTCCAGCCCGGCGGGCTGACGGGCGATGTCGAGGCGGTGCAGGGCGGCTGCCTCGCCCAGGTGCTGGGCCAGCGCGGTCGGCTCGGCACCGGTGACCCGGAACTCGTACGCGTACACCGGATAGCGGGCCAGGCGCACGATCCGGTCGATGTTGCCCCCCGCGGCGTTGATCCCACCGGCGACGGCTGCGATCTCCGCCGGCGACAGCGGGGTCTCGGTTGCGTGGCCGAGCACGGTGACCGCCTCGGTGCGCTGGTGCGCCGGTCGGGGCGGGGGAGCAGACGACAGCTCCACGCGAACGCCGCGGCCCTCCGCCAGTGGGTCGAGCAGTTGGGGAAGCCGATCCCGGAGGTCGCCGGGGTCCGACACGGCCACGGCCAGGGTCAGCTGTCCGCGCACGAGCACCTGTTCGACGTCCTGGACCTCCACCTCGGCCAGATCCAGCAGCGTCATCAGGTCCGCGGTGATCCCGGGGTGATCCGGGCCGCTCACGCGCAGCAGCAGCGCGGCGGTGGGCGCCGGGGATGGATCGTCCGGTGCGATCGGCATGCCCGGTACGGTACGGCGGTTCCGCGACGGGGGTGACAATGGGTCTGGTGGATGTCGAATCGCACGGCGAGCACGTGCGCATCGTCCGGTTGGACCGCCCCGAGCGGCTCAACGCGCTGTCGATCGACCTGGCCGTTGAGCTCGACTCGGCGCTGGCGTCGGTGGGAGCCGACAACTCGGCCCGCGTCGTGATCCTGACCGGCACAGGGCGGGCGTTCTGCTCTGGCCTCGACCTCAAGGACTACGGCGTCATCCCCAACATCGACGGCCTGACGGTCCACCGCATCGCCAGCCGTTCCATGCGGACCTACTCGCAGATCACCCGGCGGCTGCGCTCGATCCCCCAGCCCGTCATCGCCGCGGTCAACGGCCCGGCCTACGGCGGCGGGATGTGCCTGGCTCTCGGGGCGGACCTGCGGATCGCGGACGAGACGGCGTCGTTCAACGCGACCGGCATCGTCAACGGCCTCACCTCGGCCGAGATGGGAGCCGGATGGCTGCTGCCGCGACTGATCGGAGCTGCCAACGCCAACGACATCCTGTTGACCGGACGCCGCGTCGACGCGGCCGAGGCCCAGCGGATGGGACTGGTGTCGAGGGTGGTCCCGGCCGGGACCGTGCTCGACGAGGCTCTGGAGATGGCGGCGGACATGGTGCGCTACTCGCACCACGGCCTCGAGGCGACCAAGCAGGCGCTGTGGGTCGAGCTCGAGATCAACAGCCTCGACGCCGCCATCGAGTTCGAGGACCGCAACCAGCTCATGGCCGGCTTCACCGACAACCTGCCCACGGCCATCCGGGCCTTCGACCGCGACGAGCAGCCGGTGTACCTCGACGAGCCCCGGCGCGACCTGTTCGAGCAACCCGGGGGCTGACCGTCGCCGCAGTCACACGGTCGGAACCCGACCCTGGCGCGGACCGATCCCAGCGAACGACCCTGGCGCGGAACGACCCTGTGGCGCCACCGCTACTGTCGGAGCGTGATCGGGATGCAGCGGTGATCAGGGTCGGGGTCCTCGGAGCGGGCGGCCGCATGGGCGCGACGGTGTGCGAGGCGGTCCACGGCGACGACGACCTCAGCCTGGTCGCGGCGGTCGACCCCAGCTACTCGGGTCTGGACCTCCGGACCGTGACCGGGGTCGACGCCGGTATCCGCATCGCCAGCGGGCCGGCGGCGCTCGAGCGCGGTGCCGTCCAGGTGGTGGTCGACTTCAGCCACCGGGCCGCGGCGATGGACAACCTGAGGTGGTGCGCGGAGCACGGCGTCCACGCGGTGGTCGGCACCACCGGGTTCACCGACGACGACATGGCGGCCTTCGACGCGATGTTCACACGCTCCAACTGCGTCATCGCGCCCAACTTCGCGATCGGTGCGGTCCTGATGATGCACTTCGCCGAGGTGGCGGCCCCGTACTTCGACTCCGCCGAGATCATCGAGCTGCACCACGAGAACAAGCTCGATGCCCCGTCGGGCACCGCGGTGCACACCGCCCAGCGGATGGCCGAGGCGTCCAAGGACTGGACCCCGGACCCCACCACCTCGGAGCTGATCGAGGGGGCCCGGGGCGGGGTCGGACCGGCCGACATCCACATCCACTCGGTCCGCCTGCGGGGCCTCGTCGCGCACCAGGAGGTGCTGCTGGGCACCGCCGGGCAGACCCTGACGCTGCGTCACGACTCGATCGACCGCACCAGCTTCATGCCGGGGGTCGTGCTCGCGGTCAAGAAGGTCGCGGACCGACCCGGGGTGACCGTCGGCCTCGAAGCGCTGCTCGACCTGCCGGGCTGATCGCCGGCTGCAGCACCGGCAAGGCGCTCAGTCGTCGCCGAGCTCGTCCTCGAGCTCCTCGAGCCCACCGACCAACCCTCGGTCCGACAGCATCTGCCACACGACCAGCGCGGCGACCAGAGCGACCGACCCCCACAGCAACCAGGTCTGGTAGCGGTCGACCACGTCGAGCACGTGTTCGATCTGGTCCTCGAAGAGGTGGCCCAGCCAGCGCATGAGGAGCACCCGGCCCACGGTGCCGACCAGGTTCAGGGCGATGAACCGGCGCAGCGGGAAGCGGACGACGCCGGCGACCAGGCACACGAGGTTGTTGGGGGCGACCACGACGAGGACGTTGAGGACCCGGTGGACGGCTCGGGGGTCCTCGTGGACCCGGTCGAGCAGATGCGTCCCGCCCGGGAAGGTCCGTCGCGCCCAGTGCAGGGCCCGGTCGCCGTAGAGCCAGCCCATGGCGAAGAAGATCGGGTCAGGGGCGAGCAACCGAAGGCTCGCCACCACCACCATCGGGGCCAGGTCCAGGCTGATCGAGGTCATCAGCAGGTACTTGTTCGACGAGTTGAGCGCGATCAGGCCCAGCGGCCGGGACTGCACCCAGTCGGCCCAGACCATGTTGCCCAGGTTCGAGGCGATCACCAGCAGGACGATCCCGGCGGTCAGCAGCGGGAGCAGCCACCGAGGGTGGGTCTGGTGGTCGGGCGGCAGAGCCGGGGCGGCGTAGGACATGGGCTCAGGGCGCTCGGGAGGGTTGGGCCGTCGCGGACTCCGCGCTCGGCCTACGCTCGACCCTACAGGCGGTGGCTCCCGGTTGGGTGGCGCCGCTGGAAGGACCATCGACCATCCGCCGGGAACGGGGAACGCCTCGCCGGCCATCCGACAGGGGGAACCGTGCAGGGCACGATGCAGGACCGTCCGCTGACGCTCAACCACCTCTTCGAGCGCGCCGAGCGGCTCAACCCGACCAAGGAGGTCGTCACCGCGACGGCCACCGGCGTGGACCGCTACACCTACGGCGAGTGGGCCGACCGCACCCGCCGGCTCGCCGCAGCCCTCGACTCGCTCGGGATCTCGCCCGACGGCCGCGTCGCGACGTTCGCCTGGAACACCGGACGCCACCTCGAGCTCTACTTCGCCGCCCCGTGCTCCGGTCGGGTGCTGCACACGCTCAACATCCGGCTGTTCCCCGAACAGGTCACCTACATCGTCAACCACGCCGAGGACGAGGTCATCTTCGTCGACCGCTCGCTGCTCGGCCTCCTCGCCCCGTTGATGCCGACGTTCCGCACCGTCCGCCACGTCGTGGTCATGGAGGACGGGGGCCAGGGTCCGGACCCCGAGGGCGTCGAGGTCCTCGACTACGAAGAGCTGATCGGCGCCCAGGCGCCCGCCGAGTTCGGCGTCGACGACGAGTACCGGGCCGCGTCGATGTGCTACACGTCGGGCACCACCGGCAACCCCAAGGGCGTCGTCTACACGCACCGCAGCACGTTCCTGCACACGATGGGGGCGATGCTGGCCGACTCGGTCGGGGTCTGCGAGAGCGACGTCGTCCTGCCGGTCGTGCCGATGTTCCACGCCAACGCCTGGGGGCTCGCCCACGCCGGGGTCGCGTCGGGGGCCAAGCTCGTCATGCCCGGCCCGAACATGGTCCCGGTCAAGCTGGCCGAGATGATCGAGTCCGAGGACGTCACCCTGGCCGCGGGAGTCCCCACCATCTGGATGGGCGTCCTGCCCGAGCTGGCCGGACGCGACACGTCGTCGCTGCGGGCCATCCCGTGCGGCGGCTCCGCGGTTCCCAAGGCTCTGTCGGAGGCCTACCGGGCCCAGATCGGCCTGCCGATCCTCCAGGCATGGGGGATGACCGAGACCTCCCCGGTGGCGTCGGTGGCCAACGTCACCACCGTCCTCGAAGGGCTCCCCGAGGACGAGCTGGCCGACGTCCGGGCCAGCCAGGGTCGTCCGGTGCTCGGCGTCGAGCTGCGCATCGCGGACCAGGCGACGGGGGAGATCCTGCCGTGGGACGGCCAGAGCCGTGGTGAGCTGCAGGCTGCCGGTCCGTGGATCGCCGCGGGCTACTACGACGACCCCCGATCGCCGGAGTCGTTCACAGATGACGGCTGGCTCAAGACCGGCGACGTGGCGGTGATGACCCCCGAGGGCTACGTCCGTATCGTCGACCGCACCAAGGACGTCGTGAAGTCCGGCGGCGAGTGGATCAGCTCCGTGGAGCTCGAGAACGAGATCATGGCGCACCCCAAGGTCGCCGAGGCGGCGGTGATCGGCGTCCCGCACCCGAAGTGGGCCGAGCGGCCGCTGGCCTGCGTGGTGGTCAAGCCCGGGGAGGAGCTGACCAAGGAGGAGGTCGTCGAGTTCCTCGACGGCCGGGTCGCCAAGTGGTGGCTGCCCGACGACGTCGTCTTCATCGACGAGGTCCCCAAGACCAGCGTCGGGAAGTTCTCCAAGAAGGACCTGCGGGACCGCTTCGACGACTACACGCTTCCCACCGCCGGCGACTGATCGCCCGTCGGTCGGTCCCCACGGGTGCAGATCCGGGCCGACGCCCGGTTCTGCACCCGTTCACCGCGGGTCGTAGGGTCGGTCGACGATGTACGACTTCCTCCGCCGCCCGGCCTGGATCGTCAGCCACGTCCTGGTCGCGATCGGGGTCCTGGCCATGATCGGCCTCGGCTTCTGGCAGCGTCAGCGCTGGATCGACGAGAGGGTGAAGTCCGATGCGTTGGCCGCCCAGGCCGCGGGTACCCCCGTCCCGCTCGACGAGGCGCTCGCCGACTCCGGCGTCGATGCGTCGACGGCACCCGCCGCGGTTCCCGAGTCGGTGGAGTTCCGTCGGGTCGAGGTGAGCGGCGTCTACGACGCGGCCGGTGAGGTGCTGGTGCGCAACCGCAGCCAGGGCGGTGCGCCCGGGGCGTGGGTGCTCACCCCGCTGGTGCAGGCCGACGGCACCGCGGTCGCCGTCGTCCGCGGTTGGGTGCCGCTCGACATCGACCCTCCGGCCCCGCCGTTCCCAGGCTCCGAGCCACCGGCGGGAGAGGTGACGGTGACCGGGCTGGTGCAGCGCAGTCAGCAGCACGGGACCTTCGGCGGGACCGATCCGGCGACCGGGACCCTCCGGACCCTCGCCCGGGTCGACGTCCCGCGGCTGGACCAGCAGGTCGACGCCGCGTTCGAACCGGTCTACGTGATGCTCGACGGCCAGACGCCCCCGCAGCCGGCATCGACCGACGGCATGCCCGAGCCGGTCAAGCTCGAGCTGCCGACGCCCGAGACCAACTTCTCCTACATGGTCCAGTGGTGGATCTTCGCCCTGATCGCCGCCGCCGGCTACCCGCTGGTCCTGCGGCGGGTCGCGCAGAACCGCGTCCGGGGCGACCAGACCCCCGACGACGATCCCGTCGATCTCCCGGGGAGCGGGGCAGCGGACGTCCCGGTGGCGACGGGGAACGACGAGGTTCCGACCTGATGGCCGAGGACGGCGCGGCCGGACCGGTGGACGTCCGGGAGCGGATCATGTTCGCGGCGGTCCGATGCGTGGAGCGTGGCGGGGTGCGCGACGTGTCGATGGAGGCCGTCGCGGCCGAGGCCGGCCTGTCGCGCACCACGATCTACCGGCACTTCCCCGGCGGGCGGAGCCAGCTGGTGTCCGAGACCGCCACCTGGGAGGTGGCGCGCTTCTGGCGACGGCTGGCGCTGGCGGTGGCCGACCTCGAGACGCTCGAGGACCGGCTGGTGACCGGGTTGGTGATCGGGACCAAGCTGATCCGCCGCAGCAGCATCATGGCCAACCTGCTCGAACCGGAGATCGACGAGCTCGTGAACGCTCTCCAGCCCAGCGAGTCGATCGTCCACCAGGTCATCCGCGACTACATGGCGGCCCTGCTCGAGGAGGAGGCGGCGGCCGGGCGGCTGCGCCCCGGCGTGGACACCGCGGAGGCGTCGGACTACCTCACGCGCCTGATCCTGTCCTACATGGGCAGTCCGGCCGGCTGGGACCTGACCGACGAGGCCCAGACGCGGCACCTGGTGCGGACCCAGTTCCTGGGAGGGATCGCCGAGACCGCCCCCTCCTGACGGGCTGCGGAACCACCTCACGGGCTCGCACCACCAGGGCGCGTGTAGCAGATGTCACACCGACCATGGGTAGCGGTGAGACAGATTCGGTCTTACTGTTCCACCCATGACGTCGGTCACCGGGGGGCGTGGCGCGGCCACGATCCGCCCGTCAGAACGCGAGAGCACCGGCCCGTCCGCGCCGGGCGTGGCGTTGGGCACGTACCTCGAGCCCGACAGCGCCGAAGCGCGCGTGGTCGACGCCCTGTTCGACTGCGTCGCCCGTTGGGGCATGGCCAAGACCACCGTCGAAGACGTCGCCCGCAGCGCCGGGATCTCCCGCGCCACCGTCTACCGGCTGTTCCCGGGGGGCAAGGGGGCCATCCTCCAGGCCGGCCTCGGCAGCGAGATCACCCGCCTGGTCGGTGAGCTGAACCGCCAGCTGGAACCCCTCGCCACCCTCGAGGAGGTCCTGGCCCGGGCGGTCAGCTTCTCGATCACCGAGATGCGCGAGCACCGGGCGTTCGGACAGGTCCCCGAACACGAGTGGGCCAGCATCGAGAAGCACCTGACCTTCGATCGCCTCGACCCGGTCTTCCTGCTCGCCGGCGCCGCCTTCGGTCCGTCGCTCATGCGCTTCCTCACACCAGAGGACGCGAGCCACGTCGCCATGTGGGCGGCGCGACTGGTCGTGTCGTACCTGCAGAGCCCCTCCGACGACCTCGACCCCGGCCGGGAGGACACCGCCCGGCACCTGGTCGTGACCTACCTGCTGCCCGGCCTCGAGCCGGCGGCCTGACCTCCATCCGTCCACAACCACTCGATACCCACACAGGAGCACATGTCATGAGCATCAACGAGGAGATCCTCGGCCGAGCCGACGTCGACGACCTGGAGGCCATCCTCGCGGTGTCCAACAGCGATCGCGACGCCGTCATCTCCACGGTCCAGCAGAACGCCGAGGCCATCTTCACCTGGGACTACACCAAGGGTGCCCGGCCGGCTCTGGACAAGCTCTACGAGAAGGCCAAGGTCTCCATGTGGAACGGCGAGACCGACCTCCCCTGGGACACCGAGGTGGACCAGGAGTCGATCGTCATCGCCAACGCCGAGCAGAACTCGGGCGTGAACGGCGCCGGCGCGCTGGGCCTGGCCGACTTCGACGTGACGGGCACCCCGTTCGAGAAGTGGACTCCCGACCAGTGGATGCGGCTGGGCATCGAGAGCCAGAACTGGACCCTCAGCCAGTTCATGCACGGCGAGCAGGGCGCTCTCATCTGCACCGCCAAGATCGTCGAGACCGTGCCGTGGATCGACGCCAAGTACTACGCCTCCACCCAGGTCATGGACGAGGCCCGTCACGTCGAGGTGTTCGCCCGCTACCTCGACACCAAGCTGTCCGGTCACTACCCGGTCAACGCGCACCTCAAGATGCTGCTCGACGACATCATCACCGACAGCCGCTGGGACATGACCTACCTCGGCATGCAGGTGATGGTCGAGGGGCTGGCCCTGGCCGCCTTCGGCTTCATGCACCAGATGTCGACCGAGCCGCTGCTCAAGCAGCTGCTCCGCTACGTGATGAGCGACGAGGCCCGCCACGTCGCCTTCGGCGTGCTGTCGCTCCAGGAGTACTACGCCAACCTGTCCGACGCCGAGATCTTCGAGCGCCAGCAGTTCGCATTCGAGGCCGCGGTGCGCATGCGGGACAGGTTCCTCCAGCAGGAGGTCTGGGAGCGCATGGACGTCCCGGTCAAGGACGCCATCGAGGCTGTGATGCGGACGCCGACCCGCCAGCTGTTCCAGATAATGCTGTTCTCCAAGATCGTCCCGAACTGCAAGAAGCTGGGCCTGCTCGACCGCAACGACGCCTGGCTGCGCCGCCGGTTCGAGGAGATCGGCGTCATCCAGTTCGAGGACTGGGAGGACACCGGCTCGGAGTACGAGTCGTTCGCCCTCACCGACGCGGACCAGCGCAGCGCCTGATACGCGGCGCCACCCACGAGCTCGACGACGGCGGGTCCCGGCGGGGCCCGCCGTCGGCGCGCTCGGATGGGAGATGAGGGGCGCGTCGGTGAGGTTCGGGCCGGCGAACCCGGTCGGGTCGGTCATGGGCCCTCCAGTAGCCTGAGCTCGATGTCCGACGACCTGGCCACGGTGCTGCTCCAGCTGCGCCTGCGGGCATTCGCCACCACCGATGTTCTGAGGGCGGCGACGGCCGTGGACGGTGACCGGCTCGACGAGGTCCTGCGAACCGCGGAGTCGGATCGGCTGGTGCGTCACCGCGAGGGGCGGATCGTGGGATGGTCGCTCACCGCGGCGGGACGGACCCGAGGCCAGGAGCTCCTGTCGGCGGAGTTGGACGCCGCGGGCACACGCGACGCCGTCCTCGACGCGTACGGCGCCTTCCTGCCGCTCAACGCCGAGCTCCTGTCCATCTGCACCGACTGGCAGGTCGTCGTCGTCGACGGCGAGCACGTCCCCAACGACCACTCCGATCCGGAGCGTGATTCGTCGGTGCTGGCGCGACTCGCACGGCTGCACCCGGCCGCCATCGAGGTGACGTCCGCTCTCGGTCGGACGGTGCCGCGCTTCACGGGCTACGGTCCGAGGCTCATCGAGTCCCACGACCACGTCCTCGCCGGTCGCACCGAGTGGCTGACCCGGGTGACCGGCGACTCCTATCACGGCGTGTGGTTCGAGTTGCACGAGCACCTGCTGGCCGTGCTCGGCCGGGACCGCGAGCACGAAGCCACCCCGGACGCCATCCCCACGAACGCAGCCGGATCCGGCCGCCCCGGCCGCCGGGCCCCAGGAACTGGAGACACCCCATGAGCGCGACCTTCGGACGCGTCATCACCGCCATGGTGACCCCCTTCGACGACCGCGGCGAGCTCGACCTCGACGCCGCGGTCGAGCTGGCCAACTGGCTGGTCGAGAACGGCTCCGACGGCCTCGTGCTGTGCGGGACCACCGGCGAGAGCCCGACGCTCACCGAGTCCGAGGAGCTCGTCTTGTTCCGGACGGTCCGCGGTGCGGTGTCGGTCCCGGTGATCGCCGGGGCCGGATCGAACTCCACCGCCACCGCGGTCGAGCAGACCCGTCGGGCATCCGAGCTCGGCGTGGACGCCATCCTGTCGGTGACGCCGTACTACAACCGGCCCTCGCAGGCCGGCCTCGACGCCCACTTCCGGGCCGTCGCCGCGGCCACCGACCTGCCGGTCATCCTCTACGACATCCCCGTGCGCACCGGCCGCAAGATCGACACCGACACGATGCTCGGCCTGGCCCACGACGTACCCAACATCGTCGGGGTCAAGGACGCGTCGGGTGACCCGACCGAGACGGCCCGACTGATCGCGTCGGCGCCGTCGGCGTTCGAGGTCTACAGCGGTGACGACGCCCAGACCCTGCCCCTCCTGGCGGTCGGCGCCGTCGGCGTCATCTCGGTGGCGTCGCACTGGGTCGGACGCCAGATGGGGGAGATGATCGATGCCTTCGAGAAGGGCGACGTGAGCACCGCCCGCCGGATCAACGCCGGCCTCCTCGACTCCTACGACTACGAGAGCAGCCCCGACGCCGTGAACCCCGTCCCCACCAAGACCATGCTCCGCGTGCTCGGCCTGAAGGTCGGCTCGTGCCGCCCGCCGATGGGCCCCGCGCCCGACGACCTCGAGGACCGGGCCCGCCGCGTGCTCGACGGGCTGGCCTGATGGCGCCGCCGGTCCACATCACGTTCCTGGGCGGCCTCGGCGAGATCGGCCGCAACTGCGCCGCTCTCGAGCTCGAGGGCCAGATCCTGCTCATCGACTGCGGTCTGATGTTCCCCGACAACGACATGTTGGGCGTCGACCTGGTCCTGCCCGACTTCACGTGGCTGCTCGAGCGCTCCGACGACATCGTCGGCTGCATCGCCACCCACGGTCACGAGGACCACGTCGGCGGGTTGTCCTACCTGCTGCGCGAGGCGAGCTTCCCGATCTTCGGCACCGAGCTCACGTTGGGCCTGGCCCGCGGGCGCATCGAGGAGTCGGGCCTGATGGGTCGCACCGACCTGTGCGTGGCCGCCGACGGCGACACCTGGGAGATCGGGCCGTTCGAGGTCGAGTTCATCCCGACCACCCACTCGGTTCCGCAGGCGGTCGCCACCGCGTTCCACACCCCGCAGGGCACGATCGTCCACAGCGGAGACTTCAAGATCGACCTCACGCCCGTCGACGGCCGGCTGACCAACCTGTCGCGCCTGGGGGCCCTGGCCGACGGCGAGGGGATCCGGCTGCTGCTGGCGGACTCGACCAACGCCGACCAACGCGGGCACTCGCGCTCGGAGACCGAGATCGGACGGGTCCTGCACCAGCTCATGTACGAGCAGCGGGGCCGTCGGGTCATCGTGGCCTGCTTCGCCAGCCACATCCACCGGATCCAGCAGCTCGCCGACGCAGCGGTCGACTCGGGTCGTGTGATCGCGCCGCTCGGACGGTCGATGCGTCGCAACATCTCGATGGCGCGGGAGATGGGGCTGCTGCGCATCCCTGACTCCGCACTGATCGACGTCGAGGACGTCGACCGCCACGAGCCGGGAAAGGTGCTGGTGCTCTGCACCGGGTCACAGGGTGAGCCGATGTCGGCGCTCACGTTGCTCGCCGGCCAGGAGAACCGCTGGCTGAAGCTGCACCCCGACGACACGGTCATCCTCTCCAGCCATCCGATCCCCGGCAACGAGCACGCGGTCACCAAGGTGATCGACAACCTCTTCCGACAGGGCGTCGAGGTCATCCACTCGGGGGTGTCCGACGTGCACGCCACCGGGCACGCCAAGGCCGAGGAGCTCAAGCTCTACCAGTCGATCCTCAAGCCAGACTGGTTCGTGCCCGTGCACGGCGAGTACCACCACCTGGTCGCACACGCCCGTCTGGCCGAGACGATGGGCACCCCGCACGACCACATCGTCGTGGCCGAGGACGGCGACCGGCTGGTCCTCGACGACGACGGACTCCGCGAGGTCGGCCGGGTGCCCGCCGAGTACGTCTACGTCCACGGCACCGTCGGCGGCGTCGGAACCGGAGTCCTGGCCGACCGTCGGATCCTCGCCGACGAGGGCGTCGTGTCCGCGATCGTCTGCGTCGACCGGAAGAAGAAGCGGATCGTCGCCGGGCCGCAGATCACCACCCGGGGGTGGGTGTACGAGGAGGAGTCGGCCGACCTGCTGTCGGACCTGGCCGAGCGGGTTCGGGCCGCGGTCGACAGCGGATTGGCCGAGGACGCAGAGGTGTCGAGGCTGGTCAAGCTCGTGCGCAAGGCAGCGGGCAGCTTCGTGTCGGACCGCACCCGGCGTCGACCGATGATCGTTCCGGTCGTGCTCGAGGCCTGACGCCCGCGTCCACCGCACCGAACGTGTAGCCGGCGGTCGCTGGCGTGACCTGTGGGCTACAAGTTCGGCGGCGGCTGGCGATGTTGTAGCCGGCGGTCGCTGGCGTGACCTGTGGGCTACAAGTTCGGCGGCGAGGGCGGGTGGGGGCGACGGATGTCACCCACGTCCGAGGTGCTGCCTGGCGCGAGCGCGCAGCAGACTGACCCCGATCGAGCCGGAACGTGATGTGGCGCGCTCGTTCGGGGCCCTCCGCGAGCCCCCGACCAGAAGGGACCCCCACGTGTTCGGACGACTCGGAGCCTGGTGCTGCCGACGGCGGTGGATCGTGCTCGCCGCGTGGCTGGTGGTGCTCGTCGCCGGCGGCGCGCTCACCGGCGCGCTCGGAAGCAACTTCAAGTCGGAGTTCAACCTCCCCAACGTCGAGTCCAAGCACGGCATGGACCTGCTGGCCTCCGACTTCGGCGGGATCGGAGCCGGTTCATCGGGCTCGATCGTGTTCCGCACCGACGGCCAGTTCTCCGACGCCCAGCGGGCAGAGCTCGAGGCGTTCCTCGACGATGTCGCGGATGTCGACGACACCACTGTCCGCAGCCCCTTCGGGCCGACCGGCGCCCCCCAGATCTCGACCCGGGGCGACGACGGAACCATCGCCTACGCCGACATCCAGGTCCCGGTCCTGCTCGACCAGGAGGGCGCATCCGAGTACGCCGAGGAGGTCCGCGGGCTCGCCCCCCACGTCGACGGTGTCGACATCGCGTACGGCGGTCAGCTGTTCGTCGAGTTCGAGCCCCCCGACTCGGAGCTGCTCGGCCTGGCCTTCGCCATCGTCATTCTCATCACGGCGTTCGGTTCGGTCCTGGCGATGGGGCTGCCGATCGGCGTCGCCCTAGGGGGGATCGGCGTGGGCTCGATCCTGCTCACGCTCCTGTCGAACACGGTCCCCATGCCCGACTTCGCCACCACGCTGGGCGTGATGATCGGCCTGGGTGTGGGCATCGACTACGCGCTCTTCATCGTCACCCGCTTCCGCGAGCAACTCCACCTGGGCCACACGGTCGAGGAGTCCGTCGCCATCTCACTCGACACGTCCGGCCGGGCCGTCACCTTCGCCGGACTGACCGTGGTGATCTCGCTGCTCGGCATGCTGTTGATGGGGGTGAGCTTCATCCAGGGTCTCGGCATCGGCGCCGCCACCGTCGTCGCGGTGACCATGGTGGCGTCGCTCACCCTGCTGCCCGCCATGCTCGGCTTCGCCGGCGAGCGCGTCGAACGGACCCGCTGGCGGGGTCTGATCGCCGCCGGACTGGTCGCGGTGGCCCTGCTCGGTGCCGGGCTCAAGATCCAGCCCCTCGCCGCGGGGGCGATCCTGGTCGCGGCGGTGGTGATCGTGCTCGGGTTCTTCTGGACGCCGCTGCGACGCGAGGTTCCCCGCCGCGAACCCGCTCCGCTGCGCACCACCCGCGCCTACCGCTGGAGTCGGGTCGTGCAGCACCACCCCTGGTCGATGGCGATCGGGGCGACGGTGTTCCTGGTGGTGCTCACCATCCCGGCGTTCGGGATGCACCTCGGGTTCCCCGACGAGGGCAACGACCCGCCCGGGACCACCACCCGGGAGGCCTACGACCTGCTGGCCGAGGGCTTCGGACCGGGCCACAACGGGCCGCTGGTGCTCGTGTCGAAGCTGCCGGAGGGGACGACCCCCGAGCAGCTGGCGGCGGTCACCACGGCGCTGGAGGACACCCCCGGCGTCGAGTCGGTGAGCCCGGCGCTGCCCAACACGCTGATCACCGGCAAGGACGGCGACCCCACCGCGGTCATGTGGCGGGTCGTCCCCACCACCGCACCCCAGGACCAGGCGACCACCGAACTGGTGCACACCCTGCGGGACGAGGTCCTGCCCCGCGCCCAGACCGGCACGGGCCTCGACGTCCTCGTCAGCGGCTTCGTCGCGGTGACCGTCGACTTCACGTCGTTCGTGTCCGAACGGCTCGTGCTGTTCTTCGCCGCGGTCCTGTCGCTGTCGTTCCTGCTGCTGATGGTGGTGTTCCGGTCGCTCCTGGTCCCGGTCAAGGCCGTGATCATGAACCTGCTGTCGATCGGCGCCGCCTACGGCGTGCTCGTCGCCATCTTCCAGTGGGGGTGGGCCAAGGACATCTTCGGTGTGGAGCCGGCCCCGATCGAGCCGTTCATGCCGATGATGCTGTTCGCCATCGTGTTCGGCCTGTCGATGGACTACGAGGTGTTCCTCCTGTCGAGGATCCGCGAGGAGTGGGTCCGCACCGGCGACGCCAAGGCGTCAGTCGCCGACGGCCTTGCCGCCACCGCCCGGGTCATCACCGCGGCCGCCGCGATCATGGTGTTCGTGTTCGGCAGCTTCCTGGGCGAGTCGATGCGGACCGTCAAGCTCTTCGGCTTCGGTCTGGCCCTGGCCGTCCTGCTCGACGCCACGGTGGTGCGCATGTTGCTGGTGCCCGCCACCATGGAGCTCCTCGGCGACAGGAACTGGTGGCTGCCGCGGTGGCTGGACCGGATCCTGCCGTCGGTCAACATCGAAGGCACCCTCGAGCACACCAACCCCGGCGAGGACGACGACGCCGAGGATGATCCGACCGTGCCGAGCTCGGATCGTCAGCCCGAACCGGTCTGACCGGCGTCGCCGCCCCACGCCGCCCATTACGGGGTTCTCGGGGGGTTCCGCCCCACTGTCGGTCACGGTGGGTAGCGTGGCTGACACTGTGGCGAGCAAGCAGACGACCTCGGCGCGGCGTTCCAGCGGTGCCAACCGCTCCGGATCGCGCGGACGATCGACCCCCAAGCGGACCGCCGCGAAGCGGTCCACGCCGAATCGGGGGTCCACCCGCCGGGCCCAGCCGCCTCGACCGGGCGTCGGAGTCCTGTTCGACGGTCACGGCCACGACGTGGCGGGACTGCTGCTGATCCTGGTCGGGATCGTCACCGCGCTCGGTGTCTACGCCGGCGCCGCCGGGCCGCTGGGTTCGGCCCTGGCGTCGCTGTCCGCCGGCCTGGTCGGACGTCTGGACCTGGTCGTGCCGCCCCTGCTGGTGGCGGGCGGCGTCCTGGTGGTGATCGGTCCGCGTCGGGCCGACGTCGACCTGACGGGGGAGTCCGGTGACACCGCCTCCGGTCGCGGCGCCGTCGACCCCCACGAGCGTCACGTGGCCCGGATCCGCCGCGGCATCGGCATCGGTCTCGCCATCCTCACCCTGCTCGGGTTCCTCGACCTGGCCTCCGGGGCCGGGCTCACCGTCGAGGCCGACGGGCTCGACGCCTTCGCCGCGGCCGGCGGGCTGCTCGGAGCTGCGGTCGCCGGCGTGTTCGAGGCCGTCGTCGGGAGCGGGGGAGCTGTCGCGGTCCTGGTGGTCCTCGCCGTTCTGTCGGCCAGCCTGATGACCGGCCGGCCGCTGCGGACCGTGGCCTCCGATGTCGGACACGCCGCCGCGCCGCTGCTCCGACGGATCGGGGTGTGGTTCTCGGACCTGTTCCGGGTCGGCTCCGCCGAGGCGGCCGACGGGGACACTGCGGATCCCGCCCCGGACGTCGCCCTGTTCGACCAGGATCGGGACGCCAAGCCCGCACCCAAGCGGAGCCGGCCCCGCAAGCCGACCACCCCTGACGTCGTCGTCGCCGCCAACCAGGAGCCGGTCGACCCGACCCAGCTCGAGATCGAGCTGCCGCCCGGTCTGGCCGGTTCGGCCTGGAAGCTGCCACCGGTCAAGCTGCTCAGCCTGTCGGGCCGTCGCGACATCGACACCCGCGCCGTCGCGGCCCGTGGCGACGTGCTGGTCTCGGCGCTGGCCGAGCACGGCGTGCAGACCCGTATCGTCGGCATGACCGTCGGCCCCACGGTCACCCGCTACGAGCTGGAGCTCGGGACCGGCGTCAAGGTCGCCCGGGTCACCTCGCTCAACAAGGACATCGCCTACGCGATGGCGTCGCCCGACGTGCGGATCCTCGCTCCGATCCCCGGCCGTCAGGCGATCGGCGTCGAGGTGCCCAACGCGGACCGCGTCGTGGTCAACCTGGGCGACATCCTCACCTCCGAGGAGGCCCGCCAGGCCACCCACCCCCTCCAGGTCGCCGTCGGTCGCGACATCAACGGCACCGCCAAGCTGATGAACCTGGCGACCATGCCGCACCTGCTGATCGCCGGTCAGACCGGTGCGGGCAAGTCGAGCTGCATCAACTCGATCATCACGTCGGTGATGATGCGGGCCACGCCCGAGCAGGTCCGGATGATCCTCATCGACCCCAAGCGGGTCGAGCTCACCCAGTACAACCGGATCCCGCACCTGCTCACCCAGGTGGTCGCCAACCCCAAGAAGGCCGCCAACGCCCTCAACTGGGCGGTCAAGGAGATGGAGCGGCGCTACGACCTGCTCTCCGAGGTCGGCGTCCGTGACATCACCGGGTACAACAAGAAGTTCGACAAGGGCGAGCTGACCCCGGAGCCGGGATCGGAGCGCACCTACGATCGACTCCCGTTCATCCTGATCGTCGTCGACGAGCTGGCAGACCTGATGATGGTGGCGCCCCGCGACGTCGAGGAGTCGATCTGCCGCATCGCGCAGATGGCCCGAGCGGTCGGCCTGCACCTGGTGATCGCCACGCAGCGACCCTCGGTCAACGTGATCACCGGCGTGATCAAGGCCAACGTGCCGGCCCGACTGGCGTTCGCGGTGGCCTCGGCCACCGACTCCAAGGTCATCCTCGACCAGGGCGGCGCCGAACGGCTGGTCGGTCGGGGCGACATGCTGCTGCTCGAGGGCGGCTCCAGCGCTCCGGAGCGGATCCAGGGGGCCTGGGTCGAAGAGTCCGAGGTCCACTCGATCGTGTCGTCGTGGCGGCGCCAGGCTCCCGACGTCGAATCCCAGTACGTCTCCGACGTGCAGGGATCCGATGACGCCGGAGGGTCGACCTCCGGAGGATCTGGCAGCGGCGACGACGACGACCTCCTGGCCCAGGCCATGGAGCTGGTCGTGCGCAGCCAGCTGGGCTCCACCTCCATGCTCCAGCGCAAGCTCAAGGTGGGCTTCGCCCGTGCCGGGCGCCTCATGGACCTGCTCGAGGAGCGCGGTGTGGTCGGACCGTCCGAGGGCTCCAAGGCCCGCGATGTGCTGATGAGCCCCGAGGAGCTCGACAACCTGATCGAGTCCGGGGCGATCTGATCGACCCGGACGACTCCGGTCGCTGCGGTGGGCGGCACCGCGACCCCGACGCCTTCGCCGAGGCGGTGCTGCGGGTCGTCGATCGGGTGCCACCGGGCCGGGTCACCACCTATGGGGCCGTTGCGGACGCCGTGTCGGACCGGTTCGGGGGCGGTCCCCGCCAGGTCGGCGCGGTCATGGCCCGCGACGGCGCCGCGGTCGCGTGGTGGCGGGTGGTGCGCGCCGACGGCTCGCTGCCGGACCCGCTGGCGGCCGAGGCCCGGGCCCATCACCGACAGGAGGGGACTCCGCTGAGGTCGTCGGGCCGGGTGGACCTGGTCGCGGCATTCTGGGAGCCCTGACCCACCCGGGTCCCACACGTCGAGGAGGAGCCCGTGCCGGCCAAGGACTACACCGCGGAGGCCATCACCGTGCACTGGCGTTCGGAGCGCTGCATCCACTCGGCCCGCTGCCTGCAGGGACTCCCGTCGGTGTTCGACCGCGACGCCCGGCCGTGGATCCGCCCCGACGGAGCGACCGCCGACCGCGTCGCCGCGGTGGTCGACACGTGTCCGAGCCGTGCCCTCACCTACACCCGGACCGACGGCTCGGCGGGAGGACACAACGCCGAGCGACCCGACGAGGACGCGCCGTCGGATGCCTCGACCCCGGTGGTGGTGAACGTCAAGCGCAACGGCCCGATGGTCGTCGTGGGCCCGGTGACCGTCGTCGACGCCGACGGCAACGTCGTGTCCCGCGACGATCGGACGTTCCTCTGCCGCTGCGGGGGATCGGCCCGCAAACCGTTCTGCGACGGGACCCACAAGAGCCGCGGCGACTGGGACGACCACACCGCCCGCTGACCGATCGTTCCGTCGCCCTCGCCGGGCGACATCGCGCCCTCGGCCGGTCGACGCCGGTACGGTGCGGGCCGCGGCGGCCGTCCGGGACCGCCGCCGGACCGAGGGGGTGCGGGACATGACCGACGCGACGACCGTGACGACGGTGCCGACCGAGTGGACGACGCTCGCGACCGGGTTGCGCTTCCCAGAGGGACCCGTCGGCTTGGACGACGGATCGGTGCTGCTGGTCGAGATCGAGCGGGGCACGCTGAGCCGGGTGTCACCCGACGGCACCGTCGACGTCGTCGCCGACTGCGGCGGCGGACCCAACGGCGCGGCGATCGGGCCGGACGGGGCGGTGTGGATTACCAACAACGGCGGCTGCTTCGAGTTCGTCGACCTGGGCGGCATGCTCGTACCCGGCCCGGTCCCGCCGAGCTGGTCCGGCGGCTGCATCCAGAAGGTCGACCCGACCAGCGGGTCCGTGCAGACCGTGTACACCGAGTGCGACGGCCGACCGCTGCGGGCCCCCAACGACCTGGTGTTCGACCGTCACGGCGGGTTCTGGTTCACCGACCACGGCGTACGCCTGGAGCGGTCGAGCGACCGCACCGGGGTCTTCTACGCCGCGGCCGACGGCTCGTCGATCCGCGAGGTCCTGTTCCCCCTCGACGCCCCCAACGGCGTCGGCCTGTCGCCGGCGGGGGACCGCCTGTACGTCGCCGAGACCCACACCGGCCGGGTGTGGGCGTGGGACGTTCCCGGGCCGGGCGTGGCGCAGGGCAGCGGCCTGCTCGAACCGCACGGCGACCTGCTCTGCGGGCTGCCGGGCCACCAGCTGCTCGACTCCCTCGCCGTCGACGGCGACGGGTGGGTGTGCGTCGGCACGCTGCTCAACGGCGGCATCACCGCCATCTCGCCGGACGGGAGCCGGCTCGAGCATCACCCCGCCGACGACCTGATGGTGACCAACATCTGCTTCGGCGGGCCCGAGGGCCGAACTGCCTACGCCACCGCGTCGAGCTCCGGTCGCCTGTTGACCGCGGAGTGGCCACGCCCGGGTCTGCGTCTGGCGTACCCGTGAGAGCGGCGCCCCGAGGCCCGGTCGGGTGCAGCCGATGACCGACAGCTGGACCGACGAGGCCAAGGTCCGGGAGTACACCGGACGAGTAGGTCGCCTCGCCGCCCGCCGGGCGGGCGAGATGGAGCTGGTCGAGGCCCTGCCGGCCGAGGTCGAGCGGGTCCTGGACCTCGGCTGCGGAGACGGCCGCCTCATCTCGCTCGTCCTCGACGCCCGGCCCGGGGTCGCGGAGGCGGTCGGTCTCGACAGCTCCCCGCCGATGCTCGAGCGCGCCCGCGATGCGTTCGACGGCGATCCCCGGGTGCGCATCGTGGCCCACGATCTGAGGCACCCGCTGCCGGACCTCGGCCGATTCGACGTGGTCGTGTCGGGGTTCGCCATCCACCACCTCGACCACGACCGCAAGCGATCGCTCTTCTCCGAGGTGGTCGCCGCCATTCGCCCCGGCGGGGTCTTCGCCAACCTCGAAGTGGTCCGGTGCGCCACACCGGAGCTGCACGAGGAGTTCAACCGGCGCATCGGCCGACCCGGTGGCGACCCCGAGGACGTGCTCGCCGCAGTCGAACCGCAACTCGAGTGGATGCGGGTCGCCGGTCTGGAGCACGTGGACTGCAACTGGCGATGGCGCGGCTTCGCGCTGCTCGTCGGTCGGGCCCCCGGCGGCACCCCCGACCGCTGACGGCCCGGGTGGAGGCTCGCGGGCGACGCTCCGCTACGGTCGACGCTCCGCTACGGTCGCCGGATGACCCTCCTCGCCCGGCTCTGGCTCGCGCTCTGGCGTTGGTCCGTCGCACCCGCCGCGGAACCCGTCCCGGACCGCTGCGTGATGATCGCTGCGCCCCACACCTCCAACTGGGACTTCCCGTTGACGCTCGCTCTCGCACGCGTCAGCGGGGTGAAGATCTCCTGGCTGGGCAAGAAGTCGTTGTTCCGGGGGCCGGCGGGGCCGATCATGCGCCGGCTCGGCGGCGTTCCGATCGACCGGAGCGCACCCGGCGGGATGGTCACCTCGCTCGCGAACGAGTTCGAAGGCAGGGACCGGCTGGTCCTGGTGGTGCCGGCGGAGGGAACCCGCTCTCGCACCGAGCACTGGAAGTCCGGCTTCTACCGGATCGCTCAACAGGCAGACGTGCCGATCGTGTGCGCGTTCGTCGACCGACGCACCCGCACGGGTGGCTTCGGGCCGGTCATCTCGCCGAGCGACGACCTCGTGGCCGACATGGATCGGATCCGTGACTTCTACTCGGGCATGGAGGGGCTGAAGCCCGGTCGCTTCGGAGAGATCCGACTGCGGGACGAGGACGCGCTCCCCGCCGGTTGAACGGGCCGTCGTGCCCGCAGGTCCGATCCCGGGGTCGTGGGGCCGGTGCAGGTGCCCTTGTAGCCTGCGGGCGTGTCCCGGACGTACTGGGTCGAGACCCTCGGCTGCCCCAAGAACCAGGTCGACTCCGACAAGCTGATCGGCACCCTCCACGCCGACGGTCTGCTGGCGGCCGCATCGGCCGACGAGGCGGACCTGGTGGTGGTCAACACCTGCGCCTTCGTCGCCGAGGCCCGTGAGGAGAGCGTCGCCACCATCCTCGCCCTCGAGGAACGCCGCGCCGAGGGTGCCGAGCTGGTGGTGACCGGTTGCATGGCCGAGCGCTACGGCGACGAGCTCGCTGCCGCTCTGCCCGAGGTGGACGCGGTGGCCGGCTTCGGTGTTCCGGTGACCCTCGGTCCGACCCGCGGCTCCGGGCCCGCGGTGCCGACCATGGACCTGCTCAACCTGCCGCGGCCACGTTCGGAGCGGCCGTGGGCGTACGTGAAGGTGGCCGAGGGCTGCGACAAGGCGTGCGGGTTCTGCGCCATCCCCAGCTTCCGCGGTCCGCAGAGATCCCGGCCGATCGAGGCCGTCCTCGACGAGGTCGCGGCCCTTCAGGTCCGCGAGGTCGTCCTCGTCGCCCAGGACCTGGCCGCTTACGGGCGTGACCGAGACACCGACGGTCGCATCGACGTGGCGTCCGGGACCACGCCGATCGCCGAGCTCGTGCGCGCCGTCGCCGCCGAGGTCGACCGGGTGCGGCTGCTGTACCTGTACCCGTCGGAGATGACCGACGAGCTGGTCGAGCTCATCGCCACCGGACCGGTGCCCTACTTCGATCTGTCGCTGCAGCACGTGTCGGCCCCGTTGGTGCGCCGCATGCGTCGCTGGGGCGACGGCGAGCGCTTCCTCGCCCGGATCGACGCGATCCGCACCCTGCGTCCCGACGCCGCGTTCCGGTCGAACTTCATCGTCGGCTACCCCGGCGAGACCGAGGACGACCACGACCAGCTGCTCGACTTCGTCGAGTCCGCCCGCCTCGACTGGTGCGGTTTCTTCGCCTACTCCGCCGAGGACGGCACCTACGCCGCCGGCCTCGACGGCGCCGTGGAGCCCGCGCTGGTGGGTGACCGCCTGGCCGAGCTCCGGGAGCTGCAGGACACGATCACCGGCCGGGCCCGAGACGCGTTGGTGGGGGAGAGGACGGTCGTCCTCGTCGACGAGGTGGGCGTGGCCCGTTCGCATCGCGAGGCGCCCGAGATCGACGGCATCATCGAGGTGCCCGACACCCTGGCCGTCGGCGAGCTGCACCTGGTCGAGATCACCGCCGCGGCCGGACCGGACCTGACCGCGGAGCCGGTGTGAGCACGCACCCGCCCGACTCGACCGAGCGGTCGCGGACCTTCGGACCGAGCGCCCTGTTGACGCCGGCGAACGTCATCACCGTCGTGCGGCTCCTGCTCGCTCCGGTGGCGTTCGTCCTCATCTACGAGCAGCGGTCGGGGTGGCTGCTGTTCGGGCTGTGGATCGCCATCACCGCGTCGGACAGCCTCGACGGCTACCTGGCCCGACGGCAGGGGACCACCCGGTCCGGAGCGTTCCTCGACCCTCTGGCCGACAAGGTGCTCGCCCTCGGCGGCCTGTGGGCGATGGTGCTGGCCGGGCGCTTCTGGTGGCTGCCGGTGCTGTTGATCACGGTGCGCGAGGCGCTGATCTCGGCGTTCCGCAGCTACTGGGGCCGCAGGGGCCTGGCCGTTCCCGCGTCCAACGTCGCCAAGTTCAAGACGTTCCTGCAGTTCAGCTCGGTCAGCCTGGTGGTGTGGCCGTGGACGACCGGGTACACATGGATGGCCGACACGGTGCTGTGGCTGGCCGTCGCCGTGGCGTGGATCAGCGCCGCGCAGTACGTGCAGGCCGGGTCGAGGGCGACGACCACGATGACCGGCGACTGATCGACCGCTCGGTCACGGCCGGACCCGGCGGGCGCCGGTAGGTTGCCCGCCATGCGTGTTGAGGTGGTGGCCGTCGGCACCGAGCTGCTGCTCGGCCAGATCGTGGATTCGAACTCGTCGTGGATCGGCGAGCAGCTCGCCCTCGCCGGGCTGGACTCGTACTTCCAGACCAAGGTGGGCGACAACCTCACCCGCATCGCCGAGGTGATCGAGCTCGCCCTGTCGCGCAGCGACGCGGTGATCTGCACCGGGGGCCTCGGTCCGACCCAGGACGACCTCACCCGCGAGGCGATCGCCCGGGTCATGGGCGTGGAGCTCGAGGAGTCCGAGGAGGCCGCGGAGCGCATCATCGCCATGTTCGGCGGCCGCGGTCGCCGGATGTCGATGAACAACCTGCGCCAGGCGATGAAGCCGGTGGGCGCCGAGTTCATCCCCGAGCAGCCCGGCACCGCTCCCGGCCTGATCTGCCCGCTCGAGCGTCCGGACCCGCTGACCGGCGAGGCCGTCCCCAAGGTCATCTACGCGGTGCCGGGCGTGCCGTGGGAGATGCAGGAGATGGTGTCGGGCACCGTGCTGGCAGACCTGCAGCGCCGGGCCGGGATCACCTCGTCCATCGCGAGCCGTACCCTGCGCACGTGGGGCGAGTCGGAGTCCGGCCTGGCCGAGATGCTCGCCGGTCGCATGGACGAGCTCGACCGCCTGGCCGACTCGGGAGCTCCCGCGGCGACGATCGCGTTCCTGGCCTCCGGCGGCGAGGGCCTCAAGGTCCGCCTCACCGCCAAGGCCGCCACCGCCGAGGGCGTGGCCGACATCCTCGCCGCAGAGGAGCAGGTGGTCCGCGGTCTCCTCGGCGGGCTGGTGTTCGGCGTCGACGACGACACCATGGAGTCCGTCGTGCTCGACCTGCTGCGGGAGCGTGGGATGACCCTCGGCGTGGCCGAGTCGCTGACCGGGGGAATGGTCGGCTCGCGTCTGTGCGACGTTCCGGGCGCCAGCGACGTGTTCCGGGGATCGGTCGTGTCGTACGCGTCCGACGTGAAGTTCGAGCTGCTCGGCGTGCCCGAGGGACCGGTCGTGACCGAGGACGCGGCCCGGGCGATGGCACTCGGGGCCCGTCGGGTGCTGCGCACCGACGTCGGCATCGCGGTGACCGGGGTCGCCGGACCGGAGCGCCAGGAGGACCGCCCGGCCGGGACGGTGTGCCTGGCGGTCGCGATCGGCGAGCCGGGCTCGGCCGGCCAGGGGGAGTGCCTGCTCGACTCGATCGAGGTGCGCCTGCCCGGCCGGCGCCGCCAGGTGCGCGAGTTCAGCGTGATCTCGCTCCTCGGCCTCCTCCGCCGCCACCTCCTCGAGATATAGGGGTCCTCAACGACACACCTTGTCGTTCTGGACGCATCAGATCCGAAGAATCCCGCCGAAATGCTTGAGTCGAACACTCGTTCGTAACTACGCTCCTGTGGTGCCGGGCAGGGGAGTGTCACACCCCCTCGTTACGGTCAGCGCATCAACTGATCGGCGCCGTCGAACGGCCCCCGAACCACCCCGGCGGCAGGTCCGCCGAGCACGAAGGGACACTCACGTGGAACGAGAGAAGGCACTCGAGATGGCGCTCGGCCAGATCGAGAAGCAGTTCGGCAAAGGCTCCGTCATGAAGATGGGCGACAAGGGCACCATGGCGGTCGAGTCGATCCCCACCGGCGCCCTGGCCCTGGACATCGCCCTCGGGATCGGCGGTCTGCCCCGCGGCCGTGTGGTGGAGATCTACGGCCCGGAGTCCTCGGGCAAGTCCACGCTCGCCATGCACGTCGTGGCCGAGGCGCAGCGCAACGGCGGCGTCTGCGCCTACGTCGACGCCGAGCACGCCATGGACCCCGTCTACGCCGCCAAGATCGGCGTCGACGTCGACGAGCTGCTCATCTCCCAGCCCGACACCGGTGAGCAGGCGCTCGAGATCTCCGACATGCTCGTGCGCTCCGGCGCCATCGACGTGTTGGTGGTCGACTCGGTCGCGGCGTTGACCCCCCGGGCCGAGATCGAGGGCGAGATGGGCGACAGCCACGTCGGCCTGCAGGCCCGGCTCATGTCCCAGGCGCTGCGGAAGCTGACCGCCAACCTCAACAAGACCCAGACCATCTGCATCTTCATCAACCAGCTGCGGGAGAAGATCGGGGTCATGTTCGGCTCGCCGGAGACCACTCCGGGCGGCCGGGCGCTGAAGTTCTACTCGTCGGTTCGCCTCGACATCCGTCGCATCGAGTCGATCAAGGACGGCGTCGAGGTCGTCGGCAACCGGACCCGGGTCAAGATCGTCAAGAACAAGGTGGCTCCGCCGTTCCGCCAGGCCGAGTTCGACATCATGTACGGCAAGGGCATCAGCCGTGAGGGCTCCCTGCTCGACATCGGGGTCGAACACGACATCGTCAAGAAGTCGGGCGCTTGGTACACCTACGAGGGCGAGCAGCTCGGCCAGGGGCGGGAGAACGCCAAGGCGTTCCTCACCGAGCACCCCGAGGTCATGGTGGAGATCCAGGATCGCGTGCTCCGTGCCGTCGGCATCGGGCAGGGCGAGTCGGAGGAGTCGGAATCGACCGATCTCTCCGATGACGTGGTCGATCCGGACGATCTCCCCATCACCCTGGACTGATCGGCCGGCGGCGTTCCCGCCGTTCGCGTGTGGGATCGACGCTTCACGCGTCGGTTTCACACGCGGGACTAGCTGCCTGGGCGTTCGCGTGTGGGATCGACGCCTCACGCGTCGGTTTCACACGCGGACAGCGGTGCCGTCTTCCCCACGGTTCCGCTGTGAGCGCTGATGAGCCTCCAGGATCGACGTGACCCGTCGCGTGTCCGCCCCCCAGGACGGCGCACGCGGCGGGTCCGTCGCGTTCGAATGCCGTCAGCCGCTGGGCGTTCCACCCGGCGTCGGACGGAGCAGCAGCAACGCCCCGATCAGCAGCACGAACGCACCGACGGCGCTGCCGGCGCTGAGCATCGCCGTGCGCCGCAGGGCGTCCACCGTGAGCTCGACGCCATCGACCATCACGAAGCGGACATCATCGGCGCGGGACTGGAACATCCACACCATCCCGCGGTAGTCGCCGGGGCCGACCACCCGGACCGATCGCAACGCGAGCTGGTCCCACTGGAGTCGTGACCCTGTCACCACGCTGATCAACCCCGCCGATGCGGACAGGAGGGCGCCCACCGTCGCGGCCACCACCCGCCCGCGGCGGGTCCGGACGGTGAGCACGACACCCACCGCGGCGGTGAGCAGCGCCATCACAACGGCCAGAGCGACAGCGATCGAACGGGCGGTGGCGGCCCAGCCGGCGCCGCCGTCGACGCAGCCCGGAGTGGGTTCGTTTCCACACAGCGCAGCTGCAGGCAAGTAGTCGACCCCCATGATGAACGAGGCGATCGCCGCGGTGACCGTCAGCGCGACCGCAGCCAGCATCGCCGCGGTCCACACCGCCGAACCGGTCGATCGACCGCGCTGAGGAGCGCTCGAGGCCGGTGGCGTCGTCGTGGCCCGGACTTCGGTGCCATCCTCCACCGGCCGTACGCTAGCGGCGTGACCAAGCGGTACCTGGTGCGCACCTTCGGGTGCCAGATGAACGAGCACGACTCGGAACGACTCGCGGGCCTGCTCGAGGCCGACGGCTACGAACCCGCCACCGACGTCGAGGACGCCGATGTGGTCGTCCTCAACACCTGCTGCATCCGTGAGAACGCCGACAACAAGCTCTACGGCACCCTCGGCCACCTGAAGTCGGTCAAGGACCGCCGACCCGACATGGAGATCATGGTCGCCGGGTGCCTGGCACAGAAGGACGGGGACCTGGTCGCCCAGAGGGCCCCGTACGTCGACGTGGTGCTCGGCACCCACAACGTGCATCGGGCCGTCGAGCTGCTGCACGACCACCAGTCCCACGGGCGATCCGTCACCGAGATCCTCTCCGAGACCGTCGCCGAGGACCACGAGCTGTTCCCGTCCGCCCTTCCCGTCGTGCGGGAGTCCGGTCACTCGGCGTGGGTGACCATCCAGATCGGCTGCGACAACAGCTGCGCGTTCTGCATCGTGCCCGCCGTGCGCGGCCCCGAGATCAGCCGTCCGTTCGGCGACGTGGTCGCCGAGGTGCAGCGGGCGGTGGCCGAGGGGGTCACCCAGGTCACGCTGCTCGGCCAGAACGTCAACTCGTTCGGTCGCGACCTGACGCTCCGATTGCGCTCGCAGACCGGCCAGGCGCCCGGCGGTGTCGACGCCGCGACCGGTCGGCCCTTGGCGGATCCGGCGCACCTTGCCGGCGCCCGCTGGGTGGCCGAGGACACCGGGCGGGCCCGGCCCCTCTTCGCGGATCTGCTCCGGGCCGTCGGCGAGGTCGACGGCCTGCGCCGGGTCCGCTTCACCAGCCCGCACCCCAAGGACCTGCGGCCCGAGACGATCGCGGCCATGGCCGAGGTGCCGACGGTGTGCGAGCACCTGCACCTGCCGCTGCAGTCGGGAAGCGACCGGGTCCTTGCCGCCATGCACCGCGGCTACACCGCCGAGCGATACCTGGAGCGCGTCGACGCGGCCCGGACCGGCATCGACGACCTGGCGTTGACCACCGACATCATCGTCGGGTTCCCCGGCGAGACCGATGCCGACTTCGACGCCACCCTCGAGGTGGCGGCCGAGGCCCGCTACGACAACGCCTTCACCTTCATCTACTCGCCCCGTCCCGGCACCGAGGCGGCGGAGCTGCCACACGCGGTGCCCCACGACGTCGCCGCCGAGCGCATGGCCCGCCTGCGAACGGTGGTCGAACGCACCTCCCGTCTGGGCCACGAGGCTCGGGTCGGACGTGTCGAGGAGGTCATGGTCGAGGGTCCCAGCCGCCGTGACCCCGGGCGGCTCACCGGTCGGACCCGCCACAACCGGCTGGTGCACTTCCCGGCCGAGCCGGTGCTGCGCGCCGGCACCTACGCCCGGGTCCGGGTGACCGCGGCGTCGACCACGAACCTCCTCGGCGAGCTCGTCGAGGTCGTCGCCGAGCCGACCCATCGTCGACGCATCCCGGTGAGCGTGGCGTGAGCGGTACGCCGGCGGGCGATCTGCCGGCACCACGGGCCGAGCCCGACGCCCCCGGCGTGCTCACGCCCGATGACCTCCCACCGGATCCCGGCGCACTCGTCGACCTGTTGGCCCGGGCGCTGGCACGCCGTCACGACCGGCTCCCGCCCGACCCGGGTCGGGACGGTCCCGAACTCGACCCCTCCGATGCTCTCGATCGGGCCCGTCACGCCGTGGCGTCAGGTTGGACGCCACACTCGGGGTCGCCGTTCGAGCGGGTCGAGCCGGCCCGGCTCCTCGACGCCCTGGATGCGGGAATCGAGCGGGTCCGCGCCCGGTCCAATCCACCGGTGCCGACCATCGGCCGGGCCCGCTTCTCCAACCTGGCGCTCCCGCGCTCCGACATTGCGGAGCCGCTGGTGGCCACCGCGGCGAACATCCGGCTGCACCGGCGGAGCGCAGGCCGACCGTCGGCGCCGTTCCGGCTCGAGGACCGGGCCGCCGTCGCCGATCCGCACCGCGACCTGGCCGTCGCCGCCGCGGACGTCGTGTCCACCTTCGGTCCCGGGGCGGTCCCCGCGTTCCTCGACGCCTACTCCCGGACTCGCCGCCGCGACCAGGGAGTCGAGGTGGTCGACCCGATCCTCCTCGACTGGTGGTCGATGATCGCCGCCATCGTGGAGGGCGACCGGGATCATCACGTCGGTGAGGAACCATGACACCGGCCGAGCACCCTCCTGGCCGCCACCTGGTCATGGTCGGACCCACCGCGTCGGGCAAGTCGGCGGTCGCGGTCGCTCTCGCCCGACTCCGCACGTCCGTCGGTCGCCCCACCGAGATCGTGAGCTGCGACTCGATGGCGGTCTACCGGGGCATGGACATCGGAACGGCCACTCCGACCGAGTCCGAGCGAGGCGGCGTGCCGCACCACCTGCTGAACGTGATCGACCCGTCCGACGAGTTCTCGGTCAAGGAGTTCGTCGGCCTGGTCGACGACGCACTCGGCGACATCGCGTCACGGGGAGCCTCAGCGGTTCTGGTCGGCGGGACCGGCCTGTACGTCCAAGCCGTGGTCGACCGGTTCGACCTCCCCGGCCGCTATCCCGAGGTGGCGGCCCAACTGGAGCTGCTCGGCACAGAGGAGCTCGCCGCCCGCCTCGAGGCTCTCGACCCGCTCGCCGCGTCCCGGGTGCCGCCGGGCAACCGACGCCGTCTCGTGCGGGCGCTCGAGGTCACGATCGGCTCCGGTCGGCCGTTCTCGGCGTCGGGGCCCGGAATGGACGCCTATCCGCCCACGCCGTTCGTGCTGGTCGGCCTCACCGTCCCCCGGGACGACCTCGGCCCGCGCATCGCTGAGCGCTACCGCCGGCAGATGGACGCGGGATTCCTCGACGAGGTGGCGGCGCTGGATGCCGGAGCGGGTTGGTCACGCACCGCACGCGAGGCGCTCGGCTACCGGGAGCTCGCCGCCCACCGGCGCGGCGAGTGCACCCTCGACGAGGCGATCGACACCGCGGTGACCCGGACCCGGCGGTTCGCGGTGCGCCAGCAGCGGTGGTTCGGCCGCGACCCCCGGATCCGCTGGTTCGACGCCCCGCGTCCCGGCGCGCGCGACGGCGGGGACGGAGCATCGGTGCAGCGTTGCGCCGAGGACCTGCTCGGGTACTGGTCACAAGTCGCTGCAGCCGGCTCCGGCCCCGCCGCTACCGTGGACCCATCGTGTTGCGACTGACCAAGTTCCACGGCCTCGGCAACGACTTCCTGATCGCCCTGGCCGCCGATCACCCCGACGCCGAGCATCCTCTGACCCCCGATCCCGACGTCGCCCGCGCCCTGTGCGCCCGCCACACCGGCATCGGTGCCGACGGCCTCATCTACGGCCTGGCTCCGGGTGGTGACGAGGCGGACGTCCACATGGTCCTGCTCAACGCCGACGGCTCCGAGGCCGAGATCTCCGGCAACGGGATCCGTTGCCTGGCCCAGGCGGTGCTGCGCCACGAGGGTCGCGACGAGGGCGACGTCCTGGTCGAGACCGCCGGAGGCGTCCGCCACCTGCGCACGGTGAAGGGCAGCGTGGACGGCGAGCTGTGGATCCAGGTCGACATGGGGGAGCCGTCCGACGGCCCCGTGCCGAGCGCCGAGGCCCAGGAGGTCTCGGCCCGGGCCCGGGCCACGGTCGACATCGGCAACCCGCACCTGGTGCTGCTCGTCGACGACCTCGACGACCTCGACCTGAGCGAGGTCGGTCCCCGCGTGGAGGAGAGCTTCGACGCCGGGATCAACGTCCACGGCGTGGTGGTGGACTCGGCTCAGGACCTGCGTCTACGGGTGTGGGAGCGCGGGGTCGGACTCACCCAGGCCTGCGGGTCGGGGGCGGTCGCGGCCGCGGTCGCCGCCCATCGGTGGGGTGAGGTCGGCCCGCACGTCCGGGTGCACATGCCCGGCGGCGAGGCGGTGGTGGACCTCGACGGGACCCGGGCGCTGCTCACCGGCCCGTCGACGTTCGTGGCCGAGGTGGTGGTCCCGTGACCGCCAGGACTCCCGACCCCGACGAGATCGATCACGATCCTGACCGCATCGGCGGGGATGACGTCGCCGTCGGCGAGTCGCACCGCGGTGCGTTCGGCGAGTTCGGCGGTGAGTCCGGGGCATTCATCGAACGAACCTTCCGGGAGCGGATCGTTCTGGTCGGAGTCGCCCTCCCCGGAGTCTCCGACGACGTCCTCGACGAGTCCCTCGACGAGCTCGAGCTGCTGGTCGACACCGCGGGTGCCGACGTCGTGGGCCGCGTCGTGCAGCGCCGGTCCGCGCCGGATCCCGCCACCTACGTCGGGTCCGGAAAGGCCGAGGAGATCCGGCGCGTCGCCGAGGCGACCGACTGCGACACCGTCGTGTTCGACGACGAGCTGTCACCCGCCCAGCAGCGCAACCTCGAGAAGCTGCTCGGGCGGACCGCCATCGACCGCACCGCGGTGATCCTCGACATCTTCGGCCAGAACGCCCACAGCCAGGAGGGCAAGGCCCAGGTGCAGCTCGCCATGTTCCGCTACCGGCTGCCCCGGCTGCGGGGTCGGGGCGGATCGTTGTCCCAGCAGGCCGGCGGTGTGGGCACGCGGCGGGGCCCCGGCGAGACGCAGCTCGAGATCGACCGCCGACGCATCACCCGCCAGGTCCACAAGCTGGAGGCAGACCTACGTAGGATCGCCGGGACCCGGGCCACCCAACGCAAGTCCCGGCGCCGCTCCGGACTGCCCGAGGTGGTGATCGTCGGCTACACCAACGCCGGCAAGTCGACCCTGCTCAACCGTCTGAGCGGGTCCGGGGTGCTCGTCGAGGACCGGCTCTTCGCCACCCTCGACGCCACCACCCGCCGCCTGCAGCTGCCCGGCGGCGAGTCCGTCCTGTTGACCGACACCGTCGGCTTCGTGCGCAAACTACCCCACCAGCTGGTCGAGGCGTTCCGTTCCACCCTCGACGTCGCCAACCAGGCCGACCTGCTCGTCCACGTCGTCGACGGGTCCGCGGTCGATCCCGACGGGAACATCGACGCCGTGCGCACGGTCCTGGCCGAGATCGCCCCGGACGGCGACCCGTCCCGCATCCGACCGGAGCTCCTGGTGTTCAACAAGGCCGACCGGGGACCGGGAGCGGCTCGCTGCTCGGCCCGACATCCGGGCTCGGTGGTGATCTCCGCGACGACCGGCCAGGGGATCGACGACCTGCTGCTGCGCATCGGTGATCGGCTCCGCGCCCTGCTGCCGGCGGTCGAGCTGTTCGTCCCCTACGAGCGCAGCGACGTGATCGCCGCGCTGCACCGGGCCGGCGAGGTCATCACCGAGACGCCCACCGACGACGGGGTGATGATCTCGGCGCGGATCGCCGAGGACAGCGCGCCCCGATTCGCCGAGTTCGTCCTGGACCGCGCCTCGTGATCACCTCCACCGCGGGCGGCTTCGTGCCGCCGCCCTACCCGTACGACCGCCTGGCCGACATCGTCGCGGCGGCCACCGCACACGACGGCGGCGCCGTCGACCTGTCGATCGGAACCCCTGGCGACCCCCCGGCCCCGGCGGTGCTCGACGCTCTCGCGTCCTCGGGTACCGAACGGGGCTATCCGCCCTCGATCGGCACCGAGGCGCTGCGCGCCGCGGTGGCCGAGTGGTTCGACCGACGCTTCGGTGTCGGCGTCGACCCCTCCGATGTCGGCGCCGCGATCGGCACCAAGGAGCTCGTGGCCGGGCTCCCGCACTGGCTGCGGCTCCGCGACCCGTCCCGTGACACCGTCCTGTACCCCGAGGTGAGCTACCCGAGCTACGCGATGGGCGCCACCCTGGCCGGCTGCCGGGCGGTCCCGGTTCCGATGGACGACCGCTGGCGCCTCGACCTGTCCCACATCGACCCCGCGGACGCGGCCCGGGCGCTGTGCCTGTGGGCGAACACCCCCGGGAACCCCGCCGGCGGGCTCGACGACCTGACCGCCGTGGCCGAGTGGGGGCGCCGCCACCGGGTCCCGGTGTTCAGCGACGAGTGCTACGTCGAGTTCACCTGGAGCGGACCGCCGGCCCGCCCCGGTCAGGCTCCGGGTGCCACGGTGCTCTCGTCGGGAACCGAGGGCGTCGTGGCGGTGCACTCCCTGTCGAAGCGGTCGAACCTGGCCGGGTTGCGGGTCGGCTTCTACGCCGGTGATCCCGAACTGGTGCACTACCTCCAGGAGGTCCGCAAGCACGCCGGCTTCATGGTCCCCGGTCCGGCCCAGGCCGCCGCCGTCGTCGCCCTCGGCGATCAGCGCGACGTCGACGTGCAGCGGGAGCGCTACAGGATGCGCCTCGCGCGCATGGCCGGGATCCTGGAGGGGATCGGGATCGCCGCACCGCTCCCCGACGGAGGCTTCTACCTCTGGGTCCCCGCCCCCGACGGCGACGCCTGGCGACTGGCGCAGAGACTGGCGGCCGAGCTCGGGATCGTCTCGTCCCCGGGCGAGTTCTACGGACACGCGGCATCGGGCCACGTCCGGCTGGCGCTGGTGCAGCCCGACGCAGCGCTGGACCTGCTCGAGCGCCGCGCCGGGACGCTTCGAGCCTGACCGAGCCGCCGTCGACGATGCGCCAGCTGACGATGCGTCGGCCGGCCGACGATCCGCCACGATTCGTTCGGGGACCGGACATTCCACCGCCGACCGCGTCGCAGCCGTGATACTGGGGGGACGGGTCGTCACGATCCGACACCCCGCTGATCCCAGGAGGGCCACCATGGCCGATGGACCCACACCCCCCAAGGGCTGGTTGCTGACCGGAGTCATCTTCCTCGTGCTCTCGTTGGCAGGGTGCGGCGCCGGTGCGTTCGGATGCGCCAGCTTCGTCAACGACCTCCAGAAGTCGGTCGACCAGGGCGGCGAGACGCCCCTCGGTACCGAGACGACCTTCACCGCCACCGGTTCGATGGGCGCCATCCTCACCACCGATCCGACGTCGACCACGTGTGAAGGGACCGACGGCAGCGGATCGACCATGTCGTTCTCGTCGCCGGGCAGCGGCACGACCGGCAACGTGCAGACCGACGGCCGGGACTTCGATCTGGCCTTCACCTTCGACACCGATCCCGATCAGTCCTACAGCGTCACCTGTCGGGGCGTGGGTGACGGCGGTTCCTACCTGGTGATCCCGTTCCCGGGCTTCTCGACGGTGATCGGGGGTCTGGCCGGGATCGGTGCCGGGATGCTGTTCTTCGTCATCGGCATCATCTGCACGATCGTCGGTCTGGTGAAGCGGTCGGGCTGGAAGAAGCGCAACGGGCCCGGCGGTGCCGCCGTCGCCTCGGCCGGAGCCGTTCCCCCGCCGCCGGGCGGGTTCAACCCGGGTGCCCCACCGTCGCCGGGCGGCTACACCCCACCTGCGGCTCCGCCCGCTCCGGGCGGCTACACCCCGCCGGCCGGTCCCCCGAGCGCACCGCCTCCTCCTCCGTCTCCTCCGGCTCCGGGAACGCCAGCACCCCCGCCTCCGGGAACCCCGCCGCCGCCGCCTCCGACCTGAGTCCGTCCCGGCAGCGCTCGTCGGGGCGATCCCGGTCGTCACCCGGTGCGGTCGCCGTGTAGACACTCGGCCGTGACCGACGGACCACCCGACCTGCTGGAGCAGACCGCCGAGCTCGTCGCGGTCCGCTCCGAGAGCTGCTCCGAGGGGGACCTGGCCGATCGGATCGAGGCCGAGATGCGGACGCTCCCGCACCTCGAGGTTCACCGCATCGGCGACAACGTGGTCGCCCGCACGCAACTCGGCCGAGCTCAGCGGGTGGTGCTCGGCGGCCACACCGACACGGTGCCGGCGAACGGCAACGAGACGCCGCGGATCGACGGCGACGTCCTGTGGGGCCTGGGGTCCGCCGACATGAAGGGTGGTCTCGCCGTCATGTCGGAGCTGGCCCGGCGTCATCGTGAGCCGCCGCTCGACGTGACCTATGTGTTCTACGCGAGGGAGGAGATCGCTGCGGACCGGTCTGGTCTGCTCGAGATCGAGGCGCACGATCCGTCGCTCCTCCTCGGTGACGTCGCCGTCCTCGGCGAGCCGACCGACGGAGCGGTCGAGGCCGGATGCCAGGGGGTGATCCGGATGCGGGTGACCCTCACCGGGGTCCGGGCGCATGCGGCCCGGGCCTGGATGGGGCGCAACGCCGTGCACCGCCTCGGCCGACTGCTGGCCGTCCTCGACGACTACGAGCCCCGCCGACCCGAGATCGTCGGTTGCCGGTTCCACGAGGCGCTGCTCGCCACCCACGTCGAGGGTGGGGTGGCCGGCAACGTCGTGCCGGACCGGGCGACGGTCGACATCGTCCACCGGTTCGCCCCGGACCGTGACCTGGCCGGCGCCGAGGCCCACGTCCGGTCGGTGCTCGCCCCGATCCTCGAGGACGGCGACACCGTCGAGGTGCTCGACCGATCGCCGGCCGCCTACCCGGCGTTGGAGCACCCGCTCGTCGCCGGTCTGGTCGAGCGACACGGTCTCGAGGTCCGGGCCAAGCTCGGATGGACCGACGTCGCCCGCTTCACCGCATGGGGGGTGCCGGCGATCAACCTGGGTCCAGGAGACGCAACCCTGGCCCACACCAGGGACGAGCGGGTCCACCGATCCAGCCTCGATCGCACCTTCGCCGTCCTGACCGACCTCCTCACCCACATATAGGGGTCCGCACCGACATACCTTGTCGTTATCGCGCCCCCAGAAATCCGGAGAACCCTGTGTCCGACCCCAACCGACCGATGACCCGTGATGCCTTCGAGCAGATGGTGGCTGCCGCGCTGGCCCGTCCGGAGTTCACCGAACCCGCGGCGTTCGGGCTCGGCGTGGCCACGATCGCCGATGCCGACGGCGCGGTCCTCGACACCTGGTTCGCCTCGATCAACCTGGCCGAGAACATCGGGTTCGCGGCCGCGCTGCACGACGTGTGCGGGACGGGTGCTCCGACCGGCACCGTGCGGCTGACCGCGGCGCACGTCGACGAGATGCGAGCCCGGTCGGAGATCTTCCGTGACGAACTGCATGCGCACCCGAACCTGGCCGTGCTCGAGGACCTGGCCGGCCTGGTCGAGCGGCCCAACGCTCTGCCGGTGCGCAAGGTCGTCGTGTTCACCTCGATCGCTGCGCTCGATGACGCTCCGATCGATGCCCACGACGTCTACCTACGACTCCACCTGCTGTCGTCCCGGAAGGTGGCACCCCACGGCGTGAACCTCGACGGCCAGTTCGGGCTGCTGGCCAACGTCGTGTGGACGACGATGGGCCCGTGCGACGTCGCCTCGTTCCCGGGGGCGCAACGCGTGATCCGCAGCGCCGGCGGGGCCGTGGGCGTCACCAGCGTCGACAAGTTCCCGCGGATGGTCGACTACGTGGTGCCCGCCGGCGTGCGCATCGCTGACGCCGAGCGGGTGCGCCTGGGTGCGCATCTGGCCGAGGGCACCACCGTGATGCACGAGGGCTTCGTCAACTTCAACGCCGGCACTCTCGGCCCGTGCATGGTCGAGGGCCGGATCTCCGCCGGGGTCGTCGTCGGCGCTGACACCGACCTGGGTGGAGGGTGCTCGATCATGGGCACCCTGTCCGGCGGTGGCAAGGAGGTCATCGAGGTGGGGGAGCGCTGCCTGATCGGAGCGAACGCGGGCATCGGCATCTCGCTCGGCGACGGGTGCATCGTCGAAGCGGGCCTCTACGTCACCGCGGGGACGGTCGTGACCCTCCCGGACGGAACTCGGCACAAGGCCAAGGACCTGAGCGGATCACCCGATCTGCTGTTCCGCCGGAACTCGATCAGCGGAGCGGTGGAGGTGCTTCCGCGGGAGGGCACGTGGCAGGAGGGCCTCAACGAGGCCCTGCACGCCAACTGATCGGGCCCGCCGACTCCCAGACCTTGCGGCCGTCGAGCGGGGAGCTGGTGACCTCAGAGCTTGCGGAGGACGGTGACGACCCGACCGAACACGGTCACGTCGGCCGCGGGGAACTCCATCGGCTCGAGTCGCTCGTTCGCAGGCAGGAGCGTGATCCTGGACCCTGAACGGGTGAAGGTCTTGACCGTCGCCTCTTCTCCGGGGATCCCGGCGACGACGATGTCGCCGTTGGAGACCTTGTCCTGGACCCGGGCGACGACGAAGTCGCCGTCGAGGATTCCGGCGTCGATCATGGAGTCGCCCCGGACCCGCAGCATGAACAGCTCGCCGTCGCCGCAGAAGTCGGCCGGCAGCGGGAGGAGCTCCTCGACCTGCTCCTGGGCGAGAACCCCGGTCCCGGCCGCGACGTCGCCGATCAGGGGGACGTGACGGGTCGGCCGGCGTTCGGCCGTGGTCCCGCTGGCGGTGTCGGCGGTGACCTCGATCGCCCGGGGCTTGGTGGGGTCGCGGCGCAGGTATCCCAGCTTCTGCAGGGTGTGGAGGTGGCTGTGCACGGTCGACGGGGAGGCAAGGCCGACCCCCTCGCCGATCTCCCGCACAGACGGTGGGTAGCCGCGCTCGCTGACGGTCTTCTCGATGAAGGCGAGCACGTCGTGCTGACGCTGCGTCAGGGGCCCGCCGGTGGGCTCGGTGGGGGTGGGACGTGCGCTCATGGGATCCTCCCGGTCGAACAGGTGTTTGAAACGTAGCACGTCGGGGAGCGCAAGTGGTGGAACACCCGTTCCCCGAACCGATGTTCGATCAGGTCCTTGACGGCGAACAGCTGTTCGGGCAAGGTGTGGCGAACGGGTGTTCCCCTCGGTTCCGGGGAACGCCGATCGGCACTGTCACACCTCGTCTGGAGACTCTCCCCATGGCTGCAGTCATCGAACTCCACACCGGCGACCGGATCCCCAGCGCTCCCCGCCGTCCCGAGCTACGCCTTCTCGAAGGTGGTCGTCCGAGCGAGACGAGCCGACCGGTCGTGTCGTCCCGCACGTACCTGATCCGCCGGATCGCGGCAGTGACGGTGGCCGCTCTCGTCGTCCTCGTCGTGGCGCAGATCCTGGGCGGTGTCGGGCGGATCGTCGCGTCCGAGCTCGACGCTGCGCCGACGGCCTCCGCCCAGGTCCACGTCGTGCGAGCCGGGGAGACGGCGTGGGCCATCGCAGGCCGCTATGCCCCCGAGATGGACCGTCGCCAGGCTGTGGACCAGCTCCTGGCGCTCAACGGCCAGGAGATGATCCGTTCGGGTCAGACCCTCCGCCTTCCGGCATCGTTCGGGTGACACGCTCGTCGACCGCTGTCCTACATGGTGGGAGATCGTCGCCCAGGGGTAGGCGCCGGTAGGGTCGGCTCCGTGCGTTGCCCCAGCTGTGGTGGACTCGAGGACCGGGTCGTGGACTCCCGCGCCGCGGACGACGGCAGCACCATCCGACGTCGCCGTCAGTGCGAGCTGTGCGCGACGCGGTTCACGACGTTCGAGCGCATCGGCGAGGTGTCGTTGGTCGTGGTCAAGCGCGACGGACGGCGTGAACCCTACGAACGGGCCAAGGTGCGCTCCGGTCTGGAGTCTGCGTGCAAGGGGCGGGGGATCGAACCCGCGGTCCTGGACTCGCTGCTGTCGTCGGTCGAGGACCGCCTCGCGGTGCGCGGTGGAGAGGTCGAGAGCGCCCAGGTCGGCGCGTTGGTGCTCGAGGACCTGCGGGGCCTCGACGGCGTCGCCGCGGTCAGGTTCGCGTCGGTGTACAAGGGCTTCCAGGGCCCGGAGGACTTCGAGCGCGAGATCCAGCTCCTGGTCGAGCCCCCGTCCCCACCGGCCGGATGAGCGGTCGGCCGCCGAGCGGAGTGCCCGCTCAGGGCCGCCGGTAGCTCGAGAACAGCGCGTCGTCCTCGTCGCGCCACAGCCTGTGGAGTCGGCGAGCTCGCAGCAGCGCCGGCCCCGAGCCGAGCAGACCGACCGAGCGGCCTCCGACCAGCCGCGGCGAGACCGTCACGAACAGCTCGTCGACGAGGTCCTGCCGGTGGAGCTCTCCGAGCAGACCGGGCCCGCCCTCGCACAGCACCAGACGTGCCCCGTTCGAGCGAAGATGACCCAGGAGAGCGGGGAGGTCGACTCCACCTGCAGCATCGGGGCATTCGAGCGTGTCGACCCGGGCGGGCACGACGGCGGGGAGCGGCTGGGCATGGACCAGCAGCGGGTCGGGGCCGTCACCGGTCAGGAACGGCTGGTCGTCGGGGATGAGCCCGCGGCGGCTGACCAGAACCAGCCGTGCGGCTGGCTCCTGGCCCCGCTCCCTGCGGATCGCGGCTGCGTCGGCCACCGCGACCGGTCGCCGGTAGTGCTCGTCGCGGGCTGTCCCCGCGCCGACCAGGATCACGTCGGCGAGGGCTCTCAGCGCGTGGAAGACCGTGCGGTCACCGGGGGTCCCCAGCGCCCCGGACCGACCGTCGACCGCGAAGGCGCCATCGATGCTCATGACCATGTTCGCCATCACCCACGGACGATCAGCGGGGACCGGCCGGTTGTCGTCGGCCAGTGAGGTCAGGACGTCGAGGACGGGGCCGGGTTCGGGAACGAGCTGGTGCACGGACCGACCCTACGACTCGGACCGCACCTGTCCCGAGCCATCCGGCGAGCGTGGGGCCGGGAGGGGGCCCGGATGATCGGACCCTCTACGGGGCCAGCGGCCGCCCACGGCCCCCACCGCGAGCGAACGCGGTGGACATCTGTGGGTAACCGCGCCGGAAATCCACATGATGTTCCCCTTTCGACCCACAGGTGACCCTTCCTAGGGTGTGCATCTGCGGGCCGTGGTGCGGGCGGCCGGAATGGTGGCTGACGCCTTCCCGATCCGTCGGGTCGGCGACTCCTGGGGGTCTGGGCCCCGACGACCGCGGTCGTCGGTTGTCCTGTCCGGCCTCCGCCCGGTCGTCCGTGCCCGACCGTGCGCGTCGGTTGGTTCCGGCTGGCGGCGGGTGGTGACTGCGTCCCGGCGGGGCGCAGGTGGCATGGTCGGATATGTCACACCGAGGGTGCCCGGCTCCGTCCTACCCAGGGTGCAGCATGGTCGTCATGTCCCGCCAGCAGCTCGGCACGGAACGTGGATCGGGTCGCGGCGACCGCACGACGGTCAGCGACCGCCTGGCCGGCGGGCCGCCCGACGCCGTGCATGTCGGACGGTCGACACCTCAGACAACGGACAACGGCGCAAGGAGCGTTCTGTGAGCATCACCCCTCCCGACACCACCATTCGGCTCACCCGGCGCTTCAGCACACCGGGGCGATCGCCGTACGACGAGGTGGCGTGGGACCTGCGTGACGCCCGATTGACCGACTTCCGCAGCGGAGAGGTCGTGTTCGAGCAGACACGGGTCGAGTTCCCGGCCGACTGGTCGGTCACCGCCTCGAACATCGTCGCCCAGAAGTACTTCCGTGGGCAGATGGGCAGCGGCCGTCGGGAGCGTTCCCTTCGGCAGGTGATCGATCGGGTCGTCGGTCGGATCACCGAGTGGGGGGAGCGTGACGGCTACTTCTCCGACGCGGACGAGGCGGCGACGTTCTCCGAGGAGCTGCGGTGGCTGCTTCTGCACCAGCGGGTGTCGTTCAACTCTCCGGTCTGGTTCAACATCGGCACCCCCGGCGCCCGGGAGCAGGCGGCGGCGTGCTTCATCCTGGACGTCGAGGACGACCTGGCGTCGATCCTCAACTGGTACGAGGAGGAGGGTACGATCTTCAAGGGTGGCTCGGGGGCGGGTGCCAACCTGTCCAAGATCCGTTCGTCCAAGGAGCTGCTGAGCGCGGGTGGGACCCCGTCGGGTCCGGTCAGCTTCATGCGGGGCGCCGATGCGTCCGCCGGCACCATCAAGAGCGGCGGAACCACTCGACGGGCCGCCAAGATGGTCATCCTCGACGCAGATCACCCCGACATCGAGGAGTTCGTGTGGTGCAAGGCGATCGAGGAGCGCAAGGCCCGGGTTCTGCGCGACGCCGGCTTCGACATGGACCTCGACGGCGCCGACTCGTTCTCGGTCCAGTACCAGAACGCCAACAACTCGGTGCGCCTCACCGACGAGTTCATGCAGGCCGCGCTCGACGGGAGAGACTGGGAGCTCACCTCGCGCACGACCGGTGAGGTGGTGGAGACGGTCCCGGCCCGTCGCCTCCTGCGCGAGATCGCCGAGGCGTCCTGGGAGTGCGCAGATCCCGGCGTGCAGTTCGACACGACGATCAACCGCTGGAACACGACGCCGCACGCCGGTCGGATCGACGCCAGCAACCCGTGCAGCGAGCACCTGCGCCTGGCCAACAGCGCGTGCAACCTGGCCAGCATCAACCTGCTGTCGTACCTGTCCGAAGACGGCGAGTTCGACGCCGAGGCCTTCGAGCACACCGTCCGCGTGGTCGTGACCGCGCAGGACATCCTGGTCGGGGGATCCGAGTACCCGACCGACAAGATCGCCGCCGAGGCCCGCGCTGCCCGCGACATCGGCATCGGCTACACCAACCTCGGCGCGGCGCTCATGGCGTTGGGCCTGCCCTACGACTCCGAGGACGGACGGGCGTGGGCGGCGACGATCACCGGCATCATGACCGGGGCGGCGGCGGTGCGCTCGACCGAGCTCGCCGCCCGGCTCGGCCCGGCTCCGCTGTTCGAGGCGGACGCAGACGCCTGGAGCGGCGTCTACCGCATGCACCTCGACGCGGCGCGCGCCGTCGACGCGGTCGAGGGCCAGCCGGATCTCAACCAGCACCTGGTGCGGCTGTGGACCGAAGCCCTCGATCGGATCGCCGTCGTCGGGGCCCGCAACGCGGAGCTGTCGGTGGCCGCTCCCACCGGGACGATCTCGTTCATGATGGGTGCCGACACGACCGGCATCGAACCCGATCTGGGACTGGTGAAGCACAAGAAGCTCGTCGGCGGCGGATCGCTGCAGATCGTCAACCAGACCGTGCCCCGGGCCTTGCGCCGACTCGGCTACGACGACGCCGCCGTCGAGCGGATCGTGGCATGGATCGACGAGAACCACAGCGTCGTCGGCTGCCCGGACCTGGACGCCGCACACCTGCCGGTCTTCGCCTGCGCCATGGGCGACAACCCGATCTCCTACGGCGGGCACCTGCGGATGATGTCGGCCATCCAGCCGTTCTTCTCGGGTGCCATGTCCAAGACGGTCAACGTCCCCGAGGACACCTCGGTCGACGACGTCGAGCAGCTCCTGATCGACGCGTGGCGCAGTGGCATCAAGTGCGTCGCGCTCTACCGGGACAACTGCAAGGTCGGCCAGCCCCTCACCACCGGCAAGAAGGAAGCCGCTGCCCCCTCCGCACCGGAGCAGGTCGCCATCCAGGTCGTCGAGCAGGTCGCCCGGCCGGTCCGGGAACGGCTGCCCCGTACCCGCCGGTCCCGCACCTTCGAGTTCCGCGTGGCGGACTGCAAGGGCTTCGTGACCGTCGGCGAGTACGAGGACGGCCGTCCCGGTGAGCTGTTCATCCGGGTCTCCAAGCAGGGATCGACGCTGGCGGGGATCATGGACGCCTTCGCCATCTCGGTCAGCCACGGCCTTCAGTACGGCGTGCCGTTGCGGGCCTTCGTCGGCGCCCTGGTCGGGATGCGCTTCGAACCGGCGGGCATGACCGACGACCCCGAGGTCCGGATCGCCAACTCGCTGGTCGACTACCTGTTCCGGCGGCTCGCTCTCGAGTACATCCCCTACGAGGAGCGCGTCGAGCTCGGGATCCTGGGCGTGTCTGAACGGCTGCAGCCCACCCTGCCGGGCGTCGAGGAGGCCGCCACGCCGACCGTTCAGGGCTCCGACGCGCCAGCCGATCCGCCTACCCCTGCACCCCATGCTGCGTCGGCCGAACCCATCCGGACTGCCGCGGCAGCTCCGTTGTGCATGACGTGCGGGGTCCAGATGACCCGGGCCGGATCCTGCTTCGTCTGCACCGAGTGCGGCACCACCAGCGGCTGCAGCTGACATGGGTGGACACGTGGCGAGCCGACGTGAGGCCGGCTGGTCGGTCGGTGAGTAGGGTCGGGGTTCACATGGACATCGAACAGTTCTACGACGCCGATCCGCGCCGCCGGCGCTCCGAGGAGGAGCAGTTCGGTCGCGACTGGTTCGACGGTGACGGCGTGCGCTGGGAGCTCAACTGGGTCGCCGACACCGGCGAGGTCTACATCATGCGCGAGCCGGTGGAACCCGGCGCCATGGACGCCGTGGGCGACACGTGGGTGGCCGACATGCCCGTGGACCTGGTCACCGTGGAGATCCTCGGCGTGGTGACGGACGGGGCCGCCCTCGGCGCCGCGCTCGACGGGTGGACCGCCCACGAGGGCGCCGCGGGTTCGTTGACGTGGGTTCGGGAGCGGATCTCCGAGGTGGTCGCCCCGACCGAGTGAGCAAGCGGGCCCTTCTGCTTCTGCTCACCCGTCGGGCTGGATTGCTCGTCGATGTCGGGCGTCCTGAGCGCGTGAGCGGGTCCAGGTCAGCAGCTGCCGCCGGAGCCGAACTCCTGGGTCCAGTAGATGACCCCGTTGGCGCCGGTGGCCTGGGCGAACCCGGCGTGGGTGTAGCTCCCGAGGATGTTGGCCTTGTGGCCCGATGAGTTCATCCAGGCGGTCATGACCTGGTCGACCGACGTCTGACCGGCGGCCACGTTCTCACCCAGGCTGAGCCAGCCGAAGTACCCCGCGCTGTTGGCGAGGGCCGCCAGTTGCGAGTGGTGCATCCGCATCTGCGCCGCCTGCGCAGCCGACTGGGTCTCGGCGGCCCGGATCAGCGGTCCGCACAACGCGAGAGCTGCCTTGCCATTGGCGGCTCGCTGGGCGTTCACCGCCGCGAGCATGTCGGGGGCCGACGCCGATGACGCGGCGGCTCCGGAGGGAGATGCGACCGGGGGCGGGGCGGCGCACGCCCCCAGGGCGACGGTGGCGGCGACCGCCATCAGGGCGGCGACGGATCGGGCGCGGGTCATCGGGGTCCTCCCGGGATGCTGGTGCTGCTGCTGGTGCTGTTGCTGTTCGGGCGACGCGATCGATCGCGGCGCCCGACAGGTGGTCGGTGCGTTCCGTGGCGGACTTGAGCCCGAACGCGGTCGAGTGCGGGAGGTCGGGAGGAACTGCCCACGGAGGTCGGATCATCGGCAATGATCTGGCGTGGTGACCGACGATCCTCCCCCTGTCGACGGGTCTTCTGATCCGGTCGTCGATGGCCCCGCCGACGGCCTCCACTGGGGTCTCGACGCCGTCCTCGGCGCTGCGGTCCTGGGAACCAGGGCTGCGGGTGAGGTCGCGGGGGCGATGGCTTCCGCTCCGCCGGTCCGGTTCCTGGGAGGGGTGGCCCGGTGGTGTGCCCGGCCGCTGAGTGCCCATGGCGCAGCGGTTCGGGCGGCCGTGGTGCGCGACGGACTGCCGGCGGCCCGGGACGCCGTACGGCGTGTCACGCCTGCGGTGGTCGACGCGGTCGATCTCGACTCGATCCTCGCCGCGGTAGACGTGGGGGCCCTGATAGACCGGGTGGACGTCGACGGCATCGTGTCACGGGTGGATGTCGAGGGCATCGTGTCCCGCGTCGATGTCGATCGCATCGTCGCTCAGGTGGACATCGGCGCGCTCCTCGAACGGGTCGACATCGGCGCGCTGCTCGACCGGATCGACCTGAACGCGCTGCTGGCGGGGGTGGACCTCAACGCGCTGCTGGCGGGGGTGGACCTGAATGCCCTGTTGAGCGGTGTGGATCTGAACGCGCTGCTGGCCGGGGTGGATCTGAACGACCTCCTCGACGGCGTCGAGCTCGACCCTCTGCTGGCGGGGGTGGACCTGAACGCGCTGCTGGCGGGGGTGGACCTCAACGCGGTCCTCGGGAACCTCGACCTGAACGAGGTCGTCGCCCGAATCGACATGGACAGCCTGATCGCCAACACCGAGATGGGGGCGATCATCGTCCGCTCCACCGGTGGCGCCGCATCGGAGGCGCTGGACGTGGTCCGCAGCCAGGGCGTGTCGATCGACACGGTCATCGCCCGGATCGCCAACCGGGTCCTCGGGCGCAAGCTCGATGACCTCCCGGCCGGGCCCGAGCTGCTCGTCGAACGACGGCTGGCGCTGCCGGTCGGCGACGGCTCCGCTGACGCCGACGGGTCCGAGTCGTGACGATGCAGCCGACCACCGAATCCGATCGGGACGACGCCGTCAGCCAGCAGGGCCACTACGCGGGTGCCGCCACCCGGTTGGCCGCATTCGCCATCGACCAGACCGTCCTCACCACTGCCTTCGCCCTGGGTTCAGCGCTGCTCGCATGGGTGATCGCCGTGGTCACCGCCGACGAGGTCAACTGGGAGCCCGCCACGGTCGTGTCGGGTGTCGCATACCTGGTGTGGTGGTTCATCTACTGGGCCTATCCGTGGTCGGTGAGCGGCAAGACCGTCGGGATGGCCGTTCTCGGCATCCGGGTGGTTCGCGCCGATGGCTCCTCGACCGGGCCGCGTCAGGGCACTCTTCGGGCGCTGGCCCTCCCGTTGTCGTTCATGACCCTGGGTATCGGATTCCTGCCCATCGTCTTCGGCCGGCACCGACGGGCCCTTCACGACAAGGTCGCGGGCACGGCGGTGGTCTACTCCTGGGATGCCCGGGGAGCCCGGTGGCGGTTCCTGGCCCGTCAGCAGGAGCTCGATCCAGGCGGCTGACGAACGCTGTTGACAGCGCGATCGGCGACCAGTCCGGCAGCCGGAGTGGAGGCCGTCGGCGCGGCAGTGGTCCGTTCGACCCGGTTGCGGTTGCCCGTCGTGGGCCCCACGTCCGGGGTGTCCGGGGGTTCTGCCCACGCTCCGTCCGGCACCGGTCACAGGTTGGCGGAATCGGGTGCAGACAACCGTGGTCGGCTTCGTCACACTGCGGGCCATGGGAACCTTCGACGTCGTCGAGAACTTCACGCAGGACATCGCCGAGATCGGCTGGTCGGTCGCCGCGGTCGCCGGGGACCGGACCGGGTGCGACTGGGCCTACAGCGTCGGGCTGGACCTCACCTACGACCACCCCGAGCTGATCATCGTGGGGGTCGACGCCCCCCTGGCCGGAGCGATCGTGCAGGCCATGGCGGAGAAGGTCTCCGAGGGTGCCGACCTGCGCGACTGCGGAACCGTCCACGTCGGGCCGATGCAGCTGCGGTTCCGGGCTGTCGACGGGCTGTTCTGCAGCCAGGGCGACTGGTTCAACCTGGGTCGGCTGGTGATGGCCGAGATGGGTCGCAGCTGGCCGGAGACCCTCCAGATCGTGTGGGCCGACGCGAACGGCCGCTACCCCGAGGCGCCCGGCGAACCCGACTGGTTCATGCGCCAGCCCCTGCTGGTCGGCTGACGTCGATCACATCCGGCCCCGACGGGCGATCCCGGGTGTGGCAGGCTCCGGCGGTGTTCGTGCCCCGACCGATGTCCGCCCCGGCGGTGACCTCCGACGTGGTCTCCTCGCTCGCCGCCTTCCGCAGCGCGACGAGGGAGCTCGGACCCGCCGACTGGGCACGGCCCACCGACTGCCCGGGGTGGGACGTGCACGACGTGGTCGCCCACGTCGTGACCTTCGAGGCGTTCCTCGACGGTGAGCCGGCGCCCGCGGTCGACCCGGAAGTGACCGGCGTCGCCGACCCCCACGTCCGCAACGAGATCGGCCGCCTCAACGAGGCGTGGGTCGCCTCCTGGCGGGGGCGACCTCCCCGGGATCTGCTCGACGGGATGGACGACCTCGTGCAGCGCCGCACCCGTGAGCTGGCCGAGGTCGGCGACGAGGACCTGGCCGTCGTGGGTTGGAGCCCGGTCGGCGAGGTGGCCCGCTCGCGGTTCCTGCAGGTCCGCGTCCTCGACGTCTGGTTCCACGAGCAGGACATCCGGGAGGCGACCGGCCGCCCGGCCCGCTCCGACCGCGACGTCGTGGAGCGGGTCGTCTCCGAGCTCACCCACGGCCTCGCGTTCGTGGTCGCTCGGCGGGCCGGCGCGTCGGACGGATCCCGTGTGCGCTTCGCCGTCGACCCCGACGACGGCGCAGATCCGATCGTGCTCGACATCGAGGTGGTCGACGGACGTGGGAGGGTGTCGTCGACGGAGACGCCGTCGCCCACCGCGACGATCGCCGCGGAGCTCGGAGCGTTCGGTCGTCTGGTCGGCGGGCGTCGCCCGCCACAGGAGATGCTCGACGCCGGCCGGGTGTCGCTCGACGGCGACGTCGAGCTCGGTCGACGGGTGGTCGAGCACCTCGGGTTCATGATCTGAGCGCCGGGACGTCCTCGCGTGTGACGCCCGGGCGCTGAGCTCTCAGGCCCCGCCGATCGCGTCGACCGGGGTCCAGGACCGGTGGTATCATCGTCCGTTCGTCAGGTCCGGCTCGTTGCGGAGCAGGGGACCGGATCCGACCGGCGGGCACCCGTCCCGACCGCAACCCTCGACCCCGTGAGGAAACCCCCAGTGGCATTCGACGTCGGCGACCGCGTTGTCTACCCGCACCACGGTGCGGCGGTGATCAAGAAGCGCGAGAAGCGCAAGGTCAACGGCACCACCACCGAGTACCTGGTGCTCGAGATGGCCCACGGCGAGCTCACCCTGTCGGTCCCGGTCGACAAGGCCGACGACGTCGGCATGCGCCCGCCGATCGGCAAGGAGGAGGTCGAGGACCTGTTCGAGCTCCTCGGCAAGAAGGACGTCCGAGAGCCCGCCAACTGGAGCCGGCGGTTCAAGAACCACCAGGAGAAGCTCAAGTCGGGCGACGTGTACCAGGTGGCCGAGGTCGTCCGGAACCTGGCGCTGCGCGACCAGGCCAAGGGCCTCTCCGCGGGTGAGAAGTCGATGTTCGTCAAGGCCCGCAGCGTCCTGGTGTCGGAGCTGAGCTTCGCGCTCGACGTCAGCGAGGACGACGCCCTGGCCGAGGTGGAGAAGCAGCTGCAGTGAGCTGACCGCCGGTGCGCCACCCCGCGCCGGCCGTTCTCCTCGAGCTGCGCCCGCCCAGCCGCCGACCTGCCGTCCCCCGCCGGTGAGCACCCCTTCGTCGGACCTGCGGGTCCTGCAGGTACTCGGACACAACGACCGCGACGGCGTCGGGCAGGCGTCGTTGGAGCTGCACCGGGAGCTGGCCCGACGGGGGATGCAGGTTCGGACCCTGGCGCTGGCCCCCGGTCGTGAGGCCGGGCTGTCCGCAGTGGTTCCCACCATGAGCCCCTCGGCCCGCTCGTTGGCGGCGCACACGCAGCTCCGCCGGGAGCAGCGGTGGGCCGACGTGGTGATCCTGAGGGGCCAGGTCCCTGCCGCGGCGGCGGGCCTGTCGCGGATGTCGGGCGCTCCTCCGACGGTGCTGGCGCTGACCGACGAACCCGAGGTCTGGTCCGACGTGCCGATCCCGTCCCGGGTGATGCGCCTCCTCGGACGTGCCGCGGCGGTCGTGGTGACCTCGCCGTCGCAGACCGCCTCCGCCGACCGCTGGCACATGGACCCCGCCGACGTCCACGTCATCCCCTACGGCGTCACCACGACCGACGTCAGCGACTCCCGGCGCGTGGCGTCACGTGCCGCTCTGGGACTCCCGGCCGATGGTGTCGTGGCCCACCTGACCCGACCCGCAGCCGACGACGATGGGCTGCGGGCCCGCCTGGAAGGACTCGGCGTGGGGATCACGGTGATCGAACCCCGAGACGACCGGATCGTGCACTTCGGAGCTCCGGAGCCGGAGGACACCGAGGAGCTCGCCGTGGCGGCCGCTGACGTGGTCGTCTCGACCGGTCCGGAGACCTCGGGGCCGCCGTGGGAGCTACTGCGGGGCGCGGCATGGGGTCGGGCGGTGATCGTCGACCGGTGGCCCGGGCGGGCGCCGGAGCTGCGGGGAGCGCTCGCCGAGCTGTTGGACGACTCCACCGGCTGGACCGACCTCGGCGACGCGATCACGGCCGGCCGTGCCGAGATCGAACGTCGGGGGAGCGCCGCCCGCCGTCGGGTGGCCGAGCGGTTCTCGATGCCGACGGTGGGCGCCGCGTGGGCCGATCTGCTGGGTTCGCTCAGCGACCGCCGATGAAGCGGACAACACCGCCGCTACCCTCCGGTGGCGTGCCGCGCCACCGCTCAGCTCCCGTGATCCTGGCGATTCTGGCTGTGGCGTGCCTGTCGGTCAGCGCGTGTCTTCCCCAGGAGCGGGGGGCGTCACGTGAGGTCGACGACGGCGTCGAGGCACCCCGACGTCCGCCGGTGTTCCCCACGACGGGTCCGGTCCCCCGGGAGCTGTTGATCGACGGCCTCCTCTACGACTTCACCGCTCGGCCGACGAGCCTGGACCTGTGGGGCCCGCCGGTCGCCGAGGCCCGCTGCGCGGCCACCCGCATCACCGACACGCTGGGCCCACCGCGCCTGTCGGAGCTGGGGTACCGGCCGGCGACCAGCGGGGCCTCGCTCAACGACATCGATCTCACCGACACCGAACGGGAGCTGGTCGCGGCGCAGTTCACGTCGTGCGTCGACATGCGCGAGGCGATCGCCGCGGTGCTGATGGGCGACGGGCACATGGAGGCCAAGGAGGCCACGTGCCTGGCCGACGGGCTGGTGCAGCAGGGTGTCTCCGACCAGTTCGCCCGGGCGTGGGCGTTCGGACGAACCGTGAACCCGGCAGAGGGCGACGGGAAGATGGCGTCGGCGTTCATGTCGCTGGCGACGGTGTGCCTGCCCGCCGACGCGTTCCGGTGGTACGACACCAACCTGCCCGGCGACGACCAGGTGCAGGGCAGCGGCAACGGCAGCGGGACGACCACCTCCACCGTTCCGGGGACCGAGGACGGCCTGCAGAGCCGCATCGGCTCCACCTCCACTCCCTGAGCGGCCATCATGGGCCCCGACATGACTGCCACCGTGCTCTCCGCTGCGGGCCCGTTACGGGTCGGCTCCACCGTCGCCTCGATCCCCAGTCCGCCGTTCCGCGACCTGGCTCTCGGGCCGCTGTCGTTCCGCATGTACGGCCTGATGATCGCCCTCGGCGTGATCGCCGCGGTGTGGATCGCCCGACGGCGGTACTCGAGCTACGGCGGCGATCCCGAGGACATCACCACGATCGCGCTGGTCGCCGTACCTGCGGGCCTGGTCGGGGCCCGGCTCTACCACGTCATCACCGACTGGCCGGACCTGTACTCCGACGGCCGGTGGTGGCCGAAGGCGTTCATGATCTGGCAGGGCGGGCTGGGCATCCCCGGAGGGGTCCTCCTGGGAGCGATCGCCGGCGTGGTGGCGTGTCGGGTGATGGGGATCAGCTGGCGGATCGTCGGCGATGCCGTGGCTCCGGCCATCCCGGTCGCCCAGGCGATCGGACGGTTGGGCAACTGGTTCAACCAGGAGGTCTTCGGCCGACCGACCGACCTGCCGTGGGGTCTGCGCATCGATCCGCAGTTCCGGCCCCGGGACTACCTGACGTCGCCCACGTTCCACCCGACGTTCCTGTACGAGGGGCTCTGGAACCTCGGTCTGGCCGGGCTGATCGTCTGGGCCAGCGGACGGCTGGTCCTGCGACGGGGTCGGTGGCTCGCGGTGTACGTGGCGGGCTACGGCCTCGGCCGGCTCTGGGTCGAGGCGCTGCGCTCGGATCACGCCAACACGGTCCTGGGTTTGCGGGTCAACATCTGGACGTCGCTGATCGCCCTCGCCGGCGGGCTGCTGTGGCTGTTCTGGCGGGGGAGCCCGGTCGACCGCGAGGCCACCGAACGCCTGCGTTCGGGCACGACCATGGCCCAGATCATCGACGGCGACGGAGTCCGGGCTCCGCTGGTGGTCCCTCCGGCCGCCGGTCCTGGCTCCGCTGACGGTCCTGGCTCCGCTGACGGCCCTGGCTCCGATGACGAGTCCGACCCCTCCGACGGGCAGGATCCATCCGTCGACGCCGTTCCGTCGGACGACCCCGCTCAACCGGGTGGAGCAGCCGAGTAGGTGCTGCGGACCCGCTCCGAGAATCCGGGCCATGCCCTGACCGCCCAGTCCCCGAACTCGCGGTCGGTCAGCACCACGCAGGTCAGGTCGGCCGCGGGGTCGACCCACAGGAAGGTTCCGCTGCCTCCGAAGTGGCCGTAGGTGTTCGGCGAGGCCGTGGATCCACTCCAGTGCGGGTCCTTGTCGCCCTTCAGCTCCGGTCCCAGACCCCACCAGCACCGACGTTGGGGCCCCCAGCCCGGCAGGACCCCGTCGAGCTCGGCGAAGGCCGGGGCGAGCGCGGTGGCGACGGTGCTCGGATGCAGCAGCGTCGGAGCCCGGGTCTCGGCCGCGAACCGCAGGAGGTCCTCGACGTCGGACCACAGGTCGCGGGCCGCGGATCCCCGCAGCTCGCTCGAGCCCATGCCCAGCGGGGCGAGCACCGCCTCGGCCATGTAGTCGGCGAACTCGAACCCGGTCGCGTCCCCGATGTGTCGGGCCAGCAGCTCGTAGCCGGTGTTGGAGTAGATGCGACGGGTGCCGGGAGCAGCCAGGACCGCATCGGAGTCGAAGTCGTAGCCGCCGGCGTGGGCGAGGAGGTGCCGGACGGTGCTGCCGGGTGGGCCGAGCGGGGTGTCCAGCGTGGTGGCGCCCTCCTCGACCGCGATCAGCGCGGCCCAGGCGGTGAGCAGCTTGGTGATCGACGCGACTCTCACGACGCGGGAGCCGTCGCCGTGCGTCGCGACCGGTGAGGAGCCGCGGACCACCGCCGCGGCGGCGAACGAGGCTCCCCAGCCGTCGATCGCTCCGAGCACGGTCATGTCCTGTCCCAGACCATCGTGGTACCGGCGTCCGGGTTCGACGTGCTGTCCGCGAGGAGGTCGATGGGCGATCGGCGCTCGATGTGGCCGATCAGCCCCTGGTACACCGAGTAGCCGACCAGCTCCTGCAGGCGGCGGGGGAACCGCGCGACCCGGTCCGGTGCCAGGCCCAGCTGCTGGTTCTCCTGCTGGCGGATCCAGCCGGCGCAGTAGTTCACGGCGATGCCGACGCGGTCCCGGTCGGTGCGGTTGGCGCCGCCGGCGTGCCACAGGCTGCCGTTCCACACGAGGACGTCGCCGGGGTCCATGATCGCCGGCTCGGTCGGGTGGTCCCCGCCGTAGGTCGGCTTTCCCCACCGGTGGCTGTCGCGCACGACCCGCGTGGCCCCGTTGTCGGCGGTGAATTCGGTGAGCGCCCACATCGTGTTGCACACCACCGGTGGGTGGGGTGGGGTCAGGGGGATGAGCTGGTCGTCGGCGTGGAGCGGTTGGTCGGTCTCGCCGGGTTCGATGCGGATCGACGACAGACTCGACAGCAGGCAACCCGGGTCGAGAACCCCCTCGACCACGGCGAGGACGTCGGGATGGACCGCGACGGCCTCCCACGACGGACCGTGACGCAGCAGGTTGTACGCCCGCCGGGTCCGGGTGCCCTCGAAGTCGTTGTCGGCGGGAACGATCCCCTCCTCGGTCTCGATCCGGCCCAGGTCGGAGAGGAGTTCGGCGACCGCTCCGGAGTCGAGCACGCCCCGGATGCGCGTGAACCCGTGCCGGTCGATCTCCGTGATGTGCGCCGCCACGTCGATCGCCATCTCGGTGCCTCTCTCTCGATCTGTTCGGCCGCCCCGCCCGACCGGTCCGCACCGTCGCGGATGGTCCGCTGCGGTCGGAGGGTGGTGCTCTGGACACGGGTCAGGGTCGGCCGCTCCGGTGCTCCGCACTACGATGACGTCCATCATCACGGATCCGAAGCGGAAATGACGACAACCTTCGCCAACCTCGGCATCGCCGCCGACATCTGCCACGCCCTCCAGGAGCGAGGCATCACCGACGCCTTCCCCATCCAGGAGAAGACGATCCCCGACATCCTCGCCGGCCGCGACGTCTGCGGGAAGGCCAAGACCGGTTCGGGCAAGACCCTGGCCTTCGGTCTGCCCCTGATGCAGATGCTGCCCCGGGCAGAGCCGGGGCGGCCGACCGGCCTGGCTCTGGTGCCCACCCGCGAGCTCGCCACGCAGGTTCGCGACGAGCTGGTCGCGGCATCTCACGCCGGGGGAGTTCGCATCGCGGCGATCTACGGCGGCGACCCCATCGAGAAGCAGATCAAGGCCCTCAAGAACGGTGTCGAGCTGGCGGTGTGCACCCCCGGCAGGGCCATCGACCTGATCGAGCGCGGTGACCTGTCGGTCGCGGACGTCCGCCACGTGGTCATCGACGAGGCCGACCGCATGGCCGACATGGGGTTCCTGCCCCAGGTCGAGTGGATCCTGCGCAACGTCGAGGGCGACCACCAGACGCTCCTGTTCTCCGCAACCCTCGACGGGGTGGTCGACGGGCTGGTCCGGCGATACCAGCACGACCCGACCCGCCACGAGGTCGCCTCCAAGGCGGTCAACGTCGAGCAGATGACCCACCGGTTCCTGCTGGTCCACGAGATGGACAAGGTGAAGGTCGCGGCGTCGATCATCCGCAACGCCCAGCGCACCATGGTGTTCTCGGCCACCAAGCACGGCGCGGACCGCCTGGCCCGGAAGCTCGAGGACGAGGGGGTCGACGCAGCACCGATCCACGGGGACCTGCGACAGAAGTTCCGGGAGAAGGCGCTGTCGGACTTCTCCCACGGCAGGATCCGGGCGCTGGTCGCCACCGACGTCGCCGCCCGGGGCATCCACGTCGACGACATCGACGTCGTCATCCACTACGACCCACCGAGCGACCACAAGACCTACGTCCACCGTTCCGGGCGTACCGCCCGCGCCGGCGAATCCGGTGTGGTCGTGTCGCTCGTGCTCTACAACCAGGAGCTCGAGATCAAGCGGCTCCAGAAGCGGTTGGGCCTCGACATCCCCATCGTCGAGATCTTCTCCAACGACCCCCGCCTGGCCGACGTGGCCGACTGGCCCGAGGACTGACGGGCCGGAACGCCGGCCGCACCAGTGGTCGACCGCGACCGCGTCGAGGGCTCCGGCGGTCCGCGACACCGCTCGGCGCGGGACGCGGTGGCCGACCATGCTCGGGGCCTGACCGTTGATCGGCGGCGGGAGCTGGGATCCCACGCAACCCCCGAAGCGCTGGCGCTCCATCTGGTCGAGCTGGCGCTGCGACACCTGCATCGGCTCCCGCAGCGTGTGCTCGACCCTTCCTGCGGAGCGGGGTCCTTCCTGCTCGCCGCCGCCGACGCCCTGGTGCGCCGGGGGGCGGATCCCGCCGAGGTGGTGGAGCAGCGGCTCGAGGGCTGGGACGTCGACCCCGAGGCGGTGGCCCACTGCCGTGAGGCGTTGCGGCGCTGGGCCGCGGCCCACGGTGTGCGACGGCCGGTCGATGTCCGCGTCGTCGAGCTCGACGCCCTGGACCCGACCGCCGGCCCGGCCGGCTCGGTGGATCTGGTGGTCGGCAACCCGCCGTTCCTGTCCCAGCGCACCCTCGACACTGCCCGGGACGTCGCCCGGCGTGAGCAGGTGGATGCACGCTTCGGTCCGCTGGGGCCCTACGTCGACGAGGCGGCCGTGTTCCTCCTCGTCGCCGCGGAGATGCTCTCGCCGGGCGGAGTGGCCGTCATGGTCCAGCCGCGCTCGACCCTGTCGGCCCGCGACGCCGGGGCGGTCCGCGATCGCCTGCTGGAGGTCGCCGCACCGGTCGCGGTGTGGGCCGACGACGGCCGGCACTTCGACGCGGAGGTCGACGTGTGGGCGCCGGTGCTGCGTCGCGGCGTGGACGGCGACCGCGGAGAGGAGGTCGAACACGGCGTCGAGGTCCACTGGGGGACCGCGGCGGACGCCGTGGATCGTCCACGGCCAGAACCGGGCCAGAGCTGGGGACCGCTCCTCGCCACCGCGCTGGGCGTCCCCGAGATCGCCCCGGCAGGTGAGATGGCCCCCGCCGGTGCGGCGGGGCATCGCACGGTCGGCGACGTCGCGACCGCCACCGCCGGATTCCGGGACGAGTTCTACGCCCTGAGCGCCGCGGCACGATCCCTGGACGAGCCGGGGTGGGGGCCGCAGCTCCCCCCTCTGGTCACCGTCGGCATGATCGACGTGGGACGTCTCGATCGACGGCGGCCCCGCCGCCTCGGGGGTCGGCTCGTGGCCGACCCCCGGCTCGACGTCGATTCGCTCCAGACGGACGCACCGGCAGTCGCGCGCTGGGCCCGGAAGCGACAGGTGCCCAAGGTGCTGGTGGCCACCCAGACACGCGTGCTCGAGGCGGTCGCCGACCTCGACGGGCAGATGGTCCCCGTCACCCCGACCGTCAGCGTGGAGCCGACGGGGGCCGTCGGCGTCGGCCCGCAGGAGCTCCTGGCCGCGGTCTGCGCCCCGCCCTCGGCGGCGCGCCTGGCCCGGGACGCGGCCGGATCCGGGCTGTCGGCCGGGGCCGTCCGCGTGTCGGCAACCGCGGTGCGGGCGCTGCCCCTGCCGAGCGACACCGGAGCGTGGAAGGAGGGAACCGACCTGATCGCCGGCCTGGGCCTCGACGAGGAGGGCCGCCGCAATGAGATCCTGCACCGCTTCGGCGAGGTGATGGTCCGGGCGTACGGGCCAGCGGACCGGGACCTGCTCGCCTGGTGGTGGCCGCGAGCGACGGGCCGTCGGGCCGGCGGTGCCGATGGTGCTTGACCGGGGTCACCCGGAGCGTGTTCTCTGGTGCGATCATCAGGAGAGGCCCCGTCGGGGGTCCGGCAACCTGGGACGGACACCCAAGGTGCCTTTCCGCTTCGGCGGGGATGTGGCCGACCGGCCGAGCCGGTGGCAACCAAGTGTCCGAAGGGCCGCCGCGTGCGGAGATCCAGGGTCGCCGGTCGCCGGCGCGGGCGTCGTCCCGCCCCGACCCTCCGACCCCACCGCGCCGTGAGCCCCGACACCACCGACGACACCACCGAGGAGATCCCCGCCACCGGGGCCTGGCGACCCGGCCAACCCGTCGCCTCGCGTCGGTTCCTGCGGGTGGCGGGTGAGATGACCCGACGCGGGTCCGATCCCGACGGCCTGGAGCACAGCGGCACGAGCCGGTTCCTCCGGCTGGAGGGCGGCGGGCGCCTCGACGTGGTCGACGTCGCCTACGAGACGTGGGGCACGCTCGCCGGCGACGGTGCGAACGCGGTGCTGATCTGCCACGCCCTCACCGGCGACGCCCACGTGGCCGGATCGTCGGGGCCGGGCCAGCCCACCCCGGGCTGGTGGGACGCCCTGGTCGGCCCGGGTCGTGCGGTCGACACCGACCGCTGGTTCGTCGTGTGCTCCAACGTGCTCGGAGGCTGCCAGGGGAGCACCGGACCGTCGTCGGTCGCTCCCGACGGCCGGCCCCACGGGTCGCGGTTCCCGGTCGTCACCATCCGCGACATGGTGCGCGTCCAGGCCATGCTGGCAGACCACCTCGGGATCGGGCGGTGGAGAGCGGTCCTCGGCGGCTCGATGGGAGGGATGCAGGCGCTCGAGTGGGCGACCATGTTCCCGGAGCGAGTCGCGCGTCTGGTCCTGGCCTCGACCACGGCCGCGGCGTCGGCTCAGCAGATCGCGTGGAGCCACATCGGGCGCAGGGCGGTCGCCGCGGACCCCCGGTTCCGGGGCGGCGACTACTACGACGCAGAGCCCGGCGATGGACCGCACCGAGGCCTGGCCGTCGCGCGGATGTGCGCCCAGGTCACCTACCGCAGCGACGAGGTGTTCACCGATCGCTTCCACCGCACCACCCTCGGTCCGATGGAGTTCACCCTGGATCCGATCTTCGACGTCGAGGGCTACCTCGACTACCACGGCCTCAAGCTCGCCCGCCGGTTCGACGCCAACAGCTACATACGTCTCAACCGGGCGATGGACCTCCACGACGTGGCCCGCGGTCGGGGCAGCACCGAAGCCGCCCTGAGCCGGATCACCGCCCCCACGCTGGTCGCCGCGGTGCGCTCCGACGGCCTCTACCCGCCGATCCAGCAGCACGTGCTCGCCGACGGGTTGGCGTCGGTCGGCGGCGACGTGACGTGGGTCGACGTCGACTCGCCCCACGGCCACGACGGCTTCCTGATCGAGACCCCGCAGCTCGCCCCGCCCGTCCGCGACTTCCTGGAGAGACCATGACCGCAACCCCTCCCGAGCCCGTCGGCGACTCCGCGTCCCGGCCAGCGGTCGCACCCGAGACGGCGACGGTGCTCGCCGGCCGGGAGCGCAACGGCGCCGCGCTGGCGCCGACGATCGTGACCTCGTCGACGTTCGTGACCCCGTCGGTGGCCGAGGGCCGTCGCCTGGCGACGTCGACCACCTCGGACTCGTTCTACGGCCGCTACGGCAACCCGACCGTCAACGACTTCGCCGACGCGATCGCGGTCCTGGAGGGCGCCGAGGCGGCCCGGGCGTTCTCGTCGGGGATGGGCGCGATCACCGCGGTGGTGCTCGGGTTGTGCTCGTCCGGCGACCACATCGTCACCCAACGTCAGCTCTACGGTGGGACCCAGCTGCTGTTCCAGGGTGCCTGCCCCCGGCTCGGCATCGACGTCACCTTCGTCGACGGGACCGACCCCGACGAGTGGGCCGCCGCGGTCCGACCCGGCAAGACGATGCTCCTGTTCGCCGAGACGCCGGCCAACCCCCGCCTCGACCTGGTCGACCTCGAGGCGTTGGGCGCCATCGCCGGTCCGATGAAGGTGGTCGACTCCACCTTCGCCACCCCGCTCGGCCAGCGACCGCTGGACTTCGGCATCGACCTGTCGCTGCACTCGGCCACCAAGGGGATCGGCGGCCACAACGACGTCAGCCTGGGGGTTGTGGCGGGCAGTCGTGAGCTCCTCGACTGGATCTGGGGGTTCGCGGTGCTGCAGGGCGCCAACGCCTCTCCGTACGACGCCGCAGGCGGGTTGCGCGGCCTGCGCACCCTCGGCGTGCGGCTGCGCCACCAGTCGGCCTCGGCGTCGCAGCTCGCCGCGGCGTTGGAGGCCGACCCCCGGGTCGCCGAGGTGCGCTACCCGGGCCTGGCCTCACACCCCCAGCACGACCTCGCCCGCCGCCAGATGCGCCTGAGCGGCGGCCAGCTCACCTTCGACCTGGTCGGTGGCGTCGGGGCGGGGGAGCGCTTCGTCGAGTCGACCCGGATCTGCCGTCTGGCCCCGTCGCTCGGCGGCCCTGAGACCCTGGTGACGCACCCCGCGTCGAGCACCCACGTCGGACTGCTGCCCGACGAGCTTGCCGCCGCGGGGATCGGGCCGGGGACGATCCGCATGTCGGTGGGGCTCGAGGACCCCGACGACGTCCTGGCCGACGTGCGCGCCGCCCTCGACGCCATCGATGCCGACGGATCGTCCCGTGCGGACGCGCACGGCTGACGGCCCCCGACGGGATCCACCGTGCCGGAGCTGATCGAGGTCGAGATGTTCCGCGCCGCGGCCGAAGCGGTCGTGGGGCGGACCGTGAGCCGGGTCGACGCCCCGGACAGCTGGTTCCTCAAGCACGGTCTGTCCGCCGACGTGCTCGGCGCCGCGGTGCTGGGAGCCGAGGTCCTGGCCGCGACCCGCCGCGGGAAGCTGCTGATGATGCCGATGAGCAGCGGGGCCGTCCTCGGGTTGCGGTTCGGGATGACCGGCCGGCTCGCGGTCGACGGGCGGATGCCGATCGAACGCCTCGAGTTCTCGAGTCGACGTGTGGATCCGGCGTGGGTCCGCTTCGAACTGGAGTTCGTCGAGGGCGGATGCCTGTCGATCATCGACCCACGACGTCTCGGCGGGGTGGAGCTCGACCCCGACGTCTCGACGCTCGGCCCCGACGCATCCACGGTGACCGTCGACGAGCTGCGCTCAGCCCTCGGGCGGTCGGCGGCGCCGCTGAAGGCGGTCCTGCTCGACCAGCACCGCCTGGCCGGTCTCGGGAACCTGCTGGTCGACGAGATCCTCTGGCGCTCCCGTCTGGACCCGCTGAGGCCGGCCCGTTCGCTCGATCCCGACGAGCAGCGCGCCCTGGCCCGGTCCATCCGTTCCACCGTGCAGGTGCTGACTCGCCGAGGGGGCTCCCACACCGGCGATCTCCAGGTGGCCCGGGTGCCCGGCGCCGCGTGCCCACGCTGCTCGGCCCCGCTCGACCGGCGCACCGTCGGAGGCCGTACCACCTACTCCTGCCCGCAGGAGCAGACGTGAGGCCCGAACCTGTCCCGATCCCGGTCACCGGCGCCCCGCGACGACGCCACTAGGGTTTCGCGGCATGTGGGCCAGCCCGGACTCTCGACGCCTCCCCGCCCGGTGACCCGCGCCGCCGTGGCCGTGGTGCCCACCTCGCGTCATCGAGGCCGTCGACGTCCCGTCGTCATCGCGTCGGTGATCGCGGCGGCGATCGCGTCGGTGCTCGCGTTCCAGGTGGTTCCGGTGGTGGCTGGCGCGAGCGGAGCCGCCGGGACCGGCAGAGGACCGGATCGCGGTTGGACGACCACCACCGTGGCCCCGAGAACCGCGCCCGCGCCCGCGCCATCCTCCGACGTGCAGTCGTCCGACGTCGAGGCCCCGCCGAGCACCCCGGCGCCGGCGCCCACGGTGCCGAGCACGACGACACCCGCCCTCGAGGCACGTGCCACCGAGAGCGAACAGGCCACCACCCGGCTCAACCGCATCGTCATCGCCCTGCTGGTGCTGGCCGCGGTGATCGCGGGGGCAACCGTGTACTTCTGGATGCGCACCCGACCGGACCGCAGCCGTCCCACCGGTCGGTCGGAACGTCGGGGTGCCGTTCTGGTCACCGCGGACGGCCACGAGGAGCCTCTGGTCGACCCGGGTCCCGCCGCCGGATTGCGCCCCCCGGTCGGCGAGGACGCCTGGCGGGTCCGGCCCGCGCCGCAGCTCGGCGGAACACCCGCGCAGGTGGGCGCAGGGGCCGCCGAGGCAGCACCGGAGCCCCGCCCGGCACAGGGGTCTTCGACGGGTTGGTGGGCGTCGCAGGAGCCGGATCAGGCGCCGACCGCGACCGGGTCGGGCCCACGGGATCGCCCGGAGCCGGGCCCGGACACGGCCGAGTAGCCTCGGCCCGATGGAGTCCTTCGATCCCCAGGACCTGGTCGAGCGCTTCCGGGAGCGGGCCGCGGCGGTCCGTCGGCGTCAGATCCCACCGGTCGAGGGCGAGGCCCGACGCGAGTTCATCCGTCAGGCCGAGGTCGACTTCCGGGACTTCGCGATCATCGGCGACGCCGACGCCGTCCTCGACGACGGCGTCCTGGTGCTTCGGGTCGATCTGCGTCCCGACCGCTGACCCGCGTTGCCGATCGCGGGCGACCCGACCGCTCGCGTCCGGAGAGGACCCGAGGGAGGCTTGTCGCCCTCGATCCCGTACGCTGGATGGCGTTCAGCCACACCGGAGGAGCGGGTGACGCAGGTGTCCGACATCGGCCAGCAGGAGGGGTGGGTTTGGGCCTGCCCGTATTGCCGTGCCCCGCTGGCGTCCGGATCGACGCAGTGCTCGCATTGCGGCTCTCCACTCCAGGACCCCGACGGTGACGACCTGTTCACCACGGTGGCGGCGGACTACGCCGAGGTGATCCCGCCCGACCCGCCCTTCGCCCGGGACAACATGTGGACCACCGACGCCAACGACCCGGACCCCTACGAGGTCGAGGACGCGGTGGGGGAGTCCGAGCTGGTCGACGATGTCGGCGAGGACGCAGCGGGGGCCGGTCCCGACGACGTGTGGGACGTACCGCCGTTCCCCGGCGCGGAGCCCGGGAGGGCGGCCGCTGGATTCCCGGGAGCGGGAGTGGGTTCGCCGGGTTTCAGCGCGGAGCCGAACCGTCGTCCGGCCGACGTCATCGAGGAGCCGTTCTCCCTGCTCGACGACGTGGTCGAACCGGTGCACCACAGCGGGACGCTGTTCTCGGGTCGGACCAACGGCCGAGCCGCCGCGGACAGCACGCCGTCCGATCGGGTGGGCCCGTTCGCAGCTCCGGCCGCGTCTTCCGCCGGGCCCCACACCGGGGCTGGGGCCACCGGTCCGCAGCTGCCGCCGCCGTTCCCCGATCCCACTCCGTGGTCCGTCCCCGGGGGCACAGCACCTCCACCGCCGCCCGTCCCCGATGCCCACGGCCTGGCCGCGGCGATATCCCGACTGCGACCTGAGGCGGCCGAGGCTGCCGAGGTCCCGATCTCGGTGTGCGGGGCCCTGCTCGTCCGCGACGAGGTGGTGCTGGCGGCTGTCACCGGTCAGATGCTCGGCCACGCCGCGGTGGTGGTCCTGACCAACCAGCGCGTCATGGTGGTGAACGGACGCCGCTGGCAGCCGATCGTCGACGTGTTCGCGCTCGGTCCGGACCTCGTGGTCCGCGGTCGCCACGACCGCGACGTGGCGTCGCTCACCTTCTCGGACGCCACCCAGCTCTCCACCGTCGACGCGATCGGCGAGGTCGCCCTGGCCGTCGAGCTCGCCGAGCGGATCCGCGGCAACTGAGGGAGTCGACCCGGGGAGCGGCCAACTTGTGAGCCGGACGGCCTCTGCTACAGTCGGCCGTCCTCGCGGACGTAGCTCAGTTGGTAGAGCGCAACCTTGCCAAGGTTGAGGTCGCCGGTTCGAGGCCGGTCGTCCGCTCCAGAGGAGGAGCCCCCGCCCCGGCGGGGGCTCCTCCGCGCACGGGCCCGGGTCGACCGTCGATGTTGTAGGTGGCGGTCGCTGTGGTGGCGTGTGGGCGACAAGTTCGGCGGGCGCCGGCGTTCTTGTAGGTGGCGGTCGCTGTGGTGGCGTGTGGGCTACAAGTTCGGCCTGGGCGCCGGGCCGGGGGCTGCGTCGGAGCCGCTAGGGTGGTCGACCGCTGGCGACGTGGCCGAGTGGTTAGGCAGAGGCCTGCAAAGCCTTGTACAGGGGTTCGATTCCCCTCGTCGCCTCCAGCGGTGCGCGGGTGTCGGTGTGGTCCTCACGCCGGCACCCGGGTCCGCTCCCCGGTTCCGTCCCGACTGTCGGTGCGGACTGCGACCATGGCGTCCGTGACCGATCCCACTCCCGTCGAACTGCCGCCGCTGGCGGCCGACACCCTCCGTCAACTCGCCGGCCCCGACGCCCGACTCCGTCCCGACCAGGCCCAGGCCATCTCGGCGCTGGTCGACCAGCGTGCCCGGGTGCTGCTGGTCCAGGCCACCGGGTGGGGCAAGTCAGCGGTCTACTGGGTGGCCACCCGGATCCTGCGGGACCGTGGTGAGGGTCCCACCCTGGTCGTCTCCCCGTTGCTCGCCCTGATGCGCAACCAGGTCTCCGCAGCGGAGAGCGCCGGAATCCGCGCCGTCACGATCAACTCCGCCAACCTCGACGAGTGGTCCGCCATCGAGGCCGCGATCGACGCCGACCAGGTCGACGTGCTGCTGATCTCACCGGAGCGGTTGAACAACCCACGCTTCCGACGTGAGGTCCTCGGGTCGCTGACCGAGCGGATCGGGCTCCTGGTGATCGACGAGGCGCACTGCATCTCCGACTGGGGTCACGACTTCCGGCCCGACTACCGCCGCATCGCCGACGTCCTCACCTCGCTGCCCCCTGATGTCCCGGTGCTCGCCGCCACCGCCACGGCCAACGACCGGGTGACCCACGACGTGGCCGAGCAGATCGGAGCCCGGGCCCACACGTTCCGGGGCTCGCTCGACCGGCCGTCGCTGCATCTCGGCGTGGTGTCGTTGGCCAGTTCGGGTGAGCGCCTGGCCTGGCTGGCGGGCTGGGTCCGGGCCCGGAGCGGCCCGGGCATCGTGTACGCGCTGACCGTCTCGGAGGTCGAGCGGATCGCGTCGTTCCTGGTCGCCTGCGGCCTGTCAGCGGCCGCCTACTCAGGGGCCACCGACGCCGCAGCCCGCGCCGCCATCGAGGACGACCTGGACCAGGGTCGCCTCGACTGCGTCGTCGCCACGTCGGCGCTGGGGATGGGCTACGACAACTCCCGGCTGGCCTACGTCGTGCACATCGGCTCTCCGTCGTCGCCGGTGTCGTACTACCAGCAGGTCGGGCGGGCGGGTCGGGGGACCAGCGCGGCCGAGGTCGTCCTCTGCCCGACGCCGACCGATGGAGACGTGTGGGCCTACTTCGACTCCACCGCCATGCCGCCCCGCCACGTGGTCGACGGGGTGCTGACGGTCCTGCAGCGCGGCGGGCCGGCCTCGATCGCGGACATCGAGGCCGGGGTGAACCTGCGGCGGGGCCGGCTCGAGGTGCTGTTGAAGATCCTCGACGTCGAGGGTGCCGTCGACCGCGACGGCACCCGCTGGTTCCGCACCGAGCAGCCCTGGACCTACGACGACGAGCGGCACCGTCGGCTGGCAGCGGCGCGTCGCTCCGAACAGCAGGCCATGCGGTCCTACGTGGCAACCTCGGGATGCCGGCTGCGCTACCTGCGCGACGCGCTCGACGACGACGGAGCCGAGGACTGCGGTCGATGCGACAACTGCACGGGGACCCCCGTCGACGACGGAGTCGACCCCGACTTCCAGGCCGCCGCGCAGCAGCACCTCCGTAGCGCGGTGGTGCGCCTGGAGCCCCGCAAGCAGTGGCCGCGGGGCCTGGACGGACGGTCGGGGCGCATCGGCGGGGATGACCGCCACGAAGAGGGTAGAGCCCTCGGGTTCGGGTCGGATCCCGGCTGGGCCGAGGTGCTGGGGGAGCTGTTCCGGGCGCCCGATGCCGAACCCGACGACGTCCTGCTCCGGGGAGTGGCAGCCGCCCTGAAGGCGTGGGACTGGGGTCGACGGCCCACGTGGGTTGCGGCGGTACCCAGTCGGCGCCGGCCGTTGCTCGTCGGCGGCTTGGCCCGTCGGCTGTCGGAGATCGGTCATCTGGAGCTCGTCGACGCCGTGCGACGCGTCCGCACCGACGCCCCGCCGCAGGAGCAGATGGAGAACTCGCTCAACCAGGCGGCCAACGTGCTCGACGCCTTCGAGTTCGCGCCGGACCTCCCGCTCGGGCCCGGGTTGGTGGTGGACGACACCTGGCGATCCGGCTGGACCATGACCGTCGTCGCCGAGGGGCTGCGCCGCTCCGGCGCCGGGCTGGTGCTGCCCTTCGTCTTGTGGCGCCGCCCGTGAGCTTTCCGGTCGCGGCGTCTGGCGCCGGGTCAGGTCACGGCGACGGAACGCCTGCGTCGATCCTCAGCGCGGGGGACCGGTCCACTGTCCGGGCTGGCAAGCTGGAGCGGTGAGTTCTCAGCTCCCGCCCCCGGGTCCAGCCCGCAGTGCCGTCTCCGACGCGGACCATCAGTGGGCCGCTCCGTCGGCGGCTTCCACGCCGTCGGTTCCACCATCGCCCGCGACGCCTTCCTCGGGCTGGGAGGCCGGTGCCCCGCTCGGCGGGATCGCCCCCGCGCCGGCAGCGCCTGCTCCTCCGGCGTCACGCCGGGACCTGCTTCTCACCTCGATCCTGTTGGTCGCCGCCCTCGCCACCGGTGCGGCCAGCCTTCTGGCCTGGCGTGACGTCGGGGGGTTCAGCGGCGGGTCCGAGACCGGCTGGACGGAGTTCGACGGCGGGCTCGGACGGGGATGGATCGCCGTGCTCGCCGGTGTGCTCCTGGCGCTCGCCGGTGTCCTCGTGGCCGCCGAGAAGGGCCGGGCGGGGCGCACCCTCGGCGCGTTGACCGGAGTAGGGCTCGTGGTGTTCTCCGTGCTCGAGTGGGGTCTGGGTCTGCGCGGGGTGCGCAGCGGGCCGGGCCCGGGTCTCTGGCTGCTGTTCGTGGTCGGACTGATCGTGGTGGCGGCCATCGGCATCCTGGCCCCCGAACCAGAACCCGCGCCCGGCCATCAGGCACCGGCTCGGTGAGCGTCGTGGCGTCAGACCGGCGGTCCGGGCCTGCTATGTTGTCGCCCTCGCGGGCGTATAGCTCAGTTGGCTAGAGCGCTTCCTCGACACGGAAGAGGTCCACGGTTCAAGTCCGTGTACGCCCACCAGTCAGGTCCCCTGCCACGGCAGGGGATCCTGCGTTTTCGGGTCCGGCCACCGTGGTCCGGCCCAACGGGGCGGACCTGGCTCCTGATGTGCGGCACGAGCAGGCTCCGAGTCTCGCCTGACGACGACGAACAGGACACGCGCCGCGAGATCGTCGCATCGCCAACGTCCCGGTCCCGGCGTTCAGGGATACAGGACCTCGACAGCGCAGGCGACCGTCGGAGCGGCGGCCAACTTCTGGTCGGCGGTGAGCAGGGAGCAGCCGAGTCGTTCGGCGAGAGCGACGCATGCGGCGTCGTAGGCGGTCACCTTCGATCGCAACTCGAACGCCCGGCGCATCAGCGAGAGCGTGGGATAGCGAGTGAGGTCGAGGTCCTCGAGGTCGCTGATGGCTTCGGAGAAGCGCCGGTCGGTCAGGTCACCAGCGATCCACCGTTGGCGGAGGACCGCTGTGGTCTCCACGTCGATCAGATCCGGCGCACACAGGTCGCTCGCGTTGGTGAGACGATTGCGTGCGCGGGTGCCGTCGGGGCCGTCATCAAGGCGTTCGCGAGGACGGACGCGTCGACCACGATCACGAGGCGGGCCGCTCGCCCCGGAGGTCGGCAACGGCCTGCCCGAGGCCCACCTTGCCGCCCCGCCGTCGGTCGACACGAGCGAAGAGCTCTTCGGGGGTCGGGCGCTCGACCAGACGGATGAGCTCGTTCGTCAGGTACTGCTGGAGCGACTGGCCCTGCTGCTCCGCCCGACGTTGGAGTGCGCCATGGACATCGTCTGGGAGGTCTCGCACGAGGATGTTCGGCATGCTTGCAATATGCAAGCATGCCGAAGGCGATGCAAGGCTCTCTTGTTACGCCATGCCCCACGAGACGCCGCCTCAGAGTCGGCTGGCCGGCGGCAAGATATCGAGCAGCGATATCATCTGATATCGGAGGTGGTGCAGAATGACGGACATCCTGATCAGAGACGTTCCCGACGACGTCCTCAGCGCGATCGATGCCAGGGCGAAGCGGGTCGGGCTGTCGCGCAGCGAGTACCTCCGACGGGCGCTCGACCGCGAGAGGCTCAGTGATGCAGGCCCGGTCACCGTCGAGCAGTTGCGGCGAGTCGCGGCGCTCGTCACCGACCTGAACGATCCTTCCGTGATGGACGGCGCCTGGTCGTGAGATCGTGGCTCATCGACAAGTCGGCCATCTCACGACTTCACCTCGACCCTCGCGCCGGCGAGTGGGCGGAGCGCATCGAGCGGGGCCTCGTGCGGATCTGCACCGTCACGCTGCTGGAAGTCGGCTACTCCGCCCGCTCCGCGACCGACCACCGGTCGCTGCTGGACGAATCTCCGATCGCGTCGATGCCGATCGAGCACCTCACGCCGAAGATCGAAGACCGCGCACTCGAACTCCAGCGGGTGCTGTCTGAGCGAGGGCACCACAGGGCACCCTCCGTGCCGGACCTGCTGATCGCAGCCACAGCCGAGCTCACGGACCTCAGCGTCCTGCACGTGGACAAGGACTTCGAGTTGATCGCTTCCGTCACGGGCCAACGCGTCGAGCGGCTCGACGTGGACTGACCTGGAGCCCGCGTACTGGCGTCCGTGCCCGTTCGGCCCGAACGTCGACGAATCGGATCGGTTCGACCGCTCAGCTCGACCGGTTCCCCGCGTCGGCCCGGGTGGTGCCGGTGGACTCCTCGGGCATGGCGTCGAGCACCTGTCGAGCCAGGTCTCCCAACTGCAGGAAGCCGTCGCGCCCGAGGGGTTCGATCAGCAGGTCCCGCAGGTCCCGGACGTGTCCGGGCGCGGCGGACTCGATCGCCGACCGGCCCACCGGGGTCAGGGCCACGATCGATCCCCGACCGTCCTCGTGGCACTCCAGACGTTCCACCAGGCCCCGCCGCTCCATCCGGGTCAGCTGGTGCGACAGGCGGCTCTGCTGCCAGCGCAGGGTGCGGCACAGCTCGACGGGCCGGGCCCGATCCCCGTCGGTCTCCGACAGGTGCACCAGGACCTGGTAGTCGGCGCTGGAGAGCCCCGAGGCGGTCTGCAGGTGCCGTTCCAGACGCAGGGCCAACTCGTCGCGCAGGTCGAGGTAGGACCGCCACGCGGCCTGCTCCCGGTCGTCCAGCCACGGGACCTCGTCGGCGTCCGCCGGGCTCATCCGCCGTCGGTCTCGGTGTTCGCGTAGGGGACGAAGGTCCGACACGGCTGTCCGCGCAGCCCCGGGCACGGCGGGAGGGTGGCGGGGTACGGCGTGTCGGCCAACAGTTCCGGCGACAGCGGCATCACCAGGCGTGAGGGGTGCTCGGCGGAGTGGCCGACGTCAATCGTGGTGCCGTCGGGTTGCTCGTCGATCACGTAGCTCCAACGGGGACGGTCGCCGCCGGGGGTGTGCACCGAGAGGCGGATCCGTGACCCGGCCCGCACGATGTGGGCGAACGGGAACACCTCGACGCGCGCCTCGGTCCACGTGTTCGCCTCGAGCGGTTCGGCGTCGGACTTCAGGAGGGAGTGAAGGGGCAGCAGCTTCGTCGACCCCTTGGCCACCTTGCGGTGCTCGGCGCGCAGCACCCCGGCCTGGATGAAGGTCTCCTTGCCGTCCGGTCGCACCTCCGACAGCGTCACCCCCAGGTCGGCGCTGGTCGAGGAGGACCGGATCCACAGGTCCGCGCTGGCCGAACCCGCGAAGACCTGATCCTCGTCGAACGGCTCCGACACGAACACCGCGGCTGAACCGTCGGGTTCCTGCTGCCAGTCGTAGTCGGGCAGGGCGTGGAAGATGTCGCCGCTGTCGCCGGTGAAGGTGGTGCGCTCGGCCAGGGCCGGATCGACCTCGAAGCGGGACGCCGTGTCGGCACCGGAGCCCTTGCTCGCGGCGGTCGGGGCGGTGGTGCTCATGGTCCCGTCGGGGCCCAGGTAGAAGGCTTCGGGCCGGGTTCCGGGCGGCGGCCACTCGGTGGTGCGGACCTGGACCGACGGAACCGGCGCCCCCGGTTGGGTGGTGTCGCCGGCGCCCGACTCGAACAGGACGTTGATCGGGGCTTCGGCTTCGTAGGCCGCCCGGGCCTGCTCGATCGAGGGCGAGTCGAGGAAGCGGAGCGGGGGGAGGGCGATGTCGGCCTTGAAGATCCTGTCCATGATCACCGGGGCGAAGAGCTTGACCGGCGTGGGGATGTCGGTGAGCTTCCCGGCGACGTAGAGGTCGAGGAACGTCTTCCACTCGGCGAGGTTGACCGGCGCGTAGCCGTCGGCGTGGGCACCGTTCATGGCGGTGAAGTGCGTGACCGGGGATCCGGTGAAGCGGTCGAACAGGAGCGGGAACCGGCCGCCGGTCTGCTCGTCCTGGAAGGAGCCGGTCAGGAAGACCGGGACGTCGATCTTGTCGACGAACAACGACGCGTTGAGTGGGTCGGCCATCTTCGGCGGGTAGTAGCGCTGGGAACGGGCCTTGGCGGCGACGTCGACGTTCTGGCCACGGAACAGCTGGTTGTCGGCGCAGGTCGTGTCGCCGGCGTCGACGCGGGCCTTCTCCCAGCCCTGGCCGTAGGCCTCGGCCTTCTTGCCGACGTCCTCGGCCCACGATCCGGCGAAGCCGACGTTGAAGATCCCGCCGGGGGACAGGGTGCCCCGGACGGTGTCGTCGATGACCGACAGCGGAGCGATCGCGGCCAGCGACGGCGGGTTGGTCGAGGCGACGAACAGCTGGGCGATTCCCGGGTAGGAGAGCCCGACCATGCCGACGTGGTGGTCCTTGACCCAGGGCTGGGCCGCGACGGTCTCGATGACGTCGTAGCCGTCGGTGAGCTGGAGCGGCTCGAAGAAGTCGTAGGCCCCGCCGGAGCACCCCGTGCCCCGGACGTTCACCGCGACGACGGCGTAGCCCATGGCGAGCGCCATCATCGACGAGGGTTGGGCCGGTGCGTTGCAGGCGAAGGGCGCGACGGGGCACAGAGCGGACGGGTCGTCGCCGACGATCGGTCGGAGGGCCTCCGCGTTCTCCTCGAGCAGGTTGGTGCCCGGCCGTGACGGGTCATAGCCCGAGTACTCGACCACCGTCGGGTAGGGCCCGTCCTCGACCGGACCCGGCAGGTACACCGACGACGACAGGGTCGTGCCGTCCCGGGTCGTGATGTAGGTGAAGCCCGGCTCCAGGTGCTGGCCGTCGTAGAAGGACTGCTCGGGCAGCGACGACGTCGGGCTCTCGACCCGAACCGCCGTCGAGGCGAGGACCGGATCGTCGGTGGTCGCCACCCGGTACCCCTGTCCGGGATCGACCTCGCGGAAGATCAACGCCCCCTGCGCATCGGTGGTGCCGGTCCCGACGGTCTTGCCGTCGCGGTCGTACAGGGCCAGCTCCTGATCAGCGGTGGCGCCGCTCACGTGGACCTGGCCGACGCTGCCGGTGGTCGAGAACGTGGCCGCTCCGACATCGGCGGGCAGGCCGCCCGTACCTGCGGAGGAGTCGTCGCCGTCGACGTCCTGGGTGCAGGCGGCTGCGAGCACGACGACCGCCAGCACCGCCACCGACGCGCGCCAGCGCGATCCCCTCATCCGGTGCATCCTGGCGGTCCTCCCTCGTCACCCCCGTCCCGCCGGTCGGGAGGGGCCTCGGTTCGACGTGCATCTTGTCATCCCGACGCGCCGCGTTCGCGGCGGACCCTGCCCCCGGGGGCTCCTACATTGGCGGCCATGACCCTCTCGGTACCCGGGATCGATCCCGATGACCCGGCCTTCGTCTACGACGAGATGGCCTACTTCGAGGAGAACTGCGCCGAGTACGACCTGGACGCAGCGGCGGACGTCGTGGTCGAGCGGGTGGAGCGACGTCTCGGTGACGGTCGGGTGGTGTCGGCTCTGCGCTGGGGGTCGGAACCTCCCCGGGTGGTCCTCGTCCACGGCGGCGCCCAGAACGCGCACACCTGGGACACCGTCGCTCTGGCTCTGCGCCCGCACGGCGTCCTCGCCGTCGACCTGCCCGGACACGGCCGCTCGAGCTGGCGAGCCGACCAGGCCTACGACCCGGTCTCCAACGCCGAGGCCCTGGCCGAGGCCCTGCCGCCGCTGATCGAGGGTCCGGCTCTGCTGGTGGGCATGTCGCTCGGCGGGCTGACCGCGATCGCGCTCGCGGCGCGTCTACCGGAGGTCGCCCGGTCGGTGCTCGTCGACATCACCCCCGGTGTCGACGCCGACAAGGCCGCGGCGGTGCACGCGTTCATCGCCGGTCCGCAGTCGTTTCCGACCTTCGGTGAGATCTACGAGCGCACGGTCGAGTTCAACCCGACCCGCACCCCGGAGTCGTTGCGTCGGGGCATCCTCCACAACGCCCATCGCTGCGAGGACGGGTCCTGGGAGTGGAACTACGACCGGCGTCCCCTCGCCGAGCACCCCGAGGGCGATGCGGCCGGGGTTGTGGCGGGTCTGTGGGAGGCGATCTCCGAGTCGACCGATCCCCTTGTGCTGGTGCGCGGCTCGAACAGCCCCGTGGTCGACGAGGCGGACGTCGCCGAGCTGCGGCGTCGGCGTCCCGACGCCCGTGTCGTCGTGGTCGACGACGCCGGTCACAGCGTCCAGGGCGACCGGCCGCTCGAGCTGGCGGCGCTGCTGCGCGACGAGGTCGCCGCGCTCGCCTGACCGGCCCCACACCCGCTTTGTCCCGCACAGGCGCGGTGATCACCGCGCCTGTGCGGGACAAAGCGGAGGGGGTCGCCGAGGCGGTGCAGCGGGGCCGGTCGGTAGTGTCGCCGCGGTGGAGCGTGCCGTGCCCGACTCGTGGGAAGCCGACGTCGTCCTCCGCGACGGCCACACCGTACGGATGCGTTCGATCCGACCCGACGACGCCGGGTTGATCACCCGCTTCCACGAGCGCCAGTCCCCGGAGTCGATCTACTTCCGGTTCTTCTCGCCGCGGCCCCGTCTCTCGGAGCGCGAGCTCGAGCACTTCACCCGCGTGGATCACCGCGATCGGGTCGCGTTCGTCGCCCTGCTCGACGACGAACTGGTCGGAGTCGCCCGTTACGAGCGCTACGAGGGGACCGACACCGCCGAGGTGGCGTTCTTCGTCGACGACCGGCACCACGGTCGAGGGCTCGCGACCGTCATGCTCGAGTACCTGGCCGCGGCGGCCCGCGAGAACGGCATCACCCGGTTCCGGGCCACGACCCTGCCCAACAACCGCAAGATGCTCAAGGTCTTCGCCTCCGCGGGCTACGAGGTCGCCAGCCAGCTCGACGACGGCATCATCGATCTGGCGTTCGACCTACGTCCCACCGACGATGTGACCGCGGCGGTGGACCGGCGTGAACGCTTGGCCGAGGCCGCGTCGGTGCGACGGATGCTCGAGCCCGCGACCGTGGCGCTCATCGACGCCGGCGCCGGCGGTCCGAGGTCGACCACCGATCCCGGGCGTCGCCCGGTCCCGATCGAGGACGGCTGCCTGGTCCGACTGGCCGAGCGACTCCGCGACGGTGCGTTCCCCGGATCGGTCACCCTCGGCGGGCCCGCCGCGCTCGACGAGCTGCCCGAGGGGGTGGACCTGGTGGTGGTCGCGGGCCCGGCCGCGGCGCTCCCCGAGGTCCTCGACCGGTGCGCGGATCGAGCCGCTGGCGCGGTCGTGGTGCTGTCCGAGGCGGACGCCTCCCAGACCGAGGCCATCCTCGAGGTCGTCCGACGCCGAGGTCTGAGGCTCCTCGGGCCCGGCAGCCTCGGAGTCTGCAACACCGACCCTGCGGTCGCCCTGGACGCTCTGTGCGTCGAGGCTCGACCGTTGCCGGGGACGATCGGCGTGCTGAGCGAGTCGGGCGAGGTGGTGTCGTCGGTGCTGGACCACGCCCGACGGGTCGGCCTCGGGATCTCGACCCTGGTGTCGACCGCGGAGCCCGCCGACCTCAACGTGGCCGACCTCCTGAGCTACTGGGCCGACGACGACCGCACCCGGGCGGTCCTCCTCCACCTGGGATCGGCACCGCTGCCGTCACGCTTCGTGCGGGCGGCTCGTGCGGCGTCCCGGACGAGGACGGTCGCCGCGTTGGCATCGACGGCGAGGGTGGCCGGCGGTCGACCGAGCCCCGAGCAGCGTCGGGACCGGGCGATGCTGCGCCAGTCGGGGGTCATCCCGGTGGCGAGCCTCCAGGAGCTGTTCGCCATCGGGCGTCTCCTCGCGGACCAGCCGCCGCCGGGTGGTCGGGGCGTGGCGGTGGTCGGCGCCTCCCGTGCTGCGGTCGATCTGGCCGTCGACGCGTGTGCGGCCGCCGGCCTGGACCCGGTCACCGGCCACGTCGGGCCCGCCCCAGACTCGCTGGCGGCCGCGGCATCGGAGCCGACTGTGCGATCGGTGGTCGTCATCGACACGACCCCGGGGCCGCTGCCGCCGCCCGATCTGGTCGATGCGGTGCTCGGGTTCTCACGGGACCATTCCGAGCTGACCGTCGTGATCTCGGCGGTGGGCAGCGAGCGGCCGGCCCGGCTCGTCGACGACGCGACCGGGGTCGCGGTTCCCCTCTTCACCTTCCCCGAGCACGCCGGCAACGCCCTCGGTCGGCTGGCCACCGCCCGTGAGTGGCGGTCGACCGCCCGGGTCTACGGCGACGAGACCCCGTCGGGCCTCGACGTGGACGCGACACGGGCGCTGGTGGAGCGGTGGCGGGCCGACGGGGGACCGGACCAGGTGCTCGAGCTCGACGCGTCGCGCCAGGAGCAGCTGCTGGCGGCCTGCGGGCTGCGGGTGGCGGATCGGAGGGAGGTCCGGACCGTCGAGCAGGCCGTCGCCGCGGCGGAGGAGATCGGCTGGCCCGTGGCGCTCAAGGCCCGGCGACGCGACCGCCGCAAGCGCACCGCGCTCAGCGGCGTCGCGCTCGACGTCGCCGGAGTCGATGACCTCTCCGCGACCTGGGCCCGCATGGAGGAGGCGCTCGGGCCGGAGGGCATGCAGCCGGTGGTGGTCCAGCGGATGGTGGAGCAGGGTCTCGACGTCGCGGTGCGCATCCGCCGGCCGGATCGGATCGGGACCGTCGAGGTGGGCCTGGGCGGTCCGATGGCGGCGTTCGATCCGTGGGAGCTGGGTGTCCTCCCGCTCGCCCTGCCCGACGCGTCGATGCTGGTGGCGGCCTCGTCGGTGGCCCGGGCGTTGACCGACCCGCTCACCCGGGTGCCGGTCGTGTCGCTCGTGCACCGCTTGGCGGCGCTGGTCGACGCGGTCGAGGAGATCCACGAGGTCCGCGCCGATCCGGTCATCGTGGCCGGTCCCGTGGCGTGGATCACCGACGTGCGGATCCTGATCGGCTCCCCGCGCGGCGAGCTACCGGTCCGCCACCTGGGTTGACCGCTCCGGTCGGGGTTCACGGGGGAGCCCCAGGACCCGTTCGCCGACGATGTTGCGCAGGATCGACGTGGTTCCGCCCATGATCGTGTAGGCGGGCGCGTAGCAGACGTTGCGGGCGACGCGGTCCCACAGGAGGGCATCCGCGCCGGCGACCCGTGCGCACAGGTCCGCGACGCGCTGCTCGAACTCGGTGCAGAACGTCTTCGTCACCGCCGAGAACCCGGGGGGCGCCTGGCCGAGGACCTCGCGCAGGACCATGAGGCGCCCGATCCGGTAGCCGGACTCGAGCGCGGCGACCTCCTGGCGTACGAGCGGGTCGTCGTGGTGCACGGCACCGACGACATCGAGGTACAGGCGCCGGTTCGACACCAGCCGGTCGATCCCGCCCCGTTCGTGCTCCATCTGGCGCATGACCTGCTTGAAGCTGCCGTTCTCGGCGCCGACCAGGTTCTCGGTCGGCACCTCGACGCCGTCGAGGTGCACCTCGCAGAAGTGGGCGTTGCCGGTGGCGTCGACGATCGGGCGGATGTCGATCCCCGGGGAGTGCAGGTCGACGACGAGTTCGGACAGCCCGGCGTGGGCGGGGGCGTCGGGGTCGGTGCGGGCGATCAGGTAGCACCAGTCGGCGTCCGCGGCACCCGAGGTCCAGATCTTCTGGCCGTTCACCACCCAGCGGTCGCCGCGGCGCACGGCCGGGGTCCGCAGCGATGCCACGTCGGAGCCGGCGTCGGGCTCGCTCATCCCAATCGACCAGGCGGAGCGCCCGGCGATGATCTCGGGGAGCCACCGGGCGCGCTGCTCGGGGGTGCCGAACTGCAGCAGGGTCGGTCCGATCTGACGGTCGGCGAACCACGATGTCGCCAGCGGTGCACCCTCGGAGATGAGCGCCTCGAACACCGCGAAGCGCTCCAGCGCGCTTCGGCCGCCGCCGCCTTCTTCGACCGGCCAGGTCATGCCCAGCCAGCCCCGTTCGGCGAGCTCCAGGGAGAACTCCCGGGAGGTGCCGATCAGCCAGGAGTCCTCGCGCACCGCCCGCGACGCGGCTGCGGCACGGCCGACCCGGTGGGCTTCGGCGGACAGCTCGGCGATGGGGTCGGGCCAGCGGAAGTCCATGGCGGAGCCGTCGTGTCGGGTCGAGGCCCGGGCGGACGGCGGAACCGGTCGCTCAGCGACGCTCGATCGGCGTGTAGTCCCGGACGGGATGGCCGACGTAGAGCTGGCGGGGCCGGTAGATGCGGCTGTCCTGGTCGAGCAGCTCCAGGTAGTGCGAGAGCCATCCGGCGGTGCGGGGGATGGCGAACAGCACGGTGAACATGTCCATCGGGAATCCCATCGCCTGGTAGATGAGACCCGAGTAGAAGTCGACGTTGGGGTAGAGGCGACGGTCGGTGAAGTACGGGTCCGACAGCGCCACCTCCTCGAGCTTGAGGGCGATGTCGAGCAGCGGGTTCTTGCCGGTGACCTCGAACACCTCGTCGGCGGTCTTCTTGATGATGCGGGCCCGGGGGTCGTAGTTCTTGTAGACCCGGTGGCCGAAGCCCTGGAGCCGGATGTCGCCCGCCTTGACCCGCTCGACGTAGGCGGGGACGTGCTCGATGTCGCCGATCTCGGTGAGCATCCGGATGACCGCCTCGTTGGCTCCGCCGTGGCGCGGACCGTAGAGCGCGGCGGTGGCCGCGGCGGTGGCCACGTACGGGTCGGCGTGCGCGCTGCCGACGGTGCGCATGGCGGTGGTGGAGCAGTTCTGCTCGTGGTCGGCGTGGAGGATGAACAGCACGTCGAGCGCCCGGGCCAGGACCGGGTTGGCGTCGTAGCGGGGCTCGGCGGTCTTCCACATCATCGACAGGAAGTTGGCGGCGAAGTCCAGGCTGTTGTCCGGGTAGACGAAGGGCATCCCGACGCTGTGGCGGAACGCTCCCGCGGCGAGTGTCGGCATCTTGGCGATCAGGCGGACGACCTGCTTCATCATGACGTCGGGCGTCAGCTCGCGCGCCTCTGGGTAGAACGTCGACAGCGCGGCGATGGTCGACACGAGCATGCCCATCGGGTGTGCGTCGTGGTGGAAGCCCTCCATGAAGCGCTTGCGCACGTTCTCGTGGATGAACGTGTGGTGGGTGATCTCGTAGCGCCAGTTCTCGAACTGCTCCGGGGTGGGCAGCTCGCCGTGGATCAGCAGGTAGGCGACCTCGAGGTAGCTCGAGGACTCGGCCAGCTGCTCGATCGGGTAGCCGCGGTAGCGCAGGAAGCCGGCCTCGCCGTCGAGCTCGGTGATCGACGACGCCGCACCGGAGGTGGATCCGAAGCCGGGGTCGTGGAACCAGATCCCCGGCAGGAGCTTGGACCACGCCTTGGCGTCGATGCCGCCGTCGAGGATCGGTACCTCGAGCGATTCCCCCGTCCGGTTGTCGGTGATGGTGATGCTGTCGGCCACGTGCGTCTCCTGGGGGAAGGATCGTCCGGTGCCATCCTACGGCGCTGGGAGCCGTGTGCTCGCCGTCACTGCCTCGACGCTGCATCCCGGCCAGCTCCGTCGCCGCCCGGGAACAGTGCGGCGGCGTTCAGGTCGCCGGTCGCAGAGTCGGGTAGACGCCGGGAACCGATGCTGCGCCCTCGGCGATGGTTCGGCGGATCTGCTCGGCGACGACGCGCTGGGCGGCGGTGGGCAGCCCCCTGCGCCGTCGGGCCAGTCCGACGCTGCGGCCGGGGACGCCCTCGACCGGGATCCGCCGCCAGGTCGCCTCGACGTTCGGGGGGATGGCGGACGCGGGGACGACTCCGGCCCCGAAGCCGGCGAACACCAGCGAGGCCAGCAGTCGCATCCCGTCGAGCTCGGCCTTGGGGCGCAGGACCACACCCTCGGCGGTGGCCGCCTGGTCGAGCACGTCGCGGAACGCCGTGCCCCGGGCCTCGAGCAGCAGTTCGTGGCGGGAGAGCTCCGACAGGGTGACCGAGTCGTGGTCGGCCAGAGGATGGCCGTCGGGGACGATCAGGATGCGGTCCTCGTCGAAGAGGGGCTCGACCAGCAGGTCGGTCTCGTCGACCGGGAGGTTCACGATGGCGAGGTCAACCGCTCCAGACGCCAGGTTCGGCACGAGCGAGGTCGTGGTGGCATCGAGCACGATCACCCGGATCTCGGGGTACTGGGCGGTGACAGAATCGAGGAGGGGAGCGACCAGCCAGCGGGCGGTGGTGCCGATCGCTCCGAGTCGGACCGATCCGGACACGACGTCGCGGAGCGACGCGACGTCCGCGTCGAGGGCTTCGAACTCGCCCTCGATGCGACGGGCCCGCTCGAAGACCACGCGGCCCTCGTCGGTGAGCTCGTTGGTGGAGCGGTCGATGAGCAGCACCCCGAGTTGCTTCTCGAGCCGTGCCACGTGGGCCGACACGTTGGACTGGACGGTGCCGAGCACCCGAGCCCCGGCCGAGAACGACCGCTGCTCGGCGACGGCGACGAATGCTCGCAGCTGCTTCCGATCCATCGCCAGCCACGATACCAACTATCTCCCAGATATTCTTGACCGATTGCTTGCTCCTGGCTATCGTGGTGCTCACCAAGAACGACCGAGGTCAGAGGACATCCCCCCCCGTCCCACTCGGTTCAGCACCACGGTCCATCCCCCCCTGGACCGTAGGGGCACTGCTGAAGGACTGGCTCCCCCCGGCCAGTCCTTCAGCCTTTTTCCACCGCTCGACGGGGTGATCCGCCATCCCACGACGCCGGCCGGACCGATAGGTTCCACATCAGTGTCACTCTGGTCGGTGTCTGGGAGCTTGGCTCGTAGGTTCTCTGCCGATCGTGGCCGTCATGCTTTCTGCCGGCTTCCGGACGCGCAGAACCGGCCGGCGTGGCTTGATAGGAGCGTGGCATCGCCCCCACTGAGGTGTGCCCACCGACCGGTTCTGGTCCGGATCACCCACGTGAAAGGCGACCAGAGCCTCATGATCACCCTCGGCATCGATGCGCACAAGCGCACCCATACCGTCGTCGCGGTCGACGACGTCGGCCGCCAGCTCGGCACCAAGACCACCACCGCCACAACGAGTGCTGACCACCTCGACATCATCCGGTGGGCCGACCAGATCGGCCCCGACCGGCAGTGGGCGGTCGAGGACTGCCGTCACCTGTCACGACGCCTCGAGGTCGACATGCTCGCCGCTGGGGAACGCATCGTGCGGGTCCCGCCGAAGCTGATGGCCCATGCCCGCGATGCGGCCCGCACGTATGGCAAGTCCGACCCGATCGACGCCTTGGCGGTCGCTCAAGCCGCGCTGCGCAACCCAGACCTGCCGGTGGCTCAGCTGGATGGTCCGGCGCGTGAGCTGCGCCTGCTGGTTGATCACCGCGAGGACCTGGTCGCGGAGCGGACCCGTTGCCTGAACAGGCTTCGGTGGCACCTCCACGAGCTCGACGCGTCGTGGGACCCGCCGGCGCGTTCGCTCATCGCGATCAAGAACCTCGATGCCATCACGGCCCGGCTGGAGAGCTTCGCGGGACCCGTCGCGCGTATCGCCGCAGAGATCGTCACTCACGTCCGAGACCTGACCGTGCGCGAACGAGCGCTCGAACGCGAGATCACCGACATCGTCAACGAGCTTGCTCCGACGCTCATGGCCCTGGTCGGTGTCGGAGCGCTCACCGCCGCCAAGATCGTCGCCGAGACCGCCGACGTTCGCCGGTTCAAGCACAAGGACGCCTACGCCCGACACAACGGCACCGCACCGCTGCCGGTCTGGTCCGGGAACAGAGAACGGCACCGTCTCTCACGCACCGGGAACCGACAGCTCAACGCGGCGATCCACCGCATCGCGATCACGCAGATGCGATGCCACGACGACGCCATCGCCTACCTCGAACGGCGAACAACCCAAGACCACAAGACCAAGACCGAAGCAATCAGAGGCCTGAAACGGCGCCTCTCCGACGTCGTCTACCGAGCCCTGCTCGCAGACGCGCAACCCGCTCAAGCAGCACCCGCAGACTTGCTCGCGGCTGCCGCTTGACATAGGAGCAAAGCATGCAGACCACCCAGGCGACGGCGGACAGCGGATCGTCGGACCGCCGCGCCGCGGCCATCTTCGATCTCGATCGCACGCTGCTGATCGGCGCCAGCGGTCCGATCCTGAGCGAGGCGCTGCGCCGCGCGGGAGTGGTGTCGGGCTCCACGCAGGGCATCGAGTCGGTCATGTTCAAGGTGTTCGACCTGATCGGCGAGACCTACCCGTCCATGCTGGTCAGCCGGCAGGGAGCGCGGGTGGCGAGAGGCTGGCCCGTCGACGCAGTCCGAGAGGCCGCCCGGTGGGCGGCTGAACCGCTGGCCGACGCCGTGCTCCCGTACGCACGTCAGCTCATCGACGAGCACCGGGCCGCGGGGCGCCTGCTGGTCATGGCCACCACGACCCCCGAGGATCTGATCCGACCGCTCGCCGACCGCCTGGGCTTCGACGACGTCGTCGCCACCCGCTACGGCACCGAGGACGGCCGCTACGACGGCACGATCGACGGGGAGTTCGTGTGGGGACGGGGCAAGGCCCGGGCCGTCTCGCAGTGGGTGCTCGACAACGACGTCGACCTGCTGGCGAGCTACGCCTACTCCGACAGCTGGTACGACACCCCGCTGCTGAGCATCGTCGGCCACCCCACCGTGGTGAACCCCGACCCCCGCATGCTGGGCATGGCGACGGTCCGGCGCTGGCCGGTCGTCCACTTCGACGTGCCGGCCGGTGTCCCCAAGTTCGTGGGCATCGAACCGCAGCAGGTTCTGTTCATGCTCGCCCAACCCCAGCTGTTCCCGTGGGTGCGCTTCGACCTGGGCGGGCTCGACCACATCCCGGCCGAGGGTCCCGCCATCCTGGTGGGCAACCACCGCTCCTACCTGGACCCGCTGGCCATCGGCTTCACCATCGCCCGTCGGGGACGGCCGGTGCGCTTCCTCGGCAAGAAGGAGGTGTTCGATGCTCCGATCGTGGGTGAGGTCGCCACGGCGCTCGGAGGGATCCGCGTCGATCGTGGCACCGGATCGGACGCCCCGCTGCGGGCCGCCGAGGAGGCCCTCGCCGCGGGCCAGCTGGTGGCCCTCATGCCCCAGGGGACCATCCCCCGCGGACCGGCGTTCTTCGACCCCGAGCTCAAGGGCCGATGGGGTGCGGTGCGCCTGGCCCACGCCACCGGCGTTCCGGTGATCCCGATCGGGCTGTGGGGCACCGAGCAGGTGTGGCCCCGTAGCGCCAAGGTCCCCGATCTGACCAACGTCCTGCACCCGCCGACGGTGCGGGTCCGCGTCGGCGCACCGGTGCCCCTCGGTGGAGAGGACGTCGCGGCTGACACCGAGGCGATGATGGCGGCGATCGTCGACCTGCTGCCCGCGGCGGCCCGCGAGGTGCGCACCCCGACACCCGAGGAGCTCGCCCGCACCTACCCGGGCGGGGTGGTGCCCGACGGCGACGACGCCGAGCACGAGCGGGACCGGCGACCCGGCACGGACTGACGGGGCGGTCTGCTCGGGCTCAGTCCTTGGTGGCGACGGCGTTGGGGGTGACGTTCATCTTCGGCTCGTAGTCGACCTTCTCGACCTCCTGCGCCTCTCCGCCCATCACCGCCCGCAGCGTGGTGCGACACGTGCCGCACGGCCCGTAGAACGGCTCGACCGCGGGACGCTGGCAGCGCGGGCAGGTGAACTCCAACGGCTCGCCGAGGGGGCCGGTCATCAGGGGGGAGGCGTCGGACATCGGACGAGTGTCGCGCGGTCGGCCGTCCTACGTGGGCACCTGGACCGCGGCGGTCACTGCGATCCCCACCGCGAGTGCGACCAGCCATGCCCGGTCCAGCCGGCGGCCGCCGGTGCCCGCTCCCGTGCCCGACGCGAGCGGTGCGTCCGAGCGGACCGTGAGCCACGCCCCGGCTGCTGCGAGCAGCAGCAGGGGAGCGCCGTCCGCTGTGTATCGCAGGCTGGAGGTGTTGAACGGCCACGAGACCAGGACGAGCAGTAGCGCCCCCGTGGTGGCAGCGGCGGCCACCGCGGTGCCGAGCCCCCGCGCCCTCGCCCACGGCGCCCGGCCTGATGGCAGAGCCGCGACCGCCCCGACGACCAGGACAGGAGCGCTGAAGATCAGCCCGATCATCGGTTCGGACGTGTGGACGCTCGGTCGGTCGCCGCCGATCGTGGGGCGCAGCGTGATCCACGGGAACGACGACCGGTGACCGGGGATCGCCGCGAGGTGGTCGAGCAGGTTCGGTGCCAGGTACGACAGGCGACCCTGCGGGTAGGTCGTCATGTCCCACACCGAGAGCTGGAAGCCGAACCCGAACTCGGTGGGTGAGCCGAAGCGGACCGCGTTGGCGACCGCGATGCAGATGCCGACGACCACGAACGGCCCCGCGACCGCCAGGAGGTCGGCGATCAGGCTGGCGGTCGGCCGGGAACCCCGACGGGCCACGACGACCGCCGCGATGACGGCCAGGAGGATCGCCGTCACCACCATCGTCGGTCGGGCTCCGACCGCCAGGCCGAGGACGGCGGAACCGGCGGCGGCCCGGGCCCGCTCCAGGGAGCGGTCAGGATCGGTGGAGCCCAACCGCTCGGTCGATCGCAGGAGGAGGGCTGCGCCGGTCATGCTGAGCGCGAATCCGACCGCCACGGCAGCCTCGTAGCCGTTTCCGACCGACACCACCACCCACATCGGTCCGCAGAGCCCGACCGCGGCGACCGCGGCGGCCGTCGTCCAGTCGGGAAGGTCGCACAGGAACCGTCGGCGGATCTGGACCAGCGTCCACGCCGCGGCGGCCACCCCGGCGCACGCCGCGACCAGGGTGATCACCCAGTTGGGCGGTGAGGTCCCGAACGCCAGCTCCGACGGGACCAGCAGCAGCGGGATGGTGAGGCCGTGGGCGGAGTACAACCGCCCGTTCCGGTAGGCCAGGTCCTGGACGTCGCGGTCGACTCGGACGTCGAGGTTGGAGCCGGCGTCGTAGGGGTCCGGGAGGGTGCGCAGCTCGGCGGGGACGGGACGGATGTCCAGGTGGCCCTCGGCGATCGCCGCGGCCGTCCGGCGATGGAAGTCCGAACCCGACTGGTCCCGGGCCACCAGGACCGCTGAGGCGGCGTACAGGACCATGACCGCGGCTGCGGTCAGGGGGATCACCCAGGTGCGGTGTCGGGGAGAGGCGACCCCCGGGTCCTGGTTCGAGCGCGGCGCGGCGGCGACCGTTGCGGCCATGGCTCTACATCGGCAGGCGCGGCCCGAACGGTAGGACTGCGCCCCTCACCTCCCCCTTTGTCCCGCACAGGCGCGGTGATCACCGCTCCTGTGCGGGACAGAGCCGGGGATGGGTGGGAGGGGTGGGTCAGGCCTGGGTGCGGGCCCGGATGATGTTGAGCGCGGACCCGGCGCGGAACCACTCGATGTGCTCGTCGGACATCGTGTGGTTGCAGCGGAACGGGATCTCGGTCCCGTCGGGCTTGCGCAGCAGGCAGTCGACCGGGCGACCGGGGGCCAGATCGGCCAGACCGAGGATGCTGATGCGGTCGTCCTCGCCGATCTGGTCGTAGGTGGCCGGGTCGTCGAACGTCAGCCCGAGCACGCCCTGCTTCTTGAGGTTGGCCTCGTGGATGCGGGCGAAGCTGCGCACGATGATCGCCTTGGCCCCCCGGAAGCGGGGCTCCATGGCGGCGTGCTCGCGGGAGCTCCCCTCACCCCAGTTCTCGTCGCCGACGGCCACCCACGGCTGGCCCGCCTCGTGGTAGTGCCGGGCGATGTCGGGGAAGGAACGGGTGGATCCGTCGAGCTGGTCCTTGCCCTCGCCGGCCACGCCGGTGAACGCGTTGACCGCACCGAGGAACAGGTTCCCCGAGATGTTCTCGAGGTGGCCGCGGTACTTGAGCCACGGACCGGCCATCGAGATGTGGTCGGTGGTGCACTTGCCCTGGGCCTTGAGCAGGATCGGCAGGTCCAGGTAGTCCTGTCCGTCCCACGCCGCGAACGGTTCCAGCAGCTGCAGCCGGTCCGAGGTCGGCTGGACCACCACCTCGACCGAGGCCCGGTCTGCGGGCGGGGCGATGAAGCCGGACTCGCCGGGGTCGAACCCGCGGGCGGGCAGCTCCTCGCCGACGGGGACCCGCAGCTGCACCTGCTCGCCCGCCTCGTTGGTCAGCGTGCCGGTGAGGGGGTTGAAGTCGAGGGTGCCGGCCAGAGCCAGTGCGACCACGGTCTCGGGGGAGGTCACGAACGCCAGGGTGTTGGCCGAGCCGTCGTTGCGCTTGGGGAAGTTCCGGTTGTAGCTGGTGACGATCGTGTTGACGTGGTCGTTGGCCTCGGCCGGCCGGGCCCACTGACCGATGCACGGACCGCAGGCGTTGGCGAGCACGGTCGCTCCGGCGGCCTCGAACACCTCGAGCAGCCCGTCGCGGGCGATGGTGGCGCGCACCTGCTCGGAGCCCGGGGTGATCATGAGCGGTGCCTTGACCCTCAGGCCGTTGTCGGCGGCGTGGCGCAGGATCGACGCCGCCCGCGAGATGTCCTCGTAGGACGAGTTGGTGCAGGAGCCGACGAGCGCGGCGGAGATCTCGAGCGGCCAGCCCTTCTCGGTCGCCTCTGCTCCCAGCGCGCCGACGGGTCGGGCCAGGTCGGGGGTGTGGGGCCCGTTGATGTGCGGTTCCAGGGTGGACAGGTCGATCTCGATGACCTCGTCGTAGAACCCGCCGGGGTTGGCGAGGACCTCGTCGTCGGGACGCAGGTGCGGGGCCACGCCGTCGGCGGCCGCCGCGATCTGCTCCCGGCCGGTCGCCTTCAGGTAGCGCGACATGGCGTCGTCGTAGGCGAACAGCGACGTCGTCGCGCCGATCTCGGCGCCCATGTTGCAGATCGTCGCCTTGCCGGTGCAGGACAGGGAGCGGGCGCCGGGACCGAAGTACTCGACGATGGCGCCGGTGCCGCCCTTGACGGTGAGGATGTCGGCGACCTTCAAGATGACGTCCTTGGGTGCCGACCAGCCGCTGAGCTCACCGGTGAGGTGGACGCCGATGAGGCGGGGCCAGCGCACGTTGAACGGGAAGCCGGTCATCACGTCGACGGCGTCGGCGCCGCCGACGCCGACGGCGATCATCCCCAACCCGCCGGCGTTGGGGGTGTGGCTGTCGGTTCCGACCATCATCCCGCCGGGGAACGCGTACTGCTCGAGCACGACCTGGTGGATGATGCCCGAGCCGGGCTTCCAGAACCCGATGCCGTAGCGGGCCGACACCGACTCGAGGAAGTCGTAGACCTCGGCGTTGCCCTCCTCGGCCGCGAGCAGGTCGACCCGGCCGTTCTCCCGGGCCTGGATCAGGTGATCGCAATGCACGGTGGAGGGGACGGCGACCTCGGGGAGTCCGGCGGTCATGAACTGCAGGAGGGCCATCTGGGCGGTGGCGTCCTGCATGGCGACCCGGTCCGGACGGAGGTCGTTGTAGGTGACGCCCCGTTCGAAGGCCGCGGTGGGGTCGTCGAGGTGGGCGATCAGGATCTTCTCGGCCAGGGTCAGCGAGCGACCGAGGCGTTCCCGCGCTGCGTCGATGCGCTCCTCGAAGCGGGCGTAGACCCCTTCGACGAGCTCGATCGGGGTGGATGCGGTGACGGCCATGTCGCTCTCCTCGGTTCGGGTCCGGCGCGGAGCGGGGGTAGGACTCCCGGGGGAGCGGTGCTCCCGCCCGGCGCCGGACCGGTCGGCTGGTGCTGCTCGAACGAGCAATACAAGTACAATACATGTTCGTGGCCGATGTGACCGATACACCCCGGAGCCCTCGTGGACGGACCCGGTGTCGCCGGACCGTCGGCCGGACGGAGGGGCGCACGTGAGGCCGATCCGCTACCGCATCATCGCCGAGGACCTGAGGGAGCGCATCACGTCCGGTGAGTTCCGCCTGGGTGCGGTGCTGCCGTCCGAGGCCGACCTCTCCGCCACCTACGAGGCCAGCCGGGTCACCGTGCGGCGGGCGCTCGAGGCCCTGCGCTCCGACGGCCTGGTCGAGAGCCGGCAGGGTTTCGGTTGGCTGGTCTCCGCCGAGCCGCTCCGACAGGACCTGACCCGACTGGCCACCCTGGACGGCCAGCTCGGCGCCGCCGGGGTCCGCTCGGAGCGCCGGATCGTCAGCTTCGGCTTTCGGCGCACGCCGCCCCGGGTCCGGGAGTTCCTGTCCGGACGCACCGTGCTCGAGGTCGTCCGGCTCCACCTGGCCGACGACCGACCGTTCGCCCGCGTCACCGTCTGGTGCCGCGAGGACCTCGGCGCCGCGCTCAGCCGGGACGACGTCGAACGATCCGCATTCCTCGAGCAGCTGCCGGTCCGCCTCGGCGGCGCCACCCAGACGATCGGCGCCGATGCGGCGTCGTCGGCCGACGCCGAGGTGCTCGACGTCCCCGAGGGCGCACCGCTGCTGGTGGCCGAGCGGGTGACCCGTGACCGTTCCGACCAGGTCGTGCTGGTGAGCGAGCACGTCTTCCCGGCGCACCTGACCCGATTCGTGGTCGAGCTCCCCGCCGATGACGGACTGCTGGAGCCGGCCGGACTCCGAATCGTCGACCCGGCCTGAGGTCCGCACGAGGCGACGCGCCCGCTGGACGCGCCGATGGACGGGCCACGTCATCGGGGCCCGTCCATCGGGAGACCGGAGCGGACGCAACGCCGGCCCCGGGATGGCTGTCGGGTCCACGGTCGGGGTCGTCCCGTGCGTGGCCCGTGGTGTGGGTCGGTCCCGGTCGATCGACGGGAGCTCCCCGTCAGGGGACGAAGAGGCTGGATCCCGAGCGGTCGAGGCTGCCGCTGGCCGAGGTGCCCAGGAACTGCACGGCCGTCACGCACACCAGTGCGATCAGGGCGAGCAGCAGGGCGTACTCGACGAGGCTGGCTCCCCGCTCGAGCCGTCTGGTCGACCAGGAGGACAAGGTGACGTACCACCGCATGGCGTCCTCCAGGAGTCGTGGTCGACGATGCTCCCGGGAACGACGGAGGGGCGGGTCTGATCGACCCGCCCCTCGCGTCCGTTCCCGGTCAGGGCATCACTTGAGGGAGTTGCCGACCTCGCTGAACTTGCTCTTGGCGCTGGAGCCGATGAACGAGACCGCAGCGATGCAGACCACGGCGATCAGGGCGACCAGCAGGGCGTACTCCACGAGGGAGGCGCCACGCTCGGTCTTGGCCTGGGCCTTGAGCCAGGTCTTGAGGAAATCGAACTGAACCATCATGTTGGGATTCTCCCGTGTGTGAGTGTGCTGGTGCTGGTGCTGGGTGGCGGACCCGCCGAGGCGATCCCGCTCCCTTGAGTTATCGACGACTGACCCCGGCCCTTGATGGGTCATTGGGACCATTCGTCGACGGGTGGAACCGCCCGCTCAGTCGAGCGACACGATCCCCATCCGCACGGCCTGGAGGACGGCCTGGGTACGGTCTCGGGCGTCGAGCTTCTGGTAGATCGACGCCAGGTGGTTCTTGACGGTCTTCTGCGAGATGAAGAGGCTGGCGGCCACCTCGGGGGTGGAGCAGCCGTCAGCGATCAGCTGGAGGACCTCCTCCTCGCGCTTGGTGACGACCCGGTCCTCCTCTGCGGTACGGGGCTGGTCGATCCGTCGGACCTCTTCGAGCATCGACCGGGCGAGCTGCGGTGACAGCACGGTGTCGCCCTCCGCGGCCATCCTCACCGCTTCGGCGATCTCTCGGGTCGAGCAGTCCTTGGTGAGGTAGCCGATCGCCCCGGCCCGGATCGCGTTGGTGAGCACGTCCTGATCGGCGTGCATGGTCAGCATCACGACCTTGGTGTCCGACGATGTGCTCTTGACCTGCCGGCACGCCTCGACGCCGTCGCAGTTCGGCATGGTGACGTCCATGAGGATGACGTCGGGGCTCAGCTGCAGGGCGAGTCGGACGGCCTCGACGCCGTCGCCGGCCTCGCCGATCACGTCGAAGCCGGCGTCGGTCATCGATCGGCGCAGGCCCTCTCGGAGCATGCGGTGGTCGTCGGCCAGCATCAGGCGGATGGCCATGGGGGTCACCTCCGGGTTCCGGCCTCGACGGCCGAGGGGATCGTCCGGGTGTCCCCGGTCTCGTTGGGGTTGAGGGAGCAGCGGACCCGGGTGCCGCGACCCGGAGCGCTGAGGATCTCGAGCGACGCGCCGATGCTCGAGGCGCGCTCGCGCATGCCGAGCACGCCGTACGAGTCGAGCCGGCCCGCGGTGGCGGCCTCGAAGCCGACGCCGTTGTCGGTCACGTCGATGAGGGCACGCTCGCCGTCGCAACGCCACACGATCCGCACAGCGGTGGCTCGGGCGTGGCGCTCGACGTTGGCAAGTGCCTCCTGGGCGATGCGCCACATCTCGCGCTCCTGGAGGATCGGCAGACGGGCGTCCTTGTCGGCCTCGACCTGGATCGTCAGGTGGCTGCGCTCGCCGACGCGGCCGACGTACTGCTCGAGCACCGACCCCAGGCCCTGCTCCTCGGACACATCCGTGCGGAGGTCGTAGAGCGTGTCGCGCACCTCGCGGATGACGCCGCGGACGTCCTCGCGCAGGCGGGCCAGGTCCTCGGTGACGCCCTCGCCGGCCTCGTCCCGCTCCACCAGTCGGTCGAGCGAGAACGCCAGGTACGCGAGCGACTGGCCGATACGGTCGTGCAGGTCTCGGGCGATGCGGGTCCGCTCCTCGTCCGCCCCGACCGTGCGCAGCCGGGCGAACCACCGGGCGTTGTCGAGGGCGAGCGACGCCGGGGCGACGAACCCCTCGATCAGCTCAAGGTCGCGGGAGGTGAAGTGCTGGAAGTCGCTGTGCTCGATGGCGAGCAGGCCGATGATCGACCCGCGGGCCGACAGGACGGTGTAGATGCCCGAGCCGGACCGGTCCGACAGCCCGGGGCCCTCCGACTGCAGGTCGGCGACGTAGACGGGCCGGTTCTCGGTCAGCGCCGTGCGCAGGCCGGGGGGGAGCTCGGTCGGGCCCAGGCGGGTGGGGACGTGCAGTCCCTGGTGGCGGACGACCTCCCAGTGGCCGTCGGTCTCGTCGAAGAGCAGCACGGCCACGCTGTCGTAGGCGACCAGCGACTTCATCCGGCTGAGGGTCGAGTCGAGCACGTCGCCCAGGTCGAGCGACGCGGGCAACGTCTGGGTGACGCGGTGCAGCGAGTACAGAAGCGCGTTCGCGTCGCTCAGTCGGCTCAGTCGGTCGATCGCCAGCTCGCGCTCCCGGGCCGCCTCGCCGGAGATGCGGCGGGCGTAGCCGGCGATGATGGCGACGAGCATGACGATCCCGCCCCACGACGCCGACTGCAGGAATGCTTCGCGCTGGTTGGCGGCGCCAAGGATGTACGGGAAGCTGACCGCAACGATCGTGACCACCGCGATGCGGATGGAGAACCCGAAGCCGCGGGCCAGGCCCGCGATCGTGACTGCGGTCAGCAGGGTGAAGATCAGCGGCGACTGCCAGTAGCCGGTCATGGCGACCGCAGCGACGTGCAGAGCCACCTCGGCCAGCACCCGCAGCAGCGACTGGAGGTCGCTCTCGTAGCGGATCGGTCGGAACGCTCGGAAGATGGCGTACCCGACGACGACGGCGGTCCAGATCCGCACCGACATCCCGAACTCGTTGAGCTCGCTGGCGACCAGCAGCAGGGAGATCGCCGTGGTGGCCAGCCGCATCGCCGTGATGAGGCTGTTGAAGCTGGCGACCCGGTCCACCCCCATGCTCGGGAGCTGCTGGGCGACGATGTCGAAGTCGCCGGTCGGCTGCTGGGCCGGGTCGATCAGCGCTTCGCGCAGGTCGCGGTCCAGGCGCTCGCGGAAACGCCCGACCAGGCTGCGGCGTGCCTCCGCCGGCTCGGCGGTCGGGGTCGGCGTGGGGGTCTCGGGCGCGTCGAAGGCCCCCCGGGGTCGCGACGGGTCGTCGGACGGTGGAGGGTTGGAGAGCGGATCGTCCGGCGGCGCGGTGTGCATGGAGGATCGTCCCGAGGTCGTGGGTCGGTGCGGACGCACCGGTGGCTGTGGTGGTCCATCCATCGGCAGGCTCGGTCCGGGACTTTGGGAAATTCCCCAGAACCTGCGATTCGGCATGTCGGGGCGACGGGTGGGCCGGGCGCCCTCCACCTCCGGTAGCGTCGGTCGCCGTGCTGCTGATCGGACTCACCGGTGGGATCGGAGCGGGGAAGTCGTCGGTGTCCGCGGCCCTGGCGAGGCGAGGCGCGGTGATCGTCGACGCCGACGCCATCGTGCGGGAGCTGCAGTCGCCGGGCACCGACGTCTTCGGCGAGATGGTGGAGCGGTTCGGCTCGGGGATCGTGTCGGAGGACGGGACCCTGGACCGCGCCGCGGTCGCACAGGTGGTCTTCACCGACCCGCAGGCGCTCGCGGATCTGGGGGCGATCGTCCACCCCCGGGTGCACGCCGAGATCGAGCGGCGCATCGCCGAACAGGCCGGCACCGACCACGTCGTCGTGCTCGACATCCCGCTGCTGGCCGAGGCGGGCTGGCCCGGTCTCGCCGGCACGATCGTGGTCGACCTCGACCCCGACATCGCGGTGCAGCGCCTGATCGCCCACCGGGGGTTCTCCGAGGAGGACGCCCGCAACCGCATCGCCAACCAGATCGAGCGCGAGCAGCGCCTGAGCCGGGCGGACTTCGTGGTCGACAACCACGGCGACCCCGAGGCCCTCGAGGCCGAGGTCGACCGCGCCTGGACCTGGATCCACTCGATATAGGGGTCCTCAACGACACACCTTGTCGCTTTCCCGACCTCAGAAATCGGCGGCGGCGGCCGTCGGACCCCCGACGTAGCCTCCTGGTCGTGGCCCCCGTCGAACACACCCCGGTGATCCCGACCCGAGCAGAACCCAAGATGGTGCGGCCGTTCGAGGTCGTCAGCGACTTCCGCCCGGCCGGGGACCAGCCCGCTGCCATCGAGGCGCTGGCCGACGGCGTGCACTGCGGGGAGCGGTTCCAGACGCTGCTCGGCATCACCGGGTCCGGCAAGTCCGCCACGATCGCCTGGACGATCGAACAGGTGCAGCGCCCCACCCTGGTGCTGGCGCCCAACAAGAGCCTGGCCGCCCAGCTCGCCAACGAGTTCCGCGAGTTCTTCCCCCACAACCGGGTCGAGTACTTCGTCTCCTACTACGACTACTACCAGCCCGAGGCGTACATGCCGACCACGGACACCTTCATCGAGAAGGACAGCTCCGTGAACGACGAGATCGAACGGCTGCGCCACGCCGCCACCTCGTCGCTGCTGACCCGCCGCGACACGATCGTGGTGGCGTCGGTCAGCTGCATCTACGGCCTGGGGTCACCCGACGAGTACGCATCGCGGTTCTTCACCCTGCGCGTCGGCGACGTGGTCGACCAGCGAGACCTTCTGAGCCAGCTGGTCCACCTCCAGTACGAGCGCAACGACATGGTCCTCAGCCGCGGCAAGTTCCGGGTGCGGGGCGACGTGATCGAGATCCAGCCCGCCTACGAGGAGACGGCGGTGCGCATCGAGCTCTTCGGCGACGATGTCGAAGCCATAGCGGTGGTCGACCCGCTGACCGGCGAGAAGACCGCCCAGCTCGACGACGTGCTGATCTTCGCCAAGACCCACTATGTGGTGTCCGACGAGCGCCTGCACGCCGCCATCGGGCGCATCGAGACCGAGCTGCAGGAGCGCCTGGCCTTCTTCGAGCGCTCCGGCAAGCTGCTCGAGGCACAGCGGCTGCGCATGCGCACCGAGTACGACCTCGAGATGCTGCAGGAGATGGGGTTCTGCAACGGCGTCGAGAACTACTCCGCCCCCATGGAGGGCCGCGGTCCGGGCGATCCGCCCAACACCCTCATCGACTACTTCCCATCCGACTACCTGACGATCATCGACGAATCCCACCAGACCATCCCCCAGCTGCACGGCCAGTACGAAGGCGACCGATCCCGCAAGGAGGTCCTGATCGAGCACGGCTTCCGTCTCCCGTCCGCGGCCGACAACAGGCCGCTGCGCTTCGAGGAGTGGTACGAGCGGGCCGGTCAGACCATCTTCCTGTCGGCCACACCAGGGGCATGGGAGCTCGATCACTCGTCGCGGGTCGTCGAACAGGTCGTGCGACCGACCGGGCTGATCGACCCCGAGGTCGTGATCAAACCCACCAAGGGCCAGATCGACGACCTGCTGGTCCAGATCAACGACCGGGTCAGCAACGGCGAGCGGGTGCTGGTCACCACGCTGACCAAGAAGATGGCCGAGGACCTGACCGACTACCTGCTCGAGATGGGCGTCAAGGTCCGCTACCTGCACTCCGAGGTCGACACCCTCCAGCGCATCGAGCTGGTCCGCGACCTGCGCCTGGGCGAGTTCGACGTCCTGGTCGGCATCAACCTGCTCCGGGAGGGGCTCGACATCCCCGAGGTCTCGCTGGTGGCCATCCTCGACGCCGACAAGGAGGGCTTCCTCCGTTCCGAGACGTCGCTGGTGCAGATGATCGGCCGAGCGGCGCGCAACGTGAACGGCCAGGTCCACATGTACGCGGACCGGGTCACCGACTCGATGACCCGAGCCGTGTCGGAGACCAACCGACGGCGAGGGCTGCAGCAGGCGTACAACGCCGAGCACGGGATCGACCCGCAGTCGGTGCAGAAGGCGATCACCGACATCCTCGCCGACCTTCGTGGTTCCGACGGAGCGCCGCTGCCCGGCGGCGGTCGCCGCAGCCGACGTCCGGGGGAGAAGGCCCGAGCCGAGCAGTTCGCCGACCTCCCACCCCAGGACCTGGGCGCCCTGATCCAGCTTCTCGAGGACGAGATGCACCAGGCCTCGGCCGACCTGCGCTTCGAGGAGGCGGCCCGACTGCGTGACGAGGTCAAGGAACTCAAGCGCGAGCTGCGCAACGCCGGCGGCTCCTGAAGGACTGGTCGGTCGCGTCGGGCTTCGCGTGTGGATCGGGCGCGTAGCGTGTCGTTCTCGCACGCGGAGGCTGAGCTACCACTGCTGCAGGCCTGCATCAACGGGTCGCGGTCCCCGTTGCCGGCACCTTGCGCGACGTGATCCCGTCGGTGTGTGCGAGCTTCAGACCTCGGTCGTCTCATCGAATTGGCCAGCCCCAGTGCCGGAGCGTTCAGCGCGTCGCAGGCGGGGGAGATCGGCGTCAGCCGTCGGCGGCTGCTGCAGGCCCATCGGGCCGGCGTGATCAACCGGCTCCATCCATCGGTGTTCCACGTGGGCGCGACCATTTCCCGCCGAGCGAGGATCGCCGGGGCGCTGATGGCAGCGGGCCCCGAGTCGGTTGCCAGTCACGAGTCGGCGCTCTACCTGCACGGGGTCGAGCGGGTGCCCTTCGTGGTGGCCGTGACGACGGGACCGACCGGCCGGACCGACCTGCAAGGTGTGCGGGTGCACCGCTGCCGGGATCTCCACCCCGAGCACATCCGCGTGGTCGGTGCTCTGGACGCCACCACGATCGAACGTGCGCTGGTCGACGTGGCGACCTGCTTCTCCGGCGTTCGGGTGGAGTGGCTGCTGGACCACCTGACGATCACCACCCGTCGCACGTCGCTCGGGCGGATCGCCAGGGTGCTGCGCCAGATCAACCATCGGGGTCGCACCGGCATCGGCTTGTTCACCGCTCTGCTCGATGAACGGGCCGCGGGCCCGCCCGCTCCGCGGAGCTTGCTCGAGCGCTCTGCCGACGAGCTGCTCGCCTTGACCGGGCTTCCGGCCGCACGGCTGGAGCACCCGCTGCCCGGTGCCGATCCGTCGGTGCCGGTGGGCTTCGTCGACCGGGCGTGGCCCGAAGTGAAGCTCCTGTTGGAGATCGACGGGCGCAGATGGCATGCGCGTGAGGCGGACATGGCCCGGGATCGTCGACGGGACCGGCAGGCGGCAGCGGCTGGTTGGCTGACGTTGCGCGTCCTGGGCGAGGAGGTGGCAGATGTGCCCAGCGCTGTCGCGGACGAGATCGTCGCCGTGTACCGGGAGCGTGCGGTGCTCTTCGACGTGCCGATCCCAGGTGTTCGCGTGTGAGGTCGACGCGTGGCGGGTCGTTCTCGCACGCGGAGGGTGGGTGCCGGTGTTCGCGTGTGAGGTCGACGCGTGGCGGGTCGTTCTCGCACGCGGAGGGTGGTCAGCGCGGGGCGGCGCCTTCGAGGGCGGCCTGGCGGAGCCAGTGGTCGGCCAGGACCATCAGCACGGCAGCCTCGACGATCGGAACCGCCCGGGGCAGCACGCACGGGTCGTGTCGACCCTTGGCCTCCAGCGTCACCGCCTCGCCGGCACGGGTGACGGTCTGCTGGGGGGAGGAGATCGTGGCGGTGGGCTTGAACGCCACGCGCAGGAGGATGTCCTCGCCGTTCGACATCCCGCCCTGGATGCCGCCGGAGTGGTTGGAGGTGGTGCGCGGGCGCCCGTCGGGTCCGGGCACGAACGGGTCGTTGTGGACCCGGCCGGTCATCGACGCCGCACCGAAGCCGGAACCGACCTCGAACCCCTTCGATGCCGGAAGGCTCATGAGCGCCTTGGCCAGGTCGGCCTCGAGCTTGTCGAACACCGGCTCGCCCCATCCTGCGGGCACTCCTCGGGCCACGCAGGTCACCACCCCGCCGAGCGAGTCGCCGTCACGGCGGGCCTGCTCGATGGCAGCGGTCATGGCCGACGCCGCTTCGGTCGACGGGCAGCGGGTCGGGTCGGCTTCGACCTCGTCGACGGTCACCGACGAAGGGTCGACGTCGGCCACCACGTCGTGGACCTGTGACACCCAGGCCAGCACCTCCACGCCGACCCGCTCAGCCAGCAGCTTGCGGGCGACCGCCCCGGCGGCCACCCTGCCGATCGTCTCGCGGGCCGACGCCCGCCCCCCGCCGGCCACAGCGCGGATCCCGTACTTGGCCTCGGTGGTCCAGTCGGCGTGGGACGGCCGGTAGATGTCGGCCATGTGGTCGTAGGCGCCGGAGCGGTGGTCCTGGTTCCGCACGAGCATGGCGATGGGGGAGCCCAGCGTGAGCCCGTCGGTCACCCCGGAGAGGATCTCGACCCGATCGGTCTCGTCACGCTGGGTGACCAGGCGGCTCTGTCCGGGGCGGCGTCGGTCCAGATCGGGCTGGATGTCGGCATCGGAGAGCTCGAGCCGCGGCGGGCAGCCGTCGACGACCACGCCGACACCGCCGCCGTGGGACTCGCCGAAGGTCGTGACGCGGAACAGCGTCCCGGTGCTCGAGGACATGGGGTCAGTATGGCAGCGCGCTCCCCAGGCGCTGTCGTCCGGGACCGTTCAGTTCGGACCGGGATCGGCCGACGACAGGACGGTGACCCTGCTCGACCCGTCGCGTCCCGGAGCCGGATCGGCCGGCCAGGACGTTCCACCGGCCTCGGACTCCGTGCCGGGCCCGGGATCCGCGGGCCCGACGCGGTCGGTGCGCCGCGGCGTGGCGACAGCCGCAACCGGTCCCTCGGACCTACGGCTCGCGCTGCATGCCGCAGGGGCGCTGGTGGCGGTCCTGGTCCTGGTTCTGGTCCTGCACGGACCGACACCGGTCATCTCCGACGACGGGTCGGTCCTGGCCCAGGCGGCCCTTCTGCGAGACGGTCGCACCGGGGTCGACCTCCCGCTGGCTGCGGCGGACCCCGACGGCGTGTTCCCACCTCTCGAGAACAGCACGACGGCGGCCGGCCGGGCCTTCCCGTACAGCAAGCACCTGGTCCTGCCCGCGGCGGTCGCAGCCCTCACCCTGCTCGTCGGCGGGGCCGGCGGCGTCGTGTTCTCATCTCTGAGCGTCTGGCTGGCGGGTCTCGCCGCAATGGTGCTCGCGGCACGAATCGATCGTCGGCTCTCTGCGGTCGCCCTCTGGTCAACGGTGCTGCTCACACCCCTCGTCTTCGACGCCAACCTGGTCGTCGCAACCGGCACGGCGGCCGCGGCCCTCGGTTTCCTGGTCGTGGCGGTCGTCTCGGTCCGCGCTCGACCGGTGACGCGGCGCCTCGTCCCCGTGGCGGTGCTCGCCTTCGTCGTTCCGATGTGGCGCACCGAGGGCATGTTCGCGGTGGCGGCCGTAGCCGTCCTGGCCACGGCAGAGCCGTTGGTGATCGCCGCCCGCTCCCGCCGGCTCACCGGCGACACCGTCCTGCGAGTGGCTGCCGGGGTGGTGGCGGGGACCGCGGGGATCGCCGGCTACGTGCTCGACGTCTCCATGGCTGCTCGCGTCGTGGGTTCGACCACCCGGATCGTGCCGTCCACCCAGGACTACGACCCGATCCGTGGGCGCCTCAGCTCAATGTGGGGATCGCTGCTCCGGCCCGCCCACGACGTACCCGCCTCCTCAGGACTGCTGGTCGCCCTGGTCGCGGTGCTGGTGCTGGTCGCTGTGGTACTGGTGCGGCGGCGCGGGCCAGCGGGTCGGATCGTGACGCTCCTCGTCGCCGCGGCCGCCGTGTCGATCGCGTGGGTCCTCACCCCTCCCGCCTTGGTCACCGGTCTGCTGCCGGCCGCTCCGGTGCTGTTCGCGGGCCTGCTCCTGTTGGGCCGCGCAGATCTGGATGTGCCCGAGACGCGGGCCGGCCTGTCGGTGAGCGCTCTCACCGCGCTCGGGGTGGTTGCGACCAGCTACTCCGCCGGGGGCGGTGCCGAGTGGGGCGGCCGCTACTTCCACATCCTGATCCCACTGCTCGTCCCCGCATCGCTCGTCGGGTTGAGCCGAGCCCGTGACCTGTTGTCGGGTCGGGACGGGATGGTGGCCACCGTGGCCGTCCTCGTCGTCGCCGTGGCGCCGTCGGTCGTCGCGCTTCGCTCGGTCGTCCAGCTCCGCTCCGGATCGGAGCGGACGGTGGAGGTCGTCCTCGACGGGATCGACAGGGCGGAACGGGCGGCCGAGGACGAACCGGGCGGCCCGGCCGGAGACGGCGGCGACATCGTCGTGGTCAGCGCCAGGCCGACCTTCGGGAGATTCGCATGGAACCGACTCGATGGCCTCCGGCTGCTCAGCGTGGCGGACCCGACCCGGCTCGTCGACGCCCTGGACGGCGTGGCCGACACCGACGTCGATCGGGTCGTGGTGCTGGCCCAGGACGACGAGGAGCCGCTCGGCGACACCATGGGGGATTGGACGGTCGTGGAGCGGGAGCTGGTCGGGGGCTGGCAGATCACCCGAATGACCCGCAGTGGGGCCTGACCGACCCACCCACAGCACCTCCAGGCGGAGGGTTGGAGCGGCGACGATCACCTGACGAACACCTGTTCGGGAGGTAGGCTGCGGGGTCGATGGCACCCCCGGCCAAAGCCCCGTCCCCGTCGAACACGATCGTCATCCGCGGCGCTCGCGAGCACAACCTCGACGACGTCTCGCTCGACCTCCCGCGCGATCGGCTCATCGTCTTCACGGGCCTGTCGGGATCGGGGAAGTCCAGCCTGGCGTTCGACACGATCTACGCCGAGGGCCAGCGTCGCTACGTCGAGTCGCTGTCGGCGTACGCCCGGCAGTTCCTCGGTCAGATGGACAAGCCCGACGTCGACGTGATCGAGGGCCTGTCGCCTGCCATCTCGATCGACCAGAAGTCCGCGTCGCGCAACCCGCGGTCCACCGTCGGCACCGTGACCGAGATCTACGACTACCTGCGGCTCCTGTTCGCCCGGGTCGGCGTCCCCCACGATCCCGAGACGGGCGAGCGCTTGGTGCGCCAGACGCCGCAACAGATCGTCGATCGGATCCTGCAGCTGCCGGAGGGGACCCGGTTCCAGGTGATCGCCCCGATGGTGCGGGGTCGCAAGGGAACCTACGAGCAGCTGTTCGCGGATGTCGCCCAGCGGGGCTTCACCCGCGTGCGGGTCGACGGTGAGGTCCACGAGCTGCCGGCAGACATCGAGCTCGCCCGCTACGAGCAGCACACGATCGAGGTCATCATCGACCGGTTGGTCCTTCGCGACGGCATCGAACGCCGCCTGACCGACTCGATGGAGACGGCGCTCGAGCTGGCAGAGGGCATGGCCCAGATCGAGATCGTGCCGCGCCGAGGTGACGACGGGGCCGACGCTCCGGCGGACGCAGAGCCCGAGCTGCTCACCTTCTCCGAGAAGCTCGCCCGACCCTCCGACGGCAAGTCCTTCGAGGAGCTCGCCCCCCGCAACTTCTCGTTCAACTCGCCGTACGGCGCCTGCAGCGCGTGCGACGGTCTGGGCACGGTGTTCGAGGTCGACCCCGAACTGGTCGTCCCCGACCCCGACCAGACGGTGGCCGGCGGTGCGATCGCGCCGTGGGCGTCGGGGCACGCCAAGTACTTCCACCGCCTGCTGGAGTCGGTGACCGCCGAGTACGGCATCGACGCGACCGTCCCGTGGCAGAAGCTGCCCAAGAAGGACCAGAAGCTCCTCCTCTACGGCATCGGCGACGCCCAGCGCATCGACGTCAAGTTCAAGAACCGCTACGGCCGCACCCGCAGCTACAGCGCCCGCTACGAGGGCATCATCCCGTACCTGAAGCGGCGCCACTCCGAGGCCGAGAGCGACTCAGCCCGAGAGGCGGTCGAGGGCTACATGCGTCAGGTGCACTGCCCGACATGCGGAGGGGCCCGGCTCAACCCGTACGCGCTGGCCGTCACCGTCGACGACCTCAACATGCACCAGCTGTGCAGCCTCAGCATCTCCGAGTCCCGGGACCGGCTCGCCAGCCTCCACCTCGACGACCGCCAGGCCCTCATCGCCGAGCGGATCATGAAGGAGATCAACACCCGCCTCCAGTTCCTGTGCGACGTCGGACTCGAGTACCTGTCGCTGCACCGCTCGGCGTCCACTCTGTCGGGCGGTGAGGCCCAGCGCATCCGGCTGGCTTCACAGATCGGCTCCGGTCTGGTCGGCGTGCTGTACGTGCTCGACGAACCGTCGATCGGGCTGCACCAACGGGACAACCACAAGCTGATCGAGACGCTGATCCGGCTCCGCGACATCGGCAACACCGTGCTGGTGGTCGAACACGACGAGGACACGATCCGCATCGCGGACCACGTCGTCGACATCGGCCCGGGTGCCGGCGAGCACGGCGGCCGGGTGGTGCACACCGGCACCGTCAAGGGGCTCCTGCGCAACAAGGAGTCGGTCACCGGCCAGTACCTGGCCGGCAAGCGGTCCATCCCGGTGCCCGAGCTGCGCCGCCAGCCGGGCGACGAGTGGCTGTCGATCAAGGGCGCCCGCGAGCACAACCTCCGCAACATCGACGTCGACATCCCCCTCGGCTGCTTCGTGGCGGTCACCGGCGTGTCGGGCTCGGGCAAGTCGACGCTGGTGAACGACATCCTGCTGCGCTCGCTCATGCAGCACGTGTACGGCTCCAAGGTCCCGCCCGGACTGCACCGCCGAGTCGATGGCATGGACCAACTCGACAAGGTGATCGACATCGACCAGTCGCCGATCGGTCGCACGCCGCGCTCCAACCCCGCCACCTACACCGGCGTCTTCGACCACGTCCGCAAGCTGTTCGCGCAGACGCCCGAGGCGCGCATCCGCGGCTACATGCCCGGCCGGTTCAGCTTCAACGTCAAGGGGGGCCGCTGCGAGGCGTGCGCGGGCGACGGCACGATCAAGATCGAGATGCACTTCCTCCCCGACGTGTACGTGCCGTGCGAGGTGTGCAAGGGCAAGCGCTACAACCGCGACACCCTCGAGATCACCTTCAAGGGGCTCAACATCTCCGAGGTGCTCGACCTTCCGTGCGAGGAGGCACTCGAGTTCTTCTCCAACCAGCCGACCATCGCCCGGCACATGCAGACCCTTGTCGACGTCGGGCTCGGCTACGTCCGGCTCGGCCAACCCGCGACCACGCTGTCGGGCGGAGAGGCCCAGCGGGTCAAGCTCGCATCCGAGCTCGCCAAGCGTTCGACCGGCCACACGATCTACCTGCTCGACGAGCCGACCACCGGGCTGCACTTCGAGGACATCCGCAAGCTGCTGACAGTGCTGAGTCGTCTGGTCGACCAGGGCAACACGGTGCTGGTCATCGAGCACAACCTCGATGTGATCAAGACCGCGGACTGGGTCATCGACCTCGGCCCCGAAGGCGGCGTCGGCGGAGGGCAGGTGATCGTCGAGGGCCCACCCGAGCTCATCGCCAAGACTCCCGAGAGCTTCACCGGCCAGTTCCTGGCGCCGCTGATCGACGGGGCCTGATCTCGCCGGTCGCGGTCCGGCGGCCCTGATCGCAGCCCACCCCGGAGCCTCGGTCGCTTCGGCGTGCGGTGCTCCTCCCGCTCAACGACGGAGCGGTCGCTGCCGATGGGGGACCGTGAGCGCGACGCTGAGCAGATCTACGCGCCCGGTGGGAGCAGAGGGGGGCTCGCCCGAGCGAGTCGCCGTCGTCGAGGGCTGCCGGCGCTGGTGGCACGTCGTCGTGGTCGCGGGGATCGCCCTGTTCCTTGCGGTCGTGGTACTGCATCCATTCCCCCTCAGCGACCCGGTGCTCTACCGAGGCGACGCGTTCCAGCACGAGATCCTGACCGGCGCTGCTGACGGATGGGGCAGCCCCGCGCCGAGTGCGGATCTCGCCGCCCCGGACTCGGTCGACTGGTCGGTCTTCCCCACCGGGACCGAGCGACTCCAGCTGTTCGTGCTCCACGCGTTGCGGGTGGCATCCGGCGGGGTGATCGCTGCGGTCAACCTCTACCTCCTGGTGGGCGTCGTCGTCACCGCCGTGGTCGCCTTCGCGGTGCTGCGCTGGATGGGACTGCGGCCGTTGCTGGCGGGAGCCGCCGCGGTGGTCTTCACGTTCGCGCCGGCGTTCAGCTCGGCGGTGTTCCAGGGCCACCTGTTCCTGTTCGCCCTGTACCCGGTCGCGCTGGCGGTGTGGCTCGCCCTGTGGTCGACGATGACCGGTCCCCGGTCGAGACCTCCACGATCAGAGCTGGTCCTGGCGACATCGGCGGTCGTGGTGACCTCGCTGTCGAGCGCCTACTACACCGCGTTCGCGGTCGTGGTCATCCTCGCCGTCGGCTCAGCGGTCGCGGCCCGACGACGTTCGGTGAGTTCACTGCTGCGGCCCGGTGCCGTCGTTCTCGGGCTCGCCGCCGTGGCCGGGGCATCCCTGGTTCCGAACCTGATCGCCCGCCGAGGAGATCCCGCCGCGGGGGCGCTGCGACGGACGGCCGCGGACGTGTGGCGCTACTCGCTGCGACCCCAGGACCTGTTGGTTCTCGGCGACGACCATCCCCTGGGACCGCTGGCCCGAGGACTGCGGGAGCTCGGGTCGAGCGCCGTTCGACCGGGCACGGGCACCGTCCTGGGGCTCTTCGCCTTGGTCGGATGCGTCGGGTGCCTGATCGTGGCGCTCCGGCACGCCCGCGCGCCCCGGGATCGATCGGACCGGATCGTCGGACGACTCGCCGTGGTCGTGGGGGCGGTGATGGCCGTCGCGACCGTGGGAGGCATCGGGTCCTGGCTCGGCGAGCTCGGATTCACCCAGGTCCGGGCGTGGTCGCGCATGGTCGTCGTGCTCTCGTTCGTCGGCCTCGCCGCAGGCGGGCTTATCCTGCAGCGCCAGATCTCGACGCGGTCGTGGAGCGCTCCACGAGTGGCGATCGGCACGGTCGTGATCGCGGCCTTGGCCCTCCTCGACCAGGGGTTCCCCGCGCTGGACCACGCCGCCGCGGCCCAGCAGGCCGGCTCGGATGCCGAGCTCGTGTCCGTGATCGAGTCGCAGGTTGGTGCGACCGCCCGGGTCTTCGAGCTCCCGGTCGTCAGCTTCCCCGACGATCCGGGCTCCGGGCGGTTGCTGGCTCCCGCGGTCCACTCCGATGGACATCTGCGCTTCAGTGCCGGGTTCTTCCGAGGTGGGGAGTCGGACTGGCAGCTCAGCTGGTGCCGGCAGCCGGCCGGAGCGTTCGTGCGTGCGGTTGCCGTGGCGGGATACGACGCCCTGCTCATCCAGCGGAACCACCACCTCGTGGCCGACCCAGCGGCTCTACAGGCCCAGTTGGATGCCCAGCTCGGCGCTCCCACCGGCACGAGCCGGGACGGGGCCTTCGTCTGGTACGACCTCCGGCCGCTGCGGGCCGAGCTGATCGACCGCTTCGGTGAGCGGGCGGTCGCTCGCTCCGGAGACCTGGTGCAGCGGCCGATCGGGGTCGACTACGCGGGCGTCACCGACCTGCGAATGAGCGGACGGGTGATGGCCGGCGGGGGAGCGGTCCGCCTCCGGCGCCTCGATGGCGACGGTGGCCCGGTCGAGGTGACGATGCACGTCCAGCCCGATGGTGGGGAGGGGCGGACTGTGCGCTCCGAATCGGACCTCGACGAGGTGGTCACCGAGATCCCCGTTCCGGGGCCGGCCCCGACGACGGTGTCGGGTCTGTCGGTGATCGACGTGCGCGCCCTGGATGACCCGGTCCTCGGACCCCGTGACGGTGACGGCCTCCCCGCCGTCTGCATGTGACGGCGGGCGGCGCTGGAGGGCCCCTCAGGTGATCGACAGCATGCGCTCCAGCGCCACCGTCCTGCTGGCAGGCGGCGCTGGAGGGCCCCTCAGGTGATCGACAGCATGCGCTCCAGCGCCACGCGAGCCCAGTGGGCGGTGTCGGGGTCGACGGCGATCTGGTTGACCACGTTGCCCTCGACCAGGTTCTCGAGGGTCCAGGCCAGATGCCGGTCGTCGATGCGGAACATCGTCGAGCACGGGCAGATCAGCGGGTCGAGCGACCGGACGTCCTTGTCGGACTCGGCGTCGAGGCGCTGCACCAGGTGGATCTCGGTTCCGACCGCGACGACGGTGCCCGCGGGCAGGGCGTCGACGGTGCGGATGATGAAGTCGGTGGAGCCGACCTCGTCCGCGAGCACGCACACCTCGTGGCTGCACTCCGGGTGCACGATCACCACGCCGTCGGGATGCTCCGCTCGGAACGCCTCGATGTTGGCCGGCGTGAAGCGCTGGTGCACCGAGCAGTGGCCCTTCCACAACAGGAACGTGGCGTCCTTCACATCGGCCTCGTCGAGGCCGCCCAGGTCACGCCTCGGGTTCCAGACCCGCATGTCGGCCTCGGTGAACCCCATCTGGTGACCGGTGTTGCGGCCCAGGTGCTGGTCCGGGAAGAACAGAACCTGGCGGGCCTGCGGTCCGTCGGGGTCGTTGAGCGCCCACTCGAGGACGGCCCGGGCGTTGGTCGACGTGCACACCGACCCCCCGTGCTCGCCGACGAACGCCTTCAGGTCCGCGGCGGAGTTCATGTAGGTGATCGGCAGGACCCGCTCGATGTCGGTGATCTCGGCGATCGACTCCCATGCCTCCTCGACCGAGTCGATGTCGGCCATGTCGGCCATCGAGCAGCCGGCGTTGAGGTCGGGGAGCACGACCTTCTGGTGGTCGCCGGTCAGGATGTCGGCCGACTCGGCCATGAAGTGCACGCCGCAGAACACGATGTAGTCCGCCTCGGGGCGCTCCTTGGCGAGCACCGAGAGACGGAACGAGTCGCCGCGGGCGTCGGCCCAGCGCATGACCTCGTCGCGCTGGTAGTGGTGGCCGAGGATGAACAGCCGTTCACCCAGCGTCTGCTTGGCCGCGGCGATGCGTTCGGCCAACTCGTCGGGGGACGCCGTCGTGTACTGCTCGGGCAGCGGCGCCTGGAGTCGCAACATGGTGGTGAACCTCCTTGGGGCCTCGCGCCGGGCGCGGGCCGTGAGGACCTCCGATTGACGGCCGGTGGGGGCAGCCTGGTCGCCACGCCACGGGGATGTCGGCCTCAGAGGTTGATGTCGCCGGAGGCCAGGCCGGCACCGAGAGCGTACCCCGCACCCCCGTCACCCGCCGACACATCGCCCAACCCCCGCGTTCTGACGACAAGTCACGACAGTGGCGGTACTCAAGTGTCATCAGAAGATGAGGATCCAAACCGATCGCTGGTTCCGATGACAGTTGGGTACCGCAGCGGTACGCGCGTGTCGTCAGAGCCTTTGGTGGTCGGGTGGCGGCGCGGGCGGGAGCGTCGGACGGCGCGGGTAGGTTCGGCCATGATGCTCGAGCGACCCCCGGCCGGCACCATCCCCGACACCCCCGGCAGCTACCAGTTCAAGGACGCCGATGGTCGGGTCATCTACGTCGGCAAGGCGAAGTCGCTGCGTCAGCGCCTCTCGAACTACTTCCAGAACCCCGCCAACCTCCCGCCCCGCACGTTCCAGATGGTCTCGACGGCCGAGTCGGTCGAGTGGATCCAGGTGCGCAACGAGGTCGAGGCGCTGATGCTCGAGTACTCGCTGATCAAGCAGCACCGGCCCCGCTTCAACGTCCGTCTGGTCGACGACAAGAGCTACCCGTTCCTGGCCGTCACCGTCTCCGACGAGTGGCCCCGGCCCATGGTCATGAGGGGCCGCCGGCGCAAGGGGGTGCGCTACTTCGGACCGTACGCCCACGCCTACGCCATCCGCGACACCCTCGACGAGCTGTTGCGAACGTTCCCACTGCGCACCTGCTCCGACGCCAAGTTCGGCCGCCACGAGCGCCTGGGAAAGCCGTGCCTGCTGTTCCACATCGAGAAGTGCGCCGGACCGTGCGTGGGTGAGATCGACGCCGAGCACTACCAGCGCCTTGTCGACGAACTGCTCGAGTTCCTCGACGGCGACACCGAACCGGTGTTGCAACGGCTCGAGACCCAGATGGCCGAGGCGGCCGAAGCGCTCGAGTTCGAGCAGGCCGCCCGGCTGCGTGACCGCCTGGCCACGGTGCGGCGGGCGATCGAGCGCCAGCAGATGGTCGGCGACCGACGCGAGGACGTCGACGTGATCGGCATCGCCGAAGACGAGCTCGAGGCATCCGCGCAGGTCTTCTACGTCCGCAAGGGGAGGGTGGTGGGGCGCTTCGGCTTCCTTCTCGACAAGGTGATGGACCTCACCGCCGAGCAGACCGTCGCCGCGGTGCTCGAGCAGCTCTACGGAGACGAACCGGCTGTCGGCTACCCCAAGTCGGTGCTGGTGCCCGAGCTGCCCGAAGACCTCGACGTCTACCAGGAGTGGTTGACCCTCCAGCGGGGCAGCCGGGTCGACATCCGGGTCCCTCAGCGAGGTCCCAAGCGGGAGCTGGCTGAGACCGTGACCCGTAACGCCACCGAGGCGTTCACCCGCCATCGACTCAAGCGCGCCTCGGACCACAACAGCCGGGCCAAGGCGCTCAACGAGCTCCAGGAGACCCTCGGCCTGCCCACCGCCCCGCTGCGCATCGAGTGCTACGACATGAGCCATCTCCAGGGCACCGACTACGTCGGGTCGATGGTGGTGCTCGAGGACGGCTTGCCCCGCAAGCAGGAGTACCGACGCTTCAAGATCCGTGGCGTCGACGGCAACGACGACTTCGCCGCCATGGAAGAGGTGTTGACCCGCCGACTGTCGAACTACCTGGCGGACCGCGACAAGCCGTCGTCCGAGAAGGGGCGCTTCGCGTATCCGCCGCAGCTGCTGCTCGTCGACGGCGGCAAGGGACAGCTCGGCGTCGCGGTCAAGGTCCTCGAGGACCTGGGCCTGAGCGATCAGATCCCGGTGGCCTCGCTGGCCAAGCGCTTCGAGGAGGTGTACCTGCCGGGTCGGTCCGATCCCGTCGAGGTGCGACGGGGTTCCGAGGCCCTCTTCCTGTTGCAGCGCATCCGCGACGAGTCGCACCGCTTCGCCATCACCTACCACCGGGAGCTGCGCGGCAAGCGCATGACCCGCTCGGTCCTCGACGGCATCCCGGGTCTGGGCGAGAAGCGCAAGCAGCGCCTGATCAAGGAGCTGGGCGGCGTCCGGGCGGTCCAGACCGCCGAGCTGTCCACGCTCGAGGCGCTGCCGTGGCTTCCCGACGCGGTCGCCCGTGCGCTCCACGACACGCTGCACTCGCCGGTGCCGCCGTCGGCGCCGTAGCGTCGGGCGCCGTGCCTGACCCGACCCAGAACCCCGACTCCGGCGAGCATCCCGACCCGTGGGAGACACATGCCGCCTGGTGGCAGGAGCAGTTCACCGACGGGGTCGACCCCGAGTACACCGAACAGATCCTGCCGCTGATCGCCGCCCATCTCCCCGAGGGGGCCGACCGCGTGACCGGGCTGGCGATCGACGTCGGCTGCGGCGAGGGCCAGGTCGCCCGGGTCGCCGCCGCGGTCGGCCTGGACGTCCTGGGGGTGGACCCGGCGCAGTCCCAGATCGACGTGGCGGTGCGACGGGGAGGCGGCCCGCGCTACCGGAAGGGATCCGCGGTCGACCTTCCGGCGGGGGACGGAGCCGCCGACGTGGCGATCGCCTGCCTGGTGTTCGAGCACATCGCGGACCTCGACGCAGCGCTGGCCGAGGTCGCCCGGGTGCTGCGTCCCGGAGGTCGCTTCCTGTTCCTGCTCAACCATCCGCTCCTCCAGACACCGGGAAGCGGGTGGATCGACGACCAGGTCCTGGACCCGCCCGAGCAGTACTGGCGCATCGGGCCCTACCTCCGTGAGGCCGAGACGATCGAGGAGGTGGAGAAGGACGTGTTCATCCGCTTCTTCCACCGACCGCTGTCGCGCTACCTCAACGCCGCCCACGACGCGGGGCTGGTGCTCGAGCGCATGGAGGAGCCTGCTCCGCCGCCAGGGTTCCTGGCCCGCGCCGAGGAGTACGCCGACGCGGCGTCGGTGCCGCGGCTGCTGCTCCTGCGGTTCACCCGGACCTGAGCCCGGGTCCCGGCACCACGCCGGAGCATGGCGCCGAAGTGCGGGTGCGGCCGACGGTCCGAGGATCGTCGGCAGGCGGTGGGTCTCAGCAGTCGGTGGGCCTCAGCAGTCTGTGGCCGGAGCGGTGGTCACGCCGTCCACCTTGAGGATCGTGCCGTTGACGGCCTTGACGCCGTCCTGGGCGGGCACCGGGGCCCCGCCGAAGTCGACCGCTGCGTCATCGCCCTCGCCCTCGACGGTGACCTTGACGTTGCCTCCGAGGGTGGCGACGCACTGACCGTTCTTCTCGCTCAGATCGTCCCAGGTGACGTTGCCGTTGAGGATGTGCAGCTTCAGGACGTTGGCGAGCGCACCCCTGGGGTCCTGCTCCAGTGCGGTCATGGTCGCGGCCGGCACGGTGTCGATCGCCGCGTTGGTGGGTGCGAGCACCGTGAACGGCCCGCCGTCGGTGAGCATGGCGTTGAGACCCGCCTCGGTGGCGAGACCCGAGAACTCCGACAGCTGCGGGTCGGCGACCAACAAGGCGGCGAGCGTCTCGGTCGGTGCCGCGGTCGTGGTCGTCGTCTCCTTCTCGGCCTTGACCGTGGTGGTCGCCTCGGCGTCCTTGTTCTTGGAGTCCTCGGTGCTGCTGCAGGCGCCGGCGAACAGGGCGAACGCGCAGCAGATGGCGACGACGGGCAGGAACAGCTTGATGCGCATGGACGATCTCCTCGGATCCCCGGGCGGGCCCGGGCGGCGATGGGCCCTCAAACCTAGCGACGGTCGGGCCGGTACCCGCTGAACCTAGCGAGGGTGGCGGTGCTCGGTGTAGATGGGTCGATCGGAGCGGCTCACCGGTAGCGTGAGCCGGGTGAGCGAGTTCGTGGTGATCACCGGCGTGTCGGGGGCGGGTCGCACCCAGTTCGGTGACTCCCTCGAGGACCTCGGCTGGTTCGTCATCGACAACATCCCGGTCGAGCTGATCCCCAAGGTGGCCGAGTTGGCCCGGTTCAAGGAGCGGGGCACCCCGGTGGCGCTGGTGGTGGGAAGCGGGGGGGACCTGGCCGAGATCGGACCGGCGCTCGACGAGCTGCGCGGTTCGGGAGCCGGGGTCCGCATCGTGTTCCTCGACGCGTCGACCCCCACCCTGGTTCGTCGCTACGGCGAGTCCAAGCGTCGTCACCCGTTGGCAGCGCAGGCCGGAACCGTGGCCGGGGCGATCGACCTCGAGCGCGAGGTGCTCGCCGAGGTGCGCCAGGCCGCGGACATCGTGATCGACACATCCGAGCTCAACGTCCATGACCTGCGGTCCCGGGTCAACGACCTGTTCGCCGAGTCCGACGGTTCGCGCATGCAGGTCACCCTCCAGTCGTTCGGCTTCAAGCACGGCGTCCCCGCCGACGTCGACACCGTGTTCGACTGCCGTTTCCTGCCCAACCCGTACTGGATCGACGAGCTGCGCGACCTGACGGGACTCGACCCGGCGGTGCAGGACTACGTCAGGTCGATGGGTCTCACCGGCGAGTTCCTGCGACGTATCGAGGACCTGTTCGACCTCCTCCTGCCGGCGTACGTGGCCGAGGGGAAGTCCCTGCTGACCATCGGCTTCGGCTGCACCGGCGGCCACCATCGTTCGGTGACCATCGTCGAGACGGTCGCGGAATGGCTCCGGTCCAAGGGGATCGAGCCGCGCGTCCGACATCGGGACATCAGCAAGTGAACGCCGACCACAACGGTTCAGCACCTGCCGTGGTGGCGGTGGGCGGAGGCCACGGCCTCGCGACCACGTTGCGCGCGGCCCGTCGCTACGCCGGGTCGATCACCGCAGTGGTGACCGTCGCCGACGACGGGGGCTCGACGGGTCGACTCCGGGCCGCGACCCCGCGGCCCGCGCCCGGAGATCTGCGCAAGTGCCTGGTGGCACTGGCGGACCACGACACCGCGATCGTCACCGCGATGGAGCACCGGTTCAGCACCGGTGAGCTCGAGGGCCACGCGTTCGGGAACCTGTTGCTGGTGGCGCTCGAGGAGTCCGAAGGTGATCTGGTGGGGGCGCTCGACGAGGCCGGACGGATCCTCGGTTGCGTCGGTCGGGTGCTGCCCAACACCACGACGGCGGTCGAGCTCAACGCCCGGGTCGACTCCGGTGGAGTGGTGCGGGGTCAGGTCGCCGTGGGGGAGCGGGCCGACCTTCGTACCGTGTCTCTCGAGCCGCCGGACGCCCCGGCCTGCACCGAGTCCATCGAGGCGATCCTCTCGGCGGACCAGGTCGTGCTGGGTCCCGGATCCCTCTACACCAGCGTCCTGGCGGCCACCGCCGTGCCCGGCGTCGCCGAGGCGGTCCGCCGCTCCTCGGCCCGGGTCGTGTACGTCTGCAACCTGCACCCCCAGGTGTCGGAGACTGCGGGCTACGGCGTCGCGGACCACGTGGACGCCCTCGCCCGTCACGGCCTGATCCCCGAGGTGGTCCTCTACGACCCCGACACGATCCGCGGCGCCGACGGCGTCGTGGGCGCCCGGGGCGTCCGCCTGGCTGCTGCCAACGGGCTGGCGCACGATCCAGTGCTGCTGGGCGGCGCTCTGGCCGCACTCGTCGCCTGAAGCACGGTCGTGCCGTCCGCGACGGCTCGGGATTGGCACTCTCAGCGTTCGCCGTGCTCGCATAGGGGTCCGCGCCCGGTGTGATCGCCCGGCGCGGACCAGAGTGCCATCCGACCGTCAGACACCTGAGACGAGGACGTGAAAATGACCGTGCGTGTGGGGATCAACGGCTTCGGCCGCATCGGCCGCAACTTCTTCCGGGCGGCCAAGGCCCGGGGCGCCGACATCGACTTCGTCGCCGTCAACGACCTGGGTTCGCTCGACCAGATGGCCCTGCTGCTCAAGCGGGACTCGGTCGCCGGCACCTACCCGGGCACCATCAAGGAGGTCGACGGCGGCATCGACGTCGACGGCGATGTCCTCAAGGTCGTCCAGCACCGCAACCCGGCCGAGATCCCCTGGGGTGACCTGGGCGTCGACGTCGTCATCGAGTCGACCGGCATCTTCACCGACCGCGACAAGGCCGCCGCGCACCTCGACGGCGGCGCGCCACGCGTGATCATCTCGGCCCCGGCCGGAGGGGTGGACGCCACCTTCGTGGTCGGCGTCAACGACGACACGTTCGATCCCGACAAGCACGTCATCGTGTCGAACGCCTCGTGCACGACCAACTGCTTCGTGCCTCTCATCAAGGTCCTCGACGACGCGTTCGGCGTCCAGAAGGGCCTGATGAACACCATTCACGCCTACACCGGTGACCAGTCCCTGGTCGACGGCCCCCACAAGGACCTGCGCCGCGCCCGGGCCGCCGCGGTGAACATCGTGCCCACCTCGACCGGCGCCGCCCGGGCCACCTCGCTGGTGCTCGAGGCCATGAAGGGCCGCTTGGACGGAACGTCGCTGCGGGTGCCGATCCCGACCGGTTCGATCACCGACTTCACCGGTCTGCTCGACCAGGACGTCACCGTCGAGCAGGTCAACGAGGCGTTCAAGGCCGCCGCGTCCGAGGGCCCGCTCAAGGGCATCCTCGAGTACACCGACGAGCCGATCGTCTCGTCCGACATCGTCGGTTCGCCCTACAGCTCGATCTTCGACTCGGGCCTGACGATGACCATGGGCAACATGGTCAAGGTCCTGTCCTGGTACGACAACGAGTCGGGCTACTCCAACCGCCTGGTCGATCTGGCCCTGGTCGTCGGCGCCGCCAACCACTGACGTCCTGACGGACCGGCGGGTGGCTCGCACCTGAGGTGCAGGCCACCCGCCGGAACGCGGGACCCATCCGAGGGGAGAACGATGAAGTTCGGAGTACCCGAGCTCGAGGACCTCGGCGACGTGGACGGCCGCTCCGTTCTGGTGCGCGCCGACTTCAACGTCCCCATCCGGGACGGCGTCATCACCGACGACCTGCGCATCCGTGCTGCGCTGCCCACCTTGCAGTGGCTCCAGGAGCGCGGCGCTCGCGTGACCGCCTGCACGCACCTCGGCCGACCCAAGGGAGCACCGGATCCGGCCTACTCGGTCGAGCCGGTCCGGCAGCGCCTGGCGGAGCTGGCACCCGGGGTGGAGCTGCTCGAGAACCTGCGCTTCGACCCGGGCGAGACCGGCAACGACGCGGCCTTCGTCGACTCGCTGTGCGAGGGCCACGACCTGTACGTGAACGACGCGTTCGGCGCGTCGCACCGGGCCCACGCGTCGATCGTCGGTCCGCCCACACGTCTGCCCTCGGCGGCGGGTCGGCTGCTGGCCAAGGAGGTCGAGGTCCTGCTCGGACTCCGCGAGCAGCCCCGCCGTCCGTTCACTGCGATCACCGGCGGATCCAAGGTGTCCGACAAGCTCGGAGTCCTGACCGCCCTGCTCGACATCGCGGATGACATCGTCATCGGTGGTGGCATGTGCTTCACGTTCTTCGGGGCGATGGGCCATCCGGTGGGGAGCTCGCTGTTCGAGGCCGACCAGGTCGACAACTGCGCCCGGCTCCTCGACGAGCACGGTGATCGCCTCCACCTGCCCGAGGACGTCGTCGGCCTCGGGCCCGGCGGCAAGATCGGGGATCCGTCCGCCGGGGGAGAGGTGCGCAACTTCGGTCGCTCCCTGCCCGACGGCTGGATGGGCCTCGACATCGGCCCGGGTGCCGCCGCGGCGTTCGGCGACGTCATCGGCGAGTCGCGCACCGTCTTGTGGAACGGGCCCATGGGCGTGTTCGAGGATCCCCGCTTCGAGGCCGGGACGCGGGCGGTCGCCCAGGCCGTGGCCGAGTGCCGCGGCTTCACCGTGATCGGCGGCGGCGACTCGGCCGCGGCGATCGCCCAGTTCGGGCTGGCCGACGAGGTCGACCACATCTCCACCGGTGGGGGGGCGTCGCTCGAGCTCATCGAGCAGGGCGACCTGCCCGGGCTCGACGCCCTCCGCCACGCTCCCAACGTCGCCGGCTGACACCGGCACCCGATCCGCAGCTCCGATCCCGAGGGGGAACCATGGCCAGCACCCGCAAGCCGATCATCAGCGGCAACTGGAAGATGCACAAGAACCACTTCGAGGCGATCCAGGCCGTGCAGAAGCTGCACTACCGACTCGATGGCGACGACCACGACAACGTGGTGGTCACGGTGCACCCGCCGTTCACCGACCTGCGGTCGATCCAGACGATCATCGAATCGGACCGGATGAAGATCGAGTTGGGTGCCCAGAACTGCCACTGGGAGGACCAGGGCGCGTTCACCGGCGAGGTGGCGCCGCCCATGCTGGCCAAGCTCGACGTCGCCTACGTCATCGTGGGGCACTCCGAGCGTCGCCAGTACTTCGCCGAGACCGACGAGACGGTCAACCTGAAGGTCAAGGCCGTCCAGGCCGCGGGGATGATCCCGATCATGTGCTGCGGCGAGACGCTCGAGCAGCGCGAGGCCGGCGAGGCCGAATCATGGGTCGAGGGCCAGATCGTTGCCGGCCTCGCGGGACTCGGCGGCGACAAGGTCGCCGCGCTGGTCATCGCCTACGAGCCGATCTGGGCGATCGGAACGGGCCGAACCGCCACCTCCGAGGATGCCCAGGCCATGTGCGCCCACATCCGCTCGGTGGTGTCGGCCACCTTCGGGCCCGACGCCGCCGCGGCGGTGCGCATCCAGTACGGCGGGTCGGTCAAGCCCGGCAACATCGCCGAGCTGATGTCGCAGCCCGACATCGACGGAGCGCTCGTCGGTGGGGCCAGCCTGGAACCCGACGAGTTCGCGGCCCTCGTGCAGTACCGGAACCACTGAGCAGGTAGCCTGACCCACCGTGTCCATCATCGACATCGTCCTCTGGGTCCTGCAGTTCGCCCTCGGCATCGGGGTCATCTTCCTCGTCCTGGTCCATTCGGGCCGGGGTGGCGGATTGTCCGACATGTTCGGCGGCGGCCTGGGCGCCTCCGCGGCCGGATCGACGGTGATGGAGAAGAACCTGGACCGGATCACGGTCGTCGTCGGGCTCCTCTTCGGGTTCAACACGCTGCTGATGGCCCTGGTCATCGACCCGACCTGACGACTGGTCCGACAGCCACGGCCGGCCCAGCGGCGACGCCCGGTCAGGGAACGGTGACGGAACCGCGAAGCTCTCGTTCCCGGCGATGTCGTCGGACGGTGCCGACCACATCGCCGACCCCGGCCCCCAGCAACGCCCCGACCATGGCGTCGGCCGGGAAGTGCACCCCGGTGTGGACCCGGGAGTAGGCGACGGCCCCGGCCAGGAAATGCACCGGGAAGGCCGCCCACGGCAGCTCTCCGCCCATCGCGTTGGCGAACGCGAACGCGGACGCCGAGTGTCCGGACGGGAACGACGGTGAGGTGGGCAGGGGCACCTGGCGCCCGACGCTGACCGCGAAGTGCTCCCGATCCGGGCGCTTGCGGGGCATCAAACGCTTGATCGGTTGGTTGACCACGAAGCTGGTGATGCCGATGGCGATGACGCCGTCGAGCGCGGCCCGACGTCCACGTCGCCCGCCGACCAGGGCGGTGGCGGCCGCGATGCCGAACCAGAGCTTGGAGTTGTCGGCGAGCTTGGTGAGACGGCGGAGAGCCGAGTCGAGGGTCGGGGTCGACGCTTCGGCGACCGCGCCGTACACGGCGTGGTCGAGCGCCTCCAGGTCGTCCACCACCGTGCGGGCCCACTCGATGTCGTGGGCGTCGACGAAGTCGCGGAGCCGTGCGGTCAACCCTTGTTCGGTATCGCTGTCGGTGTCCGGTCCCTGGTCGCTGAACGTGCTCACGGGGACGAGTGTCGCACGCTGCGGCGGCTCGGCCGGTGTTTGCGTGTGGGTTCGACCTTCCACGCGTCGTTCTCGCACGCGGAGCCTGGGGTGCCGGTGTTCGCGTGTGGGTTCAACCCGCCATGCGTCGTTCTCACACGCGGAGACCGGGCAGCGACGTGGCGGCGGGTGTCCCCGGGTGCGCTACAGTGTCCGCTCGCCCCACCGGCTGGTGGGGTCCACGTCGGAGTGGCGGAATTGGCAGACGCGCTAGCTTGAGGGGCTAGTGCCCTTAGGGGCGTGGGGGTTCAAGTCCCCCCTCCGACACGACCTGACCAGCACGAAAGTGCTGGTCAGCGCCGTTTTCGGCGGCAGTCAAGCGGACCGGATCGGGCCCTTGTCATTGGTTTGTCATCATTGGCGCCTGCGACCTTGATCGCAAGCGCGGCAGATCACACGGCGACCCGTCGAGGTGGGCGCATGCCGTCCCCGAACGGCACGTTGGGGACAGTGCTGGAGGCCCGGTGGGCCGATGGTCGGATGTCGCGGGAGTTTCGGGGCGCCCCCATGGACCGACGGCGCGAAGCCGGTGAGCTCGCGAAACTGATGGCCACCGTCAACAGAGTGCGCGGCTTCTTGCGACCCTCGACGCGATCGGCACGCTCGGGGTCTCGTCAGCGGCGCACGTCGAGTACGACCTTGCCGAAGACCCGGCCCGACTCGAGGATTCGGTGCGCGGTCGCGGCGTCAGCGAGCGGGAGGACTTCTTCGATGCAGGGCCGGATCTGTCCCGCCTCGACCATGGCTGTCAAGGCGGTCAAGTCGTGGGCGTCCGATGTCACCCAGGCGAAGCCGTAGCGACCGAATCGGCGCTCGGGTCGCCGCAGATTGGGAGACAGCATGGCGAGTCGAGGGCCGATGTTGGCGACGAAGAGCCCACCGGGCGCCACGAGATGCCGCAAGCAACGGAAAGAGAATCTCGTCGACACGTCATAGACCAGGTCGAACCGATCGTTCAGTGTGGTCAGATCCACTTCCTGGTGGTCGATGACGGTGTGGGCGCCGAGCGATCGAACGAGTTCGGTGCGAGAGCCGCCTGCGACACCTGTCACCTTTGCCCCGAGCGCGATCGCGATCTGGGTGGCGAAGGTGCCGACGCCTCCTGACGCCCCGATCACCAACACTGATGAGCGACGTTCGATGCGAGCCTTGCGAACCAGGGTCTGGTATGCGGTGAGTCCGGCGACCGGTATGGCCCCAGCCATGACCATGTCGACGTCGTCGGGGACACGGGCGAGCGTCGAGGCGCGAGTGACGGCCAGCTCGGCATAGGTGCCTGGGGTGGCAAAGCCGTGACGTGAAGGAGTGGGAGCCGCGTCGAACAGGCCGTGTACCCGCTCGCCGATGCCCACGTTCGACACCCCCGCCCCGATGGCGGTCACCGTGCCAGCTCCGTCGTTGCCGACGATGAGCGGGAAGTCACGCCCGAGCAGTGGAGCGAGGCGTCCCGATCGCACGGCGGCGTCGAGGGGGTTGACGCCGGCGGCGTGGATGGCCACGACGACCTCGCCCGGACCCGGCGGCGGCGGCTCGGGTACCTCCGAGAGGACGAGGACGTCCGGACCTCCGAAACGGTCGATCGTTATCGCGCGCATCGACCAGAACATACTCCTAGTACGTACGTGAAGTATGAACCTGGCCAGCGGTCCGGTGCGGCCGCTGTACGATCGCGTCGATGACGTCCACGCGTCGGCCACAGGCTCGGGCAGTCCGCTCACTGCACGAGGTGCTGGCGGCGGCCCGCGCTCTATTCGCCGAACTGGGAGTCGACGACGTGACCATCGACGACGTCGCGGCTCGAGCGGGACGCACGAAAGGCAGCGTCTACTACCACTTCGCTTCGAAGGTCGACCTCTTCGAAGCGGTCTTCCTCTCCGAACACCGTCGCCTGGTTGACGCTGTCCAGACGACGACCGAGGGCCTCGATCCCGAGACTGCCCTGCGAAGCGGACTCGCAACGTATCTCCGGCTTGTTGCGGCCGATCCGGTGGCGGCCGGTATCACCCTCGTACAGGCGCCGACGGTGCTCGGTTGGCATCGATGGAGGGAATGCGACGGCGGCACATTCCGAACCAGCATCACCGCTGCCCTCGTCGCGGCGCGAGAGGCAGGGCGCTCGCCGTCCGAAGCCGACCCCGAGATCGTCGCGGATCTACTCCTCGGAGCGGTCAGCGAAGCCGCGGTGGCCGTAGCCAGGGATGACGACTCCGAGGGACGAGCGGTAGCGGTCATCTACGCACTGAATCGACTGCTCGACGGCATCTTCCGCGCTGCTGGCTGACAGGGCCGCAGCTCGGCCATCACCTACCGCCGGGTTCGAGTCAGCCTGGCAAGTCGTGCCGACGACCGAGGATCCTGGCAGCGACGCGATCGGCGGCGTCGGACTGCATCGGCCTCGTGACGTGCGTGTAGATCTGGCTCGTGATGTGGGTGCTGCTGTGGTCGAGGCGGTCGCTGACGACGTGGATGTCGATGCCCTCCTCCAGCGCGAGCGTCGCCCAGGTATGCCGCAGCCCGTGGAGCTTCAGCCGCGGGAGCGGCTCGTCGGGGTGGGCCTTGTTGTAGGCCTCCTGCTTGCGGAGGAACTCGCGGCTGAACCGCTCGGGATGGATCGGGGTGCCGTCGGGGCGGGTGAAGATCCAGCCGTCGTCGTGGTAGCCGCCGCCGAGGAGGCGCTTGATCTTCGCCTGGCGTTCCCGGTGGTTGGCGAGCATCTCGACGGTGCCCGGGTCGAGCGAGATCGTGTGGCCGCCCTTGGTCTTCGGGAGGTCCTTCACCACGATGCGATGGTCGACCATGGCGACTTGGCGGGAGATGATCGCCGTTGCGGCGTCGAGGTCGACGTCGTCCCACTTCAGGCCGAGGACCTCGCCGCGGCGTGAGCCCGAGGTGGCGAGGAACAGCCATGCCGGCAGGTACGGGCTGTCGGCGACGAAGTCGAGGAACTGGCCGAGGTGCTCGCCGGTCCACGTCGTGTGGCGGCCCCGTCGGGTCGATGCCTGCGGCGGGGGAGTGGCCACCGCGGCGACGTTGCGGGTCACGCGGTTCCAGCGCAGGGCGTCGCGCAGCGCGGCGTGGATGATCGTGTGGACGTACCGGACCATCCGGTTGCTCAGCCCGGGATCCTTCGGTGCCGGCTTCGGCTCATGGGCTCGACGATGGGCCGAGGCGACGGCGTGGCGGGTGATGCCGACGAGGTCGGGGAACTCCCCGGCGACGGTGTCGGCCACCTGCTGCCACGTCTGGCCCTCACCCTTGAGCCGGGCGATGAGGTCGAGCACGGCAGGATCGTGGCGTCGGACGGGAGAGCCCGGCGGTCGTCGGCCGGAGTCGAGGAGCGTCCGGTAGAGGGCGTTGAGGTCCATCGGCGTGAGCTGCTGGAGCCGGATCTCGCCGACGTAGGGGACGACGTGGAGCCGGATGTTCCGGGCGTAGCTGGCGTAGGTGCTCTCCTCGAGCGTCGGCGGCCGCTGGGTCGGTAGCCACTCGTCGATGAGGAACTCGGCGACGGTGAGCCGGTCTGGCTGTACCCAGTTGCCGTTCGACAGCGCGGCGAGGGCTTCGACCCTGGCCGCCTCGGCCTCCTTGCGGGTGGCGAACCCACCCTTGGACTTCTGCCGGCGCTCGCCGGCGCCGTCGGTGACGTAGAGGTAGTAGGTCCAGGTCGATCCGCGCTTGCGGACGTTGTTGCGGCTCCCGGCCATCGTCGCCTCCCGAAGGGGACAGCCCCGACCCCGTCGGTCGAAGCGCTGGGAAGGCGACGGACGAACCCCCGTCACGAGGGGCCCACCGGCCGAGCGGCCTGGCGGGTGCGGTCGCCATCGTCGCGCCGTGCGGTCGATCTGACCAGTCCCACCGCCGACACGAGCCCGTGTCGCACATCGGGGACAGGAGTTCGGCAGGAATCCCAGATTTCTGCGCGAGATCCGGCGTGCTCAGGGGCCTACGTAGGTGACGGGATCTCCGCGCCCGTCCGGAGGTCGTCATGGCACCCGAGCAGCTACACCTCCTGGACCTCGATCCCGAGGTGCCGGCCCCGCGTCCGGCCCGCCCGCGGGCGCGACGAACGAACGTGGCTCGGCCGCCAGCCCCCGAGACGACCTCCGCGCCGGCGCCGGGCGAGGTGGTCGTCGAGCACCGCTACCCCGAGGCTCATGCGTTCTTGAGCGAGCACGGGCCGGACGCATTGGCCGTGCTCCACGTGCTGGCAGTCCGCGCCGAGGTGATCGACGGCCGACTCGTGGCACGGGCGAGCACCCGTGGCGTGGCCGGGCAGCTCGGGTTCCTGTCCAAGGACAGCGCCCACCGTCGCCTGCGCCAGCTCCGCCGGGCCGGCGTCCTCGACGCCCTCCCGTCGACCGGGCCGATGGACGCGCCGTCCTACGTGCTCCACCTCGACGGCACCGGCATCTCCGTCACCCACGCCGACCGCTCCCGCTGAAGGAGCGACGCCGTGAACCCCACCACCGCATCGCCAGCGTCGCAACGATCGACAGACGAGTGCACGAGCTCGTGCTGGAGGCGGCCGTGACCGCCCGGGTGACCACGCTCAAGGGCCCCGACGCCGGCGCCTACTACGTCGACGGTCCCGGCGGGTACTACCTCGACGGCGACGAGCCACCCGGCCAGTGGCTCGGCCGTGGGGCCGAGGCGCTGGGGCTCGCGGGCGAGGCCGACGACGACCACTTCCTCGCGCTCATGGACGGGCGGGACCCGATCGACGGCGCGCTGCTCGGCACCAGTCACCACGAGCGCACGGTCCGAGGCTTCGACGTCACCTGCTCGGCGCCGAAGTCGGTGTCCGTCCTGTACGCCATCGGCGACGAACGCGTCCGCAACGAGGTCCTCGACGCGCACGACGCAGCCGTCGCCGCCGCGTTCGGTTGGATCGAGGACCACGCCCACTGCCGGTACCGAGTCGACGGGGAGATCTGGACCGTCGACGCCGACGGCCTGGTCGCCGCTGCCTTCCGTCAGCACACCAGCCGGGCGCATGACCCCCAGGTCCACACCCACCTCGTCATCGTCAACCGGGTGATGGCCCCCGACGGTCGGTGGCTGGCGCTCGACGCCCGCACCCTCAAGCACGACCAGCGCACCGTCTCGGCCCTCTACGCCGCCGGGCTCCGAGCGGAGCTGACCAGCCGCCTCGGCGTGCGCTGGAACGACGTCGAGAACGGCCAGGCCGAGATGGCTGACGCACCCGAAGAGGTCCTCGACGCCTTCTCCCGGCGCACGAAGCAGATGGCCCGCCGCATCGACGAGAAGACCGAGCGGTTCGTCGACGACCTCGGCCGTCGCCCCACCCCACGGGAGCGTTGGCGCATCGAGCGAGAGGCCGCGACCGACAGCCGACCCACCAAGGCCACCGCAGACGCGGCCGAGCTCCACCAGGACTGGCACGACCAGCTCGACGCCCTCGGCTACTCGCCCGAGCGCTACCTCGATCGCGTCACCGGTCGGACCCAGCCGATCGAAGGCGATGCCGTCACCGACCGCGACACGGTCATCGCCGCCCTGTCCTCGCTGCGAGACACCCAGTCCGTGTGGCGACCCGCTGAGATCACCCGCGAGATCGCCGCAGCACTCCCGACCCGACTCGGTGGGACCGCTGCCGAAACCGTCGAGCGCGCCCAGCGCCTCGCGTCGCACGTCGACGAGGCGCTCAGCGTCGACATCTCGCAGCCCGTGCCCGACCACGCTCCCGTCCGCGTCGACGGACGGCCGGTCACCGAGGGAGCGCTCGACCGGATCCTCACGACTCGCTCGATCCTCGACGAGGAGGAGCACATCCTCGAGCTGACCCAGCGGTGGGCGGCCGAGGGCGGCAACGACGTCCACGACCTCGACAGCGACGACGAGCTGTCCGCAGTCCAGCAACACGCGGCCGGGGCGGTGGCGGGGAGCGGCGCCTCGTCCTGGTCGTCGGTCCGGCCGGTACCGGCAAGACCACCGCGATGCGCCCCGCTGTCGCTCACCTCCAGGATCGGGGCCGGCCGTGCTTCGGGGTCGCCCCATCCGCGGCAGCGGCCGAGGTGCTCGCAGTCGACACCGGCATCGACGCCGACACCCTCGACAAGCTCCTCGTCGAACACCGCCTCGACCGTCCACCCCAGCACCGCTACGACCTCCCCGCTGGCGCCACCGTCGTCGTCGACGAGGCCGCGATGGTGCCCACGCCGCGCCTGGCCGAGCTGATCGACCTGGCCGACCGCCGCGACTGGCGACTCGCGCTCGTCGGCGACCCGATGCAGTTCTCCGCCGTCGGCCGCTCCGGCATGTTCGGCCACCTGGTCGACACCATCGGCGCCGTCGAGCTCGACCGGGTCCACCGCTTCGACGCGTCCTGGGAACGAGACGCCAGCCTCCGTCTCCGCCGCGGCGACACCGACGTCGTCGCCCTCTACGACCACCACGACCGCCTCCACGGCGGCACCGGCCGCCGGATGGCCAAGGCCACCGTCGCAGCGTGGCGACGCGCCACCGAGTCCGGCGAGACCGCGGCGATGATGGCCCCCACCCGGGCCGGCGTCGATGTTCTCAACGAGCTGGCCCAGCACGAACGGATCACCGCCGGGGAGATCGACCTCCGCAGCCGCTCGGTGAGGGTCGGCACCAGCCGAGCGTTCGCCGGTGATCTGGTCGCCACCCGTCGCAACGACCGGACGCTGTTGACCGACCGGGCGCGGATGGTGAGGAACCGCGATCACTGGACGGTCGAGACCGTCCACGACGACGGCGGCCTCACCGTTGCGGGTCGCACCGGCCGGGTCGCCCTGCCCGCTGACTACGTCGCCGCTCACGTCGAGCTGGCCTACGCCGAGACCAGCCACGCCACCCAGGGCCGCACCGTGGACCGCAGCTTCCTGTTCCTCGACGGACCCACCGGCACCAGTGGCATCTACGTCCCGCTCACCCGTGGGCGTGCCAGCAACGAGGCCTTCGTCGTGCTGAACGATGAGCGCTCCGCCGCCGAGGTCGTTGCCGAAGCCGTCGCCCGAACCTGGATCGACCAACCCGCTACCGCCATCCGCCTCGATCGACCGGCCCGACCGGCCGGCGACAGCGGCGGAGCGTCGGGGCACCGACCCACTCCAGCCGTGCTGGCGGCGCGAGCTCCGCTCCACGAGCGTGAGCTGCGCGCTCTCGTTGCTCGAGCAGCCGCCCACCGGGCTGCCGCCACGCGGCTGAGCTGGCGACTCCGCGACCACGACCAGGTGCTCGCCGACCTCGCCGAACGGAGGAAGGAACTGCACTATCAGATCCGCCACGCCAGAGCCCGTCTCGCCGAAGCGACACGAACGCTCGCCGAGCGCGACCGGCCGCTCCACCGACGTCACCACCGAGCCGAGATCACGACTGCGAAGCGGGAGGTCGGGTCGCTCCCCCGGTGGATCGACGACCTGGAGCGCGAGCTGGACGAACTCCCGGGAGACATCGAAGCCGCACGAAGGGCACGAGAGCAGACGGTGCGCCTCGGCCGAGCGATGCGGCGCGGTGAACCCGAGCGGGTCGAGCAGGTGCTCGACGACGATGCCCGCGCCCGAGGCATTGCCGCCGCCGATCAGCCGACGCCGCTCCTCGTCGCCCACCTCGGCCCCGCACCCGAAGAGCCGACAGCCCGAGAGCGCTGGGTCACGGCTGCAGGCCGCATCAGCCAACACCGCACCCTCTGGCCGGTTGCCGACGATGCGCTCGTCGGCCCTCCGCCCATAGATGACCGGCCCGAACGCAGCGTGACCTACTACGCAGCAACGAAGGCGATCGCAGACCTCGACCGAACCATGGGGGTAGACCGACGAAGCATCGACCGCCCAGGGCCCGGCCTCTCGCTGTAGTGGGCGATCACCGTCATACCCCCTCGGTAGAGTCCTTGGCGTCGATCTCCGCCCGTCGTCGCGGGCGATGGCTGCGTGTTCGTAGCCGGGTTCTCGAGCAGCAACCAGGTCGACGAGCCGCTCCGCCAACGCTCTGCATCCCGACCCGCCCGGTCCGCCAGCCGCTTCGGCGACCGCCCTACGGTTGCACCCTGTGAGTGGTCCGATCCGGCGACAGGATGCCCTATGATCGAACGCATGTTCGTGAGAGGCGGATCCCGTGCCACTCGCCCGGCAGCTCTCCCTGCTCGAGGACCCGATGGCCCTCGCTGAACTCACACCCGATCCCGGCGCCGACTACGGCGAGGTCTTCACCCGGCGCTGGGTCGTCGAGCTGATCCTCGACCTCGTCGGCTACACCCCCGATCGCGATCTCGGACGGCAGGTCCTCGTAGAGCCCTCCTGCGGCACCGGCGCGTTCCTAGTCCCGGTCGCCGAGCGACTGATCGAATCGGCGGTGACCCACGGCCACGATCTCCGATCGCTCGGTCCGGCCATCCGGGCGTTCGACTTACTGGAGGCGAACGCTCAACGGGCCCGGAAGGCCGCGGCTCAACTGCTGGTCGACCACGGCCTCGATGCCGACGACGCAGAGGCGATGGCAGGGGAGTGGGTCACTACCGACGACTTCCTCCTCCACGGCCACGAGTCGGCCTTCGCCGATTACGTCGTCGGCAACCCTCCATACATCCGGCTGGAGAACGTCTCCCGGCGCACGATGGATGCGTACCGGCGGATCTGCCCCACGATGCGGGGACGCGCCGACATCTACGTCGGCTTCATCGAGCGGGGGCTCGACCTCCTCAAGCCCGATGGCTCGCTCTCCTTCATCTGTGCCGACCGGTGGATGCGCAACCAGTACGGCTCCGACCTTCGCGAGCTCGTGAGCGCCAACTACGCCGTCGACGCTGTCATCGCCATGCACGACGTCGACGCCTTCGAGGACGACGTCTCCGCCTACCCAGCGATCGTCGTGCTGCGCAACGGAGCCCAGGGCAAGGCCGTGGTCGTCGAAGCCAACGCAGAATTCGACGAGGACGACGTACCTCGGTTCACGGCCTGGGCAAAGCGAGGCCGCCGCAGGATCGTCGCCGAGCCCGCCTACGAGGCAACTCGGGTCGACCGCTGGTTCACCGGAGGTGATCTCTGGCCGGCCGGGTCACCGAGCCAGCTCGCGCTGCTCGCTGATCTCGAATCACGCTTCGCACCCCTCCAAGATCCGGACACCGGAACCCGTGTCGGCATCGGCGTCGCCACGGGATGCGACGAGATCTTCATCACCGACGACGGTGACCTGGTCGAGACTGATCGCCTCCTGCCGCTGCTCCAAGCTCACGACCTCACCGAGGGCTCTGCCCGCTGGTCGGGCCGGTACCTCGTGAACCCATGGAACGGCTCGGGGCTCGTAGACCTTGACCGCTACCCGAAGCTCCGCGCGTACCTCGACGACAACCAGCGCCGTCTTCGCGGGCGGCACATCGCGCGGCAGCGGCCGGCCACCTGGTACCGCACGATCGACCGAGTCCACCAGGACCTGACGGCCAGGCCGAAGCTCCTGATCCCTGACATCAAGGCGGCTGCTCACCCCGTCCTTGACGAGGGAGGCCACTACCCGCACCACAACCTCTACTACGTGGTCTCCGACACCTGGGACCTCGAGGTACTCGGTGGCCTGCTGCTCTCCGACGTCGCCAACCTCTTCGTCGGCGCCTACTGCGTGAAGATGCGCGGCGGGACCTACCGCTTCCAGGCTCAGTACCTGCGCCGCATTCGGGTGCCCGACCCACGGACGATCAGCCGAGGCGATGCTCGGTCGCTTGCTCGAGCGTTCCGCGATCGGGACCGGGTTCGAGCCACCGGCGTTGCTGCCGACGTGTACGGACTACCGGCGATCCTGGGCTGAGCCCGGCGGCGGTGTGTTCCAGTCGATGTCCGGATTGGTGGCCATGAACTGAAGGCACCGACCATGGATCGCGGCGGCGAAGGCCTGGAAGGACAGCGCGTCGGAGGGGAACCGAACCGAGCCGGTGCTCTTGTCTCCCAGCGCGACACATGCTGCATCCAGGAGACGTTCGCGCACCATCCGCTCGAAGAAGATCCCGTATCGATCCGCGTAGCTCGATTGATCGAACGCGGGATCCGGGGGCCACACAGCGCCTTGTGGTTTCACGGCGGTCGTGAACGCAGGATTGTCTTCCAGCAGCATGAAGTAGCCGAGCCACGGTCGGAGCGGAGTGTCGATGATTCCGCGCTCGACAGCGGTCCAGATGTCGACCGCCTGGCCGAGGGCCTCGTCAGTTCGGTTGTTGAAGTTCTTGCCAGGGTCGTTCGGGCCCATCGACTTCAGCTCGATGATCCCGGCGACGCGGTCGGCGACCATCACCACAACATCCCAGCTCTTGCTGCGCCGGAAGTAGCCCGCGACAGGCCGCTTCTTCACGTCGATCAGGTGGGCCGGAATGCCTGCGTCGATGAATACGCGGACCAGCAGTGCGTGCAGCTCATCGAAGTGCCGGCCGCCCGTGACCTCGGCACGGAGACCTGGGTTCAAGACGCCTTCCTGAGCTTGAGAACGCTCCGCCTGGCTTCGCCGGACATCCCAGTACGCGCCGACAGCGGTGTCCACGAGCTCCGTGTAGTCGGGAAGTGGGTTGGTCACAGCGGCCTCTGGGTCGACGACGATCGTCCAGTATCCCAAGGCATCCCCGGTCCTCGGGTGACCCCCCCCGCCCCATCACCACAGAGCAAACATACGTTCGAGTAGGGTGGGCGTGGCTCAGTACCGTGCTGGGCTCCGACCCGGAGGTGTGGCCATCATGGCGTACCACTCGAGCAATCCATCGGATCCGGACGTCTATCACGAGAGCGATAGCTGTCCGACCGGTCAGCAGATCCCTGCGAAGAACCGTGTGGAGGGTAAGGGCGTGGGCAATCGTCCCTGCCAGCAGTGCGCGGCCTGAGCAGCGGCGTGGCTGCGATCGAGGTCACGGAGGCGGAGCTGTCGGTACTCATGGAAGCGCTCGACGCCCTGGAGTACTGGCAGCTCGGCGACGGGCTTCCTCGGCACGACGGGATGGTGTGGATACCTGGAGACTCGGTCGGCGACGACCGGTTCTGGGACCGGCCGCCCACGCCTGAGGAGAGCGAGCGGATTGAATCCGTCCGGAGCTGTCGACTCCTGGCATCGCGTCTATCGGGTGCTGGGAGTTCGGCCTCTTCGCGGCCGTCGACGTAGTGGACCCGGGGCCTGCCCTGGCCGCTCGAAGCGCGTAGGAATGCCTCTAGCGTCGGTGCCATGCCGACCCCGCCTGGGCAACCCGTCGTCGACTGCACCATCGAGCTGCGCGAGGTCCAACCTCGGGTCTGGCGCCGGCTCCTCGTGCCGGGAAGCGTTCGCCTCGACAGGCTGCACCGCGTGTTCCAGGCGGCGATGGGGTGGGAGGACTGCCACCTCCACGCCTTCGAGATCGGTGGCGAGCGCTACGGGATGCAGTTCGACGAGTACCCGGACGGGGAACTCCAGGAGAAGGACTTCACCGTCGTCAGCGCCATCGGGTCGAACGAGCGCTTCACCTACGAGTACGACTTCGGCGACTCGTGGGACCACGACGTCACCGTCAATCGCGTCTGGCGGATGCCGAAGGGCCTGAAGTTCGCCGTCTGCCTCGATGGGGCCAACGCCTGCCCGCCCGAGGACGTGGGCGGTTCCTGGGGCTACGAGCACCTCCTCGCGGTGCTCGCCGACCCCACGCACGAGGAGTACGAGCACCTGAGTGGGTGGGTCGGTCGCCCGGTCGATGCGACAGCCTTCGACCTGGCTCTCGTCAACGCGCTCCTCCAGGCAGCTCGCTGACGCATAGCGCGACCGGCGGCCCCGGCGGCGGAAACTGTTGTCAGATGATGGATATCTGGATACGGTTTCCTCCATGGGTACCACCGCCCTTCCATCGGAGCTCCCGGAGCTGTTCAGCTACACCGACGCCCGCCGGCATGGGCTGTCGGATCGGCAGCTTCGGAACCTGAACGAGCAAGGGGCGATCGAGAGGATCGGTCGAGGCCTCTTCAGCACGACCACGCTGGATGCCGATCCGGATCTCATCGAGGCCGCTTTCCGCGACGACCGGGCCACCATCTGCCTCACCAGCGCGCTCGCTCGTCACGAGCTGACCGACGAGATCCCAGCCACGATCGACCTGGCCCTCCCGAGAGGCACGCGAGCACCGACCACGTCTGCGCCGATCACCTGGCACAGGTTTGACCCGAAGACCTTCGACCTGGGTCGGGAAGACCTCGATGTCGGCGCCGGCTACCGGATCGGCCTCTACTCCGCCGAGCGCTCGATCTGCGACGCGTTCCGCCTCCGTCACCTGGAGGGCAGCGAGCAAGCGATCGAAGCGCTCAAGCGCTGGTTGCGTCGACCCGGCAGCCAGCCATCCCAGCTGCTCGCCCTTGCCGCCGAGATGGGTCCGAAGGCGTCAGAACCCATCCGCTCGGCGCTGCAGATCCTCCTGTGACGCGGCCGACGAGAGCGACCGTCGACGGCAGGGCGTTCCTCGACCTTCGGGCGCGAGCCAACGCAGACCGGGGTCCCGTCGACGAGTACCTCACCTTGTATGCGCTCGAGGGGTCCTCGACCGCCTCAGCAGGTCACCCCACCGTGACCGCTTCGTCCTCAAAGGCGGCGTTCTCCTTGCCGCCTTCGACGAGCGGCGGCCCACTCGGGATGTAGACCTTGCCGGCCTCTACCTCGACAACGCCATCGAGACCATCATCGAGGCAGTCGTCGAGATCGCTGCCATCGGCGTCGACGACGGCCTCGTCATCGCGGCGGACCAGGCGAGCGCCGAGGTGATCCGAGAGGAGAGTGCGAGCTACACGGGCGTGAGGGTCTCGCTCCCGGCCACCCTCGCGGGCGCACGGGTGAGCTTCCACGTCGACGTCAACGTGGGCGATCCGATCGAACCGGCGCCGGAGACGACAGCCGTGCCACGGATCCTCGGCGGCTCCATCGACGTCCTCGGCTACTCCGTCGAGATGGTCATCGCCGAGAAGCTGGTCACCGCGGTCCAACGAGGTACGGCCAACACCCGATGGCGTGACTTCGTCGACCTGCACCGCATCATCCGCTCCCGTCGCCTCGCCGGGGCTCAGCTCGTCGCCTCGACACGACTCGTCGCTGACTACCGGCTCGCGACGCTCGCTCCGCTCGGCACCGTGCTGGACGGATACGGAGAGGTCGCGCAGGCCCGATGGGCGGCCTGGCGAACCAAGCAGAAGCTCGAGGACCAGGCGCCTGAGCGCATCGACGACCTCATCGTCTCCCTGGTGGAGTTCGCCGAGCCGATCCTCGACGGCACCGCCGAGTCCCTCACTTGGGACCCCACGTCTCGCGCCTGGCGGTAGCAGAGAGTCGTCGGTGCGGCGGCGAGCCCGATGCGGCGGCATCGACCAGGACCTGACCCCGAGCCCCGCCTGTCCATGTGACAGCCGAGCGAGTGAAGGATTCCTCGGGCCGCTTGCCGCCTTCGCTGGTCATGGGCTTCCGTCTCCGCCGATTTGCTGCCAGATTCGCCGGTGGGTGGCGATCGACCAACGCTCGATCCGTTTCTGGTCGGGTCCGGGTCGGAACCGAGCGTCGTGCTCGATCGCAGCAAGCTGGTCGTCCAGCCGCAAGACCGTGGTCCACCACTCGTCGAAGTCGATCTCTCCTCGCCGGACAGCGCGCAGCCATTCGGCGGTCCCACCCTGCACGGGCAGCTGGAGCTGGCTGGTCGTGAGCAGCTCCTGGCACTGGAACCCGAGTCGGGCGCAGTGCATCGCGTACTTGGTGTCGTAGCCGCGGGCTTCGACGAGCTCCTCACGGCCACCACCGCCTCGGCGGCCGTGACCTCCGCCGCGGGTGCCGAGCAGCCGCTGCGCTTGAGACTGCATGTAGCCGCGGTAGCGGGGGACTACGTGCCGCCCCATGAACGCCTCACCCAGGGCCTGCAGCTCTTTGCCCTCTGCGGTGGCGTGATCGACCGGCGCCCACAGCGCCATGAGGATCGACGGATTGCCGGACGCCGCGAGGCGGACGAACCGGCGCAGTGAGTGCAAGGTGCGGTCGACGTCACCCGGCCCGGAGCGCACCCCCTCGGGCTGGGTCCGCACCATGACGGTCCGGAAGCCGCGATCGTCGAGACCGAGCACCTGATCCGGCGGCTCGACGACGACGCCGAGTTGGTCGTAGTCCTCCCCACCCGGGATGCCGGTGCCGTGCGCAGTCGAGCCCACTTCGACGAGCAGGATCGTCGTCTCAGGCAGCGGCGGAAGCCGCACCGCAGATGCGCCGTCGTCCGGGCCGGCAGCGTCGTCGGCGATCACGTGCTGCCCCCACGAGAGGCGAGCAGGTCCACCGCCCGTTGACGGACCTTGTCATCTGGGTCCGATGCAGCGAGGACTGCGAGCTGCTGCTGGTGCTCACGGGGCCAAGCCTCGGATGGAGTGGCTTCCAAGAGGTTGAGCGCGCCGTTCCGGTTCTGGATCGACGGGCTCCTCAACGCCGCGGAGATGATGTCGGCACCGAGTCCCGGATGCTCGCGGAGGCCCTGAAGCGTCCAGTTGAGCGCCGTATGCGGCTTGAACTCTGGTCCCATGCCGATCGCGGTGCTCGGGCCTGATGCGATCGCTGTGAGGTCGAGCAGGCTGGTCGCTCGATCGACGAGCACCTCAGCTCGCGTTCTGTCGACACCCTGCCAGGCCTGGAACCACGGGCCGTCGAGCGGGTCGGCGTCGATGCGCGCCAGGAGCTGATCGAACGGATCGACTCCCAGAACACGGGCGGTCCGCTCGGCCTGCCAGAAGGTCTGCGGGTCGTCGGACTCGAGGCCGACGCGGGCGAGCTCGGCCCATCGGGGTTGATCGAGCAGCCTGGCTGCGATCGCCTTGATCTCATCGCGATCGGCTTCAGTCCACGGTCCTCGCTGGATGCGGTCCTCCCAGTCGTCCCGCTCACAGAGCTCCACGGTGGCGTGGATGGTCAGGAACTCCCCGAGCGTCTCGGCGCGGTCATCCATGTGCCGGAGCCACCGGGACAGGGCGATGGGGGCCTCGGCGTAGTCGTCAATGTCTTCGGCGGGTCCGCCCATGATGAGGGCGTCGATGATCTCCGTCGCCGCAGTGAGGACCTCGGGGTTGGGAGACTCGTCGGCGAGGACGCTCGCGAGGTCGCCTGCCTCCGCTGCGATGAACGCGAGGTACTCGTTCATGACGGAGTTGCGGAAGCCCTCGGTGAAGATCCACCTCGCGATCTCGGGGTCGGCGGTGTCACGGAGACGTTCAACGCAGTGGATGCGACCCCATCCCCGTACCCGCCTCGCGAGTTCGACGAGGTCCGGCTCAGGGTTCTCACGCGAGTTGGTGAACGCGACGACCGCGTAGAGCGTGAACTCCTCGTGGGCTCCGAGCTGGTGGAGCACGGTGCCGTCCGGTGCTCCGGTGATGCCGAGGAGAGCGATGCCGACCTTCACCGGGCTCCGGTCTGGCGATTCGGACGCCAGCCACATGCCGAGCTCGGCAACGGCGTCGGCGGGGGGCCGAACCTCGGCGAGCGCCTCGATGGCAGGGTCGATGAACGACAGCACGTCCTCAGTGGCCAACTCGTTGTAGAGCGCTGTCAGTTGACGCCGGCGTGGCCTGGCACTCGCGTCGACGATCATCCGGGCGAGCCGCCGCGCAGTGTCGCGTTCGTCACCGGCACCGCCCATGTGGTGGCTGATCACACCATCGAAGGCCCCGGCCATCCAGCCGAACTCCCCTGGGGCCAGAGGCTTCTCGTCGGGGAGGGCGCACGCGGGGTCAGGCAAGCAGCCGTCCCCGTTCAGTTCTCCACGAATGAAGCTGAGAAGGGACGCCCGATCGTGGATCCTCGGGAAGTCTCGGCCACCGAACATGGCACCAGTGTGGACGAAGGGCACCGACCAGCCGCACTAGGTTCGTCGCCACGGATGCGGCATGCAGGACTCCGATCAGCGCGCTCGGCCGCTGATGACAAGTGATGACACGCGCCTGCGTCGGAGGGGAGAGCCCGCCCGAGGTGTGCGACACGCGCTGCCGCGCAGATGGAAGTCCGACGCGCGACACGCTCGGATTTGTCATCAGAATGTCCGCGAGAGCCCAGGAAACGGGGTGGTACAGGCCGGTACGGGGTGGGACCCGTTGGCACGAGCGCCAGATGAAAACCGGCTCTGACCTGCACGGACGAGCACGCAATGGGACGCAGCGTCATCGCTGAGGGCGGCGTTCAAGTCCCCCCTCCGACACCAACGGTCCCATACCAACCGGGGGCCGTAGCCCCACCTCTGCCAGTTCGACCCGCAGCGGCGGCGCTCCCACGGGCACGACCCCGCACGTGGTCGGGGTGGACGAACACGGCGTCGAGCATGCCCTCAACCCGCGTGCGCCGCTCCCGTTCGGTCGCTTCCTCCCACAGCCCACGCACGAGGAGCACGTGCACCTGAGTGAGTGGGTCGGTCGCCAGGTCGATGCAACAGCCTTCGACCTGGCTCTCGTCAACGCGTACCTTCAGGCAGCTCGCTGACGAATAGCGCGACCAGGCGCCAGGGCGGTGGAAACTGTTATCAGATAATGCAGAGCTGGGTACGATTTCCTCCATGGGTACAACCGCCCTTCCAACAGGGCTCCCGGAGCTGTTCAGCTACACCGACGCCCGACGGCACGGGCTGTCTGACCGGCAGCTCCGGAACCTGAACGAGCAAGGGGCGATCGAGAGGATCGGTCGAGGCCTCTTCAGCGTGACCACTCTTGATGCCGATCCGGACCTCATCGAGGCCGCGTTCCGCGACGAGCGGGCCACCATCTGCCTCACAAGCGCGCTCGCCCGTCACGAGTTGACCGACGAGATCCCAGCCACGATCGACCTGGCCCTCCCGAGGGGCACGCGAGCACCGGCTACGTCTGCGCCGATCACCTGGCACAAGTTCGACCCGAAGACGTTCGACCTGGGCAGGGATGAAGTCGACGTCGGCGCCGGCTACAGGATCGGCCTCTACTCCGCCGAGCGCTCGATCTGCGACGCGTTCCGCCTCCGCCACCTGGAGGGGACCGAGCAGGCGGTCGACGCGCTCAAGCGCTGGTTGCGTCGACCCGGCAGCCAGCCATCCCAGCTGCTCGCCCTCGCCGCCGAGATGGGTCCGAAGGCGTCAGAACCCATCCGCTCGGCACTGCAGATCCTCCTGTGACGCGGCCGACGAGAGCGACCGTCGCCGGCAGGGCGTACCTCGACCTTCGGGCGCGGGCCAACGCAGACCGGCGTCCCGTCGACGAGTACCTCACCTTGTATGCGCTCGAGGGGTTCCTCGACCGCCTCAGCCGATCACCCCACCGTGCCCGCTTCGTCCTCAAGGGCGGCGTTCTCCTTGCCGCCTTCGACGAGCGGCGGCCCACTCGGGCTGTGGACCTCGCCGGCCTCCACCTCGACAACGCCATCGAGACCATCACCGAGGCAGTCGTCGAGATCTCTGCCGTCGAGGTCGACGACGGCCTCGTCATCGCAGCGGGTCAGGCGAGCGCCGAGGTCATCCGAGAGGAGAGCGCGGGCTACGCGGGAGTGAGGGTCTCGCTCCCGGCCACCCTCGCTGGCGCACGGGTCAGCTTCCACGTCGACGTCACGTGGGCGATCCGATCGAACCCGCGCCGGAGACGACAGCCGTGCCCCGGATCCTCGGTGGCTCCATCGATGTCCTCGGCTATTCCCCCGAGATGGTCATCGCCGAGAAGCTGGTCACTGCGGTCCAACGAGGTCCGGCCAACACTCGATGGCGTGACTTCGTCGACCTGGACCGCATCGTCCGCTCCCGTCGCCTCGCCGGGGCTCAGCTCGTGGCCTCGACACGACTCGTCGCCGAATACCGGCTCGCGACGCTTGCTCCGCTTCGCACGGTGCTGGACGGATACGGAGCGGTCGCGCAGGTCCGATGGGCGGCCTGGCGAACCAAGCAGAAGCTCGAGGACGAGGCGCCCGAGCGCATCGACGACCTCATCGCCTCCCTGGCGGATTTCGCCGACCCGATCCTCGACGGCACCGCCGAGCCCCTCATCTGGGACCCGACCTCCCGCTCCTGGCAGCAGTAGCCGGGCGCGCCCCCACGGCTGAGGGGTCGAGGACCGGCAGGTGTGGTACCAGCGCCGAAAGGCTCAGGTCGCCAGCCGACGACCGACCAGCGCTGCCATTCGATCCGCCACATCCGCGGCGTGGATCCAGTCCACCACCTCGAAGTCGGCGATCCGCAGGGTCGGTCGCCACCCGTGGACGGATGGCAGCAGGTCTGCGAGGCCATCGCGAAACGCTCGCTGCAGGTGCCGTCCGCCTGGGTCGGGGAACAGGGGCGGACAGGGCCGGGCGAAGCCGCCACCCGGAAGGCGCTTGGCGGCCCGTGCTCGCGCAGCCCACTCCGGAGCATCGAAACCCGTCGGCAGGTCGTCGGGGTAGTGGTCGAGCACGACCGCGCGGGGCGGCGTGAAGTGCTGCTTCTCGTCGATCTCGACGAGTCGACGGGTTCCGTCGGGGTGGGTGAGGACCGCGTCGATGGTCCGACGCTCTCTCGGTGGCATCGCTTCCGGCAGGTCGCGACCGGTGAGCGCCGTGTAGATCTCCCGCACGAGAGGCCACTGCGTGCCGCAGTCGTCTCGGCCGGGTCGGAGCAGCCAAGCGGGAGTCGGACCGGGTGCGAGCTCACCGTCGGCTACCTGCGAGAGAAGCGCGATGCAGCGCCGTTGGACCTCCAGTGCCACACGGGATCACGCCCCCGTCGGTGTGCCATCCACAGCGCCACGTCGGGGCGTCGGAGCAGGCTGACGTGGGGCGGAGCCGACGACGTGGCATCGAGGATCGTCTGGTGGCGAGTCGGGTCCGACACGACCGCCGAGAACGCTGCCCAGTGGGAATCCACCCGGGGGAGCACGTCGCGCACGACCGAGTCGAACACGGGCACCAGGCGAGGACGCTTGGCGGCGAGCAGCTTCGAGATCTTGGTGGTGCCCATGCCGTTCGCTCGGTCTGGGGCAGGCCAACACGCCTCGCCGAGCACGTACCAGAGTCGCCAGAGCTCGCCCTCCCGATCGATGAGCTCCGGACGCTCCCACAGGTCGACGTTCGCCGGGACGTCGACCAGATGAGTCGAGACGACGAGTCGTCCCTCGTCGCTGAGTAGCCACACGGCGACCTCGGCTGGGATGTTCACGCCCAGCATCGAGACTGCGACGATGTCCGACGCAGCGATCTCGTCAGCGCGGTGGCAATCGGCGAGCGCCTCGAACCGCGAGCCGGTGAACGGCGTGTCGGGATCGAAGTAGGTCGCGAGGTCGCTGCGGGCCCTGCTTCCGCCGTCCGCCGTCACCACGGCCATGACGGCATCTACGAACTCCCCGTAGTCGTCCTGCATCAGCTCGGACCGTCTGGCGCGCCGCGTCCAGGCTGCGTTCTGCCTGTCCCGCCTAACCGCAGTCGACGTCGATGATGTGCACGACGGCTCGGCCGGCGTCGTCGCTGGCGGCGAGGTCGACGAGAGCGACGATGGCCCAGTCGTGGTCATCGGCGGGATCGTGGAGGATCTGACGGACCGACCAGCAGCCGGGGTGCTCGAGCGGATGCTCGTCGATGAGGAGCAGGTCGGGGCTTCGGGCGTCGGAACCGATGCCGATGCTCGGGTGCTCCTCGAAGTACGGAGCGATCGCGTCGAACCATCGCTGGGCGCTCCACCCGTCTTCGCCGTCGAGCGCCTCCAGCTCGTTCCACTGACGGGTGCCGAGGAACTCCACCCGTTGGAACATGGCGTTGCGAACGAGGATGGTGAACGCCCGGCGGTTGGCCGTCAAGGCCGGCGGTGACTGGTCGATCGGCGGCGTGTCGGTCCGGGTCCCGGGTTCGGCGCTCGGGTTGCGCAGCTCCTCCCACTCGTCGAGGAGGCTGGAGTCCACCTGGCGGACCAGCTCCCCGAGCCACTCGGTGAGATCGATGAGCTCCTCGGTCTTGGTGTCCTCGGGGACTGTCCGCACCAGGGCCTTGTAGACATCCGACAGGTAGCGCAGCACGGTGCCCTCGGAACGGGCCAGGTTGTAGAAGCGGATGTAGTCGCCGAAGTCCATGGCACGCTCCCACAGGTCCCGGGCGACGGACTTGGGCGACAGCGGGTGCTCGTCCACCCAGGGGTTGCGCTCGCGGTAGACGGCGAACATCGGCTCCAGCAGCTCCGCGAGCGGCTTGGGCCACGTGATCTCGTCGAGCGCGGCCATCCGCTCGTCGTAGTCCATGCCCTCGGCCTTCATCGCGGCCACCGCATCGCCCTTGGCCTTGAACAGCTGGGCGCTGAGGACCTGGCGGGGGTCGTCGAGCACGGATTCGACCACCGACACGATGTCGAGCGCGAACGTGTCGGAGTCGGGGTCGAGGAGGTCCAACGCGGCAAGAGCGAACGGTGCCAGCGGTTGGTTGAGGGCGAAGGTCTTCTGGAGGTCGATGGTGACCCGGACCGTACGACCGAAGTCGTCGGGTTCGTCCAGCTGCTCCACCACCTCGGCGTCGAGGAGCGAGGCGAAGAGGTCCTCGGCGCGGGAGACGTGCTCGGCCTGCCTGGCGTCGGTCTCGTAGTTCTCGGTGAGCAGTCGGTGGAGTGCAGCCCGCCCGTCGCCGGGTCGGTCGAGCACGTTGAGCAGCATCGAGTGGCTCACCGTGAACGTGGAAGACAACGGCTCCGGAGGGGCGCTCACCAGGCGATCGAAGGTCGGCTGGCCCCACGACACCATCCCCGGCGGCGGCTTCTTCTTCTGGATCTTGCGGACCTTCTTGTCCTGCGCGGTCCGAGCCGCCGCCTTCGCCGCAGCCCTGTGGTTCTCGATGACGTGGTCCGGGGCGAGGGCGATGACGGTGCCCATCGTGTCGAAGCCCGCCCGCCCGGCGCGGCCGCCGATCTGGTGGAACTCCCGCGCGGTGAGGAGGCGGGTCGACGTTCCGTCGTACTTGGCCAGGGCGGTGAAGACCACGGTGCGGATGGGCACGTTGATGCCGACGCCGAGGGTGTCGGTCCCGCAGATGACCTTCAGCAGCCCGGCCTGGGCCAGCTGCTCCACCAGACGTCGGTACTTGGGCAACATCCCCGCGTGGTGCACGCCGATGCCGTGGCGTACGAACTTGGCGAGCGTCCTGCCGAACCCCGACGCGAAGCGGAACCCGCCGATGAGCTCGGCGATCTGGTCCTTCTCGGCGCGGGTGAGCAGGTTGACGCTCATCAGCGACTGCGCCCGCTCGACCGCCGATGCCTGGGTGAAGTGAACGACGTACACGGGGGCCTGGTGCGCGGACAGCAGCTCGTCGAGCACCTCGGTGAGCGGCGTCATCCGGAACTCGTGGACGAGGGGGATGGGACGGGTGGCCGACCGGATGACCGCAACGGGCCGGTCGGTGCGATCGGGGAGCGTGTCGGTGAACCGGCTCACATCGCCGAGCGTGGCGGACATCAGGACGAACTGAGCGTCGGGGAGCTCGAGTAGCGGGACCTGCCACGCCCAGCCCCGATCGGGATCGGCGAAGTAGTGGAACTCGTCCATGACGACCTGGCCGACGTCCGCGGTGCGACCCTCGCGCAGCGCGAGGTTGGCCAGGATCTCGGCCGTGCAGCAGATGATCGGGGCATCGGGGTTGATCGACGCGTCACCGGTCAGCATGCCGACCTCGTCGGCCCCGAACGTGGCTGCCAGGTCGAAGAACTTCTCCGACACCAAGGCCTTGATCGGTGCGGTGTAGAAGCTCCGGCGCCGGTCGGCCAGGGCGGCGAAGTGCGCGGCGACCGCGATGAGGCTCTTGCCGGACCCGGTGGGCGTGTCGACGATGACGTGGGCCCCGGAGACGATCTCGAGGAGCGCTTCCTCCTGGTGCGGATACAGGGTGAGCCCGCCGGCCTCGACCCAGCCGAGGAACGCGTCCATGACCGCGTCGGGATCGGGCGAGATCGGGATCAGCTGGCCGAGGTCGGTCACCCCGGCAGCGTAGGAGGCGGGGCCTCCAGGATCGTCTCCGCCGCAGCCGGGCCGACCCGCCCGGCCGCCGATCGTCCGCCCGACTGCTCGTCCGAGTGTCCGTCGCCTGCGGGGGCCGCGCCGGAGCGGTGGGGAGCTCGATCGGTCATCGACGTCAGACGCGGTCCCCCGAGAGATCTGGGCCGGAACGGTCCGCCTCAGCCCTCTCGGCGAGTCGGCCCGCCAGTCGCTCCATGGCGGTGGAGTTGGCCTTGCGGATGAACGACCTCGCGGCCGGCGCCAGGATCCGGTCCATGAGCGGAGCCTTGATCCAGCGGTACTCGAAGTGCACCTCTGTCCCACCGTCGGCACGGGGCGCCAGCGTGTAGGTGCCCTGGCCGACGCGTCCGGCCTTGTGTGCCGTGTTGCGCTCGACGATTCTCGTCGGTGCCTCGGCGTCGACCACCTCGATGTCGACCACGTCGGACACCCCCATCGCGCGGGTGTGCACCCGGGCACGTGCCCCGACGCCGGTCGCCGGTCCGGAGTAGGTCCAGTCCTGCATCAGGTGGTCGGTGAACGGCTCGTGGTTGGCCATCACGTCGAGGAATGCGAACACCTCGTCGACGGGCTGGGGAACGGTGATGGAGACGGTGACGGGAGCAGGCATGTACCATATGGTACATGCCTGATGGACCAATTGGTACATCACCGTCCGACGAGGACGCCGGACCGCGTCGTCGCCTTCTCGATGCCGCGATCGATCGCGCGGCCGAGCGCGGACTCGGTGACCTCAGCCTGCGTGCCCTCGCCGAGGAGCTCGGCACCAGCCACCGGATGCTCAGCCATCACTTCGGATCGAAGGACGGGCTCTGGTTGGCCATCGTCGAGGAGGTGGAGCGGCGCCAGCGAGCGGCCCTGGCCGAGCTCCTCACTGCGATCGACGACGACACCGACCCCGCGAGCGTGATGCGTCGATGGTGGGCGCATCTCACCGATCCGGCCTTGCTCGCCAACGCCCGGCTCTTCTTCGAGCTGTACGGACAGGCGCTGGTGGGCCGCCAGCCGGCGGTGCGGCTCCTCGAAGGTGACATCGAGAGCTGGGTGGAGTCCGCCGGGGCCGGCGTCGGGAGCGAGCTCGGTCCTGAGGTCCGGGCGTTCCTCCGATTGGGAATCGCCGTCACCCGGGGCCTCCTGCTCGACCTGCTCGCCACCGGAGACCGCGTCGGGGTCGACGCAGCAATGGAGCAGTGGATCGTCCTGGCCGCTCCGGTGGTAGCCGCCGCCCGCGACTGAGGCTCGATCAGACGCCTCGCCCGCACGCACGGTCGATCGACAGCCGCGCCAAACTCGTGGCGAACCCAGGGAGGCGACCTTGTCACGACTGAGCTACCAGATCCCCAACTTCACCTATCCCGACACGGCCCCCGCAGACCTGTTCCCCACGGTCGTGGCCCAGGCACGCGAGGCCGAGGCCGCAGGGTTCGACCGGGTCATGGTGATGGACCACTTCTACCAACTGCCCGGAATCGGGGAGCCCGACGAACCGATGCTCGAGTGCTACACGACGCTCTCCGCGTTGGCTCAACACACCGAGCGGGTGCGGCTCTCCGCCCTCGTGACCGGGAACAGCTACCGCAACCCGGCCCTGTTGGCCAAGACGGTGACCGCCCTCGACCACGTGTCGGGCGGCCGGGCGACGCTCGGCATCGGCGCGGGCTGGTTCGAGCTCGAACACGATGCGCTCGGCTTCGAGTTCGGCACCTTCACCGACCGGTTCGAGAAGCTCGAGGAGGCGCTGCAGATCATCGTCGGGATGCTGCGGGGCGAACGACCCACGGTCAGCGGCGACCACTACTCGGTCACCGACGCTCTCAACTCTCCGGCACCGCTCTCGTCGATCCCCGTCATGATCGGAGGCAACGGGGAGCGCAAGACGCTGCGCCTCGTGGCCCGCTATGCGGACGAGTCGAACCTGATGGGCATGGGAGGCGATGTCGATGTCGCCCGCAAGCTCGCGGTGTTGGCGCAGTACTGCGAGCACGAGGGGCGCGACCCCTCCGAGATCGCGGTCACGATGCTGGTCGGCTGCGTCGTGGCTCCGAGCGCCAAGGAGCTCGACTCGGACCTCCGGGCCATGGCGGCGGCCAAGGGATGGGGCGACGGGGTGATCGACATGGTCAAGCAGATCCTCATCTGCGGCGACGCCGACACCGTCGGTGAGCGTCTCGGCGAGCTCGCTGCCTCGGGTGTGACGGGCTTGGTCTGCAACCTGCCGGTGAACGGCCACGTTCCGGGCCGCATCTCGCTGATGGCCGAGGTCGCGGACCGGGCCTTGACCGCGGCCGGGCGCTGAGGAGCGACGATGACGACCGAACGGGCGATCCTGGCCAACGGCTGCTTCTGGGGCTCCCAGGAACTGCTGCGGCACCTTCCAGGTGTCATCTCCACCCGCACCGGATATTCGGGCGATCCGGCGACACCGAACGCCACCTACCGCCGTCACGGCGACCACGCGGAGGCGGTCGAGGTGGTCTTCGACCCCGACGAGCTCAGCTACCGCCGCCTGCTCGAGTTCTTCTTCCAGATCCACGACCCGACCACGCGGGACCGGCAGGGCAACGACATCGGTCGCAGCTACCGATCCGCCATCTTCCACATCGACGACCGGCAGCGGCAGATCGCCCTGGACACCATCGCCGACGTCGACAGATCGGGCCGCTGGCCGGGCCCGGTGGTCACCGAGGTCGAGCCCGCCAGCGACTTCTGGGAGGCGGAGCCCGAGCACCAGGACTATCTGCAGCGGATCCCGAACGGGTACACCTGCCACTGGGTCCGACCTGACTGGACCCTGCCCACCGACTGACGCAGCGGCGCGGACCTCACTCCGGCTGGGTCGCCGCTGTTCGCGTCCGTAGCCTTCGCTCGTGGGCGACGATGTCGACCTACTGGCCCGTCTGCGCGCCGGAGACGGGGCCGCGTTCACCCAGTTGGTGGGCCGTCACCACCGCTGGCTCGTGCACGCGGCGGTGTCGATGACCGGCAGCCGGGAGCTCGCCGAGGACGCCGTGCAGGACACGTGGGTGTCGGTACTGCGCGGGCTGACCGCGTTCCGCGGCGACTCCTCGCTGCGGACCTGGATGTTCCGGATCCTGGTCAACGAGGTGCACTCCGGCCAGCGGCGCGAGCGTCGCTCCGAGCCCACCATCGCCCGGTCCGCTCGGATCCAGGCCGCCATGGGCGACGGACTCGACAGCGGTTGGGAGGATGCCGTGGACGAGAGGATCTCCGCCCAATCCACCGCCCGACGCCTGAGCGCCCTGCTTCCGCGGCTACCCGGGGCGCAGCGCGATGCCGTGGTCCTGCACGACATCGAGGGCTTGACGAACGACGCAGTGGCGAGCTGCCTCGGCGTGTCCGTCGGCTACGAGCGGGTGCTCCTGCACCGCGGCCGGGCCCGGCTGCGGTCCCTCCTCGGGGACGACTCGACCATGACCCGCGGCGGATCTGTAACGCCGCTCCGCGATCGGTCATCGGTTCTGGTGGAGGAGGGCAATGCACACCCATCCACGACGGAGCCCACGATGACCGAGCGAACACAGACACAGACGATCGACGAGAACAAGCTCGAACAGCTGATGCATCAGATGGTCGGGTACATGACCGGCGGAGCGATCTGCTTCGCCATCTGGATCGGAGACGAGCTCGGCTTCTACCGGGTGCTGGCGGGAGGGGAGCCGATGACCGCCCAGCAGGTGGCGACAGCCACGGGCTGCAACGAACGGCTCGTCCGCGAGTGGCTCGACGGCCAGGCGGCGGGACACCTGATCGACTACGACCCCCTGCACGACGTGTACCGCCTATCGGCCGAGGAGGCAGCGGCGCTGGCCGAAGAGGACTCGCCCGCCTTCGTGGCCCGCGCGATGAACGCCCTCGGGTCGTTCTTCCTGGATGCGGACAAGGTGATGGAGGCCTACCGCGGCGACGGCGCCCTGGCGTGGGGCGACCACCATCCGTGTCTCTTCTCGGGAACCGAGTGGCTGTTCCGGGCGGGGTACCGCTCGATGCTGCCGGGCTGGCTCGTCGCGATCGACGGACTGGACGCCACGCTCCGACGCGGCGGATCCATCGCTGATGTCGGCTGCGGGCATGGGGCGTCGGTCGTGGTCCTGGCCGACACCTATCCGAACGCCACGGTGACCGGGATCGACAACCACGCGGCCTCGATCGAGGTGGCCCGACGACGGGCCGAAGAGGCCGGAGTCGACGATCGGTCGTCGTTCCTCGTGGCGGACTCGCGCTCATACGATGGCAACTACGACCTCATCTGCTTCTTCGACTGCCTCCACGACATGGGGGATCCGGTGGGGGCGGCCCGCCATGCACGCGAGCACCTGACCGAAGACGGGGTCGTGATGCTCGTCGAGCCCTTCGCCCTGGACGGGCGCGCCACCAACATGGTCGACAACCCGATGTCGGCGCTGTTCTACACGGCGTCCTCCGCGATCTGCGCACCCAACTCGCTGTCCCAGGACGTCGGACTGGCACTCGGGGCCCAGGCCGGTGAGGAGCGCCTGTCGGCGGTGATGTCCGAAGCGGGCTACTCGACCTGCCGTCGTGTCGCCGAGACGCCGATGAACCTGATCCTCGAGGCGCGGGCCTGAGCCTGGACTCCTCGACAGGACGCAGGAGCCTGGCTTGGCACAGCCCGTGTCCTTTGCCACGAAACTCGGCCTGGATCCTCCGATGGGGTGGGGTTGCGCTTTCGCGGGAGGTGCCTCTCGCTGTGGGTTCTTGCGGGTGCTCGAGTCCTGCGTGACGCCAGTCCGGAGGCACTTCCAGTGAGCACGATCAACCTACGAGGTCGGTCGTGTCGGGGCGTTGGTGAAACCTCACCGATGAGGGTCGGTGAATCTGGGCTCAGGGTCTTGCGTGATCGAACACGTGTTCGATATGGTGGTGGGCATGGACGGCGGGACCACCACCATCATGGAGCGGCCAGCAGCTGCTGGTTGCGCGGTTGTGGGTGTGGTTGGTGACCGGGAGTCCCGTCTGCGCGAGTTGGATGATCGCACCGGTGTGCTGTCCGCGCAGATCCACGCGTTGGACGCGGAACTGGTCGGTGTCCTCGCCGAGTACGACGCGGTCGGGGGATGGCAGGGCCGGGGGTGGCGGTCCTTCTCCCACTACCTGTCGGTACGCACGAACTTCGCTCCTCGCGACGCGGAACGTCTGGTGTCGATCGCAGCGCGCGTCGATGAGATGCCGTCCCTGATCGCCGCGGCACGCGGCGGGCAGGTGTCCATGGGAGTGCTCGCGTCCGCGGCGAGGGTCGTCACTCCAGAGAACGAGGCGAGGGTCCTCGACGTCGTGCGGGCCTGCACCCCACGTCAAGCACAACGGGTGCTCGCCGCGTACCGGTCACTACGCCCCACCCCCGGCACTGCCGACGGTGACGGCGGCGGTGATGGTGCTGATGGTTCTGTTGCGGATGATCTCGAGTTGGATCACTGGTGGCGGAACTGGATCGATGACCACGGCCGCTACCGGATCGACGGCGCCCTCGACAAGCTCACCGGAGAACTGCTCGAACAAGCCCGACGGGCCGTCATCGCCCAGATGGAACGGACCGGCACCCACCCACACGCCGACAAGCCGCCTGCTGCTGGCGAACCATCCGACACAGCCGAAACCACCGGAGCCGAAACAGCTGGAGCCACCGATGTAGCCGGAACAGCTGGAGCCTCCGATGTCGGGGAAGCCTCCGATGCAGCCGGAGCCGCCGACGCAGCCCGTGCCGCCGCTGCTGGGGAAGCCAGTGAGGCGGGGGTGTCGAGGCGGGGTGTGAGCGCGGTCGAGTCGATCGCCGCGATGGCGTCCATCGTGTTGGAACACGCGTCGGGTGCCGGGGTGGGTGACCGTGGCGGTGAACGTTTCGCCGTGCAGGTCGTCTGTGACATCGCCGCTCTCGCCGAAGCGCTCGGCATCGACATCGACGCGAACGTGGCGGTCGGTCTCGGTTCCCGTGCCTATCTGCCGCGCACCGGAGCACACCTGAACAACGCCGAGTTGTCACGGGTCCTCTGTGAGGGAACGTTGCAGATGTTGGTCGACCACGACGGCCAACCACTGTGGCTCGGCACGGAGAAACGCTTGTTCAACCGTCACCAACGCCGCGCTCTACGCCACCGTGCCGGAGGCGTATCGGCGTGTGAGTTCCCGGGATGTCCGACCACCCGTTTCGTCGAAACCCACCACATCGCCGGAGTCGCCGAGGACGGTGGTCTCACCGACCTCGACAACGGTGTCTTGTTGTGCAGCTTCCATCACCACGAACTGCACCGGAAACGCTGGCAGATCATCCGACACGGCAGCCAACTCACCTTCTACGACCGAACCCGCTGCCTCGGATCCGCCGGCCCGCCAGGCCCGACACCCGGACCACACGCCGATGTTGCGGTGCTGCCACACCAGACACACCCACCCGAACCGCCACCAGACATCGGGGCTGATTCGTGTCGCTGCCACGGCGGCGGCGAACACCTCACCGCCTACGCGCTCGACGAACTGCTCCACCACCTCCTCACCGCCGCCTGAGGGGAGGTCGGTGAGCACCGAGGCCGCGGGTCATCGGTGATGCTTTCAACTTGAGCGGGTCGGCATCGGTCACGCCGTGGACGACCACGAAGCTGTCCGATGGCGGCATGCAGCTCGTTCGTCCCCGTTCGGGGTCGGGAGAAGATGTCGTTCACGGTGGAGCGAACGGTGTCGCCGTCCTGGCCGAACCAATGGGAGCGGTCGAAGGTTCCCCATGTGTGGACGCCGATGACATCACCGGAAGCGTCGACGATGGGTCCCCGCTGGTGTCGGTACCCGTGCGGCCAGACAGTGCTCGAACCACCTCGAACGACGGGACTCCCTCAGTCTCCTCGTCGAGGCGCACGACCGCGACATCAGGCGACGAGGTGGCCCCGATCACGGTGCCGCGTCGCCATCCACGCTAGTACGTTATGATCCACGGGTGCCCGGAGGGACGTGGATGCAACACATCGATTTGCGCTGCCAGCGACGCTGACGTGACCCGGGTCTACCCTCCGCTCGTGCTCCCTCGTCCGATCTCAACCGCGTCCGCTCGACGACCGGGTGGCTGAGAGCGCTGACGTGACACAGGTCGCGGACGCGGCGGTGCGGCAACCGTCGGCCGAGTTGCGACCGTTCGTCGACCGCTACGTCGGCTACCGCTACCTCGGCTTCGCGCCCGGCGTGCACCTCGGCATGCCCGGTCGGTTCCTGACCGTCGTCGTCACCTTCGACGATCCGTTGACCCTCTTGATGGACCCACACAGCGGCACGGCGTCGGATCACGTCGCGATGGTCAGCGGTCTGCACGACCACGCGGTCCAGATCCGACACGACGGGAATCAGCACGGGATCCAGCTCGACCTCACCCCGGCGGGCGCCCGCGCGATCTTCGGGATGCCGGCCGGTGCGCTGGCTCACATCGCGGTGGACATGACCGACGTCTGGTCGACCTCGACGGTCATCGAGCTCCGGGAACGGCTGGCCGGATCGGAGTCGTGGCTGGACCGCTTCGCTGTGCTCGACGACGTACTGGGCCGGCGCCTCCGCTCCCAGGCGTCGTCAGCCTTACCGGTCGGCTCACTCGCCTCGGACACCTGGAGCGTTCTCGCCGCAGCCGACGGAGCCGTCCGCATCGCAGACGTGGCGACCGAGCTGGGCTGGAGCCGCCGACACCTGGCGGAGCGGTTCACCGCGGAGTTCGGTCTGCCGCCCAAGACGATGGCGCGTCTTCTGCGTCTCGAGCGATCGGTGACCTTGCTGAAGGCCGGGACGCGGACGACGATGGGCGCGATCGCTGCGGCGTGCGGCTACGCCGATCAGGCCCACATGAACCGTGACTGGTTGCGCATCGTGGGTCGCAGCCCCACCGCGTGGTTGGCTGACGAACAGCTCCCATTCATCCAAGACGACGATCTCGAAGCCGTGTGACGATGGCTCCATGAGCGAGACCGACCAACCCGCACCGACCGTCTGGCCCTGCCTGGTCTACGACGATGCGCCTGCGGCCATCGAGTTCCTGGTGGCTCTCGGCTTCCGGTCGACCTTCACGGTTGCCGGTGACGGAGAACGTGACGGGGTTGGCGTCGTTGCCCACGCCGTGCTGCGCTGGCCCGAGGGCGGGGGCGTGATGCTCGGCTCCCACGGACGGGCTGACAGCGAGTTCTCCAAGGCGCCGACCGGAGCCGGATGCGTCTACGTCGTCACGGCCGATCCATCGGTCGTCTGCGAGCGGGCCGCCTCTCTCGGGGCCCGGGTCGTGCAGGAGCTGCACCGCACCGACTACGGCTCAGACGAGTTCGCCCTCGCCGACCCGGAAGGGAACCTCTGGTCCTTCGGCACGTACGCCGGCGCACCCTGAACCTGCAGCGCACCGGTCCCGGTGGCCCGAGTGAGCGTCGGGCGGGGCCCTACCCTGGAGCGGTGGAAGCGGAGCATCGTTCGCACCTGAGGGATGCCAACCGCGCTGACGAGCCGCTCCTGGAGGCGATGACTGTCGAGGCGGTCTACCTGCCCGACGGATCCGACCCGGTCTCCCGGTCGTTGCTCGATGACCCCCGGCTCCGCCGCTACTTCGAGGGCTTCGGGACGCAGCCCGACGACGTCGGTGTGGTGGCGACTTGTGAGGGCGTCGACGTCGGTGCCTGCTGGGCCCGGTGCTTCTCCCCGGATGCGCCGGGCTACGGCTGGGTCGCAGCCGACGTCCCCGAGCTCAGCATCGCCATCGCAGACCCGTGGCGGGGCCGTGGCCTGGGGACGCTCATGCTGAGGACTCTGCTCGACCGGCTCGCCGTCCGCGGCTGTCGCCAGGTCAGTCTGAGCGTCGATCCCGCATCCCCTGCCCGCCGGCTGTACGAGCGGCTCGACTTCCTCCACCTCGGGTGGGAGGGCACCTCGATGACGATGATCCGGCAGCTCGGTACGGCTGCCCGCTGAGCCATTGACCATCGAAGTCGGTGGGCGTAGGTTCGCATCCGGGAGTTCACCGTGGCTCCGGTGGACGACATGTTGGGGGCGTGACCGGCGAGAACTCGCCGAACGTGAAGGGAAGGAGCGAGCGATGACCAGAATCGCCGCTGCCAAGGGTGCCGCAATCGGAGTGCTCGCCATCGCGAGCATGTTGGTCTTCGGTACCGGAGTCGCCTCCGCAGGAGGACTCCACACGTACCGCTGCACGGGCGGGCCCATCCCGTCGGGAACGTACGCCTCGGTCGTCGTGGCCGGCCCGTGCACCGTCGACTCCGGCGCCGTGATCCGCGTCCACGGGAGCGTGGTGGTCCAGAAGGGCGCAATGCTCGACGCTCAGTCCGCTCCCGCGACGATCACCGTCCGAGGTGACGTCATCGGACGGGCCGGGTCGATGGTCGGACTCGGATGCCAGCCGCCGGAGTACACGGGCAACTCAGGACATCCGTGTGCAGTCGATCCCGCAGGACACTCGACCATCACGGTCAAGGGCAACGTCTCCATCCACGGAGCAATCGGTGTGTTCCTCAACGGGATCGAGGTCGACCGCAACGTGACCGTGCTCGGCGGGGGATCGGAGATCCCGTGGTCGATCAAGAACAACGCGATCCACGGGAACCTCACGGTGGTCGGCCAGACCTCCGAGTGGATCGGCATCCTGTTCAACCGGATCGACCGCAACGTGATCCTGGCCGGGATCACCCTGACAGGGACCGACGACTCGACCGGGACCGGCACCAACTCGCTGTTCGTGGTGCGCAACACGATCGGTCGCAACATCGCCTGCGGATGGATCGACCCCGGCGTGTTCGGCTACGGCAACTCGATCTCGGGCCACGCGCTCGGTCTGTGCGAACCGCTGACGGCGAGCTGACAGAGCAGTCTCACCCGGGGATCGGTGCCCAGGATCACGGCAGCCGATCTCGCGACGTGGCAGGTTGGTGGGCGGAGGGGGAGCGTGTCCACGCTCCCAGCCCACGATGGAGCTCGACAACCCCACCCCGATCGACTCGCAGGTCGTCCGCTGCGGACCGCTGACCGATGCCGACCGCGACCTGATCGCGGCGGCCACCGAGGTGGTCGACCGCTGCTCCGACGGAGCCAACCACACGGTCGCTGCGGCAGTTCGGGACGCGTCGGGACGCATCCACACCGGCGTGAACGTGTTCCACTTCACCGGCGGACCATGTGCGGAGCTGGTGGTGCTCGGTGTGGCCCGCGCCGCCGGAGCCGGTGAGCTGGAATCGATCGTCGCCGTCGGGGACGAGGACCGGGGGGTGCTCTCGCCGTGCGGACGCTGCCGCCAGGTGCTCGCCGACCTCCACGGCGGTCTGCGCGTGATCCTGCCCACCGGCGGGGCGCTCGCAGCCGTCTCCGCAGTCGACCTGCTCCCGTTCCGCTACGAGCAGACCTACGAGCGGCGCCTGCGCTGAGGTCCGGCAACGGACGCTGTCGCGGAGTCAGGCTCTCCGCAGGGGCTGGTGGCCGACGACGTCGGTGATGGACCGGAACCCATCGACGAGCTTCTCGAGGAGCACGTCGTCGTCGGGAACGGCTCCGAGGTCCACCGACACGCCGATGCAGGCCGTCTCGCCGACAGACACCAGGGCGACGTTGACCGCGGCGCCGCTCGTCGGCGCCATGGCGTACTCGCGGACGATCTCCGATCCAGCGAGGTAGCAGCCCGAGGGAAGGCCCGGCACGTTGGTGATGACGGTGTCGATGCCCTTGAGCATGGAGCCCATGACAGCGCTCACCACTGGAGGCGGGAGGACGTCGAGCGCTCCGGCCACGGCGTCGGTGAGGGCGAGCGCCCTCGAGTGCTGCCAGCTGTGGGCGATCGCTCCGATGGTCCGCATCTGTTCGATCGGCGGCATCGCCCTTGCCGGCACTGCGAAGCGCGCGGGGGTGAACCGGTTGCCGCCGACGGCGTCCCCGGTGCGGCGCATGCTGACCGGCATCGTGATCGACAGGTGCTCCAGCTCCGTCCCGTGGTCCTGGTGGTAGCGGCGGAGACCCTCGACCACTGCGGCCATGAACGCATCGTTCAGCGTTCCTCCCGCCGCGTGTCCAGCTGCTCTGAGGTCCTCGAGGCTGACGTCGATCGAGTGGAACCTGCGGCGGAGGCTCCGGCGCTCCATCAGCGGACTCGTGACACGCACCGGCGAGAGCAGGCGCAGCACGCCGCCGGCCAGCTCGCCGACATCGGTCACGGTGCCCAACGGGTCCTTCAGCGTTGCCGTCGCCGCCGTGAGCGCGGCCGACGACACGGCGAGCGGAACGCGCGCAGCTCGTCGCAGTCCCTGTGCGCCGGGAGGAGTCGCGAGATGCGGGCTCAGCCGCAGCGACAGGTCGTCGGGCTCCGGCTGGTCCCTCACGTCGTCGAGCAACAGGAGGGCCAACTCCATCCCACCGACCCCGTCCGTGAGGCAGTGGTGCAGCTTCTGCACGAGGGCGGCACCCCCGCCCCTCATCCCTTCGACCAGGGTGAACTCCCACAGGGGTCGCACCGGGTCGAAGGAGTCGGAGGCGATCGGCTGAACCAGATCCAGGACGTCCCGCAGCCGACCCGGGAGGGGGACGCGGACGCGGCGGAGGTGGTGGTCGAGGTCGAAGTCCCCGTCGTCCACCCAGCGGGGCGCTCCGATGCCGAACGGTGCCGGACCGACCCGCTGTCGCATCCGTGGGATGAGCTGGCTGGCCCGGTCGATGCGCGTGCGAAGACGACCCCAGTCCGGCGCCCGGTCCAGCAAGGCGACCGCGGTGATCGTGGAACGCAGCACGGGATCGCGGTCCAGGTCCCACAACACGGTGTCCGACGCGCTCAGGCGTCGGCTCCGGGTGGGGCCCGCAGGCAGTTCCTGGTCGGCGTCCGGTGCAGCATCGTGGTCGGTCATGGCCGACAACCCTTCGTCGGGGGTTCGCCTCGTGGTCATCATGTCCTCCCCGGACGGCGCGAAGGAAGGGACGAAGGTCACCCGAACGCGAGGAGAGCGGAACGGGTCGAGTCCTCGGGAGCGAGGTCGGTCCGGACCCGTTCGGCTTCGGGCCAGGGACCGAATCGACGGGCCATCTGCTCCGCCACCTCGGGCGTGGCCTCCGAGAGGTCGACGCCGGCGGCGAGACGATGTCGGATGCGCTCGACGGTCATGCCGGCGGGAGCGACGCACTCGATCTCGACCACGTCCGCCGCAACCCGATCGGCCACCGTCCGGGCGAGCCGACGGTGCTCGGGTGCCGACCAGGTGGCGTCGAGCACCACGTGCCGACCGTGAGCGAGGTGGTGCTCGGCCTCGGCTAGCAGGTCGGCGTAGACCTCGTCCGTGGTGGTCGGGGCGTACCGACCTGCCTCTGGGTGCCGTCGTCGCAGCTCGTCGGAGCGGAGGACGACCGCGTCGACCCGCTCGGCAAGTCGTCGTGACAGCGTCGTCTTGCCCGTCCCGGGAAGACCGCCGACGAGCACCGCTCGAACGCGGGCCGCCTCGAGGTGCCGGCGGCACAGGGCCTGCAACCGGTCGACCTCGGCGGTGCTGCCGGCTCCCTGACTGGCGCGGATGACACCGACCTTGGCTCGCACGTGGGCTCGGTAGGCGACGTAGTGGTGCTCGAGAGCCGGCGGCCACGGGATCCCCGAGCGCTGACCGAATGCGTCGAGGAAGAGGCGGGCGAGCTCCGGTCGCCCGAAGCGCTCCAGGTCCATGGCGAGGAACGCAGCGTCGCCCAGCACGTCGCCCCAGCGGAGGGTGTCGTCGAACTCGAGGCAGTCGAGAACCCGGGGGCCGTCGTCGAGCAGGAAGATGTCCTCGGCCTGCAGGTCCCCGTGTCCGTCGCGGACCGCCCCGTCCCGGATGCGCTGCTCGAACAGCGGGGCCCGTCCCGCCAGGAACCTCAGCACCAGCTCCTCGATCCGCTGCTGGTCGGTCGCCCCGAGGAGGGTCCCGACGTGGGGGCGCATCGAGTCGAAGCCGTCGCACCACAGGCGCCGGATGGCGTCGCGAGTCGCCACCGACTCCATCGGCCCGGGCGGGGGCGATGCATCGTGAAGGCTGGCCAGCTCGTCGGCGATCCGTTCGAGAGCGACATGCACGTCCTCGCCTCGTTCCAGGCACGCTCGCAGCCGGCGGTGCGGCGGCATGCGCCTCATCACGACCAGGTGCTCGCACACCTGACCATCGGGATCGGTCATCTGGGCGACCCCCAGGTACACGTCGGGGGCGAGGCGTCGGTTGAGCTCGACCTCGCGTCGACAGGCCGCGGCTCGGCCCTCCTCGGTGCGGAAGTCGAGGAACCCCAGATCGACGGGCTTCTTGACCTTGTAGACCCGGTCGCCGAAGAAGAACAGCGACGCGGAGTGGGTCTCGATCGCCGCCGCGGAGCCGACGTGTCCGATCACCCGGGGACGACCACCAGGCGCCCGTCGACCTCTCCACGGGCCAGACGTCGGTAGCCGTCGGGCGCTTCGTCGATCGAGATCCGTTCGACCTCGGCGCGGATCAGGCCCCGTTCTGCCAGATTCAGGACCTCCATGAGTTCCGGGATGCTCCCCCAGTAGGTCGTCGCCAGGGACGCCTCGTAGGGGACGGTGAAGAAGCTGAACGGGTAGGACCCGCCGGCGATCCCGACCACGGTGATGTGGCCGAGGGAGCGTCCAGCGGCGACGGCGAGCTGGATCGTGGAGTCGCTGCCGACGAAGTCGAGGACGACGTCGGCGTTCTTCCCTCCGGTCAGATCGGCGATCTCCGCGGCTGCGTCGTCGCCGGCCTGGACCGTGTGCTCCGCACCGGCCGTCGCCGCCAGATCGAGCGCCGACGTGCGGGTGTCGACCGCGATCACCGTCGCCGGGGTCACAGCCTCGAGGATCTGGACGCCCAGGTGGCCCAGGCCACCGACTCCGATGACCAGCGCGGTGGAACCCGCCACGAGCAGGTCCGCTGACCGCTTGACGGCGTGGTAGGGCGTGAGGCCCGCGTCGGTGAGCGGAGCTGCTTCCACCGGGTCCAGGTCGTCGAGCGGCACCAGGTGTCGGGCATCGTGAACGAGCATGAACTGCGCCATGCCGCCGTCGTCGCCGAGTCCGGCCGCCATGGAGGTGAGCTCGGCCTGGTGCTCGCAGTAGTTCTGCATCCCCTGCACGCAGCGATGGCATCGCCCGCAGCCGGTCGGGCCGTAGACCGCCACGGGCTGGCCGAGCTCGAGCCCGGAGACTCCGACCCCGACGGCCTCGACCCAGCCGGCGTTCTCGTGGCCCAGGGTGAACGGCGGTTCGAACGGAACCATCCCCGACTCGAAGTCGTGGATCAGGTGCAGGTCCGAGTGGCACATCCCCGCACCGGCGATCCGGACGAGCACCTGTCCGGGACCTGGGTCGGGTTGGGGGACGTCCCTGACCTCGGGGTCGTGCTTCCACTGGGTGAGCTGGACTGCGTCCATGGCGTTCTTCCCCCTGTGTCGTGGTGTCAGGACCAGTCGAGCACTTCCGGCGCCGGTCGAACAGGGTCGGATGTCAGGTCGTCCGGCTGTGGGAATCCCGCGGCGGTGTCGAGCGGGTCAACCGGTTCGGTCCCGACCACGCCGGGCCGAGTCGACGAGGAGGCGGCGCTCGGCGGCGCCGACCGCTCGGCGAGCCGCGTCGACGGCGTCGGGGTTCACCGAGATCGAGTCGATGCCGAGCCGGACGAGGTGTGCGGCGAACTCGGGGTCGTTCGACGGTGCCTGACCGCAGAGCGATGCCGTGATCCCGGAGTCGTGCGCGGCCCGGATGATGCGGGCGATCGCGTCGAGGACCGCGGCGTCGGACTCGTCGAACAACTCGGCGCAGACCGTGGAGTCGCGGTCGACTCCGAGCAGCAGTTGGGTCAGGTCGTTGGATCCGATCGAGACACCGTCGATGCCCATCGCGGCGTACTCGGGGATGCGATGGACCACCGACGGGACCTCGGCCATGACCCATCGGTGGAGGTTCCGGTGCGTCGCCAGGGGACTGGCGTCGACGAGCTCGAGGCAGCGCTCCAGCTCCCAGCGGGTCCGCACGAACGGGATCATCAGATGGAGATTCGGGGTCTCGTCGCGGACCCGGGCGAGCAGCTCGAGCTCGAGGGCGAAGAGGTCCGGCTCCTTGACGTATCGGAAGCAGCCCCGGTAGCCGATCATCGGGTTCTCCTCGACCGGTTCGAACTGCTCGCCGCCTCGCAGCCCGCGGAACTCGTTGCTGCGGAAGTCGATCGTGCGGTACACGACCGGCCGCGGGGTGAAGGCGCGGGTGATGCGAAGCAGCGAGTCCGACATCCGCCGGAGGAACTCGTCACGGCCGCCCTGGGCCAGCAGCTGGCGTGGGTGCACGCCGTCGAGGGCGTCGGCCACCATGAACTCGGCCCGCAGCAGGCCCACCCCGTCCACCGGCCCGGCAGCGACCTCGACGGCATGCTCGGACATGGCGAGGTTGACGTAGATCCTGGTGGCGAGCGCAGGGACCTCGAGAGGGGCGGCGTCGGCCGCGCGGGGTTCGACGGCGGTGGCCGGGGCGACGACGGGCACCGCTCCTCTGAGCACCGTGCCCCGACGGCCGTCGACGGTGACGACCTCCCCGTCGCGGAGCAGGGTGGTGGCGGTGCGAGCTCCGACCACGCACGGGACGCCGAGCTCGCGCGACACGATCGCGGCGTGGCACGTCATGCCTCCGCTGTCGGTGACCACCGCGGCGGCTCTGCGGATCGCAGGGACCCAGTCAGGGTTGGTGAGCGGGGCCACCAGGACTTCCCCGGAGAGCAGATCGGCGGCCCGGTCAGGGGTCATCAGGACCCGGACGCGCCCGGACGCAGTGCCGGATGAGGCGGCCAGACCCTGCAGGAGCGTTGCGGCATCATCGGCTGTGCCCGCCGTGGGCTCGCCGCTCGGACCGGTGTCCAGGGTCGTGATCGGTCTCGACTGCACCAGGTAGGTGCGGCCCTCGCCGATCGCCCACTCCATGTCCTGCGGCTCGCCGTAGTGCTCCTCGACGTGCAGGCCCAGTTCGGCCAGCTCGATCGCCTGGCCGTCGGTGAGGACGCGGTCATCAGCGTCAGCGGATCCCAGCTCCTCGCGGTCGACTCGGCCGCCGGAGCTGGCGACGAGGCGATGGGTCTGATGCCCGACGCGCACCTCGCGGATGCGAGGGCCATCCTTGGTGAGGGTGTAGGTGTCGGGCTGCACCTGTCCGGACACGACGACCTCGCCCAGACCCAGGGCCGCCTCGATGACGATCAGGTCCTGATCACCGGTCGATGGATCGACGCTGAACATGACGCCGGCGCGCTCGGATGGCACAAGCTGCTGCACGACCACGGCGATCGAGGGTTCGTCGGTGAGGGACTGCCCGGCGCGGTAGGAGATGACCCGCTCTCCGTACAGCGACACCCAGCAATCGAGCAGCCGCCGGATCAGGTCGTCCGGGCCGGCGACGTCGGTGAAGGTCGAGTGCATCCCGGCGAACGAGGTCCCAGCGGCGTCCTCGGCGGTGGCCGAGGAGCGCACCGCCACGGCCACGTCGTCGCCGAGTCGGTGGTAGGCGTCGACCAGGGCCGTCCGGAGAGCACCGGGAACTCCGGCCCGGCGGACGGTCTCCTGCAGGTGCCGGGCCCGTGCGCGGAGCTCGACGGGATCGTCGGCCGATGCGACGGCCTCACGGAACTCCGACAGGAGCTCCCGGCGGACGCCTGCAGCATCCATGGCGGCCAGGTAGCCGTCCGCACACACCACGAACCCGGGAGGAACCGGGAAGCCGGCGGAGGCCATCTCGCCGAGGTTCGCACCCTTGCCGCCGACGCGATCGACCTCTGCGAGCGAGACCTCGTCGAGCCAGGCGATCGCTCCGTCGGTGGTGGTCGCGCTCATGACACCTCCAGGTCTCCGGACTCCAGCTTGCACCAGGGGACAGCGCAGTGTTGAGGGACCAAGGTCCTGCCTCGTCGGCGGATCAGGTGGGCGACGTGGCTCACGGTGGACCCACGCGCAGGACCGCCGCTCCGGTCAACCTGTCGTGGGCGAGATCGGCCAACGCCTCATCGGCGCGCTCCAGCGGGTACGCGGTCGTGTGCACCTGCACGCCGATGCGTCCGGCGATGCGCAGCAGGTCCTCTCCGTCACGACGGGTGTTGGCGGTCACGCTGCGGATCTGGCGCTCCTGGAACAGCTCGCGGTCGTAGTCGAGCGGAGGGGTGTCGGACATGTGGATGCCGGCGACGGCCAGGGTTCCGCCGCGATCGAGCGCGCGGAGCGCGGCGGGGACGACGTCGCCGGATGGCGTGAAGTTGATCGCGGAGTCGAGGGGTTCCGGGGGTGCGTCGGTGGCGCCGCCCACCGACGCACACCCGAGCGCCAGAGCGAGCTCCCGGGCTTCCGGCGACCGGGTCATCACGTGGACCGTCGCCCCCTGCGCGATCGCGATCTGGGCGGTGATGTGAGCCGATGCTCCGAACCCGTAGATGCCCAGGCGTCCACCGGGGGGAAGTTCGGCCCTCCGCAGTGCTCGGAACCCGATGATCCCGGCGCACAGCAGGGGTGCCACGTGCTCGTCGGCGAACCCCGCGGGGAGTGAGTAGGCGAAGCGCTCGTCGACCACGGCGTGCTCGGCGTAGCCGCCGTCCTCGTCCCAGCCGGTGAACGACGGGGACGTGCACAGGTTCTCGGCTCCGCGCCGACAGAACCGGCACACGCCGCAGGTGCGCCTCAGCCAGGCGATGCCGATCCGGTCGCCTTCGGCGAAGCGGGAGGCTCCCGGCCCCAGGCGGTCGACCACGCCGACGATCTCGTGGCCCGGGACCACCCCGGCCCGGTGCACTGCAAGATCGCCTTCGGCTACGTGGAGGTCCGTCCGGCACACACCGCAGACCGAGACCCGCACCCGGACCTCGCCGGGACCGGGTTCGGGGTCGGGACGATCCGACAGCTCCAACGGGCCCCTGTCGATCGGCGCCGGAGCGGTCACGGACCACGCTCTCATCCGCCCCACCCTGCCACAGCGACCCCGGCCGACCGCGGCGCTCTCGGCGTCAGCCCTGGTAGGCGGGGGTTCCGTCGAGGTAGGTCTCCGACACGGTGATCTCGGGCCAGCCGTCGGGATCGCTGGCCCACGGATCGTCGGACACGACCGCGAAGTCGGCCCGCTGTCCGACACCGAGACTCCCGCGGTCATCGGCGTGGATCTGCCACGCCGCGTGCGTCGTGATCGCCGCCAGGGCCTGGTCGGGCGACACGCACTCGGCCGGGTTGAGCACCGTGCCGTCGGCTTGCAGCCGTCGCTGCACCGCGGTTCGGGCGCTGAGCAGCGGGTGGATCTCGGTGACGGTGTAGTCGGAGTGCAGCGACGGGCGCATGCCCGCCGCGTACGCCGACGCGACGCGGTCGAGTCGCTGGGCACGCTCCGGGCCGAGGATCGTGTCGCGGAACGCGGCGCCCCAGAAGTAGACGTGGTTCATCAGGAAGCTGGGCGAGATCCCGGCCGCGGCCATCCGGGTGAGCTGGTCGTCGGTGGAGAACGAGACGTGCTCGAATCGGTGCCGCAGGTCCCCGGCCGGATGGTGGGGGAGCAGGTCTTCCATGGCGCACAGAGCGAACTCGACCGCCGCGTCGCCGTTGGTGTGCACCATCACCTGCCAGCCGTCGCTCAGCCCGACCTCCAGCACGTCGCGGAGTCCCTCGGGAGTCCAGTTGGCCTTGCCGCCGGACTCCTCGCCCAGGTACGGCTGCAGGAAGTAGCCGCTTCGTCCCTGGTTCGAGCCGTCGGTGACGACCTTCCAGGCATCGGCGCGGACCATGTCGTCGCCGCTGAACGGGGTGACGTCGGCATCGCGCCATGCGGCGGCGACCTCGGAGGGAGTGCGGTCCCCCATGATGGAGAACTGGGCGGTCGAGACCCGCACCGGCAGCCGTCGGGATCCGTTGATCTGGTGGAGCAGCGCGAGCTCGCCGACGCCGCCGAGGGTGCCGGTGGCCGCCTCACGCAGCGATGTCACCCCTCGACGGGCCGCAGCGTCCAGGATGCGACGGACGCCGTCGGTGATCTGGTCCGAGGTCGGCATCGGCACCGCAGCCATCAGGGCCATCATCGCCGGCACCTCGCCGATCACCCCGTTCAGACGGCCGTCGACCCGGCCGAACGTCCCGCCCGGCGGGTCCGGTGTCGTGTCGGTCACTCCGGCGGCGGCCAACGCTGTCGAGTTGGCGTACATGTAGTGCAGCGATGCGTTGACGACGACCACGGATCGATCGGGCGAGATCCGGTCGAGCAGATCCCGGGTCAGGACGGGTTCGCCGGGGTAGAGGCTGGGATCGAACTGCTTGGCCATCAGCGGCTCCCCGGGCGCTGCTCCACCGACGGCGCTCCGCAGCGCGCTCACGACGTCGTCGAAGGTCGGGCACGCCTCGTGGGAGAGGTCGAGCCAGTCGAGGTTGAGCAACGAGGCCCAGATGTGCATGTGCGGCTCGACCAGGCCCGGGATGACCACGCCGTCGGGGGCGACGATCGTGGTGGAGGGACCGGTGAGGCCGTCGACGTCGGACCGGGATCCGATTCCGACGATCCGCCCGTCGCTCACCGCCATCGCCTCGGCCGAGGGCGTCGAGGGGTCGCCGGTGGAGATGTGGCCGACCACCAGCAGATCGGCCTGCGGGGTCGAACGGGTCGATGTCCGGCGCCCGTGGTTCGCGGGAGAGATCGTCGTATTGGTCGATCGGAGCACCGGACCGAGGCGTTCGGCGGCGATCGGGTGGACGGTGCAGCACGAACCGGTGGTCACGAGGGCTCCTCCTGGCGTCGGTGTCGTGACGGTACCGGTGCGTTGGTCACGAGCGCGGCGACAGCTGGCGTGCTGCTCCGAGGAAGAGCACCGAGTTCGCCGCGACCAGCGTGGTGACGGGTTCCTTCTGGCCGTCGAGGTACCACCGGATCGCGGTCATGATGACGCTGCCCACCAGTCCGGTGGCGATCAGGCGCAGCCGCTCGTCGGGGGAGAGGCCGAACGTCTCGGCCATCACCGTGGCGACCAGGTGGGCGAACCGGTCGATCCCCGAGATGTAGGTGGAGTCGACCAGCGTGCTCACCCCGAGCACCTCCAGCCAGCACACCCGCAGCACCCGCGGATCTGCCACCGAGGCGTAGAACGCCTCGAGGGTCGTGCGCACGACGTGGTCGAGAGGTTCGGCTGATGAGCCCCCAGCCGGCCGGTCACCGGTGGCCATGGCGACGAGGATGTCGTCGTGCATCCGGTCGGTGCAGTGCTGGTAGACGCCGATCAGGAGGGCTTCGGTGTTGGCGAAGGACTCGTAGAAGTAGCGCTCGGACAGGCCCGCCTCACGGCAGACCGCCCGCACGCTCGTCGACTGGTAGCCACGGGTTCCGAACAGCTCGAGTCCGGCGGCCAGGAAGCGGTCGCGACGTTGGGCGACGCGCACCTCGGCGGGGACTCCGCCGTAGGAGCGACCCGACGCCCGGGATCCGGAGCGTCGTGCCGAGGAGCGATCGAGAGGTGCGGCCATCGCAGTGATTGTGGCCCAGAGCGACGCCGTCGCCCGCCGGCGTGACACACGTTCGCTTGACCCGGCACGCTCGCCGTCGGAAAGTGACAACACTCATTGCCAGATGAGGCGGACCCGGACCGCCGGTGCGAGGAGGTAGCGGTGGACGTCCACGAGGTGATCGTCATCGGCAGCGGCTTCAGCGGCCAGAGCGCGGTGATCGGCCTGCAGAAGGCCGGGATCGAGGACTGGATCGTCCTCGAACGCCGCAGCTTCATGGGAGGGACGTGGTGCCAGAACACGTACCCGGGCGCTGCGGTCGACGTGCAGTCGCCGCTGTACTCGATCTCCTCCGAGCCGTACCCGTGGAGCCAGATCTTCGCCGAGCGCGACGAGCTGGAGCGCTACACCAACTTCATCATCGACAAGCACCACATCCGGGAGCGCACCGAGCTGAACGCCGATGTGTCGGCCCTCGACTGGGACGACGACTAGCGTCACTGGGTGATCAGCACCCGCGACGGCCGCACGTTCTGTGCCCGCTTCGTGATCCTCGGCCCCGGTCCGCTCAGCAACCCGAAGATCCCCGACTTCGAGGGGCGGGACACCTTCGAGGGGCACTCGTTCCACAGCAACGCCTGGGACCACGACTACGACCTGGCCGGCAAGCGCGTGGCGGTGATCGGCAGTGGCGCGAGCGCAGCCCAGATCATCCCGGCCATCGCCCCCGAGGTCGGGGAGCTGCACGTCTTCCAGCGCACCCCGCACTGGGTCCTCCCGCGGCGGGACCGGAAGTTCTCTCGGCTGGAGCGCGCGCTGCTCAAGAACCGTCGCGTCTACGGCGCGCTGCGCTCCGCGATCTACCTCGGCCTCGAGACGAGGGTGATCGGCTTCAAGTACTTCCCGCGGCTGCTCGACCTGGTGGCCAAGCGCCAGGCGCTCGCCCACATCGCCCGACAGATCCCCGATCCCGAGATCCGCCGCAAGGTGACCCCCGACTACACGATCGGCTGCAAGCGGGTCATCGTCTCGTCGACCCTGTACCCCGCGCTCTGCCGACCGAACGTGAAGCTGCACGACTCGAGCGACGGCATCGACGAGATCGTGCCGGCCGGCATCATCACCACCGGCGGCGACAAGGTCGAGCTCGACGCCATCGTGTACGCCACCGGCTACGACGCCACCGACGGCGCGACGACCTTCACCGTCACCGGCCACGACTCGACTCCGATCACCGACCTGTGGGCCGAGTTCCCCCGCGCCTACCTCGGTACGACCATGCCGGGGTTCCCGAACCTGTTCCTGATGCTCGGACCCAACACCGGCATCGGCCACACCTCGGCGCTGTTCATCATGGAGTCGCAGTTGCGCTACGCGCTCGACTGCATCCAGCGCACCCGGCGCAACAACCGCCACGCCATCGAGCCGTCGGTCGAGGCCGAGGACCGCTACACGGAATGGGTGCACCGGGCCATGGAGCGGACCGTCTGGAAGTCCGGCGGATGCAGCAGCTGGTACCAGAACTCGAGCTCGGGGAAGGTCATCGCCATGTATCCGGGCTTCTCGTTCAGCTACCGGTTCCGGGCCGGTCGCTTCCGCTCCGAGGACCACATCTTCACCTGACGGGCCTGATCACCAGCGACGGCGGTCGGCGATGCCGGCGTGGACCCGGTCGTCGCTGGCTGCACCTACGATCGGACGTATCCGACGTCCAGAGAGGTGCGTGAGATCCCATGGCTGACACGTGGTTGCAGACCCTGATCACCGAGACCCCCCAGGAGGGCTTCGAGCTGGCGATCACCCTGAGTCGGAGAGGGGTGAAGTACACCCAGCCCGACACCGACGTGCTCCACGAGCTACGGCCCGACTACGCGAACTCGGCGGACTCCCTGACTGCGGCGTCGCAGGTGGTGGCGGTCAACTTCCAGACGGTGGCCGCGGCCAACAACTACTGGCGCTGATCGGCGTCGCGCTCCCCGTCGACGGGGAGTCGACTCCAGAACGTCACGATCTCCGCGGCCAGGCGTTGCGGAGCGAGGAGCGGGACGTTGTGGCCCACGCCGTCGAGCTCCACCACCTCGACGCGTGGGTTGCGGCGGCGCATCTGCTCGAAGGTGCGGGGTCGCAGCTCCCCGCTGGTCCCACCGCGCACCAGGAGCGTCGGGACCGCCAGCGCGTCCCACTCCGCCCAGAAGTTCCGTCGTCGGTGGGCGCTCACCGTCTCGACCAGACCGTCGGCCGACGCCAGCCATGTGAAGGTGCCGTCCGGCTGTGGCCGTAGGCGCTGCTCGACGAAGCGCTCGGCCGCCCCGGGTCCAGATCCGTAGAGCTGGCCGAACTCGAGCGCCTCGGCGCGGTCGGCGAACCGCGTCGGCATTGAGCGGAACATGCGGGTGGTCCGATCGATGTTGGCCACCCACGCCTCGGGCCCGATGTCGACGACCACCACCGACGCCACCAGCTCGGGACGGCGAGCGGCGGTCACGAACGCGACACGAGCCCCCATCGAGTGGCCGACCAGGTGGACCGGCGCTCCGAGCCGGCCCACGAGCGTCCGGACGTCGCCGACGTGGTCGCCGACCCGGTAGCGGCCCGGGGTGGCCGGACTGTGGCCGTGGCCGCGCTGGTCGACCGCGACGCATCGCGGCCGGCTCTCTCCGAGCGCGCCGACCGTGTCGCACCAGACGTCCGCGACCCCGCTGAGACCGTGCAGCAGCAGGGCGGTGGGACCGGTGGCACCGGTGGCGGCCCAGTCGAGGGCGCGGAAGGCCCCGGCCGGGAGGTCGAACCCGGTCTCGGCCGGGTCAGCGACCACGGCGGGCGACGAGCTCGATCAGTTGCAGATCGGGATGGCCAGGACGATCACGCACGTCTTGCCCGAGGAGTCGACGTAGACCCCGGCGCAACTGGGGAGCACCACCGTGGCACCGAAGGCGAGGGCGATCGCGGCTGCTGTCATGCGGAGCTTGGACACGGAGCGGATCCTAACCACGGCGGGGTGGGCGACGACGGGATTCCCGCCGTCGGTCACGAGAAGCTCCACGGGAGGATCTGTGCCGAGCCGTCGGGCCCGACGTGCTCGACGGTCAGCGGGATCCCATCGCCCGATCCGATGCTCATCGCGGTCACCACGTCCGCGGCCAGCGTGAGCAGCTCGTCGACCGGCACGATCGCCTCGGGGGCATGGACGCCGGCATGGCCGTCGAACGACCCGCGCACGTGCAACGCGGCGCCCAGCGCGGCGGGGATGCCGGTGCCCTCGCCCGCACCGGCACCGCGCGATGTGAGGGAGAAGACGTAGGAGTGGGACTCACCGTCCTTGATCCCGCCGACCTCGACGTGCAGGCAGCCACCGGCCTCCTCGACACCGGCCTCGGCCAACAGGCGCGGACGCTGTTGCTGGAGGAGAGCGACCATCACGTCGATCGGAGCGACGAGGGCGTCGCCGACGGCGACCGGTTCTTCCGATGCCATGCCGGCGCGCACCAGGTCCTGGGTCAACTGGAAGTACGACAGCGGGTAGACGACGCCGAGGTTGGTGGCCCGCTGCAGCGTGGGGAACGTCATCGGCAGCGTGACGGTCTCGGGATGCGGGTAGGGGAAGGTCGGATAGGTGCCGACGCCCGCGAAGTCGACGTCGCGGACGTGGGCGGCACCGCTCTCGTCCAGCTGTCGCACCGTGATCTGCTCGCCGTCGATGAACAGCGGAACGTCGTCGACCATGGCGTGGATCCGGTGCTTCAGCACCGCCGCACCCTCGAAGGGCTCTCCACCGTGGACGTGGCAGATGTCGGCGGTGGTCACCTCGTCGAGGAGGCCGTCTGCGCACAACTTGACGAAGATGTTGGCCAGGCCCGGCGAGTTGCCCATCCCGATCAGGGCGGTGACCCCTGCGGCGCGGGCGTCGCCGTCCATCTCCAACATCGCCCGGGTGGCGTCGAGGTCGTCGCAGATGTCGACGTAGCCCACGCCGGCATCGATCGCGGCACGCAGGGTCGGGGGGCCGAAGCGGTAGAAGGGTCCGACGCAGTTGAGGACGACGGCGGCTCCGCTGATCAACGACGACAATGAGGCGGGGCTGCTGACATCGACCGCCGCGGCGGTCAACCTGGGGTCGTCCAACTCGGCCACCACCGCCGCCGCCTCGGCGCGTCGGCGGTCGGCGACCACGACCTCGGACACGGAGTCGATGTGGGTGAGCGCCTCGACCGCCACGCGACCCACGCCTCCCGCACCGCCGAGCACCACGATCGCTGCCATCCCGCCTCCTCGGTCGGCCGCCCGGTCCTCATCGTGCGGAGCCTTCCCCACGCTAGGCCGACCCGGGACCCGGCCCGGTCTTCGTCGCGGCAGGGACGGTACGGTGCGGGTCGTGGACGAGTTCGACTACATCGTCGTCGGCGGCGGCTCCGCGGGCTGCGTGGTGGCCGCTCGCCTGAGCGAGGACCCGTCGGTCAGCGTCTGCCTGCTCGAGGCCGGCGGCGAGGGCCGCGACGTGTTGATCCGCGCCCCGCTCGGCTTCGCGGCCGCCATGCCGCGGGGCATCAACAGCTGGAACTACGAGACGGTGCCCCAGGCCGGCTTCGGAGGTCGGCGTGGGTTCCAGCCCCGGGGCAAGGCGTTGGGCGGCTCCAGCACGATCAACGCCATGATCTACGCGCGAGGCCATCGCTCCGACTTCGACCACTGGGCCGAGCTCGGCAACCCGGGCTGGGGCTACGACGACGTCCTGCCGTTCTTCCTGCGCTCCGAGAGCAACGCCATCCACCGTGACTCGCCCTACCACGGCACCGACGGCCCGCTGCACATCACCGACCTGCGCAGCCCCAGCCCCCTCAACGACGTGTTCCTGCAGGCGTGTCAGGACTACGGGATCCCGTTCAACGCCGACGTGAACGGTGCTGAGCACCACGGCTGCTACCACGTGCAGGTCACCCAGAAGGACGGGGAGCGCCACAGCCTGGCCGCCGCGTTCATCCACCCCAACCTGGACCGACCCAACCTCGAGGTCCGGACCGGGGTCCACGTCACCGGGCTCCGCTTCGAGGCTCGCCGGGCGGTCGCGGTCGACTTCGTCCAGGGTCGGCGCCCCGGCTCGGTGCGGGCCCGCCGCGAGATCGTGATGTCAGCCGGGGCGTTCGGCACTCCGCAGATCCTGATGGCGTCGGGGGTCGGCCCCGGTCAGCACCTGCAGGATCTGGGCATCCGTCCGGTCCTCGACGCCCCCGGAGTGGGGCAGAACCTCCAGGACCACATCTCGGCGCTGCTGATCTACCGGTCGCTGGTCACCGACCACACCGTCGGAATCTCCCCGATCGGCGTCGCCCGCCTCCTGGCGGGGATGTGGCAGTGGCGACGGCACCGCCGAGGCGTGATCACCAGCTGCGCCGCGGAGTCCGGCGTGTACTACCGGACGAGCCCCGACGTCGAGGTCTCCGACATGGAGATGGAGCTCATCGTCGGCATCGGCGACGACCACGGGCGCAAGCTCCACCTGGGCCACGGCTACTCCGCCCACCTGCTCCTGGCCCGACCCAAGAGCACCGGCGAGGTGCGCCTGGCCAGTCCCGACACCACCGTCGCCCCCCTGATCGACCCCCGGTACTTCAGCCACCCCTACGACATGGAGACCCTGGTGGCGGGGACCAGGATCGCACTCGACATCACGTCCCAGCCGGTGTTCGACCCCTACCGCGGTGACATGCTCATCCACTACGACCGCGACGATCCCGATCAGATCGAGCGGACCCTGCGCGCTCATGCCGACACCGAGTACCACGTGTGCGGGACGTGTCGGATGGGGCCCGACGGCGACCCGATGGCCGTCGTCGACTCCCGACTGCGGGTACGGGGGCTCGAGGGCCTGCGCATCGCCGACGCGTCGGTGATGCCGACGGTGACGAGCAACAACATCAACGCCCCGGTGATCATGATCGGCGAGAAGGCCGCCGACATGATCCGATCCGACGCGTAGGCCCGGTCCGGGGCGGCCTCAGCCGACGTCGGTGGGGGAGCTCACCAATCCCCGGTGCACGGCCTCGAGGTCGTCCCAGGTGTCGCCGTCGAACCAGAAGAGCGCGGAGCTGAACAGGATCTCCTCCTCTTCTTCGATGTGACGCTGCAGGGCGTAGAACGCGTGGTGCTCGAAGCAACCCGCGCCGATCGCCCGGGCGATGTCGCGGTGCTCCTCCTCGAGGTGGGAGTACGTGTCGGCGTGCTCACCCATCTGGGCGATGAGGAGCGGATACAGCCCGACCTCCTCCTTGGCCGCGTGTACCTCGAGCAGGGAACGGAGTCGGTCCCTGCCGGCGGCGTCGATCGGGGTACGGAGCCTGGTCGCCGTCGCCAGATCCTCGGCCAGTGCCAGGATCTCCACGTGGTCCGCCGACAGTTCGGCGATGGGCGGGTACTCACGACATCCGCAGTGATCGCACACCGGATCCTCCGTCCCGGCCGGGGGACGACGCTCCGCCCACCGACAGGTATTTCTCTACCAGGCGACAGACATAATACCGGGCGATCCGGTCGTCGGGACCATGGGGACGGCTCTGTTACGGTCTCGGCGGTCGGCACTCGATGATCGTCGGGAGGAGCAGGCAGGCGATGGACCGAACCTCTGCAACGGCCCCGACCGGCCCACCTCCCCGCCGCAGCCGACGGCGGACCCCCGAGGTGTTCGGCGTACGGGTCGACGTCCGCGCCGCGGTGTGGTCGACCGGCGCCGTCCTCGTCGTCCTCGTCGGGGTGTACCTCGGCAGCGGAGGGCTGCAGTGGTTCGATGCCGCTCTTGCCGGCTACCTGATCGGCGTGCTCCTCGGGGTCTTCGCGACGGTGTACCGGTACCTGATCTGGATCCAGCGGCCGCCGACCGCCCGGCTGAACCAGCGGGGCTGGGAGTCGTTCCGACGATCGGGTCGCGTGGGGCGCAACGCCGTCGGTCTGGTCGGACTGGTCGGCACCAACCTGTTGGCCCAGGGGTTCATACGCCGTCGATCCACCGTCCGCTGGGCGGCGCATCAGCTCGTCTTCTGGGGTTGCATCCTGGCCGCCGCGGTCACGTTCCCGCTCACCTTCGGCTGGGTGCACTTCGAGTCGGTCGGCCAGGACGGCAGCGAGTACAAGGCCTACCTGTTCGGCGTCGGCACCGGGTCCTTCCAGGCGATGAGCGTCGTCGGCTTCATCACGTTCCACCTGCTCAACATCGCCGCGTTCCTCGTGATCGCGGGAGTGCTGGTCTTCCTCTACCGCCGCCTCCGGGACCCCGGCGCCCTGGCGGTCGAGCGAGAGGGCGACTTCCTGGCCCTCGCGGGGCTGTTCGCGGTGTCGGTCACCGGACTGTTCCTCACCGCGTCGAGCCTGTGGCTGGAGGGTCGCTACTACAGCTTCCTCAACAACCTGCACGCCCTGACCGTCATCCTCGGACTGCTGTACATCCCGTTCGGGAAGCTGTTCCACATCTTCCAACGGCCGGCGAACCTGGGCATCCACCTCTACCGGGACGCCGGTCGGGAGGGCGCCCAGCAGGAGTGCCGTCGATGCGGTCGCCCGTACGCGTCGCAGATGCAGGTCCAGGACATCAAGGAGGTCCTCCCGATGGTCGGCTTCGACTACTCGTCTCCCGACGGCCACTGGCAGGAGACCTGCCCGGCCTGCCGCCGGGCCGGCGTCACCATCGCCCAGACCGGTCGGGTGGGGGGCTTCGGCTGATGGCGCAGCTCCCGGTCACCGAGGAACAGCTGATCGAGCGGTTCGGCCCGCACCTCAACCGCGAACCCCCGGGCGGCTGGAACGCCGGCTTGGACGTCGAGCGCGAGGTGGAGACCCACTGCTGCTTCTGCGGCCAGCAGTGCGGGATCAAGCTCAAGGTGGCCGACAACCAGGTGATCGGCTTCGAGCCCTGGTACGACTTCCCGTTCAACCAGGGCAAGCTCTGCCCCAAGGGCGTGAAGCGCTACCTCCAGGGCGCACATCCGGACCGGCTGCTCGATCCGTTGGAGCGCGACCCGAGCGCAGAGTCCGGGTTCCGGCCGATCGCCTGGGACGCGGCGATCGACCGGGTGGCGACCGAGATCCGCCGCATCCAGGACGCCTACGGCCCCGACTCGTTCGCCGTGCTGTCGGGCGTGTCGTTGACCAACGAGAAGTCGTACCTGATGGGCAAGTTCGCCCGCCTGGGCATCGGCACGGCCAACCTCGACTACAACGGGCGGCTCTGCATGGTGTCCGCGGGGGTCGCCAACAAGAAGGCGCTCGGCATGGACCGCGCCCCCAACCCGTGGAGCGACATCCCGCTCGCGGATGTGGTGTTCGTGGCCGGGGCGAACGTCGCCGAGTGCGCTCCGATCACCACCAGCTACGTCTGGAGGGCCCGCGACCGCGGCGCCAAGCTGATCGTCGCCGATCCCCGCGTGACCCCCTTGGCGCGCACGGCGGATCTCTACCTGGGCCTGCGCCCCGGGACGGACTCGGCGCTGATGGGGGCGATCCTGCACGTCCTCGTGGCGAACGACTGGATCGACCACCGCTTCGTCGAGCACCACACCGTCGACTTCGACGCGGCCGCCGCCGCGGTGGCCGACATGACCCCGGAGTGGGCGGCGCGACTGTGCGGCGTACCCCGGGACCGCATCGTCGAGGCTGCTCGCCTGTGGGGGACTTCCGACACGGGGATGCTGCTGCACGCCCGGGGCATCGAGCACCACACCAAGGGCGTCGACAACGTCCTGAGCTGCATCAACCTGGGTCTGGCGACGGGCAAGTACGGCCGGCCCGGATGCGGTGTGTCGACCATCACCGGTCAGGGCAACGGCCAGGGTGGCCGTGAACAGGGCCACAAGTGCGACCAGTTGCCCGGCAACCGCGACATCACCAACCCCGAGCACCGGGCCGCGGTGGCAGCGGTGTGGGGATGCGACGTCGACGAGATCCCCGGCAAGGGTCTCACCGCCCAGGAGATCATGGACGCCATCCACGACGGCGAGATCAAGGGTTTGCTGTCGATCTGCTTCAACCCGCTGGTGTCGCTGCCCGACACCGCCCACACCGCCGAGGCGCTCGACCGCCTCGAGTTCTACACGGCGATCGACTTCTTCCTGTCCGAGACCGCCCAGCACGCGGACATCGTGCTGGCCGGGTCCCTGCAGGAGGAGGACGAGGGGACGACCACGTCGGTCGAGGGGCGCACCATCAAGATCAACGCCGCGGTCGACCCGCCCGGCAACGCCCGCCGCGACTGGGAGATCATCGTCGACATCGCGGACCGGCTCGGCCGGCGCCGCTACTTCGACTTCGACTCCACCCGGGAGATCTTCGACGAGATGAAGCTCGCGTCCCACGGTGGGACCGCCGACTACAACGGCATGACCTGGGAGCGCATCGAGGCCGAACACGGCATCTTCTGGCCGTGCCCGGAGCCCGGCCATCCCGGAACACCTCGGCTCTACGAGGGTGGTGTCTTCGCCCACACCGACGGGCGCGCCCGGTTCCACGCGGTGCCGTTCCGGGAGTCCGCCGAGGTCGTCGACGACGAGTACCCGATCTGGCTGACGACCGGACGGGTCGTGTCGCAGTACCTGTCGGGCACCCAGACCCGACGCATCGCCGCCCTCGTCGAGCAGTACCCGGAACCGCTCTGCGAGATCCATCCGCGTCACGCCGAGCGGCTCGGGGTGCTCACCGGCGACCTGGTCACCGTCACCTCCCGTCGTGGGTCGATGACGCTGCCGGCGCGGGTGGTGGAGTCGATCCGGCCCGACACCGTGTTCATCCCGTACCACTGGGCCGGCGACCGCGCCGCCAACCAGCTCACCAACCGGGCTCTGGACCCGATGTCCAAGATCCCCGAGTACAAGGTGTCGGCCGTTCGGGTGGTCAAGGCCGACGGACACGTCGAGATCCGCGACAAGAGGGTCACCGCCCTGACCGACAGCGCCGCGGGAACCAACGGCGCCGCGGGGACGGAGAACGCTTCGTGAGCCCGCTGGTGTTCGACAAGATGTTCGTGATCGACCAGAGCCGCTGCATCGGCTGTGAGGCCTGCGTGCAGGCGTGCGAGGAGTGCGGCACCCACCGGGGCCAGTCGCTCATCCACCTCGAGTTCGTCGATCGCGGCGCCGACACCCGGACCGCTCCGATGGTCTGCATGCACTGCGAGGACCCCACCTGCGCGCATGTCTGTCCCGCCGACGCCATCAAGCAGAACGAGGACGGCGTGGTGCAGTCCGCGCTCAAGCCCCGTTGCATCGGTTGCTCCAACTGCGTGCTCGCCTGCCCGTTCGGCGTCCCCAAGTACTTCGCCCTGCCGGACCAGATGATGAAGTGCGACATGTGCTACGACCGCTCGTCGGCCGGCCTGGCACCGATGTGCGCGTCGGTGTGCCCGAGCGAGGCGCTCTGGTTCGGCACCCCGGCCGACTTCCAGGCCAACCGTCGCGGCGAGCTGATCCACGAGTTCCGGTTCGGCTCTCAACCGGTCGCCACCAAGGTCGCGACCGTGGTCGACGACGCGGCGCTGGGGCCGATCGACGTGATGGCCGGCGAGACCGCCGTTCGCTGGCAGGACGACCCGTTCGGGATCGAGGAGGGCTGGGCATGACCACCACCGACGGACCGCAGAACGGAACCGGGTCCGCCCCGGACCTGCCGTGCCTCGGCTGCGGCGACGACAGCGAGCTACCGCTGTGGCGCGACGAGTTCCCGATCACATCGAGCGGCGAGGAGCACATCGCCCGACGGGACTTCACCCGCTACCTGCTCACTGCGTCGGGGGTCTTCGCAGCCGGCACGGTCGGCGCCGCGGCGTGGGCCGACCTCCAGCGCTCCAACCTGGGCGAACCGCGACCGATCGTCGATCTGGCCGAGGTGCCCGAGTCGAGCGAGTACCTCTTCCGGTATCCGACCGAGGAGGACCCGGCGATCCTGGTGCACCTCCAGGGCGGGGAGCTGCGCGCCTACTCGCAGCGATGCACGCACCTGGGCTGTGTCGTGTTCTTCCAACCCGACCGGGACCGGCTCTTCTGCCCCTGCCACGACGGCGTGTTCGACCCGTCCAACGGAGACGCCGTGGCCGGTCCACCGGAACGCCCGCTGACGCGCATCGACATCGACGTCCGCGACGGGGTCGTGTGGGCCAAGGGGGTGGACGAGGAATGAGGGAGTCCCGCCGCGCCGACCGTCGCCGTCACGGTGGCCTGCTCGTGTACCTGATCCTGCTGCTGTCGTTGCAGGCGTTCCTGCTCGTCGTGGCGCTGGAGGGGGTGGCGGCGCACGATCCGGCGCTCGCTCGCAACGCCGCGATCCTCTCGATCGTGCTGCTGACGTCTTCCTGGGGGCTGTGGTGGTTCGTCCGCCATGACTGAGCCCACCCCGGACCAGCCCGACCGTCCCGGGGGCACCGACCCGGCAGAGGTGACCGGTGCGACCGGTCCCCCACGGGGGCCCGGGCCCATCGGCGGCGACATCTCGTCGATCGTCTACGGGCTGGGCACCCGGTTCCGGCTCCCCGCCCTGACGGCGAGACACGACTCGACCAACGTGATGGGCCTGTTCGCCCTCGTGAACGGTGTGATCTCGATCGCCATCATGTCGGCTGCCGCGGTCGTCACCGGTCAAGCGCTGATATTCCCGTCGCTGGGGCCCACGGCGTTCCTGCTCTTCTACACGCCGACCGTTCCGGCGGCGTCGCCTCGGAACACGATCTGCGGCCACGCCATCGGGGCCGCCGCGGGCTACCTGGCCCTGGTGGTGTTCGGGCTCACCGATGCGGGAGCCGCTCTGGCGACCGAGGTGACATGGCCCCGCGTCGGCGCGGCCGCGCTCTCGCTCGGGCTGACCAGCGGACTGATGGTGTGGCTCCGAGTCCCGCATCCGCCCGCGGGTGCCACCACCCTGATCGTGTCGCTCGGGATCCTCACCGAGCCGGTCCAGCTGCTGGTGCTGATGCTGGCCGTGGGTCTGCTGGTGCTCCAGGGGTACGTGATCAACCATCTGGCCGGCATCGACTACCCACGGTGGGCTCCGGCCCGGTCGTCGGCCTGATCGAGCCGGTCGCGGACCACTTCGCGCCCCCCGGGTACCCTGTCGGCTCGTTCGCCGCCGAGAAGGGACCGGATCGTGGCCGTCGGGCTCGCCGCACTGCTGGATGACATCGCCGCGCTGGCCAAGCTGGCCGCGGCGTCGGTCGACGACGTGGGGGCCGCGGCCGGCAAGGCAACGGTGAAGGCGGCCGGGGTGGTCGTCGACGACGCGGCGGTGACTCCGGCCTACGTCGACGGCCTGGCCGCCGAACGGGAGCTGCCGATCATCCGCCGCATCGCCGTCGGTTCGGTGCGCAACAAGCTGGTCTTCATCCTGCCCGCAGCCCTCGTCCTCAGCGCGATCGCTCCGTTGGTGGTCGAGGTCATCCTGATGGTCGGTGGTGCCTACCTGGCCTACGAGGGGGCACACAAGGTGTGGCACCGGCTCGTCGCCCACGACGAGCACCCCGAGGACGTCCCGGTCGCGCTGCGGGGCCAGGAGGCCGAGGACGCGGTCGTCGCGAGTGCCGTGCGGACCGACTTCATCCTCTCGGCGGAGATCATGGTGATCGCCCTCAAGGAGGTGATCGACGAGTCGCTCGTCATGCGGGCCGCCGCGCTCGTGGTGGTCGCGCTGCTCATCACCGCCGCGGTCTACGGGGTCGTCGCGCTCATCGTGAAGATGGACGACGTCGGCCTGCGGATGGTCGAGCATCGTTCGGCCGGACGACAGCGGGTCGGCCGTGGCCTGGTCCGGGCCATGCCCAAGGTGCTGTCGGTCCTGTCGGTGGTGGGAACCGCCGCCATGCTCTGGGTCGGTGGCCACATCCTGCTGGTCGGCGCGGACGAGCTGGGTTGGCACGGACCCTACGACCTGGTCCACCACCTCGAGGCGCCGCTGCACGACCTGGCCGGGTTGGGCGGTCCGCTCGGCTGGTTGGCCAACACCGTCATGTCCGCGGTGGTCGGTCTGGTGGTCGGAGGGCTCATCGTGGCCATCAGCCAGGTGGTCACGAGGGCGAGGGGAGCGGGTTCCGCCGACGGGGCGACCACGCACTGACCGGCCGCCGCGCGGTGGTCGGGTCTCTCCCGCTCGAGCGCGAGACTGCCGCGATGAACGACGCCCCGGTCCCGAACCCGACGCCACAGTCCGAGCGAGCAGCGAGCCACCTCGACGGACGGGTGGTGGTCGTGACCGGCGGCGGTGGCGGTTTCGGGCGGTTGATCGCCGAGATGTCGGCCGAGCGGGGCGCGGCGGTGGTCGTGGCCGACATCGACGGGGTGGCCGCCGAGCAGGTCGCGGAGGGAATCGAGGCGCGTGCCGGGCGTGCCGTCGGTGTGACGGTCGACGTGTGCGATCCGGGTCAGGTCGAGGCGCTGGTGGCGCGGGCCGTCGAGCGGTTCGGTGCCGTCGACGTCATGATCAACAACGCGGGGGTCATGCCGCTCGCGTTCTTCGCCGACCATGCAGCCGCGGCCGCGGCCTGGGACCGCTGCATCGACATCAACCTCAAGGGGGTGCTGCATGGGATATGCGCGTCCTACGACCAGATGGTCGCTCAGGGGCGGGGCCACGTGGTCAACATCTCGTCGATCTACGCCAACGCCGGAACGGCCGGATCGGGCGTGTACAGCGCGACCAAGGCGGCGGTCGCGGTCATGTCGGACTCGTTGCGCAAGGAGACGCAGGGGCGGATCAAGGTGACCGTCGTGCGGCCGACCGGTGTGCTGGGCACCGGTCTGGGCTCAGGTGTGATCAATCCCGAGGCGGTGACGGGCATCACCGGGGCCAAGGCGCCGGCCTACATGGAGCGGGTCATGGCCGCTCTGACCGGTGAACTGGGCGGCGCCGCGGTCGACGTCGACAGTCCGGAGTTCTGGGCGATCGAGCCCGAGACGGTCGCGGCCGAGGTCATCCACGCCATCGACCAGCCCTGGGGCGTGGTGATCTCCGACGTCACCGTCCGCGCCACCGGCGAGGACTACGTCGTCTGATCTCCGGTCCCCGGCACCGCCGATCCGACCGAAGGAACGCTGCTCAGGTCCCTTCGGTGATGAGCGCTCCTGACATGGAACCGTCGCCCCGCCAGCGCTCCAGGAACCCGGCGTACTCCAGCAGGCTGCCGGTGTAGACCAGGTTCCGGGCGGTCTTCGAGTCGCGACCCTGCTCGGAGTTGTAGTAGCCGGGCGTGCAGCGGGTGGAGTAGCCGGCGATGCCCATCGCGACACCGAGGAGGAGTTCGTACCACTCCTCCTCGGCCTCGGGGGTGGCCTCGATGGTGGCGATCCCGCGCTCCTCGCAGGTGGCGATGATCCAGGCCACGTGCTCGGCGGACTTGGACAGGAAGTGCAGGAAGTTGGTGCCGAACCCGGCCTGGACCAGGCTGATCATCAGCAGGTTCGGGAACTCGGCGGAGAGGATGCCGTGCAGCGAGTGCGCTCCGTCGCTCCATCGCTCGCTCATGCGGATCCCGCCCCTGCCCTCGGGATCGAAGCCGAGCCGGTGCTCCAGGTCGGTGGTCACCTCGAAGCCCGACGCGAACACGATGACGTCGACCGGGTACTCGACTCCGCAGGCGACGACTCCGTTCTCGGTGATCTCGTCGACTCCGTGCCCGTCGGTGTCGACCAGGTGGACGTTCGGGCGGTTGAACGCGGGGAGGTACTCGTCGTGGAAGCACACCCGCTTGCAGTGCTTGCCGTACCAGGGCTGGAGCTTGGCTGCCGTCTCGGGGTCCTCGACGATGCGGGTCACCCGCTGACGGATCTCCTCCATGGTCAGGAAGTCGGACCGCTCCTGTTGGCGGGTGACCTCGGGGTCGTCGGACTTGGTCTGGGTGTCGTCCCACATGACGTGGGTCCATCCGTCGTCGACCAGGTCGACCTCGGGCTTCTTGCCGGTGACGGCTTCGGTGAAGTTCTTGACCCGCTCGGCGTGCCAGCCGGGCGCCAGCGAGGCGAACCAGGCCTCGTCGGTCGGACCGTTGTCGCGTTGACCCACAGCCGACGGCGTGCGCTGGAACACGAACAGCTCCTGGGCGGCCTCTGCCACCCGGGGGACGACCTGGACCGCCGTGGCCCCCGTGCCGATCACCGCGACCCGCTTGTCGGCCAGCTTGTCCATGAAGACACCGGGCGCCCCGCCGGTGACGTCGTAGTTCCAACGGCTGGTGTGGAACGCCCGACCCTTGAAGCGCGAGATCCCTGCGATGCCCGGGAGCTTGGCCTTGTGCAGGATGCCCCCGGCGGTCACCAGGAAGCGACAGCTGAGGGTGTCTCCCCAGTTGGTCCGCACCCGCCACCGGAGCGCGGCCTCGTCCCAGACCGCTTCGACGACCTCGGTGTGGAACAGGGCGTGGGGATACAGGTCGTAGTGGCGGCCGACCAGCTGGGCGTAGGAGAAGATCTCGACCGCGCTGGCGTACTTCTCGGTCGGCATGTAGCCCGTCTCCTCCAACAGGGGGAGGTAGGTGTAGGACTCGACGTCGCACATGCATCCCGGATAGCGGTTCCAGTACCACGTCCCGCCGAAGTCGCCGGCGCGGTCCACCATGCGCACGTCGTCGAAGCCGCGGGCCTTGAGCTCGATGGTGGTGAGCATCCCGGCGAACCCGCAGCCGATGACGAGGACCTCGACCTCTTCGCTCAGCGGGTCTCGGTGGTAGTCGGGATCGGCGAACGGGTCCCGGTCGAACTCCGCGAAGTCACCGGTCAACTCCCCGTACTGGGCGTTTCCGTCGGGCCGGACGCGCTTGGCCCGTTCGGCCTGGTAGCGCTCCCGGGCCGCCGCTATGGCGGCGTCCAGGTCCGCGGACGACGGACCGTCGGGGGTGGGGGAGTCGGACTCGGTCATGGGGGGATGCCTCCCGGTCGCGGGTTCGCCCGTGCGGGCCGACCCACACGGTAGGGCCTGGCGGCCGGGAATCTGACATCGCGTCAGAAACCGCTTCGGGCCTCGAAGCACTCGGGTCCCCGGAGCCGGCCGATCGAGGCGCGAGGATCTGATCGTGACATCGGTGACGCCTCTCGAACCAACGGCGATCGACGGGCACGCGCCCACCTCCACCGGCAACGACACGCACCCGATGAGGGCAGTCACGCGGCGAGCCGCCGGCCTGGTGCCCGGTGGGTGGGACGCCGAGACACGCCGGACGGTCGCCGCGCTGTTCGACGGACTCGCCCCCGACTGGCACACCCGTGACTCACCCCAACGTCGGGCCGTGGTGTCGGACTGCCTCGAGCGGGGCCTGGGCGCGATGGCCTGGACCGGGGGCACCGACACCGTCGGGATCGAGCTCGGATCGGGGACCGGCATCTACAGCGACCTGGTCGCGGGTGTGGTGGGCTCAGCGATCGCGCTCGACCTCTCCGACGCCATGCTCCGCGAGGCGCCGTCGGTTCCGGCGGCCCGCCTCCGCGGCGACTCCTCGGCGCTGCCCCTCCGCTCCGGATCGGTCGACCTGGTGGCCGTCATCAACATGTTCCTGTTCCCCGGGGAGGTCGCCCGGGTGCTCCGCTCCGGGGGGATCCTGCTGTGGGTCAACGTGAGCGGGCCCGACACCCCGATCCACCTGTCGACGGACGAGGTCGTGGCAGCCCTGCCCTTCGAGGTCGAGGGAGTGGAGTCCACCGCCGGTGCCGGCACGTGGTGCGCACTCCGACGGATCCGCTGACCGGGTGGCGACGGCGAGCAGACTCGGTCCATGAGCGTCGACGACGGCCAGAGGATCTTCCCGCCCGAGTGCTACACCAAGCGCGGTCGGCTCCGCCGAGAGGTGTACCTGAGCGAACTGGAGCGCCTGCAGATCGAGCTGGTCAAGCTCCAGGAATGGGTCAAGGCCACCGGACTGCGGGTGGCGGTGCTGTTCGAGGGACGCGACGCCGCGGGCAAGGGCGGCGCGATCAACCGCATCGCCGAGGCGACCAACCATCGCGTGGTCCGGGTGGTCGCCCTCGGCCCTCCGAGCGATCGTGAGAGGACGCAGTGGTACTTCCAGCGCTACGTCGCCGAACTGCCGGCCGCCGGCGAGATCGTGCTGTTCGACCGCTCCTGGTACAACCGCGCCGGGGTCGAACGGGTGATGGGCTTCGCCTCCGACGCCGAGGTGGACGAGTTCCTGTGGGCGGTCCCGCAGTTCGAGGAGATGCTGATCCGCTCCGGGATCATCCTGGTCAAGTACTGGTTCTCGATCAGCGACGAGGAGCAGGAACGACGCTTCCAGGCCCGCATCGACAGCCCGCTCAAGCGGTGGAAGCTGTCACCGATGGACATCGAGTCGCGGAACCGCTGGGAGGAGTACTCCCACGCCAAGGACGAGATGTTCCGGGTCACCGACACCGCCGGGTCCCCGTGGTGGGTGGTCGACGGCGAGGACAAGCGCTCGGCGCGACTCAACTGCATCAGCCACCTGCTGACGCAGGTCGAGTACCGGGACGTGGTCCCGGACCCGCTCGAGTTGCCGCCGCGGCCGGCCCCGGTGAGGACCTACGAACGGCCGCCCATCGACGAGCAGACCTTCGTCCCGCAGCGCTACTGACGAGCGGTCACGCCATGCTCGGCGCGGCGGGGTCGATCCGGGCCCCCTCGAACACGATGTCGACGGCCCGGTCGATGCCGGTGTGGACCGTCCCGATGGAGTACCGACCGAGCCACCAGCCCTGCAGCAACGTCACCAGCAGTGAGTTGGTGATCAGGATCAGCACCGGGACGTCATCCTCGGCGGTGTCGAGGAGTGCGTCGGTGACCACCGAGACGAACCGTTCGCTGTAGGTGGCGAAGGGCTCCATCACCGCCGGGTCCTTGGACACCTCCAGCAGCGTGAGCACCTGCAGGAAGTTCGGGTGGCGCTCGAAGGCACCCACCGCTCGGCGCAGCACCTGCCGGAGCCGCTCGGCGTCGCTCCCGCGTTCGGGTCGCCGACGGCGGACCGCCTCGTCGAAGCTGGAGCTCCACTCGACCAGGACGTGGGCGAAGAGCTGCTCCTTGGACGGGAAGTACCGGTAGAGGGTGCCCAGAGCGACGCCCGCCTGCTGAGCCACGTCGCGCATCTGGATCTCGTCGTAGCCGCGCTGCTGCAGCATGGTCATCGCCGTGAGGACGATCCGTCGTCGTCGGTCGCGCTGAGCGTCGGTGGTCGGCTCCGCGGCCCGGGAGGTGTCGCAGTCGACGCGATCGGTTCCCGGGCCGGTCGGCTGCACCATGTCGAGCAGTCTACGGGAACCAAGCCGAAACTGGAACCGAGTTCTAGTGGGTGGTCCGTCCGGCGCCGAACCGGTCCGGACGGACCACCCCGTTCAGACCGGCGTGTCGGTGCTGACAGCGGGAGCGGGCTCGGTGTCGGCCTTGGTGTTGGCCGTCGCCACCTCGGCGAGTCGGAGACGCCACTCCTGGACGAGCTCGTCGGTGGCGGTGTCGTCGGGGTGGAAGCCGGGCCGGAGGTAGATCAGCAGCTTGCGGGCCGACCACGGGCTGAGGAGCTTCTGACGCATCAGGTTCCTGTGGAAGGTGCGGCGGTTCTCCCGGGTGATCAGGTGCCGATCCTCCCAGACGGCGCGGCCCCACTCGATCGCGACGTAGCTGGCCAACACCGACGTGGTGACCGCGAAGCCCGCGACCCGAACGACGTAGCCGCCGCCGGCGGCTTCCATCACGTCGAACGCGACGTTCTTGTGCTCCAGCTCCTCGAGGGCGTGCCAGGCGATCATCGGTTCGACGGCCTCGGTGCCGAACAAGGTCGTGCGCGTCGACTCGTCCGACAGCACCGCCTCGGCCAGGAGCCCGGTGTAGTGCTCGGCAGCGGCGGTCGCCGCGATCGGAAGCGTGGACGGCGGGATCTTGTAGATCGAGTCGACCAGCACGCCGATGGTGCGATCGGCTCGGGCCATGCGGTAGCCGAGACCGGCGAGGCGCTCGTTGAGGCGACGGTGCTCCCGGCTGTGCATGGCCTCCTGGCCGATGAAGCCCTTGACCTGCTCCTTGAGAACGGGGTTGTCGGCCACGGCGTCGCGGTGGCGCCGCACCGACGCGACGAAGAACTCCTCGCCCTTGGGGAAGACCGCCGAGAGGATGGCCAGGAAGTGGCTGAAGATCGGATCCCCCGGGACGACCCAGCGGTCGAGGTCGTAGTCGGCCTGGTCGTGGCGCAGGCGACGCACCGGGATGTCGCGGATGGCCGAGGGGCGAGATCCCCGCCGCCGGCGTCGTCGGCCGGCGGTGGTGGGTGGGGGAGACAAGGTGGCTGTCATCGTGGGGCTCCTGATCTGGTCGGGTCGGGTCCGGAACGGACGAGGGACACGGCGAAGGGGGCCAGGGCGGCGACCGAGGCGACGACCTCGTCGGCGTCACCGAACCCCTCCATTCGGGAGACCGCCGCGCCCTGTATCAGGGCGAAGGCGAACTCGACGATGCGACGCGCCGACTCGCGATCGGCGATCTCGGGTGAGAACCAGAGCAGCAGGTCGACGACGGTCTCCTCGAGCGACGCGGCCACCCCGTGGACGATGCTGCGCAGCTCGTCGTCGGTGCGGGCCGCGACCACGACCTCGAGGATGGCTGCGTAGCTGGGACCCGAGGCGATCTCCCACAGCGCCGCGACGGCGCGGTCGAGGGTGCGCTCGCTCTCGGGGACCTGTCGGAACGCCTCGGTGAAGCGTCCGGCGTACTCGTCGAACAGGTGCTCGACCGCGGCGATGACCAGGTCGCGCTTGGTCGGGTAGTGGTGCGTCTGCGCCCCGCGTGACACCCGGGCGTGGTCCGCCACCAGTCGGGTCGTGGTGCCGGCGTAGCCGTATTCGACCAGGCAGTCGATCGTGGCCCCGAGCAGAGCCTGCTGGGTCGCGGCCCGGCGATCCTCCTGGGTCCTCGGTGGTGTGGCGGTCTGCGTGTCCATGGGCACCAACCCGTCGGGGCGTCTCCGGCTCGGCGCCACAGTAGCAAAGAAACCGACCGGCTGGTTTGTTTCCTGGGATCCTCCCTGCCATCAGCTGACCGGTGGTGACCGGACCGTCCACGCCCCGTAGGGTCGAGCGGCGATGGACACGTCACGACGACGGTTGGAGCCGCTCATCGGCGGAGGACGAACGGTGCTGACCCGGTCGCTGGCCGACGTCAGGCTCCGCGACGTCGGCTACGAGCAGACCGAGTGGGCCTGTTCGGGACACGCCGAGTCCTATCGAGCGCCGGCGGGGCTCCCGACCGACGGACGCTGGACCTTCGAGGTGCGCGACCGCGCCGAGTTCACCACCCGGGTCCTGATCCGGCGTCCGAGCGACGACGGTCGTTTCAGCGGGACCGTCGTCGTCGAGTGGCTCAACGTCAGCAGCGGGTCCGACTCCGCGCCGGTGTTCGGCTTCTCGGGACCGGAGCTGACCCGGGCCGGCCACGTCTGGGTCGGCGTGTCGGCCCAGTGGGCCGGGATCGTGGCCACCCCCGCCCTGGTCGACGTCGGGGCGAGCGGGCTCGTCGCGCTGCAGAGCGCGGATCCGCTCCGCTACGGCGGACTCGTGCACCCCGGTGACGCCTACGCCTACGACGTGTTCACCCAGGTGGTGGACTCGTTGCTCGAGGACCGGCCCGAACCGCTGGACGACCTCGACATCCAGCGCGTCGTCGCGGTCGGGGAATCGCAGTCGGCCTACGCCCTGGTCACGTACGTGAACGGGGTGCAGCCGCGCTCGGAGCGCTTCGACGGCTTCCTGATCCACAGCCGGGGCCGCGGCGCGCTTCCGCTGGGCGACGCCGGGCGTGGTGCCGACGTCGAGGGGAGCCGAGGCGACCCTCCGGTTCTGATCCGCGACGACCTGGACGTGCCGGTGCTGGTGCTTCAGACCGAGACCGACGTGCTCGGGTTCCTCGACTCCCTGTCGTGTCGACAGCCCGACACCGGCCGGTTCCGCTGCTGGGAGGTGGCCGGGGCCGCCCATGCCGACCTGTCGCTCATCGGTGAGCTCGAGACGATGCTGGGGTGCGCGGATCCCGTCAACCGCGGCCAGCAGCGCTTCGTCGTGCGCAGCGCCCTGCGCCACCTGGTCGACTGGGCCGGGACCGGCACCGCACCTCCCTCGGCGTCCCCGTTGGCGGTGGCTGTCGACGAGTCGGGCTCGACGGTGCGCCGACGCTTCGAGACCGACGAGCTGGGCAATGTGCTCGGCGGGGTTCGCACCCCGTGCGTCGACGCAGCGGTCGAGACGCTGTCGGGACTGTGTCGGGACGGCGAGAGCCACGTCTGCCAGCTCTTCGGTCGTCGCCTGGCGCTGCCCGATGCGGTCCTCCGGGACCGCTACCCGACGCTTGCGTCGTACCGCGAGGCGTACACGGCGGCGACCGACCGGGCGATCGATGACGGCTTCATCCTCGGCGACGACCGAGACGAGGTCCTCGAGGACGCTCCGGCCGACGTGATCACCTGGTGAACCGACCGGCATGGCTCGTCCCGTGCTCCGGTCGGGCGGACGCCGCCACCTAGAACGGGTCGATCAGCGAGCCGGGATCATCGGGCACGTCGATGCGGTGATCCCAGAGCACCTCGAACGGGACCAGTTCGGTCACCGCCCGGTGGGTGGCGCCCAGCACGACCGGCGCGGCGACGCCGTCGTGGTGGGCGCGCAGCCAGTTGCGGGCGGTGACGCACCAGCGGTCGCCCGGCACCAGTCCGGGGAAGCCGTACTGCGGCAGCGGCGTCGACAGGTCGTTGCCGATCGAGCGCTGGTGCGCCAGGAACTCCGGGGTCATCACGGCGCAGATCGTGTGGCTGCCCAGGTCCTCGGGTCCGGTCCGACAGCAGCCGTCGCGGAAGAACCCGGTGAGCGGTTCCGTGCCGCACTCCTGCAGCGGTCCGCCGCAGACGTTGCGTTCGACGTCATCATCGGTGTCCACACGGACAGACTGCCCCGCGCGGACCCGGCTCTGCCCCGCCGGGGAACCTCAGGCCTCCGACGACGGCTCCATGAAGAACTCGAGTCCCTTCGCCGCGGCGACGATGGCGGCCATCTCGTCGGGGTGCGCGGCGACGAACGCCGCGTTCGCGGCTGCGAGCTCGGGTGACGGGGTCGGCTCCGCCGCCAGGGCGGCCATCTCGTCGGTGTCGGGCAGGCCCGCCAGGCGCAGCCGGTTGCGGAGGGTGTCGGCGAAGGCGACGGCCTCCGCGAATCCCCGACCGATGTCGTTGCCGTCGCGGTCCGACACCACGACCGCCCCCTCGCAGATCTGCACCCCGTGGGAGAAGAAGGCGGACTGCCCGCCTTCGACGATCGGCGTCAGGGTCAGCTCCGAGATGTCGTCGGGCAGGTCGTCGAACTCGAATCGGTAGTGGTTCGGGTACCAGGTGGCCGTCGCCGGGTAGCGCTGCGGGTTCGGGGTGTGCATGACCTTGACCCAACGGTCGACGTGCACCGTTCCCCACACCAGCCGGGTGCTGGCGTTCGAGTCCATGAACGTGCCTCCGACTCGGCGGGTCATCGTCGGGGGCGGAGTGTCTCCGGTGCAGCCGTAGAAGTCGGCGAACTCATTGGAGTGCGGGGCGAAGACCGTGACCTGGCGGTCGCCGCTCAGGTGTGTCATGAACCAGTCCCAGCCGCCGGGGTTGGGGGCGGTGATCGAGTCGGACGCCCGCAGGACGGGGTCGGGGGAGGTTCCGGAGAGGAAGCCCCACTGGTGGTCGAACCAGAGCTCGCCCCGGACGACGGGGATCTGCCGTCCGTCGATCGAGATCGAGCTCTCCTGCGGATCGATATCGATACGGGGGACCGAGTAGTAGAAGGTCCCGATCCCCGCCACCGATGGCATCGCGCCGTGGTCGCCCTGTTCGAGGACGGCCTTGCCCCCGGTCAGCACCAGGTCGCACCTCAACGGCAGCGGTTGTTCCCCGCCGAGATCGACGCCGACGGAGCGGACACGCATCGGCATCAGGGAGTCCCGTTCGAGCGACTCGAAGGAGTTGGCCCCGACCCGGAACGAGAACGGTGAGGTGCCGGTTCGGATCAGGCCGCTGGTGCCGAGGGTGACCAGTGGTTCGGCCTGGTGGTGGCGGTCGCCCCGGGTGCTGATGGCGAACTGCACCTCGGCCACCAGGTTGTCGAGCGGCGACAGCCCGAGCTCGCGGGCGAACGCCGGTGGGTACATCGCCTGCTCGAAGAGCATGGACTCGATGCCGTACTCGTTGCCCTCCGCGTCCCACAGGGAGCCGACCAGGAAGTGCCACCCGCACTGGGCGCCCAGGTCGACGGCGTCGTCGCGGGGGAACTCCAGGTGCACCTCGGGTGGCATCGGGGCGTAGCCGCCGTCGCCGGCCGGGCTGGACGTCGGGCCCATGAGGTTGCGCAGCGTGTACGCCTGCACCGGCGTGAGTCGCTCGCAGTGCTCGAGCATGGTCCGCCACAGCTCCGAGCGGTCCGGCACGTGGCTGACCGGGTGGTCCAGCAGGTGCCGGATGTAGCGCCGCATGCGCGCCGCGGTCGCGGCGGTCCCGTTGCGCTCGCTGGTGACCGTGGTCAGGATCCCGGGGTCGATCGCGGCGGGGTCCCACTCACTCAGACCGAGGAGGTGAGCGGCGTCGCGACGGACCTCGGCCTCGGGGTCGGTCACGGTGGATGTGGCGGTGGAGGTCGAGGTGGGAGCTGGGTCCATTCCCTCCCGTCGGCAGGACACTGATCGGATCGAGGAATCGGCACGTCGCCCCCGCAGAGGCCTGGTCTCAGCGGGTCTCGTCGATGAAGTCCGCGATCACCGTCGCCAGCTCCGGGCCACGGTCCTCCTGCAGGAAGTGGCCGCCGCCTTCGATCGTGGTGTGGGAGCGGCCCCGGGCTCCGGGGATCCGCTCGAGGAACGGCTTGGCTCCCCCCTTGGTGATCGGGTCGCTGTCGCTGAAGGCGCACAGCACTGGACGGTCGAAGGTCTCGAGCACCTTCCACGCCGCCTGGTTGGCGAGGCCCCCGGGGTCGTCGGGGGTGGTCGGGACCAGCGTCGGGAAGATCCGAGCACCCGCCTTGTAGGAGTCGTCGGGGAACGGGGCGTCGTAGGCGGCGACCACCTCTGGCGCGAGCCGATCGACGCACCCGCCGCTGATGATGGCACCGACCGGGAAGTCCTCGGCCTCCTGGGAGAACTTCTGCCAGGCCAGGAACGCATCGGTGATGCGACCGGTTCCCTCGGGCAGGCCGGTGTTGGCGACCACCAGACGGGCGAAGCGCTCCGGGTGCGCGGCGACGACCCGCAGGCCGACCAGACCGCCCCAGTCCTGTCCGAAGAAGGTGGCGTCACGCAGGTCGAGCTGGGCGACGAGCAGGTCCTCCATCCATGCCACGTGACGGGCGTAGGTGTAGTCGGAGGGGGCGGTTGGCTTGTCGGAGCGACCGAAGCCCACCAGGTCCGGGGCGATCACCCGGTGGTCGCGTGCGACGAGGCCCGGGATCACGTGGCGGTACAGGAACGACCAGGACGGCTCACCGTGCATGAGCAGGACGGGGGCGGCGTCGCGGGGGCCCTCGTCGAGGTAGGCGACCCGCAGGGTGGTGCCGTCGGCGTCCTCGGGGTCGAGGGTCGGCACCTCGGCGTAGTGCGGCTCGAACGGGAAGTCGGGCAGGGTCTCGAAGCGGCTGTCGGGGGTGCGGACGATGTTCACTGGGCGTCTCCTGTGCTCGGACGGGTCGGGTCTCTGGTGCGGTCGGGTCGGTGACTACTGCCGCGACATCCCGTGGGCGGCCTCGGCCGCGGTCGTCGGGTCGCTGTCGCCGTGGTGGCGGTCGGGGCCGAGCTGGATGACCAGCTCGGTGAGGGTCCCCTGGAACGGGAACGGCGCCTGGTAGCGCGGTGAGACCGCGGAGCCGTGGTCGTGGCCGATGCTGGCGCCGACCGAGCTCATGATGCGCATGAGCAGCGGCAACTCGGCGGACCCGCACGGCGACCCGTCGATCAGCAGGGCTGCGGTGCCGGAGGTGTGGTCCACTCGCCGCACCCGCAGTTCGACGACGCTCGCCCCGGCCGGGACGGGCGTGTCGGACACGACGACGGTGTGGTCGTCGAACGCGTTGTAGTCGAGCACCAGTCGGTCGTCCTGCACGAAGAGGCTGAGGCCCGAGTTCTCGGTCCCGGTCGCGAACAGGACCCCGTCCTGGCCGGCCTCGCGAACGACCGTCGCGGTCATGTCGAAGTCGCGCCCTCCGATCGCTGCGCCGGCCTGGGCCGGCATCGGCCACGGCGACGGGCGGTAGACGTAGCGTCGGCTCTCGGGATGCGGGGACAGCGGCCGGAACCTCACCCCGAACAGCTCGATCAGTCGGTCGTCGAGGGGGAGGACCCGGTTCGCCCGGGCCTCGGACCACCACAGCTCGATCAACTCGCCCAGCAGCTCCGGGCGCTCGGCGGCCAGGTCGTGGCCCTCGGCCGGATCGGCGAGCAGGTCGTAGAGCTCCCAGGGTTCGGTGTCGTAGTCGGCGCCCTTGTCGTGCTTGCAGACCGCCTTGGTCAGCTCCCCGTCGGGTCCGCCGCGGACGATCGCCCGGCTGCCGGCCATCTCGAAGTACTGGACGGTGTTGGTCGCGGGTGACGCGGCGTCGCGGAGCACGGGGGCGAAGGAACGACCGGTGATCGGCCGCTGCTCGACGCCACGGTACGTCTCGGGAGCGTCGACCCCGCACAGCTCGTAGAGGGTGGGTGCCAGATCCGAGGCGTGGGCGAACTGGCGGCGGGTCGTGCCGGCCTGGTCGGCCAGACCCCGGGGCCAGCGCAGGATGAACGGGACGTGGACCCCGCCTTCGTGGGTGTTCTGCTTGTACCAGCGGAACGGCGAGTTGCCGCACTGCGCCCAGCCCCACGGGTAGTTGGTGTGGCTGTGGGGGCCGCCGATGTCGTCGATGCGGCCGATCGCCTGCTCCGGCGTCTCGAGGATGCCGTTGAAGAACTTCATCTCGTGCATGACGCCGTACGGGCCGCCCTCCTGGCTGGCCCCGTTGTCGGAGACGAGCACGACGATGGTGTTGTCGAGGCGGCCGAGGTCGCGCAGCCCGTCGAGGAGACGCCCGATCTGGTCGTCGGTGTGGTCGAGGAACGCGGCGAACGCCTCCTGCAACCGTGCCGCCAGCCGTCGCTCGGTGTCGGGGAGCGCCTCCCACGCCTCGACGCCCGGGTTGCGATCCGACAGCTCGGTGTGGGACGGGACGACCCCGAGCTCCTTCTGGCGCTCGAACCAACGCTCACGCACGACGTCCCAACCCTCGTCGTAGCGCCCCCGGTACTTGTCGCGGTAGGGCGCGGGGGCCTGGTGGGGGGCGTGGGTGGCCCCGAGGGCGAACCACGTGAAGACCGGCCGGTCGGGTCTGACGTTGGTCGAGGCAGTGATCATCTCGAGGGCCCGGTCGACCAGGTCCTCGCTCAGGTGGTAGCCGTCCTCGGGTGTCGCGGGCGGGTCGATGTGGTGGTTGTCGACGGTGAGCGACGGGTGGAACTGGTCGGTCTCGCCGTCGAGGAACCCGTAGAAGCGGTCGAAGCCCCGCCCGAGGGGCCACTGGTCGAACGGTCCGGCGGCCGAGCACTCCTCCATGGGGGCCAGGTGCCACTTGCCGACGGCGAAGGTGGCCCAGCCGGCATCGGAGAGGACCTCGGCCATGGTCGCGGTGCCGTGTGAGAGGTGGCCGAGCATGTGGGGGAACCCGGTGCGGAAGTTCGACAGGCCGCGCATGCCGGCGTCGTGGTGGCTGCGACCGGTGAGCAGCGCAGCCCGGGTGGGGGAGCACAGGGGAGTGACGTGGAAGTTGGTGAACACCACGCCGTCCGCGGCCAGGGCGTCGATGTTCGGGGTGTCGATGTCGGAGCCGAAGCATCCCAACTGGGCGAAACCAGTGTCGTCGAGGACGATCACGAGCACGTCGGGCGCACCTGGTCCCGGGTCGGGCGGGGTGTCGAAGTCGGGCGTGGACTCGGCCAACGTCGCCCCGATCGTGCCCTCGAAACGCTCTGTCCGCATGGTTCCCCCTGGCGCCGCGATGGGGTCGACACGTCCGGTCCGGACGTCCGGTCGGCACCGGGACGCGATGATAGCGATAATGTGAGAGTGATGCTCTCACAACTGTCCGACCCGCCGGACTCGGGAACCGAGGCTCCGCTCGGAGGACCTGGCGATGGCCCGGTAGACGGTCGCTCGGCCCGGAGGGAGCGGGGACGTGCGGCCGCGGTGCAGGCCGTGGTCGAGCTCTTCGACACCGGGGAGCTGCGCCCGTCGGCCGACGTGGTGTGCCGCCGTGCCGGGGTGTCGTCCGCGTCGCTGTTCCGGTACTTCCGCACTCTCGACGAGCTGTACCGCGCCGCGTTCGACGAGCAGATCGCCCGGGCCACCGCCCTGGCCCGGATGGAGGACCTCAGCGACCTGTCGACCTCGGAGAGGATCGAGCGGTTCGTGGCCGGTCGACTCGACGTGTACGAGGTGACCGTGGGGGTCGGTCGCATGGCCCGGGCGCGGGCGATCGACCACGCCGACATCGCCCGGGCACTCGGTCGAGCCCGGGCCCGCTGGCTACGTCAGGTGCTGATCGTGTTCCGACCGGAGCTGGACCGGGTCGATCCCGCGGAGGTCCCGGCACGGGCCGCGGCGATCGATGCGGTGGCGTCCTTCGAGGCCTGGGACCTCCTCGTCGGTGCCCGGGCGGTGTCGCGCCACGCGGTCGAGCGGAGCTGGACGACCGCCATCGCCGCCCTGCTGGCCGCTTTGTAGTGCGAGATCCAGGCGTTCGCCTGGATCTCGCACTACAGAACGCTGTGGGACCGCAGAACGGGGTGGGTCAGCGGGGTGGTGGGGGGATGAGGTTGCCGGGGTTCATGATGCCGGCGGGGTCGACCGCACCCTTCAGGGTCCGCAGGAGCTCCACGCCGCCGGCGCCCAGGTCGTGGTGCAGGTAGGGGATCCGCAGCCGGCCCGATCCATGGTGGTGTGCGATCCCACCCCCGTTCGCGGCCGTGGCCTCCATGGTCCGGTGCCAGCACTCGAAGTAGCGGTCCTCCATGTCGGCCACCTCGGCGAGCACCGCGAACGAGAAGTACAGGTTGATGCCCGAGCGGTAGACGTGGGAGCTGTGCGCGGAGGCGTTCACGATTCCCTCGACCTGACCGAGCGAGGCGACCACGGCGGCGTAGACGTCGACGATGCGCGACCACGGCGCGGAGATCTCGATCGTGTCGACCACCGCGCCCCGCTCGAAGAAGTCCGTCCAGGTCGGGACGTGGTTGCGCGACTCGAGCCACTGCTCGACCATTCCCGCATCGGCCACGGTCAGGCCCGTCTCGGTGGCGATCCGGGTCACGTCCGCGACCTCGGCGTCGACCCGGCCGGCGGGACCCTCGTGGACCATCAGGAGAGCGGCGTCGTCGCCCGATCTGTGCTCGGGGAAGTTCCGGGCCACCTCGGAGCCGTCGTAGAGCCGCATCACCGGGGGACGCCAGTCGGACTGGACGATCCGCCGTTGGGCCTCGATGCCGAGAGCCATCGAGTCGGTCGGGGTGGCGCCGCGGGCGTGGAAGGCGGTGAGCCGTCGCGACTCGGGGGCGCGGCGCAGCGAGAAGGTCACGCCGGTGACCACTCCCATCGTGCCCTCCGCACCCATGACGACGTGTCGGAGGTCGGGGCCGGCGGCGGCACGCGGAGCCTTTCCGAGGTGGACCAGCTCGCCGTCGGGGAGCACCGCCTCGATCGAGTACACGATGTCCTCGACGTTGCCGTAGGCGGTCGAGAACTGACCCGACGCCCGGGTCGACACCCACCCGCCGACGCTGCTGACCGCGATCGACTGGGGCCAGTGTCCGATCGTGAAGCCACGCTCGGCGACCTCCTCCTCGGCCTCGAGACCGTTCTTGCCCGCGTCGAAGGTGGCGAGAAGGTCGTGCTCGTCGATCTCGCGGGTCCGCGACATCGACGACATGTCGAGGAGGACCACGTCGTCGGTGGGCAGGACCCCGCCGCACACCCCGGAGCCCAGACCGAACGGCATGAGGGCGATGCGGTTGGCACCGCAGAAGCGCACGAGATCCTGGACCTGCTCCGGGCCCCGGGGCCGGACGACGCAGCCGGGCTCACCCATCGTGTCGCCCCGCCACTCGCGGAGCGCGCTGGCCGCCCAGTAGTCGCGCCGCCGGCTGGCGAGCACCTCGGCGTCGGTGGAGACGACGTCGGTTCCGAGCAGGTCTCGGAGGGTGTCGATGGTCGAGTCGAGCATGGTGGTCGTCCAGTCGTGGGTCGATGGGGAGGCGGCAGGTCGGATGGCGGGCGTGCGGACCTGAGCCTCGCGCGGCTCAGGCGACCGGGGCGGGGGCGCCGTCAGCGAGCTCGTCGAGGCATCGGCGGGCGTCGTGGTGGATCGCGTGGCATGCCGCGACCTCAGCGGCCTGTCGCTCCGGGGTCCAGCCGAGCAGGTCCGCCATGGTCGCGGCGGCCACGTCCAGGTCCGTGCCCACCGGCTCGAGGGTGAACCACGACCGTGCCGCGCGGCGGATCCACACGTCCTCGAGTCGCAGAGCGCCCTCGTGGCACACGGCGAAGCGCACCTCGGCGGCGACGTCGCCGCCGTCATCGGATATGGATGATGCGTCGGATCCCCACAGTTGGACCAGCCGTGCCGCGTCCTCGCCGAGGCTGCTGCCGAGTGCTGCGGTGAGATCACCGACATCGACGTCCCCACCGATCAGAGGCACGTCCGCGGTGCGGCACCGGAGTGAACCGGTGCCGAGATCGCCGACCAGATCATCGACGATGCGCTCGGCCATCGTTCGGTAGGCGGTGAGCTTCCCCCCGGCCACCGACACCACCCCGGCCGGTCCGACCCAGGTCTCGTCGCGTCGGGACAGCTCCGAGGGAGCGGCGTCGCTTCCTTCGGGCGGGGCGATCAGCGGTCGGACCCCCGACCAGAGGCTGACGACGTCGTCGGGAGAGATCGGGGGCCCGTCGAAGGTCTGTTCCATGGCGTCGAGGAGGTACTGCACGTCGGAGGCATCGATGCGCGGCCACTCGTCGGGCTCCGTGTAGAAGGTGTCCGTCGTGCCCAGGTAGGTGACCGGACCTGCGGCGACGGCGAACACGGGACGCTTGTCGGGTCCGAGCGTGATGACGGTGTCGCGGACGGGCAGGCGTCGGTGCGGGACGACGACGTGGATCCCCTTCGTCAGCGCGAGGCGGGCGGGTTCGTCAGGCGCCTCGAGGGCACGCACCGCGTCGACCCACGGGCCGGCGGCGTTGACCACCAGCCGGGTGCGGGCCCTCGCCGCGAGATCCTCGCCGGGAAGCGTTCCGGCCACCTCGACGCCGTCGGCCCGGCCGTTGCTGCCGACGGTGATGCGCGTAGCGGCGGCGTGGGTGAGGACCGTGGCACCGGACGCCACCGCGGAGCGGACGTTGGCGACGGTCAACCGGGCGTCGTTTGTGAGGAACTCCGGGTACACGACACCGGAGGAGAACCGGTTCGCAGCCAGGGTCGGCTCCAGTTCGAGGAGCTCGGTCGCGTCGAGGGTGCGGTGCCGCTCGTCGCGGGGGACCTTGCCCAGGCGTTCGAAGGCGACCAGCCCGGCGCGGACCTTGGCGATCATGGACCGGCTGCCGGGCATGACGAACGGCGACAGGCGGGTCAGCTGTGGAGCGATGCGTCGCAGCACCTGACGTTCGGTGGCTGCCTCCCGAACCAGGCCGACGTCGCCCTGGGCCAGGTAGCGGAGCCCGCCGTGGATCATCTTCGAGCTGCGACTCGACGTGCCCGACGCGATGTCCCGGGCCTCGACCAGAGCGACCCGCAGACCGCGGAGGGCAGCGTCGCGGGCGATGCCGGCCCCGGTGATGCCGCCTCCGATCACGACGACGTCGAAGGTCTCCCGGTCGAGGTCGGCGAATGCCCGGGATCGGTCGCGCAGATCGATCGAGCCGGGGACCGGTGGTGTCGACGAAGTCATCGAAGAAGACCGTAACCTCATGGACATGCATCAGGTAATGAGTGATGCTCATGGGCAGCGGATGTCCCGCACCAGCACCATCCATCCGGGTCGGGGCGGGTGAGGTCGGTGCAACTCCGCCAACTCGAGCACTTCGAGGCCGTGTACCGGTTGCGGAGCTTCACCCGTGCAGCCCGCGAGCTCTACCTGAGCCAGTCGGCGCTCAGCCGCAGCATCCAGGCCCTCGAGGCCGACCTGGGCCAGACGCTGTTCGATCGCAGCACCCAGGCGGTGGAGCCGACCGATGCGGCAGAGGCGCTCATCGGCCACGCGGTCGACGCCGTCGCCGCGGCTCGCACGCTGGTGGAGTCGGCCCGGCTCCTGCGAGACGGCGAGGGCGGCTCGGTCGCCATCGGCACGGGCCCGTATCCGGCCCGCCCCCTGATGACCCGGGCCGTGACCGCGCTGTCGAGGGAACGGCCGGGACTCCAGGTGGCCGTCGTCGGCGGCGGTGCCTCGGACCTGCTCGCGTCGCTCGTACGCCGTGACCTCGACTTCGTCGTGTGCGACACCTCCAAGGCGGAGGAGTCCTCGTTCGCCGCTGAGATCGACTCGGAGCCGCTGCCGGCCGAACCGCTCGCGCTCGTCGTCGGTGCCGATCATCCGCTCGCGGGGATCCCCGAACCGTCTCCCGCACAGGTGACGGCCCACCCGTTCGTGCTGCCGCCTCCTGCCCCCGTCGGCCGACGCGTCCTGACGCGGTCCCTCGATCCGGAACACCGGGCGACCCGGCTGCCGTTCTACGAGGTCGAATCCACCGCGGCGTGCCTCGAACTGGTTGCCGACCAACGGAGCGTCACGCTCGTACCGGTCTCGCTCGCCCGCCAGGAGTGCCCCGGTCGAGGGCTCCTGTTCCGCGCCGCGGGCCATCGCCAGGCGACCCACGACGGCATCCACGTCCTTCGGGGCCGGACGATGGGAGCCTCGGCTCGCATCGCCCGCGACGCGGTGCTCTCGCAGGCGAACGCGATCGCCCGGGAGCACCGGAGCTGGCAACGGGCTGCGGGACCGGGATGGCAGCGCTGAGCCCCGGGGCGGAATGCGGCGTGCCCACACCGTGGCAGGGCAACGCCGGCTTCACACGGAACTGGAGCGGGAGAGGTCGACGTGCATCCACCGGCCGTCGATGGCGGTGGGACCGTCGTCGCCGCTCGCCCGGTCGTGGCCGAGGAGGATGACGGTCCGACCATCGAGAGCCGCCAGCAGATCGGCGCGCACCCGTTCGGCGGTCGGTCCGTCGAGGTGCGCGGTCGGCTCGTCCAACACGACGATCGAGTGGCCGGCCAGCAGCACCCGGGCCAGGGCGAGACGCTGGCGTTGCCCACCGCTCATCGCGTCGCCGTCCCGGCCGACTTCGCTCGACAGCCCGCCGGGAAGGGCGACCGCCCAGTCCGACAGGTGCACTGCATCGAGCGCGGCCCACAACTCGTCGTCGCCGGCGTCGGGTGCGGCGATGCGCAGGTTCTCGCGCAGGGAGGTCGACGCGAGCCACGGCGACTGCTGGCACCACGTCACCACGGAACGGACGTCGTCGCCCTCGGCGTCCGCTGTGTCGATCTCATCGAGGAGGTAGCGGCCGCCGTCCACTCCGATGAAGCGGACCATGGCTGCCGCCAGGGTCGACTTGCCGGTGCCGCTGGGCCCGGTGATCTCGGCGCGGGAACCGGGGTCCAAGTGCAGGGCGAGACCCCGCAGTACGGGGTCGGTGGTGTTCGGCCAGCGGAGCGACACGGCGTCGAGCACCACCGACGGGTGGGCCGGAACCGCCAAGGGGTCCTCCGGGTCGACGACCGGATCGGGAGCGTCGAGCACCGCTCGCAGCCGTGTGGCAGCAACCTCGATCGAGGGCTGCTGCTCACCCGCGTGGAGCAGCGGAACCAGCACCTCGACCAGGGCGAAGGGAGCCAGGACCACCGCAGCGAGCAGAGCACCGTCGACGGTCCCGTTCGCGGTCCCATCGACGAGGACGACCGCTGCCGCCACAGATGGAGCGGCGAGAGCCGCCAGCCCGCCGAGCACACCGATCCGCCGACCGCGACGCCGCTCCGCCGCTCCGAGGGATTGCACCGCGTCGCCGATGCGGGCGCTCCACAGGTCGGACGCACCCGTCGCCGTCAGCTCGTCGCTGTGCTCGACCAGTTCGAGTGCCGCCCCTGCCAGTCGGGTTCGTTGCGCCAACTGGTCGCGCACCGCTCCGGCGGTGCTCCTCCGGGTCGCGGCGGGAAGCACGATCGCGAGCAACACCACCGCCGCGGCGTACACCACGCCGAAGCCCGGCGCGACCACGGCCGCGGCGGCGACGGCGACCATCCCCACGATCACCCCCGACGTCATCGGCCCCGTGACCCTGAGCTCCTGGTCGGCCAGGCGGTCGACGTCATCGACGACGCGCGCCATCACGTCGCCCCGCTCCATGCCCGGGACGCCGGCGGGCGCGATCCGCCCCAGCCGGGCCACGACCGCGCCCCTGACGTCGGCGAGCATCCGGAAGGTGGCGTCGTGGGAGACCAGTCGCTCCGAGTAGCGCAGGAGGCCCTTGCCGATGGCGAAGACCCGGATGAGGACCGCGGCGACCGCCAGCTCGGCGAACGCGGTCCCCATCGACGCCTTCGCGAGCATCCATGCCGCGGTGGCGGCCAGTGCGATGCCGCACAGGTCGGTCGACACGGCCAGGGCACGACCGCTGCGGAGCCGCCACCGCACCGGTCGGGACATCCGACGGAACCAGATGAGATCGTCCTCCGGACGGGTCAGCTCGGCGTTGTGTCCGGCGTGGTGATCAACGACCTGATCGACGACCTGACCGTTCGGAGGCGACGGTCGAGAGGATCGGCTCCGCGTCGGATCCCCCTGGGGTGTGGTGGGCTCCGCGACGTCGGGTGCGACGGGAGCCGCCACCCGTCCGGTTGCCGCGGGCGGCGGGAGCTCCTCGCCCAGGCGAGCGACGTGATCGGCTGCCTCGATCAGGACCGGGTCGTGGGTGGCGACGACCACGGCGAGCCCCTCGGACGCCATCCGACGCAGAGCGTCGATCACGAGGGCGCGACGGTTGCCGTCCAGCTGAGAGGTCGGCTCGTCCGCGAGCACGAGGCGAACCTCCGGCGAGGCTGCGGAGCGGAGCACGCCGCGGGCGACCGCCAGCCTCTGACGCTCTCCCCCGGAGAGCTCGGTCGGGTCGCGGTCGGCGAGCCCCACGAGGTCGACCGCATCCAGCACCCGATCGATCGCCTCGGCGTCGGCCGGGTCGGATCCTGCAACCACGGCGGCGCGGACGTCGGCGCCGACCGGGTCGGGGAGCTGGGGGATCCACACGATCGCGTCGGTCCGTGTCGTCCTCGAGAGCTGCGCCACGTCGATCCCCGCCACCTCGACGCGGCCCCGATGGACCGGGACCCGGCCGCGGACTGCGTCGAGCAGCGTCGACTTCCCGGCCCCGCTCGCACCGACGAGCGCGATCAGCGATCCGGCGTGGACCTCGAGGTCGACCGGTCCGACGCGCACGCCGCGCTGGGGATCGGCCACGATCGCCCCCGAGATCCGAAGCACCGGGGTGGCGGGTGCGGGCTCCGCCAACGTGTCGACCGGACCGTCGGGAGTTGTCGTGGTCGCGAGAAGGTCCCGGAGCTCGTCGGCGGCGTCGGTGCCCGCCTGTGCGGCGTGGAACGCCGAGCCGACGCGTCGGATGGGCAACGAGCACTCCGGAGCGAGCAGCAGCACGACGAGAGCGGCCTGCAACGACACGGTGCCCACGCTGAGGCGGTACCCGATGGTGACCGCGACCAGTGCGACCGACAGCATCGCCAGGAGCTCCATCGCCGCAGCTGAGAGGAAGGCGACCCGAAGGGTGCGCATCACCGCCACCCGGTACTGCTCGGCGACCTCTCGCACCCGCTGCACCTGCGGTCCGACGCGACCGAAGAGCCGCAACGTCGGAAGCCCGACGAGCACGTCGTGGAAGTGCGCCGCCAGGCGCTGGAGGGTCGCCCATTGCCGGTCCGCTCGATCCTCCGCCAGCTTGCCGATCAGGACCATGAAGACGGGGATGAGCGGGATCGTCACCAGCAGGATCAACCCGGACGGGACGTCAGCGGCGAGGATCCGTGCTCCGGCCGCCAAGGGGAGGACCCCGGCGATGCACAGCGCCGGCACGTACTCCCGGATCCACGGTTCGAGCGCATCGGTCCCGTCGGTCACCAGCGTCGTCACCCGCGACGGGGTCGCGACGCCAGCCCCCGGTTCGTCGATCGCCAGCGCGTGGCTGATCACCCGGTCGGTGATCGTGGCTCGGGCGCCCGCGGCGGCCCGCGAGGAGGAGAGCTCGGTCGCCCACCGCAGCAGGAAGCGGATGAGGCCGATTCCGACCAGCGCGGCCGCCAGCGTCGGAGCGCCGGCACGATCGCCGTCGATCAGTGCAGGAAGGTGCCGCCCGATGATCTCGGCCTGTGCGAGCACCGCGACGGCGGTCACCACGGCGAGGGCACCGCAGATGGCCAGATGGCGACGGAGCGACGGAGCGAGCCTCAGCAGGTGTGGATCGATCGGCCCCCGCCTCGGCCGGTGCGTTCCGGGATCGAGCGGGTCCTCGCCATCGACGACGGGCCGGACCGGTTCGAGCACCCGGCGATGCTAGGGCGCCGCCGTCACCGTGACCGACGGTCGATGGCGTTCGATGATCGCGTCGAGGTCGGTCCCGGCGGGCAGGGTGCCGAACGCCGAGCGTGCCGATCGGTCCGGGTCGAGGCGCGACGCGACGAAGGCATCGGCGACCGCGCTCGGAGAATGGCGGACGAGCAGCGAGCCCTGCAGCAGAAGGGCCAGAGCCTCGACGATCCGCCGGGCCCGGACCTCGATGTCGTCGAAGTCCGCGAGCTCCTTGCGAAGACGCTCCGCCGCATCGTCCAGACGTCGGTCGGAGCCGGATCCGAGATCGACCTCGGCCCAGTAGGCCTCGATCGACTCGGGTGAGGTCATCATCGCCCGCAGGACGTCGAGGCACATCACGTTGCCGGACCCCTCCCAGATGCCGTTGACCGGGCTCTGGCGGAACAGGCGGGGCAGGTCGGTCTCCTCGACGTAACCGACCCCTCCGAGGCACTCCATCGCCTCGGCCGCGTGGGTGGTGGCCCGCTTGCACGTCCAGTACTTGACGATCGGGAGGACCAGGCGAGCCAGCAGCGCTTCGGCTGGGTCGTCGGCGGCGTCGAAGGTGGCCGCGGCCCGCATGGCTGCGACGGTCGCGGCTTCGGATTCGACGGCGAGGTCGGCCAGTACGTTCGACATCAGCGGCTGCTCGACGAGGGTGCGGCCGAACGCCTGACGGTGCGACGCGTGCCAGATGGCCTGAGCGGTTCCCTGACGCATGATGGCGGCGGATCCGAGGGTGCAGTCGAGTCGGGTGTGGTTGACCATCTCGATGATCGTCCGGACACCACGGCCCTCCTCGCCGACCATGACCGACCACGCGTCGAGCATCTCGATCTCGCTCGAGGCGTTCGAGCGGTCGCCGAGCTTGTCCTTGAGTCGCTGGATGCGCACGGCGTTGCGGGTGCCGTCCGGCCTCCACCGCGGCATCCAGAAGCAGCTGAGCCCGCCCGGGGCGACCGCGAGGGTCAGGAAGCCGTCCGACATGGGCGCAGAGCAGAACCACTTGTGGCCGGTGATCAGGAACTCGCGGCCGGCCACCCCGATCGGCGCCGGGTTCGCTCGGGCGACGGTGGAGTTGGCTCGGACGTCGGAGCCCCCCTGCTTCTCGGTCATGGCCATGCCGGCGGTGATGCCGGCCTTCTGCTCGATCGGCCGGTTGGAGCCGTCGTAGTCCCGGGCGGTCAGCCGGGGGACGAGGTCGGAAGCGAGCTCCGGCTCGTGACCGAGAGCGGGCACCGAGGAGTAGGTCATGGAGATCGGGCACGTGTGGCCCGCGTCGACCTGGTACCAGGTGATGACCCCGGCGGCCCTGGTGACGTGCGGGGCGGGGCGGGTGTCGACCCACGGCGCGGCGTGCAGTCCGGCGTCGATCGCAGCCCCCATCAGGTCGTGATAGGCGGGGTGGTAGTCGACGACGTCGAGGCGGCGCCCGTAGCGGTCGTGGGTCCGCAGGATCGGCGTGACCGAGTTGGCCTGACGACCCCGCTCGATCCACTCGGGATCGCCGGCGCGCCGTCCGATCGCGGCGAGATCGCCGACGTTGTCTGCGGCCCCGTGCCGTTCGACGGCCTCGACCAACGCACGGTCCGAGCTGAACACGTCGTAGGCCTCGAGGGGTGGGGGCTGGTTGGTGACCTCATGGGTGTCGAACCAGCCGGGCGTCTGGCGGTCGCCGTCCATGGGTGGAGCCTACGACCGACCGAGACGGCGTGGTGGGCGTCGGCGCGTGTCTCCCCGTCACGTCGAGCGCCTCGTGGTCTCCGACACCGGGGGTTCCCCGTGAACGAGCGTTCATGTAGCGTCCTGAACATCGTTCGGTCGTGGGGGCCGAGCGCCGATCAGGGAGATGTGCCATGACCGTGCCGAACACCGTCGAAGCCGCACCCGCCGAGAACACGACCATCGTCACCGGTCGCGCTCGCCGACTCCGGGCCCGGCGCCGCAACGTGGCGCTGGGGAGCATCGTGGCCGGTGCCGCGGTGTTCTCGAGCGGCTGCACCCTGGGAGACGTCTCGACCATCCTGTCGATCCTCAAGCTGCTGGGGATCATCTCCTGAGGCTGCCGGGGACCATCTGAACGGGGACCGGCGGCCGGCGGATCCAGCCGCTGCCGGTCCCCGCCGGGTGAGTCGGACCACCGACGGTGGGCCGACAGGGGACCACCCGATACCGATCGCGTGTGGCAGGCTGTCGGTGAGGCGCGCCAGCACCGGACCCACCGGCGGCAGTGTCGCGCCGAACGGGGGTCCGTCATGTCCGCGCAGCTGCCGTCCCGCGACGAGGAGATCCTCGGTCGCCCCGCCGTCGATGACCTCGAGGCGATCCTCACCACGGCCAACACCGACGTGGACGAGGTGATCCACGCCGTGCGCGACAACGCGGACGTGATCTTCACGTGGGACTACGAGAAGGGCGCCCGACCCGCGCTCGACAAGCTCTACGAGAAGGCCAAGGGCTCGCAGTGGAACGGCCAGACCGACCTCGACTGGTCGATCGACGTCGACCAGCAGCAGTTCGCCGAGATGATGGCCGACATGCAGCAGATGGAGTTCGAGGCGCGCGGCGTCGACTTCACCGGCACCCCGTTCGAGAAGTGGACCCGTACCGAGTGGGTCGAGCTCGCCCACGAGGTGCAGAACTGGTCCCTCAGCCAGTTCATGCACGGCGAACAGGGCGCCCTGCTGTGCACCGCCAAGATCGTCGAGACGGTTCCGTGGATCGACGCCAAGTACTACGCCGCGACCCAGGTCATGGACGAGGCGCGGCACGTCGAGGTGTTCGCCCAGTACCTCGACACCAAGCTCGACGGCCACTACCCGATCAACACCCACCTGAAGCTGCTTCTCGACGACATCATCGACGACAGCCGCTGGGACATGACCTACCTCGGCATGCAGATCATGGTCGAGGGATTGGCTCTGGCCGCGTTCGGCATGGCCCTGCAGACCACGCCCGACCCGCTCCTCAAGCGGCTGCTCCGCTACGTGATGAGCGACGAGGCCCGACACGTCGCGTTCGGAGTGCTGTCGCTGCAGGAGTTCTACGCCGGGCTCACCGACGCCGAGCTCCTCGAACGCCAGGAGTTCGCGTTCGAAGCGGCGGTGCGGATGCGTGACCGCTTCCTCCAGCAGGAGGTGTGGGAGCGCATGGGCATCGACGTCCGCAAGGCGTTGAAGCTCTTCGACGTGCCCGCCGAGGTCAAGAACGAGGACCCGTTCCAGCAGCTCCTGTTCTCCAAGATCGTGCCGAACTGCAAGAAGCTCGGGTTGCTCGATGCCAACGACGGATGGCTGCGCAAGCGGTTCGACGTGCTCGGCGTCACGCAGTTCGAGGACTGGGTCGACACCGGCGAGGAGTACCTCGAGATGGACGCGGTCGCCCAGGACCGGGCTGCGGAGGGCGCCGCCTGATGATCGGGTGATCAGCCGACGGTGGGCGGCAGGGCGTCAGAGATGCACCGGCCGAGCTGGTCGTAGCCGGCCTGGTTCGGGTGGACGCCCTCGATGGTCCCCCAGATGTCGACCTGCCACCAGTACGCCGGCGCCATCGTGTCGGGGTGGGCCGGGTCCTCGAGGTAGGGCACGCAGTCGGCGACGATCCCGTGAACGTTCCCGGCCTTCAACCATTCGTTGTACGCCTGTCGCGCAGGTTGGACCCACATGTAGGTGCCCGCGGTCGGAAGGGGGTGGATCGTCATCCACACGGTGGTCACGTCACGCGCCTCGAGCCAGTCACTGAGACCGGAGACCGCCGCTTCGATGTCGGTCACCGGCACGCTGCTCGCAAGGTCGTTGATCCCGCCCTGGATCACGAGGACCTCCGGCACTCCGCACCGGTCCACCCAGTCGCGGACGGTCCCCACGATCGACGACACGGCCGGCAGGCCCAGCTCGGCGTTCTCCGGGAGGTCGAAGCTCAGCGATGCCCGAGCGGTCGTCCGGTCCATCACCGTTCGCCCGGGCGCATCGATCGCCCGGGCGATGTGGAACGCGAGCGAGTCGCCGTGCACCCGCACGACGTGATCGGAGTCCGAGCACGGGACATCTGCGGGCGGGGTGCCCGAACCCGACGGAGGAGGGGTGCATGCAGCAACGACCCCGACCAACGACACCAGCACGACCCAGGTGACCGCGAAGCCCTTCCGCATGACCGATTCCCTCCTCCTCGACCGCTCCCCGCCGGGCCCTGGGCCCGCGGTCTGCCCCGAGTGTACGTGTCCGGTCGCGGCGGCGTCGCACCCTCGGGCCTGAGCCCCCGGGGCACCGGTAGCCTCCGACCATGACCGAAGTCGACCCACCCCGGATCGATCCGGTGCGTCGGAGCGAGGCCACCGGAGAACAGCTGGCCGTCCTGGAACCGCTCGGGCCGATGGGTGAGCTGAACATCTTCGGCACCCTCGCCGTTCACCCGAAGCTCATGCGCAGCTGGCTCCCGTTCGGGGGACGGCTGCTGCAGGGAAGCTCGCTGCCCGCCCGGACCCGCGAGGTGGTGATCCTGCGGACCGCAGCGCGCTGCGGCTCGGACTACGAGTGGGGCCAGCACGTGGCTATCGGCCTGGACGCCGGACTCACCGAAGCGGAGATCGTCGCCTGCGCACGGCCGCCGGAGGACCACCCGTGGTCGGCCGCCGACCGGGCGGTACTGGCGGCGGTCGACGAGGTGGTGGGCGACCACGTCATCTCCGGATCAACGTGGTCGCAGCTGGTCGACTCCGGTCTGGACGACAGCCAGCTCATCGAGTTGACGATCCTCGCCGGCCACTACGCGATGCTCGCGGGGATGCTGCGGTCGGTGGGCGTGCTCACCGAAGGACCGATGCCGGCGATCGGCAGCACCGAGCCGTGAGCGCTCCCGGGGGTGGGGACCGACTGGCCGGGCGGACCGCCGTCGTCGTCGGAGCGGGGCAGACCCCGGGGCCGAGGATCGGCAACGGGAGGGCCACGGCGATCACGTTCGCGGCCCACGGGGCCAGACTGCTGCTGGTCGACCGGGACGAGGCCCGGGCACTCGACACCGCGACGGCGGCCGCCGACGCAGCCGCCGCGGCCGGGCACGATCTGCCCGAACCCGTCGTCGTCGTCACCGACATCGCGTCCGCAGAGGGCCCCGAACGTGTGGTCGCCGCGGCGGTCGATCGAATGGGTGGGTTCGACATCCTGCACAACAACGTCGGGATCGGCGCCGGCGACGCTCCGCCGCACCGGCTGTCCGACGACGACTACGACCGCATCCTGGACGTGAACCTGCGGGCGATGTGGCGCACCTGTCGCGCCGCTGTTCCCGTGTTGCGGGCACAGGAGCGCAGCGCGATCGTCAACGTGTCGTCCCTGGCGTCGATCGCCGCGGCGACGAACCTGACCGCCTACAAGATCTCGAAGGCCGGGGTGAACGCCCTCACCCAGAACCTCGCCCTGACAGGTGCCCGCCACGGCATGCGCGCCAACGCGGTCCTGCCGGGTCTGATCGACACCCCGATGGGGGTCGATCAGGCTGCCGAACTGATGGGTGTCGATCGGGACGAGTATGCGGAGCTGCGCGCCGGGATGGTCCCGCTCGGGCACCAGGGTTCCGCCTGGGACGTCGCCCGGGCCGCGCTGTTCCTCGCCAGCGACGACGCCGCGTTCATCACCGGGGTGTGCCTGCCCGTGGACGGCGGTCAGTCGGCCCGGATCGGCTGACTCTGCGGTCGATCTCCTGGCGTGACCCACCAGGGCGCACGATGCGGTAGGCATGCCCCATGGTCCGAGAACCCGCCGCAGACGACCCCACCGACCCGGGCTCGGGCGATGCCCCGCAGCAGGGCCCGGGTGTGTACGTGGCAGACAAGGACGCGTTCGAGCGCGACACCCGCTACATCGGCTCACGCATCACGAGGGACGGACGCGACGGCTACCCGGTCGAGCCCGGCCGGTACCAACGACTTCGTGCCGATGAGCGAGGACCTCTCGACCGAGTGGGTCGACCACCACCGTCCGGGCGCACCCGACCTGTATCCGGCCGACCGACGCGAGGAGATGGACGAGCTGATGGCCGCCATCTACCGCGACGTGAACAACGGCGTCTACCGCTGCGGCTTCGCCGGCTCCCAACGGGCGTACGAGGACGCCTACGACCGGTTGTTCTCACGGCTGGACGAGCTGTCGCAGCGACTCGGGACCCGTCGGTACCTCATGGGCGACCACATCACCGACGCCGACATCCGGCTGTTCACCACGTTGGTCCGCTTCGATCCCGTGTACCACGGTCACTTCAAGTGCAACCGCCGGAAGCTCTCGGAGATGCCGGTGCTCTGGGCCTATGCCCGTGACCTGTTCCAGACCCCGGGGTTCGGCGACACGGTCGACTTCGACCACATCAAGGCGCACTACTACCGGGTCCACCGGGACATCAATCCGACCGGGATCGTCCCGCTCGGCCCGGATCTGGCCGACTGGATGCAGCCGCACGGACGCGAGGCGCTCGGCGGATCTCCGTTCGGGGCGGGGACCGCTCCCGGTCCGCTCCCGAGCGATGAGGTCGTGACGGACCAGCTCGGGACGCACCGGCTGGGCTGAGCGCCTCGCGTCGCCGGCCACCCCGCCGACCTCAGCGGGCCGACACCCCGTCCCCGTCGAAGACCGTGTCGCGGTACCAGCTGTAGGTGCGGGTGACCCCCTCGTCCAGCGACACCTGCGGACGGTGGCCGGTGGCATCGATCGTGCGGGACATGTCGGGGCAGCGTCGTGGCGGCGATCCGGCCGTCGTCTCGCCCGCAACGAGCCGCAACTCACGACCGACCACTCGACACAGGAGCTCGGCCAGCTCACCGATGGTCACCTCGGGAACTTCCACACCGATGTTGAAGGTGCCGTCCCGACCAGCGGGTCCCAACAGCCGAGTGAGGTACTCGACCGCGTCGTCGATGTAGCAGAACGTCCGACGGTGGTCGATGGAGTACACCGTCAACTCGTCGCCGTCGGCCGATCGGTGGATCCGGTCGAGGAGTTGCGGCACCACGTGGGACAGACCCATCCGTGGGCCGTAGAAGTTGTGGGGTCGGACGATCGTGAACGGGAGGCCGCTGTGGTGGACGAGGGCTTCGCCGTAGATCTTGGACAGCATGTAGCTGGTGCGCGGGCGATCGAGCGCCGACACGGTGAGCGGAGTGTCTTCAGGCGTCGGGAACGGCAGGTCGTGGAACTGCTGGGTTCCCGCGTACACCTCGCTGGTCGAGGGGAACAGGAATCGCTCGAGAGAGCTCTGGGCCGACGCCACGTCGAGCATGGTCTCGAGCAGAGCGACGTTCTCACGGAGCACGGCCGAGGGCCGATCGATCACGTTCTGGACGCCGAGAAGAGCGGCGAAGTGCAGGACGTGCGTGTGGTCGGTCGGGATCGAGCCCAGGGTCGAAGGGTCGCGCAGATCGGCGACGTGCAGTGCGAATCCCGGCCGCTCGCGCAGAGACGCCAGGGCCGTGTCCTGCACGCCCCGACTCAGGTTGTCGACGAGGGTCACCTCCCAGCCGTCGTCCAGCAGTCGTCGGCTGAGATGGGCTCCGATGAAGCCAGCCCCGCCGGTGATGAGTGCCCGTCCGCTCATGATGTCCTTCCTCCTGATCCGCCGTGCGCCGATTCGATCATCCCGCGACGACTCGTCACGGGGGAGTGCCTCGACCGATCGATCCGACCGTGCAACCGAGAGCCGCTGCGGAGCGACGCTGGTCGTCGGTCCACACGTCGAACGCGTCGAGGATGACCGGTCGGTGCTCACCCAGCCACGTGGTGACGTCGATGCCCCGGTAGTCGTCGTGGGGGACGGCGAGGACGACGGCATCGACGTCGTCGAGGGGTGGGAGCTCGGTCAGCACCGGCCTGTCGAGCTCCTCCCAGCGGTCGACCAGCGGGTCCTGTGCGCTCACCCGTGCACCGCGGGCAGTCGCAGCCTCGACGAACGTCGTCGACGGGGAGTACCGGGTGTCACCGACGTCCTGGCGGTACGACACGCCGAGAAGCAGCACGTGCCGTCCGGTCACGGGACGTCCCATCAGCTCCTCGAGGCGGTCCAGCGCCCGCACGGGAGCCTGGTCGTTGACGCGCACCGCAGCGGTGGAGAAGGGGAACTCGACGGGAGAGTCGAAGAGGACCTCCGAGGCGAGACGGGCGAAGAGCGGATCCTTGGTCAAGCAGTACCCGCCCACGCCGAAGCCCGGCGTTCGCACGTTGGCGTGGGTGGGCCTCATCCTGACGGCGTCGACCACCTCGACCAGATCGATCCCGACGGTCTCGGCGAAGCGGCCCCATTCGTCCATCAGGGCGATGGTGGTGGCCCGGAACGTGTTCTCCAGGACCTTTGCCGTCTCCGACGCGGTGGTGTTCGACAGTCGGGTCAACGGGTACTCCGCCACGTTGATCACCTGGGACAGGAACGCCTCGGCGGCCTTGGCGGCGGCCTCGGTCCGTCCGGCGTACACCCTCCAGTAGTTGACGATCGAGGCGAGGTACTCGGCGCCGGGCATGACTCGCTCGTAGCTGTGGGCGACCAACACGTCGTCGGGACGATGACCCCGGGCGGCGAGCTCCTCGGCGAGCGCGGGCACCACGACGCGTTCGGTGGTCCCGGGCGGAACCGTCGTCTCGACGAGGACCAGTGTTCCGGGTTCGATGTGGCGACCCACGGTGCGGATCGCCGCGGTGAATCCCTCGAGCAGCAGCTCGGGAGGCTCGGCCCGCCAGTCGATGTCGAGCGGGACATCGACCACGACCACGTCGGCAAGTGCGTACGCCGCGGGATCCGACCCTGCGACGAGGTTGCCGCGGCCGCGTACCGCCGCGAGCGCCGATCGGAGATGGTCGTCACTCGTGGCGAACGGGAACCGACCTGAGTTGATCGCGTCGATGCGCTCGCACCCGGACGGGTCGTCGCGGTCGACTCCGATCACGTCGAACGCGGGTTCCCCGAGGTCGTCGAGAGCGGAAGCGACCGCGATCGACATGGCCGCGCCCACGAAACCGAGACCCTGCACGGCCACCACGGGCCGGCTCCCAGTGACCGCCGCCCTCCAGCTGGGCGATCCTGTGCTCACGATGGAACCCTCCTGTCAGTGACCGCTGTGGGTCGGATCGGCGGCCGGCGGGCCGGGTGACTGCGGGACGTCGACTGCGGCCCGAGACGGTTCGGCCCCGGGGACCGGACGGAGCGGAGGGGCGGGAACGCCTTCGGAACCGGACGGGACCGCGGTCGTCGCGGCCCCGTCCGTGGGATTCGGAGCCGCTGGCACATCGGCCGGGTCCGTCACGGTGGCGGCTGCCGCTGCCGACGGCGTGGACGTCTCTGTCGGTGCTGACGGGACTGCCGCGGACGGAGCCGTGGCCGACGGGCGAGACGCCTCGGACCGAGCGAGCGGGGTCACCGGGTCCGAACCTGGATCGCCGCGTCCGGACATGACGACCGCGCCAGCCGCCAACGCGACCAGGACCACCGCACCCACCAGCAGCAGCCATCTCCGATCCGGCCGGGCTGAGCGCCCTCCACCGTCGGCAGCGCCGGCGGCAGCAGCCGGCTCGTCGGTCGGGACCCCGACCGACGAGCGCTCGGTCAGCATGCGGGCAGCGGGATCGTCACGGTCTGCCCGGCGGCCAGTCGGACCTGGGAGATGGTCCGTCCGCCATAGTGCTCGACCGTCGAGTTCGCCGCGGTGTAGGCGACCCCGTTCACCGGCACGGTCGCGGCCTTTGTGGCCTTGACCGTGATGCTGGTGCACGGCGTCACCGTCGCGGTGACCCCCGCAGCGTTGTAGGCGGCCCGGCCCTGCATGGCCTGGCCGGCCTGCTTGAACGAGACACTGCGCACCGGCGTGTTCACCATCGACGAGTACTTCGAGAACGTCTCGTCGAGGAGATCGGACAGCACGCTGCGGTTGCCGGAGTAGGCCCGGGTGTTGCCGACGTGGAACATCCACGGATCGAGGTCACCTCGGAGCAGGTAGCGCAGCAGGTAGTCGGACTCGTGGTCGAGGATCTCCTGGTAGGTCTGAGGCCGGTCGAAGCAGGTCGTCATGCCGCACAGGATGCCGCCAGGGGCGTAGAAGTGGTTGTAGACGCTGGTCCACTGGTCCGGTGTGGTGGCGGCCACGAAGAGGTTGGTCGGGCGACGGGGCACGACGAACACCCGGGAGTCGCCCGCTGTGGCGAAGCCGGTGTTGAACGTCGGGTTGGTCTGCCCGGCCCGGGAGGTGTCTCCGATCCAGAAGCGGATGCCGACACCGCCGGCTGCCTTCTGTGCCATCGGGTTGGGAGGCGTGTTGATGCCCGAGATGTCGGGCTGGACCATGGTGTCGGAGTTGCCCGGAAGGCCGAGCAGAGCGCCGTACATCCGGTTGGTCAGGATCTGTGAACGGATCTGCGTCGTGTTCGTGGTGATCTGCCCCGTCGGGTTGGGGCAGTCGCCGCAGTCCAGGTTGAAGTGGGTCCAGGTGTGGTTGATGAAGCCGAACTGCGAGCGGTTGGCGCGCACGGTGTTCACCAGGGACGGGTTGGTCGGGCCGCCGGCCCCGTTGAAGGCGTACTCGACCTTGAACCCCGGCGTGGCGGGGTTGGCCCGACGGGCGTTCTGGTAGGCCACCATCGCTGTCACGTCGGCGGGGACGTTGGTGTACTCGGTGTGAGCGGTGTTGGTCGCCGGGTCCCACTGGTCGGTCCCAATGAACAGGTCGTCGATCTGGACATCGATGCTGGAGCTGCGGTTGCCGAGGAAGTTCCCTCCGCTGACCCAGTTGATCCATCCGGTGGAGAGCAGGATCGAGTGGAGCAGGTTCGGGTTGTTGGCCGCGGTGACCGCCAGGTTCTCGTACCCGTCGAAGCGGGTGACCGAGGCGACCGGGTACGTGGTCCCGTCGACGGTGACGTTCACGAGCGGCGTGGTCACGCTCGGGTCGAGGATCGAACCCAGATAGACCCAGGCGCCGGTGAGCTCGATCGGGTTGGCAGCGTTCACGTAGGGCCACACCGCCTGGCCGGCTGCGGTGAGGGTGGCCGGCAGCTCGGATCCGAGGGTGTTGCGGTAGCCGGCGTAGCTCAGGCCGTAGCTCGCCTCCGGGAACGTGTAGCTGGTCACGGAGCGGACGTGGAAGTCCTTCTGGTACTGGCGGAGCGTCGCCCACTCGTCAGGGCTGAACGCGCTCTGCCAGGTGCCGGCCCCGGAGTCGAAGTAGGTCAGGTTGCCGGTCGTCAGCACGATCCCCTGGTACCTGCCGGTCGTGCCGTCGGATAGCATCGACGCGGTCAGCGGCGTGTCCGCCGCAAGGATCTTGTCGTAGGGGACGCCGACCTCGTCGAGGAAGGTCGTGATGGCCGGGTAGTCGGTCTCGTTGCCGTCCGCGGCGATGACGAGGAGTCGCATCGACACCGGTTTGGCCGGGTCCGCGGCGCCGACGCTCGCGGTGAGCGACGGTGCGACCGCGGCGATCAACGCGACCGCCAACGCGATGACGAGGCTCCGTCGGCGGGGTGCGCCGCGGGCCTTTCGGTTGTTCGACGTCGCCTTCATGTCCATTCCCTCCTCCGGACCCCCAGGAGTCCGTGGTGCGGAGCCCGATGCTCCGTACCGGTCTGTCGATGTTCCGTCTCTTCCGTGCGCCGGACGTCCGGACACGCGCCGGGCGGTCATGGCCGCGACTCCGATGTGCGCGGTGGTCTCGGGACCACCGCCCGCACGCTCCCCAGCGTGGTGCTCATGCGACCGAGCCGACAATGGCGTCGAGCGGCACCGCGTCGGGGTGCGGGTCGGGACGGAGCGGCCGCAGGTCGATCGTGGAGTCGGGCGTGTCGACCTCGTCGCCCAGGAGCTGTCGCCGCAGCTCGGCGAACTCGAGGTTGGCCCGGTCGTAGTCCTCGGGTCGACCGATGTCGAGCCAGTAGCCGTCGAACTCGTAGACGTTGGGGTGGACCCCCGCCGCGAGGAGTGACCGGATGAGCTCGTCCACTCCGTGCGCCCCGTCCCCGTCGAGCTGGTCGAGCACGGTGCGGCTCAGGACGTAGATCCCCATGTTGGCGAGGTAGGCGAGCTGCGGCTTTTCACGGAACTCGTTGAGCTCGGTGCCGTCGACTTCGAGCACCCCGAACTCGACGTCGATGCGTCGGGTCGATCCCGCCATGGTGAGCCCGCCGCCCTGTCGCGTGTGGAACGCGACCAGCTCGGCGAAGTCGATGCTGCACAGCAGGTCGCCGTTGAGCAGCAGGACGTCGTCGGGCAGCGAGTCCCGGTGCTGCAGCAGCGGACCGATCGTGCCCAGCGGTGCGTCCTCGTGCCAGTAGTCGATCGACAAGTCCCACTGGGCGCCGTCGCCGACGTAGCGCTGGATCAGGCCGCCCATGTGCCCGGTGGCCAAGGTGACCTCCGTGACGCCGCAGCGGCGCAGCTGACGAAGCAACAGCTCGATGATCGGCAGCTCGCCGCCGACCGGCACCAGTGGCTTCGGAATCGTGGTGGTGAAAGGACGCAGACGCATCCCGCGTCCGCCGACCATCAGCACAGCTCTCATAGGGCTTCCCTCCCCAACATGAGTTGTCCGGTTCGCATCCTTGTGGCTCTCCCCAGCCCCGTCAAGCCGCACCGCTCACGGCGCGACGGGAACCGCGCTCAGCGGTAGGAATCGAGTCCCTCGGTCGCCAGCGACGACACGACCACACCCGCGGCCGAGACGAACGCGAGCACGACCACAACGGCCGGTGACCACCCGCCGGCCACGAGCCGGACCAGGAAGACCAGCGCGGCGCCACCCCACAGCAGCCCCGAGACGCGGGCGAGCCTCCCGGCGGCCAACAGGAGCAGACCCGCGGTGAGGACCGTCCCCAGGAGGCCGAACGCGGCCACCAACGACAGGGCCTCGGTCCAGGTCGGCTCGGCCGGGCTCACGAGCGGGAGCAGCCACGTACAAGCGAGCGCCAGCGTGGCCATCAGTGCGAGGTGCGCCGTCCACATGCGAACTGCCTGCCGCCGGGCGAGGTGACGGAACTCGTCCAGCCCCCGTGTCCGCGTCGTCGCGGCGAGCAGGGATCGACGCGCGGTCACGACGAGCAGCTCGGCGATCGAGACCGGCACCAGGAACGGTGCTGCAGCCACGAGCCACACCCCGTCGCTCGCCCCGGACAGCGTAGGGGCCGGAGCGACCACGACGACGACGGCGACGCTCATCGCACCGATGCCGAGTCCGGCCACCACGAACGGACCCGCCGAACGGACGTCCTGACGCGAGAGCGGAACCGGTCCCGTCAGGCGCACCCCACCGGTCACCGCGACCGTGGTGATCGCGAGGACGACCCCGCTGCCGGCCCACAGGGCGATCGCCACCTGCGAGTTGATGGGCCCGCCGGAGATCGCCCACGCCGCGACCGCTCCCACGGGCAGCACGACCGACGCGACCGCCCACGGACGATCGACGACGAGCAACAGGACGACCCCGGTGAGGACCAGCAGCGCAGCCCCGGTGACCACGCCCGATCCGGGTCCCGCGAACACCGCCGTGGCCATTCCGGCCAGCACCGGGACAGCGAAGCTCGGGATGAGCGGAGCGATCGAGCTCGCCTGTGAGCCGGGCCCGCCGCGCTCGCGCAGCAGGTACCCGAGGAACGACAGACCCTGGAGCATCGCCACCCACACCGCGGACCACACCAGGACCCAGATCGCCGCGTTCCGGCCGACCCCCGACCCCGCCAGTCCGACCGAGACGAGTCCGGCGACGGTGAAGAGGCAGCCTCGCAGCACCGCGACCGGCGATGACACGTACCAGTCCGGACGGCCGGGGGACGGCAGACGGGGTGGGGCGCCGGTCGAGGTCCGCAGCCGGACGGCGAGGTCGAACACGTCGAGGACGTCGTACTCGTCCGCGGCGACCCGATCGCTGATCCCGGCCGACTCGAGCAGCACGGCGACCTCGTGCTCGTCCACCGCGACCCGGATCCGTTCGAGGAGCTCCGGCTCCAGCATCGCTCCCGGGTGGTGACCGCGTGCCCGACCCGCGGGGGAGCCCCCGGGAGCGGTCATGGCCGGCGGCGGGCTCGGCCGGGTCGGGACCGATCCCCATCCCGAGGGCGGGGATCCGTCTCCTCCTGGGCTCATCGGCGAGCTGCGAGGACCGGAATCGCCTCGTGGTCGAGGTCCGAATCGAGGTCATCGGGTGGGATGGAGGCCCTGTCGCGCAGGTCGATCACACGGCTGAGGGCCCGGTAGAGGTCGTCGTGGCGCGACAGCATGAGATCGAGGCGGTAGAGCTCTTCCACCCTCGCCCGCGCCGCCAGCCGCATCCGCCGGCGCTCGTCGTCGTGGGTGAGGAGGTGGATGATGGCGCTCGCCATCGCCTCGGGATCGCGGGGAGGTACCACCAGACCTGTGTCCGCGATGGCCTCCGGGACGCCGCCGACCTCGGTTCCCACGACGGGGATCCCGCACGACATCGACTCGAGGACCGAGTACGGGAACCCCTCGGTGATGCTGCTGAGGACCGACAGCTGACCTCGGAGGAAGGCGGTGACGGGATGGCCGACCCGGCCTTCGAACGTGACCACGCCGCCCAGATCGAGCGAGTCGCGTAGAGCGAGACATGAATCCAGGTACCCCTTGACGTCGCTCGGCTCCTCACCGAAGAGCCGGAATCGGGTCGATGGGACCCGGCGGCGGACGAGGTCGGCCGCCCGCAGGAGGGTGTGGAGGTCCTTCACCGGGTCGATCCGGCCGAGCCAGACCACATCGGGGCTGCGAACCTCGTTGAGCTGCATCGGGAAGGCAGCGGGGTCCACTCCGTTGTGCAGCGTCGACACGGCGTGTCCGTCGGCACCCAACGCCCTCTCCCACCGGGCATTGAAGTCCGAAGCCGGCGAGAGGTGCTCACAGCGGTCGTAGGCGACGACGGTCAACCAGCGGTGCCACCTCAGCAGCACGTCCTTGACCACGGGCCGACCGACCTCGTGGTCGGCGCCGAGGTAGCGCTCGCGCAAGTACAGCCCGTGCTCCGACATCATGATCGGCGATCCACGCCGGGCGTGGCCGGCCAGAGCGACCAGCACGGGCAGTCCGTTGGCGGAGATGTGGATCACGTCCACCGGTCCGACGTCGACCAGAAGCGACGACAGGATGTGGGGGAGAGCGGTCGCCACGGCCAACGCGTCGGCCAGGCTCCAGTCGTAGCGCGACCCGATGTAGGTCGACGAGGCCAGGGCCGTCTGGACCGGACCGAAGAACGAGTCGAAGCGGAGGTGGGGAGCGAGGGAGCCGTCGACGGCTGCCGCGACCAGCCGGTCGAGGACGTCGGCGAAGCGACGGACCTGGTTCGGCAGCGTCCCGGGCGCGGCTCCTCCGGGAGGTTCGACCAGGATGCTGACGAGCTCCTGCAACGCCGCGGGGAGCGGTGGCGGATGGCGGCGCGACCGCTGGTCGGTCAGCCGATCCCACGCCGCGTGCCGACGGAAGTCGACGACGTTGGGAGGCAACTCCCACACGACGGGCTCCCGCGTCGTCGGCGTGATCGCGACCACGGTGAAGTCCACGCCCGGAAGGTTGCGGATCAGCTGATCGCACCAGACGGCGACCCCACCTCGGGCGCACGGGTAGGTGCTCTCCGTCACCAGAGCCACTCGCGTGCGCGTCATCGAGTCCGTCCCCGCAACCCTTCGGATCCCAGCATCCGTCCCTCCCTCGATGCAGCGATGGTAAGAGTGGTCGATGGCGCGGGCAATCCCGTTCACCCGCGCGTGCGCCGACAGCCCTGGCGGCCGAGCGGGCAATTGCGTTCACCCGAGCGTGCGACCGGGCCAGGACCGTTCCACCGATCCGCTGCCCCGTACCGCCGGATGGCGGCGCCGTCCTTGAGAAGCGAGCGTTGTTTCCACCGGTGAAGCGCGAACTTTCTCGGTCCCGAGCTACACCTCTGCGCGGCCAGCGCCGATGATTGAGCCATGCCCCGCGCCACCCTCGTTCTCATCGTCGCGTCAGCATCGGTGCTGATCGCAGCCTGCTCGGCCCCCATGCAGGAGCAGTCCTCACGCCGTCCTCCGGCCATGTCGCACCGGGAGGAGAAGCCGAACCGGACGACTGTCCCGGCGACTGTGCCGTCGACCACACCATCGCCACCGGCGCCGACGACTCCGCCCGCTGTGCCGACGACCGCTCCCGGCCCCGTCACCGCGGTCGGGTGGTGGAAGCCCAGCCGGGGCGTCACCTGGCAGTGGCAGCTCGACGGCGCCATCGACACCAGCGTCGACGTCGAGGTGTACGACGTCGATCTGTTCGACACGCCGGCATCGACGGTTGCGTCGTTGCACGCGCAGGGCCGCAAGGTGGTGTGCTACTTCACCGTCGGGTCGTGGGAGACCTACCGGCCCGATGTCGCGTCGATGCCGGCCTCGGTCAAGGGCGGGACGGTCGACGGATGGCCCCAGGAGCGGTGGCTGGACATCCGGCGCATCGACGTGATCGGCCCGTACATGGAGGCACGCCTCGACCTCTGCAAGTCCAAGGGGTTCGACGGGGTCGAGGGAGACTGGATGGACAACCACCTCCAGGACACCGGGTTCCCGATCTCCTACGCCGACTCGATCGCCTACAACCGCTGGTTGATCGCCCGAGCCCACGAACGTGGGCTGGCCATGGGCGTCAAGAACGCCATCGACATGGCGGCCGAGCTCTCGTCCGAGGCCGACTTCGAGGTCAACGAGCAGTGCGCCGAGTTCGACGAGTGCGCCACCCTGACCCCCTGGATCTCAGCGGGCAAGCCGGTGCTGCACACCGAGTACAACGTCACCCCGCCGAGTTCTGCCCGGTGACCGCTCCACTCGGGTTCTCCTCGCTCTACAAGCGACTCGAGCTCGACGCGTGGCGACAGACCTGCTGATCGCCGGTCGCGTCGACGCAGCGCGGGTAGGTCAGGCTGATCGGCCGGACTCAGCCGCTGACCGCGGCTGAGTCCGGATCGTCGTCGAGGTCGGGAAGCAGGAGCGGCGCTAGCTCCGACCACCGTCGATCCGCCTCCAGGTACTCCGCCGGGCGGCCGAGGTCGAACCAGACGCCGTCGTGCGAGACGGCCCGCGGCGGGTCTCCTGCTTCGATGAGGTCGAGCACGACCTGATCGAAGCCGACCGCAGCGCCCGCGGCGTACCGCGACAGCACCGCCGATGAGATGGCGTACACGCCCATCGAGGCAACGATCGGGAAGGCGGGCTTCTCGTGGAAGCCGACGATCCGACCGGCCGCGACCTCTACCACCCCGAAGTCCACCTCGGTGGATCGCTCGCTGGTGGCGACCGACAGCGATGCACCGGACCGGATGTGGTCCGCCAGGAACGCCCGCCGGTCCAGGTCGGTCAGCACGTCGCCGTTGGTCACGATGAGGTGCTCGGGCACCTCGTCGAGGTGCTGGATCACCGGGCCCATCGTGCCGAGCGGGACGTCCTCGGTCCAGTAGTCGAGGTCGATACCCCAACGGGATCCGTCCTCGCAGTAGGCGCGGACCAGACCCCCGAGGTTCCCGATGGCCAGGGTGATGCGGGCGAACCCCTGACGGCGGAGCTGTCGCAGCACCACCTCGATCACCGCCAATTCACCTCCCAGCGGCACGAGGGGCTTCGGGAACTCGGTGGAGTGGGGCGGGAGTCGGGTGCCGACCCCTCCCGCCAGCACGACCGCACGCGGAGATGCGGTCGCGCTTCCGTTGACACTGCTCACGAGCCGCCGTCCTGGCCGAGCACGGTCCTCGCCAGCAGCGCCGCGTCCATGTTCGCCTGCACGCCGGTGACGGCCCGCATGCGGGTCGGATCGCCCAGGACGACCGGGATACCCGGACGGTCGAGGGACTCCACCGTCACCACGCGGCCGGTCGCGTCGCCCAGGGCCCGCACGATCGAGCCGAAGTCGACGCCGACTCCGCTGCACGCGTTGACCACGTCCGGCGGGTCCTCGTGCAGCGCCACAGCGACGACGACCCGGGCGAGGTCGTCGAGGAGGATGAAGTCGCGGACCGTCGACGGGTCCCACAGCGTGACCGTGCCGCCCTCGGGCGGTAGTGCGAGCACGTCGGCGCGGAACTGGTGCAGCGGCGACACCGGCGACAGGTCCTCGGCCACCAGGTTGAAGCCACGGACCACCGAGGCGTCCGCTCCGTCGGCGCGAGCGGCGAGCACCGATGACGTGCCGGCCCACTTGGTCTCGCCGTAGCTACCGGTCGGGCGCGGCGGGGTGTCCTCGGTGAGTGGTGTCGGCCCACCCGGATCTCCGTACTCGGACGCCGAGCCGAGGTGGACCAGGCGGGCCGCGGCACCGTCGAGGACCTCGATCAGCCACTGCGGCCAACGGGCGTTGGCTTCGAGCAGCTCCTCGTCGGTACCCCGCAGCCGACCGCAGCAGTTGATCACGACCGGCGAACTCGACGAGTCCAACGCGGCCCGGAGGCGCTCCGCTCCCGCCGGGGTCCTTCCGGCCAGCTCTGCGTCATCGGCCGGCTCCAGAGCCACGACCTCGTGGTCGGCGTGGGCCCGCACCCGTCGATCGACGGCACGGCCCACGAAGCCGCGACCGAGCACGACGACACGACGACCGCCGCTCACCGCCGGTTCCCCATGGTTCTCCCTCCGAGCCGGATGAACCGGCTCCTTCCCAGGCGCACGAACGCGCTCGCTCCTCGCCGTGGAGTGTACCGACGCGGCGTGATCCGACCGAGTAGTTCCCCGCCGGCAAGTCGTTCGGCCTCCGAAGGACCCGGGCGATAGCGTCGGGGCGTGCCCGCCGCCTCCGACCCGTCCGCCGCGCTCGGCATCCCCTCCGCCGGCGAGGACCGCCGGTCCCTGCTGAGCCCCGGCTTCGTCCTGGTGACCGCGGCGACGCTCTTCTACTTCGTGGCCCTCGGTGCTCTGCTCCCCACCCTGCCGGTGTACGTCGAGGACGAGCTCGGAGGCGGGAGCGTGGCCGTGGGCGTCACCGTCGGGGTCTTCGCCGTCTCCGCCGCACTGCTGCGCCCGCTGGCGGGGCGGCTGGGCGACACTCGGGGTCGACGCATCCTGGTCATCGGCGGCTCGTTGGTCATGGGCCTGTCGGTCCTCGCCTACACCCTCGTCGACAGCATCGCGGCTCTGGTTGCGCTGCGACTCCTGACCGGAGCGGGCGAAGCCGCGATGTGGGTCGGCGCCGCGACCGCCATCCAGGACATGGCTCCCGACGACCGTCGCGGCGAGGCAGCGTCGTACTTCTCGGTCGCGCTCTACGCCGGTCTGGCGTTCGGCCCGCTCGTCGGTGAGGGCCTCCGTGACTCGGCCGGGTTCCACGCCGTGTGGATCTTCGCGGGTTGCTGCGGACTGGTCGCGTGCGCTCTCGGCTTCGGGACCCCTCGGGATGTCCGACGCGAACCGCAGCCGTTCCGCCTCCTGCACCCGGCGGCGCTCGGGCCCGGTGCGATCCTCCTCCTCGGGATGCTGCCGTTCATCGGGTTCGCCACCTTCATCGCGCTGTACGGACCGACGGTCGGCTTCGCCGACGTCGCGCCCCTGCTGTTGGTCTACGGCGTGCTCGTCCTGGTCATCCGGGTCGTCGGAGCCAAGTTGCCCGACCAGCTCGGATGGACCCGGGCGTCGTCGACCGCGTTGTCGGTCCTGGCCGTGGGCGGCCTGCTGCTGGGTCTCTGGTCGGGGGCGGCAGGGGTCTGGCTGGCGGTCGTCGCCCTGGCGATCGGCATGTCGCTCCTGTTCCCGGCCCTGTTCAGCGCAACGGTCGCCGCGGTACCCGAGTCCGAGCGAGGTCAGGCCGTGGGCACGTTCTCGCTGTCGTTCGACCTGGCGAGCGGGCTCGGACCCGCGATCCTCGGCGTGGTGGTGGCGCTCGCGGACTACCGGGCCGCCTTCGTCGTGGCCGGGCTCGGATCCGCTGCCGGACTCGCGTTGGTGGGCCCGGTCGCCCGTCGAGCTGCCGCATCGGCCCCCTCGGCAGGCTGACCGGACAGCCTGCGTCGCTCCGCCCCGACGATTCCGACGACCTCGGCGGGCGGGCATGATGTGACCACCCCGGGGTTCCGGAACCGGGCATCTGAACCGGGGGTCGCCGTGGGCACGAACGAGCGCAGCAAGGTGGAGATGGACCGTGACGAGGTCCGCGACTTCATCGAGCGGAGTCGGACCTGCACCTTGGCGACCCTGAACGCGGACGGCACTCCCCACCTCGTCGCCATGTGGTACGCGGTCATCGACGGCCAGGTCTGGTTCGAGACCAAGGCGGCATCCCAGAAGGCGGTGAACCTCCGACGCGACCCTCGGGTCACGATCCTGATCGAGGACGGCCTGACCTACGACAAGCTCCGGGGCGTGTCGTTGGAGGGGACCGCCGAGGTCGTCGAGGACCCCGACACCCTGTGGAAGGTCGGCATCAGCGTCTGGGAGCGATACAACGGCCCCTACACCGAGGAGATGCGCCCGCTGGTCGAGTTCATGCTCCACAAGCGGATCGCGGTACGGGTCGACGCCAACCGGATCCGTTCGTGGGACCACCGCAAGCTCGGGATGGACCCCCTCGAGCTCGGGGGCAGCACGGCGGAGCACCTCGACGACCAACTGCTCTGACCGACGAACTTGTAGCCCACGCGCCGTCGGGCGACCGGCCAGCTACAAGTTCGGCGGGAGGCAACGAACTTGTAGCCCACGCGCCGCTGGGTGACCGGCCAGCTACAAGTTCGGCGGCGGTCAGGCGATCGGGGTGCCCGGCGCCGGGTCGCCATCGGGTCGCAACAACCGAACCGCTCCATCGGTCTCGACCGCGCCGAGCACCAGGAACTGGCTGCGGAACCCGGCGACGCGCCGCACACCCAGGTTGATCGCTCCGACCACCGACCGTCCCAGCAGCTCCTCCGGGCGGTAGTTCGTGACCTGCGCCGAGGTCTCCAGCGTCCCGACCGCCGGGCCGAAGTCGACCACGAGCTGGTAGGCGGGACGACGCGCCTCGGGGAAGGGGCGCACGTCGCTGATGCGGCCGACGCGGAGATCGACCTCGAAGAACCGCTCGGGGTCGATGTCGGGTCGGGGTGCCGGGTCGTCCACCTCGGGGAGTGTGGCACGCTGGTCGCACTCCGGAGCAGCATCCGGACCGCCCTCCGAGGAGCACGATGAGCAGCGACTTCCCCTACGCCGAGCGCTTCGCCGTCAACCGGACCTTCCCGGCGCACGGCCGCGACCGCGAGGACATCATCGACGAGCTCAGCCAGATGGCCAAGGAGGAGGACGCCTTCTGGGAGACCGGGCAGGTCTCGGGGACCATGTACTGCGGCGACCACAGCCACTACGACTTCCTCACCCGCGCCTTCGGGCTGTTCGCCCACGTGAACGTCCTGCAGCGCGACATGTGCCCGAGCGCGACGCGCTTCGAGGGCGAGATCATCGCCATGGCCCTCGACCTGTTCCACGCGGACGCCATCGACGACGGCGACCCCGTCGGCCTGGTCACGAGCGGAGGCACGGGCTCCATCTCCCATGCCGTGCTGGCCTACCGCGACCACGCCCGCGCCACCCACGGGATCACCAGACCCAACTTCGTCAAGCCCGAGACCGGCCACCCCGCGTTCGACAAGGCGTGCCACCTGTTCGGGGTCGAGCTGCGTGTCGCCCCGGTCGACCCGGCGACGACCCGGGTGGACGTCGCGGCGATGGCCGAGCTGATCGACGACGACACGATCGCCATCCTCGGCTCCGCCGGCAACTACCCGTACGGCACGATCGACGACATCGAGGCCCTGAGCGACCTGGCGTTGTCTCGCGGCGTCGGGCTGCACGTCGACGGCTGCCTGGGCGGGTTCATCCTCCCCTTCGGCGAAGAGCTCGGGGTGGAGAACATCCCCGTGTTCGACTTCCGCCTCCCGGGGGTGACCACCATCTCCGCCGACACCCACAAGTACGGCTACTCGGTGAAGGGCACCTCGGTGTGCCTGTTCCGGGACCGCGCCGTGCGCAACAGCCAGTACTTCTTCCGGACCGACTGGAGCGGCGGCAAGTACTGCTCGCCGGGCATGGACGGGTCGCGCTCGGGCGGGCTGCTGGCCGCGACATGGGCGTCGATGGTGTCGCTCGGACGCGAGGGCTACCGCGACTACGCCCGACAGATCTTCGACACCGCCGAGCAGATGCGCCAGACGGTGTTGGGCCACCCCGAGCTGCGCCTGATGGGCCAACCCACCTTCGTGCTGAGCTTCACCTCCGACGAGTTCGACATCTACCTGGTCAACGACTTCATGCGTCTCCGGGGCTGGCGGTTCAACGGCCAGCAGTACCCCAACGCCATCCACATCGCCGTCACCCGACCCCAGACGCTGCCGGGGGTCACCGACCGGTTCGCCGCCGACCTGGCCGAGGCCGTCGTCTACGCCCGCGAGGCCACGGAGCGGGGCGAGGCAGCGGCGAGCGGTGCGATCTACGGCGGCGTGGCCGGCGGCATGACCGACGAGGCCGACGAGTTCATCCGGATGATCATGAGCGACATGATGGACACCCAGCAGAGCCTTCCGCCGAGCTGATGTCCGCTGTCCGGGACCGACCCCGTTGACCAGCTCGCCCAACCTGGCGATCCGGCTGAGCCCCAACGCGCTCAAGCACGTCCGTCAGGGACACCCGTGGGTCTTCGACGGCGGCATCGAGTCGGTTCGGGGCGGACGATACGGCGACGGCACCGGCGAACCGGGGGACGTGGCGGTCATCTTCGACGACCGCCGACGGTTCGTCGCCGTCGGGCTGTGGGACCCGCGTTCACCGATCCGCATCAAGGTGCTGCACGCCGCCTCGCCGGTGACCGTCGGCGCCGACCTCTGGCACGACCGGCTCGCGCACGCGCTCGCGCATCGATGGGAGCTGCTCGGATCCGCCGACACCGATGCGCTGCGGATCGTCCACGGCGAGAACGACCGCCTGCCCGGGCTCGTGCTCGACCTGTACCGCACGGTCGCGGTGCTCAAGCTGTACTCGGCGGCCTGGGTTCCCCACCTGGACGAGGTCCTCGGGGTGATCCGCTCCACGATCTGGTCGATCGACGGGATCGTGCTCCGCCTGGCCCGATCGGTCGCCGCGGATCCCACGGTGCGGGAAGCTGACCTCGCCGACGGCGCCGTGCTCCACGGCGTGGTGCCCGATCGCCTCGTGGAGTTCCGCGAGCACGGCCTGCGGTTCACAGCTGACGTCCGTCGCGGTCAGAAGACGGGCTGGTTCCTGGACCAGCGCGACAACCGTGATCGGGTCCGCGCTCTCGCGGACGGGGCCACCGTGCTCGACGTCTTCTGCTGCGGAGGTGGGTTCAGCGTCCACGCGGCGGCCGGCGGGGCCCGTCACGTCCACAGCGTGGACCGGAGCCCCCACGCCATCGACGACACCGTCCGGCACCTGTCGATGAACCGGGACGTCCCCGGGGTCGCAGCGGTCGACGCCCGACAGACGGTGGGCGACGCCTTCGAGGTCATGGACGACCTCCGCCGCGCCGGCGAACGCTACGACCTGGTGATCGTCGACCCGCCCTCCTTCGCGTCGCGGCGTTCCGACGTCCGGGGAGCGCTCCAGGCGTACGCGGCGTTGACCACACGGGCCGTCGAGTTGGTGGTGCCGGGAGGCACCCTTGTCCAGGCATCGTGCTCCAGCCGGGTCCACCCCGACGACTTCACGACCATCGTCGAGAAGGCCGCCGGTCGCGCCCGCGTCCACCTCGAGGTGTTCGACCGGACCGCGCAGCCGATCGACCACCCCGTCGGCTTCCCCGAGGGCCGGTACCTCAAGGCCGTCTTCGCCCGTGTGAACCCCTGACAGGATTCCCGACATGCGATTCTCCGTGTGGCCCAACCTGATGCAACCGGTCGAGGACGTCCTCGACGTCGCTCGGCACGCCGATCGCACCGGGTGGGACGGGGTCTGGGTCGCGGACCACTTCATGGGCGACGGTGCCGGCTTCGGCGCGGTGGAGACCCCGACCCTCGAGTCGACCGCGGTCCTGTCAGCGCTCGCGGTGGCCACCGAGCGGGTCCGGATCGGCCCGCTGGTCCTCGGCGCCACCTACCGCCACCCGGCAGTGGTCGCCAACTGGGCGATCACGACGGACCGGCTGAGCTCGGGACGGCTGGTGCTCGGACTCGGAGCGGGCTGGCAGCGCAACGAGCACGACCAGTACGGCATCGACCTGCCCGCAGTGGGGGACCGGGTGACCCGGTTCTCGGAATACGTGCGGGTGGTCCGGCGGCTGTTCGAGGAGCCGACCGCTGACTTCGACGGGCAGTGGTTCCGTCTCAGCGGGGCCAGGTGCGAACCCAAGGCGGAACCCGGGCCCGGGCGCCCGGGAGGGATCCCGATCCTGGTCGGCGGCAAGGGCGACCGCATGATCGCCCTCGCCGCCCGTCAGGCCGACGAGTGGAACATGTGGGGCCTGCCCGATGTGATCGCCGAGCGTTCAGCGGTCCTCGACCGGGGCTGCGAGGCGATCGGACGGGACCCCGCATCGGTGGGCCGCAGCACGCAGGCACTCCTGCTGCCGACAGAGGACGATGCACGCGCCCGCCGGTTCACCGATGCTGTCGCGCCCCGCGCCGCGGTGGCGGGCTCGGCCGATCGGATCGCGGACACGGTGGCCCGCTGGGCCGAGGTCGGCGTGGACGAGGTGATCGTCCCCGACTCCCCACTCGGTCGAGGATCCGAACGCCGGGATCACATCGACACCCTGGCCGAGGTCTTCGCTCCGTTCCGGGGCTGACGCCGGGGCCGGCGTCAGCCGGCGCGTCGGTCGTCGGCCCCGAGCAGGTCGTGCAGCTCCCGGGCGGGGCCGTCGTGGACCAGCTCGCCGTTCTCGAGCATGATCCCCCGCTCGAAGCGATCGATCACGTCGGGGTCGTGGGTCGCGACCACGACGGTCGCGCCGTTGGCGCGGGCCTCGTCGAGCAGCTCCAGCAGGGCCAGTCGTCCGGACGCGTCGAGACCCACGAACGGCTCGTCGACCAGCAGCACCGAGAACGGACGGCACAGGGCGACCGCAATCGCCGACTTCTGGCGCAACCCCCGACTGAACTGCGACGGAAGGTGATCGCGGCGATCATCGACCCCCAGCCGTTCGAGCAGCTCGTCCAGGAAGGGATCGTCACCGGTTCCGCCGTGCATCCGGTTGATGAACTCGACGTGCTCCCACAGGCTCAGGTCGTCGTAGAGGACGGGGTTGTCGGGCAGCCACGACAGCTCGGCGCGCGCCGAGAGGGTCCCGTTGTGCTCGCCGTGCACCAGGACCTCGCCGCCGGTCGGCTCCAGGACGCCCGCCGCCATAGACAGCAGAGTCGACTTGCCGGAGCCGTTGTGGCCGACCAGCACCACCGACTGTCCGAACGGCACCTCGAGGTCGGTCTCCTCGAGGGCGGCGACGTCGCCGTAGAACTTCGACAACCCCACCACCTCGAGCGCGGACGGCTCGGAGATCTCGGGCTGTCGGCTCTTCCTGGGACTCACCTCTCACCTCTCTGACCGGGCGCCGGGATCGAACGGGCAGTCATTCGGCACCACCTCCGGTGGCGGTCACGCGGCGCCACCTCCGGTGGCGGTCGCGATCGACTCGTGGATGTCGGCCCGGAACCGCACCCACCCGACGATCAGCATCCCCAGGACCACGACGGGGATCGCCCATGTCGTCACCGCGGCCGCGGGATCCTTGCCGGCCTCGGACGCGACCCGGGCCGCGAGGAGGGGGAGCATGCCGATCACCGCGACGGCCGGAGGCCACACGGTCCGGAACAGCAGTCGGGGCCCAGCGACCTCGGGAGGCATCACCGCGTCGTCACCCGTGCCGGTGTCGACCTCGGACACCACCGTGACCGCGGCTCCCCCCACTCCGGCGAAGGCCGTCGGCAGCACCATGGGCAGGCCGACCTGCCACACCAGCGGGTCCGGCGACACCGTATAGGCGGCGCCCACCGCCACGAGACCCACGCCGACCATCACCAATACCGGCTGAGCGAGGTGCTTGACCATCACCATGCCCTCGATCTCGGGCAGCGAACCCAGCAGACCGGGGTGGTCGACGTCCTGGGCGAGCGGTTCGATGGCGTCGAGCGCGACCACGTAGGCGAGAGCGCCCATCACCAGCACCAGAGGAGTGGTCCCCGCCCACGTCGCCCGGGCGACCACCCCGATCGATGCCCCGAGCACCAGCACGCGGGCGACCCTGACGATCGGCCAGCGGGCCACGCTGCGCATGTCACGGGCGAAGACCGGGAACCGACGAGCGACCGGCCCCGGAGTCGCCGGGAACCACGGTCGGGTCCGTGGACGCTCCTGGGCGAGCTGGCGTCGCAGCAGGACCACCGTGCGGAGGTCCTGCTGGGTGACGGCGAAGCGGAGCTGGCCCACCAGCGCGGTCCGACGGGTCGCCGCCTCGACCGACAACCCGCCGATGGTGAGCAGGCCGATCAACGGCAGGGCGACCGCCACGCCGATGGGCACCAGCCCGAGCAGGTCGACGCTGAGCGGCCACACCACGATCGAGCCGAGCCAGGTCGTCGGCGCGGTGGGCGCGTACCCGGTGGCGTCCCCCAGAGCCCACAGCACGAGCGCCCAACCGATTCCCAGGGGCACCCAGCGCGACGTCAGCCGCGACGAGGTGAGGAGCCCGGCGCCGATCGCCAGCGCGGCGAGCGTGGCGCCGAAGAGCGCTCCGCACGCGAACCACGGCAGCGACGCGCCGCCCAGCCGTTGGTCGAACAGACCTGCACCCAAGCCGGTCAGGATCGCGCCTCCGAGACAGGCGTAGCTCAGCAGCCCGACGGCAGGGCGTCGCAGGACGAAGGCCCGATCCACCGGAGCCAGGAGCAGGTGATGGACGTCCTGGCGCTCCAGGGCCAGAGGACCCCCACGGGCGCCGGAGCGGATGCCGATGAGCACGACCACCGCGGCGCCGAGCCCGAACCAGGCGGGCGCCTGGCGAAGGAAGTCGGCCCGGGCCGAGGCGTCGAGACGGTCGTCGCCGATCAGGCCCGACGCGAACACCACCGCGACGATGGCGGCCAACGTGGTCGTGTAGACCCGATAGGCGAGCTCACCCCACTCGTGGTTGCCCAGACGTCGTCGCTGACGACGACGTCGCATGTCGACGACGGCCTGACGCATCGCCGGTTCGTCGAGGGGCCGCAACGATGCCTCGTCGGTCGGTCCGGCCGACGATATGGGGACTTCCGACATCACCGGCAGTCTGGACCTCGGGCCAGGCGTCCGTCGAGACGGGGACCGGGCGCTCACCCGCCGTCAGTCGGCCCACCGGCGTCGCCGGCCGCGGCGACCCCCCCGATGGCTTCGCCGCCGTTGCCGACGCTGTCGATCTCCGCCGAGGAAGCGGGCTGCTCGGTCTCGGGACGGTCAGCCCAGCGCACCGTCGACAACCTGGTCCGGCCGATCCCCTTCAGGTCGTGGAGGCGCCTCACGGAGCGGACCTGCAGGTCGGGGGAGTCGGCCAGCTCCCGAGCACACTCACGGGGGATCACGACCGTGCCCCGTCGAGCCACCCCGGTCAACCGGCTGGCGAGGTTCACCGCCGGTCCGAAGACGTCGCCGCCCATGGTGATCGTCGGACCGTGGGCCACACCGCAGTGCAGCTCGACGGGGAGCTCGGCCGCGGCGGCACGACCCTGGAGCTCGAGGCCGATGCGGACCCCTGACGGCAGGTCGCGGGCCACGTACATGACCGCGTCGCCGATGAACTTGACGACCCGGCCGTGGTGCTCAGCGATGACCTCCAGCGCCGCGGCCTCGAACGCGTCGACCACCTCGGCCAGGTCGTCGACGTCGATCCGACGGGTCATCTTGGCGAACCCCGCGATGTCGACGAAGCCGACCGTCGTCGCGGACGGACCGTGATCGTCGTCGAGCGGGTCGGGTGCGTCGACCTCGCCATCGCCCTCGACCCCCTCGGAGCTCGACCCGGCAACGGTGCCGGATCGGATCTCCGCCGCGGCGTCCTCCTCAACGCGGAGTCGCCGGCCGAGAGCGGCGAGCAGGTGACGGCGCCACACGTAGACGATCGACTGCTCGAGCAGGTCGAGCAGCTCGGCATCGTGCAGCGCGGTGGCGATGTCGAGCACGTCCGGAGGGAGTGACCCGTCATCGGCGCGCCCGGCTCGGGCCGCGTCGGTGAGGAGCGCCACCTGCGCCTCGGCGATCCGGGAGAACGACGAACCGAGGACCCGGGCGAGGCGCAGGACGTCGCGGTCGTCGACGGCGCCGCCGCCGAGGAGGGCGCCGAGAGCGACGGCCATGCGGATGTCGTCGTCGCCGAAGGCGACCTCCTCCTCGGGGACCTCGGCGAAGCCGATCGCCCGCCACCAGCGCAGCATGTCGGTGTGGGGGATCCCGACCAGCGACTCGACGTCGGCCCGGCGGTGCCTCGCCGGCTCCAGCCCGACCGCGGCGGCGAGGTCGGCGAGGTCGCGGGGCCCACTCATCCCGGCGATCGTAACGGTGACCGGACGGGCTGAGCGGATCCCGTCCGGCGTATGTCCGACCGGGTCGGTCAGACCCCGTCGGCCGAGCGGGTCACCCGCACCATGACCTCGCCGATGCCGTCGGCCAGCACCGTCAGTCGGCCCGAGTTCGGCGCCGATGTCACGGTCCCGCCGGACACCTCGACCCGGTAGCCGTCGGGGTAGACACGTTGGGGCACGACGATCGACGTCGGTGCCTCGACCGACGGATCGGGTCGGTAGCGGAAGGTGAACGAACCGGTGGACGGCTCGAAGCGCTGCTCGAGCGGCGTCCCCGCGGTCGCCTGGGCGTAGGTGCGGACCAGTTGGCTCTCGACCACCGAGGGATAGGTCCCGTGGTGCCAGTGGAACCACGAGAAGAGCTGCTCGTCGGCCATCCGGGTGGTGAGCGTGGAGTTCAGCGGGCTGTTGGATGCGCCGAACTCGGTCATCACCGCCGGGGCGCCCCAGGACCGGCCGACGATCAAGCCCCGGTTCACCCCCTGGGAGATCTGGGCGTCGCAGTAGGCCTGCGAGGTCGGATCGGGCAGCTCCGGCTTCCCCGAGTCGGTGCCGAGGCAGTAGATGTGGAACGACGAGACGACCTGTCGGCCGTCCGCGGTCGGGGGCACGTCCGGCTGAGGCGGTGTGGCGTCGGTGAAGTTGGGGAACAGGGTCTCCTGCTCCCACCACAGGGGCATCTCGGGTGCCGAGGCCCGGATGGCCGCCGAGATCTGGGCGTTGCGGGCGCCGACGGTCGCATCGAGATCGGGGCAGTCGCCGATCAGGCACTGCAGCGCCGGACTGCCCGGGAAGGGCTCGTTGATCAACTCGAGGCCGATGACCGCGGGGTCGGAGTCGAAGCGGTCGGCCAGAGCGGCCGCCCCCTGGGCGTAGGCGTCGACCACGCCCAGTCCGGGAGCGACCTCGGCGTTGGCCCACCAGTCGTCCCACTGCTTCAGGGAACGGGGTGAGAAGTACGCGGCCGACCACCCGATCGCCGCGGCGAGGCCCGGGTCGGCCTCCGCGCTCAGGGCAGCGGCGGCCGGCGTCGTGGCCCACTCCGGCATGCCGTGGAAGACGTCCTGGTGCAGGTCGAGCAGAACCCAGATGCCGTGCTCGGACAGAGCGTCGACGGTGACGGCGACCCGGTCGAGGTACTCCTGGTCGACCTGGCCGGGAGCCGGCATGAGAGCCGCCGGCCAGACGCCCAGGCGGACGGCGTTGTAGCCGTCGCGATCCAGCGCGGCCAGGTCGTCGGGGCCGAGGGTGTCGCGGCCGAACCCGTCCGGGGCGTCGACAGGGGTGACCCACGGCTCCCACTTGGCCACCGAGTTGACCCCGTGCATCAGCACAGTGCGACCGGCGCCGTCGATGAGGTCCCCGCCCCGCACCCGCATGGGTCCGATCACATCGGGAGCGGCCACGGTGACCGGCCCGCCCGGGTCGGCCAACGCCACCAGGTCCGGAGGCGTGGCGCAGGCGACGGCGACGACCGCGACCGAACCGAGCACGGTGAGCCCGGCGACCACGCGTCGGACCGCCCGCCGCCGGAGCCGCGGCGACCGGCTCCCGGTCACCGACCGCGCCCGAACCGAACCCTCCTGATCCACCAGCTCCGCCATGGCGGTGAACTGTACCGGTACGCCCGCCGGGCGCCCAGGGGCGACTGCCGCAGCGGGGGGACGCACTGGTACCGTCACGGAGCCATGGCAGCACCGGTCCACGACGACGCCCCGTCCGATTCCGGCCCGGATCACGGCTCCACGCCGCCCACCACCACCGGCGACGGTGGCCACCGTCGCCGGCCCGGACTCCAGATGATCCTGATCGCCCTCGGTGCCGTGGCCGTGCTGGGCATCGGTCTCGTGGCGGCGACCAGGGGAACGTCCGAGAAGCCCTGGGCGGGTCAGATCCTGCCCGAGGCCCAGCCCAAGCCCGAGTTCGTGCTGACCGGCACCGACGGCAAGCCGTTCGACCTCCAGGCCCGCACCGAAGGGCGCTGGACGATCCTCTTCTTCGGATACACCAGCTGCCCCGACATCTGCCCGATCAACCTGGGCACCCTGAACACCGCGCTCGAGACCCTCGGCCCGGCGGTCCGCGACCAGTTCGACGTCGTGTTCGTCACCGTCGACCCCGACCGTGACACCCCGACGACGATCCGGGACTTCCTCGACGGATTCGACAACCGGTTCATCGGCCTGACCGGTACGACGGATCAGATCGTGGCCGCGCAGGAGGCGGCCAAGGTCCCCCCGGCCGAGGAGGGGACGGCGGCCGAGACGGGATCCAACGGGACCGTCGGGCACGCGACCCAGATGATCGTCTACGGCCCCGACGGACAGGCACGGATCGTGTACCCGTTCGGTACTCGCCAGAGCGACTGGACCCGGGACCTCCCCCGACTGCTCGGCGGAGACGTTCCCACCCCGGCCTCCCGGTGAGCTCCCGGCTCCGGGTGATCATCAGCGCCGTCGTGGCGGTCGCGACGGTGGGCGTGGCCGTCGGGTGCGGGACCGACACGAGGGAGCCGTCCGGGCAGGGCGCCACGGGCGGGACCCGGACCGGGTCGCTGGAGGTGAGCGCCGCCTTCGTCGGCACCCACGGCACGACCTCCGCCGCGGCCTACCTGGAGATCCGCAACCGGGGAGCCGACGACGCCCTGGTGTCGGTCAGCAGCCCGGTCGCCGCAGCGGTGACCCCGATGGGATCGATGAGCGCCTCCGGATCTGTGAACGGCTCGCCCGGCGGCGGGTTCCCGCTCCCGATCGAGCGCGACGACCCGCTCGTGTTCCGCCCGGGGGGCGCGCACCTGATGCTCGAAGGGCTGGGTTCACCGCTGTCCTCCGGCGACACCGTCGAGCTGCAGCTCGGGTTCGAGCACGCACCGCCGGTCTCGATCCGAGCCGAGGTGGTCAACGTCGCCCGCATCCCGGACCTGATGCGTCGATGATGACGACGACCCCCGAACACCCGCCCGGTCGGGATCGCACCGCGTCCGGCGCCGCGGGACGTGACCAGCGACCCGTATCGGTGGCTGGTGGCCGCCGCGCCGGGCGTGGGAGCATGACGCCATGAGGTGGTGGTGCTCGGCCATCGTCGAGGACTGGTCGTGGACCCCCCGGCCGTATCTGGGCGTGTGGATCCTGTGCGGCGCTCTGGTCGCCGGGTACGTGGTGGCGACTCGCCGACACCGGTCCCTGCCCGTCGACCCCGCGGCGGACGCGACCACATCGGGCGGGACCGCATCGGACGGGGCCGCATCGGACACTGCGCGTCGCGACCGACGCCGGCCCTGGCAGTTCGCCCTGGGGATCTTCTTCCTCTGGGCGGCGTCGGACTGGCCGGTGGGCACGCTCGGAGCCAGCTACCTCAGCTCGATCCACATGCTGCAGTACATGCTCTACACGCTGGCCGCGGCTCCGATGCTGATGCTGGCCACGCCCGAGTGGATGGGTCGCCGGATCATCGAGAAGCTGCACCTCGAGGGCGTGCACCGGATCGTGGCGCGCCCGCTCGTCGCCGCGATCATCTCGAACGTCATCCTGATCTCGACCCACTCGCCGATCGCGGTCGATGCACTGCGGGCCACGCAGTTCGGGTCGTTCGCCCTCGACATGATCTGGCTGGTGTCCGGCTTCATCCTCTGGACCCCGATCATCAGCCCGCTGCCCGAGGCCCGGGCCCACTCCGCGGGGGTGAAGATCCTCTACCTGTTCGCGGCGGCGGCCCTCATGCCGATGATCCCCGGCGGGTTCCTGACCTTCTCGTCGCAACCGCTGTACAGCACCTACGAGCTCGCGCCCCGGTTGGCCGGCATCAACGCCCTGAACGACCAGCAGGTTGCGGGTGTGCTCATGAAGGTCGGCAACCTGCCGCTGATCTGGACGGTGATCGCGGTGATCTGGTTCCGCTGGTACCGCGACGAGCAGCGCAGCAGCCGGGTCATCCACCGCGACCCGGTCACCGGTGCGCCGCTGCGCGCTCCGGTCGACCGGTCGAGCGTCTGACCGAGCGGTCCGAAGGGTTCCGTCCGGCCGAGCCGTAACCTGTCACCCATGGTGATGGCAGACCGTCCCGATGTCCGAACCGCATCCCTGCCCGTAACGGCGATCACGGTGGTGGGCCTGGCCGAGAGCCTGGTCAACGGGCTCGCCCGCGTCCCGTTCCGACGCCCGTGGCAGGGTCCCGACTCGGCGACCGAGAACCTCGGTCGGGCGGTGACCCGCCAGGTGGTCCGCTCGTTCATGGGCTACTCGATGGGACTTCCCATCGAGGAGTTCCGCTCCATGGAGAAGGCGCTCGACCGGATCTGCTCGGTAGTGATGCCCCCGTTCGTCGAGCGCGTCGACGGCGTCGACATCACGTCAGACACAATCGCCGGCGTGTCCGGGCTGTGGTGCCGCCGACGCGAACCGGCGTCGGACGCCGAACCCGCTCGGGGCACGATCCTGTACCTGCACGGCGGGGGCTACATCGGAACCTCCCCGATGATGTACTCGGCGTTCGCCGCGTCCCTGGCCCGCGGCACGAGTTCCGACGTGTTCGTGGCCGACTACCGCCTGGCGCCGGAGTTCCCGTTCCCGGCCGGGGTGCACGACGCGGCTGACGTGTACGCCGCGCTCATCGAACGCGGCGTCGACCCCCACACGCTGGTGGTCGCCGGCGACTCAGGCGGTGGCGGTCTGGCGACATCGCTGATGGCGATGCTTCCCGAACGCGACCTGCCGACACCGGCCGCTCTCGTGCTGTTCTCCCCGGAGATCGACCTGGACCTCGACCACCCGTCGATCACCGACAACGCGGCCCGCGACATCCTGCCGTGGAACGTGCCGGTCACTCCGTACCTGCACGGCGTCCAGCCGGAGGATGCCCGGGTCTCGGCCGTGTTCGCGCCGCCGGACCCCGAGCGGTTCCCTCCGACGTTCGTGTGCGCGGGCGGAGACGAGATGTTCCGCGACGGCATCCGCGACTACGTCCGCACGCTCGACGCCGCCGGGGTCCAGGTGCACTACGTGGAGGCGCCCGCCATGTTCCACGTGTTCCCGATCCTGATGCCGTGGGCCGCCGCGTCACACGACGTGGTCGGGCACCTCGAACAGTTCGTCACCCGGCACTTGCGCACGGGGCACCGGACGAGCACTGCCGCCTGATCAGGTCACCTCCGGCGGGGCAGACCGAGGGCGTCGGCCAGAGCGGCCCCGGTCGGCGCGCTGTTCAGGTAGGGCTCGACGTTGTGGGCGTGGCGGCCGTTGAACACCAGGTGGTCCTCGACCCGCTCGCCGAACCGGTCGGCCAGGCGGGGACACGCCGCGGTGGCCAGGTCTCCCTCGGCGGCGACGTTGGTCCAGCGGCGCACCGCGGCCGGCCACACGCCCCGACCGTCGACCGGTGCGGGCTCGAGCGTGTCGAACACCATCGCCCGATCCCCCAGCGGTGATCCCAGGGTGATCAGGTCGACCTGCAGATCGGGCCGTGTGCACAGGACCTGGTAGGCGATCACGGTCCCCAGGGAGTGGGCGACGACCACCCGGGTGTCGGCATCGAGATGCCGCTCCAGGCGCTCGTGGACACGCGACTTCATGTCGGGGTCGAGGACGTACCGGGCCAGCAGCTCCATCGATCGGGCGTTGGTGTCGCGGGCCACCTGCTGCACGAGCGCGTCGAGGCCGGCTCCGTCCACGCCGGCCACCGCCGGGTGCCCGTCGAGCAGGTCGGCCAGGTCAGGGGTCGGTCCAACGGTGCCGTCGTCGGTGCCGTCGTCGCCCGGTTGCCGGTCGGCGGACCGCGGCTCAGGTCGCACGAGATCGCCCCAGAACGCGACCTGGGACCGCTCCTGGAGCCGACTCAGCGACACGTCCTGCACCGGGACCCTGGCGTTCCAGAGCCCGTCGAGCACGCTCGGCGTCCAGCGCACCCACAGCCGGAACGGTCCCCACAGCTCGTGGAACGCCCCGTGGATGATCACGACCTCGGCCATGCCCGGAGTGTGGCACCTCCCGGGGTGCGGGCGCCGGACCCCGCGGGGAGTGCGCGTCAACGACGCCGGTCGCGGGCCTCGGCCAGCAGGTGCAGCTCGTCGTGGGCGAGGGTGGCGCCGGCCAGGGCCGTGATCTGGCCGCTCGGGTCGTAGGCGGGCGCGACCTCGACCAGGTCGGCGCCGACGACGTCGAGGCCGCGCAGACCGAACAGGATCTGTCGGGCCTGCCACGTCGTCGGTCCGCCGACGACCGGGGTGCCGGTCCCGGGCGCGTAGGCGGGATCGAGGAAGTCGATGTCGACGGTCAGGTAGGCGGCACGGCCCCCGACCACCTCCCGGATCCGGTCGACCGTGGCGTCGATGCCGAGGCGGAACATCTCGTCCGCGTGGATCACGTTGAACCCGTGGCTCTCGTTGGGGGTGCGCATGCCGATCTGAGCCGACGTGGTCGGGTCGACGACCCCCTCGCGGGCGGCCCGCAGGAACATCGTCCCGTGGTTGAGCTCGTCACCGACGTCCCAGGTGTCGGAGTGGGCGTCGAGGTGGATCAGCGAGAGCGGACCGAACCGTTCGGCCGCGGCGCGCAGGAGCGGGTAGGCCACCAGGTGGTCGCCACCGAGTCCGAGGACGCTCGCGCCGGCGTCGATGACGTCCCCTGCGGCGCGTTCGACGTTCTCCAGCATCTGATCTGTGTATCCGGGAGCGAACGCCACGTCCGCGTAGTCGACGACGCGATGGGTCGCGAACAGGTCGACCTCCCACGGCCACAACCCGTCGGGGTACTCGCCGGAGAGGGTCGACATCTCCCGGATGGCCCGGGGTCCGAATCGGGCGCCCGGTCGGTTGGTGGTCGCGTTGTCGAACGGGACTCCCACCACGGCGATGTCGACACCGCTCAGGTCCCGCGTGAGAGGGCGCCGGGCGAAGGTGGTCGGGCCCGCCCAGGTCATCCCGGCGGCGCCCGCCCCTCCCAGGTCGCCGTCGTCGCGGTCACCGGGGCCGTGGGTCTCGCTCACCGACACAGGTTCCCACACCGCAGTCGGATCACGACGCCCGTCGTCCGGCTGAGTCAGGCGACGCGACCGGCCGACGCTGCTCGAGGTCGACCAGCCAGTGGCGATACCAGTCGGGGTCGCAGAACTGGTCGGGGTGGTGCCCCGGCAGCGACGACACGAAGAGGTTGGGAACGACCTCGAACGCGAAGCTGACCAGCAGCCGACCGGTGCGCCACCAGGTGGCGGGGGATCGGAGGCGATGCTCGGAGTGCATCTGGAGCGCGATCGACCAGAGTACGAGCCAGGCCAGGAGGGCGATCGACAGAGCGCCGGCGCGGGCATAGCGCCACCGGGACCCGTCGACCGCGGCCCACACGTCGAAGGCGACCGACTTGTGCTCGACCTCCTCGGCCAGGTGCCAGACGAAGAGGTCGGTGGCGGCGGGGTCCGCGCCCCGCAGGAACTCGGCGAGGTGGTCGCTGGTCCAGCGAGCGAGGGAGTAGGCGATGGTCTCGGAGGCGGCCGCGAAGGCCAGGCTGAACCGCAGGCTCCGGGTGCGCGACAACCAGCCGTAGATCCAACGGGACCGCGCCTCGGGTCGGGCCAGGGCGGGGAAGCGCTCGATCAGCCGTCCGTTGAACCGCCGGTGCTGCCGTTGGTGCTCGAGCTCCTGGCGGACGAAGGTCCGGGCGATCCCGGCCAGGGTCGGCTCGAGGTCGGGCAGGGCCCGTCGGACCGCACCGGCGAAGTACGGCTCCACCGCGGGCATCAGGAGCGACACGGCGTTGGCGGCGGCCACGAACTCGGCCGCGGCCGGGTTCCACACCGGGTCGATCTGGTCGGCGTCGATCTCGACGCGGCGCAGCACCGGGCCGTGGTGGTCGTGCATCACCTCCCATCGGCCGACCCGCGGCCCGGATGAACCGAACGGCATCGACCGAGCGCGACGGTGCCGATGCGGGTTCCGTGCCGGTACTACGCTCCGCGAACCGAATTCGAACCCACACGAGGTGACGAACACGATGTCCAACAAGGCGCTCCGAATCACCGCCATCGCTGCGGTCGCGGTCCTGGGTCTCGGCCTGGCCGCGTGCAGCAGCGACGACGACAGCTCGTCCACGACGACCGAGGCCGGCGGGGGCGGTGGCTCCAAGCTGGTGATCTGCTCGGACATCCCCTACGCCCCGATGGAGATGGAGGCGACAGACACCAAGACGCCGAGTGGCTACACCGGCTTCGACATCGACTTGGTGCAGGCCATCGCCACCGGTGCCGACAAGACCCTCGAGGTCAAGGTCACGCCGTTCGACGGCATCTTCGCCGCCATGGACGCCGGGACCTGCGACGCGGTGGTCTCCTCGGTGTCGATCACCGACGAGCGCAAGCAGAACATGGACTTCTCGGAGCCCTACTTCGATGCCGAGCAGTCGGTGATGGTGACCAAGGCCAACGCCGAGAAGTACAAGACGCTGGCCGATCTGACCGGCCAGGAGATCGGGGTCCAGTCCGGCACCACCGGCGAGGAGTACGTCAACAGCCACAAGCCGAGCGGCTCGACCGTCAAGGCGCTCCCCGGGGCGTCGGACCTGTTCGCCGCCCTCCAGTCCGGAACCATCGCTGCGGTCGTGCAGGACTACCCGATCAACGCCTACCGCACGACCCAGGACAAGAACTTCGTCATCACCGAGAAGATCCCGACCGAGGAGCAGTACGGGATGGCGGTGAAGAAGGGCAACACCGAGACGCTCGACCTGCTGAACAAGGGTCTGTCGACGGCCAAGTCCGACGGCACCTACGACAAGCTGTACGAGAAGTACTTCGGCGAGAAGCCGCCCACGTCGTGACCACCTGCGGCCGGTTCGGGCTCGGCCCGCCACCGAGCCGCGGGATCTGACACGCTGACGGGCCGGGACGGTTCGACCACGATGGTCGAGCCTCCCGGCCCGTTCCGCCACCATGACCCGTTCGCAACGCTCCAACCTGATCCAGTGGGCCCTGTTCGTGGCCGGCCTCGCTCTGGTCGCGCTCGTGCTGGGGGTGACGGTCCGCTGGGGTGACCTCGCCGACCGCTTCTTCAAGTGGGAGGACTTCACCGACCAGTTCCCGGGGATCGTCACCGAGGCGGCCCGCAACACCCTGGTGTACACCGCGATCGGCTACCTCGGTGGCCTGGTCATCGGTCTGGTCGTGGCGCTCATGCGCCAGTCACAGGTGCCGCCGGCCCGGGTGATCGCATCGGTCTACATCGAGGTGTTCCGGGCGCTGCCGGCACTGCTGACGATCCTGATCGTGGGCTTCGGCCTGCCGATCGCCTTCGGGGCCGAGAACCTCCCGGGCTTCCTGGCCCAACCCTGGGGCGCGGGGTGCCTCGCCCTGGCGCTGGTGGCCGGCGCGTATCTGGCCGAGACGATCCGGGCCGGCATCGAGGCCGTGCCCCGCGGTCAGGTCGAGGCTGCTCGCTCCCTGGGCATGCCGACCGGGGTCACGATGCGTTCGATCGTCCTGCCCCAGGCGTTCCGGGTGATCCTGCCGCCGTTGACCAACGAGCTGGTGCTGCTGCTCAAGGACACCTCGCTGCTGGCCGTGCTCGGCGTGGCGATCGGTCAGCGGGAGCTGACCACCTGGGGCCGCACCATCTCGAACGCCATCGGCAACTACACCCCGTTGATCGCGGCGGCGGTCTGCTATCTGGTGATCACCCTGCCGCTGACGTTCCTGGCCCGCTGGGTCGAGCGTCGGACCCAGGCGGATCGTCGATGAGCGGGGGAGCGACCATCGATCCCGGTGGGTCCGGAGCTGCACGGCCCACCGTCGACATCCGGGGGCTCTGCAAGAGCTTCGGGTCCAACGACGTGCTCAAGGGCGTCGACTTCCACGTGGACCAGCGGGAGGTCGTGGTGGTGCTCGGACCGTCGGGATCGGGCAAGTCCACCCTGCTGCGCTGCGTGAACCTGCTCGAGACCCCGGACTCCGGCCAGGTGCTGATCGACGGCATCGACATCTGCGACGAGGACACCGACGTCAACGCGGTGCGTCGCCGGATCGGCATGGTGTTCCAGCAGTTCAACCTGTTCGCCCACCTCAGCGCCCTCGACAACGTCACGATCGCTCAGCGCAAGGTCCTGAAGCGCTCGGCCGCCGAGGCCCGGGAGGTCGCTCGCCGCAACCTCGAGCGCGTCGGCGTCGGCGACAAGGCCGGCCACTTCCCGGCCCAGCTCTCGGGCGGTCAGCAGCAGCGGGTGGCGATCGCCCGGGCGCTGGCGATGGACCCGGAGATCATGCTGTTCGACGAGGCGACCTCGGCGCTCGATCCGGAGCTCGTGGGCGACGTGCTGAAGGTCATGCGCTCGCTGGCCGAGGACGGCATGACCATGATGGTGGTCACCCACGAGATCGGCTTCGCCCGCAACGTGGCGGACCGGGTCGTGTTCATGGCCGACGGCGTCGTGGTCGAGGAGGGTCCCCCGGCACAGGTGATCGACGACCCTCAGCACCCGCGGACCCGCCAGTTCCTACGCCAGGTCCACGACCGCTGAGGTCGTCCGGGTGCCGTCCCGGGCGGGCACGGCACCCGGATCAGCTCAGATCTTCGCCCCCGGCTCCACGACGCCCTTGCCGGCGTTGGCCGGGACGTCGGTCACCCCGTCGCTCGGGCAGTGGAAGCCCTCGCTGTCGTCGTCGGTCCCACCGACCTCCTCGGGGTAGAGGCGCTCGAACTTGCCGTCCTTGACGATCAGCAGCATCGAGCACGAGCTCGACTTGGCGTCGCTGAAGGGGGCGGGGTCCTGAGCGGCGTGGAGTCCACCGCCGGTCCAGTCCTTCTGGGCCGCGGCCTGCTCCAGGACGCACTGCCGGGAGATCGTGCCGCCGTTGGCCTTCGCGCAGGCGTCGGCGGCGGTGGCGAAGAGCAGCCAGGCGCTCATCGACTGGATCCCGAGGGGAGCGACCTTGGCGTCGGGGACGTACTTCTTCAGCATGTCCAGGTACTGCCGCGTCGCCGGCCACTGGTCGGCCTCTTCGATCGGGTGCACGGTCTGGCGCACGACGCTGCCCTCGACGGCCTCGTTGCCCTGCGAGAACAGCAGCGGGTCGTACATGTTGGTCTCGAGCAGGGCGTGGCCCTTCCAGCCCTGTTCCTTGAGCTTGGCCATGGCGCTGGTCACGTTGCCGGCCTCACCGACCCACATGAGCGTCCCGGCGCCGGAGTTGATGATCGACTGCGCCAGCGGCGTCCAGTCGGTCATCCCGACCGCGGAATAGGGGAGCTCGGCCACCACGTCGAGTCCGACGTCCTTCGCCGCGGCCTTGTACTTCTCCTTGACCACCTCGAGCGCCGGGAGCTCGGCGTAGGCGATCGCGACCTTCTTGGACTCCTTGGGGTACAGCTTGGCGTAGTCGCGGATGAAGGTGTTCGACACCGACGTGCCCGGGTTCGGGACCGGCTGCACCTGTCCGCTCGAGTCGGCCTTCTGCGGTGACACGGCATATCCCGGGATGTCGACCAGGCCGCACTTGTGGAAGTCGGAGCTGTCCTTGCCGCTGAACTGGAGGTTGTCCTGGGCCCAGCCTCCCCCGACCATGGCGAACACCGAGTGGCAGCCCGCGGTCATGGCCTTCGTGACGTCCAGCAGCGCGGCGTCCAGCTCCACCGGCTCGATCTTCAGGCCACCGATGCCGCCGGCCTCGTTGCACCACTTGGTGAAGGCCTCCGACGCATCCCACATCTCCTTGTTGAGCCCGGGGCGGATCGACGAGCTGCGGTCGGTGGCGACGCCGATGTACAGCTTGTCGGTGCCCGTCCCGCCCTCGCCCTCGGCGACCTTGTCCTTGCCGGGCCCGCACACCGGTGCGGGGAGGTCGCCGAAGGATCCGACGGCGGTCCCGGGGGCGGCAGCGGTGGTGGTGGGCTTGTCGCCGTCGTCGGCCTGCTTGTCGCCGCCGCTCGCACCGCACGCCGATGCCAACAGGGCGAGGACCGCAACCGCGGTGATCGCCAGAAGGTGCTTCCGAGCCATGCTGTTCCCCCTGGTGCTCCGGCGCGGACCCGCCGCTCCGAGTGGACAGCCGCACGGTAGCCCGCTGTGACCCCGGGCACATGGCATCCGCGGGTGCGCCCGGGAGGATGTCAGGCGATGACTCCGGCGGCGCGCAGCGCTGCCAGTCGATCCGCTGACAGGCCGAGCTCCTCGCCGAGCACGGCGTCGGTGTGCTCGCCGAGCCACGGGACGCGGCTCTCGGGCCCCTCGGCCACGCCGGAGATCTTCAGCGGGTTGCCCGGCGTGAGGATCGGCTGCTCGACCCCGTCGGTCCGCGGCATCTCCACGAGCATGTCGCGCATGGCGACGTGCGGGTCGTGGACGACCTCGACGTCGGTCAGGCACGGACCCGACGCCAGCCCGGCCGCGGCGAGCGCCGCTGCGGCCTCCTGGCGGGTCAGCGATGCGGCCCAGGATTCGATGCCGGGGCGGATCACCGTCTCCATGTGAGCAACCCATCCGGGACGGGTCGCCAGCCGTTCGTCGGTCAGCCACTCGGGGTGTCCGATCAGCTCCGCCAGTGCCTCGAACTGCGGCTCACGTCCGACCTGCAGGACGAACCACCCGTCGGACGCCCTGAAGTTCTCGAGGATCAGCGGCGCCCGCTCGGTGAGGCCCATCGACCAGAAGTTGCTGACGATGTCGGTCATGGCGACCAGTGCGTCGAGCATGGCGACGTCGACGTACTGGCCGTCGCCGGTGCGGTCGCGCTGGCGGAGCGCGGCGAGGACGCCGATGGCACCGAACAGGGCGGCGGAGATGTCGCCGAGAGCCCCGACCGGACTCGCCTGGGGCGGCCGGTCGTCGCGGGCCTGGTAGTCGTAGATGCCCGACATGGCCTCGACGATGGCGGCGAAGGCCGGACGGTCCTTGTACGGGGAGTCGGTGGTGTTGCCGAAGCCGGAGACCGACAGGTAGATCACCGCGGGGTGGACGGCGGCGACGTCGTCGTAGCCGAGCCCCAGTCGGGACAGGCCGCCGGCCTTGAAGTTCTCGGCCACGACGTCGAAGCGGGGGGCCAGGTCAAGGACCAGCGCTCGGCCGTCGTCGGACTTGAGGTCGACGCAGATGCTGCGCTTGGACAGGTTGTTGCGCAGGAACGTCGCGCCGACCTGCCGTCCCTCGGGGTCGGTCATGGCCGGCAGCGACGACCGACCCATGTCGCCCCCTCGGGGTGACTCGATCTTGACCACGTCCGCCCCGAGCCGGGCCAGCAGCTGGGTGGCGTAGGGGAGGGCCTGCATCTGCTCCAGGGCCAGGACCCGGATCCCGTCGAGGGGCTTTCCGGCCCCGAGGGCATCGGCGTTGGCGATGTCTCCGAGTCGCATGGGGTCGACCGTAGTGGGATCTGACGGGTCGTCACATCTTCGACCGTCGGCCCTGGGCTAGCGTCGAGGCCGTGGGAAGCAGCGGCCAGAAGCCCCGGAAGCCGAACCAGCGCCACCTGCCCAAGGTGGGCACCAAGGCGAACGTCGACTACGAGATCGCCCAGAAGCGGGCCGAGGTGTTCCGCGGCTGGCCCTGGATCATCGTGGCCGTGCTGCTGGTCGTCCTGCTGATCGCGTTCATCGCCATCACCTGACCGCGTCGCCGCGTCCCGCCGCGGTGAGCGCGTCGAGGATCCGTCGCCTCGTGTCGGCGGGGTCGATCACGTCGTCGATCTCGATGTGCGACGCCACGTTGAGCGCCCCGCCCCGGAGGTAGGCCAGCTCGATCAGGGCCGCCTCCCTCTCCTGACGCTCGGCCGGGTCCTCGATGGCGTCGAGCTCGCGGGCGAAGCCCAACCGGACCGCGCCCTCGAGCCCCATGCCGCCGAGCTCACCGGTGGGCCACGCCACGGTCAGGACCGGTTCGTGCATTCCCCCTGCGGCCATCGCCTGCGCGCCCAGGCCGTACGCCTTGCGCAGGATCACGGTGATCCACGGGGTGTCGAGGGACGCCGCGGCGACGAACAGGTCGCCGAACGGCCGGACCTGACCGGCGGCCTCGGCGTCGGGGCCGACCATGAAGCCCGGTGTGTCGCAGAAGGACACGACGGGCAGCCCCCATCGCTGGCACAGCTGCACCAGCCGGGTGGCGCTGGCCGCCCCCTCGGCGTCGATGGCGCCTCCGAGGTGGGCGGGGTCGTTGGCGAGCACGCCGACCGACCGTCCGGCGATCCGCCCGAGTGCTGTCACCATCCCGGGCGCATGACCCGATCGCAGCTCCACGAGGGTTCCCGGGTCGGTCACCGTGGCCAGGATCGACCGGACGTCGTAGAGGCGTTTGCGGGCGACCGGGACGGCGTCGCGCAGGCCCGTCTGATCCTGTGGTCCGATCGCCGTGTCCACCCGCGTGGACCCGAGTCCGACCAACGCTCGGGCGGCCCGGACCGCTGTGATGTCGTCCTCGACGCGGACGTCGACGGTCCCGTTGGCGACCTGCACCTCGATCGGGCCGATCGCGGTCGGCTCGACCCGTCCAAGGCCGCCGCCCTCGATCATCGCGGGTCCGGCCATCCCCAGGTTCGAGTCCTCGGTGGCGACGATCACGTCGCAGCACCCGACCAGGGCGGCGTTGCCGGCGAAGCAGTAGCCCGACACGACCGCCACGGTCGGAACCCGTCCGCTGAGGCGGGCGAAGCGGGCGAAGGTCGGCACGTCGAGACCGGTGACCACCGGAGCGTCGACGTCTCCGGGGCGACCGCCGCCGCCTTCGGCGAACAGCACGACCGGGAGGCGGTGGCGTTCGACCACCGCGAGGATCCGATCGGTCTTGCGGTGGTTGACGAAGCCCTGGGTGCCGGCGAGGACGGTGGCGTCGTAGCCGATCACCGCGACGGCGACGCCGTCGATCGTGCCGGTGCCGGTCAGCAGGCCGTCGGCCGGGGTCCGTTCGATCAGGTCGTCGATCTCGCGTCGGCCGCGTTGGGCGGCCACCGCGAGGCCTCCGTACTCGGAGAAGCTGTCGGTGTCGAGGAGCTGCTCGATCAGGTACCGGACCGTGTGGCGCCCCTGGCGGCGACGTCGTGCGACCGCCTCGGGGCGCATCTGATCGTGCAGGAGGGAGCGGCGGCGGAGCACCTCAGCCAGGTCGGCTCGGTCGAGGCCGACCGGTGCGTCCTCCTCGACGGTGTCCGGCGCCGCCTCTGCGCCGAGGTCGGCCGCCCCGGCGTCCAGTCGGGCGACGACGGATCCGCGGACGACCGGTTCACCGACCGCGACGAGGACCTCGTCGACCGTTCCGGACTCGGGAGCTTCGGCCGGATGCTCGGTCTTCATGCTCTCGAGGAGCACGACCGCGGCGCCGGCACGCACCGGGGAACCGACGGCGACGACGTGGCTGCACACCCCGTCGACTGGTGCGAAGACGTCGAGCAGGCGTCGGCGGGGATCAGATCCGTCGGTGCGGAGAGGCACCTCCGCACACTAGGCACAGCGGGAGGAGATCCCCACCGCCGACGTCGGAGCCGGCTACTCGGCCCGGTCCCAGCCGAGGGTCTGGGAGTCCGGTCGGCGTGCGTCGAGAAGGCCGTTGACCCAGTCCCGGAACGCCAGGTCGGTCTCGACGAACTCGACGCCGTAGAGGCGCCAGTCGTCGTCGCCGATCTCCTCGATGCGACGGATCCTGACCACGGCGTCGGCATCGTCGAGACGGATGCACACGGGACGTCCCCGACGGAGCTGCGGAGACGTAGGCGCGACGATCGCCGCCCCGCTGATCGACACGTCGACCACCCGCCCGATCTCGGGAGGCCGGGCCCGGTCACGCAGCCGGCCGGGGATGAGCTCGTCCACGCGCCACGAGACGAACACGTCTCCGAGGCCGATCCGCTCGCCGAGTCGGCCGGTGCCGGTGGGGATCTGCGGTGCCATCTGCTCCCATCGGCGCGCCGAAACGTCACCTGAAGCTTTCCGCCACGGTGCTCGGGACCGCGGCTAGCGGTCCGACGCCACCACGTCGGACCAGGATCAGCGCAGCGAGCCGACGACGAGCTCGCGGACGCCGACGGAACCCTCGCGTGCCTGCAGGTAGGCCTCGACCACTGCGTCGGGCCCGACCACCTCTCGAGGTTCCCACCAGCCGTGCAGACGCCGGAGGAACGAACGCCACGCGTCGGTGAAGGCGGCTTCGATCGCAGTGTCGTCGACTCGCCGACGCAGATCCTCGGCGACCTCAGGGGCCAGGAAGAGCTCCCGCGACGCGCCGGGCAGAGCCGACGTGTCGACAGGAGCAGCATTCCGGTGGGTGGCTCCGACCACGATCGACCGGAGCAGCGAGTCCCCGAGGTGGTGGTGGACGTCGTGGGCCACCGCACCGTCACCGCTGAAGTCGACGACCATCGTCGGCCCCACCGGCAGGGACGCGACGTCCCGATAGGACAGCACACGGTCGTAGCACCCCGACGAAGTCGTGTCGGCCACGTGGTCGTCGCGGGTGACACCGATGACCGCCGGCGGCCGGTCGAGGGCCCCCAGGAGGTGCGCTACGCCGAGGGCGGTGCGGCAGGAGGCGCTGGTGACCACGACGGCGGCCACCTCGTCCATCCTGCGGGCCGACAGACCCGCGACGATCAGGAACGCCATCGTGAACTGGGGCCGCAGCGCCACCTCGAGACCCGGATCCTCCGAGGCGACCGATGTCGGGTCGACCGCACGGAACAGGTACCGGTCGTGGACCGCGGCCGATCCGCGCCGGTGGGGTGCGCCGTCGGAGAAGCCCCGCGGATCGATCCGCTCCGGTGTCACCAGCAGGTGGGTGGCCATGGGCAGGTAGCCCGTCACCTCGAGCCCCTCGGCCAGGTCCGGGTGCCCCGAGCGAGCCACCCGCGCCCGACCGAACGTCGGGATGTGCCCGAAGCCGTCGGGCGCCGGGAAGTGGCGCCATGCCCCGGTGCTGTCAGCCGAGGCGGCGGTCGTGACCGTGTGCGTCGACAGGGCGAACGACTCGATCGCCAGCAGCGCCGAACCCGTCGGTGGCGTCGATCCGTCCGTGAGCACCGACGGCCGGACCACCATGTGATCGAGGTCACTCCGCGACACCACCAGGCTGCTACCGAGGGTCATCTGCTGCTGTCTCCGGTCTCCGAACCACCCTGGAACGACACGACGATGCCTACCACGGGGCGCGGTGGCTGTGAGTCGGGCCCTCGGCTCGCCTATCCTCTGAGGGTCCGAGCACCGGAACCCACTGGAGCGGTCGCCGGGTCCCACCACCGGGCCCACGCCGACCGCCGCGCGTCCCGGACCACAGATCCCGACGGATCGGTGCGCAGGCGGCGACCGGGAACGATGCCTCCCGTCCGGGAACCCCGCAGCGCTCGGAAGAGATCGGGACGGCCGCTCGCACACCACGGGCACGAGACGAATCGAGGACGATCATGGGTGCCAGCCGAACCAGCTTCGCCAAGCTCCAGCGGGACCGGGCCAAGAAGGCCAAGGCCGCCGCCAAGCGCGAGCGCCGCCTCACCGGCGAGAACGAGATCGACGACGAGCCCGTCACCGACGTCGCCGAGCTCCCCGAGGGCGAGGACCTGTCCGCGGATCAGCTGCTGCGCCTCGTCGAGGAGCTCCACGCCGACTTCGAGGCCAAGCGGATCGACTTCGACACCTTCGAGGAGCGCAAGATGGAGCTCTTCGCCCGCATCACCGTCGACTGATCGATCGGGCGACGTCCCCGCAGCGCCGTCGAGAGCGATTCCGACACCCGGTTCCCCGACGTCGGACCGAGCAGCCGACCTGCGGGCTAGGTTGGCCCCATGAGCAGAGCGCGCAAGATCTCCTCGGACCTCCGTCATGTCGCCACGCTGGCCGGGACCACCGCCGCGGTGGTGGAAGGTGCGGCGATCGCGGCCGAGCGGGCCCGGTCGGTGGCCGATCACCTGGGCACGGACCGGGAACAGGAGTCGGCTCCGGTCGCTGAGCTCGAGGTGGTCACCCGAACCTGTCGAGGACGCCGGACCCTGATGGTCCTCGTCGTCGTCGGGCTGCTCGCCGCGGTGGGCGTCGTGGTGTGGAAGAAGCGCCGCTCCACCGAGGACGAGATCGCGGACCTCCGCGACGATCGCTTCGCGGGCTCGATGCCCTGATCGCGGACGGCAACGCGTCGGCGGCCGAGTCGCTCAGGACGCCCGGTCGTCGATCTCGGCGCGCACCTGGTCCATGTCCAGCTCGCGGGCCTGGCTGATGAGGTCGTCGAGCGCAGCGCGGGGAAGGGCACCCGGCTGCGAGAAGAGCAGGATCCCGTCGCGGAACATCATCAGCGTCGGGATCGACATGATCTGCAGCGCGCCGGCCAGCTGCTGGTTGGCTTCGGTGTCGACCTTGGCGAAGGTGATGTCGGGGTTGTCCTCCGACGCCGACTCGAACACCGGGGCGAAGCTCCGGCACGGACCGCACCATGCCGCCCAGAAGTCGACCAGGACGATGCCGTCGCCCTTCACGGTGGTCTCGAAGGTGTTCTCGGTGAGCTCGGTGGTGGCCATGTGGGGCACAACCGTAGCCAGACGTGCCCCATTCCCCGCGCCCCGCGGGCCGATGGCGGCACACCGCTGCCGCTGAGAGGACCGCCAGCGGCCGGTGGGTCGCCACGGCCCGGGAACCTGCCGGCCCGGGACTACTGTCGATGCTGCGCACGGGGGGTGCGCCCAGGAGGTGTCATGTCGCGTGCAGCATCCACGACTCCCGCTCCGGTCGGATCGCTCCGGCCGATCGGGATCACCGGCTACGGCGGTCGCGGCGAGCGTGAGCGTGCCGCCGCGGTCCGGGCGGCACTCGCGGCGGGCGCCCCGACGCCGCGCGTCGCGATCATCGGCGCAGGCGCGGCGGGGTTGTGCATGGCCATCCGCCTCCGCGATGCCGGGATCGACTCGTTCACCATCTACGAGAAGTCCGACGGCGTCGGTGGGACGTGGCGTGACAACACCTACCCGGGCGCGGCCTGCGACGTCCCCAGCCACCTGTACAGCTTCTCGTTCGCGTCCAAGCGGGACTGGACCCGGCGCTTCGCCGGTCAACCCGAGATCCTCGGCTACTTCGAGTCGCTGGTCGACCGCTTCGACCTGAGCGGACACCTGCGTCTGGGAACCGAGGTCACCGAGGCCCACTACGACGACGCGACCGGCACGTGGACGCTGCGGACGGCCACATCGGACGGCGAACCGTCGGAGGGCACCGCCGCCGGAACGGTGGTCGCCGACGTCGTCGTGTCGGGCCTGGGGCAGCTCAACCGACCGTACGTCCCGGACATCCCCGGTCTCGACGCCTTCGTCGAGGGCGGGGGGACGGTGTTCCACTCGGCGCGCTGGGACCACGGCCACGACCTCTCCGAGGATCGGGTGGGGGTCGTGGGCATCGGGGCGAGCGCCATCCAGTTCGTGCCTCCGGTCGCCGCCTCAGCGGCACACACGACGTTGTTCCAACGCAGCGCCAACTACGTCGGGCCCCGCAACGACCGCGAGTTCACCCCCCGGGAGCGCTGGATCTTCGAGAACGTCCCAGGAGCCCAGAAGGCCTACCGCGAGTCGATCTACTGGCGCTTCGAGGCCCGCTTCAACGTGATGCGTGCCGGGAGCCGCCTGGGGCGCTGGATGCAGGGCCAGTTCCGCAAGGGCCTCCAACCGATGGTCTCCGAACGACTCCCCGAGGCCGCCCTGGTGCCGGACTACCCGGTCGGCTGCAAGCGCATCCTGATCGCGGACGACTGGTACCCCACCTTGCTGCGGCCCGACGTCGACGTGGTCACGTCGGGGATCGAGCGCATCGAGGACGGCGCGGTGCTCACCGCCGACGGTCGCCGGACCCCGGTCGACACCCTGATCTTCGGCACCGGGTTCCGCTCGACGGAGTTCCTGTCCCCGCTGAAGATCACCGGCCGCTCCGGCCGTGACCTGAACGAGGTGTGGGTCGACGGCGCCCGTGCCTACATGGGGCTGGCCGTGCCCGGGTTCCCGAACCTGTTCATGCTCTACGGTCCGAACACCAACCTGGGCCACAACTCGATCCTGTTCATGATCGAGCAGCAGGTCGGCTACACCCTCCGCCTGATCGAGGAGAAGGTGCTGCTCGGACTGCGCTCCGTCGAGGTCTCCGAGGGCGCCGCGTCGCGCTTCGACACCGAGGTGCAGGCCGCGGCGGACCGAACCGTGTGGGCCGAGGGCTGCCACTCCTGGTACAAGAACGCGGACGGCCGCATCACCAACAACTGGACGGACCACACCACCGTGTACCGCCGGTTGCTGTCGTCGCCGGATCCGTCGGACTGGCTGCTGGAGCGAGCCGGGTCGGACTGATCAGTCCAACCCGAGCGAGTCGATGAACTCGTCGAGGTCGCTGCGCTCCCGTGTGCGCTTCATCCGGGGCAGCCGGTCGAGGATGCGGGCCCGGTAGCGGGCCTCGGCCAGGCGGGGGTCGAGCACGGCGACCACGCCCCGGTCGGTCGCGGTGCGGATGAGCCGGCCGACGCCCTGGGCGAGCTGCACGCCCGCGGCAGGCACCGACACCTCCATGAAGGCACGGTCGGCGCCGACCGCGTCGCACCGGGCCTCGACGATCGGATCGGTCGGCACCGGGAACGGGATCTTGTCGACCACCACCGCCGAGCAGGTCGTGCCCGGCGACGAGATCCCGGTCCAGAAGCTGGCGGTCGCGAACAGCGATGTGTGCTCGTTCGCCAGGAACCGCTCCTGCAGCACGCGGTTGGGGGCGTCGCCCTGGGCCAGGACGTCCGCGTCGGGCAGGCGGTCGCGGACGGCATCGACGGTGCGGCGCAGCATGCGGTGCGACGTGAACAGGGCCAGGGTGCGCCCGCCGCAGCGCTCGATCACGTGCACGAGCTCGTCGACGACGGCGTCGGGCCAGGCCTCGGCGTTGGGCCGGGGCAGGCGCGGCACGTAGAGCAGTCCGTGGCGGCGGAAGTCGAACGGGGAGTCGACCGCCAGGTACTCCGCCCGCAGGCCGAGGCGGCCGGCGGTGCCGGGATCGAGGGTGGCCGAGCACATCACGACGGTCGGGCCCCCCGAGCCGTCGCCGTCGTCGGTCGCCGCGTCGCGGGAGTCTTCGGCCACCGGCCGCTCCCAGGCGGTGGCCCGCAGCGTGGGCCCGATGTCGATCCGGGTGAGGTTCAGGGCGAACCGTCCCCGACGGCCCTCCGAGATCCACCGCACCTGGCCGGGGTGCAGGTCGTCGCGCAGGGCGTGGAGGTCGTCGCTGACGCCGTCGCAGTTGCGGATGGCCCGCTCGAAGCGGTGCGCAGCCGCGCTCATCGGGGCGTTTCCCGCAGCCTTGTGGACCTCGCGCAGGCTGGTGACGGCCCGGTCGACGGCCAGATCGGCTCGGGTGAGCGCGTCGGCGATCACGTCGGGCAGCTCACCGGTGAGCCGGCCGGACCCACGGTCGCTCGACACCTCGCCGAAGACCTGCTCGAGGGCGTCGTCGACGGCATCGGCAGCTGCGCCGATCGCCATGGCGATGGTCGGGGCGTCAGCCACGCAGCGGTCGTGGACCTGGGCCAGTCGACGGATCCGCCAACCGGTCATCGACACTCCGAGCGCGCCGACCATGGCGTCCTCGAACTCGTGCGCCTCGTCGATGACCAGATGGTCGTGGGCGGGCAGGAGCTGGCCGCCGGCCTGGACGTCCGCGGCGTAGAGGTGGGCGTTGACCACGACGATGTCGGCCCCGCCGGCCCGTTCGCGTGCCTGTTCGGAGAAGCACTCCGCGGCGTAGCCGCAGCGGCTCGCTCCGACGCACTCACCGGGTCCGACCGACAGCGCCGACCAGGCCGCATCCGAGGGCGGGTCCGCCAGCTCGGCCAGCTCACCGGTGGGAGTGGTGCCGGCCCACTCGAGGAGGCGGTCGAGCTCGACTCGCAGCATCGGATCGGGGGCCCGAACCTCCGGGACCGACCCATCCCCGTCCCAGCCGCCGCCCAGATCGAGGGTCTGCTGCTCCTCACCACGACCGAGCTGGACCCGGGTCTCGGCCACCGCCGCCTGACACAGGTAGTTGGAGCGGCCCTTGAGCACCGCGAACCGGAACGGCACGTCGAGAGCGTCGGCCAGGAACGGCAGGTCCCGTTCGCCGAGCTGGTCCTGGAGGGCCTTGGACGAGGTGACCACGATGGTGCGGGCGTCGGCATGGGACCGGGCCGATGTGATCGCCGGCAACAGGTAGGCGACCGACTTGCCGACGCCGGTCGGCCCCTGGACCGCCAGGTGCGTGCGGGTCCGGAACGCCCGGTCGACGGCCTCGACCATCTGGCGTTGCTGCGGACGGTCCTCGCCCGAGTCCATCGACTCGATGACGCGGGTCAGCAGCTCGGAGGGATCGGGTTGGTCCATGTATCAACCGGCTCCGGTGGCGGGCGCGGCCGGGGGAGCGGGTGGAGCCGAATCGAGGTAGTCGCTCAGCGACGCGGGACGGAGCCCCGCGGCCTGGATCTGGGTGAGGACGGTGTAGAGGCGCAGCACGAGGCCGGGCCGGAAGTGCAGCAGGACGATGTCACCGGCGCGGAGCGGTCCGTCGGCGGTGACGATCGATCCGCTGTCGGCCACCGCCGACCAGTGCAGCGCCGCGGTGAAGCCGCAGCTGGCGGCCTGCTGCAGGGTGGTGGCGTCGTAGCTGCCGTACGGCGGACGGAACAGCGTGGGCGCCCGTCCGAACCGGTCGCGGAACTCGGCGACCATGTCGCAGATCTCCGCGTGCTGGAACGCAGCGTCCCGGCCGCGCAGCTCGGCGTGGGTCGAGGTGTGCGCCCCGAGGACCGCTCCGGAGTCCTGCAGTCGGCGGAAGTAGTCGGCGTTCGCCGCGAAGTACGACTGGTTCAGGAACAGCGTCACCGGGATCCGGTGCTCACCGATCAGCTTCAGCGCGTCCTCGTCGGCGAAGGCGCCGTCGTCGATGGTGATGAAGACGACCGGGTCGGTGGTGGGCACCCGGTGCACGACGGGGATGGGACCGGGACCGCCGACCAGCGGGCCGACCGTCACCCCCGGCACCGACGTGGGGACCGGCGGCGCCGTCGTCGTGGGAGCCGTCGTGGGGGTGCTCGTCGACGCGGTGGACCTTGACCGCTCCGACGACGGCCCCTCACCGCCGGCGGAGGACCCGGTGCCGCCGGTGCCCCCGCCCGAACGCGTCGCGACGACGGCGAGTCCGCCCGCCACGACCACGACGACCAGTGCCGTCACGACCAGGACCGCCCGGAGCCGTCGGGCGGATCGGCCGCGGCGGACGTCGGCCAACCCCGGCTCCGGGGCGCGCGTCTCCTCGAGATCCGTGGGGGGCACGGCGGTCAGGTTAGGGCCCGTGGGCCGGGCCGACAGGACGCCTCAGATGGTGCGGGGGACGACCGCTTCGACCAGGGCGGGACCGTCGACCGCGATGGCCGCCTCGAGCTGGACGGTGAACTCCTCGGCCGTCGTCGCCCGGGTCGCCGGCACCCCCATCGACGCCGCGAGGGCGACGAAGTCGAGGCCGGGGATGTCGAGCATCGACAGCGCCCTGGGACCGGGATCGCCGGCACCGACCCGGGACAGCTCCATGTTGAGCACGGCGTAGGAGCCGTTGTTGAGGATGATCGTGGTCACGTCGAGCCCCTCGCGCACCTGCGTCCACAGCGACTGGGCGGTGTACATGGCCGACCCGTCGGCCTCCAGGCAGATGACCTTCCGACCCGGGACGGCGACCGCAGCTCCTGTCGCGGTCGGCAGGCCGAAGCCGATCGCTCCGCCGGTCAGGGTCAGCCAGTCGTGGGGCGGGCAGCCGGCGGTGGCGCCCTGGGCGAACAGCCCGGTCGTGTTGCCCTCATCCGCGACGACCGCTCCCTCGGGCAGCAGGGCGCCCAGGGCGTTGGCCATGGACTCGGCGTTGAGCTCGCCGGTGGGCCGAGCCGGCCGACCGGCCGGGATGACCGGCGGGTCGCTCGGCGCGTCGAGGGCGGCGGCCAACGCGGCCAGCGCCCCCGCCGCGTCCTCGTCGGGGGCCGACAGGACGTGGACCTGGCACCCCTCGGCGACCAGGTCGGACGCCTTGTCCGGGTAGGCGAAGAACGACGCCGGATGGGCGGCGTCGACCAGCACCAGGTGACGCAGGCCCTGGAGCTGCATCTGGGCGAACTCGGCCAGGTAGGCCAGGCGCTCGACCGCCGGGGTGCCCGCGCCCCGCTCGGCGCGGGTGGGGAAGGTCTCGCTCAGGACCTTGGCGCCGGTCGCCATCCCGACCCGCGCCGCGTCGTGCAGCGCGCCGGTGCGCATGGCGGTGCCCCCGACCAGCAGCCCGGCGGGCTCTCCGCCGCGCAGCACGGCGGCGATGTCGTCGATGCGATCGGAGGGCACGGTGCCGGCTCCGGAGACCGGTGACGGACCGACCGGGCCGGGCGAGTCCAGCCAGCAGGTGTCGGCCGGCACGATCAGCGTCGCGACCTGACCCGGGGCGCCGTAGGAGGCGGCCACGGCATCTGCGGTGTCCCGGGCGATCGTCTCGGAGGAGGCGACGGTGCGGACCCACGACGACACCCCGCGGGCGATCGAGAGGATGTCGGACTGCAGCGGGGCGTCGTACTTGGCGTGGTACGTGGCGTGGTCGCCGACCACGTTGACGACCGGCACCTTGGCCCGACGGGCGTTGTGGAGGTTGGCCAGGCCGTTGCCCAGGCCAGGTCCGAGGTGCAGCAGCACCGCGGCGGGCCGATCGGCCATCCGGGCGTAGCCGTCGGCGGCGCCGGTGGCGACCCCCTCGAACAGGGCGAGGACTCCCCGCATCTCGGGCACCGAGTCGAGCGCGTGCACGAAGTGCATCTCGGAGGTGCCCGGGTTCATGAAGCACACGTCGACCCCGCAGTCGACGAGGGTTCGGATCATGGCCTGTGCGCCGTTCATGGCTGGTGCCTTTCGAGTGGGGGATCGGAGTGAGGGGTGCCGGACGGCTCGCTCAGCCGAGCAGGGTCCCCGGGTTCAGGATCCCGTCGGGGTCGAACGCGGCCTTGATCCGGCGCATCAACGCCAGCTTGGCCGGGTCCTCGAGCTCCAGGAAGTAGGCCTGCTTGGCCTCACCGATCCCGTGCTCGCCCGAGATCGCGCCTCCCAGAGCGACGCCGGCCGCGAAGAGGGCGTGCAGCAGACGGGACCGACGGTCGGGGTCCCCGCAGAAGATCCCCAGGTGGACGTTGCCGTCGCCCGCGTGTCCGCATCCCGCGACCCAGGCCTCGTACTCGCCGGCCAGGGCCGCGACCTTCTCCATGAAGGCGGGGATCTGCGCCCGGGGTACGACGATGTCGACGACGTCGTCGGCCCCGTTGGCCTTGGCCATCCAGAACGCCTTCTCCCGGGCGTCGATCAGCTGCCCGGCCGCAGCGGGGGGAAGCACGTAGGCGTCGATGGCACCGAGCTCGTGCAGCTGCTGGGCCACCGAGTCGATGTCGTCGTCGAGCCGCGTCGGATCGGAGTCCTCGAGCATCACCACCAGGTAGGCGAGTGCCGAATCCTTGATCTCCTGGGGGATGCCGAGCTCGAGGCCGGTGAAGCTGGCGGTCGCCGACATGGTCAGCAGGTCGATGTACTCGAGGATGAGCGGACCGACCCCCGAGTCGATCAGGCGCGGCACCGCCGCGGTGACCTGCTCCAGCGTGGTGAACGGGGCGAGGACCGTGGCCTGGTGCTCGGGACGGGGGTAGAGCCGCAGGGTCGCCTCGGTGACCAGCGCCAGGGTGCCCTCGCTGCCGATGACGAGCTGGGTCAGGTCGTAGCCGGTGGTGGCCTTCACGAACTTCCCGCCGGTGCGGATGATCTGGCCGTCGGCCAGCACCAGCTCCAGTCCGAGCACCTGGTGGCGGGTGACGCCGTACTTCACCGCCCGCATGCCCCCGGCGTTGGTGGCGACGTTGCCTCCCAGGCTGGCGGAGTACTCGCCGGGGTAGACGGGGTAGACGAGACCGGCCGCGGCGGTCACCTCGTCGAGCTCGTTGAGCCGCAGACCGGGCTGGACCACCGCGACGTGGTTGTCGGGATCGAGCTCGAGCACGCGGTTCATCCGCTCGAAGCTGACGACGATCGCCCCCTCGGCGGGGATCGCGGCGCCCGACAGCCCGGTCCCGCTGCCCCGGGCGGTGATCGGGACCTTCCGCTCGGCCGCGAGCTTCACCACCGCGGACACCTCCGCGGTCGACTCGACCAGCACCACCGCGGCGGGGCGACGGGGCGCGACGGTGAGACACTCGTCGTGGCTGTAGTCCTCGGAGGCGACCTCGGGTCCGAGCACCCGGTCCGGGGCCAGGACCTCCGCGAGTGCGTCGAGCAGGCCGGTGTCGGTCATGTCGCTTGCTCCTCCCCTTACGGGTGCGGTCCTGCCCCGGTTCTAGCAGGGCTCATCGGCCGGGTGGCCAGGCCGTGGCACACCGACCCGCTCGGAGCAGTGCGGCGGCCGCCGGCACGGTGATCCCGCCGAGAGCACCGCGATCGCCGGTAGCGTGCCGATGACACGGCCCCGCCGGGGTCCGAGCGACGACGCAGGAGGTCGCGGTGAGCGATCAGGGGACCCCAGAGGACATCGACGCCGCCGAGCGGTCCGAGGCGGAGGAGATCCGAAGTCGGATCGCGGATCTGCCCAACGCCCTCGGCCTGGCCGCCCGGCTCAACTCGGGCGTGCTCGAAGCCGGCGCTGCGCTCGACATGCGCACGACCCACCTGGTCCGCGTGGCGGCCATGGCTGCCACGGGGATGCCCAAGATGGGCTGGGAGGTCAACCTCGAGCTGATGGAGGACGAGGTCGGCGTCGACGACATCGAGGCGGTCCTCGCCGTCATCGCCCCGATCATCGGGACCTCCCGCTACCTCCAGGCCGTCACGACCCTGGTCACGGACTGACCGTGGCCGATCTCAAGGTCGAGGTCGAGCCACGGGAGGTCGGCCTCGACGCCGACCGCCTGCGCCGCATCGACAGCCACTTCGCCCGCTACGTCGACGACGGACGGCTGCCCGGCTGGCTCGCCGTCGTCAGCCGGCACGGCCGCGTCGCCCACATCGCCCACAGCGGCCACCGCGACGTCGAAGCCGGAGCCCCGATCACCTCCGACACCCTCTACCGCATCTACTCGATGACCAAGCCGATCACGTCGGTCGCGGCGATGATGCTGTACGAGGAGGGCGCGTTCGAGCTGAAGGACAAGGTCAAGCGGTACCTGCCCGCGTTCGCCGACACCCGGGTCTACAAGGGCGGCGGGGCGGGCTCCCCACAGCTGGAACCACAGATCGACGGCATGCGGATCTGGCACCTGTTCACCCACACCTCCGGGCTGAGCTACGGGTTCCACCACGCCCACCCGGTCGACGCCCTGTACCGCAAGCACGGCTTCGAGTGGGGTTCGCCCCGGGGCCTGGACACCGCCGGAACGATCGACGCGGTCGCCCGTCTCCCCCTGGTGTTCCAACCGGGCACGTCGTTCAACTACTCGATGTCGACCGACGTGCTCGGCCGACTGGTCGAGGTGTGGTCGGGAATGGGCTTCGACGACTTCCTCCGCACCCGGATCTTCGAGCCCCTGGGCATGGACGAGACGACCTTCTGGGTCGACGGCGACGACGCCGACCGCCTCGCCGCCCTCTACATCCCGTTCGGCGAGGGTGGCCGCGCCGTGCGATGGGACGAGGGCGGCTCCGCCGCCACCCGTCGCCCCGAGTTCCTCTCCGGCGGCGGCGGACTGGTGTCGAGCGCCGGGGACTACCACCGGTTCATGGAGATGCTGCGCCGCAGAGGGGAGCTCGACGGCGTCCGCATCCTCGGGCCGCGCACGGTGGACTACATGACCTCCAACCACCTGCCCGGCGGCGTGGACCTGGAGGCGTTCGGTCAGTCCACCTGGGCCGAGACCACCTTCGACGGCGTCGGCTTCGGCCTGGGCTTCAGCGTCCTCATGGACCCGGCGCCGTACCGGACGATCGGCTCCGCGGGAACCTACGGCTGGGGCGGGGCGGCGTCGACCGCGTTCAGCATCGACCCGGTCGAGGACCTGACCCTGGCCTTCTACACGCAGCTGCTGCCGTCGAGCACCTACCCGATCCGCACCCAGCTGCAGCAGCTGGTGCACCAGGCGATCATCGACTGACCGTGAGGATCTGAGCAGCGGCTCCGTCCAGCTCAGATGCGCTCGAAGTTCCGGCGCAGCTCCCACTCGGTGACCACGTCGTTGCTGGCCCGCCACTCGGCGCGGGCGGTGTGCAGCAGGTGGAAGTGCACGTCGTCACCGAGCGCGACCCGAGCCAAGTCCGACCCCTCGAACGCGTCGATCGCCTCGACGATGTTCCACGGGATCCGCTCGACGTCCTCGGCGGTGTAGGCGTTGCCGACGAACGGGTCACCGCAGTCGAGGCCGCGGTCGATCCCGTCGAGTCCGGCGGCGATGATCGCGGCGAAGGCGATGTAGGGGTTGCAGTCAGCACCCGGGATGCGGGACTCGACGCGCATCGCGGCCCCGCGACCGACCAGGCGCAGGCCGCACGTGCGGTTGTCGGGCGACCACACGACCGCGGTCGGGGCCCACGACCCCGGCTGGTAACGCTTGTAGGAGTTGACGAACGGAGCGAAGCACAGCGACAGCTCCCGGGAATGGGCCTGGATGCCTCCCATCCAGGCCCTGAACGCGGACGACATCCCGAACCGGTCCGCGTCGCCGCCCGAGCCGGGGGCGAGCGGTCGACCGTCCGGGCTCCAGATCGACGAGTGGATGTGGCAGCTCGATCCCGGCTCGTCGATGCGGGGCTTGGCCATGAACGTGATCGCCTTGCCCTGGAGGTGGGCGATCTCCTTGGCGCCGTTCTTGTAGACGGTGTGGTTGTCGGCCATGGTCAGCGCGTCGGAGTACCGGAGGTTGAGCTCGTGCTGGCCGGGAGCGGCCTCCCCCTTGGAGAACTCGACCGGCAGACCCGCGGCGACCATCCCGTTGCGCAGGGCCCGGATCAGCGGCTCGTCCTTCGTGGTCTGCAGCACGTGGTAGTCGAGGTTGTACCAACTGCTCGTGCGCTGTCCGAGGTCGCGGTAGTGGTTTCGGGCGAGCTCGTCGTATCCGGCGTCGTAGGCGAACAGCTCGAGCTCGGAACCGATCATGACCACCAGATCGCGCTCGGCGGCGCGGGCGATCTGGCGTTGCAGGACCTGTCGGGGCGACACCGACACGGGGGAGTCGTCCGCGTTGTCGAGCACGTCGGCGAGCACCAACGCCGTGCCCTCGAGCCACGGGGTGATGCGCAGGGTCGACAGGTCGGGTCGGCCCCGGAAGTCGCCGTAGCCGGCCTCCCAGTTGGCGAACCGGTAGCCCTCGACCACGTTCATGTCGACGTCGACGGTCAGGAGGTAGTCGCACGCTTCGATGCCCTCACCGCCGGAGGCCGAGCCGTCCGGCCCGAGGACGTGGTCGAGGAAGAACCGACCGGTCACCCGCTTGCCCATCAGCCGGCCCTGGAGGTCGGTGAAGGCGACGACGACGGTGTCGATGGTGCCGTCGTCGACCAGCCGGGCGAGGGTCGCTACGTCGATCAGACCTGAGGCGCGTTCGGACATGGTCGCCGATGGTACGACGCCGACGGCCTCCGTCCCCGGTCCGGCGACGCCGCCTCCTGTCGGGCGACTACTCGGGCGTGGTGTACGCCGCGGTGATGCCGCCGTCGACCAGCAGCGACTGGCCGGTCATGAAGCTGGACTCGTCGGAGGCGAGGAAGAGGGCGCCCTGGGCGATCTCGGCCGGTTCGCCGAACCGCCCCATCGGGATGTGCACCAGCCGCCGCTGCCGCTTGGCGTCGTCGTCGAGGTACTTGGCCAACAGCGGGGTGAGCACCGGACCGGGGCACAGGGCGTTGGCCCGCAGCCCCTGGCGGGCGTGGATCACCGCGATCTCCCGCGTCATGGCGAGCACCGCCCCCTTGGACGCGGTGTACGCGATCTGGGGGGTGGCGGCACCGAGGTGGGCGACGAAGCTGGCCACGTTGACGATCGACGCCCCGGCGCGACGCCCCGCCTGCCGATCGGCCTCGACGGTCGCGAGCATGGCGGGGATCCCGTGCTTGCAGCCGAGCGCCACGCCCGTGACGTTGACGCGCAGCGTCGTGTCCCACACCGACGCATCGGTGTTGGTGACCCCGTCGTCGTCGGCCAGCGACACCCCGGCGTTGTTGTAGAGGACGTGCAGCCCACCGAACTCGGCGGTGGCGAACTCGACCGCGGCGCGCACCGACTCCTCGTCGGTCACGTCGGTCGACACGAACGCGGCGCGCCCGCCGCCCGCGGCGATGGCCTCGACGGCCTCCGCGCCGTCGGTGACGTCCGCGATGACGACGTCGGCCCCTTCGGCCGCGAAGACCTCGGCCGCCACGCGGCCCAGTCCCGCGGCGGCTCCGGTGATGAGCGCCACCTTGCCGTCGAGTCGTCCTGCCATGGTGGGTGCTTCCTGTCGTCGGTGGGGGAGGAGGGGCCGGCCGTGCCCCAGCGCGGTGGCGAGGTGTGCGGCCCGGCGGCACGTTAGCGAGCCCGGGATGGGGGCCCGCCACCCAGGGTTCCTACACTCGCCTCCATGAGTCCGACTCCCCGTCCGCCGGATTGCGTCCCCGATCATCTCGACCTGCTGATCGGCGGCGAGACCACGCCCGCCGCCGACGGCGCCACGTTCGCCGTCGCCGACCCGTCGACCGGTGCGACGCTGGCCACCGTCGCCCGCGCCGGCGCCGCCGACCTCGAGCGTGCGGTCACGACAGCCCGCGCCGCGTTCGACTCCGGTGTGTGGGCCGACGTGGACGCCACCTCGCGGGGCCGGGTGCTGCGCCGGGTCGCCGAGCTGATCCGGGAGCGGATCGAGGAGTTCGCGTGGGCCGAGGTGGCCGGCGCCGGGCACACGATCGAGGACGCCCGCTGGGAGGCGGGCGCGATGGCCGAGGTGTTCGAGTACTACGCCGGCGCGGCCGACAAGCACCTGGGCGCCGTGGTGCCCACCCCCGACGACGGGCTGGGGCTGGTGCTGCGGGTCCCGGTCGGGGTGTGCGGACTGATCGTGCCGTGGAACTTCCCGATGCTGATCGCCACGTGGAAGCTCGCCCCCGCACTGGCCTGCGGCAACGCGGTCATCCTCAAGCCGGCGTCGCTGACGCCGATCACCGCGCTCATGCTCGGCGCCCTCCTGGTCGAGGCCGGGGTCCCCGCACCCTGCGTCACCGTGCTGCCGGGTCCCGGCGCCACCGTCGGCGACGCGCTGGTGGCCGACGGCCGGGTCGACAAGATCTCCTTCACCGGCGACTCGTCGACCGGGTCGCACCTCCTGCGCACGCTGTCGCCGAACATCACCCGGATCTCGTTGGAGCTGGGTGGCAAGTCCGCGGCGATCGTGTTCGCGGACGCCGACCTCGACTCGGCGATCGACGCGATCCCGTACTCGGTCTTCGCCAACGCCGGCCAGGACTGCTGCGCCCGCAGTCGGGTCCTGGTCGAGCGGTCCGTGTACGACGACGTGGTCGACCGTCTCGTCCAACGGACCGGTCGGGTGGTCGTCGGCGACCCCGCCGACACCGCGACCGAGGTCGGTCCGATGATCTCGGAGGCACAGCGGGCCACCAGCCTGGAGTACCTCGACATCGCCCGCTCCGAGGGCGCCGAGGTGCTCTGCGGCGGCGACGCGTCCGGGCCGGGCTGGTTCCTGACCCCGGCGGTGGTGGCCGGGGCCGACAACTCGATGCGCGTCGCCCGCGAGGAGATCTTCGGGCCGGTGATGACGGTCATCCCCTTCGACGACGAGGGCGACGCCGTGCGCATCGCCAACGACAGCGACTACGGCCTGTCGGGGACCCTGTGGACCCGCGACGTCGGCCGGGCCGTGCGCGTGGGCCGGGCGGTTCGCACCGGGGTGATGAGCGTCAACACCAACCGCAGCGTGCGCTACCAGCTGCCCTTCGGCGGTTTCAGGCGCTCCGGCATGGGCCGCGAGCTGGGCCTGGCCGCGCTCGACCACTACACCGAATCCAAGACCCTGTTCCTGTCCGCGGACTGACGCATCCGGCCGCGATCAGCGGCGGCTCCACGCCTGGTCGTCGGACAGCAGGGCCGTCACCTCCGCCGGGAGCTCGCCGTCGACCAGGTGCGCCAACGTGGTCGCCTCCAGGACGCGCCGCACGCTGGCCCGGGTGGCGATCCACACCCGTTCCAGCGGTTGGGCGGGGCCGTCGTAGGACAGCTCCTCGGGCGCCTCGCCGCGCACGTCGGCCAGCGGCCCCTCGACGGCCCGGACGATGTCGGCGATGGACACCTCGGAGGCCGGTCGGGCCAGCCAGTAGCCCCCGGCGGACCCCCGGCGGCTGCCGATGATCCCCGAACGGCGCAGCTCGGCCAGGATGCTCTCGAGGTACTTGGTCGGGATGCCCTGCGCGTCTCCCAGGGTCTCGCCCGTCGTCGCGACCGCACCCCTGTCCGGTGATCGCTGGGCCAGCTCGGCGGCCGCCCGCACGGCGTAGTCGACCTTGGCGGAGATGCGCACCGGAGCAGTCTCGCGTTCAGCCGGTCGAGCGGGCGTGCGATGCGGCGAACGTCAACGACTCGGCGGTGTCGTCCCCGGTCCACGCGTGACCACCGGCCGGGGTGGTGACCCACCGAACGGTCGATCCGGCCGCCGTGCGCGCCTCCTCGACCGCGGCGCCGTCGGGGGACATCGAACGGGTCGGCTCGCCGGCCCCGATCGCACGGGCCCAGTGGCGGGTCACCTGCCCGGCCGGTGACGGCGGCAGGGGCGCGGCGTCGGGCGACGGCGGCACCGCCTGGGGCCCGTAGCCCCCAGCCGGCGGCAGGACCTGGTCGTCGGCCGCCCACCGCATCAGCAGCGACACCGCCGGAGACAGCTCGCAGGTCTGCGACATCGACGCACCCCCGACCGCGACCACGACCGCCACCTCCGCGGGACGTCGACAGGCCACCGCCGTGGCGGTCTGGCCGCCCGTCCCCAGCCCGGCGACGGTGACGCGGTTGCGGTCCACGCACAGCTGACGCGACGCCGTGTCCAGCACCGCGGCCACGGCATCCACCGCAGCGACGGTCCCGTAGGCGACGGGTGCGACGGTGACCACGAGATCCCCGGCCTCGAGCCCGGCGGACTCCAGTCCCGAGGAGGTGGCGAAGCCGTCCGCAGTGCTGTCGGCGTCGGCCACCGCCACCAGCAGGGGGCGAGGGACCGCCGCCGGCGCTCCGACTCCGGTCGGGTCCGGTTCCCGGCCCGAACCCGCCTGGTCGTCACCTGACGGGGGCGTGGGCGCGGCCGGAACCGGGACCGCCAACCGGAACGGCACGGCTCCGCCTGCTTCGGCGGCCCCCGTCGGCTCAGCGGTCGACGCGTAGACGCCGGGGGCCTGAGGCGGCAGTGAGCAACCGACCGAACCCCGCGACGCCACATCACGGGACACCACCACCGGCGCCCGCTCCGGTGCGGGCCCGAGCCGGGGGCGGGGCCCCACGCAGCGGCTCGCCCCGAACACGAGAGCCAGCACGGCGATGGTGCTCAGCACCGTCGACAGGCGCAGCGGGATCAGCGGCCGGGTCGGACGGCTCGGTCCTGCTCCGATCAGCTCCGGATCCCCGAGCTCCCGGTAGGAGATCCCGGGGGGAGGAGCCAGGGCGGCCGCCAGGCGGTCCGCGTCCTGCGGGGTCCGGCCCATGAAGCCGGCCACCTGGTCGATCGGGTAACCGGCCAGGTGGTGCAGCGCTGCGGCGACACGCTCCTCGTCGGACGCGGACGCCAGCCGACGGCGCAGCGCGACGCGGAGGCCCTCTCCGGTCGGATCGGAGTCGGCGGGGCTCACGCCGGCCGCGGCCGGACCGACCGACTCGGCAACCACCGCGCCGGCGAGGCGGGCCAGCCAGTCGGGGTGCTCGAACGCGCCGGTCGCCTGGAGGCGACTGGTGGCGATCCCCACCGCGGCGTGGGCTGCCGAGCGGTCCCCGAGCAGCCGGTACGCGATGGCGTAGGCGTTGGCGGAGACGGCGGCGGGATCGGGGACGGGCATGTGGCACCCCACGCTAGAGCGGTGCGGCAACCCCGCCGTTGCCGGTCGCCTGAGAGATCCACCACCCATGAACCGGCCGCGAGCGCCCAGCGGCCAGACTGGTCCCTCGTGGCCGGATCTGACGAAGAGGAGTCGGGCCGCACCGACCGCCGCCGCGCCGCGGGCCCGGGGCGGCAGTACTTCGTCCCGGCTCCGGGCGGCACCCCCGATCCTCCGCCGAACCCCACCCGCAGCGCATCCCGGCCACCGACGAGCGACTGGAAGCCTCGCGTCGAGGACGCTCCCGGTCCGATGCCGCGTTCGCGCTCGGCACGCTCGGCGCCGCCGGCCGCGTCGAGCGATCGGGCCCGTCGCGACGGATCCGCCGCCCGGACACCCGCACCGGAGCCGCCAGCTCCGGCCGCGCCGCGGCGCGCTCCCGCCGCCCCGCGTCGGCGACGACGCTGGGTCAGGTGGGTCGCCATCGGGATCCCGGTGCTGCTGCTCGTCGGCCTGGCGACGGTCACGTTCAGGGCGTTCCGCGCCTACTCGGGGATCGAGCGCGTCGACCTGTCGGCGGTGCTCGACCCGGTGAGCGGCGACACGGTGAACTACCTGCTCGTCGGTTCCGATTCGAGGGAGGGTCTCGACCCCGACGTGCCGGTCGGGGGACGGAGCACGGTCACCGGCAAGCGCAGCGACACGATCATCCTGCTTCGGGTCGGTCCGGCCGGCAGCCAGATGATGTCGATACCCCGCGACCTGTGGGTCACCGTCGCGTCGACCGGCCGGAAGGGTCGCATCAACGGCGCCTACAACGCGGGTCCGGCCAACCTGGTGCAGACCGTCAAGGACAACCTGAAGGTGCCGGTCAACCACTACATGGAGGTCGGCTTCGAGAGCTTCGCCGGTGTCGTCGACGCCCTCGGCGGCATCACCATCGACTTCCCTCATCCCGCGTTCGACACCCACTCCGGCCTCTACGTCGACCAGAGCGGCCCGGTCACCCTCGACGGCCGCCAGGCCCTCGCGTATGCGCGGTCCCGGTACTACACCGAGCGGATCGACGGGCGCGAGGTGACCGACCCCACCGCGGACCTCGGCCGACAGCAGCGGCAGCAGCAGTTCCTGCGCACCGCGCTCGGCGAGGCCGGCGGAAGTCGCAACCCCGTCGAGGTCGTGGCGGTGACCGAGGCGCTGTCGTCGGGCCTGGTGCTCGACGACTCGCTCGGCCTGCTCGACCTGATCGGGCTGGCCCGGTCCCTGAGCGGGACCGAGCCGACCACCGTCGTGCTCCCCACCGAGGGAGCCCGCAAGGGCGGTGCAGCAGTGCTGGTGCTCGACCAGCCGGAGGCCGACGAGGTCCTGGCGGGCTTCCGCTGACCGACCCGCCCGGGTGCCAGCCCGGTCGCTCGGGTCCGGGGCGCTCGACGGGTAGGGTGCGCCGGTTCCCGGACCGGTCACGACGCGGTCGTCCGGACCCACCCCGACCCCACCCCCAGGAGATCCCGATGACCGACTGTCCCGCTGCCGACGGCTCGTCGCCCCGCCAGACCCGCTTCGACGCCGAGCTGCCCATGTGCATCGACGCCGAGAAGAGCTACACGGCCGAGATCGTCACCAACCACGGGACCATGCGGGCGTTCCTGTACCCCGAGCGGGCGCCCCGCACGGTCAACAACTTCGTCGGCCTGGCCCGCTACCACTACTACGACGGGCTGATCTTCCACCGGATCATCCGTGAGTTCATGATCCAGGGCGGATGCCCCGAGGGGTCCGGACGGGGCGGTCCCGGCTACCGGTTCGCCGACGAGCTGCCCGAGCCGGGCCGCTACGAGGTCGGCACCCTGGCCATGGCCAACGCCGGACCGAACACCAACGGCAGCCAGTTCTTCATCGTGTCCGGCGCCCACGGCGTGACCCTGCCGCCGAACTACTCGATCTTCGGGAAGCTCATCGACGGCTTCGAGGTGCTGTCCCAGCTGGAGAAGGTCCGCACCGGCTCGGGTGATCGTCCGGTCGACGACGTCGTGATCGAGTCGGTCACGATCACCGAGAGCTGACGGTCCGACGACCATGAGACGCGGAGCCGCCCTCACCACGACAGCGGTCGCCGCCGGCGCGATGGCCGCTGTCGGAACCGCGTTGGTGCTGCGGCGAAACCCGGTGCGGGCCCACCAGCTGCGGCGCACCGCGACGATGGCGAGGATGGGAGCGCGCACCGGCACCAACTACGTGTCGATGAAGGCGCGTTCGGCCGTGGCCGACCCGGACCGGAAGCAGGAGCTCAACGAGGAGTTCCAGATGCGCAGCGCCGAACAGGTCGCCGAGATGCTCGGCGACATGAAGGGCGCGCTGATGAAGATCGGCCAGATGGCGAGCTATCTGGACCAGGGCCTGCCCGAGCCGGTCCGCGAGGCGCTCGCCGAGCTCCAGCAGAACGCGCCGCCCATGGCCCCGGAGCTGGTCGAGCAGGTGGTCCGGGCCGAGCTCGGCGACGCACCCGACCGGGTGTTCGCCGAGTGGGACCCGGTTCCGCTGGCCGCGGCGTCGATCGGACAGGTGCACCGCGCCGTCACCCGGGACGGTCGTGCGGTCGCGGTCAAGGTCCAGTACCCGGGGGTCGACCGGGCCGTCGCCGCTGATCTGGAGAGCTCGGACCTGCTCTTCCAGGTCCTGGGGATGCTCTTCCCGGGGCTCGACCCCGCTCCGATCGTCACCGAGCTGCGCGAGCGGCTGGTCGAGGAGCTCGACTACCGCATCGAGGCCGACAACCAGAGGCTGTTCACCGACCACTACCGGGACCACCCGTTCATCCACGTTCCCGCCGTGTTCGACGACCTGTCCACCGCCCGGGTGCTCACCACCGAGCTGGTCGAGGGGGCGCCGTTCTCCGAGGTGGTCGACTGGCCCGACGACGAGCGCCAGCTCGCCGCGGAGTGCCTGTACCGGTTCGCGTTCGGCGGGATCTACCAGCTGCACGCGTTCAACGGCGACCCGCACCCGGGCAACTACATCTTCCATCCCGGCGGCCGCATCACCTTCCTGGACTTCGGGTTGTGCAAGCGGTTCAGCGAACAGGAGGTGGCGGACTTCGAGGACATGATCCAGGCGATGGTGCTCGAACGCGACGTCGCCCGCTTCAGGGAGGTGATCGAGCGTCTCGGCATCCTGTCGCCAGAGCTGGTGGTCTCCGACGACGACCTGGTCGCCTACTTCGGGCACTTCTACGAGTTCGTGATGGAGCCCGAGGAGATGGAGATAACGCCCGAGTGGTCCTCGGACTCGGTGCGGCGCTTCTTCGACCTGACCGGCGAGCACACCGACATCATGAAGGCGGCCAACCTGCCGCCGTCGATGGTGATCGTCCAGCGCATCAACATGGGGCTGTTCGCCCTGTTCGGCGACCTGCACGCCCGGGCCAACTGGCGGGAGATCGCCGAGGAGATCTGGCCGTTCACCGACGGGGCGCCGTCGACGCCGATGGGGGAGCGGATCGCCGAGTGGGAGCAGACCCGCACGGTCGCCTGAGCGCCGGGCCATGCCGCCTGCGACGTACCGGCCCTACTCGACGATGCGGATCGGGTTGCCGAGGATCGCGGCGGACCACGTGGTGGCGTCGGTGACCGTCGCGCTCGACGGGTACGCCGCCTTGATCTTGATCCAGCACCCGGTCGGCGAGTCCTCGTCGCAGTCGTAGGTGGTGGGGATCGGAACGTCGATCGTCAGCAGCCGACCGTTGTACGAGCTGCTCGACACGTTGCTGAGCGTGCAGGTGGATGCGTTGACGCTGAGACCGGCCCCGTCGTCGCGGGAGATGGCGCAGCCGCTGAACGTGGTCAGACCGTTGTAGGCCTCGGCCGGGGGCAGCACCTGGAGGCTGCCGGGCTGGGAGCTCTCGCCCATGTCGAACAGGTTGATGCGCAGGGTTCGTCCGGCGTCGTAGGGGAGCACCTTGGCCAGGTAGAAGCGGGTGTCAGCCCCGTTCGCGTTGGCGTAGATGGGAAGACGGCCCAGAGCGGACACCGTGACGTTGCTGCCGTTCACCGCGTTGACCCCGGCGGTGCCGAACCCGGTGCGGAAGGCCATGTGGTTGTGGCCGGCGGTGGACACCGACGGGTTGTAGGTGGTCGGGTTGGCGGCGGTGACGTTGGTGCGGACCTGGACGATGTACTTGCCGGTCTGCACCGACCCGTTCGGGATCTTGCACAGGGTCGCCCACCGGCGGAACGTCTCGCCGTAGGTCAACACCCCGTCGTTGGGGTTGATCGTCGAGCCCATGAGGGCGTCGTAGATCGCCCGGCCCGAGTTCGACGTCTTGGTCGGATCGAAGCCGTTGATCGTGACCGGCGGGCACTGGGTGACCGGCGGGTTGTCGGTGTCGTTCCACGGCGTGCTGTCGGGCTGGAGGAACCGGAACGTGGTGTTGACCTGGCCGTAGGACGAGCTGCCGTGGCCGTCACCGGTGCAGTACTTGTTGGCCGGGGCCGTGGTCGCCGAGCTGTAGCGGGCCGCGGCGTCGGGGTACTTGGTGGTCAGAGCCGTGTACCCGCTGCCGCCGTTGATCTGGACCGAGGTCGGCATGTACTGCGAGCAGCTGAGGTTGTTCGACGTCCACACACCGTCGTACACGTCGAACATCAGGTCGCCGGTGCCCTTCGAGGTGACGTCCATGGCGTAGAGGTAGCCGGCGGTCTCGTACTGGTCGTTGGTGCTGCCGGTGCATCCGTACTCCCGCGGCGAGCCGCCGCACACCTTGGACTGGTACTGGTCGCCCTGCTGCTTGGCGGTCTGCGGACCCGAGATGTTCACCCACAGCTGCGTGCCGGGGTCGACGGCGTCGGGGTCGTTGCCGAGCTTGTTCTGAGGGGATCCCATCGGGACCGGCGCCACGTACTCCGCCACCGCCTCGCGGGTCATGCGCACGTCGTCCATGCCGATCAGCCCCAGGAAGAACGTCGGGACGTCGGTGGTCACCTTGACCCGGAGCCGGTTGGGGTTGGGCTCCTGGGTGACCGCGACGGTGGTGTTCCGCGGCCCGCCGACCGGGTAGCCGTTCTTGGCCACGGTGCCGGTCGCGACCGTCGACGCCTGGGGCAGGTCCGCCGGCAGGAAGATCACCCCGGAGTGCGCCCCCGCGTCCGCGGCGCGCTGTATCCGCTCGGCCTGGAAGTACCAGTTGGACACGTCGACGGCGAAGCCGGCGAAGAGGACCATGGTGAGCAGCGTCAGGGCGAACCACACCATGGCGATGCCGCGCTCACGACGGTTCCGCTCCCGCCACGGCGTGACCCTGCGGCGGATCGGACCCGAGCGCTCGTCCCGCCGCGTCAGCACTGGTCACCCGGCAGCGGCTCGAGGCGCATCACCGTGCGCCCCTCGACGAAGTTGTACTGGCCGATCAGCTTGGTGAGGTAGCTGTGGCGGATCAGCACCCACACCCCGACCGAGGCGGTGCTGGCCGGCAGGCACACGTCGTTGGTCGACAGGTTCCACCCCGGTCCGCCGCTGGGAGTGAACTTCTTGGTCGACGTGTTCCAGGTGTAGCGCATGCAGTCGGCGGTGCAGCCGCCGCTCATCGACGCCGTCGACGACGGGAACCCACCGGTCGGCGCCCCCGACGAGTTCGCCTTGTAGATGACCATGCCGATCGGGACCGCGCTGGTGAGAGCGGTCAGATCGCCCGACACCTGATCGGCCACCAGGTCCGCCGGTCCCTGCACGCTGCCGGTCACCGCAGCCTTGTTGGGTCCGAACGTGGCGACCGCCAGTCGGGCGCCGGTTCGGCTGGCTCCCGTCGCGGTCGCCCCGGTGGCGTACACCAACCCGAACTCGATGATGCCGAGCAGGAACACCATCAGCACCGGCAGGATGATCGCCGCCTCGATCAGGGCCGCGCCGCGGTCGGAGCGGGTCGTGCGGTGGTGGTACACACGGCCGAGTCGGGATCCCCGCCACCCGTGTGCTCCCCGCCCGCTGTCAGCGGTCCGGTTCGTCATCACAGGTACCGTGTCGGCAGCCGAGGCCCGCGACTTGAGCCTCCCGACCCGACGGACGCTGGGTCGAACCGCCCAGAGGGGGAGACCGACGAACCATGCCCGTCGACGCCGAACTGCAACCCGTGCTCGACCTCCTCGCCGCGATGGAGCAGCCGCCACCCATGGAGGCCGGCCCCGACGCCGCCCGCGAGGGCTTCGCCCTGCTGTGCGCGGCGTTCGGCCCCGGCGCCCAGGACGTGACCGCGACCGACATCACCCTTGCCGGTGCCGACGGTCCGGTCCCGGGTCGGATCTACCGGCCGGCCGGAGCGGCGCCGAGCACCACGGGGGCCGCCGGCCTGGTCTTCCTGCACGGTGGCGGGTTCGTCATCGGGTCCCTCGACACCCACGACGCCCTGTGCCGCGACCTGGCGGCCGGAGCGGACATCACCGTGGTGTCGGTCGACTACCGGTTGGCCCCCGAACATCCGGCTCCCGCCGCCGCCATGGACGCCGCCTCCGCCCTCGACGACGTCGTGCGCCGTGCCCCGGAGCTCGGCCTGGACCCGTCTCGGCTGACCGTCGGAGGCGATTCGGCGGGCGGGAACCTGGCCGCGGTCACCGCAGTGGCCTGGCGTGATCGCCAGCGCGACGATCCGGGTCTGGCGCCGTTGCGCCTGCAGGTGCTGATCTACCCCGCGGTCGAGCTCGCGGACGAGGATCGCTTCCCCTCGATGAAGGAGAACGCCGAGGGGTACCTGCTCACGGCCGAGACGATGGCGTTCTTCCGCCACCACTACCTGAGTGGAGCCGTCGTCGATGCCGCGGACCCCCTGGTCAGCCCGCTCCGCACCGCGGACCTGGCGGGGGTCGCCCCCGCGCTGGTCCTCACCGCCGAGTACGACCCGCTCCGGGACGAGGGCGAGGCGTACGCCGCCGCCCTCGGCGCCGCCGGGGTGGAGGTCGACCTCGAACGGGTCGAGGGGGCCATCCACGCCTTCGTGCAGATGGGCAGCACCGGGATCGGCCGACAGGCCGTCGAGCGGATCTGCGCTGCTCTGCGGGGCGCTGTGTCCTGAGGGCCGATCTGGCGACCCTGGGCCCGGTCGTTCCGGGGCGATAGCGTGACGCCCATGACATCGACCATGGGGCAGGTCAGGGTGGACGAGCACGGCGGGGACGCCGAGACGGCGTCGGGTCCGGAGGGCAACGGCCGCGCCGTGGGCACCGCGAGCGATGGCCGAACGCCCGGCGCCGCGACGATCGAGACGTTCGACCCACGCACCGGCACGTTGCTGGCCGTCGTGCCGGACCAGACCGCGGACGAGGTCCGCGCCGCGGTCGCTCGGGCCCGTGCCGCAGGCACGGCATGGTCGGCCCTCACCGCCCGCGAACGGTCCCGGCACATGCTGGCGGTCCGGGACCGGCTGCTCGACCGCGCCGAGGAGCTGGTACGGGTCATCTGCGCCGAGACCGGCAAGCAGGCCGCCGAAGCGGTGACCACCGAGCTGATGGCGGTCTGCGAGACCATCGACTGGTACGCCCGCAACAGCGAACGCATCCTGCGGGCCCAGCCCGTCGGCTCGGGGACCATGGCGCACAAGTCGGCCTGGAAGCGCTACGAACCCCTCGGCGTCATCGGCGTGATCAGCCCGTGGAACTACCCCTTCACCCTGTCGATGACCCCGGTCATCACCGCTCTGTTCGCCGGCAACACGGTGGTGCTCAAGCCGTCCGAGGTCACCCCGACCGTCGGGCTCGCGATCGGCGCCCTGTTCGAGGACGACACGTGGGGCGACGTGGTCCAGGTCGTCACCGGTGGCGGAGCGACCGGCGAGGCGCTGGTGCGCTCCGGAGTCGACAAGATCGTCTTCACCGGCTCGGTCCGCACCGGTCGACGGGTGATGGCCGCCGCGGCCGACACCCTCACCCCCGTCCTGCTCGAGCTCGGTGGGAAGGACCCGATGGTGGTCTGCGAGGACGCGGACGTGGTCCGCGCCGCCAAGGGGGCGGTGTGGGGCTCCATGCAGAACTCGGGTCAGACCTGCATGTCGGTCGAGCGCGTGTACGTCCACGAATCGGTCTATGACCGCTTCGTCTCCCTGGTCCTGTCCGAGGTGGCGGCCATCCGCCAGGACGACCACGGCGGCGACATCGGCTCGATGACCTTCGAACCGCAGCTGCAGATCATCGAGGCGCACCTGGCCGACGCCCTCGACAAGGGCGCGACCATCCTCGCCGGCGGATCCCGCCTCGACCGCGACGGCCTGTGGTTCCCCCCGACGGTGGTGGTCGACGTCGACCACGACATGGACCTGATGACCGAGGAGACCTTCGGTCCGGTCCTGCCGATCATGAAGGTCTCGAGCGACGAGGAGGCCGTGGCGCTGGCCAACGACTCCAGCTACGGGCTCAACAGCTCGGTGTGGACCGAGGACTCCGACCGGGGGGTCCACATCGCCAACCGACTCCAGGCCGGCAACGTCTGCATCAACGACTGCATCGTTTCCTACGCGGTGACCGGCCTGCCCTTCGGGGGAGTGAAGAGCTCGGGCATCGGACGGGTGCACGGCGCCGAGGGCCTGCGTGAGATGTCGATCGTGAAGTCGATCCTGGCCCCCCGGGTCAGGACCCCCCGGGAGCTGTGGTGGTTCCCGGTGCCCCGGAACCTGGACCGGATCGGCATCGCCACGCTGCGCGCCCGTTTCGGCGGCAACCTGCGCACCAAGTTGGGGCGACGTCCAGGGGTCTGACCGCGTTCAGGCCTGGGTGTCGCGCAGGGTCCGCAGAACCAGGCGGGTGACGGCCTCCGCAGGTGGGGAGTCGCCCCCGCTCAGCGCCTCGACGGTGCAGAACACCTCGGTGGTGCCGTCGGCGCGCCCCTGGAGGCTGAAGAGCACCGAGCTGGTCGGAGCTTCGACGAACTCGACGATCACCTCGAGCAGCCCTGCCGTGCGATCGAGGTAGCTGATCTCTCCGAGGTCGTGCGCCGCGTCGATGAGGAGCATCAGGGCCTCCTCCGCGGGGGCCGACACCGAGATCGAGTCGTTGCCGACGAGTCGCACGCCGATGCGTGGAACCTCCCGTCCGGGTCCGGGCACATCGCCACGACGGGCGCTGGCCGCGTCGCCTGAAGGCGCCGGGCCCCGCTCGGGCGTGCTGCCACCGGATCCGCCGGGCGCAGGCCGGTCCTTCGATGATCGGGCACCCACCGACGTCGTCGACTCACCTCGGAGCGCAGCCTCGCTGAGGACCCGGTAGGCCAAGGTCAGGCGGGTGGTCCGTTCGGCGGCATCGGCGCCGGCGTTGACGTCGGGATGAGCGACGCGGACCAGCCGCCGGAACGACTTCCGGAGGACCTTCGCGTCGATCGGTGCGTCGGGGTCCAGTCCGAGCACCCGTCGTGCCTCGTCGACCCGCACGCCGCGCACGCTACCCGAGTGGGTCGAACCGTCGAAGCGGGTGACGCAACCGCGCCATGACATCTGTCACGCTGAGTAGGAGCTCGAGGACCATGAGTGGCCGGATCCCCGGGCCGAGATGCACGCTGACAGGCCCGCAGCGCCTCTCCGGGTGAGCAGATCCACCTGTCGGCACCCCGAACCCGGATGCGGGGCCGCTCACCGACCGGTCGATCCCTTGACAGCCGTCGTACCATGAGATCTCCCCGAGCGGCGGCGGACTCTTCCTCACCAGTGCACCCATCCACGCGGAACGCGGGTTCCGACACCCTTGGCATGTGAGCGCAGGTCCCGACGGCGAACGACCATCCCACCGAGATCACCCGGCCAACCCATGCGGGCGCCGGATCCGGCGTAGACGCGACAGAAAGGCGATCGCCCGTGGCGAAGCAACGAGCAGAGCGCGACGAGGAAGACCTCGTTCGACTGTACCTGAGCGAGATCGGCCAGTACCCCCTGCTGACCAAGGACGACGAGTCCCGCCTGGCCCAGGCCATGGAGCACGGCAAGGAGGCCGCCACCGAGCTGGAGGCCAACGAGCGCAGCTTGTCGCCGGCCCGCAAGCGCGAGTTGCGGAAGCTGGTCAAGGCCGGTGAGGAGGCCGAGCGCTCGTTCGTCCAGTCGAACCTCCGACTCGTCGTGTCGATCGCCAAGAAGTACCAGGCGTCCGGCATGCCGCTGCTCGACCTCATCCAGGAGGGCAACCTCGGCCTGATGCACGCGGTCGAGAAGTTCGACTGGCGCAAGGGGTTCAAGTTCTCCACCTACGCCACCTGGTGGATCCGCCAGGCCCTCACCCGCGGCATCGCCAACACCAACCGGACCATCCGTCTCCCGGTCCACGCAGGCGACAACCTGGCGCGGGTGCAGAAGGCCCGCGTCCGCCTCGAGACCGCCTATGGCCGTCGGCCCACCGTCGCGGAGCTCGCTGCCGACCTCGACATGCCCGAGGACAAGGTCACCGAGATCCTCCGCTTCGCCGCCGATACGCTGTCGCTGTCCACGCCGCTCCGCGAGGACGGCGACGCCGAGTTGGGCGACATCGTCGAGGACCCGACGGCGGCGTCGCCGTTCGAGGCCGCGGCCGAGTCGCTCCTCCCGGCGCAGATCAGCCGTCTGATGCTGCCGCTCGACGACCGGGAGCGCGAGATCCTCTCGCTGCGCTTCGGTCTTGACCGGGGTGAGCCCCGGACCCTGGAGGAGGTCGGCGAGCACTTCGACCTCACCCGGGAGCGCATCCGTCAGATCGAGGCCCGGGCCATGTCCAAGCTGCGTCACCCCAGCTCCGACACCGGCGCCCGCGACCTGCTGAACGCCTGATCCCCTTCGTCACGACCGGGGCCGGATCCGACAGGGTCCGGCCCTCGTCGCGCCCTGGGACGGAACCCCGCCCGGATTTCTGGGGTCGGAAAAGCGACAAGGGTTGTGAGTGAGGACCCCTATATCGCCTGGAGGGCGGTGGGGAGGGAGGTGATGTCGGCGACGGCCATCAGCTCACGCGCCGAGTGCATCGACAGCATCGGCGCACCGACGTCGACGGTGTCGACCGCCAGCCGCGACGCGGTGATCGGCCCGATCGTCGACCCGCACGGCAGGTCGCCGCGGTGCGAGTACTCCTGGACCGGCACCCCGGCCCGATCGCACGCAGCCCGGAACGCCGCCGCCCCGGTCGACTCGGTCGCGTAGCGGGCGTTGACGTTGTGCTTGATCACCGGTCCGCCGCCGGGTCGGATCCAGTGCCCGGGTTCGTGACGCTCGGGGTAGTTGGGGTGCGTGGCGTGCGCCATGTCCACCGACACCAGCAGCGACCCGGTCAGGGAGCGGAGCAGGTCGGTCCGGGTTCCGCCGAGCGCGGCCACCCGGCGTTCGAGCACCTGCTCGACCCACGCCCCGTCGGCGCCGGTCGCGGTCTGCGAGCCGACCTCCTCGTGGTCGTTGAGCACCACCACCGTCGGCAGCTCCGGCGGGTCCATCACCGACGCCGCGTGCCGGACCGCGGTTAGTGCCGCCCAGCAGCCGGCCAGGTCGTCCAGGCGGGGGGCGGCCAGCATGTCGCGCTCGGCGCCGATCACCGCCGAGGGCTGCACGTCGTAGGCCAGGGCCTCCCATGCGACCACGGCGCTCGGCTCGACGCCGACCAGCGCGGCGAGCCACGCCCGGAAGTCGCCGTCGGACGCGTCGCCCAGGCCCCACACCGGAGTCAGGTGCTGCTGGGCGTTCAGGACCAGACCGGTGGTGCTCACGTCGCGGTCCAGGTGGATCGCCAGCTGCGGCACCCTCATGACCGCACCATCGGTGCGGAACCGGCGCAGCTCGACGGCGTCGTCGCTGCGCACGGCGAGCCGGCCCGCCAGGCCCAGGTCCCGGTCCAGCCACGAGTTGCGCAGCGCTCCGCCGTAGAGCTCGACGCCGAGCTGGCGCCACCCGGCGGTCGAACGGTCGGGTCGGGGGCGGACCCGCAGGCCCGGTGAGTCGGTGTGGGCGCCGATCATCCGCAGCGGGGCGGCCGGATCACTCCGTCGTCCCGGACACCAGGCCACCAGGGCGCCGCCGCGGACGACGTAGGCGGGTCCCGCCGCCTCGGGTCCCCAGTCCTCGATCGGGTCGAGGGCGGTGAAGCCGGCGTGGTCGAGGAGGGCCGCTGCGGTCGCGACGGCGTGGTAGGGGGTGGGGGAGGCGTCGACGAAACCGATGAGGTCGCTGAGGTCCTCCGCGACCGTCGTGGGATCCTGGGTCATCGTCGCCTCCTGTCGGTCAGCTCGCCTGCGGCGTGAGCCCTGCGCACTGCTGGCGTTGGGTCATGGTCGCCTGCGCCGCGTCGGCCGCCGTGCCGGTCAACGGGTGCGGGATGCTGTTGCGGATCACCGCCGGGGTCCAGGTGTAGCCGTCGATGCGTCGCCCCGTGGCGGTCACCGTCAGCACGCCGGTGGCCGCTCCCTCGGGCGAGTTGGCCTGGAACGCGAAGTTGCCCAGCGAGTACGCCACGAACTGCTGACCGTGGTAGCCGACCCCCTGGAGCCGGTGCGGGTGCGAGCCGACCACGATGTCTGCTCCGGCCCCGGTCAGCAGCTCGACGAGCTCCTTCTGGCGGGCGTTGGGGCACAGCTGGGTCTCGGTTCCGTAGTGCAGGAACACGACCAGGGTGTCGACCTCTGGCCGCAGGGTCCGGACCTCCTGGGCCAGACGCTCCTGGTGGGCCTCCTCGGCGCTGGCCAGGCCCGGATGGCCCGGTGCGGCCGTCCACGCCGAGCGGAGGTTGTCGTCGAAGATGTCGTTGGCGCCGATGAAGCCGATGCGCTGACCCTTGGCCTCGGTCACCCACGGCGTGTAGGCCTCGGTGTCATCGGCGCCGATGCCGAGGATCGGGAACCCGGACTCCCGCTCGATCCGCAACGAGTCGGCGAACCCGACGGGACCGAAGTCCATGCCGTGGTTGTTGGCCATGGTGACGACGTCGACCCCGGCCGCCTTCACCGCGTCGATGGCCTGGGCCGGCACCTGGAACGTGAACTTCTTGGGCTGGGGGCTGCCGCCGGTCCCGAGCGCGGCCTCCAGGTTGAGCATGGTCACGTCCGCCGCCGACAGCGTGGGGGCGATGGCCGACAGGACGGTCCCCGGAGAGGAGCGGAGCGCTCCGAGCTGGTTGTTGAAGTTGGTGTCACCGGCGAAGGCCAGGGTCACCGCCTGGCCGCTGCCGGTCGGGGGCCGAGTGGTGGTCGTGGTGGTCGCGTCCGTGTCCCTGCTCGCCCCGGTGTCGCTCATCGCCTCGGCGTCGCCGGAGCGGTCGCGCCCCGGGTCCTTGGCGGCGACCGACGTCTCGTCGGTGCCCGCGCACGCTGCCGCGGCCAGCGCGACGGCACCCAGGACCAGCAGCCCGCGCACGGTTCGGTGGAGTCGTCGGGGGCGCATCGGGCCACGGTACCGGGCCGTCCGGCCGTGCCGTGCGACCCGCTCCGCGTGTGAGAACGACGCCCCACGCGCCTGATCCACACGGGAACAGCGGGAACGGAATTCACGTTGGGGGGTCCCCACGAGCTCGGCTAGGGTGGACCGACCCCCTGTGGGACCCGTTCGTCGGGCACCCACGGCAGGTTCCGAGGCCAACGACGGCCCGGACCGGGCCGCCGATGTCGCCGGCCCACACGCTCGCGGCGATCCGCAGCTGTTGCAGTCAGCGTCGACTGCTCGGGGCGAACCCGGGTGGGACGCCCCGCACCCAGACCGACGTCCGGTCCCCGGACGCACTGCATCAGGAGCACCATGACCAACCGACGACCCGGGGAGCGCCCCGGACCGGTGGGCCTCTACCGCCCCGAATCCGAACACGACGCCTGCGGCGTCTCCTTCGTGTGCGACCTCCACGGCCGCCCCAGCCACGACCTGGTCGCCAAGGGCCTCACCTCGCTGTGCAACCTCGACCACCGGGGAGCGACCGGGGCAGAGACGAACACCGGCGACGGCGCCGGCATCCTGGTGCAGGTCCCCGACGCCTTCTTCCGCGCGGTCCTGCCGTTCGACCTGCCCGAACGGGGTGCCTACGCCGTCGGGACGGCGTTCCTGCCCGCGGACGACGCCGCCGCGGATGCGGCCGCCGCCGCGGTCGAGAAGATCTGCGCCGAGGAGGGCGCCGAGGTGCTCGGGTGGCGCACCGTCCCGGTCGACCCGTCGGGCATCGGCTCCACCGCGCTCGACGCCATGCCGACGTTCCGCCAGCTGTTCCTGGCCGACGTCGACCGCAACCGCCATGACATCGCCCTGGACCGGCTCGCCTACGTCGTGCGCAAGCGGGTCGAGCACGAGGTGCTCGACCCCGACGGCGCCGCCGCGGTGTACTTCCCGTCGCTGTCGTGTCGGACGCTGGTCTACAAGGGCATGCTCACCACCCCGCAGCTCGGCGACTTCTTCGACGACCTGCGCGACGAGCGCTTCGAGTCGGCCCTGGCCCTGGTGCACTCCCGGTTCTCGACCAACACGTTCCCGTCGTGGCCGCTGGCGCACCCGTACCGCTACCTGGCCCACAACGGCGAGATCAACACCGTCCAGGGCAACCAGAACTGGATGCGGGCCCGCGAGGCGCTGCTGTCCTCACCGCACCTGCCCGGCGGCGAGGACCTGGAGCGGATCTTCCCGATCTGCACCCCCGGGAGCTCCGACACCGCCCGACTCGACGAGGTGCTCGAGCTGCTGCACCTGGGCGGGTACTCGCTGCCGCACGCCATGCTGATGATGATCCCCGAGGCGTGGGAGCGGCACACCGACATGGACCCGGCGGTCCGGGACTTCTACCGGTTCCACTCCTGCATCATGGAGCCCTGGGACGGCCCCGCCTCGGTCACCTTCACCGACGGAACCGTTGTCGGCGCCGTGCTCGACCGCAACGGCCTGCGCCCGTCGCGCTACTGGGTCTGCGACGACGGCCTGGTGGTCATGGCCTCCGAGGTCGGCACGCTGCCGATCGACGTCGGCCGCGTCGTGCGCAAGGGCCGGCTCCAACCCGGGCGGATGTTCCTGATCGACACCGCCCAGGGCCGGATCATCGACGACGCGGAGATCAAGGCCGAGCTGGCCGCGGCGCACCCCTACGGCGAGTGGATGGCGGACAAGCTGCGCCGGCTCGAGGACCTGCCCGAGGTCGCCCACATCCGCGAGTCCCGCCGCGACGTGCTGCGCGAGCAGCAGACCTTCGGCTACACCCAGGAGGACCTCAAGATCCTGATCGAGCCGATGGTCCGCACCGGCGGAGAGGCGATCGGCTCGATGGGCACCGACACGCCGCTGGCGGTCCTCTCCGAGCGCCCACGGTTGGTCTACGACTACTTCCAGCAGCTGTTCGCCCAGGTGACGAACCCGCCGCTCGACGCCATCCGCGAGGAGCTGGTCACCTCGCTCAGCAAGGTCATCGGCCCCGAGAGCAACCTGCTCGACCCCGGACCCGAGTCCTGCCACCTGCTCGAGATGCCGCACCCGATCCTCACCAACGAGGACCTGGACCGGATCCAGCACATCGAGGAGGCCGACCCGCACTTCAAGGCCCGCACCGTGCGCTGCCTGTTCCCCGCGTTCTCCGGCGGCCGGGGTCTGGCCCGGGCGCTCGAGCGGATCCGCTCCGAGGTGTCCGAGGCGATCGCCGAGGGTGCCAACGTCATCATCTTGTCGGACTGGCTCTCCAACGAGGACCTGGCCCCGATCCCGATGCTGCTGGCCACCTCGGCGGTGCACCACCACCTCATCCGCGAGAAGACCCGCACCCAGGTCGGCCTGGTGGTCGAGACCGGCGAGGCCCGCGAGGTGCACCACTTCGCCCTCCTGCTCGGCTTCGGCGCCGCGGCGGTCAACCCCTATCTGGCGTTCGACTCGATCGAGCACATGGTCGCCGAGGGCACCACGACGATCACCGACTTCGACGCCGCGGTCGCCAACTACCGCAAAGCGGTCGGCAAGGGGATCCTCAAGGTGATGTCCAAGATGGGCATCTCGACCGTGGCGTCCTACACCGGCGCCCAGATCTTCGAGGCGATCGGCCTCGGTGCCGATCTGGTCGACGAGTACTTCACCGGCACGGTCAGCCGCCTGGGCGGCATCGGCCTGGACGAGGTGGCCGAAGAGGTCCGCCGTCGCCACGCCCGCGCCTACCCGTTCCGTCAGGAGGAGCGGGCGCACCGCACCCTCGAGTCCGGCGGCGAGTACCAGTGGCGCCGCGAAGGCGAGTACCACCTGTTCAACCCGGAGACCGTCTACAAGCTGCAGCACTCGACCCGCAGCGGCCAGTACGAGGTGTTCAAGGAGTACACGCAGCTGGTCAACGACCAGGCCGAGAACCTCGCCACGCTCCGCGGGCTGTTCAGCCTGCGCACCGGGGTCCGCCCCGCGGTTCCCCTCGACGAGGTCGAACCCGCGTCCGCGATCGTCAGCCGCTTCTCCACCGGCGCCATGAGCTACGGCTCGATCTCCGCCGAGGCCCACGAGACGCTCGCAATCGCCATGAACCGCCTGGGCGGCAAGTCCAACACCGGCGAGGGCGGCGAGGACCCGGACCGCTTCACCCCCGACGACAACGGCGACCTGCGCCGCTCGGCGATCAAGCAGGTGGCCTCGGGTCGCTTCGGCGTCACCTCCGAGTACCTGACCAACGCGGACGACATCCAGATCAAGATGGCCCAGGGAGCCAAGCCGGGCGAGGGCGGTCAGCTCCCCGGCCACAAGGTGTACCCGTGGATCGCCGCGACCCGGCACTCGACGCCCGGCGTCGGGTTGATCTCGCCGCCACCGCACCACGACATCTACTCGATCGAGGACCTGGCGCAGCTGATCCACGACCTCAAGAACGCGAACCGCGACGCCCGCATCCACGTGAAGCTGGTCGCCGAGGTCGGCGTCGGGACGGTGGCCGCCGGCGTGGCCAAGGCCAAGTCCGACGTCGTGTTGATCTCCGGCCACGACGGCGGCACCGGCGCCAGCCCGTTGACGTCGCTCAAGCACGCCGGAGCACCGTGGGAGCTCGGCCTGGCCGAGACCCAGCAGACCCTGGTGCTCAACGGCCTGCGTGACCGCATCGTCGTGCAGGTCGACGGGCAGCTCAAGACCGGCCGCGACGTCGTCATCGGCGCCCTGCTCGGCGCCGAGGAGTTCGGCTTCGCCACCGCCCCGCTGGTCGTGTCGGGCTGCATCATGATGCGGGTCTGCCACCTCGACACCTGCCCCGTCGGCATCGCGACGCAGAACCCGGTGCTGCGCGAGCGCTTCTCGGGCAAACCGGAGTTCGTCGAGAACTTCATGCTGTACATCGCCGAGGAGGTGCGGGAACTGCTCGCCAAGCTCGGCTTCCGCACGCTCGAGGAGGCGGTCGGCCACGCCGAACTGCTCGACACCACCGCCGCGGTCGACCACTGGAAGGCCCAAGGGCTGGACCTGTCACCGATCCTGCACGTGGTCGAGCCGTGGGAGGGCGACGCCCTGCACCACCGTCGAGCCCAGGACCACGGCCTGGACCGGGCTCTCGACCAGCAACTGATCGCCGAAGCGGCCGACGCGCTCGAGCACGCCACCCCGGTCCACATCCAGGTGCCGATCCAGAACGTCAACCGCACCGTCGGCACCATGCTCGGCAACGAGCTGACCAAGCGTTACGGCGGCGAGGGACTCGACGACGACACCATCGTGGTCGACTTCGCCGGCTCCGCCGGCAACAGCTTCGGGGCGTTCGTCCCCCGGGGCGTGACCCTGCGACTCTCCGGCGACGCCAACGACTACGTCGGCAAGGGGCTGTCGGGCGGTCGGATCGTCGTGCGCCCACCCGAGGACGCCCACCCCGACTTCGTCGCCGAGGACAACATCATCGCCGGAAACGTCATCCTCTACGGCGCCACCGGAGGCGAGGTGTACCTGCGGGGCGTCGTCGGCGAGCGCTTCGCCGTGCGCAACTCCGGCGCCACCGCGGTGGTCGAGGGCGTGGGCGACCACGGTTGCGAGTACATGACCGGCGGACGCGTCGCCGTGCTCGGCCCGACCGGCCGCAACTTCGGGGCCGGCATGTCGGGCGGCGTCGCCTACGTCTACGACCCCGATGGAACGTTCGCGGACCGGGTCAACTACGAGATGGTCAGCCTGGTCGACCTCGACGACGCCGATCGCCTCGAGCTCGAGGAGATGGTCCGTCGCCACATCGACCAGACGGACTCGGCAGTCGCCGCGGCGCTGATCGCGGACTGGGGCACGACGCAACGGTCCTTCACCAAGGTCATGCCCAACGACTACAAGCGGGTGCTCGACGCCACCGCCCGCGCCGAGGCCGAAGGTCTCGACGTGGTGGAGACGATCATGGCGGCCAGCCAGCTCCCGTGAGGCGCGACGACAGCGACGCCACGACGACGGACACGAGGACGAGGACGAGGACGGGACATGGGTGACATCAAGGGTTTCCTGAAGCACGGACGGGAGCTGCCCCGGCGCCGGCCGGTTCCGGTGCGGCTCCGCGACTGGAACGAGGTCTACGAGGAGTTCCCCGACCAGGACCTGCAGGTCCAGGCCAGTCGGTGCATGGACTGCGGCATCCCGTTCTGCAACCACGGCTGCCCGCTCGGCAACATCATCCCGGACTGGAACGACCTGGTGTACCGGGGCCGCTGGGAGGAGGCGATCGAACGTCTCCACGCCACCAACAACTTCCCCGACTTCACCGGACGCCTGTGCCCGGCGCCGTGCGAGGCCGCCTGCGTCCTCGGCATCAACCAGGACCCGGTGACGATCAAGCAGGTCGAGTACACGATCATCGACAACGCCTGGAAGAACGGCTGGGTCCGCCCCGTGCGCCCCAGCCGCTTCACCGGCAAGAAGGTCGCCGTCATCGGCTCCGGCCCGGCCGGCCTCGCCGCGGCCCAGCAACTCACCCGGGCCGGCCACCAGGTGATCGTCTACGAACGTGCCGACCGCATCGGCGGCCTGCTCCGCTACGGCATCCCCGAGTTCAAGCTCGAGAAGCGCCACCTCGACCAGCGTCTGGCCCAGATGCGCGCCGAGGGCACCGAGTTCCGCACCCGGGTCGACGTCGGCCGGGACCTGCCCGTCGACAAGCTCCGCTCCGACCACGACGCCGTCGTCATCGCCACCGGATCGACCGTGGCCCGCGACCTGCCGATCCCCGGGCGGGAGCTGTCGGGGATCCATCAGGCCATGGAGTACCTGCCGTGGTCCAACCGCGCCCAGGAGGGCGACCTCGCACCCGAGGACGTCCCGATCCACGCCGGCGGCCGCAAGGTCGTGATCATCGGCGGCGGCGACACCGGCGCCGACTGCCTGGGCACCGCCCACCGCCAGGGCGCGGCGAGCATCCACCAGTTCGAGATCATGGCCCGGCCGCCCGAGTCGCGTCCCGCCGCCAACCCGTGGCCGACCTGGCCGTTCATCTACCGCACCAGCTCCGCCCACGAGGAGGGCGGAGAGCGGGTGTTCGCCATCAACACCCTCGAGTTCGTCGACGACGGCTCGGGAGCGGTGCGCGCCCTGCGGGTGGTCGACGTCGAGCAGGAGACGGTGGATGGGCGACCGTCGTTCGTCCCGGTCGACGGGTCCGAACGCGAGATCGACGCCGACCTGGTGCTCCTGGCGATGGGCTTCACCGGTCCCGAACGGGCCGGGCTCATCGACGGACTCGGCGTCGAGCTCGACGCCCGCGGCAACGTCGCCCGCGACGCCGGCTGGGCCACCAACACCCCCGACGTCTTCGTCTGCGGGGACGCCGGCCGGGGCCAGAGCCTGATCGTGTGGGCGATCGCCGAGGGCCGCTCCTGCGCGGCGGCGGTCGACCGGCACCTGATGGGTGAGAGCGACCTGCCCGACCCGGTCCGCCCGACGGACCGTCCACTCACCTGAGCGCGGACCGGTCCCCGATCGTCGCCACCGGCGTGACCGCCGCAGCCCGGGCTTCCAGGTGACCCCGAAGGTCGCGCCGCTGCGCGTCGTCATCGTCCACTGGAACCAGCCGGCCGACTGCCTGCGCACCGTCGAGCGCTTCGGCGACCGCGAGGTGCCGGTGCGCGTCACGGTGGTCGACAACGCGTCCGACGTCGGGGCGCTCGACGAGCTGCGGTCCGGACTCGACGCCATGCGGCCGGGATGGGCGACCGGTCCGGCCGGACTGGAGCTGATCGAGCACGGGACCAACGCCGGGTTCGGTCCCGGGGCCAACGTGGGTCTCCGTCGCTTCCTGGCCGACCCCGACGACGGCGAGTGGGTGGCGCTCGCGCCCCACGACGTCGACCCCTTCCCCGGCTGCCTGGCCGCCGTGCTCGACGCGGTGTCGAAGCGACCCCGGGCCGGGCTGGCATGCGCGGACGTCGGCGACGGCATGGTCCCGGTCATCGACCCCTACTTCGGCGGCATGGCGGTCCCCGCCGACGTCCCCGGTCCCGGCAGCCCGGACCTGCCGCGCTGGGAGGACGTCGACTACCCCCACGGCACTCTCATGTTCCTGCGGCGCGCCACCCTCGAGGAGGTGGGCCTCTTCGACGAGCGCTACTTCTCGTACTGCGAGGAGGCCGAGCTCGCGCTTCGGGCGAGGCGCGCCGGGTGGAGGGTCGGGTTGGTCCGTGGCGCCCGCGTGCAGAACATGCACGTGGGCTCCTCGGTGGCACGGGTCGACCACCTCCAGACCCGCAACACCCTGCTGCTCGTCCAGGAGATGAGCGGGTGGTACCACGCCGCGATCCGCTCGGCGATCACCCTGGCCCAGACCGCACGGGGCGTGCTGCAGCCGTCGAGTCGGCCCTACATCTTCGACGCCCGGGCCCGGCTGCGCGGTCTGCGGGACTTCTGGCTCCGTCGCTTCGGTCCACCGCCGGACTGACCGGTCAGCTCGACAGGATCCCCTCCTCACGGGCCCGTGCCAGCGCGCCGGCGCGATCGTGGACACCGAGCTTCCGGTAGATCCGCTTGAGATGCGAACGAACCGTCTCGTGCGACACGTACAGCTCGTGGCCGATGCTCCGCGCCGTCGCCCCGCTCTGCAGGCGGTCGAGCACCTCCACCTCACGGTCGCTCAGGCCCAGGAGAGCGGCGGGCGAGCGGTCCAGGTCGAGCAGCCGGGCGGCCAGCGCCACAGCGCGCAGGGCGACCTCGGGGTCGACCACCCGCTTGCCGGCGGCGACCTCGACGGCGTGGTCGACGAGGGTGCGGGCCTCCGCCGGCCGGGTCACGTAGCCCGTGATGCCGGCCCGGAACAGGCGCAGGAGCGTCCGCTCGTCGGTGTGCTCGGAGATGACCAGCACCGGTCGTTCGGTGGCCTCCCGAGCCGCGGTCGCTGCGGCCACGCCGTCGTCGGGCAGTCCGGTCGCGTCAAGGAGGACGACATCGGCGCCCCGCGCGGCTTCGGGCGCCATCAGCTCCACCCGGTCGGCGAACGGGTCGAACGTGCTGCGCAGGCCGTGCAGGACGAGCTCGTTGGAGGTGGCCGGCGCGACTCGGACCGGAACCGACGCCGCGGTTCGTGGCGTGTTCATGCCCATCACACCTACCCCACCGGGGTCGGATCCATGACCCGGGTGCCCGTACCTTCACCCTCCGTCCCGTTCTGTAGTGCGAGATCCAGGCGAACGCCTGGATCTCGCACTACAAAGCGGTGATGTGGCGGTCGAGGCGGTCGGCGCCGGCCTCGACGCCCGGCAGCTGCGGCGAGAACGCGCCGGTGTGGACCGCGACCAGCTCGGCGATCACCGCCTCGGCCTCGGCCCAGCTCGCCGCCCGCGGACCGTCGAGCTCACGGTTGTAGGGCTGGTCGAACACGACGACGGTGTTGCCGCCGGCCCGCAGCGCCGCGACGTTGTGGGGGGCGTCCTCCACGTAGGCGTCGGCCTGGGCCTCGGGCTTGGCCCCCAGGAAGCACAGGTCCCGGTACGGGATCCGGTTGGTGTCCAGCCACTCCACGGTGTCGGAGACGATCCTGGCGTGACCCCAGTTGGTGACCAGCCGGTGCGTGATGATCCGGATCCACACCCCGGCATCCGACAGCCGCCAGAGCGCGTCGGCCACGCCGTCGAGAGCCGGCATGGTCGCGAACATGTGGCGCTCCTGCACCCCCAGGCGGTGCAGTCGGAGGAACTCCTCGCGGTCGAGGTCCCACTCGGCGAAGTCCCAGCTGACCTCGCGGGTGAGGGAGTCGATCGGAACGCCCCGCTCGGCGGCGACCACCTGGGCGAACGCCTCGGTGTAGTCGGCGCAGACCCCGTCGAGGTCGACCCCGAGGACGAAGTCGCCGACTCCGTCGGTCACTCGCCGACTCCGTCGGTCACTCGCCGACTCCAGCGCGTCGGCGCGGCGCGCCCGTCGGAACGCCCCGCGGGTGCTTGGGCAGACGTCGACGACGTCCACCGACCGCGGCGAGCGCGGCGGCATCGTCTGCCAGCACGCGGAAGTTGGCCAGCGCGCACGCCTCCCAGGTCAGCTCGCCGGCTCGCTCGAGCGCCCCGGCCCGGAGAGCAGATCGGGTCGTCGCGTCGGTGAGCACCCGGGTCGCCAGCTCCACCAGCTCGTCGTCGGATCGGCCGAGCAGTCCGCTGCGGCCGTCGTCGATGGCATCCGCGTGGCCGGCGATGTCGGTGGCCACCGCCGGGGTACCGCAGGCCGCGGCCTCGGTGAGGGTCATGCCCCAGCCCTCACGCGTCGACGCCGACACCGCCAGCCACGCCCGGCGGTACAGCGACAGGAGCTCCTCGTCGGAGATGCGGCCCGGCAGCCGGACCCAGTCCTGGCCGCCGACCGCAGCGACCTGGGCCTCGATCGCGGCGCGCTCGTAGCCCTCACCGACGATGACCAGTTCCAGGTCGGGCACCCGATCCCGGACCCGGGCCATGACACGCACCAGTCGACAGAAGTCCTTGACCGGGGTGAGACGGCCGACGGCGACGGCCAGGGGGGTGGGGGAGCGGCCGACACCCGGGTCAGCCGGGTCGAGCGGCGAGAACGACGGGTCGATCCCCGGTGGGATCACCGTGACGTGCCCACGGTCGAACCCGAGCTCGTCGACGAGCTCGTCCTTGGACGACTGCGACAGAGTCACCACCGGCACCCGCCGGTACCACGGCGGGGCGAGTCGTTCCTCGAGGAGGTTGCCCAGCGGCGCCACCGGTCCGGGCAGGCTCTGCTGCCACATCGGCCCGTGGACGTGGTGCAACCAGACCGAGGTGGGACCGTGCCACCACCACGGCGACAGGAACGGGACCCCGTTCCAGATCTCGATGACCGCATCGGTCGGACCGAGTCGACCCGTCAGCTCGGCCACCGCCGCGCGGGGGAAGACCAGGTAGCGGTTCCCCCGGCGGCTGACCCGGTAGCCGTTGCGCACGTCGATGGGAGGTCGACCGGACGAGAACGACGTCCGGTGGGTGACCTGCAGACCGGCCCGGGCCCAGATCGACTCGATGCTGTCGGCGTGGACCTCGGAGCCGCCGGCCTCGTCGTCGTCGAGGTCGCGCCAACCGAACACGTGGATGCGTTCGATGCCGACCCGACCGGCCATCTCGGCGATCGCGTCGACGGCGGAACCGACGGGCGGGTCGGGGGTCACGGGCTCAGGCATGGGGACCCGTATGCTACGCGGACCTTCCCCACCCGACCGACACCCTCCCCGCCGTTCTGTAGTGCGAGATCCAGGCGTTCGCCTGGATCTCGCACTACAGAACGGGAACCAGGGGGAGCGAACCTGGACTGGAGTCCCCGTGAAGCTGACCGGCGAGCGCCCCATGCAGGGCCAGACCCCCGACTCGCTGCTCGCGCTGCACACCGCGGGGTACCGCGAGGTGCGGGCCCGGATGGGCGACGGCCGGTTCCTCGACGTCGGCTGCGGGCTGGGCGACGAGTCGATCGGCTTCGCCGGCGAGGGGCGTGAGCTGCTCGGCGTCGACTACGACCCCGAGACCGCGGCCACCGCGGTGCGCACCCACGGAGCCGCCGGCATGAACGCGATCTGCTCCGACGGCTCCCTGCTGGCGCTTCGCTCCGACACCTTCGACGACGTCTGCTCATCGCACCTGATCGAGCACTTCACCGAGCCCGAGCACCACGTGTCGGAGGTCGCCCGGGTCCTGAGCTCCGACGGCACCGCCTTCTTCATCACGCCCAACGAGCCCGCCGACTTCGAGAACCCGTACCACGTGTACCTGTTCGGGCCCGACGAGCTGCGCGACATGCTCGGCCGCCACTTCGGCACCGTCGAGATGCACGGCCTCGACGCCACCCCCCGGGTCAAGGCCGACTTCGAGAAGCGACGCGAGATGGCGAACAAGCTGCTCAAGCTCGATCCGCTCGGGCTGCGCCACAAGCTGCCCCGCGAGGCGTTCGTGTGGTTGCACGCGACCGGGCGACGCCTGGCCTACCGGTTCACCAACACCGAACAGGTCGGTGGGGCGTCGGGCATCACCGACGACGAGTTCTTCCTGACCGACGACATCGACGACTCGACCCTGGTGCTGTTCGCGGTCTGCTCCGACCCGATCGACTGACCGGCACCCCGCGTGGGCTGACGAATCCGGTGGGTTTCTCGGTGTCCGCGTGTGAGACCGACGTCCCAGAGGTCGGATCCACACGCGAACGGCCGGCGCCCGGTGTCCGCGTGTGAGACCGACGTCCCAGAGGTCGGATCCACACGCGAACGGCGCTTCAGGAGCGTCGTCGACGTCGGAGCACCTCGACGAGCGGGTCGACGGCCAGCAGACCGGCGGCGAACAGCGCCCACGCGTGGGTGATCTCGAAGTTGTTCATCCACTCGAAGTCGACCACGTAGTCGGCCCGGAGCTGCTTGGCGACGATGAATGCGGCAGCCAGGCCGAACGCCCCGACGCACGCGGCCCGCAGGAGCACCTGACCGCGTCGCAGCCCCAACGCCACCGCCGTCACCGCGGCGGTGGCCACGCCGACCCAGGGGCCGAGGAACACCGCAGCCACCACGCCCACCGCCAGCCCGAGCGCCAGGGACCTCCCTGCGCTGAGGGAGACGCCGTCGACCAACAGCGGCCCGGCGGCCTCGACCTCGACATCCGCGACCGCCGCGGCGTCTGCCGGCCCCTCCGCCCGGCGCTGTCCGCGTGATCCCTCGGATGCTCCCGGCCCCTCTCCGGGTGCTCCGGAGCGCCGACCCCGCCGCCACGGGAGGCGAGCCCACCACCGGTGCGGCACCAGGGCCAGCACCAGGCACACCGCCACGCCGAGGAGGGATGCCCAGATCGCCATCCACACCATCCGCTGCGGAGCGAACGTCATGGTGATCGTGGCGTCGGCGCCGACGACCGACGGGTCGACCTGCCAGCCGTTGGCGTAGCCGTTGACCAGCGTCGGCTCGCCGAGGTCCGCAGAACCCCTGCTGCCCTCGGCCGTCGCCGTCCACCCGGGCGACAGGCTCTGGCCCAGCACGACCCAGTACGGCTGGTCCGCGTCGGTCACCTTGGCGGTGTAGGTGATGCGCCCCGGCCGGTCGGTGGTGGTCGACGGCGGTGTCGGCCCCGGGCCCGGAGGCTCGGCCAGGGTGTCGGTCCCGGTCCCGCCCCCGGCCGCCGAGGCGAGCGTCAGCATGTCGACGTCGATGCCGGTCGAGCAGCCGTCAGCGGTCTCGAGCAGAGTCCGTCCCGCCGGGATCGACACGCCGGGGCCGGGCACGGAGTGATCCGCGCACCACTCGAGGCGGAGCTCGGCGCGATCGAGGGCCTGTCCGACCGTGCCGAGAACCCGCAACCCGACCGGCTGTCCCCCGATCGTCAGCAGATCGGTCCGGCACGCCGCCGGCAGCCGAGAGTCATCGGCCAGTGCGGCCCGGGTGGGCAGGCCGAGCTCGGCGATGCCGACCGGCAACACGGTCGGTGTCCCGCTGAACCAGTCGAGCGAACGCACCTCGGCGACCTCGTCGACGCGGAACCGGAACGTGGTGCCGGTGACCGATCCCGTCGGCACCCGGACCGCGGTCGTGGCGCCCCGCGCTCCGGTGCGGTCGACGGTCCCGTCCGGATGGGCGAGCGACGAGACGCCGGCGGCGGCCAGGTCCAGGGTGGGCCCGTCCGCGCCGTCCACCTGCAACGACACCTTCGTCGGCACGGAGTGGCGGCCATCGGCGACGATCGCCATCGTCAGGTCGTCGACGGTGACCGGCGCGGGGTAGGTGACCTCGATCCAGTCGCCCACCGCGCCGTTGACCGGTGTCTGCCAGGCGGTGGCGTCGTCGCCGTCGACCGCCACCGACGGCCGGGAGCGGAGGTCGCCGGCCAGTGTCGCCGCCGCGGTCGCGGTCAGGCCTCCGTGTGCCGCGTCGGGCGCTCCGATGAGTGCGTCGACCCGCTCGCCGGGGATCCGTCCCGAGATCCGGGCCGTGCCGAACGGCAGGAAGCCGCGGAGCGTCGGCCCCTCGACCCACCGCTGCATCCGGCGTTCCTCGTCGTCGAGGACCACCTCGGCCGGGTCGGCCGCCCGGCGTTGGAACACGTAGGACAGCGGACGCGCCGTCGACCGGGCGCCCAGAGCGTCGAGCAGGTCGGTCGGAGGTCGGACGACCTCGGTCGTCGGTGCGACTCCGGGGACGGCGATCTCGGCGATGCCGACGTCGGACACGCCGGTCCAGCGGGGCAGGTCCCCGAGGTTGGTGCCGGTGATGGTGATCCGCAGCGTGCGGAAGGTGCGGCTGGGGAACCGGATCTCCTGGCCGGGGGCCTGACGGGAGGCGTCTCCCAATGCCACCGGTCGGGAGGCCCCGCCGAGCGGCGCACCGGCGTCGGGGTCGTCGACGGCCCGCTCCGAGCGGTCGAAGGACAACTCGACCGAGGTGATCCAGCGGTTGGCGGGCTTCTGCGCCTGGAGCAGGGTGATCCGGTCGGTGGTCACCGGCTCGGGGAAGGTGAGCTGGAGGAACTCGCCGTCGACGCCCTCGAACGCTCCCACCTGCCAGGCGGTCGTCGGGTCGCCGTCGACGGCGCGCACCGCACGACCGCTGGCGGTGTAGCTGACCGGGTTGCCGTACGACGACGCCCGGGCGACGGCCCCGCCGACCTGTTCGGTCACGGTGTAGGCGTCGTCGGCGGCACCGGGGAACACGTCGAGACGGTTGTCGGCGGGGTCCTTCACCAGCGGGGTCTCGCCGGCCATCTCGGTGTAGCCGTCGTTCTCCCGCACCGAACCCCACCGTCGGGCCTGGCGGCGGTTGGTGTCGGTGACGACGAGCGACGCACCCGGCTCAGCGGCGATCCCGCTGATCCGGTCGGTCTCGCTGTCGCTCTTGCTGGTGTCGCTGTCGTTGGTTCCGTCGGTGCCGGTCGTGAACGACGCCGAGTAGAACAGCGGCCGGTCGACCTGGAGGCCGCCGGAGCGGGCCAGTCCGACGATCCCGGCGCCGTTGCCGGCCATCAGGACCGGAGCGGAGGCCTGCACGGTCCGCAGCATCGGGCGGGGGTCCTCGACCGGGAACACCGACACCGGCGCCGGGTCACGATCCGACGCGGGCTGGCCGTACTCGATGGCGTCGTCGAGGGGGAGCAGCGGGTTCGGGTCGTTCGCCCGGGCCGCACCGAACGTGACGGGCTCGCCCAGACCCGGAGCGCCGTCGAGCACGGAGTTCAACCAGCGGGGCCGTGGCGTGCGGAACCGCTCGTACTGGAGGTCGGCGCGGTGCACGATCTGGCCGACTCCGAGCAGCCGGGCGATCGGAGCGATCGTGGCCGGGTCGACGGTCCCGTCCTGCAACGGCAGGTCCCAGTCGTTGAGCATGTCGGCCGAGGCCGGCGTGCCGTAGGGGATCAGCTCCCGGGCCACGTAGTCGCGGTCCATCAGTCCCGGCGTGATCGGGTCGACGGTGTTGCCCCACCGGTAGGTGGCGAAGTCCACGCCCGGGACCTCGGCCACCCGGTAGTCGGGATCGCCCCGGTCGAGGAACGCCGCGGCGTCGGTCCAGTAGGTCGGCACGTCGCTCGGCCGGTCGAGGTTCTCGTCGACCATCTGGCCGCGGAACAGGGCGAGCTGGTTGAGGCAGATCAGCACCAGCAGCCCCGCCGCCACCGGGACCCGCAGCCCGGGCCGCCACCGGCCGACCGCCGCGGCGCCGGCGCCCAGGAGCACCGCCAGGCCCAGGGCGATCAGCGGCACCGCCCTCGGTGTGGAGCGGAACGCCAGTCCCGAGTCGGTCGTGGTCCAGAGCTTGAACACCGCCCCGGCGGGCGACGACCCGGTCCACGGGTGGGCGCCGACGCCCATGACCAGACCGACGAGGACCAGCAGGGTGAAATAACCCCGGTGCCGGAACCGCGACAGGAGCCCGCCGCAGAAGGCCAGGATGGGGATCGCGTAGCTCACCGCGAGCAGCGGAACGCTCTGGACCATCGAGATGGCGGGACGGATCCAGGGCCCGAGGGCGTCGCGACCGTAGAAGTACCAGTAGCCGAGCCCACGGAGCAGTTCGGGGGCCAGGGCGGCGTTGGCGACGACGTAGTAGGTCTCGGTGTAGCGCAGGATCGGGATGCCGAACGCACCCTGGACGGCCAGGCCGGCGATCCACCAGAAGCTGGTGATCAGGGTCAGGACGCTGATGCGGAGCCCTGCCGCCACCGTGTGACCCAACGTCGACTCGCGGGCGACGAAGGTGGCGTGCGCCATCCACAGCAGCGGGGCGACCATGACCAGGAGCAGCGACGTGGCGTTGACCCCTCCGACGGTGAGGGTCACGAGGGCGAACAGCGCCGGGTCCCGCCATCCGCCGCGGCGCACCGACCGGGCTGCCAGCGCGACCAGCCAGGGCAGACCGGCGAACGGGAGCAGGATGACCGAGATCCGGGCGCCGTAATCCAACAGGTACGGGCTGAGCGCGTAGGCGAACGAGGCCACGGTCACCCCGCTCGATCGCCAGTTGAGCTCCCGCAGCAGGAACCGGACCCCCAGACCCGCGGCCGCGATGATCGTCCCCAGCCAGAGGCGTTGCGCGATCCAGTCGGGCACCCCGACGGTCTGCATCAGCCAGTAGTAGGGACCCATCGGCCAGAGGTAGCCGATGTTCTGGTGGGTGATGGTTCCGAGGCCGATGTTCGGGTCCCACATCGACACCGCCCGTGACAGCAGCCGGGCAGGATCCAGGTACAGGTAGGTCTTGGTGTCGGCGCCGATGCGGCCCGGCTTGGTCAACAGCAGCGGGACGTAGGCGACGACGACCAGCAGGACCGCGCCGAGCGCCGGGCGCCGTCGGGGCCGGTCGGCTGCGGGGGCGGCATCCATGGTCGGGCGTTGACGCTAGCCCGAGGCCCCGGCCGTGGACTGCCACCGGGGACCGGCAGAGCGGCCGGGTCAGAACCGGGTGCGGCCGGTCAGGGAGCCGGCGCCCTCACAGCGCCGGGATGGTGAAGTCGAACGGCGACAGCAGCCACGGGGTCAGGTCGCCGGGCGGCCGGGTGCCGTCGCTCAGGAACTCGACCATGGCCGGCGTGTCGAGCTGACCCCGCCACGACGTCACCCCGGTGGCGAACCCTCCGGGAACCACCAGCGACAGGCCCAGCAGGCCGACGGCGAACCCGGCGACGAGCCGATCCGGCAGCGGCGGACGCTCCCGGTCGAGCAGCACGGCGACCCCGACCAGCAGCGGTGCGGTGATCACCGCGTAGACCCTCGTCTCGTCGAGGGTGACCAGCACGGGCACCAGCGCCAGGACCGCGGCCGTGGCCAGCACCGCCCACCGACGGGCGGAACCGGGGTCGACGCCACGTCGCAGCACGCGCACGCAGATCACGCCGGCCACGACCAGCCACAGGGGACCCCACAGGGTCCACAGCAACCCGAGCGGTTGCTGGAGGTGGTGCTCGACCAAGCGCCCGAGGCCGAAATCGAGATAGGCCGTGCGCGGTCGACCCAACTCGATGCCCGCCACCCGGAAGTAGACCTCGGTGACCAGGCGGCCGAGGAGCACCCCGCCGACCGAGGCCGCCAGGTCGAGCCCGACCGGACGCCACCGCGTCCGGAGCGACGACCCGGAGGCCGGCGCCGCGGCGTCGGCGACAGCGACGTCGTCGACGAGCACCGCCCGGACCACCGCTGCCACCGCCGCCATGAAGACCGCCTGCTCGGGGTGGGTCAGCCCGGCGAGCACCGCCACGACGAGCACCGCCCAGCGTGGCCGCAGCAGGACCATCAGGATCCCGAGGGTGGCGGTGAGCGGGTCGGGCTGACCCAGCCACTGCATCGAGACGGTCACCAGCGGTGACACCGCGAGCAGCACGACCAGGTTCCGGGCGCTGCGGTAGCCGAACCGGCTCCGGGCCACGGCGGCGACGACGGCCCAGAGAACGACCAGCACCACCAGGTGCAGCCGGGCGTAGGCGGCCGGCCCGCTCTGGCCGACAGCCCGCGACACGACCGGGACCAGCACATCGGTCATCACGTAGTCCGGGGCGTTCGGACCGGAGAACGGGTTGGAGCCCAGGTGCCGCGCCACCTGCGACATCGCCTCGAGGTTCGGGGTCGCCCACAGCCCGTTGTGCACCACCGCCACGACCACGCCCGCGCACCACCACCCCAGCAGCCGGAACCCCTCGTGGACGCCGGTGACGGGCGGCGCGGGAGACCGGTCGGCGAGCTGCACGGCGGCGACCGTAGCGGTGCGGTCGGCCGCCGACGGGGCTCTCCCAGGTCACCGGGCGCCCGCGGGTCGACCCGTATGCTCCCCGGCATGGTCACGGCCGCCGTCGAGCGCACACGGGCGACCAGGTTCCCCTACATCCGCTCGCTCGACGGGCTGCGCGGCCTGCTGGTGTTCCCGGTCGCCGCGTTCCACTTCTCGCTGACCGCGGCCACGGACCCCGCCGACCGCCACATCCTCGCTCCGGGGGCGTTCTTCGCCCCCTCCGCCTTCTTCGCCCTGTCCGGGTTCCTGATCACGTCTCTGCTGATGGTCGAGCACGAGCGCACCGGATCGATCGACGGCCGCGGCTTCTGGGCCCGTCGCTTCCGTCGCCTGCTGCCGGCGTCGGTCTTCGTCGTCCTCGTCGTGGTGGCGGTCGGGGCGGTGCTGCCCCAGTGGTGGGGTCCGCTGCCGGTCCCCGACATCGCGTCCGCGCTGTTCAGCGTCCAGAACTGGTGGTCGATCCACCTGGCCAACACCGACCAGGCCTACCGACTGCTCGGTCCCCTCGGCGTCTACTGGTCCCTGGCGGTCGAGGAGCAGTTCTACCTCGGCCTGTTCCTGGTGGTGTTCGTGGCGTCGCGCACCCGCCACATGATCCGCTGGCTGACCGGAGCGCTCGTCACCATCGGCACCCTGTCGATCATCTCCCTCGTCGTCGTGCAGTCCTCGCCTCAGCGCGAGTTCTTCGGCACCGACAGCCGGGCCTCGGAGCTGGTCGCCGGCTGCCTGGTCGCCGTCGCGTTCCACCACTGGGGCTGGCCCAAGGGACGCTGGTGGGGGTGGGCGGCGTGGATCGCCCTGGCCGCCACCGCCCTGGCGTGGCTGTTCGTGTGGGAGGACGACTCGTTCGTGCTCGGCGGAGCCCTGGCGCTGATCTCGATCCCCAACGTGTTCCTGATCTGCGGCGCGACGGTCGAGGGCGGGTTCCAGCGGTTCCTCGGCCTGCGCCCCCTGGTCGAGCTCGGGCGCATCAGCTACCCGGTGTACCTGGTCCACTGGCCGATCGGTCTGGTGATGAACCCGGTGCGCATGGGCTTCGGCGGCCTACCGCTGATCGTCGCCCGGTTCGCGGTGTCGGTCGCCGTCGGCTACGGGATCACCCGGCTGCTCGAGAAGCCGCTGCGGACGTCGTCGCTGGTGCGGTGGCCGCGGGGGATCGTCGTGTGGGGCACCGCGGTGGTCGCCGCGATCGGGGTGTCGTGGGCGACGGCCGGGTGGTCGTGAGCACACCTGCACCCGTCGCGGGCGAGGCCCCGGCGCCCGCAGCCGCCCCCCGGGCCTTCGGCCTGGACGTGCTGCGCGTGCTGGCTGCGGTCGGCGTGCTCGTCACGCACGTCGCGTTCGCCACCGGGGTGGTCAACCCGCAGCGGTGGTCGTCGCCGCTGCGCCACGTGCTGCCCCGCCTCGACGTCGGCGTCTGGATCTTCTTCGTGCTGTCGGGGCTGTTCATCTGCCGCCCGTACGTGCGCGCCGCGCTCGGCGGGACCGAACCTGCACCGACGCGCACCTATGCCCTGCGGCGGCTGTCGAGGGTGTACCCGCTGTACTGGTTCGTCCTCGGGGTGTCGGTCCTGACCGCAGCCGGGCCGCGCCCGCCGAGCGGACAGCTCCTCGCTGACGTCCTCCTGCTCAACGTGTACGTGCCGGCCTGGGCGATCGGCCCGATCACCCAGGCGTGGAGCCTGTCGACCGAGCTCGCCTTCTACGCGTTCGTGCCCGTGTGGTTCTGGGGGTGCCGCCGGCTGTTCGCGTCCCGGTCGATCACCGACCCCGCGACTCGGACGAGGTGGTTGGCCGGCGGGCTGGTGGGCTGGGCGGCGGTGGCTCTGCTCTGGCGGGTGGGCGTGATCGCGGTCACCGACACCTTCGACTACACCGTCGCGGGCGCCGTCGACACACGTGGGGCGCTGCTGACGTGGCTGCCGAACCACCTCGACACCTTCGCGATCGGCGCCGCGTTCGCGCTCTGGCTGGAGTCCGGACGGGCCCGGGCGCTGTCCACCGCCGCGCGGCTCGGGTGCTACGCGCTGGCCGCCGGGGCGCTGGCGGCCGCGTCGGGTGCGCTGGGGCTTCCGCCGTTGTTCACCGGCTTCGACGGACCGCAGACGTTGGGCCGCCACGCCCTGTTCCTGCTCTGCGCCGGTGCGGTCGTCGCCCCCTCCGCGGCCGCGATGGCCCGCCGGGCACCGACCGCCGGACCCGCTCGGGCGCCGGCGGCCACATCCGCGCGATGGGCGCGGGTCGCCAGCGTCGGCGCCCTCGGCTCCTACGGCATCTACCTCTGGCACCAGTGGGTCACCACCAACTGGTTCCGCTGGAGGGGACTGGCCGACTTCCGGGCGCCGTTCCCGACGACGGTCGCCGCCGTGGTCGTGCTCAGCTCCGTCGCCGCGGCGGTCACCTACTGGCTGGTGGAACGGCCGGCGTCGACCGTGGTCCTCGGTCGGGCCGGTCCGGTTCCCGGGCCGAGCAGGAAGCTCGGTCGCCACCCCGAGCTCGACGGGCTCCGGGGGCTGGCCATCCTGGCCGTCCTCGGCACCCACGTGATCTTCCTGAACGGCGGCGACGACCGTTGGTCGCTGCGTGGCGGGTTCCTGGGCGTCGACGTGTTCCTGGCACTGTCCGCGTTCCTGATCGGGTCGGTGCTGCTGAAGGAGGTCGACCGCTCCGGCACGGTCGACGGGGTGGACTTCGCCAAGCGCCGAGCCCGCAGGCTCTACCCGCCGCTCGTCGTGTTCCTGGTGATCCAGGGAGTCGTCGCCGTGGCGCTCGGCGCCGCGTTCCGCGAGCAGATCGTCCAGGCCGTCCTGGCGCTGACGTTCACGTCGAACTGGCAGCTGAGCTTCGGGCACCAACCCCCGTACGACCTGGTCCACCTGTGGTCGCTGTCGCTCGAGGGCCAGTTCTACGTGCTGATGGCCGTCGGGCTGTGGTGGGGACGGCGCCACCTGCGCCGACCGGACCGGGCGGTCGCCGCGCTGGTGCTGGCCGCGGCTGGCGTCGCGCTCTGGCGCATGTACCTGTACCGGTCGGGGGTCGCTCTGCCCGCTCTGTACGAGCGCACCGGGGCACGGGCCGACTCGATGTTCCTGGGTGTGGCCGCCGCGGTGGCGTGGCGTCACGGCCTGATCGGGGACCGTCGGCTGCGGGTCGTCGGAGCCGCCGCTCTGGCCGGCCTGGCGGTGGCTGCCGTCGTCGCCACCCCGGACGCGGCCTGGCTGTTCCAGGGCGGGTTCACGCTGGTCGCCGCAGCCGCGGCGCTGGCGGTCGCTGCTGCGGCCACCGGGTCCGGAGCCGTCGCCCGGATCGGTGCGCTGGCTCCGCTGCGCTGGTTCGGCGGGATCTCCTACTCCCTGTACCTGTGGCACCTGCCGATCTACCTGTGGACCGAGCGGGCCCTGCCCGATGCCGCGCTCGGCGCCACGGCGGCCGTCGCCGCGACCGCGTCGATCCTGGCCGGCTGGGTCAGCTACCGCCTGGTCGAGTCGAGGGTGCTGCCGGCCTGGCGGCGGCGCGCCGACGGACTCTCGGCGACCTGACCCTGGACCTCGGGCCGGCTCGGCGCGCCCCGAGAACGGCTCGGGCGCACGTTCACCGGCAGAGGTGGAGCGCGGCGCCGGGAACGTCGATCCGGTAGGGCAGGTCGCGTCCCGCGGACGCGACGGCGGGAGCATCCGCCGGGATCACCAGGAGCGTGGACGCGGCATCGGCGGGCACCGTCACCGTCGGCGACCCGGAGAACCGGGCGATCGAGATCGGCCCGGCAACCCCACCGGTGACCTCGACGGTGCTCCCCGGTGGGATCGCGGCCGGGTCCGGCGTCCCGCGGCACTCGCCGGACGCGGTGTCGCCCGGAGGGCTGACGGCGCGGATCGGGAGCTGCTCGACCAGGATCCGGTCCGCTTCGAGGCGCGCCACCTCGGTGCCGCCCATCAGGTCGCCGTCGGTCGGATCCACCCCGGCGATCGGGCTGCCCACCGCGGCCACCGCTCCGAGGTAGCCCGAGGCTGTCACCGGCACGTACGACAGCGGCAGGCGCATGTCCCCGTCGATGCGACGGGACCCGACGGCTTCGGTCGAGAACAGCACGGCCCGAAGTCCGGGCGCGGCGCCGGCGACCTTGTCGGTCCACTCCCGCATCCCTCCGACGAGCTGCACCGCACCCAGGGCCAGGACCACGAACGCCCCGGCCATCGCGGCCCTCGCCACGGCGGGGGAGAGGTGGCGGGATGCGGGGTCCTCATCGTCCCCCGCGTCCGGATCCCGGCGGGGTCGCCACATCACCACGACTGCGAGCACGAGGTAGGCCGCGACCGCCCAGCGGTAGCGCAGCTCGTCGGGCGGGATCCGAGGGGTGATCGTCAGGCGGGTCAGCGCCGTCGACCCGATGAACGCGGCGCCGGCGGCCAGGGCACCGAGGGAGCGGGCATCGAGGGAGCGCCACCGGAGACCGGCGACGGCGACCACGGCGACGAAGCCGACCGCCAGCACGACGCCGCCCGGGCGCCAGCCGGCCGCGAGCGAGGTGGTGCCGCCCAGGAACATCCGCGCCGAGTACGACACGACCGCGCCCACGTCCCGCGACACCGACGACGAGTCACGATGCGTCAGGTACCACACACCCCACGCCAGGACACCCGGCGACAGCACCGCCCACCGCCGCCAGCGGGCGCGACTGACCGCCAGCTCCACCACCACCGCCACCAGCACCATCACGCCCAGCCCGCTCGTGGCCAGGGCGACCGCCACCCACGCCGCGGCCGCCGCGTCGTGGCGGGGCTCGTCGCGGTCGAGGTGCCACCACAGCGCCACGAGCGCCGCGATCGGCAGCGAGAAGTTCATCAGGAACGGGAAGAGCACGTCGGTGTTGCCCGCCGAGTTCCACACGACCGCCGTCACCGCCAGCGCCGCCGCCCACGCCCCGACGCGGCGGTGGCTGAACCGTCCGACCTGGAACGCCAGGATCCCGAGAGCGACCAGTCCGCAGAGCCGGTAGGGCAGGTAGCTGCCCACCCCGACGGTGTGGAACAGCAGCTGGTACAGCCCGGCGGGCACCAGCGACAGGTGCCCGTTGAACGGCTCGAGCAGGTTGCCGGTGTGGTAGTCGGCGTAGATGTTCCAGTCGTCGCTGAAGAACCACAGCCGCCGGCCCATCACCGCCGCGAGCACCAGCAGCGCCGCACCCGACAGCCCGGCCAGCACCAGAGCGGGTTCGGTTCCGCCGGCGGTCGGCCCGGACCGGGCGGGGGTGCTCACGGCCGCGGATGCTACCGGTGGGCGGGAACCGCCCGAGTAGTGTCCGGCGCGCAGTGGCCAGCGACTCGACGACGATCGACCCGGACGTTCCCGCGCCGGTCACCGACCGCCTCCCGGCGGCTGTGCTGCTCGTCGTGCCCCTCGTCGCCGCCGCGGTGTCGTTGGCCGCGTCGTGGCGGTTCCCGGTCACCGTCGGCGACACGGCGTGGCTGACCCAGCGGGTGGCCGACGTCGGGGCCGGCAGGTGGCCGCTGGTCGGCATGCCCTCGACGATCGGGCGGGGAGCGGTCGCCACCCACCACCCCGGCCCGCTGCAGTTCTACTGGCTCGCCCCGTTCTGGACCCTCGCCGGGTTCCGGGGGATCGTCGTGGGCACCGCGGCCGCCGGCGCCGCGGCCCTCGCCTGGCTCGGGGTGCTGGTGCGGTCGTTGCCGCGGTCCTCGACGCTCGCCGCGGTCGGGGTGCAGGTCGCCGCGGTCGTCGGCCTGTTCACGATCAGCACCGAGATGCTGGCCGACCCGTGGAACCCGTACGCCGCACTCCCGTGGCTGGCCGTGCTGCTGGCCGCGGCGGTCGCGGTGTGGAACGGCCGTCGGGTCGGCTGGTGGGCACTGGTCGTCGCCGCCTCGGTGGTCGCCCAGCTGCACGCCGGCTACCTGCCGCTCGTCGCCGGGGTGGCGGCGGTCGTCGCGGTCCGGACGTGGCGGCGCCCCGAGGTCCGCGCGACCCGGGCCCGGGTGCCGTGGCTTACCGGTCTTGCCGCCCTGCTGTGGGTCCCCCCGCTGGTCGACCTCGTCGCCGGAAGCCACAACCCGTGGCTGCTCACCCGTGCGATGGCCGGCGGCGGGGAGCCCGGTGCGGGGGTGCCGGTCGTCGCTGCGGCCGCCGCGCTCGGTCCGGCCCACGGGACCGTGGACTCGATGTGGTTGCCCCGCTCGGCCACCGCGGTCGAGTGGTTGATCGTCGGCGTTTCGGTGGTCGTCGTGGTGCTGAGCGGTTGGGTCGCCCCCCGCGACCACTGGAGCCGCAGCTGGATCATCGCGTTCGGCTCCGCCTTCGGGGTGTGGACGCTGCTCGCCAGCCGGGCCCCGGCCACCGACGGCCTGATCCCCACCGCCTACACCCGTCCGCTGTGGCCGCTGGCGTCGTGTCTGACCTTCGGCGTGGCCGCCGCGTGGTGGGCGCGCCGGCCGTCACGCCTGGCCGGAGCGTGGTGGGTCCCGGTGCTCGTCACCGCGGTCTGGGTGCTGTCGGTTCCCCGGGGCTACGTCGGCCTGGATCCCGCCACACGCGTCCGGGCCGGCCAGGTCGTCGCGGACCTCGCCGCCGCTGATCGCCTGCCCGACCGACTGAACGTCAGGGCCTCGGGGTTCGTCGCCGGGTGGTTCGTCGCCCCCGCAGTCACCGCCGAGCTCGACCGTCGCGGCATCGCCAACGGCGTCGGCACCGACGACGAGTGGGACGTCGCATCGATGACCGACCGGCCCCGGCCGCTGCGGCAGGCCTGCGACCTGCAGCTGGGCGACGAGCCCGCCGACAGCACCGGAGGCGGCCCGCTCCTGGCCGCTCCGAGCCCCCTGACCCGTTCCGAGCTGCGCCGTCTGGCCGCGCTCCGGTCGATCCTGGCTCGCCGCTACCCGGACCCGACGCCGTCACGGGTCGCCGCGGACGCCGCCGCGCACGGCGGGCCGCAGCTCGACCTCAGCGACGGGACGACCGCGCTGCTCGCCGACGGACGGTTCGCCGATCTGGTGATGGCGGGCGCCCTCGACGGCGTGTCGACCCGCGACGGCGACGTCGCGGAGTACGTGGAGCTGGCCCACCGGGCCGATCCGGCCTGGGCCGAGCTCACCGCGGCGCTCGACGACTGCTGAGCGTCGCCACTCGCAGCCTCCGGTCCCGGTGGGCCGGGCTCCGGTCGATGTCGGACCGACGGCACCGGCCGCGCGAGACTCAGCCGGTGCCGGGCGTGGACAGCGAGGCCGAGGCGCCCGACGGGATCGCCACCCCGGAGGTGACGACCGACCTGCGTTGGGGGCGGACCGACGCGCTCGGTCTGGCCGTGGTCACCCTGGTCCTGGCGCTGCCGGTGGCGGGACTGATGCGCTACCAGGGTCCTCCGATGGAGGAGGGCTTCATGCTGGCCTTCCCGGAGCAGATCCTGAACGGGTCGTGGCCGCACCGCGACTTCCTGCACCTCTACGGCCCGGGATCGCTGTGGGTGCTCGCCGCGGTGTACAAGGTGCTCGGGGTCAGCCTGACCGTCGAGCGCTCGGTCGGGTTGGTGCAGCACGCGGCGGTTGCCTACGGCCTGTTCGTCCTGCTGCGCCCGTTCGGACGGGTCGTCGCCACCTCCTCGGCGGTCGTGTCGGTGCTGGTGCTCATCGGTCCGCTCGGGCTGTCGGCGATGGCGTGGAACGGAGCGCTGGCGTTCGGCATCTGGGGCCTGGTCGCGGGTACGACGGCGGCCCGCCGCTACCGCGGCGGGTCCACCGACCGTCGCTGGCTGGTGCCGCTGGCCGGCGTGCTGAGCGGCATCGCGCTGCTGTACCGCCCCGACCTGGTGCTCGCCGTCGGACTGGGCCTGGCCGCGCTCTGGTTCGACCTGCCACCGCAGCGACGTCGACCGCTGCTGTGGGGGACCCTCGGCGCCCTGGCGCTGTACGTCCCCCACGTCCTGATCTCCGGGGTGGGCGACTCGTTCCGGGGGATGTTCCTCGAGCCGGTGTTCCAGCTCCGAGGGGGCCGATCCCTTCCCGTTCCACCGTCGTGGGGTGAAGTCGACGGCTTCCTGCAACGAGCCGGCGTCCTTCGCACCAGCGGGTGGCCGTTCCCGATGCCCGCGCTGTCCCAGCAGATCTTCCTGTGGTTCGCGCTCATCCCGCTGAGCATCGCCCTCGTCGTGTTCGCGGCCTGGCGGCTGCGGCGCCGCGAACCGGGCTCGGAGCGGGCGATCGCCCTGTGGGCCCCCGCGTTGTTCTCCGCCGCTCTGCTCCAACAGGCGGTGCAACGCCCTGACACCGCCCACCTGTCGTGGGTGACCGGCATCACCTTCGCCCTGGCGATCCCCGCGATCGCGTCGCTCGTCGCCTCGGTGCGGCCCGCCTGGCCGTCGGCCGCGGGCGTCGCCCTGGGCATCGGCACGGTCGCGGTCGTGCTGGTGGCGGTGATCCCGTTCTACCCGCTGCGCACCTACGTCGACCTGGTCGGCCAGAGCGCCGGGCGCAACCGCTTCGGCTTCCCGATCACCAACGACGGGCGCACCTTCTACTACGGCAGCGCGGAGGCGGCCGCGGACGCCCAGGCGGTGGTCGACAGCCTCCGGGAGCGGGCCGAGCCGGGTGACTCGCTGATCGTCGGGCCCGTCGACCTGTCGCGCACCAACTACAGCGACTCGTTCTTCTACTACCTGTTCCCCGACCTGGTTCCCGGCACCCGCTACATCGAGATGGACCCCGGCATCGCCGACGCGGACGACTCGGGGTTGGCCGACGAGCTGGAACGCAACGACTGGCTGATCGTCTCCGACGCATGGAGCGGGTGGACCGAACCGAACGACAGCGCGGGTCATGGCAGCGACGCGGCCAACCGGGTCGTGGCGGAGCACTACTGCCCGGTGACCGACGCCGGGACGTTCCGGCTGCTCGAGCGCTGTCGTTGAGCGGCGCTGTCGCTGAATGAGGCTGTCCGGTCAGGCCGGGGGAGACAGGAACACCGCGAAACCCGACCCGGGAGCCTGGAGCTCCTTCATGCGGTCGATCTCGGCCTGGGAGACACCCGAGGCCCGCGCCAGCATCGCATGGTGGAGCGAGTCCATCGAGAGCACGCCCTCGGGGGCCTCGGAGCCGAGGGCGGCACTCATCCGTTCGTGCATCGACGCCTGGGACTCGTCGAACTCGCGGCGCTCGGCCGCGCTCAGCGGGTCGTAGCGGGCGAGCTCGCGGGCGCCATCGGGCGGCACCCAACCGTTGCCCATCGAATCCAGCCCGACGATGGTGATCACCCCGTCGCCGACCGCTGGCTCGAGGACCCGCCGCGCTCCGTACTGGATGTCGGTCAGATCGGTGGGTCCGACGAACACGTGGTAGCCCAGCTGCTCCAGCGCGAGCTGCAGGCCGGGGCCCGCTCCGCCCCAGTTGCGCTCGTCGACGGTGTGCACGACGTAGCGGTGGTCGCGGTCGAGGGCCGCCGCGGTCGGTCCGACCAGCTCGGACAGCGCTCGTGACAGGGTCGGGACCGGGGCATCGACCGGTACGTCCCGGACGACGACGAACCCGCCGACGACGACCGCCACCCCCAGCGCCCCGACGGCGAGGGCGCGGGCGTCGGCGAGGTCGAGCAGCGAGACCACGGTCCACACCAGCGCCAGGAGGGCGACGAAGGAGACGATCCACCACCACTGGGTCATGTACGGGGCGACGAACCCGGTCATCCGGGCGGTCGACAGCACGGCGAGGCCGATCGCGACCACGGCGATCCCGTCGAGGATGGCGACGTCGACATGGCGTCGACGGACCGCGACCACGGCGGCGACGACCAGCAGGAGCACCGCGCCGACACCCCACGCCCAACCGGCGGTCAGCGTCAGTCCGGCGGCGCTGGCCTCGTTCGCGCCCATCCACGGGGCGGGCAGGCGCAGCTGGCCGCTCATGATGCCGAACGCCTTGGACCACCCTGCCGTGTCGGACTCGGGGGATCGTGCGTAGCTCAGCAACGCCGAGAGGTTCCCGCTGCCGAACAGCTGGTCCCACAGCGGCGCGAGCCACATGAGCCCGCCGGCGACGACGGTGGCCAGGAACGTGCTCAGCAGTCGGTGCCGACGGACCGCGGCGAGCAGCCCGCCGGATCCGGTGTCCGAGCGGGTCCCGCCCTCGGGCGCAGCCCGGTGGGCACGGAGGTGGCGGACCGCGACGGCCACGAACGCCAGAGCGGACAGACCCCCCACCAGTGGCAGGAAGCCGACGTGGGCCTGGACGCAGAACGACCCGACCACCGCGGCCGCCGGCGCCATCACCAGGTCGTCGCAGACCACGCTCCACACCAGGAGCACGAACAGCAGGAACGGCAGCAGCGCCACGTACGGGTTCCACGGATCGACAGCGGTGCTCAGACCCATTCCACCCAGGAACCCGACCACGCCGAGCGCGGTGATCGCTCCGAGGACGGTGCCGCCACGCCGGATGGCCACCGCAGCGATGCCCGCCGCGCTGGCCGTGCTCAGCAGACCGCAGGCCAGCAGCACCCCGTCGTTGCCGAACAGGTGCTGGGTGGGGGCGACCAGCCAGAACAGCGCGGGTCCGGGATGCGCCCAACCCCACCGCGACCAGGGGCCCACCAGCGGGGTGTGCGGGCCTCCGACGTCGGAGATGCGCAGGACCTCGATGGCCTGGTCTCCACCGGGGACCCAGTGGATGCCGATCACCGAGAGGGTGGCCGCCAGGGCCGGCGCCGCGGCGACGACGACGATGGCGATCTGCAGCAGCAGCTCGCGCCGATCGGTTCGGGTCGGGATCAGCTCGTCCGCGTCACCCCGACGGCGTCGTCGGACCACGGGCGGGGGATCGGAGACCGGGATGCTTGCCGACACGACGGCACAGACTACCGACGGTCACCTTCGCGCCGGGGGCAGTGGAGCGGCCCGCACGTGTGCCGGGGCCGGAGGTGTGGGTGCCGGAGGGCCGGGTCACCGGGCCGGTAGAGTCTGGGCCCGTGAAGACCGTCGTCGTGATCCCCACCTACCAGGAGGGGGACAACATCGAGCGCCTGCTGAGGGAGCTGCACCGGGTGGCGCCCGAGGTGTCGGTGCTGATCGTCGACGACAACAGCCCTGACGGCACGGGCCGGGTCGCCGAGCGTGTCGCCGCCGAGCTCGGCGGGATCGAGGTCATCCACCGGGCCGGCAAGGCGGGGCTCGGCGCCGCGTACCGCCACGGGTTCCGTCACGCGCTCGACTCGGGGGCCGACGTCATCGCCCAGATGGACGCCGACTTCTCCCACGATCCCGAGGTGCTCCCGCAGCTGATCGGTCGGGTCCGCGACGGCGCCGACGTGGCGGTCGGATCCCGCTACGTGCCGGGTGGCGCGGCGGACTGGACGTGGTTCCGTCGCCAGCTCTCGGGCTGGGGCAACGGCTATGCCCGAGCGATGCTGCGCCTGAAGATGCGCGACGCGACCACGGCGTTCCGCGCCTATCGGGCGCCGGTGCTGGAGAAGATCGACATCGACGGCACCACCGCCAACGGCTACCTGTTCCAGATCGAGACGGCGTTCCGCCTGTCCGACGTCGGCGTCGACATCGTCGAGGTCCCGATCACGTTCATCGATCGGGTGGCGGGAGCGTCCAAGATGGCGGTGGTCCGCACCATGGTCGAGACCGAGCTCCGGGTGACGTGGTGGGGCCTCGCGCTGCGGCTCCCCGGCCTGACCGGTCGGCTCCGGGCCACCCCTCCCGGCCGCTACGCCGAGTCGCTGATCAGGCCGACCGGGACTCCTGACCGGGGCTGACCCCGTGACCTCCGGCGGTCGGCGGGCCGCGCGACCGACGCGGTCCGACGACGGGGCGGGCCGTTGGCACTGGGAGACGTTGCCCGACGAGTCCGCCTCCGACCAGGTGCGGGTCGTCCGACGGGCCCGAGGGGGCCGCAACGGATCCACCCCCGGCTCGGAGCCGGCGGGTTCGGCAGCAGGCGGGGTCGCTCCGCTGGGTCACCATCCTGCCCTCGACGGGCTCCGGGCGATCGCGGTCGCCGCCGTGCTCGTGTACCACGCCCGCTTCGGCTGGGCGACCGGTGGGTTCCTCGGCGTCTCCCTCTTCTTCACGCTCTCGGGCTTCCTCATCACGTCGCTGCTGCTGCGCGAGGGGGTGCGGCGCGACTCGGTGGACCTGCGCGGCTTCTGGGTCCGGCGGTTCCGTCGGCTGCTGCCGGCGTCGTGGGCGACGATCGGCATCGTCGTGGCCATGGGGCTGGTCGGCGTCTGGAACACCGACCAGCTGCGGGATCTGCGCGGCGACGTACCGTTCGCCCTGGCCGAGATCATCAACTGGCACTTCATCGCCCAGGGCCGCAGCTACGGGGCGGCCTTCCAGGCGCCGTCGCCGCTCGAGCACTTCTGGAGCCTGGCGGTCGAGCAGCAGTTCTACGTGCTGCTGCCGCTGGTCATCGCCGGCCTGCTGGCGCTGGAGCGACGCCGCGGCGGGCGGTCGGTCCGGTCGGTGGTCGCCGTGTGCTCGGTCGGGCTCGTCGCCTCGGCCGCCCTCAACGGCTACCTGGCCCGTTCCAACCTCGACGCGGCGTACTTCAGCACCTTCAGCCGGATGTTCGAGCTGCTGGCGGGGGCGCTGCTCGCCTGCGCCCTGCTCCGACGGATCAGGCTCCGGTCGGCCTGGGCGCGGGGGATCGCCGATGCGCTGGCCGTCGTCGGTCTCGCGGTCTCGGTCGTCTTCTGGAACGTGGCCACCGTGCGATCCACCTGGATGTACCCCGTCGGGTTCCTCGTGGTCGCGGCCTGCACGGTCGGCCTGATCCTGGGGGCGCTGCAGGGCGGTCTCGTGACGCGGGTGCTGGCCGTGCGACCCCTGGTCGAGCTCGGACGGATCTCCTACGGCGTGTACCTGCTGCACTGGCCGATCTTCCTGTGGCTCACGCCCGAGCGGGTGGGGTGGTCCGACGGACCGCTGTTCGCGCTGCGCATGGCGGTGACGCTGACGGCGTCGGTCCTGATGTTCCGCTTCCTGGAGCAGCCGGTCCGGGTCGGCGGACTCCTGCCGGCCCGACGGGCGCGTGTCGTCGCCCCCGCCGCGGTGCTGGTGCTGCTGGTCACCACCGGCCTCGTCACGATGGACCTCCCCGCCCCGACCAGCCTGCAGCAGGCCGCGGCGGCCACCCCGACGACGGCTCCGCCCCGACCGCTGACGGTGACGGTGATCGGCGACCAGTTCGCGGCCTCGCTCGACGGGCACCTCGCGGTGGGGGGTCGGTCGCCGATGGACGGGACGGTGGTGGCGAACGCCGAGTGCGGCCTGGCGGTCGGCGGGTGGGTCCGTCGGGCCGACGGCGCCGTGGAGCGCGACGTCGACCGCTGCGCGGCGGCCCGCCAGGGGTGGATCGACCAGGTCGCCGCCACCCGCCCCGACGTCGTGGTGGTCATGGCCGGGACCCGCGACCTGGCGGACCGGCGGCTGTCGCCCACGACGCCGTGGGCCGCGCCCGGATCACCGGAGATCGACGACTTCCTGCGAGCCGACGTGGCGGACCTGCTCGGCGACCTGGCGGCGACCGGCACGCAGGTCGTCGTCCTGTCGACACCTCCGGTCCGCAGCACGGCGCCCGATCCGGCACCGGTCCCGACCACGCTGCCCGCCGATCCGACGCAGGCGGCGATGCTCGTCGCCGAGGGCCAGGAGGCCGCCGCCGGTGTCCCTGCGGCCGGTCACGCCGAGAACGACGACGCCCGGCGGGCGGCATGGAACTCGGTGCTGAGGTCGGCGGCCTCCTCGGCCGGTGTGACCTTCCTCGACGCGGATGCCGAGATGGCGACCTGGCCCGGCGGTGCCCTCGACCCACGGTGGCGCGCCGACGGGATCGGTCTCAGCCCCGAGGGTGCCATGCGGCTGTCACGCTGGATCGCGCCCCGCATCCGGGACCTGCAGACCGGCGTCGCCGCGCCGGCTCCGCTCTCCGCGCTGTCGACCGCGGGGGAGCTCCCGCCGGCGCCTCCGCCGACCCCGCGACGGACCGTCCCGGCCGGCCGGGCGGTCGACACGTTGGTGGTCGGCGACTCGGTCGCGCACGGGATCGGCTACGGCCTGGAGCGGTGGTCCAAGGGGCGCTCCGACATCGAGGTGCTGAACGGCGCCCGGCTGGGGTGCCCGATCGCCCGGGGCGGCAGCTTCCGGTTCCGCCGCGACATCGCGACGTTCGCGGCGGACTGCGACTGGGCGACGGTGTTCCCGGGGCTGCTGCAGGGTCAGCGGCCCGACGTGATCGTGCTGGCCACCGGCATCTGGGAGGTGGTCGACCGCCGGTTCCCCGGCGATGACCGCTGGCGCCACATCGGCCAGCCCGAGGTCGACGCCTACATCCTCAAGGAGCTGGTGTCGGCGATCGACGTGCTCGGTGCGTCCGGCGCCAAGGTCGTGCTGCTGACCTACCCGCACTTCCAGGCCGGCCTCGACCAGGGGTTCACGAACCTGCCCGAGTCGGATCCGGCCCGGGTCGACCGCCTCAACGAGCTGCTCCGCCAGGCCGCGGCCGCCCGCCCGGGGGTGGCGACGGTGGTCGACCTCCAGGGCTGGTACGCCCAGCAGCCGCCGGACCAGGATCGGGTGCGTCGACCCGACGGGTTGCACTTCACCGACGAGTTCGCCCCGACGATCGGCGGGTGGCTCGGCCCGCAACTCGTCGCCCTCGGCCGCACCCCGATATAGGGGTCCTCACCGACACACCTTGTCGTTCTGCGCGTACGAGAAACCCCGACGGGGCTCAGTTCACTCGCGGGGCGCTGCTCGGGACGACCGGGGCGTCGCGGCCGGTGCCGGCCGTCGAGGTGGCCGAGGCCGGGGCGGTGTCCACCCCGGAGCCCTCCTCGTGGTACTCCTCCTCGACGTTGACCGACCAGATGTCGTGGTCGCCCCGCCCGAGGATGTTCTCGACGGTCAACATGGCGGTGAGCATCGAGTGGTCCTGGTTGTTGTACTTGTGCATGCCGTTGCGCCCGACGGGATGCACGTTGGGGACGTTGGCCTCGAGCCAGCGGCGCAGCACCGCGACGTTGGCCTTGTAGTCCTCGTCGTAGACCGGGTACGCCTTGGGCATGCGAACGACGTAGCCGGCCTCGACTCGGCTCGGGTCGACCAGGCCCAGCGCGGCGAGCTCCTGGGTGCCGAGGGCGACGAGCTCGTCGTCCGGCTTGGACCACAGGCCCTCGCCCTCGAACACGAAGTACTCGAGGCCCAGGCACGTGCGCCCGTCCTTGACCAGGTACGGCGACCACTGGCCGAAGTTCTGGATGCGGCCGACCTGCACCTCGGGGGCGTGGATGTAGATCCAGTTGTCGGGGAAGCCGTACTCGACCGGGACGACCAGCGCGATCGTGAGGAAATCACGGAAGCGCAGCTGGTCCGCTGCCGCGACGACCTCGGCCGGCGGCGGCGGGTCCATGGCCTTCAACAGGTGCGAGAAGGGCATGGTCGAGATGACCTCGTCGGCGGCGTGCTCCACGGCCGAGCCGTCGGCGGCCCGGGCGACCACCGCGGTGGCCCGCTTGGCGTCCGGGTCCCGCCGGACGGTGGTGACGGTGGTCTCCATGTGGAGCTCGGCGCCTCGCTCGGTGACGATCTCGGCGCAGCGCTCCCACATCATTCCGGGGCCGTACTTGGGGTACTGGAACTCCTCGATCAGGCTGGTGACCTGCTTGGCGCGGTCGGCGCGGCTGCCGAACAGCCGGGTCCGGATCGGTTCCCACACCGCGCTCCACAGCGACATTCCCTTGATGCGCTGGGCGCCGAAGTCGCTGGAGAGGTACTTGGGGTCGACGTTCCAGAGCTTGATGTTGTAGGTCCGGAAGAAGTGCTCGTAGAGCCGGCGTCCGTAGTCGGCGACGACGTAGCCCTCGAGGGTGCTCTGGTCCTTGGGCGGCCGGACCTTGGCCCAGAGGTACGACAGGGTGCAGCGGACGGCCTCGATGAAGCCGAGGTTGCGCAGGGCGTTGAGCGGCTTGATCGGGTAGTCGTAGTACTTGCCCTGGTAGTAGATGCGGCTGAGGCGGGGGCGCTTGAGGAACTCGTCGTCGCTGAGGATCTCGTGCCAGACGGCCTCGACCGGGGCGACCTTGGTGAAGAACCGGTGACCGCCGATGTCGAAGCGCCACCCGTCGCGTTCCGCGGTGCGGCTGATCCCGCCGACGATGTCGTCGGCCTCGAGGATGGTGGCGGCCACGCCGTCCTTGGACAGCTGGTAGGCGGCGGTCAGCCCGGCCGGGCCCGCACCGATGACGACGACGTCGGGGGAGTCGTCCGGGGTGGGGGAGTCGTCCTGGGCGGGTGCGTCAGTCATGGGAGATCGTCGGGGTCCTGGAGAGCGGCGGGGACGGGAGGCGGCGGGATCCGGCACGGCCCGCACGTCCCCCAAACGTAGCCGCCAGCCCCTGGCGAGCCCGAACATGCACGTTGCGACCGCGTCCGCGCTGCGCCGGGCGTCACACGATGCGCAAAGCGGGCTCGGCGCCGACCTCCACGTCCTCGAGGCGGCGGATCGCCAGGATCTCGTCGGTGCGGAAGCTGGCCATCCTCACGCTCCAGCAGTCGACCGTCGGCCGGCCGTCGGTGCGGAAGAACGTCGTCATCGACCGCTCGGGCTCGTAGGCGTCGGCCCCGTCGACGCGCTGCACGGTGCCGTCGCGCAGCGTGACGTCGAAGGTGACCTCCCGGGTGCGGGAGCGGTCCGGATCGGTGAGCAGCGAGGTCATGGGCTCACGCTACGAAGGCGACCCTGTGGATCGATAGACCGCGAACCGTGTGATCTTCCCGTGCACCGCCTGTGTCCCCGTTGTGGTCCAGCTGTGTGCAACCCCACTCCCACAGGGGATCACAGTGGATCGGGCGAGTCTGGGCCGGATCACGACCCTGGTTCAGGGGGCCGAGCCCTCCGCCCGGGGCGGGTCGGCCGCCACCGCCCGGGCCCACCGGTAGTCGGCCTTGCCCGACGGCGAGCGCACCAGTCGGTCGAGCCGGATGATCTCCTTGGGCAGCTTGTAGCGGGCCAGGTGCTCGCCCGCCGCGGCCCGCAGCCCCTCGTCGTCGGCGTCGGAGCCGGAGCGCATCTGCACCAGCGCCACGACCTCCTCACCCCAGCGCGGCGACGGACGGCCGCACACGACCGCGTCGAACACGTCGGGGTGGGTCTTCAGGGCGGTCTCGACCTCTTCGGCGAAGACCTTCTCCCCACCGGTGTTGATGCACACCGAGTCGCGGCCGTGCAGCTCGATGGTGCCGTCGGCCCGGAGGCGGGCCCGGTCGCCGGCCACCGCGTGGCGGACCCCGTCGATCTCGGGGAACGTCGCCGCGGTCTTCTCCTCGTCGTTCAGGTAGCCGAGGGGGACCCGGCCGGACTGGGCCAGCCAACCGATCGCCGGATCGCCCGGCGCCAACCGGGCGATCCGGCTCTCGTCGAGGACAACCGACGTGCTCGACGGCACGAACCCCACGGACGGAGCGTCCCCGGCGCGGACGTTGGAGACCCCCTGGCGACCCGACTCGGTGGAGCCCAACACGTCGACGACCGTGAGCCCCGGGACCAGCTCCACCAGCTCGGCCTTCAGCGCGGGCGACAGGACCGCACCACCCGACAGGAGGTGCCGCAACGACGACAGGTCGTGGGCTCGACCGTCGGCGCGGGCCGCGGCCAGGGCATCGGCCAACGGGCGCGCCACCGGGTCGCCGACCACCAGCAGCGACGTCGCACGGTGGCGCTCGACCGTGCGCAGCAGGTCCTCGGGATCGAGGTGCTCGGGATGGTCCTGGATGATGACGGTCCCACCGGCGATCCAGCATGACAGGGCGTTCCAGTGCGCGGCGCCGTGCATCAGCGGAGGGGCCGGCAGGGCCCGGAGCCGACCCGACGCTGCGGCGGCGACGATCTCCTCGACGTCCTCGAAGTCGGTGCCGTCCCGACGCCGGACGCCGAGCGCGGCGATCAGGAAGTCCTCCTGGCGCCACATCGCCCCCTTGGGCATGCCGGTGGTGCCGCCGGTGTAGCAGAGGTACAGGTCGTCGCCGGACCAGCCGGAGACCACATCGTCGGGAAGCTCGACCGGCGAGGTGGTCGGACCGACCGCGGCGAGCGCCGCGTCGTAGTCGACGGCGCCGGGGACGAGCGGGTGACCGCTGCCGTCGGCGACCTGCAGGATCAGCGCCGGTGGATCGGCCAGCGAGTCCAACACCGCGGCCAGCGTCGGAGCGAAGCACTCGTGGACGATCACCGCCCGGGCCGAGGCGTCGTCGAGCAGGTAGCGCAGCTCATCGGCGACGTAGCGGTAGTTGACGTTGAACGGAGCCGCCCGCGCCTTCCATGCTCCGAGCATCCCCTCGAGGTACTCGTTGCCGTTGTGGAGGTACAGGGCGACGTGGTCGTGCACCGACTCCCAGCGCGGACCCGATCCGAACTCGGAGCGGAGCCCGATGCCGGAGTCCAGCAGCACGCGGGCCAGTCGGCGGGTGCGGTCAGCGACGTCGGCCCAGCTCAGTCGTCGGTCCCGGAACACCAGGCCGTCGCGGTCGGGATGGGCGGCGGCGATCGCCTCGGTGATCACAGCGACGTTCAGCTCCACGGTCGACATGCTGGCAGGATGGCATGGTGATCGGCACCTCCCGCTCCCGCAGGCCCTGATGCCGAGCCCGGCCACCCGCCCTGCGTGGAGCGCCGCGGCGGCGCGGTTGGCCGAGCGGGACCCGGTCATGGCGGCGCTGCACGATCGCCACGGCGCCCCCCGCCTGGCCCGGGGCCCGCGGGCCGACGCCCGCTTCGAGGCCCTGGCCAACTCGATCGCCTACCAGCAGCTCAACGGTCGGGCCGCAGCGACGATCTGGGGTCGGGTGCTCGACGCCGTCGGGCCGTCCTTCACCCCCGAGGCCGTCCTGGCGGTCGACCCGTCGCAGCTGCGGGCCGCCGGTCTGTCGAACGCCAAGACCGCAGCGATCCTCGATCTGGCCGCCCGGGTCGACGACGGTCGGGTTCGCCTCGCCCGGATCGGATCGCTCGACGACGACGAGGTGATCGAGCACCTGGTCACCGTGCGGGGGATCGGTCCGTGGACCGCGCAGATGTTCCTGATGTTCGACCTGCGCCGGATCGACGTGTGGCCGACCGGTGACTACGGCGTGAGGGCCGGCTTCGCCCGGGCCCACGGATGGGAGGCGATACCCACCGAGAAGGAGATGGTCCTCCTCGGCGAACCCTTCGCCCCGTACCGCAGCGTGGTCGCCTGGTGGTGCTGGCGGGAGGTCGACACCGCCACTCCCGGGTGACCCCGAGCGGTGTCCGCGGCCAGACTGGGCCGATGGAGCGGACCGACCGGGACCGTCAGCGCGCCGATGACCTGTGGCTCGCGGAGCGGTTGCGCGCGACCGATCACCTGGACCGTCTGAGGGAGGAGGACTTCTCGCGCCTCGACCGCGACGGCCACGTCTACCTGGACCACACCGGCGCCGGGCTCTATCCCGAGTCGCTCGTGCGCGACCACCTGGAGATGCTCGCCGGCGGGGTGTTCGGCAACCCCCACTCCGACAACCCGACCTCCCGTCCGGCCAGCGAGATGGTCGAAGAGGCCCGCGAGGCGGTGCTGCGTTTCGTCGGTGCCGATCCTGACACCTACGAGTGCATCTTCACCCCGAACGCGACCGGTGCCATCCGCCTGGTCGCCGAGGCGTTCCCGTTCGGCGCCGACCGACCCCTGGTGCTCAGCTCCGACAACCACAACTCGGTCAACGGGATCCGCGAGCACGCGCACCGGGCCGGAGCGCCGGTCACCTACGTGCCGGTCCTCGCCCCCGACCTGCGACTCGACCAGGAGCGACTGCTGAGCGCCCTCGAGGGCCCGCCCGGCCTGCTCGCGCTGCCCGCCCAGTCCAACTACTCCGGGGTGCAGCACCCGCTGCCGGAGGTCCCGGACGGCTGGCGGGTGCTGTGGGACGCAGCGGCGTTCGCTCCGACCAACCCGCTGCACCTCGACGATCGCCACGTCGACTTCGTCTCGCTGTCGTTCTACAAGGTGTTCGGGTACCCGACCGGGGTGGGGGCGCTGATCGCCCGCCGCGACGCCCTGGCCGAGCTCGTCCGGCCATGGTTCGCCGGGGGCACGATCGCGATCGCCTCGGTGGCCGCCGCCGGCCACCGACTGGTTCCGGGCCACGCCGGCTTCGAGGACGGCACCCTCGACTTCCTGTCGCTGCCGGCGGTGCGGGCCGGGATCGAGGTGATGGAGCGCATCGACATCAACAGCGTGCACGACCGGGTGCAGGTGCTCACGGCGTGGACGCTGGAACGGATGCAGGATCTGCGCCATGCCAACGGCTCGCCGCTGGTGCAGGTCCTCGGGCCGTGGGAGCCGGTGGACCGGGGGGCAACGGTGGCGTTCGTGCTGGTCGACCCCGACGGCCACGAGCTCGCCGACCGGTCGGTCGAACGGATGGCCACGACGGCGGGGATCTCGCTCAGGACCGGCTGCTTCTGCAACCCCGGCGCCGGCGAGACCGCACGTGACGTCACCGCCGATGACCTCCGACCGTTCCTGGCCGCCGACACCTTCGAGGGCCGGCCGGTGTCGCTGTGCGAGGTCGACCAGGTGTTCCGCCGGCACCGCGACGTCGGCGTCAGCGCCCTGAGGGTGTCACTCGGGATGTCGTCGAACGAGGCCGACGTCCGGACCTGGATCGACTTCCTGGGCGGACTGCTCGACCGACGGGTGGACGAGCTGGATCCGCCTCCACCGGTCCCACCCCCTCGTCCCGACGGCGCCTGAGGTCGCGGCTCAGCTCACCTCGGGTCAGTGCAGCTACAGATCAGTGCACGCCTGGTTCGGCGACCGGCGTCTCGAGCGGGAAGTGGCACGCCACGTAGTGACCCTCGGCGATCTTCTGCATCTGCGGCTCGGCCGACGCGCACAGCTCCTGGGCCCGCGGGCAGCGGGTGCGGAAGCGGCACCCCGACGGCGGATCGAGCGGAGAGGGGAGCTCTCCGCCCAGGTGCGGGAGTGTGCTGGTGTCCACCGTCGGGTCCGGCAGCGGGATGGCCGCGACGAGGGCGTCGGTGTACGGGTGGGCGGGCCGGTCGAACAACGCGTCGGGAGGCCCGATCTCGCACATCTTGCCCAGGTACATGACCGCGATGCGGTCCGAGACGTTCTTGACGACCGCCAGGTCGTGGGCCACGAACACGAGGGTGAGGCCGTAGCTGGCCTTCATGTCCTCGAGGAGGTTGAGGATCTGGGCCTGGACCGACACGTCGAGAGCGGAGACCGGTTCGTCGCAGATGATCAGCTGCGGGTCGGTGATGACCGCGCGGGCGATCGAGATGCGCTGGCACTGGCCGCCGGAGAACTCGTGGGGCTTGCGCTCGGCAGCGGCGGCAGGGTCGACGCCGACCGAGGTCAGGACCTCCTCGACCTTGGCGGTCCGGGAGGCAGCGTCGCCGGTCTTCCAGATCGACAGCGGTTCCCCGACGATCTGGCTGACCGTGCGGCGGGGGTTCAGCGAGCTGATCGGGTCCTGGAAGATCATCTGCATGCGGGGCCGGACCTGGCGCAGCTCGGCGCCCTTGAGGGCGGTGAGCTCCGTTCCGTCGAGGCGCACCGACCCGCGGGTGGGACGGGGGAGCTGCATGATGGCCCTGCCGGTGGTCGACTTGCCGCAGCCGGACTCGCCGACCAGGCCGAGGGTCTCGCCCTGGGCGACGTCGAAGGACACGTTGGCGACCGCGGAGACCTTGCGGCCGCGTCCGGCGGGGAAGTCGACGACCAGGTTCTCGACCCGCAGGAGGACGTCCTGGTCGACGCGGAGGTGCGCCGATCCGCTGCCGGCCATCAGAGAGTCCCTTGCGTCGGACCGGGGAACGGCGGAGGCGTGACGGGCGCCGGGCCGCTGAACGGCGGCGGGGTGCTCGAAACGGCCGCATCGGCTGCGGGAGCACCCGGAGGAGGTGTCGCCGCCATCATCTTCTGGGCGGCCAGGCGGTCCTTGATCTCCAACGTCTCGGGGGAGCTCACCGGGTAGAAGCACGCGAACTGGTGGCCGGGGACGTTCGGGTTCTCCTGCAGGGTCGGGCTCTCCTCGTGGCAACGCTCGCGGGCGTAGGGGCAGCGGGGACTGAACGCGCACCCCTTCGGTGGGTTGACCAGGTCCGGCGGGCGTCCGCCGATGGCCGACAACCGGGTGTGGGACCCGTCGCCGAGCTTGGGGATGGCCGCGAGCAGCGCCTCGGTGTAGGGCATCTGCATGTCGGCGAAGAGAGCCGCGGTGGGCGCTTTCTCGACGACGCGACCGGCGTACATGACGGCGATCTCCTGGGCCCGCGACGCCACCACCCCGAGGTCGTGGGTGACCAGGATCATGGCCATGTACCGCTCGCGCTGCTGCTCGCCGAGCAGGTCCAGGATCTGGGCCTGCACCGTCACGTCCAGGGCGGTGGTCGGCTCGTCCGCGAACAGGAGCTTGGGCCCGCAGGCCAGAGCGACGGCGATGACGACCCGCTGACGCATGCCGCCGGACATCTCGTGCGGGTACGAGGTGAAGCGCTTGTCGGCCTCGGGGATGCGAACCGCCCGCAACAGCGCCACGGCGGTCTCCCGCGCCTCGGACTTGTCCATGTCGAGGTGGTAGCGGAGCGACTCGGTGATCTGGTTGCCCACCTTCATCACCGGGTTCAGCGCGGTCATCGGGTCCTGGAAGACCATCGCCATCTCGGTGCCCCACAGCTCGCGGTACCCCTCGGAGCTCAACTCCGAGATGTCGCGACCCTCGAAGGTGACGCGGCCTGAACGCTCGGCTGTGGAGGGCAGCAGGCCCATGATCGAACGGGACAGCACCGACTTGCCGGACCCGGACTCGCCCACGATCCCCAGGCACTGACCCCGCTCGAGGGTGAACGACACGCCGTCGACGGCACGCACCAGTCCGCGCGGCGAGCGGAACGACGTGGCGACGTCCGCGACCTCGAGCAGGGGTCCGGAACCGGGGAGGCCCGACTGGGTCGGGCCGTCGATGACCTCGGGGCCGCTCACAGCAGGCTCTCCCTCACCTCGAAGCGCTTTCCGACGACGTCGGCCAGGAAGTTCAGCGCGAGCACGGTCAGGAACAGCACGACGATGGTGAACATGACGATGTGCGGCGCCCGGTTCAACTGGTCCTTGTTCTCGGCGATGATGTTGCCCCACGACGGGGTCGGCGGCTGGACCCCGACGCCGAAGAGGGCGAGGCCGCCCTCGGCGACGATGGCGATGCCCACGCCGAGCAGCGAGATCGACAGCATGGCGGGGAACACGTTGGGCAGGATGTCGCGCAGCATGATCCGCCAGTTCTTGGCCCCCATCGCCCGGGCGGCCAGGACGAACTCCCGCTCGGACCAGCTCAGGGTGTTGGCCCGGGTGATGCGGCCGAGGATCGGGACCGACACGATCCCCAGACCCAGGATCACGACGCCGATCCGCTGCACGCTGCTGACCTGGTCGCCCGAGGACAGGACGGTCACCAGCGACAGCGCCAGGACGAACTGGGGGATGGCGAGCAGGATCGTCATGATCGGGGTGATGATCCCGTCGACCTTGCCCCGGAAGAAGCCGGTGGCCAGGCCGAGCAGACCGCCGATGACCAGGCCGAAGCCCACGGCGCCGAAGCCGATGGCGAAGCTGGCGCGGGTGCCGTAGATCAGCCGGGCCAACAGGTCGCGGCCGTTGGCATCGCCGCCGAGCCAGTGCCCGGCGGTCGGACCCTTGCGGGCGATCTCGGTGAAGGACTGGTTGGGGTCGGGGATGGGCAGGAGCGGGGCGAGGATCGCCAGCGCCAACAGCCCGCCCAGCCAGACGATGGCCAGCCACGCACCGACCCCGAGGCGCTTTCGGCGCGGGCGCCCGCCCTCGGGAACCGGTTCGAGCTGATCGGACTCGACCGCCAGCCCGTAGACCGACAGCGACGGCTCGAGGTTGACGAGCGACGGGTCGTGGACGGGGACCTGGTCAGGTGCCGGCATGTCGGATCCGGGGGTCGAGGACGGTGTAGAGGATGTCGACGCAGAAGTTCACGAACACGTAGAAGATGGCGATGATCGCCACGAGCGACTGGAACATGACGATCTGGCGTGTGGCGATCGCCTCACCCATCAGGTAGCCGAGGCCGGGGATGTTGAACACGACCTCGATGATCAGAGCCCCACCGATCAGGGTGCCGATGTTCAGGCCGGCCACGGTCAGCAGCGTCAGCGACGACGGTCGCAGAGCGTGTCGGAACAGGATCCGCTTGGTGGTGATCCCCTTGGCCTTGGCCATGGTGATGAAGTCCTGCTGGAGCGTGGCGATCATGTCGCTGCGCAGCAGCCGCATGTAGACCGCGATCTGACCGACCGCCAACGTGATCGTCGGCAGGATCATCGAGCGGACGTGGCCGGCCAGGTCCTGGGTGGGTGACTTGTAGCCACCGGTGTCGGCCCAGCCCAACTTCACGCCGATGTAGTACTGCAGGACGAAGCCGAGCGCGAACGTCGGTATGGCCAACATCGCGAACGCGGACGTGTTCGACAATCGGTCGAACCAGGTGTCCTGGCGGTAGGCGGCGATCACACCGACGGGGATGGCGATGATCAGCGCCAGCGTCTGGGCGTACACCATGAGCAGCACCGTCGGCCACAGCGACGTCGTCACCCGGTCGACCACGGGCCGCGTGGAGCTCACCGTGTACTGGTTCCCCATGTCACCGGTGACGAATCCGCCCAGCCAGTTGCCGTAGCGGACGAGGAAGGGCTGATCGAGCCCGGTCTCCTCACGAACGAGCTGACGCTGCTCGTCGCTGCCGAAGGGGACGAGCACCTCGACCGGGTCACCCGGCAGCAGCTCCAACAGGAACGACGCGAACAACGTCACCAGGATCACGGTGATGACCAGTTGGAGGAGCTTCCTGGCGATGCCCACTGATGCAGACGTCCTGTCGGTAGGAATGGGTGGGAACGACGAGCGGAGGGTGGAACCGCTCCGGTCGGGACCGGATGGGGGACGGGGCGCCCGGATGGCTCCGGGTCACCCCGCCCACACCGACGGGCTCAGCCCTTGGCGACCCACATCCCGCTGACGGGATGACCGGTGGCCAGGCCCGGGAACGGCTTCTCGCCGCCCGGGAAGTCGGGGCCGTAGACGCCGTGGACGTCGGGCGCCGAGGCGATGTCCCAGATGGTCCAGTTGAGCCACAGGTTCCAGGCCTGCGAACCGAAGCGCTTGTTCACGTTCTCGTAGATGGTCTTGGCCGCGGCCTTGTCGGACTCGGCCCGACCCTCGTTGAGCAGCTGGTCCATCTCCGGGTCCTTGAACTTTCCGAAGTTGGTCGGCGCCGCGCTGTTCCACCAGACGTACTGGAGGTCGGGAGCGCCACCGGGGTGGTTGCGCCACGCCATGGCGTTCCAGTCCGAACCGAGTGCGTTGTTGATCAGCGCCGCCTGCTCGACGGTCTTGAGGTTCACCTTGAAGCCGGCCTTCTCGACCTGCTCCTGGATGAACTGGGCGGACTTGACCGTGGCCGGGTCCGGCGTGGACAGCACCGTGATCTCGAGCGGCTTGCCCGTCTCCTCGGTGTACTTGGCCGCGTAGTCCTTGGCCTTGTCCAGGTCGTACTTGGGGAAGCCCGCGTCGGGCAGGTACCCGACCGAGCCCTCGGCGAACGGCCCGGACGCCACCTTGGTGAGGCCGAGGTTCCGGACCTGGTTGAACGAGTCCCGGTCCAGGGAGTAAGCGGCCGCCATGCGGGCGTTGATGTTGTCGAAGGGAGCCTTCGACGCGTTCAACATGATGTAGGCGACCTCGGCGTACTTGTCGGACTCGACCAGGCCGACCTTGCCGTTCTCCTTCTCGGTGCGGAGCCGGTCGATGCTCTCGGGCAGCGACGTGTGCATGGCGGTGAGCTCACCGGCCAGCAGGGCGTTGACCCGGGCGTCGCTGTCGGGGATCGGCCGGTAGGAGATCTCGTCGAGGTACGGCAGCTGGTTGCCGTCGGCGTCCTTCTGCCAGTAGTCGGGGTTCTTGACCGCCGTCAGGTGGTCGTTGAGCTTCCACTCCTTGAGCTTGAACGGGCCCGTCCCGATCAGGTTCCGGTCGCAGGTCGCCGGGTCGTCGAGCTGTGCCTGGGCGCTGATACCGAGGCGGCCGGAGCTGTGCAGGAACGCCGGGAACGCGGGCCACGGGGTCTTGGTCGTGACCGTCAACGTCAGCGGGTCGACCACGTCGACCGAGGCGATGTTGGACAGGACGAAGACGAACAGCAGCGACTTGCGGGTCGGGTACTGGCCCCGGAAGGCGTCGATGTTGTTCTTGACCACGGTCGAGTCGAGCGTGGTGCCGTCGTGGAACTTGACGCCCTCACGCAGCTTGATCGTCCACTGCGTGTAGTCGGCGTTCGGCTCGACCGACTGGGCCAGGAACGGCACGTAGTCGCCGTTCTCGTCCGGGGCGGTGAGCGTGTCGTACATGGTGCGGGCTACCTGGATGCCGGCGATCGCGAGCTGCGCCTCGGGCAGGCACCAGCCGCCGGCCGTCTCGGCCTCGAGGCCGTAGGTGACGCTTCCGCCGGACACCGGCTTGCCGGCATCGGCGTCGTTGCCGGAACCGCCTCCGCCGGAGCTGTTGTCGCTTCCGCCACACGCGGCCGCGACCATCGCGACGGTGAGAACACCTGCCGCGAGCCACGACCAGCGCGTGCTCTTCGAGCCTCGTCGAACCACCGTTGATACCCCCTGGGATGAGCGACCCGCACCGTGTTGACGGTCCCGCCGTGACGGCGTTCACAGGTCGAGTGGGGCGCACTCTAGCGCCGCCGAACGCGCTGTCAACGCACGTCGCGACCGATCATCCGTTCACCTTCGCCCGGCATCGGACGCCTCATCGCGCCGCGGGCGACGGGAGCGCGACGGCGTCGCGGTAGGCGGTGGCGAAGCCGATGACGGTGTCGACGTAGACGAGGCTGCGGTTGTAGGTGAGGTAGGCGCCCCGCAACGCCGGCTCGGCCGACAGGTCGCCGCTGCGGCACAGGTACACCGCCGCGCCGAGCGCGGCGTCGTAGATGTTGTCGGGATCGGCTCTGCCGTCACCGTTGCCGTCGCGCCCCACGGTTCGCCAGGTGCCCGGCAGGAACTGCATCGGACCCACGGCCCGGTCCGACCCGGCATCACCGTCGAGGGCCCCTCCGTCGGAGTCGGGCACCTTGCGGAACCCATTGGTGCCGTCGAGCGGCGGACCGACGATCGGCGGCTCCGCCCGACCGTCGACGCCGACGGCGCTCCCCAGGTAGGTGCCGTGGCGGCTCTCGGTTCGTCCGATCCCGGCCAACGCCCACCAGCTGATCCGACAGCCCGGGTCGGTCACGGCCATGTGCCCCTGGGCCCGCCAGTAGGCGTCGAGCGCGACGGTGGAGATGTCGGTGCCGTCGACGGTGGCGTTGAGGCGAGCGGCGGCGACGGCGGTCTCGGCGCCGCTCACCGCCACCTCGTCGGCCGCCACCGCGGTGCTCAGCTCCTGCTCGCGCCGGGTCAGCTCCTCGAGGCGCCCAGCGACGCGTTCGCTGCTTCGCTCCAGAGCGTCGATCTCCTCGGACAGGCCGTGGCGTCGACGGTCGAGGAACGCGATCGCGTCCGCTGTCGCGGCGGCAGCGGCGTCGCCCAGGACGGCCTGGCGGCGCAGCTCGGCGAGCTCGGATGCGCCCAGGGTGGGGTCGATGGCGCGCCGATCGGCGTTGCCGGTCATGTACCACTCCGACGCCACAGCCCGAAGCGCCGATCGCTGTCGGGTGAGCACCGCGTCGACCTTGTCGCGCTCCTGTCGTCGACGGGCCAGCAGCGTGGCCTCGGCCTGCTGCTGCTGCTGCGCTGTCTCGCGTGAGATCCGTGTCCCGTCGAGCTCCCGGCGGTCGCGGTCGAGGGTGGCCACCGCGGCGTCGCGGGCGCTGCGGACCCGGTCCAGGTCCCGGGAGCTGGCCGGCAGGGCCGCCACCTCGGGGGTGAGGCCGGGGACGCCCGGTGCCGGCGGAGCCGGCGCGAGCGGTACCGCCGGCGGAGCCGGCGCGAGCGGTACCGCCGGCGGAGCCGGCGCGAGCGGTACCGCCGACACCAAGAGCGATACCGCCAGGGTCGCGACCGCGATCATGGCCATGCACCGCGCGTCTCGAGGACCGAGCGAAGGACCCCGGGCCGGTCGGTGATGATGCCGTCGACACCGAGGTCGAGCAGTCGGTGCATCTCGGCCGCGTCGTCGACGGTCCACACGTGCACCTGAGCCCCGCGGGCGTGGGCGGCGTCGAGGAGCGCCCCGGTGACGAGCTCGACGTTGCGGTACCGCACCGGGATCTGGAGGCAGCTGTAGGGAGCCGTCGACCGGCGCCGCCGACCGGCTGGGACCCGGGCCGACACGGTCAGTGCCGCCACCTCTCTGGGGCCCGCCGCGGTGGACAGCTCAGGTCCCAGCAGGGACCGCAGCCGACCGAGCCGGTCGTCGGAGAACGCGCCGACGTTGACCCGTCGCACCGCATCGTGTCGACGCAGAGCGCGGGTGAGCGCCATCACCGCACCGTCGGACTTGGGGTCGACGTTCCAGCGGACGTCAGGGAAGGACTCCAGCAGCTCGTCGAAGGTTGGGATCGGATCGGTGCCGTCGATGCGGACCCGGGCCAGCTCCGCGGCGGGAAGCGCCGACAGCGGTCCGGTCCGGTCCGTGACCCGGTCGAGCACGTCGTCGTGGAACGCGTAGAGGCGTCCGTCGGCGCTGACGTGCACGTCGGTCTCGAAGAAGCGGTAGCCCAGGCGGTGTGCCTCCTCGAACGCCCGCAGGGAGTTCTCCGGCACCTGTTCGTGCGCGCCGCGATGGGCGAACGCGATCGGGGTCGGGCCGTCGAGGACGGCGAACCGGGGCATCACGCGAGGCTACCGGGCCGTGTCGCCGCCCCGACCCGCGGCCACCCCCGCCCGCGACCACCCCCACCGGGCGCGAAGTCGGCGGGATCGGCTCCAGGTCAGGACCTGAGGGCCCTCGAACTCAGATGGTGCGGCCAGCCGCGGCCCAGTACTCGTCCTTGAGCAGCCGCTTGTAGAGCTTCCCGGTCGGGTGCCGGGGGAGCTCCTCACGGAAGTCCACCGAGCGGGGGCACTTCACCCCCGAGAGGTGTTCACGGCAGTAGGCGATCAGCTCGGTCGACAGCGCGGCCGCCTCGTCGTCGTCTGCGGGCATCCGCACCGGCGCGACCACCGCCTTGACCTCTTCGCCGAAGTCGTCGTTCGGGACGCCGAACACGGCGACGTCGCTGACCTTGGGGTGCATCGTCAGCAGGTTCTCGGCCTCCTGTGGGTACACGTTCACCCCGCCGGTGATGATCATGTACGCCTTGCGGTCGGTGAGGTAGAGGAAGCCGTCCTCGTCCAGGTAGCCGACGTCGCCGAGGGTGGACCACCCCTCCTTCAGGTACGACTCAGCGGTCTTGGCGGGGTCGTTGTGGTAGCTGAAGTTCGCTTCGCCCTCGAAGTAGACGGTGCCGGACTCGCCGACGGGGAGCTCCTCGCCGTCCTCGCCGACGATGTGCAGGGTCCCGACCAGGGCCTTGCCGACCGTGCCGGGGTGGGCGAGCCAGTCCTCCGACCCGGTGTACACGAAGCCGTTGCCTTCGGTGCCGGCGTAGTACTCGTGCAGCACCGGCCCCCACCACTCGATCATCTGGTGCTTGACCGCCACCGGGCACGGCGCCGCGGCGTGCACGGCGACCTGGACGCTCGAGACGTCGTAGCGGTCCCGGACCGCGGGGTCGAGCTTGAGCATGCGCACGAACATGGTGGGGACGAACTGGCCGAAGGTGACCCGGTACCGCTCGATGTTGGCCAGCGTCTGCTCGGGGTCGAAGTGCTCCATGACCACGACGGTCCCTCCGGCGCGCTGGACCTGCAGGCAGAAGCGCAGCGGCGCAGCGTGGTACAGCGGGGCGGGGGAGAGGTAGATGGTGTCGGGGTTGGCGCCGAAGAGGCCCGCGACCAGCATGAAGAGCGGGTCGGGGGTTCCCAGCGGGACGCCCCGCAGCGGGACCTTGACGCCCTTGGGTCGACCGGTCGTCCCCGAGGAGTAGAGCATGTCCATCCCCTCGACCGCGTCGGGCAGGTCGGTCGAGGGCTGGGCCGCGACGGCGTCGAGGAACGGCTCGTAGCCCCCGACGGTCCCGTCGAGCATGAACCGGTGCTCGACGCCGGACGTGGCCGCGGCGACCGCCTCGGCCACGTCGGCCTTGTACCCGGAGGTGATGAAGACCCGGGCGCCGCAGTCGTCGACGATGTAGGCGATCTCCTCGGCGGTCAGCCGAGAGGAGATCGCCGTGTAGTAGAGCCCGGCGTAGTGCGCTCCCCACGCCAGCGACAGGAACCACGGGTGGTTCTCCAGGCAGAACGCGACGTGGTCACCCGGGTGCAGCCCGAGGCTGCGGAACAGGTGGGCGATCCGGTTGGCCCGTTCGTGCAGCTCGGCGTAGGTGACCTCGGCACCGGGCGTTCCGTCGGCGCCGACCATCCGGTAGGCGATGGCGTCGGGACGGCTCTCAGCGTGCGCCCCCGGGTAGAACAGCTCGTCGCTCATGGGCGGGCACCGTACCCTCCGTCGACGGACCCCGTCCCCACCCTGCTCTGTCCCGCACAGACGCGGTGATCACCGCGTCTGTGCGGGACAGAGCTGCGGGACAGAGTGGGCGCCGGGGCGCGTACGGTGGCAACCATGAAGGACGCTGACGCGGTGGCCGAGTTCGGTGCCCTCGTCGCCGGCGGGGCCGAACCGCTCGACCGGGCCCTCGCTCTGATCGCCACCGCCGGCCGTCCGGACGTCGATCCCGACGCCGTCATCGGCCGCATCGACGAGCTCGCCGACATGGTTCCCGCCGGCGACAGCGTGCAGATGTGCCGAGGCCTGTTCACCGGACTCGGCTTCCACGGGAACCGCACCGATTACTACGACCCCGACAACAGCCGCATCGACCGGGTGATCGACCGTCGGACCGGCATCCCGATCACGCTGTCGGTCCTGGCCATGGAGATCGGGCGACGGCGCGGGGTCACGCTCCTGGGCATCGGCATGCCGGGGCATTTCCTGCTGCGGGACGCTTCCGACGACGACCTCTTCCTGGATGCGTTCGACGGTGGCCGGGTCCTGGACCTGGCCGGTTGCCGACGGCTGTTCGACGGCCTGCACGGACCGACCGCGCCGTTCGACCCGGCGTTCCTCACCCCGACCGGGCCGGTCGACATCGTCACCCGGGTCCTCAACAACCTCCGCGCCGCCCACCTCCGAGGCGGTGACCGGCACGGCTTCGTCGACGTGCTGCGCCTACAGGCCGCGATGCCCGGAGCGGGCGTCGGCGAGCGTCGCCAACTCGCGGGGGTGCTCGCCGAGGAGGGTCGCTTCCTCGACGCGGCCCTGGTCCACGACCGCCTGGCCGACGAGGATCACGCCCGGGCCGACGAGCACCGTGCCGCGTCGGTGCGCCTGCGAGCCCGTCTCAACTGAGTGCGCCCGCGACCGGGCGCCCACGCTTCTGGGGGTGGGAATCGACACACCTCGTCGATTGCGACCCCCAGGTTCCGGTCGGGCTAACTTGACCGATCGGTCAAGTTAGCCCGGCGACACAACAGGGGGTCCAGCGATGTCGCTCACCGAACCGTCCACCGGCGCCGAGGTCGACGCCAAGGTCGACGCCGACGAGCAGCGTGTGATCGACGCCGTCGAACGCCTCCTCGCCGAGCACCCGCCGGCCGACACCCCCGAGAAGGAGTTCCTCGAGGCCCAGTACGACGCGGGCCTGGCCTGGGTGCACTTCCCCGAGGGCCTCGGAGGGCTGGGGGTCAGCCCCAAGCTGCAGCGCACCGTGATCCAGCGGGTCAGCGCCGCCAAGGGCCCGATGGGCGGCGCCAAGAACCCGATCGGCTACGGCATGTGCGCGCCGGCGGTGCTCACCCACGGCACCGACGAGCAGAAGCAGCTGCTGCGCCCGCTGTTCTCCAACGAGCACATCTGGTGCCAGATGTTCTCCGAGCCCGGCGCGGGATCCGACGTGGCGTCGCTGGCCATGAAGGCCGAGCGGGACGGCGACGAGTGGATCGTCAACGGCCAGAAGGTGTGGACGACCCTGGCCCACATCGCCCGCTACGGCCTGGTGATCTGCCGCACCGATCCCGACCTGCCCAAGCACCGGGGCATCACCGCGTTCATCGTCGACATGGAGCTGCCCGGCGTCGAGGTCCGGCCGCTGCGTCAGATGACCGGCGAGGCCGAGTTCAACGAGGTGTACCTCACCGACGTGCGCATCCCCGACTCGATGCGGGTCGACGAGGTCGGCCGGGGCTGGGGCGTGTCGATCACCACGCTCATGAACGAGCGGGTGTCGATCGGCGGCGGCACCCCGCCCCGGGGATCGGGCCCGATCGGTCAGCTGCTCGAGGAGTGGAAGCGCTCCGGCTCCGACGACCCGGTCACCCGCGACGCGGTCACCCAGCTGTGGATCCAGGCCGAGGTCAACCGACTGACCAACCTGCGCGCCGCCGCCAACCGCAAGGCGGGCACTCCCGGCCCCGAGGGGTCGGTGGCCAAGCTCGCCATGGCCGAGCTGAACAAGAAGATCTTCTCGCTCGCGGTCGACATCATGGGACCCGAGGGGATGCTGTACGGCAGCTACGAGTTCGTGCGTCCCCGCCACGCCCTCTTCACCGACGACATGCACAAGAACTTCCTGCGGGCCCGGGCCAACTCGATCGAGGGCGGAACCTCCGAGGTGCTGCGCAACATCCTGGGCGAGCGGGTGCTCGGCCTGCCCGGCGACGTACGGGTCGACAAGGACCTGCCCTGGGCGCAGGTCCCCAGGTCCTGACGACCGGTCCGGGCAACTCCACCGGTTCGAAGATCTCCCACCGAGCCCCGTTCGGAACCGGATGCATGACCGGACGGTCACAGACGTAGCGTGGAGCCATGCCCCGCCGTACCAAGATCGTCGCCACGATCGGCCCCGCGTCGGACTCGCCCGACGTGCTGCGCCGCCTGATCGAGGTCGGCGCCGACGTCATCCGCATCGGACTCGCCCACGGCACCCTCGACGACGCCATGGCCCGCTACCGCACCGTCAGGGCGGTGTCCGAGGAGCTCGGCCGTCACATCGGGGTGCTGATCGACCTGCCGGGACCCAAGGTCCGCCTCGGCTCGTTCGGCGACAGCCCGACCATCCTCGACACCGGAGCGCCGCTCACCCTCATCCCGGGCCGTGACACCTCCGACACGTCGGTCCTCGGCGTCGACTACCACAACCTCCTCAAGGACATCCACCCCGGCGACCACCTCCCGGTGGGCGATGGCAGCGTCGTCATCCAGGTCGAATCGGTCGACGGCGACGCCGCCAAGGCCACCGTCCTGTACGGCGGGCCGGTCCAGGGCCGTCCCGGACTGCACATCTCGTCGGACCGACTCAGCCTGTCGACACCGACCCCCACCGACCTGCACCTGCTCGACGCCTTCGTCGACGAGGGCGTCGACATGGTCGCGCTCAGCTTCGTCCGCTCCGCTCACGACATCCGCCGCATCGGCACCGAACCGCACCCCCGCGGACCGCTCGTCGTCGCCAAGATCGAGACGCGTGCCGCGGTCGAGAACCTCCAGGGGATCATCGAGGCCTCCGGGGCGATCATGATCGCCCGCGGCGACCTGGGCACCGAGCTGGGCATCGAGGAGCTCCCGCACCTGCAGAAGCAGATCACCCGGGACTGCATCAGCGGCGGCAAGCCGGTGATCACCGCCACCCAGATGTTCGAGTCGATGATCACCTCACCGACGCCGACGCGCGCCGAGGTCTCCGACGTCGCCAACGCCATCTTCGACGGCACCTCGGCGGTCATGCTCTCGGCCGAGAGCGCTGTCGGGATCGACCCGGTCAACGCGGTGGCCACCATGAGCCGCGTCGCCGAGCGGGCCGACCAGGAGTTCGACTACGACGCCTGGGCGCGCCGGATCCGCCACCTGCGGCGCTCCGCGGTCGGCAACAGCTCCGAGGACAAGCTCACCGACGCGATGACCGCAGCGGCGTGGCGCGCGGCTACCGAGATGGGCGTCGCCGCCATCATCTGCATCAGCGACAGCGGCCTGACCGTGCGCTCGACCGCCCGGTTCCGTCCGGCCATGCCGCTCATCGGCTTCAGCCCCGACGACCGGACGCTGCGCCAGCTGTCGCTCAGCTGGGGGACCACGACGTTGCGCGCCCCCCGCCACGTCGACACGATCGCCCTGATGGACGACCTGATCGTGCAGGCCCGCGACGCCGGGCTGGTCCGTCCCGGCCAGACCGTCGCCGTGCTCGCCGGGGCGGGTTCACGGTCGCGCTCCACCGACGTGCTGCACCTGGCCCGCGTGCCCTGAGCCCGGTGAGCAGTCCCGATCCGGCGCCGCCCGCGCCGCTGAGCCACGACGTCGTCGATGGCCTCGGCGTGATCCGGCGCCGCCCACCCGGCGGCGATCCGAGCCGTCCCGCCGTCGTCCTCGTCCACGGGGCGATGGACCGCGCCGCCAGCTTCGGGCGGGTGATGCGCCGCCTCGGCGACCTCGACGTGTGCGCCTACGACCGTCGGGGCTACGCCACCTCGCTCTCCGCCGGGACCGCGGACGACCTCGACGCCCAGGCCGCGGATCTGCACCGCGTCGCCCGCTGGACCGGCGCGGATCGGGTCGTGGTCGTCGGCCACAGCCTGGGCGGAACGGTTGCGCTGCGGTGGGCCGAGGGAGCGCCGGACGGCCTCGTCTCCCTGGGCGCCTTCGAGTCACCGGTGCCGACCCTCGACAACTACCGCTCCGGCGGCGCGGACGTCGCTCTGGCCGCTGACCGCACCGGCGGGCCACGCGCCGCGGCCGAGGCGTTCTACCGCTTCGTGGTCGGGGATCGGACCTGGGACGGCCTGCGCGAACGCGACCGTGAGACCCGACGGGCCGAGGGCGCGCAGCTGGTGGCCGAGCTGCGCGATCTGCAGCGCCCGGACGGCTCACCCCGCCTGGACGCGGTGGCGGTCCCGGTCGTCGTCGGCCTCGGCGGTGCCAGCGTGGGCGCCTGGCGGGCCGCGGCCGAGGAGCTGGCCGAACGGCTGCCGAGGGCGACCCGCTTCGACATCGCTGGCGCCGGCCACGGTGCCCACCTGTCTCATCCCGACGAGTTCGCCCGCTACGTGCGAGCCGTGCTGGACGCGGCCGATGACGCGGGCCGTGAGCCCGTAGCCTCTGCGCCGTGGCCACCCTGAAGTCGCTCACCCGACGCAAGCCCCGCGTCGCGTTCGTGCTGTCCGGGGGCGGGAACCTGGGTTCGTTGCAGGTCGGCATGCTCAAGGCCCTCACCGAGCACGGCATCGTCCCCGACGTCGTCCTCGGCTGCTCGGTCGGCGCCATGAACGGCGCGGCGTACGCGCTCGACCCCACCGGTGCCGGCATGACCCGCCTGGAGGAGCACTGGAGGGGGGCGTTCGAGGAGGTCATGCCGTCGTCGCGGGTGCCGTCGATGCTTCAGCTGATCCGCAAGGGCGAGTCGCTGCACGCCGCCGACGGCCTGCGGCGCGGCCTCGAGGTGCTGCTCGGCGCCACCCGCCGTTTCGACGAGCTGACCGTTCCGTTCCAGTGCGTCGCGGCCGAGATCGAGACCGCGGCCGAGCACTGGTTCGAGGACGGCTACCTGGTCCCGGCGGTGCTGGCCTCCGCCGCGCTGCCGGCCGTGTTCCCGGCCGTGACCGTCGAGGGCCGCCGCTACCTCGACGGTGGCGTGGTCGACAACGTGCCCATCTCCCGGGCCGTCGAGCTGGGTTGCCGCGAGATCTACGTCCTGCACGTCGGCCGCCACGGCAAACCCGACGCCGAGATCCGCCGGCCGATCGACGCGGCGCTCCAGGCGTACTGGGTGGCGCGTAACGGGCGCTTCGCCCGAGACCTGGCCGCCCTGCCCGACGGGGTCGAAGCGGTCGTGCTGCCGCCGGGGCAGCGACCCGACATCCGCTATGACGACTTCTCCCACACTGCCGAGCTGATCGACCGCGGCTACGAGAACTCGATGACGCTGCTGGCTGAACGCCAGGCGCTCGACGCGGAGCGTCGGATCCGCAGCGACGTGCTGCAGCCCCTGGAGCGCTGGATGCACTCGGCCCGCAACCGCACCTGGCGCCGCGCCGCCCAGGACGTGGCGGTCGACCCCGGAGGCGGCATCCTCACCGCCCCCGATCGCTCCGCCGGGTTCGACGAGACCGACGGTGGCGACCTCGCCGATGATGGGGGAGAGGTGACCTCGCCTGTCCGTCCCGGCTCCGGGGCAGCCGGGCCCGGAAAGACCTGATCCTCGACGACCGGGAGCGGGTGCGGATCTGACCGTGGCGCGTCGAGCGCCGCTCAGGGCTCCGGGCTGAAGTGGTCAGGGTCGAGCTGTGCCAGGAAGTGCCGGCAGCGCTCCTCCTCGTCGACCTCTCCGATTTGCGCCGCCATGGCTCGCAGCCCGGCGAGGGACCGCAGGAACCCCCGGTTGGTGGGGTGCGCCCACCGCACGTAGCCGCTGCCCCGCCAGCCCGAGGCCCGGAGCCGGTCCAGCCCGCGGTGGTAGCCGATGCGGTAGTAGGCGTACGACTCGACGTCGTCACGGCCCCGGTCACCCAGCTCGGCCCACGCCTGCAGGCACCGGGGGTTCGCCGCCACCACGTCGGCCACGGCGCGGCGCTGCTCGTCGGTCGGGCGGGACAGAGCGGCCTCGAGGGCGGACTCGGTCGCCGCCGGCTCGGGGTCGAGGATCGTCTCGGGCGGTCCCGACGGGTTGAGGTTGACAGGTCGATCGGTCATCGGGGGTCAGGATCCCACGACGACGGCCCCGACGGGAGTCGCGAGCCACTTCGCACCGAGGATCTCCCTGACTGGATTCGACGGCAACATCACCGGTCCTCAGGAGGTCGAAGTGGCAGTCGACGCACCCGGATCCGGTCATCGTCGAGCACGACGATTGCTCCGGCGTCCAGGTCGTCGGCGACCAGCTGCTCCGCCAGCAGCGGGGACGGGTTCTGGTCGAGCAGCAGCCTCACGCGGGACGCAGCAGCGGGAGCTCTCTCTCCTGGACCGCGAGAGCTGCGTAGCGGAGCGACTCGACGACGTCCTCGGCCTCGAGATCGGGATGCTCAGCCAGGATCTCGTCGGTTGACATGCCATCCGCCACCATCGCAACGATGGAGGCCACAGGAAATCGCAGGTCACGCACGAAGGGCACGCCGCCCATACGCTTCGGGTCCACGGACACTCGATCGAACCGCACCCGCCCAGACTACCGGGGAAGCGAGACGTCGCAGCGGGCGTCGAACGCAGCACCACCGGGCGGACCGACCTCACAGGTCGTTGGTACGACCTTGCGGTCGGCGGCCCCGTTGGGAGGGATCCGGGGTGTCGTCAGCTGGCTTCGAGATGGTGGCGGAGCGCGTCCCGGATGACCTCGGAGACGGCCACACCGTCAGCCTCCGCCCGACGGACGAGTCGCTCCTTGAGCTCGGGATCGAGTCGAACCGACTCCACCGTCGAGGGTTCTGACCCGAGCCGAGGCCGCCCACGCCGCCCGCGTCGTGCGACCAGGCGCTCGACGTCGTAGCCCTGCTCGGCTTCGTCCGCGAACTGCTCGACGAGCTGATCCGACACGGGACCGCCCGGACCGGCGCTCGAGCTGTGAGTTGAGGTGGTCATCGTTCGAGCAGCCTCCGGTAGATCGGGCGCATGGCCATGGCGTGGATGATCATCTCGGAACCGTCGGCGCTGACGAGAACGACGACCTCCAGCAGATTGCCGGATCGGTCGGGCCCGAGCACGAGCCACCGGTCCGGGTCCTCCCCGACGTCCTCGACAGCCAAGGAGTGCTCGAGCGCATGGAGCATCTCGTCGTCAGCGATGCCGTGACGTCGGGCTGCTCAGTGGATCTCCACACGGGATTACTGTACTACGTAATTGCGAAGGTGGGCGTGTGAGCCCGGCACATGACCGAACCGAGGCTGACCTCCACGGACGCCAGCAGACTCGACGGACCAGCCCCACGGTCGTGTGCGAGAACGACCCCTGTGCAGTCGTTCTCGCACACGAAGACCACCAACCTCACAAGTCGCCGGTACGACCATCCTGGATCGCCAGCTCGCAGCCAGAGCCGGGGTGGCGGTCCAGTCCGTCGGCGGAGGTCGTGTGGAGGGCACCGACGCGATCCATGGTCGTCAGAAGCAGGCTGGCGTCGGCGACGACCGCCGTCTTCTCGAACCGACTTGGCCGCGCGGGCGGATCGACGGTTTCGGGTGCCGGTGCGACCAGCGCCGGTCGTACACTTCCGTCATGGCCTACGAGAGGATCACGGTCGACCCGGCCCGCATGGGCGGTGTGCCGACCATCCGTGACACTCGTGTCACCGTTGGGATGGTGCTGGGCCAACTCGCTGCAGGTCGCACGGTCGACGACGTGCTCGCCGACTATCCGTACCTTGAACGCGACGACATCTGGGGTGCGCTCGAGTTCGCCGCCGCAGCCGTCAACGAGCGCGAGGTTCCTGTCGCCCGTCCGGCATGAGGTTGCTCATCGACGCCAACCTGTCGCCGCGGGTCGCAGAAGGGCTTCGCTCTGCCGGCTACGACGCAGGCCACGTCGCCGACTTGGACATGGTGACCGCCACGGACGAACAGATCTTCGACCGCGCCGTCGCCGACGACCTCGTCGTCGTGACGGCTGACAGCGACTTCGGGAAGCTGCTGGCGTTGCGCCGGGCATCGAACCCGTCGGTGATCCACGTTCGCGGAGTCGCAGAGCTCGCACCGGAGGTCCACCTCGACCTCCTCGTCCGGAATCTGCCCACCATCGCCGGTGACCTCCGTCGCGGCGTGATCGCTTCGCTCAGCCCCGCACGGCTCGCTCTCCGCGACCTCCCTCTCCGCTGAACCTGGGACCGACCGCGCTGCCGGGCCGGCTCTGTGGACCCGGGCCTGCCGGACTCAGTCGATACCGCACCAGACGTTCACGGCGACACTCGACGGACCAACCCCACGTTCGCGTGCGAGGACGACCCCTGTGCAGTCGTCCTCGCACACGAACGCCACCAACCTCACCCTGCTGTGCCGTCACCACCACGGCATCATCCACCGCCAGAGCGCGGGCAACACCGCGTCAGCCGCCGGGGACCAGGCGGAGCGGACCTGGATCATGCCCTCACGACAACCATTCCCTCAGCATGGTCCGCGAGTGCGCGGAGATCCTGGAGATCGCCGGTGAGCACGGCCCCGAACGGCTCGGCGAGCGCCACGGCGACGGCATCGACAGCGGAGCCCCGACCAGCCCGAGCGCGCAGCGCCGCGGCACGCCGAGCGATGGGCTCGGGCAGTTCGCTGACCAGGTCGCAGGTCTCGAGGAAGCGATTCACGTACGCATCCCGGTCCGGACGGCCGGATGTCGCCTCGACCAGCACCACACTGGGAACGAACGGCGGCCACCATCCGTCGCGCTGAAGGACCGAGATCAAGGCAGAGGTGTCGGGGCGTCGCCGGGAGAGGCGGCTGACGCCCCCGGAATCGAGCACGGGTTCGCTCCGGCCAGGGCAGCACCGCCCTGCGATCGCCCGGCGGTCGCGCTCTGGCGCGGCGCTAACGTCGATCCATGACGTTCCCGACGCACGGACGACCCGCCGGCGAGATCCTCTCCGAGGTGGCATCGGAACGGTCCGACGACCTCGACTGGCGAGGCGGCAAGGCGTTCAGCCTCGTCTACAACGTCGACGACCCCGACCTCGAGGCCCTCCAGCACGAGATCGCGTCCAGCTTCCTGCACGAGAACGCGCTGAACCCCTTCCGCTACCGGACCCTGCTGCGCATGGAGGCCGAGGTCGTCGACATGGCCTGCTCGCTGTTCGGCGCCGCCACCGGTTCGATGTCCTCGGGCGGGACCGAGTCGATCTTCCTGGCGGTGCAGACCGCGCGGGACCACGCCCGGGCCCGCGGGGTCACCGCGCCCACCCTCGTGTGCGCGGCCACCGCCCATCCGGCGTTCGCCAAGGCGTGCAAGTACCTCGACGTCCGCCAGGTGCGCCTGCCGACCCGGTCCGACGGTCGGGCCGATCCCGACCGCTTCGCCAGCGCGATCGACGCCGACACCGCCCTGGTCGTGGTCTCTGCCCCGTGCTACCCGTTCGGGGTCATCGACCCGGTCACCGAGATCGCCGCACTCGCCGCGGAGCGCGACGTCCTGTGCCACGTCGACGCCTGCCTGGGCGGCTACCTGCTGCCCTGGTGGGAACGCCTGGGCGAACCGGTGCCGCCGTGGGACTTCAGGGTCCCCGGTGTCACGTCGCTGTCGGCCGACATCCACAAGTACGGCTACGCCTACAAGGGAGCGTCGACCGTCCTGTACCGCGACCGCGACCTCTACCAGCGCCAGATCTTCATGTACGACGACTGGCCCGGCGGCCTGTACGCCTCGTCGACGGCGGCCGGCACCCGCCCCGGGCCTCCGATCGCGGGGGCATGGGCGACCATGACGCACCTGGGCGAGGAGGGCTACCTCCGCCTGGCCGAACGGGTCCGCACCGCCATGCGGGGCTTCACCGCCGGCATCGCCGGCATCGACGGTGTGCGCATCACCTCGGATCCGGACCTGTCGCTGTTCGAGTTCGGCATCGACCCCGACGCAGAGCCCGACACCGGCCACGGGAACGGCCCGCTGGACATCGGCGGCATCGCCGACGCCATGGACGATCGGGGCTGGAACCTGGACCGCCAGGACGGCGGCCTGCACGTGATGCTGTCGCCCGGCCACGACAAGGTGATCGACGCGTTCACCGCCGACCTGGCCGACTCGGTGGCCCACCACCAGTCCGATCGGGGTGGGGACCACGTGTACGGCGGCGTCGTCGACCGCGCCTGAGGCGATGACCTCCCGAGAGGCCCGGTCCGGACCGGCCGGGGTCGTCCTCTGCGGTGGGTCGTCCACCCGCATGGGCCGGGACAAGGCGACCATGTCGACCCCGAACGGGCCGCTCGCCGGAGTCGCCGCACGGGCGCTGCAGGACGCGGGGTGCGACCCCGTCGTGCTGGTCGGCGGTGACGGCGGGGCCCTGCGCTCGCGGCTCGGCCTCCGCTGGATCGCGGACTCCGAGCCCGGAGCGGGCCCGCTGGGTGGGATCGCCTCCGCGGCCGACCACCTGGCCGGGCGTGCCCTGATCGTCAGCGCGTGCGACCTCCCCGACCTCCGCGGGTCCGACGTCTCGCCCATGCGGGACGCGGTCCGCTCCAGCGACGCAGAGGTGGCCGTGTACGACCGCGACGGCAGGCCGCAGTGGTCGGTGCTCGCGCTCGGCCCGGCTGCGGCCACCGCGATGGCCGCCGCCTTCGCGGCGGGGGAGCGTGCGCTGCACCGCGCCGTCGCCACCGTTGCCGCCGCCGGGCTGGTCGTCGTGCACCTCGATCCGCCCCGGCCGGAGGGGATCGGTGACGTGGACCGCGTCGAGGACCTGCCGGACGGGTGGCCTGCGATGCCCCCGGAGTCGAACCCTGCCCTCGATCGGATCCCCGATCCCGCCCCGGGACAGGCCAGCGGGTAGGTTGCCGACGTGTCCGTACCCGAGATCACCGTCGACCAGCTGGACGAGGCCCGAGGAGCGGGAGCGTTCGTCCTCGACGTGCGCAACCCCGAGGAGCTCGCCGAGGCCCGCGTGCCCGGCGTCGTCCCGCTGCCGCTGCCCGAGCTCGAGACCCGGGCCGACGAGGTCCCCTCCGACGTCACCGTCTACGTGATCTGCCGCAGCGGCGCCCGCAGCGCCCAGGCGGTCGAGTTCCTGAGGGGCAGGGGCGTCGACGCCGTCAACGTCGCCGGTGGGACCATGGCCTGGATCGACTCCGGTCGGGGCGTCGACTCCGGCCCGGACGCCTGAACCGCAGCCGCCCGTGTCCGACGCGGTCGCCGGCGACTACACGCTGATCGAGGACGACGCGGCGTTCGCCGACCTCCTCGATCGCCTCGACAGCCAGGACCGCTACGCCATCGACACGGAGTTCCACCGGGAGCGCACCTACTTCCCGCACGTCGCCCTGGTGCAGATCGCGGACCGCCACGGCGTCGCGCTGGTCGACTCGCTGCAGGTCGACCTCGCGCCCTTCGCCCGGATCCTGGACAGCGACGCCACCGCGGTCATGCACGCCGCCCGTCAGGACATGGAGGTGCTCGAGCGAAGCACCGGCACCGTCCCGGCCCGCCTCGTCGACACGCAGATCGCGGCGGGGTTCCTGGGCTACACCAGCCCGTCGCTCGCCACGTTGCTGGAGCGGGAGCTGAAGGTCCGGGCCCCCAAGGCCGACCGGCTGACCGACTGGCTGCGTCGACCGTTGACGCCGAACCAGCTCGACTACGCGGCGTCCGACGTCGCCCACCTGCTCGAGCTGTTCGACACGCTGTGGTCCCGCCTCGAGGCCCGAGGGCGCGACGTCTGGGCTCTCGACGCCTGCGAGGAGCTGCGGACCGAGCCCCGCGGCCCCCGCGATCCCGACGACGCCTGGCGCCGCATCAAGGAGCTGCGCCACCTCCGGGGCAGCACCCTGGCGGTGGCCCAGGCCGTGGCCGGCTGGCGCGAGGAGCGGGCGATCGAGACCGACCAGACACCCCGGTTCGTCCTGTCGGACCTGGGTGTCGTGTCGGTGGCGAGCGCGACGCCGAGCTCGGTCGACGAGCTGCGGTCGCTGCGCGGGATCGATGGTCGCAGCATCCGCGGCGGGATGGGCGACGAGCTGCTGGCGGTGGTCGCCGCCGCGGCCGGCACCCGGCCCCGACGGACCCCCGCACCCACCGCACCCGAGCTGCCGGGCGAGCTCCGACCGGCGGTCCCGCTGATCTCGGCCTGGGTCAGCCAGCTGTCACGGGAGCTGGAGCTCGAGACGTCGATGCTCGCCACCCGCTCGGACCTGGAAGACCTGCTGCGCGGGGTCCCCGGCGCCCGTCTCACCCACGGGTGGCGCGCCGAGCTGGTCGGCGAGCCCATCCGCCGGCTGCTGGCCGGAGAGGCCGCCCTGGCCTTCGACCGCCGCCAGGGCCTGGTCCTCGAGGACCGTGGCGTCGGCAATGGCCAGACCGACAACAGCCAGGCCGACAACAGCTAGATCGCGGCGAGCACCGCGGCACCGGCCACGACCGCCAGGACGCCGAGCGCCACCGCCCCGTAGCGGGGATCTCCGCGTCGGAACCACCGCGCCGCCAGCCACACCACGCGGGCCAGGGGCGCGATCAACACGACCGCGACAGCCGCGGTCGCCGCGGAGGAGCCGATGGTCCCGCCGACCATCATCCCGACGACCGCCAGGACCAGGGCGAGGCCGACCGCGGCGCGCGACATCACGATCAGCGGCTGGAACCGCCCGGATCGCGGATCGGGGATCGGCGGGTCGGTGCCGGTCACAGCGCCCGTCCGATCAGGAGCACGGCGATGGCGACCAGGATCGCCGCGGTGATGCGCCGCAGCAGCAGCGGCGAAGCCCCGGTCTGGAGGCGGGCGCCGAGGATCCCACCGATCAGCGCGCCGGCCAGGGCCGCGCTGCCGACCTCGGGGTCGAGGTCGCCGCGCAGGAGGTAGACGAGGAGTCCGGTCGTCGCCGTGATGCCGAGGGTGAAGGTGGTGGTCGCCGCCGCCACCTTGACCGGGATCCGCATGATCTCGCTCATCGCCGGCGACTTGAGGAACCCGGCGCCCACCCCGGACAGGCCCGACACGACCCCGGCCGCCAGTGCCGCCACCAGACCGGCTGGCACCCGCTCGGCGTGGTAGGGCACGACCCGGCCGTCGAGCACGTACTGGCCTCCCAGCGTGCCCGGCCACTCACCGGGGACCTCTTCGGCCCCGAACGTGCCGCTGGGGAGGTTGCGGACCCCCTTGCGGGCCACGGCCGCAACCGCACCGACGAGGGCGGCGACGGCCAGCACCAGCGCCATGACGTCCTCGCCGACGCTCGAGGAGACCAGCGCTCCGGCGGCCGCTCCCGCTGATGCGGCCAGCTCGAAGGTCAAGCCGATCCGGTGATGCACCCGACCCTCGTCGAGCTGGCGGGCCCCGGCCGCCAGCGAGGACGCTCCGACCGAGATGAGCCCGATCGGGGCGGCGTCGACGGGGGACACGCCGAGGGCGAGCAGCACCGGGACGAGCAGGGTCGCTCCGCCGATGCCCACGACCGAGCCGATCAGCGAGCTGATCAGCGTGAGCGCAGCGACGACGTAGAGGCTGAGCGTCACCCTCGGGGGTCCAGAATGCGCGCTTCGTCGGGGCCCAGCCCCTGGCCCGGACCGGGGGTCTCGCCGGGCCGGGCGGTGCCGCCGACCCATCGACCGGACACCCCGGGTACCTCGACGGGCTCGTCGGTGAAGTTGACGAGGACCTCGAGTTCGGCGGCGGCCCCTCCCGGAGGTTCGTCGAGCCACCGCCGGTAGCGGAGCACCCCGTCGGGGGCGTCGAGGATCTCCACGCGACCGACGCTCAGAACCGGCTCGGTCCGCCGCAGGCGCAGCAGCCGCCGGTAGTGCTCCAGCATCGAGGCGGGATCGCCGCTCTGGCGAGCAACGCTGAGCGCGGCGGCGTCGGGAGCGAACGGCAGCCACGGGTCCGCGGGCCAGCCGCAGCCGGGGGAGTCGTCCCACGGGATCGGGGCCCGGCACCCGTCCCGGCCGCCCGGGTCGACCACCCGGTCGCCCTCCACCACCGCGTCGGCGAGGCCCAGCTCCTCGCCCTGGTACAGGAACGGGGTTCCCCGCTGGGTGAGCAGCAGCACCGCCGCGGCGCGGGCCCGGGCCTCGGTGCCGTAGCGGGTGCGATGCCGTGGCACGTCGTGGTTCGACAGCACCCAGCACGGCCATCCGTCGACCGGGTCGTACAGGTCGATCGCGCTCGCCATCTCGTCGCGCCACACCGCGGCATCCCACGGCGAGTGCAGCGCCGGGATGTTGAACGCCAGGTGCAGCTGGTCGCCGTGGCCCAGGAAGTCGACGACCCGCTCGCGATCGAACACGTAGGTCTCACCGATCAGCGCCGGCGGCGACGGGAACGCATCGGTCCGCGACCGCAGCTCGGTGAGGCGCAGGTGCACCCCGGGACCGTGGTCGAGCACGCAGGCAGGGATCCCCCGGAGCTCGGCGGGCGTGTCGACGTCGAGCCGCTTGCCGACGGTGTGCACGACGTCGATGCGGAAGCCGTCGACGCCACGATCGCTCCAGAAGCGCAGGACGTCGATCATCGCCGCCGCGACCTCGGGGTGGTTCCAGTCCAGGTCGGGCTGTTCGGGCAGGAAGAGGTGCAGGTAGTACTGACCGGTGGTCGGATCCAGCGTCCAGGCCGGGTAGTCGCCGAACGCGGCGCGCCAGTCGGTCGGCGGACCACCGTCGGGAGCCGGGTCGCGCCACACGTACCAGTCGCGACGGGGGTTCCCGCGGGACGAGCGGGACTCGCCGAACCACGGGTGACGGTCCGAGGTGTGCCCGGGAACGAAGTCCAACACGACCCGCAGGCCCGAGCGGTGAGCGGTCTCGATCAGCCGATCGGCCGCGCCGAGGTCCCCGAAGAGCGGGTCGACGTCGCAGTGGTCGTCGATGTCGTAGCCGAAGTCGGCCATGGGGGAGCGGTAGAACGGCGAGAACCACACCGCGTCCACGCCCAGGTCCCTCAGGTGGCCCAGGCGGGAGGCCGCGCCGACCAGGTCGCCGACGCCGTCGCCGTTCGAGTCAGCGAAGCTCCGTGGGTACACCTGGTAGACGACTCCGCCCCGCCACCACGGGACTTCCGTCGTGGTCGGGGCAGGCATCGACACACCCTATCGACCGGTCGGGGGTGTGACCGGTCCGGACGACCGCCGCGCTACACTGACGGCTCCGGTCGTTGATGACGGGGAGTGCTCTGTGAAGAAGGGTCGGCATCGCCGCTACGAAGAGGCCCGCGCCATGAAGCGCGGCCCGGACCTCGACATCGAGGCCATCTTCACCGATCTCGAATCGGATCGACCCCCGCTCGTGGACGACCGCGACTCGTCCTACGACGACGACGATCCCTACGACGACCGGGACTGAGCCAGGACCTTCCGGATCTCATCCGGTCCGAGGTCCTCTGTCAGCCGGATCCCGTCGCTCGGCAGCTCGTCCGCCCACGGAGCTCCGTCCACCGCGCCCCGAGGTGGCAGGATCGGCCGCCCGCGCAACGCCAGACCGGCCGGAGCGGACCCCGACGACGCGGGGTGCCGGAACGAGAGCGCCCGACACCACAGGCCGCCGTCGCTCAGCGTGAGCACCGTCGGGCCGCCCACCGCGTCGAGCACCCGCACGACGGTGCGGTGCAGGACCTCGGTCCAGTCGTCGGCGAGCCCCTGGACGTCCTCGGCGCAGAACGGCTCCCGGGCCCGCGCCCGAACCGCCTGGATCGGAGCCATCCGGGTCCGGCGGTGACCGCCGCGCAGCCGTGCCGCCGCCCGTCCGGTCAACCGGTGGGGCTTCACGCCGGCCAGCCGGTCCTCGGCCCTCCAACGGGCCGCCTCCGCTGCCACTTCGGCGATCCGCTCGGCGTCGTCGGCCTCGAGTCTCTCGGCGGTCGGCCCGCGCAGCGCCCGGGATGCCGCGGCGATCGAGTCCAGCGCCTCGACCAGCAGCTGGTTCTCGACCGTGTCGAAGCTGCGGGCGGTCGTCATGCAGACGAACACGTCGTCGTTGCCCAGAGCGTTGGCCCGGGCGGTGATCGTCTCTGCCCACATGATCGGTCCCCGCACGGAGTTGACGCAGCGCTCCGACGACGTGGCGACCGTCGTCGGCAGCGTGCGGATGCGGAGCTCCATCCCGTCGAGCAGGGCGCGGGCCTCGTCGGACGCCGCCAGCGCCAGGGCGGTCGCATCGGTGAGGTCGGACACGGCGATCCCGGTCAGGACCGCGGCGCTGGCCACGGCGGGGGAGCGCCAGGAACGGCGCTTCCAGAGCTCGGCGGTGGCGCCGGAGCCCCCGGTGGGCTCCACGTCAGCCGACCAGTTCCTCGCCGAGCAGCTCGGCGATCACCCGTCGGGCCTCCTGCTGCTCGGGCGGATCGAGCGGTTTGGCCACGGTGCGGTACAGCGCCACTGCGGTGTGCTCATCGATCCCCTCGAACTGGGGCAGGAAGAACGCGTAGAACAGCTCGAACAGGAGTCGGGACTCGCTGATGTCGTCGCGGCTGCGACGGGCGACGTAGCGCTGGGCATCGACGTAGATCGCCGGGCCGAGGTTGTTGAGCTGGCGCAGCGGCAGCAGCTTCTTGACGATCTCACCGTCGCCATCCAGCAGCTTCTCGTAGGCCCAGTCCGGCGGGGTGGTCACCTCGATGAACGCGAAGCGGCGCATCAGGGCGTAGGACATGTCGAACAGCAGGTGCTTGTCGAGCGCGTTCATGGTGGCGATGATCCGCCAGCTGGCCGGCAGTCGGATCGGGTCGGTCTCACCGGGCGGCTCCACCCCGTGCGGCACGAGCGAGATCGGCTTGATCTGACCGCTGCGCCGGAACGGCAGCACGACAGCCGAGCCCGACAGGACGGTGAAGAGCTGGCCGAACGCCCGGTCGAAGTTCGACCGGTTCAACTCATCGATGACCAGCCATTTGCCGGTCTCGATCGCCTCGACGAACAGGCCGGGCCGGAAGATGAGCCCCTCGGGCGTGGGTTGGAGTCCGCCGATCGTCTCGAAGGTCGTCCACTCCGAGGTCGCGGTGGTCGGCTGGTAGCCGGTGCACAACATGGAGTGCCGGCCCAGCTCGGCGGCCAGATACGCCAAGGTGGTCTTGCCGGTGCCCGGGGGCCCGGTCAGGATCACGTGCTTGCCGGCGTCGAGGGCGGCGACCAGCTGGTCGACGACGTAGGGAGGGAAGATCATCCCCTCCGCCTCGGCCACCTTGGTGAGTTCGGATGCTGAGAACGCGGTCACACCCGTTGGTTCGGCGCGGCCCACCGGCCCCTTGAGGAAGCTGCCGACTCTCTCAGCGACGCCGCACCGCCGGGTGGGGGAGCCAGGTCACACCGGCCGCCGGCCCGTCGTCCACGCCGAGCGCGGCGCGCAACAGCTCGTATCGCTCCTCGCCGACCAGCCCGACGATGTCGTCACGACAGGTGGTGACGAGCGGTTCGTGGGCGGTGAACGCCTCGGACTCCTCGGTGCACCACCAGTGGAACTCCTGTCCGCCCTCACCCCAGTCCCGGCGACGCCACTCTCGCAGCGTGTGGGTGGTGTGGCCGACTTCGTCGGTGTGGTACTCGAGTCGGAGCGGGACCTGCCAGCACACCTCGGGCTTCCAGTCCATCGGCCGTTCGCCGGCGTCGAGCGCCGCCACGTGCAGGGCGCAGCCCGCCCCGCGGTGGAAGTCCGGGCGGTTCAACAGGATGCAGGCGCCGTCGTGGACCCGGGTCACCCAGTCGCCGTCGTCGTTGCGGCCGATCGCCCCGCCATGCTTCCTGGCCTCGCGCCGGAACTGCCACTGGTCGCGGTCGAGTCGGTCGATCAGCTTGCGGACCCGCACCCGGTCGGCCTTGTCGGCGAAGTGCGCACCGAACGAGCAGCAGCCGTGCCCGAGGTGCTCGGCGTCCTCCTCCAGCACCCCCTTGCAGCCATCGTTGAAGATGCAGCGGTACGGGCTCATCAGGAACGTGGCGTCGAACATCCAGGTGTCGTCGTCGTGTTCGAAGCTGACCCACTGGCGCGGATGGGCTTCGCTGTGGGTCTTGTCACGGTCTCGGCGTTCGGACACGGAGGGCGACACTACCGAGCGCGGCGCGCCGCGCTGTCACCAAGGGGTGCTAGATCACCCCCATGGCCGGTGAGTTCGACGACATCCGCACCCGACTCGAAGCGATCTCCGAGGAGTTGGCCGATCTGGCGATCCTCCGACTGCGAGAGTCGATCGACGCCGGCGGCGACGAGCTGCCGGTCGACGAACGGCGACTCACCCGGGCCCGGAGGGCGGTCGACAAGGCCGCCCACCTGCTCGCCGAATCCGACGGCGCCTGAGCCGGGACCGGCGGTACCGTCCCGCCCATGGGCACGGTTCACGACGGGATCGACGACGGACTACGGGACTGGATCGAACGTCAACACGTCGTGTTCGTCGCGACCGCGCCCAGCGACCCGTCCGGACTGGTCAACCTGTCACCCAAGGGGATGGTCGACACGTTCACCGTCGTCGACCGCCACCGCTGCGCGTATCTCGACCTGACCGGCAGCGGCGCCGAGACGGTGGCCCACCTGCGCGACAACGGCCGCATCACCGCGATGTGGTGCGCATTCGACGGGCCGCCGCGCATCGTGCGGTGCCACGGCACCGGCCGGGTCGTCACCCCCGACGACGCGGAGTTCGAGTCGTGGCGGGAGCGGTTCGGTCCGCACCGCGGGGCCCGGGCCGTCGTGGTCATCGACGTGATCCGGGTCGCGGACTCGTGCGGCTACGCGGTGCCGCTCATGGAGTTCGTCGGTGAACGGGACCGGCTGGTCCGCTGGACCGAGAGCCGCACCGACGAGGAGCTGGAGCAGTACCGGCGGGATCGCAACGCGGTGAGCATCGACGGTCTCCCCGCCTTCGACAAGTGGATATTGGGCGAGTTCAAGGGGTGACGGCTACACCGTGAGGTGAGGTCTCCACCGGTCAGAGCGTGATGGCGGGCATGATGCCCGCTGTCTACACAGCACCCTGACCAGTGGAGAACGCCAGCATGCCAGCCCGACCCCTGACCGCGCCCGAACGCGAAGAGATCCGAGCAGGGGATCGAACGTCGTGAGCCCGACCGCGTGATCGCCGGGCGGCTCGGCCGGCATCGCGCCACGATCAACGCCGAGATCAACCGCAACGGAGGTCGGGCCGGCGTCGCCTGCGACTGCGCGAGACCCGTGCGGACGCGAACATGCCGGGCCTGCCCCAAGGACTCCAAGCTCGAAGCTGACCCGGTGCTCGCCGCCGCACGTGAGCGCGCACGCTTGGCCGGCGAAGGACTCGCCGATGACGATCTCGATCGAGCCTCGCCCGCGGTGTGCACGGCTTCGAAGCGGAGATCTCCGACGAGTGCATCTACCAGGCCGTCTACGCCCACGGTCGCCGTGGTCTGCGTGCCCGGGCTGCACGAGGGGCTGCACCGGCGTCGCCGGTGCCGCAAACACTGTCTGCCTGGTGATCGGCCTCCGGCACCCAAGACGAGTCCGCTCAGGACGTTCAACCTGATCGGGCTCGACCCGACGCGACCGGCGGTCGCCGCTGAGCGTGTCGAGGTCGACGGTCGGGTCCCGAGTGTCACCGCGAAGGCGACCTCATCGTCGGGTCGTTCAACCGCTCCGCGATCGCGACCGTGTTCGACCGCGCCAGCCGCCACCTCTGGCTTGCGAACTTCCCCGAAGACCACGGCGCCGACGCGACCCTCGCCGCGCTCTGCGAGATCCTCGACCGCATTCCCGCACCGTTGCGCACCCTGACCTGGGACCAAGGACGCCCTACCTGTCAGTATGAGTGTCGCTCAGTGGAGTGACCATATTCGATGAGGGCGGGGAGGTGAGATCATGACCGTGATGACTGATGAGACCGAGGTGCGACGCGCGAAGCGTTCGTGGCCGGCGCAGTACAAGCTCGACATTCTCAACGAGATCGAGGCGGCGAAGGAGTCCGGTGAGACGACGGTCGCGGAGATCTGTCGGCGTGAGGGCTTGTATTCGTCGTTGATCTCGGAGTGGCGCAACCAGCGCGACGCCGGTGCCCTGGAAGGGTTGACTGACCGCAAGGCCGGCCGGCCGAAGAAGGACCGCACGAAGGAGCAGTTGGCTGCGATGCGCGCGGAGAACGAGAAGTTGCGTGCCGAGTTGGACACGGCGAACGAGTTGATCGAAGCGCAGGGAAAAGTCTCGGCGCTCTTGCAGCAGCTGTCCCGCAAGAGCGCCGAGAACAACACGTCCAAGCCGTGAGCTCGAGCATCGAGGAGTGGGCGCCCAGGGTGGGTGTCGGCCGTGCCTGTGCGGCGTTCGGGGTGTCGCGACGGAGCTACAACCATCGCCGTCAGGCAGCCGAGGGGCGGCTCCCCGCACGCCGGTCGAAAGCCAAACCGGTCTCAGAGCACCGTCCGGTCCCGTGGAAGCTGTCCCCCGATGAACGGGCCCGGGTCCGAGACGTGTTGTGTTCAGAGCGGTTCGGGGATCTCGCTCCCGCGCAGGTGTACGCCACGCTGCTCGACGAGGGCACCTACCTGTGCTCAGAACGCACCATGTACCGGATCCTGCATGAACACGACCTGGTCCGAGAGCGTCGCCGAGGGCACCGCCGCCACGGCCATGCCCCACCGAGGGTGCACGCGACGGGACCGAACCAGGCGTGGTCCTGGGACATCTCCCGGCTACGCGGCCCCGCCATCAGGTCCTGGTACTACCTCTACGTCGTCATCGACATCTACAGCCGCAAGATCGTTGCCTGGTCGATCGACACCATCGAGTCCGACAAGGTCGCCAAGACGCTCATCAGCCGCGGTTGTGCCCGCGAGGGCATCAACGCAGACGAGTGAGGTTGACCCGGTTTGACGGACAGGGTTGTTAGGCGGCTTCGGTGTGGGTCTCGGTTTGTTGACGGTACCAGTCGGTCTCGGTCTCGATGGGGCTGCGGTAGCCGAGGGTCGAGTGGAGACGGTGGGGGTTGAACCAGCCCTCGATCCAGCGGATCAGGTCGCGGCGGGCGTCGGCTCGGGTGGGCCAGCTGCGTGTGTGGGCGAGCTCGCGTTTGAGGGTCCCGAAGAACGACTCGGCCGCGGCGTTGTCCCAACACACTCCGGTCGCGCCCATCGACTGGACGACACCGAACTGCTCGCACAGCTCGGCGAACTCGGCGGAGGTGTACTGCGACCCGCGGTCGGAGTGGAAGATCACCCCGGCGACGTCGCCGCCTCGGGTCGCGGTCGCCATCCTCAAGGCATCGGCAACGAGTGCGGTGCGCATGTGCGAAGCGACGGACCAGCCGATCACCCGCCGGGAGAACAAGTCGATCACCGTTGCCATGTACAGCCAGCCCTGGCCGGTGCGCAGGTAGGTGATGTCACCGCACCACGTCACGTTCGGGGCGGTCGGGTTGAAGTCACGACGAACGTGGTCCGACGCTGCTTTCGCTCCGCGATCCACGATCGTGGTACGGATCTTGGAACGGCCCGACTCGCCTTCCCAGCTGTTGCGGCGCATCAACCGGGCGACCCGCTTGGGCGACACCACGAAGCCCTGCTTTCGCAGCCATGCGGTCACCCGAGGCACGCCGTAGGTGCGCCCGGAGCACTCCCAGATCGCTTCGATCTCGACCTCGAGGCGCCGGTCGGTGAGCTCCCGATTCGACGGGGCCCGGTCGACCCAGTCGTAGTAGCCCGACCGCGACACCTCCAGGGCCTGACACATCTCGCTGACGGTCCACGGCTTCTTGACGTTGGTGGGAGTGGCCTGCTCCTCAGCGATGAACGTGTACACCGCTCTCACCCGTTCCTCGACTCCGATGCCGAGAAGTAGGCCACTGCTTTTCCCAGGATGTCGCGCTCCCGGGTCACCCGCTCCAACTCGCGCTTGAGCTCACGGATCTCGGCACGTTCCTCGACCGTCGGCGCACCATCAGCTTCCTCGCGAGCCCGCCGCACCCAGTTGCCCAGGGTCGAGTCGTAGATGTTGAACTCCCGGGCAACCTTCGCCACGTTGCCGCCCGACGCCGCGACCATCGCCACAGCCTCGGCCCTGAACTCCTTGGTGAACTTCCGTCTGCTACCGCTTGACTTCGCTGACATGAACACTCCGTTCTGAACTCATCAGGCCAAGTTAGGTGTCCGTCAAACCGGGTCAACCTCAGACCTCGCCGAGCTGTGCGGGATCGACGTGTACTTCGCCGAGCCGCACTCGCCGTGGCAACGCCCGACCAACGAGAACGGCAACGGCCTCATCCGCCGCTACGTCGGCAAGAGCACCGACCTGCGAACTCACAGCGCCCACGACCTACGCCGCATCGAGCACCGCATCAACACAATCCCCCGCCACAGCCTCAACTGGGACACCGCCGCTGACCGCTACCATGCAGCTGTCGCGATAACCGGTTGAACTCGCCGAGACTCACCGAGCGTGCAAGTAGTCCTGAGGTGAGCCCTTAGGAGGTGCAGAAATGAAACCTGGCCGGGTGGTTCACCGAGTCTGGCGAAGTCGACCCACAGTCTGGGTGCCGCTGGGCGCCGCCCCAGCTGGGCGGTGGGCGATGCGCACGGGATGGTCGATCGCGTGCGTATTCGCGCTTCTCGGCTGGATATCAGGCTGCGGAGACCAAGCGGAAGTACGCGCCAACGCTGCCGTTCCGAACACAACCACCATCGGTACGGTGGCCAGGGTCATCTCAGCGCCCGGGGGTGGCTTCGTCTACGCGGTCGGGGATACGTCCGCCGGGTTGTACGCGTTCAAGGATTCAGGGCTCGAACAGGTAGCGACTTTGTCGGCCTACCGCTCGCCGATCGCTACCTCTATAGGGGACGTTGCGCTTGTGGGTGGGATCAGGTGTACGACACCTGATCCCTGCGCCGGTTGGGTGGCCGAAGTGACTAGGGTCCTCTTACCGTCAGGAAAGAACCTCGGAACTACAGAAGTGGCCCGCGGCAGTTCGGCGCCCGAGGAAACGACAGGGCTTGGCCTTGCGGGTTTGATGAATGGACAAGCGGTGCTCTTGGCCGATTCTGGAATACAGGCCCTCGGTCAAAATGGCGAGTTGACCCCACTCGCACCGTGGCCACCGCCCGGCCGAGTGTGCCCGATTGGTGACGCACTCTATGCGATTGCGGTTCAAGAGCAAACGGGATCTACGCCGCAACTACTCCCTGCAGCCGGAACGACTACAGGCGTCGTTGGCTCGATCGCGAAATACGAAGGCGGCGGATGGCAGGTTCAGCCGGGCGGCGCCATAGAACAGGACATACCTGCGCCAGCGGCGATTACTTGCGGGAGCCAAGCAATTCTCACGCAATCTGGCGACATCGCTCATGGGAGCTGGACCCCGACCACCGGATTTACAACTCTTGAGCCGTCCGCACCTAATCCTGACGCTTCGTTCAATACCTCAAGTACTCAACAGACTTACGCACTTACACCCAGCGGAGAACTCATTAATCGAGGTCCGAACGGCAAGTCCACTGGGCTCGGCTTCTCCGCTCCGAGCCCCGACGCTGCCCCAGCACAGCTTCTTGTAGATGATTCGGGCGGCCCCATATTCGCCTGCATCTCCTATGCAAACCCAATGAAGAGTCAAGACCCTGCCCGCACACAGTGCCAACGGACAAGCGCATGAGAAGCCATCAGTGCCAAAGCGCCAGGACCCGCCGAACCATGTCGAATTGGATTGGCATATCAAACCTGATTAACCGTATGGCTCTCGTGGCCGCCCTGGCTACAGGGTCCGTGCTTGTTGGCGCCACTCCGGATGTTGGTGCGACAGCAGTGACGCTCACTGCCCAGCAATACAACATGTGTTCAGCTAGCTGTGGGAATCATGCGACAGCATCGAACCTCATCTCCTGGTTCAATAGCACATCACCCTGGGCAACGTCGGTGAACGAATACTGCAGCGGGGATCCAATCAGCTTCAAGTATGCCGCCTACTGGTTACCAACAAGACTAGCTGTTGCAGGGTGTGGCGGGGCGAGTTACGGAGTCGTAGTCTCGGCTCCGAACCCTGTCACTACCTATGCGTACTATTACACTCCGCAAGGAGGTGGTGCACCCAGCAGCTGCCTGCCATCGTCATCCTACGAGTGCCGAGGAATGATCTGCATTCAGGCCAACGTGTTCGGGCTTCTCTACACAGCTTGCTCGACGCATCTTCTAAACTCAAATACTTCTATCGCGCAGCAACAGGCCAATGCTTACACGTTCGTTGCCACCGCATGGAAGGCCGAGCCTCGTGTGCTAGGTGGCGACTTCAACTTAACTCCAGGGACCGTGCCAAGTGTCTACTCGTCCAACTACTTGGCTGGCGTATACAACGCAACGTTCCCATCCTCAGGCCCCACAACGCAGTTCGACTACTTGTATTTGTCATTGCCGGCCGCTAATGGGGCGAGTGTAATCTCGCCTTACTGTGGCGGGAGCCCTCCCCCAAGTGATCATTGCTATGCTTTCGCACAATGGACAGCCAAACTTTAGGGTCCACCCGGGAGTTAGTCGCGGGGTGTAGGGTGGGTGGTGATGGAGAGACGCTGGAGGCGTTGAAGGGGTTCTTTGGGTCGGTGTTGCCGAGTCTGGGTAAGCGGGATCGTCGTCAGGTGGTGGGGGGTTTGGCGGTGGCGTTGGGTCGGGGTGGCCAGGCGCGGGTGGTGGAGGCGTCGGTGTACAAGGCGGTGCAGGAGTCGAGGGGTCTGGTCGATGACGTGGCGGAGCCGGGTCGTCAGCGTCGGGTTGGGGCTTGTGTTGCATCTGACTTCGCGCGACAGGGTCCGTGTTCTTTCAGACCGCAGTTGGCAGGGTTGCTGGCCTTGAAAGAGGAGCAGCGCCATGACCGCGCCGCGCAAACCGAAGAGGTTGTTGTCGGGGGAGCAGAAGTACGACTTGTGGGTGCGGATGCTGACCGAGCAGATCACTCCGGCTCAGGCCGCCGCGGAAGCGGGGGTGGATCGCTCGACGATTTCGAATCTGCGCAAGACGGCGAAGGACGGTGCGATCGCGGCGTTGACCGCGGCGAAGCCTGGTCGTCGCAAGAGCACCGCGGAGGTGTCCGAGGCTGCGAGGTTGCAGGCCGAGATCGACCGGTTGGGGATGGTCGTGATCCCTTTCGACCGCGACTTGAACACCGCGGTCAACCTCGCACGCTGGCCCGACCGGCCAGCATCCACAGGATCTCCGCCGCTACCAACGGCAGCCTGACCCCCTTCAAGGGTCTGCACCGGGAAGCACTCGGGAAACGCCGATCGTCACCCACACCCCCACTGCGGTGGGACCCGGGCACTGGATCGGAACCGGAAGAAGTCCTTGCTCAGGTGGGGCGTCCGGATGGCAACCAAACACCACCGACACACGGTCGGTGGTTAAGGGGAGCCGGTGCGTCCGAACAGGACACACGCTGTCAGAACGTGTTGATCAGCCGGATCATCGCGTGCAGGCGGGCGTAGGAGTTGTCGATGAACCGGAACCGGATGCGGGGGCGGTCGACGGCGTCCCCGTCCGCGATTTCGGCCGGCGAGGCCGCGGCCCGTTCGATGCGACCCGACGCCACGATGTCGGCGAACTCGTCGTTGAGCTTCTCGAGCTGTGCGTCGGTCAGCTCCTTGCTCAGACGCAGCACCAGGCGCCCGCCGACGTAGCGGATCGAGTCGAAGACCCGGTAGAACGCGGTGAGGTGCTCGACCGCGTCGCCCACGTCGGAGGTGATGTGGAACAGGTCGAGGTCGTCCGCTGCGATCAGTCCCGAGTCGAGCAGCTCGACCTCGAGGAAGTGTCGGAAGCTGCGCCAGTAGGCGTCGCCCGGGGGCTCGAACAGGACGATCGGGGCCGGCACCTCGCGACCGGTCTGCAGCAGCGTCAGCAGCTCGAAGGTCTCGTCCATGGTCCCGTACCCGCCGGGGAACATGACGTACGCGCACGCCTCCTTCATGAACGTGAGCTTGCGGTTGAAGAAGTACTTGAAGTTGATGACCTTGCCGTCGTTGACCATCACACCGCCGCCGGCCGGTTCGAAGGGCAGCACGATGTTGACCGCGAAGCTGTTCTCGGCCCCGGCCCCCTCGATGCCGGCGGTCATGATCCCCGGACCGCCGCCGGTGATCACCATCCAGCCCTCGTCCGCGATCTCACGACCCACATCGCGCGCCGCGGCGTAGGCGGGCTCGTCGATGCCGGTGCGCGCCGAGCCGAAGATCGCCAGCTTCCGCACCGACCGGTAGGGGTCGAACACGTGGAACGCGTAGCGCATCTCCTTCAGCGTCGAGTTGGCGATCTTGAGGTCACCCCGCGACAGGCCCTCACGACCCATGCGCAGCACCGAGGTCACCAGCTCGAAGGCCAGGTCCTGGTCCGCCTGGATCCCTGCATCCGCGATCAGCTCGTCGATCCGACGGTCCAGGTCGTCGTCGCCGGTGCGGTAGCGCGGTCGTCGTTCGGTCATGGTCCGGCCAACCGTACCGACCCGACGCCACCTGGCCCATCACACCCTCGGCAACGCCGCCGTGGAACAATCCGCGACCGTGAGCACGCAGACGGTCGAGGTCCCGGGGGCCGGACGCGCCCCGAGCGAGTTCGACCGTCTGTTCGCCCGGACCTACCCCGCGGTGGTCGGACTCGCCCGGCGGGTCCTCGATCGTGATGGCGTCGCCTCATCCGCGTCGGAACCGATCGCGGACGAGGTCGCGGTCGAGGCGTTGAGCCGGGCCCGGGTCCACCACCTCGGCGACACCGACCGGGCGGCGGAGCGGACCGTCGGCTGGGCCGCCGAGCTGTGCCTCGACCGCATCATCGGCCATCCGGGCCGGGTGGCGCTGCCGCCCGAGGTGGGTGCGGATCGGCTGCTGTCCGCCGACTTGCTCGAGGACGGCGTCGGCGCCGAGTGGGACGACCACGGCCTGGCCCTGTGGGAGCTCCAGGAGGCGCTGGCCGGCGCTCGGCGCGTGGACCGGCGCATCGCGGTGCTGTGCCTGGGTTGCGGTCTGCCACCCCGTCAGGTGGGAGCGCTGCTCGGACTCGACGACCGGGCCGTGAGCGCCGGCCTCGACCGGATCGGCGTACGCCTGTCGGACCGACGTCGGGTCTCCGCCGAGGTCGAGAGCCCTCTCGACGCCCGTCTGGGGGACCAGTGAGCAGTTCGGTCGCCGAGACACCCGCGACCGACTCGCCGGGGGCCCAGGTCCTGGCCGGACTGGCCGTTCCGGGTCTCGACCTGGACAAGGCACGCCACATGGTCGACGTGCGGGCCGCCCGGCGGCTCCGTCGCCGTCGCACCGTCTGGGGCGCGGCGGCTGCGGTGGTCCTGGTCGGGATCGCGGTGTGGGCGTGGCCGCGACCGGACCCCCAGGAGCTCGTCGCCGACGGCGATCGGGACCCCACGACGACGACCACAACCCCGGTCACCGCGTCGAGCACCGTTCCGGTCCTCACCACCGTCGTCCCGACGACGGTCCCGTCGAGCACGACCGCGGCCCCGACGGTGACCACGGTCCCCCCGACGACCAGCACCACGACCGCACCCAACCAGCCGATGGTGGTCACCGCCCAGATCGTCCAGACCCCCGGCGGCGCCGCGCCCCGGGTCGGCGAGACGGTCACGGTCCGGGTGAACTGGAGCGACCCCGACCTGGCCGACCCGGCCACCGTCGACGTCCGCGCCGACTTCGGCGACCCGCTCGTCACCCGGGCGCTCAGCACCGCCGCCCGACCTCCGTGCACCGCCCGCGGCGGCGGCGCGGCCGCCCTGGTCGACGTCCCGTTCCGGTACGCCTCGAGCGGGCCGCGCACCGTGCAGGTCGAGGTGACCGCGTGCGACGGAGTCGGCCCGTACGGCGAACGCAAGGTCGTCCAGGTCCCGGTCCAGGTCCAGGCCCCAGAGACCGGGCGGAGGGCAGTGGTGATCGGAGGGGGCGACGGCCGCTCACCCGACACCGCAGCCGTGCTCGCCGGCGCCGAGACCGTCGCCCGTCGCGAGCCCGAGCTCACACAGGTGCTGCCCGACGGCACCACCCGGGCCACCGTCGCGGTCATCGACGCCGCCTACGCCGGTCCGCTGCAGTTGCGCTGGGGCGAGCCGCCCGGCGCGTCGTGCCAGGCGACCGCGTCGGACCAGTCGGTCACCGCTGGGACCACGCCGGTCACCGCGCTGCTCGCGCCCGGACCGTCCGCGTGTCCGACTCAGGCGGGGGCCGGAGCGGGGACCCGGCCGTAGAGGGTGCTGCGCTGCACCAGGGTCCGCCCGAGCGGCTCGACCAGGGCACGGAAGTCCTCGGGGGTGGCCATCGTGCCGTGCTCGGCCCCCGCCGCACGGCTGATGTTCTCGTCCATGAGGGTGCCGCCCAGGTCATCCGCGCCGGCCTGCAGCAGCTGGGAGACCCCGGCCAGACCGAGCTTGACCCACGACGCCTGCACGTGCGGGATCAGCTCCCGGTAGGTGATGCGGGCCACGGCGTGGACCAGGACCACCTCGCGGAACGTCGGGCCTCTCCGCCCCCGGTGCTGGAGGTAGAGCGGGGCGGCCATGTGCACGAACGGCAGGCCGACGAACTCGGTGAACCCGCCGGTCTCGCGCTGCAGGTCACGGGTGATCAACAGGTGCCGGGCCCAGCTGCGAGGGTGCTCGACGGAGCCGAACATCATGGTCACGTTCGAGTTCAACCCGACCCGGTGGGCGCTGCGGTGGGCGTCGAGCCACTGCTGGGTGTCGATCTTGTCGGGGCAGATGATCGCCCGGACGTCGTCGTCGAGGATCTCGGCCGCGGTGCCCGGCAGGGTCCGCAGCCCGGCGTCGCGCAGACGACCCAGGTACTCCTCGAGGTTTTCGCCGAGCCGGCGGGCGCCCTCGGTCACCTCGAGCGCGGTGAAGCCGTGGACGTGGAGGTCGGGCGCCGCGTCCTTCACCGCCCGGGTCACCTCGATGTAGTAGTCGCCGTCGAAGTCGGGGTGGATCCCGCCCTGGAGGCAGACCTCGGTCGCACCGAGCTCGGCGGCCTCCGCGGCGCGGGCAGCGATGTCGTCGAGCGTGAGAAGGTACGGGTTGCCCCGCAGGTTCAGGCTCAGCGGACCCTTGGAGAACCCGCAGAACCGGCACTTGAAGGTGCACACGTTCGTGTAGTTGATGTTGCGGTTGCGGACGAAGGTGACCTCGTCGCCGACGATCCGTCGTCGCAGATCGTCCGCGACCGCGGCGACGGCGGCGACCTCGGGGCCGCGGGCGGAGAACAGGGCGAGGATCTGTTCCTCGCCGACCTCCTGGCCGGCCCGGACGCCGTCGAGCACCTCGGCGACCGCGCCGGTGACGGCGTCGTGGGGGGCGGGGACCAGCAGCGGAGGGGCGACCGGCGCCCCCGAGTACCACTGGGTGGACCGGGGTCCGCGGAGAGTGACCTCGGCGTCATCGCCGACCGGTGTGATCGACTCGACCTTCTGCGGGAACTGCGCCCCGGGGTCGTCGCGGCCCAGCCCCTCGGCGTCGGAGCGGTCGAGCACCGCGAAGTGCAGGCCCGGGTCGATCCAACGGTCGGGGTCGCGGACGAACTCGGGGTGCGCGGTCAGGCGGGGGGCCAGGGCGAAGCCCCGCGCCTCGGTCACCTGTCGCAGGCGTTCCAGCGCCGGCCAGGGCCGTTCGGGGTTGACGTGGTCCGCGGTCAACGGCGACACGCCGCCCCAGTCGTCGATGCCGGCGTCGAGCAGGACCCCGAAGTCGTCGGAGAGGTTCGGCGGGGCCTGGACGTGGACCTCGGCGGGCAGGATGAGTCGGGCCAGGGCGATGGCGTCGAGGTGTTCGTCGGGTGGGCACGGCGGGCTCTGGTGCATTGCGGTGCCGGCCTTGGGCAGGAAGTTCTGGACGATCACCTCCTGGACGTGACCGTGGCGGCGGTGCGACTCGGCGATGGCAACGAGTGCATCGATGCGGTCCTGTCGTGACTCTCCGATGCCGACCAGGATCCCGGTGGTGAACGGGATGGCGAGCTCGCCGGCGGCCTCGAGGGTGGCGAGGCGGCGGGCCGGGTCCTTGTCGGGCGCGCCACGGTGGGCCTGCAGATCGCCGTTGAGCGACTCGACCATCATCCCCTGCGACGGCGAGACGGTCCGCAGGCGGGCCAGGTCGTCGGCGCCGAGCGCCCCGGCGTTGGCGTGGGGGAGCAGGCCGGTCTCGTCCAACACCCGCTCGGCCATGGCCGCGAGGTAGTCGATGGTCGACCCGTATCCCCGCTCGGCCAGCCACTCCGCGGCGACCGGGTAGCGGCCCTCGGGCGCCTCACCCAGCGTGAACAGCGCTTCGTGGCACCCCGCACGGGCGCCGGCGCGGGCGATGCGCAGCACCTGGTCGGGCTCGAGGAACGGCGAATCGAGCCGGGCGGGGGGCTGGGCGAAGGTGCAGTAGCCGCACCGGTCCCGACACAGCATCGTCAGCGGTATGAACACCTTGGGCGAGTAGGTGATGCGGGTCCCGGTGGTGAGGTCGCGGACCTGGCGGGCCTGCGCCATCAGCTCGTCGAGCGGCAGCCCTGTCACCTCCATCATGCGGTCGCCCCGGTCCCACGACCGGGCCCGGGCCGGCTCGCGATGTCGGTGGGGGTGAAGTCGGTGCCGCAGGTGGCGCAGTGGAAGCCCATGTCGACCTCGGTTCCGCACGGCTCGTGCACCAGAAGGGTCGGCGCGCCATCGGGGCCGCTGAGCCACCGGTCGCCCCACTGCATGAGCGCCACGAGGATGGGCGAGAGCTGGAGGCCCATCGACGTCAACCGGTACTCGTCGCGGGGCGGGTGGTCCTGGTAGCGGCGGCGGGTCAGGACGCCGGCGTCGACCAGCTTCCGCAGCCGGTCCGACAGCACGGCCCGGGGGATCTCGAGGTCCCGCTGAAGCTCGTCGAACCGACGCAGGCCCCGGAAGGCGTCGCGCAGGATCAGGATCGTCCAGCGGTCGCCGACGATGCCGAGCGCCCGGGCGATCGAGCACGTCGGATCCGCGACGTCCGCCAGTTCGGTCGAGCCGGCCGGGTCCGTCCTGTCCGAGCGGGACGAGCGGGTTCCTGCGGGGGGAGGTGCCAGGTCGGCGGCGGGTCCCATCCCGGTCACCCTAGTGCGTTCATTTCCCGAACGCACTCACTCCGAACGCACTCGCCCGCAGGAACCGTGTCCGCGTGTGGAACCGACGCGCCACGCGTCGCTCCCGCACGCGGAGGCCGGGGATCAGGCCAGGTCGCCGGCCCGGGTCGTCAGGACGCCGAGGAGCTCGTCGAAGCTCTTCTCGAACGCGGCGACGCCCTCGACCTCGAGGACCTTCGACACGTCGTCCAGGTCGACCAGCTCGCCGACCGCGGCCCACGTCGCCCGGGCGCCCTCGACGTCGTCGTCGAGCGTGCGGGCGAGCGTGCCGTGGTCCTCGAACGCGTCGAGGGTGGCTTCGGGGATGGTGTTGACCGTGTCGGGGCCGATCAGGCGGTCGACGTAGAGCGTGTCGGGGTAGGCGGGGTTCTTGGTCGACGTCGAGGCCCACAGCGGCCGCTGGACCCGCGCACCCCGGGCCGCGAGCGCCTCCCAGCGGGGACCGGCGAAGGCGTCGCGTGCCATCTGACCGGCGAGCTGGCCCTGGGCGACGGCGGCCTGACCCCGCAGGGCGAGGGCCTGCTCGGTGCCGACCGACTCGAGGCGACGGTCGACCTCGGTGTCGACGCGGCTGATGAAGAAGCTGGCCACCGACGCGATGCGGCCGACGTCGAGGCCGGCGTCCGACGCGGCGTCGATGCCGTCGATGAAGGCCTCGATGACCGAGGCGTAGCGGTCCAGGCCGAAGATCAGCGTCACGTTGACGTTGATCCCCTCCGACACCGCCTGTCGGATGGCGGGGACGCCCTCGGCGGTGGCGGGGATCTTGACGAAGAGGTTTGGCCGGTCGATGCGACGCCACAGCTCCCGGGTCATCTCGACGGTCGCGTCGGTGTCGCGCGCCAGCGACGGCGCGACCTCGACTGAGACGTAGCCGTCACCGCCGTCCGACGCGTCGTACAGCGGCCGGAACAGCTCCAGCGCCGCGGTCACGTCGTCGGTGACCATGCTCCAGTAGGCGTCCTCGATCGACGCACCGGCCCGCACCAGGTCGGCGAGCTGCGCCGTGTAGTCGTCGCTCGACTCGATCGCCTTCTGGAAGATCGACGGGTTGGACGTGACACCCCGGATGCCGCGGTCGATCCAGCGCTGCATGCCGCCGTCGACGAGGAGGCTGCGCTTGAGGTTGTCGAGCCACGGGCTCTGGCCCTGCTCGGAGTGGAGGTCCTGGAGGCGTCCCATGGCGCCAACCTACCCCCCTACCCCGGCCGGCTGGCGGGGCATGGCGGATAGACCGGACCGTTCTCCTTGGTCTCGATTGGTGGACTCGACTACCCGCGGTCAAGCAGTTCGAACCGGAGAGCCAACGGCGGGGACCGTCTGGCGAGCACAACACCTCTGCCGCTCACCGAGTCGTCGGAAATCGATCGGACGAATGCGATGACCGGCCCGGCGACGTTCGTCGGCTCACCGTCAACCCGGATCGTCCCTGCATAAAGGCGACCAAGAATCCGACGAAGCCTCAGATCGATCCTCGGTGAGGCCCCGCCACCCGGGCGCCCAACTGCGGAGACGCCGACCACTGCTCCGGCCTGCTTCGACACATTGACTCCATCTCCAACCGGGCCCGTGAACCTGTTCCGCCCGATGGAGATGTCCATCCGATCTCCTTCCGAAGTCGACGGAGACATCAGAACCTCGTCGGAAAGGGTCTCGGGGCCAGTGCCGACAGCGTTGGTGCCGGCCACCGACACCACGTATCGCTGACCCAGTTCAAGTCCCGGGATGGACACCGACGTCCCGGCCGCATCCACAAGGACCAATGCCTCTGGGGACCCATCACCCCCGACCCGGGTCGCGGTCACCAGGTAACCGCTTGGTGCTGATCCCCCGATGTCGCCAGGCGGTACCCACGACGCCAGGATCTCGTCACCCTTGGCATTCGGCGCGGCTGATACGCCTGAGGGAGCCCTTGGAACGGTTGCCGCGTCAGCGGTGACCGCGATCGGAACGAACGTCGTCGCCTGCCTCCCTGCGGCGTCAGTGACCCGAAGGAGCACCCGGAATACGCCCTCTACATCAAACGTGTGCTCCACCGTTCGTGCGTCGGGCCCCGAGGCGTCAATTGTCCCGTCGGAGTCGAAGTCCCACGCGAAGTCGATCAAGTCACCATCCGCAGCATCCGAACCAGCGGCGGAGAACCCGACGGCGACACCCGGTCGGGTTGCCTCAGGTCCTGAGATGAGAGCCAGCGGTGCCGCCGCAGCCGACTCGCTGGCCGCCAGAACGGCAGGTCCCACGTCCGTGGCCGATGCCGGGTTGAACATCGCCCCGTCACTTCCGTCGGCAAGTCGCTTGAATGCCGAGATCGTCGCGGGATCCGACCCGACCGCAACCCCGTATATGGATGCCGGATCAAGTGCGAACGCCGCGTCCAGCACGGTCTGGCGCGTGTACCCGTACGCCAGGTCAGGGTCGTGAGGCGGCGCATCGCCGAGAAGGACGATGCCCTTCTTCACGCCGTCGCGCCAGGCATTGTTCGCGATCGCCTCCATCAGGCCGCCGTAGACAGACTCCGGCAGGTCGCCACCACCGGACGCGACCAAGGTGTCGACCCCAGCCTTGAAGGAGTCGACGTCCGGGCTGAACGCGCGCACAGTCCGCGCCACGAAGGGGTCTCCGAGGTCCTTGTACTCGACGAGAGCGAGCCGGAAGTCCACAGAGCTGGCGCGGAGGCTGTCCGCGATCGACTTCACCTGACCCTGGACCGAGGCGATGCTGCTACCCATCGAACCGGTCGTGTCGACTACGAATGCGAGGTCGAGCTTGCCCCCAGCCGACCGTTTCGGCCACCCCAACCGGTTGGCCGCGAACCCAGCGGCAATCTCGCCGTAATCGCTCACATACGCACTCTGAGCATGGTAGGAGGCGTTCAGATTCCCTCGCTGACAGACAGGGTCCTTCGATCGACAGAAGTCCAAGAGCAGCCTGTTGGTGCTGAGGTAGTCAGTCTGTTCCGGTGGTCGCGCCCCCAGGGAGCCGTTCACGCCGTATCCGAACGATCCGAACGACGGCCGGATCCGGCTGTTGAACTTGGGATTGCCGAAGGTAACAACAGCAGCGATGTGGGACTTCCACGAATCCGGGAACCGGGCTGCCAAGGTATCGAGGATGACGTGTGCCCCCTGTGAGTAGCCCGCGAGCACCAGCTTCTGAGATGGGCATCGACTGACTTCGTCATCGATAGCGCTGGTCAGCTTCCCGACGCCTTCTCGGACACTGGAGTAGTAGCGAGCGGACTCGTTACCGAAGAAAGCGCCGGCCTTGGTCCAGATCGACTCCACACTGGCCGCCGCGTATTCGATCCCGTAGCCGGAGACCGACTGGCCGGACTGAGCCCGAGCGATCACCTTCTCGTACACGCGCCCGACGAGAGATCCCATGTTGTAATCGGTGCCCGGATCGTTGGACGGGTTCTCCCCAGAGCCGCGTACGCCGATGAATCTGACGTCCGAGCACGGCTTCCCCGAAGTCTGCGCCGTCGCCGGCACGGCCATCACCGTGCCCACGACGCACAAGGAGAACACCGCGCAAAGGTGGCGGAACTTCATGTGCTTCCCTCCCCCGGCCGGAATGGCCAATCTCTCCTGAGAGCGACACTAGCCGCTCGGCAGAAGCGACATGCGCTCGGCTCGCTCAGCCGGCGAGGAGTCGGCGGGCGACGCCGGCGACGTGCTCGGGTGTGATCCCCAGCTCGCGCAGGACCACGCCGCCGGGGGCGGACGCCCCGAAGCGGTCGATGCCGACCGACGCGTCGGCGTAGCGGTCCCAGCCCAGGGTGACACCGGCCTCGACCGACACGGTCGGCACCCCAGGGGGCAGCACCGAGCGCCGGTAGTCGTCGTCCTGGGCGTCGAAGCGGTCCCAGCAGGGAAGCGACACGACCTGGACCTTGCGGCCGTCCTCGGCCAGCAGTCCCGCCGCCTCGAGGGCAACGGCCACCTCGGTGCCGGTGCCGACCAGCACGACGTCGGGGGCATCGGCGTCGGCGATGACGTAGCCGCCGCGGCTCACGCCGTCGACCGCCCGGGTCGCCGTCGTCGGCAGCACCGGGGTGTTCTGCCGGCTGAGGATCAGGGCGACCGGTCCGTCGCCGTCGACGGCGACCCGCCACGCCGCGGCGGTCTCGTTGCCGTCCGCCGGGCGGATGACGGTCAGGTCGGGGATGAGTCGCAACGACATCACGTGTTCGACCGGCTGGTGGGTGGGGCCGTCCTCGCCGACGCCGACGGAGTCGTGGGTCCACACGAAGACGCACTTGGCGCCCGACAGCGCGGCCAGACGGGCGGCGGGGCGCATGTAGTCGCTGAACACCAGGAACGTGCCCGCCGCGGGCAGCACGCCGCCGTGGTGCGCGGCGCCGACCATGATCGATCCCATGGCGTGCTCGCGGATGCCGAAGTGGATCTGGCGTCCGCCCGGCTCGGCCGCCGACAGCACCCCCGCGCCGGGGAGCTTGGTGCCGGTGTTGCCGATCAGGTCGGCGGCACCGGCGACCAGTCCGGGGACGACCCCGGCCAGCGCAGCCACGCAGTCGCCGCTGGCCACACGGGTGGCGGGGGAGTCGGCCTCGGTGTAGGCGGGCAGGACGTCGGCCCAGCCCGGCAGCCCTCGAGAACCGATCGAGGCCTCCCAGTCGGCCTCCCGACCCGCGAGGGCGGCGCGGGAGCGCTGCTCCCAGTCCTCGCGTGCCACCCGGCCCCGCGCCCCCGCGGCGCGGTAGAGGTCCCGGACGTCGTCGGGTACGAAGAACGGCTCGTCGGGCAGCCCCATCACCGACTTGGTCTCGGTGATGTCCTCGGCGCCGAAGGCCAGGCCGTGGGCGGACGCGTCGTCGGTGAGGCGCGGTGAGGGGTAGGCGATGTGGCTGCGGACGATGACCAGCGACGGCCGGTCCTCGACGGAACGGGCCTCGAGCAGGGCCTGCTCCAGGGCGTCGAGGTCCTCGGCCGCCTCACCCAGCTCGATCACGTGCCAGCCGTAGGAGTCGAAGCGGGTCGCGGCGTTGTCCGAGAGCGCCAGCTCGGTCGGGCCGTCGATCGAGATGTGGTTGTCGTCGTAGACGTACACCAGGCGGCCCAGGCCCAGGTGTCCGGCCAACGAGGCGGCCTCGTGGCTGACGCCCTCGGACAGGTCGCCGTCGGAGACCATCGCCCAGATGTGGTGGTCGCAGACGTCGACGCCGAAGCGCTCCCGCAGCGACGCCTCGGCGATCGCCATGCCGACGCCGTTGGCGAAGCCCTGGCCGAGCGGCCCGGTGGTGACCTCGATGCCCGGGGTGTGGCCGACCTCGGGGTGCCCCGGCGTGCGCGACCCCCACTGGCGGAACGACTCGAGGTCCTCGATCGACACGTCGTAGCCGGTCAGGTGCAGCATCGCGTACTGAAGGATCGAGGCGTGACCGCAGCTGAGGATGAACCGGTCGCGGTCGGCCCACTGCGGCGCCGACGCGTCGTAGCGCATGATCCGGGTCCACAGCACGTGCGCCAGCGGGGCGAGCGCCATGGCCGTTCCCTGGTGGCCGCTCCGGGCCGCGGCGGGGGCGTCCATCGCCAGGCCACGGATGACGTTGATCGCCCGCTGCTCGAGCGCGGGGTCCATCGGGGAGGGGAGCTGCGACATGGGGAGTCCTGTCCGGTCGGTGTCGGGCCGAATCGTAGCGATCGTCCCGGGCGGGTCTAATCCGGCCCCTGCGGCTCACCCCCAGGTGGGTCGGGGATCGACGAGCAGCATCGACACCGCCGAGTCGTGCAGAGCGACGCGGCCGCCGACCGGGCCGTAGGTCCCGGCGCAGAACGCGCCGGCGACCGGGGCGCCGTCGAGGGCGTCGGTGACGGTGGTCGCGTCGTGGTCGACGGTTCCGAACAGCTCCGAGCCGCGAGCGACGTCGCTCAGGCACAACGCCCCCGCGGCGCTGATCCCGCCGAGCGAGTCGACCAGGTCCCGGGTCGCCCCCGGAGCGTCTCGCACCTGGAACTGCACGGTCGCTCCGACGGGGATCTCGTCCGCGACCGCCAGAGCCCCGGCGTCGCGGTCCGCGCCGAGCACGCCGCGCACCAGGAAGTCGCCCGGCCCGAACGTCTCGCGCATCTCGTCGACCACCCGTCCGAGCAGGAGACCGGACGCGGCCCGGGCGCGGTCGTCGTCGTCGAGGCCGTCGACGGTCTCGAGGAGACGCTCGAGAGCGGGACGGCCGCCCAGCTCGCGCACCATCGTGCGCTCCGCCGAGGTCACGGTGAACGGCTCGCCGATCGGGGTGCAGCCCTGGGACACCACCGTCGCCAACGGCGTCGTGTCGTCGATCCACAGCCCCACCGCTCCGTGGTCGTGGAGCGCCCCGTCGAGCACCAGCCGGTTGCCACCCGGACGCCGCGCCGCGGAGGCTGCGCCGCCGACCACCGACAGGGCGGGCGCCCGGCGCGCCAGCTCGCCCACCGCGGTGGCCGACGGGAACGTGAAGGGGTCGGTCAGCAGGACCAGCGTCCCGGAGGCGTCGTCCAGCGCCGACAGCCCCCTCAGCTCCGGGCCGTCAGAACCGGGCCGGGAGTCGATGCGCACCGGACGGACGCGGGTTCCGCCGAACCAGATCGCCATCAGCGACACCGCCGCGTGGTCCATCACCTCCCGACTGCCGGCCAGCACCGACTGCATCGACGCACCCACCAGCGCGCGGGGCTCGAGCAGGTGGCGCACGGCGCCGACGACGTCGTCGAGTGAACCGAGGTGCGGCTCGGTCGCGAACAGGGTCACGACGTCGGGTCGGGGACCTCCGAGCTCGAGCAGCCGGCCCACGGTCTCGCCGACGGCGTGGGTGGCGAGCGGGTGCTCGCTCAGGGCGGCACCGACGAGCGTCATCGCGGCGATGCTACGACCGCACCGGGACCTGCGGGCCGCGTAGGGTTCGACCCCATGTCGCAGGTTGACCCCCGACCCCCCGGCGCCGACCCGGCCCGCACCCGGACCCTGTCGGAGTCCGACTCCAAGGATCTGCTGGCCCGCTTCGGGATCCCCTTCGCTCCCGAGCACCTCGTCACCGACGCCGCCGGCGCCCGGGCCGCGGCCGACGCCCTGGGGGTGCCGGTGGCGGCCAAGCTCTGCGGCACCAACATCGCCCACAAGAGCGAGCGGGGTCTGGTGCGTCTCGGGTTGAGCGGCTCCGACGCCGTCGCCGCCGCCACCGACGAGCTGCTGGCCGCCGCCCGACCCGACGACGGCGCCACGGGGGTGCTGATCGCCCCGATGCTGCGGGGCCACCGCGAGCTGATCGCCGGCATCGCCACCGACGAGCAGTTCGGCCCGACGGTCCTGCTCGGCATCGGCGGCGTCCTGGCCGAGGCCGTCGCGGACGTCACGGTCCGCCTGGTGCCGATCTCGCGCATCGACGCCGAGGAGATGATCGACGACCTGCGATCGCAGGCGCTGCTCGGCGAGTTCCGGGGGGAGCCGGCGCTGGAGCGCGACTCGGTCGTCGACGTGCTCGTCGGCCTGTCCGACGCCGCCACCGCAGTGCCGGGGCTCGTGTCCGCGGACCTCAACCCCCTCATCGTGTCCGACGGTCGGGCCGTCGCCGTCGACGCCCTGGTCGAGCTGACCGAGGGCACCCACCTCGAGCCGGCGGAGGTCCGATCGTGAGCGCGGCGGCGAAGGCACCCGAGCCGGAGGACTTCCGAGCCCTGTTCGACCCCGCGGGAGTGGTGGTCGCCGGCGCCTCCACCCACCCCGGCAAGTTCGGGTTCGTGTGCCTGCACAACATCCTCGCCAGCGGGTACGCCGGCCGGGTCTTCGCCACCAACCGCGACGGGTCCCCGGTGCTCGGACATCCGACGCTGCGCTCGCTCGACGAGCTGCCCGAGGGGGCCGCGGATCTGATCTTCGTGTGCACGCCGGCGTCGGCCAACGTCGAGCTGCTGCGCACCGCGGCCGCCAAGGGGATCCGGGCCGCGTTCCTGGCCTCCGCGGGCTACGGCGAGGCCGGCGAGGAGGGCCAACGGGCGCAGGCCGAGCTGGTCGCGCTCGGCGCCGAGCTCGGCATCCTGATCGTCGGCCCCAACGGCCAGGGCGTGGTGTCGACCCCGTCGAAGCTGTGCGCGCAGATCGTGGCCCCGTACCCGCCGGCGGGCCGCATCGGGGTGGCGAGCCAGTCGGGCAACTTCGTGTCCAGCTTCCTCAACTGGTCCTGCGCCACCGGTGTCGGCATCTCCCGCGCCGTGTCGTGCGGCAACGCGGCGGCCACCTCGGTCGCCGACTTCCTGCGGTTCTTCGCCGACGACGACGCCACCGACGTCGCACTGGCCTACATCGAGGGCGTCTCCGACGGCCCCGGCGTCGCCGCCGCGCTGACCGAGGTGGCGGCGCGCCAACCCACCGTCGTGCTCAAGGGCGGGGCGACCGCCGGGGGAGCGCGGGCCGCCGCCAGCCACACCGGGTCGCTCGCCACCGACGACCGCACCTTCGACGGGTTGTGCCGCCAGGCCGGCGTCACCCGGGCCGCCACCGTCGAGGAGGCCTTCGAGGCCGCAGCGACGTTCGCGACCCAGCCGCTGCCCGCCGGCAACCGGGTCGTCGTGCTGACCACCGCCGGAGGGTGGGGGGTGGTGACCGCGGACGCGATCACCGCGCATCGCGACCTCGAGCTGGCCACGCTGCCCGACGACCTCCGGAAGCGGATCGACACCCTCCTTCCCCCTCGCTGGAGCCGCAACAACCCGATCGACCTGGCCGGCGGCGAGACCCGCGACACCATCCCACAGGTGCTCGAGCTGGTCGCCGGGCACCCCGACGTCGACGCCGTCATCTACCTGGGCCTCGGGATCCAGTCCAACCAGGCCAGGATGCTGCGCGACGGGGGGTTCCACCCCGACCACGGCATCGAGCGGATCGTCGCCTACCACGAGCGTCAGGACGCCCGCTTCGCCCAGGCCGCCCACGACGTGTCGGTGGCGACCGGCAAGCCGATCCTCACCGCGACCGAGCTGGCCGTCGCCTTCCCCGACAACCCGGGACCGGCGACGGTCCGCGCCACCGGGCGGGTGTGCTACCCGTCCGCCGATCGGGCCGTCACCGCACTGGGCCACCTCTGGCGCCGCAGCCGTCACCTGGCCCGCCGTGGGGTCGGCACCCCGTGAGCGAGCCGCTTCCCCCCGAACCGCTGCGGGGCGAACCACCGGTGCTGACCCACGACCCGGCGTCACGGGTCGGACCCGATGCGTCGGTGAGGGTGGTCGGCGCCCCGGTCGCATCGACCGGGGACCGGACGACGATCGATCGGGGCCCGGTCCCCGCCCTCGAACTGGACCGGGCGGCACCCGTGCCGGTCGCGCCCGCGGCGCGGCGACGGCATCGCCGACGCTGGTTCTCGGCCGCGGCGGTCCTCGCCGTGCTCGGTGCCGGCTGCCTGGCTGCCGCGGTGCTGGGGTCGGGCGGAGCCGAGCGCGCCCACGGCGCGCCCGCGGCGCTCCGACTCGCCACCCCGGTCCTGTCGGCTCGTCGCAGCCCCGATCTGCTGCGACGGCCGGTCGCGGCCCGCGCCGTGCGGGCCGCGATCGATCCGGTTGTCGCCCGCTTCCCGGACGCGTCGTGCGTGGTGGTCAGCGACGGCCGCACCGACCTGGCCGCGACCAACCCGACGACCCCGCTCGCCCCGGCGTCCAACACCAAGCTGCTCACCGCGAGCGCGGCGCTGCACGTGCTGGGCGCCGACACGACCCTGCAGACCACCGTCGCCGCCGCGGCCGCACCGCAGGCCGGCCGCGTGGCAGGGGACCTGTACCTGGTCGGGGGCGGCGACCCGCTGCTCAGCACCACCACCGCCGCGACGCGGATGACCCACGGGGCCGAGCCCACCACCTCGCTCGAGACCCTGGCCGACCAGGTCGTCGCCGCCGGTGTCCGTTCGGTCGACGGATCGGTGCGGGGCGACGGCAGCCGATACGACGACGAGCGCAAGGTCCCGACGTGGCCCCAGCGCTACATCGCGGATGGAACCGCCTCCAACCTCGGTGCCCTGATGGTCAACGACGCGTGGACCCAGGACCCGGTCGACCCGGCCGGCGCCAAGGGCGGACCGGCACCCGATCCCGCCGCGCACGCGGCTGCGGTGTTCACCCGGCTGCTGGTCGACCGTGGCGTCACCGTGGCCGGCGCCCCCGCCGTCGGCCCCGCACCCGCGGGCGCGGTCCCGGTCACGTCGGTGCCGTCGCGACCGGTCTCGGAGCTGGTCGGCCAGATGCTCGCCTTCTCCGACAACACCACCGCCGAGATGCTGCTCAAGGAGCTCGCGGCCCACGACGGCAGCCAGGGATCGACAGCGGGAGGCATCCAGGTGCTCGTGTCGGACCTGACCGCCCGCGGGCTGCCGGTCGACGGTCTGGTCCTGCACGACGGGTCGGGCCTCAGCCGCGAGAACCGCGCCACCTGCGAGCTGCTCGACGCCGTCATCAGATCCGAGGGGACCGACGGCCCGTTCGCCGCGGGTCTCGCCCGTCCGGGCCGGCCCGGCACGCTCGACGACCGCTTCGGATCCGAACCGCTGCGCAGCCGGTTGGCGGCCAAGACCGGCACCCTCAACGACGTCACCGCGCTGTCGGGCTGGGTGACCACCGACAGCGGGACGCCGTTGGCGTTCAGCACGGTGCAGAACCCGGCCGGCCGCCGGATCCAGGCCGGGGACCTGGCGTTGCCGGGACAGCTGCTGCAGGCTCTGCTCAGCTACCCCCAGGCCCCGCCGGCCGAGCAGCTCTCACCGCTGCCGCCGAACCCGACCTGAGGACGCGGCCCGCACCCGCCGACCCTGGACACGACCATGGCACCGGACCCGACCGAAATGGCGATGTTCCCGTTGTCGTCGGTGCTGCTGCCCACCATGCTGCTGCCGCTGCACGTCTTCGAGGACCGGTACCGGGTCATGGTCGACGACGTGCTGCGCCGTGACCCACCGGAGTTCGGCGTCGTCCTCATCGAGCGGGGCAGCGAGGTCGGCGGGGGCGACGTCCGCACGACGGTCGGCTGCACGGCTCGGGTGCTCGACGCCGAACGGTCGACCGACGGTCGCTGGGCACTGCTGTGCGTCGGCGAGCACCGCCTGCGGGTGCACGAGTGGCTCACCGACGACCCCTACCCCCGCGCCCGCACCGAGCGGTGGCCCGATCCGGACCCGCAGGGCCCCTCGGACGAGCGCGACGCGCTCAGGGTCCTGGCCGCGCTTCGGCGGGTCGTCGCCCTCGGCTCCGAGCTGGGCGGCCCCTCGTTGCCGGAGCCGATCGAGCTCAGCGACGATCCGGTCGAGCGCTCCTACCAGCTGGGCGTCCTGTCACCGCTCGGAGCCCTCGACCGCCTGGACGTGCTGCGGGCACCGGGACCGGCGCAACGCCTGGAGCTGCTGTCGGTGCTGCTCGAGGAGCACGAGGAGGTCCTGCGGGCCCAGCTGGCCCTCGGCGACTGAGCCGAGCCGGGACCGGAACGAACCGGCCGCGCCCGCCGCGGTGCTACAACATTGCGCGACCCAAGGAGATGCCGTGGCCGATCCCACGACCACCGACACCGGCCTCGGAGCCCGAGCCCGACCCTGGACCGCACCGCCACCCGCTCCGAGCGGGCCGATCGCCCAGGCCACCGAGCTCAAGGACCTGGTCGTCGCCTACGCCAAGCAGGAGACGCTCGACCCGCTCAAGACCCTCCGCCGCTACCTGTCCTTCGGCGTCAGCGGCGCCATGTTCATCGGCGTCGGACTGTCGTTCACCCTTCTGGCGCTGCTGCGCGGCCTGCAGACGATCGAGCTGTTCAACGACCCGGCGTCGGTCCACGGTGGGACGTGGAGCTGGGTGCCGTACGCGATCACCGCCGTGGTCGGGATCGTGCTGGCCGCGTTCTTCGTCCACCGACTCGTCCGCTTCGTCAACTCGCAGGGGAGCACACGATGACCGCACCGTCGGGCCCGATCACACCCGCCGACATCAAGAACAAGCTCGGAGACATCCAGGGCGAGGCCCAGGAGCAGGTCGAGAGCGCCAAGAACCAGATCCTGGCCGTCGGCGTCGTCGTCGCCGTCCTGATGCTGCTCGCCGCGTTCCTGCTGGGCCGCCGGGGCGGCAAGCGGGCCTCGGCGGTCATCGAGGTCCGGCGCGGCTGATGACGTTCTGGGGGTGGCTGTGGTCCACCTTGATCTCCAAGGCCGTCGGCGACGGGTTGGGCGCCGAGGTCGCCGGCCGGGCGTCGGTGTACCTGGTCGACGAAGCCCGCAAGGCCGTCGACCGCGACGAGGTCCCCGTCACCCAGGTCCGCCTCCGTCCCGGTGAGACCTACACCGTGTTGGCACGGCCGGCGCCGACCCGCCGGGAACGCCAGCTGGCGCGCCGCAAGGCCGCCCTGGCGGACCGCACCCGGGAGATGGAACGACCGACCCGTCGGCAGCGGCGGGCGGCGCGACGGTTGCGCTCCTCGCAGCGCCGCCTCGACCGGCGCCGCGTGGGCACGGCCCGCCACGCCCGGGCCGCGGCCCGGGAGGCCCGACGGGGAGCCAGCTTCGACCGGGTGATGGAGCCCGGTAGACGCCTGGTGGCGGTGCGACAGGAGCTCGACCAGGTGAGCCACGAGCTCGACGCGGTCCGCTCCGCCCGCTTCGGCGCCGCTCGCCGCAAGCGGGGACTGGAGGGGCGCCCCGAGCGGGTGCACCTCTACGACGCGGTCGACGACTGAACCTGGATCCACCGACCGGGTGGGGGTTTCGTATTCGCGGGAGGTGCCTTTCGCCTTGGGTGCGGGTGTTCGAAGCCGAACCGTCTGCGACGAATCCGGGCCCAGGTCTTGCATGATCGAACACATGTTCGATATGGTGGTGGGCATGGACGGCGGGACCACCATCATGGAGCGGCCAGAAGCGGCTGTGGTTGGTGATTGGGAGTCGCGTCTGCGCGAGTTGGATGATCGCATCGGTGTGCTGTCCGCGCAGATCCACGCGTTGGACGCCGAACTGGTCGGTGTCCTCGCCGAGTACGACGCGGTCGGGGGATGGCAGGGCCGGGGGTGGCGGTCCTTCTCCCACTACCTGTCGGTACGCACGAACTTCGCTCCTCGCGACGCGGAACGTCTGGTGTCGATCGCAGCGCGCGTCGATGAGATGCCGTCCCTGCTCGCCGCGGCACGCGGCGGGCAGGTGTCCATGGGAGTGCTCGCGTCCGCGGCGAGGGTCGTCACTCCAGAGAACGAGGCGAGGGTCCTCGACGTCGTGCGGGCCTGCACCCCACGTCAAGCACAACGGGTGCTCGCCGCGTACCGGTCACTACGCCCCACCCCCGGCACTGCCGACGGTGACGGCGGCGGTGATGGTGCTGATGGTTCTGTTGCGGATGATCTCGAGTTGGATCACTGGTGGCGGAACTGGATCGATGACCACGGCCGCTACCGGATCGACGGCGCCCTCGACAAGCTCACCGGAGAACTGCTCGAACAAGCCCGACGAGCCGTCATCGCCGAAATGGAACGGACCGGCACCCACCCACACGCCGACAAGCCGTCTGAAGCTGGTGAACCATCCGACACAGCCGAAACCACCGGAGTCGGGGAGTCCGCCGGGGTGGGGGTGTCGGGGCGGTGTGTGAGCGCGGTCGAGTCGATCACCGCGATGGCATCCATGGTGTTGGAACACGCGTCAGGGACCGGGGTGGGTGACCGTGGCGGTGAACGTTTCGCCGTGCAGGTCGTCTGCGACATCGCCGCTCTCGCCGAAGCGCTCGGCATCGACGTCGACGCGAACGTGGCGGTCGGTCTCGGTTCCCGTGCCTATCTGCCGCGCACCGGAGCACACCTGAACAACGCCGAGTTGTCACGGGTCCTCTGTGAGGGCACGTTGCAGATGTTGATCGACCACGACGGCCAACCACTGTGGCTCGGCACGGAGAAACGCTTGTTCAACCGTCACCAACGCCGCGCGCTACGCCACCGTGCCGGAGGCGTATCGGCGTGTGAGTTCCCGGGATGTCCGACCACCCGTTTCGTCGAAACCCACCACATCGCCGGAGTCGCCGAGGACGGTGGTCTCACCGACCTCGACAACGGTGTCTTGTTGTGCAGCTTCCATCACCACGAACTGCACCGGAAACGCTGGCAGATCATCCGACACGGCAGCCAACTCACCTTCTACGACCGAACCCGCTGCCTCGGATCCTCCGGCCCGCCAGGCCCGACACCCGGACCACACGCCGATGTTGCGGTGCTGCCACACCAGACACACCCACCCGAACCGCCACCAGACATCGGGGCTGATTCGTGTCGCTGCCACGGCGGCGGCGAACACCTCACCGCCTACGCGCTCGACGAACTGCTCCACCACCTCCTCACCGCCGCCTGAACCCGAACCCACCGATCGGCGGAACCAGGATCAGTTCACGTCTGACTCGTCGAGCTCGACGTCCCAGCGATCCAGGCAGTCGGCGCAGCGGTACGACACGATGTCGCCGGGCCGGAACCCGACCGGGCCGACCCCGTCGTCGAACGGGGCGGTCAGCCCAACGCCTGCTCCAGGGCCGCCAGGTAGGCGGCCGGGTCCTCGTTCTGCGGGTAGTGGCCGGCACCGTCGATCCAGGTGCGGGTGGCGTCGGGTCGGGCCTCGAGCAGTCGGTCGGTCATGGACGGCACCGCGATCGGGTCCTCGGGACCCCACAGGACGTGCAGCGGCGAGGGGTGCGTCTCGATGGCCCCGGTGAAGCGCCGTTCGTTGGACCGCCGCTCCTCGATGTAGCGGATGGTCCTCGGCAGCAGCGCGTCGCCGCCGTCGTGGCACACGAGCACGGCGGCCGCGGTCATGTCGGTTGCGGCGCGGTGGGCCTCGGCCAACGTCGCCTGCAGGCTGGCGGCCAGCAGCTCGGGACCCGGACCGGCGGGCCCGCGCTCGTCGGGCAGCGACAGCAGCATCAGCTGGCCGTCGGTGAGCTGCGCCATGTCGATGTAGATCGAGCCGTTGGTCACCACCCGCCGGGTGATCTCCACCGGCCAGGTGCCCTCCATCTGACGGGCCAGCAGCTCTCCGCCGACCGTGTCGCCCATGTCGTGGGTCAACAGCGCCACCCGGTCCAGGGCGAGGGCGCTGGTCACGCCGGCCACGGCGTCCGCGGCACCGGCGATCGTGTAGTGCCGATCGGGCTTGTCCGACAGCCCGAAGCCGGGCAGGTCGACCAGGACCACCCGCCGGTGTCTCGCCATGTCGTCGACCAGGTGCGCCCAGTCGAAGCTCGAGGTGGGGAAGCCGTGGACCACCAGCAGCACCTCGAGGGCGGGGTCGGGATCTGCCGCGGCCACGTCGACGACGAAGACGTCCTGGGTCGGCAGCGCCGGCCCGGACACCGTCACACGACGGCCCCGGGCCTGCCAGCTCTCGATCTGCGGGTCGTTCCAGAGGGTCACGGCGGCCGACCATAGCGATCCGCCTGGGACGACGACGGCCCCATCGCCCATGATGGGGACCATGCTGGTCCGGCTGCGCAACCCCAACCGAGAGGTCCACGCCGACGCTCCGGTGCTGGTCTCGGTGCTGCTCGAGCGCCTGGACATCAACCGCGAGTCGGTGCTGGTCGTGCGCAACGGCACGATCGTTCCCGGTGACGAGCGCCTCGAGCCCGACGACGTCGTCGAGGTGCGTCCGGTCATCTCCGGGGGCAGCGCGTGAAGTGCCGCGTGTGCCGCGGGCCGGCGGTGATCGACCTGCCGCGCCACAACGCCAACTTCTGCCCCGAGCACTTCACCCGGTTCTGCCGGGACCAGGTCGAGCGGGCCATCTCGGACTTCGACATGATGCAACCCGAGGACCGGATCCTGGTCGCGGTGTCGGGAGGAAAGGACTCCCTGGCGGTCTGGGACCTCCTGCTCGGGCTCGGCTACGCCGCCGACGGCCTCTACATCGGCCTCGGCATCGGCGACTACAGCGACACCTCGGGCGGATACGCCCGCCGATTCGCGCAGCAGCACGCGGAACCCCGGGGCGCCAAGCTGATCGAGATCGACCTGGTCGACGACTACGGCTACGACATCCCCGGGGGCGCCCGGGCGGCGCGGCGGACGCCGTGCAGCGCGTGCGGCCTGTCCAAGCGACACCTGTTCGACCGCGCCGCGCTCGACGGCGGCTACGACGTCCTGGTCACCGGCCACAACCTCGACGACGAGGCCGCCGTGCTGTTCGGCAACGTGCTGCGTTGGCAGACCGACTACCTGGGTCGGCAACGCCCGGTGCTGCCCGCCCGCGACGGGTTCCCCCGCAAGGTCAAGCCGCTGGTCCGGCTCTCCGAACGCGAGACCGCGGCCTACTGCATCGTGAGCGGGATCGACTACCTGGTCGACGAGTGCCCGATGTCGGCGGGGAACAAGCACCTCGGCTACAAGGAGGCGCTCAACGAGATCGAGGTGCGCTCGCCCGGCTCCAAGGCCGACTTCTACTTCTCGTTCCTGCGCCGCGCCGTGGACCGCTTCGCTCCCGAACCCGGCACGGGCGACGCCGACCGGGCTGACCCCGGGGTGCTGGCACCCTGCGCCCGCTGCGGGTCGCCCACCTCGACCGAGGTGTGCGCCTTCTGCCGACTGGTGGAGAGGGCCGGCGGATCCCCGCCGGACGACACGCCGGCCCGACCCGTCACCCTCGGCCGCCGAGGGGGACCAGACCCCACAGGAACCCCCTCACCGTGACCGACCCACTGCTGCGCGCCGGCGACCTGGTCCAGTTCGTCGACCCCAAGGACCGGCGCTACCAGGCCACACTTACCCCGGGCAAGGAGTTCCACCTCCACTCCGGCTACGTCCGCCACGATGACGTGATCGGCGTCGCCGAGGGCTCGCGCGTCGAGACGAACCGGGGCCAGCCGCTGCTCGTGATTCGACCCACGCTCAGCGAGTTCATCCTCAAGATGCCGCGGGGCGCCCAGGTCATCTACCCCAAGGACATCGGTCCGATCCTGATGCTGGCCGACATCGGTCCGGGCATGCGGGTGCTGGAGAGCGGCGTCGGGTCGGGCGCCCTGTCCATGGGGATGCTGCGCAGCGGCGCCGACATCGTCGGCTACGAGCTGCGGGAGGACTTCGCCCAGCGGGCGGTCCAGAACGTCGAACGGTTCCTCGGACCCGAGGTCCTCGAGCGCTACCGGGTGGAGCTGCGTGACTGCTACGAGGGCATCGACGAGCGCGACGTGGACCGGGTGGTGCTCGACCTCCCCGAGCCGTGGCGGGTCGTCCCCCACGCCGAGAAGGCGCTGCGCTCCGGCGGGCTGATCCTGGCCTACACCCCGAGCGTCACCCAGGTGATGCAACTGCGGACCGCCCTCGAGGAGTCGCGCTTCTTCGCCGCGGCCACGACCGAGGTCCTGCAGCGGGGCTGGTACGTCGAGGGCCAGGCGGTCCGACCGGACCATCGCATGGTCGCCCACACCGGGTTCCTGACCGTCGCCCGACTGGGCACCTGAGCCGACCTCGCGACGGCTGCGGGACCAGATGGGGGGCCGGGTGAGGGGTTCTGGGTGAGGGGCAGCGGGTGAACGGCCTCGACGTCGTGATCGTCCTCGCCGCCGTGCTCGCCGCGGTCGGGGGGTGGAAGCTCGGGTTCCTGACCCGGTCGGTCGGCTGGATCGGCGCCGGGATGGGGTTGGGGCTGGCGGTGGTGCTGCTGCCTCCACTGCTCGATCGACTCGACCTCGGATCGAGCAGCGCGGCGGTGTTCGTCGGGCTCGGGGTCCTGGTGGTGCTGGCATCGCTGGGGCAGGGGATCGGGTCCGCGATCGGGGCGCGGATCGCGCCGCCGGTGCGGCCCGGCGCGGCCCGGCGGATCGACCAGGCCGGCGGAGCGGTCCTCGGCGTGGTCGGGGTCGCCGTCGTGTGCTGGCTCCTGTTCCCGGTCATGTCGCAGACGCCCGGATGGGTGGAGCGCTCGACCGACGGATCGACCCTGGCGTCGTTCAGCCTGCGGCACCTGCCCGACCCGCCCGCCGGACTGCTCGAGCTGGAGCGTCAGGCGCTCGACGGGCGCTTCCCCCAGCTGTTCACCGGCGAGGAGCCGACGCCGGATCTGCCGCCGGTGCCGACCGGCAGCCCGATCGACGACGCGACGCTGGCCCGTCTGACCGACAGCGTGGTGCAGGTCCGGGGCGAGGCCTGCGACATGATCCAGTCCGGCAGCGGCTTCGTGGTCGCGCCGGGGCTCGTGGCCACCAACGCCCACGTGGTCGCCGGCACCGACGACGTCGAGCTGGTCACCCCTGACGGCGATCGCCGCGACGCCCGGGTGGTGGCGTTCGACCCGGCCGCCGACCTGGCGTTGCTGGCCACGTCGCTCGACCGACCCGCACTCACCCTCGACGCACCCCGCACCGGCGACCGCGGCCTGGTGATGGGGTTCCCCGGGGGTGGACCGCTGGCGCCGTCGCCGTTCGAGGTCGCCGAGACGCTGCATGCGACCGGGCTCGACATCTACGACCGTCGGGAGGTTCGCCGCGACCTGCTGGTGTTGGCCAGCGACCTGCAGCCGGGGGACTCGGGCAGTGCCGTCGTGCGGTCCGACGGGACGGTCATCGCGGTCGCGGTGGCCATCGCCCCGGACCGCGACGGGGTCGCCTACGCGCTCGACCGCTCCGAGCTCGACGCCCTCCTGGCCCGCCCCCGCGGGGCGACGGTCGACACCGGGGAGTGCGTGTCCTGACGAGGGGGCACCGAGGTCCACCGCCGCCGACGGGGACCGGCGGTAGCGTCGGCACCCGGCTGGGACCGAGACCCGGAGGATGACATGAGCGACCAGAACCCGCCCGAGGACCCGACCCGGGTCATGCCGAGCACCCCGGCCGCCCCGGCGCCGGGCACCGATCCGACCGGCGTTCCCGCCGGCTCAGCGCCACCACCGGGAACGACGCCTCCCGTCCCGGGGTCCGGAGGCGGTGTGCCGGGTTGGGCCTGGGCGGTCATCGCCCTGCTCGTCGTGCTGGTCGCTCTGGTTGCGTTCGCCGTGCTGCGCGGCGACGACTCCGGCTCCACCACGACGACGTCGACGACCTCGTCGAGCACGTCGACGTCGACGCCGACCACCACCCGGCCGACCACGACCGTTCGGCCGACCACGACGGCTGCCCCGACCACGCAGAAGCCGACGACGACCAGCACCACCACCTCGTCGACGACGACCACCGAAGCGCCGCCGACCTCCGAGGACCCCGGCGCCTGACGCCGGACGCCCGACGCGGACGACGGCGGGATCCTGAGGATCCCGCCGTCGTCGCGTTCGATCCGATCCGGCCGGTCAGGCCGGGGAGGTCACTCGACCTCGATGAAGATGCACTCGCCGGGGCACTCCTCGGCGGACTCGATCACGCCCTCGAGTTCGGCGTCGGGGATGTTGGCCATGCCCTCGGCTCCGCCCGGGTCGTTGAAGATCTTGTCGCCTTCCTTGACGTAGGCGAGGCCGTCGTCGAGCAGGGTGAACACGTTGGGTGCGATCTCCTCGCACAAACCGTCACCGGTGCACAGGTCCTGGTCGATCCACACCTTCATACCCATGTGATCCTGCCTTCGCGTCGGGCCCCACCACGTTCGTTCAAGGAGGGGCGGGGGCGCTGACTCCTCGTGGTCAGAGCATACTCGCACCTCCGGCATTTACACGGCAATCCCGGTGGAAACTCTCCGGACTCCTGTCACGTCGGGATCCGATCCGGTCGGTGGCGCGGTTTCGCGGCCGGGACGGGGTAGACAACGACCGAGGACGAGCCCATCGACGCCCCGCCCGGGAGGCCAGGTGCAGGACCCCGACAGCCAGGAACCCGCTCCGGAGGACACCGTCGACGACGGGGGAGCGACCGACCCGCGGCCCCCGGTCGACGGCACCGACGCCGCCGCCCTGCGCGAGCAGGTGCGGGACCTCGAGGACGAGGTGTCGCACCTCGTCCGTCGGCTGCAGGATGCACCCAAGCGCGTCCGGACGCTGGAGGAGCGGCTGCTCGAGACCAAGGGCCAGCTCGCCCAGGCCGTGAGCCAGAACGAGAAGCTCACGTTCACCCTCCGCGAGGCCCGGGACCACATCGCTGCGCTGCGCGACGAGGTCGACAAGCTCACCCAGCCGCCGGCCGCGTACGCGACCCTGCTTCGCATCAACGACGACGGAACCGTCGACGTGCAAGCGGCCGGCCGCAAGATGCGCGTCGAGGTGTCGCCCGGCATCGACGTCGACGATCTGCGCCGCGGCAACGAGGTGGTCCTCAACGACGCCTACAACGTGGTGATGGTCCGCGAACCCGAGGTCGCGGGCGAGATCGTGACGTTCAAGGAGATGATCGACGACGGCCGCCGCGCACTGGTCGTCGGCCGGGCCGACGAGGAGCGCGTCGCTGAGCTCGCCGACCAGCTGCTCGGCGAACGCCTCCGTGCCGGCGACACGGTGCTGATGGACCCCCGTTCGGCGTTGCTGCTCGAGAAGCTGCCCCGCCCCGAGGTCGAGGAGCTCGTCCTCGAGGAGGTCCCCGACATCGACTACGCCGACATCGGCGGCCTCGACGAGCAGATCGAGGCGATCACCGACGCGGTCGAGCTTCCGTTCCTGCACCAGGACCTGTTCCGCGAGTACGCGTTGCCGGCACCCAAGGGGATCCTGCTGTACGGCCCCCCGGGCTGCGGCAAGACGTTGATCGCCAAGGCGGTCGCCAACTCCCTCGCCCGCAAGGTCACCGAGTCGACCGGCAAGGAGGCCCGCAGCTACTTCCTCAACATCAAGGGGCCCGAACTGCTGAACAAGTACGTCGGCGAGACCGAGCGCCACATCCGACTCGTCTTCCAACGGGCACGGGAGAAGGCCGCCGACGGCACGCCGGTGATCGTGTTCTTCGACGAGATGGAGTCGCTGTTCCGCACCCGGGGGACCGGCATCTCCTCGGACATGGAGGCGACGATCGTCCCGCAGCTGCTCGCCGAGATCGACGGCGTCGAGACCCTCAAGAACGTCATCGTCATCGGGGCCTCCAACCGCGAGGACCTGATCGACCCGGCCATCCTGCGACCCGGCCGGCTGGACGTGAAGATCAAGATCAACCGGCCCGACGAGGCCGCGGCGTCCCAGATCTTCGCCCGCTACCTCACCGCCGAGGTCCCGCTCGACAGCGACGAGATCACCACGTTGGGTGGCGGCGACACCGACAAGGCGGTGCGAATCATGATCGAGCGCACCGTCGAGGAGATGTACCGCACCGACGAGGCCAACCAGTTCCTCGAGGTCACGTACCAGAACGGCGACAAGGAGGTGATGTTCTTCAAGGACTTCGCCTCGGGCGCCATGATCGAGAACGTCGTCCGCCGCGCCAAGAAGCTGGCGATCAAGCGTCAGCTCGACTCGGGCGCCCGCGGCGTGCGGGTGCAGGACCTCATCGACTCCATCCACCAGGAGTACAAGGAGCACGAGGACCTGCCCAACACCACCAACCCCGACGACTGGGCGAAGATCTCCGGCAAGAAGGGCGAGCGCATCGTGTACGTCCGCACCCTGGTGCACGACGCCGCGGACGACGACCCGACCGGCGGTCGATCGATCGAAGCGGTCGCCACCGGCCAGTACCTCTGAACCGCCCCGCCGGGCTCGCCCGCGCGAGGGGTGGGATCATGCCGCCTCCTCCGTAGAGTCGACCGATGGACGTCACCGCGGTGCGCCACCCCGCGGTCGCCGCCGAGCCACCGGTCGACGGCGAGCCGGGATCTGCGGCGGAACCGACCCGTCGTCGCCCGCCGTGGGTCGTGCCGGTCGTCGTCGGAGTCATCGTCCGACTCCTGCACTGGGCCGTGATCTCGCCGAACTGGGTGCCGCGCTCCGACGCCCGCCAGTACGTGGATCTGGCCCGGTCCCTGGCCGCCGGCCGGGGCTTCGTCGCGTCGTTCCCCGGTGAGGCCCTGCACCCCACCGCCTTCCGCCCACCGCTGTACCCGTTCCTCCTGTCGCTGCCGATGCGGCTGAGCGGACCCGACGCCCTGTGGCCGGGGCGACTGCTCGCGGTCGGGATCGGCGCTGCTCTGATCGTCGTGACCGTCGCCTACGCCCGTCGGATCGCAGGTGACCGCGCCGGGCTGGTCGCCGGGCTGGTCGTGGCGGTCACCCCCAGCCTGATCGCCAACGACACCGTCACCATGACCGAGTCGCTCGGGCTGCTCCTGATGATGGGAGTGCTCCTCTCCGTCCTCGAGGACCGGTTCGTGCTGGCCGGAGCGCTCAGCGGCCTGCTGATGCTCACCCGCCCCAACGCCTACCTGGTCGTCCTGGTCGTGGTCGTGGTCGCCGTCCGCTCGGTGGGCTGGCGGCGGGCCGCGGCGGCGTTCGGGGTCTCGGTCGCCGTGGTCGCCCCCTGGGCGCTGCGCAACGCGGTCGAGGTCGGAACCCCCAAGCTCGTCACCTCCGACGGGTTCACCCTCGCCGCCATGTACGGACCCCCAGCGATCGAGTCCGGCGGCTTCATGGACCCGACGGTGTCGAGTTGGTACCGCGACCACGGCGTCTGGGCACTGCAGGACGACGAGGCCGCATGGAGCGATCACCTGACCGGTCTGGCGGTCGACGGGATCCGCGAGGAGCCCACATCGGTGCTGCGTCGGGCCGCCAGCGGAGCGGCCACCATGTTGGAGGTCCCCGGCTTCCAGGCGTTCGAGGCCGAGTACGTCGACGGCCGCGACCCGCGGTTCCGGGACGCGACCCTGTTCACGTTCCCGCTGCTGGTGCTCGCCGGGACCGCAGGGGTCGTGCTGCGCATCCGGGACCGCCGGACGTGGCCGGCGCTCGCCGTGGTCGCCGGGTTCGTCGCGCTGTCGCTGGTGACGGTGTCGGTGCCGCGGCTGCGCGGTCCCTTCGACCTGCTCATGGCCATCGGCGTCGGCTACCTCGCCGCGTGGTGGACGAGCCGGGGCCGGGCCGGAGCCGCATCGGTAGGATCCGCGCGTGCGTCGGCGTCCGCCGTCGCGCCCGCGGACTACGAGCAGGGGAGTGGCTCATGACCGACACCACCACTCGGGACGCCACGACCCCGGAAGCCACCGACCGACCGCGTCGACGTCACCGCCGCGCCGGAGCGGCCACGATCGCTCTCGTGGGTGCGATCGCCCTCCTCAGCGGCTGCCAGGTGCCGCTCGGTCCCGTCACCAAGGTCGGCGTCGAGGCGGTCCGCCTGCCGGAGACCTCCGACCCGTTCGTGCTCACCGAGGGCGGCGCCTACTACGTGTACGGCTCCAACAGCCACGTCCGTGCCCCCGTCACCCGGCTGACCGACCTGTCGCGCCCGTACAACCTGTGGGACAAGAACGCCGTCACCACCAACGCCATGCCCACCGCCCCGGCGTGGGCGGCCAACCCCAACCAGTTCTGGGCGCCCAGCGTGGCCCGGTTCGGCGACCACTGGGTCATGTACTTCAGCACCGACCGCATCGGAGCGCCGGATCCGGCCAACCCCCAGTGCGTCGGTCGGGCCATCGCCACCTCGCCGATGGGTCCGTTCGTCGCCGACCCCGTCCCGATGACCTGCGGCCTGGGCGATCACGGCGCTCTCGACCCGGACGTGTTCACCGACGCCGAGGGTCGACGCTGGCTGTACGTCGCGTTCGGCGGCACCGAGACGCCGATCCACGTGTTCGCCCTCGACGGCAACGGGTGGATCTCCGGCTGGCCCACCGCGGTCCTCGGCCGTCAGTACCCGTGGGAGTACCACTTCATCGAGAACCCCTCGATGGTCTACGACCGCGTCCGACGCAACTACCTGCTGTCGTACTCGGCCGGGCGCTGGTACGAGGCGGCCTACCGCACCGGGATCGCCCGCTGCGCGACCCCGACCGGACCGTGCACCAGCGATCCGACCGGGCCGTGGCTGGCCTCGTCCAACGGCCGCACCGGCCCGGGCGGCCTCAGCTTCTTCACCGACCTCGACGGTGCCCAGCGGGCGATCTACGCGTCCTTCGCCGCCGGACTCGAGAGCACCAACGGCGGACGTTCGGCGTCGATCGTGTACCTGCGGGTCGACCCGTCGGTCACCCTCAGCGTCGTGAAGTGACCGACCGGGCCCGCAACCCGATGCCCTAGGGTGCCGGGCCGTGGCCATTCCCAAGATCTGCGGGATCGAGACCGAGTACGGGATCCTCGTGCGGGGGGCCGAGGAGTCCAACCCGATCTCGGCGTCGTCGATCCTGATCAACTCGTACCTGGCCGCCCTCGAGGGTGAGCGTGGCGCGCACCGCACGCAGCGGGTCGGTTGGAACTTCGACGACGAGTCGCCCGGCAACGACGCCCGCGAGGAGGCCTTGCTGCTGTCGCTGGCGCCCGAGGTCGAGACGCACCTGGTCAACGCGGTGCTCACCAACGGGGCCCGCTACTACGTGGACCACGCCCACCCCGAGTACTCCTGCCCCGAGGCGCCCGACGCCCGAACCGCGCTGGTACACGACCGCGCCGGTGAGGAGATCCTGATCCGCTCGATGGCCGCGGCGCGCGCCGCGCTGCCCGAGGGCCAGGAAATCGTCGTCTACAAGAACAACTCCGACGGCAAGGGCAACAGCTACGGCTGCCACGAGAACTTCCTGGTCGACCGGGCGGTCCCGTTCGGGCGCATCGTCGCCCACGCGACCGCGCACCTGGTGACCCGCCAGATCTTCACCGGAGCGGGCAAGGTCGGATCCGAGGCCCCGGGCATGCGCACCGACGAGGTGCCGTTCCAGCTGACCCAGCGCGCCGACTTCTTCGAGGAGGAGGTCGGCCTCGAGACCACCCTCAAGCGGCCGATCATCAACACCCGCGACGAACCGCACGCGGACGCCCAGAAGTACCGCCGGCTGCACGTGATCACCGGCGACGCCAACCTGAGCGAGGTCCAGACCTTCCTCAAGCTCGGGACCACGGCGTTGGTGCTCGCCATGATCGAGGACGACGCCCTCGGCGAGCCCCTGCGGTTGGCCCGACCGGTGGCGGCGATGCAGGCCGTGTCGTGGGACCTGTCGCTGGCCGAGCCGCTCGAGATGGCCGACGGGTCCCGCCGCACCGCTCTGGACCTGCAGTGGGACCTGTACGGCCGGGCCCGTGCCTACGCCGAGTCCCGGGGACTGGAGGTGCTCGGTCCCGAGACTGTCGGTGAAGAGATCCTCACCCGCTGGGAGTCGGTGCTCTCGGGTCTGGACGGAGACCCGATGAGCTTGGCGGACCAGCTCGACTGGGTGGCCAAGTACCGCCTGTACCGGGCGTACCGGGAACGGGACGGCTTGGAGTGGTCCGACCCCCGACTGGCCGCCATGGACCTGCAGTACCACGACCTGCGCCCTGGGCGCGGTCTGGCCCGACGGCTGGGTCTGGAGCGGTTGACCGACGACGACGAGGTCGAGCAGGCGGTGACCGACGCCCCGGTGGGGACCCGGGCGTTCTTCCGGGGCGGCTGCCTGGCACGGTTCGCGTCGCAGATCGTGGCCGCCAACTGGGACTCGTTGGTGTTCGACACCGGCGCACCGGCCCTGAGGCGGGTGCCGATGCTGGAGCCGACCCGGGGAACCGAGGAGCACGTCGGCGAGCTGCTCGCCACCGCGGCGTCGGCCGCGGACCTGCTCGACCGGCTCGGCCGCTGACCCGCCCCCACGCCCACGCCGGCTTTGTCCCGCACAGACGTCGTGATCACCGCGCTGGTGCGGGACAGAGCGGGGGAATGTGCACCCGACTCCGACGGCGGCCGCGGTACCGTGCAGCTGACGCGGAGGTGAACCCCCAGATGGCAGAACGAGAACTCAAGAAGAAGCCGGCCCCCCAGCGTCGCTCCGACGAGGTCGAGGCCACTCCGGCGGCGACCGAGGCCGGCGAGAAGATCAAGGCCGAGCTCGACGAGCTGCTCGACGAGATCGACGACGTGCTCGAGACCAACGCCGACGACTTCGTCAAGGCCTACATCCAGAAGGGCGGCCAGTAGTCCGCACGGACCGCGGCTCGCCCCGACCGGGGCGGTCCTCGGTCCGCGGCGACCAACTTGTACGCTGCCGCCCGTGAACCTGCCCCTCTACAGCCCCCAGGACGACCCGGGTCCGAACTTCGCCGAGCTCGTGCGTCGCGCCGGGCTCGTCCCCCCGCTGCCCGACCCCACAGGCACCGCTGCTGCAACCGGAGCCACCCTGGGAGGCGCACCCGGCATCGGACACGGCCCGGGCCTGACGGTGACCCACGGGACCACCTGCGTCGCCGTGCGCTACGCCGAAGGCGTGGTGATGGCCGGTGACCGCCGCGCCACCTCCGGCAACTTCATCAGCCACCGCAGCATCGAGAAGGTCTTCCCCGCCGATCGGCACTCCGGGGTCGCCATCGCCGGCGCGGCCGGACCCGCGGTCGAGATGGTGCGGCTGTTCCAGCTGCAGCTCGAGCACTACGAGAAGGTCGAGGGCAGCCCGATCTCGCTCGAGGGCAAGGCCAACCAGCTCTCTCAGATGGTCCGCAACCACCTGCCCGCCGCCATGCAGGGCCTGGCGGTGGTGCCGCTGTTCGCCGGCTACGACACCCACGCCGGGCGGGGTCGGCTGTTCCAGTACGACGTGACCGGCGGTCGCTACGAGGAGCACGACCACGCCGCGACCGGATCGGGCAGCCTCCACGCCGCCACCGTCGTCAAGCTCGGCTTCCGCGACGGCCTCGAACGGACCGCGGTCATCGACCTCGTCCTGCGGGCCCTCTACGAGGCCGCCGACGAGGACTCGGCCACCGGCGGACCCGACCTGCTGAGGGGCATCTTCCCGGCGGTCGCCACCATCAGCGCCGACGGCTTCGAGCGTGTCGCCGACGACGACCTGCGCACCCGCTACCAGACGCTGTTCGAACAGCTCGAGGACGAGCGCTCATCCGGAGGTGCCTCGTCATGACCATGCCGTTCTACGTCGCCCCCGAGCAGATGATGAAGGACCGGGCGGACTACGCCCGGAAGGGGATCGCCCGGGGACGGGCGCTCGTCGCCTGCACCTTCGACAGCGGCATCCTCCTGTGCGCCGAGAACCCGTCGCGCATGCTGCGCAAGGTGTCGGAGATCTACGACCGGATCGGCTTCGCCGGCGTCGGCAAGTACAACGAGTTCGACCAGCTGCGCATCGCCGGCATCCGCCACGCGGACCTGAAGGGCTTCTCCTTCAGCCGAGAGGACGTCGACGCCCGCAGCCTGGCCAACCAGTACGCCCAGATCCTCGGCCAGGTCTTCACCCATGAGATGAAGCCGATGGAGGTCGAGATCCTGGTCGCCGAGGTCGGTCACGACCCCGCCGGCGACCAGCTGTTCCACATCCTCTACGACGGCACCCTGATCGACGAGACCGGATGGGCGGTCCTCGGCGGCGAGGCGGAGGCCATCGGCGAGCGGATGGGCTCGGCGTGGGTCGAGGGCGGGACCCTCGCCCAGGCGGTGAACGCCGCGGTGACCGCTCTGGCGGGACCCGAGCGGACCATCCCGGTCACCGAGCTCGAGGTCGCGGTCCTGGCCCGGGGCAACGGCCGCCGGACCTTCCAGCGTATCGAGGACGACGAGCTCACCCCGCTGATCGAGCCGTCCTGAACCCGCGCGCCGTTCCGGGAGCGCGCCGATCCGCAGAGGTCCCGGGGTAGGTTGAGCCGGCGATGGACCGACGGATCTACGGCCTGGAGAACGAGTACGGCGTCACCTGCACCCTGCGCGGCCAACGTCGTCTCAGCCCCGACGAGGTCGCCCGCTACCTGTTCCGACGGGTCGTTTCGTGGGGTCGCTCCTCCAACGTCTTCCTGGCCAACGGCGCCCGGCTCTACCTCGACGTCGGTTCGCACCCCGAGTACGCCACCCCGGAGTGCGACTCCCTCGCCGACCTGGTCGCCCACGACAAGGCCGGCGAACGGATCCTCGAGCAGCTCCTCGAGTCCGCCGAGCAGCGCCTGGCCGAAGAGGGCATCCGCGGCGACATCTACCTGTTCCGCAACAACACCGACTCGGCCGGCAACAGCTACGGCTGCCACGAGAACTACCTGACCAGCCGCCACGACGACCTCACCCACTACACCGAGGTCCTGATCCCGTTCCTGGTGAGCCGCCAGATCTACGCCGGGGCCGGCAAGGTCCTCCAGACCGCCCGCGGCGCCCAGTTCTCCATGGCGCAGCGCGCCGAGCACATCTGGGAGGGCGTCAGCTCGGCCACCACCAGGTCCCGGCCGATCATCAACACCCGCGACGAACCCCACGCGGACTCCGACCGGTACCGGCGTCTGCACGTGATCGTCGGCGACTCCAACATGAGCGAGTACGCCACCTACCTGAAGGTGGGGGCCACCGCACTGCTGCTGCGCATGCTCGAGGACCCGACGGTGGTGCTGCGCGACATGACGCTCGAGAACCCGATCCGCGCCATCCGCGAGATCTCCCACGACATCACCTGCACCCGCCGTGTCCGCCTGGCCAACGGCCGCGAGGCCTCGGCGCTCGAGATCCAGACCGAGTACCTGAACCGAGCGCTGCGCTACGCCGACAACCACGACCTGTCCCCCGAGGAGAAGCAGTCGCTCGACATGTGGGAGCACGTCGTCACCGGCCTGGAGCGCGACCCACTCAGCCTGGACCGCGAGGTCGACTGGGTGACCAAGCACAACCTGATCGAGGCGTTCCGGGAACGCCACGACCTGCCGCTGTCGCATCCGCGCGTGGCGCTGCTCGACCTGCAGTACCACGACATCAGCCGGAACCGCTCGGTGTTCTACAAGCTGCAGCGGGCGGGTCGGGTCGAGCGCATCGTGACCGACGCCGACATCGAGGAGGCGGTCGACACCCCGCCGCAGACCACCCGGGCCAGGCTGCGGGGCGAGTTCATCCGCACCGCCAAGGAGCGCAAGCGCGACTACACCGTCGACTGGGTGCACCTGAAGCTCAACGACCAGGCCCAGCGCACCGTGCTGTGCAAGGACCCGTTCAAGGCCCACGACGAGCGGGTCGAGCGCCTCATCGAATCGCTCTGACCCCACGCACCGATGCCGACGTTCCGCACCGCGACGGTCACCGAGGTGCTCTCGGCGCGCCCCGGCCTGCAGCGCGTCGCGGTCGCCATGGCCGACGGGAGCCCGGCGCGGGCCTACGCCCTGGTCGAGCTGGTCGGCGAGTGCGCCGTCGGTGACGAGGTGGTCCTGAACACGACCGCGGTCGAGCTCGGCCTGGGAACCGGCGGCTGGCACGTGGTGCACTGGAACCTGTCCCGACGCGAGCTGGTGGCCCCCGGCCCCGACCACGTCATGAAGATGCGCTACACGTCGCTGCAGGCCGACGTCGGCACCTCCGAGCTCGTGCATCCCGAGTGCGACCGCCCGATCGCCGGGGTGCCGGTCGTGGCCTGCACCGTTCACAGCCAGGTGCCGCTGGTCGCGCTCGCCGTGGCCGAGCGTCGGCCCGGAACCCGGGTCGCGTACGTCATGACCGACGGAGCCGCCCTGCCGCTCGCCCTGTCGGACCTGGTGGCGCGGCTGCGCACCGACGGAACGCTGGTCGGCACCGTCACCGCGGGCCACGCCTTCGGCGGCGACCTCGAGGCGGTCACGGTGGCCTCGGCGTTGGGGTTGGCGGTCCACACCCTCGGCGCCGAGGTGGTCATCGTCGGGATGGGACCGGGGGTGGTGGGCACCGGCACAGCCCTCGGCACCACCGCGATCGAGGCCGCGTCGGTGATCGACACCGCCGCCGCCCTGGGGGGTGACACGGTGCTGTGCGTCCGGGCATCGGCCGGCGACGGCAGGGAACGCCACCGGGGCGTGTCGCACCACACCGAGACGGTCGCCCGGTTGAGCCGCACCTCGCCCCGGGTCGCCTCGTCCCCGTCGGAGCTGGTCGAGGAGCTGTCCGAGCTGACGGGGGTGCAGCCGCTCGTCGTCAGCGACACCCCCGACCCGGCCGACCTGCTGGGGAGCGCCGGACTCCGGGTGACCACGATGGGTCGCGACGTGTCCGAGGACCCGATCTTCTTCGCCGCCGCGGTCGCGGCGGGTGCGTTGGCCGCGGACCTGGTGGCCGATCGCGCCACGGCCCCGGTCACGCCACGATCCGCGGATCGGCCCGTACACTGACCCGCCGTGGCCAAGGTCGACCGCCTCCTCAACATCGTCGCCGCACTGCAGGCCTCCAGCGTGCCGCTCACCGCCGAGGAGATCCGCGAACGGGTCCCGGGCTACGAGTCGCACTCCGACGACACGTTCCGGCGGACCTTCGAGCGCGACAAGGACGAGCTGCGCCAGGCCGGCGTCCCCGTCGAGACGGTGATGGTCGCCCACACCGAGCAACCACGGGCGGCCTACCGGATCCGCCGGGACCGCTACGAGCTGGCCGACCCGGGGTTGAGCCCCGAGGAGCTGGCGGCCCTCCACCTGGCGGCGACCTCGGTCCGGCTGGTCGGCATCCCCGTCGACGAGGTCGAGGACGCACTGCGCAAGCTCGGCGGGACCGGCGGGGGAGCAGCAGCGGCACCGGTCGGCTCGCTCGACGCACCCGACGCCCTGGCCGTGGTGTTCGCTGCCGTGCTCGACCACGCGGTCATCACGTTCGGCTATTCCGGCGACGAGCGGCACCTCGAGCCCCACCGGCTGCAGTACGAGCAGGGGCAGTGGTACGTGAGCGGCCACGACCTGGACCGCGACGCCACCCGCAGCTTCCGACTGGACCGGGTCGCGGGTCCCGTCACCGCCGGCGACGCCGGTGCGTTCACCCCACCCGACGACCTCCCCGGGGTGCGCCTGCGGCCGTGGGAGCTCGGCCCGGGACCGGCCGAGACCGCGCACGTACTGCTCGAGCCCACGGTGGCCGCCTCGGTCCTGGCCGAGGATCCCGAGCTGACGGTCAGCGCCACCCAGCCCGACGGATCGGTCGTGATCGAGCTCGAGGTCCGCAACCCCGCCGGCCTGCGCAGCTTCGTGCTGTCCCACCTGGACCACGCCGAGCTGCTCGACCCGCCCGGGCACCGCCGCGACCTCATCGACTGGCTGGGCGGGTTCGAGAGGCTGTCGTCATGAGTCCCGCCACCGCGTCCGAGCGCGTCGAGCGGATCCTGTCGGTCCTGCCGTGGATCGTCGAGGAGCCCGGAACCACCGTCCAGCAGGTCTGCGACCGCTTCGGCATGACCGAGCGGGACCTGCGGGCCGACCTCGACCTGCTCATGTACGAGGTCGGCATCCACCCGTTCACCCCCGATGCCCGCGTCGACGCCTACGTCGAGGACGACGGGCGGATCCAGATCCACCTCGGCGACTACTTCCGACGTCCGCTGCGGCTGACCCCCGACGAGGCCCTGGTCCTGTACGCGGCAGGCCAAGCGCTGCTCGACAGACCCGACCCGGACCCGGTGCTGGCACGGGCCGTGGCCAAGCTCGCCGCCGTCCTCGGCGACGGAGCCGACGACTCCGTCGACGTACGCCTCGGCGACGCCGATCCCGACGTGCTCGACGCCGTGCGCCGAGCCACCGACGCCGGGCAGCGCCTGCGGATCGACTACTACTCGTTCGGACGCGACGAGCGCACCGAGCGCGAGGTGGACCCGCTGCGCCTGTCGGCCCGCGACGGCCACTGGTACCTGCGGGCCTGGTGCCACCGCGCCGGAGGGGTCCGGGAGTTCCGGGTCGACCGCATCGACACCGCGGTGCCGACCGGCGACGCGGTCGACGACCACCCGAACGTCGAACAGGCCGACGTGCTCGACCTGAGCGACGGCCGACCGGTGGCGCTGGTCGTCGGCGCCGAGGACGAGTGGATCGTCGACGCGGTGCCGACCGAATCGGTGACCACCGACGCCGACGGCCGGATCCGGGTCGTGCTGCGGGTCACCGCCGAGCCCTGGCTGCAGCGGTTGCTGCTGCGCCTCGGCCCCACGGTCGAAGCGCGCGACGTCGACACCGGCGACGACCTGCGACCGCTGGGCGCCACCGCGGCCCGACGGGTGCTGCGGCGGTACCGCTGAGCACCGATAGCCTCCCATCGATGTCCGAGCCGACCGTCGATCAGCCCGCAGCGTCGGGCCGGCCCGCCGCACGGACCCGCACACGCTCCTCGACCCGGAACATGGTCGAGTGGGCGGTGGTCATCGTCGGCGCCATCCTGGTCGCCTTCCTGGTGAAGACCTTCCTGGTCCAGGCCTTCGAGATCCCGTCGCCATCCATGGAGATGACCTTGGTCAAGGGGGACCGGGTGCTGGTCAACAAGCTGAGCTACGACCTCCACGACGTCAACCGGGGTGACGTCATCGTCTTCACCCGCCCCGCATCCCTCTCCGGCGGCCCCGACGACCCCAAGGACCTGATAAAGCGGGTGATCGGGCGGCCCGGCGACACTGTGCAGTCCCGCGACGGCAAGGTCTACGTCAACGGTCGTCTGCTCGAGGAGCCGTACCTGCAGAAGGGGGTCGTCACCGATGGCATGGATGAGCCGGTGACGGTGCCCGAGGGCCACGTCTGGGTGATGGGCGACAACCGCGGCGACTCGGCCGACAGCCGGGTCTTCGGGCCCGTTCCCGAGGACACGATCGTGGGTCGGGCGTTCATGCGCATGTGGCCACCCGCGCGCATCGGGTCTCTCTAGCGTCCTGGGTCGACGGGGATCACCACGTCGGTCCGGGTTCGGATCCCTCGCCGGCCACGTCGACCAGGCGGTCGACGTGATCGGAGAACACCCCGTCGATGCCGGTGCCCAGCAGCGACCGGATCACCCGCTCGTGCTGGGCGTCCCATCCGAACGCCACCCTCCGGAAGCGGTGGTAGAGGGCGACCATCCCCCCGGACCACTCCGAGTGGTGGAGGTTCACCGCGTCGATGCCGAGCTCGCGCAGCCGCGCCGCATGGGGTTCCGGCTTCCCGCCGAGAGCCCCCAGCCGAGTGGAGTGCACCAGGCGCACCGCTCCGCACCGCTGCTTCCAGTCGGCCAGCAGGTCGAGATCCGGGTGGCACAGCCACAGGTTCTCCGAGGCCCCGGCCCGGCGGGCGACGGCCAGGACCTCGTCGAGCACGTCGGGGTCCTTGACGTCGAGTGAGACCTGGACGTCGGATCCGATCGCCTCGTACATCTCGTCGAGCGTGGGGATGGCCTCAGGGAGATCGGCCCGGGGCAAGCCGCCGATGGCGCTGCGACGCAGGCCCCGTCGCACCAGACCGTCGTGGTCCAGCACCGCGGCGCCGTCCGCGGTCGCCCACACGTCGCTCTCCACGCCGGTGGCGCCCAGTCGCAGGGCGAGGGTGAACGCCTCGATGGTGTTCTCGGGGGCATGGGCGCGGGCCCCACGGTGTGCGAAGAGGATCGGCGGGTCCACGAGGGAGGGGAGTCGCTCGGCCATGCAGCGGCCATCGTGGCACGCCCGGAGCCCGTTCCGGCCGATCGTCGTCGTCGCTGACCATCGGTCAGGTCGCGAGATTCCTGAGCCGGAGTTTTCAACCTGAACGGGGTCCGGACCGAAGAGATGTGGAGCACCTCAGCGAGGAGACACCCGACGATGGCACTCATCCGAGCGACATGCAGCGACTGCGGCGACGTGGAGCTCCGCTCCCGGGACCTGCGGGTCCGCCAGTGCCGCGACGACGAGTCGGCGACGTACCTGTTCCGCTGTCCGGTGTGCCGCATGATCGAGGTGCGTCCCGCCGAGCAGCACGTCGTCGACGTCCTCCTCGCCGCCGGGGTGCACAGCACCGAGTGGCACCTGCCCGCCGAGCTGACCGAGCGCCGCGGAGGCGCACCGATCACCCACGACGACGTGCTCGACTTCCACGACCTGCTCTCCACCCCGGACTGGTTCACCACCCTCACCGCGATCAACGACCGCTGAGCGGGCCGGGACGGCGGTGGCCGACACCCCGGCCCCGACCGGTACGCTGAGCACCATGTCGTCACGGGCCTCGGAGCCCCGGTTCCACCCGGGCCGATGATCCAGAACTTCGGCGGCGGTGAGCTGCTCGTCATCCTGATCCTGGCCCTGGTCGTGCTCGGACCCGAGCGCATCCCCGAGATGGCCAAGAGCGCCGGGAAGATGATCGCCAAGCTCAAGACCATGTCCTCGGGCCTCCAGGGGCAGGTGCAGGGCGTCATGGACGATCCGGCCATGCAACCGCTGCGCGAGCTCGGGGACCTGGCGGCCCGACCCCGCCAGAAGCTCGCCGAGTACGCGCTCGAGGCCGAGGCCGACGAACGGGCCCGGAGCGAACGCGCCTCGATCGACGCGGCGACCGAATCGGGGGCTGCGGCCGAACCGACGGGGACCGACCCGGCTGAGGATGCTTCCACCGGGGACGACTCCGGGGACGACACCGGGGAGCGGGAGACCGCCTGACCGTGGCCGTCCTGAAGGGAGCCGAACGAGAGGGCGCCTCGATGGCGCTGGGCGATCACCTGCGCGAGCTGCGTCGACGCCTGCTCATCTGCGTGGGCACGGTCGCGGCCATGCTCATCCCGGCGTGGTTCCTGTACCCGTGGATGATCGACGTCCTCAACGCGCCGTACTGCGACGCGCTGACCAACCTCGACCCCGACGCCAGCTGCAAGTTCCTCGAGACCAACCTGCTCGACCCGTTCACGCTTCGTCTGCGCATCGCCGGCTACGGGGCGCTCTTCCTGGCGATGCCGGTGATCCTGTGGCAGCTGTGGCGATTCATCGCCCCCGGCCTCTACAAGAAGGAGCGGCGCTACGCCCTGGCCTTCACCGTGTCGGCCATGGTGCTGTTCGTCGCCGGCGCCGTCACCGCCTACCTGACCCTCACCCAGGCGGTGAACTTCCTGGTCAGCATCGGCGGACCCGACGTCGAGATCCGCTCGGGCATCGGGAACTTCGTCAAGCTGGCGTTGTTCATGATGTTGGCGTTCGGGGTGGGGTTCCAGTTCCCGGTGGTGGTCGTCGCCCTTCAGATGATCGGCGTCGTCACCCCTGAGCGGCTGTCGTCGTGGCGACGCCAGGCGATCGTGCTGATCACGATCATCGCCGCGGGGATCACCCCGAGCGGCGATCCGATCTCGATGTTCGCCCTGGCCATCCCGATGTACCTCTTCTACGAGATCAGCATCGTGATCGGGCGTCTCTGGAACCGCCGCAAGCGCAAGGCCGCCAGCCGTGAGGCCGAGGCGGAGAAGGAGCGGCGGGCCGCCCGGGCCGCCCGTCGTGCCGAGGCCGCCACGGCCGAGCCCGATGCGGCCGAGACCGGGCCCGGCCCGACCGAGCCCGACACGACCGACGGAGACGGGTCCTGACCGATCCCTTCGCCCACGACTTCCCCCTCGACCGCTTCCAGCGCGAGGCGATCGAGGGCATCGACGCCGGACGCAACGTCCTGGTGTCCGCCCCGACCGGGTCGGGCAAGACCGTCGTCGGTGAGCACGCCGTCGCCCGGGCTCTGGCCGTTGGCGCAAAGGCCTTCTACACCGCCCCGATCAAGGCGCTGTCCAACCAGAAGTACGCGGATCTGGTCGCCGTGCTCGGCCCGGGCCGGGTGGGCCTCCTCACCGGCGACCACACCGTCAACGCGGACGCTCCGGTGGTGGTCATGACCACCGAGGTGCTGCGCAACATGGTCTACGCCGGTTCGCCGGCGCTGGACGGCCTGCAGTGGGTCGTGCTCGACGAGGTGCACTTCCTCCAGGACGCGTACCGGGGGCCGGTCTGGGAGGAGGTCCTGGTCCACACCCCGGCGGCGGTCCGCTTCGTGTGCCTGTCCGCGACGGTGTCCAACGCGGCGGAGCTGGGTGAGTGGATCGAGGCCCTCCGCGGACCCACCGACACCGTGATCGAGCACGTCCGGCCGATCCGACTCGACAACCTCTACATGGTCGGCGACCGCTCGGCGGAGCGCGACCACCTGCTCCCGGTCCTCGTCGACGGCCGACCCAACCCCGAGGCCGACCGCTTCGACGCGGAGCGCTCCGGCGCCGGACGCCACCGAGGCGGGTCCGGCCGGCCACGGGGTGGCCGGCCCCGGGGCGGCCGTCGCTTCCGCACGCCCCGCCGGCTCGAGGTGGCCGAACGCCTCGACGACGAGGGCCTCCTGCCGGCGATCTACTTCATCTTCAGCCGGGCCGCCTGCACCGACGCGGCCCAGCACTGCCGGGACGCGGGGCTGCGCCTGACCGACGCCGCCGAACGCTCCCGGATCCGGGCCCTGGTCGAGGCGCGTGTCGCGACGCTGAGCGACTCCGATCTCGACGCTCTCGACTACGACCAGTGGCTCGACACCCTCGAAGCGGGGGTGGCCGCCCACCACGCCGGGATGGTGCCGGCGTTCCGGGAGGCCGTCGAGGACTGCTTCAACGAGGGACTGATCAAGGTCGTCTTCGCCACCGAGACCCTGGCCCTCGGCATCAACATGCCGGCCCGGTCGGTGGTGATCGAGAAGCTGACCAAGTACAACGGCGACACCCACGAGTTCCTGACCCCGGCGCAGTTCACCCAGCTGACCGGCCGCGCCGGCCGCCGGGGGATCGACGACCAGGGCACCGCGGTGGTCCTGTGGTCGCCGTTCGTCACCTTCGCCCAGATCGCACGGCTCGTCGCCAGTCGGGAGTTCCCGCTCACCTCTGCGTTCCGCCCCACCTACAACATGGCGGCCAACCTGGTGCACCGCTACGACCGCGACGACGCCCACGCCGTGCTCGCCCGCTCCTTCGCCCAGTTCCAGGCCGACCGTGCCGCGGTGACGCTCCAGACCCGGCTCGACCACATCCGCTCCGAGCTCGACCTGCTCGGCGGCCCGCCCGACGGCGACGCCGACCGAGCTGTGGCCGACTACATCGCGGCCCTCGACACCCTGGCGGCCACGACCCCTCGGCCCCAGGACCGACGGGAGCGCATCGGCGCCTCGCTCGCGGCGCTGAGCCCCGGCGACGTCGTGTCGGTGCCGCATCGTGATCCGGGTCGGCCGGAACAGCCCCTGCTCGTGCTGTCCGTGGCGTTCCGCAAGGGTGGGGCCGTGCGGGTGCGGACGGTGGCAGCCAACGGGGCCGACATCGAGCTCACCGCCAGGGACCTGGCCTCGCCGGTGTGGCCCATCGCCCGGGTGGACCTCCCGGTGCCGTTCGAGCCGGGACGGTCGGCCTACCGACGGGACGCCGCGGCCGCCCTGCGGCGCACCAACCTGCGCGGCGCCCGGGGCAGGGCGGCCAAGGGACGACGACGCCACGACGACCACCTCGACGACGTCGAGCCCGCCGTGCTCGAGGCACACCTGGCAGCGCGGGCTGCGCTCGAGTCGCATCCCCTGCACCACGACGACGACCGGGACGCCGTGGTCGCCCGACACCGGGAACGGGCCCGCCTCGCCCACGACCTCGAGGTGGCACGTCGTCGGCTCGCCCGGCGTGGTTCGGGGCTCGTCAACCGATTCGACGCCGTGCTCGAGGTGCTGGCGCGCTCGGGTCGCACGAGCGGATGGTCGCTCACCGACTCCGGGGAGCGCCTGCGGCGGATCTACCACGAGTGCGACCTGCTCATCTCGCTCGCGCTCGACGACGGCCTGCTCGCCGACCTCGACGCCCCGGCGATGGCCGCCATGGTCAGCTGCTTCACCTACGAGCACCGCAGCCCCGACGCCCCGCCGCCTCCGACGCACCCGAGTCCGGAGCTGCGGCGTCGCTTCGAGCGGCTCGAGCAGATCCACTCGCGCCTCAACGGTTGGGAGCGGGCCGCCCGGGTCCCCGAGACCCGCGCCCCCGACGCGGGCTTCGCGGCCACCGCCCACCGTTGGGCCGCCGGACGACCCCTCGCCGCAGTGCTCGACGACGACCTGACCGGAGGCGACTTCGTCCGCAACACCAAGCAGCTGATCGACCTGATGCGGCAGCTCGGCGAGGTCGCCGCCGACCCGCGGACCGCGGCGGTGTGCCGCCGGGCCGCCGACAGCCTGTTCCGCGGTGTGGTCGAGGCCGGAAGCACCGTCAACACGAGCGGGGCCGTCCTGTCCCCGGACGGCGGGTCGTGACGATCCGCCGGGGAGAGCCGTGGGGAGCACCCGGACCGCTGGCAGCCGACGCGCCCGTCGCGGCCGGCGACGGCGAGCTCGCCGACCTGGTCGCCGCCGGGCTGGCAGCCGGACGCCCCGTCACCGAGATCGGCCTGTTGGGAGGGGACCTCCACGCCGCGCTCGGCGCACCGGGCCACACCGAGGCCGACCTGCGCTCCGGGGCGGGGATGCGCCTGCCGATCGACCTGGGTGAGGTGGTCGTCGACCGCGGTGACGGCCTGATCTCCCGGCACGTGTTCGTGGCCCATGCCACCGCCGGCCGGGGTCGACGACGGTGGTCGTCACGCACGGTGGTCGCCATGAACGGAACGCACCTGGCCGGCGCGGACCTCGGCCCCCGCGCCCATCCGAACGACGGACTCCTCGACATCAGCGACGGGCGGGTGCCCGCCAGCCAGGTCCGGGCAGCCGGCCGACGGGAGCGCACCGGCAGCCACGTCCCGCATCCGGGGATCCTCGAGCGGCGCACCGCCGCCTACGAGGTCCTCGACGAGCGCGAGCTGCCGATCCGGGTCGACGGTCGGCTCATCGGCGCCGCCACGCACTTCGAGCTGCGCTGCCTTCCCGACGCCCTGGTCATCGTCGTCTGAAGACGCGATCGGGACCGGTACCCTCGTGAGGATGCGCGCGTGGTACCTGGACGAGTCCCCCGGTCGATACCAGTGGGGCGAGGTCCCCGACCCCGAGGTCGGACCCGCCGACGTCCGGGTGCGGGTCAGGGCGACCGCCCTCAACCACATGGACCTGTGGTTGACCACTGGTCTGCCCAAGCCGCCGAGGTTCCCCCACGTCCCCGGCAACGACGTCGCCGGCGTCGTCGACGCGGTCGGGGAGAGGGTGACCGAATGGGTGCCCGGCGACGAGGTCGTCATCAACACCGCGGTCGTGCCCGCCGATGCACTCGCACGCGGCGACGACAGCGTCCTCGACCCGGCCATGATGCTGCTGGGCGAGAGCTGCTGGGGCGGCCACGGCGAGTTCTGCGTCGTCCCCGGCCACCAGCTCGAACGGCGTCCCGCAGGCCGCAGCTGGGCCGAGTCCGCCAGCTACCCGGTCTGCTACACGACCGCGTGGCGACTGCTGCGACGGGCCCGGCTGCAACCCGAGGACACCGTGCTCGTCACCGGCATCGGCGGCGGCGTCGCGACCGCGGCGATGATGCTGGCCCGCCACGTCGGCGCCCGCGTGTTCGTCACCTCCCGGGACGCCGCCAAGCGGGATCGGGCGATCGAGCTCGGCGCCGAGGGCGCGTTCCCCTCCGACGAGCCGTACCCGATCACCGCCGACATCGTCGTCGACAGCATCGGGCCCGCCACCTGGGACTTCGCCTTCCGCACGCTGCGCCACGGCGGACGGATGTGCGTCTGCGGCGGCACGTCGGGCCCCAAGGTCGAGCTCAACCTCCCGCGGTTGTTCTTCAAGCAGATCGACGTCATCGGAGCGAGCTGCGGCAGCCAGAGCGAGTTCCGCCACGTCACCGATCTCCTGGGCGACGGCCTGCCGGTCGTCGTCGACGAGATCCTCCCCCTCTCGGAGTACCCGCGGGCTCTGGAGCGGCTCCGCAGCGCCGAGCAGCTCGGCAAGATCGTCCTCGAGCATCCCGAGCCGTGATCGACCGCCGGTAGGGTGGCGCGGTGAACACGGCCCGTCCCGACCACACCGCTCAGGACCCCGCGGCCGACACGACCCCGACGGCGTCGCCCGACGCCGTGGACGCCGCGTTCGCCGCGGTCGACCGACGGGCCGGCCGGCTCCTGTCGATCAGCCACGCCATCTTCGACCGGCCCGAGCTCGCATTCGACGAGCACCACGCCCACGACCTGCTCTGCGACGCGCTCGAGGCCGAGGGGCTCTCCGTCACCCGCCACGCCCACGGCCTCGACACCGCGTTCGTCGCCGAGGCCGGCTCCGAGGGCCCGACCGTCGCGGTGATCTGCGAGTACGACGCCCTGCCCGGCGTCGGCCACGCCTGCGGTCACAACGTCATCGCGGCCGCCGGCCTGGGCGCGGGCCTCGCCGCCGCCGAGCTCGCCGACGCGCTGGGCGGCCGGGTGCGGGTGATCGGCACCCCGGCCGAAGAGGGTGGCGGGGGCAAGGTGTTCATGTTGCGCGACGGCGCCTTCGACGGCGTCGACGCCGCGGTGATGGTGCACCCGGCCGACCACGACCTGCCGACCATGTCGGCGATCGCCATCCAGCGTCTGGACGTGACCTACACCGGTCGGGCCAGCCACGCCGCCGCCGCGCCGTGGAACGGGGTCAACGCCCTCGACGCCGCCGTGCTCGGTTACGTCAACGTGGCCGCTCTCCGCCAGCACATCCGGCCCGACGAACGGATCCACGGCATCTTCACCGAGGCGGGGGAGCAGGCCAACGTCGTGCCCCGGCGCGCTGCTGCGTCGTGGTACGTGCGCTCCCCGAGCGTCGAGGGCCTGGCCGAGCTGAAGGAACGGGTGCTGGCCTGCCTGGCCGCAGGAGCGTCGGCCGCCGGCTGTCTGATGGACCACGAGTGGTTGGAGCCCGCCTACGACGACCTGGTCGACGATCGCCGGCTCCTGGACAGCTGGGTCCGTCACAGCACCGCGGTCGGCCGGCCGCCGCAGGATCCCGACACGGTGGGCCCCGTCGTCGGGAGCACCGACATGGGCAACGTCAGCCACGTCGTACCGTCGATCCACCCGATGATCGCCGTGGCACCCCCCGGCGTGGCGATCCACACCGCGGAGTTCGCCACCCACGCCCGCGGCGCCGGAGGTGACGCCGCGGTGCTCGACGGGGCCAAGGCCCTGGCCGGGGTCGTCCTCGATCGTTGGGCCGCCGGTTTCCCTGCCGGTTCGCGGCGCTGAGACCGGTCCCCGGGGCAGGGGCCCGGCGGCTCTATCCTCACCGTCCGATGACCGCACTCCCGACCTACGTCGCTGAGCAGTTCACCCCTGAGGAGGCCGCGGTCCTCCGCCGGTACTTCACGAGCCTGGACGGCCCGGTCTTCGCCCTGGTGAACCTGCCCGAGGTGGTCAAGGGAGCCCTGTTCGCCCGGTACTCGCGTTCGGCCAAGTCCCTTCGGCGCCTGTTCCTCGACGAGTTCGTCGGCGAGCTCGATACGACCGGCGACGAGTCCGTCGACGCGACCATCGGCCTCGAACGGGCCGAGTCGCTCTACGACCGTGTCTTCTTCGAGTACGGCGACGACAGCGTCGCTCAGCTCGGTGGCGTGCACCTCGCGTGCGAGCAGGCGTCCAACCTCCTGACCAAGGTGCTCGAGTGGGGTCGGCTGATGTCCTACCTGGAGCAGTCGACGCGCTACATCCCCTACGACGAGCGACTCGGCGGTCGCTACCGCTACCACCGCGACCCGGAGATCCTCGGTTCGCCGCTCGGAGCCCGCTACGTCGGCGACATGGACCAGCTGTTCGACTCGTACTCGGCACTGGCCACCGACATGTCGGAGCACTTCCGGGACCGCCACCCCAAGAGCGAGACCGACTCGGACTTCGTCTACCGCCAGGCCATCCGGGCCAAGGCCTTCGACTCGGTCCGCGGCATCCTGCCCGCTGCGTCGTTGTCCAACGTCGGGATCTACGGTTCGGGCCAGGCCTTCGAGGCCCTGTTGCTGCGCATGCGCAGCCACCCCCTGCCCGAGGCCCGCCAGTACGCGGACCTGATGCTGGTCGAGCTGCGCAAGGTGGTCCCCAGCTTCCTCAAGCGAGTGGATCTGCCCGACCGGGGCGTCACCAGCTCCGAGTACCTGCGCTCCAACCGCGAGGCCATGGAGGCGGTCGCCTACGAGATGCTGTCCGGCGACGGCGTGGACGGTCCCACCGATCCGGGCGTCGAGCTCGTCGACTTCGACCCCGAGGGCGAGCTCAAGGTCGTCGCCGCCATGCTCTACCCGTACACGGGTCTGGCCGAGTCCACGCTGATCGAGCGGGTCCGGACCATGTCGACCGAGGACCGACTGGCGGTCATGCGCGCCTACGTCGGGGACCGGACCAACCGCCGCCACAAGCCGGGCCGGGCGCTGGAGCGCACCGACTACCGCTTCGACGTGGTGTCGGACTACGGCGCGTTCCGGGACCTGCAACGACACCGCCTGATGACGATCGAGTGGCAGGACCTGACGCCGGCCCACGGCTTCACCCGCCCGGCCGCCATCGACGAGGCCGGGATGACCGCTCGCTTCGACGAGGCCATGGAGCGCTCCTCCGGGCTCTGGGCGGTCCTCGCCGAGCGGTTCCCCGAGCGAGCGTCCTACGCGGTGTCCCTCGCGTACCGGATCCGCTACGTCATGCAGTTCAACGCCCGCGAGGCCATGCACCTGATCGAGCTGCGCACCTCGGTGCAGGGGCATCCGAGCTATCGGGCGATCGGCCAGCGCATGCACCACCTGATCGCGGAGCGGGCCGGGCACCGCGCCGTGGCCGAGATGATGCGGTTCGTGGATCACTCCGGCGAGGCCGAGCTCGAGCGCCTGGGAGCCGAACGCCGGGCCGAGGCACGACGCAGCGAATCGGCCTGATCCGACACTCCTGGTGGCCCGACGGCCGATCCGGTACTCCTGAGCGGGGCGCCGTGTCTATGATGCGCCCCGACCTCGACCCGAACCGGGCTCGACGGTCACCACGAGGCCGCGGAGAGGCGGACCTGGAGGGCACCCGACAACCGGGTTCCACCCCACGAGCCCCCACAGAGAAGCCCGCAGCCACAGGCCAGCAGGAACAAGGCCAGAAGGACACGGTCACAGCGACATGGACGACGACGAACTCCTGGAAGAGGAACCCGACGAGGAGGAGGGCCTCGAGGACGAGGACGCCCTCGACGACGAGATCGACGACGAGATCGACGACGTCGACCTCGACGGCGACGGCGAAGAGGACGTAGCCGAAGTCGACGACGACGAAGAGGACGACGTCCCGGCCGCCAAGGCCAAGCGCCCCTCGTCGGCCGACGACGACGACGAGGACGACGAGGACGTCGATCCCGACGACGTCGAGGCCGACCTCGACACCATCCTCAAGGACCGGATCGCGGCGGGTGCCGACGAGGACGACGAGGACGAGCTCGACGAGCCCGGCACCGAGAGCACCGAGCGGGTGGCGGCCAAGACCGCGGACGAGTTCACCTGCCCCACGTGCTTCCTGATCGTGCACCCCCGCCAGTTCGGGCGCAGCGGGGCGCTGAGCTGTCCCGAGGGCTACGACCCGTGCGGCGCCATCGAGATCCTCACCCGAGGCACCAAGGCTCCGGCCCGGGCCAAGAAGGGCTGACGCCGCGCTGTGAACCCCCTGCAGATCCCCGAGCTGCTGGCCCGAGAGGTGTCCGAGGCGGTCCCGGCCCTCGTCGAACGCACCCGGGCCCAGGTCGAGCTGACCCAACGGCTGTTGGGGCAGCTCCCGTGCCTTTCCAACCTGTGGGGACAACAGGGCTCCGCGGCCGGCGACCGATCCGCTCGCACCCCTGAGGACTCCGACGGGGACGACCGTGAGGGCGCTGACGGAGCGGATCACCCCGAACCCGCTCCGACCGCCGTCCCCGCCGACGTCAACGACCAACTCCCGACCGTGGACGTGCAGGACCTGGCCATCCCCGACTACGACAGCCTGGCTGCGTCACAGGTCGTACCCCGCCTGGCGTCGCTCGACCCCGCCGAGCTCGCCCTCGTGCTCACCTACGAGCAGAGCCACCGGTCCCGCCAGACGATCCTGAACCGGGTGCGGCAGCTGCAGGCCGCGACGAACGGCTCCTGACCCGATGGGCGAAGAGCCCTCTGGTCCCGCCCCGTTCGAACCGGGCGTCCGGCGTGCCCGCCCCCTGGACCGCGGCGAGCTGGTGCGCCTCGGTGAGGCCGCTCGATCCCACGTGGGACACCATCGCGGTGGCGACGTCTACCAGGAGCGGGAGGGCCGCCCCGATCCGCTCCGTGACTCCCTCGACGCCGACCTCGCCGCCGCCGACGCGGGTTCCGCCCTCGTGCTCGTCGGCGGTTTGGGACCGGTGGCGGTCGGCTACGCCGTGGTCCGCCTGGAGGAGACCGTGAACGGCCGACTGGCGGTCGTCTCCGACCTGTTCGTCGAGCCCGACGCCCGGGGCGTCGGCGTCGGACGGGCCCTGATGGAAGCGGTCGTCGAGTGGGCCACCGACTCCGGGTGCCACGGCGTCGACGCCGAGGTCCTGCCGGGCGACCGCTCCACGAAGAACTTCTTCGAGGCATTCGGACTGGTCGCCCGCAAGATCACCGTGCACCGGTCGTTGGGGGAGCGGAGCCCCGACGGCAGCCGTGGCTGAGGAACCACCACCGGTCCTGCGGGCCGCGGCCGTGGTGGCCCACGGCAACGACCTGCTCATGGTCCGCTCGGCCGATGGGGGAGGGGAGAGGGGCTGGTCGGTGCCGAGCGCCCCGGTGCGGGGCGGCGAGACCATGGTCGAGGCGGTGGTGCGCGCCGTGCGCTCCCTCACGGGGCTCGACGCGCTGTGCGGCGCGTTCCTCGGCTGGTACGAGGTCCTACCCGCGGAGTCGGACCGGGGTACCACCCGCCGGGGCACCCCCCACGAGGTCGTGGCGTGCTTCCGAGCCGTGTCGCTCGAACCCGACGAGCCGACCCCGGGGTCGGGAGCGATCGAGGCCCGGTGGATGGCGGCGTGGGACGTCTCGGAACTGCCTCTGGCCGACGGCCTGGCCGAACTTCTGGCCGAGCACGGCTTCATCGACACTCTGGCCTGAACGACCCCCTCGCCTGAACGACGCTCTGGCCTGAACCGCGGGTCACCCCTGGGCGTCGAGTGGCCTCGGGGTGACCCGCGCTCAGCGGGCGTGGATCAGCGACCCTTCCAGTTGGGCTTGCGCTTCTCGGCGAAGGCGGTGAGGCCCTCGGAGAAGTCCTCGGTACCGAACATCTTGATGATGCCCTCGCCGGAGAGCTTCCAACCCACCTCGTCGGGCTGGTCGGTGGCCTCGATCATGATCCGTCGGCTCTCGGCGACCGCCAACGGAGCGTTCTCGGTGATCTCCCCGGCCAGACCCAGCGCCGTCTCGAGCGCCTGACCCTCGTCGCAGAGTCGGTTGACCATCCCGAAGTCGTAGGCGCGCTCGGCGGGGAAGTCGAGACGGCCGGTCAGCGCCAGCTCCATGGCGACGTTGCGGGGGATCTTGCGGGGCAGGCGGAAGAGCCCGCCGGCGGCAGCGACCAGGTTGCGCTTCACCTCGGGGATGCCGAACACGGCGGTCCGCGACGCCACCACCATGTCGGCCGCGAGCACGATCTCGGTGCCGCCGGCCAGGGCCGGGCCATCGACCGCGGCGATGATCGGGGTGTTGCGCTCACGGGTGACGAAGCCGGCGAAGCCGCCCCGGGCGGTCTGCATGCCACCCGGATC